>NZ_RQJP01000002.1 GCF_003858645.1 Larkinella knui | reverse complement strand
GCCGCCCGTGCGGTAGTTGAACGAACTTTTGCCTGGTTAAACCACTTTCGACGGGTTACCAAAGATTATGAGCAGACCACCAGTAGTGCAGAATCATGGCTTTTGTGGGCTAACTGTGCATTGATGCTGAACCGATTGGCAAAATAACCAAATAATATTTCCCAACATGTTCTTATTAACATGAATGTATTAGACTTAGCTATGTTTAACCCTAATGGAATAGTTGAAATAGATTTAAGAGCTTCTACACCCGAAGCTTTGCATACTGGCTTAAGTAAGCATTTTACGGAATTATTAACAATGCATTCTAATTTACAGAATAAGCTTTATGATTGCGGGGAAGCGATGAAACATGTGAAAGGCCTCTGGCTTAATCAACTAATTAATGGTATGTTGCCTAAGCTCTCACTTAATAATAAATTAGGGCAAGCTGAGATTGTAAAAAATAAATTTACATACGGAATTAAGCGTGTTACATCGTTAAGAGATCCATATGCTAAAAACTTACTTGACAAGTATACTCAGTTTTTATCACGCACAGGTAATTCACACGATTTTGCTGATTATTGAGCTTGTGTATTGAAGTTACTTTGCGAGGGTGACTAATGGAGGATGTAGCTAGGGACAATATATTATATAAATATTTTATGTATTTATACAATATTGCATTATTTATAATATCTCAATCTAAGTAGTAGAATAAATAAAAATAAGATTATACTAAAAGAAGTCGAAAATGACAAAGTTTTAGCTATACGCATGAACAGGGACTAAGAGTTCATGTGTAAGATCTTCCTTTGCACGCTTAGATTCTTTGCTAGAATCAATATATTTGATTTTATATAAGCTTTGAGGAAGTTTTGAATTATCAATAATAAAAGGAATAATTCTTTTGTTCTGGCTTTTACTGACTGATATAATATATTCAAGATTTCCAGATTTGTAAAAATCTTTAGAAATAATTACGACAACATCGTCAACCTCTTTAAGTGCTACTTTTATAGATTCTGAAAAATCAATTCCAACTTCAATCCCTTTTTCTTGATCAAAAACTTTAATTGAACTTTTTAGTAAATCTTCTTCTAAGAGTTGCGCAAAAGTTTTATCATTATATGAATATGCAAGAAAAATTTTTCTTTTAGTTTTTTTAATAAAAACTTGAGCAAATATATACCAAACAATACCTCCAGAAAATGCTCCTAATAAGCCAACAAAAAGCTCTGAAATACTATTTCCTTTATCTGCCATCAAGTATAATATCATAATTGCAGACATTGATAATAGCAATACAGCTGTTGATAAATATAGTTCAATACGTGTATATGTTTTGTTGCTTTTCATCACTCTATGTATCTAACAGTAGCTAATAACAAAATAATTCCAATAATTGTTGGAATCCAAACTCCCCAAGTTCGGTGGATACGATTAGAGGGTGAACTTTCCCAGCCTTTGATTCTCACGATAGTTGATAATGCCCACAGCCCAAGGATATAGAAAATCAACAACCATGGTAACATTTCTAGCCTCTCTCTACATTTGAAAAGGTCAACGGCTGGGTTACTCCGTCTAACATCATTTGCTATCCTTGAGGCATAAGTAGTAAGTAATACTAATGATGTAACGACCAAATCAATTCCAATAGCATAATCTTCCCTTGTGATACCAAATTGCCCATCTCTTCTGGATACAACTTTTACTGCGCCGGTTAGGAAAACAGATAGCATTGGAATAAAAAATTCTTTGAAAAAGCTGCTGGCAATGAAATCATTCATATACTAGGCTAAGCGTTCGGGATTTTAAGGCATTTTGCTGGAGATCCACAAATTTAATAGTATTAATGATTTAGGTATAACCGCTAAGTAAAAATACAAAAAAATAATTTTAATCAGACAAAGGGAGTTATATTTTTCCTGACTGTTTAATGCCTCGGATTCTAATATAAATATAAAGAATGATCTTTGTTTTGTTTTAAACTCCTGTATATTAGATAGTTGGCTTATTTTTTTGTATTTTATTATGGTTGTTTTCCTATTGTTTTGGTTTCATTTTATTGCGCTGTATCATTTGTAGGTTATAATTAATAGACATTGTTCATTTTCGAATCTTTAGCTCGCAGGGTGAAATAAAGGAATCACTTGGTGACAATGGAAAACGAATAGAATAAGAGAATAACCTGTTAAGGTTATTTAAAAAGCATATTTGATGATTGTGGAAAAAAAGCATGAAATAACAATCATTGATTGATAAGTGATTGTTCACTTAAAAAATCTGAATACTTTTCAATATCTGCACTCTTTTTGAATATTTTTTATTCGTTAATTGCTGTAAATCAGATGGTTATATCTAATTAAATCAATATTTACCCGTTTTTTTCTATTCCGACCCCGCCCTTTATCATTTTGGCGATCGCCAAAAATAAAAACTGGCGAATAGCTGCAGGGTGGAGAGTCCCCGTCTTTTTTCAGGGTAGGAGAGATGTGGTCGGTGCATCAGGTTGTCGATTCACCGACTGATCAGTAGAATTCAATTTCGAAGTCTTCATTCGCCCGGGTCAGGCCAGTTTTCAATCGCCGGATGATGTAGTAATCCACCGTATCCGACAAGTGGGTGGCCCGTTCCTGTTCACCATCCCCGCTCTCGGATGATTAGTCTTTTGAGTAATCGGTTTGGATCGGGCTGTTCTCGATACTGATCACGGTGGCTTTGGCCCGCACCCCATCGATGCGCACCTTGAACTGGTCATCGTCCTTTTCATTAAGTACCCGATTGATGTCATTGTGCTTATCCTTATGCAAGGGGTTATAGCTGATGGGTGCCGCTATGACATCCCATCCTGCCTCACTGAGTACACTATCTACCTGCTCATACATGGTCCGGTTGCTGCCTGCACTCTTGTTCTTCCCATTGCGGTCCCCGGTCAGGATGATGCGCTTCTTGGTGTGGCCCGGAAAGCGCTCGGTTATAGAAAAGGCCAGGGCTTCTGCCATCGTCCTTCCTTCCTGGGCCTCCTTAACAAACACGTTGTCCACTAAACGCCCAAATTCATAGTCTTCCTGCCAAATCGTGGCGCTGGTAAAATGGGCGTTAAAATCACAACTGGCCACCAGGTACTGTTTGGGATTATAGAACAGCGCCCCGTCAAGCTGCAACTGGTCGTCTTCGTCGTGGTCTTCCAGCACGTGCTTCTCCCGGTTGAACGAAGGGTAAAAGGTTTTAGGCAGCTTGGAGATCCGGCGTCCCAATACTTCGACCTCAAAAACCATCTTCATTAAAATCCGCTTCAAATCCGCGATGTAATCGACGGGCAAAAACGCCTGATTATCCACGGTCTTGACTTCCATGAAGTAGTAATTTTGCGGCTCCTTTTTCGATAACTCCTCAATTTCGTATATCCACTGGCCATCGGGCGTCCAGGGTGGGGACGAAAAGACGAAAAAGAAAGATGAAAATTTTCCGAGGTTGGCCCGTAACGTGGTCGAATGGCGATTTTCTCTTCGATCGAGTAGCCTTCCTCAGACATTAGGTTGAAAATCTGCTGGGCGGCTTCTTCGGCGGGGGCCTTGGTTGCAATTGGATTGTCCATGAATACTTCGGTTTGGTTGAAATGAAAGCCGAAGTTCAAAGGATCACAGGGGGTAGGAAAGGACGAAAAAGTAGAGCAGATTCACTTAGTACCAGGAATTGTAGGAATGTAGAAGATTGAAAAAGTGGTTTCGAATTTTGGGATGTGGAATCTGATAACGACAGCTAACATCGAGACGGATTTTGCTAAAAACTTCTTGATTGCTATTACAGGTTTCGCTTACTTAGCTTACTATATATTTCACTTAGATGCAAATCTTTAAAAAATAACAATGAGAACAATACTTAATTTATCAGATAATTCAAATTGTAAGCTAATAATTGGATGCCGTACTCAGCAGGAGCATGAGACGTTCCTTAGTACTATAAGAGCACTAAATGGATACTCAAAACTATTTAGTGGCTACCCATATAATTACGCCGTTTGGGTTGTGGTGTTTCCTGATAAACAAAGCGCAGTCAATTCTAAGATTGTTGTTGATAATGCATTTGAATCAAAAATTGCCTGGTCATATTGACCAGGCATTGATTATTTATCTATTGATATAGATTTTGCAAATTCGACCCCAACTCGATCCATTTCCCGATCGACTCGTTTATCCCGAATTTTAGCATAATGACGTTCAGTCGTCGAAATGCTGGTATGTCCTAAGATTTTCTGAACTACTTCAAGTGTATATCCTTCGTTCAAAAAAAGTGAACCGGCCGTTTTGCGAAGAATTTTGACCGTAACCCTGCCATCCTTAAATCCAATTTGACTTTCGAATACCTGCCAGAACCTATTGACTGTGTGATCATCTAATCGTGGAACCTTCCACTTATACTTATTTAATATAATAGTAATCGGTTGTAGATAAGGAATCTGGCATTCGCCAAAAGGAGGCTTACTTCGGTTGATAATAATCTTCTGCTTACCGGTCGATGTGGAAGCCAGATAGGAGTGAGGGTTGTCCAGGAATTTCTCTAGGTCAGGGTAATCCATACCAGTATAACAGACCAGAAGTGAAAGATCACGTGCCAGATCAGCAGTGGTTTCCAGTTTCAAATTCCACAACTTTTTAAGGTGCTTATCCTCCAGAAAATAGACCGTCTTCGGCTTACTGCGCGAAAATCTCAATTTTTCTAAGGGATTGATTTCGAGCAACTCTGATTCAATACCATAATCGAGAGCTGCTTTCAGGAAAGATATGTATTTCGTTGCAGTATCTTTATTCTGAGTCTTTTTGCCCTTTTTGCCTGGTTCTGAATATTTCATTAACCATTTATGGTATTGCCGTCCCTAGGTAACATTCAACTCACTGATTTCGATGTCCTTCCTGCCTATCTCTTTCTGGATGTAATTTTGGAGGTGCTGTTTTCCAAAATACCACTTCTCCATCGTGCGTACAGCCTTGCCTTTTTCCGTGCCATCGAGTTCATCCAGAAAATCCAGATATTTCTGGTAGAGTTCGACAACAAAAGGCAGGGGCGTGTTGCCATGCAGCCATTCGCGTTTTATGCTCTCAGGAGTGGGGATTTTGGCCAGACTGATCTGACGGTTCAAGATTTCTTTGTGTTCGGCCTCAATGGCTTTTAAGCGATCATTAACAACTTGGGCCATTTTTGAGCGCCCATGTGCTTCCTGTTGTTCCTGATTCCAGAGAGCAGGGTCTAGTCGAACACCAGATGAATAATCACATCGCGCCTGAACACCATTAACTGTAAGGCACATGTACACCGTTCTTTTCCCCTTGGGTGACTGGTGGGTGCCATCCTTCTTTTTCTTTGGGGTTCGAATCCGAAAACGAACAGAGATTTGCATTCTTTTTTGTCGTCATGACATGTAACCGATAATAGGATTTAATAAATATAAACCTCTAATTAAATAAGGCTACATGATATTTAATTGTGTATTTAAAAGAATGTTTGCATAAACAAGTGTAACTTATTTCATTTCAATGACATACGGAAAATGGTTGTACCCATAATTATTGAAGTTGTACCCGTAGTTGTACCCAAAAATTAACTGATTGGAGAATAGAGGAGGAAATGCATGCAGAAGTGCTTAAAAAAGCGAAAACCGCCCCTTTTGAAGGCGGTTAATCACACTGAAGTACAGTTGTTGCTCCCGAAGCTGGGCTCGAACCAGCGACCCTCTGATTAACAGTCAGATGCTCTAACCGACTGAGCTATTCGGGAGTGTTTTGTGGGTGCAAAAGTAATGGCTCGGAAGAACTCTTGCAAGCATTTTCTGCAAAAATCCGTGAGAACGCTTTATTTATAATGGATGAGAGCCCAGGGTTGGCACCCGCGCCAGGATTAACTCCTTGATCTGCCGGGCGTCACCCCGGGTGAAATTCTTGATAATAATTTCGGGCCGCGCCCGCGGAATGATGCGGATGGTCGAAAAAAACAGACCATTGTCGATCTCTACGCCGGAAATGTCCCCGTAGAATACAAAATTGTCGGTGCCGCCAATGAGCTTGTTCACACGGAACGTGACTCCCTTGTCGTTAAATTCGACGACGTCGCGGTTGATCGGGTCTTTAAAGCCGCTGGATTTGAAAACTTCTGCCATAGTATGTAGAGTAGGGAAATCCCTGACTAGTAAAGTTATTTTGGAATATAAATCACCTTTTTGGTTTCGAAAAACGGTTCGTCAAAATAAGCGGATAATTCGTAAATCCGGTGCTTCTCCTGAATTTCCGCCAGCTCGTCACTCACATCTCCACCTTTCAGGTACAAAACCCCATTTCGGAGTTTATTGTTACCGGTTTTTAGAATCTTGTAGCGCACCCAGCCCAGAAAAGGGTGCAGACGCGTAACCGCCCGGCTAACCACAAAATCGTACGTTGAGTCCAGGTGCTCGACACGGGCCTGTTCGGCCTTTACATTGGTGAGCCCCAGCGCCGAACTGATCTCGGTAACCACTTTAATTTTTTTGCCAATGCTGTCCACCAGATGAAAATCGGCCAGCGGAAACAGAATCGCCAGCGGAATGCCCGGAAAACCACCGCCCGTGCCGACATCCAGAATTTCGGTACCCGGTACAAACTGAATGACCCTGGCAATGCCGAGCGAATGCAAGACGTGTTTCTCGTACAGCGAGTCGATGTCCTGCCGTGAAATAACGTTGATTTGCGCATTCCAGTGACGATACAATTCGTCCAGAGCCGCAAACTGCTCCAGCTGCCGACTGGTTAAGTCAGGAAAATATTTTTTAATCAGGTCCAAAAGAATGATGAATTATGAATCGTGCACGCCGGCCGATGAAGATGGCAGCGTTAGCCATTCATCGTTCAGCAGGCATCCTTCTATTTCCACTTCATGATACGGTTTTTATTCCGCGGTCGCAGGGTGACAACGCCCATAATACCGTAATAAATTCCCATCGTCAAATCCAAAACCGGCATGGCCATCCAATCGACGGTATGCCCCAGCCGGTAGCTAATACGGCCCACGATTAGCCAGAAGGCCAGTACTCTGAACAAAAATAAACCGGTAGCCGCCACGAAAAGCAGGCCCTCGGATTGATTTAATAAAGCCAGTAGACCAACGTTTATCAATCGTAGCGAAGTAATCAGAACAACTACCGGTCCCACCAGCCAACTCAGCACGTGGGAGAGCGACAAAAGTCCCAGCCAGATTTTATTGCGGGTTTTGTAATGCTCACCTACGGATAAATGCCGTTGTTTCTGGTGCCACCATTCGGCAAACGTCTCTTTGGGTTTTGAATAGGTAAAGGTAGCCGGATGCACACTAATGGCCACGTTTCGGGCCGTCGCCACTTCGTTGATGAATAAATCGTCGTCGCCACCCAAAACGCGAATGTGCGAATAAAATCCTTTGTTATCCAGAAATAATTTCCGCCGGTACATCAGATTTCGCCCGACACCCATATACGGTAGCCCGGCCAGCGCCATCGAAAAATACTGAACGGCCGTAAACAGGGTTTCGTAGCGGATCAGCCGGTTGATCCAGCCGTGTTTTTTCCGGCGTTTGTAAGGGCCAAAACCCAGCACAATAGCTTTTTCGGGCCGATCAAGCCGCCCAACCATGCCCGCCAGCCAAAAATCACCGGCGGGTTGGCAGTCGGCGTCGGTCAGCAGAATAATATCGTGGGCCGCATTCCGGATGCCGGTGGTGAGGGCGTATTTTTTGGGGGTAACATGATCGTGTTCCCGATCGATGCGAATATACCGGACGTGCTCGAAGCGGTCGGCCGATTTTTCCAGAAACTCCCGGGTGCCGTCGCTCGAACGGTCGTCCATCACCAGAATTTCAAAAACCGGGTACACCTGATCGTCGAGCAGGGGCAACAGGGTGCGCAGATTGTCCAGTTCATTCCAGGCACAGACGACGATGCTAACCGGCGGATTGGCTGCCGGCTGCTGAAACGAATCGGCACGACCCGGCGACCAACTTTTGTCCGGATCGGAATAAAAAGCCATTCTCGAAAAAATACCCAGAATATAAAAAAGCTGTATGCCTACGGATAAAAAACACACAGCCAGAACGATAGAGACCACAAAATGACGGGAATAATTGACTGACAGGTGAACGGAAACGCGGTGGCAAATATACATATTTTGATTTTCGCCGTTGGACTTTCCACCTTTGTACGTAAAAGATAGTAAAGCAACCAGCAATGCAATTTACCATACAGTCTGCCGACCCCCACTCCAAGGCACGAACGGGACTCCTTACAACGGACCACGGTTTGATCGAAACGCCCATTTTTATGCCCGTTGGCACGGCCGGGACGGTGAAAGCGGTTCACCAGCGCGAATTAGTAGCGGATGTCAAAGCGGAAATCATTCTGGGAAATACCTACCATCTGTATTTGCGGCCCGGTCTCGACGTTCTGGAGAAAGCGGGCGGGCTGCACCGATTTAATGGGTGGGAAAGGCCCATTCTGACCGACAGCGGAGGTTATCAGGTGTATTCGTTATCAAACACCCGGAAAATAAAAGAAGAGGGCGTTACTTTTAAGTCGCATATCGACGGATCAAAACACATCTTTACTCCGGAGGGTGTTATGGACATCCAGCGTAGTATCGGAGCCGACATCATGATGGCTTTTGATGAATGCACGCCGTATCCCTGCGAATACGGTTACGCGCGGGATTCGATGGAAATGACCCACCGCTGGCTGATCCGTTGCCTCAACCGTTTCGACACGACAGAAAATAAATACGGATACCGGCAAACGCTGTTTCCTATTGTTCAGGGCAGTACGTACAAGGACCTCCGGCAGCAGTCGGCCGAATTTGTGGCGGAGCAACAGCGTGAGGGGAACGCGATTGGAGGGCTTGCCGTGGGCGAACCAGCCGACGAAATGTACGGAATGATCGAGCATGTCAATGCCATTTTGCCGTCTGATAAACCCCGCTACCTGATGGGAGTTGGAACGCCCGAAAATATTCTGGAAGCCATTGCGTTGGGCATCGATATGTTCGATTGTGTCATGCCAACCCGAAACGCCCGGCACGGTTTCGTCTTTACGTCGCAGGGGATTATCAATATTAAAAACGAGAAGTGGAAAGACGATTTTAGTCCGATCGATGAAGAACTGGGCGGGTATGCCGGTACATGTTACTCAAAGGCTTATTTAAGACACTTAATCAAATCGGAAGAAATTTTAGGAGCCCAAATTGCCAGTCTTCAAAACCTTACCTTTTATTTATGGTTAGTGAAACAGGCCCGGCAACAGATTAACTTGGGAAATTTTATGAAATGGAAGAGTAGTATGTCAAAAAAACTGATGCAACGCCTTTGATGGTAGCCAAATCCTGTTTTTCTTGTGTCGGTAAAACTAAAAGGTATGGATTAAACAAAGCTGCCGGTAACTTGTTTGTAAACTACCAGTGTCTTGTTTGTAAACTAAGCGAAAATCTATAGTTTTGCGGCAAAGCGTTGAAAGTTGCATAAAACGACCGGCTAAGTAACCGACAATTGTTGTTTCACCACACTCAATGGTTTATTAACTGTCAAACAATAACCTGATAAGTATGAAAAAAGTATCCCTGTTCGTAAGGGCAATGGGACTGGCTCTTTTGGCAGCGACAGGTGCCAGTGCCCAGTATAACCCGAAAGCCTCGTATGAAGGTCCAGCTAAACTGAACACCTGGTCAGTTTCTGTCATGGGCGGCCCCACTCAATTCTTCGGAGACCTGAGGGAATATGACTTCTACCCGGTCTCAAAGACCGGATTTGACAGCTACAGCGAGCGCAAGTCGGCGTTTTTTGGCGTAGCCGTCGGGAAGCAGTTGTCTCACCTGTTTGGCCTCCAGTTAGACGGGCAATTCGGTAATTTAGTCGGTATGAAACGCCGGTTGTATTACTCTTATTTTCGATCAAACTACATCCAGACCGATTTGACGGGTAGCGTCAACCTGAAAAGTCTGTTGTTTGGTATCAATAAAATGAAGCGCTGGAAGATCGATGCCTACACCGGACTTGGTGTGGTATTCTTCAAATCAACCGCTTATGAATTAGGAACAGGCCGGGTGCGCCGTTGGACAAAAACCAACAATGGCGACGGCATCCTGCGCGAAGCTAAATACGAAAAAGACTGGGCTATTCCCGTCGGCCTGGCGGTCAACTACGAAGTTAGCTCCCGTTTCGACGTAGGTCTAGACTTCCGGTTTACGAATGTCAACACCGACCGGCTCGATGCCACCATCGGTGGAAACAGTTCCAGCTATTTCGACGGCTTCGGAACCCGCGGCCAGTTCGATAATGCGTACGAACGCAAAGGCGAGTCTAACCTGGATAAAATGGGGTATGTTGCCGTAGCGGTTACGTACAAATTAGGTAAAAACGCGATCAAGGTTCAGAAAGTGAACGGTAAATACGATTACGATACGACCAAAGGAACGTATCACCTCCGTTGGACCGATCCCCGTAACCTGATCAAACCGCCGGTCATCCTGACATTGGAACAAATCGATTCCGTTGCGAAAGCCAATCGGCCGAAAGACATCGATCCGAAACTGTTGATGGATACGGATAATGACGGGGTTTCTGATTACTTCGACCGTCAACCCAACACACCAGCTGGAAGCATTGTCTCCGGTGCGGGTGAAGCCATCGACTTCGATAAGTACGTGAGTGCCGCATTGCCGGGTATTGCCTGTGCTGAAATCCTGACGAATGTTGCGTTCGATACCGACAAAAACATCATCAAGCCGCAGTACTACGACATGCTGAACAAAGTAGTTGAGTTGCTGAACAAAACGCAGTGCCGTCTGCAACTGTCGGGTCACGCTGACCGTCGTGCTTCTGACCGCTACAACATCGCACTGTCACGTCGTCGGGTTGAAGCCGTTAAGAACTACCTGGTTAAACAGGGTCTGAATGACGCCAACCGGATCATTATCGACTACTTCGGTTCGTTCAAACCAATCGGTGACAACTCCCGTGCCGGCTTGACGAAAAACCGCCGGGTTGAATTGCGCCTGGTTCCGTAAGGAAATCGTTGACGACCAGAAATAAAAAAAGCCCCGGCAGGTGTAACTTGCCGGGGCTTTTTGCGTCTCAATGATAGTCGTAGAAAAAGCGTAGAAATAAGAAAAAATGATCTTACGCAAGACTGACTAATTTTAGAAAGCACTGAAACTGACTGTAAACTGTCAAGGCGGTTTTAACCGGGAAGAACAATCATGGTATTATTTTAGGCAATGGTTGTATTTGTAATTGGTAGTTTATATTTGCTGACAGAAGGTCTGCTGCGTTGACCCATTCACCGAAAATTCACGCACCGGAACTGACAGTACCATAGGCTTATCAGTTGGTTATAATGCATCAAATTGTGTACAAGGAATTAAAACAAAAACAGGGACAGATTGCCGTTATTGGTCTGGGGTACGTTGGATTGCCGATTGCACTGGAATTTGCCCGGCAGTTTAAGGTGATTGGCTTCGATATTAATTCTGAACGGATCGCGATGATGCGCCGGGGTGAAGATCCGTCGCATGAAATTGCACCGGAAGAGTTTGAAGGCCGGGACATTGCGTTTACCAATGACCCGGAGGTCCTTCGGCAAGCCACTTTTTTTGTGGTGGCGGTTCCGACGCCGGTTGATGATTATAAAGTCCCGGACTTGAAACCCCTTCAGCGGGCTTCCGAAACCGTTGGGAACGTGTTAAAACCGGGTGACTATGTCGTTTATGAATCGACGGTGTATCCCGGTTGCACAGAGGAAGACTGTCTGCCGATTCTGGAACAGCATTCCGGTTTAAAACTGGGAGTCGATTTCAAAATTGGGTATTCACCGGAGCGCATTAATCCCGGTGACAAGGAACGGACCCTGACCACCATTCTGAAAATCGTGTCGGGCAGCGATGCTGAAGCGCTGGATGAGATTGCCGCTGTTTATGAAAGCATAATCCGGGCGGGGGTGTATAAAGCGCCGACCATCAAAGTGGCAGAAGCCGCTAAAGTCATTGAAAATACCCAGCGCGATCTGAATATCTCGTTAATGAACGAACTGTCGATTATTTTCGACAAAATGGATATTGATACCCAGGAGGTTATCAAAGCCGCTGGCACAAAATGGAATTTTTTGAAATTTACACCCGGTTTGGTGGGCGGCCACTGCATCGGGGTCGATCCGTATTATTTGCTTTATAAATCGCGGCAATTGGGCTACGATCCACAGGTGATTCACAGTGGCCGGCGAATCAATGACGGCATGCCGGCGTATATCGCTACGAAACTAGTGCAGATGCTCATCAAGAAAGGCCGGGCTCCGCAGCAGACGAAAGTGCTGGTGATGGGCATTACTTTTAAGGAGAACGTGTCCGATATCCGGAATTCCAAAGTGGCCGACCTGGTGCGTGAGTTAATGAAATACTCGGTTAACGTGCACATTGTCGATTCACACGCATCGCCGAACGAAGTGGCGCATGAATACAACCTGACGTTGATGGACGCGCCCTCGAGCCAGTATGACGCAGTAGTGATGGCCGTCGGGCACGATGAGTACCGGAAACTGGATATTGCCTACTTCCGGTCCATCATGACCGCACAACCGGTTTTGCTCGACTTGAAAGGATTGTACGCCAAGGAAGAAACCCAGGGAATCGAATACTGGCGAATGTGAGAATTCAGTAATCCGGTGTTCGAGTCGGTCGAACACCCGTGTAGTATTGGTACGAATAGTTTCAAAAATTGCTTGTACATAATATAAAAAGAGCAAATGCGGCAGTATTTTCTACTGTCTTTAAGAATAAGTCGAGCCAAAATCAGGAAATAGTATGTATAAGGTTTTACTAGTAGACGATCATTCCATTGTGCGTTCGGGCATCCGGTTGCTGTTGCGGGAACAATACGGAGCCATTCAGATCGATGAAGCCAAAAACGGCAGTACGGCTTTCAGTAAAATTATGGATACCGGCTATAATTTGATGGTTATGGACATCAACATGCCCAATACCGACACCTTTAGTCTGCTTCAGAATATCCGCACCATCGCGCCCGACCTGCCCATCATGATATTTACCATCATGACCGAATATGCGTTCGCCAAGCGGTATTTGCAATTGGGCGTGAAGGGCTACATCAGCAAGCAGGCTGAGGACTTGGAAATCCTGAAGGCAGTCCATTCCATTTTATACGGAAAACTCTACGTTTGTGCTGAGCTACTGGATCAGATGGCGGAGGACACTCACTTCAAGAAAGAGCTTGACCCATTCGGATTATTGTCGAACCGGGAGCTGGAAATTGCCTACCATTTGGTGAAAGGCAAATCCGTCAGTCATATTGCTGATACACTGAACATTCACACTTCTACGGTGGGAACCCACAAGGCCCGGATTTTTGATAAATTAAAGGTAGACAATGTGTTAGTCATGAAAGATCTGGCTGCTTATTACCGGCTAATCTAGCCGATATGGAACGAAAAAGCCGCAAACGGAAGCTCCGCTGCGGCTTTTTCGGCATTTTAATACGCTCTAATTTATAAAGCCGTTCCGTTTTTGAGGCCTTTGCCAATGGCGAGTAGTTTTTCGGGCTCCTGGTAACCCAGTACTTTCTTCACGACTTTGCCGTCGCCGTCAATAAAAAGTAAGGTCGGATAGCCTTCCAGTGGATATTGCAAAGCCAGTTCCGGGCCTTCGCCTTTTTCCATGTCGACTTTCACATTGATAAATTCCTTGTTGAAAAAGTCTCCCACTTCTTTCTTCGTGAACACATTTTTTTGCAGCATTTTGCAGGGGCCGCACCAACTGGTATAAGCATCCAGGAAGACCAGTTTATTCTCGGCTTTGGCCTTGGCCAGATGGGTTTTCCAGCTAGCTTCCGAGAACTGAATCCCCGGTTCCGTACTGGCCGTACTCACCACCGGAGTGGACGTTTCGGCCGGTTTGTCGCCTTCTGATTTCGTACTGGTGGTGTTGCAGGCGTTCAAAACCAACGCCAGAACAACGAACAATGATAGCAAACTTAAATTCTTCATAACCTTATAGGCGGTTCGTTCTGATAAAAGAGTAACGACTTACTGATGCTAATTCGTTTCGTGGCACCGATAAAAGACCGGATTTATCGTACAATTTTAAGCAAAAATATCGATTTGTAAGCGGTTGTGGTCTTTCCATTTTCGATAGTTAATAGTACTCTTCTCAATTCTTTACGAACTTTGCAGGTGGAGAGCGGTTTTCTAAATCGATTTCTGAACACTATGGAAGTAAAACAAGCTGAGTTCGTCATAAGTAATTCCGATCCGACCCGCTGTCCGAAGCCGGATAAACCGGAATACGCGTTCATTGGTCGATCAAACGTCGGAAAATCGTCGCTCATTAATATGCTGACGACCCGGCATAAGCTGGCCAAAACGTCACAAACGCCGGGAAAGACCCAGTTGATCAACCATTTTCTCATCAATACCGACTGGTATCTGGTGGATTTGCCGGGCTACGGTTTTGCGAAAGCACCCCAGCGGGAGCGGGAGAAATGGGAAAAGATGATCGATACGTATCTGTCGGAGCGCCCGAATCTGATTTGCACCTTCATTCTGGTGGATAGCCGAATTGAGCCGCAGCGCATCGATCTGGAGTTTATGGAACGAATGGGGCAGCGCGGGCTGCCATTTGTCATTATCTTCACAAAAGCCGAAAAAGTGAGTTCCAATGCCATTCAGCAAATGGTGAAAAAATACGGGCAAACGCTGCTCAAAACCTGGACCGAATTGCCACCCATGTTTGTCTCGTCGGCGGTGAGCAGCCGGGGCAAAGAGGAGATTCTGGCCTATATCGACCAGCTGAACAAGGATTTTTACCAGGAGATGAAGGCCACTAAATAAGCGTAGCCGGTTCACCAGCGAAAGCGGTTTCGGGCGAATTAAAATCGGCTAAATCCGACCTATTCGTATCATCGGCCCGCGATTAACCCTATCTTTGCCCCTCAGTTTTTAAGAAAAATTGGCAATAACCAAACCAAATCGACCGTTACCAATTAAACAAGCAGCATGGAAGCGCTGAAAGAAATTGCAAATATTGCCGGAAAAAGCGGCTTATACCGAATCATGAAACCCAGCCGGACTGGCGTGATTGTGGAGTCGCTTGATGAGAAAAAAGAAAAATCGATGATCGGGCCAACAGCTCGCGTATCGGTGTTGAAAGACATTTCGATTTATACGGATGACGACGAACAATCAAAGCCCCTGGGCGATGTTTTTCTGGCCATTTATGAAAAATACGAAGACAATTTGCCCATAACGCCAAAATCAGCGTCGAACACCGAACTGGCCGATTTTATTGCTGAAGTGGTGCCGGAATACGACCGCGATCGGGTGCATATGTCCGATGTGAAAAAAATGCTCGGCTGGTATGCCATTCTGCGGAAAAGCCTCCCGGAAGCGTTCGAGAAAAAAACAGAAACCGCTACCAGCGAATCTGCCGGGGAAGAAACGCCATCGGCAACCGCCGAAACGGAGGAGCAAAAAGCCTAAAGAGTTTCATTTTCAGTAATCTAAAAAGCAGGAACTGGCCTTTGGCTTCCTGCTTTTTTTAGTTTTGAGAAGAACGAGATGAGACAATGGTCTGTACGCTCTGGTCTGGCCTCTTTCTTCTAATTAAACAACCGCCGGATGGTTTCTTCGACAAAACCGGCGCTGGAAGTCATGCCTTTCCCGCCAATACCGGTAATGATGTGAATAGTATCCAGATCAGCTTCGAAAATTTCCTGCGTAGTCTGGGCGTAGAAACCGGCCCACGTCCGCTGAATCTGGTCGACCGGAAACTTGACGATGCGGCTGGCTTCCTGAATAATGAGGTGATTCACATAATCTTTCGTATCGAAACCCAAATCATCGGTTTGGGTGGCTGCTGCGTACTCGTGCGAATCACCGATGATAATGGAACCGTCGAGAGCCTGCTTGAAGAGCACGTGAATACCCCATTTCCTGAGCTCGACCAGGTGGTCGGGCGTTTGCAGGCTGGCATACGACGGACATTCGGCAAATGACTCGTAACGCCGGATGGTCAGGCCCGTCAGAATGTTTCCGGGAAGCATAATTTCCGGCATCGGAATTGTCTGCATCATCTGTAATTTACTCACCACCAGGCCACTTTGGGCGAACAGGTCCGGATACAACAACCGGAATTCGCTGCCATTACAGATCAGTACTTTTTGGGCCTGCAATCGCTCGCCGTTGGCCAGCCGAACCGTTGCGCCCCCCGCCGTCGATTCGCACCCGATGACCGCAGCGTTGTTGCGGTACGTTACGTTGGCGTATTTGGTCGTCAGGTAGCTGATTAGCCGGTAAATCATTCGATCGGGTTCCACACTGATTTCATCCGGGAAAACTAGCGCGCCCTGCACGTACTCGGGCCGTAAGGCCGGATAGTTCGCCAGCGTCCGGGCTTTCGACCACAACACGCAGGGGTAATCGTCGGCCCGGCGCAGATCGTATAACTCGTTGGCCAACTGCCATTCATCGGCATCGGAAGCTACGTAAACCGACCCATTCTGCCGAACCGTGATGTCGTATTCCTGTTGAATTTGCCGGTAAAGTTCCAGACTCCGCCGTCCGTATTCATACCATCGTCCACTCAAACCGGACGGGACTACCTGCCCAAAATTCCGGACGGTGGCGCTGACGGGCCGGTTGTCTTTTTCAAGAAGCAGAACCCGTTTTCCGGCGCGGGCCGCATGAAGGGCATGAAACGTTCCCAACGCGCCCGAGCCGACAATGATAAAATCGAAAGAAGCCAAGAGAAGTATAATTACGATTACAGAGTAAAACCGTTTGCCAGGGACTGAAACGCCGATGCCGACAGGATACCCGGCAAATCGCCGAGCGATTCCAGGAACCGGTCGTGCGGGTAGGTTTCGAGCTGACTGCGCGTGTGGGTGCCATTGACAACGCCCAGATTCAAACCAACCTGAGCCGCCTGTCCCGACAACAAATCCGAAGGCGTATCGCCAATGTTTACCACCCGCTTTGGATCGGTAACGTTCAATAACCGCATCGCTTTTTGAATCATGAGTGGTTGCGGCCGGCCGTGTTCTACCTCATCGCTGGCGATCGAAACCTGAATAATGGTTTGGCTAGTGCCCACATACTGCTCGTCCAGACCGGTCAGCCAGCCTAATTTTTCGAGAATAATATCGGTTACTTTACGATAAAAACCGGTCGTCAGGGCAATGGAAATGCCGTTTTTCCGCAGATAAGCGAAGGTTTCCAGGCAGCCCTCGGTTGGAACGACGGGTTGAGTCCGGTAATGATTTTCCAGGATTTCGGTAAAGAGCAGATACGAGTGGTCGACCCTGGTTTTCAATTCCGATGCGGTGGGTTCACCGAGTTGTTCTTTCCACAACGTTTCAAAAACAAACCGCTTGGAAAGGCCCTGCATGGCCAGAATGCGTTCGTCGCTGACGATCAGCTTGGTTTGGGAAGCGGCCTGGGCAAAACAATGTTCCACCTCGTGCTGGTCCCGAACCGTCGTGCCAGCCATATCAAATACCACCAGTTGGAATGATTTCATTTTTGCAAAAAGGGATAAACTACCAATCGCCAAACATACAAAAGACCGGGCTATAAACGGTTATGGGTTTATTAAATTCCTGTAATACTTGGGGTTATCCGTGCTTGTTAGTAGATTCCATTTTTGATCCCTGTGGGCTTTATTCACTGATTTTCGTACCATTCTTTTCGAATTTGTTACCACTATGGCCTATCGTTCTGCTGTTCGAAACCTGACCTACCGCTTCGACGACCTGAAAACGTTGCTGGCAAAAGCTACGCCGTTGCGGTCGGGCGACCAACTGGCGGGCGTTGCGGCCGAAACCGCCGAGGAACGCGTTGCCGCCCAGATGGCGCTGGCGGATGTGCCGCTGACGACGTTCCTGAACGAAGCGGTTATCCCTTACGAAACCGATGAAATAACCCGGTTGATTCAGGATACGCACAATACCGCGGCTTTTGCGCCCATCAGCCACCTGACGGTCGGCGATTTGCGGAATTACCTGCTGTCGGACGAAGTCGATACCCCAACCCTTACCCGGCTACAACCGGGCTTTACGCCGGAAATGGTAGCGGCCGTCAGCAAACTGATGCGGAACCAGGATTTGATCACGGTTTCGGCAAAGTGTGAAGTCGTTACCCGGTTTCGGAATACCATCGGATTGAAAGGCCGGTTTTCGACCCGTTTGCAACCCAATCACCCAACCGACGACTTCCGGGGCGTGGCGGCCAGCATGGTCGATGGGCTATTTTACGGCAGTGGCGATGCGGTTATTGGCATCAATCCGGCTACTGACCATGTTCGGACGGTCGTTCGGCTGCTGGACATGATGGACCAGATCCGGCAGCGGTTCGAGATTCCGACGCAAACGTGTGTCCTGAGTCACATCACTACCACACTTCAGGCCATTGAACAGGGCGCGCCGGTCGATCTGATGTTTCAATCCATCGGCGGTACCGAAGCTGTCAATGCTTCTTTTGGGATCGATATCGCCCTCCTTCGGGAAGGATTTGACGCTACCCGCGCCCTGCAACGGGGCACGGTTGGCCAGAATGTGATGTATTTTGAAACCGGACAGGGGAGTGCTTTGTCGGCCAATGCCCACCACGGCGTCGATCAACAAACCTGCGAGGTTCGGGCCTATGCCGTCGCCCGCCTTTTTGAGCCGTTGTTAGTCAATACGGTAGTCGGTTTTATCGGGCCGGAGTATTTATACAATGGAAAACAGATTATCCGCGCCGGCCTGGAAGACCATTGTTGCGGGAAGTTGCTCGGACTGCCGATGGGTGTTGACATCTGTTATACGAACCACGCCGAAGCCGATCAGGATGACATGGACACGCTGCTGACCTTGCTCGGTGTGGCGGGTGTCAATTTTATCATGGGCATTCCGGGAGCCGACGACGTGATGTTGCATTACCAGAGTACGTCGTTTCACGATGCGCTGTATCTGCGTGATCTGTGCCGACTGCGCCCCGCGCCGGAGTTTGAAGCGTGGCTTCTCCGGATGGAACTGATGAGTGCCGACGGAAAGCTCATGCCGGTTACAACAACGCATCGTTTACTGCAAGCTGCCGGTTTATGACTCCTTTGCCCGACCAACCCGATCCGTGGATTTTCCTGCAAAACCACACCTCCGCCCGCATCGCCCGCGGACGGACGGGCCACAGCCTGCCCACCCGCGCGCTCCTGGATTTTCAGCTCGACCACGCCCGCGCCCGGGATGCGGTTTATTCGGAGCTGGAACGGGATGAGTTGCTGGAGCGATTGCAGGCTGTTCATCAACCGGTTTTGTTACTTCACAGCCGGGCCGAAAACCGCCAGCAGTACCTTCAACGGCCGGATTACGGTCGAAAACTGGCTGAAAAAAGCCGAGAGAGTCTGACCGGTTTCGAAGACCTGACCGGTTTCGATCTCTGCATTGTTATAGCCGATGGCTTGTCGGCAACGGCCATCAATCGGCATGCGGTGACGGTGGTTTCACGGTTGGGCGAAGAAGTTTCGAAACTGGGCTGGTCACTGGCGCCGTTGTGTCTGGTGGAACAGGGCCGCGTGGCCATTGGCGATGAAATCGCGCACGCGCTGAAAGCCGACATGGTGGTGGTGCTGATTGGTGAACGGCCCGGCCTGACGTCGCCCGACAGCCTGGGGGCCTACCTGACGTTCCGCCCGCAACCCGGTTTGACCGACGAATCGCGCAATTGCATTTCCAACATCCGGCCCGAAGGCTTTCCGTACGAAGCCGCCGTACAGAAGTTGCTCTATCTGCTCACCGAAATGAAAGCACGGCGGTTGTCGGGTGTTCAGTTGAAGGACGAATTTGACGATAATCTATTGACGCCCTAGCGGAGTGGTTGCAGGGTGGCCTTCATCCGGGTCGTCAGAAATACTTTTTTGCCGGAAATGCGTTCCAGCATCGGTTTAAGGATTTTGTCGGCGTTCTGGCGGGTTTGCGCCAGAATACCGCTGTTCAGCGCCGATTGCCGGATTTGGATTTCGGCCCGTTGGTAGGCTTCATTGACCAGTTGGGCTTCCTCAAAAAAAGCGTATTCCGTATTAAAAACCCGCGAGCGATCGTGGTTGATTTTATACGAGCAGAGTTCCGGATCGGGCAAGTGAACAATCAGGCTATCGCCCTGGGACGTAATGTCTTCTGCGGTTATTTTGGTCAAATCCAGACAACCGATGGCTTCTCCTTCCACAATCAGTACCGCTTTTGGATTGGGTAACCATTGCCGCACGGACTGATGTTCAACGATGTCTTTAAAGCGGTATTGAACCAACTCCAGTTTTCCCAATTCGGTTACTTCCTGTAAAACAACGGTTTGGATGGTAGTTTCCTTTTTTGTCAACCCACTGAAAACCGACCAGCCGCGTAGTTGCTCCCAGAAAACAATCAGGCCAACAACCAGCAGGACGATGAGAAACAGACGGAGCAGCGAATTGATAAAACGAGTCATGGAAAGAAGGGTTTACGGTTTTCAGTTTACGGTTTACAGTGGCTGACGCATGTGGGCTAACGCGTCAGCCACTGTAAACCGTAAACTGAAAACCGTAAACCGATATTTTATAAACGAAAAATCCCAAACCAATTGCTTAGTTTGGGATTTCAGGCAACTTCATCATAGGTTAGTGAAAATTCTGGGATGAATCAGCCGGTTGCTTTTCCAAATCGAATAAATCCGTTAAGACATCGATCAGCGTATCGGCTTCTCCACGCTTGCAGGCGGCTTTGAGTTGTAATACCGGTGCTTTCATGATTTTTTGCATGATGCTGCGGGTAATCTTATCCACTTTTTCGGATTCTTCAGCCGTCATATTTTTCAAATGACGGGCAATTTCTTCTTTCCGAATCTGTTCCAGTGCATTTTTGAATTTGTTGATCGTGGGCGACACGATCATTTCCCGCGACCAGTCGTTAAAATCGGCAATGGACTGATCGATGATGGATTCAACGTGTGGAATGGACGCCATCCGGCGGCTCAGTGCCTCATCGGCCCGGTTTCGGATGTGGTCGATGTTATAAAGAAGGATGCCCGGAATTTGCTCAATGTTCGTATCGATGCTCCGGGGAACGGATAAATCAATGAAATATTTGAACGTCAGGGAGTTCAAACCTGACAGTAACTCAGGCGTGATGAGCGGTTTTTCAACCAGAACGGATGCGATGATCACATCGGCTTTGGCAATTTCTTCGGTCAGATTGGCAAAGTCGGCAACCCGGAAGGCGTGTTTCTGCGCCAGCGCATCGGCTTTTGAGCGGGTGCGGTTGCAGAGCGTAATCCGGTTTAGTTTTCGGGCGGCTAAATTTTCGCAAATATCAGCGCCAATTTCACCCAAACCAATTACCAGCACTGAAGGCGAAGTCGGGCCCTGTCCGGCGCTGTAAGGGCATCCGTTGGCCCCAACCAGTTCTTCGATCAGTTCAACGGCGGCATAGGAAACGGAAGCGGCTCCGTCGCGGAAACTGGTTTCCTGCGCAACGCGTTTGTTGGTGAAGAAAATGGTGTGCATGAGCCGGTGTAGGAAAGGCCCCGCCATGTCGAGGTCCGCCGACCACTGATACGCTTGCTTGACCTGATTCGGAATCTGCATATCACCCACCACCTGCGAGTGCAAACCGGTACAGACCTCGAACAAATGCCGAACGGCAGCTGCCTGGGTATCAAAGAACTGGAAATAGGGCAGGTACTCATCCGTGGAGGTGATTCCTTTTTCGGTGAGCAGCAAACGGGCAATTTCCCGGTTCAGGTTCTGTGGTGAGGAATAATAAACCTCCGTCCGGTTGCAGGTAGAAATAACGAGCGATTCTGAGGCCCCGAAAAACTCGCGGAGTTTAATCAGAAACTGCCTGGATTCGTCTTCATTTAATGCAATTAGCTCCCGAACAGCCAGGGGGGCGGTTTTATGCGAAAGGCTAATTGATTGAAAGAAATCGTGCATTGCTACTTTTCAAAATATACCCAAAAATACGATACAATTCTCTTACAGAAAACACTGTTCATCGAGATTCAGTTTACTAGCTACTTATTTAGAACCTCTATAAACTATTGCAAAGTTCTCTTCTTTATATCCTATTTGCAATATTATTCGGGTGAGACGGGAAATAAGGACATTGAATTGCAGAAATTAAGCGTTATGACGTAAATCAGCTGCTAAGTTACTATTGTGCCCGGTTCGGGTTTGATGATGATGATCAGCCAATAAAATGATACTTTTCAGTCGATACGCGGAAAACCGGGGTTGGGTTGCTTCAAATCGAAGTTTATGCTGAAGTCTTTGGATATTTATGGTCAGCGGAATACGCTGAAGATTGTCGTTGCCCTGAATTTGCTGCTGGTTGGTACGGCTTCATTGCTGTATACCAATCGGTTAGTCGAGCGGTTGGAAGAGCGGGAGGAGAATTATGTCCGTTTGTATGCAAAGGCACTGATTCATGTCTACGATGAAAAGTCCAATGAAGACATGACTTTCATTACGAATGAGATTATTTTCATAAATGCAAAAAATCAGGTCCCTACCATTTACGTGGACGAGACCAACAAGATTTCCGTTCACAACTTTACTTTCCCGCCGGGAACCTCCGACGAGGAAATAAATAGTAGTCTGGAGGAAGAGTTGGCGGAAATGAAAAAAGAACACCAGGCCATTGTGGTGGAGATGGCTAACAAGCAGCGGGGCTATATTTATTATCACAACTCAACCTTGCTCATGCAACTGCGTTTTTTTCCGTACGTCCAGCTGGCGGTCATGATTGCACTCGGTTTTCTGGCTTATCTGGCTTTCAGTTCGGCGCGACGGGCAGAGCAAAACCGGGTTTGGGTGGGTTTGGCGAAAGAAACCGCTCACCAGTTGGGCACGCCCCTGTCGTCGTTGATGGCGTGGGTAGAATATTTCCGTTCCGACCCGGCAATCGACCAATCCATTGCCGATGAGATTGAGAAGGATGTCAACCGGCTGGAAACCATTGCCTCCCGGTTTTCCAGCATTGGCTCCATTCCGACGCTGAAAAACGAAGACCTGGCCGAAACCGTCCAGCACTTTGTGGCCTATCTGGAAAAACGGATTTCCACAAAAGTTACAATGAAAGTTGAAAGCCTGATTCCGGAAGGCAAGCAGGTGATGATCAATAAGTTGCTCTTTGAATGGGTGATCGAAAATATCTGTAAAAATGCCGTCGATGCCATGAAAGGCGTCGGTAAGCTAACCATCCGGATCCTGCCGCTTCCCCGCAACGAAATCGCCATTGATATCACCGATACGGGCAAGGGCATTGGCAAATCGAATTTACAGCAAGTGTTTAACCCCGGCTATAGCACAAAAAAACGGGGCTGGGGGCTGGGCCTAACCCTGGCGAAACGGATTATTGAAGAGTATCACAACGGAAGGTTGTTTGTTAAAAGCTCTGAAGTGGGCAAAGGAACTACGTTCCGGATTTTGCTGAGAGAAAGTGTGGTGAGTCAGGAACCGGTACCGGAAGGAGAGAAAACAATAAAAAGTGCGTAAAGGCCGCCTTTACGCACTTTTTGTGAAGGTTTTTACAATCAGTTCAAGGGAACGGAGATGGTATCCGTTTCCACAACATTGCTCACTTTGAGACTACGATCACGGATGCGAATGGCAAATTTAACCGGCGTCATCTTGGTGTTGCGCGAACGCAGAAAGCTTTGGGAAAAATCCAGCTTGCCTTCCAGCGGGCTGTTCTTGTCATCCGGTTTCAGGCGCGGAAAGAACAGTTTGTTAAGAATGGCCAGATTGACGAATTCAAATTTGCCATTGACAAACCGGTACGTTTTTAACTCATAATTTCCCCACTCACGGTAGCTTGCCGAATCTTTGGTCCGATCTTCCACCGATAAACCCAGATTGCCGTCGCCATCCTGAAACCGAACCGAAATAACGACCGAATCTTTTGGGATCTGCGAGAAATCGTCGAATGCCGGGTAAGAGGTGACCGTTGGAGAACTGATTTGGGGCGTATTATCAAAATCAGGAGCCTCAATGCACCCAATGACCAGGGCTGAAAATCCGAAAAAAAACAGGCCCTGTCGAATAAATCGCGTAGACATCGTGTTAATAAACTAGTGTTACCAATTTGTATGTATCAGGCTTACTTTACATGAATAAGCCTATTTTTTCAGTCAGTTTGTCACCTTCAAGCACTCGTCAGGAACTCCGGAACCGCATCATCCGCCTACAATCGACCGACCGTTCGGAGTTTGAGCCGGTCGCCCTGGCCGTATTTCGGTACCAGGCCCAGTTCAATCCCATTTACAGTACGTATCTGAAACACCTGAGAATCCAGCCTGAAAAGATACGAACCATCGAGCAAATTCCGTTTCTCCCGATCGCTTTTTTCAAGCACCATTCGATTCTGACGCCAACGGCTGATGACGAAAAACCGCCTGCCGAAGGGCTATTGACTTTCGAGAGTAGCGGTACGACGGGGGCCGTAGCCAGTCGTCATTCTGTTCCGGATCCGGATTTGTACGACACCATCAGCCAGCAAACGTTTGAACAGATCTACGGACCGCTCGATCGCTTCCATATTCTGGCCTTGCTGCCTTCCTATCTTGAACGAAATAACTCTTCGTTAGTGTATATGGTTCAGCGGTTTATTCAGAAATCGAACTCGGATTTATCGGGTTTTTTTCTGCACAATACCGCCGAACTAACCGCCCGGCTCCGCGACCTGGCTGCTAATCCGGACCCAAACCGCAAACTACTGCTTATTGGCGTCACCTTTGCGCTGCTCGACTGGGCGGAATCCGGTATTGACCTGGCTTTTCTGGGCAAAGTGCCGCAACTGATTCTTATGGAAACCGGGGGCATGAAAGGACGGCGGCAGGAGCTGCTCCGTGAAGAAGTACATGAGCTGCTGATGAGCCGGTTAGGCGTTCCGGCTGTTCATTCCGAATACGGGATGACCGAGTTGCTGTCGCAGGCTTATTCGACCGGCGACGGCGTTTTCCGAATGTCACCAACTTTGCGTATTCTGCTCCGTGATGTGAACGATCCATTTTATATCTACCCATTTTCCGGGAACGAGCCCTCGGCTCAGCCAGCGCGTTTGACGGGTGGAATCAATGTCATCGATCTGGCCAATCTGGATTCCTGCAGCTTTATCGAGACGCAGGACTTGGGGCAATACGAAAAAGAAACGCCCGACGGGTTTCGGGTCATCGGGCGTTTCGATAATTCGGATATTCGGGGGTGTAATCTGATGGTCGTTTAATGGCGGTAATCCGATTCTGATACCGGAAAAGAAGCGGAATTGAAATCCCGACCAGCCATCAGGCGTACATTTCTACATCGTTCCGGTTAATTTCGTCGCCACACAGGATCACCAGCCGTTCGACCACGTTGCGGAGTTCACGCACATTACCGGTCCAGGCCAGGGATTGTAGGTAGGTCATCGCATCCGGCGTAATTTCTTTGGGCTGCGCACCGTACTCTTCCGCAATGTCGTGCAGAAATTTATCGGCGAGCAGGGAGATATCTTCACGTCGGTCGGCCAGGGGGGGAACGTGAATGCGAATAACGCTCAACCGATGGAACAAGTCTTCGCGAAACATTCCTTCCTGAATTTCCCGGCGCAGATCCTTGTTGGTTGCCGCAATGACCCGGACATTTATTTTTATTTCCTTGTCACCGCCAACGCGGGTAATTTTGCTTTCCTGCAAAGCCCTTAGCACTTTTGCCTGAGCAGACAGGCTCATATCGCCAATTTCATCCAGAAAAAGGGTTCCGCCATCCGCTTGCTCAAACTTGCCGACGCGTTTGCTGGAAGCACCGGTAAAGGCACCTTTTTCGTGGCCAAACAATTCACTTTCAATCAATTCACTCGGAATTGCCGCGCAATTTACTTCAACCAGTGGCATGGAGGCCCGGCTTCCTTTTTCATGAATTTGCTTGGCAACCATCTCTTTCCCGGACCCATTGGCACCCGTAATCAGAACGCGGGCTTCGGTGGGAGCAACGCGATCGATGGTGTCTTTTACCCGCCGGATGGCGTCGGAATCACCGACGATCTCGTTGAGTTTGTAAATCCGTCTTTTGAGAGTTTTGGTTTCGATCACCAGTTTGGCCTTTTCGATGGCGTTGCGCACCGTCACCAGCAGGCGATTCAAATCGGGAGGTTTAATGATAAAGTCGAAGGCTCCCCGTTTGGTCGCTTCCACGGCGTTTTCGACATTGCCGTAGGCTGAAATCATAATGAATTGGGTTCCTTTCCCAACGTCTGCCGCTTTCAGAAGTAGCTCAAGACCATCCATCTTAGGCATTTTAATGTCGCAAAGCGCTACATCATAGCTATTCTGTTTGATCAATTCCAGCCCTTCTTCTCCATCCTTCGCTTCATCGACTTCATAACCTTCGTATTCCAGAATGTCGCGTAGCGCATCCCGGATGCTTTTTTCATCATCAATGATGATTAATCTCGCCATAAATCAATGTTACTTAAAAAACTAACCTGGTCACTTGTCCGGGAAATAATGCCTACTCCTCTGAACTTTAATGGAAAGTAATAGAAAGAGATTTCAATAAGCAAGGTTATGGGTTTTTTTTTAAGCGAACCGGGCAACATTTCTAAAAACGGATTTTGATCCGGATGTTACGCTGAACGATCCCTGAATTACCGAACATAATATTGAATTATGGGAATAAATAAAATTAAATTTTAAATTTTAAGGTAGAAAATATCTAAAAAATGCCTTGCAATATCCTAAAAGATACTGCAATTTAGGACAAGCGATAATTTGGCTCTTTTTTCAGTGTATTCTTTAAAGTGACCAGTTTATTCTTTTTACCATCTTTATTAAAACGAATTTCTATGCATTACTCTACCTTCCTACGTAGCGTGCTAACGCTATGGTTCGGCACCTTGCTGTTTGCGGGCGTTCAGGCACAAGACCGACGGGTTTCCGGAACCGTGCTTTCCGGTAAAGACCAACAACCCATTGCCGGGGTCTCTGTTTTAATCAAAAATTCAACCCTGGGAACCACCACCGATGCCAGTGGCAAGTTTGCCCTCAATGCGCCCGCCAACGCGACGCTGGTTTTCAGTTCCATCGGTTTTCAGGGGCGGGAAGTAGCGATCGGCAACCAGACCGCCCTGAACGTCACGCTCGAAGAAGGGTCGCAAAGCCTCAATGAAGTAGTGGTAACGGCCCTTGGCATCAAAAAAGAAGCCAAACGCCTGGGTTACGCAACGGCCAGCGTCTCGTCTGAGCAAATTACAACCAACCGTACGGTTAATTTCGTGAACGCTTTGCAGGGGAAAATCGCCGGCGTGAACATTACGAGTCTAGGCACCGGAGCCGCCGGGACGAGCAAGATCCGGATTCGGGGCCAGTCGTCATTTTCCGGACAGAATAACCCCCTCATCGTTGTCAACGGGGTGCCTATCGACAATACCAATTTTGGCCAGAATAACGGAAATACCGGTAGCGATGGCGCCATTGCCAACCGCGGCTCCAATTATTCCGATGGCGGGGATGGTTTGTCATCCATCAATCCGGACGACATCGAAGGCATGACGGTATTGAAAGGCGGAACGGCTGCGGCTCTCTACGGATCGCGGGCGAAAGACGGCGTTATCATGATCACCACCAAAACCAAAGGCAGCGGCCAGGGCATCGGCGTGGTGTATAATACCAACTTCACATCCGATTCGCCCTTAGACTTTACCGACTATCAATACGAATATGGCCAGGGCGAATATGGCGTTCGGCCAACGGCTCCCAATCCGACTTCGGGCGTCTGGAGTTTTGGTGAGAAATTTCAGCCGGGTATGACGCAGGTGCTTTTCGGTGGTGTAACGGTGCCCTACCAGCCCGTTCGCAACCGGATCAAGGGATTCTACCGCACCGGCTCGACCTGGACCAACTCCGTTTCCTTGTCTTCAGGCAGTGACAAGGGCGGTTTTAACCTGTCGGTTTCCAACACGGATAATAAAGGCATTACGCCCAACAACAGCTTTAACCGCAAAACCATTAATCTGGGTTTTAGCTACAACCTCTCGCCCAAACTGACGGTAACCGGAACCATCAATTACTCCAACGAGCTCAATAAAAACCCGCCCCAGATTGCCCAACAGGATAATAGCACCCCGACGGTCATCTACACTCTGGCGAATTCCATGCCGCTCGACGTGCTGGAAGCCAACCAGATCAATCCGGCTACGGGCAACGAATTTCTCTGGTCGCGGTTTCAAAACCGGACCAATCCGTATTTTGTCATGAGTCAGAAGTTCGAAAACATTCGTCGGGATCGTCTGTTTGGCAACTTGACGGCCCGCTACAATTTTACCGACTGGCTGTATGCACAGGTTCGGGTCGGGCAGGATTTCTGGGCGCGCGATCAGGACTACAACTTCCCCACGGGCCAGGCTTCGCTGGCAGCCGCACCGGCGGGATTTGTCAACGGTAATTACGTGCAGGAAGCCCGCCGTTTCCGCGAGCTGAATACGGATTTTTTGATTGGCGCCAACCGCACGTTTGGTAAATTCGGGATTGACATAACCGCGGGTGGTAATCAACTGTACCGCCGGAGCGATCTGAACAGTGTTCTGGTGACGGACTTCATCGTTCGGGGGTTGTACATTCCCCAAAATGGGCGCGTGAAAGATCCGACGTATAGTTTGACCGAACGGAAAGTGAACTCGCTGTATGGGGCCGCCGAATTTTCGTTCAACAATTTTCTGTATCTGAACGTAACGGCACGCAATGACTGGTTCTCGACGCTGGCTCCGGGCAACCGCAGTGTTTTGTATCCGTCCATTACGGGTAGCTTCGTCTTTTCGCAGGCCTTCGATAACCTGCCCGGCTGGTTGAATTTTGGTAAACTTCGGGCCGCTTATGCCGAAGTGGGCAGCGATGGCGACGTGGCACCGTATTCCAATAACCTGTTTTACAGCGTTGCCGCGAACCTGTTTCCGAATCCGGCCGGACTTGGTCAGCCGGTTGGGAACATCACCTCGAATACCGTGCCGAGTGCGACGCTGAAACCCAGCCGGACGGCCGAAACCGAGGTGGGTCTGGAACTGAAACTGTTTAATAACCGGGTGGGGCTGGATGTGGCCGTTTACAACAAAATCACCTCTGACCAGATCGTAGCGGCTCAGTCTTCGGATGCGTCGGGTTATACCAACACGCTGATCAACAGCGGCCAGAGCCGGAATCGGGGCTTCGAAGTTCTGCTCAATTTATCGCCGTTCCGTGCGAAAAATTTCTCCTGGGATATCACTCTGAACGGTTCGTATAACCAGACCAAACTGCTCCGGTTGCTCACCGACGTTCCCGGTGAGCAGATTGTGGTTGGAAACGGAATCTACGTCGGTGACCTCCGTCATGTGGTGGGGCAACCGCTGGCTCAATTGTATACGTTTGGGTATCAGCGGGATGCGCAGGGCCGGATCGTTCACGGTGGTGATGGACTTCCGGTCCGGACGCCCTCGCCGATTTCTTTTGGGTCGGCACTACCCAAATACATGGGCGGTATTACGAACTCGTTTACCTACAGAGGCCTGAATCTGTCTTTCCTGATCGACTTCAAGCTGGGCGGCAAGATGATTTCGGGTACCAACCTCAATGCATTCCGGCACGGTTTGCAAAAAGAAACCCTGGTGGGTCGGGGCGAAGCCGACAACAAGATGGTGGGCGTGGGCGTCAACGAAAAAGGCGAGGCCAATACCGTCCGGGCGTTCGTGCAGGACTACTACTCGGTTGGTCGTTCCAAAAGCCTGGGTGAGCAGGTCATTTATGATGCCGGTTTCTGGAAACTACGCCAGGTCTCGATTGGCTATGATTTTACGAAATTCCTGCCTTCGCGGCTGTTTATCAAGGGAATTCGTTTGAATGCCGTAGCCAATAACGTTCTCATGCTGAAAACGTGGGTGCCCAATATCGATCCTGAACAATTTGGTTTCAGCTCCGACAACCTGGTCGGTCTGGAGTCGACGGGATTGCCCACCACCCGCAGTGTTGGCTTTAATTTAAATGTCAGATTCTAAAATTGTTTATGGTTTTCGGTTTTCAGTTTACGGTGGCTACCGCACGCTTTGAACGCGTCAGCCACCGTAAACTGAAAACCGAAAACCGAAAACCAAAAAATCATGAAAAAATTAGTCATTTATATACCGCTCATTTTGATGTTGCTCACCGTGAGCGGTTGCGAGAAGGGATTCGATGAAATTAACATCAACCCCACCGCTGCCACCGCGCTCAATCCGCTTTTCACGTTCAATAATGCGATGATCAACACCACCTTCCCCGGATCGACGATGGTATTTGAGCATCCCATCGTGCAGCAGATTTTTTCGCCCAACTCCGGGGTTCTGGCGGGTGGGAACTTCAACGTCGACAACCGGGGGCCCACGGGTCCGAACACGGGAATCTGGCAGCGGTATTACCGGGATGTCATCCGGTATCTGGTGGATGTGATTGCCAAAACCAAAGATGACCCCAACCGGACGAATCTCTACCACATGGCCCGCATCTGGAAAGCCTACGCCTTCATGGTACTGACCGATACGTACGGCGATATTCCGTATAAAGAAGCGGGTCTGGGTTTTCTGGGGGCCAACGTGACGCCTAAATACGACACCCAGCAAAGTATTTATGATGACATTATCAAGGAATTGACGGAAGCAACGGCGGCTCTGGATGCCGCCAAGCCCACTGAAGCCGGCGACATCGTTTACGGGGGAAATATTCCAAAATGGAAAAAATTCGGTTATTCCGTGCTGCTGCGGGCTGGAATGCGGCTCACGAAAGTGAATCCGACGCTGGCGCAGGCCACGGCGGTAAAAGCGGTTGCGGGCGGTGTTATCACGACCAATGCCGACAACGGACTCATCCGGAACAATGCCAATTACCAGAACCCGGTGGGAACCATGCTCAATTCGACGGAGGCCGCCAATCTCTACCTCACCCGGTATTTTGTGAACTACCTCACGACCAACGAAGATCCCCGGCTGGCGTCGATTGCCGTCCGGTATGTGGGAGCCAAAAGCGGTGCCGAGCAAACGGCCGCCAAAGCCAACCGCGACCCGGCCGTACAAATCGGTATGCCGATGGGTTTCGACAACGGTACGATTCCGGCGCAGGCTCTGGCCGACAAACTGGCGAGTTTCTACGATTATTCCCAGTTGGATCGTACGCGCCTGGGCAAGCTGGACGCGCCTACTTTTATGGTGACGGCTGCCCAGACCAATTTGTTGCTGGCTGAAGCCGCCCAACGTGGCTGGATTACGGGCAGTGCCGCTGATTTCTATGCGGCCGGAATAACAGCTCACATGCAACAGTTAGGCGATGCGGATGCCAATTCGGCGGTTCCGGCAGCTGCCATTACCACTTATCTGCAGAAACACCCGTATACAGCTGCCAATGGTCTGGAATTGATTAATACCCAATACTGGGTGGCGTCGTTGCTGAACGGCCCGGAGGCATTCGCTAATTTCCGGCGGAGCGGTTTTCCGAAGCTGACGCCCAATCCGTATCCCGGAAAGGAAATCAAGGGGAGCTTCATCAACCGCATCACCTATCCGGATTCCGAACTATCGGTTAATAAAATCAACCAGGCAGAGGCACTTTCCCGGCAAGGACCTGATAATCAGGATAGCCGGGTTTGGTGGGATAAGCAGTAGAAATAGACAGTCAACAAAAAAACCGGAAGGGAACTTCCGGTTTTTTTGTGTCCAGATGGGGTAAAATTATTTCTTATACATTACCGCATCGACCGCATCCAGCGTGCGTTTGACGTTCGGCAGAATCACCTCGATCAGCGTGGGCGCATACGGCAGCGGCAAATCCAGGCTATTCACCCGAATCACCGGCGCATCCAGGTAATCGAACGCGTTGCGCTGAATGTTGTACGTCAGTTCCGACGAAATAGCGGCCAGCGGCCAGGCTTCTTCGACCACCACGCAGCGGTTGGTTTTCTTGACGGAATTGATGATCGTGGCGTAGTCGATCGGACGAACGGAACGCAGGTCGATCACCTCGGCCGAAATGCCTTTTTCGGCCAGTTCGTCCGCAGCTTGCAGCGCCACTTTCATGAATTTTCCGAACGACACGATCGTTACGTCGTTGCCTTCGCGCTTGATGTCGGCTTTGCCAATCGGAATCAGATATTCTTCTTCCGGCACCTGGCCTTTGTCGCCGTACATCAGTTCCGATTCCATGAAAATAACCGGGTCGTTGTCGCGAATTGCCGATTTCAGTAATCCCTTGGCATCATACGGATTGGAAGGAACCACCACTTTCAAACCCGACGTATTGGCAAACCAGTTTTCGAAGTTTTGGGAGTGCTGCGACGATAGCATCCCGGCATTTCCCGTGGGGCCGCGAAACACGATCGGGTTGGAATATTGACCACCCGACATCGACATGATTTTGGCCGAACCGTTGATGATCTGGTCAATGGCAACCAGGGAAAAGTTAAACGTCATGAATTCGATAATGGGCCGCAAACCGTTCATGGCCGCGCCGACCCCAATACCGGCAAAACCCAATTCAGCAATGGGCGTATCGATGACGCGCTCCGGGCCAAACTCGTCGAGCATACCCTGACTCACTTTATAAGCACCATTGTATTCAGCCACTTCTTCGCCCATCAGGAAGACCTTCTCGTCCCGGCGCATTTCTTCTACCATGGCTTCGCGAAGGGCTTCGCGGAATTGTATTTCTCTCATCGTGTGTGAGTTAGTTATTGTCTGCCTGTATTAAACGGTCAAAAATAGGGAAAACGGGCTAAAACTACAATTCGATCTCACGACGCAGCCCATTCCGCCTTCGGACGGACCTGAACCTGCAACCGTAAACCGCCTTTGGGGCGCAGCGTGATGCCCGGTTCCGGCTCAATTATTTTTTGGTCAATCGTCCGAAAATCAAATTCACGAATCAGTAACGTCAGCACGATCTGCATTTCCATCATCGCAAAATTATTCCCGATGCAGAGTCTTGGTCCACCGCCAAACGGCAAATAGGCGTAAGTGGGCCGGAGTTTAACCTGCTCAGGGCTAAAATGTTCCGGATGGAATGCTGCCGGTTTTTCCCAATACCGCGGATCCCGGTGGAGCAGATACGGGCAAATCAACAGACCGTCGGCCCCCGGAACCTCAACCCGGTAGTCGCCAAACTGGTCGGAATGCAGCGGCTGGCGGCCGATAATCCACGCGGGTGGATACAAACGCAGGGTTTCCTGAATCACCTGCGTGGTGTAAGTCAACTCGCGCAGGGTTGCGATGGTCGGCAGATTCGTCGGCCCCAAAACCCGGTTTATTTCTTCCCGGACGTTCTCCGTTATTTCCGGATGCTTCGCCAGCAGATAAAACGCCCACGACAGGGCATTGGCGGTCGTTTCGTGGCCCGCCATGAAAATGGTCGTCACTTCGTCGCGCAACTGCTGGTTGGTCATCTGCTCACCGGTGTCCTCGTCGCGGGTTTCCATGAGCATGCCCAGCAGGTCGTCGTGCCGGGTTTCGGGTGGCTCGCGCCGACGCTGTTCGATGATTTCGTAGATAATCGCTTCCGTTTTCCGGACCGCCCGGCGGTATCGGATCGTGCGGGGCGTGGGCCAGTTTCGGGTAAAGGGAAAGAAATTGAAAATCTCTTTATACGCGGTTTGAATGATGGTGGTAATGGATTCCGAAACGTTTTCGAAGTGGTTTTTTACGTCCGAACTGAACAGCGAACGGGTCACGACGGCCAGCGCCAGTTGCATCATTTCTTCCGAAACCAGCAGCGGTTCGGCCGGATTCCGGTTTTTCCACCGGTCGATCAATTCGGCGGTTTCCCGGTTCATGCCGTCCACCAGCAAAGCCAGTCGCTGTTTATGAAAAGCCGGTTGAGCCAGCCGCCGTTGCCGTCGCCAGAAATCGCCTTCACTATTGAGCAAACCGTTGCCCAGAAACATCTTCAGCACGTCGTAAGCCGCACTTTTGACGTAATTTTTATTATTTTCCTGCAAAACATACTTGGCATCTTCGGGCGTCAGCGTGAGCGTAATGAGCCGACCGACGGCATTGAACTGAACAAGCCGGTCGTGTTGCTGCTGCAAACGCGTCAAAAATGCCAGCGGATCGCGGGCGAAATCGAGCGTACTTCCCAGAAACGGAAGGGAATTCCGTTTCGGAATGGGTTTGGTAGCTTTTTCATCGGTAACCATACCTGATTTTTCTAAAGAATTGTATAAAGTTACAAACTCCTTTCCAATCGAAAGTCTCCGTTCCGAACCTTTCGGTTATCTTTGCGGACATTTAACACTCTGATTACCTCTGATTTTCTTTGATCAACTCTGTGGAATAACTTCGGTAACTGTTTCACAGAGTTGATCAAAGAAAATCAGAGGCAATCAGAGAAACAGTTCTCTTTTATGTCGAAGACGATTCAATCTGCGCTTATTTCAGTTTATTACAAAGACGGGCTGGAGCCGCTGGTCCGGCTGCTGCACCAAAACGGTGTTCTGCTGTATTCAACGGGTGGTACCCAGACATTCATCGAACAACTGGGCATTCCGGTCACCGCCGTGGAAGACATCACCGGGTATCCTTCCATCTTTGGTGGTCGCGTCAAAACCCTGCATCCGGTGGTTTTTGGCGGTATTCTTTATCGCCGGAATCTGGCCGAGGATGTTGCCCAGGCCAGCCGCCACGACATCAACCCAATCGATCTGGTGGTCGTTGATCTCTACCCATTCGAGGAAACCGTTGCATCGGGCGCGTCGGACGAAGACATCATCGAGAAAATCGACATCGGCGGTATTTCGCTGATTCGGGCCGCGGCCAAAAATTATGAAGACGTCGTAATCGTTTCGTCCCGCAGCCAATACGGCGATGTCGTCAATCTGCTGACGGAGAAAGAAGGCGCTACGGATCTGGAAGACCGTCGCCGGTTTGCCAAAGAAGCCTTCGCCATGACGTCCTCGTACGACACGGCGATTCACAACTACTTTGCGGGTTCTGCCGCCGATGGAGCCACTGGCGATGATTTCCGGCAACTTCCGGCGCAGTCGCTCCGGTATGGCGAAAATCCGCACCAGCAGGCGACTTTCTACGGTGATCTGAACGCCATGTTCGATCAGCTGAACGGCAAGGAATTATCGTATAATAACCTGGTCGATGTGGATGCCTGCGTCAGCCTGATCGATGAGTTTACGGATACGACGTTCGCCATCATCAAACACACCAACGCCTGCGGAGTGGCGACGGCCCCGACGGCGAAGGAAGCGTATTTGAACGCGCTGGCCTGCGACCCGGTTTCGGCTTTTGGCGGGGTGATTATTACCAACGCCAAAGTGGATCTGGAAACGGCGGAGGAACTGAATAAATTGTTCATGGAAATCCTGATTGCGCCGGATTTTGATGAAGATGCGCTGAAAGTACTTGGATCGAAGAAAAACCGCATCCTGCTGAAACGCAAACCGGTGGAATTCAGTCCGAAAATGTTCAAGACGCTGCTGAACGGCGTTCTGGAACAGGACAAAGACAGGCAGACCGAAACTGCCAGTCAGTTTAAAACGGTGACGGAAAAGGCACCCACTGAAGAACAACAACGGGCGCTGGAATTTGCTTTGAAGATCTGCAAGCACACCAAATCGAACACAATTGTGCTGGCCAACGACGGACAACTGCTGGCGAGCGGTGTCGGCCAGACCAGCCGCGTCGATGCGCTCCGGCAAGCCATTGAAAAAGCCCGGACGTTCGGGTTTGAGCTGAAAGGGGCGGTAATGGCATCCGATGCATTTTTTCCGTTCTCCGACTGCGTTGAAATCGCCGGTGACGCCGGAATTTCGGCGGTGGTGCAACCCGGCGGTTCGATCCGCGATAAAGACAGTATCGATGCCTGCAACCAGCGGGGCATGGCTATGGTGACCACGGGCGTCCGGCATTTCAAACATTAATATGCTATACACAATCTGGTGCGGGTTCTGGTTTCTGACCCTGTTCATTTTGCTGTTTCCGTTCATGTTCATTTTCCTGCAACGGGAAGAGTGGAAACCGTATGCTCACAAAGTCAACTACGTTTGGGGGCGGTTATTTTTCTGGATCATCGGCATGCCGATCCGGGTCGACTATCGCTATAAGCCCGATCCGAAGCAGACGTACGTGTTTTGCGCCAACCACTTCTCGTACCTGGACATTGCCGTCATGGGCGTTATTATCCGGAATTTCTATGCCTTCATCGGGAAAAGTGAGGTGAAACGCGTGCCGTTATTCGGGTATATGTTCGCCAAACTGCACATCCAGGTGGATCGGAGCCAGGCCAACAGCCGGGCCTATTCACTCTCGAAGGGCATCCGGACGTTGAAAAGCGGGCGGAGTATCATGATTTTTCCGGAAGGGGGAATTAAAGCCAAAGAACCGCCTAAAATGCACCATCCCTTCAAAGATGGTGCATTTACGATGGCCATTCAGCAGCAGGTGCCGATTGTGCCGATTTCCCTGCTGAATAATCACGAAATTTTTCCGGAAAAGAAAAAGCTCCGCATGTACTGGCATCCCATCCGTGCGGTGGTCCATCCGCCCATCGAAACGAAAGGCCTGACCCAAACCGACATTGAACGATTGAAGGAAGAAACGTACCGGATTATTGACGAATCGTTGATGAACCAGCCGGTTCGGGTTTCTCTAATTAAAAATGACCTATGAAAGTCGATCACGAAACCCTGCATAAAATCGCGCACCTGGCCCGGCTCGACGTGCGGCCCGAAGAGGAGCAACCCCTGATTGAGAGTTTGAACGAGGTGCTGACGTGGATGGAGCAACTCAACGAAATCGATACGACCGGCGTTGAGCCGCTGACGCACATTTCGACCGAATTGAACGTGTTGCGTGAAGATGTGGTCGGTCATCAGCTTCCGCGCGATCAGGCACTGGAAAATGCGCCGGACAAGACCGATTCGTATTTTCAGGTTCCCAAAGTGATCGAGTAAAGCTGGAAATTTTTGCAGAGAATTTGGCGGTATTATGGGTTTTCCTGTAGTCTAATTTCTTACATTAGGCAACGAAACTTACCTTCCTCTTCTGCAACTATGAAAATCCTGAAAATTATCGGTATCGGGCTGATTGCACTGATACTGATTGTGTTAGGCCTGGGGCTGGTTATACCAAAAGCCTACACGGTTGCACGCTCCGTCGTCATCGACAAGCCCCGCAGCGAAGTCTTTACCATGGTCAGTACGCTCCGTAATCAGGAGAAATGGTCGCCCTGGATCGACTACGACCCCCAGGTGAAAGTAACGTATACCGGTGCCGATGGAGCCGTCGGTTCGACCTATACCTGGGCGGGAAATGACGATATTGGGAAGGGTGAACAGGAGATTAAGGCCATTACACCCAACGAAATGGTGCACAACGAAGTCCGGTTTCAGGAACCGTTTGCTTCCGTCGGCCAGGTTTATTTTATATTGGCTGATGAAGGAAAAGCCACGAAAGTGACCTGGAAAATGGAAGGGGAACAAGTCTATCCGATGAATGTCATGGCCCCTTTTATGGATGGAATGCTCGGTAAGGAGTTTGCAAAGGGATTGATAAAGTTGAAAACCCTGACTGAAAAGTAGCCCAAAACCGGCGGGCAGCATGGGGTAATTCATCAGGCTGTCCGGTGGATTAACCCCATTTTTCTACCTCACCTTCATCCATACATTCCGCCAGCAATTGGCGGTTGGTTTTTTGAAAAACCGGGTGGACAAACTCCGGTTCAATTTCGGCCAGCGGAACCAGCGTAAACCGTCTTTCGTGGAGAAAAGGGTGCGGTATTGTCAGCGTTTCATTTTTCAGGATCAGGTCATCAACGTACAGCAGATCGATGTCGATGACGCGGCTGCCCCATTTCTCGCGCCGAACCCGCCCCAGGCGGTTTTCGATGGCCTGGGTTTTTTCCAGAATTTCTTCCGCCGGAAAAACGCTCAGCACTTTCAGCACCTGGTTCAAAAAAGCCGGTTGATCGGTGACGCCCCAGGCCGCGGTTTCGTAGAGCGCCGATTGCTTTAAAACCGGACCCAGGTCGGTCTGAATATTTTCAGTGGCCCGTTCTAACGTGGCTGCCCGGTCGCCCAGGTTGGCTCCCAGCAGCAGAAAAACCGTGTAGGTGGTCATGGGTTAAAAGCCAATCGCCCGGTTCGTTTTTTTGGCAAAGTGAACTTCTTCTTCCAGATGGTAGATATCGGCCAGGGTCATGGGCTGCTTCGTGCGGAATTCGAGGGCGCGTTCTTCCAGCAACCGGTTGGCTTTGTCGACGGCCAGTTCCCCAAATTCGTAGCGGGCAATGAGTCGCCCTTTCCGCAACAGCGCCGGATCGAGCCGCTTGATGTCGGTGTTGAACGTACAGATGATCTGAATCGCCAGGCAGTCGGCCAGCAAGCCATCGGTCAGGTTCAGCAGGTTGGAGACGGCGGCATTCCGAACATCGTTTTCCCGGTCCATCAGCACCTGTTCCGCTTCTTCGATGACCAGAATCGAGTTGCGTTGTTCGAGCAAAAACGGTATGAAACCCGGCTGCGTCATCACTTCGACCAGTTGGGGCGGCAACACCAGTACCTGCTTGGTGAGCTGCGTCGTCAGGTGGCGGATGAGGTTGGTTTTACCCGTTCCCGGTTTTCCGTGCAGAATGATCAACCCTTTTTCGCCGTTGGTATTCAGTCGCTGAATCAATTTGTCGTAAACCGGCTGCAAGTCGTCATTGTAGTGCTTTTCCAGATCGAGCGGCAGGAGTTTCAACTGGGTTTCCTCCACAATCAGTTCGTTATACTGCTGCGTAATCAACCCCACCTTGCCGAGCGAATTGTCCGGATCCGGAATCTTGTAGGCATCCAGACCGGTTAAAACCCGGTCGAGAACTTCGCGGCTGCTGTAACTGCCCAGCATCGAATAGGCTTTCATGGCGGGCAAATAATGCAGCCGCAGCAAAACACCTTCGGGATGGGCCCAAAACGAATGTTCTTCCTGCCTGGTAAACAAATCCGTCCGTTCATGCACCTTGACAAATCGCTGTTGCGTCAGAAAGTCGGGTAAGGTTATTTCAAATTGATGGCGGCAGATGAGTTGATTCGGAAAGGTACCAAACTGCTGAACGAAATAATACACATTGGGAAAATCGTCGTCGTCTGGCGAAAATTTATACTGGTCGGCAGTTAGTTTCCATGACATTCTGTAAAATTCGTTGAATGACTGCAAACGTGCAAAAAAACCTGAATAAATCGGATTCCCGGTTATCGCTCGCGTGTCGCGAGTGACTCGTATCATCAGGGCCTCCGGCCCGTCTCGTCCTGGTCTAAATGTTACGCCAAAAGCCGGCTTCGGGCTGGAAGCCCTTTTTCTATTTCTCACTCGCGACACGCGAGCGACAACGGGAATCCCGTCCGGCCGAATCACCTAAACGAAGGGGCCGGATGGGATGGCGACTTGGGGCGTTGAAAATAACTGAAAAGCCACACGATGGCGGCAATACTAGCGCCCGCAGCAGCCACCAGCGATACCGAACCGTTTCCCTGTTGCCCGACGGCAATGGCCGAAAACGCCCAGACAAAAACCAGTAAATACGAAAAAATCCGCATCCGGTTAAAGACGAATAAGCCGATAGCCAGGCCGACAACGATCAATATCTGAGCCCATACCGGACCGCTGATGCCCCAGCCATTCCAGTTTGTCGATTTAAGCCAGACACAGACATTGGCAATGGTGGCAACCGTTACCCAACCGAAATAAAGGCCATAGGGAACCCGGGCGAGCCATTTTTCAACTGCGGGCACTTCCGGTGCCTTTAGACGCAGGCCGACGTTGATGCCGTAAAGAGTGTATAAAATACCGGCAATGAACAGGACGGAAACAAAAAGCCACTCGTTCTGAAAAATGGGCAGCCATAAACTATTGAAAACACCATTCAGCATAACCAGTAAGCCCGTGGCACGAAAGCGCGGATTGGTTCGCTGCGATGGCAGCGCCTGGTAAATGGCAAAGCCAAGCAACCCCAAATAGATAACGCCCCAAATTGAAAAGGCAAAACCGGCCGGGGTAAACGCAGTAAAATACTTATTCGATACCTGGCCGTTGGTCTGTCCGCCGAACGGCAAAGCGTTCGACAGGTAATTCATGATGATGGTTGACAGGATGACAAAGACAACGAGGAATTGCCGGAGTTTATCGTTTTTCATATTAAAAAAGTTTACGGTTTACGGTTTTTGGTTTACGGTGGCTGACGCAAGCTAAGAATGAATGCGTCAGCCACCGTAAACCGTAAACCAAAAACCGTAAACCGTAAACTTAAAATTTATCCCGTTGTTTGAAACCGCTGATTCTTAAAAACTTAGAATTTTGAACTCCGTTCGGCGGTTGCGCTGGTGTTCGTCCTCCGTTTTGGCGTTTTTAACAATCAGTTGCGTTTCGCCGTAGCCTTTGGCAATCAGGCGGTCGGCTTCGATGCCTTTCGAAACGATGTAATCGACGGCGGCTTTGGCCCGGTTTTGCGACAGACGGATGTTGTAGGCGTCGGCAGCCCGAACGTCTGTGTGGGAACTCAACTCAATTTTGAGCGTCGGGTTGTCTTTTAAAATAGTGACCAACTTATCCAGTTCTTCGGCCGCGTCGGGGCGGATGGCGTATTTATCCAGATCGTAATAAATATTTTCCAGCACAAACGTCTTGCCCAGCGACACTTTGTCGAGCAGAATCGGCACTTCGAAGGTAGTGTCGGTTTCGGCTTTTTTCAGGAAGATTGGCGGAATGCTCCGGCCCTGCATCGTAAACTGTTCCCGTTTGGTCAGATAACCGGGCCGTTCGACCAAGATGGTGTAGTCTTTGCCTTCTTTCAACGGGTATTTTCCGAATGTGCCCGGATTGCTCGTCAACGCTTCCGCAATTGGCGTTTCGACGCCATCCTCGATAATGCGCACTTTTGCCGAGTCCAACGGCGCCTGTGGCGACGCATTTTCCGAAACCGTACCTGCAATAAAATACCGGACTCGTTTTGGAGCTTCGGACGGCGTATTGGAGGCTAGTGGCGGTTTTTCCGTTGTCGATTCGGAGTCGTCGAAATAATAAATATCATCGTCGCCTTTCCCGCCTTCGCGGTTCGACGCAAAATAGCCTTTGTCTTTTTCGACCAGGAACAAGCCAAAATCATCCGCCGGGGAATTGACCGGAACGCCCAGATTTTCAACTGAAATGATGCCTTGTGAGCGCGTAGCGACAAAAATATCGAGTTTGCCCAAACCCGGATGCCCGTCAGAAGCAAAATACAGTTTGCCGTCTTCGGCAACATACGGGAACATTTCGTCACCCGGCGTATTGATGTCACGGCCCATATTGACCGGGCGGCTGAAGCGCCCCGACGCGTCCATATTGGTACGGTACAGGTCAATACCGCCTACGGTTCCGGCCCGGTTCGACGCAAAATACAGGGTTTTGCCATCCGCCGAAAAGGCCGGGCTACCGTCCCAGGCCGTCGAGTCGCTGATGGGAAGCCGCAAGGGATCGCTCCACGTGTTGTCTGTTAACCGGCTGATATACAGGTCAACGTCCAGACCGCCTTTGCGTTTTCCGTTATTGCCCCGCGCAAAAATCATGATTTTTCCGTCTTTCGAAAACGCGGGTGTGCCCTCGTTGGCGTCGTCCTTAAAGATGTTGGCGCTGAACTGCTGGGGATTGTTTCCGGTTTCGTCGGGTTTCTGGGCCAGTTTGATTTTATAAATACCGGTCATTGGCAGACCGTTGTTCTTATAGACTTTCTCCTTCCGCGACGACGTAAAAATCAGTTCATCTCCGCGCACTACCGGGCCGTATTCGGAACCCGGCGAATTCAATGCCCCGATGTTTTTGGGCTGAAAAGCGATTTTCTTCTGACTGATCAGGTCGATAGCCCGCAGGGTTTCCGCTTCGCGCCGGGCTTTTTCCAGGTTGACTTTGCTGGACGGTTTGGTGGCAACGTATTGATCGAGTTGGGTTAATGCTTCGGGATAACGGCCCTGCGCCTTGAGCGCGTAAGCGTAATACATTTTGGCGTTAGGTTCCGCGATGCCAGCCTCGATGGCTTTCTGGTAAAAAGGGGCCGCCTGCGGGAAGCGGTTCGACAAACGGTAGGATTCGGCCAGCAGGTAGTTGAGCCGGGCGACATCGCTAACTCCTTTGCCATTGGCGGCTTTCTGTAAATTATCAATAGCCAGGTTGTATTCCCCTTGTTCGAATTGTCGAACGCCTTTTTTATACACCTGCATGGCCGAGTTGCATCCAGCCAGCCCTACGGCCAACCCCAGCGCCACCAGCAGGGAATAGGAGGTACTGATTTTCATATTAGTACTGTAACGATATGCTGTGTTTGTCGCCAAGTTAACGATTTATCGATTGGCTATACATTTTAACGAATAGAAGTTGAAATTATTGGCGGAAAATCGGGGCAGAAAACGGGATCGGCAGAAATGAAAAATCCCGCCGGAGATCAGCAGGAATTTGTTGAATGACGCAATTGAATAGAAAACGCCGAAGCCTGGCAAATAGTTTACGCTATGAAAAATTATGGTGCTATTTTTCAAAATAATGAGCGACTTCATTTTTTCTCGGGAAAACCCGGGAAAAAGCCGGTTTTTTCCGAGAAATTCCGTTTTTAGCCTGAACCGGAAGGGCACGACAAAAACACAAAAGAGTATGGCCGGAACGCCTATCTTTGCGGGAACGAAATCGTATGAGTGCATTTAAAAAATTGGCGAGCGATACCGCCCTGTATGGGGTCAGCACCATTCTGGGACGGATGCTGTATTGGTTGATGGTGTTTTTACACACCCGGGTGTTTCCGCGTCCCGGTGAACTGTCCTCGAATGTCGAACTGTTTTCCTATGTGCCGGTTTTGCTGTTGATTTATACGTTAAGTATGGAGACGGCTTTTTTTCGGTATGCCACCCGTCAGAAAGAAGATAAACAGCGGGTATTTAACGAAACGCTCAGTATTGTTCTGACTGTCAGCATTATAGCAACAATTCTGATTGCCGTTTTATCACCTCAGATCGCCGTTTGGCTGGATTATCCCGGCCAGCAGAAGTTCATTACCTGGGTCGCCATGATTGTGGCAACGGATGCCATCGTATCGATTCCGTTTGCCCGGCTGCGGGTCGAGAACAAAGCCCGGCAGTTTGTAAAAGCCAAACTGATCAGTATTGTCGTCAATATTTTTTTGAATGTTTTTTTTCTGGTGATTTGCCCGCAGATTTACAACGGCGAATATCTGACTTTTCTGCAACCCTTCGTGGATCTGTTCTACGATCCGACCATCGGACCCGGTTACATTTTTCTGGCAAATCTGATCGCTAATCTGGTGTATTTTCCGTTGTTGCTCAAAACGTTTACGGGATTCCGGTTTCAACTCGATAAGCAACAGGTACGGATTTTGCTGGCGTATTCCTTTCCGCTCATGCTGACCACATTGGCCGGCAACGTCAATATGCTGACGGATCGCTGGTTTTTGCGTCCCCTGTTGCCGGACGGTTTTTATCCGGGGCTGACGTCGGAAGATGCCCTCGGCATTTACGGAAACTGCTATAAACTCTCCGTTTTTATGGCGCTGGCGATTCAGTCGTTCAAATTTGCGGCCGATCCGTTCTTTTTCTCCCGTGCCGAAGACAAAAACGCACCCGGTTTGCTGGCTGATGTTAATAAATGGTTCATTATAATCTGCGTCATGATCTGGGTCGGTATCAGCCTGAACCTGGATTGGATTGGCTTGTTTATTGGTAAAACGTATCGGCAGGGGCTGGGCATTGTGCCCATTTTGCTGCTCGCCAATTTGGTGTTAGGCGTTTATTATAACATTTCTTTCTGGTTCAAGCTGAGTGATAAAACTGCCTATGGGACAGTTATTACCGCTCTCGGAGCAGCCGTTACGGTGGCTCTGAACTTGTTACTAATCCCCATTATGGGCTATATGGGGTGCGCTGTAGCCTTCCTGACGTCAAGCGTGGTGATGTGTGTCACCTGTTATGTGCTTGGTGAAAAGCATTATCCTGTACCGTATGACGTTTCGTCCGCACTGATCTACGTGTTTAGTGGCGGCTTATTAATTTATATGACCTCCCAGATTGAGATTTCCAACCTCTGGATCGCCGTGCCCTACCACCTTTTGCTTTTTGGCTTATACATTGGAGCGATGGTGGTGATTGAGCGGAAAACTTTTGCGCCTTTGCTGGCAAAGTGGCGAAACCGGGGGACTTCGAAGAATGAACCTCGAATTGTGAAGAACGACTAGCGAAACATCGATTTTGGCGAATCAGGTAACGGGTAGAACGATGGTAAACTCCGATCCTTTCCCCAGTTCACTTTCCACCGTTAGCCTGCCACCGTGGCCTTTGGTGATGATATCGTAACTCAGCGAAAGGCCCAAACCGGTGCCTTCGCCGGTGGGTTTCGTCGTGAAAAAAGGCTGAAACAGTTTCTCCTTCACTTCCGCAGTCATCCCCAATCCGTTATCAATAATCCGGATTTCGATCGTATTGTTGATGGATTTTGTCTGCACTCTGACCGTGGGCTGGTAGGAAGCCGAAGCCGCTTTCTGCTTTTCGTGAACGGTATAAAAAGCATTATTGAACAGATTCAGGAATACGCGTCCAATTTCCTGCGGCACGAGTTTCACCAATCCGATGGTCGGATCAAAATCCGTTTTTAATTCGCAATTGAACGTATTGTCTTTCGCCCGCAGCCCGTGGTAGGCCAGCCGCAGGTATTCATCACAAAGGGCGTTGAGGTTGGTGGGCTGGCGTTCGCCGGCGGTTGTGCGGGAATGGGCCAGCATATTCCGGACGATCTGGCTGGCGCGACCGCCGTGGTGACTGATTTTCTGGAGATTCTGCTTTAAATCCCCCAGCAATTCCTTCTCTAATTCGGGGTCGCGATCCGGTTTCTGTTGTTCCTCATCAAGCTCGTTTACCAGTTCGGTGCTCACTTCCGAGAAATTGTTGACAAAGTTCAGCGGATTCTGAATTTCATGCGCAATACCGGCCGTCAATTCGCCCAACGAAGCCAGTTTCTCCTTTTGGATGAGTTGATTCTGCGTTGTTTTCAGATTTTCGAGTGAAGTTTGTAATTCGGCAGTACGCTCTTTCACCTGCTGCTCCAGCAACTCGTTCTGGTTGGCAATGATGCGGTTTCGTTCAATTTCGCGCTCTTTTTCGAGCTGCTCTTTCTCAATGGCCTGTTGGGCCACCCGCTCGCGAACCAGATTATACCGGTTGAGAAGGGCTCCGGAAAAGAAAATAATCAGCCAGGCAAAGCAGAACTGTTCTGCATATTCAACCCAGTTCCAGACGGAATTCGGAACGTTGACGTTAAAGAACCGGCCCAACAGTTGCGTCATCAATGTGGCGAGCCAGAACGTGAAAAGAGGAGTCGTAGCCAGCAAAGCAAACCGGGCTTCGGGCGATCCGCGTCGGATCATTTTCAGAATACCGATGCTACACAGAACGTACACGATTCGGATTAATATCTCAATCAGGAGAAGAAGATCATCGATTGGAAAACCGGGAATCGTATACATAAAAAACTGAATCACGTTCGCCAGTGCCGTCAGTCCCAGAAAAAAAGTAATGGCCCGGTTCAATCGGGCCAAAGCCGGTGCAGACTGGATAAAATTCCGGAGCGACTGGATGAAAAAGATGTAAAAAATGATAAAGAAAAAAACGTTCAACATCTTGAACTCATACGGCTGCTCTTCAAAAAAAGCCAGCTGGATACGGAACGCGTTTCGGTCTAACGTGAAGAATAACAGGCAAATACTAAAATAAAGATAAACCTTGTCTCGGATCGTAATAAAAATAAAGAGGTTATAACACACCGCCAGCAGAAGAATCCCGATCATGATTCCATCAAAAAAGAAGTCTTCCCAGCCGTTTTTAACCCGGATCGATTGATAAACGGATTGAATGCGGTTTTCCTCTGATTGCAACTCGGGTGAAATATACACCAGCGGCATTCGCCAGAATGGATTTTCGGAACGCTGGTAGAGCGTGGTTTGCTCGCCGGAACGCAGATGAAAAAAGAGCCGGTTTCGTTCCTTATTTCCGTTTCGGTCCGGAAGCTGGCTTTCCGGAATCAGCTCGCCGGTGCGCTGGTGCTGCCAACGCCCGGTGGAATCCTGGTGATACATTTCCAGGAAACTGGCATTGAAATCACAGAGGTACAGATTCAGGTTGCGCGGCATCGCATTTTTGATCCGCATCCGCTTCCAGTACACGTGAGAACTTCGATTTTGGTTGTAGTAGGAATCAAATCGGAAGGCCGAACTACGCTGTACGTCTTCGAGCGTATACTTACCCGCGCGGTCTTCCAGAACCTGAAAATGGGCGGTGTCGAGACGCAGGAGTGTAGAGTCCGACTTGATCTCATAAACCAGCGGCCAGGTTTGCTGCGCGAAACCAACGGAAAGCGAGGCCAGCATGGATAAAACAAACCCGTAGCAATGAACCATGAACCTTGGATAGACACGGTGTTCTGTCGTCATTGCCCGGTGTTCATTCGTCATTGGTTTCATGCTTTTGTATCCCGCAGAAGTTTATTCGCGTATATGAATTCATTTAATTCGGGCACATTGGACTGCGTAATGGTGGAACTGCTGCCTTCCCACAATTTTTTCCCCTGGTAGAGAAACATGATTTTTTCACCGATTTCCATCATCGAGTTCATGTCGTGGGTAATTACAACGGTCGTAATCTGAAATTCGTCGGTGATTTCCCGGATCAACTCGTCGATTTTGATGGATGTCAGCGGATCAAGGCCGGAGTTGGGTTCGTCGCAAAAGAGGTATTTCGGGTTCATGACGATGGCCCGGGCAATACCGACGCGCTTTTTCATGCCCCCACTGATTTCCGACGGCATCCGGTTGGCAGCCGCTTCGAGTCCTACGCGTTGCAGGCAAAATTTGGCGCGGTCAATTTTTTCCGCCGTACCCAGGTCGGTCAGCATGTCGAGCGGAAAACCCACATTTTCCAGCACGGTTTTCGAGTCGAATAACGCACCACCCTGAAATAAAACGCCCATTTCGCGCCGGATGGCTTTTTGCGTATCATCGTCACCGGTCAGAAAATCGCGTCCGTCGTAAAGTACCTGGCCTTCTTCGGGTTTGACGAGGCCAATCATGCACTTCAACAGAACGCTTTTTCCGGTACCGCTGCCACCAATAATCAAGCTTGTGTCGCCGGGCTTAAATTTGCCCGAAACGCCCGCCAATATCGTCCGGTCACCAAACGTTTTCTGTATGTTTTTTATCTCAATCATGATGCTGGTATTTAGCTATTACACAGAGTTGATCAGAGAAAATCAGAGTTAATCAAAGAAACCTCTGTGTAACTCTGATTTTCTCTGATCAACTCTGTGTAATAGCCTCTTTTCACAACAACAACTGCGCTAGTAAAAAATCCGCAGCCAAAACGGCGATGCAACTGTTGGTTACGGCCGCTGTCGATGCCTGACCCACTTCCAGCGCCCCACCCGATGTATAATAGCCTTTAAATGACGAAATGGTCGAAATCAGAAAGGCGAACACCACCGACTTGATCAGGGCGAAGGTGATGCTGAACGGTTTGAAGTCGGAGCGCAGGCCACTGATATAATCCTCGGGCGTAATGATGTCGGCAGCTGTTCCGGCGATGTAGCCGCCGTAGATCGACAGAAAACCCGCCAGAATAACCAGCATCGGAAACATAATCATGGAGGCCAGGACTTTGGGCAGTACGAGATACGAACTCGAATTGATGCCCATCACTTCCAGCGCGTCGATTTGTTCGGTGATGCGCATCGTTCCCAAACCGCCCGCAATGTTGGAGCCGACTTTGCCTGACAGAACGACACAGGTGATGGTGGGAGCCAGTTCCAGAATCGTGCTGTCGCGCACAATTACGGCAATAATAGACAATGGAACGAGCGGGCTGACCAGGTTATAAGCGGTTTGGACGCAGGTTACGGCCCCAATGAAGGTCGAGACAATCGAAACAATGAAGACGGAGTTGATGCCGATTTGGATGCATTCGTCCAGAACCAGTTTGGAGTAAACCCCGATTTTTTCGCGGTTCCGGAATAAGGAGCCTAAGAAGATAAAATAACGTCCAAGATGATGCATGAGCACAAATAACAACAAAACTACGGTAAAGATAGAACGGTTTTGTGCGTATCTTGCCAAAAAACATTAAAGAGTCGATAGTCATTAACGAACAATCCTTCGTATTTAGTAGGATTGGATGGGGACTAGTGACCATTGGCTGATTCTATGAACCCATTATTGGTAGTTACCGGCGGTACGAAGGGCATTGGCCGGGCCGTGGTTGAACGTTTTGCGGAAGGCGGTTTTGATGTGGTCGTGTGCGCCCGCAATGAAGACGATTTAAGGCAGCTAAAGCACGAAATCGAAGAGTCGGTTGCGGAAGTTCTGGAAGGATTCGACGATGCGGTTGTTCCAACCATTTTTCCGTTCGCGGCCGATCTGGCTCAACGTGAGGCTATTACCCAGCTTATTGATTTCATTCAGTCGCTGGCTCGCCCGGTTAACGCACTGGTCAATAACGTGGGTGTTTTTCTGCCGGGGCAAATTCATAACGAAGCTGAAGGAACGTTTGAGCTGACCATGAACCTTAATGTGGCCAGCATCTATCACCTCACCCGCGGGCTCATTGGCGACATGATGAAAAACCGGAATGGTCACATTTTTATGATGGGATCTACGGCCAGCGTAACGGCTTATCCGAACGGAGGTTCCTATTGCATTTCCAAATTTGCTTTGCTGGGAATGGCCAAAGAACTGCGGGAAGAAATGAAACCGTATGGCGTTAAAGTTACCACGCTGTTGCCCGGTGCCACCTATACGGACAGTTGGGCCGCTTCCGGCTTGCCTGAAGCACGGTTTATGCAAGCCGCCGACGTTGCCGAGGTGATCTGGTCGGCGTATAATTTATCGGCGGGAGCCGTTGTTGAAGAGATTTTGCTGAGACCACAATTGGGAGATATTAAATAAATGGCCTTAAAATAGCCAATAGTGAAGCGCGAATAATGCCTGTTGAAGGGGCTGGTGAAGCTTCGGAAGGGTGTATTCAAGATTCACAATTCATTATTCGCTATTCAATACATTCTTCCTTTGTATCTTGCGCCCTCATCGGCAAACATCCAGGCAAGAAAATACTATTTTAAACATAAAACTCCAGTAATGGAATCAGTTCAATATTTGGGTATCGACGTCGGTGGTACGAATGTCAAAATGGGTATTGTTGACGCACAAAGTGGCAATATTTCCAACTTCTACAGCCATGATACGGCCAGCTGGCGCGAATCAGGGCATTTTGTCGAACGATTTGCCGACGCCATTGCGCTCCAATTGTATGAACACAAGGGCATCAAGAAAGTAGGAATTGGATTGCCCGGTATGATTAACCGGGAACGAACGGTCCCCCTCGAAATTACGGCTATTCCCGAATTAAACGGTGTGCCGATGGTCGAAACGCTCAACAAGCGGTTTCCTGACGTCCAGTTTTTTCTGGAAAACGACGCCAATGCCGCAGCACTTGGTGAATTTTATTTTGCCGATGATACCATCAACGAAAACTACATTTTCATTACGTTGGGAACGGGCGTGGGCGGTGCGGCCATTATCAACAAAAAAGTTTTTGTTGGGGGCGACGGAAATGCCATGGAACCCGGCCATCTGCCGTCGCGCAATAACCGGGTGCTCGAGCGGAACATTGGCAAAAAAGAACTTCTGGATTTAGCCAACGACATGCGGCAGGACTTTAAGGGAACCACCCAACTGCCGGCCGACGGAAGCATTTCCACAACCAGCCTGGTGGCTGCTGCTGCCGTTGGCGACGAACTGGCGCTGCAAATCTGGACGGAAGTGGGAGAGATGCTCGGCGACGGGCTCGTTTCGCTCATCCGGGTGCTGGACATCAAGCAGATCCTGATCGGTGGCGGTTTGTCAGCTTCCTACGACTACATTTTACCCGCCGTTCAAAAACAGCTGGACTTTTGGCTAACGCCCTATTACCAAAACGGGCTGTCGCTCAAACGCGCTTCCCTCGGCAATGATGCGGGCTTGCTGGGCGCGGCATCACTGTGTTTTGAATAAAAATAGATTCAATGGCTAGAGGGTTAAAAATGGCCGAATGATTCTCGTAAATCAGCCATTTTTAGCCCTCTAGCCATTAAATCCATCAAATAATATTCACTTCCGGATTCAGCTTAATTCCAAATTTGTCTTCCACGGATTGCTGCACTTTGTAGGCAACGTTGAGGATTTCGGCACCTGTGGCTCCGCCAAGGTTGACCAGCACGAGCGCCTGTTTGGCATGAACGCCCGCATTTCCGATGTGCTTGCCCTTCCAGCCGCATTGCTCGATGAGCCAGCCCGCCGGAACCTTCATGGTCAGGTCGCCGGTTGGGTAGCCCGGCATGGTGGGATAATCGGCTTTTAGCCGGGCAAAGTCGTCTTTCGAGATTTCCGGGTTTTTAAAAAAACTTCCTGCATTGCCAATTTCGGCGGGATTGGGCAGTTTGCTCCGTCGAATCCGGATCACGGCGTCGCTGATGGCCTTGATCGTCAGCTGATCTTCCGAAATGCCCATGGCCTCCAGCGTCTCCCGAATGGCCCCGTACGCGGTGTGAAAAACCGGTTGTTTGTTCAGACGAAACGTCACACTGCTGATGATGTATTTTCCTTTGGCTTCGTGCTTGAAAATACTTTCGCGGTAACCAAACCGGCATTCGGCATGATTGAAAATCCGGGTTTCGCCCGTCAGGATATCAACCGCTTCCAGATGATCGAAAATCTGCTCGATTTCTACACCGTAAGCACCAATATTCTGCATGGGCGCTGCGCCGGTCGTTCCGGGAATCAGCGACAGATTTTCCATACCGGCATACCCGTTCTGGACGCAAAACAGCACGAGCTGATGCCAGTTGACGCCCGCACCGGCTTTCACGTATACGTGTGCCGCATCTTCCCGGGTCACTTTTATGCCCTGAATGGACATTTTAACGACCAGCCCTTCGAAATCGTGCGTAAACAGCAGGTTGCTTCCTCCACCCAGAATCAGCTTTGGAGCCGCCAAAAACTCGGATACTTGAAAAAGCGTCCTTAGTTGTTCTTCGGTATCAATTTCGACCCAATAACGGGCTTTCGCATCGATTCCGAACGTGTTATAGGATTTCAGTGATACGTGGCTCTGAATATCTAGCATGGGTTAGCGTAATAATGCTACCTCAAAGTAAGTAAAAAGAAGGGAAAACGTTGGTATGTCGGCGGTATCAGTCAACAAGATAGCGTACGCATTGTTGCATAACCAGATAGTTGCTAAATTTGCACACAAGGGATCAAAGCGCACATGTATAAAATTCAGTCGGATAGCACGCTTGTTTTGGTAGTTTTGGTTGGGCTGTCGGGCTGGATAAGTTCGTGTGCCTCATCGAAAAAGACGGCTTCAGGCACTTCATCGGTGGATTATAATTCGTATAGTTACGATTTGTCGGCCACCCGCCCGAAATACAGTACGTCGCCACCCGCAACCGCTAAACCCGCACCCGCCACACCGCCAACACGTCCCGCTTCGGAACCCCGCCGTGTGTTGCCAATGGCCGAACCTTTGCACATCAATAAGAAGCTCGATGCTTTATTGGATACCATTTCGGTCAAAAACCGGTCGATTCGGTACGCACAAGGGTATCGCATTCAGGTTTATGTTGGAAACGAACGGGCTGAAGTGGATCGTGCAAAGCGTTTTAGCTATCAGAATTTTCCAGAATTGAACCCGTATACGACCTATCGCCAACCGACCTATCGGTTAAAAGTCGGCGATTTTATGCGCCGACTCGACGCTGAACGGTATTTGGTGCAATTGCGGCAACAATTTTTATCGGCCACGCTCTTACCCGACCGGATTGAAATCCGGCGCAGTCTTTCCATTAAATAAGTAAAATAGATCTATTTTTTGTGAGCTGTATTTTATCAATAATTTATGAAAAAAGCACTTATTACCGGAATTACCGGCCAGGACGGCGCTTACTTAGCCGAATTACTTCTGTCGAAAGGGTATGAGGTTCATGGCATCAAACGCCGGAGTTCGCTCTTCAACACCCAACGAATTGATAATTTATACGAGGATCCGCACGAAAAAAATGTGCGGTTTAAACTCCATTTTGGCGACCTTTCCGATTCGACTAATATCATTCGCATTATTCAGGAAATCCAGCCGGACGAAATCTATAATCTGGGTGCGATGTCACACGTTCGGGTGAGTTTTGAAGAACCCGAGTATACCGCTCATGTCGATGGTATCGGCACCCTGCGGATTCTGGAAGCCGTTCGTTTGCTGGGTTTGAGTGATAAAACCCGCATCTATCAGGCATCGACTTCCGAATTATACGGTGGTGTGCAAGGCCATGCCCAGTCCGAAACGACCCCATTTTATCCCCGTTCACCCTACGCGGTCGCTAAACTCTACGGTTACTGGATTACGGTCAATTACCGGGAAGCGTACGGCATGTATGCCTGCAACGGTATTTTATTCAACCATGAATCACCCTTGCGCGGGGAGACGTTCGTTACCCGGAAAATTACGCGTGCCGTGGCCCGAATTGCCCTCGGATTGCAGGATAAAGTATTCATGGGTAACCTGGATGCCCAACGCGACTGGGGCCACGCCAAGGATTATGTTGAAGCGATGTGGCTGATGTTGCAGCAGGAAACACCGGAAGACTTCGTGATTGCCACCGGTAAAACGACGCACATCCGTGATTTTATCCGGATGGCATTTGCCGAAGTGGGCATTGAACTGGAGTTCCGGGGCGAGGGCGTAAATGAAACCGCCGTCGTTGCCAAATCGACCAACCCCGACTATCAGCTGGAAGTAGGCCGGGAAGTTGTATGCATTGATGAACGTTATTTCCGGCCGACGGAAGTGGATTTGCTCCTGGGCGACCCCACCAAAGCCATGACTAAACTGGGCTGGAAACCTAAATATGACCTGGCGGCTTTGGTGAAGGAAATGGTTGCCGCCGATATCGAGCTCTTTCAGCGCGACCAGTTGCTGGAGAAAAGCGGTCACCGGGTTATGAATTACTTTGAGTAGATGATGCCGCTAATCGCCCGAAAAACATACACTAAAAAAGCCGCCTGTTCTCAGAACAGGCGGCTTTTTTATGATAAACACGAAAACACACTTAAATTTAAACCGGTACGGCGTAATAATACATCCGTGAACTATTCGGATACATACCAATCAGCATCAGGCCTTCGCCTTCTTTCGTAGTGTTCAGGGCGGTTTGCAGATCTTTGACCGAACGGACCACCTTGCCATTGGCTTTCACAATGATGAAGCCTTCTTCGATGTCGGTTTCGGCCATTTTACCTTCCCGAATCCGTTTCACCCGAACACCGCCATCAACACCCAGGCGTTTGGCATCGGTAGCCGTCAACTCTTCGAAGTCGGCACCCAGTGAACCCAGGCTAGCCGATGAATTCGATGCCGAAATGGTTTCACTTTTCTTGATGATATCGCGGCCACCGTTGCGGTTGCGCAACTCGACGCGGAAATCACGCATGTCACCATTCCGGTTAACCGTCATCGCAATGACGTCACCTGGGCGACGACGGCCGATGATTTCACGCATTTGAGCGTCCGAATCAACATTCTGGCCTTCCATTTTCACGATAACGTCACCTTTCTTCAAACCGGCAGCTGCGGAGGCACCGCCTTCTACAACTTCGCTGATGTAAATACCACGTCCGATTTTAGAACCTAATTCCTGCGCTCTCAGGCTGTTCAGCTCAACCGGCATGATGCCTAGATAACCGCGTTGTACGTTGCCGTATTTAACAAGGTCAGCGGATACTTTTTTCACCAGCGAAACCGGTACGGCAAACCCGTAACCGCTGTAGTATCCCGTTGCCGAAGCAATGGCCGAGTTGATACCGACCAGTTCACCGCGCAGGTTCACCAGCGCACCACCGGAGTTGCCCGGGTTGATGGCCGCATCGGTTTGGATGAAGGCTTCAACCGGAGAATCGGGTTTCGAATCGTTTTTGTCGATATTCTGATCCAGAATACCAATCCGGCGGCTTTTTGCACTAACAATACCGGCCGTTACCGTCGATTCCAGATCAAGCGGATAGCCGACGGCCAACACCCACTCACCCAGCTTCAGCGCATCAGAATCGCCCAGCGTGATGGATGGTAAGTTTTTAGCATTTACCTGAATTACCGCCAGATCGGTCAGTGGATCCGTACCAATTACTTTGGCCTTGAAACTACGCTTGTCCGTCAGAATAACTTCCACTTCGTCGGCACCTTGTACCACGTGGTTGTTCGTGACAATATAGCCGTCCTGGCTGATAATTACGCCCGAACCCGATGCCTGACCACGTTGCCGTTGCGGAGCACCTCCGTTACCACCCCGGCCAAATTCGTCACCGAAAAAGTCGCGGAAAATATCCGGAATCTGTTGTTGACGGACCGTACGGGTAATGGTGGTTTTAATGTGGACTACCGCCGGCGTGGTGGCTTCGGCAGCATAAGTGAAGTCGCCCGGAGCCCCTTGAGGCCCCGTCAGAGCCGCCAGCCGCCCGGTAACACTGGGCGTTGGTGACGATTCGTTAAAAATTACATCCTGCTTATTAAATCCTAAGAAGTTATAAGCGGCCAATGTGACAAAGCTCGACAGCAGCGCGATGATCGCTAAAGATTTCCAGTTGCTTTTCATGACTTGATTCTAAAATGGGTCGTTTACTGTTTTCGTATCAGTTCCCCATGATAACGAAATCTGCTTTTCCAAAAATTCGCTTTTTTAACGCAATTAACAAATTTTAACAGGCGAATGTTAACGGGCACTTCATTCATTAACTGAATTTTAAGCCAGGGAAAATACCGGGTTTCGCTTATCGGGATTTTGATCAGAAATCACGGAATTAGCCTCGTATGGACAACATCCATACCAGACCTACTGTTTAACAAAATTTGTGTCATTTTGGCGGGAAGGTTTGTCCTTTTTTGAATAATATCAAGTCAGTTTGACACAGTTCCTTCAGGAATACCGGGCTAATGGCTTAAAAATGACAGCGATGGCCTTTTAGCCTTCAGGTGAAATTTTGTCACGCAGAGCTTATAGTGCGGTTTTTCGGGTCTGGAATAGCCGTTTTCAGGACTACGTATCAGTACGAATGAACAGCCTGAAAGTAAGGAAACGGATGGACAACAAGCGGGGAATTAATTGGAAACCGGCTTCATTTGCAGTTGCTCGCAGGCTTTTTCGGCGGCCGACTGTTCGGCTTTTTTCTTGCTGTAGCCGCTGCCCTGCGCAAAGGGTTCGTCGTTGACGGTCACCTGCGAAATGAACTCCCGGAAGTGGTTGTTTCCGCGTTCTGAAATAATAATAAATTCTACTTTTTTTCCTTCACGCTGGGCCCATTCGATCAGCCGGCTCTTGTAGTTGGCGTTATTACTGATCAGCGCTTCGAGGTCATAATGGCCCAGCAACTCCTTGAGAATGAATCCACGGGTAAACCGAAAGCCTTTGTCGAGGTAAATAGCGCCCACCAAGGCTTCCAGGGCGTCGCCGTACATGGACGTACGGGAGGGCACGATACCCCGGTTGCGGCTGCCGTCGTATTCGATCAGATTTTCCAGACCAATTTTACGCGCAATGATGTTCAATGTTTCGCGGTTGACGATTCGGGAGCGGATTTCGGTCAGGAAGCCTTCGTCTTTATAGGGGAATTTTTTAAAAAGAAACTCGGCAATCACCATCCCTAAAACCGCATCGCCCAGGTATTCCAGCCGTTCGTTGGATTCTTTGAAACCTTTGATGGCGGTTTCCTTCGATGCCGACGTGTGCCGGAAGGCGAGTTGATACAAACCGATGTTGGAAGGGGCTTCACCAATGATGTGTTCGACGGAGCGCCTGAATTTTTTGCGCTCACTGTTTCCCAGCCGTAACCGGAAGAAACTGAGAATAGGTTCGAAGACAGTGTTGGTAGAAGCGGCTTGCACGCGGCTGTTTATGACTCAAGTTTACGAAATATAACAGAAAAATTATGACCACCAAAACCAAACGTGTTACTCAAGGCGACGTCGATGGTACGTTTCTGCGCTTCGTTGAACGTAAAGTTCATTTTCGGGCTAAATTGTTCGTCGTCGGTAAAGTGATTAATGGTCGGTGGAACGAGGCCATATTTCATCGCCATCAGGCAGGCAATCGCTTCAATTGCGCCGGCTGCACCCAGCAGGTGACCCGTCATGGACTTGGTCGAACTGATGTTCAGGTTGTAAGCATGGTCGCCAAATACCTTCTCAATGGCCGTTGCCTCACTAACATCGCCGAGGGGGGTCGAGGTTCCGTGAACATTGATATAATCAATGGCTTCCGGGCTAATCTGGGCGTCGTCGAGCGCATCTTTCATCACATTTAACGCGCCTAAGCCTTCAGGATGGGGAGCTGTAATGTGGTAGGCATCGGACGACATACCCCCGCCAATCAGTTCAGCGTAGATTTTGGCACCCCGGGCTTTGGCATGTTCGTATTCTTCGAGAATGAGTGCGCCCGCACCCTCACCCAGTACAAAGCCGTCGCGGTCTTTATCAAACGGTCTTGAAGCCGTTTCCGGCGAGTCATTGCGTTCAGACAGGGCACGGAGGGCATTGAATCCGCCGACACCGGCTTCGGTTATGGCGGCTTCCGAACCGCCGGAAATGGCAATGTTCAGACGGCCCAACCGAATGAAGTTGAAGGCGTCGATCATGGCGTTGGTGGCCGACGCACAGGCCGAAACCGTCACGTAGTTGACACCGTGGAACCCGTAGCGAATCGAGAGCATACCCGATGCACTGTCGGCAATCATTTTGGGGATGAAGAACGGGTTGTAGCGGGGAGTACCATCGCCGGTGGCGTAATTTTTGACTTCATCTTCGAAGGTTTTGAGACCTCCAATTCCTGAACCCCAGATCACACCGGCTTTATTCAAATCGAGTTGGGCCAGGTCGAGCCCGGCATCCTTCACCGCTTCGTCGGCCACAACCAGGGCATATTGGGCGAAGGGGTCCATTTTACGAGCATCCTGACGAGGGATAAACTGGCTGATATCCAGATTCTTAACTTCGCAGGCAAATTTTGTCCGAAATTTTTCGGCATTAAATTTAGTAATCGGACCGGCGCCACTTACACCGGCAGATAAGCCGTTCCAGAACTCTTGTACTGTGTTACCAATCGGCGTAAGAGCGCCCAGGCCGGTGATTACTACTCGTTTAAAAGGCATAGAATGAACTACAAAAAGAAAAGCTTATTTCACATTCTCTTCCAGGTAGGTGATGGCCTGGCCAACCGTACCGATATTTTCCGCCTGATCGTCGGGAATAGAGATGTTAAACTCTTTTTCAAATTCCATAATCAGTTCAACTGTGTCGAGCGAATCAGCGCCCAGATCGTTGGTGAAGCTGGCTTCCGGCGTTACCTCCGATTCCTCAACACCCAGTTTTTCAACAATGATTGCTTTTACTTTGTCTGCAATTTCTGACATTTTTGTATGCGTTTGGGGTTCTAAAAACTGTGCAAAGAAAGAGATTAAAAACAGTATTGTCAAATAATTTTTTCTATCGAAAATCGTTTAAAAGTGCTTGGTTTTTTTTGTAAAAAGACAGATTAACAGCTTATTACAAAATAAAATTGTATTTATCAACCAAACCGCCCTATCCATTGCAGATCATTCGATAAGCTGCCAAATTAAGAAGATCACGTCGGGCAGAATAAAACGATCCTGCGTTCAATGAACTCCAATTGGCTAAAATTTCAAGGTAAACAGACGGGATCGCATGGATTACCCGATAAAAGATATAAAAATCATTTAGATACCATTTCTGCCGATTCAAACCGTTCAAAATGGGGTATTTGTGTAATTTTGTCCAAAAATGAACCTGTACTGTGAAGATTCCCAAATTAAGCCATACTGATTCCGGTAATTTTTTCCTGATTGCCGGGCCCTGTGCCATTGAAAGCCGCGAAATGGCCCTGGAAATTGCTGAAAAATTAGTCGCTATTACCGGGCGGCTCAGGATTCCATTCATTTTTAAAGGCTCCTATCGCAAAGCAAACCGTACGAAATTAAACTCCTTTACCGGTATTGGCGACCTGTTGGCGCTGGAGATTCTGAAAGAAGTGGGGGAGACGTTCAGCGTTCCAACCCTGACCGACTTCCATGAGTCGCACGAGGCTGCTATGGCGGCTCGGTATGTGGATGTTCTGCAAATTCCGGCGTTCCTGTGCCGGCAAACCGATATGCTAACCGCTGCCGCCCAAACCGGTAAAGTCGTCAATATCAAAAAAGGACAGTTCATGTTGGGCGACTCGATGGCTTTTGCCGTTGAAAAAGTGAAATCGGTCCATCCTGATGCCGAAATCTTTTTGACCGATCGGGGCAATTCTTTTGGGTATGGCGATCTCATTGTCGATTACCGCAATCTGCCGATGATGCAGGCCCACGGCGTTCCGGTGGTGATGGATTGTACGCACTCGCTGCAACAGCCTAATCAAGCGTCGGGTGTAACGGGAGGAAAACCGGCTCTGATTGCAACCATTGCCAAAGCCGCCATTGCCGTGGGCGCCGACGGCCTGTTTATCGAAACGCATCCCAATCCATCGGTAGCCAAATCCGATGGTGCTAACATGCTGCCGTTGAACGAGTTGGAAGGGCTGTTAGAGAAATTGGTGCGAATTCGGAAAGCGATTTTTTAAGGTCAATCAGTAGAAACGCAGCGCCCGGCTCTCTATCAGCTAACCAGATTTTATCGCTCATGCAAACCCGTTATACAACCAATCCGACCGATTTTAAGCAATACGATACCGACCGGATCCGTCGCGATTTCCTCATCGAAAGCTTGTTTCAACCCGATTCATTTGAGCTGGTTTATTCACACTATGACCGGATGATTGTGGGCGGAATCATGCCTGTTGGGGGGCCACAAATCCTGCCAACGTATGATGAGTTGAAAGCCGAATTCTTTTTGCAACGGCGTGAGCTGGGAATCATCAACCTGGGCGGTAACGGTACGGTAACGGTTGATGGACAGGCGATTGAGTTAGCGAAAAAGGATTGTTTATACGTTGGTTTGGGAGGCCGGGAGGTGGTTTTTAGCAGCACCCGAGCGGATGAACCCGCCCGGTTTGCGCTCATCTCGACGCCCGCACACCGGACGTGTCCGACAGCGAAACTGACATCGGCGGAAGCTTCACCCGCCGAAATGGGCGCGCAGGAAACCGCTAACCAACGAACCATTTATAAGTACATTCATGCCGACGGACTGCAAAGTTGTCAGTTGGTGATGGGGCTGACAACGCTAAAATCCGGCAGCATCTGGAATACCATGCCGCCCCACGTACACGACCGGCGCATGGAAGCGTATATTTATTTCGATATTCCTGAGAATCAGCGCGTTTTTCATTTTATGGGCCATCCTCAGGAAACCCGCCACCTGCTGGTTGCCAGCAACCAGGCCATTCTTTCCCCGCCGTGGTCCATCCACGCGGGTGCCGGAACGTCCAGTTACTCGTTCATCTGGGCCATGGCGGGTGAAAATTATACGTTTACCGATATGGATTTCGTGCCGGTAAACGACATCCGGTAATTAAATTGAGCCCATTCGTTTGGCGCGTTCGGAATTCGAAAGCCGGGCGCGAACCCCGTTTTACTCTTCATTTAATTTAAAGTCGACCCTACAGTACTGGCTGATAATCAGTGTCTGTAGGGAGTTTTTTGGCACAAGTAGACGGATTGCCTGGGTCGGCACTAAGAATGTAAGCAGATAAGAGTAACTTTGAGCGCAATTTCGTCACCTGAAACTATGTCCTTCGTAAACAAAGCCAGGCAGGCTTACAACAAATTGTTTCCTGCCCCTGTCCTAACTGATTTTCCGGCTGAAAATTTGCCGTGGATTGACAAGAAGAATCCGGATATCGAAGGATTCGTCAGACAATTTCCCAAAGCGACCCAGTTGCCCTACGATTTAACCGAAAAACTTCATTTCTGGAAGGAAAACGGGTACGTCATTCTTGAAAAAGTCATTTCTGACGAGCTTATCGATGCGTACCTGGCTGATGTGCAGGAATTGATCGACGATCACAAAAAGTATGACATCAACATTCGCATCGACCGGCCCGAATACAGCAAGCATCCGGTAATGAAAGTCCGGGATGTGCCGCGCGAAATCATTGAAGGACAGTACATTAAAATAATGGACTTCCATAATGCTTCTGTAGCCGGCAAGAAATTGATGCTGCACAAAGCCATTGTATCCTTTCTGGAAGCGATTTTTAACGAAAAGGTGGTGGCTATGCAAAGTCTAACCTTTTTGTATGGTTCGCAGCAGGAAACACACCAGGATTTTCCATATGTGGTGCCACAGGTTCCGAGCCACCTGGCGGCTTCCTGGATCGCGCTGGAAGATGTTAAAGCTGGATCGGGCGAATTACACTATTTTGTCGGTTCGCACAAAATTCCGAAGTTCGACTGGGGCAATGGTATTTTCTTCACGGGTGAATCAAGTAAGAATCCAACGGATTTTGGCCGTTACCTGAGTGCTAAATGCGAAGGTTTCGAACGGAAAACGCTGTTGCTCAAGAAAGGCGACGTGTTGATCTGGCATGCCGCTCTGGCCCACGGTGGAGAACCGATTCTGGACGATAGCCTCACCCGGAAATCGTATGTATGCCACTATTCATCGGCTCAGGGTTATTTCCGCCACCGCCATGACCTCGTCAACGAACCGGTCCGCTATAATTTGAACGGCGCCGATGTTTTTGCCGATCCAAAACTCAAAGAGTACGAAAATTCTTTCAAACGCGGTGAGAGTCTCAATCAATAGACTAATGGCGTGTTGTTCTATAAAAAAATCGCCTTCCGAAGCCGGAAGGCGATTTTTGATTCTACCAATCTCTAGTATAACTTCATGAAGTTCATCGGTCGACACTCTTTATTGAACTGGCACCGGAGGTATTGGAGCGGATCGAGGCTGAGCCGCGGTAGGTCAGGCTACTTGCTCCGCTGGCTTCGGCATCGAGCCGATCGGTGACGTGCATCCGGGCACTGCTGGCTCCCGAAAGATCGATGGAGGCATTGGCAACTTTCAGATCATAGGCCTTCAGTGTGGTTGCCCCCGAAACGTCTCCTTCAACCCGTTTGGCCTGACCAGTCAAGGTAACATTGGATGCGCCGGAAAGGTCAATCATCACCCGTTCGGCGTCTACTTCGATGTTCGAAGTGGACGCGCCCGAAATGTCCACACCCAGTTCTTTGAGGTTGTGGAAGCCCGTTACATCGGAGCGGGATGCGCCCGAAAAGGAAACACTTCTCAGGTTCGGCATGGTCACATTGACCGTAACCCGCTGCCGGTTGCGGCCCCAGCCAAGCTTGTCTTTATACCGTACCTGCAATTTATTGCCGTTCACTTTGGCTTCCAGGTCATCCAGATCATCACTCCGGCCGGAAGCCGTAACCTTGTACCCAATGCCACGGGTTACGTGAATGGTGAAGGCACTGCCGAGGTCGAGCTGGTCGAAATTGCTGACATTGAACGTGCGGGTTTCATCCTGGACGGGCAGGTTGCTCATGATTTCCACTAACTGGCTTCCCGAAGGACTGATGGCGGCTACCGATAAAACGGTGGTTGCCAGGAGCAACAGCGTACTTAAATGGGGGGCAAATGACCTTTTCATACCTAAAAGTTATTTGAAGAATTTAGGTAAGGATGCAGGTCGATCGTAAAACGTTGCACCCTTACTAACCTTATTCCTGATTTTTTGGACCATTTACGCTGCTGGCCCCGGTAGTTTTGGAGTTCAGATCTTTTACCGTACCGAATTCTGCGTTGCTGGCCCCAACCGCATTGACGTCGGCCCGGCCCACGTTCATGGCCGTAGCATCCAGTTTGCAGGCCCCGGAGAGTTGCGCATCCAGACTGTTGGCACGACCGCGCAGGGTGGCTTTCGAAGCGCCGGTCAGATCGATGTCCAACTTGTTGGCTTTCACATCCAGCAGCGTTTTACAGGCTCCGGTCAACTTCAAATCCAGGTTGTCGAGCGTGTCAAAACCGGTAATGATCGATTGGGTTGCCCCCGAGAAGTGAACGGATTTTACATCCGGCATCGTGATGGTAATCCCGATGCGACGGCGATTGCGCCATTGGAACATGCCTTCGTTGCGGAAATCGACGTGCAGTTCGCCATTTTCAACCCGAACCCGCAGCTCATCGATGTCTTCTTCACGTCCGTCGGCAATTACCTTAAAGGTTTCACCCCGTTTCACCCGCACCGCAAAAGCACCACCCAGGTCGATTTTTGAGAAGTTGGTCGCTTCAAACTGGCGGGTATAGTCACCTTTGTTTTGAAAATCATCGCCCAGTTCGTTGCGCAGTACTTCGTCAATGGCGTCGTTGGTATCAAAATCTTCTTCATAGCGGTTTTCATTGAGCTCACGCGGATGAGTCAGGGAAACCAGTCCATCGGTTTTGCTGAATTTCCAGATGCTGCTTTTCATGCGTTCCAGTTCCTGACCACCAAACTCGTTGCGGATGTGACGGGCAAAGGCTTCGGTCATCCGGAATGGACGCTCGTAAGGAATATAGATGGTGAGATCGATATCCTGGGCCCGGAATCGCGCACCAGGTTTGATCTCGTAACTATCGTCAAAACGGATTAGTGAATCTTTGACCGACCAGTTATAGACCACCGTGCGGGCATTCCGCTGGGCTTCCTGGCGGGTTGGTCCCTGGGCTTCCTGGCGTTTTAACAGGCTCCAGGCTGTGCCATCGACCCCTTCCAGCTCAATGGACGTATGAAAATCACCATCATTATCATCGACATCGTTGATGTCCAAAGTCGGAATAGCCGCCGGAATGGGCAACGGAACCGTTTCTTCAACCACACCACTGCGGCTGAATTCATTAGCGATCTGCGGAACCGTAGCGGCCAGGCCAATCAGGCCTAAAAACCAGACACTCAGCAGGGTTAGCGATATGGCCGTGGTGACCAGCGCCCGTTGCGAAATAATCGTAATTCCCAGAATCGCGATGGCCAGACCCGGAAGAAAAACCGCAATGAAAGCCGATAGAATCATCGGGGGCGTAATTTCGCGCTGAATCATGTAAGGAATGTCGCTGTTGCCGAAGTGAATTCCCTTCAGGCCAAAAACCGTACCCAATACCCCCAGCGCGCCGACCATGATCCCAAATCCAATGACCACCAGTAAAACCCCGGCCAAAACCCGTACAATGGATACCGTACCGCGTGCCAGCGGCCCCAGGATACTGGCCAGCCCGTTGAAGATGGTGGCAATCAATCGGAACGGAAACAGAAGAACCTTGGCTAACGTACTTTCTTCGGCGGTTTCGTTGATATCAAGGCTGCGCTTGATATTGCTCTCGATGTTCGAGAGCGTAATGGGCTCCCCCTGCATTTCCATTTTTTCGGTTAATGTATTGGCCGGCGGGGAGATGATCCAAAGTACTATATACGCTAGAAAACCGGTCCCGAACAGAAAAATTGCCAGTACGAAGAGCAGACGAACTACACCGGCATCAATCCCAAAGTAAGCAGCGATACCCGAAGCAACGCCACCCATCACCTTGTCGTCCGGATTCCGGTAAAATTTCTTGACGCTTTTGTCATCTTCCAGCGTCGTTGAGCCGGGGAAGGCCACCCACATGGCGATGTAGAGGATCACGGTAAAGCCCGAAAGGCCACCAAAAAATTCGCCACCTCCACCCAGAATGCCGCTGAACGGGGGCAGAGCCAGAATGAGTGTTACAAAAACGAGCCGCACCCAAACCGGGTCGATGTTGAAATAATTCGCAATACCGGAAGCGACGCCACCGGCAATTTTCCGGCGTAAATCGCGGTACAGCTTGCGCGGGGGCAAACCGCCTGGACGCGGAGGAGGAACGGCGCCCGTTCCGGTGGCGGGGCCGGTTTTCGGTTCGGGGCCTGCTCCGGTGGCGGAGGCCGACTGGTAGGCCGTCTGCGAGCGACTGCTGGCGGCTGTGCTGGCCCCAATGCTGTCTTCTTCCTCGATGGCTTCGAAATCGGCGACGGTTCCCATCGACAGAATCAGTTCGTTGACATCCTCCAGGGTAACGACCTGGCGCGGACTGGCTTGTTTCTCGGCGGCTTTGAGCTTGTTGAGCAGCTTTTCGGCAATCCGGTTTTCGATGTCGGTAATGATTTCCTGGCTATCTTCGTAGGTCGAAAAATAGTGTTGAATCGACGTAAGATACCCCTTTAATTTATCGTAGCCATCTTCCTCAATGTGGAAGATCACTCCGCTTATATTTATACTAATGGTCTTTTTCATGGCAAAAAAAGCGTGTGAAAGAGTCGAAATGTGTTTAGGTCAGATGTCCGTGTTGGGTGCTCCGGGCTTTTTCTCAATGGACGAAGCCGACAATTCTGCGGGGGTCAATCCATTGATGGCCGCCTTGTGTTTTTCGGTTTTACTGACAATCGAGTTAACCGAGTCGGATAATTCCTGCCACGTATCGTTCATCCCTTTCAGAGACGCCTGGCCGGTTTCGGTCAGCAGGTAATATTTCCGCGGGGGGCCAGAGGTTGATTCCACCCATTTATAATCGAGCAACCCGGCATTTTTGAGCCGGGTCAGTAGCGGATAGAGCGTGCCTTCAACGACCATAATGCGGGCGGACGTGAGTTCCTCCAGCATGTCGGAAGCGTATACTTCGCCCCGCGAGATGATGTGCAGGATGCAGAATTCCAGAATTCCCTTCCGCATTTGCACTTGTGCATTTTCAATATTCATATCACTGCATGACGTTTAACTAGTTGACGGTGGTGGGAGCTGGCCGGTTTGTTCATGGTCTAATCGGTTGTTCATCAGTTGTTGTTCACGTAGTAAAAGGCGTCCAACCAGCTCCTGACCTTTCCAATTTTGATGAATCAAAGGTACACAAAGGTACTATGCAATGCAAGGTACTTTAGAAATTAGTATTTGCTGAAATGATGAGCGGAAGAAATGGGAAGATGAATGGCAGATTTGGCGTGATGTCATATTAATTCGTAAGTTTATCCAACCGTACTTTGTCCACTTTTGCCATGCGAGTCACTGCGTTCTGTTTTTTGCTTTTCTTCCTGTCTCAAAAATTGATTGCGCAAGCAATTATAACAGGAAATGAATGGATCGATTATTCCCAAACGTATTACCGTATTCCCATCACCCAGGCCGGTGTTTACCGATTGACAGCAGCCGACTTGCAAAAAGCCGGTATTCCGGTCAATTCCATCAATCCCACCCAGTTGCAGATGTTTCGGCGGGGGATCGAGTTGAGCATTTACGTCGCCGGTGAGTCGGATGCCAAACTGGATGCGGATGATTATGTGGAGTTTATCGGTGAACGCAACGACGGTCGTCAGGATTCGCTGCTCTACCGGCCTTCGGGTGCGCAGCCGCATGCGTATTATAGCATGTATTCGGATACGGCCGCTTATTTTCTGACCTGGCGGCTCGATGGAAAAAAGGGCAAACGGATGGCCGTGGTGGCCGAAACCGACCCGAAGGACCTGCAACCGGAACCGTATCACCTCGCTGAACAACTGACCGTATTGACCAATGAGATTTCCATCAATCAATCGAACGGCGGACCGTCGCCGTTTCCATCGGCCTACGAACTGTTTTTTGAGGAAGGCGAAGGCTATACCGGACCGATGTTGAAAAAAGACAGCCTCATTGGTCGAACTTTTCTGCTCGATGGCTGGATCCGGACCGCACCCGTAAAACCGTCCATGGAACTCTTGCTGAACGGTCGCGACAATACCTCGCACCGGGTCGATGTGTTTACGGGAAAAACCGCCCCCGTCCAAACTCCGCTGGCAACGGCCCGGTTCGAATGGTTCAATACCGCCCGTCTGTCGTTTGAAATACCGCCGGCTGACGTGTCCTCTTCCAATGAGCTGATCCTGTCTACCGAATCGCGGGGTTCGTTTGAAACCGATCGCTATTCGGTGAGCTACTACCGGCTTCGCTACCCGCAATCGTTCAGCCTCAAAAACCGCTCCCAGCATACGATCCATTTAGTGCCAAATCCGAAAGGACGGTCGTATCTGGAACTGACGGACGCACCGGCAAATCCGATGATCTATGACCTGACCGATCCGCAGTATCCGCGCCGTCTGTCGGCCGTTCGCGAGAATACGCTTCTGAAACTGGTGGTGACGGACACCGAAATTCCGCGCCAGTTGCTGATTGTCGCCGGAACGCTGACGCCCTCCCGACTGGAACGCACGGTTTTCCGGAAGATCGATCCCCGCAAACATACTTATCTAATCGTCAGCCACGAATCGTTGATGAAGCCGGTTGGCTCGGTACTGAATCCTGTTAAAGAATACGCGGCTTATCGGGCGTCGGCAGCGGGTGGCCGTCACGATACGCTGGTGGTCACGATGAAACAACTGCTCAACCAGTTTAGCTACGGCGAACGGACGCCACTGGCCATCCGCCGGTTTGCCAATTACATGCTGAGCGGCAAAACCGCATCCGCCGATACGACGAAATACATGCTGCTGATCGGACGCGGCAACGCCTATTATCCCATGCGGACCAGTCCGGATCAATACTACCGCGATCTGGTGCTTACGATCGGTAATGTGCCGGGCTCGGATCTGTTGCTGACGGCCGGACTGGCGGGTTTTCCGGAAAATGTTCCGGCCATTCCAACCGGGCGGATCAATACGCTGAATCCGCAGGAGGTTTTAAATTACCTCGAAAAAGTGAAGGAATTTGAACGCACACCGGCCAACGAGCCCTGGCGAAAAGAGGTGTTGCACCTGAGTGGCGGGCATTCCGTCGCTGAACTGACGACGTTCCGGCGCATTCTGGATCAGGTCAGCCTAACCGCACGCAGGCAGTATGTGGGGGCAAACATTACCGTCAAGGCAAAACAAACCGACGAGCCGGTGGAGCGCGTCGACGTCAGCGGTATGGTCAACTCCGGCGTTTCACTGATGACGTTTTTCGGCCATTCGTCACCCATTGTCACCGATCTGGACTTTGGGTATGCTTCAAAACCGGCTTACGGGTACCGCAACAAGGGGCGGTATCCGCTGATGTTTTTCAACGGATGCGGGGTTGGGAATATCTTTTTTGGGTCTACCGGCAACCTGTCGACCGACTGGTTGCTGACGCCCGATAAAGGAGCCATTGCGATTCTGGCGCACAGCGGTTCGGGCTATTCCGGTCCCCTGGAAACCTACACCCAGCAATTTTACCAGACGTTATTTGCCGACAGTTCTTTTCTCACGAAATCGATCGGCCTGGTTCAGCAGGAAACCACCCGGCGCGTACTGGCGGCTTATAGCGGCACCTACGACATTTCCAATGCCCACCAGATGGTGTTGCAGGGCGACCCGGTTCTGCGCATGTTTCCGATTCAAAAGCCGGATTTCAGTGTCAATTCCTCCGGCGTGTTTCAGCAGGGTTCGCGAAGAGATTCCGTACGGCTGGGCGTGGTCGTGACCAATGCCGGTCGTTTCGATGCCCGCCAGCGCGTGGGTCTGGCGGTTCGGCAGCGGCTGGCCAACGGGCCGCTGCGATCCTACGGCACGACGCTGCACGCGGCCATTGCCTACCGCGATACGCTTTTCTATACGTTTAAACCGGATTCATTGCCAAATGCCGCGACGACAAACCAGTATGAAATAAGGGTTGATCCGGACAACCAGATCGATGAATTGGACGAGAACAACAATGTACTGGTTTTTGGTCTGAAAGCAGAAACGACCGGTTACAGCGTGATGTTGCCGGATTCTGGCCAGCGTTTTCCCGCCGACCGGTTCAATCCGTTGCTGGAGGTAACGTTTGACGGTGTTCAACTAAAAAACGAAGCCCTGGTGGCTGCGAATCCACTGATTCGTGTGGTTTTACAGGACGAAGATCCGTATCGAATCCGGCAGGATACCGTCGGCATTGAGGTGTTTCTGAAAAAACCGTGTGCAAACTGCGATTTCGGGCGGGTAACGCTGTCAGGTCCGGCGGTTAGCTGGAAACCCGCCGGTCCCGACAACCGGTTTGTGCTTGATTATCAACCCCGAAACCTGACGGATGGCCTGTATACCCTGCAGGTTTTTGCGACCGATGTCAGTGGCAACCGGGCTGGGCCGGGGCCGTACGAGATCCAGTTTCGGGTGCAGAATTCCGATAGTTTGTCGGTTGTTCAGGCCACGCCCAACCCGGTTTCGGCGCAGACCCGGTTTCGATTTACGGTTTCGGGAACCGAATCGCCGGGCGAGGGCCAGATTCTGATTCGGAACCTGAACGGACAACTGGTTCGGACGCTTCACCAACCGGTTCGGGTGGGCGAAAATCTCTTTCTGTGGGATGGCAGCGACCAGGGCGGGGTGCAACTGCCCAACGGTTTGTACCTGTTCCGGTTGTTGCTGACCGACGGACGACAGAAAAGCGGCAAAGTGGTGTTGAATCGCTAAGCCACTCAGTCCCAGCATTCCATCAGCAACAAATCCCCGGTCCGGTATTGAATTTTGACAAACCCGTCCTGAGCGGCTTCGTTGCTGCTGCCGGTTCGGTAGCCGAGGGTCAGGGTTTCATCGGCGAGATTATACGTCAGTCCTTCGGTGACAATCCCGCCCACCGTGCCAACGGGAATAAGCGAAATGGGTGTTCCTTTGGCGTACCATTTTTCGAAAGAACCGGTCAGGGGTGTGATTTTCGAGTGATCATCGACCATGACGAGCTTGATCCGGTCTTTGTACCGAATAATATTTGTCATATTCGTGATCGTGTGATCGGCCCGTCGGCCCGTGGCCCACACGATATTGACGGCCGGAAAACCGCGTTCGATCAGGAATTCGATGCCTTTGTCGAGGTCGGTTTTGTTCTGGTCAGGCGTGTGAATAATCTCGATGGGATATTGCCGTTCGCGAATCAACTCAAAATCAGGCTGGTAATCAAAATCGCCGAGCAGGGCGTCGACTTTAATTTCCAGGTCCAGCACGCGCCAGATGGCATTGTCCAGCACCACCACGAACGGATTCCATTCGAGCAGTTGGCCCAGCAGTTCGGGGTCGCAGCTTTCGCCGTTGGCAATGAGCAAAGCCGGTTCCTGTTTATCGCGTACAATGTGGTGAGAAGACATAGGTTGAACGAATGATGAACGATGGATGATGAACGATGACGGGGCGTTCCGCATAGTTAAAAGCGTCAGCCAATCTATCGTTCATCATCCATCATTCGTTTAGTCGAATTTCCCACCCATTCATCAAAAACCGTCTGGGCTTCGTGGCGGAGGAGTTGAGTCATCGGGATGGTGCGATTTTCGCGCGGCTTTTCCAGTTCCCGATAAATAAACTGGTCGTCAAAACCGGCTTTGGCCGCGTCGCTGTGGAAACTGCCGAACACAACGCGCTCGGGCTGAGCCCAGTAAATGGCACCGAGGCACATTGGGCAAGGCTCGCAGGAGGCATATAAGGTGCAACCCGTTAATTGAGCGGTAGTTAAATTCCGGCAGGCGTCGCGGATGGCTACCAGTTCGGCGTGGGCCGTGGGGTCGTTGGTGGCGGTGACCTGGTTGCAGCCGCGACCCACAATCCGGCCGTCTCTCACCACAACCGCCCCAAACGGACCGCCCTGGCCGGTATGGATTCCTTCTTTGGCGAGCCGGATGGCTTCCCGCAGAAAAAGCTCGTCCCGCTGGCCTGGCGTCAACAGGTCCGGCGAGTTCACATTGGTCAATTCGTTCACATCATCCATTTCCAGCAATTCAATATCGTTATTCATCAGAATGGTTCGCGGGTAGGGCGCGCCTTCGGCGATAGCCCGCAGCAGGGCCGGATACGCGGACGGTTCCCAAATACAGACGGACGGGTCCGGGAAACGGTGGTCGCTGTCCCAGAACGCCGTTGCCATGGTATCCGGCCTCCGGTTTACTACCAATTTCCGGATTGATTGTTCGGATAAAAACGGCAAATCGCAGACCACCACCAGCCAGGCGTGGTGTTCGGACTGTTTGCGGAACGCCGTCAGAATACCGGCCAGTGGACCCAAAACCGTCGCATCGTCTTCAATGAGCTTAAACCGGCTGTCGGCCAATTGACTGACCTGCTCCGCATTGACCGACAAAAAAACGTCTTCGCAATGGGTAGCCAGCAACTCGTACAAGTATTCAAACTGCGGTTTTCCGTGGTAGTTGATGGTACTTTTGTCGACGCCCATGCGGGTGCTGCGTCCACCCGCGAGCACCAGTCCCAATAGGGGAGAAACCGGTTCAGCTGGTTTGGTGAAAGTCATTTTTTCCGCCGGTTTTGTCCAGCAACCGGGTTTCTTTGATCACAATATCGTGCGAAAATGCTTTGCACATGTCATAAACCGTCAGGGCCGCTACCGAAGCGCCCACCAGCGCTTCCATTTCGACGCCGGTTTTGGCTTCGAGGGCAGTCGTGCATTCAATGATCACCTCGTTTCCCTGAGCGGTAATGGTCAGTTTGCAACTGTCCAGACCGAGCGGATGGCAAAGCGGAATCAGGTCGGAGGTGCGTTTGGCCGCCATGGTTCCGGCGATGATGGCGGTTTGGAAAACCGGCCCTTTTTTTGTCTGAATATCCTGGCCTTGCAGGTGCTGCATGATCGCGTCGTTCAACACCACAATGCTCCGGGCGCGAGCCACGCGCCGGGTTATGGCTTTGTCGCTAACGTCGACCATCGACGGATTGCCCTGGGAATCGATATGGGAAAACATACGGGAGTTATGAGTTAGGAATTAAGAGTTAAGAGTTAAGAGTTGGCTCTTAATTCATACTTCTTTAGGGTTTGATAAACGCGGTGGACGGGGAGGCCCATGACGGTGTAAAAGGAGCCTTCGATGCGCTGGATGCCAATCATGCCGATGGGCTCCTGAACACCGTAGGCCCCGGCTTTGTCGAAGGGGCGGTATTGCTCGACGTATGCGTTGATTTCGTAATCGTCCAGCGTATTGAAAACCACCGTGACCTGATCGGTAAACGAAACGGTTTCTTCGGCGGAGAGCAGACAAACGCCCGTCATCACCTGATGCGCACGGCCCGAAAGCCGCCGGAGCATGGACACGGCTTCGTCGGCATCGGCGGGTTTGTTCAGAATAGCGGTATCGACCACCACAATCGTGTCGGCGCATAAAACCAGCTGGTCGCCCAGATCAGAGCGAAACCGGTCGGCTTTCTGACGGGCCAGAAACGCCGGAACCTCCGGAATGGGCATATCCGCCGGGAACGTTTCGTCGGTCGGTCGAACATCGACACGGAACGTACACCCCATTTCACGCATCAGTTGTTGTCGGCGGGGCGAATTGGATGCCAGCACCAGGGGGCGGGTCAATTGCATGGATTTTTAAAATATTATTCGTATACTTTAAACTAATAAGGGGGCAAGAGCATCTTTACTACTGCAAACATAACAACTAAACCGTCTTGAAAACATCCTTTCAGATTCGAACCGCCACACCGGATGATGTTATTGAGCTGACCGATGTGGCGATCCGTACGATGCAGGAAGCCTTCGGACCACCACACAATCCGGCGGAGCTGGTTGAAGCGTATATAACGAACACGTTTTCAGTTGAAAACACCCGGCGCGAGTTGATTGATTCTAAAAATACTTTTTTGCTGGTAATCAGCCCGGATCAGGAAGTGGTTGGCTATGCCAAACTGCGCCGGGATCGGCCTCCGCGTCAGCTAAAGGGCCAGCATGCCATCGAAATTCAGCGTCTCTATGTGTCAGCCCGTCAGATTGGACAAGGGTTGGGAAGGCAGCTCATGCAAAATTGCTTGACCAGGGCTCGTCAGGAAGGGTACAAAGCCGTTTGGCTGGGGGTGTGGGAGCGGAACGAACGGGCCATCGCCTTTTATAAACGGATGGGGTTTGAGACGTGTGGCTGGCATTATTTTCAGTTTGGCAACGAACGGCAGCGGGATTATTGGATGAAAATAGAAGTACAGTAGCGTGAAACTAGTTATACGTCGTCGGATCGATACCCATACCGCTTCGCTCATCCGCCTGGGGTGGCTGGCTGGATTGTGGCTACTGATGACGGTTTCGGTGGCGGTGGCGCAGGAAATCAAAATTCCCGTTCCCGATACGAAGCGGGATACGCTCACGCTGACCGATTCGATTTCGAAGGGGATACGGGATGCCAAACAAATTGTGCGCGACAGTGTGTTTTACGTAAATTTGAAAAACCGGATGTTTAAACGGCGCGTTACGCGGGAACTGCACAAGTTGCTGTTTCACGATATGTATAACAGCCGCATCAAAACCGGGGATGTCAACGAAATTGAGGTAAATCCTTTCCTGCCGTACCAGGGCCGGGTTATCAATAAAATCTACATCCGGCGGCTGGGTGTTTTTGGCCCCAGCGTTTACGATACGCTGCGCCGACCGCGAAGCTGGCTGGAGCGGACGGCGAATCAACTTCATGCCGATACGCGGGAAGGCGTTATCCGTCGGTCGTTTTTGCTGTTTGAAGAGGGCGACCGCGTGAGTCCGGACACTTTGCGCGACAACGAGCGGCTGCTGCGGAATTCCAATGTTTTTCACGATGCCCGGATCATTGTCGTGCCGCACGAGGGCAGTCGGGGGTTTGTCGATGTCTACGTCATCACGCAGGATGTCTGGTCGCTGTTGCCGTCGGGGAGCGTCGGCGGTCTGAACCGGTTTGACCTCCGGCTGGAACAACGGAATTTTCGCGGACTGGCGCATACGTTCACCAATCAGGTTTCCTACAATGCCGTCGATCCGTTCCAGAAACTCGAATACCGGGGTCGGTATATTATTCCCTACATCGGGAAAACCTTTTTTACGGGGCAGGCTGACCTGGTCCAGACCCGGGATTTGAAACAGTATGCCGTCCGCTTTTACCGGCCCTTTCTGACGCCGGACACCAAGTGGGCGGGTTCGATTGAGTTGAGTCACAACCGGTTTCCGCGCTACGTGGTCTTTTCGGAAGACACCGCCCGGTTGACCAAACTGAATTACAATTACAACGACATCTGGGCGGGGTATGCCTTTAAACCGTTTTTTAGCTTTCTGGGCGAAGGCGACGACCGGACGCGTCTGGTCGTGGCGGCCCGGTTTACACGGCTGGCCTTTACGACGCGACCGGAAGTGCGGGCCGATACCAATCAGTTGTTTCAGAACACGAATGCCACGCTGTTCAGCATCGGTCTGTCGCGTCGGCGCTACGTACGGGACGTGTTGATCTACGGTTTTGGACGGACGGAAGACGTTCCTTACGGGAGTCTGGCGGCCCTTGTGGCGGGGTATGACAATGCCGAATTGGGCCAGCGGAAATACCTGGGTTTCAAATATTCCAAGGCCCATTACCTGGAATCGTTCGGGTATTTGTACGGTGCGGTGAGCATCGGCAGTTTTTTGCGCAGTAAAACCACGGTCGAGCAGGGTATATTATCGCTGGAGTCGAGCTACTTTACCCCGCTCCGAACCACGAACTGGGGAAACTGGCGGCATTTTGTCAATTTCCGGTATACGATGGGAGCCGAGCGGTTTGCGAATGAATACCTGACGCTGAGTGGGCGCGACCGGCTGGGAATCAACAACGATAATCTGCGGGGAACCAAGCTGTTGCTGACCAATTTCGAAAACATCCTGTTCTCCCGCCTGAACATTGTCGGCTTCCGCGTGGCCTTCGTTACGTTTGTTAATCTGGGGCTGGTTAGTTACCAAACTAAACGGCTGTTTCAGGGACCTCTGTATCAAGGCTACGGGCTTGCCTTCCGGCTGCGGAATGAGAACCTTACGTTCAATAGTTTTCAGATTCGGATTTCCTGGTATCCCAACATTCCTCAGAATTCACAACCCTTCCGCCCGGCCTTTGAAGGCGTTCCTACGGCCCGTTTCCGGGACTTCGATATTTCGGCTCCTGAAATAATTCCTTTTCGCTGAAACTTTTTTTGAATATAATGTTGTTACATTAAATGTATAGACAGTATATTTGTAGCGTTAACTGGAAATGGTAATTAGTGGTTAAATAGTTATTTTGCAACTGACACTGAAAAAGCGGTTTCCCATTTAGCAAAGATGACAATGCCAATCGAGAATGACATAAAACAGACAACATCGTTCAGGTCGCCCTATCATCGGATGACAGTAAACCTGATGTATACGAACGGGTGGATATGCGATGAACAGATGCATTTATTAAAACCATACGGATTAACCATTCAGCAGTATAATGTCCTGCGAATTTTGCGCGGACAGTATCCTAATCCGGTTAAAGTAGCGGATATTACGGAACGCATGCTGGATAAAATGTCCAATGCCTCCCGTTTGGTCGATAAATTGCTGGCAAAAGAATTAGCGCATCGTACCGAATGCCCCAACGACCGCCGGGCTGTCGATGTCGTGATCACTGAAAAAGGGCTGGATTTATTAAAAATAATGGATCAGCACCAAAACCAGTGGGAAAAACGGTTTCACAACCTGACTGAAGACGAAGCCAATGAGCTGAACCGCCTTTTGGACAAACTTCGGGGTTCGTCCGAATAATCAATTCCTTTTTAAATTAATCAATTACAACCAACCAATTTCCCTAAATTAAATTTAATCTCATGTACAAGCAAATTTTAGTAGGATTCGTGGCCCTGAGTGTGGCAATCAGCAATCCCGCAGCAGCCCGCGATGGTGTTTCAGACAATGCCAAAAAAAGTGTAGCCAAAACGACGACTTACAACATCGACACCGATAAAAGTGTGTTGACCTGGAATGGTAAAAAAGTAACGGGCGAGCACGGTGGTCCCGTAAAGGCTGAAAAAGGCTATTTAACCCTCAGCGGCAACCAGTTAAAAGGCGGTGTGGTGTCGATCGACCTCCGGACCATCACCAGCACCGACCTGAAAGACAACAAGGAATACCACGATAAGCTGATCAACCACCTGAAGTCGGATGATTTCTTTTCGGTTGCCAAACATCCGGTTGCTACGTTTAAAATTACGAAAGTGAAAGCCACCGCAGGCAATGTAGCGGATGTAACGGGCGATTTGACGATCAAAGGAATCACCAACCCCATAACGTTCCCCGTAACGTATTCGGTTGCTGGTAATACGTTGACGGCTAGCGGAAAAGCGACCATTAACCGGGCAAAATTCGATATTAAATACGGCTCGAAGTCGTTCTTCGACAACCTGGGCGACAAAGTGATTTATGACGACTTTACGGTTGACATGAACATTGTCGCAACGGCAGATAACGCGGCATCAGGCGTGAAGACAAAATAAGTTTTTAAGATTACCCCCGTAACGAACCGCGTTCCTGATGATCAGGACGCGGTTTTTTTGTACCTACGGCCCGCCCGGCAGTCCGTGGGTACCTCCGTCAAACCGGGGCAGATCGTCCAGAAAATCAACGGTATTGAGCTGGTAATCGACGCAGCAGCAGAAATGCGTCAGGCCGTTGGTGACTACCATGTAGGGTGCCTGGTGAACGTGGTTGTAACGGCCAATCTGATCGAACACCTGCTGGGTTACGGTAACCTGGGGCGCTTTGCATTCGACCAGCAAAAACGGTTTTCCGTTGCGGTCGAACACCAGAAGATCCGTCCGCTTCTGGAGCTGGTTCAACTTTAGTCCGCCTTCACTTCGAATCAACGATTTTGGATAACCATACTGATTCAGAAGCAGATGAACGACGTGCTGGCGCACCCATTCTTCCGGCGTAATGAGCACATACTTCTTCCGCAGCACATCGAAAATATACGGTTTGCCGCCGATCTGCTTCGTATTGTAATCAAAAACCGGTAGGTTTAGCGATTCCATTCTTCAAAAATACGGAATCTGACGGATTAACAGGATGCTGATTCGTCTGTCGACCTATTCTACACTTCAAACGATGAAAACTAAAGATGAAATTGTCCGGAACTGGCTGCCCCGCTATACCGGAACGCCCATTGAGCAGTTCGGCGAATATATTTTACTGACGAATTTTATCAATTACGTCGAGTTATTTGCTCAGAAATTCGACACCGAAATCCACGGGCTGGGCCGGGCCATGCAAACCGCCACGGCCGATAACATCACGATCATCAACTTCGGGATGGGGAGCGCCATGGCGGCAACGGTCATGGATTTGCTGACGGCCGTGAGTCCCAAGGCGGTATTGTTTCTGGGAAAATGTGGCGGTTTGAAAAAGACCCTGGTCGGCGATCTGATTCTGCCCATTGCGGCCATTCGGGGCGACGGCACGAGCAATGATTACCTGCGGCCCGAAATTCCGGCCCTGCCGTCGTTCCGGTTGCAGCGGGCGGTTTCGTCCATGATCAAGAAAAACGAGATGGATTACTGGACCGGAACCGTTTATACGACCAACCGGCGCATCTGGGAACACGACGAAGCATTCAAGAATTACCTGGTCGAAATCCGGGCAATGGCGATCGATATGGAAACGGCCACCATTTTTACCGTCGGTTTTGCCAACTCCATTCCGCACGGTGCTTTGCTGCTGGTGTCCGACAATCCGATGGTTCCGGAGGGCGTCAAAACCGAAGAAAGCGACAAACGCGTGACCGGCATGTTTGTCGAAAAACACCTCCAGATCGGCATCGACTCCCTCCGCGAATTAGCCACATCGGGCGAGTCCGTCAAACACCTGCGGTTTGAGTAAGCGTTAGATAGTGGAATGATGAGTTATGAATGATGAACGATGAATGGGCTTCGCCGATAAACATTCATCGTTCATCATTCATAACTCATCATTCAATTACAATAGTCGCTAATCGCCTTGTACGACGGCGTGTAGCCCAATTCGCCGGATTTGCTGAGGTCGAGGCAACCGCCGTTTTCGTCGCCGAGACTGTGGCGAATAATGCCGCGGACGTAATAAACTTCGGCGTATTTCGGATCGAGTTGGAGCGCACTGTTGCAATCCAGAATGGCTCCTTTCTGGTCACCCTGCTGCGAACGGATGAGTCCGCGGGTGAAATAGGCTTCGGAATACGTCGGGTTTAGTTCGATGGCCTTGTTCAGATCGGCAGTGGCACCCTTGACGTCGTTGGTTTTGCTTTTGCTGATAGCCCGGTTAAAATAAGCTTCCGAGCGCTCGGTCGACAAGGCATCGATGATGTTTTTTTGCTGCACCGCATTCCGCAAACCGTCCAGTATGGGTCGTGAAATCTTGCCGTTATACACCACTTTGGTTTCCACATTGGCATTATCGAGTTCAATGGCCGTACTGAAATCCTGAATCGCTCCGCGCTGATCGCCCAGTTTTCCGCGGCAAAAGCCCCGGCCGTAGAAAGCGCGGTAGTTGGTTCCTGAAAGAGCGATCGCCCGGTCGTAATCGTTCATCGCACTTTTGTAATCTTCCAGCTTACTTTTGGCAAAGCCCCGGTTATAAAAAGATTCCCCGTCTTCCGGAGCCAGTTCAATCGCTTTGTTCAGATCTTCGGCTGCTTTCTGATATTGTTTTAACTGCACCAGCGAGGCTCCCCGGCCCGCATACGCCTGGGCGCGTTTGGGATTCAGTTCGATCACTTTCGAAAAGTCGGCCAGACTGCCCGCATAGTCGTCCAGTTTCTGTTTGGTAATGCCACGGGCGTATAACGTCTGGACATTGTTCGGATCCAGTTCGATGGTTTTCGAAAAATCCTGCAACGCCCCCCGGTATTGTTCCAGACGGCTGCGGCTGACACCCCGGTAATAATACGCCTGCGCATCGTCGGGTGCCAGTTCAATCGCCCGGCTAAAGTCCATCAGGGCCGCGCGGTGGTCGTCCTGCTTGCTCTTGCTGACTCCCCGGCTGAGATACGCCAGGGCATCTTTTCCGTTCAGTTCAATGGCCCGATCGTAATCCAGAATGGCTCCGCGGTGATCTTTCAGATTCGCTTTGGCAAGCCCCCGGTTGTAATAGCTGGGTGCATTTTCGGGATTTGCTCCGATGGCCATGCTAAATGCCTGAAGAGCACCCATGAAATCGCCTGATTTGCTTTTTGTGATACCCGATTCAAAAAAATTAGCTCCCGTCTGTTGCGCTTGTGAGACAGTGATAGTGAGTAGGAGACAGACCAGGAAGGACAGAGGACGGTAAAGTTGGAACATAAGTAAAATTACGGTTGAGAGGAAGGCATTGGAAGGCTAAAAATAAGGTTTGATTGTCGATGCATCAACAATCGGTTACATTAAATTTTAGTGATTACCTAAATGAAAAATCCTGCTAACCGTTTTATGCCCGTATTTCTGCCAGGTACCCACAGACTTGAGTCCGTGATATTCTGGTGTGAATGACCAGTAGTAGGAAAAATGCGGACTCGAGCCCGTGTGGGTACGTGTCTGCTCGAACTGACAAAAAAATCAATTATAACGACAAAATGGCAGTAAACTTGAGCAAAAATTTATAAAAACTGACAAAATGGCTGTAAATAATGCGTTTTTCGAATTGGTACACAAGTTGAATAAGAGGAGATGTAGTTAAGAAATTAAAAAAATAACCAACATAAAGCCATGAGAACCTTAGTTCAATACAACCAGTTACCAACGTTTTTTGACAATCTGGTAAGCCGTGAATTCAACCGTCATTTCAGTACGCCAGCGGTTGCTAAATCCGTCAACTCGGTGGTTCCTGCCGTGAATGTGAAAGAAGACGAAACCGCCTATCACATTGAACTGGCCGCCCCCGGTTTGAAGAAAGAAGATTTTGCGATCAACCTGAACAACAACCAGTTGACCATCTCAGCCAAACTGGAAGAAGCGAAGGAAGAAAAAGCCGAAAATTATACCCGGAAAGAATTCAGCTACAACTCCTTCGAGCGGAGCTTCCGGTTACCGAAAAACGTGAACAACGAGCAAATCCAAGCCGCCTATACCGACGGTATTTTGAAAATCGATCTGCCGAAAGTTGAAAAACCGGTGATCGAACCCAAACAAATTGCAGTAGCGTAAGGTTAGTCGACGCATAGAAAGAAAACCCCGGCCAGTTTGGTCGGGGTTTTTTATGTTCGTATCCACGGACTAAACGGGGGCGCTCGCCGGTCCGTGGATACGTTGAAAAAAGTGCTCCAGTTTCTTTAAATCCAACTTTCCGCCCGTCCGGACTCCGCTGCAAATATCCAGACCGAAGGGTTGCACGGTATCGATAGCTTGCCGGACGTTCTCCGGATTCAGGCCACCGGCCAGAAAAACCGGTACCCGGCTTTGCTCCACAATCCGCCGGCTCAGCGTCCAGTCGTGCCGGCGACCCGTACCGCCCAACTCCTTCACCGCCAGTTTCGGATTGCCCGAATCCAGCAGCAACGCGTCCACTTCGTCGGCCGACGCCAGGGCTTCGTCGATGCTGACCTCGTCCAGCACGTGAATGACCTGCACCAGTTTGATCCCCGGCAAGGCCGCCCGCAGCGTCCGGTAACTGCCCGGCGGCAGGGCATCGACCAACTGAACGGTATTGGTAAAAACCCGGCGGTGGTGTTCGATCACGGCTTCGGCGGTTGGCTCACTCGTCAGTAGAAACGTAGCCACGGGTGGCGGAACGCCCTGCGCAATCGTTCGGATCAGTTCATCACCGATGATGCCCGGTCCGCTGGGCATCCGCCCAACCAGGCCCACCGCCGATGCTCCGGCACCGACGGCCATTCGGGCCTCTTCTACACTGCTGATGCAACAGATTTTGACGTGCATATCTGAAAAGAAAAGTAGTCTGATGGGGTGTTTTTAATGACAAAATAATGAACAAAGAAATCACAGTTCAGCTTTATAATCAGCAAAATCAGTATTGAACCCTTATTTTTGCGGTATGAATACGACGAACGATCCATACGCTGCCCTTCGTTACCCCGAATTTCGCTTTTTTGCCGCCAATAGTTTTCTGATCACAGCCACGCTCCTGATTCAGGAAGTCATTTTAGGGTATGAATTATACAAAATGACGCACGACCCGCTGGCGCTGGGGTTGGTTGGACTGGCCGAAGCGCTGCCGTTCATCGCGATGTCACTTTTTGGCGGTCACCTGGCCGACCGGCGTGAAAAACGGTCTATTCTCCAAATCAGTTTGTCAATCATCATTCTGGGTTCGGTCGTTCTGTACCTGGTTTTCCAGCCATCGGTTGTCGGAAATTTATCGAAAACCACGCAGCTGGTGGTAATTTACAGCGTGTTCGTGCTGATTGGTACCGCCAAAGGATTCTATTCGCCCACCAGTTCGTCTTTAAAACCGTTTCTGGTGCCGCGGGAATTGTACGCCAATTCGTCGACCTGGAGCGGGTCGTTCTGGCAGGCCGGGGCCATTGCCGGGCCGGGCATTGCGGGTTTCCTCTACGTCTGGCTGGGCCTGGACAATTCCCTGCTGGTCGTTATCGGGCTGTTGCTGGTGTGTCTGGTTCTGCTTTCATTCATTAAGAAAAAACCGGTTCCGGTGCGCGAAGGCCCGCAGGACAGCCTGTGGAACAGCCTGCGCGAAGGCATCCGGTTTGTGTTTAAAACCAAGATTATTCTGTATTCCATTTCGCTCGATCTGTTTTCGGTCTTATTCGGTGGCGTGGTGGCTATGTTGCCCATTTTTGCCGAAGATATTCTGAAAGTGGGGGCCGAAGGGCTGGGCATTCTGCGGGCGGCTCCGGCCATCGGTGCCATCGGAACCATGCTGCTGCTGACCCGGTTTCCGCCCACACACAATGCCTGGCGCAACATGCTCATTGCGGTTCTGGGCTTCGGGATTTTCACGCTGGTGTTCGCTTTTTCAACCCATTTCTGGCTGTCGGTATTTGCCCTGTTTGTGACCGGTGCGTTCGATAGCGTCAGCGTGGTGATTCGGAATACAGTTCTGCAAATTTTTCCGCCCGATCACATGCGGGGCCGGGTGGCGTCCGTAAACGGTATTTTTGTCAGTTCTTCCAACGAAATCGGGGCTTTCGAATCCGGTGTGGCCGCCCGGCTGCTGGGCGTGGTACCCTCCGTGGCGCTGGGTGGGGTTGTGACGCTGCTGGTGGTAGCGTATGTGTACTACAATTCCAAAGAGCTATTTGCGGTTCGGTTAAGTTAGCATCACTACAGTAACAAACCACCCGAACGGTTGGAATACCGGCCTGCGTGTCGTTACTTACAGGGTAAAACTGAAATCCATCTGCTATCGAACCATGCGTCTACTAAACCTGATTTTAAGCGGCAGTGTGTTGCTAACCCTTGCCTTGTCGGCATTTGAGCCGCCGAAAAAAGAAAAGAAATTGGTGAAAGTCTGGGAAACCGATTCTACCCTGAGCGTTCCGGAGTCGGTGCTCTACGACTCGAAAGGAAATGTGTTGTACGTGGCCAATATTGCCGGAAAATCCGATTCGCTGGACGGCGACGGTTTTATTTCGAAAGTATCGCTCGACGGGAAAATTGAAAGCATCAAGTGGACAACTGGTCTGAATGCGCCGAAGGGGATGGGAATCTATAAAAACCGCCTTTACGTCACGGATGTCTATCGGCTGGTGGCCATCAATCTGTCGAACGGCCAGGCCGAACAGACATGGGATGCAACGGACAAAAAGGCGTTTCTGAACGATGTGACAATCGATAAAGACGGAACCGTGTATGTATCGGACAGCCGGAACAGCAAGATTTACCGCCTGAAAGACAGCAAGTGGGAAATCTGGATCGATGGTGGAGAACTAAACAATCCGAATGGTTTGCTGGCGGTCGGCACGAAAAAAATGATGATCGGCAGCACTAAAATCGGGGCGTTGCAATCCATCGATGTCGAAACCAAAGCCATTACCAAAGTGGCCGACGGCATGGGCAATACCGACGGGATTGTGGCTGTTGGGAAGGATTTCATTGTTTCCGACTGGAGTGGACGACTGTTCTACATCACCGCCGATGGACAGAAGCAGCAAATGCTCGATTCCCGGCCCGAGAAGATGAATACCGCTGATATTGAGTACGTTTCGAGTAAAAAAATGATCGTTGTCCCGACGTTTTTCAGGAATAAACTGGTGGCCTACCGGGTGGAGTAAGTTTTAATCGGAACGCGGGATCAGGCTCGCGTTCCGATTAAATTTTCCACGGCTTTTTCCACATTTTCCGCATCAAATCCCTGCATGGCCTTTTCCATGTGTTTCACAATCTGATCGTTACCTAAATTCCCGATACTCCCTTCGTGCGTGTGGTGCAGGTCACGCGAAGCCTGGTAGGTGCCTTCTTCCACTTCGGTTTTTACCATCAGATACGCTTCCCGAAACGGAACGCCTTCCAGCACCAGCGCATTGACCCGCTCGACGCTGAACATCAGATCGTATTTCGGATCGTCCATCAGGTTGGGTTTCACCTGGATGTTTTCCAGCATAAAATCCGTGATTTCCAGACAGTCGAGTATCTCTTCAAAAGCCGGCATCAGAATTTCCTTCAGAATCTGCATATCGCGGTGGTAGCCCGACGGCAGGTTGCTCATTACGAGCGTCACCTCCATCGGCAGGGCTTTCAGGCGGTTGGTTTTGGCGCGGAGCAGTTCGGCCACATCGGGATTTTTCTTGTGCGGCATAATGCTCGAACCGGTCGTCAGGGCGTCGGGCAGCGTCAGAAAACCAAAGTTCTGGCTGTTATACAGGCAAATGTCCATCGCCATCCGCGAGAGGGTGGCGGCCACGGCGGCCAAAGCCGTCAGGGCTGTTTGCTCGGTTTTTCCCCGGCTCATTTGCGCGTATACCACGTTGACGTGCATGCCTTCGAAGCCCAGCAACTCGGTCGTCAGTGTCCGGTTGAGCGGAAACGACGAACCGTAGCCCGCCCCCGAACCGAGCGGATTCCGGTTGGCAAAGCGATAGGCGGTTTGTACCAGTAGCATGTCGTCGGCCAAAGCTTCGGCATAAGCGCCAAACCACAGCCCGAACGACGACGGCATGGCGATTTGCAGGTGCGTATACCCCGGCAGCAAATCGGCCTTATGCTGCTCCGAACGGGCAATCAGCCGGTCGAATACCTGGCGAACCGCTTCGGCCACTTTCCAGAGCCGGTCGCGGGTGAACAGTTTCAGGTCCACCAGCACCTGGTCGTTCCGCGAGCGTCCGCTGTGAATTTTCTTTCCAACGTCGCCCAGTTTCCGGGTCAGCATCAGTTCCACCTGCGAGTGAACGTCTTCCACGCCCTCCTCGATCACAAATTCACCCGCTTTAATCTGACCGTATATTTTTTTTAATTCATCGGTCATCATTCCTAATTCATCATTCGAAATCAGGCCGATGGTTTCGAGCATGGTGGCGTGGGCGAGGTTGCCCAGAACGTCGAAAGGAGCGAGGTACAAATCCATTTCGCGGTCGCGCCCGACGGTAAACCGCTCGATTTTTTCGGCCGCCGTGGAATCGGCCGCTTTGGAATTAGGGTCGGTAGTTGCTTTTTGCCAGAGTTTCAAGCGTGTGAGGGAGTATGTGGGAAAGCCGCAAAATTAAACGGTTCTTCCCGGACTATTTAGTAAATTTGTTAAAAAACAGGCGAGTTATGGAAGCGGTAAGCACACAGCCGGAGCAACTACGTCCGGATTACGAAACAGAACGCGGGAAAGCTATGCCCAGTAAGAATCATGCGTTAATTCAAAGCCGCCTACTTGTAGCCTTGTCAATTCGATACGGAAATCAGTACGATTTTTTATCGGAGGTTAGTCTGGCAATGGCTGAGAAATGGATCGTTCCCGATATTGCCATTTATCCGCAACTCACCTTTGACTCCCTGCATGATGAAACCCGGATGGCTCAAATGCCGCTGGGGGTTATCGAAATTATGTCGTCCCAGACGCAGGAAGAATTAGTCGAAAAATCAAATCTCTTTTTGCGGCTGGTATTCAATCCTATTGGTTGGTCAATCCCTTGTTTAAGATTATTCACGTCATTCATAATACAGAAACGTACCGGAATTTTATTGGCGGAACGCTGACGGATGAAAAGCTCGGTTTAGCGCTGGAACTGGAAGAGGTGTTTCGGTAAACGTAGCAGGAATCCGTTCGGATGGTTTATCTACCAGCCAGAGCGGTTTTTCGCACCTGCGAGGCTACCCACCAGAATACACAGGCCGCTGCCAGGCAAAGCCCCATGACCACAATCCAGAGCGTTGGGAAACCGGCCCGGGCCACGAGATGGGACCCAAAAGCCGGGGCCGTGATTTGGGCGACGGCATAAGCCATTGAATACAGAGCCAGGTACTGCCCCCGGTTTTGGCTGGTGGCCCGTTCCACCGTAAACGATTGCATGAACGGCATGGCCAGCATTTCGCCAATCGTGTTGATAAATACCGCTACAATCGCCAGAACGGGCCATATGCCGGTATTCAAAATCAGATAGGACAGTCCAACCAGCAAGGCACCGAAACCAATAATGACGCCTTTCCGGTGGGCATACCGCTTTTCGACGGCGTAGACCAGCGCCATTTCGGTAAACACGATCATCAGGCCGTTCATCGTCATCAGCAAGCCGATCTGGGTTTCTTTCAGGTGCAATACCTGTTTGAAATACAGCGGAATCAGGCTGAACAACTGCCAGAATCCAATTGCAAAGAGGATGGTGGCGCCCACAAAAACCAGAAACAACCGGTCCCGATAGGGCGACCGGCTACCGTCCGCTGGCACGTCGGTCTCCGAATTTACCGATACCGGACGATCCGGAACCGGCAAATACGCCCGCAAAACGACTGCCGCCACGATGCAGGTGAGACCATCGACCCAGAACAGAAGCCGGTAATCGATTCCGGCCAGATACCCGCCCAAACCGCCCCCGAGCGACCAGCCGAGGTTGATCGCCAGCCGGTTCAGTGAATAGGCGCGGGTGCGGTTTTCGGGAACGCTGTAATAGGCCACCGCCGACGAAACCGCCGGACGAAAGGCGTCTCCCAGCATGGTGTAGACGAAAACGACGCCACACATGGTGTATAACTCCTGGGCGAATTGCAGGAAAATCAGGAAAAAGCCCGAAGTCAGCAGGCTTAAAAACTGCACTTGGTAGAAGCCAAACCGGTCGGAGAGCCGACCGCCGAGAAACGTCCCGACCAGCGCCCCCGCCCCATAAACGGCCATTACCGTACCGGCTTCCGTCACACTGTAGTGCAGGTGTTGCGTCAGATACAGGGTCAGGTAGGGGAGCACCATCGTTCCGCTGCGGTTGATGAGCATCACCCCGCCCAACAGCCAAACCGGTGCGGGCAAACCCCGGTACGCATCCCGATACAGACGTAAACTGCGGCCAATCATAGCCGCAAAGGTCACCGGTTAAGGGGGAATAAAAAAGAAGGATTTCGTGTATGGACGCGGTTTGCCGTTATTTCTTGGCCAGTTCCTGCAACCGGATGTTCCGCCAGCGGACTTCCATCGGGCGCTGCACCTTGGTGCCGTGAACCTGCAGGGCGATAAAACCGCTGGTGGCCAGGGTGTCGGTGTAATCGGTGGTCTGAACGCCATTCAGAAAAATCCTGACGGTTTTGCCGACGGCTTCGATGCGGTATTTGTTCCAGTCGAATTTGTTGAACGCTTTCTGACCCGCCGGATTGTTCTTCAGATCGACCAGCCAGCCGCGCCGGGCCTCGTCGTACAAACCGCCACTCCAGGCCCGGGCTGCCGGGTCGATTTCCGCCTGATAGCCGTGAACGCGGCCGTTTTTGAAATCCGGGCGACTTTCGCTGCGAAACTGAATACCGGAATTCATGCCGGTGTCGACTTTCACTTCCAGTTCGAGAATGAAATCGTCGTAATTTTTAGTGGTACACAGGAACGTGTTCTGGGAATTGGGTTTGGAAACGCCAACGATTTCGCCGTTTTCGATGCGATACTCATTCTTGACCTGTTCCCCGCGAATGGTCCAGCCGGTGAGGTCTTTGCCGTTGAAAAGATTGATCCATTTGTCTTTCTGGAACGAGAAGAAAAGGAAGGCGGAAAGGAGGGTAAGAAAAGTTGCTTTTTTCATGAGTTTCAAAAGTTGTTTCGCAGAGTTAAGCGGAGTAAAAAAGAGTTTATCAGAGTTTTCTCCGCTTAACTCCTTTTTCTCCGATAAACTCTGCGAAACAACTTTTTTACTCCTTTTCCTCACTCCGGCGTCACAAAAATCTTCGGATCGGAGATCAGCTGCCGGTGTTCTTCCAGAAACTGCTTGAAAAGCCGGATTTCTTCCAGCTGTTTATCAATTGGATGCGTCAGCGAATAACTTTCGACATACACTTCTTTGAAATCCGTAATGAGGTATTCCATCAGCCGGATGCCGCGTTTTTTGAGCGCGTGGAGGTACAGGTTCTGGTGGTTGAACGTAAAGCGCGGATGTTGGTAGGATGCGGTGGTTTTGATATCGACGGCTTTGTATTTTCCGATCAAATCGACATAGCCGTAAAACAGCACGTCGTCGATCTCGTATTGGCAATAGACCTGGGTTTCGATGATGGGGCGGGGCAAATGCCGGCGGAATTTTTCCAGAATATCCGCATTGAACCGCTCCTCGTCTTCGCCCTTGATCACGGCGTCTTCAAACCGGCTGCCGCGCTCCTGCGCTACCGTCGCCGGGGCCGGAACCCGGTTGATGGTGTCGAGAAGCTGTTGCATGGTAAAATTTCCTCCGGACAGATACCGGGAAAACGTGTTCAATAGCGTGGGGTAGAAGCGGTATTTAATCATGACTACTGAACACGGTTTCGAGCCTGAATTGTTCGCTGCCCTCTAATTCTTAACCACCAGCACAACGCCCAGAACGATCAGCAGCACCCCGACGAGCCGCCAGACGGTCAATCCGTGTTCCTTGAATCCGAGCAACCCGTAATGATCCAGCACAACCGCAGCCAGCAACTGACCGGCAACGCTCAGGCTGAGCAGGTTGCCCGCGCCGATTCGCGGCACGGTAATGATAACCGTGGTCACATAAATGGCGCCCAGCAACCCGCCCGTCCATTTCCACCAGCTGATCTCCCGCAAGGTTTCGAGAGCCGGTATGGGCGTCCGGAAAGCCAGACACATCACTGCCAGGACCACAAAACCGGAGCCAAACGAGATGAGGGCCGCCAGAACCGGGTGGGCAATGGTCTGCCGCAACTGGGAATTCACGCCCGACTGGATGCTCGTTGCCGTACCAACCAGGAAGGCAAAAATGAAATAGAGTAAGTTCATAAGAAAATGATGAATGATGAATGATGGACGATGAATGATCAGGCCGCAGGAAACGAGCGAATTCATCATTCATCGTCCATCATTCATCATTTTTTAGGGAACGTATGACTCCAAGACCGTCATGTCGCCATCCGGCACCAGCGTTACGGAGGTGGTGGAAGCGGGAAGCAGGGCACATTGGCCCATTTTCAGCGGGATGCGGTACCCGTCGCCGGTTTCGACGGTCAGGGAGCCGCCAACGCAGACCAGAATCACGAACGAATCCAGGTGGGTGTAATCGTGCAGGACCTCCTGATCGAAGTGCAGCACGTTGGTGACAAAATAATCGCTGGTAACGGCATTGACGCTCGCATTCGGCTGCGGATCGTACTGCGTTTTGTAGTGATCGTAGTGTTTATAATCGATCGCATCGACGGCCAGTTCGGTATGCAGTTCGCGTTTCTGCCCTTTGTCGTCGGTACGGTCGAAGTCGTAAATGCGGTAGGTAATGTCGGACGTTTGCTGGATTTCGGCCAGTAAAATTCCTTTCCCGATGTAATGAACCCGGCCGGCGGGCAGAAAAAATACATCTCCGGCACTGACCGGTTCGATGTTCAGAATGTCCATCAGCGTGTTGTCCGCAACCGCTTTCACGTATTCGTCTTTGGTTACTTCCCGGTTAAAACCGGAGTTCAGCGTGGCGCCTTCGTCGGCTTCGAGGATGTACCACATCTCGGTTTTACCAAAACTGTTGTGGCGTTTTTTGGCCAGTTCGTCGTTCGGATGCACCTGAATCGAGAGGTCGTCGTTGGCGTCGATGAATTTGACCAGCAGCGGAAATTCGTTGCCAAACCGCTCGTAGACGTGTTTTCCAACCAGCTCGTCCTTGTATTTTTCCAGCAATTCCTTCAAACTAGTCCCTTTCAGCGGACCCTCGGCCACCACGGAGATGTTGCCCTCGACGCCGGATACTTCCCAGGTTTCACCACAGTTGGGCAGCGGTGCAAATTCTTTGCCCAGCACGGTTTTGATCTTTTGACCGCCCCAGATTTTATCTTTAAAAATGGTTTCAAACGTGAGTGGATACAGCATGGTTTACAGGATTTGTTCTAACATTCGGATATATAACTCGATTCCCTGTTCAATTTCCCGCAAATAAATAAATTCGTCGGCGGTGTGCGACCGTTCTGAGTGGCCGGGGCCGCATTTCAGCGACGGACAATCCAGCAGGGCCTGGTCGGAGGTGGTGGGTGAACCGTACGTTTCGCGTTTGAGGGCAATACCCGCCTGCACAATCGGATGATCGATCGGAATGCTCGACGGCTTCAACCGGATCGACCGTGGCTGAACGGTCGAGCGGATGTTTTGACGAATGGTCTCGATGATTTCTTCCAGTGTATATTGTTCCGTAGCGCGGACATCGACCGTGAACGTGCAGGTGTCGGGCACCACATTGTGCTGCGAGCCGGCGTTGATGATGGTAACCGACAATTTTACCGGCCCCAGCGTAGGCGAAATTTTTGGAAACGGATTACTCTTCAGCCATTCAATGTCTTTAATGGCGTAATAAATGGCATTATCGCCCTCGTCGCGGGCCGCATGACCGGATTTGCCCCGGGCCGTGCAGTCCAGCACCAGCAGTCCTTTTTCGGCAATGGCCAGCTGCATTTGCGTGGGTTCGCCGACGATGGCAAAATCGATGGGGGGCAGTTCCGGCAGAATCATTTCCAGGCCTTCGCGACCGGATATTTCCTCTTCGGCGGTGGCCGCCATCACGATGTTGTATGCCAGCTCTTTTTTGTCATAAAAGTGACAAAAAGTAGCGATGAGTGACACCAGACAGCCTCCGGCATCGTTGCTGCCCAAGCCATAGAGTTTGCCTTCGCGTTCAAGGGGTTGAAACGGATCGAAGGTCCACGACGCGTTGGGTTTGACCGTATCATGGTGCGAATTAAGCAGCAGCGTCGGTTTTGCGGGGTCAAAAAAGCGGTTATGCGTCCAGACATTGTTTTTCGTACGCCGGTAGGGAATGCCGCGTTTCCGAAAAAACTGTTCGATCACCAGCGCCGTACCGGCTTCTTCCCGGCTGAGCGAAGGTGTTGCGATGAGTCGCTTTAAAAGGTCGATGGCCGATTCAGTTTGTGTCTCCAACGAATACGCCGTTAGTTGTGAAATCATGTACGTCTCCTTAGTTCAGTTACGGTATAGGCACTAGAATAGAAACCGGATGATCGCTATCCTTCATAAAATTTCAGATTCAGATCCCGCAGAAATTTCTTGATAATATCAACGTGGACGCATTGCCCAACGTTCAGAAACGGGTAATTGGACACCCGGGTTTGGCGGCCGTTGACAATCACATCCCGGTCTTCAATGTCGAAACCCAGGTGGAGGTGGCGCGTCGAACTTTGCATACCATAGATAATACCGCTGGTATCAAAAAGCGGACCACCACTTTGGCCCCGTAAACCGGGCGTACTCATTTCAATGCCAACAACTTCGCCGTTCTCGGCCCGCAACCGCGTTACGATGCCGTCGATGGGAAAGCGCGGGGTGTTGCTCCGGCCTTCGGCGGTCCACTCAATATCGTCATGCTCGGGATTAAAGCGGTAATTGGTAAATTCCGGAAACGGGTAGCCCAACCGGCATAAGCTCCGGCCCTGCTTGATTTTACTGCTGTCCCGCAGGAAAACCGCACAGGCATTGTACTTAATCTGCTGATACCCTTTGAATTGAATAACGGCCAGATCCTGCGTCGGGTGAAAATGATAGGTGATTTCCGAAAACTGATCGACCGAATTAACAAACTGGTTTTTGATCCGGATAATGCTTTCCTGGCGCAGGTTATATTTTTTTTCCAGATCCTCCAGTCGGCGGGTCTGGTTTTTGTCGCGCGGAATCGACCGTCGTTCTCCCTGAAACCGGATGTAATTTTGGTGGATCGTGTCCGAATTGATGAGTTGTTCTGCAACGTGTTTGCAGGTAACGGCGCAGGCCTGCTCATTCACAAAAAACATGGTTGAACAGGCCGGAATCACTTCGCTGCTGCCATACCGCCGGACAATCGATAAAATAGGACGTACAAAAGGGTCGACCCGCTCAATGGCTTCAACAAACATAAATCTCGGTGGTAAAACGGTCGCGCAAGTTAGCAAATCCGTTGATTTTACTTTTCCGATTTTTTATCGAGCAGGTTCAGAAAACCTTCGAACTTGTCCCGGTAAGAAGCCCCAAGTGGAATTTTTGCCGAACCGACAAAAATGGTACGGTAATTATAACTGCTGATTTTGGATAAATTCAGTAAGTACGATTTATGAATCCGGAGAAATCGATGCTTCGGCAGCAGAGTCTCCATTTGGGAAATTATTTCGTTGACAACGATCATTTTCTGATTGATAAACACCTTGCAATAGGTGCCAAACGCCTGTACATACTCAATATCATTGTAGTCGAACCGTTGCATGGCGTGCCCTACCTTTAAAAAAATGAATTGCTCTTCGGTTAAGCTATTTTGACCGACCTGAACCCCCAGCGCGCGATTGACGGCCCGGGTAAACCGGCTAAAGGTGAATGGCTTGAGCAGGTAATCGGCCACATCGAGATCGTAGCTGTCGACGGCAAATTCGATGGCAGAAGTGGTGATAATGACCGGTAGCGTTCTTGGAAAGGAGTGAAGCAAATCGAGCCCCATCTGATCCGGTAGGTTAACATCCAGCAGGATAAGGTCAAACTGCTGCTGTTGCAGGAGAGTGGTTGCCTCTCTAACCGTTCCGCACACCTGCGGTGGCATAAAAAAAGGTAACCGCGCCAGGTATTCCTGCAGTATGGTTACGGCCGAATCACAATCTTCCACAATCAGGCACTGACGATATTTCATAAGATCAAATTTCGTAGGAAAGAGATAAGGTAGTTACTATGCAACGGTAATATAGTAAATAAAAGTAAACCTCTTCCTTGAGCAAACAAGTTGTTGAGAAACTTCTATTCAGCCTGCTATTTGGTACGTTGATGAACCAAAACTTCTGTTTTATGTCTTTTGAGGGATATTTATACTTATAAACGGGGCTTTTATTTACTTATTTACTAGTTGAATTACCCAAAGATAGGTATTTATACTCTATGTGCGTTAGTTTGTAGCGTTAATCTGTACGTTGGTGTTGTTATCGTTGAACAATGGGCTATGTGGCGGGATAATTGTATTTAACAATCATGTAAAATCAGTAACATCGCTGCTGATTTTAGACTGAAGAAACTAGTTCAGTTCTTTTCCGAAGGGCTCCGGCTCGTGGAAAACCGGTATGAAACCGGGAATGCTGGTTTCTGCATAGCCAACATAATTCATTAAAGTCTATCATTTTTCTCTGTCTTATGAAACGTGCCTTAAAAGACGAAGAACTCATTGGTTCGTATTTGAAGACCCGTCGTGCGGATTGTCTGGATGCCTTGTATAAACGCTATGTGCACAAAGTGTACGGTAGCTGCCTGACGTTTACCCGGGATCCCATCAAGGCGGAAGATTATACGCACGACATTTTTCTTCAGGTATTCATCAAGATCGACCAGTTTCAGGGCCGTTCCGCCTTTTCGACCTGGTTGTTTTCCATATCGCAAAACTACTGCCGGCAGAAAAGCCGGGTGGCAAACCGGATGGTGGTGGTGGCCATGGACGAGGTTGATATCGACAATTTTCCCGATTCGGAAGGAAGTGATACGACGCACGCGATGCTGAGTCAGATGGCGGTGGTTATGGAGGGAATGGCACCGGACAAAATGGCCATGCTCCATCTTAAATACGTGGACAATATTGATGTTACCGAAATAGCCCGGCAATTCAATATCAACCATAGCGCGGTCAAGATGCGGTTAAAGCGCACGCGTGAGCAGGTGGTCGATGCGTATCAAAAGCAATTTATGATGGACTGAATAACCGGCTCGTACGCATCCATCCGGACAGTCTTTGGGCTGAAACCGCCCGACGACATCGACCATGTCGCGCTGAAAACGCATGACCTGGTCGATGTCTTTGTAAGCCATCGGCGCTTCGTCGAACCCTTCACCGATCAGAGTAATGCCCTTCTGGTTCAGCACATCCTGAACCTGCGACCAGGTCAGACTATTTTTAGCGGCTGTTCGTGCCATTTTCCGCCCGGCCCGAACAATAAAACCAGGTTGGGGCATCGAACCCGGAATTATGCCCAGCCGGTAACGGCGATTAGGGTAAGGCCTTTTCAAACCGTTCATAGACAAGCCGATACTGCCGGTGTCGGTCGGCGTCCGGTTCAAAAGTCTGGCCAAATCCAACCTGTCGGGTGGCTTCAACCAAGGATGAAACTCGTCCCATAGCCTTCATGGTTAATAAAATTGCGCCAATGGCCCCGCTTTCGTTGCTTTCATTGAGCCGAACCGGTACGCCAAAAATATCGGCCATCATCTGCACCCAAAACGCGGACTGGGCAAAACCGCCGTTGGCGTGAATCACTTTCGTTGGGCCGGTATATCGCGACAAAATGCGCTCGATGCGAAGCAGATTGAACAGAACGCCTTCCAGTGCGGCCCGAGCAAAATGCGCCCGCCCGTGCTGCCAGTCGACGTTCAGATAAGAGCCGCGCACCCCGGCATCCCAAAGTGGCGCGCGCTCGCCCTGCAAATAGGGCAAAAATAAGAGATGATCCGACCCGGCGGCCACCGTAGCAGCTTCGGCCAAAACAGCCTCGGTTTCGGCTTGCATCAGTTTTTCCGATACCCATTGCAGGACATTGGCCCCGTTGTTGGTGGGTCCGCCCACCACGTAATAATTTCTATCGACGGGATCATTCACATTCAGGATGTAGCTGAACAAACGGCCTTTTTCTTCCCGTAAAGGCCGCTGCACCGTCCGGCGGATGGCGCCACTCGTGCCAATGGTAATGGTGGTAATGCCCGCTTCGATGGCCCCGGCGCCCAGATTTGCCAGACAACCATCCGACGCGCCAATGTATAAACCGGCGTTCGCCAAACCGGCGCTGATGGAGCCGGGCAGACTCGGGTTGTTCAATTTGCCAGCGTACGTCGTGGGAACCGGTTCCGACAATTGTTCGATCCGAATACCGGCAAATTCGAGTGCGGGCGGATACCATTCCTTCCGCTGGCTGTCGAACAAACCGGTGGCGGTGGCAATCGAATAGTCAATCTGATAGTTGCCGGTCAGTTTGTGCCAGATGTATTCCTTGATCGAAATCCAGCCCGTGGCCCGGCGCAACAGCCGGAGGTTGTTCTCGCGAAACCAGGCCAGTTTGCAAAGCGGAATCATCGGATGCAGGGGCGTACCGGTTTGCTGATAAATGTCTTTGCCGAGAGTCGCCTGTTCACCACGCAGGGAATCGGCCTGCTTTTCGGCCCGGTTGTCCGACCACAGAATGGCGTTGGTCAGCGGTTTTCCGGTGTCATCGACGGCCATACAGCTGTGCATGGCCGCGCTAAACCCAACGGCTTCGATGCGGCCCTGTTGCTGGTCAACCTCCCGGCAAACTTCGTCCAGCACGCCGATCAAATGGGTCCAGACTTCATCCGGGTCCTGCTCCGCAAAGCCGGGCTGGGGGTTGAGCGTGGCCAGCGGAGCCGACGCGTGGGCGATAATCTGACCGGTTTCCGGTTGGAAAGCGAGTGCTTTAACGTTTGTTGTGCCGATGTCGACGCCAAGGATGCAGTTGATCATATTGAAGGGCGGGCTAGTGCCGTGCAAAGAAATGGGAAAAAGTAATAGCGATTTCGGAAAAGGCCAAACGACCTTGCGGCAATCTTTGATAAACAGCCCGTTTTGTGATAAGTTTGTTGTGTTTTAATTATACGATGTCTTTCCATAGATCAATTTCTTCTTTCGTCCTTTTGTTGTTTGCTGGCTGGATTCTGGCCTGTAATCGCAGCCAGCAATGGACTGCTATACCAGAACCGTCCGGGTTGAGTGGCCAGGAACTCGCCCAAACCTATTGCAAAAGCTGCCACGCCTTTCCGGCTCCGGACTTGCTGGAAAAAGACATCTGGAAACGGAAGGTTTTGCCCCAAATGGCGCTGCGAATGGGTTTTTCGGCCGATTCCCTGTCGCCTTTCCGGCAGTTGAGCGACCCCGACGAAATCCAGCGGGTGTTGCAGTCGGGCGTATTTGCCGGAACTCCGATGGTGCATCCCGACGATTGGGCGAAAATTTCGGCGTATTACCTGAAAAACGCCCCCGAAAAATCACGGCCCCAAGCCCCCAAACCGTCGATTGATTACCAGCTACCGCTTTTCAAAATCCGCAAACCGACCCAGTCGGTCGATAATCTGGTTACGCTACTGAAATACGAACCGGTAAGCCAGCGAATCGCGGTGGGCAGTCGGCGTGGAAAGCTTTACTTTTTGAACAGTGGCTTGCAAAAAGTCGATTCCCTGATCACGTTTTCGCCCCCTTCCAGCCTGCGGGCCCGGACCGACGGAAGCCTCGATGTGTTGACGATGGGGACGATGGATCCCAACGATCTTTTGAACGGCGAACTGCTGCACATCAACCAACAGCCGGCAACGCGAAAGATCGAGCGGGCGGTTTTGTTGAAACGGCTGCAACGACCGGTCGACGCCACCTATGCCGACCTGAACGGCGATGGGAGAGAAGATATTCTGGTTTGTCAATTTGGATTTTATGTAGGCCAGCTCACCTGGTTTGAAAATGCCGGATCGACTTACCTTGAACACGTTCTGGAACCCGTACCGGGCGCGGTGCGAACCGTCGTGACCGATATGAACGGCGACGGCAAGTCTGATATTGTGGTTCTGCTCTCGCAGAGTGACGAGCAGGTGGCGGTTTTCAACAACGAAGGCGGGGGGCGGTTCTGGAAAAAAAACGTGCTGCGGTTTCCGCCGGTATTCGGCTCCAGCTACCTGGATGTTGTTGATTTTGACCACGATGGCGACATGGATTTGTTGTATACCAACGGCGATAATGCCGATTATTCCAACTCACTGAAGCGGTATCACGGTGTCCGCCTGTTCCGGAATGAGGGCAATTTCAAGTTCCGGCAGTTGTGGTTTTATCCGATGCACGGAGCGACCAAAGCCCTGGCCCGCGACTTCGACGGCGATGGCGATCTGGACGTGGCGGCCATTGCTTTCTTTCCGGATGTGACGCGCAAACGACTGGAGAATTTTGTGTATCTGGAAAACCGGGGCAACAACCGGTTTCGTCCCAAGTCGTTTCCCGAGGCTGATCTGGGGGCCTGGCTGACGATGGATGCCGCCGACGTTGATCGGGATGGCGACGAGGATATTCTGCTGGGTTCGTTTGCCTTCCGGGTGACGCCCACGCCGAAGGAATTGCTGAACCGCTGGCGTCAATCGAAAGCCGGGGTTATCCTGCTGGAGAATCAATTGAAAAAGAAACCGCTATAGATCGGTAGGTTGCCGTTTGTTAAAAAGCGCTTTTGAAGCCCGCCATCGTTGGCGACCCGCGGCTGGTACGGATAAAAGCCGCTTTCCTACGGCTGATTGACTAAAATAGATGATTCATGTCAGAAAACTTGGTGATGGGCGCATTTATTCGGTCATTTAACCGGTATAGACTGTAAAGATTCCCCTGGGAATACCCGCATGACGAATCAACAACTTAGTCTCGTTAAACAAACCTGGAAATTGCTGCGCGACGTTGATCCGGTGGTGCTGGGGGATGTTTTCTACGGGCGGTTATTCAAAAAATACCCCATGCTTCGGGCTTTATTCAAAGGCTCGATGGAAAGTCAGTATGAAAAATTCATTTCCATGCTCAGCATCATTGTGGCCCGGCTCGATCGACCGGATACCGTTGCGCAGGAAATCAATCAACTGGCCGAGCGGCACGAAGGCTACGGCGTCAAGCCCGAGCACTATGAAGCGGTGAAAGAAGCCCTGTTGTGGACGCTGGAGAAAGGCCTGGGCATCGACTGGAACGATTCGGTGGAAGAGGCCTGGGAAGCCTGTTACGACTCACTGACCGAAGCGATGATAAAAGATTCGATCCGGAAATAAACGGGTGTTGCACCGCTCGTATACGGTTTTCCTTTTCTGGAATAAAGCAGAGCCGACGGGAGCCATTCGGGAGGCAAGTTATGGATAAAGAGTAAGTTACGTTTTCTGAGTTGCTTAACAGCGCCCGTTTTGCTGGACACTCTATTTCTTGACGCCAGAGGTTGGTAGGAACAGGGTGGAGGGGTGAAATTAAGAACCGGTTGGAACCTGCTTTCAGCTAGCAAAAAAAAATACCTTATAAGTAGCTCATAAGGTATTCCAGGTACCGGGAGCGGGAATCGAACCCGCACGAACATTACTGCTCACAGGATTTTAAGTCCTGCGCGTCTACCTATTCCGCCATCCCGGCTTGATAGAGACCAGATTTTACAAAAAAAGCACCGCGGTGGGTGCTTTGAGCGAAAGACGGGGTTCGAACCCGCGACCTCGACCTTGGCAAGGTCGCGCTCTACCAGCTGAGCTACTTTCGCGTTCTATGCCAGAACGTTGGCGTTTTGTGGATGCAAATATAAGGGCTCTGCGACGTTTGGCAAGCACTTCCCTGAAAAAAATTTAGGATAATCGCCATTACCGCCACTTGTCTTCTGATTATGAATCGGTTAAAATCAGCAGAAGAACAAAGAAAATATTCAAACCCGTGCCCGAAAGCAGCGTCATCGTCATCGCCGACCGGAAATCCGCCTGCCGACTGTCACCAAATACCCGGATTGTCCAGAATACAAAATAGACGACGCCCGGCAACAGACAGACGGGTAGTAACCAAAATACCGGCTCCCCGCCAAAATACCAGTAAAAACCGCCCAACGACAGGGCAAACCAGATGACGGTATTCAGAAAGGTTCCGCGAATGCCCAGCAGACGGCTCATCGTCAGGTCGCCCCGGCGGCCATCTTCCTCGTGCTGATACACCTGCGTAATCGGGTAGATCGCCAGCAGGTTCAGGGTGCAAAGCAGCGCCCCCAGCAGGAGCCGGGGATTTGTCAGTTCCATGATCGGCAAATCGTCGATGGCCTGCAACGTCATCAGGTACGTAAAACCACCCTGGAACAAACCGATTACGAGCCAGCTGGCAATCGGGTATTTTTTTAATCGAATGATCGGGTGACTATACGCTTTGGAAATCAATCCGTAAATGAGTAAATAGCCCACAAATGGCCAGCCGATCCAGACGCCAATCACCAACGCCAGCAGATCCAGCGCCCAGGCGACGGTATACAGGGTTTTGTCGACCGGCGGAGGGGTTTCCAGAATGCCGATACTGCCTTCGTCTTTGTCAAAATAGCTGTTATAGGCGTTGCTGGCCGGATAAAGCAACAGGTGAATAACCGCCCAGATCGCCACAACCCGTCCCCAATCCAGCGTCCCCTGACGAAGCTCGGTCGACTGACTCAGCGCAAACAGAAAGACCGGCAGTAGAAAAAACGAGAACGGCACCCGCAAATGCAGCCAGACAGTTCGGAAAGTCATACGGTGGGGCCGGGCAAGGATGAACGAGATTTCATAGTCGAAAGTCTAACATTAAAGTGAACGTTTGGTTATAGGAAAGATTGAGACGGATTCGGATGACTCCGGTAACAATGAATTGCACTAAATGGATAGCTACATTACCGCCATCGGTACGGCCGTACCGCAATACGGCTTTTCGCAGTTGCAAATCGCGTCGTTCATGGCGGAGGCTCTCCAACTTGACGAGCCAAACCGGCGTAAATTGCAGGCCCTGTATCGCCTGACCCGAATTGACCGGCGGCATTCCGTTTTGCCCGACTACGGTGCTTCGCCGGGTGAATATACATTTTTTCCGAACACCCCGGATTTGGAACCTTTTCCAACGGTCGGAACCCGGATGGAACTGTACCGGAAGGAGGCCCTGCCGCTGGCCGTAGCCGCCATTCAGGATTTGTACCGGGATGGCCGAAAAACGGTTATTCCGACGCATTTGATCACCGTAAGCTGCACGGGCATGTATGCGCCGGGGCTGGACATCGACCTGATTGAAGCCCTGAATCTGCCGACCACCATCCAGCGTACGGCCATCAATTTCATGGGTTGCTACGGAGCTTTCAACGCACTGAAAACCGCCGATGCCTTCGTTCGCGCCGATGCGTCGGCCCGCGTTCTGGTCGTTTGCCTGGAATTATGCACGATCCATTTTCAGAAAAAAACCGACGAAGATCACCTGCTTTCCAACGCCCTTTTCGCCGACGGAGCCGCAGCTGTTTTGATTGAAGCTCAGCCGGGCCGGGAAAAACCGACGCCCTCTTTCCGGATGCGGACGTTCTTTTGTGACTTGTTGCCGGACGGGAAAAATGACATGGGCTGGATCATCAACGACCACGGTTTTGAAATGACGCTGACCTCCGACGTGCCGACGGTGATTCGCCAGGGCATCGGAAAAGCTCTTTCCCGGCTGCTGGAACACAGCGGACTGGCCATCGAAGACATCACCTATTACGCCATACACCCCGGCGGACGCAAAATTCTGGAGGTCATCGAGCAGCAATTGGGCATCGAAGCCACCGAAAACCGCTTTGCTTACGAGGTCCTGCGGAAATTCGGTAACATGTCGTCGGCGACGGTATTGTTCGTGCTGAAAGAAATCCGGAACCACCTGCTCACGGAATCCGGAGCGGGCAACATTCTGAGTTGTGCCTTCGGGCCGGGTCTGACGCTGGAATCGATGATTCTGGAGATTGTTCCGACGGTTTTACCCGTCCACGACTCATCGGCTCCCGAAGCTATTGCAATACCTTCCAACGCATGATTCCCCAGCGGTGCAGCCGGTAGCGCAGCGACACCGCCAGAACGCCCAAACCGTAGATGCTACTGCGCCGAAAATTGATGGACGACGCTTCCTTAAAATATTTCGTCGGGCAGGTCACCTCGGCGATTTCGAAACCTTTGTGAAAAATCTGCGCGATCATTTCATTGTCGAAAATAAAATCATCGGAGTTGTGCGTGAAATCCAGACTGCGGATCACCTCGCCCGAAAACGCCCGGTAGCCGGTATGGTATTCCGACAGTTTCTGGTTCATCAGCACATTCTGCGTTAGCGTCAGAAACCGGTTGGCCACGTACTTGTACAGCGGCATTCCCCCTTTCAAGGCGCCTTTTCCCAAAATCCGGGAACCAAAAACCACCGGGTACAAATCATTCCCGATCAGGCTGACCATGGCCACAATTAATTTCGGAGTATATTGATAATCAGGGTGTAACATCACCACAATGTCCGCCTTCAGTTCCATGGCCTTGCGGTAACAGGATTTTTGATTTCCGCCGTAGCCTTTATTTTTTTCGTGTCGGATAACATGCCGGATACCCAGGCGGTTAGCTTCATCAACCGTATTGTCTGGACTGGCATCATCGACCAGAATGACCTCATCGACAATATCGAACGGTATTTCGCGGTAGGTACGTTCCAGGGTTAAGGCGGCCCGGTAGGCCGGTAATACAACTACGACTTTCTTATCATGATACATATTTGCAAAAATAAGGAATCAACCGAAATCATAACCTGTTACTGAATAGAGCTATATTGCGATTAGTTTTCCAAAACGATTTGTTTGGTTCTACAACTCAACGGTTTCATGGCTAATTCTGTGCCAGTTTTGAGTTCGTTGGCCCTGATGAAGCAATCCTATCACACTTAATACTACGAATGTTCAACTTATGAGTTACGAAACCATATTTTTTGTCTGCTTTGCACTCTTTGTTTTGTTGGTCATGGCCTTCGATTTGGGCGCCTTTACGAAGCAGAAAAGCCATATTGTTAGTTTTAAGGAAGCCGGTACGTGGAGTGCGGTCTGGGTGGCGCTGTCGATCGGGTTTTATTTTTTCATTAAAAACTTCGGCTACCTCGTCCACGGCATTACCGACATGGCGCGGCTGGAAGAAATTCGCAGCCGGTATGCCGACCACCTGAAGCTGATTCCGGGCAATTTTGAACAGAGTCTGGCCATTTTCCAGAACAACATGGCGCTGGAATACATCACCGGTTATCTGGTAGAGTATTCATTATCAGCCGATAATATCTTTGTCTTCATCATGATCTTTGCGTCGTTCGGCGTACGGCAGAAGTTCTACAAAAAAATTCTGGTCTGGGGAATTCTGGGGGCCATCATCCTGCGGTTTATCTTCATTTTCGTCGGCTCCGCTCTGCTGCAGCGTTTCGACTGGATCATTTATATTTTCGGGGCCTTTCTGGTGTATACCGGTGTTAAACTCTTCTTCGAGAAAGACGAAGATCAGCACATGGAACCGAAAAATCACCCGGTGGTGAAGCTGACGGCCAAATACATGAACGTTTATCGCCGGAACGTTATCGACCACTTTTTTGTCCGCCGGAAATCCGACCGCAAGCTGTTCGTAACGCCCCTGTTCATTGTCGTGATCGTTGTCGCGTTCACCGATCTGGTGTTCGCCGTCGACTCGATTCCGGCCATTTTCTCGATCACCAAAGATCCGTACATCGTCTTTTTCTCGAACGTTTTCGCCATTATGGGTTTGCGGTCGATGTTCTTTTTCCTGTCGAGCATCATGAATCAATTCCGCTTCCTGAAAACCGGTCTGGCGGCTTTGCTGACCTTTATCGGGTTGAAAATGATCTTCCACAGCTGGCTGGAAGAGCACGGTTTTGAGACGGTTTACTCGCTCTATGTCATTCTGGCCATTCTCGGCGTTAGTATTCTGGCCTCCTGGCTGATTCCGGAAAAGAAAAAGGAACCCGAAGAAGTACAGGTCTAAGTACCCACGGACTAAGTCCGTGTTCGACCGTTACGATATCTGGAAAAAACACGGACTTTAGTTCGTGGGTACATACTATGTTATCACCGACTGTTCTCAAAGCTTACCTCAAACGCCTGACCAACCTCAGCAGCCGCAACCGTTCGCTGCTGCTGACCAACCTGCCCGTCGAGCAGTTTCTGGACCTGCACGAAATTGATTTTCTGGACCATAAACCGTCTTTCGATCTCGTTCGCCAGCTGATCGCCCGGCGTCCGGCCATTCCGCTTTGCGACGTGCTGGACAGTCGGCTGGAAAAGGTCAACGAGGTCAGTAAAAAGCTCCGCAAGATTGCCCGAACCGACCGGTTTATTGAAGAAGAACGCGGTTCTGAAGATTTGTACGTGGGCTATCCGTTCGTGCGCGGCAAGCTGGCCGACGGCACGGTTATTCACGGCCCGCTGGTGTTTTTTCCGGTTCATCTCCAACAGCAGGGGAACAAATGGATGTTGGTTCGGCGGGCGGATGAGTCCATTACGCTCAACCGCAGTTTTCTGCTGGCGTATGCCTATTACAACCAGTACATTCTGCCCGATGCGGTATTGGAACACACGCTGGATGAATTCGACAAAGACGCAACGGTTTTTCGTACCCAGCTTTATGAATGGTTGAAAACCAGTCCCTTAGAAATTAATTTCAATCAGGAGCTTTTCACCGATCAGCTCCAGTGGTTCAATTCCGTTAAAAAAACCGATCTGGATAAACTCGAACGCAACGGCGAACTGAAGCTTTATCCCGAAGCCGTGCTGGGCATTTTTCCGCAAGCCGGTTCGTATCTGGTGCCGGATTATGAGGTGTTGCTGGGGGCAGAAAACCTGGAGCCGCGGGTTGACGGGACCGATCTGGAGGAAAACGACGAACCGGGCTTCTTTCCTGTTGCGCTTCCCGTTTTGCCTTCTACCTCAGGTTCGTTGCACACCATTCGCGAAGAAAATATCCACACGCCCCTGGCCCTCGATGCTTCGCAGGAGCAAGCCATCCGGCGCATCAAAGCCGGGGAATCGATGGTAGTGCAGGGCCCACCCGGAACCGGGAAGTCGCAGCTGATTGGCAACCTGATGGCCGATTTTGCGGCTCAGGGGAAGCGGGTTTTGCTGGTTTGCCAGAAACGCGCGGCTTTGGATGTGGTTTATGAACGACTACGCCAGGTCGGAATGCAGCCGTTTTCGGCCCTGATTCATGATTTCAAGAACGACCGGAAAGCCCTTTACGATCAGCTGGCCAGTCAGATCGAGCGGGTAGAGGAATACCGCAAACAGAATTATGGCCTGGATGCGATTCTGCTGGAACGTAATTTCGATCAGGAAAGCCGCCGGATCGACCAGACGCTGGCCGAACTACAAGCCTTTAAAGACGCGCTGTTCGACGAATCGGAAGCGGGCATTTCGGTCAAACAATTGTATCTGAGCAGCGATCCAACGGCCGAAACCATTCCGTTAGCCGATCTGTACACGCAATTCCGGCCGGATTCGGTGACCGGTTTTGTGGAAAAAATCCGGGAATACGGCGCTTATCTGGAGCGACTCGGACCCGATCATCCGTGGGCCGACCGGCTTTCGTTCGCTTCGTTTTCGTTCGGTCAGGTACCGACTCTCAAAAAGTTGCTGAGCGAATTACCGGTTTTCGTCCAGACCGTAACCGAACAGGCGCAAACGTTGACCAATCGCGTTTTTTCACTCGCCGACTGGCAAACTGTGCAGGAAGATGAATGGGAGACGACCGCTTTGCTGACCCTCTTGCGAGCCGAGCCGTCGGAACAGCGCTGGCAGTGGATTCGCCGGTTGCAGCGACAGCCGAATCACCCGCTTTTCCAATCCGAACCGGATGATTTAGAGCGGATTGAAGTCGAATTAAGTGATTGTCTGAGTGGGAACGGCATCGAAAAAAGCCTGCCGATCACCGATCTGCCCAACACGGCGCACCGGTTGCAGGAAGCGATTGAGAGCCGATCTTCGTTCGTCGGTCGAACGGTTTGGGGCTGGTTCAGCAAGGACAAAACCGGGTTGCAGCAACTCGCAGCCGCCAACGGGTTGGCGCTTTTGGACGAAACTTTGCCGGTTTTGCTGGAAAAAGTCCAGCGCCGAATTCGTTTCGAAGTGATCCGTCAGCAAATTGAACACAAAGTAAATCAGGAAGTTACGCCGGAAACCGCGTTTCTGACCGTTCGGCTGGCCCGGCAGTCGCTCGAAATCGTCCGCCGACTGAATGCCATTTCGTGGTTAAACCACTTACCGGAATCGCGGTTGGAAACCGTCAGCGTTTTTACACAAACCGCCCGGCAATTGCTGGAAACCGGTCGTTCCGTAACCGCCCAGCGCAGTCATTGGCAGTCGTTTTTGAGCGAATCGCAAATTCAGCGGCTGTGGCAGGAACCGACCCAAACCGGTCTGCTGATCCGGACGCTCGAACGCGACATCGACTTGCTGATTGAAGCCGACCGGTTGAAGGAAAATTTTACGATTGCGGAACGGGAAGTTGTGCTTCGGCTGGGCGAAAAGTTGTCGGTCGCTCTTTTTCTGAACAGTCTGCATCTAGCCTGGATTGAACACCTGGAAAGTCAAAACCCGGTTTTGCGGGGTGTTTCGTCTTTAAAAATCAACCAGTTAGAGGCTATTTTACAGGAGAGTGTCCGGAAAAAGCAGACGCTGAGCCGCCAGATTCTGTTGGTCAAATTGCGCGAAAAAGCGTACCAGAATCTGGCTTTCAACCGCCTGAACAACCTCGTTACCTACCGGGAGCTAAACCACCAGGTTACCAAAAAACGCAGCATCTGGCCGGTTCGCAAACTGATGGAACAGCATTCGGAGGAGGTTTTTCAGTTGGTTCCCTGCTGGATGGCGTCGCCGGAATCGGTTTCGGCCATTTTTCCGATGGAGCCCGGCTTGTTCGATCTGGTGATTTTCGATGAAGCGTCGCAGTGTTTTGCGGAAAACGGTATTCCGGCGATGTACCGCGCCAAACAGGTGGTTATTACCGGCGACAGCAAGCAACTGCAACCCAGCGATTTGTACCGCATCCGGTTTGAAACCGGGTCTACGGAAGAAACGCCCGTTGAACTGGAAGTAGAATCGCTGCTCGATCTGGCGAGTCACTCGCTCCCGCAAACCCAGTTGCGCGGCCACTACCGCAGTCGCTCGATTGATTTAATTGATTTCTCGAACCGGCTTTTTTACAAAAACTCGCTGCATCTACTCCCTGATTTCCACCAGCTTAACCGCCGGGAGCCCGCCATTCGGTATTTGAATGTCAAAGGAGTCTGGGAAAACAATACCAACGAAACCGAAGCCCGCGCCGTGGTCGAACTGATCGATCAGCTGGCCGACGAGTTGCCGGGTCGTTCCATCGGCGTCGTCACGTTCAACTTTCAGCAGCAACAGCTGATTCAGGAACTGCTGGAGGAGCACGTGCTGGCGGTTTTGGACGTAAAACCGGAAAACGGTACGGAAACGGATCAAAAAACCGCATCTGCCACCAGCGAAACAACCTTTGTCAAAAACATCGAAAACGTGCAGGGTGACGAGCGGGATGTGATCATTTTTTCCATTGGCTATGCTCCCGACAGTCGCGGAAAATTATCGGCACAATTTGGTAGTTTGAACGCCAAAGGGGGCGAAAACCGGCTGAATGTGGCCGTAACGCGGGCGCGGGAACGGGTTTACGTGGTCACGAGCATTTATCCGCAGCAGCTTTCCGTTGAAAATACCGCCAACGAAGGGCCGAAAATATTGAAGCAATACCTCGAGTATGCGCTTTCGGTGGCGGAGGGTGCGTATCGCCCACAACCCCGCCGAACCGACCGCATTCCGGGCGCGCGCCTGTTGAAAGATAAACTCAAAGACGCTCAAACCGGCCTGTTTGAAGAATTACCCTTCGCCGACCTGACCCGCAAAGCCGCCGACTACTACGAAGGGCTGGTGTTGACGGACGATGATCTGTACTACGAAAGCAGCCTGAAAGACGCCCATGCCTACACGCCGTTTGCCTTGCAAATGAAAAACTGGCCTTTCCAGCGGGTGTATAGCCGGGAGTTCTGGAGGGGACGTCTGGAAGGACGCATCCCAATTCCCACGGATTCATCAACGGAGTAGGAACGTCCTTTATTCGCCCAGTGCTTCGATGATCACCTTCGCCGTTTCAGCACCCGAGAAATTTTGCTGACCGGTAATCAGATTGCCGTCGCGGATGGCAAAACCGCGCCATAAACCCGCCTGAACGTAATTGGCCCCCAGTTTCTTGAGTTCGTCTTCAATGCGCCAGGGCATCAAATGCTTGCCGCGTTCGAGCAGGCCGTAGTCCCAGACGGCGTTGTCGGCAAAGTCCTCCTCGACGTTGGCGAAGCCGGTAACGGTTTTTCCTTTGACCAAAAATTCGCCGGTGGAAAGCCGGGCGTAGCGCAAAATGGCGGTTCCGTGGCAAAGCGCCGAGGTAATTTTTCCGGTTTCATAGAATTCGACAAACTTCTGTTGCAGATCGGTAGCATTCTCAAACGAGAACATCGGTGCCTGACCACCAGCCACCACAATGGCGTCAAAATCCCCGACGTTGAGGTCGGCAATGGGGCGGGTGGCATCAATCCGTTTTCGTAGTTTTTCAGTATGAATGAAGCCCTGCGAAATCAGATCCGTTGACGAATACCCGCTGGGATCGTTCGGATCGCTCATCGCATCCGGTTCACAGGGGCCGCCGTTGGGGCTAAATAGGTCGATTTCGTAGCCCTTTTCGGTAAATTCGTAATACGGATGAGCCAATTCGCTCCACCAGAAACCAACCGGCCAACCCGTCGTGGTAGACAGAGCGGGATTGGAAATGACAATTGCAATGCGTTTAGGGTGCTTGGGACTGACAACGTTGGGATTTTTCAGGCTCATGATCGGGTGATTTAGTTTGATTTGTGCCGAAGCGTAGTGCAAAGTTTATCCCTCGTACTACTTTTACCAACAAATACACTTTTTAGTGTAATACTCTCCTTTTAGAGAGTGTTTGACTATCAAGCGCTTGTGATCTATGCCTGACTTTAAAGACAACGGCCGAACGTATTACAACCCGGTTGAATACGCTATGCACCAGATTGGCGGCACCTGGAAAATGCCCATATTATGGCGGCTTAACAAGCAAACGATGCGGTACAGTGAACTGAAGAAATACCTGCCGCACATCTCGCACAAGATGCTAACGACACAACTTCGTGAACTGGAGCATAACGGCTTTGTAACCCGCACGGTTTTCCCGGTGGTGCCGCCGAAAGTAGAATACACGTTGACGGATAAGGGCCGTCGTGCCATTCCAGTCATCGCAACCATCCGCCAATACGGTATGGATCTGATGCGCGAAGCGGGCATTGACCCGGATGAAGTTTTTAAGCGGAAGACGTAGAACTCGTTTATTTCGTGGGGGCCACCAAAGGCGTAGCGGGTTGATCGGCAGCTCCGAAGGGCCACTGTTTCCGGATTTTAGCCGTAATCAGAAAGACCACAACGCCGAGAACAATGACGGTTAAACCGGACAACATGAAGGTCCAGCCGGTTGAAATGAAAATGAACGTCCAGATGACGAGGGCCAGTAAAACCGGCAGCGGATAGAGTGGCATTCTGAACGGAAAGGCGCTTGTCTGTTTGCGTTTATGCAACAGCAACAGCCCCACAGCCTGTCCGATAAATTGCACCACGATGCGCATCGCCAGAATGGCCGTGATGACGTCGGACAGGCGAAACAGCAAACTGAAGCCGAAGCCCAGTGCGCCCAGAAACAACAGCGAAACGTACGGAAAATGCCGGGTGGGGTGGAGTTTGGCGAAGATGCGGAAAAACTGGCCGTCGGCCGCAGCCGCGTAGGGGACCCGCGAATAGCCCAGCAAAACCGCAAATAAGGACGAAAACGCGACAATCAGCACCATAAATGTGGCAATGGCTCCCGCTCTTGAACCGTACAGCCGCTCGATTACCGCGCTGATGATGAACTCGCTGTGTTGGGCTTCCTGCCAGGGAATGACGCTGACGACGCTCCAGTTCATGGACAGATACAAAACCGCAATACCGACCACGGAAATCAGCATACTCAGCGGAATGTTGCGCGACGGGTTGCGAATTTCTCCGCCCAGATGGCATACATTGTAGTAGCCGAGGTAGCAATAAATGGTTTTTACCGAAGCAATTCCCAGACCCGCGCCAAACAGTCCGGACAGCGATTCGCCCGACGGCAGAGCCAGCGAAACCGTCTGTTGTCCGCCCGTCAGACCACCCCAGATAATCCAGCCTAAAGTGGCCAGGACACAAGCCCACAGCAAAATGCTAATGCGGCCAATGGACTCGATCTTGCGGTATAAAAGCATCGTAATCAGAATGACCACGCCCCCGGAAACGGCTTTGCGTTCCCAGCCTTCGAGCGGAATCAGGTAGGAAGCATATTGGGCAAATCCGATGGCTCCCGAGGCCACCACCAGCGGGGCCTGGATCATGGTTTGCCAGACATACAGAAACGACAGCATTTTGCCCCAGCGCTTCTCGCCGTAGGCAATTTTGAGAAAGTTATAACTTCCACCAGCCTGCGGATAAGCTGCGCCCAATTCGGACCACACCAGCGCATCGATCAGGGAAATTACCGCGCCCAGGATCCACGCCCACAGAAAATGTGGGCCACCAATGATGTGAATGACCAGCGGCAGGACTACAAAGGGGCCAATGCCGACCATATCGATCATGTTTAAGGCCGTAGCTTGCCACAATCCCAGCCGTCGGGGCAATGGAGTAGAATCAGAAGAAGAAGACACAATCCGGTTGATTAAGAAAGCAATTGTCTGATAAATAAAGATACGCCGGGCAAAAAACCGTTGGGTATCAGGCCACACAGGCGACGGCGTATCCGTCGAGTTCTTTCATATACGACGCCAGTTTTTCGATGAACGCATCGGTATACGGAGCATGCTGTTTGTTTTTCAGCGTAGCCGCATACCAGGTTCGCAGAAGTCGTTTCCGGGTTAGCGAAACCGCGGCCAGTTCCCCGGATTTGAGGTAAGGTTTTACAATCCAGTTGGGCAAAAGGGCCACACCCATACCGGCTTTTACCATCTCCAGAATACCTTCCGTCAACGTCATTTTATAGAGACGCTGGGGGCGGCAATTCTTGAAAATCATCTGAAAATTGGAGCTTTCCTCTTCCGGGATGTTGTACATGACGTAGTTGTGACCGGCAAATTCGTTAATTTCTACCCAATCGCGCCCCGCCCATTCATGGTCAGGTGCCACGATCACCACAAATTCATCCTGGAAAAGGGGCGTATAACTCAGTTTCGGATTGGTGGAATCTTCCAGGATGGCGACGTCGATCTTGTTTTCGAGCAGGTGTTGTTCGGCATAATGGGTTGCTTCGATGTCGATTTTTACGTCCACTTTCGGATAAACGTCCCGGTAGGCCCGCAGAAATCCCGACAGCCAGTGGTACGACGTGTAGCATTCCGTGCAGAGCCGCACTTCGCCGGAATCCTTGTCGGTCAGACACTTGACTTTGGCTTTGGTTTCGGCCACTTCCTGCAGAATTTTCTCGGCGGCCTGTAATACTACCGTTCCGGCATCCGTCAGCAGCATGTGTTTTTTGTCGCGGATGAATAACTGGGTATTGAAAAAAGCTTCAATTTCTTTCAGCTGATGGCTTAAGGCCGACTGGGTCAGATACAGCCGATCGGCGGCTTTGGTGAGGTTACCGCAGCTTGCGACCTCTTTCACCATTTGAAGATGCCGGATTTCCATGATGAATAATTTTCATGATTTCGACAAAAATAATTCGTTTTGCTAATATTCCAAAACTCCGCACCTTTGTCACAGAAACTAAACAACACAGACTCATGAAAACGATTGTACACCAGGTACTAATGACACTTTTTTTAGGCTTAATCGTGCCGGTATCGAACGCGCAGGTAACCGGGATTCGTGATCCAAACGCCGAAAACAATGCCTTTGAGGTGAATATGTTTCTGGGCACCCAGGAGAAGATCAATTTAATGCTGGCCGTTCGGCAACCCCGGAAGGCGACCATTCGGTTGAAAGATGCCAACAACGAAGTTCTTTACCAGGAATCGCTGAGTAAAGTGCCGGCTAACCACTGGCGCAAATTTGATTTTGAAGGCATGAAAACCGGTGTTTACTACCTGGAAATCAGCAACGGTAAGCAAAAAACGGTTCGCCAGATTGAGGTAGGTATGCTGCCCGCGGTGCAGTCGCAGCGGTTTATTACGTATGCGAAGTAAACGGCACACAACTGCTTTTATAAAACCGGCTCCCTCACGGGGGGAGCCGGTTTTATGCTTACATACCACGCAAAGAGATTGGCCGTAACGCGACCAAAAGACTTTGAATCCAAACGTAAGCCAGGCGTCCACGACGATGCATACGTAATGACGCCCGAAGCCAACGGAATGTTTACTGTCATGCCTTTTTCTTTGTATCGGTGACTGGTTTCGTTAGCAGTACGGGTAAATAGTACATATTTCCCTGAATAAATTACCCAACTTTTTTACTCATTGAAGGTTCTAAAGGCATGGCTACTGAAACCAAACCAAATACCGAGCTGTCGTTGACCGATTCGGGTGGGCGAGAACTGCTTCAGAGATCCCTGACCGACTATGTGACCTTTCTACGTCGGCAACCTGCCGTCTGTGGTACGCCCGAACAACAGGAAACCCTGATTAAACATGTAGCGCAAGGACATGAACTTATCAAGATGGTGGCGGCTGAGCGACTCAAAATTACCCGGCAACTCGACAAGGAAAAACATGACTGGATGGAAGTCGAAAAACAAATGACATCGCCCATTCTGGAGGCCATGCAACCCCTCAAGGATGCCGTTGAGCATTACAACAAGGAACTGATGCGGGTGCGTGAACATCAACTGGCGGAAGCCACTGAAGAAGCTGCCCGCAACCATTCCGGAGACACCACCTGGCTGACCCCCGAAGTTACTTCGCTACCAAAAGGAGTACAGTTAAAGTGGAACTTCGAGATTGTCGACCCCAACCAGGTTCCGAATGGGTATTGGGTCATCGATGAAGCGGCCATCAAAGCCGCCATCGCCAGTGGTGTTCGCGACATACCCGGTGTGCACATTTTTGAAGAGGCTATCACCACCTTTCGTAAATAATTTTTGCCGTTGCTCCCGACGGACTTTTTTACCGTTATGGTGAGCGGTTATCGTAGCTCGGCCAATATAATGGGAACGCCGATTAAACAGATGTTCAGCCGATAAAAATCCGTTTTGATCCGTTCAATCGGCTCCATCCGCTTTCCCTTTTGAAAATTAAAAACGATAACTGATTCCTGTGCCAAGCATGGAACTGATCCCGGCCTGGTTCAAATTGGCCAGGCGCAGCCGAACATCGACGCCCCATCTTGGATCGAATAGCCATTCGTATTCAACGGCGACATGCCCACCGGTATTCAGCTCATGACGCTCTTCCCGGTCAATCGCAATACCTTGCAGACCCGTCGGGGCCAACAAGGCGGCTGCTCCCCGGTAAGTATCGTCACGTCGGTACCAGGCCGACAAGCCCGCTCCCAGTCGCAGCGCGTGGCGGGGATGTGGGAGAAAATCAAAGAATACCGTGGCATCTGCTGTAAAGCGCTCCCGGTGATTAGGACCCGGATCAACCTCGTTAAAAGGCTGATTCAGAGTTGTTTTAGTGATATAGCCACCTTCGGCCGCCACCAGGAAGCGGTCATTCCGGAACTGATGGGCGAGCCTGCCCACGTAGCGCAGACCAACGGCATCGGGGGCATCAAGCGAAGTTAGGTCGACACCCAGCCGAATTGAGTTCCGGTTCTGAAGAACCTGGGCCTGGAGTGAAGCCGTCATCAGCAGGCCGACGAGCAAAAAATAACATCGGGTCATGGGCGTAATGGGTCAGGTTAGTGGCGGTACCATTCAACAGTAAGGTTCCCGGTGGTACCGGCAGTCCCGGTGATGACCAGTTCGGTCAATTGATTCGAGTAGTAATCTCCACTGAACCGATTATTGGTATAGGTGCCCGCCAGCAGCGTATCCCGGCGAACGGTATATCGCTTTTGGTCGCCAGCTACCTGGTCGACCGCGAAAAAAACCGGTTGGCTAATCGTGCCGCTGATTCGGAGCGTGAGCGTATTGGGCGTCCCATCATACGGTGGCAATACCGTACGGAGTGGTCCCGAAAAATCGTTGATCAGCAGGCGTTGGTAGGGCCGGTCAACTACCGTAAGATCGCGGCAACCCGTTAGTGTGAAAAGCAGGGCTACCATCACTACCAGGGTGTATTCGTAAGAAACTTTTTTCATGCGTTGAATAGACGACTGATCATTAAGGTGTTTGGGCCAGGGAAAGCTCTTCCTGTTTTACAATGCGTACTAGAAGGCTTTCATCTCCGCATTGGTATAAGCCTACCGGACCTGTTATTAACCCGGCACAACCGTTCAAAGGCGTCTAATAAATTTGATACCAGTCAAAAAAGCCTTTCCTGCATGCAGGAAAGGCTTTTTTGTGCCTGTGGACTACACGTCGCAAATCGCGATGCTTTCCCGCAACGACGTCAGCGGGTCGCGCTTCGGAATGAACTCCTGGGCCACGAAGCCTTTATAACCCGTGTCGACGATGGCCTGCATAATCGCCGGGTAATACAGTTCCTGGCCGTTATCGATCTCGTTGCGCCCCGGATTGCCGCCGGTGTGGTAATGGGCGAAATACTGGTGGTCGCGCCGGATCGTGCGAATGATGTCGCCCTCCATAATCTGCATGTGGTAAATATCATACAGCAGTTTGAAGTTTTCGGAACCGACCATTTTGCACAGTTCAACACCCCAGGCCGACTTATCACACATGTAATCCTTGTGATCGACCCGGCTGTTGAGCAATTCCATCACCATCACCACGCCGTGCTTCTCGGCGCTGCTCATGAGTCGTTTCAGACCCACGGCGCAGTTTTCCATGCCTTTCTGATCGTCCATGCCGTGCCGGTTTCCCGAAAAACAGATGACGTTTTTCAAGCCGGCTTCCTTCAATTTTGGAAAAATAGCTTCATAACTGGCAACCAGTTCGTCGTGCAGTTTAGGATCATTGAAACCGTCGTTGATGCCTTTTCCGGCACCCTGCGCCATCGAGCAGGTCAAACCGTATTTTTTAACGACCGGCCACTCATTCGGTCCCAGCAGATCGATGCCGGTCAGGCCTATTTCCTTAGCGGCTTTGGCAAAATCTTCCAGCGGTATTTTGCCGTAGCACCACTTGCAGGCCGAGTGGTTGATCCGGCCTTTCAACGCCGGCAAAGCATTTTTCTCGGTAACTTCCATGTGAGCAGCGAATGAGTCGATAACTGAAAAGGTCAGGGCGGTTCCGGCCAGCGTTTTGATGGCCGAACGGCGGGAAGGTGTTTTCATAAGGTTTCAATGAGTGATTGAGTGAATGAACGATTGAGTGAATAAGAAACAGGAGTGCTCAATGTGTATTCACTCAATCGCTCATTCACTCAATCACAATTAGAGTTCTCTGATTCGGATGTTCCGATACCACACTTTATTGCCATGATCCTGGAGAGCGATATGGCCTTTGCTGAACTGATTGAAACCCTCCCAGCCTTTGAACTTGCTTTCACTCACCATTTTGTCCCATTCCGGGCCACTGGTGCGGTATTCGACCACTTTCTTGCCGTTCAGATAATGCTCGACTTTCCCGTTGTTAACCACCAGTTTAACCTGGTTCCATTCGCCAGCTACTTTCTGAGCCGAAAAGTCCGAAGGAGGCAGCATATCGTAAAGTGATCCGGACGTACGGTTTCCGTTTTTACCCGCCTTGGCATCTTTATGGCGCTCATTGTCAAGCACCTGCATCTCCGGCCCGGAATTATATGTACTCTTGTATTTCGGATCTTCGTGAACCCGGTAGATGATTCCGCTGTTGCCGCCTTCCGAAATTTTCCATTCCAGTTCCAGTTCGTAATTCTCGTATTCCTTGTCCGTTACGAGATCACCTCCACCTCCGCCGGTCAGCACAATGGCACCATCTTCCACCTTCCATTTATCAGACGCTTCCTTTTTCAGGTAGCTATGCCACCCTGTCAAGGTTTTTCCGTCGAAAAGTTTGACCCATTTCCCTTTTTTGGGGCCAGATGCGTCGCTGGAAGTCCAATTCACCACGTTGAGAACCAAAGCCAGCAAGACCACGCGGGCCAGCATACTGAGCATAATTTTCATAAAATAGTATTTTGAGTATACGATTGGTTTGAAGTAACTCTACAACGGAACAATATTAGAAAACCGGGACCGATGCGGCAACTTTTTTGGTAAAAAGCTTCCATAAAATGCGTTTTTTACAAGATGATAGAATTTTACACCTGAATTCGCCGGATTTACCGGCAACTTGCGACTATGAACACGCGAACCAGAATCAACTGCGGAAACGGCATCACGCTGGCGGAGTTAACGCTCGATGACGCCGGAACCCTCGCCCAACTGGCCAATAACCGGTCGCTCTGGCTGAACCTGCGGGACCGCATGCCGCAACCGTATACGCTGGCCGACGCCGTCTGGTTTATCGAAAGCGCCCTGAAAGGCGATTTAGGGCTGGTTTTTGGTATTTACGAAGAAGAAAAATTCGCCGGGGTGGCTGGAGTGGTCCTGCAAACCGACATCCACCGGCTCTCGGGCGAAATTGGCTACTGGCTCGGCGAACCCTATTGGGGCCGGGGCATTGCCACCGCGGCCATCCGGCAATTGGTTCAGTACACCTTTGCCACGACCGATCTGGTCCGGCTCTTTGCGGGCATTTTTGCGTATAACAAAGCGTCGATGCGGGTTCTGGAAAAGAACGGTTTTGGGCTTGATGCGATTCTGAAAGCCGCGGTCTACAAAGACGGGAAGGTGGTGGAGGAGTATTTGTACAGTCTTGTTAACGACGAAAAAATAGCCGCACTGTCCTCATGACGATCGTTGAAAAAATACTGCAACGGATCAATCGACCGGAATTGCTGCCGATTTTGTCGGAAGAGCTGACCCCGTCGGAGCTGAATTCCCTGTTGCTGGAGGTGTTCAGGCGGCAAACCGGGCGGCTTTCTCCGGCAGAACTGCTGCAACAGTACCAGAAAAACCGCTTTGTAAAACCGGCGGACACGGATTTTATGGCCTTGCATGCCCTGGAAACCAGGCTCTTACAAATCTTTGAAACCTTTCGGTTTAAAGCCGTCGAGTTGTCGCCGGTCGCTCCGCTGGGTTGTTGCTCGGTGGTGGCAACGGCCGACCAGCAGAAAATTCTGTCGGCTTTGCGCGGCACCGAAGTGCTGGCCGACGCCACCAACGCCCTGGCTCTGCACGTCGCCGATTTGAAAAAGAGCGGGCAATGGAAACCGGTTTCTGCTACCGACCAGCTTCGTTTTTCCGCCATTCAGCGGCACGTTCGAACGCCCAAAGTGGCAATTCCGGGTCATACGCAGCATTTCAAGATTGGCTGTCTGGTATCGTCGGGGCGCGATACGGGCAGTTTTGAGTTTGAGCGGGAAAGTATGGCCGAACACCTGGCGGTTATGACCGCCCTTCTGCGCGACGCCCTGCAGGTCGATGCTTTGCGGTTCAAATTCATTCGACGAAGCGGAAACGCGGACGGGCGATTGCTGGAACAGGTGAAAAACCATATTTTGCAGCTCCGGAACGACCTTGTCATTGAAACCGAAACCACTCCCAGCCGCGAAAATCAGTATTATAAAGGCTTGCAGTACAAGATCCTGATCACGGTTCGCGGGCAGGAGTATGAAATTGGTGACGGCGGTTTTGTCGACTGGACGCAGCAATTGTTACAAAATAAAAAAGAGCGGTTTTTGATCACCGGCCTGGGGGTCGAAATGCTGTTCCGATTGATGGCATGAACAGAGGGCGGGTTATTTACGAAGACGAAGCAGAACCGAATTTCCGGCTGGCGTATCCGAGTGCGGCCCTGGCGGCTTTTGTGGCGTATTATTTTGAAGTAAATCAATCGGCCACGTTAGCGAACCCGTTGTATTTAAATGCCTTACCCAACCTGTCCAACCTGCTCTGCATCAGCTTGAATCCGCAAAGCTGGCTGTCCATCAACCAGAAAACCGGCACCGTCAATGCGGTAAAAGGTTCGCGGCTTCTGGGCAACCTGACCGACTTGCATACGTCCATTTATCCCGCCGGTGTGCATGAATTTTACGTCAAATTCAGGCCGGGGATGTTGGGCCAACTGGTTGGTTTCCGGACTGGTGAGGTCGAAAATGCGAATGTGGATTTGGCAGCATTTATCCGATTAACCGAACTGGAAGAGCGGATGCAAGCCGCTGCGGTGTTCTCCGAGCGGGTACGGTTGATGGAGGCCATCCTGGTAAAACCGGTGCTGGAAATACCGATTGATTACCGGCAGAAAGTCGTGCAGATCGCCTTGCAGAAATTTGACCGAAACGCCTTCAACCCGAATCAGCCGTTGCGTGCAATCTGCCGCGAACTGGGCGTTTCGTATCCGTCATTACACCGCTATTTCAACGAAACACTCGGGTATTCACCCAAATATTGCCAGAAAATCATTCGATTTAAAAACGCTCTTCAGCTCTATAAACGACACGGAAGCCGGTATCCATTTGAAGACATCGGGTATACCGATTTCTCCCATTTTGTGAAAGACGCCCGCCAATTGACGCAGCGTCTGCCTTCGGAGTTATAAAAAAAAACGGCCTGCTAAGAAAAGCAGGCCGTTTTCAGAAAGATTCAACTTTACGACTTCTCTTTTTTATCATCATCACCGTTGCCATATCCCATGTGGTGCGGGTCATAGTTTTCGGCGGGTTTATCGTCCTGTTCCAGATAGGTTGCTCCCTTGCGGTTAAACAGCGCTTCGTCCGATGGATTGTCGGGCAGGCCCTCGATACTGCTGGGCAAACCGCTTTCAACGTGACCCGGCGCACTGGCGGCATCCTGCCGGTTTTTTGCAATGACGGTCGGATCAACGTCCCATTCCTGGGTCGAGCCATGCGTGTCCGGGCGGGTTTCTTCCTGGTGGCTTCCCCGGTAGTTATCCTCGCGATCCGCACTAATGTCGTGCGCAATTTCACCCCGCTCGTCCGATGACACCACCATTTCGCCGGTGCCTACCCCTTCACTCGGTTTTCCGTAATCGGAAGTCCCGTGCTGGTAGGGATTTTTGGAGTAATATTGATCATCCCGTGCCTGCGGGTCGAATGTTTCCTGGTTATCGCTCTCGTTCGTATTCATGATGGTGAGGGTTGTTTCCATTCATAACTTCGAAATGAGTGCGAATGTTTACAGGTTTCGGTATACGGTTTACGGTGGCTGACGCATTCACGCTCGCGTCAGCCACCGTAAACCGTATACCGATTAACCTACCGCCCCATCCAGCCGCCATCGACGGTCAGAATGGTTCCCTGCACGTAGTTGGAAGCTTGCGACGCCAGATAAACGACGGCACCCTGCAAGTCGGCGGCCTCGCCCCAGCGTCCGGCGGGAATTCGGGCCAGAATCGCGGGATTACGGTCGGCATCGGCGCGCAAGGCTGCCGTGTTGTCGGTGGCGATGTAGCCCGGCGCAATGGCATTCACATTGATGCCTTTCGACGCCCATTCGTTTGCTAAAGCCTTGGTCAATGAGCCAATACCGCCCTTGCTGGCGGCATAGCCCGGCACGGTCAAACCGCCCTGAAATGTTAATAACGACGCAGTAAAAATGATTTTCCGGTTATAATCCACGTCCCGCGCCAGCATCTCCCGGCCAATTTCCCGGCTGATGATAAATTGGGAATTGAGGTTGATATCGATGATTTCGTCCCAGTATTCATCCGGATGTTCGGCCGCCGGTTTCCGGCGAATATTCCCCGCGTTATTGACCAGAATATCGACCGGCGGACATTCGTCGCGGATGGTTTCCAGAAACATATACAAAGCCGCCCGGTCGGTAAAATCGACGGGAAACGGGTAAAATTTGCGGCCCAGTGCGGTCACCGCCGTTTCCACTTCACTGCCCGGTTCGAGCGTGGCCGAAACACCGATAATGTCGGCTCCGGCCTCCGCCAGCGCCAGTGCCATGGCTTTTCCAATACCGCGTTTGGCGCCGGTTACAAGCGCCGTTTTGCCCTGAAGGGAGAAAAGATCAAGAATCATGAAGAAGTGAATGAAGATAGCTAATCGTGTAAAGATACGATCAGACTTTCCTATACTGTGATGAAGCCGCCAAATTAACGTACCCACGGACCGCCGGGAGGCCCCGTGGGTACGTTAGAACGCCGGAACGAACAAAACCGCATCGGCCACCACCGGGCCGTCAGCCTGCTTCACCGCAATTTCAACGGATGCGGTTTTCCCGGTTGGCAGGTCATATTCACCCAGCGAAACCCACTCGCCGGAAGTCTGTCCAACGACCACAATATCAGCGGGTTTGATGGGAATCGACTTCTGGTTTTTTCCGTCCGAAACCGTAATTCCCAACTCGGAAGCACTTTTGGCCAGGCGCGGAAAATAGGTGTAGATCCGGTATTTTCCGGCTTTCACAATGGTTGGCGTAAACCGTACCGATGCGGCCTCGGTGCCCTGCCCTTCGTGAATCAGGTAGGACGGACCGTAGCCGCCCTTGCTCTTGGTTTCCAGCCGCCACGGCCCCGTGGCGGTCGTCAGGGTTTTATCATCGTTATCCACCAGAATTTCGGGCGTGCTGCCGTCGGCCAGCGGATTAGTTTTTAGCGTCTGCTGCAATTTGGCAATATCTACTTTCTGCACACTGGTTTTGGCATCGATCGCCATCACCGCAGCCAGTGCCGTCGATTGGCCCAGCACCATAAAAACGGGCTCCATCCGGATCGACCCGTAGGCAATGTGCGACGCTGACAGGCAAACCGGCACCAGCAAATTCCGGCATTCGGTTTCCTTCGGAATCAGGGCGCGGTAGGCAATCGGATACGGCCCAAAACCGCCGACCTCGACGTTGCCTTCGTTCTTGGCCATTTTTTTGCCGTCTTTCTCGATTACAATCCGCTGAATGTTGTGCGAATCCATCGTGTAAGCCGCCATGCCAACGCCGTCGGTCACCACTTCTTTTCCCTGGCAATTCGCCTGCGTCATCACGTAGGCTCCCACCATCCGGCGCGCTTCCCGGACGTAGAGTTGCGGGGACCAGTTGCCGGTATCGGTGTATTCATCTTTCGGATAACCCCACTTCAGCATTTGCTCCCGAAGCTCCTGCGGCACCCGCGAATCGTGACCAAAGAAATACAGTAAGCCCTTGGTATACAACTCATGATCGCGGATGATCTGCGCCCGTTTTGCATAACTTCCGTCCGGATAGTCGTAATTCATCCCGATCATATCGGTTGAAAAACCGTTCCGGTTGTTGATGTCGGTTTTTTTGTTGGGCATTCCGCTCCAGATAAAATAGTCGTTGAGCGACCGTTTCTGCGGCTGCGCATTGATCAGCCGAACGAGCAATTCATACCGCGTGGAATCGTACCCCGCCGGGCGCGTAATGGCCACCTGGTTGGCCGGGTCGGACGACAGACAGATGCGGTAATTATACGCCTGAACCTTGGTGTCGCCGGTTCCGTTGGGCTCCAGTTTCGCCGGGCTAATGCCCCAGACCAGACCGGATTCGGGCTGTCCGGGCGTTTTGTAGGGATCGATGCCGTCGGGCAACTGGTGGCCCGTCATCAATTGCACCCCGCTGATCGTTTCGTTGTATTTCGAATTATCTTCCCGACCGACGGTGTAGGAAACGCCCGCTTTGGCCATCAGATCCCCTTCATACGAGCAGTCGATGAACATTTTCGCCCGGATGGTGCGTTTGGCCGCGGGTTTTCCCGAATCCTCCAGCACAATCTCCTGAATGGTTCCATTCGTTTTCTTTACACTCGAAAGCCGGTGCGACAACAGCACATCGACCTTGCCGCGTTTGACGTAGTCGTTGAAAAGATCTTCGGCCACGTGCGGTTCAAAAATCCACTGTTCGAACTTGCCGTAATGCTGGCCGATGCGCCGGTAATAGTCGCGGGAAATACCGGTAATGGCGTACTTATTGCCAATGTCGGTAAGGCCCAAACCGCCGGAGGTCATGCCGCCGAGGTGTTTGCCGGGTTCGATCAGCAGCACGGTTTTACCGAGTTTTTTAGCGGTATAAGCCGCCATGACGCCCCCGGACGTGCCGCCGTAGACGCAGACATCCACCTGCTGCTGGGCCATGGCGGAGGTGAGTAAGAGTAGATTGAGGCAAAGTAATAGGTATCGCATGTTGTTTGGATTATTAGTTCGCGGAGTTAAGCGGAGTTAAAAAGAGTTTAGCAGAGGTTTTTAAAAATACTCTGCTAAACTCTCTTTTCCTCCGCTCAACTCCGCGATACAACTCTTTTTAAACTCATTTTCCCTGCAAAGCTGCCAACTGGTTGGCTTCGAAATTCGGGTCGGATGCTGAAAGTCCCTTCTCATACACCAGAATCGCTTTTTGCTGAAGCAGTGACTTCTGCAAGTCCGGTACCGACAATGCATGCACCGACTGCGATTTCTGCACACACAGAGCCGCAGCGGTTCCGGCGGCTTGCCCGAGGGCCATCCAGCAGGGTTCCATCCGGAGCGTCGAAAAACCGATGTGCGTGGCCGACGCCGGAACCGGAGCCAGCAGGTTTTCCAGGGGCGAATCCGGAACAATCACCCGGAAAGGAACCGTGTAAACCGCTGACGGATAGCTGATAAAGCCGTCCAGATGGATCTTGCCCGCTTCCCGTTTCCGAACGGCGTGCGAGTCGAGGGCGTAGTGGCTGGCCGTAATGCTGTCGGCGTGGAGCGGAGGGCGTCCGCCCGGTTTGACCGGCTGCGCATCCTGCGCTTTGAAGACATATTTGCCCTTCATCCGGCGACCTTCCCGGACGTACAACTGCCGGGGAAAATTCCCGTTGTCGGTGTATTCGTCTTTGGCCCAGCCCCATTCCGCGCATTCTTTCCGAAACCAGTCGGGTAGCGCGGGGTCGTTCTGGGCGAAGTAAAACAAGCCTTCAGTATATTCCCGCAGCCGTTGGGCAAAGCGGTCGCGCCATTCCCAGCCGGAGGTTGGGTAGGGCCAGTTTTCTTCCGGCAAATCGGTGGAAATGAAAGCGTGGTGCTGGTTATTGCCGTCGTTTTTGCCGTTCGGCAATTTCACCATATTCGTCAGCCAGGCAATGCCTTTCGGCATACCGGGAACATCGGGCGACACGCCAGCTTTCGTTTTGCGCTGAATTTCAGCCTTTTGGTCATCAGTCAATTTCGTCATGGCGACGCCCGTATACGTGCCGGTTTTGACATCATTAATCAGCGAGACGTATTCCTCCCGGTTATACCGGGCCGGTTTCTGGATTTTAACCCGGATTTTGGAATCATTCGTGACGCATAACCGGTAATTGTAGGATTGAACGGCGTTGTCGCCCTGAAACGTCGATCCTTCACTTTCCGGACCCGCCCAGTATTTATAAACCCGGCCAGCCCCGACTTCGTTATACTCCGATTTGCCTTCCCGTCCGAGAAAAAACGGGACGCCCGCAGCGGCAATCAGGTCGCCTTCGTAGGTGGCGTCGATGAAAAACCGGCCCTGATAGGTTTCCGTTTTTTTCGTGTTTCGGTTCATCACCCGAATTCCCCGAATGCGGTTTTTCTCAATCGTCAGGTTTTCGGGTTCAAAATCGAATTGGCGCATGGTCAGCACCGTGGCGTTGGGACTGTCTTTCAGGAACGAGTCGAAAATTTTAGCGGCCACCGACGGCTCAAAATGGTAGCCATTGGCGCAGTCGGTCACCTGTTGCGAATCCGCTCCGTATTTTTCGACGTAATAGGCTTTGATGCGCTGCACAAACTCCAGAAACAAACCGCCCGTAGCGCCCCGGGTGGCGATGTCGGTGGCCCCCAGACCGTTGGCCGGCAAACCGCCGATGTAGGCAGTCCGCTCCAGAATCAGCGATTTTTTACCCAGACGGGAAGCTGAAACCGCGGCCATAATTCCGCCGGGTGTGGCTCCAACAATAATCAGATCATAGTCCGTTTCGGCCAGCGGACCAGTTGCCTGGGCGTAAAGTTCGGGTAGTCCGGTCGTGAGCGCAATACCGCTCAGGCCGGAAACTTTCAGAAAATGTCGACGGGTTGTAGGCATTGGATATACCTTCAGGCGGGGTTTAACATGTTAATAACCAGCATTCTGCGTAAGTACTTTGTTGGTGACGGTTTCAATGTACGGAATCGGCCAGAGGTAATCGCGGTTGGGATTAAAAATCCGGACCTCGACCACCCGCATGTCGGCCTTGTTGGGCACATTGCTGTAATCGGGAGTTCCGTTGGCATCGATCACCGGCGCGGCCGCCAGCAATCCTTTCGGAATCCGGCCCAGGAAATTGCCGTTCAGCAGTTTATCGGCGATTTTCCAGCGACGGATGTCAAACAAACGAAAGCCTTCATTCGCCAATTCATACTTCCGCTCCTTGCGAATAATCGAACGAAGTTCCGCCTGCGTTTTGCCCGACTTGATGGCGGGCATGTTGACCCGTTGGCGCACCGCATTGATGGCATCGTATACCGACTGATCAATCTGGTTGGCTTCAATTTTAGCTTCGGCGTAGATCAGTAACACTTCGGCATACCGGATCAGGATAATATTGATTTCCGAATTGCTCCGGTCGTCTTTGTCCGTCAGGTCGGTGTATTTCCGCCAGCAATACCCGGTATAAGTCGCAAAGGCGTGAATGGCATCCTGGTTGTCAACCCGCGCGCCCGTGGTATAATTGATCGTTTTGACGCTGTCCTTGTGGGTTTCAAACTTGAAATTGAAGTAGTTGGAACCCGGAACGGCCACCGTAAAATCCAGACGCGGGTCCCGGTTTTTGAATGGATCTTTCGGATTGTACAACGGCGACTTGTCAATCGATAACCCATCCGTACACTCATACGAATCGATCAGCGTTTGGCCCGGCACCTTGTTGGAAGCTCCCTGGGCGTTGCGCGACAAAAAATTCTGCGGAGTGCTGTGCGTCAGGGTTCCTTTCAGATACTGCAGCGCGAAAATAATTTCGCTGGACGTTTGCCCTTTGTAGGAAAACAACTCGCCAAAATTCGGGTGTAATTTATTGATATTCAAATCCATGACGGCTTTGGCTGCGCTGGCCGCAACCTCCCATTTCTCATTGTACAAGGCCGTCCGGGCTTTGGTCGCTAAAGCCGCTCCTTTGGTGGCGCGACCGGTATTTTTAGCATCGTAGCTGTTGGGCAATGACTTGGCGGCTTCGTCCAGTTCCTTCATCACGAAGGTGGCGCATTCTTCCTTGGTGCTTTTGGGAACCTGCGCATCGGCCAGACCCAACGTCTTGGTTACCAGCGGAACCCCGCCGAATAATTCAATCAGATAGCCGTACATGTAAGCGCGCACAAACCGGGCTTCGGCCTGAAACCGGGCATACAGAACCGGGTCCATTTTGCCATCCAGCTTGTTCATGTTGTCCAGAATAAAATTGCAGCGGCCAATAATTTTATAGGCTTCCGTCCAGACCGATCGGACAAAACCGTTGTTGCTGTCGTGGCTTCCTTTGCCGATTTGCTGCATGGCACTGTTGTTCCGATCCCAGTTGATGTCGGTGCAAACGTCCAGTAAAAGCTGGGTTGGCATCCCGTCGCTGGGGTGAAAATTCATGCCTTTGTAGCAGCCATTGACGGCCAGTTCCAGTTCGCTGGCGTTGGCAAAATACGATTGATCGGCGGGGCCTTCCAGCGGAAACCGCTCCAGATAGTCCTCGCAGGACGTTGTACTGAGGAGCAGGCAGGCCGACAAAAACCAGTAATATATCTTTTTCATTTTTGATTCAGTTGAAAAGTGAAAGGAAAACCGGCGGTTTCTAGAAGCTGACATCGATGCCGACGCTGACCATTTTGACCTGCGGGTAACTGCGACCGGTTCCAACCGGCGATTCGACATCGTAGCCATCCCAGAACTTATCCCAGGTCAGCAGGTTCTGGCCGTTGGCAAAAATCCGGGCGTTGTTGATGCCCGCGCGCTGGGTCAGCGTCGTCGGAAGGGTGTAGCCAATCTGAATGTTTTTCAGACGCAGGTAGGCGGCATTTCGCATCCAGAAACTGGAATTCTTTTCGTTATTGGATTCGCTGAACGCCAGCCGCGGAAAGGTCGCGTTCGGCGTTTCCGGGGTCCAGTGGTCTTTGTGCTGTTCCTGCACCGTCCCGCCCAGAAAGAACGGCATGATGCCTTGTTCGTTCAGATAGCCATCGGCTTTGCCAACGCCCTGAAGAACAATATTCAGGCTAAATCCTTTGTAATAGCCGTTCAGCGTCGTTCCGTAGGTGAAGCGGGGAATCGTGGATCCAAACACGACGTTGTCGTCGTTGTTGATGATTCCGTCGCCGTTCTGGTCTTTGTATTTAATGTCACCGGGCTTGATAACGCCAAATTGCTGGGCGTGAGCGGCCACTTCGTCAGCCGTCTGGAAAAATCCTTCCGACTCCAGGCCGTAAAGGGAATTGAACGCATAACCTTCCCGATTTGCCACCAGGCCGGTCAGGTTCACACCCTTCAAATCGACAACGGTATTTTTGACATCCGAAATATTAAAACCGACGTCATAGCGAAAACTCCGGACGGCTCCTTTGTAATTGATCCCGAGTTCCCACCCTTTGTTGTCAACAACACCAGCGTTCTGCGATGGAGCACCCAGGCCGATAATGGCCGGAATATCCAGCGTCAGCAAAATATCTTTCGTACGTTTTGAAAAATAATCGGCGGTAATGGACAGGTTTGAAAACAGCGTCATATCCAGACCAATATCTGTCATCTCCGTGGTTTCCCAGGAAATATCCGCGTTCGCCAGCGTATTGAGGGCCACCACGTTGACAATCTGCTTGTTCAGTGCGTACGAACCGAATTGCAGTGATGACATAAACGGGTAATTACCAATGAGTTGATTGCCCAGGCGTCCCCACGATCCCCGCAGTTTCAATTCATTGACAACGTTGGTCAGCGGCAGCATGAACGACTCCTGGGAGATCCGCCAGCCAGCCGAAACCGAAGGGAAAAAGCCGTATTTCCGTCCTTTGGCAAACCGGGAAGAACCGTCGTAGCGGGCATTGGCTTCAAGTAAATATTTCTGTTTGTAATCGTAGTTGATCCGTCCGAATGCCGACTGCAAGGCCCATTCCGATGCGCCACCGGTGGTCCGCTGAATGTCCGCTGCTCCCGCGTTCAGGACCTGATAGTCAGGCAATAAAAAACCTTCGCGGTAGGCGGATGTATTGTCATTGCGAAAATCTTCCCGCGAAAAACCGGCTAATACTTTCAACCCGTGATCGCCGTAAGCCTTATCAAAAGTCAGCGTTCCGCGCAACGTGGTATACAGCGATCGGCTGTCCGCTTCGGTCAGCGTACTTTTGGCGGGTGCCAGAAAACTGAGCGCCCCGTTGGGCTTGTAGGCCTGAATCGCCTTGTTGAAGTTCTTATCGATTGAAAGGGCATATTTCGGCGCATAGGCCACTTCCGCCGTCAGATACGACGTTGGTTTATACACCAGTGCGGCATTCAGAAAAGCATAGGGGCTGTTGTTTTTCTTTGTCCCACCATCGCGTGACATCGCAATCGGGTTGTCGCCGTTCCAGCCGTCGCCCCAGGTTCCGTTGGAATTAATCCCGATCTGGTTGGCCGGAATCCGGTTCATCCAGTGGAACACTTCCTCCGCGCCCCGGCCCGGTTCAACGGTTGTAGCCGCGACGAGCTGTAGATCGATCCGGGCGCTGAATTTCTTCGAAAGCTGAATGTCGGCGTTGTTGCGGAGGGTGTAACGTCGGAACGTCGAATTCTCAATAATTCCTTTCTGATCAAAATAACCCACCGAGGTCAGAAAACGGATTTTTTCACTGCCGCCGTTGATGCTCACAAAGTGGCTCTGCTGAAGCCCCGAACCCGTTAGCACTTCTTTTTGCCAGTCCGTGTCGGGGTATAAATCGCGGTTGGAAGCCCCTTCCGTACGGTATTTCTGAATTAAATCGTCGGAATACAAGGGCGAGCGTCCCACGTTCACATACGCTTCGTTGGTAAGCAGCATGTGGTCGATGGCGTTGGCCATTTTGGGCAAATTCGTCGGGGTTTGCCAGCCGATGTAGTTGTTGTAATTTACCGAAATCCGGCCTCCTTTGGCGCGTTTGGTCGTAATCAGAATAACGCCATTGGCCGCCCGCGAGCCATAAATGGATGACGAAGCCGCGTCTTTCAGGACCGAAACCGACTCAATCAGGTTGGGATCGATGCTGTTCATGGAGCCTTCAATGCCATCGATGAGTATCAAAGGGTCCGAGTTACCCAGTGTTCCGACCCCACGAATCCGGATGGAACCGCCATCGGCACCCGGGCGGCCGGAGCGCTGCGTGACCGTGACCCCCGGCATCATGCCCTGCAAAGCGGCCGACGTCTGGCCCACCGGACGACGCACCAGTTCCTCACTCGATACGGACGAAACCGCCCCCGTCAGGTTTACTTTTTTCTGCGTTCCGTAGCCTACCACCACCACTTCCGAGAGCGACTTGGTGTCGTTTTCGAGTTTGACGCTTACGTTGTTGCGGTTTCCAACGGTCACTTCCTGGGGGATGTAGCCGACAAAGCTGAAGACCAGAACCGCCTTTTCGTCGGGAACGCCCAACTGGTAGAATCCTTTGCCGTCGGTGGTCGTTCCGCGCGTTGTCCCTTTCAGCACCACGCTCACCCCCGGTAGCCCACCCCCGGATTCGTCGGTAACCGTGCCGCTGATGATCACATCGGCGATAACGGGCTGGTGAACGGCGATGGCTGATTCGGGTGTGGTTGTGTTGCCCCGCTCGTCAACCGGATTCGAAACGGGCTGGACACCATCCGATTTGGGTTCGGTTTCGCGGTTCGACAGGTCGTTGGTTACTTTCCGTTCTTCGGTAATGACAAACGTATCTTTCCGGAGTTTTTTCACCCGTAAGCCGGTATTCTTTAACAGGTTATGCAGATTTTTCTCGACGGAAACGGACAAATTAACCGGCTCGGCAGGAACGCTTTTCCCAACCATAATCCGGTCTTCGAACACAATTTCGACGCGATAATGCCGCTGCAAATCGAGCAATACCGTCTTTAGTTGAATCTGGGCGGTTCGTCCGGCCGAGCGTGGCACGTTTTGGGCATAGGCCAGCGTCTGGCTAAAACCGGCTATGGGGTAGCCGACCAACAGAACCGCCAGCAAACTCAGGTGGTGTACAGTTTTCTTCATTGGTTTATTGGTAAAAGGACTAGGAACAATCAGTTGTTTTTTAGTAGGAGGCCCGTACCGGTTGGTTCGGTTTTGAGGTCGAGTGATTCCGTCAGGATTTCAAGCAGTTCGCCGGCATTGCGGGCGCTGTAGTTACCGGAAATCGTCCGTTGGGCCAGTGAGTCGTCAACAATTTCCACTTTCAGGCCAAATTTTTCGCGGAGCAGGTAGCAAACTTCCCAGACGGAGGTTTCCTTGAAGGTCAGGCTGTGTTTGCCGCGGGTGGCCGACGTTGCCACCGGAGCCAGCTGGTGCAGGTGCAGATTCCCGTGCCGGGTCAGCGTCAACAGATCGCCCGGTTTCATCAGCAATTGCCGTTTTTCGCTTCCCTGGCTGTAATCGACCCGGATTTTGCCCCGGTCGAGGGCCACATTCGTTGTCTGCTTGCGGGCATACACCGTGAATTCAGTCCCCAATACTTCAATCTGAAACTGGTCGGACGTTTTGACCACAAACCGCTGGTGATCGGGTTGATGGGTCACCGAAAAACGGGCTTCTCCCGTCAGCAGCACCTCCCGAACGGCCGTGTAAAACCCAAATCGGGGCACCTGGAGCGACGAATTGGATTTCAGCGCAACGCCGGTTCCGTCGTCCAGCGTCAGGGTTTTCGTTTCCTCGTAAGCAGTAACGTACGTCTGGTACAGGATTTTGTTTCGCAGCGGAATAAGGAGCGCAACCAACACCGTTGCCGCCACCAGATACGGTCGCCAGCCCCAGCGGCCAAACAGCGGTTTTCGTTCCGCCATTGCCACCTCGTCTGCGTCGTGCAGGTCGGTTTGTTCCAGGCGTTCGGCTATTTTCTCAAAAGCCGCTTCCTGATCGGGCTGGAATTGCAGGGAACGCATTTCCCACTCCAGAAGCCATTCGTGGAAGGTTTCGGTATTGGCCGGATTTTTCAGCCAGGCCTCCATGGTTTGCCGTTCGAGCGGGTTTGCCTGCCCGGCCAGGTAGGTAAACAGGGTATGTTTCGATACCGAATGATTCATAATCGTGGCATTTGAACGAGAGACTTAAAAAAACCGCATTTCCCCTTAGGTCAGCAGAAAAATAGATTGAACAGACACAGCAGCAGCGTCCATTCCCCGCGCAGGGTCTGGCGCAGGTGTTTGAGGGCTTTGGAGATGTGAACTTCGACGGTTCGGGGCGAAATCTGCAATTCGGCGGCAATCTCGTCGTATTTCTTATTCTCGAACCGGCTCAGCAGAAACACCCGCCGGCACTGCGCGGGCAGTTGCCCCATGGCCTCGTTGACGGCCAGAAACAGGTTGTTGAAATGGACTTCCGAATCGGGCTGCGGCTGGTTGCCCATCAGGTGGTTTTCGGTCGTCGAATCAATGGAATCCGTTTTGCCAAACTCTTTGCGCAAATGCGTATAGGCTTCGTTCCGGACGGCTGTGAACAGATAACTGATGTAGGATGAGTGCACCTTTCGGTACGCTTCGGTGCGGTAAAACTGGTAAAAAACCTCACTCACCAGGTCCTCCGCCAGTTGCCGGGAATAGACAAAGCGAACGGCATGGCTGCACAGTGGCGTGTAATATTGTCGGAAGAGCAGCTCAAAGCCTTTTCGCGGTTCCTGTTCAAAGGCTTTCCGCAGAAAAAGTTCGGAACTGTATACGGACGGCACGGGAGTTTCTCCGGTTAAGGATGGCGCGGGCCGGTTTTCTGGAGAGGAATTAGGGTATAACGGGTTAAGGGTAGCCATTGACGCATGATCTCTAAAACGAATTAAAGACTTTATTGCACTATTTTACCCTTAGTGGTTTTTAAAAAAAGTTGCTTTTTTTTGAGCCGCTGGTCAAGAGTTGGAACGTGCAAACGATGCTGGCCGAGATTTGCAATCCGCTTTTTGAGCCATTTGGCCCTGAATCAACCACCAGCGGGCTACCCGGTTTTTTGGTCGAAGTCAACCTCATTCGGTCACTCCCCGCCCGCTCCACGTCAAAGCATCGGAATTCACTGACTAACCATCACCTGGGGCTCCGCAATCGCATTTCAGGAGAGTATGCTTATTTCCTGATGCTAACCGTCTTAGACTGGGTCGAAACGCTTCCAGGTGGTCGGCTGAAAGCGGTTTCGTGGCAGCGACTAGCAGGAACTTTCTAAACGGGCCCCTGCCGGTTAACGATCAGTGGATCTAGTTACGACTAGAATCTTAAAGCCCGGTAACTAAAAGTTCTCCCTCAATTCACCTCCTGAAGCAATATTATGTTACCAATATACGTAGAGTGGTAAAAACCACCTGCACAATGATGACCACACTGAAGCCCAACCGGTATTACGTCGTTCAGAAAGAACCGGTTTTGTTGACAGAAAAACACCTCAAGGAACTTGACCCGAACACGCCCCAACCAATCAAATTAACCAAGCCCTGGCTGATCGCTTTTGGATTCCAGCCGGATAAGTCCGCGAATGCGTGGAATTTTGAAAACGCCCGGTTGGTCGCCGGTATGAACTGCTGGCTCTGCATCAAGTCGCGCCGGTATATTCAGTATGTGCATGAACTCCAGGATTTATTCGAAGAACACTTCCGCGAAACGACTTTGATCCTAAAATCGCACAGTTTTTACATTACCGGCGCGCTTTAGCATCCGGTTTTTCTACTATACAAAACCCCGACATGGGCCGGGGTCTGTAAACTTGTATCCTATTGTGTATGAAGATTTTGGGGAATAAGGAATGGGCTTAATCGTCGTATTCATCCCTTGTCGCAGCTGCCGAATCCCGCACGACCTGATACAGACTGACCAGATCGTCGGTCGAAAGCTCGTCCAGTTCAACGTCGCTGTCATCACTGAAACTGAGCGTTAGCGGATCGCTGTCGTCGTCGTTCAGGGTGAGCGACGTGATCTCCAGATCGGATTCGGTCAGAGTCAGGGGGAGAAACCGCAAATCGAAATCGGAGGCATCGGCTTCTTCTCCCAACCCCGTCACCACCTGCACAATGGCGTCCTTGATGGTGGCCCGGAAATCGTCCAGCCGGGAGGCTAGCTCGTCGGCCGTTGGCAAAGCAGAAAAATCGGAAGTAGCCATAGAATTGTAAGTTGAGGGAGACGTCTCCCGTTCGAATAGTACGGGCCGAAGTTCCCCCAAATCCGCGGATTCAGGCGGGTACGGACGATTATGTTTTCGTGAATTTTTTCGGATCGGGTTAAAAGAAAAGAGACAAAGACCGACCTGACCGGTTACGGGTCACTAAAATAAACTCAGGAGATTTTTAACCATCGCTGGCGCTCCCATGTAAATAGGCGTCCGCTGATGCAAACTGTGCGCCGGAATGTCCAGCACCGAACCCGATTGAGTAACCGCCTTACAACCAGCCCGTTCGGCAATGAACGCCAGCGGATAACATTCATACAGCAGACGGAGTTTACCATCCGGATTTTTAGGCGTTGGCGGATACAGGTAAATACCGCCTTTTAGGAGATTGCGGTGAAAATCAGCTACTAATGAACCCACATAACGGGCGGTGTAGTGTTTCCTGCGGCAATCGGCCAGATACGCTTTGACCGGCTCATCGTATAAATCCGTGTTGCCATCGTTGCACGAATAAATCGTCCCGTCCGGCGGACTTTTAATGTCAGGGTGCGACAGGATAAACTCGCCCAGCGAAGCGTCGTACGTAAAACCGTCGACCGTGTGGCCGGTCGTATACACCAGAATCGTCGACGAACCGTATAAAATATAGCCAGCCGCGACCTGCTCGTGACCACCCTGCAGGAAATCCTCGATCGTGGGTTCGCTGCCGATAGGCGTCACGCGCCGGTAAATGGAAAAAATCGTGCCGATCGACACATTGACATCGATGTTGGACGAACCGTCCAGCGGATCGATGGCCACCACATATTTAGCGTGATTATTCCCGGTCAGAATAATTTCTTCTTCTTCCTCGGAAATGATGGCGCAAACTTCCCCGCCGTTTTTCAGGGCCCGATTGAACCGGATATCCGCAATCACATCCAGTTTCTGCTGGCTTTCGCCCTGCACATTCTGCACGCCCATGCCGCCCGTCAGGTCGATCAGTCCCGCCCGGTTTACTTCCCGGTGGATGATTTTTCCGGCCAGGGCAATGTCGCGCAGCAATTGTGACAACTCGCCCGTCGCATACGCAAAGGCATGCTGGCGGTTCATGATGTAGCGGTCGAGCGTTGTGCCGACCGGCAAAGCCAGGTGATGGGATGATCGTGAATTCATGCTTTTTAGAATGAACCGTCCGGGCGGTTCTGAATGACTGGTGAACGCTGAGCCCCAACGGTCCGTCCGTGCAGGAATGACTAAAGAAAATGAGCCGGATTTTTAATTTCGTCATGCACCGTCATGCATCACCGGGGACCAGTCCTGACCCGGCGGGAATCGGTTTGGTTCTTTTTAGCGGAAACGGCCTACCCGTTTCCTGATTGCGCTGGCCGGTTTATCAGCAATTCTATCGGTATTTTCTAATTTTTTACAAAAATAATCTCAAAATATAGGTTAAGATTTCATTAAAACGGACTCTTGCAGGTATAGCACCGGAAACTATGAGCAGACGGCTACCTTCGGAAGAAGCACAACAACTTTGGCAGGAATACCGGTCGGGCGACATGTATGCTCTCGCTAAAATCATGCAGAGTTACTATGCCGACCTTTTTCACTGGGGAATGCGGCTGCATGCCGACCCCGAATTTGTAAAGGACTGCATTCAGGAGCTGTTTCTCAATCTGTGGAAGCGGCAGGAGTCGGTCAATGCGGTCGAAAATGTCCGGGCCTACCTGCTCGTCGTTCTCAAAACCCGCATCCTGCGCGAGCTTTCCAAAAAACACACGACCCACCAATCCACGCTTTCGGAGGAATACGCTTTTTCGGTCGAATTTTCGGCGGATGTGCGGTTGATCGAAGAAGAAAACGAAGTGTATCAGGTTCGCAAGCTGGAGCGGGTCATCAATCATTTGCCCGAACGCCAGAAAGAACTGATTTACCTGCGGTTTTACCAGAATCTGAGCTTCGAACAAATCGCGGACGTCATGCAGCTGGGTCGCCAGTCGGTCTATAATCTGCTCCAGAAATCGCTGATCAGTCTGCGGAAGAACTGGACCGTGAAATGCATTGGGTTCTTTATTCAGTTTACGGTTTTCTGTTTACGGTATTCGGTCGCTGACGCATGCTAGCGACCGAATCGAACGCGTCAGCCAACCGCAGCGACGGCCCGGCGTAGCGACGCCCGGCGTAAACCAAAACCGAATACCGACACAACTATGAAGAACTACGAAACCTATACCGTGGAGGATTTTATTCAGGACGATGATTTTCAGGACTGGGTGCGGGGGCGCGGCAAACGGGACGGCTTCTGGCGGTCTTTTTTGAAAAATTATCCCGAAAAACAGGACGCCTTCCGTCAGGCCGAGCAGTTTATCCGGGCTGCGAGTGTCGCTCCCGAGCGGTTAACGGAAGCTGAAATCCGGAAAGAAACGGAAGGATTTATCGAAAAAGCTGGTGCGTATATACCAGACCGTCATGCTGTTCCGGAGGGTGATCAAGACGGAAAATGGACTGGTAATGTCGTGCGCTGGGTGCTGGCAGTTGCCGCGGTTTTCGGGATTGTGATGGGGTTTGGCTGGTATTTGCTCGATAAAAAACCGCTTCAGCGGGTTGCTCGTTTGTCTGATATTGCAACGGGCCAGTTGGTGGAAACGAGCAACGATACGCAACAACTGCTGCGGGTCGTGCTCAGCGACAGTTCGGAGGTGTTGCTGAGTCCCCAAAGCCGCCTTCGGTATCCGTCGCAGTTTCCCGGAAACTCCCGCGTCGTGTATTTGCAGGGCGAAGGTAGTTTTTCGGTCAGGCGGCAACGTCAGCCGTTTATGGTGTATACCGGCGAAATGATCACGCAGGTGCTCGGTACGCGCTTCGTCGTGAAAGCCTTCGATCGGGATCAGAACATGACGGTGCAGGTGCTGTCGGGAAAAGTGTCGGTGTACAAGAAAAAACCGGAGCGGGTTCCCGACAGTAAAGAAGTCAACGGGCTGATCCTGAACGCAAACCAGGCGGCTATTTTCGAAAAAAGCGATGGAAATCTGACCAAGACGCTCGTGGCGAAACCGCTGCTGATCGAAAAACGAAGCCAGGAAATTCCATTTGTCTATGATGAAGTTCCGCTGCCGGTGATTTTGCGGGAGCTGGAAAAGAGCTACGGCATTCCGATCCAGTTCGACGAGCAAACCTTCGAAACCAGTAAAATTACCGCCATTCTGTCGAGTGAGTCGCTCTACGAAAAGCTGGATTTGCTCTGCAAGGCATCGTCGGCGAGCTACGAAATCACCGATGGTCAAATCGTCATCAGCCGAAAGGGATACCGATAAATCCTGAAAAATAATTGGCAGTGACAACGCCACTGCCAACCGGTCTATTCACTGAGTGTCGCTCGCCAAAGTAACCGCTCAGGGAAAAGCGTTCCGAAAACAGAACTAGTCAACCTTAACAAAACTATGAAAAAACACCTTGCCGGACAACTCTGGTTGAAGCTTATGCGGTTTTCATTAACACAAAGTTTGGTTATGGTATCGCTGGTGGGCGTGTCGTTCGCTCACCCGAGTAACGCTCAGGAATACCTGAGCCGACGCCTGACGTTACACGCTGATAACCAGGATATAAAGAGGGTGTTGGCGGATATTGAAAAAGCCACGGATGTGCAGTTTGTGTACAGCTCGCAGGTGATCGAGAAACGGCAGAAAATCAGCATTCAGGCCACGAATTCGACGCTGGAAGAAGTGCTGGTCAAGTATTTCAAACCGCTGCCGGTCAACTACGAGCTGGTGGGCCGGAAGGTGGTTCTGTCGGCCAGTACGTCACCCGGCTACGAAACGGGTTTTGTCGATCTCATTGAAAAAGCCGAAACACTGGCTCCCAAACGACTGCTTTCGGGCAAGGTGACCGACGAAAATAGCGTGGGTTTGCCGGGCGTGAGCGTCGTGATCAAAGGCTCCCAGAAGGGCACAACCACCAACGCCAGTGGCGCGTTTCAGCTGGATGTGCCGGACGGCAGTGGCAGCTCGACGATATTGGTCTTTAGTTATGTGGGTTACCAAAGCAAGGAACTGGCGGTTGGAAATCAGACGACCATCCAGGTTTCGCTGGCTCCCGAAAGCAAGGCGCTGAACGAGGTGGTAGTCACCGCGTTGGGTATCAAGAAGCAGACCAAAAGCCTCGGTTATGCAACCGCCACGGTGGGGTCGGACGAGATGACGATCAACCGGACGGCCAACTTCATGAATGCGTTGCAGGGCAAAATGGCGGGCGTCAACATCACATCGCTGGGCTCGGGCCCGGCCGGAACCAGCAAAATCCGGATTCGCGGGCAGTCGTCGTTTGGCGGCAACAACTCGCCGTTGATCGTCGTCAACGGGGTGCCGATCGACAACACCAACTACGGCGCGCGGGGTGATGTGTCTGACCGGGGCAGCAACCGGACGTCCGACAGCGGGGACGGTTTGAGCAGCATCAACCCGGACAATATTGAAACCATGACGGTTTTGAAAGGAGCCGCAGCCTCGGCTTTGTACGGGTCGCGCGCCAAAGACGGCGTCATCATGATCACCACCAAAACCCGCGGAACCGGCAACGGGATTGGCCTGGAATATAACTCCAATTTCACCTCCGATACACCCCTGGATTATACAGATTACCAGTATGAATACGGCCAGGGCGAAAACGGGGTTCGTCCGACAACGCCTTTTCCAACCTCGGGGCAGTGGAGTTTTGGCGAAAAATTTCAACCCGGCATGACCCAGGTTCTGTTCGACAATGTGACCGTTCCGTACGAACCGCAGCGGCACCAGATCACCGATTTTTACCGCAAAGGCCACACCTGGACGAACACGCTAACGCTGTCGTCGGGGAACGAAAATGGCGGTTTTAGCCTGTCGCTTTCCAATCTGGATAATACCACCATTCTGCGCGGCTCGAATTACAACCGTAAAACCGTCAATCTGGGCTTTACGCAAACGCTGGCGAAAAAGCTGACGGTGTCCGGTAATATCAACTACTCCAAAGAGCTTCGGAAGAATCCACCCAACATCGCCGAGCAGGATTATAGTCCGGTAATTATCTTCAGCATGGCCAATTCGATGCCGCTGGATATTCTGGAAAAATACGCGACGGATGCCAACGGCAACGAAACCGTGTGGTCGCGGTTTACGAACCGGACGAATCCGTATTTCGCCCTGAAACGCTTCGAGAACATCAGCACCGACCGGGTTTTTGGAAACCTGACGGCCCGCTACAATTTCACCAGCTGGCTGTTTTTGCAAGCCCGGATCGGGCAGGATTTTTACGCCCGTGAACAGGAATACAACCTGCCCACCGGAACGCAGCGGCAACCCGCAGCCCCCGCCGGTTTTGTCAACGGGCAGTATGTGCAGGATGTCCGTCACGTTCGCGAACTGAACGCCGATTTTCTGCTGAATGCCAACAAAACGTTCGGCGTTTTCGGGGTAAACGTGAACCTGGGCGGCAACCAGATGTACCGGAAAATCAGCCGGCACAACGTTTTTGTGCAGGATTTTTACACGCGCGGGCTCTATACGATTGGCAACGGACGGCAACGCGACGCCATTTACGACTTGTCGGAACGGCAGGTCAATTCACTCTATGCTTCGGCGGAAGTGTCGTTTAAGGACTTTTTGTTCCTGAACGGAACCGTCCGAAACGACTGGTTTTCAACCCTGTCGCCCGCCAACCGGAGCATTGCCTATCCATCCATCACCGCCAGTTTTGTATTTTCACAGGCCTTCGCCAGTTCGTTGCCCACCTGGCTGACCTTCGGGAAAATCCGGGCGGCCTACGCGGAAGTGGGCAGCGATACCGACGTTTCGCCCTACGCCAACAACCTTTTTTACGGCATTAATTCCCAGCAGTTTCCGTCGCCGAGCGGAGCCGCGCAGCCCCTGGCCAGCATCAGCGGAACCACCGTGCCGAACGCCAATTTGCGGCCCATGCGGGTTTCCGAAAAAGAGTTCGGGCTGGAATTGAAGCTGTTCAATAACAACCTGGGGCTGGATTTGACGTATTACGACAAATTGTCGTCGGATCAGATTTTGCGGGCCCAAACCTCCGACGCGGGCGGCTACCAGACCCAGTTGATCAACGTAGGCAAAAGCAGCAACAAAGGGCTGGAAATGCTGGTGACCATCACGCCGGTCAAACGCACTAATTTTAACTGGAATACCACGTTCAATGCCGCTTACAACGTAACGAAAGTGCTTGACCTGGGTTCGAGCGTGAGCGACAACATGATTACCGTCGGAACCGGTGATTTTACGGGCGAACTCCGGCAGGTAGTCGGTTTACCGATGGGCCAGCTTTTCGGGTTCGGTTACCTGCGGGATGCGCAGGGTCGGCAGGTTTTCGACGCCGGGAACGGTCGCCCGCTGCGGACCCCCACGCAGATCAGTTTTGGCAGTGCCCTGCCCAAGTGGGTGGGCGGTATTACCAACAGCTTCAGCTACAAAGGCATCAACCTGTCGTTCCTGATCGACTTCAAGCTGGGCCACAAGATGATTTCCGGCACCAACCACAACGCCTGGCGGCACGGGTTGCACAAAGCGACGCTGGTAGGGAGAGAGCAGAATTACGTGATTGGCGAGGGCGTCAACCCAAACGGCGAAGTCAACAAAACGCAGTCGGGCGTACAGGCTTTTTACGAAACCGTGCGTTCGCAGAACATCGCCGAAGAGTTTGTCTACAACGCCGGTTTGTGGCAGTTGCGGCAGATCACGCTTGGCTACGATTTTACCAAATTCCTGCCGGCGAATGTCAAATTTATCAAAGGACTTCGGCTCAATGCGGTGGCGAACAACGTGGCGGTTATCAAAAAATGGGTGCCGAATATTCACCCCGAGCAGTTTGGTTTTCCGTCTGATAACCTCGTCGGTCTCGAAGCCACCGGTTTGCCGATTACGAGAAGCATTGGCTTTAACCTGAATGTCAAGTTTTAGTAAAAGTTATTTCGCAGAGTTAAGCGGAGTAAATCAGAGTTGAACAGAGAAAAAATAACTCCGCTTAACTCTGTTCTCCTCTGCTCAACTCCGCGAAACGAAACACTCTTCTAAAGATGAAAAAGATACCTATAGCTTTCTTTCTGACTATTCTCTTCAGTTCCTGCGACAAGGGATTTGATGAGATGAACATCAACCCGATTGCCCTGACGGCGGTGGAACCCGCTTTTCAGCTCAATACCGCCATCGTCGCCAGTGCGCCCGGCTACGGCAATCTGAGCTACGAAACCACCATCGTCAAACAGATGATCACACCCTTCAGCGGACAGGGATCGGCGGCTAATTTTAACCAGGACAACCGGGGCGTTTCGTCCGGCAACTGGACGACCTACTACGGCAACATCATTCGGGAACTGACCGATGTGATTGCCCAGACGAAGGACAATCCCGCCCGCTCCAACCTCTACAATATGACGCGAATCTGGAAAGCGTATTCGTTCATGATTTTGACGGACACGTACGGCGACATTCCCTACACGCAGGCCGGAAAGAGCTACCTGGAAGGCATTGTAAAACCGGTTTACGACACGCAGGAGTCGGTTTATACCGATATTCTGACCGAACTCGATGCGGCATCGGCGGGGCTGGATGCGACAAAAGCCAAAGTGGCCAGCGATGTGCTGTACGACGGCGACGTCGTCAAGTGGAAGCGGCTGGGCTATTCGATTCTGCTGCGGGCGGCCATGCGGCTTTCGAAGGTGAACCCGACCAAAGCCGCTGAATACGTGGCCAAAGCGGTGGCCGGCGGGGTGATGCAATCCAATGCCGACAACGCGATTATCCGGCACACCGCCAGTTTTACCAACCCGGTCGGCAGCCAGTTGAACGGCGGGCAATCGGCTTTCTTTTACCTGGATGAAGAGTTTGTGAGCTTCCTGCAAAAGACCAACGACCCGCGTCTGGCGTCCATTGCTGTCCGGTATGTGGGGGCAACCAGCGGGGCGCAGCAGGTCGAATCGCGGGCCAACCGCACACCGGCGGTTCAGATCGGTGCTCCGCAGGGCTACGACAATACCACCATCAGCAAAGCCGTAACGGCCAGTAAATTAGCCAGTTTATGGGATTACAGCCAGCTCGACAAAACCCGCATGGCCGCCCTGACCGCCCCCAGCTTTCTGGTGACCTACGCCCAAACCCAGCTTCTGCTGGCCGAAGCGGCTGTTCGGAAATGGACGACGGGCAATGCCGCCACGTTCTACGCCAACGGGATTCGGGCGCACATGCAGCAACTGGCCGGGTACGGTGCCAGCACCGCCGTGGCCGAAAGCGCCATTTCGACCTATATCGATGCCAATCCGCTGGCCGCTGGCAAGGAACTGGAGCAAATCAACACGCAATATTGGGTGGCGTCGTTTCTGATTGGGCCGGAAGCCTGGGCCAATTTCCGCCGGAGCGGTTTTCCGGTATTGACCCCGAACCCGTATCCCGGCAGCGATCTGAAAACGGAGGGCTTCATTCGCCGGCTCACCTACACGGATGCGGAATTGAATGTGAACAAAACCAATGTGCAGCAGGCCATTAGCCGTCAGGGAGCCAACCTGCTCGATACCCGCATCTGGTGGGACAAGAAGTAAAACCGCTCCTTTTTCGCCTTTCCCCAAAATGAAAAATCTGAAAAAACGACTCAAACAAGGCGATACACTAAACGGGTGTTGGTTGAATCTGGGCAGTTCGCTCACGGCGGAAATTGTCGGCCAGGCCGGTTTCGACTGGGTGCTGATCGACCTCGAACACGGGGCCGGTTCGGAAAAAGACGTCCTGCATCAGTTACAGGCGCTGGAATATACCGCTGCCGGGGCTATTGTTCGGGTCGAAAGTTCTGAAAGTCAGCGGATTCACCGCGTGCTGGACATGGGTGCCGAAGGCATTATGTGCCCGAAAGTGCATAATCCCGAGGAAGCCCGCAAGGTCGTGCACGGCTTGCATTATCCGCCCCACGGCGGTCGGGGTGTTGCCAAAATGGTGCGGGCCACCGGGTTTGCCGTGAACTTTCCGCAGTATTATGCCGAAGCTCAGGAAACCATTCTCGGTGTGGTGCAGATCGAAACCGTCGAAGTGCTGAATCACCTGGACGAAGTGGCGGCTATCGATGGCGTCGATGTGCTCTTCATCGGTCCCGCCGACCTGTCGATGGAACTCGGCATTTTCGGGCAGTTCGATCATCCGCGGTTCAAGGAAGCCCTGCGCGAAACCGTCAACGCGGCTCAGAAAGCCGGAAAAGCCACCGGTATTCTTTTTTTCAATCCCGACGATTACAAACTATACCACGACCTGGGCATCCGCATGATTGCCTGCGGAGCCGACGGAACCTTCGTGGCCGACGGTGCGCGCAACCTGGCGAAAAAGCTGGATGCGTTCCGGGCGACTGAAAAAACTATTTCGCGGAGGTGAGCGGAGAAAAAGGAGTTTAGCAGAGTCTTTTTTACTTCTTTTTACTCTGCTAAACTCCTTTTTCTCCGCTCACCTCCGCGAAACAACCCTCTTAACCCTTAAACCGTACTAATGTCTGATCCTCTTTTAATCCTGGCCGTCGGTGTCTTTATCGTAGTGGGTGGTATTATCGGACTAAAACTCCATCCCTTTCTGGCGCTGTTACTCGGAGCCTTTATTGTCGCCCTGATGACACCCGCTGCGGCCATCGAGCAGTTCGCCCTGGCGAAAGGAACGGCGCCCGCAGCTGCGCTGGCCCTGTCCAAAAAGAGCATCGGCGAGCGGATTGCCACGGAGTTTGGAGCCACCTGCGGCAAAATCGGCATCCTGATCGCCATGGCCGCCATCATCGGCAAATGCATGCTCGAAAGCGGTGCCGCCGAACGCATCATCCGCTCCATGCTGCGGCTGACGGGCATTGGCAAAGCACCCATCGCCTTTTTAGTCAGTAGTTTCTTTCTGGGAATCCCGGTTTTTTTCGATACGGTTATTTTCCTGATGATGCCTTTAGCCAAAGCCATGACCCTGCGGATCGGGAAAAATTACCTCCTGCTGGTTTTGTGTATCATGGCGGGAGCGGCCATGGCGAACTCGCTGGTTCCGCCCGCGCCGGGGCCGTTGTTTCTGGTCGGCGAAATGCACATTCCCATCGGGCTGATGATGATTGCCGGGACCATTGTCGGACTTTTTACGATCACCTCCGGCTATTTTTTTGCGCTCTGGGCCAATCGAAAATGGCCGATTCCGTTGCGCGACTCGCTGGATGCCAAACTGGAAGACATCAAGCTGATTGCCGCCAAGGAAGATAGTCACCTGCCGGGTTTGGGGATTTCGCTGTTGCCGGTTCTGATTCCGCTCGTTTTTATCTGTGCCGATACGGCCTTGACCGCGATGGCAACACCGGGTCAGCCCTTTACGCAGTCGGCTTCCCTGAATAGTTTTCTGAGTCTGGTCAAGTTTTTTGGGGATAAGAACATCGCCATTGTGACCGGTGGTGTGGCCGCCTTGCTGGTTTTGGCCAGTCAGAAGAAAGACCGGAAGGAAGGTCTGACGCCCTTCGTGCAGGCGGCTCTGATGAGCGGGGGCGGTATTATTCTGATCACCGCAGCGGGGGGCGCTTTTGGGGGCATGTTGCAGCAAACCGGCATCAGCACACGGATTGCCGACATGACCAAAGAATACCAGATGGCGCTGATTCCGCTCGCGTTTCTGATTGCCGCCGTGGTCCGAACCGCGCAGGGTTCCGCCACCGTGGCACTGATCACGGCGTCGGGAATCCTCTCGGGTATGGCCACCAATGCCAACCTGGAATTTCATCCGGTATACCTGGGCCTGGCCATCGGCTGCGGTTCCAAACTCGTGCCGTGGATGAACGACGCCGGTTTCTGGATCATTTGCAAACTGAGCAATCTAACCGAGCAGGAAGCCCTGAAAACGATTTCGCCCCTGCTCGTGGTCATGGGGCTAACCGGACTGGTAATCATCATGATCGGCGCGCAGTTGTTCCCGTTAATTTAGCGGTATACGGTTTCAGTTTACGGGATTCGGTTGGCTGACGCACGAATACGGACGTGTCAACCCAACGCGTCAGCTACTGTAAACTGAAAACCGTATACCGAAAACCGTTTACTTATGGAAAAAATAGGATTCATTGGACTCGGAATTATGGGAAAACCTATGGCGTTGAATTTGATCAAAGCCGGGTATTCCGTGTCGATTCTGGAAACAAGTGGGGCGTCCGCAGAGCTGGTTGAAGCGGGAGCACAGACCTTTCCGACCAGCAAGGCAATCGGGCAAAATGCCGACATCGTCATCACCATGCTGCCGGATTCGCCCGATGTCGAACAGGTCGTTTCCGGTCCGGATGGCGTTCTGGAAGGCATTCAGCTGGCCGCTTTGTTCATTGATATGTCGACCATCGCGCCCGCGACCGCCCGAAATATTCACCGTTTGATGCAGGAAAAAGGGGTGGAAGCGTTGGATGCGCCGGTATCCGGTGGTCAGGTGGGCGCGGTTTCGGCTTCGCTGTCGATCATGGTGGGTGGGAGCGAAGCGGCCTTCCAGCGTGCACTACCGGTTTTTCAGGCGATGGGTAAAAACATCGTTCGGATCGGCGAACCGGGCGCGGGGCAAACGACCAAAGCCTGCAACCAGATGATTGTCGGCATCACCATTCAGGCGGTGGCAGAAGCGTTTACGCTGGCGAAAAAGGCCGGGGTCGATCTGGAGAAAATGCGTGAGGTATTGCTGGGCGGTTTTGCCCAGAGCCGCATTCTCGACCTGCACGGCAAACGGATGATCGAGCGAAATTTTGCCCCCGGTTTCAAGATCAAACTGCATAAAAAAGACCTGGGCATTGCGTTGCAATCGGGCGCGGAATTTTCGGTGCCGCTAAAGGCGACGGCTTTGGTGGCCGACCAGATGAAAGCCGCCGTCGATGCCGGAAATGGCGAACTCGACCACAGCGCGATCCTTTTAGAATTGGAAGCTCGTCAGGATTTGCAATCCTGATCATCATAAAGAAAACCTAGATCCCTTACCAACATGAAACGGAAAAGCTTTATCAGAGTCATGGCCGCCAGCTCCGTGGGAGCGGCTGCTTTTGGCACCGAACAGGCCCGGGCCGAAATCAAGGCTGCGCCCAAAAAAGTACTCATGAAAGTCGGCTGCCAGTCGGGCGGAACGACCGTCGAAAACCTGGAGTTCAAGGCCCGTCACGGCGTCTTTAACCTGGATGGTGGGTCGCCCAAAACCATACCGGGCAAAGGCTGGGACCTCGACGATTCGATGAAGAAGCGGGAAGCCTGTGAGAAATACGGCATCAGCCTCGATGCGTATCATTACCCGTTGACGTCTGCCGGAATCGACAAAGTGGACTACCCGAACATCATGCTGGGGAAAAGTCCGGAGCGGGACCGCGAAATCGAAATTCTCCAGCAGATGATTCAGGTGGCCGGAAAAACCGGGATCAAAGTGCTCAATTACAACACCACGATTCTGCCGGTTTTGCGCACCGGGCGGTATACCGATCCCAAACGCGGGAATGCCGACTACAGCGTCTGGAATTATGAGGAAGCGCTCAAGCAGAATCACCCGAAAACCATTGCGGGTGATGTGTCGATCGACCAGATGTTCGAGCGCATTACGTACCTGCTGGACCGGATTCTGCCGGTGGCCAAAGAGTATAAAGTGAAGCTGGCCAACCACATCGCCGATCCACCGACGCCGGTTGGCTACCGGGGCATTACCCGCTGGAACAGCCCGGATGTGTTCAAGGGCATTCAGCGGTTTGCGAAATTGTACGATTCTGAATACCACGGGTTTAACTTTTGCATCGGTTCCATTGCCGAAGGATTGAAGGATCCCAAAAACGAGATTATGCCGATTATTAAGTGGGTGGGCGAGCGAAACCAGATTTTTAACGTTCATTTGCGGAACATCAAAGGCGGCTGGAACAATTTTCAGGAAGTGTATCCGGACAATGGCGACATGAATTTCCTGCACGTCGTTCGGGCCTTGCGCGATGTTGGTTTTTCCGGGATGGTGATGCCCGACCACGTGCCGCACCACCATGATCCGGCCAGCACCCCGCAAGCCTTTTCGTTCGCCTATGGATACATCAAGGGGCTGCTTCAGGCGGTTTCTGATGAAGTGAAGAGTTAGTATTTGAACCGAACCACGCATTTTAGCATGACGTTAGCGACCCATTTTTCGTACAAAGCCGGTCCCCGAATCAGAGAAATTACGATAACGCCGATTGCCATTGTCGATCCGCCTTTGTTGAACGCGGCCGGTTTGCACGCACCGTATGCCCTGCGCACGATCGTCGAGCTGGTGACGGACGACGGCATTTCGGGCATCAGTGAGATTCCGGGCAACAGCGACATCGATGCCGCCCTGGAAGCGTCGAAACCGTTGCTGATCGGACGCGACGTTTTTCAGCTGAATGAAATCCGGCAGGTTCTGGTCGATCATTTCGGGAAGGATACGGCGGCCCAGCGGGGCGATGCGCCCTGGGATCAGCGGAAAATGGTGCATATTTTCAGCGCCATCGAAGTGGCGTGTCTGGACATCATCGGAAAAGTAATGGGTCGCCCGGTGGTCGATATTCTGGGGGGCAAACGGCGCGATCGGGTGCCGTTTGCGGCCTATCTGTTTTATAAATACGAAGGGGCGGGTGGCAAACTGGCGTTCGATACCGATCCGAACGCCGTAGGCTGGGCCGCGGCCCGGCAAGCCAGCGCCCTGAATCCGGCTGAAATTGTGGCGCAGGCCAAAGCCATGTGTGCCGAGTTTGGCTTTCAGTCGATCAAGCTCAAAGGCGGTGTTTTCGAACCCCGGCAGGAGGTCGACGCCATGTTTGCGTTGTACGAAGCGTTTGGGCCGGATGTGCCGCTGCGGATTGACCCGAATGCGCTCTGGAAAGTGGAAACCGCCATTCAGTATGGTCGCGAAATGGAGCCGATTCTGGAATACCTCGAAGACCCGGTTCGCGGACAGGCTGCAATGGCGCAGGTTCGGAAAGCCCTCAAAACGCCACTCGCCACGAACATGTGTACCACCTCGTTCGAAGATATTCCCAACAGCATTGCCATCGGCTCGGAGGATATTATCCTGAGCGATCACCATTTCTGGGGCGGTTTGCGGGCCTCCATGACGCTCTCCGGTATCTGCGAAACGTTCGGCCGTGGTTTGTCCATGCATTCCAACAGCCATCTGGGCATTTCGCTGGCGGCCATGGTTCACCTCGGCGCGGCTTTGCCGCAGGTTCCGTACGCCCTGGATACGCACTATCCGTGGCAATCGGATGAGGTCATTACCGCCGGGCGGTTTCAATTCGAAGAAGGAGCGGTTCTGGTGCCGCAGGAACCCGGCCTGGGCGTTGAACTGGATCGGGACGCGTTGGCCAGACTGCACCAGAATTACCGGGAATGCGGCTTGAAAAAGCGGGACGATGAACCGGAAATGCAGAAAAAGCAACCCGGCTGGAAATTTCAGGCCGTCCGCTGGTAACGTGAGGAGGAAAAAAACGCTGGTGTCTTTGTAAGATAAATACCGTCCGTTAGGCAATTAATCCTATCCTGGAATGGTTTATCCAAAGATGAATACGCACACAAACCGCTCCCTTTTCTGGCTGGGCGTTCTCTATACGTTTCTGCTGGTACCGGCGGCATTTGGCCAGCCGGACGGGCAAACCTTCAGCCACCTCGGCGTTGAAGAAGGCTTGTCGCAAAGCAGCGTGTATGCCATTGCGCAGGACACCAACGGGTTCATGTGGTTTGGAACCCGCGACGGACTAAACCGGTACGATTCCCGCCGGGTGCTGGTCTACAAGAATCAGAGCGGCAACCCGCAAAGCCTGCCTGCCAATACCGTCAACAGCCTTTTGCTGGACCAGGCCGGGCGGCTTTGGGTCGGAACCACAAAAGGATTGGCCCTCTTCCGGCCCGAACGAAATGACTTTCAGCGGTTTTCGTTCGGCAACTCCCGGGATTCCACCATCATCAGCCTCGCGGAAGACCACCGGGGAAACATCTGGGTTGGCACCTTACACGGGTTATACCGGCTACAAACCAACAATCCTAAGCACTTTGAGCCACTCATCGACCTAACGGTGGGGCAGCGGAATCTGAATGATCCGTCTGTTCGGACGGTCTATGAAGATCGTCAGCGGAATCTGTGGGTAGGCACGTCCGGTGGCCTGGCTCGACTCCGGCCCACGCCGTCGGGGGCGTTTCAACTGACCCATTTTTTCCTGGAACCCGCCGATTCGCTCCACCACAATCCCTTTCACGGAATCAACGCCATCGCCGAAGACCGGGCGGGGCGGCTCTGGCTCGGCACCGAACGGCACGGTATTGCTTTGTTTGATCAACGACTGGGCCGGGTAATTTCGTGGAATGCCGCGCCCGGCCTGGATCTTGGCACGCAAACCATCCGAACGATTCAGCCCGATAAAAAAGGCAATTTCTGGGTGGGCACCATGTCGGGACTGCACATCGTGGCGCAGGATGGCAGCCGGTTTCGGACGTTGACCAATCAGCCAACCGATCCAGGGTCATTGAGTGATAATTCCGTGCGATCGATTTTTGGCGACCGCGACGGCTCGGTTTGGGTCGGTTCCTATTACGGGGGCGTCGATCTGTATAGTCCGCTGGCCCGGCAGTTCGGTTCGTTCCGCCCGATCAGCCGCGCGGGCGGAATGCCGTTTAAAATTGCGGGGCCGATGCTGCCCGCCAGCACCGCAAATCAACTCTGGCTGGGCACCGAAGACCGCGGACTTTTTCTGCTCAATGCCGACAAAACCGTCGCCCGCCAGTACGTTCATGACCCCAAAAATGCGCGTTCGCTGTCCAATGACAAGGTCAAATGCCTGCTGGCCGATGGTCCCAACGGTTTGTGGATCGGGACGCTTCAGGGGCTTAATTACCTTGATTTGCGCCGGCAAACCATCACCCGGTATTTTCACGAACCCGACAATCCGCATTCGTTGCCGAACGACCGCATTTACGATCTCAAACGGGACGCGGACGGAACGCTCTGGATCGTTACGAACCTCGGCGGTCTCTGCCGGTTTGACCCCCGGACGCAGTCGTTCGTGTCGGTAAGGCACCGGGCCGATCAGCAAGCGTCACTCAGCTCCAACAACGCCATGAGTTTGCTGATCGACAGTCGGCAAAATCTGTGGGTGGGCACCACCAACGGCTTAAACCGCAAACTGCCGGGCCGCGATGCGTTTGTTCATTATGTTCACCGGGATACCGACCCGACGTCGATCAGCAACAGTCACATTACCTGTTTCTTCGAAGACCGGCAGCACCGGCTCTGGATCGGAACGCGCGACGGTGGGCTGAATTTGCTGTTGCCCGATCAACGTTCCTTCCGGCACTACACGATGGCGCAGGGGTTGCCCAGCAATACGGTTTTTGGGATTCGCGAAGACCGCCAGGGGCGTTTGTGGATCAGTACGGACAATGGTCTGGCGCAACTCGATCCCCGGCGGTCGAAGATTATTTCGTACAACCAGCACGATGGCCTGGTTTGCAAGGAATTTACGTCCAATTCGACGCACCAGGACGCGCGGGGCTATTTCTATTTCGGCGGCTACAACGGCATTGTCTATTTTCACCCGGACAGCATCCGCCGGAACACCACTCCGCCCCGGCTGGCTTTCACGCAGTTGCGGTTGTTCAACGAGCCGGTAACGAGCCTTGGATCGAGCGGAATCGACTACGAACGGGGGCTGACGTTCACGCACGAACAGAACGTTTTTTCGCTGGATTTTGCGGCTTTCAATTACATCAATTCCTTCAAAAACCGGTATGCGTACCGGTTGCAGGGCTTCGATAAAAGCTGGAACTACGTGAGTGAACCCCGGGCCATGTACATGAATCTGGCCCCGGGCGAGTATGTCCTTCAGGTGAAAGGGGCCAACAACGACGGCGTCTGGAGCCGGCAGCCGCTGGAACTGAACATTACGGTCTTGCCGCCCCTCTGGAAAACCGGCTGGGCCTACGTTCTTTACGTGCTGACTTTTCTGGGCTTGTTGCGGCTTTGGTCGCGGTTTAATCGAAACCGGCTGCGACTGGCGCACGAACTGGAGGTGGAACAGGTCGAGAAAAACCGGCAGCAGGAGCTGCATCAGGCCAAGCTGAACTTCTTTACGGAGGTTGCGCACGAAATCCGAACGCCGTTGACACTGGTGATGGGTCCCATCGAAGTGCTGACGGCCCGGAGCACCAACGATCCGTTTCTTCAGAAACAACTTACCATCATGCGGACCAGCACCGACCGGTTGTTGCGGCTGCTCAACCAACTGCTCGATTTCAGAAAACACGAAACCGGTCATAGTCAGTTGCAAAAACGGGAAACCGATCTGGTGGCATTTCTGGAAAAAATCACGAACTCGTTTCTGGAACACGCCCGCTCGCGGCAGGTTACGCTGATCAACGAGTCCGAAGTCTCCGCGCTGCCGGTTTGGATCGACGCCGGAGAAATGGAAAAAGTGATTTACAACCTGTTGCTGAACGCCTTTAAATTTACCCCGGCGGGGGGCACGATTTGCGTCCGGTTGCAACAGGACTTTGGTTCGCCGGCTGCCACCGAAAAGGCCGTAATTTCCGTTGAGGATACCGGAAGCGGTATTCCGGCGCAGGCATTAGATCCCATTTTTGATCCTTTTTTTCAGGTCGACGCCTTCAAAACGCGGGATTCCGGCTTTGGGCTGGGTCTGGCCCTGAGCAAAAGCATTGTCGATCAGCACCAGGGGCAGATTACCGTCGAAAGCCGTGAGCAGACGTTGCAAACGCCGGGCTTTACCCGGTTTACGATTACGCTTCCGGTAAGCGTGCCGGATTCGTCGGAACAAATTCAGCCCGATTTGCCGACGGAACCGGCCGTTCTGGCGCTTCGGCCACTCGCTTTGACGGAGCCCATCGACGTTTCGGCAGCAGCGGAAGACGAACCGGTTTCCGGTAAAAAGCTGATTTTGCTGGTGGAAGATCAGGACGATATCCGGGCCTATATCCGGGATCTGTTTTCGGAAACTGCGCAGGTCATCGAAGCGGCTGATGGCGTAATGGGCTGGGAAAAGGCGTCGCACCTGTTGCCCGATCTGATCATCACCGATGTGGCCATGCCGGGCATGGACGGGTTTGCCCTGACGCACCGCATCAAAACCGATCCGCGAACCAGCCACATTCCGGTGATTGTGCTGACGGCAAAAGGCACGACGGACGCCCAGCTTACTGGTTTGCAAACCGGCGCAGACGACTACGTAACCAAGCCTTTTCATCCGGTGCTGCTGCAGGCCCGGGTCCGCAACCTGTTGCAGCTCAGGGAACAACTGAAAGCGAAATACCACCGGATCGTTACGCTCCAGCCGCAACCGCAGGAGCTGGATCATCCCGACGATAAATTCCTCAATCAGTTGATGACGGTTCTGGATGCCCACCTCAACGATGCCGATTTCAACGTGACCCGTCTGGTGGGCGAAATGGGCATGAGCCGCCCGGTTTTGTTCCGTAAAGTGAAGATGCTGACCGGTTTATCCGTCATCGACCTGTTGCGGACCACGCGGCTGAAAAAAGCCGAGATCCTGCTGAAACAGAAGAAAGCCAGCGTGTCGGAGATCGCCTTTGCCGTCGGTTTCAGTGATCCCAAATACTTCAGTCGGGCCTTCCGCGCCCAGTTTGGCGTGACGCCCACGGAGTATAGCAACCAGGTGGCGGAAGTGGTTTGAGGAAGTACATTGACGGTTCAACGTGTTCCGCTGATGCCGAACAAGAGAACACAATCTTTAAGTCAAGGTGCTTGGGACCTTGCGGAAGAGGTTTCAAAACAGCGGTTTTTTCTCATTCAGTTTCCTGGCCCGCAGCAACGCTTCGAGGTAATAGTAGTCGGCGTAAACTAAGGGCACATCCCGCTCGAACGTCTTCGCGCCCGTGCTGTGCAGCAGCAGAAAACCGTGGTTTTTCCCGACCGGCGATGCGTACTTCTTCGATAAGCTGGCGATAACCTGATCGGCTTTGGCGCGGTAGGGGGCGTTGGTAGTTCCGTACGTACTGAGTTCATACAGCGCCGAAGCCATCACAGTTGCTGCCGAAACATCACGCGGTTCATTCGGAATTCCGGGCGCGTCATAGTCGTAATACGGCACCAGATCGGCGGGCATTTTGGGGTGGTCGAGCATAAACCGGGCGATGGCTTCGGCCTGTTTCAGAAACTGCGGATCTCTGGTTTCGCGGTAGCAAACCGTGTAGCCATACAGGCCCCAGGCTTGTCCCCGCGCCCAGGCCGATTCGTCGCTGAAGCCCTGATGTGTGTTTTTCTTCAAAACTTTCCCGGTTAGTGTGTCATAATCGACCACGTGGTAGGAACTGTGATCGGGCCGGTAATGGTTTTTGAGCGTCGTTCGGGCGTGCGTTACGGCAATTTTGTAGAAGGTCGAGTCGCCGGTCAGTCGGGTGGCCGCAAACAACAGTTCCAGGTTCATCAGGTTGTCGATAATAACCGGACATTGCCACACTTCCTGATGGTGATCCCACGAGCGAATGATGCCCGCTTTCGGTTTAAACCGCTTGCTTAAGGTTTGGGCCGCCTGCAGAATTACTTCCCGATACGCCGGATCGCGCGTCAGCCGGTAGCCATTTCCGTAACTCGAATACAGTTTGAACCCCATGTCGTGCGTGCCGGCATTCCACTTTTCGGCTTCCAGATGAGCCGTATAAGTCCGGGCCTGCTTTTGCCACTCGTCCCGGCCGGTATATTCGTAGAGATACCATAATTCGCCGGGGAAAAAACCGCTCGTCCAGTCGCGGGCGGGAACCAGTTGCAAACCGCCGGACTCGGTTAGGGTTCGGGGTGACACCAGTACCGGTTTTGTGCCGGTCGGCTTTTTATCGGCAGCCGCCACTTCCTGCAACATCAGCCGGGTTTGCTGTTCCGCCTGATGGAAAAGGGTCTTGATCTGGTTATTGGAGACAAAACCGGTCAGAAGGCCCGATAGGACCAGCACTGCAAAAGTTGTTTTTTTCATTTTTTACGTACCCACGGACTAAAGTCCGTGAGATTTCCAACCTACCAAAACTTACCTTAAAATCAGAATCTCACGGACTAAAGTCCGTGGGTACGTTAGAGCCAGATCACCGGATTCCGGATCGGCAGGTTCCGTACCACTTCGTCAACCTGCGGATGATGATCGAGCTTTTTCCAGGTCGTGAGCCAGTTGGTTTGCCCGAAAGCCACCGCGCCAACTACCAGAAAAGGGTGGGCCACCGGCCAGTCGTTCCAATACATCACATCCGGTTTCAGGGGCCAGCTCGCCTTGTTCTGAACAAACGGGTACAAGTATTCGATGCCTTTTCGAATACCGCGCCCGTCGGTGGTTTGATACGCCCAGAGGTTGGTGGTTGGGGTGGATAAAATCTGACAGATCATCGTCATCGCATCGAGGTTGAAGAGCGAATACCCATACGGTTTGGTCCGCCGGAGTTCCTGGGGAAAACTGCCGTCGGTGGCCATCTGGTCGGGCAGCAGAACGGTTTTGTAGCGGTTTCGGCAAACGTCCAGCAGCGAGTCGTTCTTCGTCAACCGGGCAAAAGCCGCCACCTGCATGACCCAGCAGGTTCCGTGGTTGTTTTTCGCATTCATTTCATCCTTGCCGTACGGATGCGTCGTCAGCCAGCGCAGGTAGTCGGCAAACCATTGGCGGATGGCGGCCACCGCACGCCGATCGCTGCTTTTGGCCGTTTCCAGCACCCGCAATCCCTGCGCCACTTCCATCAGGTGAATGGTATCGATGATGCCGATGCCCCGACCCGTTGCGCGACCTTTAATGGCCTGCGCATACAGCAGTGAAGGATTCATGCGCGTAGCCGAATCGACAAACCAGGCGTTGAGGTGCCGGAAAGCCTGCCGGACGTAGGACTCATCGCGGGTAACGACGTAGGCCGATGCCAGCGCGCCCACAATCCGGCTAAAGCGAATCATATCCTGCCGGTGAGCGACAAAGTTGTCGGGGTTGGTCATTCCGTCGCGCTGGACATACGGTCCCTGCGGGTTGGCCGAATCGGGCCACCAGTAATCGCCTTCCGAAAAGAAATCGTGTTTGCCGCCCGCACTCCGGGGCGAGGTTTGCGCCGTTACCGTAACGGGCGGCTGCGCCATCGCCCAGCGGGCTTCCGCCAGAATCGTCGGTTTCAGGGTGGCAATAACGGCGGCTTTCGGCTGTGTAGAAGCCGCCGACTGGCCACAGGCCACCACCGCCAGCCACGGGCAGAAGAAAACAGGAAGCAGGAATAGCCGTGTTTGCATCGTATAAAGTAAGCGTACGGTTTAGCCGGCAGCCGCCGGTTTTTGCCGATGCGAAATTAGAGAAATATCGACAGCAGGTAGAGAAGCAACCAAACCAGCAGGGTGACGGACCCGACTTCGGCGATGGTTACCAGTACTCTGTTTTTTCTCACAGGAATCACTTCTGAATTTGAAAATGCAAGTTTAGCTACGTACAATTTTTTCTTGATATGGTCTACTGGTCAAAAGAGTGGACAAATCGTTCAGGGATGTGAAAAACCGTTCAAAGTGGTGGACAAACCGTTCGATTTAGATTATTCCAGTATTTTTTAGTCTCCTGGCAACTAATATTGCTTTGCAAAATGCGCAAAGATGCTTTTACCTCAGTAAACTATGCAAGTGGAAGTCAATGGTACTACGTGTTCTACGAGATTAAAATCCATGAAAAAAAATGTTAATCAGGCCAGTCGGTGGATTTGGTTCGCCCTGCTGGTATGCCTGCAATTTCCATTTCTGTCAATGGCGCAGCAAACCGCTCCGGTTTCAGGAAAAGTAACCGGAGCGAACGGAGACGCCATACCCGGAGCCAACGTGGTGGTGAAAGGAACAACCACCGGAACCTCCACCGACGTGCAGGGCAATTTTAGTCTGAACGCACCGGCCAACGGTACGCTGGTCATTTCCTCGCTGGGATTTACCTCCCAGGAAATCAACATTGGCGGTCGCAGCCAGGTGACGGTCAGGCTGGCTGAAGACCAAAAAGCACTCGATGAAGTGGTGGTGGTGGGCTACGGAACGCAGCGGAAAAGCGACGTTACCGGTTCGCTGTCGTCCGTAACGGCAAAAGATATTAAGTCGGTGCCGGTCACGGGCGTGGGGCAGGCGTTGCAGGGCCGCGCGGCCGGTGTACAGGTGACGCAGGCATCCAATGCGCCCGGCGGTGGCGTCACGATCCGCATCCGGGGTGGCAATTCCATCAACGCGGGGAACGAACCGCTCTACGTCATCGACGGTTTTCCGGTGTATAACGAAAGCGGAGCCAACCTGAATCCGAACGACATCGAGTCGATGGAAATCCTGAAAGATGCCTCTGCAACGGCCATTTACGGGTCGCGGGGCGCCAACGGGGTGGTTTTGATTACGACCAAACGGGGAAAATCGGGACAAAACCGCATCGAGTTCGAGACGTATTACGGGATTCAGCAGGTGCGGAAAAAGCTGCCGATGCTGAATGCCACCCAATACGCCACGCTCGTCAACGAAGCGCAGACGAACGCGGGCCGGGCCCCGGTTTTTACGGACGCGCAAATTGCCGGTTTTGGCGAAGGAACCAACTGGCAGGACGAAATTTTTCGGGAAGCCCCCATTCAGAACTACCAGCTGACGGCTTCGGGCGGCTCGGAAAAAACGCGGTATGCGGTTTCGGGTAATTACCTGAATCAGCAGGGAATCATCATCAATTCCAAATACGACCGGGCGTCGTTTCGGTTCAATTTCGACCACAAAATCAACGACCGCTTCAACATCGGTACCAGCCTGAACGTGATCAGGAGCCGCAACAATGCCGTGCCGACGGATGCCGATGGCGGTTCCAGCGGAACGGTGGTGTACAGTGCGCTGAACTTTTCGCCCACCCAGCCGGTCTACAACCCGGACGGTACGCTGGTGGTTTTCAATACGCCGGGCCGGATTCAGATCGGGAGCCCAGTGGCGCAGGCGTTGGGAACTTACAACCTGACCGTCGGTACACGCCTGATCGGCAGCGTTTTTGCCGACTATAAAATCCTGCCGGGCCTGACGTTCCGCACGAGCTTCGGGGCGGATGTGAACTACTCCAAACGGAGCCTGTACCTTTCCCGGAACACCGCAACCGGCACGCAACTGGGCGGCCAGGCGTCGATCATCAACACCCAGTCGTCGACCTGGCTGAACGAAAATACCCTGACCTACAGCAAAACGTTTGCTCAGGTTCACAACCTGACGTTTCTGGCGGGCTACACCATGCAGGGCAACCGGTATGAGAGCGTCGAAGCGCGTTCGCAGGGATTTGCCAACGATATTTTGACCTACGAGAACTTAGGGTCGGCGTCAACGGCGCTGGTTCCGGCTTCGTCGGCCAGCAACTGGCAGCTCAATTCGTACATTGGTCGGGCCAACTACGATTATGCCGGCAAATACCTGCTGACGGCCACGGTTCGGGCCGACGGCTCGTCGCGGTTTGGAGCCAGTAACAAATGGGCGGTTTTCCCGTCGGCTTCGGTCGCGTGGCGGTTATCGGAAGAAAGTTTTCTGAAAGGCAACCGCGTCATCAACGACCTGAAACTGCGGGTGAGCTACGGGTTGAGCGGGAACCAGGAAATTCCGCAGTATCAGTCGCTGGCGACCCTGGGAACCCAGAATGCCAATTTTAACAATACCGTCGTTATCGGCATCGGGCCGTCGCGGGTGGCCAACCCGGATCTGCGCTGGGAAACCACCGCTCAGGCCGATGTTGGGATCGATGTGGGTTTGTTGAGCAACCGCATCACCTTGACGGCCGATTATTACAACAAGAAAACAACCGATCTGCTGTTGTCTGTGCCGCTGCCCTACGTGTCGGGCTACGCGTCGGCGCTGCAAAATCTGGGCAGCATCCGCAACCAGGGCGTCGAACTGGGCATCAATTCGACCAACCTGAACGGCGCTTTCAAGTGGACGACGGCGTTCAATATTGCCGCCAACCGCAACAAAGTGCTGAGTCTGGGCGATCAGACCGAGTTTGCCTCGGGCGACGCCAGCGGTCACCTGCAACTCCCGAATTCCGGTCTGGTGCGGGTGGGCGAGCCGATCGGGTTGTTTTATGGCTACCAGACGAACGGTATTTTTCAGAATCAGTCCGAAGTTGATGGCTCGGCGCAGAAAACCGCCAAACCCGGCGACCGGCGCTACATCGACCAGAACGGCGACGGCGCCATCAACGCCAGTGACCGCGTGATTCTGGGCTATGCGCAACCGAAATTATACGGCGGTCTGACCAATACCTTCTCGTATAAAGGCGTCGAACTGAGCGTTTTCATGCAGGGAACGTCGGGCAACAGTATTTTCAACATCAACCGGTTTGAACTCGAATCGCTGACCGGCGTGAGCAATCAGTCGGCCGAAACGCTCAACCGCTGGACGCCGACCAATCCCAGCAACACCATTCCACGCGCCAACGCCGTCGGGAATGCGTACGTGCTGTCGAGTCGCCAGATCGAAGATGGGTCGTATCTGCGGGTGAAAAACATCAACCTGTCATACACCTTACCGGCTTCGGTGGTCAGCAAAATCAAACTGTATAACGTGAAAGTCTACGTCAGTGCCCAGAACTGGATTACGTTCACCAGGTACAGCGGTTTTGATCCGGAAGTAAACCGGTTTGGGCAAAGCACGCTGAGCCAGGGTTCCGATTATGGTAGTTATCCGGGTAATAAAATGATTCTGGCCGGTTTGAATATCGGGCTTTAATCCGTCTTTTAACTTTTTGTAAGACCATGAAAATCAAGTCAATTATAGCTGGTGCCGCATTGATGTTTGGCCTTGGCGCGTGTTCGCTGGAAGAAACGCCACCGTCATCGCTGGCGCCGGTTAATTTTTATACGAATGCAAACGATGCCACGGCGGCCGTCAATGCCGTGTACGACATCGCCAATCAGGTGGGCGACCAGAGCCGCAACTTCATCATCATGGGGGATTTGCCAGCGGATGACATGGACCCCCTGGCCAACAATGCCGACCGGGTGCAGATCTGGAGTTTTCAGACCATTCCGACCAACAGCGTGGTGGCGCAGACCTGGCAGATCATCTACCAGGGCGTTAACCGGGCCAATACCGCCATCGACCGCATTCCCGGTATCAGCATGGACGAAACCCTGAAAAAACGGCTGATCGGTGAAGCTAAATTTCTGAGGGCCTATTATTATTTCTACCTCGTACGCTGGTTTGGCGGGGTGCCGCTGATGCTGACCGAAACCCAGTCGCTGAGCGCTGGCAAAGATGTGGCCCGATCGAGTGCCGATGAAGTTTACGCCCAGATTATCAAGGACCTGACGGAAGCGGAAACGGCTCTGCCCGACAAATTCACCGGTGCCGACCTCGGTCGCGTAACGGCGGGAGCCGCCAAGTCGATGCTGGCAAGGGTTTACCTGACCCGCAAGGACTTTCCGAACGCCCGGGCGAAAGCCAAAGACGTGATCGACAATGCCGGAAAATATGGGTATGGGCTGTTCGACAAATACATCGACGTGTTTGCGATTTCGAATAAAAACGGGAAGGAATCGGTTTTCGAGATTCAGTTTGTGGGTGGAGGCAGCGGACAGGGCAGCGGCATGGTGACGTATTTTGCCCCGGAAAACTCACCGATTACGGGCCGCGGTTTCGGGTCGTTTTTCCCGACCATGGATTTGTACAACAGCTTCAAAACCGGGGATAAACGCCGGGAACTGTTCATTAATTCGTACGTCGACGGGGCCGGAAAAACCGTCAATACGTTCCAGCACTTTAATAAATACGTTGATCCGGCGGCCAAGGCGTTTGGCGATGCCAACAACAACTTCCCGATCATCCGGTATGCCGACGTGCTGATGATGTTTGCCGAAGCCGAAAACGAAATTAGTGGTCCAACAACCGCAGCGTTGGAAGCGATCAACCCGATTCGTCGGCGGGCCTTTGGCTTTCCGCTGACGGCAGCCTCGTCGGCCGATTTTACGGCGGCCTTGACCAAAGACGCCTTCCGGCAGGCCATCTGGGAAGAACGGCGCTGGGAATTCAATGCCGAAGGCCACCGCTGGTTCGATCTGGTGCGGACGGGCCGCCTGGTGAGTGTGTTGAAAGCCAAAGGGAAAACCAACATCACCGAAACCCATACGCTGTTTCCCATTCCGCAACGCGAACGGGATCTGAACCCCAAGCTGACGCAGAATCCAGGGTATTGAGCCCGGAATGCAAAGCGTCAATTAGTTCAATACCGGCTTCATCGTCAGGGACTTGCTAAACCCGGGTCCCTGACGATTTTTTAATTAAACGGCTCGTCAGGGGCGTTGGGGAATTAAACGGCATCCACTTCCAAACAAGCGGTCATTCCCGTAGCTTTACGGCGAATCATTCGCCAAAAACATGGCTACGTCTTTTCTCATCACGGGCGCTTCGGGAAATGTGGGGGCGGCAGTTCTGGAACACCTGGGTGCTGATAAAAACCACCGCATCGTTACGACCACGCACGCGGAAAATAAGGCCAGTGAAACGGAGCGATGGCTGGATTTTGAGCAACCCGATTCGTTCGAAAATGCCTTGAAGTCGATCGATGTCGTGTTCCTGCTGAGGCCCCCGCAGCTGGCCGATGTGAACACGTATTTCGCTCCGTTTATAGCCGCCTGCCAGGGGGCATCCATCCAACAAATCGTTTTTTTGTCAGTACAGGGAGCCGAGGAGGTGTCATTCATTCCTCATGCCAAAATTGAAAAGCTGATTCGGCAAAGCGGTATTGCGTACACCTTCATCCGTCCGTCGTATTTCATGCAAAACCTGACAACGACTCTTCGCAGCGACATTGTGCGGGACCATCGTCTTTTTTTGCCCGCCGGGAAGGCCCCTTTCCTGTGGGTGGACGTAGCGGATATTGGCAGGGCAACTGCCGTGGTGCTCGCCCGCTGGCGTGAGCACCAGAACCGGGCTTATACCATTACCGGCACGGAATTACGGACGTTTGGACAGGTGGCTGCTCAGCGAACGCATCGGGTACGAAGTCCGTTTCGAGAGTCCCAACCCGATTCGGTTTTATTTTACGAAACGAAAGCAGGGAATGGCGTCGGGGATGATCCTGGTGCTGATCATGCTGCATTTTCTACCCCGGTTTCAAAAAGCCCCGAAAATCAGCCCGGACTTCACGAACCTGACCGGGCGGCAACCCAATACCCTCCGCGGTTTCATCGACCAAAACCGGTCAGCCTGGTCCTGAGTCTTACACTTGATGGGAACGCGGATTGAACGGATCAAAACAAATTATTTTTTATCTGTGCAAATCTGCTTTATCCGTTCAATCCGTGTTCCCATCACCGTTTAAAACGGGTAACTCACATTTTTCGGCAACGTTTCCACCGCCAGTTTCATCCATTTTCCGTTGATTTTAATCACCACGATGTTGTGCGTTCTTTCCAGCGGTTCCAGGTGGTGTCGATATCGGATGCAAGCTCCAGTCTTTTAAAAGCAGACTGCGCCGAACCAGGAATTAACCGGAGGTAATCGGTGCCGTTCGTCAGGGTAGGATGTTGAGCGATTGCCGGACGGATGAGGAGAAGAAAACAAACAAGGATACCGGATTTTTTCATACGATACAGAAACCGATGAGAGGTGACGCGTACGGAGTATGAAATCAACTAGAACCGATTGCCAGGTATTAAATCCAGCCTTTTCGTTTAAACCACAGGTAAATTCCGGCGGCTACTGCAACCATGAAAATCAGTACGGCCGGATAGCCCGCTTTCCAGTCCAGCTCGGGCATATACTTAAAGTTCATGCCGTAAATTCCGGCAATGAACGTCAGGGGCAGGAAGAAGGCCGAAAAAATGGTCAGTACCCGCATCACTTCGTTGGTTCGCTGCGACGACAGGGACAGGTAGATATTGAGCAGGTGAGTGACCGAATCCTGCACCTGGTCGTAGATGGTGGTGGCTTTGACGTGCAAATCCTGCGTATCCTGCAACAAAGGGGAGTTGCCTTCAATCCGGCGCAGGCAGGCCAGAATATCCTCCGATAGCGTCAGAATGCGCTTGGCCGACGACGCTTTGCGCTTGAGATAGTATAAGCTCTGGAGCACGTGCGGGGATTTTTTACGCAGGAAAATAGTCGATTCGTGTTCATCCAGATCATTGGCCAGTTTCAGGCCGGGGTCGACGTAGCTGTTCAGAACCCAGCGAACAATGCGAATGGCCAGATCGGCGGTCGATTTACAATGGCCCGTATCGATAAAGCGATGGCGAATATCCTCCAGCACGGGCTGGGATTTGCGGTGCACGGTGATCAGAAAATCGGTGCTGTAAAAAATGGCTATTTTGCTGCTCAGATCCTGAATCGTGTCGGCTTCCTTGTTTTCCTTGGGGTCATAAATTCGGGTGATCAGAAAGCTGACAGTACCGATCACCTCGAATTTGGGCAGGTGATCCGGCTCGAGGCAATCTTTGACAACCGTCTCATACAGACCATATTGCTTGGCCACGTCGTTTAATTCGTCGGGCGTGGGATTGGTAATATCCAGCCAGGTAAACGGGCAGGTTTCGGGCTGAGCTAGTTCCTGATGCATAATGAGCCAGTGTTTACCTACTAACTAGTTTTACCGGCCCAGAGTTATCCAGAAATCCATTTCTTGCGGGTGCCGCAGCGGATTTAGCTCCTGCCAGGCCATCTGCTCACGAGCAGGCAACGATCGGTTGGGAGATACCCGAGGCTAAACCGGAAAACGTCAGGCAGAAACCCCGGTGCGAATGACCGAAATACCGGTTTTGAAAATAGCGCATATGTCCTTGATAACCGAGGAGTTGGAGAGGTAATACCAGTGTTTAACCAGTTCGTCCCGGTCAAACTGAATCAGATCCCTCAGAAAGGGATCGGTATCGTCCGAAGGCGTTAACGTAACATCGATCGCGAACACATCCTCGGGGACGGGCCGGCTGTTTCCGAACCCCACCCGGCCCAGGCGGTTTTTTCGCAGCCGGATAAGTGACGAAGCACCCAGGGCCAGATCGCCCTGGTGGTAGTACACGTGAACCTGTTCACACAGATGGACGAGGTGGTGGAGGGGCTGACCCGGATCAAACGCATCCTCGGGAATATCGGCCGCAACCAGAACCGCTTCCTTGAACATATCCAAGGGCGGCACCGTGTGTTCAAAAAGCCGCTCCAGCATGTAAAAAAGCACCTGATTTCCCATCGAATGGCACAAAAGGTGGATCTGCCGGGTCTGAAACAGACCGCTCAGTGACGCGTGGAGCTGCGTGAAAACGCGGGCAAACGCATAGCCCGACAAACGCGCATCCTGCTGATCGTCGAAGTACTGAAAGATGTCTTTCTGCGAGGGCCACGTAAAGGCGACGATGGTTTCGATGCCCGATTCGTCATGAACATATTCCCGGTGCAGCTTACGGATCGTTTTCAGCGTAATGTCCAGATCACTCCGGAACCCATGAATGAAAAAAAGAACATTGCCGCTACCGGCTTTCAGGGTTTGGTATACTTCCGTAAAAACCGGCCCGGAGTTGGCCAGACTGTTGGCTACTTCCGACCTGCCGCCTTCGGGACCAAGGCCGTCCGCATCCGGCGAAGCTTTCTGGAAAGGCGTAGGATCCGGGCTAAGGATCACTACGCCTTTGTCATGGCTATTTTCCGGATCAAACGTGTAGCGGGCAAAGCGGAAAGAAACCGGTTCCTCGTGGCTAACGGACTCAGACCCCGTTGGATTGATGACTTCGACTCCCTGCTCGCTGTCAATTTGTCGGTTGGTGATCAGAAAATGAGTTACGGCTGCCATGCTGCTGTTTCGGAATACTTCGTGAAGCAATACGGAAAAATAGCGTATTTCAGACCAGATTCAGGGCTTGTTTCTCGCTAATTTTTTCAATCGTGAAGACTTTTCGATCATAGTTGGTTTTCCGGTGCGTCATCTTGACAAGAATGACCAGAAATTCCAAAATGAATAGCAAACCGGTGAATAGCCAGTACACAAGAGCCATACTGCGGTTGGTTTTCACCAGGTCGAAAAGGGCATTGATGCGGAGCAGCAGGGAATGGTCGCTATAATAAAGGAGCGCTTCTTTTTGCTTGTTTTCCAGGTCTTTCTTCAACCCGGTTTGGTACTCGGCCAGTTCGTTTTTGGCCCGATCATACTCCGCTTTGGCCTGGCTGGCCCGGTTTACAATCAGGTTGGTGACCGGGCCATAACCGCGTTTCCCGGTCAAACCTTCGCCACTGGCTTCCTGATGCGCCTTATTGAGAGCCTCCTGCCAGATCTGATACCGCTGCTCGACGACCTGCGTGCGGGCTTCTACTTCCTGTTGACGCTGCCTCTGAAGCGTGTCCAGTTCAGCCTTCACATAGGTCATCTTATTGATATGCAGCTGGTGGTCGATGTCTTTTTTGAACACCACTTCGTCCAGCCCAATCGAACCCAGCAGGGCCACAATCGCTCCCAGAATCAGCCTGAAGGCCACCAACAACCCGTTTCCGTTGGCCATGATAATCGAGCGTTCCAGCAGGAAAATCAATAGGGCCGTAAAAAAAGCCGTTTGCAATCCGCGGGTGGCCGAAAGGTGCATGACCTCCGTTACGACCAGGTAACTCGTGGCAAACCACATCATAACCGGAATCATCAGGCAATTGGCCTGAACCGCCACTTTTTTGCGGCTGGCGGGCGTATCGTTTTTTAGAATCTCGTAATCGTCGCCTGTTATCAGGCAATACATCCGGAGCATACTCATGGTTTCGGGCGTTTAATCGTTGTGGAATAAACCGGTAGAATAAGCCAGGCGTTTCTGGTCCTGGTATTTCTGCAAACCGCGAATAAAACCGTCGTGATAATTGTGAATAGGGCCCATAATCCAGCCTTCATCCAACGCTGAATGTTCTTTTTCCAGTTCGAGTTCGCTGATTTCAGTGGCGAGAAGCGAGACATCATTTTCGAGGATATGCTGCCGCCGATCGTCCAGATTCTTCGACTCGGTAATCAGATTCTCGATAAACGATATCTGGCTTTCCCGTTTTTTAATTTCCAGGTGTAACGTCCGGCGGAATTCGGCCCGCATTACTTTTTTTCGGTTATCAAGAACCGAAGTAGCGTGGTGGTCATAGCCATCCGTAAGACCCACCGTGAAGTAATCTCTCTTCAAAAAGATTTCCAGTTCACTGAGTGTTTTTGCCGCCGGAGCCGGTGCGGTTTCGGTGGGTACGGAAACTGGTTTTTCTCTGCCAAACCAGTTTTTTGCTTCGTTTACTAAATTCGGAAATGCGTTCATGATGTGATTGGAATTTGGGTGATTACGAAGTATATTGGTTGCAAAAAAAAGGCAGCGGGCTCATAAAGCGTGGGGCTATGAACCCGCTGCAGTCGTTACTCAGGCGTGCTTTTCATTGGATGTATACGCCCGGTAAATACCGTATACCGGCGCAAAGAGCCAGCCTGGTAATGCGCCCAGACCGGGTATTAAAATCAGCAAGCCAATGAATAAACCGATGCAGATAAAGAAATCTTTCCAGCTTTGAAAATAGAGCCCAATGCCCAGAGCTCCGAAAAAAAAGCCGAGGATACCGGCAACAATAGGGTTCTTTTTGTCCGGCAGACGGGGCAATTCTTCAACAATTTTTGCCGCGCTGTGGGCTGTGTGAGCTGAGTGACCGAGATTTGACATGATTTGATGAGAGGTTAGAAAGTGAAAGCGTAAACTACTACCTGCAAAGCGAGTCACTCGCCATCGGAAGTCGGGAGGGAGACCATTTGTCTTTTTTAACCCGACTTCGTCGTATTCTGCGATCCTGCTGTTTGGTTGTGTTTTGTTCTGTTTTTTCGGCTTTTGGTTAGATTATGTTTCAAATATGTGGGCTTCGGTTCGTATTTGTTCCCCGTTAATACTACTTTGTTGTAACTTTATATAAGAATTAGTAACCTCTATTTTCTGTCCCATGAAAAGCACGGATATTGAGATAAATCAGGAAGAAATACTTCTGTTGAGAAAGGCAGTACAACTGAAATTTGAAGCCGTCAGCAAGCTCAATAAGCAGAAATACCGCCCTCTGGCCGTGACGTGGTACCGCGATAGCTATGATGGATTAAAAGAATCCATGGCGGATGAACTAAAGAAATTGCCGAAAATACCGGACTCCATTGTAGCAAGTCCCGGAGTGTCTTTTCTGCTTAATTTGTTTAAAACCAAACTGGAGAAAGAAACTTTCAGGATTTATTACCTGAATGCCTGTTATTTATATGCGTTTGGTAAAATCCGGGCCGAATACCGTGCCGATCTGGAAGGAAAGTCTACGGCGGATTCTAAATCCGAAACACCGTGTTCTACGCATGGCCTGAGTGACAGTATTTATAAAATTAAACCGGCGACCTACGACGATATTCGGAAAATATTCAGCATCGCATCAACCGTTTATACTGGCATCGATGTCATACCGTATAAGACCATGCTGGCGTGGTATGAAAAAAATCCATGCTCATTTTATGTCATTGTCAATGAAGACGGTGACGTGGTGGGAAACATCGATATTCTGCCCCTGAAAGAAGGGACGCTACGGCAGTTTCTGGATGGTGATATGATCGAAAGGCAGATCCTTGATGATTCAATCTGGGGAATTGATGAGAAAGAAAATATCGATTATCTGTACGTAGAAAGTGTTGTCAATCTGGCGGGCAAGGTAGCTTTGCTGGAATTGATCCGGAACATCTCCGAAATTTTTATGAATTTCGACTGCGATGTAAAATCCATTAAAAAAGTATACTGCATTTCAGCTTCTCCACAAGGACAGCGATTGATCGAACGATTTGGGTTTAAAGAGTATAAAAATTCAAGCAGTCGGCGCGATAAACACTCGGTATTTGAAACGGATATGATCACTGTTCTCCAAAATGCAACTTCTTTTTTTTCCGATAATAATCAACATACCGATGATTATCAACGATTGAAAAAGCTGCTTGACTCCTACAGCAGCTCGCATCAAAAGGTCGTTTCTGAGCCGGCGGGATAAATCCTTTTACCCCTATTTCTTCTATTTTGGATCTTTTAAACGGCTCTGCGGCAATGCAAGTTCTTAAATTTGCTTGTTATTCATCGTAATATTGCGATTGAGAGATTAATCAATATCTTTGCAACATGGGATTGACAAAGACCGAGGTATTTTCTGACCAGCAAAACCGCCTGGCCGATCTGGCCAAAGCCTTTGCTCACCCGGCGCGGGTTGCCATTCTGCAGTTACTAATTGCCAAAAAGGCTTGTGTGTGCGGGGACCTGGTGGACGAATTGCCGCTGGCGCAACCGACGGTTTCCCAGCATCTGAAAGAACTGAAACGCATTGGCCTCATCAAAGGGGAGATCGATCCGCCCCGCGTGTGCTACTGCATCAACGAAAGCGTTTGGGAAGAAGCCCGGCAAAGCTTTGGTTCTCTGCTGGATTCTTTCGTACCCGCGACCTGCTGTTGAACCGGAGCGGTATTTTTTTGCGCGAATTAATCGTAATATTACAATAGATAAAACGCATGAACAACACAGAATCGATCAACTGGCATACCTTCAAACAGGCGCTGGTTCAAAACCCGGACAAGTACCTGCAATTTGAATACGCCGACGGGCAATTTGTCGAGGATTCCTTCCACATTACCGAGATCAAACAGGCGCCGATTACGTCGGTGGATTGTGGTGGCAAGATGAATGCCTGGACCGAAATTATCGTGCAGCTCTGGGAACCTTCGGCACCGGAAACCGACCGGTCGATGAAAGTGGGTAAAGCCCTTTCGATTATCGACCGGGTCGAAAAATCGTTGCTTCTGAATCCATTGGCGACGGTGAAAATTGAGTTCGGGAATTCTAAATTTGATACCCGTCAGCTCTATCCCGGCGACATGGTAACCGATGGCGATGCCTTTACTGTCAGGCTGACGCCGGATTTTACGCAGTGCAAAGCCCTCACCCGCGGACAAAGTTGTGGAATTCCGGCGGCTAAACCCGTTGAAAACGAAGGGACACTTGTTGCGGACGATGCGATCTGTTGTGCACCCGGAACCGGCTGTTGTTAACGTAAACTGCAAAATCGCATGAAACGAATCCTGGTACTTTGTACGGGCAATTCGGCCCGCTCGCAGTTGGCACAGGGCTATTTACAGCAATTTGCCGGAAACAGAGCGCAGGTTTATAGCGCGGGCGTCGATCCGAAAGGCGTCAACCCGCTGGCCGTTCAGGTGATGGCCGAAGATGGGATTGATATTTCGCACCAGACTTCCAACCATGTTGACGAATACACTGGTATTTCGTTCGAGTATGTGATTACCGTCTGCGACAATGCCCGCGAGCAATGCCCGGTTTTTCCGTCGGGCGCCCGGCGGTTTCACCAGAGCTTTACCGATCCCGGACATGAGCCGGGAATGGATGCGCTAACCTCGTTCCGGCAGGTCCGCGACCAGATCAAAACCTTCAGCCGGCAATTTATCGACCTGCATCTACCGGCTAGCTAGCCCGTTTAATCCTGAAAATCATGGCCTTATACTTCGAAAACGCCCGCCCGGAAGATAAAGAGACGGTCTTCGCTTTGCTGCAAAAAAGTCAGTTGCTAACCGATGATTTACCAACCGATCTGACCGGTTTTGTGATGGCCAAAGAGCAGGACACTTGCGTCGGTGTGGCCGGTCTGGAACCTTACGGCTCCGTGGCCCTGCTCCGCTCGGTAGCGGTTAGTCCGGAATATCAGGGCCGACACGTTGGGACTCAGCTGGTTGGAAGGGTGCTCGAAACCGCCCGGGCGGCTGGCCTGGAGGAAATTTATCTCATCACCACAACGGCCGACCGCTATTTTGTGCGGCACGGTTTTCGGCCCGTCGACCGGCTGGAAGTGCCGGAGGCAATCCGGCAAACGCAACAATTCAGCGATCTGTGCCCGGCTTCGGCGGTTGTTATGAAGCGAACGGTAAACCAAAACGCAGCATGAGTAGCCCGCAGGCCGGATTTACTACTGATTTTACCATGAACGAGTCGCCGGTACGGGATATCATTATTATCGGGGGCGGGCAGTCGGGCCTGGCCACGGCGTACCACCTGCGGCACAGTTTCCCGGATTTTACGCTGCTCGATGAACAGGAATCATCCGGCGGGGCCTGGTTGCACGCCTGGCAGTCGTTGCGGCTTTTTTCGCCGGCGGATGCCAGTTCCTTGCCCGGCTGGCTGATGCCCCGCACGAAGGAGATTTACCCCACCCGGCTGGACGTCATCGATTACCTCACGCAGTACGAAAAACGCTACGATTTCCCGGTTCAGCGGCCGGTGCAGGTGCAATCCGTCGAACGCGACGGTTCTGTGTTTCGGCTGACCACCAGCCGGGGTATTTACCGGACCCGGGCGCTGGTGTGCGCTACCGGCAGCTGGAGCCATCCCTCTATTCCTGATTACGCCGGAAAGGAGATTTTTCAAGGTCAACAACTCCATTCTGCTCACTATTCCTCACCCGACAAGTTTTCGGGAAAACGCGTTCTGGTGGTCGGCGGAGGCAATTCGGCGGCCCAGATTCTGGCGGAAGTGTCGAAAGTGGCGGATACGACCTGGGTTACCTTGACGGAACCGACTTTTTTGCCGGATGAGGTCGATGGGCGGTATTTGTTTCAGGCGGCCACGCAGCGGTTTCAGGCGGGGGATACCCAAACCGGGGGCGGTCTGGCCGACATTGTCATGGTCGAATCCGTGAAGGAAGCCCGCAACCGGGGCGTTTTGCATGCTGTCAGACCTTTTACGGCACTCACCAAAACCGGTGTCATCTGGCCCGATGGAAGATCCGAAGCCATTGACGCCGTGATCTGGTGTACCGGTTTTCGTCCCGCCCTCGGCTTTTTGAAACCACTCGGCGTTCTTACCGCCGATGGCAAGGTCGACGTGCTGGGAACCCGTTCGGTCCGCGAACCGGGTTTATGGCTGGTGGGCTACGGCAGTTGGACCGGTTTTGCTTCGGCCACCCTGATCGGCGTCAACCGGTCCGCCCGCCAAACCGCCCGGGAAATCTCGGCATTTCTTCAGGAAGACAAGGCCCGCTAAACGAAAAAAACCGAAGTTTTGCTTCGGTTCGTTCCTCAAAATCCACGCGTGTTTAAACCGTGGCCATTTCCTTTCGCTCGCCAATTTGTTGCCGCCACATGGCGTAGTACAACCCTTTCTGCAACAGCAAATCGGAATGGCGGCCCTGTTCGGCGACGTGACCTTTTTCCAGCACAAAAATCCGGTCGGCGTGTAGAATCGTGCTCAGGCGGTGGGCAATCAGAATCGTGATATGCTGCCGCGACCCCGAAAGCTGGCGGACGGTTTTGCCGATTTCTTCTTCCGTCAGCGAGTCGAGCGCCGAGGTGGCCTCGTCGAACACCAGCAAGGTCGGACGGCGCAGCAACGCCCGGGCAATGCTCAGCCGCTGTTTTTCACCCCCCGAAACTTTCACGCCCCCTTCGCCAATCACGGTATCGAGTCCCTGCGGAGCGCGATTCAGCAGCGTGTCGGCCGCGGCCTGGTGGAGCGCCGTCAGGCATTCGGCGTCGGTGGCGTCGGGTGCCACAAAGCGCAGGTTTTCGCGAATCGTTCCGGCAAAAAGCTGCGTATCCTGCGTTACAAAGCCGATTTGTTCACGCAATTCGTCCAGATCAACTTCTGAACTCGGGATGTCGTTGTACAGAATTCGACCCGCCAGCGGGGGATACAAACCGACGAGCAACTTCACGAGGGTGGTTTTTCCCGAACCCGACGGTCCGACAAACGCGATGGTTTCACCCAGCTTGACATCGAACGAAATACCGTCGAGGGCCGGGTTGTCGGCTGATAAGTGCTTGAACCGAACGTCTTCGAAGGCCAGCGTTTGAATCTTTTTGATCGGGATCGGATGCGCCGGTTTGACGTCGCGGGGCGTGTCGAGAATCTGCTGGAAATTGGCTAATGAAGCTTCCGTTTCGCGGTAAATATTGATGATGTTGCCCAACTCCTGCAACGGGCCGAAGATGGCGAAGGAATAAATAAAGAGCGAGAAGAATTCGCCCACCGTAATCCGTTGCTGCACCACCAGAAACAGCATGAGCAGCATGATGGCGTTCCGCAGCAAGTTCACAAACGTGCCCTGTACGAACGACAGCGAGCGGACGTAACGGACCTTTTTGAGTTCGAGCCGCAGAATTTTTTCGGTCGTCGCGTTCAGTCGTTCGGTTTCCTGCTGGGCCAGCCCGAGGCTTTTCACCAGTTCGATGTTGCGCAGACTTTCGGTTGTCGAACCGGCCAGCGAGGTGGTTTCGGCCACGATGTTTTTCTGAACGACTTTGATTTTTTTACTCAGCAGCGAACTGACGAAACCGAGCAGCGGAATGGTCAGAAAGTAGGCGGGGGCAATGGGCCAGTACACCGTGCTGGCGTACCACATCACGAACACAATGCCGACCACGGACGTAAACAGCACATTGACAAACGACTGAATGAGTTTTTCGACATCCGTCCGCACCTTCTGGAGTTTGCCCAGCGTCTCGCCCGAACGCTGGTCTTCAAAGACTTGATAGGGGAGGTCGAGCGAGTGGCGCAACCCGTCGGAATACAGCCGGGCGCCCAGTCGCTGGGTGATGACATTGACGTAATAATCCTGAAAATTTTTGGCAATCCGGCTCACCATGGCGACGCCCAGCGCCTGCAAAATCAACAAACCGGCCCCGTCGCTCAGGAAGCTCACAAAGTCCAGCCGCTGGATACCGGAGCCCGGTTTGACAACGTACTGATCGATGATTTTCCGGAAAATGTACGGATCGAGCAGGGAGAAGATCTGGTTGATGGCGGCCAGCAGCAAGGCCAGAATCAGCAGGGGCCAGAAACTGCGCAAATAGCTGTAAAGTAATTTCATAGGATTGAATGGAGTTTGGTATGCGCCGTTCTGATTGGTAACGGTAGTTATTGTACTTCAATGCATTACCCCGGAGGGTTTTCTGTTAATAGGCCGGATCGCTAAAGGCTATAAACCCCGGCGGGGTGACCTGGTTGGATCGTCTGGTACGCCCTGCCGGGGCTAAGATGATCTCTTAGTTGCAACATAGCTATTAACAGGACGCCCCGTCGGGGTTGAATCAAACGATTCACGCAAATTATTTCACACTCCGCAACCGGTTTTCCCGTTGAAACTCCTTGATCAGTTTCGTGTTTCCGGCCAGCCAGATGACATCGCCGGGCAGGAAGCGCGTGGTCGAGTCGGGGTTCAGAATCCGGCTTCCGTTGCGTTCGATGCCCACAATCAGGCCCTGGGTTTTCTCCCGAATGCCGGAATTCCGAATGCTTTGGTCGATGTACGGAAAGGATTCATCGACGGCAATTTTCTGAAGCGATATTTCCTGCGCCGGTGTTGCCTGAGCCTTTTCTTTTTTTGCGGGCTCTATCAAACTTATAAAGTGTTCTAACTGCTTATCGGTTCCAATTACCGCAATTTTATCTCCGGGAAATAAACGTTCATCCCGGCCCGGCACCAGCATGGTCATGCTGCCCCGGGCAATCGAGATGACGTTCACGCCGTATTTTTCGCGCAGGGCCAGTTCGGAGAGGGTGTAGCCGACGCCGGGCGATTCGGCGCTGACTTCAAAATAGGAAAGGTGGGCGTCCCACGGCAGCAGATTGCGCCCCATGCGGTTTTCCTGGTAAATCTGGCGGGCGTTGAGGTTAATCAAAAACCGCTTTTCGATCAGCTCATAAATCAGCGGGAGCCGCTTGCCCACGATCAGCCAGATACCGACCACAATCACCAGCGCAATGAGCACGAGTTTGATGGAAAAAAACTGATCCAGCAGCAACAGAACCAGCCCCAGACCGATGACGCCCCGGGCAATCGCCAGCGTTACCAGCGGGCCGCGATACGCCCGCCGTTCGGTCCAGAGCCGGGTGTAAACCGGCTGGTTGATGCGTTTCAGAACCAGCGCCCAGAGGAAAGGCGTGATCAGGATGAACGACAGAAAACCGGTCAGAACCGTAGCCCAGTTTTCGGCGAGTTCTTCCAGAAGAAGGGGCATCAGCCAGCGGGATGCGAGCAGAATGATGCCCAGAATAACGGCGGTATTGACGATCATGACCTGGAGATGTTCGCGCAGCAATCGGTACCAGTCGCTGACGCTGCCGATGGTTTGCGCTCCGGAACTGTAGCTGGTCAGAAATAACCGGGTTCGCGGACTCAGTTTGCTCTCCACCCACGTACAGAGCGGGCCGGAAGCCTTGATCATGTAGGGCGTTGTGAAAGCGGTCAGGGCCGAAACGGCAACGGCAATGGGATACAGAAAACCGCTGGTGACTTTCAGATTCAGGCCCAGCGTGGCGATAATGAACGAAAACTCACCGATCTGAGCCAGACTCAGGCCGGTTTGAATCGACTGCTTCAGCGGCTGCCCGACCACCAGCGCCCCGAAGGTGACCATGAAGGCTTTTCCCAGAATGACGACCGCCGTGATCAGGGCAATCGGACCGGCATATTCGATCAGCAGGGCCGGGTCGATCAGCATGCCGACCGAGACAAAAAATACCGCCCCAAACAGGTCTTTGATGGACGTCAGCAGGGTTTCGATCCGTTCGGCATAAATGGTTCCGGCCAGAATGGAGCCCATGATGAAAGCCCCCAAAGCCGGAGAAAAACCGACGCTGGTGGCGACAACGACCATGAGCAGACACAGGGCCAGGGAGATGATCAGCAGGGTTTCGTCGGTGATGAATTTGCGGCTGCTGCGCAGAAAAGAGGGAACCAGAAAAATACCGCCTAAAAACCAGATGACCAGAAAGAACCCTAGTTTCATGATAGCCACCAGCATTTCGGCACTGAAAAACTGCTTGCTGACGGCCAGGGTAGAGAGCAGCACGAGCAGCAAAACCGCCACGATGTCTTCGATGACGAGAATGCCGAACACAATACCGGCAAACTGCTGGGTTTTGATGCCCAGTTCGTCGAAGGCCCGAATGATGATGGTGGTGGAGGAAATGCAGACGATACCGCCCAGAAAAATGCTGTCCATCGTCGACCAGCCCAGGCAGACGCCGGTGAGGTAGCCGAGGAGAATCATCGCCGAGATTTCGATCACTCCCGTCATGGACGCCGTGCCGCCAACTTTGACGAGTTTTTTGATATTAAATTCCAGTCCGAGGCTGAACAGCAGCACAATGACGCCGATGTCGGCCCAGATGCGAATGGTGGCCGGGTCGGAAATGGTCGGGAACAGCGAAAACTTCGGCCCAACGAGCACTCCAGCCAGAATATACCCCAGAACGAGGGGTTGTTTAAGCCATTTAAAAAGAAGCGTCGTTATGGCTGCCGTCCCCAAAATGATAGCCAGATCGATGATCAGGTTTGGTAAATGCGCCATATTGAGATAAAATCGGAAACGTATCGACTTCCCGCTGAAACAGGCGCCCGACAAACCAAAAATTTTGGTATTCCTACAATAATACTACCTTTTTAGCTCGAATCGGATGGATACACGGGTTAACCATCGAAAATTTCTTGGTCGTACGACCGTTCCGGAACGCACACGCAGTCGGCTAAACGTCCTCTTTCCGATGCCTGACCCGGCTCTGTCGGTCGATGGAAAACGGGTTGGCCTTTTGGGGTGCGGTACTTTGCCCGACTGGTTTTGACTAACGTGCTGAAGGACTGGGAATGCTCAAACAGGCCATTTCATTTACCGTTAAATGGGCTGTCGATTTTTTATGTTTGAAAAAGGAGCTTTAGACGGCTGCTCGACACAAAAGTAAAAACCGGAAGAGGCCGTTCTGCGGCCTCTTCCGGCACAGGAACGGTTAGGCTTTAGAATAAGTCGCGGCAAATTCTTTTGCAAAATCTTCCAGTTTCACCTTCCCTATATCCGTGGGCTGATGCCGGTCATAATCCTGCCGCATTGCGCCACTGTGAATGCTGGCCCCCAGATCCGCAAAGTCGGCGGCAAACTGTGCCGACATGCCATTCGCTTCCATCCGGCTTCGGACCTGTTCATCGGTAAAAAGGACCCATTTTAAATCCGGCTTGCCAATGGCCTCGCCCAGGCACCGGGCGGTTTCGCTGGCCGTGCGCTCGTCGCTCGCTATGTAGCGAACCGTCTGGCCGCTGGCCGGTCTGGTCAGCTCTTCGGCAACCACAGCGGCAATGTCGGCGGGGTCAACCATGACAAGTCGGTCATCCCCACCGTAGTTGGCACCAATGAAGCCCAGCGTCTTTATCATGTCGACGAAATTGTACAGATTGTAGTAGAAATACGTGGGGCGCAAATGCGTAATGGCTGCCTCCGGCAGTTCATTCAACAGGCCTTCCACATCGTGAGCCCCCAGAATAATCCCGGTGCCTTTGTCCAAGTCTGCGCCGTAGCTGCTCAGATTGACCACCCGCTTTGTACCCGTCTGCCTGATGGCCGACGCATAGTTGCGGCCTATCCGCCGGTAATACGCTCTCAAATCGGGTTCGGTGTACTTGGGCGGAACCATACAATACACGGCATCGGCACCGGCCAACGTAGTCGTCAGAAAATCAACGTCTTCCAGAGAGCCAATGGCCGCAGTAGCCCCCAGGGCTTCAATGTCTTTTTGTTTTTCGGGGTTGCTGCTGATTACCGCAACGGTATGACCGTTTTGCACCAACGCCTTTGCCAGCGGCTTGCTGATGTGTCCTACTGAACCTGTGATTATAATTTTCATCGTTCTGCTTTTTTTACAAAGATCCGCAGCAACGAAGAAGCCTACGTAACCGAATCGATTCTTGTTGTAGTCAAAACCGTTATTTGGGCGTAGAGTAGTTTATTTAAATCAATCCTGTCGCGTTAACCGGAAGTGGTGTAATGGGTTATTGATTGGGCCGGGTTTTATTGATAAATTTAAACTCCGTTTCATAGCACCAACACTAAAATCTACGCAAAATGTACACCGCATCGTTTACCAGGCATTGGTCTCTGTTGTTACTTTTTCTGATCCCTATGGCCGTAGCCAGTTCCTGCAAACAGAATGACGATCCTGCACCGGGTTCCGTGGTTGGCAGTTGGATTGGAAAATACAGCACCAACGCTACTACGGTTCCCAACATTACCTGGGATACCATGATACTCACAAGCAGCGGGGCTTTGCAGGGAAGCGACCGAATGGGAACTTTCAATGTATCAGGCAACGTCATTACGGCAACCTACGTCCGTACGGGCACCACTTTTTCGTTTCGCTGCGATATTAAAGAGGACTTCAACAAGCTGGAAGGTACGTGGGGCAATGGTGCCAGTCAAACGAATGGCGGGTTGATGGTGCTCACCAAGCAATGAGGACTTCCGACTGGGCCCAACGTGTGGGCCAGTATCCCCAATCGCCCGGCTATGATTGGCTGGTCGGGTGAAACCGGGCATCCGACGAGTAATTACGGATTCCCGAACGGTTTTGAATCGCTCAGGGCTTTCAGAAAGGCGACCAGCGCGGCTTTTTCCGATTGATCTAACCGAAGCGGGTCTTCGGGCAGCGTCTGGTTTTCCTGCGTAATGCCGATTCCTTTTCCACCCCCCCGATCATAAAAATCAATGACTTCTTCCAGGGTTCGAAACGCACCGTTGTGCATGTAGGGTGCCGTCAAGGCCACATTGCGCACGGTGGGCGTTTTAAATGAACTCCGGTGAATTTTGCCCCCGGTATGATTGATTTTTCCCGGATCGGAATCCAGCGTGGCTTTTTTCCAGACTACCCGTTGCGGAACGCCCAGGTTCTCACTTTCGCTTTTTTCAAAATGGGGTGGGACCAGCCCGTTGGTCAGCGGTAGAAAGTGGCAGGTGGCGCATTTTGCTTTTCCGGCAAACAGATTGAATCCCCGGATTTCCTGCGCATCCAGGGCACCTTTTTCGCCCCGAACGTACTGGTCGAACCGGCTGTTGAGACTCACCAGCGACCGCTCGTAACTGGCCAGGGCGTTGCGGATGTTGAAAGACGTGATACCATCGGCGTAGGCAGCGGCAAACGGCTTCGCATACGCCGGATTGGCCTTCAGCTTGTCCGCAACTTTTTCAAAAGATCCGTGCATTTCATCCGGGCTGGTAACGACGTCGGTTGCCTGATCTTCCAGAAACGTGACCCGCGAATCGGCAAACAAAGCGCGTTGCAGTCCGACGTTCCAGAGCGTTGGCGTGTTGCGTAAAACCGACTTGCCGCCGTCGAGGGTCCGGTTGCGGGGCATGGCGTCGGTAAAAGCCCGCTCGGGCTGGTGGCAACTGATGCAGGCCCGGCTCCCGTTTCCGGACAAAACCGGGTCGGCAAAGAGCATTTTTCCCAGCGCAATCCGGTGGGGTGTCGCCCGGTAATCCGTGCCGGGGGCATAATGACTGGCGTCAAAGACGTTGGCCGAAAAAAGCGTCCGCGCGTCGGAACGCAGTCCGCGCGATTCTCGAAAGGGCTTGATTTCCAGTGCATTCTGGGCATCCAGAAGAAGCCCGCTGATCGGATTGGCGATTTCGGTAATAAAGGCCAGCCGATCAAATCGATTGAATGCCTCCGGCCCCGAATCGGACTTCAATTGCTTTTGAGCGCGTTGAAAAATCGTTTGCAGCGCATCCGCGACCCGCCCATTCCGGGCCTGTAGCTCCGGCCGGTAAAAGGCCAGATACTGTTCGAGGCTTTCCAGAGCCGCTGCGGTTTCGGGAAGTGAATATTGCGCAACGGGCGAATCAAAACCGGTGATTCCCAGACTGATGATCCGAAACACTTCCAGCCGAAGCGCATCAAAGAGATGGGCGTCGGTGGTCGGATTGTTCCGGGCCACGATGGTCAGCCGTTTGACGTTGGAGGCCAGAATAGCCGTTTGCGCCACGAGTTGTTCGTGTTGTTCCGGATCAGGAGCGGGAAAAAGCAGCGGTTCGATTACCTGAAAACCTTCGGGCTCAATCGTTTTGGCATCCGATTCCTCATATTCCGGCACGGCAGCGCCGTTGATGGCTTTGGCCGTTGCCGGGAAATAATATTCGGTCAGCCACTCCACCCGTTTCCAGCTCAGACGCGCCCGGCGAAAAGCGGTTTGGCGGGTTTCGGCGTTGCCATTCGCAACGGCGGTTTGCAGCAGGCGGGTGGCGGAATCCAGCAAAGCAACATCGCGCAGAAACCGCGCCTGAACCTGCTCAACCGGCGTCAGAACCGGTTGTTTCAGCTGCCGAAAACCAAAATAAGTCGCCAGCAACAACAGGGCTGCCGTACCCAGAAACAGAATCCGTTTCATCGTGGAGTAGATGAAAAAATCCTGCCGGATTGCGCCGGCAGGAAGTGGTTAAAGGAAATGAGGAAGATTAACGCGGAAGACCTTTGACGATCACCAACTGGCTGGCCTGCTTCTCGCTGGTTCGTTTCGAACCGCCATCGACGCCCTTGTATTTATCGTCGGTCCAGGTGTGCGCCTGAACGCCAAAAACAAAGGTGTTGGGAATACCGATGATGTCGGAGATGTCGATGATGCCGCTACTTTCCCAGTCTCCGAATTTTGACGTACCGCCAACGTTATATTTGGCCGCATCGGCCTGATTTCGGCGATGGTCCAGTTCAAATACCGGTTTTAAAGCGCCGGTAGTCAGGTTATACTGGTAGATGTAGGCGTCGTGGGTTTCGTCGCCGTAGCCATTGGGGTCCTCCTGGATGTAGGCGTAGTTTTCCGTCACCAGAATATTGTCCGGGTCCTGAAACTGTTTGGCAATCCCGTTGCGGTCGTCGCCGTCGATCAGGAGTTCGAGCTTTCCTTTGGTCGGATCGGCGGCATCCAGCGTCAGGCGGTAAATGCGTCCGTATTTGGAGCGGGAATAATCGGCGTTGACCCCGGTATTATTTTGTCCTGTTACGGTAAAATAAACCTCACGACCATTTGCGCCACCGCCTTTGCGGTAATCGACATCCTCGACGCGGCCAAATTTGATGGCTTTTACGTCGTCCACTTTCTGATTGATCTGCAACCCCGTCAAGGTAGCCTGGTTGTCGATTTTGACAAATTCCACGTCGTGGAATTCGCCGGTTTTTATGGCCATTTCCTTTTGATTCAGGTCTTTCCGGCGCATGATGTAATAGCTGCCGTTGTCGAGATCACCCACGGTATTGCTGATGTAGACCAGAATCTGACCGCCGTAAATGGCGCTGTCGTCATCACCGATGACAATAACGGTTTTGCCCGGAAAGGCGGTTTTGGGCAGCGGAACGGCATTTTCGGCGCTCTGACGACCCAAGGCCGGTTTTTCTTTCGTGACGCCGGCCGAAGAGGGGTCGCCGTACGGATTCAGGGCGTGAATGCGCGATTCTTCACCACTTTCTCCGCAGGTTAGAAACAACGGACCAAAACCGTGTTCGGCGGGCGTCGCCATCGTGGCCGAACACAGCCGCCACTGGGCACCGTCGGAATTGAGCAGGTATTCCCCTTTGACGGGCTTAAACGTTTGGTCGAAGGTCAGCCGGGATACGGCAAAGTTGTCTTCATTGTTGACCAGCATGGTGTAGGTGTTGTCGTTATTTTTTAACAACCCGGCGCCATCGGCCGACCCGCCGAAAATGTAATTGGGCGACTGGTCCAGTTTGTCGTCGGAGCTAAGCAGGGCAAAAACGTCCAGATTTTCGAAACCTGACAGCTTTTTGACCAGAACAGGCGTAACCGAACGACTTTTCAGATCGGCCTCCGACGGCTGCTGAATGTGGTCCTGGAGCGTACAACCGTAGAGAGCCAGAGCAACCAGGGCCGTAGCTTTGCCGGAAAAGCGGAGTGGAGAAATTTTCATGAATCAGATGCTATGTGAGCTGAATAATCGATCACAAAGAACCCGCTAGACTGTTACTCGACGATTACCGGAACGTAAAGCCTTGGAGAAGTCGGTGTCACCGGAGTTAACATAACCGTAAACTTCAGCAACGTTCACTGGTAGGTCGCAGCAGATCCCGAACCTGCAACTGATCGAAGACCTGCGGTTTGTAATACCGGCCGATGGGCAGCGTCTGGCCGACCACCTGAATCCGGGTTTCGGTCATCGAAACGATTTTAGCTTTCGCCACCATGAATGACCGGTGAATTCGCAGGAACTGTTCGGCGGGCAGCAACTCCTGGTAATACCCCAGCGTTTGACGGGTAACTACCTGCCGGGTCAGCGTCGCAATCTTGACGTAATCCCGCAAACTTTCCAGCCAGACAATATCACAAAGCCCAATCCGGATTAACGTACGGTCTTCTTTGACAAACAGAAACGGCTCGTCAGTCACCACCGGATTCGGGAGCTGAACCGGCATTTTGTGGGTAAATACTTTCCCCACGGCTTTCATGAAGCGCTCAAACGGAACGGGCTTGATCAGGTAATCCAGTACATCCAGTTCGTAGCCGTCCAGCGCGTATTCGCGGTAGGCCGAGGTAATAATGGTTTTCGGCGGATTGGGAAGCGTGCGCAGCAAGTCCAGACCGGAGAGCTGGGGCATCTGAATATCCAGAAACAGCAGATCGACCGGTTTGCTTTGCAGCAGCGTAAAGGCTTCCACCGCCGAACGGCACTGGCCAACCAGTTCCAGGGTCTCGACCTGCCGAACATACGAGGCCAGCACATTCAGGGCAATCGGTTCATCATCAACCAGCAAACAGCGGATCTTCATAGTTTTTCGCCGGTTTAAAATCAGCGCTCGTCAACTCCAGTTTCAGGGTCACTAAATACGTTCCGGTGCCATTGAGGTGCCGAAGCTGATGGCGGTCGGGGTAGATCAATTGCAGTCGTTTGGCAATATTGGGTAAACCAATACCGGTTGCCGGTGTCTGGTTGCTTCCGTCAGGCTTACTATTTTCGACTTTGAAAATCAGGTCGTCCGGCCCTACCGTGAGTTGAATCTGAATCCAGGCGTCATCCAACTGGCGGCTTACCCCGTGTTTAAACGCATTTTCGACGAACGGCAGCAGAATAAGCGGGGCAATATAAACGGATTCGGTGGCGCCCTTGACTTGCCAGGACAGGTGCAGCCGATCGCCGTAGCGAATGCGCTCCAGGGCCAGGTAATTTTGCAGATACTCCATCTCTTTGCACAACGGAACCCGCGTCCGATTGCCTTCGTAAAGCATATACTGCATCAACTGGGCCAGTCGCATCACCACTTCGCCCGCTTTTTGGGAATCCTGACTGGTAAGGCCGTAGAGGTTATTGAGCGTGTTGAACAGAAAGTGGGGGTTGATCTGGTCCTTCAGCGATTTCAATTCAATGCTTTGATTGGCAATGACGAGTTGCTGATTCAACCGCTGCTGGCGGAAACCAAAACGGATCATGTGGAAGCCGATCAGCAGGCCGCTGGTGCAGAGTAAGTAGAAGGCACACAGCAGGATACGGCCTGGGTCCCAAGGGGTTTCCAGTGCCAGCCGGGCAGGCTCGAAAGGGACCAGGTATAAGTAATACGAGCCTTCCCAATAGAGAAAACCGCCCAGCAACAAGGTGGCCAGCGTCAGCAGGCTAAACCGAATGTATTGCTGGGTCAACAAATAGGCCGGAATGAGCCCATACAGCATCGTATACGTAAACAGCAGTTGCGCCGGTAACTGCGCGAGGGCCGACAGCAGGTTTTCCGCGTGCCGGTGTTCAAATTTGTCCAGCGCCAGCACCTGAATAACAAGGTAGCACAGCCAGGCCACCACGTGGATCCTGATTTCCCGATAAACCGATGGCTGAGCGCGGAGCATACGCATACGAACTGGTCCACCAAAAGTATCGAAAAAGTAGCTAATTAACTCGACGGTCCAGGGGCGTTGCGCGGGGTGAGCCGACGAACGCCGGATGGCGTATGACCAGCGTTCGTACCCACCTGACGAAGCGGTTGGTACGTCCCGTTTCATCGTCTGTCAACGGCATCAAGTCGTCGGTCCCGCTTCGTTGGCAAGCTCCGCCGGGGTATCCATATTTACGACTGCCTGACTAACGAAGAATAGGCCCCATGCTTTTTTGTTTGGGCGATTGACCGGTTTTTTCAAACCGAAACCTGTGAGATGAACTTCCGGCGGGTAGAGCCCGCAAAGCGTGTTTTCTAAAGTTAATCGAACCAATGACTCCGTCCAAACCGATGAATTGGAAAGTTACAGCAGGTCGAATCCTGTTCGCCGTCGCTATCGCTTCGCTGGGAATCGAACACCTGGTGCGGGGCAATTTTCCGGCGGCTTTATTCCCGTTTCCGGCCCATTTTCCCGGCCGGTTCGTGGTAGTTATGGCTTTGGGAATAGCTTTTCTGATGGCTGGTCTGAGCATCGGTTTGCTGCGAAAAGCCGCTATTACCGCATTCGGGCTGGGCGTGCTTTTTCTGTTGTTAACGCTTTATCTCCATGTTCCAGCCCTTATTCCCCACCTGTTCAACGGCCAGGTCTGGACCATCATCGCTGAACTGATGGCTTTTAGCGGGGGCGCTTTCTATGCCTCCGGGTTGTTGCCGGAGTCTTTGTCGACCCCTCAGCACTACCGGTTCGATCGGATAACGGCCGGGCAGTTTCTGTTCGCCGTTTCGCTCGTGATTTTTGGTATTCTTCATTTTATCTATGCCCGCTACATCGCAACGCTGATTCCGTCGTGGATAGCCGCTCCTTTATTCTGGGCCTATTTTGTGGGTGTGGCTTTTATTGGAACGGCAATCAGTCTGTCTTTAAACTGGCAGCGGAACCTGTCGAGCCTTTTGCTGGGGACGATGTTTCTGCTGTGGGTACTGGTCTTGCACGCCCCCCGGGTGGTGGGCCATCCCCACGCCGAACCCGAATTGACCAGCCTTTTGGTGGCATTGGCCATGAGCGGCATCGCCTTCATGATGGCGGGCTTCAACGGGCTGAAAACCAGCATTGTTCGTACCGGCGCACGGTCTTCCACGCGACTGTAAACCGGGTTACGGCTCCAACGTCCGGCACACCGTTTCCAGCGACGTCTGATCGCCCACATTGCCCGGAAAAACAACGTAAGTCAGGCCCGGGAATTTACTTTTTGCATCCAGCTGCCAGACCGGAACACCGGGAATAACGGCACCCAGCACGAGAGCCGTTTCGGCCGAAAGCCCCTTTGAGGCCAGGTCGCTGGCCGTAATCCCGCCTTTAGCCAGCAGAAACTTCGGCCGTACGGTGAGCCCTTGCACAAGGCTGACCAGAAAACCGGATACGGCGGCATTGATCGCCAGGCTACTTTCTGAATCAACCCCCACTTCGAGCCGCCGACTGGTGTAAATCACCACATTCGTTCCGGCCGCCAGCCATTGATCGGTTTGCTGGCGGATGGTTTGGGACTGAGTCTCGGTTTCGGCGGCAGCGAGAAGCTCCGCGACGTTCACCTCAATGGACTGGCAGGGGACTTTTTCCAACAGCCAGGTAAGCTGGCTCGTCGTTTTGGGCACATGGGAGCCGACCACCACGAGTGATCCATGGGCCGAAGCCACCTGCGCTTTGTCGGGAGTGAAACGTTGGCCTGATTCCAGCCCCGCCCGGATCGGAACCAGCGTGGCCGAGCTGCGATAGAGGAATTTCTGCCCGGACTCCTCCGCCAGCAGCAGGCCCATAACCACCACTTCGAGATCCCGGTAACTGGCGGCATTGACCACACAAACGGCCCCCGCCGGACAGGCTTTCAGTTTCGCACTCACCGCCGAGGGGCCGCCAAGCCGGATGTCTTCAATCGACAGCGCGTTCACGTCCGAGGCCCGGATGCGGCCCCCGGTTTTTTCTTCCACCCACTGTTTCAGATTCGAATTTTGGTAACCAAACACCACATCGCGGGCAAACGGTGTTTCCGAAACCGGTATGAGTTGCTGGTTTTCAAGTAAATAATGCACATCGCCAATCGTTAACCTACCGCCTTCCAGAAAAGCCGGTATGAAAACAATGACGGCGTCTTTCATGCCCAGTGTCTCCGCAATCGCATCCACTTCGGCCGGAAAATGCCCGCGCAGGGTGGAATCGCTTCGGCTGATCACCACGATCTCCCGCCCGCTGTCGGTGGCCGCCTGGTTAACATTTTTTCCAATTTCCCGGGTAATGTGAACCGCTTCCCGCTCCGGCAGACTTCGCGAATTGGTGAGAATAAACAGAATAGACGGCTTTTTTTTCAACTCTTCCGTAATGAGTGCCACCCGCCACGACGTAAGCACGGTGACGCCAGAACTGGTTTGGGTGCCGGTCGGGTCATCGTCGAGCACCACGATGGTTTTTTCGCTCTGGCTAAATACTTCGCGAATGGAAGCCAGCAGATCTTCCGGGTAATCGGGAGGGAGTTGCTCCATTTTCCGAATCACATTCTCACGCATTTGATACACTTTTAGGAACCCAAATGAACTCCGGTTACAGTAGAAACCGGTCGAAGCAGGACTCTTTACGGGAATAAACAGGCGTTTTGCGTTTAAAACTACTTCATAAATCCTTAAACCCATGCAACTAATTATAACGGGTGGAGCCGGTTTTCTGGGCCAGCGGCTGGCAAAAGCGATCCTGACCAGTTCGCTGGCCTTTGATGAGTTACTGCTGGTCGATGTGGTGATGCCTCCCAATCCGGGACCTGACGACCGGGTGCGCTGCCAGCAGACGGACCTTTCGGAAGAGGGGGCGGCCCAAGCCATCATCACGGCTCAAACCGGGATCGTTTTTCATCTGGCCGCGGTGGTGAGCAGTCACGCCGAAAAAGAATTTGACCTGGGCTGGAAAGTGAACCTCGATGTGAGCCGGCACCTGCTGGAAGCCTGCCGTCATCAGCATCCGGGCATCCGGTTTGTATTTGCCAGTTCCTTCGCCGTCTATGGCGGTAAGCTACCCGCCGTCGTCACGGATACGACCGCCGTGACGCCCCATTCGTCCTACGGTGCCCAGAAAGCCATGGTTGAGTTGCTGGTCAATGACTACAGCCGGAAAGGCCTGGTCGATGGGCGGGTATTGCGTTTGCCAACGATCTGCGTTCGGCCCGGCCGGCCAAACCAGGCAGCTTCCTCGTTTGTGAGCAGTATTATTCGGGAACCCATCAACGGCGAAACGGCGATCTGTCCGGTATCCCCTGAACTTAAAGTCCTGGTATCCAGCCCGGATACCATTATTCAAAATTTGATCAAAGGAGCGACGCTGGAAGCCGCGGCCTTCGGCGAATGGCGCACGGTGAACCTGCCGGGCATTGAAGTAACCGTCCAGGAAATGCTGGATTCGCTGGAACGGGTTACGGACCGAAGAACCCGGGAGCGGGTAGAATTCAGGCCCGATCCCGCCATCAACACCCTGGTAAGCAGTTGGCCCGGAGCCGTTGACACTACCCGGGCCCTGCACCTTGGCTTTACGGTTGACACGCATTTTGACCAGTTTATCACGCAATTTATCGCCCAGAACCCGGCGTAACGCATGTCTATCCTTTCCGTGCCCATCCTGGGTTTGACCGTTGCGGTTTTTGTTCTTATTTTCCTGGTGTTGCGTACCAAAGTACATCCGCTGATTGCGATGATCACAGCCGCCTGCATCGCCGGGCTAACGGGCGGGTTGTCGGTTACGGAAACCCTCGATGCCGTCACCAAAGGCTTCGGAGCCACGCTGGGCACCATCGGTATTAGCATTGGTCTGGGCGTGATGATGGGCCGGATTCTGGAAGTTTCCGGGGCTGCGGAACAGATCGCCTACTCGTTTATCCGGTGGCTGGGTCGTCGCAAAGAAGAATGGGCGCTGGCCATGACCGGGTATCTTATCAGCATTCCCATCTTTGCCGATTCGGCTTTTGTCATCTTGTTTCCCATCGCCAAAGCCCTGGCTCAAAAGGGAAACCGCTCGTTGCTGACGCTGGGGGTTGCGCTGGCCGGTGGACTGGTTGTGACGCACACCATGGTTCCGCCAACACCCGGCCCGCTGGGGGTCGCCGGATTGTTTGGCGTAGACCTTGGGGTAATGATGTTGCTGGGGATGGTACTGGCCATTCCCTGCACGATTGCGTTCGTTGTCTACGCCCGGTGGCTGGGGAAAAAGTATCCCGGTTTTCCTGAAAAAACGCTCCCCGCTGAAAGCCTGAAGCCGATTGACGCTGCCAATGGCAACGAAAAAACCGCCCGCCCCCTGCCGCCCCTGTCGCGGTCTTTGCTCCCCATCGTTGTGCCAATCCTGCTCATCATTAGCAAAGCCGTGCTGACCCTGTTTTCGTTACCTACGGGCAGTGATTCACCGGTTTTAGCACTGGCTGCCCAGGTACTCCTGTTTGCTGGGACGCCTATAATTGCTCTCTGTATCAGTACGTTACTTGCCGTTTACGCCCTGGTGCCTTATCTTGACCGGCACGAAACGTCGGCCCGGTTGGAAGAGGGACTTCAATCCGCAGGCATCATTCTGATGGTAACCGGCGCGGGCGGAGCCCTGGGATTTGTAGTCCGGGAAACCGGTACCGGCACGCAACTGGCGGCCCTGATCGCCAAACTTCCGTTTTCGCCCCTCATGATCCCGTTTCTGGTTGCCACGGTCATTCGTCTGATTCAAGGTTCCGGTACGGTTGCCATGATCACGTCTGCTTCCATTACGGCACCGATTCTGGCTCAGGTTCCCGGAATGAATATGGTATTTGCCGCGCAGGCTGCCGTGATCGGTTCATTCTTCTTTAGTTACTTTAACGATAGTCTGTTTTGGGTCGTCAACCGGATGATGGGCCTTGTGGAGGTGAACCAGCAGATCATGGCCTGGTCGATTCCCACCAGCCTTGCCTGGGCGGTTGGTGGCGTGTTGATTGCCCTGATCAACCTGGCTTTTGGCTCCGGCGGTTCCTGGCTTGATCCGCTGATCCCGCTGGCTGGCCTGGGAATCATCGTTCTGGTGCTGCGCAGCAAATGAAAGGAGCTATTTTCTCAGGAAGAAAATAAGGAATCGAGCCAGCATCCAGGCTTCCTGGAGGGAGATGATAGGAACACGGATGGGGCGGATTGAACGGATCAAAAAACGGATTTTATTTTTAATCTGTGTAAATCCGTTCAATCCGCCCCATCCGTGTTCCTATTCAAAAGCGGGCATTATAAACCGGAGTTCAGCGTAAAGTCGTCGAATTGAGCCGTCTGGCCGGTGGTGCCTTTGGCCGTAAGGCCCACGCGCAACGCCCGGTCCCAGGGCGGCAGATACGAACCGTCGATGGCCCTTTCGCCAACGGGAACAAATGAACTTCCGTCGGTGCTGTACGAAAAGGAAATACCGCTGCCGTTCTGGACTTTTGCCAGCAGCGTTACCCGGGGCACCTTCCCGATTTGTGCCGTTCCCAGCGCCTGCTCTTTGCCTTTTTCAAGTTTCCAGACGCGGACCTGGCCCCCTTGCACGGCTACACCCACGGCATTTTCATCATCACCGATAACGGCCAGGCCCGCCCACGCGCCCGGCTGTTCGGGCGTTACCGTAGTCCGGGCGGTGTAGTTGGGCGAGATCGTCCGGTGGCCGATGTACGCACCAACGTGATCGGGCCGGGCGGTTAGCTGCAGTTGCCCTTGCCGAACCTGCACAACGGGTGGCCGGAACACCGACCAATTCCAGGCGGTTGACAGCGCAGAGCCGTTAAAATCGTCCTTCGTACTACCGGCCACGGAGGTCGCCGGGTTAGCTGTGCGCTCGAAGGCAATCCAGCCATCGTTGGTAAAACGAAACTCCCGCAGCAGCGCCTGGCGACCCACAAACACGCCCCCTTGCTGGCTGTAGGCATGGTATAAAAAATAATGACGACCGTCCTTTTCAATGGGCGTACCGTGTCCCGGGCATTTCCAGCTGGGTTCGGCCGCCAGGACCGGATTCTGCCGGTATTTTTCCCAGGGACCCAGCAGGCTTTTGGCGCGGGCGATGCCGGTACCATACGTGCAGGCCGATCCGCAACAACCGGCTGCGGCATAGATTGCATAAAAATAATCGCCTTGCCGGATCATCGATACGCCCTCCACCAGATTGGCTTCCCAGGGCGCATCGTTGCGGAAAAGCTCGCGTTTTTCACCGACTAAAGCCGTGCGTTCTTCGTTGAGGGCCTGCGCCCAGATGGGCGTCGGCCGGCCGACGCTGTTGCCGTCTTCTTTCCAGACCAGATACAACTTGCCATTCTCGTCGCGCATGGGAAAACCATCGATCGAGCCGTCGGTCTGGCAAACCAGCGGGCCATGATCGCGGTAGGGACCTTCCGGTTTGCTGGCACTGGCGACGCCCACACACAGGTTGCCGTCTTTCTTGTGGGCGGTGTAGTAGATATAAACTTTGCCTTTCTCGGGGGCTATTTCGGGTGCCCAGAAATAAAAATCCGCCCAGTCGGGTTTTTTCTCGAAAACAAAACCCTTGGTTTCCCAATGAATCAGGTCCGTTGACTTCAGCAGTGGAAAAGCCGGAAACCAGTTTGACGAGGTTGCCGTTGCCCAGTAGGCCTTGCCAATTCTGGCTACTGAAGGGTCCGGATAATCGCCCGCCAGCACCAGCGTTGGCGAAGGGATGGGCGTTGACTTCGGGCTTGACCCGCCCGTTGGAGCAGAGCTTTTACAGGTTAGAAAGGCAAAACAGGCAACGCCATAGTGAAGCAGCTTGCGAACGGTAATCATAGGCTTCGGGCCGTTAGTCTACACTGTTAGCGTTCTTTTTTGTGCCTCCGCTGGCGTTGTCGGGCTTTTCGGTGGTCTTCTTCGTGGAACGCTGCTGGCTGCCGTCTTTCCCCGCCTTCCCTTCTTCTTTCTGGTTTTTTGAACTGTTCCCGCCCCCCGATTGGGGTGAGTAATACTTGACAAATCGATTCATACGGTTGCTGGTTTTGTCGTACAACGACTTGATGAAAAACTTTTTTCCGTCAAACCACGCACGACGCCAACTGTTGGCAGAAGTAAGCCAACGGCTACAAACAAATACCGGGGTGGAGAAAACCGGTTCCGTATTCAGTGGAAAAGCGCAACAAACGGGTGGTCTTTTCCGGTAATCAGGGCTTAATCATCATCGCCTTCTTCCTCCTCGTCGTCGTCACCCAGGCCCAGCCGCACAAAGGCACCCCGGCGCGGAGCGGGCATGACGCTCTTTTCACCACGCACGGTTTGCCAGACAATCTCGCTGAAAATCAAATCGTCAATCGCATCCGGTTTCGTCAGATCAAACTGCATCGAGCGTCGGGAGTTTTTATTGACGGCCACGTTTTTCTGGGTAATATCAGTTCCCGCTTCCCGGGCTTTGAAAGGCGTTGCATTGGCTTTTTTGTCGAAACACCGCCACATCGGGGTGGCCGCGGCATCGTACTGACTCATGGGCTTCAACCCCAGAATCAATTCCATGGTGCGAAGCATCCCCGACGTTGAATACATGGTATGATCGACAAAACCGCGTTTCACAAAACCGCCGGCCACAAAAGCAATGGACCGGTGCGCATCGACGTGGTCGGGACCATTCTGGGCGTCGTCTTCCAGAATAAAAACCACCGATTCGTTCCAGATGGGACTCTGCGAAAGATGCTCCACAAACCGGCCGATGGCCAGGTCGTTGTCACCAACGGCGGCATACGGAGTTGGCTTGCCAATGGCGGCACCGGACGTGTGGTCGTTTCCGAAGCGGATGGTACTCAACTGGGGGACTTTTTTAGTCGCTACCAACTGGTCAAACTCCTTTTCCCAGGCTTCTTCGCGCTTGCTGTCCATGTAGCCCAGATCGAACCCTTTGAACTCCGGGCAGAACTTCCCCTGCAACGTTTTGATGTTGGCTTTTTCGTCATCCGCAAACCAGCCGTAGCTTCGGAAACTCACCCCGGCCCGCAGGCAGTGATCCCAGATAAACCCATCCCGCGGGTGGGCAATCTCTTTCTGACCCTCGTAATCGTACGTGCCGCCCCGACCCCCGTAGCTGGTTACCCAATTTTTTTCAACGTAATCATTGGCATAAGCCGCTGACGACCAGTTGTGACCGTCGGCGCTCACCTCCGCATCGACGTAAAAATTGTCCAGCAACACAAATTCTTTCGCCAGGGCGTGGTGATTCGGGGTGAATTTCTGCGGAAAAAGACAAAGGGACGAATCGCCGTTTCCTTCTTTCATATCGCCCAGAATCTGGTCGTAGGTGCGGTTTTCCTTGATGATGTAAAATACATATTTGATGGGCGATTTGTCGCCCACCCGCCGGGGAATCGGGTTGCCCGCTTCGCCTTCTGCCTGCAATTCTTTGGTTTTGGTATACGGCGTATTGGCATACACCAGCCGCGAATAGGCCGCCAGGGCGTGGGGTTCCGGGATGTCGACGATGGAGAGTGTTCCTTTGAACAAGCCGCCGATGTATTGCTGGCGACCGGTATTGGCCTGGGGATTCGGGCCAACCTGCTGCGGCATCCGGGACAAAACCGGGTTCGGACCTTTGGGGTTGGCTTTGGACGAAAAGCCTTTGCCATTGGTTACAAAGAGCTTGGAGCCCATCACTTTGACGGCCGTCGGATACCAGCCGGTGGGAATGAAACCGCTGGAACGGCTGTGGCCTTTGCTGGTGACATCGAAAACCGCCAGGCAATTGTTGTCCGCGTTGGCAATGTACAAAGTGTTCTCGTCATCGCTCAACGCCAGGCCGTTCGGGGTGGTTCCGACGGGGGCGTTGGGAAAAAGCGAGGTGGTGAGTGTTTCAATGACCTGCCTTTTTGCCACATCGATCAGAGCAACCGTATTGTCGTTGCCATTGGCGACAAAAAGATACTTGCCGTCGCGGGTGGAAAGTAAATCGTTCGGGTTTTTGTTGGTTGAAATTTTGGCGGTTATTTTCCGGGTGTTGACGTCCAGCACTACCACGCTGGAACCACCCCAGAGGGAGACAAAAAGCTCGCTTTTGTCGCGGGAAAGCAGACAGGTGTAAGCCGCAGCGCCCAGATTGATCCGGCTGATGGGTTGTCGGGTTTTCGTATCGCAGATGTATAACGCGCTGTCTTCTTTGGTAACGACATACAGCCGGTCTTTGGCGTCATCCACACACAACCCCGTTGGCGAAATTTTAACCGGCCACGGTTTGCCCAACACAATTGGTTCATCCGGCACCAGTTGGTTGTCGGCTAGCGTATACACCAGAATTTTGTTGTCATTTCCGCCCGACGCATACAGCCGGTTTTCATCCTCACTGAAGGCCAGCCCCAGGTACGCTTTGCCCACCCGGGCGGTATCGAGCACCTTTTCGGTTCGGGCGTCAATCAGGGTAATGCTTTGGGTACTCTGGCCATTGTTGGTAACCGCCAGGTATTTTTTGGACGGCGACACCACCAGATTCAGGGGCAAATCGTCCAGATCGAGGCTATTGCCGACCGGCGTGAGTGCCCAGCCGTTGGGTAAATTGACCCGTTTGGCGCTCAATTCCTTAAAGATGTCGATCTCTTCTGCTTGCTGGGCCGTATTGCCTTTCCGCTGGCAACCCAGCGTTAGCGACAGGGCGAAAAGAATCCAAAAACCGCGAAAAAACAGGGAGAAAGATGCCATACCAGAACAGGGTTTACCGGGAAAAGAATGGAATGATTTCGTACGCACTAACACCGGGTCTTTTTGACTGACTTTGCATTCCAACACGGCTTTTATTGAACAAAGGTAGGGTGTATTTGCAAGCGGACTCCGGTTGGTTTATTACCATTCCATTAAGACACGAACGGCCTTTTCTTACTCTTGCCGACGAACAGGGCTCAAAAAAGGATGGGAGCACGGATTGGGCGGATTGAACGGATTCGCACAGATTACAATCCGTTTTGATCCGTTCGGTCCGCCCAATCCGTGTTCCCATCCCATCAACAGCCTTCCCCGTTCCGTTGTGGCGGAAACGTTCTCTTTCCCATAATCGGATATTACCCGGTAAGTACATAACTTACCGTTATCAAAAGAAAACGTTTATCTCCATCGTTTAAGGAGCAGTACTCATCCCCTGTAGTTCACCCATGGCAGATCAACCCTCCGGCTGGCTTCGTAAATTAAGTAATCTACTCGTCCCCGTCAGCCAGACGCAAACTACCCCGATCGCTACGGTTACCAACACGCGGATTCTGGACGAACTGGTGGCGTCGTTCGAAGATTCCATCCGCCGGGAATCCGTCGGCACCAGCATGCTTTTCAATGCGCACTTTCTGATCATTCTGCATCCCGATGCCTATGAAGAGCGCCAGAACGCCTTTCCGGTGATCGTCAATGAAGCGGTAAATGCCTTTAAATCCATCATCAAGGCGCAGAAAGAGCAGTTTGAACAGATCGCTCCGGTGGCATCGAGCTGGTTTTTCAAGTTTGGTGGAGGCCGGGAGTTTGGCGGAGAACCGGTCAATCCGGGGGATATCAAAGTAGTAGGTGCCCTGACGGGAATTCTGCCCGGCAACGCCCCCGCCCAATCGCCCGACAAAGTGCGCGTCACCCGCCGGGTCAAACAAACCAACCGCTACGAAAAAGTGGACGTCGACCAGCATACGTTCCAGCACATCGACTTTCGGGAACCGGGCGCGTTTGTCGTAAAGTTCAATTTTGAGCCGGAGACACCGAAAACCGCCCACCCGGCGGTTCTGGAAACCGCCACGCGCAACGTTGCGGGAGAGCCCCGGAACCCGGGTCCCGGCACCGGACTGGCCCGAATCGATTACTACATTGCCGAGCTGAACAAAGAGGATTCGTACGCCATGCGTGACCGCGAGATCGTGGTGGCCCGCAAGGAAACCGACAACCAGCATTTTCCGAACTACCTCCTGCTCGAATCGGCTTACGTATCCAATCCCCACGCCCGGATTCGCTTCAACGACGCGACCCAGGCTTTTCAGATCACCTCGTTCAGCCGGAACGAAACGCGGGTGAACGAGCAGCTTATTCCGCGGAGCGAACCCGCCAGCCCACACTGGCACGATCTGCCGGATAAAGCCCAGATTTTGCTCAACAGCATGGTTACCCTAAACTTTCAACGCACGACCTAAGGCTATGATTGATACGTTACTGGCCGTTTTGCTGCTTCTGTTTGTGCTGTTTCTGGTGGTGCGGCATTTTCGGGATTTACCCCGGTAGAAAAAACAAAATGAGCGTCTCTGCGCTTTCTTTTTATTTACGCAGTTCATTTTTCACGTTTCCCTTTCTGAATGAATTCGTTCGTATTTGCCGGTCGGACCGACGTAGGCCAACGCCGAAAAGATAACCAGGATACCTTTATCTGTTCGCCGATCTGGTCAGAAGATAGTGCCTTGCTGGCGGTTATCGACGGCGTGGGCGGGTATGCCGGGGGCGACCGGGCTGCGGCCATCGCCCGGGAGTCGATTGAACAGTACATGGCCACGCCCAACGGCGATCCGCTGTCGATGCTGCGCGAAGCCGTCGTGTTTGCCAACAACCAAATCCATACGCAACGGCAGCAGGAGTTGAAACTGGCCCAGATGGGGTGTGTTTTGACCACCGCCGTGGCCGATAGCCGCCTGGGCAAAGTCTATTTCGTTCATGTGGGCGATACGCGCTTGTACCGGTATCGCCGGGGGGTACTCGAAAAGCTGACCCGCGATCACTCGCTGGTTGGCGTTCGGGAGGACGCGAATGAACTGACCGAAGCCGAAGCCATGCAACACCCGCGCCGGAACGAAATTTTGCGCGAGGTCGGTTCCGCCGTCCACCGCGTCGATGATCCGGATTTTCTGGAGTCGGGCGAAACCGGTTTTGAACCGGGCGACCAGTTGCTGCTGTGCAGTGATGGCCTGACCGATATGATTACCCAGGCGCAAATCAGGGCGGTTTTAAACCAAAAACTGACGCTCGACGAGCAGACGGCCGAACTGATTCGCCTGGCCAATGAAGCGGGCGGTAACGATAACATTACGGTGGTGCTGGCCCTGAACGCGACGCCTGCCAGCGCGGTTCCGGTTCCTGCCGATAAAACTGCCCGTGCGCAAACTCCGAAACCGTCGCCGGTTCCGCCGGTCAATCCGGCACCGGCCAAAACGCAGCCCGCCAAAAAGAGTTCAGGCGGTATCTGGCTCCTGCTGGGCCTGCTGTTTGCGGGTGCCATTGCGGGGCTGGTGTGGTATCAGGACCAGCCCTCCAGCCAGTCCGAAGAAGCCCGAATGGATAGTCTGCGGTCGGTAAACAGTCTGCCCGATACGGCCTTGGCGACAATCGCAGGAATTTCCCGCTTCGATTCGCTGGTACAAACCGCCTACCGCAGCAAAGACCATCGCCTGCTGTTGCCCGCCGACACGTTCCGGCTCGATAAGCCGCTGCGGCTGACCGATTCATTGCAGAGCATCCTGGGTGCTAATCAACTAACGGTTTTGATTCCCGCGGATACGGCTCTGGCACAGGTGGCCTTGCGGATTGATCGTGCGGGACCCGTACGGGTGGAAAACATCGTGATCAGCGGTTTCAAAACCGGTATTGAAACCACCCGGGAAACGAAACTTCAGCTCTCAAAAGTGTATTTTCGGGACGTGGGCCTGCCCGTTGGCGCGGCTATTCGGCAGGATACCTTTCGCAACGTTCTTTTCGTGGTTTCGATGCAAAACCAGCCTGATTCTACCCCAAAACCCCGCCGTTGATGTCCACGATCCGATTCGATACACGTTTTCCCGGCTATGAAGTGCTGAGTGAGTTGGGGCGAAGCAACGCCCGCATTCTCAAGGCGCGTCATCTGGCCACGGGTGATCTGGTGGCCATCAAGCACTTTGCACTCAATACCGATGCCGAAACACTCCGGCGGTTTCAGCGGGAATCAGCCATCATGACCAGCATCGCCCACCCCAATATCGTCAAGGTCCGGGAGGTGCAGCTGGAAGCGGAGTTGCCTTATCTGGTGATGGAACTGATCGAAGGCGGGAACCTGAGTCAGCTCATCGCCGGTGAGCAACGGCTGAACGTGCCGACGGTTATCCGGCTGGGTCTGCAAATGGCCGAAGCGTTCCGGGCCATCCACCCGCAGGGCATCATTCACCGCGACATCAAGCCGGAAAACATTCTGTTTCGGCCGCTGCCCAGTGGCGAACTGCACTTTCTGTTAACGGACTTCGGCGTCGCCCGTCTGCACGAGCAATCGAACACCCTGACGGGGCAGTCGCTGATGACGTATGAATACGCATCGCCTGAGCAGTTTAACGACCCGAAAGGCGTAAATACCGCCACCGACTACTATTCGCTCGGCGTCGTCTTGTACGAATGCCTGCACGGGAGCGTACCCTTCAAGCTAGACGACAACTCGGGCATTGTAACCTTCATGAACAAGGTGCTGAACGAGGCTCCGCCCGCCCTGACCGTGACTCCGCAGGACCCGCAACTGGGTCCGTTCGCGGATCTTCTTCAGGCCCTGTTGAAAAAGAAAGCGAGTGAACGTCTGAACGATCCGGATGAACTGACGTGGTTACTAAAACAGGCCGAACTGAACTATTTGCGGGCGGGCCGGACGGTGAACACGCCCGGAAAAACCGCTTCGTTCCCCATCGAAAGTGCGCCGAATCGGGAAGCAACAAAACCGCCTGTGGCCGACGTTCCGAGGCCCGAACCGCGTGCGGTTTCTCCGGCCCGACCTCCACACACTTCGTCCGGAAAAAGTCTGAAAGTGGCCGTACTGGTGCTGGCCATTCTGGTGGGCGGAACCGGTCTGTATTTTGCCCTTACCGGGCGTCAGTCCAAGCCCATAAAAAAGATAGGAAGCCTGTTTACACCCGGCGATACAAGCACCGATCAAACAGATGCCACCGACCAGGACACGGACGTGCGGGCCGACGTTGAAGAAGCCGAAGACACCCTGAGCCAGCGGCTGGCGGAAGAAGCCAAACAGCGCGAGCAACTCCGGATTCGGGCACAGGCTGCGGGTGAAGCCCTTACGGTAGAGACCGTTGGCATTCGAGTCGGCATATTTGGTGGCATCAAAAAGGCCCGCATTCAGCTCAATAACCCCAGCCCGTTTCCCTTTCCGGCGGTTACGGTTCAGGTCAGCTATTACAAGGATAAAGGAGGGCTTCATAAAACCGAAAAAGTCTATTTCATGAATGTAAAGCCCCATTCTTCTCCCATCCGACCAGCCCCGGACAGCGACCGGGGCACCCGAATCAGTAGCAGAGTTTTGAAGTACGATCTGCCCAAAAATCTGGATTCGTTGGCGAAAACTATATCAACCGACTCGTTAAACTAAGTGGCCGATGCCAACCGTAAGTATCAATACCCATTTTCCTGGCTACGAAATACTCGGCGAAATAGGCCGCTCCAACGCCCGGGTCCTGAAGGCCCGCCATCTGGCATCGGGCGATCTGGTGGCGATCAAACATTTCGCCCTCAATACCGACGCCGAAACGCTCCGACGGTTCCGGCTCGAATCACAACTGATGACCGACATCCGCCACCCGAACGTGGTCAGTGTGCGGGAGGTGCAGTTGGATATGTCCATGCCGTTTATTGTGATGGAATGGATTGAGGGCGGCAGTCTCCGGACGCTCCTCGGGCAGCAGGGACAGCTAGACATTCCAACCACCATCCGGCTGGGGCTGCAAATGGCGGAGGCATTCAAGGCCATTCACCCGCGTGGTATTATTCACCGCGACATCAAACCCGAGAATATCCTGTACCGCCCCCTGCCGAGTGGCGAATTGCATTTTTTGCTGACCGATTTCGGGGTTGCCCGGCTGCGCGAACAGACGCAGACCATGACGGGCCAGTCGCTGATGACCTACGAGTATGCGTCGCCCGAGCAGTTCGACAATCCAAAAAGCGTCGATGTGGCGACCGATTATTACGCGCTGGGCGTGGTGTTGTACGAGTGTCTGGCGGGCCGGGTGCCGTTTTCAATGGCCGACAATGCCGGTATTGCCACCTTCATGACGCACGTCCTGCGTACCCCGCCACCGGCTTTGCCGCTTCCGGCTGGGCAATCGCTTCCGCCAAGTCTCGACACGCTTCTGAACTGGACGTTGACCAAAGACCCCGCAGAACGGCTGAGTGACGTAAACGAGTTGAGGCTGCTGCTGGGGCAGGCCAACGTGGAACAGTTGCAGGCCAGTCGCTCCGGTGTCCGTTCCGCGCCGGTTCCCGGGCGCACCAAAGCGGCCCCCGCGCCGGTGGTTCAGCAACCGACCGAGTCCGAGGTGTCCATGCCGGAAGAGGAGCCCGCTGCGGGGCCAAACTGGTCGTGGATTACACTGGGACTGGTCGCAGTGGCGGTCTTGATCGGTCTTTTCGTTTTTTACAAGAATCAGCAGAACACCGGCAGTTCCGGAATCGTGCCGGATTCGACAGTGAGCGTATCGGACACGTCCGATTCACAACGGATGACGGACGATTCGACCACGGACTCATCGGAAGAGGTTCCCGCGGAAGAGACGATGCTCCCGGATTCGACCGAAACCGCGCCCGCGATAAAAACCGACTCGACACCGCCTGTGCCCCCCGAAACGAAACCGGATTCGACCCGGGCGGTTCCGGATTCGACCCGAACACCCAATGACTAATTTACCAACCCACCTCAACACGAACGAATGAAATCAGCACCTGTTCCGGCCGGACGCCTGTATTTACTGGGGGCAACGGTTATGCTGCTCCTGCTGTTTATCCGGCTGTATGTGAACTTGTTGCCGAATTTGAACCGGGCCAAACAAGCGCTCGTTGAGGGACAAGCTTTAACACTGGAAGCCGGAATCAAACCGGTTTTCATTCAACGGCTCCTCGCCAGCGGAAACTATTACACGGATCCCCGGGATAGGGCGCTGGTGGCCGATTCCTTAGCCGCTAAACTGGCACAGGACGGTTCGCCGGATAACCTGGGTACCATCAACAAACGGCAATTTTCGGTGCTGGCTCCCCTCACCTGGCGCAGTCCGCTGGGGGGCTCCGATTTTCAAAGCCGGCTGCAACTGTCGCGCCAGCAAATGGGCTTCGACTCGGTGCTGTACGTTCGGGAACTCACCAACCCCAAATCCTACGGAGCAACGACGAAGGTCGGCAGCGGGTCACGAGTCCTTGCGGGGCGGGTCACCCGCGAGGAACAACCGATGGCCGGGGTGTTGGTCCAACTGAAGCGCCACCTGCCAACGGCCCAGCCCGACACGCTGGAAGACCGGTTTATCTACGCCCGCACCGATTCCGACGGCCGGTTTACGTTCACCGGTTTGAAAGACGGTTCGGCCTACAGCGTCGTACCGCTGAAACCCGGATTTGAGTTTGGCAGCCGGTGCGGAACGAGTGAGTTAACGAGCGATCAGACGTATGCCTTTGCCGCCCGCCCGCACCAGCTTCGGCTCATCGGGTCTGTCGTCTACGGGCAGCTGAAGGCCGATCACGCCCTTGCCGTTCGCACGCCAGCGACGTTTTCCGGGCAATTCTGGGCCATTGTTGCCTTGTTTTTTTTGATTTTCTGGCTGGTACAGGGCTTCTGGACCCTGCGTCGGTTTCAGCCGGACCCGCTGCTGTTGTCGATCCTGATGCTGCTGACCGGTATTTCGGTGCTGACGCTTCTGGCCATTCAGGACCCGTTACAGGATACGCTCTATGCCTGGCAAAGTCTGCAAGGCGTTGCCATCGGTCTGGTGGGCATGGCCCTGGTATCGCAGTTGAATATTGGCCGGTTTTACGCCGACTGGCGGTTTGACGGGTTGTTTACGTTCTGGAATCGGACCTCCGTGCGGCTGGTCGGCTGGACCTGGCTGGTGCTCGCCGTTGGACTGGCGGTATTGACCTTGCTCGTCGGCTCGGGACCGGAAGGCAGTGGCGTTCGGGTAAACCTGTCGCTGCTGGGCCTGACGTTCCAGCCGAGCGAGATCACCAAATACCTGCTGCTGCTGTTCTTTGCCGGTTTTTTTGCCGCCAAGGAACAGCAAATCCGCGACCTGCCCGATCTGCGCTGGCGGTTTGCGGTCAGTTTCGGTGCCCTGGCCGGAGCCGGTTTGCTTATGCTGCTGTATCTTCTGCTGGGTGACATGGGCCCGGCGCTGGTGGTCTGCTTTACGTTTCTGCTGTTTTACAGCATCGCCCGGGGAAATTTACCGCTGACTCTGGCAACCGGTGTCGGTTATGGCGTCGCCCTGTGGCTTCTGCCCGGCACTCTTGCCACGGTGCTCAGTGTCGGCGTTCTGATGGGCTACCTGTTCTGGCGGGGCGAAGCGCGTTCGACCAGCAAGCGGGGCTGGGTGGCTTTGCTGACGGAGGCTCCGGTGCTGCTCCTGCTGGTGATGGCCATGTTTGCCTTTGGTGATTTATTGCCCTTTGTCGGAAGCCGGCTGGCCGACCGAAAAGCCATGTGGCTGAGTCCCTGGAACAACGACGTCTATGGGGGCGACCACCTGGCCCACGCGTTCTGGACCCTGTCTTCGGGCGGTTGGACGGGGCAGGGGTTGGGCAAGGGGTTTGCCAATGCCATGCCAGCCGCCCACACCGACATGATTCTGCCGAGCGTGGGCGAAGAACTGGGCGGTTTGGGTGTCATTGCGGTATTTCTGTTGTTCGGCATCCTGTTGCACCGGCTGTTCTTACAGGCTCGCCGGGCGGGTCAGCCGTTCAGTTTTTTTCTGGTAGCCGGTATTGCCATTGCCACGGGCGTTCAGTTTCTGATCATTGCGGGTGGTTCCATCGGCCTTCTGCCACTCACCGGCATCAGCGTCCCGTTTCTGAGTTACGGGAAGATTTCGCTCATCATCAACCTGACCGCCATGGGGGCGGTATTCAGCGTTGCGCATCGGCCGGGGCAGACGGCCCAGCGCGAATACCTCGAAAAACACTATGATGCGGTACTGATGGCCGGTATCGCCGGTTTTCTGCTTGGCGTACTGCTTCTGATCGGTCGCTTGTTGCCGGTCATCGGCTGGCGGGGAGACGAGTATATTGTGCGACCGGTTCGGGTGGTGACGCGCAATGGCGACCCGGTTTTTAGCTACAATCCCCGCATCGAGCGGCTAACCCGGGCCCTGGCTTCCGGCACGATTTACGACCGCAACGGGGTTGTGCTGGCCACCAGTTCACCGGAAATTTTGACGCAACACGCAGCCCGGTTGACGAAAACCGGATTAAAGCCGGAAGACGTTCAGACGCTCTCCCGGAAACGACTGCGCCGGTATTATCCCTTCGGCGATCACCTGTTTTTCTGGATCGGCGATCTGAACACGCAGTTATTCTGGGGACAGAGCAACGGTTATTTTGCCGAGGCCACGCATTTCAGTGAGTTACGCGGTTTTAACAGCAAACCGCGCAAAACCGATCTGGTGACGACCGATTACCGCGCCGACCGGTTTAGTCCGCCGGTTCAACAAACGCGGACGTTGTCGGTATACGATTACAGCGAACTGGCCCCGGCGCTGCGGGCGGGCATCGACAGCCGCGAGGTGGACCGGCGCAAAGCCCAGAACCGGGATCTGCATCTGAGCGTGAATGCCGAATTGCAGGTTACCTTACAAAAGGCGCTGGCGACGTCGGACTACCGCGACCATCGTCTTTCGGTGGTGGTCGTCGATGCGGCTTCCGGCGACGTCATGGCTTCGGCGTTGCATCCCCTGCCGAATCTGAAAACCCCCGAGCCCATGCTGCTGTCGGATCGGGACCGGATGAAACTGCCTTTTCTGGTAACCGAACGCGATCTGGGAATGACGTATCCGACGGCACCCGGTTCAACGGCTAAAATTTTGACGGCCACCGCTGCGTTTAATAAATTGGGATCATCGGCTTCTGCGGTCAGTTACCCGATTTCGTGTCAGGAAATTATCCGGCGAGGTACGTACGAGTCGGAGCCCTGCGGGGAGTCGGTGGACATGCGGAAAGCCATTGTCCGGTCGAGTAATGTGTATTTTATTCGCCTGGCCAACGACAAAGCCCTGGATAACGAACTCGCCGATCTGTACCTGGCAACGGGCATGAATGTCGACCTGATTGGCGGTTATTCGTATTCCGACACGCATACCGACGCCGAACGGAAGCAGATTCGGGAACACTGGCGCGATTCGTCGTTCGTGGTCCGCCGGAAACTGTACCTGAGTGACCGCTACCCGCGACGCTACCGCAGCGAGTTTTCGGGCCTGGCCTGGGGGCAGGGGCAACTGACGGCAACGCCCGCGTCGATGGCGCGGATGGCCGCATCGATTGCCAACCGGGGCGTTCTGCAACCCTCGCGGTATGTGCTGAACCGGGCCGGAAAACCGCAGCCCATCCCGGCGGGTCGGCCCCTTGCCCGACAGCCCGACTACGCGGACCAGCTGGAGGAATTTATGATTCAGCAATCGAATCCGTCGGCGGGCCGGAGCAAAATCAGTGCCGTTCGTGTGGCCGGCAAAACCGGTACGCCCGAGCGCATCGTGCAGGGCGAACAGCGCAACGATGGCTGGTTTGTGTTTTTTGCGCCCACGCCCAACGGCCGGTCGCATACCGTCGTTTGCGTGCGGATCGAGCTGGGCGAGTCGTCGGCCGATGCGGTCCGGCTGGCCAATACCGTAGTGGCTCCGATCCTGCAACAACGGGGCTATTTAGGAAGTTTTTGATCACCAAACCACGACGCACATGGGCCTGCTGGAAACGCTTAAAAACTTATTTGGCTTTACGTCAACGTCCTCTTCTCCACCGGCCAACGCCCCGGCACCGAGCGTTCCAACGCCGGTTTCCGCCCGGCCTAAACCCATCCCGGCAGGGCCTCCGCCAGCCGCCCAGCGACGCGAGCAGGTTCTGCGGTTTGTGGTTGAAAAGCTGCGGGCCTACCAGAACGAGCCGGAAAATACGCCGGTCGGTCTTCGGTTGTATGTGCTGTGTACCGACGCCGAAGAAGAAGAACTGTACCGGGTGGCGTTGTGGGCCACCCGGCCGGGCCGGTTTCAGGAGGAGCTGGGCCGCCAGCTGGCCGACAACTACATCACGTTGCCGAAGGACTGGCGGTTCGAGTACGCGTTTTTTCGGGATCAGCTACCGGCTTCTACCTACCAGGCCGGGAACCTGGGAATGGCCGTGTTGGATAAGTCGAAGCCGGAGGGGCCGGTTCTCAAGGCTAAAATTACCACCCTGGTAGGCCAGACGGAGCAGCCGGAATACGTGCTCGACCCCACGCAGAAGCTCAACTTCTACATCGGTCGCGGCCATACGAGCCAGACGGCTTCGGGCCGGGTCCGGACCAACGATGTTGTTATTCTGCACGACGATGATCCCGGTTTTGATCCGCAAAAAGGGGCCGGTAATCAGGCTGTTAGCCGCGCCCACGCCACGATTCGCTACGATGCCCTGCAACGCAAATATTCCCTGCTGGTCGATCCGGGCGGGCTCCCGGCCAGCGGCAACAAAACGAAAGTGATGCATCCGGACGATACCATTGAGCGGGCCGATATTGCCGGTATGAGCTACCCGCTCCAGAACGGCGATCAGATCGAGCTGGGGGGCGAGGTTACTTTACTGTTTGAGCAATAAGGCATTGCTTTCAAAAACCGGCTGCGTTCCGGCAAACCGATCGGCGTAATGACCGCATCGGCGATGCCTGGCCGACGTGTATCCCATTGGCGACGTGCTGCTACCGATGGGGATTCGACTAATCCATTTTTCGCATTTCCTTTCTGACCTACGGTTTCTCTCGGGTCCAGTAACTGCCTGCACTAATTTTTGACGTTTCACCAGACGGGAAATGACGGCCTAAGCCGCTCACTGCGAGGTAGTTCTGTTTTGGCGGTATGGGTGCTGCCAGACGCGTCTTTTTAGGATTAAAAAGAAATATTTTTTTAATGTGGGGTGAAATAACAAAACTTTGTCTTTGAATTAGAATATTTTACTTCTCAACGTACGGCCATTCCCGAATCTCCTGCTCTTACGTAGGCTTAACGAATTGATCCACAACTCATCAAGTAGTTGAACACCGTTGTGATACCAGTGCCTAACCGCTCAAGCCTACCGGAACGATGAAACCTGACGAGCAGAAAATAGCGAGTTTTCAGTCGAATAGCCATAAACTTCGGATTTCGAAAGATTCTGAGGAAACAAAGGTTATTTCCGAAGACTATTTTATCCAGAACTATTTTACGGCTACCCCCAAAACGGGGTTCGAGCTACTTTTTAGGAAATACTATACTAATCTATGCAACCACGCCATTCGCTATGTGTATTCTAAAGAAATAGCCGAGGATATTGTTGCTGAAGTATTTACTAACTTCTGGAATAACCGGGTTTACGAAACCATCACCACATCGTATAGCTCCTATTTATATACGTCGGTAAAAAATAGAGCTTATAATTACATTAAGCTCGAACTAAACCGCAACGAAAATTTAGATTCCGAGAATGAAGATGCCGGTTATGGTGATAACTTTTCTGTGTTACAACCCGATGAAATTTTACACTATCACGAGCTTAGCCGGAAGCTGGAAGCTGCTATTCAGCGTTTACCAAAACAATCAAGGAAAGCGTTTCAATTAAATAGATTGGAAGGGAAAAAATATAGCGAAGTTGCTGCGGAAATGGAATTGACAGTCAGTGCCGTAGAACGATTGATAAGCCGGGCTTTATCGAAGATACGAGAAGAGCTGAAACAGGAGTATCTACTTAATTTATTCTTAATGTTTATTTTCTCCTATTGACACTACCTGTTGTTTGTTAAAAGCATTAAGATGGAACCTTCATTGATAAAGAAAATTATCTTCGATTATTTTGATGATAAAAGCACCTCGATACAGCGGAAAATGATCGAAGAGTGGCTTATTGACCAAGGTAACCGCGACCTTTTTCATCAGTATCTGGACGAATGGGAAGCGCAGCATCCGCAATATAATTTCGATACTGAATTGGGTCTGGCAACTATTTATAAAAAGATAAATGCTTCCATTGGTGAAGACGATGCTGTCCGTATCCCGATTAAGCGCATAAGTTTCAATTTTATCTTTAAATGGTTTTCCGTAGCGGCTGTCATTTTAATATTTTTTTTAATTGGCTGGCGTAAATTTTCAACTCCGTCTCTTGTTGGCTACAAAAACCGCATTGATGCCGTACGGAAAGAAACCGGTGAAATTTACGAAAAAGAAAATGTAACGACCGCGCCCATCCTGGTTAACCTGCCCGACCGAAGCTCCGTACTTCTACAACCTAAAAGCAAAATAAGCTACTCACCTAAACAATTTAACAAACAAACGAGAGAGGTTATCTTGTCGGGCGAAGCGTTTTTTGAAGTGCAGAAAAATTCAAACGTTCCATTTTTTGTCTACGCAGATGGACTGATTACCAAAGTTTTAGGTACCAGTTTTTTTGTGAAGTCGCAAGCTTACGCGTCGGAAGTGATTGTTAAAACAGGGAAAGTAGCGGTTTTTATGCACAACGATCGGAACAAACAACATAAACTGACTGACAAGACGCTAAATGGCCTGGTCTTACAGGAAAATGAACGTGTCACGATTGATCAGAATGAATACGCTCTTACTGAACCGTTGCAGGCGAGTAAGGAAACGCTTCAACTACCGATTCAGAAATTGTCGTTTGATTTTGACGAAGCTCCCGCTATTTATATCCTGGAAACGTTAAAGAAAGTTTATCATATTCAGATTGTTTATAATACCGCCCGATTATCAAAGTGCAGGCTGACGGCGCATTTGTCGGATGAACCTTTACTCGATAAAATTGAATTGATCTGTATCGCACTCGAAGCTCATTACGTGGAAAGCGACGGAAAAACCATCATTGAATCGGCTGGATGTAAATAAAATACCGGAAGTTCTTCTTTTTTGCCTGTCTTACTTATTCTTTACCAGTAATTAACCACTAAGCCCGATGAAAATACAGTTACGAACTTGCGGAACGAAGTTTGTTTTCCTGCAAATACTTGGTTGTTACCTTTTAATTTTATTCGGGTTGATTGACAACGCGTTGGCGAGCGACATCGATTCTCAGGAAATTCTAATGAAAAGGATCAGCTTCAAGGTTGAAAACCAGTCCATTAAAAAAGTATTGATTGAAATCGAAAAGAGCGCCAGGATACGGTTTGTTTATAATCCTGATTTGCTAAAATCAGCACAAAAACTAAACATCACAATTGATAATTTACCATTGGGTGAAGTGTTGCAAAATGTGCTTACTCCACTTCAGATAGGCTATCGGATTCTGGGGAAACAGATCGTTCTGAACAGGCTGGAAGAAAAAACGGATTTGATTCAGGAAAATACGGAGCGGTTTAAGGTAGCGGCTCCGTTGGATATACCCGTTAAAGGAAGCATTACCGATGATAAAGGCGAAGCCATTATTGGCGCCAGTGTTATTATTAAAGGCCTTAACCGGGGGGCAACGACCGATGTTCAAGGGAAATTTTCGCTGTCGGTACCCAATGAAAGTTCAGTGTTGATCATGAGTTTTATTGGCTACGAAACCCAGGAATTGCCAGTGGGTAACCGCACGGTTTTCGATGTCGTTTTAAAAACGGATTTAAAGCAGTTGGAAGAAGTCGTTGTGGTTGGGTACGGCGAAATTAAAAAGACGGATCTGACCGGTGCCGTCGCATCGGTGCAAACCAGAGACATTGTCCGGGCCAACCCGGTAATGGCATCCAAAGCCATTCAGGGGCAGGTCGCCGGAGCAACCGTCACCAAATCGAGTAATAAACCGGGGGCTGGGTACAACATCTCCATTCGGGGCGAAAATACCATCAACAATTCCACCGAACCGCTGGTGGTGATCGACGGGTTGATGGGCGGCAATCTTAACAACCTCAATCCCAATGACATCCAGTCGATGGACATCCTGAAAGATGCTTCTTCGACGGCCATTTATGGCGCCCGTGGTGCCAACGGGGTTATTATTGTCACGACCAAAAAAGGCATTTCCGGTAAACCGCGCGTGAGTTATGATAGCTATGTCGGCGTAAAAGCGCCCGCCCACATTCCTAAACTGATGTCGAGCGAGCAGTTTTACAAAGCGGTTTATACCGACCGGGTGCTGGAAGGTGCTACCGGCGCTACCTTTACGGCGGCCGAAATGGCGAATATTCAGGCGGGGAAAACGGCCGATTGGGTGGATTTAATTACGAAGCCCGCGCTGCAAACGAGCCACAACCTTAGTGTGGCCGGAGGCAGTGAGAAAACAACTTACCGGTTTTCGGGCGGGTATTTAAACGAGAACGGCAACGTGTTGTACACGGGCTACAAACGGTATAACCTGAATGCTGGGCTGGACAGTAAACTGGGCCGTCTTTTCAAGGTAGGATTTACCTCGTATTTAACCTACAGTAACCAGAATGTGGGTTCTCAGGAATCGCTGCGGGGCGCTTACCGGGCGCGTCCGACGGGAACGGCCTATTTTAGCGACCTTGCCAATCCGTCGGAAAATGGTGATTTCAACATCGACGGCTACGCGTTCTGGATGGGGATCAACGACAAGCAGGTCCCTAATCCGCTGGCCGATGTCGACCCTAAAACCTCGAAACTGCAGACCACCAACCTGACGGTGATGAGCAATGGCTATGTGGAGTTCACGCCCGTCAAAGGGTTAAGCATTCGTTCGTCGCTTTCCGCATCCTATGGCTCCGAGCGGGTGGGTGATTTTCGGGGCCAGTGGTCAAAATCCCAGATTGGGGCCAAGCCCCGGGCGCAGTTTGACAATCGGACGCAGGGCAATTACACGCTGGATAATATCGTCAATTATAATCTGGAACTGGGAAGGCATAAATTCGGCGTAACGGGTTTGCAAAGCGCCTTTTACCAGCGGAACGAAGCGTATCAGATTGCAGCAAAGGACCTGCCCTACGATTCGGATTGGTATGCGTTAAATACCGGTACGGTGACGGGAATCAACAGTTCGCTGGTGGAACGTTCGCTGCTTTCGTTTATGGGCCGGGTCAATTATTCCTACAACGACCGGTATTTAGTGACGGTAACGGGCCGGTCGGACGGCGCTTCCCAGCTTTCGGAAGGCAACAAATGGGCGTTTTTTCCGTCGGTGGCGTTGGCCTGGCGGTTGGGCGATGAAGCTTTTATTACGAATCTCAACGTGTTTTCGAACCTGAAACTGCGCCTGAGTTATGGTCAGGTGGGCAACTCGACGGTCAACCCGTACAGCACCCAGGCCGGTCTGCTCAATACCGGGTATGATTTCGACGGCACGGCGGCCTACGGGTTTGCGCCCGCCAATCTGGCCAACAAGGATTTGCGATGGGAACGGAGCACGGAATACAACCTGGGTCTGGACTTCGGCTTCTTCAAAAACCGGATTTCGGCTTCGCTGGAGCTCTATAACCGGAAAACAAAAGATCTGATTCTGAACCAGAAGATTCCGACAGCGACCGGTTTTTCGCAGGTGATTGCCAATGTGGGGCAGATTGAGAACAAAGGCGTCGAACTGACGCTGAATACGGTCAACGTCGCCAGGAACGATTTTAGCTGGAACAGCACCTTCGCGTTCACCCGAAACCGCAACAAACTGCTCCAGTTATACGGCGATGGACAGACGGTTGACAAAGGCAACAAACTCTTCGTCGGCTACCCGATCCGGTCGAATTTCGATTATAAGTTTGATGGCATCTGGCAAACGGCGGAGCAGGAAGCTGCGACCAAATACAAACAGGTTCCCGGCTCGGTGCGCGTGGTCGACAGGAACAACGACGGCGTTATTTCGTCGACCGATGCCATCGACGACCGGATGGTGCTCGGAACGCAACTGCCAAACTGGATTCTGGGCGTTACCAACCGCTTCAAATTCAAAAATCTGGACTTGTCCTTCTTCCTGTATTACCGCAATGGCGTTCAGTATTACAACAACACCCTGGCCGGAACCTTCGGTGAAATAAGCGGCACCCGGTATAACAAACTGGCTTCGCTGGACTACTGGCGGAGCGACAATCCGTCGAACACCTATTTCGGTGTTGTGGCCGCCAATCCCTACCGGAACGCCATCAACTACCAGGATGCCAGCTTTTTACGGATTTCCGACATCACTGTTGGTTACACCCTGCCGAAAGGATTGATGTCGAACTGGAAACTGGCCAATGCCCGCCTGTATGCGCAGGTCATCAACCCGTTTGTGTTCACCAAATTTACCGGTTTTGACCCCGAATTTAACTCGGCGATTTATCAGGACGACGTGCCGTCGATGACGTACACCGTGGGCGTAAATATCAGTTTCTAACCCCGAATTCAACGAATTATCCGAATGAAATCATTCTTACCGATGCGTTATTCTGCCTTCGCCGTGGCTTTTATCGGCCTGGTTGCTGCCGGTTGTAAAGACGATTTTCTGGTTGAAAAACCGGTGACGACCCTGACCACCGACGTATATTATAAAACAGAAGCCGGATTCGAGGATCTGGTCCGGTCCTGTTATTCCCTGCTGCGAAATATCCACCAGAACCGGGCGCTGGTTCTGAACGGAACCGATATTTTTTCGCAGAGCGGTTTCGGCGATCCGAAGTTTGCCACGCCGGCGGTAACGGGCGGCCCTCTGGAACAGTACGATGTGCGTTTAAACGCGACGCTGGGCGAATTGCAAAGCCTCTGGACCTTGTTATACGCCGAAATTGCCCGAACCAATACGGCCATTAGCCGGGCCGACGGCATCACCACCATGGCCGCTGCGCTCAAAGAGACACGGCTTTCGGAAGCCAAATTCCTGCGGGCGTTGTCCTATTTCTACCTGGTTCAGCAGTGGGGTGATGTCCCGATGCCGCTGACCGAATCGCTAAGCCCGAGCAAGGAAGCCATCCGGGTTCCTTCGGCGGAGATTTACAAACAGATTATCAACGATTTGCTCGATGCGGAAGCGAAATTACCGGTAACGGCTTCCAATTATGGGCGGATTACCAAAGGCGCGGCCCAGTTTTTAATATCGCGGGTGTATCTGACCCGGGGCTGGAATTTCAAAAGTTCGTTGGGTGGTTCAACCGCCGATTTCGACCTGGCGCTGCAATACGCCGATAAAGTGATCGAGGCCTATCCGCTGGCGACGGCCTACAACCAGTTGTTTCCGACCCGTTCCGAAAATCCGCTGAAACAGTATACCGGGGCTCAGAATGATAAGAATCCCGAAATCGTTTTTGCCGTCCAGTACAATTCGGATGTGTTGACCAACAAAACCGACCCGGCTTTTACCGTCGACCCGGCGGGGGGCAATAATCTGCATTCGGTTTTTGGCGGGGGCGGAGAAGGCTATCCGGGTACCAAAGGCCGAACATCGGATTACAACCGGCATCAACCGGTACACATCACCAATCCGGCCATGTACCGCCTGTTCGATCCGGAAAACGATTCGCGCTATGACCATAATTTTGTGGAGGTTGGCTATGCCTTATTGCCCGTTGCCGGTTTTAAACCACTGCCCGTCGTGAACCCGAATCTGAAAATCGATATCAAAGCCGGGGATACCGTCGTGTATTTCCGCCCCTGGAACAAACCCGCCACGTCGTTAAACGACCGCGGTATTGATTTAGGCGGCAAAAGGAATTATTCGGTGGTCAATCTGGACGAGTTTAGCGGAGGGTACGGTTTTGTGAATGGCAGCGCCGTCAGCGTGAGCGGTTTTCCGTCGGACCAGCCGATGATGTGGAAATTCTGGCAACCCGGTATTGCTTACGGCGATGCGTTTGGGACCTTCAACGAAGCGGTTTTCCGCTCGGCCGAAGCGTATCTGATTGCGGCCGAAGCCATTGTCAAAGGCGCGAAAAACGGAAAGCTGGGCGGTGCTGAAGTCTATTACAACAAGGTGCTGGACCGGGCTTTGGTCAAAAAAGGGGGCGATCCCCTGTGCGCCAAAGAGCCCGGAAATGTGAAGTCGCTGGAAACGGTATCGTACCGGGCTACGGCGGCTACCATCTCGATCGACCTGATTCTGGACGAACGGGCGCGCGAACTCATGGGCGAATATTCCCGCTGGTTCGATCTGAAGCGGACCGGCAAACTGGTCGAACGGGTGAAAAAATACAATCCCTGGGCCGCCAAAAGCAATACCATCAAAGACATTCATTATTTACGACCCATTCCACAGGGCGAGATTGACCTGTCTTTCCCGGCCATGAAGCAGAATGAAGGCTATTGAAACGAACGACAAACGGGCATGACGAAGCGACTGGCAAGGCTGGTGATCTGTTTTTTTTATTCCGCCACGGTGGCCTTTTCCCAGACCACCAGCAGCCTCTGGCTGGATGATTTGCCGACCAAATCGTTTTCGGAAGGTATTCCGGCGGTATTACCCAAAACAACGGCCGCCGGGGATTCCATCGTGATGCACGGGACGTATTTTAACCGGGGCGTCGGCGTGAATGCGACCAGCATTCTGGCGTTCTTTCTGGATGGAAAAGCCACCGAATTCACCGCTTTGGTGGGCGTAGACGACAAAGGGATAAAGGAATTGCCCCACCGGTTTTACGTCATTGGCGACCGGAAAATCCTGTTTGACAGCGGTGACATGCGGCTTGGCGACGAACCAAAGAACGTCGCTGTGCCGTTGAACGGCATTAAACGGCTGGGCCTTCTGGTGAAAGTCGATGATGCGGGGCGCACGAAAGTGTATTCCAACTGGGCCAACGCGCGGCTGGTCGTGCGGGATAATTACCTTCCACAAACCATTCCCAATACCGATGAACGCTACATCCTGACTCCGCCAACGCCAAAAACGCCTAAAATCAACTCCGCCCGGGTGTTCGGAGCCACGCCCGGCAACCCGGTTTTGTATACCATCGCGGCCACGGGCGAACGACCCATGCGGTTTTCGGCCAAAGGATTACCGGCGGGGCTTTCGCTGGATGTACAGACGGGCCTTATTACGGGAAAAGTGGTACAGCGCGGGACTTATAAAGTGACACTGACCGCCAGAAATGCCTTTGGCCAGGCAACCCAAAACCTGAACCTGAAGATTGGCGATGCGATTGCGCTGACGCCCCCGATTGGCTGGAACGGCTGGAATTCGTGGGCCCGAAACATCGACCGGGAAAAGGTAATTGCTTCCGCCAAGGCGATGGTCAGGATGGGATTGAGCCAGCACGGCTGGACGTATATCAACATCGACGATGCCTGGCAGGGCCAGCGCGGAGGAAAATTCAACGCCATTCAGCCGAATGAAAAGTTTCCGAAATTCCGGGAAATGGTCGATTTCATCCACAGGTTGGGGCTGAAAGTCGGGGTTTACTCGACGCCCATGATCACGAGTTACGCGGGCTACGTCGGTGGTTCTTCCAACTTGAAAGACGGCGGTTTTCCCGATTCCATTCAGGCCAACAAGCGGGCTTTCCGTTACGTTGGCAACTACCGGTTTGAAACCCAGGATGCCCGGCAACTGGCCGAGTGGGGCATCGATTACCTGAAATACGACTGGCGGATCGACGTGCCTTCGGCCGAGCGGATGTCGGTAGCGTTGAAGAATTCGGGCCGGGATATTTTCTACAGCATTTCCAATTCCGCCCCGTTTGCCAGCGTCACCGACTGGGTGCGATTGACGAATAGCTACCGGACCGGCCCCGACATTCGCGACAGTTGGAACAGCCTGTATGTGTCCGCTTTCACCTTGGACAAGTGGGCCCCGTACGCTGGCCCCGGCCACTGGAACGACCCCGATATGATGATTCTGGGCAATGTCACCACCGGAACGCAACTGCATCCCACGCGCCTGACACCCGACGAGCAATACAGCCACGTGAGCTTATTTAGCTTACTGTCAGCGCCTTTGCTCATCGGTTGCCCCATCGAACAGCTCGATGCGTTCACGCTGAACTTGTTGACCAACGACGAGGTGATCGAGATTGATCAGGACCCGTTGGGCAAATCGGCGAGGCTCTTGCGGGAAGAAAATGGGGTACAAATCTGGCTCAAACCGCTGGAAGACGGCTCGTTTGCCGTCGGCCTGTTCAACATCGGTGATTTTGGTAAAACGCCCGAATCGTATTTCCGCTGGGGTGATGAAACCGCCAAATCGTTCACGTTTGATCTGGCCAATGTGGGGCTGAACGGTCACTACCGGTTGCGGGATGTATGGCGGCAAAAGACTCTTGGCGTGGTTGAAACGTCATTTAAAACGGAGATTCGGCACCACGGGGTGGTTCTGCTCCGGCTGTTTCCGAAAAAATAATCCATGAAAAATACCCCCAATACCTCAAAGTCGGTTGCGATTCTATTCCTGTTCATGGCGACCGCTACTTACGCCCAAAAGACGAGCACGGTTTGGCTGGATGACCTGTTGATTCAGACTTTTTCCGAAGGCATCCGTCCGGTGACGGCGAAACGAAATTACAGCAACGATTCGATTCGCATCAACCGCACGTATTTCCGCCGGGGCGTGGGCGCACAAAGCGTTAGTGTGCTGGCCTTTTACCTGAACAAAAATGCCACGCGGTTCAGTGCCGTGATTGGGGCGGATGATCTGGGAAATAAAGAAATACCGGTCCGGTTTTACATCATCGGTGACCGGAAAGTGCTGTTCGAAAGCCGGGAAATGCACGTGGGCGACGCTCCTCAAAACGTGGAGGTGAACCTGGCGGGAATCGAGCGGCTGGGGCTTTTGATCACCGATCCGGTCGGCGGTTCCAACAACAAACGGACCTACGCCAACTGGGCCAATGCGCAGCTGACGATGAAGGGCGAAAACCGGCCCGGACACATTCCCAATACGGACGAAAAGTACCTGCTGACGCCTGAGCCTGCCGAACAACCCCGGATAAATTCTGCCAAAATCGTCGGCGCTACGCCCGGTAATCCGTTTCAGTATACCATTGCCGCGACGGGCAAACGGCCCATGCGGTTTACGGCAGCCGGTTTGCCGGGCGGTTTGGTGCTGGACAAAAATACCGGTATTATTTCGGGTAAAGTCAACCAGCGGGGTACGTACCCAACCACGTTAAAAGCCATCAACGCGCTGGGTGAAGCGGCCCTGCACCTAACCATCATGATCGGTGATACCATTGCGCTGACGCCCCCAATTGGCTGGAACGGCTGGAATTCGTGGGAAACCAAAATCGATCGGGAAAAGGTGATCGCATCGGCCGACGCGATGGTCAGGATGGGGCTGAAAGACCACGGCTGGACGTATATCAACATCGATGATGCCTGGCAGGGCAAGCGGAACGGTTCGCTGAACGCCCTTCAGCCGAACGAAAAATTTCCGGATTTTAAAGAAATGGTGGATTACATCCACTCGCTGGGTTTAAAAGCCGGTCTGTATTCGACGCCCTATATTTCGAGTTACGGCGGGTATGTCGGCGCGTCGTCTGATTTTGAACGGGGCGGAGAGTCGCATCAGTCGATCAGGATCAACCGGCGGGCGTTTAACCGCATTGCCCGGTACCGGTTTGAAATCGAAGACGCCCGGCAAATGGCCGAATGGGGGATCGACTTTCTGAAATATGACTGGCGAATCGATGTCAACTCGACCGAACGGATGTCGGCCGCCCTGCGGCAGTCGGGCCGGGATATTGTGTTCAGTTTGTCCAATTCGGCCCCGTTTGCCAACGTCACCGACTGGATGCGGTTATCGAACATGTACCGCACCGGCCCCGACATTCGGGATAGCTGGGCGAGCCTGTATCAGCTGGCGTTTACGCTCGACAAGTGGGCACCCTACAGTGGCCCCGGCCACTGGAACGACCCCGATATGATGATTCTGGGCAAGGTATCGACCGGCCCCGAACTTCATCCGACCCGCCTGACACCCGACGAGCAATACAGCCACGTGAGTTTATTTAGCTTATTGTCAGCGCCTTTGCTCATCGGTTGCCCCATCGAACAGCTCGATGCGTTCACGCTGAATCTGCTGACCAACGACGAAGTGATCGAGATTGATCAGGACCCGCTGGGCAAATCGGCGAGGCTCGTGCGGGAAGAAAATGGCGTTCAAATCTGGCTCAAACCGCTGGAAGACGGCTCGTTTGCCGTCGGCCTGTTCAACGTCGGCGACTATGGCAAAACGCCCGAATCGTATTTCCGCTGGGGTGATGAAACGGCCAAACCGTTCGCCTTTGATCTGGCCAACGTGGGGCTGAACGGCCGCTACCGGTTGCGCGATGTGTGGCGGCAAAAGGATATTGGTCGGTTTGATAAATCGTTCCGGACGAAGATCCGCCACCACGGCGTGGTTCTGCTCCGCTTGTTTCCAATTCACTAAACAGTAGCCCACGGAGTCGCTAATCTTTCAGGTTGTATGGAATTGTATACCACAAATAGAAACGGGAAGTGGATGAGCCGATTGCTCACCATAGGCCTGATGATGGGCGGGATTGGCGCGGTCCTGTCCGGCATGAACCCGTCCCGCCAACGCGGTCCCAAACAACCGCCCAATATCGTCTATATCCTGGCGGATGATTTGGGTTACGGTGATGTGTCGGTTTATAATCCGGAAGGACAGATCAAGACGCCGAATATTGATAAACTGGCGTCGCAGGGCATGCGGTTTACGGATGCGCATTCGCCCTCGTCGGTCTGCACGCCCACACGCTACGGCTTGTTGACGGGGCGGTATCCCTGGCGCAGCCGCCTGCCGGTTGGGGTGTTGCGTGGCTATAGCCGGACGTTGATTGAAGCCAGTCGGCCCACCGTCGCTTCGTTCTTAAAAAAGAATGGGTACCAAACGGCGGTGGTCGGCAAGTGGCATCTGGGGCTGGATTGGGAAGTTCAAAATGGCCATGAATCGGTTTTAACGGCGGAGGGATACGGTATTAAAACCGAAATGAATCCCGACGACATTGATTTTTCGCGGGAACCGGCGCAGGGGCCGAAAACCGTTGGCTTCGATTATTCGTACATTCTGCCCGCTTCGCTCGATATGCCTCCGTATTGCTACCTGGAGAACCAGAAACTGACCGAATTACCGACGGGGTATACCGACGGAAATAAGCTGGCATCCGGGTACACCGGCCCGTTCTGGCGCGAAGGCAAAATGGCACCGGCCTTCAATTTCCATGGCGTGTTGCCCACTTTTGTGACGAAAGCTACGGAATTCCTGAAAAAGCAGTCCGCTAAAAAGCCCTTCTTTCTGTATCTTCCGCTGGCGGCTCCGCACACGCCCTGGATGCCGACCAACGACTACGCCGGAAAATCGAAAGCCGGGGAATACGGCGATTTTGTCCAGCAGGTGGACGCTGCCGTCGGGGAGGTGTTGCGAACCCTGGCCGAATCGGGGCTGGCCGAAAACACGCTGGTCATTTTTGCGAGCGATAATGGCCCGTACTGGCGGGAAGATTTTGTGAAACGATTTAAGCACAAAGCCGCCGGAGCGTTCCGGGGCATGAAAGGCGATGCGTTCGAAGGCGGCCACCGCATTCCGTTTATCGTTCGCTGGCCGGGGCAGGTGAAAGCGGGAACCACCAGCGCAGCCACCACGACCTTGACCAATCTGCTGGCGACCTGCCAGGAGATTCTGGGCGATAGGAATCGTGCCGGTATGCCCGAAGACAGCTACAGCATTCTGCCCGTTTTGTTGGGGAAAAGCACTCAGGTGACCGATCAGCCCGCCGTTGTTCACAGTTCGTCCATCGGTTTTTTTGCGATTCGGAAGGGCGATTGGAAATTGATCGAGGGGCTGGGATCGGGCGGTTTTACGGAACCCAGAGCAATCAAACCACAGACGGGGGAGGCCGCAGGACAACTTTATAACCTGGCAACGGATGTCGCCGAGACGAAAAATCTCTACCAGCAGAATCCTGAGAAAGTTCGGGAGCTGACCGAATTGCTGGTCAAAATCAGGCAAAGCACCCGCCGGGTTTCGCCCTGACGCCTGAGCCGGTCGAAAGGCGCGGCAGTCGGGTTGATGGAATGACCCGACTGCCTTTCGCTTTCACTCAGGGTTTGGTATAATAAGGGTCCAGAAATAAATAGCGTTCCCGGTTTTTTTCCGTTTCGAGCCGCGTATTCACATCGATTTGCATGAACTGAACGCTGTTCCCGCTGTTGGCTGCCGGCCATTTTGGCAAACCGGCCCCATTGGGATTGCCGGTTTTTACGAAGTTGGCAAAGAAATTCTGCATGACTTCTGAAACCTTGTAATCATCGGGCGTCCAGGCGTAAACCTTGTTTTTTGGAAGATTTCCCATAGCATACTCGATTTCGGCGGAGTGAACCGCGCCGTGCGCGGGCGCGATTTTAACCGCGTTGGCATCCGTTGATTTCACAACGCCACCCGCCAAACCGGGGGTCGCATTGCCCATTTCGGGCGTCATGGCCGGGCGTGGGCGCGAGTAGTAATACCGATATACCGGTTTGCCACCGCCCGTTTTTCCCTGAAGGTCAGCCCATTTCCAGGTACTGTAGGCCAGAAACCGGTCGCTGGCCAGGGCCGTCGCCGATTGCAGAATTTCGTCTTCGGTAGACCCCGGATAGAGTTTTAAGACCTCATCCGCCTTCTCGTTGTAGAGTTTTTTAACGGCATTGGCGTAGTTTTCGGGCGTCGGTTTTTCCTGACCCAGAATCGCGCGCGAATTCATCTCCTCCGAGTTCCAGCCAACCAGCAAAGGGACATGGGCCTGTTCACCAGCCGCAAAAATTTCCATCGGCGGTTTCGGAAAGAAATACCCGTCCACGGTGGCACTGAACCGGGGCACACCCGGTTTTCCGGTGGCCTCCAGGAGCTGTTCCGCGGGCATGGCCCGCAGGTCTGCCAGCGAATTGGCCCCCAGCGCCTTGGCAAACGCCACGCCCGCTTCCTCGCCTTTCGCCAGCGGAACGGGTGGCAGCCCCCCGAGCAGCGAACCACTTTCACCAATGGCGCCGGCAATCAATCCTTTCGATAAAGGCGACGCCATCAGGCCGCTGACGGCAATCGACCCGGCCGACTCACCGGCAATGGTCACCCGTTTGGGATCTCCGCCAAAAGCCGCAATGTTTTGCTGCACCCAGCGAAGAGCCGCAGCCATATCCAGATACGCATAGTTACCGGATGAGTGATTGGGTGACTCCTGCGTTAATTCGGGATGCGCCATAAAACCGAACACCCCAAGCCGGTAGTTCACCGTTAGGGCCACCATGCCTTTGGTTGCCATGCTCTCCCCGTCGTAACGACCTTCCGAACCGTCACCGGCAATAAAACCGCCCCCGTAGAAATAGACCAAAACCGGTAGTTTTTCGGAGGCCGACTTGGCGGGAGTCCATACGTTTAAGTAGAGGCAGTCTTCACTCATGCCATCGGAACGAAACCCCATATCGCCAAAAACAGCGCGTTGCATCGCCCGGGGGCCAAATTTGTCGGCTTTCCGGACCCCTTGCCAGTTTTTAACGGGTTGGGGCGCTTTCCACCGTAAGTCGCCCACGGGCGGCTGACCGAACGGAATGCCTTTAAAAGCCCGTATGCCACTGGTTTCGGTAACGCCTTCCAGCAGGCCGTTGGCGGTTTTGGCTTGTGGGGCCATCGTGTTTTTGTTTGACTGGGCGCTCGCCATCGAAGCTACCTGAATAGTCAAAGCGGTCAGGATTACAAGGGTTTTCATCATCGTCGTATAGGGTATAAAAAATGAGTGACCTGCGCAACCGATCGTTTCGATACCGGACCGTTGGTTATTGTCTCATTTTGGAACAATAATAGAAATTTAAATTGAGAGCCCCGCATTTTTTGTTACTTGCACGCTGAATTTTAATCTTATGTCGCAGCATTTAATCCCGGAAGAGCTAAATCCGGAAGGAGCCGATTTCCTGCCGGGGCTGGCCATGGACTTCGTTATTTTTGGTTTTCATCAGAATCAGTTAAAAATCCTGCTGCTCGACTACCGGAATACCGACTTGTTTGCCTTGCCGGGCGGTTTTATTCGGCAAAACGAGAATTTAAACGATGCCGCCCGCCGGGTGCTGGCCGAACGGACCAGTCTGACGGATATTTACCTGGAGCAATTTTATAGTTTTGGCGATGTTGCCCGCCACGATGTTGCGCCTTTGCGAGCGATCATGGAGGCAAAAGGTCTCAAACCCGGCGATGATCACTGGCTGTTGCGCCGGTTTGTTTCGGTGGGCTATTATGCACTGATCGATTTTACGAAGGCCGTGCCGATTGCCGATTTACTGTCCGATTCCTGTGCCTGGTATGAGTTGACGAATCTGCCCCCGCTCATGCTCGACCATCGGGCCATTGTTCAAAAAGCGCTGGAAACCCTTCGGGCCGACCTCGACCGGAAAGGAGCGGGTCTGAACCGCTGGGCCGCCCCGTTGCTGTCCGAAACCTTCACCATGGGGGAGTTGCAGAGTCTTTATGAAACGATTTTGGGCCAGAAATTACGCCGTTCGAGTTTCCAGCGGAAAATGCTCAGTCTCGATATATTAGTACGTCTCGATAAAAAATACAGTGGTGGCGCCCACAAAGCTCCGTATCGCTACCGGTTTCCTGCCGAAGAGAAATAAGAATTCAGACGTCGAAGAACGGGTGGTTTCGGCCCGGCAGCGGTCGGCAAAGCCGGTTTACCTACTCGTCGTTTCAATGTCCGAAACCGGAAGCAGGAGCATTTTAACCTTTGCCAGCAGATCTTCCATGGTGAAAGGCTTGGTCAAAAAACCGCTCGGTTCGCCTAGTTCAACGCCCTGCCGGGCAATGGGCCACTCGGCTCCCGATACCAGCATTACCGGTGTTTTACAATCCAGAGCCTTTATCCGCTGTAATACTTCGATACCGCTCATGCGGGGCATCAGGAGGTCAAGCAGGATCAGATCGAGTCGTTGCTGGTTAATCCAGTTGAGTGCTTCCTGCCCGTCATGGGCAATGAATACTTCATAACCAGCGCTGGTGAGCTGGAACGTAAACAACTGCCGGTACGTAGCATCGTCGTCTACGACTAAGATTTTTCGCTTTCTGCTCATCGTTACCTCCGCGTTAAACTGGGCAGGATGTCGATCTGGTTTTACATCCAATTGGGCTTGTCAATGGCTGACCACTACGGTAGCCGGAAGTGGTCAGCCATTGATGCACTTCTTTAAGAGTGCTGCTACGGGACAGTTTGGGATGAGTTAAAAATAATTAGCAAACGGCCCATCGGTGAGGCCGATCAACGGGCGTTAAAGTCTTTCCAGGAAGGGGGAGGTGTTGTAATTATTTGATAAACAAAGTATAAGCAGAGGGGCTCTTTTTTAGGATAAAATAACTTGCGTTTTAGGTCATTGCATTTTCGATTAAAAACTATTCATCGGATCCGGCTGATAATTAGCTGGTTTACCTGTTCGGCGAATTCGTGCTGTACCCAGTGGGTGGCCTCCTCGATAAAAAGTAATTCACCCTGGTCACACAACTCGATACTGGACTGGGCCAGGGGACGAGTCAGAAACCGGTCGCGCACTCCCCAGATCAGTAGCAACGGGATTGTAATGCGGGTGTGGGCGGGCAGGGCCGGACGCTGTCTGACAAAAGCCCGATACCAGTTAATCATCGTACGCATCGCCGGTTGGCCGGTTGGTCCGGGTTGCGCCCACGCCTGCCGGTAATTGGGTAGGTCGGCATCCGGGAAGGTGCCAGCCCGGCTGGTTTGCCGCATTGCCCAAACGGGTGCCCACCAGTTGCCCAGCCGTGCCAGCCATTCCGGCAACCGGGGAAGTTGGAAAAAGCCGACATACCAGCTTCGGAGCATTTGCCGCGGCCTGTTCCGTATGGCGCGCAGCATAACCGCCAGGTGGGGCATGTTCAGACAAACGACCCGGTGCAGCCGTTCGGGGTGCGTCATGGCCAGCCACCAGGCGACTCCTCCGCCCCAGTCATGGCCGATCACCGTTGCCTGTTGCACCTGAGCGGCATCCATGAGCCCCAGCACATCGTCTCCCAGTTTGTCGATCGTGTAGTCGCTGACGGCCAGCGGTTTGTCACTCAGGTTATAACCGCGCTGGTCGGGTGCCCATACCCGAAAACCAGCCGCAGCCAGGGCCGGAATCTGATACCGCCAGGCGTACCAAAACTCAGGAAAACCGTGGAGCAGAATCACCAGCGGTCCATCGACGGGCCCATCTTCTTTGAGGTGCAGCCGGATGTGGTTGGTATTGACGAAGCGGGAATGCATACCTCCTGAACCGCCCTGGCCCAGTTGGGTTAGCGGCAGTTAGCGAATGGGGCTTATCGAAGTGGTCCATTTCCTCATTTCTGGTGAATTAATGCCGACCGGAGCAGGTAATCCCCGAGCTACGGAGTTGAACCGGGTAGTGCTAGTCGTCAACTTCAAAACGTATCGTAAAAATGAATCCAACCATCGAGAATAAACCGGCCGACTTACAGGATCCTCAACAGAAGTATCCCCAGCCACCGCAGTCGGAGCAGCAACCGCAGGATGTGCCCGGCACCGAAAGCGAAATGCAGCCAACGGCCGATCATGGCGAGACCTCGTATCAAGGCTCGGGTAAACTGACCGGCCGCAAAGCGATCATTACCGGGGGCGACTCGGGCATTGGCCGGGCGGTGGCCATCGCCTTTGCCCGCGAGGGAGCCGACGTACTGATTGCCTACCTCAACGAAGAGGAGGATGCCCGGGAAACCGCCCGGTATGTGGAAGAAGCTGGCCGGAAGGCCGTGCTGGTAGCCGGCGATATCCGCGACGAAGCGCATTGCCAGCAACTTGTGGAGCGCGCGGTGGCCGAGCTGGGTGGGCTCGACATTCTGGTCAACAACGCGGCTTATCAAATGGCGCAGGAATCGTTGCAGGATATCACCGCGGACCAACTCGACCGCACCTTCCGGACCAACATCTTCGCGATGTTTTATTTGTGTAAGGCCGCCGAAAAACACCTGAAACCCGGCAGCACGGTGGTCAATACCACCTCGATCAACGCCTACAAACCCAGCCCCATTCTGCTGGACTACGCGGCTACCAAAGCCGCTATTCAGAACTTTACGGCTAACCTCGGTCAGGTCTGGGCTGAAAAAGGGATTCGGGTAAACTGCGTGGCGCCGGGCCCGATCTGGACACCCCTGATTCCGTCGACCATGCCGCCGGAAAAAGTGAAAAATTTCGGGCAGGACGTTCCCCTGAAACGGGCCGGTCAGCCCGCCGAACTCGCTCCGGCTTACGTCCTGCTGGCTTCCAACGATTCGAGCTACATGACCGGATCGACCATCCAGGTGACGGGCGGCACGCCCACCATTTAAAGGTGTTTTCATGGAACCTGCCCGGCGGGCAGGTTCCATTTTTTCATTGACCGGTTTTTTTGATGCCCTGCCCCCTTAGGAGGGGCGGTAGCTGTTTTGGGAGTTGGTGAAACTCCGTTCAAGCTGGTGCCTGAGTTTTCCCGTTACGGTATGCAGCATGGTGTCCCAGTTTTGCCCATTATCTTCGGCGAAGACAGCCGCGCCGGGTACGTCCAGACTGATGCGTAATGATTTCTCATTGGGCCCTCCGTGGGCTTCGACGCGCAGAAACACATCAGCGGCAATGAGGTCTCCGCTGTAATAACGCCGGAGTTTGGTCAAAGCCTGCGCAATCCGGTCCCGGAACGCATCATCTACGGTACTATTAACCGCCTGAATTCTCAGTTTAACATCGTCTAGTCCTTTCTGCTCGCTCATCTTTCTTTTCGGTAGTTAGCTGTACTGAACAAGTACTATTCACAAGAGAAAAAGTCGGCCGGGAAGGACGACAAATGAGGCTACGGTATCACCTGACCGGTCCTAAACACCGCCAGTTGCGGCCAGAGGGGCGGTGGAAGAAATCGAAGAAGGCATCGAACTCAGGATGAAATCCTGCAGCCGGCAGGGGTGGTCTACCCGGAGGAATATTTTCCAATTGGACAACCCGGTGAAGAAAACGCGGTAATCAAATGTAACGAATTAACACGAAATGGCAAGAACCGGTAAGCGGGTCATTGGCCAGCCGGAATGGTGGCATTTCGCCAGCTGTGGCGCAGTGGGATTTTTCGGTAATTTCTTTGTATCTTGTAAGTCGAGATCCGGAAACTTCTCCTATCGAAAATACTGTTATTTAGTCAGCCTGCAGGACCTTTTGAATGCGTTTAATACGGCTTCAGGAAGTCCGTAGGTTATTTAATGAATTCTGCTAACCTCATACCAAAGCTCAATCAATGACGAAAGAATCCAGTGCGCTTTTACCCCCGAAAAATTCCGTAACTCCTTTTAAATTTCAGCATACCGACTACACTTTAGAACAGGCTCAAACGGCAAATGATGCCTTTGATCAGGCCGTTAAACAGTTTCTGCGCGACTGGATTGAACAGGGTACGGTTTCGACCAAAAGCCTCGAAGGCACGGGCGATACCGAGGAATTTATTGATCATGGAGCCTTACGGAGCTTCTTTAAACACCGGGAAGATGCCTTCGAGCGGCTACTCGAACAGGAACCCATCGCCCGCCATCTGCTGCGGCCCATCGACGAAGTCTATTTTCAGGGCGACGCCTATGAGCCCCTGCTGGCCAAATACGAGCGACGGATCTACAACATTGCCGCCCATCGGGAAAATCTGGAAGTGCCGTTTCGGTACAGCCCTTTCAGCCGGCAGGGCGATCATGGCGATACGCTCCAGCCTGCCGATCCGAATGGGGGGCCGCCGTCCGAAGACATTGGGGTCTATTTTGGTACCCGCCGGACCGACAGCACCGCCCTCACTATTTTGGCCCATCAACTGCGCTGGGAAGCCATGGCGCCGTCTGAGTTGCCCATCCACGTGATCACCGAAGGCTATATGGACGATTCGCTCCGGCGGGTGCGGGCCATTACCGAACAGGTGGGGCAGGAGGGAACCACGCAACTCCAGTGTTTTGTGATTCAACGACGGCATGCCGCCGACGACCGGCATCTGGGGGCGGCTTTGCTCATCATGAACCCTCAACGGCCTGCACTGCCGCAACGCATTATTTTCTGCGACACGCTGCGAGTGGGCCCTCAGCCGCCCTGGTGGGATAAATTCAAACAAAAGATCGACACGGTTTTTCCTCAGCCTGCCGGCGACACACCGGCTTCGGAACGGGTGGAAGACGGGGGCGTGAAACTCCAGCGCCTGCACGACGGGGTTCCCGTTCGGCATCAGGACATCGACTGCGCCTTCTACACGGCTTCCATGGGTCGGGCGCTGATTCAACTGGTGAAAGCGGATGCGAATCTGATTTTACAGGGCTCGATTGAAACCATTGTCAGCCAGATGACCGAGCGCATGCCCGAATATTACGAACAGCGAAACGAACCCAAAGAACCCGCTGTGGTTCGGCAGGTCAATGTCATTCGCCGGTGGAATACGGGCTGGCAGGCCTTAAAGAATATGATGCAGAACGGACTGGACTTCGTTTGTATGGACCCGTCGGCGGGTTACGGCTACAGAAATAACCCGATAACTCCGGCGTAATGGCCGGGGAGCAATCCGGAAGAAAACCGGTTTCCCGGCTTGGTGAAAAATACCGGTCGGCTTCTTTCTGACACGATCGGAAAGGAGCCGACCGGTATTTTTCGTTCTTTATCAGGTGGACCTCTGGCCGCCAGCGGGCGAAATCGGCGGCCATGGCAGGCGTATTCTTACTTTAGTATAGCTAAACAGCAATCCCTGGGAACGGTTTCCGGGGGCTTCATCGACTGGCGGGCGGTCAGCTGCCAAATTATCCCTGTCCAGGTGGCCGGTAAGCCACGAAAATATTGATCCAGACCCGGCGGGCTACCCTGAAAAAATAAGGCGTCAATATAACTAAAGAAGGAAGCAACGCCCACATATAAACCAGAACGTCGATGTTTAGCAGGACATAAAACAGCACGAACGTACTAATGGTCCAGGCCACATAAAGCGCATAGCTAACGTAGAGTGCGCCCGTGTAAAAGCCCGGTTCCGGCTCAAAGTTCTGGCCGCAAACTGCACATTGCGGGTGCATTTTATCAAACTGCCGCAGGTTGTAGGCGTTGTTGGTCACAAAGAAATCACCTTTCTGACAGCGTGGACACTTGTTGAATAAAATACTGTAGAGCTTGTTTCCTTTTAGCATACGGCTCCTAACGTTGAGAAGGGGTTTATTGTTCAATCCGGCACCGGAATGGGAAAAAGGAGACTTCTCCGTCAATAGCCAGAGCGGCCTCACTTCCGAAAAAACGCGATGAAGTCCGCATCGGTCAGCTCGATGTCGCACCGGCTCAGGAATTGGGTATAGGCTTTTTAGAAGTCGGATTGCTGTCGGTCAGGGTGCCCTAGTCGGCGGCTGAAAGGAGGCTGATCGGTCGGCTTCAGGGCTGCTGGCTCAGGATAAGCATCACCGAATCGGACTTCAGATCATACCCGTTGTCTTGCTTTTTAATGGCAAAGGTCTGCCCCTCGATCTGGAGGCTATCCCCCTTAATCTTCCAGGTAAACGAACTGTCGCGCGAGAGCATCCCAATCTGCGTATGGAGCCTTCCCTGACCCGCTTTGCTGAAGCTATAAACCGCCCTGGCGTTGAGCAGGCTTTGCCTGCGGGCACTGTCGAGTCCCCGGGTTGAATCGACATTGTACGTAGCTTCAAATTGTTTACTTTCCAGATCGATGTCCCGCACGCCGGTTGTACAGCTGGCCAGCAAGCCCAGTAGACTAGACGCAATTCCTAGTGGTAACGACTTCATACGTGTTTTAATTTGACCGTGCCCATCGTATTTGTTCGATGAACTGGTGAAACGTAAACCCGTTTAAAAGCCGGTTTGATGGCAAAAAATAGGAAGCGGTCCGGGTCTGAAGCAACTGCGGATTGCAAATCCTGACCAGCAAAACCCTTACGGTTTGGCATGCCGCATTTCCAGTCCCACCGACGTCCGGGGCTTAAAACCCGTCCAGGGATTGTCGTTGGACGTTTCCGGTAAATCCAGAAATTTTGCGTAGTCCAGTTTTTTCAGGTGAATACCCAGAAAGGCGGTTACAAAGTGCTGGTTGATGTTGTTGATCCGGCGCTCGTTCCAGGCGGGTTCCGAAAAATGCTGGTAATCGTCGAGCGGCTGTCCGGGTTTGAGCGTAGCCGCCGGGGGTGGATTGGGCGCTACGTTGTGCCGGGCATTGACATAGGTCAGCAGATACCGGTCGGCGTTGACGGCGCCGTCGTAGATGGCTTTGATTCCTTTTTCGTAGCCCGACACATCGTCTTTGCTGCCCGCCACCAGCAACGTTGGGCGGGTTAATCCCGCCAGTCCTTCGGCATCCCAAACGCCCCGTTCCATGCCCCAGGGTGCAAACGCCACCACGGCCTTGATGCGCGGGTCCTGCGAGGCTTTGTAGCCGGGGTCGCTCAGGGTGCGGGTTTGGAGGGCGGTGCTGCCACCCGCCAACTGTCCAAAAAACTGGACGGCCTGGGCACTGTAGCCAGCCCCCACCACATTGAGTGCGCCATATCCGCCCATCGAATAACCGACCAGGGCGGTATTGTCCGTATTAACCAGTCCGGCCAGAAAACTTTTAGCGGTTTGGGCACTCAGCCGCGCCATTTCATTCAGCACAAACAGATCGTCGAGCGAGCGGTTGAGCAACGTACTGGGAAAACCGGCCAGATCCTGGTACGTCGATTCGGTATGACCGATGGCCACGACCACATATCCTTTCGACGCCAGATTTTCCGTCAGATACGTCAGCAACAGCCGCGAGCCGGGATAGCCGTGTGACACAATAACCAGCGGATATGATCCGCCCGAGCGATCCGGTTCGGCTTCGCGCAAGGCCCGGCCGCCAAACGTAAACGGCACCAGCGGGCGTTTGGGGTCGTTGGCGCGGCCCAGCGCGTCTTCATAGGTCACGAACTGCGGTTTTCCCGCCGGTATTTTGGCGGGATACCAGACTTCGACCGTCAGCGGCCGGTCGTAGGTTGGGCTTTTGCCTTCTTTCGTATGCAGCACATCGATCTGGGCCGCATGCATCAGTTTCAGGGTTTGTACGCCCACGCCGTGCGGGCCACGCGGGGCCAGTTCGGGGGCGTCGGGCAGCAGATCGCCGGGCAGAAAGACGTCGGTGGTCTGGGCATAGGTCCGAACCGTAACGCCCAGGAGCAGAATCAACAGAAGATTTTTCAAGGTTGAAAGGTAGTTTATACGGAATGTATGGGTCCGGCTGGAACCCTTAGTTTTGGGACGTAAACTGATACTTGCCTGAGCCTATTTCAAGTTGTAAATACCCGTCCTTAAATTCGTTGACGAGTATTGCCGGATTGGTTTTCAACGATTTCGCCGATTCTAAAACCGTGGCGGGTTGCGTGGTCGGAATAAAAACCGTGGCCGACGTATTGACGGGAATCGTGATTTGCACGGTAAGATTTGATCCGGATTTTTTCCAGCCACTTTCGATCATGCCGTTGATGGAATGATAGGTGGCCTTCACGGAATTGATTCCCTCGCTGGCAATTTCCGGCCGGATCGTAACTGTTTTATACCCGGCTTCGCCCACTTTTATACCGGCGGCATTGCCAAATAACCATTCGTTGACGGAGCCGAAGGCGTAGTGGTTAAAAGAATTCATGCCTGAATTATTTTCAAATCCTTTGCCTTTAATGTAGCTATTCCAGCGCTCCCAGATCGTGTTGGCGCCGTTTACAACTTCAAAACCCCAGGACGGATACTCCGTACTCAAGAGCAGCCGATAGGCTTCCTGCGAATTTCCCGTGCTGGAAAGGGCGGGCAGCAAGGGCTTTAATCCTAAAAAACCGGTAGCGAGTTTATGGTCATTTTCTTTGATTAAATCCATCAGCCAGTTACCGGCTTTTTGGGTGTGTTCCGGCGTCAGCATGTGCATATAAATGGCGTTGGCATAAGCGGTTTGGGTGTGACCGTCAAATCCTGATTTGCCTTCGATTACATACCCTTCGCCATCGCCATAGGCCGCCTGGTTTGTTTTAAACTTACCGGTTTCGTCCGTATACTGTTTCAGAAAAGCCTGTTTAATCTGATCGAAAACGCCTTCATAATAAACGGCTTCATCGGGTTTGTCAATCGCCCTGGCCATTTCGGCCATCAACGAAGCCGTGTAGCCATAATACAATGAAGCCAGCAAATCCGGCGGTGTTTTTTTGCCAACGGAAAGCCAGTCACCGTACCCGCCTTTGGGAGAAATGTCTTCAAAACTGCGCTCTTTGTAAACAAATTCGCCCTTGCTCTTCGCTTGCATAAACGCGAGATAAGCGACCATATTCGGCCAGAACTTCCGAATAACGCGGGTGTCGCCGTAGGTTTTATAAATAATATAGGGGCAAACGATCCCGGATTCGGACCAGCCCGGCGAATACGTATCGGTTTTCCGAACATTGGGCGCTGGCGCATAGAGCGGATAGGCGTGATCGGCCCGTTGGGCGTCGTTTAAATCCACCAGCCATTTGGTGAAAAAAGCCGCAATGTCATTGTTAAACGTGGCGGATTTAACATACGCCTGCGCATCGCCCGTCCATGCCAGCCGTTCGTCCCGCTGCGGACAATCTGTCGGAATATCGAAATAATTCGACCGCTGCGTCCAGACAATGTTTTGATAAAGCTTGTTGATCAGTGGGTTATCGGTTTCAAACGAACCGGCCAGGGGCGTTGCCGAACTCAGCACGATGCCCGTAATGGCGTCCAGTCCGGGGGCGGTTTTAAATCCGGTGGCTTCGACGTACTGAAAACCGTGGTACGTGAATTTGGGCGTCCAGGTTTCGCCATCTTTAGCTCCCTTCAAAATATAGGTATCCGTTGCCCGCGCTTTCCGTAAATTTTCCGTCATGATTTCGCCATTCGGGAACAGCATCTCACCAAATTTCAGGCGAATCGTATCGCCTTTATGGCCTTTGACGTGAAGTCGAACCACGCCCGCAAAATTTTGTCCCAGATCAAATAAGTAGCGCCCTCCGGATTTTAACGTAACGGTTTTTGGTTTTAATTCCTGAAAAACCTGAATTTGATTTCCCGGATAAACTTCCAGTTTCCGCTCCGGTTTGTCCGGATAAACCGTGCTGTTTTTCCATTTTGTATCGACATAACCGGTTTCGCTCCACTTCTCAAATTCCAGATTGGCGTTGTACGTTTCTCCGTTTAAAATATCCGCTTCCAGAATCGGGCCGTGCGTTGTTTTCCAGGTTTGATCCGTCGCAATCGTTTCTCTTTCGCCAGTACCATACTCAACTTCGAGCTGGGCTTTCAGCAGTGGAACATCGCCGTAAAAACTTTTCACAACGGGGTTGCCAATCAGCAGCGCATACCCCAGATAACCGGCGTACCAACCCTCGGCAACGATGGCACCCAGCGCATTTTTGCCCGCCTTTAAATGAGACGTGACCTCATACGTTTGGTAATATACCCGCTTGTTATAATCAGTCCAGCCCGGTACAAAATGATCGTTGCCAACGCGTTTTCCGTTGATCTGGAATTCGTATAACCCCAGCGAGGTGACGTATAACCGGGCGCGTTTGATGGGGCCTTTCAGGTTCGTTTCTTTCCGGAAAAACGGTGCCGGCGGTAAATGATAAGTTTTTCCCTTTCCGAGTGCCGTCAGATCATTGCCAATCCATTCGGCTTTCCAATCGGCCTTATCGAGCAAACCCATTTCCCACCGGGCGGGCGCACTCCAGGCACCGGGCTGGCCGGTTTTGTCCCAACTCCGGACTTTCCAGAAACAAACCGCTCGGGCGGGTAGCGGCTTACCGGCGTATTCGATCTGATGGGTGGCGCTGCCCGCTTGTTTAGCTGAATTCCAGAAATCGGCTTTGTTGGCGGCTAATAAGGCGGGCGAGGATGCCACCATGATCTGGTAGGCGGTCTGGAGCTGACCCCGGGTGGCCGACGTTAACTCCCAGCTTAACCGGGGTTTGGCCGCATCCACCACGGGGTTTGTTTTGTATTCCGTCCGGAGATGAACGGGCTTTAAATCGGTCGAAACCGCACGGGCTGGCTGGTAAAAAAGGAGAATAAAAAGAGTAATCACCGGGTGGTGATAGCAAGACCGAATAAATTGCATGGTACAAGTAGTTCTGGGCAGAAAAACGCTGTCGTGGTGGTTAGGTGAGCCATTCCTGAAAGAGAAACCCAACTGCAAACTACTCGGTAAAACCGCGGATTACAATCCGGTAAATTTGCTACTTTAGCGGCTTGATAGACTTTGTTCATGTATATTCTGTACGCCATTCCGAATTGTGATACCGTAAAAAAAGCCCGCGTCTGGCTGGCCGATCACGGCATCGAGTACCAGTTTCACGATTACAAAAAACACGGTATCGACCGGAAAACGATTGAACGCTGGCTCACGCAAAAACCGTGGGAAGACCTGGTGAACCGCGCCGGAACCACCTGGCGGCAACTGCCCGAAGCTGAAAAACCGACGCAGGCCGACGACGCCATCGCCCTGATGATCGATAAACCCTCGGTGATTCGTCGCCCGCTGATCGAAGCCGAAGAAAAAATTATTGCCCTCGGGTTTAAACCGGATGACTACGAAAATGTGTTCCCGGTATAAGGGGAAATAATCTGTAAAACCCGGTAAACAATGAGCAAACGAGCACTGGATTCACCGGAAGCCATCCGGTTTTTGGTGGATTCATTTTATGAAAAAGTGCAGGCCGATGATTTTATCGGCCCGATTTTTACCGATGTCGCCCACGTCGACTGGGCGAAACATTTACCCAAAATGTATGCCTTCTGGGAAAACATCATTCTGGGCAACAATGCCTATCAGGGGCATCCGTTCCGGCCCCATCTGCTCGTTAATCAGCAGCACACGCTAACTCTCGACCATTTTGAGCGTTGGCTGAAACTATTCTCAGAAACGCTTTCGGACCATTTTGAAGGCACGAACGCCGATCTGGTTCGCCAGCGGGCGACGCAGATTGCTCTGGTCTGGAACCACAAATTCGAGTACATCAACAACGATTCGTACATGGGTAGCTGAGCGGGAGTTGCTGATCGGGATTGTAAACCTGAACCAGCTGCTCCTATTCTTTTCTTTATGATAAAAACACAACACCCATGAAAACGCTTCTCAACAGGGTCGGTACTGGTTTTGGATACTTCCTGATTTTTGGCGTGGCGCTCTACGCCCTGTCGTACTTCCTGCCGGGATACCAGCCCGGTTTTCTCAACAACAAACCGTTGGGCAACCTTTTCTGGCGGAGTGTCTTCTTCACGCACGTCGGTTTGGGGGCTGTTGCGCTGGGCCTGGGCCCGTTTCAATTCTCCCGCCAGCTCCGCCAGCGCCGGGTTGGGTTGCACCGTCGACTCGGAAAAATCTATGTGTTCAGCATTCTGGTGGGAAGCACAGCCGCGTTCTGTACGGCCTGGTTTGCCGACACGGGCTGGGTGGCGGCTGTTGGTTTCGCCGGCTTGGCAACGGCCTGGTTTTACACCACGTTCAGGGCTTACCGGGCCATCCGCCGGGGCCAGATCCGCAGCCACCAGGAGTGGATGTTCCGCAGTTATGCCGCCACCTTGTCGGCCGTAACGCTGCGAATCATTCTGCCCCTTGAACTGGCCGCTTTTCAGCTGCCGTTTTCGGTGGCGTATCCCATCGTCGCCTGGATGTGCTGGGTGCCGAATCTGATTTTTGTGGAGTGGTGGATCCTACGAAAAAACCGGTCCCATACGCCGGTATTGTCCGGGACTGCTGAATGAGCCGTGTTTTGTTACACGGTATTTTTATTCCGCCGACACCGTTCACTGCAATATTTCACGTCGCTCCAGACGGTTTCCCACTTCTTTCGCCAGCTAAACGGTTTTCCGCACACCGGACACATTTTTGTGGGTAAATCCTGCTTTTTCATCTCGTCATTTTTCGGAAAAATCGGGCAGTGACTGCGGGCGGGCATACGGAAACTGGGCGATTTTTTCCAGTTTGTAGTAGCTGTTCAATCCCGAGATTCCCACATCGTTTACCCGACTCAGGTCCAGATGGCCCTGCTCATCCACGGCTTCGTCCGGCACGATCAAATGCTCGATTCCCCCGATGATCAGCATCGTGTTGTTCGCTTCAATCGGAACGCCCTGCAAAAACCGCATGCCCAGTTTCAGCCTGCTTTCCTTCACAAAAGGCGCTTTGAAATCCAGCCGGTATTCTTCCGTAAAGTGGCATTTGTCAAACTCCGATTCGTCCCGTTTGAATTTCGCGGAGGTGTAGTGCGCCTGTTCCACGAACGATTCGTGCACGTGGTTGATGGTGTAAAAACCGTTTTCGAGAATGTTTTCGTAGGTATGCTGCCCGGCTTCCCGGTCGGGGCGCAGGATAAACCCCAGCAGGGCGGGATTGCTCCCCAGATGAATCACGGAGCTGAAAATGGCCAGATTCGATTGGCCCGCGTTCGAAACCGAGCCGATGAGGTTGGCCGGTTTGATGCCGGTGACGGAATTAATAAGGTTCAATCGTTTGATTCGCTCGGTAGTTTCAAGGTCTTCTTTGGTCAGGTGCATACTTGGTTGGGCTTTAAACTCCTTTAAAAATTGAAATTGAGCAGTAGGTCATGATAAAACACCCGCATTGGCTAGCTCTGGCCAAACGGATTGGATGCTACAAACTTTTACATCTTTGCGTAACCAGTAACCTTCCGCTTCAGGCGTAATGACCAGATTGACGGGCGTTTGCAAATCGGTAAGAGCCTCGGTATTGCCCCGTTTCAAGGATGGATCGTTCGAATAGCGAATCTCAATTGCCACGACCGGCTTCCCGGCTTTCACCAAAATCAAATCCAGTTCGGCACCGTTTTGTGTTCGGTAATAATAAGGCGTTACGTTCATCGGTAGTCGGGCGATAATCTGTTGAACGACGTAGCCCTCCCACGAAGATCCCAGAAGAATACTGCCTGTTAAAGCGTTGTAATCGCTGATATCAGCCAGCGCGTGCAGTAAACCGCTATCCCGGATAAAGATTTTAGGCGCTTTTACCAGCCGTTTTCCAATATTCACAAAATAGGGTGCCACACGCCGGATTAGATAAGCATTCTCCAAAAAACCAATGTAGTGTTGAATGGTTTTGACCGATAAATCCAATGAACGGGATAAGTCACTGTAATTGAGTAAACCGCCGTGGATCGTTACTAACATCGTCAGCAGATTACGGATGATGGTGGGGTGGGCCGCTAAGCCCAATTGGGGTAGATCGCGCTGAACATAGGTTTGGATAAAACTCTCCATCCAAAAATGCCACGCCGTTTGATCGGGTGCTTGCAGGGCATCCGGAAAACCGCCTTTAAGCCAGTGGTCGCGGTAAAAATAAACAGGCTCAACCTCCAGCAGGTGCAACGGCGACAGTTCCAGATAGATAATGCGCCCGGCCAGTGTTTCCGACGAATTCTTAAGCAAATCCGGCGAAGCAGAACCCAGAAGCACGAACCGCCCCGGAATCCGGTGCTGATCGATCATCGCGCGGAGCAAAGGGAATAGCCTGGGCATCCGCTGAATTTCATCCAGTACGACCAATTTATCCTGGTTAGCCTGAAAAAACAGATCTGGCTCTTGTAAACGACGCTGATCGGCAAAGTATTCCAGATCCAGATAGAGCACTTCTTTGGTGTAGTGGCCCAACAGCGTTTTAACTAATGTGGTTTTGCCTACTTGTCGGGGACCCAATACGGCGACAGCGGGAAAGGTGGAGAGGCAGGATTGAATGGTGGACGAAAGCGCTCGATTGAACATTAATCAAGTAAATTTAGTATCAAAGGTAAAATTTACTTGATTAATAGTCAAATTTTTACTTTTACTGAATTAAGCCGTAATCCGTCTAAAATGCCTGTTTCGTATCGTCTTTTAATTGATTTTTCGCATTTTCTGACAACTTTTGTTCATGCCTATTTCACAACCTTTGGGGCTTGATAAACAGCAGTGTTCATGCTACTCTGCTGTTTTATCTAAAAACGAAAACCGCTCGGTTTGTGTCTGAAGTCTTGAAGTTTGTCAACTAGTTCCGGATTTCAGCAGGCCGAAATTTCAATTGGTCGTCATGTAGTGGTTGATATAAAAGTGACTGACCTTGCCGTCCTTGAAATGAATTTGAACTTCGTCCATTCGGTTGGGTTCGGTGGTATACGCAAAATACCATTGGGGCGACTGGCGCATGAGTGGGTCGTACGGTTTGGAAATGGTTTTGGTCAGCAGCAGAATGCGCTCAAACGTCGTGGCGTAAGCACTTTCCTGCCGGATCCGGACCAGCTTATCATACAGCGAACCCGCCGTATCGCCAATCCGAACCGAAGAGGAAGCGGCTTTTGCGTTGGCGGGCCATTGCGAAAGTTTCTGGCCGCTGTTCAGATAAATGGCCTTGACCTGATCTCCTTCCAGGGTGAGTTGCACGCCCGAATCCGTGCCTTTGCGCTGATCGAGCAGGATGTATTGGTACAATGGCAGACGCTCGCGCAACTGGGTAACGTCCGACGAAAAATTACTGACCACGTTCAACTGCGCAACGCCCTTGGTTTGCTGGAGCGTTTGAACCGCAGCGTAAACGGTTTCGGCGTCGGACTGAATGTCGATGCCCAGGTAATTTCCGGTGAAAACACTATCGCGTCCGATAAAACCGGAGGGCGGGCAGACAATAATGGGTTCGGGGGCCACCGCCGTGTTCAGTTGGCAGCCCGACACCAGCGTTAGAAGCAACAAGGTTCCGGTAAGGATTTTTTTCATTGGATTGGGGAAGTTGAGAGAATATACCTCAACGGACTCCCGGTTTTGCCATTTGGTTGGAAGGGTCATACACTAATTTTTAGCCCCGGATTGGAACGGGAACCCGATCGATCTTGTGTTGTGGTGGAATGAATCAATCAACAAGGAAATGAGCAAGACATCAGAACAGGCAGCGTTGACTTTCAAAATCGGGGGCGACCTGGAAATCAATCGGTTGGGTTATGGCGGAATGCAACTGACCGGTTTTGGGGTTTGGGGCGATGCGCCGAACCGGGAAACCGCGAAGGCGGTTTTGCAAAAAGCCGTCGAGTCGGGCGTGAATTTTATCGATACGGCGGATTCGTACGGTCCGCATACCAATGAAAAATTAATTGCCGATGCTTTGCATCCGTACCCAAAAGGGCTCGTTATTGCCACCAAAGGCGGTTTTGATCGGACCGGCCCCAATCAATGGGTGACCAACGGCGATCCGGACCACATCCGGCAGGCGATTGACGGCAGCCTTCAACGGCTGAAACTGGAGCGCATCGACCTCTGGCAACTCCACCGGTTTGATCCGGATGTGCCGGTTGAAGAAACCCTCGGGCCGGTCGTAGAAGCCGTGCAGGCGGGCAAAATCCGGCATGTCGGTTTGTCGGAAGTCGGCATAAAGGAAATTGAGCGGGCCGAAAAAGTGGTGCCCATTGTGTCGGTGCAAAACCTGTATAACCTTGGCAACCGGAAGTGGGAGTCCGTTCTGGACTATACCGCCCGGCGCGGCATGGCCTTTATTCCGTGGTATCCGCTGGCATCCGGGCCCAATAAACTGGCCGCTAAAATCCGGGAAATCGCCGAAAAGCACGAGGCCACAACGGCGCAAATCGCGTTGGCATGGTTACTGAAACGGTCGCCGAATATGCTGTTAATTCCCGGCACCAGTTCGCCCGATCACCTGCAGGAGAATCTGGCCGCCGATCAGATTGTTTTGTCGGACGAAGATTTTGCGGCTTTGTCGGAATAATAAGGGGACAAAAGAGAAGAGACAAGAGAATAAAGAGTCGTGGTCTTTATTCTCTTGTCTCTTCTCTTTTGTCCCAAACTACTTACCGCTTATCCCACCACACCTTGCTCAGGTACGTATCTCCGTTGGCCATACGTGCCGACGCTTCGTTGTAGTTGGTGGCATTCCGCAGCCGTTCGGTGCTCGAATAAACGCCCCGGCGCGGAATCTGGCCGTTGGTGGTGCCCGGATTCGGACCCGGTTTCAGTTTTGGATAGCCCGTGCGACGCCATTCGGCAAACGCTTCGTAATGCCGCATGAAGAGGCTGATCCATTTCTGGGTCATGATCTGTTCCAGTTGCTGTTCTTCGGTACCTGTCAGTTTTCCTTCCCGCGCGATGTATTCAGTAATAGCGGCTTCAGGAATCGAATACGGCTGAATCTGCATCGTCGCCCGAATACCGGCCTGGTAAAAACCCTCAGCCTGGGCTGGCGTCAGTCCACCCCAGCCCAGCAAAGCCGCTTCGGCCTTGAAAAACAGGTTGTCGGAATACGCCAGAAAAACGTAGGGGAAGGTGGCCTTCCGGTCGTTGTAAATCGCAATGGTGCCGTACGAATAATCATCGCGGTTGATGATCGTGCTGTTGCCGAGCGCAACGCCCAGCCCGCGGTAAACCGGTTTGCCGGCTTTCTTGGAATTTTCGGTCGGTTCGGCAATGCGCGGCAGACGCGGGTCGTTTTTCGCCAGCAGCAGATCGATAAACGGAGCCGCCATCTGGTTCAGTTCTTTACTGCCGTTATAGCCGCCGATGATGGGGTGATACCCAAACGGATTGCCGTCCTGCGTCACCGTCGGCATGGCGCCGTTATCCGCATTGTTTTCGATCAAAGGCGCTTTCAGGGCTTCTTCAACGGTTTTGCGCGACAGAGCCGCATCGGCAAAACGAAGCCGCATGCCCATCCGGAGTTTGAGCGAATTGCCCAGTTTGCGCCATTTGGTAACGTCGCCTTTGTACACAAAATCGGCACTGCCGTACGAAACGTCCGTTGCGTTCAGTTGGCCAATGGCGGCATCCAAATCCGTAAGGAGCGATTTGTAAATGTCTTCCTGCTTGTCGTATTTGGGGAGCAAAATCAGGTTGTCGTCGGGCAAACCGGCCTGCGTATACGGAATGTCACCCCAGAAATCGGTCATGCGTTGCCAGAAATAAATCTCGGTGATTTTGGCAATTGCCAGTTTCGTCCGGCCATTCGGCGTTCCTTCCTGGCCTTTCAGAATCTGGTTGCGAATCTGCGACAGGTTCTTAATCAGCTCATAATGAGACGCCCAGTTGTTGGTTTCGTAGATGTCGCGGTCTTCCAGATACTGCGACGGAGCCGACAGCGAACCGCTCGCCCATTGTTCCACCCACGAGCCGACCTGCCACCAGTTGGTGCCATCGGCCAGAAAACCGTTGAGTTGCGCCTGCGAATACAGATACTCGGCCGGAACGCTGCGGGGCTGGGTTGGGGAGATATTGATTTCTTCGAAATTATTGGTACAGGCCGACGTTGTCAGGAGCAGACCCAGTACCGAAAATCGTATTTTTTTAGCGAATCGTTTCATGATTGTGATGCCGTTTGGGTTCCGATCAGAAGTTCAGGTTTAAGTCCACGCCAATGGTTCGCAGCAGCGGGAGGGAGTGTTGTTCCATGCCCATCGTGCCGGAGTTGACGTTGATGGATGAGTTTTCCGGCGAAAAACCGTCAGTGTGCCGTTCGATATAGCCCAGATTTCGACCGTATAAAGCGAGTGACGCCCCCCGAACCACCTTATTGTTTTTCAGAATAGCCGACGGAAGCTGGTACGAAAGCCGCAATTCCCGGATCGCAATGTAGCTGGCGTCATACAGGAATTCTTCGGCAACCGCAAAGCCTTTATCCGAAGCCACGCGGTTCCAGTAGGCCTGCGCCGTCACCGGAATGTCGTTGGCCTGACCCGTACTGATCCACTGCGTTCCTTCCTTCCGGGCTTTCACACCGGCGGCAATCAAACCGCCTTCGCGCCCTTCGAGCGTCCGTTTGGAGGTTCCGTAGGCGGCCTCCTGCACGCGTCCCTGCGAGAAAATCTGCCCGCCCTGCCGGATGTCGATCAACCCGCTCAGTGATAAGCCTTTGTACGAGAACGTGTTGGTAAAACCGCCAATCCATTTGGGCGTTGCGTTGCCGATGGCCACGGTTCCGATGCTCTGGACGATGGGCAAACCTTTGTCGTCGATCAGCCGGTTGCCCTTGTCGTCTTTGAGCCACGCATAATCGGCGGCTTTCAACTGACCATAGGGCTGGCCCGGTGCGGCCACCACCCGGATGTTGCGGTCGGAACCCACCACGATTTCGTTCACGCCGTCGATGAGTTCGAGCACTTTGTTGCGGTTGGCGGAGAAGTTAAAACCGGCATCCCACGAAAATCCGTTCGCCAGTTTGATGGGCGTACCGGCAATCAGAAACTCGATGCCCTTGTTCTCGATCCGTCCGGCGTTGGTGAGAAAACTGCTGTAACCGGTTGATTGCGAGATTACAATCGGTAGGATCTGATTGCTCGTTACGGAATGATAATACGTAAAGTCCAGGTTCAGGCGGTTTTTGAAAAACCGTAATTCGGCCCCGGCTTCGTACGACGTTTTCAGTTCGTTTTTCAGGTTCGGGTCAACAATCGTGTTGGTGTAGGTCGCCAGCGGTTGGTTCAGGAACGTGTTGGCATTCAGGGCATAATAACCCAGGGTCGAATAGGGATCGCCCGAACGCCCGGCCTGCGCATACGAAGCCCGTACTTTGAAAAAATCTAAAGCCGGCAAGTTCAGTTTGAGGGCATCGGTGACGGCCCAGCTCAACCCCACCGACGGGTAGAAAAACGAGCTGTTGGTGATCGGCAACGTCGACGCCCAGTCATTCCGGGCCGACACGTCGAGGAACAGGTAATTGCGGAAACCAACGCTGGCCTGCCCGTAAACCGAGTTGATGACGGATTCGGCCACACCCAGCCGGGGCGTGTTTAACACCGTCCGACCGACGGCATACAGCCCCGGAATACTGAGTTGGGTTCCGGTATTGCCCGTAATGCGGTATTTGTTGCTCAGGTGGTTGACTCCAAAGTTGGCGTTGATTGAAAAGTCACCGACCTCCTTGTTGATCATCAGCAACCCATCGATATTTTCGGTTTTGCTAAACTCCACATTTTCAGATACATCGCCGGTTTGCGAGATGCGCGTTCCGACGGCTTTCCAGGCATACTGGCGTTCGTAATACAAATCCGTTCCGTAACGAACCTGCAAATTGATCCCTTTCGCAAACTCGTAATTCAGCTTGGCGTAGGCAATAATCCGGTCGCGGGTGTCTTCGTTGTGCGTATTGTTGATGGTCCAGAACGGGTTGGAAGTCACCGAGTTACTTTCAAAAATCTTTTCACCCCCGACGAAATACCCGTTGCCGCCCAGATCCTGCGAATACCGGATGTCTTTGGCCGTGTATTCATACCGCTTCAAACCGTCCATGTTCAGGCTGCGCGGAATGTACAAAAACCGGTAAACCGGGTTCAGGCCGTCGTCACCCACATATGGACGGTTGTTCACAAACTGGTTGACGTAATTGACTTTCGTATCCAGATTCAAGCCTTTGGCAATATCCGCCGACAGTTTGACCGTCACCGAATTCCGGTTCAGCTTGTTGGTCGGTGTAAAACCGTCGTTGGTCAGGTTGGTCAGCGAAAAATAATAATTCACTTTTTCCCCACCGCCGTCGACGCTGACGGTATTCATCGCCTGTTTTTCGGGTCGGAAAAAAGCGGTATACGGATCGGTTACGGGCGAATAACTCACGGTGTCACCCCACATATCCTCAATCGTCTGCCCCTGCATTTTCGGCCCCCAGCTTCCGCGCGTCGTCGGGTTCCGGCCCGCGCTGAGCTTGGGAATACCGCCCGTCAGCGCCGAACTGAACGGTACCACAACGCCGTTAGCCTGGCGGTAAAACGTAAACTGGCCGTTGTAGCCCTGACCGTATTCGTTCTGGTAATCCGGTTTGACGAGCGCATTGCCGACCGAATAACTACCATTATACTGAATGGAGGGTCGCCGGTTCCGCCGACCGGATTTGGTCGTAATAATCACGACACCATTGGCCCCCAACTGGCCGTACAAAGCCGTTCCGTTGGGGCCTTTCAGAATGGTCATGGATTCAATGTCGTTCGGGTTGATGTTCGAAATACCGTCACCACCATCCAGACCGCCCTGCAACTGAAAGGAGCTAATCGCCCGGCGGTTGGAGTTGTCGATGGGAACGCCGTCGATCACATAAAGCGGCTGCGAGTTTCCCGACAGCGAGGAGTTGCCCCGAATCACGATCCGCGACGAACCGGACATCCCGCCTGCCGATGAGGTTACCTGCACACCCGATACCTTGGCCGATAAAGCCGTTCCGAGATTGGTAACATTGGATTGCGCCAGATCGGAACCTTTGATTTCACCGGTGGAATAGGCCAATGCTTTTTTCTCCCGTTTGATCCCCAATGCCGTGACAACCACTTCGTTAAGCGTCTGATCGCCAGGCAACAAACGTACCGTAATGACGCTCTGGGTCCCGACGGTAATTTCCTGTTTGGCATAGCCCACAAAGCTGAAAACCAGTACTGCATTGCCGTCGGCCACGTTGAGTTTGAAAGCCCCCTGGGCGTCGGTAGTCGTTCCCTGCGTGGTGCCCTTTACGGTGATGCTGACGCCGGGCAGGCTTTCGCCCCGGTCGTCGGAAACGGTTCCGGAAACCGCCTGTTCGAGTGAGGCCGTTGCGGTGGCTGGCTCCACCGTCTGCAGTTCGCTGGTTTTGCTTTTTGTCAGAATGATGCGGTTTTCGGCCACTTCATACGTGATGGCCAGGGGCGCAAACAGCCGCTCCAGAACCGCGGATAATTGCTCATTCGTGGCGACTAAGGAAAGGTCGCGGTCAATTCCGATGTTTTGGGGGACGTATACAAATTTGACCTGCGTTTGCTTTTCGATGGTGGCCAAAACCTGTTTCAGCGATTTGTTTTTCAGTTGCAGACTGACGCGCTGGCTCAGCAATTCTTTCGTGGCCTGATCCGGATTGAACGAGAAGGCGAACGGGCTGACTGCGAGCAGCAGGAGCAGGCACGTCATTCGGCGGAGGCAAGACACAAACGGTCGGGTTGGTAGTCGTTTTTTCATGGTTTGTTTACGAAAGGTGTCGCATTGTGAATTGGGATTTATTCGCCACATCCGGTGGCCAGGATGAGGACTTTGCCGTCGGTTACTTCGTAGGAACCCTGGAGTGATTTGCTGATCAGACGAAGTTGTTCATAGAGCGATAAACCGGTCAGGGAAGCGGTCAGCGTACATTTTTGCAGCAGGGATTCGTTGTAGACGATGTCGATTTCGTACGTTTCTTCAATGCGCCGGAATACTTCAGCGAGCGGCACATCTTCGAATTCAAAGGAAACCGAAGCCGCGTTTTTGGCAACGAAAACCGGTTTTTCGACCAGTTCTTTGTGAAAAACTTCCTCTTTCGCGTTAAAAACGACTTGCTGATTGGGGGTCAGCACAACGCCGGTGACTTCCGGTTTTTCAACATTCCGCTGCTGTTCCAGCTCTTTGCGGGAATACACCGTCACGCGCCCGGTCCGCACCGCCACCGTCACCTGCGGAAGCTCATCGTAGGCCCTGATCGTAAAGCTGGTGCCGACCACGCGCGTCACCACGTCGCGGGCGTAGACCAGAAACGGGACTTTCGGATTCGGAACCACGTCAAAAAATGCTTCACCCGTCAGCAGAACAGCGCGGACTTTCTGACCAAAACCGGCAACGTGCTGAATCCGGCTGTTGGGCTGGAGCCGAACCGTGCTGCCGTCCGGCAAGGTGACCTGAACCGGTTTGTCGGTGCGATTGGCCTGCTCGACCACGCCTTCTTTGGGGCGCGCATCCGGCAACAGACTCGCCAGAAAAGGCGGTTTTTGGGGAATTCGCCACACCAGCCAGCCCGCGCCCAAGAACAGAATAAGCAGCGCGGCCGCATACCAGATTCGACCCAAAACCGGTAGTTTTCGCCGTTCCGACGATTGACTCACCCGCCGTAAAATCTGGCCGGTTTCGTGTGTCAGCGTCGCTTCGCTTACCTCCGTTTCCGGTACGTTGAGTGCTTCCAGAATGTCTTTCGCCAGTAATGCTTCCGCCCGGTTTGGGTGCGCCTGCGCCATCCAATCGGACCAGAAAGCCGCAGCGGCTGCATCCCGGTTATACACCCAGGCGATAAAGGAATCGTCGGTCAGAAAATCTTCGGCTTTGTACGAATGATACTGCATGAAAAAGAGAGGTGGCCGGTGCTGTATTGGTAGATAGAACGGTTTTTTGAGTTCATACCCAGTTTTGTCCCTTTTTTTATTGCCCAAAAATCCTCGTTTGTTACTGTTTTTAAGGATTATGAACTACTTTTAAACAGCTTAAGCGGTTTCCTGAGCCCTGCTGACGGAAAATCGCTGGATGCGTACTGTGCTGCCATATGAAGAAAAATTTACCGGATTCAGACTTGTGGGATGAGATTCGGCTGGGAGACGAGGTCGCTTTTGAAGAGTTGATTCGCCGGTTCTACCGCCCGCTCTATCACTACGGTTTCAAGTTTACCCGCGACGCCGATCTGCTGAAGGATTGTATGCAGGATTTGTTCGTTGAGCTCTGGGCCTACCGCCGGAATATTGCCCAGACGGAATACGTACGGGTGTATCTGTTCAAATCACTACGCCGGAAATTGTATAAAGATGCGATTCGAAGCGGAAAAACCGAATCCTTTGAAGACGGAATGGCCGACGGTTTTCTCCACACCGAGAGCATTGAAGACGAACTGATCCGAACCGAACTATCGGCGTATCAACGCAGCCGCCTGGATACGCTGCTCAAAACCCTGACCGACCGCCAGCAGGAAGCCATTCACCTGAAATTTTTTGCGGCTTTGCCCAACGATAAAATTGCGGAAGTGATGGGGCTTACGTATCAATCCGTCGGGAATCTGCTGCACCGCGCGGTGAATAAGCTGCGGGAGGGCTGGCACGGGTTGCTGTTGTGAAAAGCGGCCTGCCCAATTTCCTGTCGTTCCTGTATTTCCAACCTCCCCTAAAATTCATTAACTTTGTAATTCTCCGCTCAACTCCTTTTCTCCGCTTACCTCCGCGAAATAATTTAAATGCTATTTCGCAGAGGTAAACGGAGAAAAAAGGAGTTTAGCGGAGGTAAATAAGCATCGAATCATGTTTGAAAATCTTCAGGATAAACTCAATCAGGCTTTCAAGACCTTAAAAGGGCAGGGCCGGATTACCGAAATCAACGTTGCCGCGACCGTTAAGGAAGTGCGCCGGGCTTTGACCGACGCCGACGTGAATTACAAAGTAGCCAAGGAGGTTACCGACCGCGTGAAAGAGAAGGCCCTCGATCGCAAGGTGTTGATCGCCGTCGAACCGGGTCAACTGTTCGTCAAGATCGTTCAGGAAGAACTGACCGAACTGATGGGTGGCGAAGCCGAAGGAATCAACCTTAAAGGCGATCCAGCCATCATTTTGATTGCGGGTTTGCAGGGTTCCGGGAAAACGACGTTCTCGGGCAAACTGGCGGCTTTTCTGAAAAAGCAGGGCCGTAACGTGCTGCTGACGGCCTGCGACATTTACCGCCCGGCGGCTATCGACCAGTTGAAAGTGCTGGGCGAGCAGGTGGGCGTGGAGGTGTATGCCGAACCGGAAAACAAAAATGCCGTCGAGATTGCGCAGAATGCCCTGGCGCACGCCCGCAAAACCGGCAAGAAAGTAGTCATTGTCGATACCGCCGGTCGTCTGGCCGTGGATGAGGTGATGATGAAGGAGGTCGAAAACCTCAAAAAAGCCCTCAATCCGTCGGAAACCCTCTTTGTCGTTGACTCGATGACGGGCCAGGATGCGGTCAATACGGCCAAGACCTTCAACGACCGGCTGAATTTCGACGGCGTGGTGTTGACCAAGCTGGACGGTGACGCCCGCGGTGGAGCTGCCCTCTCGATTCGGGGTGTGGTGCAGAAGCCCATCAAGTTTATGAGTACGGGCGAGAAGATGGAAGCCCTCGATATCTTCTACCCCGACCGGATGGCCAGCCGGATTCTGGGCATGGGTGACGTGATTTCACTCGTTGAGCGGGCGCAGCAGGCTTTCGACGAAGACGAAGCCAAGCGCATCAGCTCAAAAATGCGCCAGAACAAGTTCGATTTCAACGACTTCCGGGGGCAGTTGCAGCAAATCAAAAAGATGGGGAACATCAAGGACCTCATCGGCATGATTCCCGGGATGGGTAAGATGATGAAGGATGTCGATATCGACAACGACTCGTTCAAACCCATCGAAGCCATCATCGGCTCCATGACCCCGATTGAACGCGAACGCCCCGATATTATCGACGGAAACCGCAAAAAACGCATCGCCAGCGGCAGTGGAACGTCCATTCAGGAAGTGAACAACCTGCTGAAGCAATTTGACGAAATGCGGAAGATGATGAAGAAAATGAACCAGATGAATTCATCCGGTAAACTGAGCAAAATGATGAAGTAGGACGGACTAACTCCGTCCTACTTCTCCGCTTTATTTGTGTGAGGCATAACCGCCTTTTTCCAGCAGCCGTGCCCGGTCGAAGAGCGTCAGGGCTTTCTTATAGGTTTCGTCGCCCTCGGAGAGCATTTCGAAAAACTCGTTATTGAGACCGTCGCGGTGGCCCTGCCGCCAGGCATACTGGGCAATATAGGCTTTCAGCTGCGTCTGAATGTATTTCTTCGACCGTTTGTATTCCGCTTCATTGAACTTGATGCCCTGCGCCGATGCATCGTCGGTCAGCCGTTTCAGCATCGCGTCCGTCACAACGAAGTTCTTTTTATAGCTGGCAAACCCATCTTTCTCCAGTTGTTTCCGGTGATCGTTGGCGTATTCCATCGCCTGTTCCCGAACGATGTTCTTGTTGAACAACTGAATCAGGTACTTGGTCATGAACAGCGTGTCGCGGGGCACAAACACGTCGGGTGTGATGCCACCGGCACCAAATACCGTCCGCCCGCCCGCGGTTTTGAACTTGTATTTCTCGTTGTTCTTGATGCTGTCGGCGACGTAATATTCCCCACTTTTCGAACGGGCTTCCAGTTCTTTTTCGTAGTCTTCACTATGACCCGCCACGTAAGGTTTCTGAATGCTCCGGCCGCTCGGCGTGTAATACCGGGAGATCGTCAACCGCAGTTCGGAACCGTCGGACAGCATCACCGGCATTTGCACCAGCCCTTTGCCGAACGACCGCCGACCCACGATCAGCGCCCGGTCCTGATCCTGCAGGGCCCCGGCCACAATCTCCGACGCCGACGCACTGCCTTCGTCCATCAACACGATTACGGGGCCGTCTTCAAACTGTCCGGCAATCCGGGCTTTCGTCTGGCGGTCGTAGCGATCGTCTTTTCCATCGGTATACACCAGCAGTTTATCACCCGAAATAAATTCGTCGGCCAGGCTCGTTGCCCGGTCCATATAGCCGCCGGGGTTGTTGCGCAAATCGAGCACCATCTGGGTCATACCTTTCTGTTTCAGCGTACCCAAGGCTTTTTTGAACTCGTCGTAGGTGGTTTCCGAGAACCGGTTTACTTTGATATACCCGGTTTTATCATCCACCATATAAGCCGCATCGACGGAGTAGGTCGGAATCCGGTCGCGCTGTACCGTAAACAAGAGCGGTTTTTTCTCCCCTTTCCGGAGTACCATCAATTTCACTTCCGTTCCTTTCTTGCCGCGCAATTTTTTGAATACCAGCGCGTTGTCTAGTTTGCTACCGGTCATTTCGGTGTTGTCCACCTTGATGATCTTGTCACCGCTCAGAATACCGGCGGTTTCGGACGGGCCACCGGCCATCGGGGTCACTACGTAGACGGTATCTTTATAGATGTTAAACTCGACACCAATGCCGTCAAAACCACCTTCGAGCTGCGTCCGGGCGGCCACGGCGTCCTGCGGGTTCATGTAGGTGGTGTGCGGGTCCAGTTTCTCCAGCATCTTGGCAATGGAATAATCGACCAGATCATCGGTGTTGACCGAATCAACGTAGTTGTTTTCAATCAGTTGCAGAACTTCCTTGAATTTCGAATACCCTCTTCCAATGTTGTTGAGGCTTTTGCCACCCCCAAAAAACGTAGCGCCGATCAACATGCCGGCCGCCAGCGTAATGCCCAGTAACATCGGCAACCGGACAGTTGCCTTGTCATTCCGGATTTTTTCGTGTTCAGGTTCTTTCATACGGGTACCCACGGACTAAAGACCGTGAAACATTCTAATAGGTTGTTGATATTAGTTGGCCAATTCTCACGGACTTTGGTCCGCGGTTACGTACTGCAATAACGATAAATCAGGGGCAAAATGTTTGCCGAAACTGAATGAAAGATATAGAATTTATTCCGAGTCTCCTATTTGACCAACAAATCGGATTTCAGGCTGTCGGCCAGCTGAATAAACGTATCCAAAGCCGCCGGATTCCGGAGCGTATCACGACTCGTCACCCGGTCGGGCGACATGCCCATCAGAATCTTTTTTACGGGTGCTTCCACCTTTTTACCGCTGATGGTATACGGTATTTCCGGTACCTGAAAAATGGCGTCGGGAACGTGCCGGGGGCTGTATTGGGTGCGGAGTGCGAGCCGGATTCGCTGCGCCATTTCCTCGTCCAGTTCGGTGGGCTGACTCGCCGTCGGGTCGTTCAGCACGACGAATAAGGGCATGAAATACCGCCCGCCGTGGAGTTCGAGGCAAACCACCAGACTGTCGCGTATGTCGGGAAGGCTTTCAACGGCACTGTAGATTTCGCTCGTGCCAATCCGAACGCCGTCGCGGTTGAGGGTGGCATCCGAGCGGCCGTAAATGACCACGGTTTTGCGGTCCGTGATTTTGATCCAGTCGCCGTGCCGCCAGATGCCGTCGTAGTGTTCGAAGTAACTGGCTTTGTACCGTTGGTTACCGGTTGGAGCGTCGGCATTGTCATTCCAGAAATAAATTGGCATCGACGGCATGGGTTCCAGAATCACCATTTCACCCAGTTCATTGCGAACCGGTTTTCCGTTTTCATCGAACGATTCGAGTTTACAGCCCAGCATCCGGCACTGAATTTCGCCTTCATAGACCGGCAGCATCGGACAGCCGCCAACAAAACCGCTGCAAACATCCGTGCCGCCACTGAGCGAAACCAGCCAAATGTCTTTTTTAACCGACTCATACACCCAGCGGAATCCTTCGGGCGGCAGGGGCGACCCCGTGGAGCCGATGGTTTTCAGGTGGGCCAGTTTGGAAATGCCAACGTAGGAGAGGCCCGCCCGCATACAGGCCAGCAGATAGGCCGCGCCCGCACCGAAGTGGTTGATGCGGGCGCGCTCGGCCAGATTCCAGAGCACATCCATGTTCGGATAGCCCGCCGAGCCGTCGTAGATCACCAGCGTGGCCCCGACCAGCAACGACGCGACCGAATAATTCCACATCATCCAGCCCGTTGTCGAATACCAGAAATACCGGTCGCCGGGTTGCACATCCTGGTGCAAGGCCAGCGCTTTCAAATGTTCCAGCAAACAGCCGCCAACGCTGTGCGTAATGGCCTTGGGTTTGCCGGTTGTGCCCGACGAAAACAAAATCCAGATCGGGTGTTCGAACGAAACCGGCTCAAAAACCAGGGGTACGGCCGTGTTGGTTTGCAAGATTGAATTCCACAAAACCGATTTGGTACGGGGGCCGGTCAAGGGGTCAAAATCCGGATTGAGATTAGATACCCAGACGACTTTTTTCAGGCTGGGCAGCGCCGATTGCAGGTCGCTCAATTCCTCGGTTTTATCAATCAGTTTTCCGTTGTACGAGTACCCATCGACGGCAAACAGCACCTTGGGCTCGATTTGCCGGAAGCGGTCGATGATGCTGGGCGTTCCGAAATCCGGTGAACAACTCGACCAGATGGCCCCCACGCTGTTGGTGGCCAGAAACGCAACGACGGCTTCCGGGATATTGGGCAAAACCGACACCACGCGGTCGCCGGGCCGGACGTTGTTTTCGCGCAGAAAATGGGCGATGGCGGTTACCTGTTGTTCCAGATCCGACCAGCTCAGTGACGTCAGCGGCTGTTGCTCCGACTGAAAGAGAATGGCCGGGCGTTCGTTGGTTTTGTTGCGGAAAACGTGTTCGGCGTAGTTCAGCGTGGCACCCGTAAACCAGCGCGTTCCGATCATGCCTGATGCCGGTTTTTCGATCACTTCCTGGTAGTCGCGGTGGCTTTGCACGTTGAAAAATTGCCAGATGCTTCGCCAGAAATCTTCGAGGTCGGTGGTCGACCAGTCCCATAAATCGTGGTAATCCCGGAAATACAACCCTTTCTTGACAAACAGCCAGTCGAGGTATCGTTTCATTTGCGACTGGTCGATAAGCCGCCGGTCGGGTTTCCAGAGCGGTTCTTTGGAATCAGGTTTTGGTAGAGCAGATGCGGATGCCATCGGTTAGGGGAATCGTAATTCGGGTGATGGCCGGAATTGTTTCCGACCTAAATCGTGTTCCATTTTTGAACAAAGACAGAAGTTACATTAAAATACGCTAACTTTGCAGCCCATTTCAGAACGCATTTCCGAACTGGCTGATAATCAATACGTCTACAATAACTACAGTAGTGATACTGCAACTTTCATGAGCAAGAGAAGAGAAGAACCACAGAGCCGCCGGGAAGGCAGGCCAGGAGGACCCGGTCAGACAGAGACAACCCCTAAATTCTACAGCAACGTCGTCAAACGCAAGAGCGCCCCGGACCGGTCGGACGAGCGGAAAGAGCGCAGTTTTGACAAAGCGCGTGGCGAGCGCCCGGCGTCGGACGAACGCCGGTTCGACGATAAACGATCGGAGCGGCCCCGCACGGGCGGATCGGGAAATTTTGGCTCACGCCCGGATCGTCCGCGGTTTGAACGGAGTGACGACCGCCGTCCGTCGTCGGATCGGAATGAACGACCCCGCAGCGACAGCCCGCGCGGTGGCCGGTTTGAAGGCGGTGGACCTCGGCGGGATTTTGACCGGCCGCGGGGACCGCGTGATGAAAACAGCGGTTTCCGTCGCGATGACAACCGCAGCAGCCGCTATGGCGGTTCGGATGCCCGCGATGACAAACCCCGCTATGGCCGCTCCGGTGGTCAGTCGGAAACCCGCAACAGCCGGTTTGGTAGTGAAAAGCCCTTTCGCAGCGACGATTCAAAACCGCGGTCTGACCGGCCTGAGCGCCGGGAAAACCGGTTTGGTTCGGAGCGCAGCTACGGCGAACGGACCGAACGAAGCCGGGATGCAGAGCCTCGTGCCGACCGCAATGCCGAATCGGGAGCAGCTCCCCGCGAACGTCGGGAGTTTGATCGGCCGCGCCGGGATGATCGCGCAACGGACCGGGATCGCCGGGACTTCGACCGTCCGCGTCGGGATGACGCCCCAACGCGGGATGACCGCCCGGTTGATCGCGAGCGCCGGGAGTTTGATGGGCCACGGGGGCCACGCGATGAGAACAAAGAATTTCGTCGGGATGACCGCCCGGGCGACCGTGACCGCCGGGATTTTGATCGGCCGCGTCGGGATGATCAGCCCTCCCGTTACGACCGCCCGCGCCGGGACGACAGCGACGACGCACGGCAACGGAAAATCGAGGACAGCCGGAGCCGCCAGGTGGGTAGTTCCCGGGCACCGGAATACGACATTGATAAACTAAAGGAAAAAGCGCTGGGAAGCCGGGACCCACGCGCCAAACGGGCGAAAAGACCGGGTCACGAAAGACCGGGTCGTGATCAGGGCGATACCCGTAACACCGATAAAAAGCCGCGGGATGCCGACTCCGGTTTGATCCGGCTCAACCGGTATGTGGCCAACGCCGGGATCTGTTCGCGCCGGGATGCCGATGAGTTGATTGCCAAAGGCGATGTCAGCGTGAACGGCAAAGTGGTGACCGAAATGGGCTACAAAGTACAGCCCACCGATGTGATCAAGTACGGCAGCCGGGTTTTGAATCCGGAGAAAATGACCTATGTGTTATTGAACAAGCCGAAAGATTATATCACCACGACGGAAGATCCGGAAGATCGCAACACGGTGATGGATCTGGTGGCGGGCGCAACGCCGTACCGGATTTACCCGGTTGGCCGCTTAGACCGCAACACGACGGGCTTGCTGCTGCTGACGAACGACGGTGAACTGGTGGAGAAACTGACCCATCCGTCGAACGGAATCAAGAAAGTATACCAGGTTGAACTCGACAAACCATTGACCAATGAACATTTCGAAGCGATTCGGGATGGTTTTGAGCTGGAAGATGGCTACATCAAGCCCGACGATTTGGGCATTGTAACGCCGGATGCGCAGGTGGTTGGTATCGAAATCCACAGCGGCCGCAATCGCATTGTACGCCGGATTTTCGAGCATTTTGGGTACGTAGTAACCAAGCTGGACCGGACGGTATATGCCGGCTTGAATAAGAAAGAATTACCGCGTGGTAAATGGCGGTATTTGGACGAGAAGGAAGTGATTCGGCTGAAGTTTTTGCTGTAATCCGCCTTTCAAAATGCTTTGGTAGGGCGTCATTGGATGACGCCCTATTTTTTTACGACGGCGTTCGTTCTCACCAATCGGGCATGGTACTTTTCCGGGTTCGCGGGTAACGAGAGCCGTTACTTTTTGATGAATTCTTCCAGGCTTTGCAGGCCGGCGACGATCTCGTTGAACAGAAGCGTCAGCTGGTTGTGGATCTCCTCATTCGTCAGGGCCGGATTTTTCTCCAGTTTTTTTAGCCCGGCGGCTATGTCGAGCATGGCCACGGAGTTGAGCGACGAGCGGAAACGGTGGGCCAGATGATCGAACTGATCGCGTTTATTATGTTCAATGGCTTCGAACAGCGCCTGTCGGTTAATCGGAAGTTCGCTTTTAAAAAAAGTGATCAGTTCACCGATCAACTCATTGTCATCTCCGGTAATCTCCCGCAGATACGATTGATCGACAATGGGCGGTTTGGTTGCTTTGAGCAGTAAAAACCGCTCCAGTATCCCTTCCAGCTGTTTTTTCTGAATGGGTTTAGCCAGAAAATCATCCATTCCGGCTTCCTGGCAGCGGGGCCGGGCGTCGAATTCGGGATTGGAAGTAACGGCCACGACCGGAATCTGTAAGCCCAGTTGTTGCCGAATCTGTTGCGTAGCGGTGAGCCCATCCATAACCGGCATTTGAATGTCCATTAATACCAGATCGACGGTTTGCGTTTTCAGGAAATTAACGGCTTCCAGACCATTGCTGACTACGATACTGGGAATTCCATATTTGCGAAGAAGCGTTGATAAAAATGTCTGGTTAATGAAATTGTCTTCCACAATCAAAACCCGAACACTCAAGTCAGCTTTTCCAAATTGTTGGGCGTTCGGAAGTTTCATGGGCAAAATATAGAATAGTAGCAAAAGCTCAGGGCCTATTTTGAAAACAACAGTACAAAAATTTTTCGGTAATTCTTTGTCTGACAAAGGGAATTACTTAGTAGTTTTAACGAATTATTTAAATGTGCTGCCTTGCAAATCTAGTAACAATAGCGGTACGATTTTTGCCTTCTGTGCAATTTAATAGGATTATCATATTCGAATCGAATGGGATGGCAATTTAGTCGGTAGTAATCCCCAAAAGTTTGCCGTACCCGTACCATTCTTGAAACCGACTTTTGTAAGTCCCGCACCGATCGCTTGTCAGCCCTACGCTCCAAACGCATGAAATTATCGTCGACCAACCGGTTGTATATTGGCTTTGCATTTGCTCTTGTTCTGTTTGTTGTGCTGGGCGTGATTGCGTTCCGCACGATTCGTAACCAGCTTGAAGAAGCGCAGTGGGTGCGGCATAGCTATAAAGTGTTGAAAAGCATCGCCATAACGGAGCAGTATCTGATCGATATGGAAACGGGTCGGCGGGGATTCCGGGCGACCAATGAAAAGCGGTTTCTCAAACCCTACACTGAAGCCCTGGGCCGGGTAGAAATTTCGGCCGAAACCATCCGGAAACTGGTGACGGATAATCCGGAACAAACCGAGCGGGTCATTGAGATAGAAAGGCAGATCCGGGATTTGCTGACCTATTGGAAAGAGCTGGGTGATGACGCTTCCCGGTATACACGAGCCGACATCGTCCGGATTACCGACGGCGAGAAAGCCCGCATGGATGAGGCCCGGCAGAAGCTGGGAGACATGGCCCGCATGGAGGAATTGCTGCTGGCGAACCGGGAAAAAGAAAGCGATCGTGCCGTCAATACGGCGATTTATGTCTTTAGCGCGGGGGCGGTATTTTTGCTGCTATTCGGTGCTGTTCTTCTGTATCTGTTTGCCTTTGAGATCCGTAAGCGCCAGAAAGCGGAAACGGAGTTGCTGCAGAATCTGGAAGAAGTCGAACAGCTCAATCAGGTCAGTGAAGAAAAAAACTGGATGCTAACGGGTTTGGCGGTGATCAACGAATCGATTCAGGGCGTTAATGAATCCGACTCGCTGGCGAAAGAAGTATTGAGAAATCTGACCCATTATCTGGCTGTACAGGCGGGCGGTTTTTATTGTTATGACGACGAAAACGAACGTCTGGAACTGAATGCGTCGGTGGCTTTGCCCGCCCAATCCCCTCAGTTCTATGCGCTGGAAGAAGGTCTGGTTGGACAGGCGGCCACCGGTTCCGAAGTCGTGGTGACCAACCACGTTCCGGCCGACTACTGGGCGATTCAATCGGCCAGCGGCAAATCCGTTCCGGGGCAAGTGATTTGTATGCCGCTTTGGTACAAAAAAGAACTGAAAGGGGTGATCGAACTGGCTGCTTTTCAGGCGCTGTCGCATACCCAGCTCGCCCTGTTGAAGGCCGTTGCCAACAACATTGCCATTGCCCTGAATGCCGCCGAAGCCCGCAAAAAAGTAAACCGCCTGCTGGAACGGGTTCAGGAGCAGAAAGAAATTCTGGAAAACCAGCAGGAAGAACTCCGGCAGTCGAACGAGGAGTTGACGCGGCAATCGGAAATTCTGCAGGCGTCGGAAGAAGAACTGAAAGTACAGGAAGAAGAACTGCGCCAGATCAATGCTGAACTCGAGGAACGAAATGAAGCCGTCGAAGTGGGTCGCCAGACCCTGGCCCGGAAAGCTTTGGAACTGGAAGAAACCGGTCGGTATAAATCGGAGTTTCTGGCCAATATGTCGCACGAATTGCGAACTCCGCTGAATAGTGTGCTGATTCTGGCCAAAATGCTGTCGGAAAATAAGGCCGGTAACCTAACCGGCAAGCAGGTCGAATATGCCAATGTGATTCATAAATCGGGCTCCGATCTGCTCAATCTGATCAATGATATTCTGGACTTGTCCAAAATTGAAGCCGGTAAAATTGACATGGTGGCCGAAAAGGCAGCTGTCAGCGGAATCGTCTACGATCAGGAACAATTGTTCAGCGTGGTGGCCGAGCAGAAAGGCGTTAAGCTGGTTACGGAAGTGGACGAATCGGTACCGCCGGTTTTATTCATTGCGAAACCCCGACTCGAACAGGTCATTAAAAACCTGCTGTCCAACGCCTTCAAATTTACGCCACAGGGCGGAACCGTCACCCTGTCGTTCAGGGTGCACGGCCCGATGGACGGTTTTGCCAACGAACCGCTGGTGAAGGCCGGACAATGGCTGGCGATTGCTGTTCAGGATACGGGCATCGGGGTTTCGCCGGACAAGCAGCAGGTTATTTTTGAAGCGTTTCAACAGGCCGACGGGTCGACCAGCCGGAAGTATGGCGGTACGGGTCTGGGGCTGTCCATTAGCAAGGAACTGGTGAAACGGCTCGGCGGAGAAATGCGGCTTCAAAGTCAGGAAGGGCAGGGAAGCACCTTCACCGTTTATCTGCCGCTAACGGAAGCGCCGACCGCCGAAACCCCCAAAGCGACCGAGCCGGAACCCCCAAAAGCCAGCGCCCCGGTACTGCCTTTGACCGGAATTGTTGAGCAAAACACGCTGAAAGACGACCGCGATGCGCTGCAAAAGGGTGACAAAGTGATGCTCATCGTGGAGGATGACCCCATCTTTGCGAGTGTTGTTCAGGATTTTGCCCGCAGTAAAAACTACAAAACCATTGTGGCCCTGCAGGGCGATGAAGGGATCTACTACGCCCGGAAATACAAACCGTCGGCCATCATTCTGGATATGCAGTTACCGGTTGTCGACGGCTGGAGTGTGATCAACTGGTTGAAAAATGACGAAAGTTTGAAGGCCATTCCGGTCCACGTGATGTCGGCAGCCGACGAGCCGAAGTCGGGCATCGGGAGCGCCTTGGCGTATATCCGGAAACCGGTCGAGAAAGATGATCTGGAGAAGGCGTTCGGGCGAATCAGCGACCATTTGCAGGCGCAGATCAAGAAGGTGCTGGTGTTGTCGGGCGATTACCTCAACAACGATTCATTGAAGCAATTTATCGGTCAGCGGCATTTTGACCTGGAGTGTGAATACGTGGCCACGAAGGCGGAAGCACTGAAAAAACTCGGACAGAATTCGTACGACTGTCTGATTGTCGACATGGGCGGGGATCTGGAAAAGGGACTCGGCGAACTCAAACAACTGCGCGAAGCCATGCCGACGGAATCGCTGCCGGTAATTATTTACATGGACAAGGATTTGAAACCGGCCGACGAATGGGAACTCAAAAAACTATCCGATGTCGTCATCCGGGAGTCGTCACAGGCCATCGACCGGCTGATGGACGAGCTGGAACTGTTTTTATACAAAGTACAGGAAGTCGAAAAGAAAGAATTGCCCCGGCCGCTGACCAAAATCGACGACCGGAGTTTGCAGGGGAAAAAGGTCTTGCTGGTCGACGACGACATGCGGAACGTATTCGCACTGAGCACCTTACTCGAAGAGCAGCAAATGAACGTGGTGACGGCGGTCGATGGCCGCGAAGCCCTGGAACTGTTGCAGCAACACCCGGATACCGACATTGTTCTGATGGATATAATGATGCCCGAGATGGACGGATATGAAGCGACCCGGCGGATTCGGGCGGATCTGAAACAGATCCACTTGCCGGTAATTGCCCTGACAGCCAAGGCCATGCCCGGTGATCGTGAAAAAGCGATCGATGCCGGAGCGTCGGACTACATCACCAAACCCATCGATAGCGGGCGTTTATTTTCGTTGATGCGGGTTTGGTTATCGGTAAAAGCATGACCGTACACAGTCACATTTCACTGGAAGAACTGGAAGAAATCGTTCACCTGATTCGGCGGCAGTATGGCTACGATTTCGGCGATTATGCCCGGGCTTCGCTCCAGCGCCGGGTGATTCGGTGCATGCAGAAATCGGGCTGTCTGACGGCCTACGAACTAAAATACCAACTGACCAACGACAGGGTGTTTTTTGCCTGGTTCATTGAATCATTGACGGTGAATGTAACGGAAATGTTTCGCGATCCGTCATTTTATAAAGAACTGAGAAATACGGTATTACCCAAGCTGGCCTCTTACCCGACCATCAAAATCTGGCATGCGGGCTGTTCAACGGGCGAAGAAGTGTTTTCGATGGCCATTCTGTTGCACGAAACCGGTTTGCTCAACCGGACGCGGCTGTATGCCACCGACCTGAATCCGGCCAATCTGGAGCGTGCGCGCCAGGGAATCGTGCCGTTGCAGCATATGAAAGACTATACGTCCAATTATATCCAGTCGGGTGGATCGAATGCGTTTTCGTCGTACTACACGGCTCGTTACGAGAACGCCATTATTCACAAGGAATACCGGAAAAATCTCGTATTTGCGACGCACAATCTGGCAACCGATCAGGTTTTCAACGAGTTCCAACTGATTTGCTGCCGGAATGTACTGATCTATTTTAACCGGAATTTACAGAATCGGGTCATGACGCTGTTCAGCAACAGCCTGGCACCGCTGGGCTATCTGGCACTCGGCATGAAGGAATCGTTGCTGTTTTCGGACGCCCGGCATCAATTTGACGTCGTGAGCCCGACCACCCGTATTTACCGAAGTAAAACCTAAACGGATGACCGGATGCAAGGTAGTGGCAATTGGCGGCTCGGCGGGAAGTATTCCGGTCGTGGCGGAGTTGTTGCAGGCTTTGCCGGCGAATTTTCAATTTACCGTAATCATTATTTTACACCGCCTGAAAAACGTTTCCAGTAGCATGGATACGATTTTGGCTGGCAAACGAAGCGGGATTATGATTGCGGAGCCTGACGACAAAGAGGTGATTGAGGGAAATCGTGTTTATCTTGCTCCGCAAAATTATCATCTGTTGATTGAAGCAGATAAAACCATCAGCCTGGACTATTCCGAGCCGGTTCATTACAGCCGCCCGTCGATCGATGTCACGTTTGAAAGCGTGGCGCAGGCCTATGCCGATAAAGCCGTAGCGGTTTTACTGAGCGGAGCCAATCCCGACGGGGCCGACGGGCTGCTCGCTATCGTCAGTCAGGGCGGTATGGCCATCGTTCAGGACCCGGCAACCGCCGAATATCCGGCCATGCCGCAGGCCGCCATCGACCGGAACCGGGACGTGGTTATTCTGACACCCGAAACCATTGCATCCTTTTTACACACACTCAACGATTAACCCATAAACGAATGGTAACAGCGAACCACTCTCCGGATATTACCATTATGCTGGTCGACGACCGCGAAGAGAACTTGCTTGTGCTTGAAGAAATGCTGGCCAGCGACCAGCGGAAATTTATCAAGGCTACTTCCGGCAACGAAGCTTTGCGCTATGCCCTGAAAAACGACCGGATTGGCCTGGTTATGCTCGATGTTCAGATGCCGGAAATGGACGGTTTCGAAGTCGCCCGGATTTTGAAATCCAATCCGAAAACCAAAGATATCTCGATCATTTTTGTCACGGCCATCAACAAGGAGGAGCAATACATTCTGAAGGGGTTTGACGAGGGCGCCGTCGATTATCTGCAAAAACCGCTGGATGTCAATGTGACCAAAGCGAAAGTAAATGTTTTTGAGCAACTGTATCATTACCAGCAGGAACTGAAGCAGACGGCACTTCAACTCGAGAAAATAAATAAGCAACTGGAAAAATTTGTCTACATCGTGGCGCACGATCTTAAGTCGCCGTTGGTTGGCATGATTGCTGCCCTTTCTTTGCTGGAGATGAAAAACGAAGAAGAGGTGGTGCCACGGGAAGAGATTCAGGAGTATGTCGGCCATTCGAAGTCGGCCGCGTTTCATTTGTCCGATATGATCAATTCATTGTTGGAATATTCGCGGAAAAACGTTGCGCAGCAAACCGTCGAGGAAGTTGACGTCCATGAACTGGTCGAGCAGATTGCCCTGCTGATTTTTCCGCCCCGCCATATTTCCATTGAGATTGTGGGGCGATTGCCCGTATTGAAAACCAAGAAAATCAAACTTCATCAAATCTTTCAGAATCTGCTCAGTAATGCGATCAAATACAACGATAAAGCCGTCGGAATCATTGAGATCGGTTGTCACGACCGCGGTCGTATGGTGGAGTTTTACGTAAAAGACAATGGGCCGGGAATTTCGCCGGATGAACACGAAGCCATTTTTAAATTATTCCGGACGACCTCGAACGTTGCCCAGGCCGACAGCAGCACCGGCGTCGGGCTGTTCATTCTCAAAATGCTGGTCGAAGAACAGGGCGGCCGGGTTTGGGTGGAGTCGGAACCCGGAAAAGGCAGTACTTTTTATTTTGAGTGGATGAAATAAAGTGAAGATAATAGGCCGGATATGAAAGAATGGAGAATTGTCACGGTGAATGAAAATGCCTCGCTATCAGTGGATTCTTAGGTCTAAGCTTGCGTATCTGAAAAATAAAAACGGTATGGAAAACAGTATTACATTTTACGTGGTGGAAGACGATCAGACGGATTTTAGTTACATCGATCGGGCGATTCACGAGATCCAGCCGGACCTGAAAATCCGGCGGTTTTTACACGGAGCAGCCCTGCTGACTCATCTCCAGAATAGTGCCCCGGAAGAATATCCTTCCCTGATCATGCTGGATTTTTACATGCCGGTTCTGGATGGCCTGAAAACCCTCCGGCAATTGAAAATCAACGAAAATTACCAGCAGATTCCCGTCGTCATGTGGTCGGGGTCTTCGCGCCCCGAAGACATTAGCCAGGCCTACCGGCTGGGTGCCCGGGCCTTCCATACCAAACCGGTTTTGTTTGAAGACTGGCAGGAACAGTTGCAAACAACGCTTCGGTATTGGCTTCGGACCGTCGAGCTACCGAATCTGGTGGAATAACGAAGAGTAGCGGGCACGTTACCAAATTTGTACCCGAGTGCACAATTCTATACCAGCCAGCCGGAATTCTGTACGGTTTGATCTTGTTCTATCGGTGATATTTGCACTATCAATGAATTGAAACAGGATCATGGAAACGATAACATTCAAAACCAATATCAAATGCGGGGGCTGTGTGGCCACGGTTACTCCTTTTCTCAACAAAGCCGTCGGTGAAAACAAATGGCAGGTCGATACCCAAAACCCGGATAAACTCCTGACGGTGGAAGGATCGACGGTCGATCAGGTGAAAGAAGCCCTGAAAGAAGCCGGTTACAAAGCCGAACCGGTATGAGTACGCAACCCACGGCGGTCGAACGAACCGCACGAACCGGTTCGACTTCCAAACCGGTTCGAAAAACCTATCCCGTTCTGGAAATGAGCTGCGCGGCCTGTGCCGTGAGTGTGGAGTCGATGCTGAAAACGACACCGGGCGTTGTCGATGCGGGTGTCAATTATGCCAATCAGCAGGCCTGGGTCGAGTTCGACCCCAAAGCCGTCAGCCAGCAGGACCTCCAGAATGCCATCCGTTCCATCGGCTACGACCTGATCATCGATGCGGAAGACCCGCAGGCGGTGCAGGCCGAAGCCCAGCAACGCCACTACGAATCGTTGAGACAACGGACGATCTGGGCGGCTGTCCTGTCGGTACCGGTGGTCATCATCGGCATGTTTTTCATGAATGGTGCGTATGCCAACGAGATCATGCTGGTGCTGTCGGCTCCGGTGGTGTTCGGTCTGGGTCGTTCGTTTTTTGTCAATGCCTGGAAACAGGCCCGGCACGGAAAAACCAACATGGATACGCTGGTGGCCCTGTCGACCGGTATTGCGTTTCTGTTCAGCACCTTCAATACCTTCAATCCCCAGTTCTGGCACGCCCGCGGCATTCACCCGCACGTTTATTTCGAAACGGCTGCGGTCATCATCACGTTTATTTTACTGGGTAAACTACTCGAAGAACGGGCCAAATCGAACACCTCATCGGCCATTAAAAAACTGATGGGTTTGCAGCCCAAAACGGTCCGGATTGTGGAAAATGAGGCAGAAATCGAAGTTCCGGTGGCGTCGGTGCGGGTGGGTCAGGTGATCGTGGTGCGGCCCGGCGAGAAAATTCCGGTCGATGGAGTCCTGATTTCCGGTTCGTCGTTCGTCGACGAAAGCATGATTTCCGGCGAACCCATACCGGTTGAAAAAAAGACGGATCAGGCGGTATTTGCCGGAACGATCAACCAGAAAGGAAGCTTCCGCTTTCGGGCCGCGAAGGTTGGTGCCGATACGGTGCTGGCGCAGATCATCCGGATGGTGCAGGACGCCCAGGGCAGCAAAGCGCCGGTGCAGAAACTGGTCGATCGGATTGCCGGTATTTTTGTGCCGGTCGTCATCTCGATTGCCCTGCTGACGTTCGTGGTCTGGATGGTTTTCGGGCCCGCCGAAAACGCGTTTGCCCAGGCTTTGCTAACGTCGGTCACGGTGCTGGTCATCGCCTGCCCGTGTGCGTTGGGACTCGCCACGCCCACGGCCATCATGGTCGGGGTGGGCAAAGGCGCAGACAACCAGATTCTGATCAAAGACGCCGAAAGCCTGGAGTTGGGGCATCGGGTGAACGCCGTCGTTCTGGATAAAACCGGCACGATTACCGCCGGAAAACCAGCCGTCACGGCGCTGGAATGGCAGTCGTCCGAAGTCGCGCGGCTGTCGTCGATTTTAGTGGCTCTGGAAAGCCAGTCGGAACACCCGCTGGCCGATGCCGTGATCGACCATCTGGGCCCCTTGTCCGGAAAAACACTCACGCTCGAGAGCTTCGAAAGCCTGACCGGACGCGGTGTTTCGGCTCGTTATGAGGATGTTACGTATCTGGTTGGGAATCGTCGCCTGCTGGACGAACGCGGTATTTTCATAGAGCCGGGCATTGAGCAACGCGTGAACCAGTGGCAGCACGACGCCCAAACCGTGGTTTATTTTGCCGACGAAAAAACCGTTCTGGCCATCATTGCCATTGCCGACCAGATCAAGGAAACGTCGAAAGCCGCCATCCAAACACTGAAAAACCGGGGTATCGAGGTCTACATGCTGACCGGCGACAACCCGCAAACGGCCGGGGCAGTAGCCCAAACCGTGGGGCTGACCGATTTTCGCGCCGAGGTCATGCCGTCGGATAAAGCCGCTTTCGTCAAGGAACTGCAAAACCGGGGCAGGGTGGTTGCAATGGTGGGCGACGGCATCAACGACTCACAGGCACTGGCTCAGGCCGATGTCAGCATGGCGATGGGCAAAGGGTCTGACATTGCGATGGATGTGGCCCGGATGACGCTCATTACGTCGGATCTGGGCAGCATACCGAAAGCATTGGAATTGTCGCGCAGGACCGTGCAGGTCATTCGGCAAAACCTGTTTTGGGCGTTCATCTACAACCTGATCGGCATTCCGATTGCCGCCGGAATTTTGTTCCCCTTCAACGGTTTTCTGCTCAATCCGATGATGGCCGGAGCCGCCATGGCGCTCAGTTCGGTGTCGGTGGTCAGCAATAGTTTACGGTTACGCAGCATACGGTTATAAACCGTTTGTTAAAAATGAACAGCCCACGGCCAAAACCGTGGGCTGTTTTTGGTTTAGGGCATCTGTTGCGTAACCCGCCACATTTCCACGATTTTTCCCTGACTCAGCCGAAAAACGTCATAGAACGTCACCGGTTTCCGGTCAAGTTGACCGTCCGACTGAACAACCACAAAATTGCCCTCTCCAATGATCCGAAGCAGGTGATCGATGGAGAAACGACCGGTTTGCTGCAAATACTGGCGCAAACCGTCCGATCCGTTGGCGATTTCGGGCGTGTGCTGAATGAGGTCCGGCGCGACATACTGGGAAAGAAACTCAACTTTCCGGTCAATCAGAATGCGTTGATAAAAGTCGCCGACCCGCTTTTTATGGGTCAAGGTTAGGCCGAAATCTTCTGTTTCTACGGCACCGTCCATCATGGGATGACCGTTCAGGGTGGTTTCGGGTTGCTGTTGAACGGCGTCCCAATGTTCGGCCACTTGTCCGTTCTGGAACCGGAACAGATCAACCACGACCATTATTTTGCCACCCATCTCGAAGCTCAGATTCGTCACCACGAAATCACCTTCTGCAATGAGCCGCATGAACGGTTTCGTGGAAGTGGCCGGTTTGGGCATTTGTTTCATCGAATTCAGCGCTTCCATCAGCCCCGCTTTGCCCGGTTTGACCATCGGACTGTGCTGAATGTAGTCGTCGGCGATGATTTGGTCGGCGTAGTCGATATCGCCATTCGCAACCGTGCGCCGGTAAAAATCACGGATGATGGTTTTGTTTATTTCTATCTGCTGCATGCTGCCTGTCTGGTTGGGAGTTGTTCTGGAACACGAAAGGATCAGGGCAACGCATAGCGGCCCCGCAATGAAAACGCGAATTTTCATTTTTTCGAAAATTGAATGGATTGACTGGTTGGACCGTCAGGCTCCTTTCCGGAGCCTGTTGCGCTCAAAAGTGTGGCGCAGGTGAAAACGACCTACCGGTTTTCGGCAGGAATTTTCGGGAAGGTCGGCGGTATTTGATGATTCTATGAAGCAGTGGGGCAAAGGTAAGGCGTGGCCGCATGAGTTGCAACTGATGGCGGTATTTGGCATACTTCTTGTCCGTTTTTCAGGAATAAGCCGCCCGTTTTGCAGGCGCTCTAGTTTCGATCTTTTCCATCATAGGCAGACGGTACCAATAAATAAGTGATTTATAATTGGATAGGAAAACGTAGGTGAGGTTGACTATAAATGCCTACTTTAATCGTTATATTGACTTTCTATTCCTCTCTTTAATGCGGTTTATGAATTTATTACGACTTGTTATCAACGCCACTCCGGCCGATGACCTTCCGTTCAGGCATGTTAATTGGTACCAGAATGAAATTGCTCAAATCGAACGGGCAATCCGCATCCAGGCGGGTATCGAGCAGGTGGCAGAATCCATACGGAAGTATGAGAAGCTGGCCCATGACCTGGAACTTGAGAGAAAGCAGCGAAGTAGAATGCTTGCTAAAATCCAATCCCGGATGGACAAGTTAAAAGCCGAGATTGAGCTGGTCAACTACCAATTCAGTACCAATTAAGAAACTGATTTTCACGGATCGACCCGGAATGGCCGCTCGACGAAGTTTCCCGAAGTCGCGGGGACTGCTTTTTGGATTACATCCCGATCAAAAGGCCGGTTGAGTGTATGGCCGGCGAGGTCTTCCAGCCGGGCCTGGTTCCGCAACGTGTAGGGGCCTGGTTTCCACGCCCGACCCGGTTTGAAGAGGCCGGTTTTTTCGAGCGGGTGGTCGTGGCCAGCCAGAGCAGTCCCGCAAAGCCAACCGTCAGTAGGAAATACATTTTTTTCGTGATTCGAACGGTTAGTTAGGATTTGAATTGGTAGTGATGATTGGCTGAATTTGTCTAGCCGTACAACCCTGAAAAAGCTTTTAAAAAGACAAATTTTGGTCGTTTTTGGTTAGTAATTCAAGGTGCCGTAGGGTGGGGTGGTCGGTGTTGAACCCCGGAGGGGTTTCCTGTTACTAGAATGAGTAATCTGCCGCCATCTGGCTAAGCCCCGGCCGGGGCGTCCTAAACTTCAAACCACCATCAATTTCACCAGTAGGACGCCCCTGCCGGGGCTTAAAGCTTGCAATTCGGCTTTTACGGGCTAGTAGCAGAAAACCCCTCCGGGGTTCAACACAAATGAGATCTTTCCCGACATTCGAGAGAATATTACCGTCAGAACACCCTTTCGGGGTTCAACACAAATCCCCTGGTTGATGAACCAACATGGAATTTAAGGGCGATTTATACATGCAATAGCATGATCAAAGTCCTGCGATTATACCCTTACAAATAAGGGACTTGTAATATACTTAAAGAACCGCCGATGGTAACCGGTAACTCCGGAAGGGTTTTCCGGTTACTAGCCTGGAAGGACTGAATTGCCTGTTTTAAGCGCCGGCAGGGGCGTCCTAAATGCAAGACCGCCGTTAATCAGGGCTCCCCTGCCGGGGCTTAGATGGATAGGTTCATCGTCTTATTCTGGTAACTGGAAACCCCGCCGGGGTTCAACACCGACCCCGGGAGAAATTTTGTGCTCCCCGGTCTACTTCCGCGCCAGCCGGTCGGCATCCACCGCCGTCAGCAGCGAAATCAACCCGTTCTGTTCGGTGATTTTCCGGTGCGTTTCGGGATACCGGATGGCAGATGTCTGGTCGCGGAACATCAGCCGCAGCAGTTCGCCATACAGGTGCATTTTGTTGTGATCGAAACCGTAGCGGATCTGAACCTGCTGGGCTATTTCAAACTCTTTGTTGCGGCCGCGGGCCGCCCGGTCTTTGCCGCCGTAATTGGCGGAAATGTCCAGGATTGACTCCGGAAAAAGGTCCATCAGTGCCCGCGTCCCGGATTCGTCGACCAGCCCCCGAATCACGGCCCGCGTCGGCACCCATTCCTGCAGGGTAACGTCGCCCCGCTCAAACAAAAGCCGCATTTCCTGGCGGTCCATCCGGCCCACCTGCGTGAAACCGTGGTAGAAATTAACCAGCGTATCGCCGTAGCGAACCGTCGCATTCACCTGATCTTCGAGGTCGGTTCCGTCGCGTTTGCAAACCTGGGCGGCTTCTACTTTGCCTTCGCCCAGCCAGCCCGCAAACATGTCGAAGAAGTGAACGCCGTGTTCGATAAAAATACCGCCACTCAGTTCGCGGTTCCAGAACCAGTGCTGGGGTGCCAGCCCTTCGTCACCCGCGTAATTCTCGAAATAACCGTGCAGAAATTCACCCAGTATCTTTTTGTCGATCAGCGTTTTAATGCGCTCGAACATCGGGTTGTAGCGTTGCATCAGGTTGGTCACCATCAGCAATCCTTTGCTTTCGGCGTAGGCCACCATCTCGCGACCCTGTTCGGCATTCATGGCCAGCGGTTTTTCACAAATCACGTGTTTTCCCGCCCGTAGCGCCTGCATCGACTGTTCATAATGCAAAAACGGCGGTGTGGCAATGTAAACGATGTCGAGGTCGGGCTGGGCCAGCAGTTCGTCGATGGTATCAAAGTGCGTAGCGCCAAAGCGGTTGGCGGCTTTTGTCGCTTCTTCGCGCTGGGAACCGGCAATGCCGATGAGTTTGACGTTGGGCGTTTGGAGGAAATGCTGTGTGGCAAACAGGCCAAAACCGCCGAAGCCAATAACGCCTAAGCCCAGTTCTTTCAGTTCACTCATGATTGGTTTTTGATTGATTAACAGACAGGTTGTTCTTACCTAACAACAATCCGGCTCAACTGTTGAAAGGTTTTCAGAATTAGGAGGCCGATTGCGGGATTACAGCGACTGGAACCGCATTTTGATCAATTATCTGCGTTTCTGATCCATTTCACCGCGTCTCCATTTACTTTGGCCGTATAGCCTCACCGTTGCTTTAGTTCAACCTATGATGCCTTTCAGGCTGGAATTTTGGCGGTTCATCACTTTTTTGTCCTATGTGATAGGGGGAAAACCGACCTTTGCTGTCATCAAACAAAAGCAGCCCATTCCGGCTGTTTTTCAGTCATCCAACCATCCTATTATGAAACAGTTCTTACAAATCGGCCTGCTGATGCTTTTGGTCAGCTCTTTTGTCCTGGCGCAGGGGACGACCGACCCGGCTTCGGCGACCCGGCGAACGAACGGTCAGGCAACGGTGAGCGGTTACATTAAAGATGCTGCCAACGGCGAGGGATTGATTGGCGTTTCGGTGTTCGTGAAAGAAGCCGGTACCGGTATTACCACCAATTCCTACGGCTTTTATTCGTTGACCTTACCGCTGGGTACCTACAATCTGGTGTATTCGTACGTTGGTTTTTCCAAACAGAACCGCACCATCGATCTGACCAGCCAGAACGTCCGCTTAGACATTGAGTTGAAAGAAGAGGGACGTGACCTTCAGGAAGTTACCGTGTCGACCAAGCGCGAAGACGACAACGTCAAGAGCATGGCGATGAGTGTCAACACGGTGGAAATGAAGACGATTCAGAAAATTCCGGCGTTGCTGGGCGAGGTCGATGTCATTCGGAGTATTCAACTGCTGCCGGGCGTCTCGACGGTCGGCGAGGGCGCCACGGGTTTCAACGTCCGGGGCGGGAACGTCGATCAGAACCTGGTGTTGCTCGATGAAGCACCGGTCTACAACTCCTCCCACCTGTTCGGTTTCTTTTCTGTTTTTAATCCCGATGCGGTAAAAGACGTCAAGCTGGTGAAAGGCGGTATTCCGGCCGTGTACGGCGGTCGGATTTCGTCGATTCTCGACGTTCGGATGAAAGAGGGAAATTCCAAGAAAACGACGGTGTCGGGCGGTATTGGGCTGATTTTTAGTCGGTTAACGCTGGAGCAGCCGCTTTTTAAGGATAAAAATGGCCAGGCGCGGGGGTCGTTCATTATTGCCGGCCGCCGGTCGTATGCCGACATTCTGGCCAAACCGTTTCTGACGGGCGACCTGAAAGGCTCCCGGTTTTTCTTTTACGACCTGACGGCCAAGGCCAATTACCGCATCAACGCCAAAAATACCATCTACTTATCCGGTTATTTGGGGCGCGATGTTTTCGGGGCCGATTTTGGGTTCAACTGGGGGAACACGACGACCAGTTTGCGCTGGAACCACGTTTTCAGCGACAAGCTTTTCCTGAACACCACGGCTTTTTACAGCAATTACGACTACCTGCTGGACAGCGACCTGAAGCGGAAAAACACGAAGGATTTTTTCAACTGGAAATCCGGTATTGTCAACTACAGCATCAAACCCGACTTCACACTGTTCCTGAAAAACAACACCCTGACGTTTGGCGGGCAGGCCATTGTCTACGACTTTCAGCCGGGACTAGCCACGGCGGCCAGTGGGGGCGAAGTGCGGACGTTTGGACTGGAAAACAAATACGCACTCGAAAGTGCGCTCTATATTGGCAATGAACAAGTGGTTTCCCGGAAGTTGCAGTTGCAGTACGGACTGCGGTATTCGCTCTATAATTACATTGGCCCCGGCGAAGCCTACGAATTCCAGACCGATGTGCCACCCAATCAGCGCCGGTTTCCGGTTTCGACCACGACCTACAAACGCAACGAACCCATCAAAACATACGGCAACTGGGAACCCCGGTTTTCGGCCAAATATGAGTTGAATGAGGTTAGTTCGCTGAAAATGAGCTATAACCGGCTGGCGCAGTACATCCACCTGGTGTCGAACACGACGGCTTCAACGCCCCTGGATGTCTGGACGCCATCGACCAATAACATCAAGCCGCAGATTGCCGACCAGATCGCCGGGGGCTATTTCCGGAATCTGGGTAAAACCGGTACCGAATACGAAGTGTCGGTTGAACTGTATTACAAATGGCTGCAAAACCAGGTCGATTACATCGATGGGGCCGATCTGCTGCTCAATAAATACCTCGAAGGCGATCTGCTGAACGGCAAGGGCCGCGCCTACGGAGCCGAATTTTTTGTGAAAAAGAACCGGGGCGACCTGACGGGCTGGGTGAGTTACACGCTGGCTAAAACCGAGCGGTTCGTGGACGGTATCAATAACAACCGCTGGTTTCCAACCCGTTTCGACAAGCGGCATACGGTGAACATCGTGGCGTTGTATGACCTCAACAAACGCTGGAGCTTCTCGGGGACGTTTGCTTTTGCAACCGGTACGCCGGGTACGTTCCCCACCAACGGCTATCTCTTTCAGGGCTATCTGGTGCCGCACAACGCGGAGAATTCCCGCAACAACTACCGGATTCCGCCGTATCACCGCCTGGATCTGGCGGCTACCCTGCAAAACCGCAAGAAAAAACCGACCCAGAAATGGGAAAGCAACTGGGTGTTCTCGGTCTATAATTCCTACGCTCGCCGGAATCCGTTCTCGGTCTATTTCCGGCAGGCCGAAGACAAACGAACCGTCACCCTGAATGGCGAACAGGTGCAGATTCCGGTTGCGGAAGCCGTGCGGTATTCCGTTTTTGCCACGCTCATCCCATCAGCGACGTATAACTTTAAATTCTAGAATTTAGAACCCGCCATGAAAAATAATCAGATATTCGGTTTTTCGGTCATTCACGTAATCTTACTGGGATTGCTCCTGCTGGGCATGACGTCCTGCGAAGATCCGATCGACATCAACCTGCAAACCGGCCCGTCGCAACTGGCCATCGATGGCTGGCTCACCAACCAACCCGGTCCGCAAACCATCAAACTGACGCGAACCGCCGGTTATTTCGACGCGGCTCAACCGCCCGCAGCCCTGGGTGCCACGGTGATCGTGGCCGACGAGGACAGTGTCATTCACGAGTTTGTGGATTCGAAAGGAACGGGCAATTACGTCTGGACCCCGAAGCCCGGTGAAGTGTTCGGAAAAATCGGTAAAAGATACCTGTTGGGCATCCGGTATGAAGGGCAGGAATATTACGCCATCTCGCAGATGAATCCGGTTCCGACCATTGATTCGCTGGTTTTCCGGGAAGAAAAACCCAATCCGCTGGAAAAACGGACGGCTTTTGAGGGTGAATTTTATGCCCGGGATTTGCCGAACCGGACGGATTATTACTGGATTCGGACCTATCGCAACGGCAAGAAACTCGACGGAACCGAAAACATTCTCGTTTCGTACGACGGCTCCTTCAACGGGTCGGCCAACACCGACGGACTGTTGTTCATTCAACCCATCCGGACGTCGATCAACCCCGATAGCCTTTATAATATGAATGACTCGGTCAAGGTCGAAGTGTTGTCCATCACACCGGATGCGTTCTATTTTTTCCTGCAACTGAGCACCCAGATCAACAACGGCGGTTTGTTTGCTTCCCCGCCCGCCAATGTGCCGACCAACGTGATAAACCGGAATGCCAGCGGTCCCAAAGCCGTGGGTTTCTTCGGGGTTTCGGCGGTGAGCAGCAAGGCGGTAAAAGTGGAACCGGCGTTGATTCGTCCGAGTGAGGATTGAAGAGAAAGGAGGTAGAAAGGTGAAACGAACTTACTTAGTCAAAGCCGTTCGCAGAGGCCATGGCGAATACCGCCCTCTTGATCGAAGCGGTCTGCAATGATGGAGTAAAATTGGTCGTCATGACGTTCGTAAAACCGGAATATCGCGTATGCTACCAGATCGGCCAATTGAATAAGACGCGACGCGCGGGAATCGAGAAACAAAGGTACTTCAGACAAGTTACGCAACACGCCCCAAGTATGTCCCAGAGTCCTAAAGTTTGTCGCTAAGCCCTGAATAGTGGTTTCGTAAGTGGATTTGTCAAAAATAATGATACCGCGTTGTGTATCATTATTTTTATGCAATCGACCCAAATAATGATCAAATCGGCTAGCCAATTGTTCAAATGCCATCTCTACAGGATCATGTGGGCTAACTTTTGCTTTGTTAATGACACAAGCAAAAATACGATTGGATAAGTGCGAATTTGCTAAGACTGAAAGGGCATCTTTAATAGCTTGTATCCGGTCTTGTTTAGGAAACGGTTTCCACATGTTCCGTCCGCCCATCATTGGACTGCCATGCAACTCAATGGCATTAATTTCAGCAGGATTGAAGCGTTCGGCGATGCGGTCGAGTTCATTTGAGATCCAGAAGGTTTGTCTCTCAAAGAAGGAAATTCCAGCCAAGACAAAGTGTATTTGGTTAGGATCAGCTGCGCTCCCGGACTCGTCAGCGTAAAGTAAGTGCATAAAAAAAGCAGTCAAGGAGAAACCATGTTCTCGCGGCCCAAAGTGGCAGGGCCTCCCAACTGCATTACAAATGTAATAATATTATGCGACATTATGAACAACAATGTTACATAACAACAGGTTGATGGCGCGACCTTCATAGCTTCCACCGCACCTGTACTTTCACTTCGCTCTTGTGCGGTTTGGCAATCTCGTCCAGATCCGAACCGGCGGTTTCCTGTTTTCGGAAATCGGTGCGGCTCCAGCGCAGCCAGAGGTCGAAATGCTTGTTTAGTGTGTACTGAACCAGCAGGTAATTCCGGATGCCCTTGTTGGCGTAGGCCGGAATCGAAAAAGCCGCCAGCACATCCCGTTCATAAACGTACTGGCGGCTGTCATAATCATCCGTGCTGAACCACGCCAGCCGACCGCTGAACGACAGCCGCCCAAAATCGGCCGTCGCATCCTGCACTATAGCCACGCCGTTCGAGGGGGAGAAGCCGGTATATTGGAAACCGCCCCACTGAACCCGCGTCCGAAACGACCAGGTTCGCGAGGGCGTATACTCCGCGTTGAGCGCGTAGTTGGTCCGTACGGTTTTGACGGTTTCTTTCGTTTTGCTGAGCCTTTCCGGCAGGTTTTTCGCCTTGTGCTCTGCGTGGTAGATCCCGTAAACCGTCAGCTTTTTCGTGGGCGTATAGGTCGTTTGCAGAAGGTAATCGTACCCCTGAGACGGTTTGTCGACTAAAAATTTCCACCACGGAAACCGGTATTGATCGATGAAAGCGCCCAGCGTCAGCTTGCGGTAGATGACGTAGCGCAAACCGGTGTAGATACCGCGCTCGTTGCTGTTGCGCGTATTTTCGCCGAAAGCATTGGCGTAGAAGCTGTGAAAATTCCGGTCGTAATACCGCCCCAGAATAGCCGCATCCAGTCGTTTCGTCAGGCTGGCCACCGCTCCGCCAACCGCGCCAACTCCTCCGCTGGATGACCGGGCCGCTTCACCGAAAAAATTAACATTCTGCCACAAATAGGTGCCGTGCAGTCCCAGAACCGTGTTTTGTTTTCCCGTAAACTCATAGCGGTTATACGGCAAATCGCGTTTTTGCAGGGATTTATCGAAAACCGTATGCAAAACGGTTGCGCCCAACTGCCATTTCTGATCCGAATGATACAGCACATGAACGCCCAGATTTTGTTCCAGGAGGCTGGCCCGGTCGGCAAGCTCGGCGGGCGTTCGGTGCAGGCCACTGGTTTGTAAGGAACTGATCTTGTCTTCCTGATTTTCGGTATCCGCCACCACATTGCCATCGCGCCGGTTGCGAGCCGCCAACAGCGTAACATCCCAGTTTTTGCTCAGCGCGTACGTGGCCGTCAGCCCGCGCAGGTAGCCGTATTCGCTCAACGACGTATACGGTCGTCCGCCCAGCGACGGCCGACGAACGCCCCCAACGGTTTCGGCACCCTTGCCCAGCGAAAAGCCCGACGCCAGTACCAGCCCCTGACCGATTTGCAGTTGATAGTCGCCAACCAGGATATTCCGCCAGCGGCCCCGGTTTTGAATCTGGGCGTGAAACGAAAGGTAATCGATGCCGTAGTGATGGCTCGCCGGTTTCCAGCGGAATGGTTCGCCGGGGTCCTGCTCCAATGTTAAGCCAAAACTGAAATCGCGCGGACGGCTGTAGCGATACCGCAAATACCACTGCTGCCGGCTGCCGTCGTAACGCCGGGGCAGATTGCCGTTTTTATCCGGTTCGGCGGCCGTAAATCCTTTTTGCTGCTCCAGAACGCGTTCAACCCGCATAATCAGGTAATGATCCGTCGGGTTTCGCACCGAAAGCGAGCGGTTTTGGGTATCGACGGTTACAAAAGGCAGGAGTCGGCGGATGGTCGGCAGGTCGAAATCGGGGACGGCCTGAAGTTCATAAATCGATAAAAAAGGGCCGAAGGTCGTGCGATAGTCAAACAGGCTGTTGAGTTGTCGTTCGGACAGCAGGTAGGTCGCCGAAAGTTCGTCGCGGGAAGCGGTATTGAGATCGAGCGGATTGGCGTAAAGCTGGTACAGATTTTCGTACACCGTCGGGTAATCGATGCCTTCGGTCTGTACGGGAAATAAATTCTGGATGAAGGCCGTGAGGTTGGTTTCCCGCCGGCGGTATTCCTGGCTGAAGACGGACTGATTCAGCAGCAACAGGCCCGCCAGCAGGCCAACCGGGAAATGGAATTTCAAAGCTTCGTCGCGGTGGGAGAGGCCATACTGCTACCGAACAGCCCGTTTCGGCTGAAAGATTTTCTTTCAGTAGCTTAGACGAAGAAACGGGCCGGAAGACACTCCGGCCCGGATCGGGTTGGTTTAAAATACCGCCACCTTACTCTCCCTTGATGACCTTCAGCAGTTCCTGCAAATTTTTCTGCTGGCGTTTGTTCACTTTCGGATACTCGAACTTCAGATTTTTCAGTTCGTCCACCAGAACTTTGGCCACAATCAACCGCATGTTTTTCTTGTCATCGGCCGGAATGACGTACCAGGGGGCCTTGTTGGTGGCGGTGGCATTGACCGCATCTTCGTAGGCCTGCATGTATTGCTTCCAGAAGCCCCGTTCCACCACGTCCTGGTCGTCGAATTTCCAGTTTTTCGACGGATCTTCAATCCGGTCGATCAGCCGGTCGCCCTGCTCTTTTTTCGATACGTTCAGAAAGAATTTCAGGACCGGAAAACCGTTGCGATTCAGATACGTTTCGAAGTTGCGGATGTCTTTGTAGCGTTGTTTCCAGACTTTGTCCAGGTCGGTGGTGCGTTCTTCAGGTAGCCGCTGGGTTTGGGTCAGAATCTCCGGATGAACTTTAACCACCAGCACCTCTTCGTAGTACGACCGATTGAAAATGCCGATGGTGCCGCGTTCGGGCAGGTTGATGAGGTTACGCCAGAGGAAATCGTGGTCGAGTTCCTGGTCGGTCGGCCTTTTGAACGAATGAACGCGCATTCCCAACGGGTTTACACCGGAAAACACGTGCTGAATGGTGCTGTCTTTGCCAGCGGCATCCATCGCCTGAAAAATGGTGAGCAGCCCGTAGCGGTTGTGGGCATACATTTTCTCCTGCAAGGCATTGAGTTCGACGGTCAGGCTGCTGAGGAGGGTTTCATACTGCTCCTTGCTTTCGTAGAGATCGTCGATTTTAGTCGGAAAGTCGGAAATGGAAAATTTTCCGCTTTCTTCCGAACCGGAGAAACGGAATTGCTCCGTTTTCAGGTGTAATGATTCGTTTTCGCTGTTCAAAGTGGTAGGTGGTAAACTTTCGGGACGGCGAACCGTCTTAAAATGGATTCTGTTACTTAAAAACCGTTGGACTGATTGCTGCGTCTGTACGGCAGGGAACTCACTTTTGTTATTCGGGTACAATGTCGGAATAAACCTTTCAACTTTGTAATATGTTCAAACCATTGCACGTCAAACGCCTGACGACCTGGTTGATGGCCCTGTTGCCCATCGTCCCTTTGTTGTCGTGCGGCCAGTCGAAACAACAATCATCTGATCGAAAATCCAAAATTATGAATACCAACAACCCCGCATCAACTGCCGCTGGAATGGAAAAAGCGACCTTCGGCACCGGCTGCTTCTGGTGTACGGAAGCCATGTTTGAATCTCTGGACGGTGTTTCGGACGCTGTTTCGGGCTACGAAGGCGGTTCCAAAGCGAACCCGACGTACAAGGAGGTCTGTACCGGAAACACCGGCCACGCCGAATGCGTCGAGGTGACCTACGATCCCAAAAAGGTGACCTACGCCGAACTGCTGCAGGCCTTTTTCCGGAGCCACGACCCGACTTCGCTCAACCGTCAGGGCGCCGACGTCGGAACGCAATACCGCTCGGTGATTTTCTACCACAACGATGAGCAGAAGCAACTGGCCGAAACCGTGAAGAAAGAACTGAACGCATCCGGTGCCTATGACAAACCGATTGTGACCGAAATCAGCCCGGCTACGACCTTCTACGAAGCCGAAGCGTATCACCAGAGCTATTTCGCCAACAATCCGGATCAGGGTTATTGCTCGTTTGTGATTGCGCCGAAGCTGGATAAATTCCGCAAGGTGTTTAAAGATAAGCTGAAAAATAGCAATAAGGTGACGTCGAGTCACGAGTAAGATCTACTAAAAGGCCCCGAAAGGGGCTTTTTAGTTTAATACCGATTACAGCATACGAATTAATCCGTAGGTTCGTACTTTGCCGGCGCTTTTCACTTTTTCATTTTTCGAACGCCGACGCTGCCCTATGACTGCTGGTTCCAACGCCCATTTGCTATTGGTTGAAGACGAACCCAAAGTGGCTACGTTTATCAAAAAAGGACTACAAACGCAGAGCTACACGGTTGACGTGGCCCTGACGGGCGCGGAAGGAAAAAACCTGTTTAACACCACACCTTTTGATCTGATTATTCTGGATGTGAATCTGCCCGACATCAGCGGTCTTGACCTGGCCGAATACATCCGTCAGCAGAAAAGCCGGGTGCCGATTCTGATGCTCACGGCGCTGGATACAACCGCCGATAAATTGCTGGGATTTGAAGCCGGTGCCGACGACTATCTGGCCAAACCGTTTGATTTTCTGGAACTGCTGGCCCGCGTAAAAGCCCTGCTGCGTCGGGCGGGCACGACGGAAGACGTGGATCGGATTTTGCGGGTGGCCGATCTGGAACTCGATCTTCACGAGCGCGTGGCCCGGCGGCAGGGGCAGACGATCGACCTGACGGCCCGCGAATTTGCCCTGCTGGAATACCTGATGCGCAACGCCGGACGGGTTGTGTCGCGGGTGGACATTGCCGAGCAGGTTTGGGACATCGGATTTGACACGGGAACAAACGTCATCGATGTGTACGTGAGCTATTTACGTGCTAAAATCGACAAGGATTATCCCACAAAACTGATCCATACGCTGATCGGTATGGGTTACGTGCTGAAAGAAAAATGAGCCTTCAAAACCGACTGACCCTCTTATCGACCGCCATCGTTTCCATCTTGCTGGCGCTCTTCTGTCTGTTTCTGTATCTGGTGGCGGAGCAATACCGGAAAAAAGAATTCCTGAACCGGCTGCGATCGGAAGCACTGACGGCCGGCCATCTGCTGGTGGGGCAGGAGCGCCTGGGGCCGACCCTCTACAAACTGATCGATAAAAACCAGTTGACGGTGTTGCCCGAGGAGGAAATTATTATCTACAACGCGCAAAACCGGTTGATCTACGAAAGCGGGACGGACTATCTCACCGTCACGCCCGCGATTTTAAACCGCGTTCGGGAACTGAAAACCACCCAGTGGCGGGAGGGAAGCCGTGAAATTGTCGGAATCGTATTTACCGGAAAAGCCGCTTCGTTCCTCATTTTTGCCTCGGCGGTCGACCTGTATGGCGTGCGGTCCATGCAGGATCTGGCCCGGTTGCTGGGCGGTGGCTGGTTTGTGATGATTGGCGTCATGCTGATTGCCGCCCGGTATTTCATGGGGCGTATTCTGGAACCCATCAGCCGGATCAACCACCGCATCGATGAAATTACGGCGTCGAACCTTTCGCTCCGCTTACCCGAAGGCGAAAATGCGGATGAGCTAACTCAGTTGGCGCAACGATTCAACCGGATGTTGAACCGGCTGGAAGAGGCTTTCCGGCTGCAACGCTCGTTTGTGTCACACGCGTCGCACGAGCTTCGCACTCCCCTGACCGCCATTACGGGGCAACTGGAAGTGTCGCTGCTGGCCGACGATGAACCGGACGAACTGCGGGCCACTCTCCGTTCGGTGCTCGACGATGTGCGGGGCCTAAACCGCATGGCCAATGGGTTGCTGGCGCTGGCCAATGCCAGTATGGATTCATCCGCCGTGCCGATGGCAACCGTGCAGGTCGATCAGTTGCTGGAGCAGGTCCGGCGGGAGGTTCAGCGGCTGCAATCCGATTATACCGTTCATCTTCACATCGACCCGCCGAATGCAGCCCCTGCCGACTGGCAACTGACGGGCAGTGAACCGCTGCTGCGGACGGCTTTTTTTAACCTGCTGGACAATGGGGGCAAATTCTCGGCCGACCATACGGTATCGGTGCAGTTGTCGAGGCTGGCAAAGTCGGTTGAATTGCGGGTGCACAACGCCGGTTCGGTGATTCCGGCCGATCAGCTAGTCGCTATTTTTATTCCGTTCCAGCGGGGCCGAAATGCCAGCGGACTGCCGGGTTACGGGATTGGACTCCCCCTGACGGACCGTATTGTCCAGTTGCATCAGGGCCAGATCCGGGTCGAGTCATCGGAGGACGCCGGAACTACCTTTATCATCACCCTCCCGCGCTGATTGCATTTCTAACCCCGTTCTAATACCGCTCTAACACGAGCTTAACCCCGGCTTACGACCTTTGTACTGTCAACCGGAAAGCAGGTCACTTCATGTACCTGACCCGTCTGGTTGATCATTTAAAAGATAGAAAGCCATGAAAACATACATTTTTGCTCTTGCCCTTAGTGGATTAACGGTCCTGACAGCCTCGGCTCAGGACGATGCAAAACAACGGAAAGACGTCACTTACTCGACGCATAATTATAAACACCCGAACAAGGCGGCCGCGGCCCAAAAATGGGCCAACCAGCAAGGCGAAGGAATCAGCGCCCCGGCGGTGACTAACCGGACGGTGGTTAACTACAAGCAGCCGAGGCCGAACGCCGAACCGGTCAACGGTATTGTCGTACCCCACACTGCGCAGGAAAATCTGGCCAACCGGAATTACAAAATTCAGCGGCTGAATGTGGCGAATCAGGATACCCCGGTGACTGAAGTCGCCGGTTCTACCGCCAAAGACGCGCTGCCACAAGAGAACGAATAACCCGAACCCTTCAATCTGGCGGCTTAACTGCTTGTTTTTTAGCAGTTAAGCCGCTCAAGTTTATTTATACTCAACGAAGACTACGATGATCCGGTCCTATCAGCAATTATTTGTCAACAATAAGAAATGGGTTCAGGAAAGAACCCGCCAAACTCCCGACTTTTTTCATAAACTGGCCGAGGGGCAGCAGCCTAAGTTTTTATGGATTGGCTGTTCCGATAGCCGCGTGCCAGCCAGTGAAGTAACCGGCACCGACCCCGGCGACCTGTTCGTGCACCGCAACATTGCCAACATGGTGATTCATAACGACATGAGTGTGCTCAGTGTGCTGGATTATGCTGTCAATGTACTGGAAGTGCAGCACATCATCGTCTGCGGCCATTACGGCTGCGGGGGTGTTGCCGCAGCGATGGGAAGCAAACAGGTGGGAATAATCGATAACTGGCTGCGCTACATCAAAGATGTGTACCGGCTGCACCAGCGTGAACTGGACGGCATCGACGATCCGGGCCAGCGGCTCGATCGCCTGATCGAGTTGAATATTCAGGAGCAGGTCTATCGACTGACCACGACCACGATTGTTCAAAATGCCTGGAATATGGGAAAACCGCTTCAGATTCACGGACTGGTGTACGATTTGAAAACGGGTTTACTCAACGATCTAAAGCTGACCAAAGACCAGACGAGCGTCATCGATGAAGTCTATCGGCTCGAACCCGTTTATGCGTAAATGCGGTAAAAAATAAGGTTTGTGTTGGTGTGATGGAAGCCCAAAAGCCCCGAAAGGGGCTTTTGGGCTGTTCATTGTATTCAAAAAACGAAGGCTTACTTCTTTTTCCGGACATACACATTGTTGCTGATCGATTCCAGCCGTACGTCCGGCCCTCCGCCGTTTACCGTTCCTTCCAGCAGATACCCAACAATCGGATTTTGCTGTTTCTTGTTTTTAAAGTCGATGCTGAGATCGGAATACACCTCGCCGGTAATGGTTTTCAGCGCCAGATTCGCACCCTTTGTCCCCGACCAGTTCAGGTCGACAAAACCGCTGATGGTTTTGGCAAAAACAGCCTCGCTGGCACCTTCGATGTCGATGTTGCCATTGATGGTTTCAACGCGTAGTTTGGCTTTGCGGGGCAAAAAAACCTGGTAATTGATCGTGCTGCAGGTGTAATAAGCAGCGCCGTTCTTTTCCGTACGCCAGGTGGAATGTCTGCTTTCAGGACAATCTTCGGCTTTACCCTGTTTCAAAAGTTCGCGGTCGAAGTCGGTTTTGACGGTAATTTCGGTTGCCGTTGATCCCGATTCGACCAGCAGCGCGTCGTTCAGCCGACCGCCGTTGATGGTTGCGGCAATGTGCACCGATACTTCCGCCTTATCCCAATACCGGATCTGGATGCTGTCGGCAAACTTCAGGTTGAGGTTGACGACCTGGTCCGGGCTGAACGGTATTTTTTTGTCGATGATTTTCTGGGCGAAGGCCGGGCCGATGGTCAGGCCGGTGAGGAGCAAAATGAGAAGGTTTTTCACGGCTGTCTTATTTTTGCTTGCGGATGTAGATGTTACTGCTGATGGTATTGAGCTGAATTTCAACCCCTCCGCCGTTGGCGGTCCCTTCGATGTTGTTGCCTCCACCCACGCGTGCCAACCCTTCTTTGGCGCTTTTCAGACCCAGGTCGAAATCGGTGTACATTTCGCCGTTAATCGACCGCAGCTTCATGTTGGCTTTGGCATTGGCGGGCAACGTCACGTCCACGGCCCCCGAAATGGTCGTGATGGAAGTCGGTTTTTCCTGACTCAGATTGGTGAAGGAGACGTTGACTTCGCCGTTGGTGGTATTGGCCACCACGGGGCCGGTTACATTTTTGAGCGTGATCGGGGAGTTGGTGGTGCGGACTTCCAGGTCGCCGTCCATGTTACTGATCGTGACTGCGCCGTTCCGCCAGTTGGTTTGCCGGAACAGAATCGAGGCTTTTTTGGGTACCCGGATCGTGTAATCGATGTCCTTGCGGTTTGCTTTTTCGATTTTCAGACCGCCGTTTTCCGGCGTCACCGCCAGACCGATACCGGAGTTGTCGACGGCCGAATAATACAGCGGTTTTAACCCTTTGGCCCGTTCCGGTGGTGCCTCAAGCCCGGACGACGCCCGGATAATGACTTCGTCGCCGTCGTAACCTTCGATTTTGTATTCGCCGGCATCCATTTCGATGGTAAGTTTCCGGTCTTTGGCATTCCCTAACTTGGCCTTGTATTCCTGCGCATGGGCATCCAAAAGGCAGCATAAAGCCGTGACAATCAATAGACTGATTTTTTTCATTGGTTTGGTATAAAAAGTGAAAATCGAGTGGGGTCAGGAAGCCGTCTGGGTTTTGGTCTGCGTCAACCGGTTGAGTCCTTCTTCGGCTTTCAAACGAACGGCTTCCAGAATCTGGCGGCTCCGGGCCAGTCGCTGCATTTCGTCGACGGCCCGTTTTTCCTGAATGGAAACCAGCGTTTCGATGAGCATGATCTGGACGTAGGGGTCGGTCTGAATCTTCAGCGACTGAATCAGGGCTTCCCGCACGCCGGGTTCGTTGGGCAACCGCATCAGGGCCTCGCAAGCCGCCAGCCGTACGTTGACGTTGTCGTCAAAATTCAGCGTATTGATGAGCAGTTGCGTAATGTCCTGATCGACTTCTGCCAGCTCGTAACTCTGGTTAACCGCCTGAATGCGTTCACTGGCCGATGTTTGGGCGGTATGGTCAAAATCCAGCGCCTTCTTGATGGCCAGCGTCGATGAGGTTTCCGTCCGATCGGGTTGGCCAGGAAGCCGGTTGCTGTAATACAATCCACCGACAAAACCGCCGGCCAACAGCGTCAGACTGGCCGCAATCCGCAGGCTCCATGTGATCAGGCTCCGAACCCGGCCCTCCGAACCCAGGCGGTCGGACAGCCGTTGGTTAAAGGCCAGCGACGGCTGCTCCTTTCGCGTTTCGGCATAGTAACGAAATGGTCCGGCCTGCTTCTCCAGATGAGCGGGAACCGAGGCTCCGCGAAAAAAATCCCGCAACTGCTTTTCCTCTTCCAGTGTGCTCTCTCCGGCGTAATATTTTTCGAGCAGCTTTTCAATATCCTGCTTCATAGTCGTTGGTTTTTAGGTAACTGTCCCGCACCCGTTGCCGGGCTCTCGACAGAATCACCCGGATGTTATTCACGGTCAGGCCCGTTACTTCTTCAATTTCTTCAAACGAATACTCCTCCACATCACGCAGATGGAGAATCAGTTTTTGCTGCTCCGGTAATTCGTCGATGATGCGATGCAGCAGATTTGAACTGTCTGATAATTCCGCCTGACGATACGGTGAAAGGGTGTCGGCCTGAACGCTTGTCAGGTCGGCATTGCCGTCCGTTGTCCGGTTTGCAAACGATTTCAGTTTGTCCAGACACAGATTCCGCGTCATCTGAACGGCCAGAGCCTCCACGCTGTGGTACGAATCCAGTTGCTGCCGTTTCGTCCAAAGCCGCATCAAAACCTCCTGCAAGGCATCCTCGGCTTCTTCGCGGTTGCGCAGAAACAGTTTGGCCAGCCGGAAAAGCCGGCCCTGGACGGGGAGTACCTTTTGTTTGAAGGCTTGTAAATCCATTTCAGAGACAAAGACGAGCCAGCGGTCAATTCATTACAGGGAGTAAGCAAAAAATAGATTTTTTTCGGAATATTTCTGAATTGGCCCTCAAACCGCGTCTCCGTGTCTGGTTTATAGGCGGGAGAGACGGCCGACTCACGTGTCACCGAACTCAGGTACGTAGAAATACTTGCTACCAAAAAGTAGATAGGGGTTACTACTACGAGATTTTAAGGGAATTCTACCCGATTTTGGGGCAAATAACGACAACTAACCGCTCACCTCTTGTAAGACGTTGATAAACTCCCTTATTTTGACCCAAGTTTCACATCTAACTCATTCATACTAATGAAAAAATTATTCTCCTCACTTCTCGTAATGTCCCTGCTGCTAGTAGGTACTCAATCATTCGCACAATATCAAAAAGGCGATAAATTACTCAATGCCGGTATTGGTTTGGGGGCTTACTATGGCGGTGGTATTCCCTTGGGAGCATCCTTCGAAGTGGGTGTAACAGACGAAATCAGCGTGGGTGCCCAAGTCGACTTCTATACCTGGAGTTACTCTTCGTACTGGCGTTACACATTCGTACCCATTGGTGTTCGTGGATCATACCATGTTAATGAATTATTAAACCTTGGTAATGAAAAGCTGGACTTGTACGCTGGTGTAGGTCTTGGCTATCGTATTTCGAGTTACAAGTATGATGGACCGGGTGGTTCAATTTACAGTGATTCATACGGCAGCGGTGCCTTCTTAAATATTCACCTGGGTGGTCGCTATTATTTCAAACCGAACCTCGGTGCTTTTGCTGAAGTTGGTTACGGTGTTGCGCCCTTGAAATTAGGGGTTACCTTCAAATTCTAAGATACCCTTAGTTCATACAGGAAAACCGCCGGAAGCATGCTTCCGGCGGTTTTTTGCTTTTAAACGTTCAGATCACTTACTCTTTACAGACGGTTCTTTCAGGCTTTTTATTCCCATGTTCCAGAGCGTAAATGCGTACAGATCCGCCGTCGACTCGATGTTTTTCTTCGTATTACTGGCGCCGTGACCCGAATTGGTCTCGATCCGGATCAGCACCGGATTCGGGCCCTTGTACTTCTCCTGCAACGTAGCCGCATACTTGAACGAGTGCGCCGGAACCACCCGGTCGTCGTGGTCGGCCGTCATGATCATCGTGGCCGGATACGGGATTCCTTCCTTAATATTGTGGAGGGGCGAATACTGGTAAATCGCCTTGAACTCGTCGGCATTGTCGCTGCTGCCGTAATCGGATACCCAGCCCCAGCCGACGGTGAATTTATGAAACCGCAGCATGTCCATCACGCCCACCTGCGGAATGGCCACCCGAAACAGATCCGGGCGCTGGTTGATGACGGCCCCCACCAGCAAGCCGCCGTTGGAACCACCCCGCAACGCCAGTTTCTGCGGAGACGTATACTTCTGCGCGATCAGGTATTCCGCAGCCGCGATGCAATCGTCGAACACGTTTTGCTTTTTGAGCTTCATACCCTGCTCGTGCCAGGTTTCGCCGTATTCGCTACCGCCCCGCAAATTTACCTGCGCATAAATCCCGCCTTGCTCCAGAAAAGGCAGCAGCATGGCACTGAAACTCGGCGGCAGGCTGATGTTGAATCCGCCGTAGCCGTATAGGATCGTCGGATTGGTGCCGTCCAGCTTCATGCCTTTACGGTAGGTCAGAAACATCGGGACGCGCGTGCCGTCTTTGCTGGTGAAAAACACCTGTTTGGTTTCGTAATCCGCCGGTTTAAAGTCCACTTCCGGCTGGCGGAACAGCGTGGTTTTCTTCGTGGCAATCTCGTAGCGATAGATCGTCGGCGGGAAGGTGAACGACGTAAAGGTGTAGAACACAAACGTGTCTTCTTTCTGACCACCAAAACCGCTCACGGTGCCCAATCCCGGTAATTGAACCTCGTTTTCGAGCTTTCCGGCCAGGTCGTAAACGTAAATGCGGGAGGTGACATCTTTCAGGTAATTGACAAAGAGCTTGCCTCCGGCGGTATTGGCCTGGTCTAACTTCTCCGGTTTTTCACCCACAAAATCGCGGAACTGCCCGGTTTTCGGATCAACTTTCGACACCTTGTAGTTCGGCGCTCCGTTGTTGTGATAAACCAGCAGCTGATCCCCGGCGTTGTCGACCACCGAGTAATTGTATTTGAATCCTTCCACCAGACGCTTGAACGTTTGATCCTTCGCCTGGGCGTCTTTATACCAGATTTCCGACCCGTCGGTACCTTCCGAAATGTTCAGGATCAAAAACCGCTCGTCTTCGGTCGTCTGCGCAAAGAAATACCGCAGCGGGTGGGTTTTGTCTTCATAAATCAGCTGATCCTGCGCCTGCGGGGTTCCCTGCCGGTGGAAATACACTTTCATGAACTCATTTTTGGACGACAGTTCCTGTCCGTCGGCGGGATGGTCGTAGCGGCTGTAAAAGAAACCGTCGCCCTGCCAGGCAGCCCCGGTAAATTTCACCCACTCCAGCTTATCGGGCAGCGACTGGAGGGTTTGCATATCCATCACGAAAATTTCCTGCCAGTCGGAACCGGCTTTCGAAAGGGCGTAGGCGGCATAGCGGCCGTTTTTCGACAAATCGAAGCTCGTCAGGCGCGTCGTGCCGTCGGTCGAAAGTTTGTTGGGATCGATCACCACTTCCGGGGTCGCGTCGAGGCCCTTCTGCCGGTATAAAACCGCCTGGTTCTGCAAACCGTCGTTTTTGTAAAAATAAAACCACTCGCCTTTGCGGCCCGGAGCCGAATAGCGGGGGTAGTTGATGATCTGTTCGAGCCGGTTCTGAAGCTGCTTACGATACGGAATCTGCTCCAGATAGCCGAACGTCACGGCATTCTGGGCCTTCACCCACGCCCCGGTTTCGGCCGAACGGTCGTCTTCGAGCCAGCGGTACGGATCGGCCACTTTCGTGCCGTGGTAGTCGTCGGTCTGGTCCGTTTTGCGGGTCTGCGGGTAGTTTAGCGAAGGGGAAGCGGAGTTTGATTGGGCCGTAGCCCCCGAAATTTCAAGCATAAGAAAAAAACCGGTAAAGATTGCCTTTAGCATGTTCGTTGTCGAAGAAGGTAAGCGGGAAATCAACCAATAAAGTTCAAAATACGATTTTCGAAACAAAAAACCGCCTGACACCTCTTCTTCAAAAACAGGATTGGGCGGATTGAACGGATCAAAACGGATTTTAATCCGCGCTAATCCGTTCAATCCGCCCAATCAGCGTTCCCGTTTACTTTACAAAACGTCCCACCAGTTTTTTGCCGCCTGCGTATCGCCACCAATGTTTTTGGCGGCTGCTGCGCTGTTGGTGGCGTTGCTGGCCCGGCTTCCACTCGGGTATTTCAGTCGTTTCGGAACATCTTTTACATCCGGGTCGAGGCTTCCGGAAGCGGGATCGATGAACAGAATGTCGCCGTTCGGTTTTTTAATATCCAGCCGCAACCGCTCCATCCAGGCCTGCAAACCCTGCATGTAAAGCGCCAGCCACTTCTGGGTGCCGATCACGTTTTTGAAATTACCGGCTTTGTACGGAACGCCTTCCAGATAGGTAGCAATCGCTTTCGAATCCGTGATGCCCCACTGCGTCATCGAGGCCGTTACGGCGGCTTTGTACAAATCTTCGGCGCTTTCGGTGCCGACGTTCATTCCACGGGCTGCGGCTTCGGCTTTGGCGAAGGCAACTTCGGCGTACGTGATCAGGTAGCCTTTGGCCGAACCGCTGTAAGCAATCACGCCCGGTTTCGACAAACCAATCATCGTCGGCGAATTGGCTTCGGTACCATACACCTTGCCAATGTACTTGCCGTTCGTATCGTCCGGACGCGCAAAAATCGGCAAGCGCGGGTCGTTGACGGATTTCAGGTAATCGACCAAAGTCGACGTTACGGCAAATTCCACCAGCGGTCTTTCCACGTCATTATAGGGAAACCGGCTGGTTGTGGCAGACACATTATACGGGAAAAAGACATCCTGGCTGACACTGGTCAACGTATTTTTAACGGCATCTTCGATTACCGCTTTGGCTTCGGCGGGTTGAGCATCGGCGGTCCGCAAGGCAATGCGGATGCGCAGGGCATTCCCGATCCGGGCCCATTGCTTGGGGTCACCGTTGGCGATGATGTCACCCCGAATGGCGCCGGACGGCGTGTTTTGCAGAATATCCACCTGTTTTTTCAACGAAGCCAGAATTCCGGCATACACATCCTTGCCTTTATCAAAAGCGGGTTGCGGAATGTCATCGCCTTTGAGCGCCTGCGAATACGGAATGTCGATATACGCATCGGTCAACACGTGGAACAACCAGCTTTTCAGAATTTCGGCCACGGCCAGCGTGTGCGGATTGCTTTCCTCCGGATGCCGGTTGTAGTAGTTCTGAATTTCCTGTAAATCCATCAAAGGACCGGAATACAGGCCGTTCCATAAGCCGTCGTTGGTAAACAGAAACCGGCCGTCGGTCGTCTTGTCGGTACCCATCCAGTACTGCGAAAGTTCCATGCCGATTCGTCCGTTGAAATACGTGTCGTACATGATGTCAGACGCTCTTTTTTGGGCGTTGGCCAGCAGAAACTCCGGCTGCGTTTCGCTGGAACGGGCCGGGTCGGTATTGAGTTCTTCAAAGTTTTGGCATCCTGAAAAGGCCACGAGCAGGGCGGCCAGCAGGAAAATGGTATTGAATTTCATGGCAGTAAATTTTATGAGTTAGCGTACCCAAACCGGGTCGTCCTTAAAAGGTCAGATTTAGATTGACACCGTAACTGCGCACAGGCGGCAAGGCTCCACCCTCAAAACCAATCTGGTTGCTGATGGAGTTGGTGATGTTGGCCGGGTCCACATTCGGGGCGCTGCTTTTGATCAGCCAGAGGTTCCGACCCGTCAGCGTGAGCCGCAACGCCTGCATCCGGATTTTTTTGGCGATGGCATCCGGGAAGTTCCAGCCCAGACGCACTTCCCGCAGATAGATGAAGCTGCCGTCGTAGAGGTTGGCGCTGCTGATGCGGTTTCCGCCATCGGCGTTGAAGTGCGTACGGGCCGTAATCACCACATCGTTGGGGGTGCCGTCGGCTTTTACACCCGGATTGATCAGCCCATTCTCCCGAATACCGCCCTCGGCCGTTTCGGCCAGCATACCGGATTTATACCCGTACAGATTGGTATACGAGAAGAAATCCCCGCCTTTCTGAAAGTCGATCAGCGCCGATAGATACAACGCTCTATAACTGAAGGTGTTGGAAAAACCGCCGATAAAATCCGGGTTGGCATCGCCAATGATGACCGGTGTCGGCGTCACGTTGTAGGTACCGTTGGCGCCCACCGTTTTGTTTCCATTGGCGTCATACACAAAGTCGGTGCCGAGCATCGTGCCCAGCGACATGCCTTTTTGCGCGATCATCGACACTTTATTGGTACGCCGTTCCGTGCCGATCACAAACCGCTCGATGCCCTGGATATTATCCGTGTTCAGGTCGAGCACGGTATTCTTGTTTTTCGAAAAGTTCAGGGCGGCCCGCCAGCTAAAATTCCGCGTGGTGATGGGCGCAATCGAAAGCGTTAGCTCAATTCCCTTGTTCTGGACCGTACCGCCGTTGACCGTTTTGGTCGAGAAACCACTTTCGGGCGGTGTCTGCACATCCCAGATCTGGTTTTTGGTCCGGCGGTCGTAATACGTGAAATTAAGCCCCAGCAGTTCATTGAAGAATTTGAAGTCAAAACCGCCTTCGACTTCCGAAGATAATTCCGGTTTTAACTTGTTGTTAAACAGCTTGTCGGAGGTGCTTTGCAGCGGAAAGGTATTGAACGGCGCTACGTAATCATAATACCGGGAAACGTTGTAGGGGCTGGCGTCATTTCCGACCTGCGCATAGGATAAGCGCGCTTTGCCGAGCGTCAGCCAGTTGCTTTTGGGCAACACATCCGAGAAGATAAACGAACCGGCTAAAGATGGATAGAAATACGAGAAATTACCGGTCTGTTGCAGGGTCGACGCCCAGTCGTTCCGGCCCGTCGCCGTCAGATACAGCACTTTGTTATACCCCAGCGTGGCCGAAGCAAAAAGCGAATTAGTCTGCCGGTTACCGTACGCATTCGAAACCGTTGCGGGCAATACCGAATTTTGCAGGACATACACCAGCGGATTCTGAAGACCTCCGTTGGTGGTGCCCGCATCCACGCTCGATTTAATGCTGAGGATGTTGCTACCCGCTACGGCTTCCAGGCTCAGTTTGGAATCCATGAACGACTTGTTGAGGTTCAGCGTGGCCTGGTAATTGGTTTCGTTGTTGATGGCGACCCGTTTGGCGTAGGACCCGACGAAAAATCCTTTCGCGCTCCGAACTTCATCCAGGTGATTCAGGTAATCCGAAAAGACGCGGACGTCGGCCGAAAGCCAGTCGGTGATTTTATAAGTCAGACCGGCATTGCCGAAATACCGGTTGTTCTGGTCGGTGTTGAAACTTTCGTACTGGTTCCAGTAGGGGTTCTGGGTAAACGCCGGTTTCTGAATGTTCCAGGCCGTACGGTTCCAGGATTGCTCCGTTCCATCGGCGTATTTATAGTCTTTCAAATACGCATCGTCGATCTGCCGCTGCCCGAACATGACGTAAAACAGCATCGGGTTGTTGCCGAAGAAACCGGTTCCGGGCCGACCTTTGGAGTCGTCGTGAACGTAATTGATACCCCCGCTGAAGGTGAATTTGTCGGTAAATTTATACGTCGTGTTCAGACTGATAAAAAACCGTTTCAGGTGGCTACCGGGATAAATGAAGTTCTGATTGGTCTGGCCGAGCGAAAACCGGATGGAACCTTTGTCGGTGCTGCTTGAGACCGACAGGTTGTTGGAGAAGGTGAAGCCGGTTTTGAAAAAATCCTTCGCATTGTTCGGGTGGGCGCTCCAGGGAGCGGTTTTTCCGAAGTTCGGATTGTTCCGGTCCTGGTCCCACGACCAGTAATGCCGCACCAGCGTGCCGTCCAGTTTGGGCCCCCAGGACTCATCGGTGCCGTAGTCCGGAATAAGGTCATATTTGCCTTTGCCATCGTTGTCGTCAAAGGTGCCACCGCCGGGCAGAAAACCGGTCGGGTTCTGGTTGACGTATAATTTGGTGAACGCCGAACTGCCCCCGCCACCGTACGAATTCTGGAATTTGGGCAGCAGCGAAACCTGGTCGACCTGCATGTTGAGGTCATAATTGATCGACAGTTTTCCCGATCCTTTTCCGGATTTGGTGGTGATGTAAATGACGCCATTCTGACCACGGCTTCCGTACAACGCCGTGGCTGCGGCCCCTTTCAGCACCGAAATATTTTCGACATCATTGGGGTTGATCAACTGGGCCGGGTTACCGTAGTCGTACCCGCCACCCCCGGTGCCCTGGCCGCCCGTAGTCCCGTAGGAGTTCAGGTTCATGTTGGCCATCGGCACGCCGTCCACAATAAACAGGGCGTTGTTGTTGCCCGAAATGGACTTCAGTCCGCGGATCGTTACCCGTGAAGAACCGCCCATCGAACCGCTGTTGCCACCGATCTGCACGCCGGCCAGTTTTCCCTGCAGCGAGTTGATAAAGTTCACTTCCCGGGCTTCCTGAATACCGCTTCCGTCGATCTGCTGGACGGCATAGCCTACATTTCGCGTATTGCGCTGAACCCCCAGGGCCGTTACCACCACTTCACTTAAACTCTTGACGTCGGGCAATAACTTGATGGTCAGCTTCGACTGGGCGGGTGTCACTTCAATCGCCTGCGTTTTGAACCCGATGGAAGAGACCGTCAGGGTCTGATTCCCGGACGGAATAGACAGTGAAAAACTTCCTTCACCGTCGGTAATTGTACCGGTCGTGGTGCCTTTCACCACCACATTCGCAGCGGGAACTGCGGCATTCATTTCATCAACTACTTTTCCGGTAATCTGCCGGCTCTGGGCGTGAACTTCCTGTGTCCACATTGCTATTCCGATCAGCATCAGAAAGCAACGGTGTAAATTTTTCCTCATGGGTTTAGTGAATATGATTTTAAGATTAATCCAGTAATATTACATAATAAAATGATAATATATAACCAACATTACTGAATTGATTGCTTGTGAAAACAAAAAACGGTATTAACTTGTCTGGCTATCTGTATAATATTACCGCAGCATTTGCACCTTCTACTTAAGTAGAAAAGATAGGATACCATAAATTAATCCAGGATTTATGCTTAAAAAAACATAGAATTAAAATAGTATTGCATACTCATTTATCCGAAGCAAAAAACGAGTGCTGAAAGGAGGCCTTTGTCTGTAAATCCAACACAATTGGTCTTGATTCAGGACGAATTTGTTTCATAAAACCGCTTGGTATGCAAAAGAAATTACTTTCATTTTTCGGGCTGATTTGTGTACTACTATCCGGTATGTCGGATCTGTACGCTCAGGTGGTCATTTCGTGGCCCCAAAATGGTATGATCTTTCAACGTGGGCAAGATAATAAAGCGAGTATAAAATTTATTATCACCTCCACCAACGGGCAACCGATCTCGTCGCTTCAACTGCTTTTTTATAAATATTCCCTGACTGGTGAAACCCAGGGGCCGCTCGATCCGGTTACGGGCAACGCGCAAAGCTGGACGACGGTGCCGGTTTCGGGCGGGGGAACCTGTCAGGTAACGGCTCAAATTGACGTGGCAGGCGGTATGTATAAAGTCCGGGCGAAGGATAACAGCAGTCGGGAAACGGCTGATTTTGACATCGGGGTTGGTGAAGTCTTTGCCATTGCCGGTCAATCCAATGCTGCGGGCTATGCCAATGACAACAATACCACCTATGAAGCGGGAAATCCGACCTTTGTCCGGTTTTTCAATGAGAAAGACCAGAGTGCTAATCTCCAGGGCTTTGAGCAGAATGATCCGGGAAAATGCCCCGGCTGTTCACCCGCCACCATCAATTTTCAGTGGTATTGGGGGGGAGTGGGAAACAAGTTGATTCAGACACTGAACGTTCCGGTGTCTTTTCACCAGAATGCGATGGCTGCAACCAGCGTGGTAGAATGGCGCAACAGCAGCCAAAACCGGAATACGCCTTTTAATGATGGACAACCCCGGTTTGTGAACGGGTTTCCGTATCGAAATTTAAAAAACTATTTGACGGGCCGGGCCAGGCAAACGGGTTTGCGGGCCATTCTGTGGCACCAGGGCGAGAGCGATATCCGAAACGATCCGAGCAAGCCGAATGACTCGCCAGCCAACACAACCGGTGGTTTTCCGAGGGCAACGCGTTATTACGACGTTCGAACCAATTCGATCAACAGCTCAGAGTCTATGGGCGATGTGCTGAACGAGTTGATTGGGCAAAGTCGCACCGATCTGGGGGCCGATATCCCCTGGGTCATTTCCCAGGCCAGCCACCTCCGGGGGTTTACCGACCCGCTGGTGTTGCAGGGACAGGCCAAAGCGATCGGGTATAGCACCCACCAAAACAACAACGCTATTGCGGCCCCCAAAGCATTTGGCGATCCGTATCCGTCACCCTACGGGCGGTCCGATATCTTCACCGGCCCCAATACCGATCAGTTTGACAACTCCTACCGGCTACCGGCTCCCGATAAAACGCACTTCAATACGCTCGGTCAGAGCGCCGTCGCAGCGGAGTGGAACAAAGCACTGACCAGCCTGTATAACGGCCAGACTTTTTTCAGTAGCTCATCACCGATGCTCAACAAAGGAGAAACCGCCGGAGTGCCAACCCCGGCCAATTGTACTGTAACGCCCCCGCCGGTTGTTTCGGGTAATTTCGACGGGTATCTCTACGGAGCGGATTGCGAGACCTTTCGCGGATGGGCGTGGGATGCCAACCGCCGGGATACGCCGATTTCTGTTCAGCTCCTGGACGGTACCACGGTCATTGCCACGCTGACCGCCGACGAATTCCGGCAGGATCTGGCCAATGCCGGTAAGGGCGATGGCCGGCACGCTTTCCGGTATCCGATTGGTAACAACCTGAAAGATGGCGCCAGACACAGCCTTTCGGCCCGGGTAACGGGTGCTTCTTTTGTCCTGAAAAGTGGGCCCAAAGTGATCGAGTGTCAGGCAACCGGCACGCCAACGCCACCCGCCAATAACCCGCCCCAGCCACCCACCGTAGCGGCTTTGTCGGCCCGGCAGGGCGTTGCCTATTCGATCACCCTACCGGCTTTTACCGATCCGGATGGCGAAACGCTCGCCTATGGATTGTCTCCCGTACCCGGCGGTTTGACCTTTAACGCGGGCAACCGGGTATTGAGCGGTACGCCAACCGGAAACGGGTCCTTTACCCTGACTTATACAGCAACCGATCCGCGCGGTGGCACCGGAACGACGACGATTACCGGAACGATACAACCTCCGGCTACGCAACCGACGTCTTCAACGACCGTTGCGGGTAACTTTGAGGGTTTTCTGGACAAAGTGGAGTGCGGCACGATCCGGGGTTGGGTGTGGGATCGCAACAAGCCCAATACGCCGATGATGCTTGAATTTTATGCCAACGGCGTTTCAATCGGCACCGCTGAAGCCAATATCTACCGGCAGGATCTGAAGGATGCGGGCAAGGGGAACGGCACGCACGGCTATAGTTTTACCACGCCGGCCGGCCTGAAAAATAATACAACGTATCAGATCAGCGCTACCGTTCTGAACAGTACGTACATCCTCAAAGGGGCACCCAAACCGCTGACCTGTCCGGGTTCGGCGGCAAGGTTGTCGGCCGGAATGAATGAGCGGACCTGGAGCGCAACACTTCTGAGCAATCCGGTGGGCGAAACGCTTGGAGTAGAAATCCGCGGAGCCGAAGGCCAGTTACTGAATTTGCAACTCACCGACCTGAACGGCCGGGTACTTGCGGAACACGAAGTGGCGGACGCCGGTGCGGTTGAACACCGCTACCTGCCCACCGGACGGCAATCGACGGGCTTGCTTCTGCTGCGGGTGACGGGTGGTCGGCAGGCGGTTACCCTGAAAGTGCTTAAGCCGTAGTCAAAAGGCCGTCAACTTAAGTCACCGAATAATCACAAAATAAGCTTCAAAAAAGAGGGCTGCTTTCGTTGAAAGCGGTTCCGAAACGGCCATGGCACGTCTGGTAATCCAGGATTGGAAAGGGGACCCTAAGAATCTGATTTGCAGGTTACCAATCAATCCATTAATTTACCATGCTGTTTCCGTTTCGGTAACAAATGAAACTAACCCGTATCTTGTTCCTGCTCATCTGGATGGCCGCCTTGAGGTTGCCAGACGCTTCAGGAGTCACGAAAGACCCGCTTGGCCAGTCCCTCCGGATTGATCACATCGGTGTTGACGATGGCCTGACGCAGGGTTCGGTGTACCATTTGCTGACCGACAGCCGGGGCTTTCTGTGGCTGGGAACACAGGACGGTCTGAACCGCTACGACGGTGCTCATTTTCGGCATTATCGCCCCAATTTGCGGGATTCTTCGGCGATTGTCGGCATCAATATTTCCGGAATTGTGGAAGACCGCAACGGAAATCTCTGGATTGGGACCGAATATGGCCTCAATTACTACGACCGGGCCACCGACCGTTTTACCTGTATTTATTCGTACTCCAAATCGAAAAAACCGCTAAAGAGCAAGACGATTCCGTTCTATGCCAATGGGCAGGAAGTTTTGTATTACAGTGAAACGGAAGGGCTTGTTTCGCTGACCATCAAAACACGCCAGAAACTGGTGCTGGATGCCGGTGTGCGGCCCACTCATGAGTACGATCAGCTCAATTCAACGGTTCGAACGCCACTCGGGGATGTCTGGCTCCACGCTCCAACCGGCCTGATCCGCTACAGCCTTTACGAACGGCGGGCGCATTATTATTTCAGCAATCATCCCGCCAACGAAGCCGGGCCGGCAACGGGTGTTTTTTCATTCCACTGCGATACGGCGGGCATCGTCTGGCTGGGAACGGCTACCGGTCTGATCCGCTTTGAACCGCAAACGGGGCGGTATCAAACGTTTTTTCCGGACGAAGGGCGTTCGCTGACATCGATTTATACCATTGCCGAAGACCATGACGGGCGGTTATGGCTCGGCACACAACGCAGTGGCATCTGGCTTTTCGACAAGTCGGCCAACCGGTTTAGTCAGGTCGGCGGATTTACAAACAGCTCGCGGCATTTGTCCGACTACGAAATCTGTAAAATATACATCGACCGGCAGGGAATCATCTGGGCCAATACCGATCCCGACGGCCTGGCCCGCATTGTTCCGGGGAGCACTTTTTTTGGCGGAATGGCGGTTTCCAAAAACGAGCCCCATGTGACCAAAGATCCGTCGATGCTCAGTCATTTTGTGGTGCGGGGGTTTCTGGAGACCTCCCCGACCGAACTATGGATTGCCACCGAGCGGAGTCTCGATGTGTTGGATCGGCCCCAAAACCGCATCATAAGGCGGTATTTGACGCAGGCTAAACACAGCGATTTGCCCTCACGGACCCTGATCAAATGCCTCTACAAAGATCCCCAGGGCCGGATTTGGGTCGGCACGAACGGGGGTGTTTTTACCTTCGATAAAGCAAAATCTACTTTCAGCAAGATCCCGCTTCCCGGTTCGCCCAACAGCAAGGTGGTCGAAAATTTTGTCCGTCGGCTGTTGGCCATCGATAATAATACCATGCTGGCGGCCACCGAAGATGGGCTTTTTCTGCTCGATGTGCGGCAAAAAAAATTCACTTTGCTGCCGACAATGGCCAACCAGAACATTTTTAGTCTGGCCCGCGACCGCGCCGGGCGGTATTGGGTTGGCACCAATTCTGCCGGTTTTTATTGCTACGAACGACCGCCAATCGGTAAGAATTTGCAACCTCAGCGGTTGGTGAAGGGCCTGAATGGGTACACGGTTCTTTATTTTTATGAAGACCCGATTCATCCGCTCGTCTGGATGGCAACCGACAAAGGGCTGGCGGCTCTGAACACCAAAACGGGCCGGATTCGCATCTATGATCAGCAGTATGGGCTGGCAAATCCGTTCGTATACGGTATTTTGCCGGATCATCAGAACCGGCTGTGGATCAGCACAAACCGGGGTATTTCCTTCTTTAATCCCACGACTAAAAAATTCAAAAACTTTGACATGTCCGACGGCTTGCAGGGCTATGAATTCAATGGCAATGCGTATTTCCGAACCCAGGATGGTGAGTTGTTTTTTGGGGGCGTAAACGGGTTCAACCGGTTCTATCCGGAGCAGTTCCGGACGAGTTCGTATATGCCTGCGGTTCATATTCACAAGATGAGTGTCAATGAAACAGCGTATGAATCAGAAGGGTATATTGGTGAAGTGGCCCGGGTCGAACTTCCACACGATCAGAATACCGTAGCCCTTGAATTTACAGCCTTGGATTATTACAGCAACGGTCGGAACCAGTATCAGTATCAGCTGGTTGGCTACGATGCGCAATGGGTGCAGTCCGGTTCGGATACGTACGTCCGGTATGCCAATCTGCCGCCGGGAACGTATATCTTCCGGGTAAAAGCCGCCAATAAAGACGGGCAATGGAGTCCCAAAATTAAGCGGCTGACGCTGGTCATTCAGCCCCCTTTCTATCGGCGCGCCTGGTTTCTCGTGTTGCTGGTGGCCGTGATTGGAGCGGCCGGTTTGTACTGGCTTCGCCGGCGCGAAAACCGGATTCACCGGCAACACCAGCGGAATACCCGCCTGGCGGTCGAATTGCAGGAACAGATCAAGAAAAATCTGGCCCGTGATCTGCACGACGAGATTGGAACCCAGCTGGCAACGTTGAAACTGTATGTCGGCCGGCTGGTCGATCCCCCCAGCCATCCGGCCCGGGCCACCTCCCTGAGCGATCTGGCCCGGCAACTCATCAGCGACATCATTGGCAACATCCGCAACCTGCTGCGTGAGCTGAGTCCGCGGACGCTCGAGCAATATGGCTACGCGGCCGCCGTTGAAGAACTCCTTTCCCGGATCGACAAATCGACCCTTGAAACGCATTTCTGGGCCGACGAACTGCCGTCGCGACTGGACGCTGAAACCGAACTGATGCTCTACCGGATTACGCAGGAATTGCTGAACAACACCTTGAAACATGCCAATGCGCGGCAGGTCAGTATCCGGCTCGTGTATGAAGAACCCCTGCTGAAACTTTATTACAACGACGACGGGCAGGGTTTCGACTACAAGGAAGCCCGGCGTGGTTTGGGCATCGGCAACATCGAATCGCGGGTGGCGCTGATCAACGGCGACATCGAATGGCAATCGACACCCGGCGACGGAACCCGGGCCATCGTGACGCTGCCATTCCGGTCGACCAACCGGTTTTCACTCACGCGGCTGGAGCGGTCGTTTAAGAAAGTGACGGCTTTGTTTTAGAGAAGTCCAAACGTCAGTATGAAAGATTTACGCATAAATGGGCGGGTGTGGCTGGAAGCCCGGGAACGGTTTTTTGGCATTGGCCGGATGGAACTGCTGGAACGGATTCAGCACACGGGATCGATCAATCAGGCGGCCAAAGAAATGAAAATGTCCTATAAACGCGCCTGGGAACTGGTTCAGTCGATGAACAGCCAGGCCGACGCGCCTTTGGTGACTACCCAAACCGGCGGTGAGCGGGGTGGGGGCGCGAGTGTGACCGAAGAGGGACTCAAATACCTGACCTATTACCGCGGACTTCAGGAGCGTTTCCAGCAATTTCTGGCCCGGGAAATTGACCACTTGCCCGCCTGATCTACCGGGTTAATTGACGGACAAAACCGTACTTCACTTTCCGGTATTCGTTGCCGGCCCCTGCGCATTTCTGCTTTTTCCGGAAAAAGCGAAAAAATATTTTTTGCCTCAAAACCGGCTTTTTCGCCCAAAATGCCTCCTTCTCCATCCCGTTCCCTCGGATAGTGGCCTAATAAAATCTTTTTTAAAATTTCCGAAATCCAAAAATCGGGCTGGCTCGTTCGTATGGTTGTCTTTTAAGAAGATCCTTTTATACACCCTATTAACAAATTAACTTTTCTTATGGAAGAATTAACAAGTACCTCTACCCCCAAGAAAGGCCCGAGCGTACCCGCCATTCCATCGGTTGAACGTCGGATGTTTCTGCGCGCTTTAGGCTTAACTACGGTTTCGGCGGCTGCTTTATTGACGGCTTGCCAGAATTCAATGAATGATCTGTCGCCGAAAATTTCGGGTGCCCGGATTTCGGCCGACGGTGTCAGTTTCGGAGAAGGTGACTTTGCCATTCTGAACTACGCCTACGCACTGGAGCAATTGGAAACCGCTTTCTACATGGCGGTTGTCGAAAAGAAAACCTTCGCAGCCGGTAGCAAAGAGGAAATGATTTTTAGAGATATTCATGATCATGAACTGGTCCACCGGGAGTTTTTCAAACTGGCTATTCCGGCCGACAAGCGTATCGGTGATCTGGAATTTGACGTGAGTAGTATCGACTTCACCAACCGCCGGGAAGTGTTGAACACGGCGCGGGTTCTGGAAGATACCGGGGTTGCCGCTTACAACGGCGCGGGTCCGCTGATTTCCAAGGCCAATTCAATTTATCTGACGTTAGCCGGAAAAATCGTATCGGTAGAAGCTCGTCACGCTTCATTGATCAGTTCATTGCTGCAACCGGGTGGCGGTTTATTTGCCGGTGATTACGTTGTGGATAACAACGGTTTGGAGAAAATGCTGACGGTGTCTGAAGTATTGGGCAGAGCTGGCAAATACATCAAAACGGCAATTAACCCAGCTTCACTGCTTGCGCTGGAATCATCCAAAAAATAAACCTCAAGAACGATCATGAATCTCTTCGGAATATTCTCCCAAATTGAAAAAGCTGATCCGGCCATCGGTGAAAAAATGGATTTCTCGCGCCGGAAAATGTTAAAAACCACCTCGGTTGCGGCCGCGGCTACGCCCCTGTTCTTCGCTGCCATGGTCAACAAGGCATTTGCCGCTGAAGGTTGTGCGGGTGATGCCATTGAAATTGTAAAATTTGCCCTGACGCTGGAATACCTGGAGCGTGATTTCTACCGGGCGGCCCAGTTCAAGGCGGGTCTGGTTCCTTCGGGCGCACGCCCATATGTGGTCCAGATCGCCAAGCACGAAGCGCAACACGTTGATTTGCTGGAAGGCGTTCTGGGGTATAAGCCCAATCAGATGCAGCCGAAATACAATATGGCTACGCTGAATGCCGCTCTGGCTGATTATCCAACCTTCCTGGCCTATGCGCAGGCATTGGAAGACACCGGAGTTCGGGCCTACAAAGGACAGGCCGCCTGTTTGCTGGAAGAGGATACGGCAACGTCGAGAACGGTGCTGGCGGTAGCCCTCCGGATTCACTCGGTAGAAGCCCGTCACGCGGCAGCCGTTCGTTACATGAGGGAATTGCGGGTTTGGCCGTCAGGCGGTCAGAACGGAATGGAACCCGATGCAAAGATTTATGCGGGTGAAGATATGGCCATGCAGGGTCCGATAAACCTGGTCGATTATTTTAACATGTCGGAAAACAAAATGAAACTCTACAGCCCGGATATGGCTGCACGGAGTGTTTACGAATCGTTCGATGAGCCGCTCAAAGCCGCCGAAGTGCTGGCCATTGCCGGTCCATTCTTTGCGACTCCTATGTAATAAGTAGGGTGTTTTTGAAAAGGCCGATTCAGATCGGCCTTTTTTTTGTCTTTTATTCTGGTTTCTACCCGGATCACCAACGATTTTTCAAGTTAACCTGCCGGTGCTGGCGCACCATTTTGATCGATAAGCGGCCGTGGATCCTGATTTTTTGAGGTTCATTTTAAACTAAAAATGCCGTTTCTATTGTGAGCGGTTTTTGATGCTTAGTGATCAGGTAACTTCAGCGTTAATTTTACCGGGCTGTAAATTATTTTTTATCGACATTGGAGTTGTCTTTTCCTTGATAAAAGGACTTTTTCAGAATTGTATACCGCTGATTCCTGGACTCTACGATAACCGTGCCGGATTTAAATCTATCGGTTTAGTCTCGATAGCTTGTCTGATAAACGCCGGTTTTAAGGAGCGTTACAATTTGGCGTATCGCTAAAGACTGAAAAGAAAAACGCCTGGTTCAATTCTGCAAATTAACACTGGCCCTGCGAAAGAGAAGCACACCGGCCAGGCGTATAAAACCCGGCTATGGCAAAATTAAACGGTTTGTTTATCAGCCTTTTGGAAAGCTTTTCTGTTGATTCGCAGCCTGCGGTTAACCGTCTGGAGCCTACTCCGCCGGCGGGTTTATCTGCGACTGATCAACCGGTAAAACCAGAAAACATATCATTACTATATGGTAAGATACTATTAGATAGAAAAGGCGAAAATAGGTTAGACTTGTCATCAATAATAACCACACCAACCCGCTATTGACTATTAATTAAGGTAAGTTTAGCCATACAAATGTATTTTGGGCCTGATTTTGCCTTAAAAAAGTATAGTTGGTGGAGAAATTGCTGGTTATCGTCAAAAGTAACAGGAGTGGGATTCCGAACCCGGCTGCGCCCGATTGCTCCATTGAATTCAAAAAATAATAATTAATTTAGCAGGGGTAATCTTGTCAAATATGTCTAAACTTATACAACTTACAACTCATTCTTCCGCCAAGGGAGATCTTACCGTTTTTGAAAAAATACTACCGGGTGAAATTAAAAGGGCGTTTTATATCTACAATGTTGCATCCGTATCTCAACAACGGGCTATGCACGGTCATCGAAAAGAATCCAATGCCCTGATTGCCGTATCCGGTAAATGCCGGATATTCGTAACCAACGGCAAAGAAGAATCCTATTTTTATCTTACTATGCCGAGTGAATGTCTGGTGATTGAACCCGGAGACTGGCATATAATCGACGAATTTTCGAAAGAAACCATTCTGCTGGTGCTCTCCAACGAAACCTACGATCCATCGGACTACTTTTTTGATCGCCCATGATCCAACACCTCGACCTCAAACAGGTTAACAAACCGTATGCAGAGGCTCTCCAGGCTGCGGCTTGTCGGGTGCTGGCTTCGGGTTGGTATGTGTTGGGGCGCGAAGTAGAAACGTTTGAAGCTGATTTTGCGGCCTATTGCGGAGCAAAACATTGCATCGGCGTAGGCAATGGGCTTGATGCTATTAATTTGATTTTCAGGGCTTTTTCCTTTCCGCCAGGGAGTGAAATCATCGTTCCGGCCAATACGTATATCGCCACCATTCTCCCGATAACGGACCTGAAATTAGTCCCGGTTTTAGCCGAACCCGACCTGCAAACCTATACCCTGACGGCCGCACAGATTGAACCCCTGATCAGTGAAAAGACCCGCGCTATTGTGGTCGTTCACCTATACGGGCGGTGTTGTGATATGGCGCCGATTCAGGAACTGGCCCGGAAACACAGCCTGAAAATCATTGAAGATGCGGCTCAGGCTCACGGAGCAACCTATCAGAACCGCAAAGCCGGGAATCTCTCCGATGCGGCCGCCTTCAGTTTTTATCCCACCAAAAACCTCGGAGCCCTGGGTGATGCGGGCGGGGTCGTCACCAACGACGACGCTCTGGCCCGGCAGGTGCGCCTGCTCCGTAATTACGGCTCCGAGCGCAAATACATTCACCAGATTCAGGGAATGAACAGCCGGCTGGACGAACTGCAGGCTGCTTTTCTGGGGGTGAAATTACCGCATCTCGATGCCGATAACCGCCGTCGGCAAACCATTGCGGGGCGGTATCTGGCTGAGATCCGGCACCCCACGCTCCGGCTACCACCGGCCGACGCCATTCAGAATGATGTCTGGCATCTCTTTGTGGTGCGGCATCCGCAACGGGAAGCGTTCATGGCGTATCTCCACCAAAACCATATTGGCACGGTGATCCATTATCCCGTGGCTCCTCACCAGCAGGATGCGTACACCGAATACCGTCAGCTGGAGTTGCCGCTGACCGAACAAATACACCGGGACGTGTTGAGCCTGCCGCTCAATCCCGTCTTAACAGATGCTGAAGTGGATTCTATCATCGACACAATCAATAAATCACCCTATTGATGCTACTCTCTGTCATTATTCCTGTCTACAATAGCGAACGCACCCTGTTTTCACTGGTGGAATGCCTCACGTACGAACTTGCCGATTATCCCTTCGAGATTGTGCTGGTGAATGACGGCAGCCGCGATGCGTCCGAAGAAATCTGTGAGACCCTGGCCCACACCTATCCGCAGGTCCAGTTTGTGTCGTTGCGCAAGAACTTTGGCGAATTTCACGCCGTAATGTGTGGGTTGAACCACGCCCGGGGCGAATACTGCGTTATTATCGACGACGATTTTCAGAACCCGCCCCAGGAAATCATCAAACTGCTCCGCGAAGCCCAGCAGGGCGATTACGACGTGGTGTATTCGCAGTACGAGAAAAAAAATCACGTTTTGTTCCGGAACATGGGAAGCTGGCTCGTAAACCGCCTGACGACCTGGTTACTCCGTAAACCCGCCGACTTGTATCTGTCCAGTTTTAAACTGATCCGGCAGGAAGTTGTGCAGGAAATCGTTCAGTATACGGGCCCGTATCCGTATATCGACGGCCTGATTTTCCGGACCACCCGAAACATCGGCCGGGTGATCGTTCAGCACCATAAACGCCGGGAAGGCGGTTCGAACTACACAGTCCAGCGACTGATTTCACTTTTTCTGACCATCCTGTTCGGCTACTCCGTTCAGCCCCTGCGCTTGTTGACTACCCTGGGCATCGGCATGATGGGCTTTAGCATCCTGGCGGGTTTGGCCGAAACCATCGGGTCGTTGCTGACGCAACATCTGCCGGCCACCGACCATTTACTCTGGCTAACGGTTTGCCTCTGCGGGGGAATCCAGCTTTTTGGAATGGGCTTACTCGGTGAATACGTGGGCCGACTTTTTATGATGCAAAGTGGTTTGCCGCAGTATGTAGTCAAATCGGAACATTTCAACTATGATCGGGAATCGGAACGAGTACGAAAGTATGTACCAAGTAGAGCGTAAGCTCTGGTGGTATCGGATTCTACACACAAAAGCTATTCGTCAGATTCAAACGCATTTTCCGGCTACCCAATCGATCCGCATTCTTGACGCCGGTTGTGGAACGGGCGGTATGCTCGACGCGCTGCGGCAGGCCGGTTATACTGATTTGCGGGGTTTTGATGCATCGGAAGATGCGGTTTCTTTTGCTCAGGAACGGAAAATCGCGGTTGAACAGCATGATTTGCGGGACATAGCGGCTTTTCATCCCGGCGAAATGTACGATGTGATTATCTGCGACGATGTGCTGTATTTTTTCAGCGATGAACAGATCCGGCATATTCTGGGAGTCTTCCGGCAGCGGCTCCGTCCGGGCGGTATTTTTATCAGCAACAACAACGCATTCAGCGCCTTACGTGGTACGCACGACATTGCGCTGGCCATTTCCCGCCGGTTTGTAAAAGCCGAGATGGCGGACTTCGCCCGGCATACCGGTTTTGCTTTGAACCGCAATGTCTACTGGAATTTTCTGCTGACCATTCCCATTTGGTTCGTGCGGAAAGTGCAGCTTTTCGTTTGGCGGTTGAATCCTGCGCAACCGGTTCATTCCGACGTAAAGCTACCTCCGCCCTGGCTGAATGCGCTGTTCTGGCGGGTGCTTCGTTTGGAAGAACGGTTTTTTCAGGCTCCGCCTTTTGGCAGTTCCGTATTTACCGTCATGCGCTGATGGAAACCGTAGTCTATGCGCTGCCTTTCCGGCTTTTTAGTATGCTTGTGCTGGCTGGCTGGAGTGTCGTGATTGGTCGAAAAGCCCTCATCCCCAATGCTTTTCCCCGGTTTTCCACCCGCACAATGCTGGGGATTTCGTTCCTGCTTTTCATCGGAATCCGGCTGCTTTATGCCCAAAACCGGGAGCATAACGTGGATACCAGCACCTGGATTGCAACCGCTCTAACCGTGGGGCAGGCCGAAGATCCGCTCTATACCTTACTGAATTATTCCGACGGCCGGCCGCTGGCCGTGCTACCGCTGGCCCTTGTCGAACTGGCGGGCATACCCGTTGATTATCGCCTTGCCGACTTGATTGGCGTGCTGCTTTGGTGCCTGACGTTCTGGATTTTCTGGCGACTCTTGAAAAATTACCTCGCCGAAGAACGGGCACTGCTGCTGGTTTGGCTCCCCATTTTGCTTCTGAGTACGGTCTGGAAAAACGATTTTGCCAGTTTCAACTCCGAAAACATGGGAAATCTTTGGTTGATCACCGGGCTTTTCTGGATTCTCCGCGGCAATACCGGATCGGCGGTACGGGCATTTGCGATCGGGTTTTGGCTCGGCTGGTTACCTTTCGTCAAGTTTCAGACCGTGCCGATGGGCCTGGTTTTTGGCCTGTTTGCCGCCTGGAAACTGTACCAAACCCGCCGGTTTGTCAAGGTGTTCAGCCTGGTTGGCGGTGCATTGCTGCCGGTGCTGCTTTTGACTCTTTATTACGGCAGTCGGGATGATCTGACAGCGTTTTGGGGCGATTATTTCAGCAATTATTTTGTCTATTCCTACACCACCGAATATTCCGATTTATCGCCGGCAGAGCGGTTTTCGCCCCTGCATATTGCCAGATACCTCTTTCAATCCTATCAATTTCCACTGTACTGGACCGGTATTTTCGGCGGTATTCTGCTGTATGGCATCGGACTGGTTGTTCGTCGCCCGGTTTCGTTGGCTCCCGAGCAGAAGGAGCGGCTCTGGCTGGGCGGTATCTGGCTGATTGCCAGCTTCTATGCCGTTTTGCAGGCCGGAAACAACTATACGCATTACCTGCTTTTTCTGCTTTTGCCGGGCTTGTTGGTCCTCGCTGTTCTGAGCGAATTGTCCCGTTCTTCGTTCAATCGGAAGATTCTCTTTTTTTGCCTGCTAACGGTTTTAACGCAGGCTTCCGTGAACGGTTTTTTCCGGAAACCGCTTGACATCCATCCGGGCGAGCCCTTATTCCAGAAAATCTCGGCTGAAATCCGGCAACGAAGCCAGGCTGAGGATGGATTGGTGCTGTGGGGCTATGTCGATCGGCTCTATTCGTATACGCGTCGGCCGATGGGATACCGCGCGTCCGACACATTCTGGGTGTATTACCCGACGTCGACGCGGGAATTTCGGATCAAAGAGTTTCTGAGTGACATGGAGCGGAATAAACCCCGCCTGTTTGTGGATGTGCTGTCACCCAGAATCTCGCTGTTTGCGGAGAATGCCTTTGAGTTTGAAAATTTTCCGAGCATCAAAACGTATATCGATCGGCATTATCGGCTGGTGAAAACCATCGAAGATGTGCGGATTTTTGAGCGGAAAAAGGAGTGAATAATGTCGAAACTGATTCCGTTTGTTTACCAGCCCCCGGTTTTAACCGGGGGTTGAACGAAAAAGCGAATTTTAGGCAACTGTTTTAACGGTTTAAGGACTACAAAACCGTTAAAACGGTTGCCAGCACGGCCGTTATTTCTGTTTAGACCCCCGATTTTAATCGTGGGCTGATTGTTCTCCACGGAAATGAAGGTCGGACCTATAAATTAACCGTCTGCTGCCCTTCCTTCAAAACCACCGTTTTTCCTTTCCATTTCAGCGTCCCGGTCAGCCCATCGGGTAAGGTAACGGTGCCTTTCAAGCCGCCGGTTGGCGTTTTGTCAAACCGTACGGCAATTTCCCCGGCGGGGTGTGGCATGGCTCCTTCCGCAAATTGCAGATTCCCCAGATAGGGCGTGATGAGCACCGACGCAAAACCGGGTGAAGCCGGATTGATGCCGCAAACCGTCGACAGAAACTCGTAATTCGGGGATGCACTCCACGCGTGGCAGTCGGAGCGGGTGGGTTCGGGATTTTCGGCAAACGTCGTCAGGCCCATCGCCAGCATGTCGTGCCACGGTTTCAGCATCGGCAGAAACTGATCGGCCATACCGGTTTTTTTCAGCGCCTGAAACAGGTAGAATTTGAAGTAGAAGGTCGCCTGAATCAGGTTTGGCGGTCCGTCGCTACGGTCGGCCATTACCTTCTGCATCAGGACCTTTTGCTGCGCCACCGGCACGGCATCGGTCAGAATGGCCCAGATGTTGGCGTGCTGGCTAAAACCGGTTTTGTCTGGCGTATCGGCCATCAATCCCCGGCCCGCATCCCAGCAGCGGTCGTACACATTTTTGGCCAGCCGGATACCAACCAGCCGGTAATGCTCGGCCTGCTGGTTTTTGCCATAATGATAGAAAACCTGCGAAATCCGCTGCATGGTATAGGCCTGTTGCAGAGTCAGAATGGCCGAACCGCCTTTCCGGGCCCCCTTCGGTACTCCGCCCATGCCTTCGTCCGGCGCATCCCACTTCGACCAGTCGACGAAGTTCCACCATTCCAGCGGGCCGTTCAAGCCGTTGGTCGCCAGCCGTTTTTCGTGCCAGTCCAGCACGCTCGTGATGCCCGGCAGCATGGATTCGACAAACGGATCGTCTTTGCGGTGCATCCAGTAATCATACACCATCGTCACCCAATACAGCGAAAACGGCGGAATGACCTGGAAATCGGCACTCGGGTAGCGGCTTTGCGTCAAACCGTCGCTGAACCGGCTGTGGTCATAGTCCGCGATGGCTTTCCGCATCAGCCGGTCGTCGCCCGTGACGTACAGCGAAATGAACGACTGAATGCGCGTATCGCCGGTATACTGCAATTGCTCGTAATACGGACAGTCGTAGTAGGTTTCACCGGCACAAAGCCGGGCCGTCCGCCAGCCCACGTTCCAGATGTTTTTCAGACTCTCGTCGCTGCTGGCAAACCGGGCTTTTTCCTGAAAGGGGTAGCCCGTAAAATGACCCATCAGGTCGTGAACTTCCAGCGGTTCGCCCCTGGTTTCGATCGTAATCTGCAAATACCGGTAGGTCCGGAACAACAGCGGCCGAAAGGTGCGCTTCTGCCTGGTGCCATCGCCGATAAACTGGTCTTCAAACCCGATCAACTGCTTGCCTTCCACCTGGTTGCGATTGCCTTTTTGCCGTTTGTCGTCCACCATCGCTTCGGCATAGCCCAGCGTAATGACGGCGTCTTTTCCCCGGCTGACGGTTAGTTCGGGAAACGCATTGGTCAGATGGCCCTGATCGAAGAGGATAACGGCTTTGTGGTTGCGGTGAACGGTAAACGAATTCTTTCCCTGCAAAAAATCGTCATCCACATCGACGCCTTCCGCCCGCCGGACCGTCGCCAGCCGTTGCGGAATTTCTTCCAGGAACGGAATCGTTCGCGGCACCAGATTCCAGTTGCCGTCGGTTCCCAAACCACGCGGTTTGGCGGGCCAGCCGATCGGCTTGGCGGGCGTCCAGGCCGCATCGTCGAAGGCCGGTTCTTCCCAACCCCACGGATATTTCGCGGCCTCGACCCGGTCGCCCGCGCCCATGACGATGTAGGTCCGCAGTTTCGGAATGTCGTTAATAACCGGGGAATAGGCCGGATTCTGGTAAATTTTCCACGTGTTGTTGGTATTGACCACCTGCTCGGCGTCGCCATCGCCCTGCACGATAAACCCAAACTGGTAGTGCATCTGCGCAAAAGGCGCGTATTCGGCCATGTAGGTAACCACAGCCGCCAGCGTATTTTTGCCGGCAGTCAGGTATGGAGCAATGTCGACGGTTTCGTAATTCCAGTTTTGCAAATCGCTGCGGGCGGGGCCGGAAACGACGGCTTTGCCATTGACAAACAGCCGGTAGCGGTTATCGCCGGACACATTGATTACGAACCGGGCCGGTTTTTGGGCCAGATCAAAACTCTTGCGGAAGTGATACACGCCATACGCCCGGATGGGCGCCGTCGGGTGACCAATCCACTGGGCTTTCCAGAAGTCGGTTTGCCAGCGGGGATTCGGTTTGGCCAGTTGGGGGGCGGGGGTTTGGGCGAACGTGGTTAAGTATGTGAAAAAACATAACCAGAGCAATCCTGCTTTTTGCATATAAATCGAAATGAAGGGAGTAAATTTCCAGGTATTAGTCAGCCAATAAATCGAGTAACTTCTGATTGATGTAATAGGTAGTACGGCCAATCTTATTCGGTATTAAGATACCGGCACCGGCCAGTTTTTTTAAATAGGCCGACGATGTCTGGCGATGTGCCAAGCCCCTTTTTTCAATCAATTCAATTTTTAGATAAGGAAGCATAAACATAAGCCGCAATAAATCAGGGTTGTATGATGCGCCGAGTGCTTGCCGCGCTTCTCTTTCCAATACGGTCATTAAGTCAAGAATCCGGCGGATTTTGGACGTGGTTAGCTGAGCGGTCTCGGCAATTCCTTTCAGCATGAATACAATCCATTCGGTCCAGTTCTGATGTTCTGTTACCGTGCGAAGCAATCGATAATAATCACTTCTGTAATAGTTCATGTAGCGGCTCAAATACAAAACCGGGTGAGGTAAAAGGCGCTGTTGAACCAGGTAAAGTCCTATTAAAATTCGTCCCGTACGGCCATTTCCATCGAAAAATGGGTAAATGGCTTCAAACTGATAGTGCATCATGACCAGCTTAATCAGCGGGTCTGGTCCCGACGGGTCATTTTCATTGATAAATTGCTCAAGAGCCGATAATTTTTCCCGTATAATATCCTCACAGCAGGGCGGAGTATACAGGATTTCGCCATTTTGGGCATTTCTTAAAGCTGTACCAGGTGCATTGCGAATGGCAGACCGGTTTTGCTTGATGGTCTGTACAACCTCGATCATCGTGTTGGTTACAATGAGGTTCCGCTGTGACTGCATTCGGGCCAGGCCGGTATACATGGCTTCCCGGTAGTTCAACACTTCTTTGGCTGCTGAATTTTCGGATAGTTCGTCAATCGACGCCCGAAAGAGTTCATCCTGGGTCGTTACGATGTTTTCGATCGCTGAACTATCCCGGCTTTCCTGTAATACCAGCGTGTTAAGCAACAACATCGGATCAGGTAAGGTCGCACACAAACCGTTCAGTTCACCTAAATTTCGGGCTGCCTGAATTAAGACTTGAATGATTCGGGCATCATTTAAATCTACTTTCGTCGATAAATTGGGCAACTCGTTAAACGGCTCAGTGGGGTTGTATGCCATTCTGCTTATGTCGATTTTTTGCTAATTTCTCAACATGAGTAGCTGAGTACGTCGAAGATATCGCCATCAAAATTAAGTGATGTCGAGAAAGTAACATAGTTTCGACATGAAATAATTGCTAGTTCCTGTATTCAGGTTTTACAAAGTTGCCATTATTTAGGATAGTTTGATTACCAGGGTGTGCCGTTTTAAGATTAGAGTACGAATCTCGGTTTTTAAGCCAATTTCTTAATACCGCCGTAACCTGATAAATCCTTATTTTTAGCGAATGAAACCACCTCTTCTGACCCCGTTCCGATGGGTCCTCCTGGCCTTGACGTTTCTTCCCGGTTTTGTTGCCAGCGCGCAGCCCGCTCCCAAAACCGCTCTGGGCGACTGGTGGTTCTGGCCCGATTATACGCTGGAACGAAACGCCCGGAATTACCCCGGCCCCCGGAAAGAAAATCCGGTGACACCGGTTGTTGCGGCTACGGTCGAAACACCACCGCTCACCTTTTTTGGGGAAAAACCGACGGAGCGTATCCATAACCTGCTGCCCGCGGTGGCCCTTTCCGGGAAGACGTTTGCCGTTGAACTCTGGCTGCTCAATCACGTCAATGAACCCGTTGGTGCGGTGGTAGCGCTCCGGAGTCGGCAACGGCCCGAACAAGGGAGCTGGCTGCTGGGCTGCTACGGACGAACGATGCTGTTTTCGCTGAAACCAGAGGAACTGGCGCAACTCACGGTCGGCAAAAACCAGCCCAACAGCGGGCCGGAACTGACCACCCCGGCGTCAATCCTGCGAACCGTGCAGGAACGAGGCTGGAAAAAACGCTGGAGCCACCTGGTCGGAACCTACGACGGAACCCGTCTGCAACTCTACCTGAATGGCCGGAAGATCGGCGAAATACCGCAAGCTTCCCTTGCCGCTTCCGAAACCGACTCGCTACAGCTCGAAATGGCGGCTTATCTCAATCACGAGCCGTATATGCAGTGGGGCGATCTGGTTAAAAACGTGCGGATTCACAACACCGCCCTGACGGAACAAGCCATCGCGGGCCGGTTTGCGGAACTGCAACAACTGGTCGAAGACGGACGGTTGTATCCGGATCTGTTTCACTTCAACGCCGGGCCGTACCTGAACGGGGTGCAGCCCGAAAGCATTCGGCTGGTGTGGGAAACGGACCGCCCGGCGTCGGCGGTGATCCGCTACGGTGACCGCCAGCCGTTGAGCAATAGCATAACCATTCCGCTGACCGAGGGCAAAACCCACAACGAGGGCAAGGTGCACAGTTACATTCAGGAAGCCCTCCTGAACGGCCTGAAACCGGGAACGCCCTACTTTTACGAAATTGAAGCGAAGTCGAAAACCGGCGAAACCATTTCGTCGGGCATTCTGACCTTCAGCACCGCCGTGCCGGAAGGGGCGGCTTTTACGTTTGGCGTGATCGGCGACACCGAAGCGCGGCCGCATGTGAGCAATCGTGTGGCGCATCTGCTGTGGGATGAACGGCCCAATTTTGTGCTTCACGTGGGCGACCTCACCGATGGTGGCGAGCAGCCTTTCAAATTCGAGTGGAATCACGAGTATTTTGCCGGTAGCCGGCAGCTCTCGAGCCGCGTTCCATTTTTTCCGGTTCCCGGAAACGGCGAAGGTGATTTATACTGGTACAAACAGTACCACGCGCTGCCCGAACCGAAAGCGTATTACAGTTTCCGGTATGGTGATGCCGAATTTTTTATGCTCAACAGCAACGAACCGAAGGAGTTTGCCCCCGGCGGCAGGCAATACGTCTGGTTGGAAGAACAATTGAAAAGATCGACCGCCCGCTGGAAATTTGTGGCCCACCACCACGCGCCATACTCGTCGGACGAAGACGATTACGGAAATGCCTGGACCCGTTCTACCGATCTGGGCGACGTTCAAATCCGGAAAATCATTCCGTTGTACGAGAAATACGGCGTCGATCTGGTCTTTTACGGCCACTTGCACACCTACCACCGGACACTGCCCATCCGCGAAGGAAAAGTGAACCGCAAAAAAGGCATTACGTATATTCAGGCGGGCGGAGCGGGTGGCAATCTGGAGGATTTTGCGCCCGCCAGAGCCTGGTTTACGGCCAAATCGTTCCGGGGTTACCACTACGGCACGGTAACGCTGGCCGACGGTCACCTGAACCTCAAAGTCTACGATACCGAAGGCCGTTTGAAGGATTACCTCGATCTGGAAAAAGCGGACCGGGATAAGCAATAGGAAGTACTAAATCCGGTCAATCAACTCCGCAACCTTCCGCGCTCCGTTATCGCTCGCGTGTCGCGAGTGATTTGTATTCATAGGGCCTCCGGCCCGATTTGCCCCCGTCTCGAAAGTGACTTTCATTCAAAATCAACATCGGGCCGGAGGTCCTTAGCATAACCATCACTCGCGACACGCGAGCGACAACGGAGCCTCCGGCCCGGTTTGCATCCGGCTCGAAAGCGACTTTTATCCCAGACCAACAACGGGCCGGAGGCCCTATGAATACAAATCACTCGCGACACGCGAGCGATAACGGAAATCTGGAAAAAGCCAACCGGGATAAGCAATAAGAAGTACTAAATCCGGTCAATCAACTCCGCAACCTTCCGCACCGGTTTACCCGCAATATGGTCGATGATGGCTTTGGCGTGGTCGCGGCCGTTTTCGATGAACACTTTTTCGGTATAAATTCCGGCCATGACCGTGCCGCAGACGTACAGGCCCGGCACGTTGGTTTCGAACGTTTCCTTGTCGTAGGTCGGCACCTGAGTTTCGGGATTCAGCTCGACACCGCACTCCTGCAGCAACTCGGCATCGGGAATGTAGCCTGTCAGAATCAGAACAAAATCGGCGGGAAGCTCACTTTCTTCGCCGGTTTGCAAATTCGTCGTGCAAACCCGGCCCGGTTCGATCCGCGTTACGCAGGTGCTGAACCGGGTATGGATTTTCCCTTCCTTCACCCGGTTTTTAACATCCGGCACAAGCCAGTATTTGACGGTTTTTCGGAAATCATCCGCCCGGTGCACAATCGTCACATGGGCGTCGGCGCGGTAGAGTTCCAGAGCCGCTTCCACCGCCGAGTTCGACGCGCCGATGATCACGACGTTGGTAAAGGAATATTGAAACGGTTCGTCGTAATAATGCGTGACGTGCGGCAGATCTTCACCCGGAATTTTCAGCCAGCGTGGTTTGTCGAAATAACCCGTGGCCAGAATGATTTTGCGCGTCTGATAGGTTTTGCCGTCGGTGGTGAAAACGGTAAATAAATCGTCGGTTTTTTCCGGCTGGTCGGCCTCCCCCACAAACCGCGTGACGTGATTCACTTCCGTGAACAGCTTGAAGTTCAGCTTGAAATAACCGGCCACTTTCCGGTAATACTGCAAGGCTTCGGTTCGGTTGGCTTTGACGCCCGCAATCGGAAACGGAATACCGCCAATCTCGATGTTTTCGGCAGTCGAGAAAAACCGCATCATTTTTGGATACCGCCGGATCGATTCCGTCAGGCTGCCTTTTTCCAGAATCAGATGACTCAAACCGGCTTTTGAAGCTTCAATACCGGCTGCCAGGCCGCACGGTCCTCCGCCAATGATAATTACGTCGTACATAGTTCTCGGCCTCTTTAACCGCTTGTTTCAGTTGGATACGTTAAGAATACCAAAAATACCGAAAGAAGTTCGATCAATCGGATATTTTCCCGAAATCACCCGAAAGGCGTTCGATCCTACCGCCCCGGTTGAGGTGTGCGTGATCAAGTTCGGTTTTTATTTCCTCATATTTGGCTTAAATTTGAGTAAACCGGCCTGTGCTGCCGGTCGATTTGTGAGTTAAAACCGGTCTTTTTCCTGTAACGAATGTCGTCTGTACTGATCCTTTTTGCGCATCCCGCCTTAGAAAAATCCAGAACCAACCGGCTTTTGCTGGAGGCTTGTCAGTCGGTGGACCGGGTGACGCTCAACGACCTTTACCAGGAGTATCCGGATTTTGACATCGACGTAGACCGGGAGCAGCGCCTGTTGCTGGAGCATGACTACATCCTCCTTCACCACCCGATGTACTGGTACAGTTCGCCCGCTATGGTCAAACAATGGGAGGATCTGGTGCTGGAACACGGCTGGGCGTACGGACGGGAAGGGAAGGCGCTGGTCGGCAAAAAAATGCTGAACGTCATGACCACCGGCGGACCCCGAAAGGCCTACGAAGAAGTGGGCTATAACCGCTTTACGATCCGGCAATTTCTGGCTCCCTTCGACCAGACGGCGTATTTGTGCAATATGATTTACCTGCCGCCGTTCGTCGTCCACGGCACCCACCGGCTTTCTGAACCGGAAATGCACCGGTATGCGAGTCAGTATAAAAGCCTGTTGACCATGCTGACCACCGATCAGATTGACCTCGAAGACGCCAAAACGCGCCGGTATCTCAACGAATTACTCATCGACTAACCACTGTTATGAATCAAACCGTACTTATTCAGGCTATGGTTTACCTGGCCTCCGGAGTTTTATTTGTGCCGATTGCCAAACGCCTTGGCCTGGGGTCGGTGCTGGGCTATCTGCTGGCCGGCGTCATGATCGGCCCCGCCGTGCTGGGTCTGGTGGGCGATGAAGGCCACGATATCATGCACTTTGCCGAGTTCGGCGTCATCATCATGCTGTTTCTGGTTGGACTGGAACTCGAACCTGAACGACTCTGGAAACTTCGGACGCCGGTCCTGGGACTGGGCGGTTTGCAGGTTCTGCTGACAGCGGTTCTGACCGGCGGACTGGCCCTGACAACCGGTTTGCCGTGGCAGCCGTCGCTGGCGCTGGGCATGATTCTGGCGATGTCATCGACCGCCATTGTGCTGCAAACGCTGAACGAAAAAGGGCTGATGCAAACGGCCGCCGGGCAAAACACGTTTGCGGTTCTGCTGTTTCAGGACATCGCCGTGATTCCCATTCTGGCCATCATGCCGCTCTTGGCGACGTATCCGATGGCTTCCGGACCTGATCATAACGCCCACACCGCGCTGCTTGATAGTTTTCCCGGCTGGTTGCGACCCGTTGCCGTGATTGGTGCGGTCGTTGGTTTGGTGCTGATTGGCCGGTATGTGATGCGCCCGGTTTTTCGCATCATCGCCCGAACCGGGATGCGCGAAGTCTTCATTGCCACGGCTTTATTGATGGTCGCGAGCATTTCGGTTTTGATGGAAATGGTGGGACTTAGTCCGGCGCTGGGCGCGTTTGTCGCGGGCGTGGTCCTGGCCAACAGCGAGTACAAGCACGAGCTGGAAAGTGACATCGATCCCTTCAAAGGGTTGTTACTCGGGTTGTTTTTTATCTCCGTGGGAGCCGCCATCAATTTCGAACTGATCGTTGAAAATCCGCTGCTGGTGATCGGTATCGTAGTCGTTGTTATGGCGGCTAAAGCCCTGATATTGGCGGTATTAGGCAAACTGTTTCGCTTGAAGACGGACCAGAATCTGTTGTTTTCGCTGGGTCTTTGTCAGGTGGGCGAGTTTGCGTTCGTGCTGTTTTCCTTCGCTTCCCAGAACGGTATTCTGGCGAAAGAAACCGTGGATCTGATGACGGCAGTGGTGGCCATCAGCATGGGAATGACTCCGCTGGTTTTCCTGGTCAACGAAAAACTCCTGTTGCCGCGACTGGGGACGAAAGAACTGGTTGATAAAGAGCAGGATACGATTGAAGAAAACAATCCCGTAATCGTGGCGGGTTTTGGTCGGTATGGTAACATCGTCGGGCGGTTTTTGCGGGCCAACAACATAGGAACAACGGTATTGGATTTTGATTCGGACCGGGTCGATACGCTGCGGAAACTGGGCATGAAAGTCTATTACGGCGACGCTTCCCGGTATGATCTGCTGAAATCGGCCGGTGCGGAACACGCCAAACTGATGATTATTGCGTTGGATTCGCCGGAAAAGGCACTGGATCTGGTCGAAACCGTGAAAAAGCATTTTCCGCACCTGGAGATTCTGGTGAAAGCCATCGACCGCGACGATACGTACGACTTTATGGACGCCGGGTTAACCCACGTCTACCGCGAAACCGTTGACAGTTCCCTGCGAATGGGCGTCGATGCCATGACGCTGCTGGGTTTTCGGGCGTACCAGTCGCAGCGGGCAGCCCGGTTGTTTCTCAAACACGACGAAAAAGCCCTGGCCGAACTGGCCGCCGTCCGGCACGATCGCAAGCAGTATTTCAGCAGCGCCCGGCGACGCATCCGCGAACTGGAAGAACTGCTGAGCTCCGACGAAAACGATCGCTGGCTGAAAGATATCGAGGATGGCTGGGACCCCGAATCGTTGCGGAACGAAGTCAAACAGATGAATCCCTAAGAAATAGTCTGTATCATTTGCCTTTCTTTTCACAAAACGCCACCAGCTACTATCCCAAAGGATACCGGTATCCTTTGGGATAGTAGTATCTTTTGTATAGTTGATGCCGGTACTTTTATGGCGAAATAAAATAAGGCACAACCGGTTGACGCCGGAAAGTTGTGCTCTTAATCGAAGCCGCCATGAACACAAAAACGAAACGAATTATCACCCTCATTTTTACGGGTATTGCCAGCGGAATGGTCATACTTAGTGGTATTATGAAACTGACGGGGAGTATAGATGTCGTAAAGACGCTGACCAACGCGGGCGTTGGACCGTATATTTCCTTATTAGGGATCATGGAGATTGGCTTCACGGCTCTTTTCATTTATCCCAAAACCATGAAGCTCGGCTTTATTTTCCTGTGTTGCTACTTTGCCGGAGCGATGGCTGCGGAATTGTCGCACGGAGGTCCGTTGACCGGTGCCATTTTTGTGATGGTCCTGATTTGGGTATCGGCCTTTTTAAGGGACAAAACGGTTTTTTTGCCCTCGGCAATGCAGGGGCAGGTTTGAGGATTACCCGATAGCACATCTCCTTCTGCCCCGATGCCGCAATCGGATTGCGGCAATCGCATTACCGTTTTTTTGTCACAAACGAGTTAAAGCCCCGGCGGGGTGTCCTCCACGAATCAGGACGCCCCGCCGGGGCTTTGTGGCATCTTGCCGGATTTGTCAGCTGTCGGATTGGGCGGATTTTTAAACGGCCCAGCAGCAAACCGGTCCTGGTTGGCGAAAGTAACAGAAGGAACTTATCGCGGCAATTGTTAACTTGCTATAAGAAATAAAGCCGTACCCATTGTGCAACCGCTGCCCCTGACATTTGCTTTCGACGAAGAGACCACCTATTTCGCTGACCTGATTATTCCTGTTCCCATTCCGAAACTGTTCACCTATCGCGTGCCGCGCGACATGGTAGAACGGCTGAAAGTGGGAGCGCGGGTGATTGTTCCGTTCGGCAAAAACCGGGTCTATACGGCAGTGGTGGGGCGCATTCACCACCAGCCACCGAATACCTACCAGGCCAAATACATTCTCGAATTGCTGGATGAATATCCGCTGATTACCGGCTACCAGCTGGAGCTATTTGCCTGGATGGCTGAGTATTACCTCTGCAACATCGGCGATGTCCTGAACGTCGCTTTGCCGTCGGGCCTGAAAATTACGAGCCAGTCGAAAGTGCAGTACAACCCGGATTTCGATTACCCGGAACTGCTGACAGACGACGAAGTGCGCTTGCTGGACGAGCTAAAAAAACACTCGGCGCTGTCGTACGAAGAACTGGGTCGGCTGGTGGGGGAGACCAATGTGCCGAGCACGATTAAACTCCTGGTGGGTAAACGGGCGGTCATCGTTTTTGACGAAGTGCGGGAAAAGTACGTACCAAAAATGGTGCGGAAAGTGCGGCTGAAGGCCAACTACGAAAACCGGGAGCAGGTGCTGGCGCTGATTAACAGACTGGAAAAGTCGCCGAAGCAGCAGGAAGTGGTGATGAAATACCTGAGCTACGTGCCGGTACAGAACAACCCGTTACTAAACCGCAAAGGGCTCGATAAAACCATTCTGAATCAGGACGATGAGGTATCGCAGTCGTCGCTGCAAACCCTGATCAAAAACGAAGTATTTGAAACATTTGAAATCATCGTGCCGCGTTTCGGCGACGAAGATATGCAAAGCGTTGAGGTGAAACTGACTGACATTCAGCAGAAAGCGTGTGATGATGTTGTCAGCCAGTTTAATAATAAAGACATCGTTTTGCTGCACGGTATTACCGGAAGCGGGAAAACGGAAGTCTACATCAACCTCATCCAGAATGCGCTGGAAAGCGGTTCGCAGGTGTTGTATCTGCTGCCCGAAATTGCGCTGACGACCCAGATTGTGGTTCGGCTAAAGAAGGTTTTTGGCGATAAAATGGGGATCTACCACTCGAAGTTTTCGGACAACGAGCGGGTGGAAGTCTGGAAGGGAATTGTGGATGGGCAATACCAGTTTGTGGTGGGCGTTCGATCGGCGGTTTTTCTGCCGTTCGACAACCTGGGGCTGATCATCGTGGACGAAGAACACGAAACGTCGTATAAACAGCACGACCCGGCCCCGCGCTACCACGCCCGTGATGTGGCGATGATGATTGCGCATTGGCAAAAAGCCAAGGTGCTGTTGGGTTCGGCAACGCCCTCCATCGAAAGCTATTACCACGCGCAGCAGGGCCGCTACGGTTTTGTTGAGCTGCTGCAACGCTATGGTGACGCTATGCTGCCCGATATTGTGCTGGTCAACACGCGGCTGGAAAAGCAGCAGAAGAAAATGAAAAATGAGTTTTCGTCAGTCTTGCTCGAACAATTGCAGCAGAACCTGGAGCGCAAGGAGCAGAGCATTCTGTTTCAGAACCGGCGCGGCTACTCGCCGTATCTGCAATGTGAAGATTGCGAATGGACAGGCCGCTGCCCCAACTGCGATGTCAGCCTGACCTACCACATGCGCGATGCCGAAATGCGCTGCCATTATTGCGGCCACAAAGATCCGGTGCCCAAAAGTTGCCCGGCCTGCGGGTCGTTCAAGGTGCGGACGATCGGTTTCGGCACCGAAAAGCTGGAAGATCAGCTTCAGATCGTGTTTCCTGAAGCCCGGATTCAGCGGATGGACCTGGACACGACGCGGGCAAAAAACGCGTATCAGCAGATTATTTCGGAGTTTGAAGGCGGCAACGTCGATATTCTGGTCGGAACGCAGATGATCAGCAAGGGGCTGGATTTCGGCAATGTCAGTCTGGTCGGTATTTTCGACTCCGACCGGATGATTCATTATCCGGAATTCCGGGCCATCGAGCGGGCATTTCAGATGATTACGCAGGTCAGCGGCCGGGCCGGACGTCGCGCCGACCGGCGGGGCAAAGTGCTGATTCAGACCAGCAATCCGCAGCAGGCGGTTTTGCTAAAAATTCTGGAAAACGATTACCGGGGCTTGTTTGAAGAAGAGATTGTGGAACGGGAAAATTACAATTACCCGCCTTTTTCGCGACTCATCAAACTAACGGTTCGGCACGCCGAGCAGAGCATCAGCCAGCAGGCGGCCCAGCGGCTGGTGGCCCAACTGACCGAAAAGCTGGGCGAAGCGCGGGTGCTGGGGCCGGAAGTGCCACTAGTGGAACGCATCCGAAACCAGTATCTGTACACGGTTTTGATCAAACTCGAACGCAGCATCAGCCCCAAAGCCGCCAAGGTTTTCATCCTGGATAAAATCAATGAATTGCTGAGTGACAAGGGGTTGAAAGCCGTCACGGTGGTGGCGGATGTGGATTGTTTGTAGAGGAACCAGATTAACAAGAAATGAGTTTTTCTAAAAAATGCAGCGATGAGTACATTAACCATAACTTTGACCGACGAGCAAGCTGCTCGTTATGGATTGCAATCTGATTCTATGACACTTGATCAACTGGTTGATAAGATCAAAACAGAAGTGGCTCGTGACGCTTTGCATAAGTGTCAAGCCATTGCTGGAAGCAATGGCTTATCAGAAATCTCACTGGATGAAATAAACGCGGAAATTGAGGCTGTTAGGAATGCAAAAACTGGTTATTGATACGAATATTCTGGTTTCTGCGCTTATTTCCCGAAGTTACCCGGCCCGTATAGTCGACGATGTTTTATTAGAAAAAAAGGCGGTACTTGTTTTGTCAGAAGCGATCTGGCAAGAGTACGTTGAAGTGCTTAACAGAGCCAAATTCGCCCGATTTTCCGACTTCAAGAAAAATGCGGAGATTCTGTTATTGAGGTTGGATGAACTGGCTGAAAAAGTGGCACCCACCGAAAAATTAACGCTGATAAAGGATAGCGACGATAACAAATTTTTAGAAGTTGCCGTAGCCGCACAGGCCCATTACCTTATTACTGGTAACTCAAACGATTTTACCTTTAATCGAATACGATCAACTCAAATCGTATCCCCAAAGGAATATTGGGAGAATTACGTTACAGAGCAATAAAGTTTTGCTTATAAGTCTATGATTAACAAGGGGTTAATCCCGTCACGGTGGTGGAGGATGTGGGTTGTTTGTAGCCCCTATCTCCGGTAAAACCCCTGCGGTAAAAGCAGCACGCAAAAAAGCACCTGAAACCGGATCAGGATCCAGTAACAGGAGAGTCTGAAAACCACCAGCGGTTTATTCTGGAACATCATAAAGAGCAGGATCTTCAAGGCCATGAGGGTATTGGCGGGTGCGGATTGAAAAAAATGAGCCATCGTTTTAAGCCAGTGCTTTTCTGAACAATTCTTCCCGACTGCGAAAAATACTCCGGCTTATTTCCGACCCGCAACTCCCTGGACTTTGGGAGCAGAAAGCCCGCAGACTGGTCGGCAGGGCATCATACCGCGCCAAAGCCATCAGCCAGACGGTGCGATCCTGATACGGGGCCAGTAACGCCCGGGCCCGGTTCAGATACCGGTGTTGCCGGGGTTTCCAGACCGGGCGCTCCCCATACACCATTCCTTCGCCATTCAACAGGTTGGGCAGGGCCTGCGGGGGCGCCAGCGGCAGCAGTTCCGCCAGCAGAAAAAGCCCCAGTTCGACGTTCAGCAACCGGTTGGCCAACTGGCCGGGCAGCTCGTGCTGAAACCGGAGCTGGGTCGCCAGCGGTTCCTGCCAGTGCAGCAGAAACGGGCTCAGTTGGCGGGCAAGGGGCGAGTTGGATAGGGGCAGTGCGTTCATGAGTATGTTGTTTACTGTCGGTCAGTTCGACGTTCGATCTATACAAAAATAAACCTACCAGAACGTAATCTTTTTACGTTGTCAACTAATTTATAAATTATTTTTAGCTCAACACTTTCCGCAAAACGGTCAGGCGATTGCGCGAAAAGCCCTCGGTTTTTAACCGGAACCGGGTGCGGTCACAACTGATGTCGTAGGCCTGAAGATGAACCGGCACGGCGACGTATGTTTCCAGCAGATCAAGCCAGCGCGTATCGGGGGTCAGATGGGTTAGCAGAGCCCGACCACGGCTCCGCAGTTTATGTTGCCGGGCTGTCCAGTTCAACCGGGCCGAAAAGGCCGGATCACGGTCGAGTAGCAAACCGGGCAGGGCGTCGGCCGGGGCGCTGGGGAGCAGTTCGGAGAGCAGAAACAGGCCCAGCTCAATGTCCAGAAGCTGGCGGGCCGACAGCCTGACCGACCGGCGGGCGTTGCGTTGAGCCGCCGGAACGGTCGGGGCTGTCGATTGCGGAAGTGAAAAAAGCGCGTTCATAGACTTGTTGTTAGTGGTTGGTTTGGGAATCGAACGCTGCAAAATTGATGGCACCAGAACGTAAACTTTTTATGCTCTTCTGCCGATCTACAAAAATTTTTCACTTTTTTTGTTGGGCTAAAAAATACCTGCTCATGCCCATCACCCGTTCCGCTTTCCAGCGCTACCGCCTGATCGACGAAGTAATCAGCCGCTATCCGCGCCGGTATTCAAAACAGGCCCTGTTTGAACTCCTTCAGGATCGCTGCGGCATTCGGTCGGTTTCGTCGCTGGAAAAAGACATTCAGCGGCTGCGCGAAGACCACGACGCGCCCATTGCCTACGACAAACGCAGCAATGGCTATTACTACACGAATCCGCAGTTTCGGCTATTGCGGCTCATGCTTACTCCCGACGACATGGAAGCACTCGATTACGCCCGGGAGGTGCTGGCCGCGACGCAGGGCGCGTCGGTGGTGGTGGAACTCACGAATGCCCTCCAGAAAGTGCGGCAAAGTCTGGATATTGTCCGGGAAGTGCGGCCCGAAGACGGCAATGGGTTGGGCATGGGCCGGAAAGTAGTGTATGTGGAAGAGAAGATTCTGGGCGGCAACCGGCAGTATGTTCCGGTGCTGATTCGGGCGGTTAATCAGAACCGGCAGGTGTCATTTCAATACCGCAAACACGCCGATCCGGCCGTAGAATCCTCGGATTCGGCCCGAACCCTGCACCCGATTTTGCTGCGGGAAGTGGCCGATAGCTGGTATGTGATTGGGTATGACGCTGTTAGTGGCAAGGAGAAAACCTACGCCCTCGACCGCATGGCCGACCTGGAGATCCTGGACGAACCCTGCGCGGTGCCGCCCTCGGTTCTGGCGTATGTGGCCGAGTTGTTCGACCACATTTACGGCATTACGGACACCACCGATCCGGTGGAAGAAATCGTGTTGTCGTTTACGCCCCTGTTCGGTTATTACGTGAAAGCCAAGCCGATTCACCAGACGCAGGAGGTGCTGCGCGACGATGAAACGGAGTGCATCGTCCGGCTGCGGCTGGCTCCCAACCGCGACCTGCTGATGCACCTGCGCAGTTACGGCGAACACGTCAAGGTGGTAAAACCGGCGAGTCTGGCGCAGACGATTACCGAATCGTTGCGGGCGACGCTGGGGCGGTATTGACTGGAAAAGCTATAAACAGGTCTTATGAGAACTGCTGTATTATTTTGCGTAAATTTGAACCAGACAAATAATAGTATGTTTTCAAATTAAAAAACAATACATTCTGAACCTTTTGGCGGAGTATTGCAATACTACAACTGGTAACAATCCCATTTCCTGCACACGAATGAAAAAAATCCGCCCCGGTGGTTCAACGCCCTTTCTCGTTCTGGTTCTCAGTTTCCTGTTCTTTCAAAGTTCGGGCTTAGAAAATCGATTCCGGAATGCCGGCCAACTGGCTGACGATGGCCCTGAACGTGCTGGCCGAAATGCGAAAACCGGAAAGGTCGCAGCACGGTCTGAAACCGCTGCCGATACGACCGGCTGGCAATTTCCGTGTGACAAAAATTCGATTGAGCGCTACACGGCGTATCGGACCGCCAAACCGCCCGTGATCGACGGGAAACTGGACGAGGAAATCTGGACCAAAATCCCGCATTCACCCCGGTTTGTGGATCTGGTTTCGGGCGGTAAGACGCTACACGACACGCGGGCCGCTGTCTGTTGGGACAAAGAGAATCTTTACGTGGCCTTCTGGGTGGAAGAACCGTATGTCAATGCCAAACTGGCGAATCACAACGATCCGATTTATTCGGAAAATGATGTGGAAGTTTTTATTGCCGGGAAAGACACCTATTACGAATTTGAAATCAATGCGTTAGGGACCCGCTACGAAGCGTTTTTTATCTGGAAAGATGCTTACGAAACCGGCGGTTTTGGTCAGAATCCCCACTTTGCGCTTTCCAATCCGGCGGTGCGGCAATTCAACGGCGTGGGGTTCAAAAAACACCCCCGGGGGCTGCGGTACGGTTCCTGGGATTTCCGCTTTCCGGGCCTCCAAAGTGCGGTTTTCGTCGACGGCACCCTTAATGATAACCGCGACCGGGACCGGAAGTGGACGGTGGAACTGGCCTTTCCGTGGAAAGGGATGGAAGAGCTCGCCAGAGCCGACCACCGGGCATTTCCGCCGAAGCACAACGATCAATGGCGCATGGATTTCTCGCGTTTCAACACCTACAAGGAAGCCGCTCCGTCCACCGATCACGGCGGCTGGGCCTGGAATTCGCACCGCGTCTGGGATTCGCACGTGCCGGAATGTTTCCCGATGATTACGTTTTCGGAGAAGGGGTTGTAGGGGGCGGTGATGTTGTTATAGAGCAGTTTATTACCAACTAATAAACTGCTCTTTTAGTGGAGCATTGAATAACCAACATAATTCACCTCGCCTGTAACGGATATCATTGTAGACTTTGGTGGGTTCACTTTTGTTAAGGCTTACGGTTAAGTCTTTCGCAAAATAGGTAAACTCTTTCATCGAATTTCTAACCCTTTGTGCCTGTACGAAGAGCAGTTGTGTTACAGCATCAACTCCCAAAAAACCATCAACGATGTCGGGAGAAAACCCTTGCATTTTGTCAAAAATAGAATTAGTATGACTGTACGCCATTGTTAAAAGAAAAAGTCGGTGGAAACTGACGCCTAACTTTTTATTAAATTGATGAAATCCAAAATCATTATGAATGTGCATTTCAGGTAATGGTGTGTGATCCAGTAAAGATACAACACGCTTTGCAACAGCAATTGCTATGTGTTCTTTGACCTGAAAGTATTCCTTCCCTGCACAGTACCGATGCTCATGGAGCAACAAATGAATTCGACTTTCCGCTTTTAAAATATCCTCTACTTGATAGGCCATTACTAATCTGAATTTATCAGGAATACTCGTTGATCGACTCAATTCTTCCAGCCGCTTCTCAGGATTATACTCACTTATACCTATCTTCAGTAGATCGTATTTTAGACTTGGATTTGCAGCAATGTATAGATATCCAGGCTTTTTCATATGCTATAAAATTGATTTCTAATTAGCTATTTTATCTCTTAAAAAGTCAATTAAAGACAACTCGAGGCATCTTTTAGTAGCGCTTGGTTCAAAATAAACCTATCATAACGGAATCTTTTTCTGTTGTTCTAATTTTTTGTACGAATTTTCTAACTAATCTTCTGACTTATAGAGTTGTATTGAAGAAATATAAATTCTATTGCTTCAGCAAGCGGCTATCTATCGGAAAAGGAGCATTCTCAACCACTTTTGCATCTTTTCGAAACCCGGGATGAAGCGTATGCAATAAATAATTACGGGACCGGCTTACGATGGCCGATGGAACCGATACCGTCAGGACATCGGGTTGCGTTAGCCAGTTTGATAAATGGGTTTGCAAGGTCTCGTAATGCGTATCATTTTGCCAGTCGCGGGGTAAATCGGCGAGTGTGACCGTTTGGTAGGTATCCGGTATATCCAGTACCAGCAAATGAAAGTCGGGGATAAATACCGGATTCAGGTGGGCTACGATTTCCAGCAGGGCCAATTCTGGTGTAGCCGAGGTGTATAAAATTGGATAGCCCTTGGGGTTCCAGCGTCCACCGGCCCGGCGGGCTCCTTCGGCAGATAGAGGATCGGTAAAGTAAGTACTTTTATAAATTCGATAAACCAGCATAAACTACCTGTTTCTTAGGCGTATACGCCGTATTCAATCCGGGTTAGGACGTCATCCACCAAACCAAAACCACTGATGGTGGTCAATAACTGTATGGGGGCCTGCCCTTTTAATTCGCGCAAGGGGTAGCGTAGCCAGTCGGCCAGGGCATCGGCCCGGTCGTCGAAGACCAGCAGGCCATGAGCCGCCAGGTTTTCCAATAACAACAACCGTTCGGAAGCCTGAGCATCCAGCCGTCCATCACGGCGGAAACGATGCAGGGTGCGTTCGGCAATTTGCAGAATACCGGCCAGTTCTTTCAGCGAGAGATTCAGCAACTGAGCCAGTTGATCGACCTGTTGTGTCGGGACCCCCTGTTGAGCCTGCTCGATGATCGTAAAGCCTGATGCTTGTTGCGGTTGATACAAGGGTGCTTTTCCTGCCGGGGTTACCGAACGGCGACGAGCTGAGGAAGAAGTAGGATGAGTTGCTATAGCCATAGGTTCGCTGCTTTTAGTAAAAGTAGCTGTTTTTTGGCAGTTATGCAATTGTTAATTGGCAGTTAGTTGGACAGAAGTAACAGGAGTCTGTTGTACTAACGAGTGGGCAACCTGAAAGAGAAATAGTGGCTAAGTGCTGTTAAAGAGCAGGTTCAATTAGATTATCTCAAGGCTTCCACCGTCTTTTCAGAATAACTATCCAACTGCTCTTCTTCAACTATCTTGACGTGCGGCAAATCGGTCAGGAGTTGAACCGCCTGGTCGTACGGTTTGTATAATCCCCGGTCTTTTGGACGAGCCACCAGCACATCGAAACGGGCGTTGTGGGCATCGGCATAGGGCGTCAACAGCGTAAATTGACCGAAGTTTAGGGTGGCTTTTTCGTGGATGGATGATTCTAACTTCAGGTCGAAACTAACCGGTTTTACTAAATTATACGTGCCGTTCTGCCAGGCAAAGGGAAACTTATACGTAAAGCTCGAACCTTCGGGTTTGATCGTGAGCGGATTGGTAAAGGCGTCACGCAACAGAGAACTATTCAAGCGTCGCCGAAGCCGTTTTTGGTATTCTTTCAATAAATAACTCTCATCATGGTGGGTACGGTATCCGTCCTCATCATAAAACGAAAGGTATAATTTATAAAATTGATTGCTGATGGCGGACAAATCGTCGGTGTAGAGGACGGCGGTTTTTAACTCGCCAAATTGCAGGGCACTGCTGTCACGAATCAGGATTTCGTTATCAATGAGTTGACGAGGATGTTCCTCATAGTTGGCAAAGATTTCCGGCTGTTTGGATAATTGACTCGTCCGGGCTGCAATGCCCTTGAAGTAAGACCGGATCGTTTTCTCAGCAAACTTAGGATACAGTTTTCTGATGCGACCTAGGCGTTCGGGATGGATAAAAACCGCCTGTCGTTGCTCAGGGAACAGGAGCAATACCCCAACGTTCAACACCTCACCCAGCGATTGGGCGTACCGGTATTGCAGGATGCTATAGTAGAAGACGGAATTCACGCGATCAAGGTCGTTAAAAATTTACAAAATGCTCCGGCACGGGCTTTGGTTTGTGAGAGGTGTTCCCGAATAACAGCGTAATTCCCGATTTCAATCCCCGCGTAGGTTAAATCTGAGGCAGCGGCATCCAAAGCGTTGAGCGACAGATTTTCCAAAAAATATTGAAAGGTTTCGAAAGCACCTGCCTTGTCGGCAGCAGGCATCCGTTCGAGCAAAGGGTAGAACAGATGATTATAATAAGGGTAGAACCATGCACTTCGTTCGAACGAAGGCATTACATAGTCATCTGATGATAGCGTATCATTGGCAAATGGAAAAATCTGTTCATGGTCTATCAAAATTAGCGTATCATCATCAATCAACAGATTGGGCTTGTTGCGGGCTCCGCCCCGATCAAGGTTCCAGATCAGATTATCGAATGCAAAGATACTACCTATCTGGTAGCTTTTCAACAAGGATCTTTGCTGTCTGACATCAACGATTGGAGCATTAGGTATTTCCACACTTCCAAACTTCAACCCGTCCGGAATTTCGTTTAGCCGTAATGCCTCTCGTTCGGGGAGGTCATGTATAAATGCATCGCCAAATTTAACCAGAGCAAATTCAGGTACATTTAAGTCAAATTCCTGAGCCAATACATTGCCGAATGCTTCCTTTGCCACCGGATGCAATTGCTGCGTTTGCTTTTCAGTGAACAGTTTGACTACATAGGGTGTAATCTTACCCTGATCGTTCACCTGTACTAGCCACGGCTTTGTGGAGCCGCCGGAGCGGATTGGGCCGAGGTAGGAGATGGCTTCGAGGATTTTCAAGGATGAAATAGGTGGTGATTATAGCTTTGCAAATAACTGCAAAACCTTCGCCGAAGGATAGCTTGACATTGAAGCTATCCCGTTAGCAAGTTCTATTGGGTATAATGCCCCTTCGTACTTTCGACTTATCAAACTCGGCAAAGTAGCTAATATCCTACTTAGACCAATTAGATCATTAGAGGTTGGGAAATTGGTGTTGTCATTGTAAAGACCTGGGGGGATATTTAGAACTGCATACCAAGATGGCTCGAGCTTTACATATAGTTTTTCCCCCCAATTTGTGCGAGAGCCATATGGATTTGCTAAATCCGGTTGCCTGTATACCTCCTTCCTAACATATTTATGACTTAATACAGAATAAGTCATAGGATCATCTTGATGTTGAGGGGAAGCAAACCTAGCTATTGATGCTAAGTGATCTGCAAAAGCACCTGTCTTTTCTTGTCCGATTAGATGAACAGGACGACCAACGTTTTTTGCATGTTCGAAGAAATCTCTGAGCGCAGGTACAAGTTTGGAATATTGGCTATTTAGGCTGAGAGGCCCATCTTTTATAAAAAGACAACTACTAACTAATCTTTTGTCTTGTTTATTCCAAAATATCCTAACTGCTGTGAGCAACATCAACGTTTCCATTATTAACATATAGGTATTGGGAACGGTGGTTGATGCGCTCTCATCTTCCATATCCAAATGAAAGCCGATCATGTCTGTTAGAAAAACAGACTCTTTACATGAAGCACACAGAGCCTCATCTGCATCATAAGGTAACCCCGGAATAACCTGGCTACAGTGAGGGCATTCAAACGCTGGTGATTTTGGTTTGCCTGTCCCCCATTTACTATAGGTAAGCCACTTCAACGTCTCATAATAAGCGCCATCCTGATCAACTTTAATTGAATCTCGAATGATATGCCTAACAGCAGTATAATTATTTCCTAATGGGGTTTTGACGTTTTTTAGCGGAAATACAGTTGTATGAAATAATGCACTTCCATTCAAGACGTCTTGTAATAGAAGTGGATGTGGATTTTCGTGGTCAATCTTATCAAGTTTTGTTTTGTCAATACACATGAGGGCTGTTTTGACAAATGCCACCTCTTTTTTAGGGTAATTATCTGATGAGACTGGAACCCAAGAGCCATCTACGGCAAAGATTCTTGGTAATGGAATGGCTGATGTTACGTCAAACTCCGTCCAAACGGTGTTACTTTCATCTTTAGGGTCGGAATCGTTATATTCAAAGTCCTCAATGAGCGATTTAACCCAATCGCTTTGAATCACTTTCAAATGCCCAAGTTTTGACGCTGTTTCTGTGGGTAATCTTGACCCTCCTTGGTATGGCATGAATTATCTATTTGATGAGTCAGCGTCAAATAACTTAGCTTGTACGGGTATGACGAATCGATTTGACATCGTGAGCATACGGATATAGCCCGGAGTTTTTGCTCGCATTATATCTTGTTCTGTGCCAGCGAAAGCTACTTGAACCCTCGACAGCGCACGAACTTCATCTTGTGAGGAGATGTGTCCAACGAAGAAATTTTCGGTTTGGGCCAACAACTCACGATTAATAGTTGATGGAGATTGGGTTGAATACACCATCCCAATGTGGAATTTAGCACCTTCTTTAGCAAATCGAGCATAAACTCCTGTTAAATCATTGTCATTCGGCGGAAATAGATTGTGGGCCTCCTCAAAATATAATTGAACGAAGTGGTTACCCAGATCGTCATTTACGAACTTCTCTTCTTGGACAGCAAAAACTTTTCTTGAGATCATATCCGCAAAGTACCTTCTTAATGCGTCAGTTGCATTCCCTAAGTCTAAGATCACCGTAATGCCATTGTTAACCGACAGAATAATATCATTCAAAAAATCGTCTGCATCTGAAGCATGAAATCTTAGATAATTACGTAACAATGATGGCCCTGAAGACCCGCCTGAAGAGGGAAACAGAAAATCTAAAACGGCAATATCGCTCGGGTCAAACATTGGATTCCCTGAACTGGACGTTAAGTTCCTGTTTCTTGGATTCTCTCGTCTAAATTGAGCCATCACCTCAAATTCCCTAACCATTTCATTTAAATTATTTGGATGATTTGGCGGGGTGGTATTATCAACCGCTTGATAAGCAGCTGTTCGCAACGGATCATTGAAATGTGGGTCAAAGTGTTTTGCATTGGCAGAAGTTAGCCCCTTACTTCTTAATCGATTCATATTAGCAGGAAAACCTGCTTTATGCAAGACAGCCCAATACATTTGTATTTTCCTAATAGGTCGATTTTTTTCGTCATCAGGTAAATCTGCAATTGATTCGATAGTAGGTAAACTAATACTGCTAAAACTTCTTATATAGTTGGAAGTCTTATTGTCTTGCTCAAGCATAGCGGCAAGTACTCCTATACCTGATTCCGGTTGTTCATAAAGATTAAGTCTTAGAGGTTTAGAAGGCGTGCTGCTTCTTTGTGTTAGAGCATATACTTGACAGCGTGATTCATAAGCTCCTCTTATAGATTTGTTCTGGGGATTGTCATTCGCATATTCACCATTAATGTCAAATATAATTTGCCCGACTGAATTGTCCTCCGAAGTGGCTTCAAGCATTCCTTGGGCTATAAGCTTGACCACGTTGGATTTTCCAAGGCGAGTTTTTCCAAACATTGCCGTTCTGCAACCTTTGAAATCTTGCATAGAAATTTTCACGGGCGTGTCCGGGTGCTTATTTCCAGATGAAAAGGGAAGTTGACATTCCATTGTACGCAGTACTCCCAAATCGAACTGATGTTCCAGTTTAACTGTACCGTTTACTATCAACTCTAACAACGCGTCGTCGGGGGCATATACTTTGTACCTATGAGCACTAACAACATTGTTTACATCACCTGAATAAGCTAACCGATCAACGTTACTTGGGCTGGCATAGAACATTCCAAGAACGTCGCAGTCGAGAGCACCCCATTGCAATTCACTTTGAGTCCAAACGTCCAATTCAGGCATAGACTTTTTATGAAGTTCAAAATAAGTTTGTTGCACTTGACTACTCAGAGGAGTCGGTGAAACGCCATTGACCCTTAACAGTGTGAAGTGAGGTGTTACTTTCGCAATATTATTTGGCGTCATCAAAAGAAATGAGCCACGCGGAATACCGCCAACCGCTAATTTATAAGGGTCAGATGTTATAATTTTTGCAGTTTCATAGCCAAGTTCTAATACGTAGCCTACAAAACGCATCTTATCTACTTGCTTAGCTTTCTCATAGCTGTTTTCCTTTTCTAAAAACGTCTTTAAAACATTAATTGGATTGTTTTGATTAGCAGCATTACCTAGAAAATCGTCTAGTGAAATTTCGTCAGACATGGTGGGATTGATTTATTGTATTACAAAAAAGATTCACTGCTTAAAATGACAAGCTCATCGAATTGGCGTCGATTCGTTGGATTTGCAGAAATAGAGCTAAATCGTGAAGTAGTGAGTAGTGTAAATCCTCTGTTTTCATATAACTCACGTACTGATTGATGATTTGCATTTGTCGATACTATATGCGCTCCCCTATCTCGCGCCCGTATAAGAGCTTCTGACAGGCGAACCTGATCATCCCAAGAAAATAACTTCTCATTATATTCTCTGAAACCGTTCAGGTTATGCCTGACTGTATAGGGAGGGTCGGCAAAAATCAGATCTTCTGCCATTGCCTTATCAATAGTGATTTCAAAATCGCATACTTCTAATCTAGCTGTAGAAAGTAATCTTGACCAACTTTTAAAATCATCTTCTTTTCTGAAAACAGAATCACTTGTGCCTTTCGGTACATTAAAAACTCCATTATTATTTACTCTGTATATACCGTTAAAACAGGTTCGATTTAGGTATATGAATCGGGCTGCGACGTCAATTGTATTAGTTAAAAGTTCAGCGCGCGTATTATAATAAAACTCTTCTGAATGCTCTGTTTGATAGTGCTGTAACTTTCTTAAAACATCATCGTAGCTATCTTTCACTCCTTTAAATGTGTCAATTAGATCCTTGTTAACATCACTTAGGATTGCTCTAATAGGTTGTAAAAAAAAGAAAACAGAGCCGCTTCCTAAAAAAGGCTCAATATAGGTATTGAAGTTTGTAGGTAACAAAGTCGAATGCTTCTCAACGAACCATCTTTTGCCACCAGGCCACTTCAAAAAAGGTTTTATTGGCTTCAAAATTCACTTGTTTGTTTACTAATATGCAAGTATAATTCAATTTAAAGGTAATTGCCTATATATAGATAGAAATATTCGTTATGACTCACAGGCTTTTAAAACCTTATTTTAACTCAATGCCAAGCCTTATGATGTTGCCCAATTTGACGCCATCCGGCACTAATCAATAGAAGAGCGACCTGAAAATTTCAGGTTTTAGAGCCTGGACGGATTTAAGGTTTCAGGGAGAATTCCAGGGCCAACAAACCAATTTATTTTTTAGATTGTGATGCTGGTTACTGGTCAACTGACTTTGGTGAAATCTTAGCCAAAACGGCCTACTATTAAGCAAATCGACCAGCATCTGGCAGAATTGCAGGGACGAATCACACCCCAGAATGCCCCAAATGATCATCCAAATGCTTCTAAACACTATAAGCCACTCCGCTTTTCGAAGGAAGTAGATCCCCGATTGCCAAAGTGGCTCTCACCCAGATGCTGCGTTTTTGAGCGGGAAGCACTCAGGCGGTTTCGTTCAACTACAAAATTGATAAGAAAATCCGGGCGGTTTGCGACTTCACTATGCCAGATGCCGGACCGGTGACGGCTTTCTTGACGACTGACTTTAGGATGAAATTCACCAGAAAAGGGAGGGCGGGATGCTTGTTAATCCATTTTACCCCACTGGGCTGGGTTTCCGTTGGGAATGAGCCGGTCTGAAACGGCCTTGTTGAAGAAAATTGGAAGCGTCATTTTCAGTGGGTTTTGAAGGCGGAACCGCGATTTCTTTTGCAGGACGATTGAATTCCTACAAACCGGACACCAGAGCGTAAACTGTTTTTTGGGCGGTCACCATAAACTTCACACCACCAGCCGTCGACACAGCACTTTTTTAATGACTACAGCCGCCTGAAAAACCGTCCGCGTTTGATTTTCGCGGAGAAATGACCTAATTTTCAACCTCGTTTGAAAATTAAACAACGGCATGAAATTACAAATGCTTTTTGCTCCTAAATCCCCCAAAGAAAACTTTCTGAATCTGAAAACATCGGTGTACAAGTCCCCTAAAGGGGATTTAGGGATTCTATTCTGTTGCGCCTTTTTCTTTTTGGGCGTCTGCACCTTCTCGCAGGCACAACCGCCGAAGAAACAGCCCACCGCAGCCAAACCGTCCGGCACCGCCGACGCGGCCTATTCCACCGACAAAGCGGTTTTGACCAAAGGCCAGCAACTGTTCCAGCAAAATTGCACGGCCTGTCATAACTTCCTGCAAAAAGGCATCGGCCCGAATCTGGCCAGCGTCACCACGGAGGTTCCGGTAGACTGGCTCCGGAACTTCATCCGCAATGCCCCCGAGGTCATCAAAAGTGGCGATGCCCGGGCGCACGAGCTTTTCGAAGAATACAAACAAATGATGCCGCCGTTTACGCAACTGAGCGATGGCGACATCACCGCCCTGACGGCCTTCATTCACTCGAAACGCAAAGTATCGACGGTCGATGTCGGCAGCGAGAAACTCGGCGCGGTGCTGAACGATCCCATTCCGGCTAAAATCCCGCAATCCGGTTTGCGGCTCCAACTCGAAGAGGTGACCACGGCCCCGGCCAGTGCCGAAAAAAAACCGCTGGCCCGCATCAATAAAATGCAGGTATTGCCCGGCAAAAAGAACCGCCTGTTTCTGGAAGACTTGCGCGGAACCCTCTACGAAATGGAAGGGAATTCGCTACGGGTGTTTATGGATTTTCCGAAGGAGCGCCCCAATTTTATTCACGTACCCGGTTTGGCCACCGGTTTTGGCAGTTATGCGTTCCATCCTGATTTTGAGACGAATGGACTCATGTATACCACCCATACCGAAAAAGCCAATGCCGCACCCGCCGATTTTGCCTATGCCGACTCCATCAAGGTGACGCTGCAATGGGTGCTGACCGAATGGAAGGTGACCGATCCGGCCGCTCCGACGTTTTCGGGCACGGGCCGGGAGATGTTGCGGATCAATATGGTGAGCCCCATTCACGGCGTTCAGGAGATTACCTTCAACCCGCTGGCCAAGCTGGGAAGCGCCGATTATGGTATGTTATATATCGGCATCGGCGACGGGGGCGCTACCGAAAATGGCTATCATTTCATTTGTAAGGACCGGAGCCGCCCCTGGGGGAAAGTCCTGCGGATCGATCCAAGAGGAAAAAACAGTAAAAATGGAAAGTACGGTATTCCGGCCCACAACCCGTATGCCAATGATCCAACGGCCCTGAAAGAAATCTTTTGCCAGGGATTCCGTAATCCCAACCGCATCAGCTGGACGCCCGACGGAAAAATGTTGATTTCCGACATCGGACAGGCGTGGTCGGAAGAACTGAACCTGGGCGTTGCCGGGGCAGATTATGGCTGGCCCGAGCGCGAAGGCACGTTTGTGATCAATTACCGGGGCCGCATGGACCGGGTGTATGCGCTGCCCGCCAATGACGCGACCTTCAAGTATACGTATCCGGTGGCCCAGTACGATCACGACGAAGGCAATGCGTTCTCGGCCGGATTTGTCTATTCCGGAACGGCCATTCCGGCACTCACCGGGAAATATATTTTCGGCGATATCGTCAACGGGCGGGTCTTTTTTGTGGAAAACGATCAGTTGCAGTTGGGAAAACAGGCTCCTATTCAGGAGTTTACGGTTCAGGTGGCCGGAAAAACGGCCACTTTTCAGGAGTTGAGCAAAAGTGCAAAAACGGATTTGCGGTTTGGGCTGGGACTCAATCAGGATTTCTACATTTATACCAAAGCCGATGGCAAGATTTATAAAATTGCCAATTGTGTACCCAATCCGTAAGGCATCGGAAACCGGTCAAACCACCGCCCGCTGGGGCAGATAAACCGTAAACGTGGCGCCGTGACCCGGTTGGGATTTGGCGGCAATGGTGCCACCGTGCATTTCGGCCACTTTCTTGCAGATGGTGAGGCCAATGCCCGTGCCGGAATACTGGTCTTTTCCGTGTAGCCGCTGGAAAAGCTGAAAAATCCGGTTGTGATACCGCTCGTCGAACCCGATGCCATTGTCTTCCACGCTGATACCCAGGTAAGAAGCGTCCCGCTGACGCATGGGAACCGGAATATCGAAAATGGTTACGTTCTGGGCAAAAATGCGCACCTGAGGAGGCCGCTCCGAAGACATGAATTTCAGGGCGTTCGATAACAGATTTTGAAACAATTGCCGTAGTTGCAACGGATTTCCGTAAATGGAAGGCAGGGATTCCACGGCGATCAGGGCGTTTTTTTCACGAATGGGTATTTCCAGATCATCCACCACCTCTTTCACCACTACATTGAGATCCACCAGTCGGAAAGGCTGGTGGTGTGTATTGAGCCGGGAATAGGCCAGAATATCTTTGATAAGAACGTGCATGCGTTCGGCCGCCAGATGCATCCGCTGAATCATATCCTGGGCCGTCGGACTCAACTCGCTGGCAAACTGCTCGACCAGCAACGTGCCGAACGACTGGATTTTACGCAGCGGTTCCTGCAAATCGTGGGAGGCTACGTACGCAAACTCGGCCAGTTCCTGATTGCTGCGGTTGAGCTCACCAATATTCAGTTTCAGTTCGTGCTGGTATTGCTCCAGTTTCTGCTTGGTTTCGGTCAGCTCCCGGTTATCCTGTAGCGTTTGTTCCACCGTTTTCTGTGCCTCGATATCCACCAGAAACCCATTCCAGTAGAGGATTTCTTTCTTTTCATCCCGCAGGGCATTCACCGTCACCAGGTGCCAGACGTAAACCCCGGTTTCCGCATTTCGGATTCGGATTTCGGTCCGGAACGTGTTTTCGGTAGCCGCGGTTTCGGCCCATTTTTCCCACCACGCAGCCGCGTCATCCTCGTGGATAACCGTTGCCCATTTCGTTTTATTGAGTTCTGCGACCGATACGCCGGTATATTTCCGAAACCATTCATTGGTATACAGAATTTTCCCTTCCGTAGTGGCCGTAAAAATCATGAGAGGCAACGAATCGGTTAGCGCCTGATATTGTCGTTCGCTCGTGCGCAATCGCTCGGCGAGTTCCTGCAACTGGCTGTTTTTTCGCTTGATTTCATCGGTTGGCGATTCGGCAGACTCCAGGCTAAACCGGGTTTTCCAAGCCTTAAATTTGGCTTCCGTGATGCAGGGGCTGACATCGACCCACACACACAGTTGCACTTCCGATCCTTTCGCGGATTCTGAAATTTTAAAGGTATCGACCAGGCGGGTGGCGGAATCAATTCGGCTACTCTGCTGTCTGGTAATCTGGTTCCGGCGATCGACGATTTTGGCGACGATGCAGTGCTGGGCCCCGTTTTGGCGCGTAATGCCCAGGATCAACGAGGCATCACCACCATACTGGAGCGCATCCTGCGAAACTTGAGAAACCGCCGTTGCAAAAGTCGACTGGGCAACCAGCGAAAGACCCGCCAGTTCGCCTAGTTTCATGGTGCGATTGTGCGCCAAAATCAGGCCCTGCTCATTATTTAAGGTAACTTTAGCCAGTTCGTACATAACAACAACCGATTCTGTCCAACAGCCGCCTGTTTCAGGACAGTTCGGCGGCAGTGGGTCTATACAAGGCGAATATCAAAAACACGTTTCTCTAAATAAGTATGGAAAACCACGTTGATACTCTCAAAAAAAGTAGGGGTATATTACTTTTTCAGTGTGCAGCTTTATGTCCGTTAAAACAGCCGGGAGGGAGTTTTGTTTTAACGGGATTCTAATAAACCAGCCAACTGACCCGTGCCAAAAAAACGGCAGCCCTGGTTAAAAATCTTTTCCCGGCAGAACCGATTGCGTACGGTTTTTTGTCCCGTACTTGCAAAGCCGCTCAGCGGCTACCGCCGGTGCCAGTTTTGGCAAATCGGATGGGCCGGACCAAACGAATAGAGCCATGAAAAATACCGTTCTGAAAAGAGCATTGCTGCTTTGCCTCCTGTTTTTTGTCGTCTCCAGCAGTTACTCCCAACCACGTACCTACTGCAACCCGATGGACATCAGCTATCGGTATAATTTTGAGCAGTTGAACGAACGGATTTCCTACCGTTCGGGTGCCGATCCGGTCATCATAAACCACAAAGTGGGCGGACGCCCCGGCGAGTATTTTTTGTTCGTAACCATTTCCGGCGGCTGGTGGAAATCCAGGGACCTTGTCAACTGGCAATTCGTGGTGCCCGACAAGTGGCCGATGGAAGACATGTGCGCCCCGGCGGCTTTGTCAGTACGCGATACGCTGTTTTTGTTTCAGTCGACGTTTGAACAGCGCCCCATTTTTTACTCGACCGAACCCGAAAAGGGAAAATTGAAGTTTTATAACCGCTGGCTACCGCGCCTGCCCAAAGACATCGGCCCCTGGGACCCGGCTCTTTTTCACGACCCCGATACCGACAGGTGGTTTATGTACTGGGGCTCTTCGAATGTGTATCCGATTTTCGGGGCCGAACTCGACCACCGCCGTCGGCTGACGTATATGAACCCGGAACCGTCGAAAGCCTACCAGCCCATGTTCTGGCTCGATCCGTGGCAACACGGCTGGGAACGCTTCGGGCCGAACCATTCCGATCCCATCAAACCCTTTACGGAGGGTGCCTGGATGACTAAATACAACGGGAAATATTACCTGCAATACGGTGCTCCGGGGACCGAGTACAACGTCTACGCCAACGGCACCTACATTGGCAAAGATCCACTGGGGCCGTTTGAATACGCACCCTATAACCCCATCGCCTACAAACCGGGCGGCTACGCAACCGGAACGGGCCACGGCAATACGTTTCAGGATAATTTTGGGAATTACTGGAATACCGGTACCACCTGGCTGGGCATTGTCTGGGGCATGGAACGGCGGATTATGATGCACCCCGCCGGGTTCGGCAAAGACGATCAGCTGTATGTCAACACCCGCTTCGGCGATTTTCCGCATCGACTCGCCACCCAAAAGTGGCAAAACAGCAATGACTTGTTTACGGGCTGGATGCTGCTGAATTATAAAAAAACCGTCACCGCTTCGTCGACGCTGGATACGATGCGCGCGGAGTTGACCGTGGATGAAAACCCGCGAACGTTTTGGGTGCCGACTAACAACAAACCCGGCGAAACGCTGACCACCGATCTCGGTGCCGACCACGACATTCGGGCCGTTCAGGTCAATTACGTAGATTATAAAAATACCGTTTTTGACAGTGACTCTACGGTCTATACGCAGTTTCGGCTGTATGTGTCCAGAGATGGTAAAAAGTGGAATAGAATCGCCGATTTAACGTCGGAACCCAAACGCGACCGGGCCTGTGCGTACGTGGAATTGCCTGGGGCTGTGCGGGCCCGGTATGTGCGCTACGAGCATGTATATACCGCCGGTCCCTACGTGGCCATCAACGGGTTTCGGGTGTTCGGTAACGGGTTGGGAAAAGCCCCGGCAACGCCCGTTAAACTGACGGTGGTCCGGCAGAAAGACCAGCGGAACGCCGACCTTTCGTGGCAGAAAGTGCCCGGCGCCGTGGGCTACAACATTCTGTGGGGAATTGCCCGGGACAAGTTGTATCAAACCTATCAGATCTGGAACGATCAGCCGAACCAGCTGGAATTGCGGGCGCTGAATGTGGGCGTGCCCTATTATTTTGCCATTGAAAGCTTTAATGAAAACGGCGTTTCGACGGTCAGTGAGGTGATGGGTCCCCGGTAAAAACCACGGGCGGCTACTTTTCAGTAACCGCCCGTGGTTCGACTGATTCATTTTTGGTTACTTAATTGGCCGATCCTTCGGCTTCTTCCTTTACACCCAGATGGCTGGCTTTGGTAAAATTGTCCCAAATGCCTTCAAAATGGGTAAAAATGTCGTTATTTCCGGGCCTTGTCCATATTTTTCGGTCATTTATTGGTTCTTTATAACCACTTTCTATCCCGGATGGTTTTATAAAGCTTTTCTTTTTCAAAAAAGACCATCAACTTCGGGGTACTGAATCTAGTATGAAACCAATCAATCGCATGAGCAAAATTTTATTGTTTATTGGCTGTTTACTGACGGGGCTGGCCGTGGCCCAAACTACGCCGAAACACCCGGATACGTCCGGGTCCGACTGGAAACCGCTTTTCGCAGCCGACTTGTCCGACGCCGGTTTTCCAAAAGGCGTCTGGAGCGTTGAAAACGGGGTTCTGACGGCTACAATGGACATTCCAATCTGGACCCGGAAGACGTATAAAAACTTTATTCTGGATCTGGAATTCAAGAATGCGCCCGGAACCAACAGCGGGGTTTTCGTTTATTGCAGTGATACCGCCAATTTTATTCCCAACTCGGTGGAGATTCAGATTGCCGACGACTACAGTGATCAGTGGTCCAAAGCCCCGGCTTCCTGGCAATGCGGGGCATTTTTTGGCCACAAACCGGCCATCCTGCCCAAAGTGGTCAAATCGGCGGGCGAATGGAACCACTATACCGTCACCTGTCAGGGAAAAAACATCACCGTTTTGCTGAATGGTCAACTGGTTAACCAGATCGACCTGAGCCTGTGGACGTCCGGCAAAAACAACCCCGACGGCTCGGCCATTCCCAACTGGCTCAACAAACCCTGGGCCAGCCTGCCCAACGAAGGCTACGTTGGATTTCAGGGGAAACACGCCGGAGCACCGATCTACTTCAAGAATATGAAAATTAAAGAATTGGAATAGCGGGAAAAAGGAAGGGGAATGCGGCTGTTTTCCTTCTTTTCTCCCTTTTCGCTGTGACTTTATGCGGTTTTTGAGGTCAAAAGAATGGGCAAACAAACCCTTCTCTTAAACTTAAAAACTGTCTATGAAAAAGCCATTAGCCGAGTTGTTCGGTACGTTTTCGCTGGTCCTCTTTGGATGTGGGGCGGCTGGTATTTCGGGTATTACTGCAACCGGCCCGGCCGGTATCGGCCTGTTGGGAATTTCGTTTGCCTTTGGCCTGGCCGTCGTTGTCATGGCCTATGCCATCGGACCCATTTCCGGGTGTCACATCAACCCGGCCATTACCATTTCGATGCTGGTTGCCGGGAAGATAAAAGCCGGCGAAGCGATAGGCTACATCGTTGCCCAATTTGTGGGTGCTACGCTGGCGGCCGGGCTGTTGTACCTGATCCAGAGTGGCGCTCCCGGTTTTATGATGAAGGAATGGGCGCTGGGCTCCAACGGCTGGGGACCCGGCTATCTGGCAGCCTACAACACAACCTCGGCCTTTGTTACGGAAGCGGTGATGACGTTTGTGTTTCTGCTGGTTATTTTCAAGACGACCTCCAAATGGGGCAATAGCTCCATGACCGGGCTGGCCATCGGCCTGACGCTGGTACTCATTCACCTCGTAGCCATTCCCATCACGGGAACATCGGTGAACCCGGCGCGTAGTTTTGGTCCGGCCATTTTCGCCGGTGGTTTGGCCCTGAAACAACTGTGGCTGTTCATCATTGCGCCCATTGTCGGCGGTATTGTAGCCGCAATTGTGTGGAAAGGCGTCTTTGAAGATGCAGTAAAATCCTGATAGAATGAACAGGGGCCTGATGGTGGTAGAAATGCAGATTCTTTTGACCTCCGTTAGGCTCCTGTCCTACACAATTCCGAAGAGATAATACAGCGCAATAACAAAAAATACCGCAGCGGTTTTCACCAGCGTCAGGACAAAAATATCCTTATAAGCCTGTTTGTGCGTCAGTCCGGTTACGGCCAGCAGCGTGATCAGGGCCCCGTTGTGTGGCAGGGAATCCATACCGCCACAGGCCATGGCGGCCACCCGGTGCAGCACTTCCGGATCGATTCCCCGTTGAGCGGCCTGTTCGATGTAGGTCTTGCTCATGAGTGCCAAGCTGATGCTCAATCCGCCCGAACCCGAACCGGTAATGCCCGCCAGCGTCGTGGTGGTGACGGCTTCGTTGACCAGTGGATCTTTGAAGGCCGAAGCAATGGCGGCACTCACCACCCTGAATCCCGGGAGAGCCGCAATTACCGCCCCAAAACCGTATTCGGATGCGGTATTTAAGGTAGCCAGCAAAGCGCCCCCGATAGCCAGATTAAGCCCTGAAGCAATACCGGTTTTGATCGCGCGGAAAGCAAAAACAAGCACGGTCGCTATGCCCAGAACCAAAGCGCCTTCCACGGCCCAGACGGCGGTTAATTTTGAAATGTCGACGGGCGGTATTTCTTTCATGCCCAGGCTGGAAAAGTCAAACGTTTTTCCGTACAGCTGCGGAATGCTCCACGTAAAGATTTTATTGAATACCGTGACGACAAGCAGGGGCAAAACCGCCACAAAGACGGAAGGTAATGTCTTGTCTTCGCGTTTTTCGGGCTCGTTTGTATGATTCGTTCCGTAGCCTTCCCCGTTTTTAGCGGCTTTATCCCGTTGCCAGTGCAGGTAGGAGAGGGCGATCGAAAAGATGAAAATACTGCCACAAATCCCCAGCCAGGGAGCCGCCCACGCATCGGTATTGAAAAAGGTGCTGGGGATAATGTTCTGAATCTGAGGGGTTCCCGGCAGCGCATCCATCGTGAACGTGAAGGCGCCGAGGCCAATGGTGGCCGGAACCAGCCGCTTGGGAATGGCGCTGGCTTTGAAGAGTTCGGCCGCAAACGGATAAATGGCAAACACCACGACGAACAGCGAAACTCCGCCGTAACTGAGAATAGCCCCCACCAGAACGACGGCCAGCATCGCCCGGTTTTTACCGATTACGTTGATAACGGCTGTCGAAATGGATTTGGCGTACCCGGCCATTTCAATCAGTTTTCCCAAAACCGCTCCCAACAGAAATACCGGGAAATATAGCTTGATAAAACCTGCCATCTTGTCGAGAAATACCCCCGAAAAGAAGGGTAAGACGAGCGCCGGATCGACTAGCAAAACCGCCAGTAAAGCGGCTATGGGCGCAAACAGGATGACATTGAATCCTTTGTAGGCAACGAGAATCAGGAAAGCTAAAGGCAATACGACAATGAGGACATCCATGGGGTGGGTTTGCTTGGCGTAAGAAGGCACCAAAGTACGAAAATTTGGTATTTTACCGCCTTTTTTTTGCACCCACTACAGTCCTACAGCGTTACAGTTTCCGACGAAAAATCTTTTAGCAAAGCGAGTACTTCCCCAACACTTTCAATGCGGTAAGCGGCATTGGTTGTGCCGGGACCCACTTTAATGGTATACTGGTTTTCGAGTTTAAGAGCCGAAAACATGTCTTCATCGGTTCGGTCGTCGCCAATCGCCAGCACAAAATCGTACGGGCGGGCCAGCGACAACTGCTTGGCAACCTTGCCTTTATCGGTTTCCGTACTTTTAATTTCGACCACACAGTTGCCATCGATTACCCGTAGCTGATACGGCAGCAGATTTTCGAGGGTGTTGATCAGCTCGCGGGACCGTACAAAACCGGTTTCGGATTCGGCACTGCGGTAATGCCAGGCCAGGGAATGGCTTTTTTCTTCGACAAACGAGCCGGGGCAGCGGGTGACAAAGTCGATCAGAAGCGGACTGACGATGGTTTTCCACGAACCGTCGTCCAGAATATCCCGTCGCCACAGGCCCTGTTGTTTGATGTAGGAGCCGTGTTCGGCCACCATGTCGATGGGCAGAAAACCCAGCCATTCATCGAGCGTCTGCTGGTCGCGGCCGCTGATGATAACCACGTAATTCTCCCGGCGACTGGCCAGCCGCCCCAGCACGTTAATGACTTCGATGGGGGGAGCCGCCTGTTCCGGTTTGCTCTTGTAATTGACCAGCGTGCCGTCGTAGTCGAGCAGCAGGAGCCTTGAGCGGGCCTGTGCGTAGCGTTCCTGAAGCGAGAAGTTGGTCTCTGATTTTAACAAAGGCGTTGGTTCGATTTGTTGGGTGTTTCGCATCGTGAGTAGGGATTCGACAAAACTGGTGGCCCATTTTTTTACATCATATTCCCGCAGCCGCCGTTGCATGATGGCAATCCGCCGGGCCTGTTCCTCCGGTTCCATCTCGAGCGCCAGCCGCATTTTATCGGCAACTTCGTTTTCATCAAACGGGTTGATGTGCAGGGCGGTACTCATTTCATTGGCCGCGCCGGTCATTTCGCTCAGAATCAGCACACCCTGGTGATCTTTGCGGGAGGCAACAAATTCTTTGGCCACCAGATTCATGCCGTCGCGGATGGGCGTGATCAGTGCCACGTCGCAGGCGGTATAAAGCGCCACCAGCTGCGGAAACGAAACAGAGCCATACCGGTAGACGATGGGGCGCCAGATCAGGGTGCCGTATTTGCCGTTGATTCGCCCGACGGCCTGCTCGATCATCTGCTTCCGCTCGCCGTATTTCTGGATTTCATCGCGGGAGGGTACCACCACCAGAATAAACGTCAGTTTTTCGGTCCATTCGGGGTATTTCCGGAAAAATGCTTCCAGCGCGTCGAGCCGCTGCATGACTCCTTTGGTATAGTCGAGCCGGTCGACGGAAAAAATAATTTTATTGCCGTTGTAGGCACTCTTCAAAGCCGCCCGCTCCTCAACGACATCCGGATGGTCGTAGGCGTCGTGATAGAGCGAATAGTTGATGCCGACCGGGAAGGAATCCGATTGAATGAGCCGGTCGTGGTAATTGATTTTCCAGATTTTATGCTGGACGCCCAGATTGATCTGGACGGACTGTAAAAAGTGAATATTGTAATCGTTGGTATGAAAACCGATCAGATCGGCCCCCAATAAGCCGGTTAGCAGATAGTCTTTGCATTTTTGGGGCAGGATCCGGATGATTTCGTAGGAAGGAAAGGGAATATGCAGGAAAAAACCAATCGTTGCATCCGGCTGTTTTTCCCGAATCAGCTTGGGCAATCCCATGAAATGATAATCGTGCACCCAGACGATATCCTTCGGTTTCAGCAGCTGTGAAACGGTTTCGCTGACGGCTTCATTGGCTTTCTGGTAGGCCACAAAATCCTTTTCCTGATAATCGACATACGTGGTAAAGTAGTGGAAAAGCGGCCAGAGTACGGAATTGGAAAAACCGTTGTAAAAATCCTGCTGAATTTTCCGGTCTAAAAAAACCGGGATGTACTCGAAATCATCATTCAGCAAATGCTTGTATTTCTCCCAGGTTCGCCGGGAAAAATCGGCACAGCCTACCCAAACCGGTTTTTCAGCAGACTCCCTGAAATCCAGTGATTTCATGGCCGTTACCAGTCCTCCGGAAGAAGCTTTTACGGTTGTACTGCCATTGGCCGAATCGAATGAAAAGGGCAGGCGATACGACACAATGATAAGTCTATTGTTCTTCATAACGAATGGTTTATACTAATCACGTTGCGTAATTAAATAAGACCATTTGGCGCGGAATGGTTCGAAAAAAAGGAGATTAGAAAAAATCTAATCCGGTAAATAAAGATCTGAACGCTAAAAAGGTATGTAGTTAATGGTATGGTATACAGTTATTTATGGTTCCGTTAGACCCTATAACTGTATACCATACGGATGAAGCTTAATCGATAATCGATTTAATAAGCTGAAGGGGAGCCAGTACCCGATCCGGATTATGATCGACTTCATAATTGAGATCAAAAATGCCTCTTTCCAGCAAATAAACCTCCAGTAAAATCTGAAGATCGGCCTTATTTTTCGGAAAAAACTCACTAGCCTGTACCGTATCGAAATAGGCTTTCAGGAAGATTTCGCTGATCTGATAGGCCCATAGATCGGCAAAAGGAAGCAGGCTCTCGACGTCTTCTTTGGGAACCTGGTTGGTCGACAGAAAGCCTTCGTACGCGACGTAATAAAACGACCGGATCATGGCCGCCACATCCCGCAAAGGTGATCGCTTGATGCGCCGGGTGCTGAAACTCTGGATCGGATTGCCGCCAAAGTCCTGAATCGCAACATCTTTGCCCGTCAGCAGAATCTGGCCCAGGTGATAATTGCCGTGAATGCGGATTTTTAAGGCGTCAATTTTATGGGCATAAATCCGCTTCATCGCCGTCAATACCGCTTGCTTTTTCGTCAGGATAGCTTCCACGGCCTGCTGGTTGCCTGCGGGAAGACTCTTCACTTTTTTGGTCAGATTCTGGTAACTTTCCCGCACCAGCGACTGCATACCGGAAAACAGCGACCGCTGGTAGTGCAGCGAGAAGGCTTCGGGGGCAAAATCCTTGTTGGTTGTGTTCGCCAGCGCCAGATGCAACTGGCCGGTTCGGACGCCAAATAACCGGGCCTCTTCCGACGCCGATCCGCCCAGCAGCTCCCGGCTCTCGTCCGACAATTCATCAAATCCCAGCGGATCCATCCAGGTTCCCTGACGACCGATAGCCGCCAGCGTTTCTTTGTTCCGGGCCAGAATCCGCTCGATGTAATTGTTGATCCGTTCCAGCATAAAGCTGTGCCCATTGCCGTGGTTCTCAATCATCTCTTCCACCATCCCCAGTGCAACGGTGCCTTTTTCAGACTGCCATTCGATGGTGCCGAGGAACGTGGGAACGGATTCAAATTTGGCTTCTTCGTTCAGGAAGCGGGTAATTTCCACATCTGAATTCAGATTCCAGTCCACTTTCCGGTACATTTTCAGGAAAAAGCGGTTGTCGTAATTGATGGCGGTATAATCCCGCTCCGCCGTATGCATTCGGGATTTGATCTCGCCCGACTCCGGCCCGTAGTTTTTCAGGGCGTCTTTTGCCGTAAAAATCAGCTTTCCTTTCTGGGCTGGAATGGACTGTTTGGCTGCCAGCTTGGCAAAAAGCAACTGTTGCAAGCGTCCGGTAAATAGAGCATCACAGAGCAGCCCATCTTCATCGCCGAGCTTCATCTGCGCCAAAACCGCCTGCGGACAACTCGTGGTGATCTGGCTGGCCCGGTCGCCCTTCACAAAGGTGACCGGTATCTGATACAATTCCGGCAGACCCTGTTCGTAGCTCACCTCAATCAATAGCAGCGTGCCTTTTTTATCATCCAGATCGACGAGGGCCTGATCGGCAATGGCAAAACTGTCGATCACCCGTCCTTTACCGATGAACCAGTTGGCTTTCGATACGTAGCCGGGCAGAATGTCGTTTTCGAGCCGGGTTCGGGCTCGGCTAGACGTCAGATCTTCCCATTTCGACAAGGTCAGGAGCGGAAGCGTGCTTTCCAGATCAATATCCGGGTGTACTTTTTGCAGGGTAAACCATTGATAATCATAGGGTGCCAGTGTAAACGGATACGTGCCATCTTCCTGGATGACCGGGAACCGGTTTTTGCTGAACACCTCCACGGGCCGGTAGCCTTTGTAATCGATCAGATCGATTTCGGTTGGCTGCGAATATTTGGATAGGTTAACAACAATCAGCAACGTCTCGTCCTCATAGCTGCGGGTGAAAGCCAGAACTTTCGGATTTTCGACATTCAGAAACTTCAGATTGCCGCGCCCAAACGCCTTGTGCCGTTTCCGCATGTTGATCATCCGCTTCGTGAACCACAGCAGCGACGACGTATTTTGCCATTGCGTTTCCACATTGACCGCTTCGTAGTGGTAAGCCGGATCGAGAATAACCGGCAGATATAGTTTTTGCGGATTGGTGACCGAAAAACCGGCGTTCCGGTCGGGCGACCATTGCATCGGGGTCCGAACGCCGTCGCGGTCGCCGAGGTACACGTTATCGCCCATCCCGATTTCGTCGCCGTAATACAATACCGGTGTTCCGGCCAGCGAAAAGAGCAAGCTGTTGAGGAGTTCGATCTTGCGCCGGTCGTTGTCCATGAGCGGAGCCAGCCGGTGCCGGATGCCCAGGTTGATACGGGCTTTCGGATTTTTGGCGTACATCTTGTACATGTAATCCCGCTCGTCGTCGGTCACCATTTCAAGCGTCAGCTCGTCGTGGTTCCGCAGGAAAATGGCCCACTGGCAGGTTTCGGGGATGTCGGGGGTCTGGTCGAAGATGTCGGTAATCGGATACCGGTCTTCCATCTGAACGGCCATGAACATCCGCGGCATCACCGGAAAGTGGTAATTCATGTGGCACTCGTCGCCGTCGCCGAAATACGAAGCCGAATCCTCGGGCCACATGTTTGCTTCGGCCAGAAAGATGGTTCCCGGATACTTTTCGTCAACGTGTTTCCGCAGTTTTTTCAAATAATCGTGCGTTTCCGGCAAATTTTCGCCGTTGGTGCCCTCACGTTCGAAGAGATACGGAACGGCATCGAGTCGAAACCCATCGACACCCATCTCACACCAGTAATCGAGAATCTTGATGACTTCTTCCTGCACCAGCGGATTGTCGTAGTTCAGGTCGGGTTGGTGGTAGAAAAACCGGTGCCAGTAATATTGTTGCGCCACCGGGTCCCAGGTCCAGTTGGACGCTTCAAAATCCTGGAAAATAATCCGGACGTCCTTGTATTGGTTGGGGTCGTCGGTCCAGACGTAATATTCGCGCTCCGGCGATCCTTTGGGGGCTTTTCGGGCGCGCTGAAACCAGGGATGCTGATCGGAGGTGTGGTTGATGACCAGTTCGGTAATCACTTTCAGATTCCGGTTGTGCGCTTCCTGCAGAAATTGCTGGAACTGCTCGACGTTGCCGTAAGACGGATTGATGCTGTAATAATCGGCAATATCATAGCCATCGTCGCGCAGCGGAGACGGGTAAAAGGGCAGCACCCAAATGGCCGTAACGCCCAGGTCCTGCAAATAATCCAGCTTTTCGAGGAGTCCCTGAAAATCGCCGATGCCGTCGCCACTGCTGTCGCGAAAGGCTTTTATATGTAATTCGTAGATGATGGCATCTTTGTACCAGTGGAGTTTGTCGTCTAAGACTGCTTTGTTAGTCGCCATATTTCCCGCGTCAAAATTTCCGTTTAAATCTCTGTAGGTATTATAATTCTAACCTCTTCGCGAGCGAGATGTTTAGGAAACCGCTTATTTTAGCCCTCCTGCGGTAATTGAATCGTACAGACGCGATTTTGAATCGTACAAACGCTATTGGAATCGTACAGACGCGATTAATCGCGTCTCTATCAAAAAAAACGAAAATGACCCCACAACCATACCCGAAGGCCCCGGATGAATTATTCGGCGATTTTTTTCTCGATGTCCAATTGAGCCGGGATTTTCCGGATTCGAAAACGTTTGTCGATTGTGTGCCGCTGATGGCACCTGAAGCCATTCTGGCGTTGTATGAAGCGCAAAAAAACAAACCGGATTTCTACCTGAAAGCGTTTGTCAACCAGCATTTTACGCTGCCCGATACGCCCACCTCGGCGTTCACCAGCGACGCAACGATGACCACCACCGATCACATTGAAGCGCTTTGGGATGTGCTCACGCGGGCTCCGGATTTGCCGGTCGAAGGCAGTTCGCGCCTGCCGCTGCCCTATCCGTATGTGGTGCCGGGCGGTCGTTTCCGGGAGATTTTTTATTGGGACAGCTATTTTACGTTACTGGGGTTAAAACAGTCGGGCCGGATCAATCTGATTCGGAATATGGTTAACAACTTTGCGTATCTGATTGACACGTACGGTTTTGTGCCCAACGGAAACCGCACCTATTTTCTCACCCGCTCACAGCCACCGGTTTTTGCGTTGATGGTGCAGTTGCTGGCCGAACTCGACGGTCCTGACGTTCTGACGCGGTATTTGCCCCAACTGCAACAGGAATATACCTTCTGGATGAAAGGCCGGGACGATACCGCCGAACTGGTGGAGCATCTGGTGCATCTGGAAGGCGGTTTGGTGCTCAACCGATATTTTGATCCAACGCCACGCCCCCGGCCCGAAGCCTACGTTAAAGAGGTGGAGCTGACCGAAGCGGCCAACGCCGTCGGGATTGAATCAAAAACCCTCTACGAACACCTGCGGGCGGCTTGCGAATCGGGCTGGGATTTCAGCAGCCGGTGGTTTAGCGACGGACAATCGATGGAGACCACCAGCACGGCGACTATTCTACCGGTTGATCTGAATTGTGTGCTGTATTCACTCGAAACGACGTTGCGGGACGCCTACAAGCAGAATGGTAACTTGCCTGAGTCGCAGCGTTTTGAGCAGTGGGCCGAATCCCGGAAAAAGGCCATTGAACAGACGTTCTGGGATGAAAACCGGGAATTTTATTTTGATTACGATCTGGTAACGCACCGGCAGACAACGTCCCAGACGCTGGCGGCTGCGTTTCCGCTGTTTTTTGGACTCGCCACACCCCGGCAGGCCCAATGCGTCCATGACCGGTTGCGGGCGGATTTTTTGCAACCCGGCGGCTGGGTGACGACCCTCATTCGTTCCGAACAGCAGTGGGATTCGCCCAATGGATGGGCACCGTTGCAATGGATTGTTTATAAAGGACTTATGAACTACGGTTTTACGGAAACAGCCGCCGGGGGCCGTGACCGCTGGCTGGCTCTGAACGACCGGGTTTTTCGGGCAACGGGCAAAATGATGGAGAAATACAACGTCGTGGACGACACCATTACTACGGGTGGGGGCGCTTATCCCAATCAGGACGGTTTTGGCTGGACCAACGGCGTTTATCTGCAACTGATGCATGAAAAGAGCTGAAACGGCAGCGGTTTATTCATTTTAGAAACCGCAGTGATCGGCGGAAAAGTTATTTTTTCGCAGTCATTACACAACCTTTACACAAAATTTGCTGGATTGTCGGAAAGGGTTGCTTATTTTGCACCTGTTTGGTCTACTGACTTCTGTCAAATTCTATGTCATTGAAAAAAACCAAGATTGTTGCCACGGTCGGTCCGGCGTCCGACACCAAAGAGAAACTGCTGGCTTTGGCCCGCGCCGGTGTAAATGTTTTCCGGCTGAATTTTTCTCACGGCTCACACGAAGATCATTTAGCCCGCATCAAAAGCATCCGGGAAATCAACGCTGAATATGGTCTGAACCTCGCCATCCTGCAGGATTTGCAAGGTCCCAAGATCCGCATTGGTAAAGTCGAGGATGAAAATGGGGTCATGATTTTTCCAGGTAATAAGCTGGTATTTACCAACGATGATATCATTGGAACCGCTGAACGCGTCAGTACGCCCTACAAAGGCATGTTTCGCGACGTTCGGAACGGCGAGCGCATCCTGCTGGATGATGGCAAACTGGAGGTAAAAGTAATCGGAACGGATGGCACCGACGTAATTACGGAAGTGGTGTATGGCGGTCCGTTGAAATCGAAAAAAGGGGTAAACCTGCCGAATACGAAGGTTTCGATGCCTTCGGTAACCGAAAAAGATTTCGAAGATCTGGATTTTGGTCTGGAACACGAAGTCGACTGGATTGCGCTGTCGTTTGTGCGGCAGGCATCCGAGATTCTGGAAATAAAAGAATACATCCGGGCGCGGGGCAAAGTATGCCGCGTAATCGCCAAACTCGAAAAACCGGAAGCGATTCTGAACATCGACGAAATTATTGCCGCCACCGACGGCGTCATGGTAGCCCGTGGTGACCTGGGCGTTGAACTGCCCGCCGAAGACGTTCCGATGATTCAGAAAATGATCGTTGAGAAGTCGAACAAAGCCGCCAAACCGGTTATTGTGGCCACCCAGATGCTCGAAAGTATGATCGATGCACCCCGCCCGACGCGCGCTGAAGTCAACGACATTGCCAACTCCGTGTTGGACGGTGCCGATGCCGTGATGCTGAGTGCCGAAACCGCATCGGGAAAATACCCGATTCTGGCCGTCGAAAATATGACGAATACCATCCTGAAAGTTGAAGAGCTGAGCGATAAAATTTACTACCGCTATCACGCTTACGTTAACGAACAGCCGGGTAAAAATGTGCTGAACGACAACGTCGTGATGAGTGCGTGCCGGTTGGCGCGTGACACCAAAGCGAAAGCAATCATCGGAATTACAACCTCAGGCTACACCGCCTTCCGGTTATCGCACCACCGCCCGAAAGCCGGTTTGTACGTTTTTACGGCCAACAAAACGATGATGAACGCACTGGCCTTGTACTGGGGTGTTCAGGTGATGCCGTATGAGCCCAATCCGGAGAACACGGTGGATCAGACGGTTTCTGAAATCAAGGACCTGCTGGTGAAACGGGGTGTGCTCGAGTCGGGGGATATCTTCATCAATACGCTCAGTATGCCGCTGATGGAAAACCTGAAAACGAATACGGTGAAGTTGAGTGTGGTAGAGTAAAAAGAGTTGTTTCGCGGAGTTGAGCGGAGAAAAAGGGGAGTTAAGCGGAGAAATTTCTGTTTAACTCCCCTTTTCTTTTTAACTCTGCTAAACTCTGATTTTCTCCGCTAATCTCTGCGAAATAACACCCTTGTATTTCCGCTGAAAGTAGCTAAAGGAAACCACAACCAGAATCCCGTAGACGATGGAGATGATATACGCCGAATAGATGAAGAAATCGAGAAAACTGATGTTGGGCTGACCGAAGTTTTTATACAATACCACCGCTACACTGCCCATGTAGCCGTAATAATCCGCCAGCGTCACGATAAAGCCGACCGTGCTGACGTAACGAAACGAAGCCACCAGCCGCTCGAAATACAGCCCGTTGCAGGGCACATACGCTCCGTATAACCCCAACCCCACCAGCGTAAACCACGTTCCCGGCGACAGGATGCCCTGCTGAAAAAGCCAGGTACTGATTCCAATCAAAACAGCCGACAGCAGCATGACCATGTTGATGAGCCGGAAAGCTACAAAGTTGTCTTTCACCAACTGCAAAGCGCCCATAACGACCAGAATGCCGAGGGCGACGGTGGTTTCCGTTTTGGCAAATATCGACGGATTGCTGATGCCGACGGCAGAGAGAATTTCGGGGGCAAAATTGTCGCGGAAATCCCGGAAGGCCGACAGCAGTACGTAGGAGACGATCAGCGTGGTGAGACCGACCGAAAAGGTCTGTAAAAAATGCCGCCGTTCGGCCTGGTTCATGGGTCGGCGTTCGGTGCGCAGCGCCTGATCTTCGGGCGAAGGCGGGGGCAGCAGCGTCATCATCCAGACCGATACCAGCAACGGAACGACAAACAGCAGCCCGGTAACGAACGGGAGCCAGAACTCCGAAATGCCCCAGGCGCTCCGGATGGTGAGGGCGACGGTTTTGACGAACCCCGACGCAAAAATGAACGACGCGGTCAGGCCCGCAACGAGCGCATCGGTTTGCCGCCGACCCTCCAGAAACCCCAGCATAATGCCGTAGACCATGCCCAGCGGGAGGCCGTTCAGAAACAGAAAGATAATGTTGTAAGGAGCGGGCGTGAGGGCAAAACCCAGTAAGGCCACCTCGGACAAACCGATGAAAAGCAGAACGTACAGGGCCCGCTGGGCCGGTTTCATTTCCGACACCACCTTTACGCCGATCCGCTTGGAAACCGCGTACCCGAATACCTGCGCCGTGATGAGCCAGATTTTGTAACTGATTCCGGCATAACTCATGCCTTCGAAAATCACGGCTGTAATCCCTTTCCGAAAGGCATACATGCAGGCATAGGTGCAAAACGCAGCCAGTGAGCCGAAAAGAACAAAGAAGATTGGATTGCGTAAAAGAGATTTGCCGCGCATTCGTGTAGGTTTGATCACAAATTACACAGATTTACGAATAGAATGCGCGGCAGGACCTAAAAATCAGATTTCGGAACGCTTCCCGGCAAATCCGGTTTTTTGGTATTAAGATTGTGTTACGTAAAATAGGAAACCGTATACCGAAGTTGATTCTTCGTTCGTATATAGTTTAAGAGTTCGTTAGTCTCTCAACCTGAATACAACCGATATGAGCGCACAACCGATTACGAATGGATGTCTGCTGATCGCTGAACCGTTTCTGGGCGATCCGAATTTTGAACGAAGTGTCGTGCTGGTGTGCGATCATAGTGAGGAAGGAACCTTTGGGCTGGTGCTGAACCAGATTGCTCAGGTGAAACTAAACGACGTATTGACCGACGAAATGTATCACGATTACTCCCTCTACGTCGGCGGGCCGGTTCAGCAAAACACCCTGCATTATATTCACCGCCTGGGCCATGCCCTGGAGGAATCCATCGAATTGCCGAATGGACTCTACTGGAGTGGTAATTTCGATCATTTGCGGAAACTCATCAACGCCGGTGCGGTGAAAGAAACCGATGTTCGTTTTTTTGTCGGCTATTCCGGCTGGTCGGGCGGCCAACTGGCCGACGAAATGGCGCAGAACGCCTGGATTGTTACGCAGGCCGATTCCAGCTTCATTTTCGACACGCCATCCGACCAGTTCTGGCGGGGAATCTTGCGGCAGATGGGCGGGCAATACCGCGTACTTTCGCATTATCCGGTCGATCCGCGACTCAATTAGGTTAAGCTGGACCCGAGCGGTGAGCGTAGAAAGGAAAGAGTTGAATCGCTGGTTTCGGTGCGGTTCCCGGTGCGCTGTGGCCTTCCCTCTCTGGTCTATTCTCTTAATTTTTGTGAAAATGCCCCGAAACTTCGGGCTACAGCCGTAAGATAACTGAATTTCTCCCGTTATTTGTCTGCCGGTTCACGACCACGATGGTGAGCTGATTGGTTTATTTCCCAAAAACTGTATGTTGAAAGTCAGACTACTTATACTAGTGGCGTTTGTATTCGCTTCCTTTTCTTCCTTTGCTCAGATTCAGGGTGTGTTCGGTCTCAAATTCGGAGCCAATTCGTCAAAAACCGTTCAGGAGGGCGTCACCCCTTATATTTCCCGTTTAAAAACTTCCTTTCACCTGGGCGGTATTTACCGGTTGCGGTATAAGCGGTTCGTCGCGCAGCCTGAATTGTTATTTTCGCTCAAAGGCGGCTCGTTCAAACGGCTGGGGGCCAATCCGCAGGTGATCCGAAACAATTATAATTACCTGAGTGTGCCGCTTATGCTGGGCTGGGTGCCCACGGAAGGGGTGGTGCTTCAGGCGGGCCCCGAATTTAGTTATGCCCTCAATACGCCCAGCACCAACGGCCCGGGAAAACGTAACGATACCGGTATTGCCGTTGGCGTTCACTATGATTTTCTGGATATGGCCGAAAAGTTTAGTTTGAACCTGCGCTACATCTACGGCCTGAACAACATCTCCAACAGCCCTATCGTCGAATACCGCAACCGGACTTTTCAGGTTTCAATCGTCTATAATTTCTATAAGAAAGGGAAGTAAGTCGGTGCGGATTATCGTTATATTCAAACGAAAAAATCCTAAACCATGAAACCCATGTCAGCTTACCCCAGTCCATCAGCGGAAGCGTTGCGGGAAGAACTGCAGCAAAACAGCGAGAATGACCACGTTGGGCACACGTTGCTCTTTGAAAATGCGAAGGTAAAAGTCTGGCACATCACGCTCCAGCCGGGTGAACGCATCCACTATCACCGCCACAATTACGATTATTTCTGGACGGTGCTTCAGGATGGGCAGGGTGTTTCCAATCAGGCCGATGGCAGCCAGGTGAGTTTTACGTTTCAGAAAAACCAGACGTCCTTTCAGAATATCGTCCAGCAGGGGAGCGCCATTCATGATTTGCAAAATACAGGCGACCAGATCCTCGAATTTATAACCACTGAATTAAAGTACTGATAGTGAGAGGTATGTACTTCTAACTGAACCGTCGGTCCGGCCAACGGCCTGGTCCTCTTTTGCCAATTTGATCAGGGAAAACGCGGCCTGGAAATCCTAAAATATAGCCAAAAAGGCAAACAGTAACCGCTCGGATTGGTTATCCAGGGAATAAATCAAATTCGTTTTTCACCTGAAAAGAGCAAAATCATGGCAGAGAAGAGCAAAGAGGAACTAGCCGCCATACAAGCAATAAGTCCGGCGGGTATGGGGGATCGGTCGGATAAAGGAAAAAGTGCCAGCGGAGTCGCCAGCGAATCGCCCGACGATGAGGTGCTGAACATCCAGCCGACCGACATCGAAGACAAGTACGTGGAAGGTGAGGGTGAGGAACCCGCCAGCAACCTTCGGGAAACCCATCCGAACCGCAACCGGGATGGCAAACCGCAACTCGATAAGCCGTCGTATGGCGGAGGTCATTAACTGCATCGGGGCGCCAATGGCGCCCCGATGGCTATACATCCTCATTTTACCCGCACGTAGACGAGCTTAAAATTGCCTTTGCCCGTTTCCCGCTCGTCGATTTCAAACAGATCGATGCTTTTCAACAGCGGGACCAGCTTTTTAAAACCGTAATTCCGCGGATCGAAGTCCGCCTGTTTTTTCGGTAACAAGTTGCCCAGCTCACCCAAAAACGCCCAGCCCGACTCGTCGGCCAGATCATTGATGCTGTCGGCAATCATCTTGATCACTTCTTTATTGACTTTACCGATGGCTTCCGGTTCGGGGGCTGCTGCGATAACGTCCGGTTCCTTGACCGGTTTTGCCGGAATTTCGACCGGTTTTGCCGGCGTTTTTCTCCTCGACCGGGTTTTGGATACGGACGACACGAGCACGGGGACGACCTCGTTTTTCTTCAGAATTTCCAGGTAAATGAACTTGTTACAGGCTGATATAAAAGGGGTTGGCGTTTTCTTTTCACCAATTCCAAACACTTTCATTCCGGCTTCGCGCAGGCGGGTGGCCAGCCTTGTAAAGTCACTGTCGCTGGAAACAATGCAGAAACCGTCGACCCGCCCGGTATACAGAATGTCCATCGCGTCGATGATCATGGCGGAGTCCGTCGCGTTTTTGCCGGTCGTGTAACTGTACTGCTGGATAGGCGTGATGGCATTTTCCAGCAATACGGTTTTCCAGCCGGCCACAGTTGGCTTGGTCCAGTCGGCATAAATCCGCTTGAACGTGGGCGTTCCGTATTTCGCAATCTCTTCCAACATACCCCGGACGTTGGAATACGGCACATTATCGGCGTCGATCAATACCGCAAGTCTCAGGTCAATGGTGGTTTCCATGTAGTTTTCAGTTCGTAGCGGATACCGCAAATGCTTTATCCGGCAACTTTACCAAAAAATACGCAGAAGTCAACCTGAGCGGAGCCGCTTCTTTGCTGGTGAACGGCATGATTAGCTTTTGGCTTCTTTTGATTCTTCCGCAAAGCCCTTCATTTTTGCGGTTATATCGTCATAAACGGCATCAACTTTTTTCTTGAAACTTTTGACGGAATGGGAATAGTCGTCCTTCAGCCCTTCCAGATAATCTTCTCCTTTTTCCTTGATCTTCCTTCTGACTCGCACGCCTTTGTCGGGCGCAAACAACAGTCCCAGGGCAACACCGGTGGTGGCGGCCAACAAAATGCTCAATACTACTTTTTCGGTTTTCATGATGTACAATGGTACGGTTTGGTTATATGTAATCAGCGATTACAAAGGTAGTTGGCTGGAAAGGAAAAGAACTTGAGCAATGTCGCCTGTAAAACTGAAAAATGTCACCTGGTTAGCTAACCAGGCACTTACAGCGCCGTTCCCTCAATCAAAATAACCCGCTCAATGGATTGATCTTTCAGGCCCATATACTGCCTGCGTTGCGGGTCGTCGCGATAGGCTTCGAAATCGGCCCTCGTCGGAAAAGTGACCAGATGGATTTCGTACGGGAGCCCCATCGTCGTTGTAATAACGGACGATTCGGCGGGCCGTACCCGGTAGATCAATTCGCCCCTGTACTGTTGAAGCAAAGGCAGAACTTGGTCTTCGAACGCATGGAAGGCATCTTCCTGTCCTTGTTTTACAAAGACAACCTGGGTGTAGTAAAGCATGGTTTATTCGATCAACTATAAATGATAACGAGTAACCGGCCAATCCGTTACTCGATCAATCGGAACAGGCGGTTCCAGCGGATTTTAGTCCAGACCGTTGCCGGGTCGGGATCGATCGACATCCAGACGAAAACCGCCTTGCCCACAATGTGGTTTTCCGGTACAAATCCCCAATACCGGGAGTCGTCCGAGTTGTGGCGGTTATCACCCATCATGAAATAGTAATCTTGCTTAAAGGTATACGAAGTAATGGGCTGGCCGTCGATTTTGAGGCTGGTCGCCGTCATTTCAACCTTCGCATTGCCTTCATGACGGTTGATCAGGGGGCCATAAACCGCAATGGTCTGTGGATTGATGGGTACAGTTTGTCCCTTTTTAGGGATCATGAGCGGACCGAAGTTGTCCCGGTTCCACGCATAGGCCGAACTACCGTAAATGCCCGGTGCGACCGCTCCGGCGGGGTCAATCAGCGGTTCAATACGGTTCACCCAGTCGAGTTCTTTCAGTTTTGCAATCACATCCGGCGTGGTGGTGATGCTATAACCGACCAACTCCGCTGCTTTCTTGCTTTCAGAATATTCCTCGATGGGTTGCCAGTTGATGAACGGCCCTTCCGCCGATTTGTAGTCGTTGATGATGTTGTATTTCCGGAAAAACCGTTCATTCAGCACCTCGGTCGTTTTCATGAAATAGCTGGTTTCGGCCCGAACCGGTGTGGGAAATGCCTTGCCGTTGACGAACACCTGCGCCTGCCGAATCTCAAGTTTATCGCCCGGAATACCGATGCAGCGCTTGATAAGGTTGGTTCTCAGATCCATCGGATAATCGGGCTCACCGGCTTTGGGGGGCGGAAAGTTAAAAACCACCACGTCGCCGTTTTTTACGTGCGTAAAACCGGGCAACCGGTAGGAGGGTAGCTGGATCAGGTCGCTATACGATGGGAGGTTGGTTCCCCAGATTTTCTGGTGGGTGAGTGGAACCTGCAAGGGCGTTTGCGGGGTCCGTGAACCATAATGCAGTTTGCTGACAAACAAAAAATCGCCGACCAGCAGGCTGTTTTCCATCGACGGGGTCGGAATGGCGTACGCTTCAAAGGTCAGAAACCGAATCAGTGTCGCGGCAATCACCGCAAACAAAATGGAATCGAGCCATTCCCGCAGGAAGGATTTTTTGGGTTTAGACGGCTTGTTGACCGGGCCGGTTGGGGTCTTGCGCATGAGTTAGACAGAATGGGAGTTACGAATCGCTCTACCAGTACAATCAAGCGCAACCGGAAAAACCCGAAATGAACGGCATGATCGTTCGGGCAAAGTAAGAAGCAACCGTTTAGAACGGAATGTATTTTACAGGGGAGGTTGTTTGCTTTGCTGAATGGTGCGGTCCGCTGGTTAGGAGTTGCCAAGGCCGGGCGGCCCCGCTGGGTTCATGCTGCCGCGGATGGCAAATCCTGATCCGCACAGCGCCCCGCTATTCCCTCCGCAAACTCACCACCGGGTCCATCAAAGCGGCTTTGATGGCCTGTACCGACAGCGTCGCCAGCGCAATTACAATCGCCAGTCCGCCCGCCAGCGCAAACACCCACCACGCCAGATCGATGCGGTAGGCAAACGCCTGCAACCACCGGTTCATAACCCCTGCGGCCACCGGCGACGCAATGAGAATAGCGATGAGCACCAACCGGATAAAATCCTTCGACAACAAGACTACGATACTCGCCACGGTGGCGCCCAATACTTTCCTAATCCCGATTTCTTTGGTCCGTTGCTGAGCCGATAGGTGCGCCAGTCCGAACAAGCCCAGCGTACAAATCAGAATGGCCAGCGTGGCCGCATAGCCTACAATCCGCTGCCATTGCTGTTCCAGTTGATAGTCTTTGGCGTTGATTTCGTCCAGAAAACGGTAGTGGTACTCCACCATCGGCAGCGTTTTTTTATACACTTCTTCAAAGGCGGCCAAGCCCTGCTGCCGGTTTTTGTCGATTTTTACCCAGATACCGCCCGACTGATCCTCCTTCATGAACATCGCCAGTGGTTGAATCCGCTCTTTCAACGAGCCAAAATGAAAATTCTGTACTACGCCGACGATACTCAATGTTTTCCCGCCAGCGTCATTGCTCAATCGAATGGTTTTGCCAATGGGTTTGGATAAACCGGCGGCTTTTATGAAGGCTTCATTGACGATCACGGCATTCGTTTTGTCAGACAAGAAACTTAGTGACAGATTCCGTCCGGCTTTCAGTGGGATAGACAATGCCGGAAGATAGAATTCATCGATGTATCGATACACGCTGTGAATCATTCGGTCGGCCACGCGGGTTTCGAATCTTCCTCCCAGTTCGCTACCAAACGATACGTGCTGAATCCCGGGTTGGTTGGCCAGTTCATTTCGCAAAATGGCCTGAATAGCTTTGAAATCCCGGGCACCGGGAATGGTTGTATAAATCACCTGATCGGGACTGTAACCTAGATCTTTGGTCCGGACATAACGCATCTGGTGATAGAAAACGAGGGTGCAAACAACCAGAAAAACAGACAACGAAAACTGCACGACCACCAAACTCCGCCCCAGCCAATTCCGCCCCGAAAGCTTCTGCCGGTTATACAATACGTGGGTAGGCTTAAATTTCGATAACACCAGGGCCGGGTAAAAGCCGGTCATTAAGATATTGACTATCAACAAAATAAGGCAAGGGGTTAGCAGGTTTTTATCCATGATTTCTCCATACATAATTCCCTTTCCACTTAACTGATTGAAAACCGGCAACGTCACGAACAGCAGGATCAAGGCGAGCCCGAACGCCAGCAGACACAGCAGGGCCGACTCCCCCAGAAACTGAAAGATAATCTGGCTCGGGCGGCTACCGGTTATTTTCCGAATACCGACTTCTTTGGCTCGTTTCAGTGAATTGGCGATGCTGATGTTGACAAAATTGATGGACGCCATCAGCAGGATGAAAGCCGAAATGCCCAGAAACAGATACGAAAAAACCGGCTTGCTACCGTTGATAACGCCCCCTTCCCGGTTGCTGCCACTTTCGTACAAAGGTGCCAGATGAATGTCGGTCATGCGCTGTAGTCCGTAGCGGATGGCCGGATCAAATCCGTAATTTTTCCGGTTTTCGGCCCGCTGCTGACGGGCGAAAAGTGTATGGATTTTATCGAATTTTCGGACAACGGCATTCGGATCTGCTTTGGGATGCAAGACTACGAACGTACCTAAATACGCATTCAGCCAGCTGGTATCATCGAACGACACCTGCATGAATTTGAACGGAAACAGCACGTCAAACTGAAGAGACGATGTGCGGGGCGGGTCCTGCACCACGCCGGTGATGATCGAAGCGCCCATTTGGTTGCCCGATGGTCCATCTTCCAGCAGCGTTTTCCCGACTACATCGATGCTGTTGAAAAATTTCCGGGCTGTTCGTTCCGTAATCACAACGGTATTAGCACCTTGCAAAGCCGTTTCGGGATTACCGCTCAAAAACTTGAACGTAAAGACCTTGAAGAAGGTCGAATCGACGTATAAAAGCTGGAGGTTGAACGATTTTTCGGCAGCAATGAGGTTGCCAAAAATATCACCGCCCATAATGCGCACATAATTCTGTACTTCCGGAACCTGCGCTTTGAAAACCGGACCCTGTACCTGCCCCGTGCCGCCGGTGGTTTCGGCCTGTCCGCCTTTGGTCCGGACCATCGTCGTGGTGATCCGGTACAGATTCGGCGCGTTCCCGTGAAACCGGTCGAAGCTCCGTTCATCTTTTATGTACAGAATAGCCAGCAGCACGCAGGTGATTCCGACGGCCAGCCCAACGACGTTAATGGCCGAATACAGGCGGTTTTGCCACAGCATTCGGAAGGTGATCTTGAGGTAATTCTGAAGCATAAACGTACCCGCGGACTTTAGTCCGTGCTGACTATTTTGGTGCTACTACACGGTGACTAGTTCGCGGACTAAAGTCCGGGGGTACGGGATTCCAGCCGATAGCCTACGCCGTGCACGGCCACAATCTTGAGCGTCGCGTCGTCCTGAAGCAGTTTCCGCAGCCGCGACACAAACACGTCCACGCTGCGCCCGACGATGATTCCTTCGTCTTCCCAGACCGATTTGAGGATAAAATCCCGTTCAAGCAGTTGATTCAGATTTCCGGCAAAAAGGCGGAGTAGTTTGGCTTCCCGGTACGTCAGCTGGTGCGCCTGCTGCCCGGAAAGCAAGGTTAGATTTGTGGGATCAAGGCTGGAATTTCCAAACTGAATAGCCCGGCTTGTTTCTGCCATCGGTGCCGAAGCCAATCCTTCTTTCGGGGTGGTCGATCGACGCCATACCGTGAAAACCAGGGCCGTCAACATACTGCCAACGGCCAGCATCCACCAGGCAGAAGCGGTTTGTGGCGCAGGCTCGGGCGCGGCAAACCGGACTTGCAGGTTGTAACACCCGCTGGCCTGTTGACGACCGCTGCAAGGTACCGTCTGCTTTTTGTTTACATCCAGAACCGTGTAGCCCAGTTGTATTTTTCCATCCGAACACGTCAATACGGCCACGTCATAGCTCTCCTGAATACCGTGGATTTGCAAGGATGACTGCAACAGGTCAGGTAATTTACCATAATTGAACGGGTGATCCAGGCGGATCAGAAACGTGTTGGCATCGGTCTGTTGAACGGGCGAAATCCGGGACGTCGAATCACCCGCGGCCACCAGGAGATGATGCGCGGTTCGGCGAAGAGCCAGATTTACTTTTTCGGCAAAACGGCTTTTTTCAGCCTGCGTCGGGTTCGGGGTCGAACGAACAAACTGCACAAACAGCAGCCCCGTTAACAAAACGAAACTGGTTGTGATGATTCGGGCTACTTTTCCCATACTGCTTTTCGATTTATTCTTTCCGCACAACGTCCGCCGGAAGCGTCTGCAATTCGTCTTTCACAAATGAGTCGATCTAACAGGCGCAACGAAATAGGCACACAGAACGGCTGCCATTTCTGGTTCGATTCCAATCCGCTTCCCGCCGTTTTGATGGGGTCATCGTGATTAAAATACGTCAATTTGCCGGTATAATACAACGACTCATTTTTTAAAAAAACGGCCCCATGCTCTACCGGTCAACATCCGTCTCCTTTTTTGAACGGGAGTTTAAGAAACCAGAAAAGCTTCAGGGGGATGATGCGCTTGGCCACCGCATCTTCTTTTCGGATCGGCTCAATCACCAGATCGTCACCAACGTGCGCGTAGGCCAGTACGTCGGCCAGGTCAATTTCGGACGCCTGGCAACGAATATTGGCTTTTCCCATGGTCAGTTGTTTTCCGTCCCGGCTCAGATAAACCCTGAATGGTATTTTGACGGCATCGGGCGAATAGGGATCGCCGGCAACCACGGTCAGTTTGCCCCGGCTACTGAGCGAGAAGAAGGAATAATCCAGCGTAATACCATCCAGAAGCAGAGGATTATCGGAAAATTCTTTCGTTTTTTTCTCATCGGTTGCCTTTTTGCTTTCGTGAGAATCGGTGGTCCGGTTTTCCATCAACCGCACGGAACTACTAAATACGGACGGTTGGGAAACCGTACCAAAAAACAAGACGAGTACAATCCATTTTTTTGTCATGGCGGCTTTTCGTTAAGTGATGAACCAAATGTATGGCCCATTCCAAAAGCGGCCAATTAACGCCGGTAAAACATTGTAAACGAATTGTAAAAGCTTCTCAGAAGAGTTATTTCGCGGAGTTGAGCGGAGAAAAAGGGAGTTAAGGGGAGGTGAAAAATCTCTGCTTAACTCCCTTTTCTCCGCTCAACTCCGCGATACAACGCTCAAGACTCGACCAGCAGCTTCCTTTGTTTCACCAGATCCTCCCGTTTGACAAACGTGATGGGCACAAACTGGTCGGTGGGGGAACCGATGTAGTAGAGCGTCCAGTCCTGATCATAACCCGCCAGCATCTGCCGGATGCAATCCACGCGGTCGATGGTCGGAATGTTGCAGTCTTCCCAGTAAAACAGCTCCACGCGGTAGTGCAATTCTTGCCGCTTGCCGTTGATGGTGACTTCGATTTCGATGTCCTGTTTGCCGGGCATCATGGGAATGGGAATAGCGATATGTGCTGCCATAGTTATAGGAGATTGGGATTTCAGTTATTCACTTCGAAGGCTTTTTACCGGATTTGTCAAAGCGGCTTTGATGCTCTGAAAACTGACCGTTAGGAAGGCAATCGCGATAGCCATCACCGCTCCGGCACCAAAAATCCACCATTCGATACCCACTTTGTAGGCAAAGCCCTGCAACCACTTGTCGGTAAAATAATACGCGATCGGCGACGCAATCAGGATGGCCACCAGCACGAGTTTCAGGAAGTCCCGCGTGAGCAGCCCCACCAGACTGACGACGGTAGCGCCCAGAACCTTCCGAACGCCCACCTCTTTAATCCGCTGGAAAGCAATCAGGGTAGACAAGCCGAACAGGCCCAGGCAACTGATGACGACGGCCACCGCCGTTGCCAGGTTGATAATGCGGGCCATGTTCCGCTCGCTGGCGTAGATTTCTTCCAGCGTGCTGTCGTAAAATTTGTATTCGAACGGTTCAGTCGGATAAAACTGTTTCCAGACCTGCCCAATTTTCCGGATGGACGCCTGCCATTGTTCCGGATCGGGCGAACCCAGTTTTATATTGAAGGTATGCAGACTCTGCTTTTCACTCATCAATACAACCGGTTCAATTTTTTGATAAAACGATCCGATGTGAAAATCCCGCACCACCCCGACAATCGGAATGGCGGTGCCATCCAGTTGCTGAATGTATTTCCCGATCGCTTCCTGGGGTGACGGAATGCCGAATTCGTGCAGGGCGGTTTCGTTGATCACGTATTCCCGGGCCGTATCGGACGGAGCCAAATTCCGACCAGCCAGCAACGGTATTTTATACAGGGAAAGCAGGGTGGTATCGACAAACTTGAGAAACATCTGTTTTTCGGCAACCTGCCCTTTTTTATTCTTGTATTGAAAGCTGTTGCTGTTGAACGAGCTGTTCATGGGCGCATTGCCCAACGCCACGCCGGCAATACCGGGTTGTTTGGCCAGTTCCTGCTGCATGGTAAACTTCCGGTTTTTATAAGCCGGCTTGTTTTGCAATTTCCAGGGTGTTTCGACCAGCAAAACCGCTTCCCGATTAAATCCGAGATCTTTATTGAGCAGATAATGCAGTTGCCGCCCCACCAGCATGGTTCCGACAATGAACAACTGGGCGACCACGAACTGGAAGACAATCAGACTTTTCCGCATCGTCAAGCCACCTTTTCCAACCTGCGTGGTCACCTGTCCGCGCATCATGCTCACGACCTGCACGCGGGTAACCAGCCAGCCGGGATACAAGCCCGAAAATACCGTAACCCCCAGCAGAAGCAGCAGCAGAAAAACGGCGATTTTCCAGTAGTCGGTATAGCGGTCCATGCCTTCCGGTATTAATTCCTGAAAAGCCGCCAGCGCCCAATACGACAGCACAATCGCTAACGCGGTGATCACCAGCGTTTCACCCAGGAACTGCCGGATCAGATGCCAGCGTGAGCTGCCCAGCGTTTTGCGGATACCGACCTCTTTGGCCCGCTGCGGCATCTGGGCCGTCGTGAGGTTGATGTAGTTGATACACGCCAGTACCAGCAGAAAAGCCGCAATGCCCATCAAGCCGTAGAGCACGTTGCGATTGGCCTTGCGCATGTTTTCGCCGTATTCGGTCGAAAAATGCACCTGAGCCAATGGCAGGAGTTCATGCCAGCGTTTGAAATGGTATTTTTTCATATTCTCCGCGCCGTTGAGAGCCGAAATCGCATTGATTTGCTTCAATACGTTCGGAGCGGACGCGTTCGGTACCAGGGCGATATAGAGTTTGTTATTGGAGCTTACCCCGCCCCAGTTCGGGTTCCTGTTTTGGGCTCCTTTGGTTGGAAAAAACTCTTTGGCATCAAAGCTGCTCGGAAAATCGAGGTCGGCCACCACGCCGGAAACCCGCACGGTTATCGTATCGTCGTAGATCATCGTCCGGCCCAGCACCTTCGCCATCGGAAGGCCCGGGAAGTATTTCTCGGCCCGGCTTTGGGTCAACACCACCTGGTTGGGCGCATCCAGCGCCGTAGCACTACTGCCAGCCAGCCAGCGGTGCGGCACCATTTCGAAATACTGGTTATTGGTCACAATGAGGTTTTTCGGTTCCAGAAACCGGTCCGAACCGGCTTTGGCCCCCGGTATCCGAACACTTTCTTTCCAGTCGTCCCAAACCGGTACCACTTTTTCCAGACCCGGCACCTGCTCGTCGATCGCGTCGGCCATCGGCATCGGCACACCGGCATTTTTCCCTTCGTTATCCTCCGACTTAAAATGACTCACCACCCGGTAAATCCGCTCGCGGTTGGGCTGCTGACTATCGAAGCTAAACTCGTAGCTAACGATCCGGTAAATGACCCAGCACCCGCTGATGCCAATGGCCAGCCCCAGGATGTTGAGAGTGGTAAATAACCGGTTCCGCCACAGGTGGCGAAAGGTGGTTTTGAGGTAGTTATTACCCATTTTAGGTTAGAATTAAGCGTTAATAAGTAAGAATGATGAGGTAAGCGTGATGAGTTAAAAAGAAATGCGCCAGCAACTCTTAACTCATCACGCTTACCTCATTACTCGGAACGCAATGACTTCACCGGGTCCATCAAAGCGGCTTTAATCGATTGGAAACTGATGGTTATCAGGGCAATCAGCGTTGCCAGCACACCCGCCAGTACGAAAATGCCGACGCCCATCGACGTTCGGTAGGCAAAACCGGACAGCCAGCCGTCCATCAGATACCCCGCCACCGGGCCAGCCAGCACGATGGCAATCAGCACGAGCTTCATGAAATCTTTGGTTAGCAACACCACGATGGTCGAAGTGTTGGCCCCCAGCACTTTCCGAATACCGATTTCGCGCGTTCGGCGGGCCACGGTGAACGAAATCAGGCCCAGCAAGCCTAAGGACGCAATGAAAATGGCGAGTCCGGCAAACAGGCCGAAAACCGTTCCGAATTGCTGATCCGATTTATACTGCTGGTTGAAAAATTCGTCCAGAAAGAAATACTCGAACGGATTTCCGGGAAATGCCTGCGTATACTGACGCTCGACGGCCGCAATCGTGGCGGGTAAATTGCCCGTCCGGACTTTCAGTGAATAGTAACTCAGGTTCCGTAATTCATCCGGCCGGCGGTAAACCGACAGAAAAATCATCGGGTCTTTGGCCTGTTTCAACCCTTGCTGGTGATAATCTTTCACGACGCCGACAATGTGCAATGCGTTATCGCCCGACGCAATATCCTTGTTCAGCGCATCTTCCGGTGACTTGAAACCGAACGTCTTCACGGCCGTTTCATTCAAAATGACCGACATCGAATCGGTCCCGAAACGGCGGTTGAAATTCCGTCCGGCCACCAGCCCAATTTTGTAACTAGCCAGAAAATCGTTGTCGATGGACGTAAGAAACATGGTCAGGGAGCTTTGCCGGTTCTGTTCCTTGCGCCGGAAACTGCCGGTCCACAGAATTTCGATTCCCGGCACGTAGGCCGAAGCCGTTGCACTTTGGGCCAGATTCTGCTGCAGTACCATCTGTTTAAACGTTTCCGAACGCGTCGGAAAACTCGCATCAGTTGCACCGGGTGCCTGCACGACCAGCGTCTGTTCTTTGTCAAAACCCAACTCCTGCTGTTGCATGTAGCGCAGTTGTTTGTAAACCGTCAGCGTTCCGATAATCAGCATTACCGAAGCCGCAAACTGCACCACAATCAGGCCTTGCCGCAAGGCCATGCCCCGCGTCGTTTGGGCAAAACGCCCCTTCAAAACCGCAATCGGCTGGTAGTCGGACAAAACAAAAGCCGGATACAGACTGGACAAAACCGTGCCTATAAAAAACACGAGCAAACCGTTAATCCAGAGCGCATTACCAAAAAACTGTGAAAAATCGAGCGGCTTTCCGGTTAATTCATTGAACAACGGCAGCAACGCCCAGACCAGCGTAACGGCCACGCCGAAGGCCAGCAGATTCAGCAGCAGAGATTCAAAAATAAACTGCCGGATCAGGCCTCCCCGCAGCGCCCCCACTACCTTCCGAATACCGACTTCCTTCGCCCGGTCGAGCGCCCGCGAGGTGGACAGATTGATGTAGTTGATCCAGGCAATGATCAGAATGGCGAAAGCCACCCACACCAGAAACTGCACGGTTCGGCCGTCGCCGTTCACTTCGGCTTCCTGGTTCAGGTGCGATTCGAGGTGAATATCGCGTAACGGTTGCAGCAGCAGGACGTTTTGTTTGCCCGACTGACGGTACCAGTCGCCGTTGTACTTCATTAGCATGTCCGGCAGCTTGGCTTCCAGTTTCTGCGGGTCTGTCGCGGGCCGGAGTTTGACGTACGTAAAAAAATCGTACCAGCCCCAACTGGTTTGCGCATCGGGTTCAGTCCGGTACGAAAACAGGAGGTCGATTTCGAGGTGGGAGTTTTTTGGGTAATCCTTAAACACGCCCGTGACCAGATACGAACTGGCATCCAGCTTGACCGTCTGATTCATGGGGTCGGCCGCTCCGAAATATTTCCGCGCGGTCGATTCCGACAAAACCACCTTTCTGGTACCTACCAAAGCCGTTTTTGGATCACCTTTCAGCAAACCGATCTTGAAAAACGACAGCGCGTTGGAATCGGCGTAGAAAAAATTGGTTTCCCGAAAATGCTTATCGCCAAAGCTGACGACGCCGTTGTTCGCGTCGTAAAGCCGGACAAAATCCTCGACTTCGGGATAGTCTTTTTTCATGGTCGGGCCAATGGCCGGATACGATGTGGCCGACCGCCAGGCCAGTTTCCCTTCCTGATACCCATCGAGTTCGATCCGGTAAATCCGGTCGGCGTCGGTATGAAAATTGTCGTAACTTTTCTCGAACGTCACGTACAGTCCAATGACCAGGCAGGCTGCCATTCCAACGGAAAGTCCCAGCAGGTTGATGAGCGAGAAAAACCGCTGATTGCGGAAGTTCCGCCAGGCGATTTTGAAATAGCTTTTGAGCATGTCCTTTTTTAATTAAGAGTTACGAATTACGAAGATGTTTGAATCAAGGCCGGAGGCCTGTCCTGTTAATAGACCCTGGTGCATCACAGCTGACAGCTCCGGAGGAGCGGCCTGAATGCGTTTTTAGCCCGGAGCTACATGACCTATAATTCTTTCATCTCCTATTAACAGACCGCCCTTGCAGGGCTTCCCGGTTCATTCAAACAGGCTTTAAGAGTTAAGACGGGCTGCCGTATGGTTAACTGAAATGTGTCAGCCAACCGCTCGGGCGTCGGACGGCCGATGCCGCCCCGTCTTCATTCTTCATTCTTCATTCCGACCGCAGTGAAGTAACCGGGTTCATCAAAGCCGCCTTGATGCTTTGGAAACTGACCGTGATCAGCGTCACCAGAACCGCCAGAACGCCCGCCAGGGCAAACATCCACCACGAGAGTTCGATCTTGTAGGCAAACTCCGCCAGCCATTTCGTCAGGGCCCACCACGCGATCGGGGAGGCAATGACGAGCGAAATCACAACCAGAATTATAAAATCGCGCGACACCAGACCGACCAGGCTGCTGACCGTGGCACCCAAAACCTTACGAATGCCGATCTCCTTGGTTTTCTGCTGCGTAACGAGCGAAACCAACCCGTAGAGGCCCATACACGAAATCAGAATGGCCAGCCCGGCGAAGTAGCCAATCAGCTTCGTCAGCCGCTGTTCATTTTCGTAGAGTTGGGCGAGCGTATCGTCCAGAAACTGGGCAACAAAGCCTTTTTCCGGGAAAAACCGGTCCCATTCCTGCTGAATAAACTTCAGGGTTTCGGCCCGGTTCTGCGACTGGATTTTGATGGAAAAAAGCCGCAGCAACGGCTGGTCGATGGTCATCAACATGCCTTCGATGGGGCGTTGCAGCGATTGATTGTGAAAATCCTTCAGGACGCCGATGATCTTGCCCTGCTTGCCTTCCAGATTCACCGACTTGCCAACGGCCACGGCCGGCGACTTCCAGCCCAGTTGCTTTACGCCGGTTTCGTTAATCAGGAAAGCCGCGGATTTATCGGTCGGAAACGATTCCGAAAAATCCCGACCCGCCACAAATTTGAGTCCGTAAGTTTGGGCAAAGTTGTGGTCGACGCCCATCGTTCCCATAAAAATGTTCTCGTCCGGCGCGTGGCCTTCCGCAATCACATTCCGCCGAACCGAACCCGAACCCATGGGCTGCGTCGAAAGGGTTACCTGTTTGATCTGCGGATTTTTGAGCAGAATGTCCCGGAAGGTTCGCAGCCGGAAATAGGTGCTATCCGATCGGTTGGCAAAAACGTTGGTAATCTTTTCGTTTCGGGTATTGGCGGTAATGATGAAGTCTTTCTCAAAACCCAGCGGCTGGTTTTTCATATAATTCAGTTGCTGAAACGCCACCAAAGCCCCGATTATGAGCGCAATCGACGCAACAAACTGCGCGCCCAGTAACACCTGCCGCAACTGCCCGCCTTTGACTTTTCCGCTGACAAAACTACCGAGCGCGGCCCGACCTTTCAGCGTAGCAATCGGCTGGAAACCGGAGACGAAAAAAGCCGGGTAGCTGCCCGATACTAAACCCGTCAACAAGGCAATACCGACAAAAAAGAGCAGCAAACCGCCGTCGGACAGGAAATACCGCATGGTTAGTTCTTTGCCGGTCAGGTTGTTGAGAACCGGGAGCAAAACCGCAATCAGAATGAACGAGAGAATCAGGGCGATGGCACTCAGCAGGACCGATTCACCCAGAAACTGCGCAATCAGTTGCTGTTTTTGGCTACCCAACACTTTCCGAATGCCGACTTCTTTCGCCCGTTTCAGCGAGCGGGCCGTCGACAAGTTCACGAAATTGATGCAGGCAATCAGCAGCGTGATGAACGCAATGCCGAGAAAAACGTAGATGTAAGTTATGCTACCGGGCGCTTCGGGTGTGCCCTGCGCCTGTGAGCGCAAATGAAAATCCTTCATCGGCTCCAGGGTATATACGATGTCTTTGGCAAACTGCTTGTTGGCGTGCGTCAGCAGGAACTGCGGAAACCGGGCGTTGACCGACTCCGGCGATTTTCCGGGCCGCAACAAAACGTAGGTATACCCGTGTGAAATGACCCAGTTCTGCGGAAGGTTTTGCCGAACGTTTTCACTTTCCGTCGCATACATGGTTTCGTAATTCGACAGTAAGTCAATGTGAATGTGCGCGTTATCCGGAAATTTCTCCACCACGCCCGTCACCCGCAGCGGGTGCTGGCCTTCGTACAAGAGTGTTTTGCCCAGCGGATTGGTTTTGCCAAAATACTTAGCCGCGATTTCGTCGGTGATGACCACCGTAAAGTTGTCCTTCAAAGCCGTCTGCGGGTCGCCTTGCCGAAAGCGGAACGAGAAAATGTCGAGCAAGGCCGGATCGCCGAAGAAAAACCGCTCTTCGTCGAACTTGACGGGCTGGGCCGCGCGGTTATTGACCAGTTCGATGGTGGCACTGCTCCGAAATAGCCGCGCTGACTGCTCAATTTCCGAGAAACTGGAGGTCAACAACGGTGATACCGGGGGCGGTGTCAGGGCGAGGGGTTGCTCCAGGCCCGCAAATTTGGGCAGATAGCTGATCCGGTAAATCCGGTCGAATTTCTGCTGAAAGTGGTCGTAGCTCAGTTCGTGCCGCACAAACAGCAAAATGAGGAAACAACAGGTCAGGCCGACGGTTAAACCGACGATGTTGATGATCGAAAAACTCTTCTGCCGAAGGAGGTTTCGATACGCGATTTTGAGGTAATTCTGAAGCATAATCTCATAGGATAGGTTTGGACTCGTACCCACGGACCGCACGAACGGTCCGTGAGCGCATTATTTGCAAATCACGGACTAAAGTCCGTGGGTACATTACTCGCTTTTTAAACTCTTCACGGGATTCATCAACGACGCTTTGATGGACTGGAAGGAAACCGTCAGCAGGGCAATTCCGACCGCCAGAAAAGCCGCCAGCACATATACCCACCAGGCCACGTCGATGCGATACGCGAAATCCTGCAGCCAGTAATTCATCGTCCAGCCCGCGATTGGAAAGGCGATCAGAACGGAAATAAAAACCAGCTTCAGGAAATCTTTGGAGAGCAAAACCACAATGCTGGACGAGGTGGCACCCATCACTTTGCGGACGCCAATTTCCTTCGTGCGTTGTTCGGCGGTAAATGTTGCCAGACCGAACAAACCGAGGCAGGCGATGACGATCGAAATACCGGCAAAAACCGTAAAGAGCCGACCGGTTTTTTGCTCCGCTTCATACAACGTCGCAAAGCGGTCGTCCAGAAACGTGTAGGTGAAAGGGGCCGATGGGCTCAGGGCGGCCCATTTTTGTTTGAAAGACGCTACAGCATCCGACACCTCGCCCGCTTTCACTTTCACCTGAATCGCCCCGGAATTACCGCCCAGAATCATCATCAGCGGGGCAATTTTTTGCCGGGCCGAGGCATAATGAAAATCCTTGACGACGCCGATCACGGTAAATTCACGACGCCCGGAGCGAACAATCGTTTTGCCAATCGGGTTGGTTTTACCCCATCCTAAGTCCCGAACTGTGGCTTCATTGATGATGACTGCGGCCGAATCCGTCGAAAACGCTTTCGAAAAGTTTCGCCCCTGCCGTAACTGGATGCCCAGCGTGGGCAGATACGTGTCGTCGACGTGAAAAATGGCCGTCTGAATCTCGTTGGTATTCGCTTTCTTCACCGGATCTTTCCCGTAAATCTGGGTGCCATCCATGTTCTCGGTGCTGAGCGGAACACTGCGCGAAAGGCTCGCCTGAATAACCCGGCTATCCTGAAGCAACTGATCTTTCAAAGCGGTTTCGTTCGTGCCTAACAGGTGCGTATCGTGAATAACCAGAACCTGCTCTTTATCAAATCCCTGCGTTTTAGTCTGCATGAATTTGAGTTGCTGATACGAGACAATGGTGGCAATGATCAACGCCCCGGAAATAGCGAATTGGAAAACCACTAATCCGCTGCGCAAACCGCCCCGGCCGGCCGACTGAAGCACGGAACCGCCTTTTAAAACGGCGGTAATTTTGGAAAAAGCCAGGAAGAATGCCGGGTAGATTCCGGCCAGAATACCGACGAATAACCCCAGGATTAAAAAGCCCGCTATACTTTTTAAAGTGAACAACGTATAAACTTCGATTTGCTTACCCGCCAGCTCATTGAAGAAGGGTAAAAGCAGCACCACGAAGCCGATCGAAAGCAGGAGAGCCAGCAAGGTAATAATGATCGATTCGAGCAGAAACTGCCCCATTAACTGGGCTTTGATGGAACCCATCACTTTCCGGATGCCGATTTCTTTGGAGCGTTTGGCGGCTCCGGCCGTCGACAGGTTGGTGAAATTAACAATGGCCAGAAGCAAAATAAACAGCGCCAGAACGCTGAAAATATACACGTAATTGATGTTTCCGTTGGCTTCCAGTTCGTATTTCGTAGCCGAATGCAAATGAATCTTTGTCAGCGGTTGTAAATAGAACACGAACGTTCCGACCGATTTTTTGGCTTCGGCCAGACTGACGCCCATGTCGCGCTGGATTTCCGGCACAACGTGCTCGGAAACCAGTTGCGGAAATTTTGCTTCCAGTTTCTGCGGGTCCGCGCCTTTTTTCAGCACCAGGTAGGTGAACGTACCGACGTTGCTCCAGGTCTGGGTTTGGGCATAGGGGAAGTCGACCAAACTCAAAAAGGCATCAAAATGGAAATGCGAATTTTGGGGAATAGCCCCGATCACGCCCGTTACTTTACGAACGTCTTCGCCATTGCCAAACGTTAGAATTTTCCCGAGTGCCGGTTCATTTCCGAAATGCCGCTTCGCAAACGCTTTCGTGATGACCATCGAACGGGGTTCTTTCAGGGCGGTTTTGGCGTCACCTTCCAGAAACGGTATCGAGAAAACTTCCAGGAAGTTGGAGTCCACAATAGCAATCGACTTCTCCTTGATCTGCTTTTCTTTATAGCGAATAAACACCTGGCTCCACCGCATCAGCCGCGTGGCCGCTTCGACTTCCGGAAAAACGTTTTTAATGCCCTGACCAACGGCTACATCCACATTTGGAAAATCCGTTATGGCCCCATTGCCGAGCAAATGCAAGCCTACGCGGTAAATCTGGCCGGCTTGAGCGGGGTATTTATCGTAACTTAATTCATCGACTACATACGCCGTAATGAGGATGCAGCAGGTTAACCCGACCGATAACCCAATGATGTTGATGAACGAAAACACCTTGTTCTTCATCAAATTCCGCCAGGCGATTTTAAAATAATTTTGTAGCATTTTTAGGGAAGAGTTATGAGCTAAGAATTAAGAGTTGAAAAGCATCCTTTCTGTTTTTAATTCTTTATTTTTTATTCGGAACGAAGTGACCTAACCGGGTTCATCAAAGCGGCTTTTATAGCTTGAAAACTCACTGTTAACAGCGTTATTATGGCGGCTCCCAGACCGGATATGCCAAAAATCCACCAGGAAATATCGGTTCGGTATTCGTATTGTTTCAGCCAGTCACTCAGGAAATAATACGCAATGGGTATGGCGATGAGAAAGGAAATAATAACGAGCCTTACGAAGTCTTTGGACAACAGGCCCCACAAACTGAATACCGACGCGCCCAGTACTTTCCGAACGCCAATTTCCTTGATGCGCTGCTCGGCTACAAACGAGGCCAGCCCGAAAAGCCCGAGGCAACTGATGAATATGGCGAGGGTCGCAAAAATCCGGGCCAGCTTCCCGACGCGTTCTTCGGCCCGGAACTTGGCGTCGTATTCAACGTCGGCAAACTGAAAACTGAAGGGGCTATCCGGATCATGTTTTTTAAAGATCGCTTCGACTTTTTTAACGGCGGTTTCAACCGGAACATTAGGCATCAACTTGATATTGAAGACATTGGACCAGCCGTAATTGATCATAAAAATGGTCGGTTTGATGGGTGTATACGGCGACTCCATCACCATATCTTTCACGACGCCGACAACCTGACACGCCTTGCCGTTGTAGCGAATGATTTTGCCCACAATATTCTTGAGTCCGGTCAGTTTGACGGCTGCTTCGTTGAGGACAAAAGCGGTGGAATCGGTGGCGTAGTCCCGCGAGAAATCGCGTCCTTCCTTGATCTGCCAGCCGATGGTTTTTCCGAAGTCGTGCGAACAGGCCACCACACCGAACAGCGGAATTGACTGCGGGTCTTTGCCTTCCCATTCAAAACCGATCTGGTTGGAACTGATGTAGGTGGTTGGACTCGAGGATTTACTCACTTCAAAAACCGCTCCCGATTTCAGTAAATCATTCCGCAAAGGATCATACTTTTCGCGGAGAATACTGCCGATGTAAATTTGCAACAGACCCTCGCGGTTGTAGCCAACCGGGCGGTTTTTGGCGTGCTGAATTTGCCGGAAAACAATGAGCGTCCCAATGATGAGGGTAATGGAAACGGTAAACTGGATGACCACCAGTACTTTACGGGGGATTGTCGCCCAGCGGCCCACTTTAAACGTCCCTTTTAATACCTTCAGCGGATTGAACGACGATAGATAGAAAGCCGGGTAACTTCCTGCTAAAAGACCGGTGATCAGTGAAAATGAAAGGAGCAGTCCCCAGAAAGCGGGATCCTGATAAGGCAGACTCACCTTCTTTCCGGCTAGTTCGTTGAACGCGGGAATCGAAAGTAATACCATGACAATTGCCAGAAACAGGGCGAAAAAAACGACCAGCATCGACTCGCTGATGAACTGAAAAACCAGTTGCCGCCGTTGCGAACCGACGGCTTTGCGGATGCCGACTTCTTTGGCTCGTTTTTCGGAGCGGGCGGTGCTGAGGTTCATAAAATTGATGCAGGCCAGCAGCAATACGAACGCGCCGATGATGCTGAAAAGCCAAACGAATTGGATGCCGCCCCCGGTATTTTTCCCATCTTTGAAGTCGGAATACAAATGCCAGCGACTCATGGGATGCAGGAAATATTCGGGGTTTTCCTGGGCTGACGTATGCTTTTTCTCAACGTCGCGGATTTTCGCCGAAACACTTTCCATCGTGGCCTGGTCGGCTATTTGGGCATAACACTGAAAGGAGTGATTGCTCCATTGTTGCTGGGATTCTTTTACCCAGGACTCATCGGCCAGATAATCACTCCACGTCAAATAGCACTGCACCCGGTTGAATTCGGAATTGAAGGGGAGGTCTTCAAAAACCCCCGTTACTTTGACATTATTTCTAGCATCGACTTTGATGATCTTGTTCATCGGATCAGCCTCGCCGAACAGCGCTTTGGCAGCCGACTCCGCCAAGAGGATGGATCGAGGTTCTTTTAAGGCGGTGGCGGCATTCCCTTTGAGCATGGTTAGGGAAAGCATCTGCGGAAAAACCGGCTCGACATACATGCTTTCGCGGTTTATCTTCTTTTCCCCGTGCACTAGCAAATGGCCGAAGCTCCAGGACGCCATTGACACGTATTTGAAGTTGGAAGCGTACTTGGTTTTTATTTCGGTTGCCGACGGGATCGAAACCGCTCGCCCGGTGCCGGTGCTGCCGTTGAAGGTCTGGTGGATGTATAGTTGCGCCAGCCGGTCGTAATTCCGGTGAAATTTATTGAACGATAATTCGTCGTAAATCCACATTCCGATCATCATCGCCACGGCCATTCCTACGGCCAGGCCCAGGATATTGATAAACGAAAAAACCTTATTTTTAGCAAGGTTTCGGAGGGCAATTTTGACGTAGTTGCGTAACATAATCGGCCGGATTAGACGTGAGGAGACAAGTACCGCTCTTGCTCGACCAAATGACATACCAGAATTTTAATTAACTGATAATCAATTTTATACGCAGAAGAAATAAAATAAAATGTCCGTAAACGGACGCAGGGCGTACATTTACGGACAGGTTTACGAATGCGGTATTTTGCAGGCCGGTAGGGCCTCAATTCGGAATCATTCCGTGCGGATCGATTACGAATTTTTTGGCGGCTCCTTTATCAAAATCCTGGTAACCTTTCGGGGCTTTGTCCAGACTGATCACTTCCACGTTGACGGCTTTGGCAATCTGGATTTTGTCGTATAAAATGGCGTTCATCAACTGCCGGTGGTATTTCATCACCGGACATTGGCCCGTGTAGAACGAGTGCGACTTGGCCCAGCCCAAACCGATGCGAATGCTCAGGCTTCCCTCCTTGGCGGCATCGTCGGCAGCCCCCGGATCGCCCGTGACGTACAGGCCCGGAATGCCGAGCGCACCCCCGGCGCGGGTGATGCTCATGATGGCGTTCAATACCGTGGCCGGCCGTTCAACACCGGCATCGGAACCGTGGCCGCGGGCTTCGAAACCCACGCAGTCGACGGCGCAATCTACTTCCGGAACGCCAATTATTTCGGCAATCTGCTCAGACAAGGGCGTTTCTTTTCGTAAGTCAACGATCTCGCAGCCAAAGCTTTTCGCCTGCTCCAGCCGCTCGGGAATCATGTCGCCGACGATGACAACGGCCGCACCCAGCAGGTGACACGAAGCCGCGCAAGCCAGACCAACCGGGCCCGCCCCGGCCACATACACGATGGAACCCGGCCCCACGCCCGCCGTGACGGCACCGTGGTAGCCCGTTGGGAAAATGTCTGATAGCAGAGTAAGATCCCGGATTTTGGCCATCGCCTGGTCTTTGTCCGGAAATTTCAGCAGGTTGAAATCGGCATACGGCACCAGGACATATTCGGCCTGACCACCCACCCAGCCGCCCATATCGACGTAGCCGTAAGCTGCACCGGGGCGTGATGGGTTGACATTCAGGCAGATACCGGTTTGCCCCACCTTGCAGTTCCGGCAACGTCCGCAGGCAATGTTGAAGGGAACGGACACCAGATCGCCGACTTTGATGAATTCTACATCGCGACCAGCTTCGATGACCAATCCGGTAATTTCGTGACCCAGCACCAGGCCCGCCGGAGCGGTTGTCCGGCCCCGAACCATGTGCTGGTCGCTGCCGCAGATGTTGGTCGAGACGATTTGCAGGATGACGCCGTGCTCACATTTGCGGTCGCCGAGCGCCAGTTTGGGGTATTCAATGGATTGTACTTCCACCACACCGGGTTTGATGTACGCAACACCGTGGTTTTGACACATACTCCTAGGTTTAAAGGGTTATCGGTTTAGTAAATGAACTTTCGATTTACAAGATAATGCCAATAAATACTACTAATATCCAAGTTTATTATGCAGTAACCCGAACCTAGCCCGCCTGCGTACAGACGCGATTAATCGCGTCTCCGGCGATACCATTCCCCGTTATTCGCGCCTTTGGTGCTGATCATTTCTGATTTTAGACGCGAATAATAGGGGGCGAAACGTGGGTAATGGGGGGCGAAACGCGAATATTGGGGGTAGAGACGCGATTAATCGCGTCTCTACGTTGTGGGAATATGGATGATTTGTACAAACATAAATACCGGATTCCATCAACCCGACTGCAGTCGTGGGATTATGGAACCAATGCCGCTTATTTCGTGACGATCTGTACGCACGAACGCCATCATGCTTTTGGCAGCATTCAAAATGGGGAAATGCAATTGAACGCGGCCGGGAAAATAGCGGCCGAGATTTGGCAGTTCCTCCCCACCCAATTCCCATACGTTATACTGGATGAGTTCGTCGTTATGCCTAATCACATGCATGGATTGCTTTATATCGATAAACCGCCCATTGGTGGAGACGCGATTAATCGCGTCTCTACGGCGCATCAAATCACCGGCGGAATAACGGGCCACAAAAATCCCATGTTGCACGAAAACCTGTCCCGAATCATCCGGTGGTATAAAGGTCGAACCACATTCGAAATCCGTAAATGGAATGGGGGCGGAGAAAAATTTGCCTGGCAAACCCGTTTCCATGATCATATTGTTCGAACGAACGATTCTTTCCGGCGTATTCAGGCTTATATTGTGAATAACCCGCAGAAATGGAGCGAAGACAAATTTTATTTTAGTCACTACGCAGACTCTTCACCGGATTCATCAAAGCCGCTTTGATGCTTTGGAAACTGACCGTCAATCCGGCAATCAGCATGGCAGAACCGCCCGCCAGGGCGAACATCCACCACTGAATGGCCACTTTGTATTCAAACGCCTGCAACCACTTATCCATCGCGTACCAGGCAACGGGCGAGGCAATCAGCATGGACAGCACAACGAGTTTCAGGAAGTCTTTGGACAGCAGCGTGACAATCCCGGGGACGGAGGCTCCCAGCACTTTCCGGATGCCGATTTCTTTCGTACGGGCTTCCACCGAGAACGTAATCAGCCCCAGCAGGCCCAGACTGGCCACCAGCAGGGTCAGGCCCGTAAAGCCGTTAAACAACCGCATCAGCTGCTGCTCTTTGGCGTAGAGCTTATCGTAAGCATCGTCGAGAAAATAATAATCGAACGGCACCGCCGGTTTGCTGGCATCATAAAGGGCCTTCAGTTTTTCCAGTGATTTCGACACGTCCGTGTGGGGATTCAGGCGAACCAGCAGAAAACCGCCCCGGGCTACCACCGCTTTAGACGTATCGCTCACCACACTCAGTTGCATGGGCGAAACCGGTCCGTGCAGGCTGCGGACGTGGAAATCGGCGACAACACCGGCGGTTTTTACGTCCTTAAAGGGCGGGGCCTGGTGCAGCGGATTGCCTTTGATTCCGGCTTCCTTCATCAACGTCTGGTTGAAAACCGTTAGCTCGTTTGTGACCGGTTTTTGATCCCAGCCGACGGGCGCGTATAACCAGCGAATTCCCATCATTTTAAAGAACGTTTTGTCCACCGCCAGCACATTCACCATCACCTGCTTTTTGGTTTTTTCCGTCTTCATAAACCAGGTAGAGATGTTGTTGGTAAACAAAGCCGTATTGGAAACCGCCACGTTTTCGGGACCCGCCCACTGCCGGACTTCATCGCGCAAGGCCGGAAATTGCGTCGCCATTTCGGCATCGATCTTCATCGCAACGACTTGTGACCGGTTGATGCCCAGATTTTTAGTGCGTAAAAACCGCATTTGGGTATACAACACAATGCTGCAAATCAGCAGACCGATCGAGGTGGCAAACTGCATGGTGGTAAACACCCGGCGAACGGCGGCCCCGCTGCGGCCCGAACTCATGGTGCCTTTCAGGACTTCCTGTGGCCGGAACCGTGACAGTAGCAACGCCGGATAACTCCCCGCCAGCAGCGAACACCCCAGCCACAATGTCAGCAGCAAACCCCAATACGGCCCCTGTTGCAACACCCGGTTGTCCATGTGCAGGTCCAGTGCCTGATTGGCCCACGGAAACAACGCCTGCAAAACGCCCAGCGACAGGACAAAAGCCAGGGTAGTAGTCAGGAATGATTCGGTAAAAAACTGGCCGATCAACTCATTTCGCTGTCCGCCAACGGCTTTCCGAACGCCCACCTCGCGGGCGCGTTTGGTGGCGCGGGCGGTGGTCAGGCTCACGTAATTGATGACCGCCAACGCCAGAATGACCAGGGCAACGGTCAGGAGAATGTAGAGCGATTGCCGGGCGGTTTTGGGTGCCATCCGGCTGTCGAGGTGCAGCGTAGGCATCGCTTCGAGAACATAGTTGGCACTTATATCCACGAACTGAATACCGGCATTTACTTTTTTGAGCTTGGCTTCAACCCGGGCTATGTTGGCTCCCGGACGAAGCACCAGGTAATGGGTTAAAAAACCGGCTGATTTATAGATATTTTGCGCATTTGGCCCCAGCGTTGGCATCGAGCTTAAGGACACCAGCGCGTTGAACTGGAGCACCGAGTTGGTCGGCAGGTCGTCGAGCACGCCCGAAACCGTGAGTGTGTAGTGTTTGTCGTAGACCAACGGGCGTCCGATGGGATACTGGTTTCCGAAATACTTTTCAGCCAGGGCGCGGGTCAGCACGATACGGCCCGGTTCGCTGAGGGCGGTTTTCGGATTCCCACTGAGCAGGCGAAGGCCCAGAACCGACAGAGCCGGACTTTCGGCAATACCAATATTTTCTTCTTTAAACCGGTGTTTTTCATCCGACTGCAATACGACATCGCCAAACCCGTCGGATAACCGCACCACCTCTTCCGCTTCCGGAATCTGTTGTTTAATGGCCGTAGCGAACGACTCGTGCAAACCGGCCATCATGAACTCATCGCCACCGTATTTGGAAACTGACAACAGGCGGTAGGTCCGCCCGGCGAACGGATGATGGCGGTCGTAATGAAACTCGTGCCAGACGTAGAGGGCGATGAACGTGCTGACGGCCAGTCCGACGGTCAGACCGAGGATGTTCAGGAAGCTGAACAATGGGTTGGATCGCAGTTGGCGAAGGGCGATTTTGACGTAGTTCCGGATCATAACGTACCCACGGACTCAAGTCCGTATTTTTTGAAATGGTTGTTGAATAAATAAAAACACGGACTGAACGGGGCGGTCCGTGGGTACGCTATTCCGTCTTCAAGCTCTTGACCGGATTCATCAAAGCCGCCCGAATGCTCTGAAAACCGACCGTCAGCAAGGCAATGAAAACCGCCAGCGACCCCGCCAAAGCGAAAATCCACCACGAGAGATTTACTTTATAGGCGAATTGGCTCAGCCAGTCGTTCATCACGTACCAGGCCGGAAAAGACGCCAGGGCTATGGCGACCAGCACCAGGACCACAAACTCGCCGGAGATCAGCATAAAAATACCGGATAGCGATGCTCCCAGCACCTTGCGAATCCCGATCTCCTTCGTTCGTCGCTCAACGGCGAACGAAGCCAGTCCGAACAGGCCCAGGCAGGAAATAAACAGGGCCAGACCCGAAAACCAGGTAGCGAGCGTACTCACCTGTTGTTCAGTGCGATACATCCAGTCGTAGCCCTGATCCAGAAAAATATAGTTGAACAAAAAGCCCGGTTTGAGCGACTGATACGTTTTCTCCAGCGCACGGACCGTACCGGGTACGTCATGCCCGTCGATTCGGGCAAAAATCAACTGCGTCTCTGCCGGACGATACCGGATAATCAGCGGTTCGATGCGCATATGGATGGTGGACAAATGAAAATCTTTGACCACGCCGATGACCTTTCCTGAAATACCCTCTGCCGTCATCAACTGACCAATAGGTCGTTTCAGCTTCATTTGCCGGACCGCTTCCTCGTTCAGGATGACGTTGGCGGTATCGGTGGCGAAGGTGCGCGAAAAATTCCGGCCCGTTTTGAGTTGAATCCCCATCGTCGGCAGCAAATTAGCGTCGGCGTTCAGGATACCCGTCAGCACCTGGGCGTTGGCGGGTTGGCCGGGCCAGGTGGGGTAGCTTTTGCGCCCGATGCCCAGAAAATCGGTGTTGGCCAATGTAACGGCTTTTACGCCCGGTGTGTTAGCGATTTTTTGCAGGGCGTATTCCAACCGGTCGATGTCGATATCGCCCCAATTAAAGTACAAGACGTTCTCTTTCTGGTAGCCCAGGTTGATGGTTTGAATGAAACGGATCTGCCGGTAAACAACGACCGTACCAATCACCAACAGGACACTTGCCATGAATTGCACGACCACCAGCGATTCCCGGATGGTCGGCAACCGAAGCCATCCGGTCCGTACGGTATAGGTACGCAAACCCTTCAATACCCGAACCGGCTGGAACGACGACAAGACAAAAGCCGGATACAAACCCGCCAGCAAACCCGTTAGCAACAATACCCCGAAATAGGCCCCGTAGTACCCCGGGTTCTGCCAGTCGATAAAAATCCGGTTTTCAGCGGGTGCGTTGAAATACGGTTTTCCCAGCAGCTCATTGAAGAATGGCAACACCAGCAACACAAGCCCCACGGCCAGCCCGCCAGCCAGAAAGGTCAATAGCAGGGACTCGCCCAGAAATTGCCGGATCAGCATCGATTGGTTGGCCCCGATGGCCTTTCGAACCCCTACCTCCTTCGCCCGTTGCATCGCCCGGGCGGTGGAAAGGTTCATGAAATTAATGCAGGCAATCAACAGCACAAACAGAGCGACCAGGCCAAAAAGCCGGACGTACACGATGCGCCCGCCCCCGGCGTAGCGCCCGTTCCTGAAATCGGTACGCAAGTACCAGTCGTTCATGGCCTGGAGGAAGTACGCCCGGTCCTTCATGGTGGGCAGGTGCCGACGGGTCATCCGTTGCAATTGGGTTTGAACCGCTTCTGCGCTGGCCCCCGGCGTAAGCATCACAAACACCTGGATGTTGTTATCCGCCCAATCGGCCGATTGAATTTTTTTCGCTTGAAAAGGTCGGAGGTAATCAAATCGCAGGGTCGAGTTGGTGGGGATGTCGGCCAGTACGCCGACCACTTTACAATCCGTTGACTGATCGATGTGAATCACTTTCCCCACCGGATTGGTTGCTCCGAAGTATTTTCGGGCCAGCCGTTCCGTAATCAACAAGGTATTGGGTTCGGTCAATGCGGTGGCCGGGTTACCCCTTAGCAGCGGGAAATGGAAGATTTTCAAAAAGTCCGGTTCGACGGATCGCCCTTCCTCCGTGATCGATTTGTCGCCGAACGAAAACAACGTTCGTTCACCCCACGAAAAGCGCGTCGCCCGCGCCACGCCCGGTATCTCGCGCTTGAGGGCGTCGGCCATCGGCATCGGTACGCTCTCGTAGGTCTGCGTTGCGTCGGAAGGGGGCGACAGATTCAGCATCACCCGGTAGATGCGGTCGTGCTGGGTGTGAAACCGGTCATAACTGATCTCATGATGTATCCAGAGCAGAATCAAGAGCGTCGTCGCCAGACCCACGGCTAAGCCCGAAATGTTGATACCGGAGTAAATTCTGTGCCGAAGCAAGGTACGACAGGCGATTTTGAGGTTGTTTCGGATCATGCTCGTACCCACGAACTAAAGTCCGTGTTTTTGAACTACGTGTTGAATAAATAAAAACACGGACTGAACGGGGCGGTCCGTGGGTACGCTATTCCGTCTTCAAGCTCTTCACCGGGTTCATCAACGCGGCTTTGATGCTCTGGAACGAAACCGTTACAAACGCAATACCGACGGCAATGACGCCAGCGACGACGAAGACCCACCACTCCACGTCGATGCGGTAGACGAAGTCCTGCAACCAGCGGTTCATGGCCCACCACGCCAGGGGCGAAGCGAGAACGATCGCGATCAAAACCAGCTTCAGGAAATCTTTGGAAAGCAGTAGCACAATGTTGGGCACCGACGCGCCCAACACCTTCCGGATGCCGATTTCTTTGGTACGCTGCGCCGTTGTATAGGCCGACAACCCGAACAAACCCAGACACGCCAGCAGAATGGATAGAAAAGAGAAGACGCTGAAAATCTGACCGGTACGACTTTCGGCAGAATACAGTTTGTTGAATTCTTCATCCAGAAATTCGTACTCGAACGGACGCGACGGTACCAGGCTTTTCCACTTTTCTTCCAGAAACTGCAGCGTGTTGGGCAACTGGCTTCCCGACAGTTTTACCAGCAGCACGTGACCACCCTGTTCCGGAAAAATGACCAGCGGGCTGATTTTCTGCTTCATGGAGGCAAAATGAAAATCTTCGATCACGGCACCAACGATACCGGGTCTTTGCTTGCCCATATCCATTTTCTGGCCAACGGCTTCCCGGGCCGATTTCCAGCCCATTTCTTTCACCGCCGATTCATTCAGGATAAAATGAAAATGGCGCAAACTGTCGCTGCCGGGTGTGGTGGCCTGTTCCAGATCTGCGGGCGTCCAGTCGCGACCCACCACAATCCGCAGGCCCATCGTTTTGACAAAATCTTCGTCGGCGGGCAGGGCCGTTACCGATTTGTACTGGTCTTCGGGGGTGCCGGTGCGGTGCATGCCGTAGCCGCCGTTGATATACACCGGCGATTCGTAGGCCCGGGTCACCTGCTGCACATTCGCATTCTGCCGGAACTCGGATTTCAACGCCCGGATTTTTTCGTTCACATCCCGATCGGCAGGCAACACCAGCACATGATCTTTGCTGTAGCCGAGTTTTTTATCCTGAATATAGGACAACTGGTTGCGAACCAGCAAGGTACAGACAATCAGGAAGGCGGTAATCGCAAACTGAAACACGATCAGCGCCCGGCGGAAGTGCCCGGCTCCGGCGGTTTTTAAATGCCCTTTCAGAACACGAACCGGCTCAAACCGGGCCAGCACCAAAGCCGGGTAGCCACCCGCAATAAAACTGACCAGCAGCACAAGCGCGAACAATCCCAGCAGATTCGGCGGTTGCATCAAACTGGCGAATGAAAATGCCCGGTCGGTCAACTCGTTGAACAACGGAAGGGTCAGGTAAACCAGCAACAGGCCCAGGCCCAAAGCGGTGAAGGTGACTAGAACCGACTCGCCGATGAATTGTCCGAACAACTGCGCCTGCAACGCACCCATCACCTTCCGAACGCCCACTTCCTGCGCCCGCTCCACGGCCCGCGAAGTCGCCAGGTTGATGTAATTGACGCAGGCAATGACCAGAATCAGCAACGCAACGGAGCCGAAAATATAGATGTAAAGCAGGTCGCCGTTGGGTTCGAAATTCCCCTCGACGTCCGAATGAAGGTGCACACTCCGCAGAGGCTCGAGGCTGTAAGTCAGGTAATTACCGCCCGACATCTCTTCCTTGCTGAACTGCGTTTTCATAAAACCGGGAATCTTGGCCTGCAGCGTGGCAATCGACTCCGGTTTGCGCAGCAGTAAATACGTGGCATAATTGGCCGAAAACCACTGTTCATCTTTGGACGCGGAGAGCGTGGTAAACGACGCCAGCAGGTCGTATTTGATTTGGGAGTTGGCCGGACAATCCTGCACGACACCCGTCACGGCATACTCCTTGTCCCCACCTCCGGCGTTGATCCGCACGGTTTTTCCGACCGGATTTTCGCTGCCGAAATACTTTCGGGCCGACGTTTCCGACAAAACGACGAGGTTAGGGCCCGCCAGCGCGGTTTTGGGATTTCCCTGTTTCAATTGAAACGAAAAGATGGAAAACAGCGCCGAATCGGCATAAACTACCCGTTTCTCGCTGAACTTCTGATCCTTGAAACTAACGACGGCCTGGCGGTTTTCCAGCCGGACGCCCGCTTCGACCTCCGGAAACTGCCGCCCAAATTCCGGTGCCACCTTCGTTCCGGTGACGGGTACTTTATTGACCTGCCCTTCCATGCTGTACTCCATCACGACCCGCACCGTTCGGTCGGCTTTCTGCTGAAAGTTATCGTAACTTAACTCGTGCGAAATGTACAGGTACAGCAATAGGCATGACGCCAGCCCGACGGCCAGCCCAAACACGTTGATACCGGAGAAAACCTTGTTTCTCCACAGATTCCGAAAGGCGATTTTGAAGTAGTTTCTTAGCATAAGGTTAAGAGCGTTTTTTTGCGAAATGATGGAGTGAGTTTTATTCACCACGTAATACGTCTGCGGGTTTTATCCAGGATGCCCTGATGGTCTGCGACAACACCGTCAATGCGGCCACCAACGACACGAGTCCAAAAGCCATCAGCAGGTTTTCGGGCCCCAGGTCAACGCTGGACGCCATGCGGTCGCGCAACAGTTTTCCGCAGAACCAGCCCGCCGGTATGCCGAATGCGCCCGCCCACATGAGCAATTTTACAAACGTTTTCGACATGGTCCAGATTACTTCTCCAGGTCCTGCGCCCAGCGTTCGGCGAATGCCAATCTCCCGTGTGCGTACTTCCACAGCGTAGGCCGAGATTCCCAAAATTCCCAGGCAGGCTACCAGCATGACCAGTCCGCAGAAAAAGCCAAAAAAGGTATTCAATTGACCAAAACCGCTCTGGAAGTCCTCGTGAATTTTCTGATCGTATCGATACACTTCGGGCAACCGGTTGGGCACCAATTGCTGCCAGATACGGCGGCTGCGTTCCATCACGGCGGCTTCGCTACCCGGTTCGGTTTGTAGGGCCAGCAGAGTCGCCAGATTGGGCTGGTAGCGGTAAACGGTAGCCTGCGCAGGAGCCAGTTGAGCGTCGGGTTCCACCACGACACCCGCCACGAAAACTTCCGCCGAATCAAGGCGAATCCGTTGCCCTACGGCGGTTTCGGGTTTGTTGCCGGGAAGCTGCCGCGCCAGCATTTCATTGATCAGCACGTATTGCTCCCGGTTTGACGAACGATTCGGCGGCAGGTTTCGACCCGCCCGCATGGTCAGTCCGAAAACGGGAACATACGTTTCATCGATGGCTTTTGAAACCACCGTCCGGGCGGTCGGAACACCCGCTACCCGCAGCGTGCAGGTATTCATGGCGGGATAAACGGCTACCTGATTGGTGGCGGTTACGCGCCGAACCTGGCTAAGTTGCTCCAGTTGCAATCTGAGCGTTGCCGCCGACTCCCCCCGGAGTGAGAGCAGCACCACGTTGGTGGGTAATACGCCCCTTAAGCGGTCGCTGGTCTTGACACCGACGTCGCGCAACACCACCAGAAACACCATCAGCATGGTGGTAACGGCAAATTGAATAACAATCAGAACCCGATAAAAACCGACGCCCCGGAACAGGCGAATCGTCTGCAAATTGCGGAGCACCTCTACCGGCTGAAAACGCGCCAGGAAACCCGCCGGGATTGCTCCCGCTGCCAAACCGGTCAACAACGCATACAGACACAGCCAGCCCATCAACGAAGCATCGGGCCAGGATGCGCGGGCATCGGATTGTGGCAGCCAGCCCGAATTGATAACCGAATACCAGAGAAAAAAACCGACCAGCAGCGAAAGCAGGGCGATGAGGGTGGACTCGGTCAGAAACTGGCTCATAATCTGATTGCCCAGCGCACCACTCGCTTTGCGAATGCCAACTTCTTTCGCCCGGGTGAGCGATCGCGCCAACGACAGACTGGTGTAATTGAAAGCCGCCAGCAGGGTAAGAGCCGCTACTAAAAACAGGTTCAGCCCAATGCCCGACCAGTTTGTCCCGGCGTGCAGGTCATTCCGAATAGCCGGGTCCCAGGGGGTAATGTCTTCGAGGGGTTGCGCCGAAAAAGCCAGCGTCTGCCGTTGGCCGGCCTGTTGTGACTTTGGGTACAGACGACTTAGCAACTGATTGAAGGCCGGAGCATCGTCGGCCGAGCGTAACAGGGCATACGTGGCCGTGGATTTGTAGTCAGTCCACTCCTCCGACAACGCGGGAATACGCCCGTTTTTTTCCAGACTCCGGGCGGCTTGCAGGGAGAATACCGCTTCAACGGGCAGGTGCGTCCGTAAAGGCGGCTCCTGAATAATACCCGCCACCGTAAACAGTCCCAGCCCGTCGAACAAAACCGTCTGCCCCACCGCATCCTGTCCGCCAAAAAGCCGGAGCGCAACCGGTTGACTCAACAACACCGTTTGCGGTGACTGCAAAGCCATACTGGCATTTCCCGATACAAGCGAGAACCCAAAGACGTTGAAAAAGGAAGGTTCCGTAAAAACCGTCCTGATGTCGATTTCTCCTTTCCCGGTCAGTACCCGGACTGTGCCACCCTGCCTCACCTGTACCACGTCTTCGACCGGGCTCATTTGCCGGATGGAGGATGCGATTGGTTGCGGAGTGGTGGCCCAGCGCGTTTTGCTTTCGGGTGCCGTGGCATCCGTCAAAATGCGGAACGTGCGCTCCAGGTATGGATGAAAATGATCCGTCTCAAAATTAGCCTTCAGACTGGTCAACATCCCGATTCCGACGGCCATGCTCAAAGACAGTCCGATGATGTTAACCAGCGAAAATAGTTTGTTGCGCGAGAGGTTGCGCAGGGCAATCTTGAGGTAGTTGGTTAGCATAGGGTAAGAACGAAAAACGTTTATTCTGACTTCAATGATTTCACCGGATTCATCAAAGCCGCTTTGATGCTCTGGAACGAAACCGTGGCAAAAGCGATCAAAATGGATGCCGCGCCGACCAGCGCAAAAACCCACCATTCCACGTCGATGCGGTAGCTGAATTCGTTCAGCCAGCGGTCCATCGCATACCAGGCAATCGGCGTGGCGATGACGAGTGCCAGCAATACCAGTTTCAGGAAGTCTCTGGAAATCAGGGCCACAATTCCCGTAACGGATGCACCCAGCACTTTCCGGACGCCGATTTCTTTCGTCCGCCGTTCGATGGTAAATGTGGCCAGTCCCCATAAGCCTAAACAGCAGATTATCAGTGCAATACCGGCAAATACGCGCAAGAGTGAGAATTGCCGCTGCTCGTCTTCGTACAATTCCTGAAGGCTGTCGTCCAGAAATTTGGCTTCAAACAAGCCATCCGGGTAGATTTGTTTCCAGGCTTTTTCAAGGGCCGCCATCGTGGTTGCGTAGTTGCTCGTCCGCAGTTTGAGCCCCACGGAATAATAGAACTCCGGCAGGTTCATCATCACCATCGGCTCAATCGGTTTGTGCAGCGAACTGGTGTGAAAATCTTTCACGACGCCCACAATTTCGGCATCGATGTCGTTGATGCCCACCCGAATTTTACGTCCTAATGCCTGTTCCGGTTTGGCGTATCCCAGGGCTTTGACGGTATTTTCGTTGACGACAAAAACATACCTCCGTTTTTCTTCCGGAATGCTCCCCGAAATCGCCAGCGTATCGCGGTGTTCGAGGAATCGTCCGGCAATCAGTTTCAAGCCATACGTTTTCAGGTAATCGGCGTCGGCCAGTTTGAGCGAAATGGTTATTTTCTTCGCCGGGTTCGCCGGATCGGGGCGCATGTCGGTTCCGAAATTGTTGGGCGATGTGGGCGCTCCCAACGCAAACGAAAGGTGCTCGACGCCCGGAATCTGCCGCAGGGACTGACCCAGAACCGTCATTTTCTTCGAATCCGGAATACCGACCGTAACGATGGCATCTCGTTTGAAACCCAGGTCTTTGTGCCGGAAATAATTCATCTGCCGGTAAATAATCAGCACGCCCACCGCCAGAATCAGAGAAATTGAAAACTGAAAAACCACCAATCCCTGCCGCAACCAGACTCGGCCCGAGCGCAAACCATCTGCTTCCGTGGTGGTTTTCAGGGCCCGGATGGGCCGGAAGCGTGACAGGAAAAAAGCCGGATACAAGCCAGCCAGCAAAGCCGTGAACAACGCCAGAATCACCAGAATACCGCTGGTCTGGATTCCCGGTGCCGTAATCTGCTTCTGCAAAAAATCATTGACGACCGGTAACATGCCACGAGTCAGGAAAAAAGACAGCAGGGCCGAAATACCGGTCAGCCACAAGGCTTCGCTCAAAAACTGCCACACCAGCTGGCCTTGCGTGGCGCCGATCACCTTCCGGACGCCCACTTCCCTGGCGCGGGTCATGGCCCGGGCGGTCGACATGTTGATGAAATTGACGCAGGCAATCAGCAGCACGAACAGGCCGACGGCCCCAAATACGTAGAGATACGTCGGCGAAATGGCGGGAGCCAGGATGGTGCCGTCATAGTCCGGGTTGAAGTGAATGTCGTGCAGCGGCTGGAGAACAAAGGTGCTGGTTTCGCCGTCGCGCGTGGAAAAGTATTTTTTTTCGGCCTGCCGAAGCCGGGCGGCATACTGTTCCGGCGACTTGCCGTCGGGCAATACCGCAAAGACACTGCCGCCCGACCGAAGTCCCCACTGGTCGATGCCGAACGAGAAAAAGGTTTTCATCGACGAAAAGGAAACCAGCATCGTTACCGGGAAATTCGTCTGCGCCGGCGCATCCCGCATGACGCCCGCCACCTGAACCGTCAGGTCGTTGCCCAGCCGCAGCGTTTTGCCAATGGGCGAAGCGGAACCGAAGTACTTCTGAGCAGTTTTCTCCGTCAGAATCACCTGATTCGGTTCGGCGAGAATCTTTTTGCCGTTGCCCTGCACCATCTGAAAATCAAACAGATCGAGGAAGTCGGGTTCCGCAAAAACGACGTTATCTTCTTTCAGCACTTTCTGGGGCGAAACCAGCACGGAGAGGTCGCGGTCGGCGTGGATGCGCGTCACTTTTTGCCAGTCAGCAAAATCGGTTCGCAAGGCCGGAGCCAGCGGATACGGCGTAATGCCCGACTTCTCGACTTCCGCGCCCGTTGTCCGGATGAGGTTTACGCGGTACATCCGGTCGCCCAGCTTGAGCGTCCGGTCATAGCCCCATTCGTTTTGCACAAACAGCAGAATCAACAGGCAGGTGGTCAGCCCGAGCGTCAGCCCGATCAGGTGAATGCTGGTGGTGGTTGGATGCTTCAGCAGATTCCGCCAGGCTATTTTGAAGTAATTACGAAGCATATCGGTTTGTATTTACGTATCTTTGATTTACTTGACCACACGCAATTCCGACTTATGAACTATCCGAACGTTCCTTCCGATTACGCGTTTGTCCGCGAGGAGGAGATGGCGGTTTACGGCCTCAAAGACCATCAGCGCGTGATCAGTAAACTCAATACCCATTTGGGTCTATTGTACTACGTTGAAGGCACCATTACGCTCGAACCCTTCCCGGAAACGATGCTCGATGAATCCAAAGCCAGCCCGGTTCCGGATCTTTTGCTTTATGACAACGAAACCGCCGAAAGTCCCATCATTGTCGAAGTCTGCAATCAGGAGGGCCTGAAAAAAGACCTCAAAAAAGTAATGCAACTGGTCGACGAAGACAACTACGGAATCGTCGAAGGGTATGTTTACAATTACAAAAGCCAGCAATGGCACCAATATCACAAAGGCATCGGCTGGGTTTTGGATGAGCCTTCGTTTTCACAACTGCTCCAACTCGACCTCCACTCGTTTCTTTAGTGAAGCGTTAAGAGTTGGCTGACGCATACAGCTCATAACTCTTCACTAATCATTCTGAACGTAGTGAGTTAACCGGATTCATCAAAGCCGCTTTGATGCTCTGGAAACTCACCGTGATAAAAGCGATGAACAGGGCTAAGCCACCGGCGGCTACGAAAATCCACCACGGAATCGCAATTTTATAGGCAAAATCCTGGAGCCACTGGTTCATGGCCCACCACGAAACCGGCGAGGCAATCACAATGGCGATGATCACCAACCTCAGAAAATCCCTGGAAAGCAACAGCACAATGTTGGTTATCGATGCGCCAAGTACCTTTCGGACGCCAATTTCCTTCGTTCGTTGCTGGGCCGCAAAAGCCGCCAGACCGAACAAGCCGAGGCACGAAATCAGGATGGAAATGGCGGTAAAATAGGTGACAATACCGGATGTTCGAACTTCAGCCTGATAATTTTTCTGAAAATCCTCGTTCAGAAAGGTGTATTCAAACGGCTCGTCGGGGCGCAGGGCTTTCCATTTCTTTTCCAGAAAACTCAGCACATTTTCCATATTCTCCGTGTTGACGTGCGCAATCATGTAGTTGAAGTTCGGGCGGGTCATCAACATAAAGGCATAAGGTTCAATGGGTTGATGCAGACTTTCGTAGTGAAAATCTTTCAGGACACCAATCACTTCGTATTGATACGTCTGTCCCTGCCAGTTAAAGTTCAGCTTTTGCCCAATGGCTTTCTTGAGTGGAATCCGGAGTTTCCGCAGCGTTGATTCATTGACAACAAGCCGGTTATTGGTATCACCCGGAAACTGCCGCGAGAACAGCCGCCCGGCAACCAACTTGAAACCCATGGTTTGCAGGTAGTCGAAATCGACCTCGCTGTTTTTGATATTCTGCATTTCACTGACGGTTTGGTCGGGGCGATACAAACCGAAATCCGTGGGGTTGACAATGCCGGGGTAATACTGGGTTCCGGCCGCCGAAACCACCTGGCTATTTTGTAAAATCTCGTTCCGAAACACCGAATAAATCCCGCGCGACTCCGTGCTTCGCAGCGGAATGGCAATCTGCTGATCCTGCGTAAAACCCAGCGACTGATTCCGTAAAAACCGCATCTGTTCCTGAATAACGAACGTCGCCAGCACCAGACCGATCGAGACTACAAACTGAAAAACCACCAGTCCACGGCGCAAGGCCACCGCCGACAGACTGTTGACAAACCGACCTTTCAGCACTTGTACCGGATTGAACATCGACAGGAAAAAAGCCGGATAACTTCCTGCTATCAAACCGGTCAGTAGAGCTAGTCCGCTGAAAACCAGGACAATCTGCGGTTCCATCAACTCGGAAGTCTGCAAGTTTTTACCGGCCAGTTGATTGAATACCGGCAGAAGCAGCGAAACCAGCACAAAGGCAATCGACAGCCCAATTAACGACAAGACCATCGACTCGCCCAGAAATTGACCGATCAGCGAACTCCGCTCGGCCCCCATCACCTTCCGGATACCGACCTCAGCCGCCCGTTTGGCCGAACGTGCCGTCGAAAGATTCATGAAATTAATACAGGCAATCAGCAGCGTGAAAAGCGCAATCGACGCCAGGATGTACAGGTACTTCGTGCTGTTGGTCGGCGTCACGATGCTCTGAATCGAACTATACAAATGCAGTTTCGGAACCGGAATCAAGAACAGTTTTTTGTCGTATCCGTACCGTTTCAGTTCACTGCGCATGTATTTTTCGACAAACGCCGGTATTTTTTGTTCCAACTGCTTTGGATCGGAAGCTGGTCTTAACCGTAAGTACGTGTTAAACAGGTTATTATTGGTATAGTCCATTTTCCGATAACGCAGGTAATTGCCGATCATGCCCGCATAGATCGGCACAAAAAACCGGGCGTCGATGTGAGAATGGGAACTCTGGTCGCGGTAAACGCCGGTAACCCGGAAATTTTCGCCATTACCCGTCGATCCGCTGATCCGAACGATTTTATTCAGTGCCGGCGTTTTTCCGAAAAGTTTCTGCGCTACTTCTTCCGATAACACAATCGAGTTAGTCTGAAACAGCGCCTTTTGGGGCGTTCCCTCCGTAAATTCATAGGAAAACAGATCAAAAAAGGTTGAATCAACCTGATACCCCTGCGTTTCATAAAATGACTTCATTGGCTTGCCCGCTTCCTGCACCTGCAACAGCGTTTTGTCATCCATGATGTTTACGTAGAGCCGCGCGACTTTTTCAACCTCCGGAAATTCCGATTGAATGGCGGCTGCAAGCGGCCCCGAAAGGCGGGGATATTCTTCATCCAATCCGGGTGATTTTGCGGCACTCGCCATCAAATACAATTCCTTCGCGTGCTGATGGTGTCGATCGAACGATAATTCACTACGAATGTAGAGCAGCAGCAACATACAACACGTCATGCCGACCGACAGGCCGAGAATGTTGATGGCCGAGAACGTCTTGCTCCGCAGCAAATTCCGGATGGCGATTTTTAGATAGTTGGTCAGCATAATCGCTATAGTTATGAGTGAAGAATTAGGAGTTGTATGCGTCAGCCAACTCTTAATTCTTTATTCTGAACGCAGTGACTTAACCGGATTCATCAGAGCGGCTTTGATACTTTGGAAACTCACGGTGGCAAAGGCAATCAGAACCGCCAGCAAACCCGCCAGCGCAAACACCCACCATTCCAGGTCGATTTTGTAGGCAAACGCTTTAAGCCACTGGCTCATGGCCCACCACGCAATCGGTGAGGCAATCAGAATGCCCACTAATACCAGCTTCAGAAAATCTTTGGAAAGCAAGGCGACAATGCCTGTAATGGACGCCCCCAGCACCTTGCGGATGCCGATTTCCTTGGTCCGTTGCTGGGCCGTGAAGGTTGCCAAACCGAACAAGCCGAGGCACGAAACCAGAATGGCAATACCGGCAAAAAAGTTGAACAATTGCCCCGTCCGCTGTTCCGATTTATACATTTCGTTGTACTGGTCGTCCATGAACTGGTACTCGAACGGATAATCGGGACTGTAGCGTTTCCAGAGTTTTTCAGTTGCCGCAACGGCTTTGGCGGCATCGCGGCCGGTCGTTTTGATGTAAAGCCGACCGTAGTCATGATTCGGTCGGTAGTAGAAAACCGCCGGATCTACTTTCTGGCGCAGTGATGCAAAATGGAAATCTTTCACCACACCGATGATGGTGCCTTTGGTCTGACCCAGTGTAAAACTCTTGCCGATCGGATTTTTGATGCCCGCGTTTTTGACGGCGGTTTCGTTCAGGATGTAATGCATCGAATCCGCCGGCGAACCGGTAAAGGTTTCTCCCTGCGCCATTTTCAGGCCGAAGGTGGCCATGAAGTCTTTCTCGACCTGCATCCGGGTCACGATGAACATGCTGTTTTTCGGCTTCCCGTCCCAGTCCGTGTCGCCGGTGGAATTGCCTAAACTAAGCAGGTTTCCGTTCGAAGCGGTGACGCTCCGGACGCTGGGCTGGCGCGACAGTTCGGCTTTGACGGCATCGTAATGCTTCATCATTTCGCCGGTCATCCAGAAAGCGAAGACGTTTTCCCGGTCATATCCCAGGTTGCGTTCCCGCATAAACCGCAGTTGGTTACCGATAATGATCGTTCCGACAATTAAAGCGGTCGAAAAGGCAAACTGCGTCACCACCAGCGTTTGCCGGAACGTGACGCCTTTGCCACCCGTGGCCATTTTCCCGCGCAACACTTTCAGCGGTTCGAACGACGACAAAACCAACGCCGGATAGATGCCCGCAACGGCCAGGGTAAAGACCAGCGCGCCCACCAGCACCAGCCACGTCTGCGGATCGGCCAGGGAGAACGGTTGCGTTTTGCCGGTCAGTTCGTGGTAGGTGGATTCCATCCCCTTGATCAATGCGATGGCCAGCACCAGCGCCACGATAAAAATCAGCAGGGACTCGGCCAGAAACTGGCCGATCAGGTGTTCGCGACCCGCGCCTACCACCTTCCGGACACTCACTTCCTTCGCCCGTTGCGTGGCCCGCGCGGTGGCCAGATTTACGTAGTTGATACAGCCGATCGCCAGCAGAATCAAGGCGACGATGCCCATCATTTTCACTTCCTGCAGAGCTCCCGGTGTGCCGTCGGGGCGGTAGAGGTGGATGTCATCGAGGGGTTGCAGCCGGTAAACCGTCACCTGGTCGTACTTGTTACTGGCGTGGTGAACGTCGTTCAGCGTTTTGACGATCTTATCCAGGTTGGCACGCGGATCGATCCGGAAAAAAGTCTGGGCATACCAGTTGCCCCAATCCGAATCCATGGACTTCCAGTAGTCGTTGGCCTGATAGCCTTTGGCCACGATTTCGATGGGAAACAGCATGTTGCATTTGATGCTGGAATTGTCCGGAAAATCGCGGATAATACCGCTCACGACGAAGTTCTGTTTCTTGGGAATCGAATACAGGACTTTTCCCACCGGCTCGGCCCGGCCAAAGTATTTCAAAGCCGCCGATTCCGTCAGGACCACCGATTGTATATCCGGAAAAGGCCGCTGGCGGTTTCCTTTCACCCATTCAAAGTCGAAAAAGGTAAAGAAACCCGGATCGACGTAGACGGCTTTTTCTTCCACCAGGGTTTTGTCCTGTACTTTGAACGGCGACGTGTCGTAGTTATCCACGATTCGCACGGCGTCTTCCACCGACGGCATCTGTTGTCGGGCATGGGCCGCCACAGGAGCCACAATCCGGTTCGCAAACTGCTGGGCGTCCCCCGACCCGAATCCGCCATTGACGCGGTAAATCCGGTCGCCCTTCGTGTGAAAGCGGTCGAAACTCATTTCATCTTTCACCCACCACAGCAGCAGAATGCCGATTCCCAGCGCCACGGCCAGCCCGCCGATGTTGATGGCCGAATAGCCTTTGTTGTTGAGCAAACCACGCCAGGCGGTTTTGAAGTAATTGCGGATCATAAGACCGTTATTGATTCGTTTTCGTTATTTTTGAAAAAACCCCGTTGTGATATGGAAACGCCTTTTCATGATCTGATCGAAGAATACCACTCCGAAGACATTATGTCGCTGAACCATTCCCGCTTAATTTACCGGATCAGTGTCGCTCTTGGTCGGTATGATGGGGAATACGATATATTCCCCGAACTCGAACTTGAGTTATCAACCGGCAAGTGCAAACCGGATATTTGTGTCTATCCCAAAATGCCTTACGACTGGCTCAATGACGTTATTTATTTCAAGAAACCGCCGGTATTAGCCATCGAAGTCCTGTCGCCGAAACAGGGCTTGTCTGATATTACAGATAAAGTAACTAAAATCTACTTCCCTGCTGGTGTTGAAACCGTCTGGATTGTTGTACCCGGGCTTCAACTGATTCAGGTTATGACTTCCGATGGAAAACGCCTGACCTCAACGGAAGGCGTGTTAATTGATCCCATCACTGCAATTGAACTCGACACTTCGTATGTTTTTCGTTAAGTACCCCCGGACTTTAGTCCGTGAGATACTGGGCATAAATGTGGCATCAGAATAGGTGAGTATCTCACGGACTAAAGTCCGGGGGTACTATTCCGAACGCAGTGAGGTGACTGGATTCATCAAAGCCGCCTTCACCGACTGAAACGATACCGTCAACAGCGCAATGGCCAGCACCAGCACGAACGGCAGGACAAAAAGCCACCATTGCAGATCTGCCCGGAACGCATACGTGTTGAGCCACTGACTCACGGCCAGCCACGCCAGCGGAGTCGCTACCACGCAGGCAATCAGAATCAGGATGGCAAACTCTTTGTAAAGCATCTGCACGATTTCGGGTACCGACGCTCCCAGCACCTTGCGAATGCCGATTTCCTTCGTCCGCTGGGCCGTGGTGAACGATGCCAGCCCGAACAGACCCAGACAGGCCACCAGAATGGCTAAACCGGTGAACAACCCGAAGACTTGCCCAAACCGCTGGTCGGCCTGATACTGCGCATTGAAATGTTCGTCCAGAAAGAAATATTCAAACGGGTTACCGGGAAAAAACCGGTTCCATTCGCTCTGCACCGTCGCAATGGTGGTTTTCAACTCACTCGATGCCATTTTGATCGAGAAATAACCACCCGCGTCGGGAATCAACCGGAGAATCAAGGGTTCAAAAGCATCGCGCAGGGATTGCTGGTGGAAATTGTCAGTCACGCCAACGATCGTAAAAGGCTGGCCCCAGAAATCAATTTCTTTGCCAATGGCCTCCGCCGGGTTGTTGAACCCTAATTGCTTGATGGCCATTTTGTTGAAGATGACGGCTTTCTTTTCCAGACCGTATTCTTTCGAAAAATCGCGTCCGGCCAGCAGTTTCAGGTCGAAGGTTTTCAGGAAATCATAATCGACGGCAATGACCCGGTATTGGCTGCCTTTGCTTTCGTCGGCCCCTTTTAGTCGAATACCGCCCGCGTTCCAGTCCGACGCCTGGCCGGGAACAACCGACGACGCGGCCACGTGCCGAATGGTGGGTTGCCGCAACAGTTCTTCCTTGAAAGCCACCATTTGCCGCATAAAGGTGGAATCCGTCCGGATAATGGGCGGGTTGATCACCAGCGTCTGGTCGATGTTGATGCCCAGACTTTGCTCCTGCATAAAGCTGATTTGCCGGAATACCGCCAGCGTTCCGACCAGCAGAAACAGCGAAGCCGCAAACTGAAAAATGACCAGCGATTTCCGCAGAATAATGCCTTGCCGCGAAGTCACCATCTTGCCTTTCAAAACCGTTACCGGCCGGAAACCGGACAAGACAAAAGCCGGATATAAACCCGAAAAGAAGGTTCCGATGACAAATAAGGTGCTCAACGCCAGCCAGAACGTCCAGTTGCCCAGCAACGACAGCGTCAGATGCTGGCCCGATAACGAATTGAAAAGCGGCATGACGGCAACGACGAATCCCAGGGCCAGAACAACGGCCAACCCGTTGAGCAGTACCGATTCGATCAGAAACTGCCGGATCAATTGGCCCCGCTGCGACCCGACGGCTTTGCGAATACCGACTTCCCTGGCCCGGTTGATGGCCCGCGCCGTGGCGAGGTTGATGTAGTTGACCCAGGCAATGACGACGATGAAAAACGCAATCGCCAGCAGGAGATAAACCGTATTGCCGTCGCCGTTGGGTTCGGCCTCTTCCATCAGGTGCGAATAAAGGTGAATGTCTTTCAGGGGTTGAAGCGTATATACTGCACCGGCATCGTATTTTTTCAGTTCTGCGCCGATGGTTTTTTCGATATACGGAACAAATTTGGCTTCCAGGGCTTTCGGGCTGGCATCCGGGCGCAGCAGCAAATACGCCAGGGCACCGTCCCACATCCAGGCGTTATCCGGGTTGTTATCCGGCCCAACTTCCTTGATAAACGTCACGTGGGGAATCAGCAGATCGGCATGTAAATGCGTATTGGCGGGCATATCCCGGTAGACGCCCGCTACTTTGACGGCTTTTTGCTGGTTTAACCGAATGGTTTTGCCAAGCGGTTGCTCCTTGCCAAACAGCCTTTTAGCCACCGATTCGGACAGCACGATGGTATTGGGTTCGGTCAGCACGGTATTGGGGTCACCGGCCAGAAGCGGGTACGAAAAGATCTTGAAAAAGGACTGGCTGGCAATAAATACCTTCTCGACTTTCAGGCTTTTTTCGCCGTAATCGGCAATCAACGCCCGGCGTTTCAGCACTTTCACGTAATCTTCGACTTCCGGGAAGTTGGCTTTGAACGAATTTCCGGCCGCCTGTGCGCCCCCGGCCCACTGCGTGCTCAGCTTGCCTTTGTCGTACCGGTCCTGCTTGACGCGGTAAATCCGGTCGCCCTTCGCGTGAAAGTTGTCGTAGCTCAACTCAAAGTCGACGTACTGCAAAATCAGCAGGCAAGCCGCAATTCCGATGGCCAGCCCGACGATGTTGATGGCCGAGAACACCTTATGGCGTACCAGGTTCCGAAAAGCGATTTTGAAGTAGTTCGTTAGCATGTTGGTTGTACCCACGGACCGCCGGGCGGCCCCGTTTAGTCCGTGAGATTCTGGATGTATAGAGGTTTCACGGACTTTAGCCCGTGGGTACGTTATTCCGTTTTAAGGCTCTTCACCGGATTCATCAAAGCGGTTTTGATGCTGTGGAAACTGACCGTCACGAAAGCAATGACAATGGCGAGCAAACCGGCGAGGGCGAAAACCCACCATTCAATGTCGATCTTGAACGCGTATTCCTGCAGCCATTGGTTCATCAGCCACCACGCCAGGGGGGAGGCAATGACAATACCGACCAGGACCAGTTTCAGGAAGTCCTTCGACAACAACGCGACGATGCTGGCGACGCTGGCTCCCAGGACTTTCCGGACGCCGATTTCTTTGGTCCGCTGCGCCATGATCATGATGGCAATGGCGAATAAACCCATGCACGACAGCACAATGGCCACTCCGGCGGCTGTGATAAACAGTTTCGCCATTTGCTCTTCCGACTGGTATTGCCGGTCGGTATTTTCGTCGAGGAAGCTACCCTGAAATTCGGATTTGGGCGCAACATCCTCCCAGGCTCTTTTCAAAACCGCCATCGTGGCCGGTACGTTGTCCGGGGCAATTTTGACCAGAACGTACCCAATCGGCCACTCCTGGTTCATGAGCAGCGTATTGGGCTGGACGGTTTTCTTGAGCGATTCGTGGTGGTAATCTTTCACGACGCCGATCACCACCAGGGGTGGTTCGCCGTCGTTTACGTTCAGAAGGGTTCCGACGGGGTTTTTCTCGCCCAGTTCTTTCGCCATCGTTTCGTTGATGATGACGCTGGTGGTGGTGTCCGTGGCGTATTTCCGGGAAAAATCGCGTCCGGCCAGCAGCTTGATGTCGAGGGTTTTCAGGTAGTCGTAATCGATGGGCTGCCAGTGGCTCCGAACCACTTTGTTTTTGTGCTCAAAACCCACAATGGATGTAACGGTTGAACCGTCCAGACCGCGCCCAAAATTCTTGTAGGCTCCCGTAACACTCAGAACGCGGGGCTGTTGGGCGAGTTTATCCCGGAAAAGTTTCAGGACCTGCCGCCCGTTGACCGAGTTTCCGACAGGAATGCTAATCACCTGGTTTTCATTGAACCCCAGCGGCATATTCCGCAGAAACGTGACTTGCTGCCAGGCAATCAATGTGCAGGCAATCAGAAAGGTAGCAATGGCAAACTGAACAATCAGCAGCGTATTGCGAACCGCCCCGGTTTTGCCCAGCGACACCCGGCCTTTCAGAATCTGAATGGTGTTCAACCGCGCCACAAACAAGGCCGGATAGCCGCCGGCTACGAAGGTAATGAGCAGAAAAACCACCCCCATAGAAATCAGGACGCCGGGGCTGGTCAGGTACGAAAGGGATGCTTTCGTTTTTAAAATGTTGTTAAGTTCAGACACCAGACCCAGCACCAAAAGACTACCCAAGACCAGGGAAAGCAGGCAAAGAATAAAGGCTTCGCCCCAGAACTGGAAAACCAGCTGCTGTTTGAGGGCACCCAGCACTTTGCGCATACCGACCTCGCGGGAGCGCGTCATGGAGCGGGCGGTGGAAAGGTTGATGAAGTTGATGCAGGCAATCAGCACGATAAAACCGGCGACCACCAGCAGCAGAATCGGGTAGGATCGCTTGACGGGCGAGCCATTGCCTCCGCCAATTTCGGTGTCGAAATGCAAATCGGCCAAGGGCAGCAACCGCAGGCTGGTCAGGTCGCCGTTTTCGTCGGGTTGGCCGCCGTCGCGTTTCAGATTCCGGATGTTACCGGCAAAGTATTTGGCAACGAAAGGCCGGAGCCGTTTTTCAAACGCGGCCTGGCTGGTTTTCCGATCGACCTGGATAAAGACCGAGTGGAAGCGGTTGTCCCACTGATCTTTATTTTGCTGGTATTCCGGATAGGCTTCAAACCGGGCCAGCATATCGAATTTGAGACTGGAATTGGTGGGTGCATCGGCGACGACGCCCGACACCACGAACGGTTTCCAGCTTTCACCGACGCGCAGCGACAGTGTTTTTCCGACGGGGTCGGCCGTTCCAAAAATAGACTGGGCGGTTTTTTCGCTGATAACGATGCTGCTCAGGCTGTTGAGAACGGTGAGCGAATGGCCTTTCCGCAGCGGAAATGAAAACATCTCGAAAAAATCGGGATCGACAAACCGGATGCTTTTTTCAAATTCCTGATCGCGATACCGCACGGCACCGCCCCCGTCGACCACCCGCGTAATGTGCGCAATTTCCGGCAGGAGGTCTTGCCGCAGGGCCGGTGTCAACGGAGCGGGCATCGTGGCCGATTTTTCCTTTGGCCCCGATTGTTGATAAATCATGTACAACTGCTCGCCGTTGGCGTGGAAGTTATCGAATGTCAGGTGCGACCAGGCGGCCAGAAACAGCAACAGGCAGCTCGCAAAAGCTACCGACATGCCAATGACATTGACCAGTGCGAACGTTTTGTGTTTCCACAGGTTCCGCAGCGCAATTTTGATGTAGTTGAAAAGCATACGAAAGAAGCCGGTTCGCCGGTTCGGATAAACGTATAAACAGACCGGTACACAGGGTCTGGCTTCAAATGGCAACCCTGTGTACCGCTTCGAATGGTGTGGATGCGCTTAAATGGCCAGCGCCCGGACAAATTTTACCAAGGTCGGTTCCGGCAATTTGCAATCTGATCGTTGGCTGTCCCTCGTTTTCGGTACATACTGTTTCACCTTCCGGTGGGCCGAAAAAAGGTTGTGTGGATGGCCAATCGCGGAAGCAGACTGGCCCAGGCAAACCATCACGAGCAAAAGGAATAACGTTTTCATAGGAGTGGGGTCTTCCGGGCACAGCCGGGGAAGACCCGATTTTTAGACGTGGAAATTTTCCGTCACAATCTTGCCATCGAACAGGTTGACGATTCGGTGGGCAAAACCGGCATCGTAGGGTGAGTGCGTCACCATGATGATGGTCGTTCCTTCCGTATTCAACTGGTTCAGCAATTTCATCACTTCCTCCCCATTGGTAGAGTCGAGGTTACCCGTCGGTTCATCGGCCAGAATCATCTTGGGTTTGGCAACCACCGCGCGGGCAATGGCCGTCCGTTGCTGCTGCCCGCCCGATAATTGTTGCGGGAAGTGGTTGCGCCGGTGCATGATGTTCATCCGTTCGAGCACTTCCTCAACCGCTTTCTTGCGGTCTTCGGCCGGTGTTTTGAGGTACAGCAAAGGCAGTTCGACGTTTTCGTAAACCGTCAGTTCATCGATCAGGTTAAAGCTCTGAAACACAAAGCCGATGGAGCCTTTCCGCAACTGCGCCCGCTGGCGTTCCGACATCTTCGACACCTCGGTGCCGTAGAAGTGGTATTCGCCTTCCGACGGGTTGTCGAGCAGGCCGAGGATGTTGAGCAGCGTGGATTTTCCACAGCCCGACGGGCCCATCATGGCCACGAATTCGCCATCCTTGACATCCATGGAAATGCCGTGCAGCGCGGTGGTTTCGACTTCTTCAGTCGCAAAAACTTTCTGTAGATTTACGGTACGTATCATATTGCTGAACTGGTTTCTGATTGATTACTCTGCTATTCTCTGCGTAACTCTGATTTTCTCTGCTCAACTCCGCGTAACAAGTTAATTGCTATTTCGCGGAGGTAAGCAGAGAAAAGGGAGTTCAGCGGAGTTAAAATTCAAGGACTTCGTTGTCTCCAAAGTTTTCGTACGACGACGTAATGACCTGTTCGCCAGGCTCCAGGCCGGTCAGTACTTCGAAATATTCAGGGTTTTTACGGCCCAGCGTGATGTTCCGTTTCACGGCCCGGTTGCCCAGTTTATCCACTACATACACCCAGTTGCCACCCGTATCGGAGAAGAAACCGCCCACCGGCAGCAGCGTGGCTTTCGACGCTTTACCCAGTTCGAGTTGAATTGGGGTCGACTGGCCGCGTTTGAGACCTTCGGGAGCGGCTTTCATAAAAATCATATCGACATCGATCCGACCGTTGCGCGATTCCGGATAAACCCGGGTAATTTGCAGCGGGTGGTTGGCACCGTTGTATTCAAAAGAGCCATTCAGGCCGGCGAAGATGCGGTTGTTGTAGTGTTCGTCGACCCCAACCCGCATTTTGAAACCGTTCAAATCGTCAATCTGGCCGATGTTCTGGCCCTGGTTGATGTTCGAGCCCACTTCAATGTCGATCGACGAGAGTTGGCCGGAAACCGGTGCTTTCACCACCAGGTTGTTCAACGTCTGTTGCCAGAGTGCTACGTTTTTCTGCGTCCGGGCCAGCGTTTCTTCCAATTGTTTGATCTGGATCAGGGAGTTTTCCTGCTGGTATTTCTGCGATTCGACTTCAATTTTCCGTTGTTCAACCAGGCGGTCATAATCCCGTTTGGCGGTCAGATAATCCTGTTCGGGAATGGCTTTGTCTTTATACAGTTTCGACTGACGATCGAAAGCATCTTTGGCCTTGTCGAGTTGAAAATCCAGATCCGAGAGGGTTTTTTGCAGTGTATAACGTTCGACCCGCAACCGCTGGCGGGTGTTTTGCAAATCGTTGACCAATCGGTTGGCTTCGGTTTCAGACTGGAGGAAATTGAGTCGCAGATTCTGGTTTTCCAACCGGAGTAAAACCTGTCCCTGTTTCACCATCGCTCCGCCTTCCACTAATTTCTCCGTCACATAGCCACCGGCAATGGCATCGAGCCGAATGGTTTTCAAGGGCTGAACAACACCGGTTACCACAATAAAATCGTCAAAAGTCCCGGTTGAAACGGTTGAAATCGTAATTTTATCCTTCTCGACGTTCAGTTTCGAACGGTGATCGGCCCATAGAAAGTTGTACGCCAGCAACCCCACTACTGCTAGTCCACCGACTGCGATTGCAATCCGCTGGCTTGTCCAAAATCGTTTAGGTAATACGCGATCCATTAATTCTTAAAGATTGATTGGTTGAATAATTAAAAGTTGATAACGTTTAACTGACGGTATCTCGTTGATCATTCTAATGCCAATTGACGTGCCAGTAATTTACTGCTACTGATAATCAGTAGGTTATAATGCTTTTGAGGCCTAATTCCTGTCCACATGCGGACAGACTTTGTCCGAAAGCGGACACGGACAAAACGACCGTATCGGCCCTCATTCTACCGTCTGTGTAAGCCGTTTTGCAGCGAACCGGCAGACTGCCTATATTTAGGCTGTAAACAGGCATCCTGACTGACAAAACCGGGTTGTTTAGTGCACCGTCTTGAAAATTTTATGTCGAAACTTCTGATTATTGACGACGATGTCGATGTGTTGAGTGCAGCCAAACTGTTGCTCAAACGCCATTATCCCCAAGTTGATATTGAAAAGAACCCCGAACGGATTCCGTTTTTGATCACCAACGGAAGCTACGATCTGGTGCTGCTCGATATGAATTTCCAGCGCGACAACAGCAGCGGCCGGGAAGGTTTTTTGTGGCTCGACCGCATTCTGGACATTAAACCGACTACGGCGGTTGTTCTGATTACGGCCTACGGTGACGTCGAAATGGCAGTGCGGGCCATCAAGTCCGGTGCGCGGGATTTTGTGCTCAAACCGTGGGAAAATGACAAACTGCTCGCCACGCTGCAAAGTGCCCTGGAAGGACGCAAAGATGAGGGCAACGGATTGTCAAAAGCCGGTGCCCAAACCGGATCGCCGGACCGAGGATCCGCGGGTAAATCACAAAACCAGTCCAGTTACGTCGCCGTCAGCCCCGCCATGCGGCAGGTCTTTGCGACCATTGAGCGGGTTGCCGAAACCGATGCCAATGTACTGATTCTGGGCGAGAACGGGACCGGAAAAGATGTCGTGGCCCGGGCGTTGCACCAACGCTCGCTCCGGCGCGACAAACCGTTTGTGAGCGTCGATCTGGGGGCCTTGAGCGACAGTTTGTTCGAAAGCGAATTGTTCGGCCACGTCAAAGGGGCCTTCACCGACGCCCGCGAAGACCGAACCGGGCGGTTTGAGGAAGCGCAGGGCGGGACGATTTTCCTGGACGAAATCGGCAATATTTCACTGCCCCAGCAGGCCAAGCTCCTGACGGTGCTGCAACAGCGGGTCGTCACGCGCCTGGGGACAAATAAGCCCAAAAATATTGACGTCCGGCTGATCTGCGCGACCAACTCGCCGATTTACCAGCACGTCAGTGACCGGTCGTTCCGGCAGGATTTGCTATACCGGATCAATACCATCGAGATTCACATTCCTCCCCTGCGCGAACGGCCCGAAGACATTGTGCCGCTGGCCGAGCATTTTCTGAAGCAATACCGCAAGCAATACAACCGGAAAGTGGCTTCCATCAGCCCGGCGCTAACGCGGCAGTTGCAGCAATACCGCTGGCCGGGCAACATCCGCGAATTGCAGCACGCCATCGAACGGGCGGTTATTCTGGCGCAGGGAACTGTGCTCGAACCGGAGGATTTTTACTTTGGCGCCAATGCGCCGACGGCCATTCCGACGGACAAGGATTTGCCCTTTCAGGAAAATCTCCAGATTGAGGACATGGAGAAAAAGATGATTCAGCAGGCGATGCAGAAATACCACGGCAACATCACGGACATCGCCCGGGAGTTGGGCCTTTCGCGGCAGGCGCTCTACCGGCGGCTGGAGAAATACGGTTTATAAATCATGAAACGATTCGCCATTGGGCTCTTTATACGGATTTCGATCATTCTGGTTACTTGCCTGCTCATTGCCTACGTCTGGTGGAAAGTTCCGGCCAGCCGGTCGCTACTGGTGGGCGTCGGCATCATTTTATTGACGGTTCAAACGGCCAATTTGCACCGGTATATTACCAGCCTGAACCGCAAACTGACCCGCTTCATGGAGTCGGTCCGGTATTCGGATTTTGCGGTTGCCTTCAAAGCCGACAACGAACTGGGGCCGAGTTTTAAGGAATTGAACCAGCAATTCAACGAAGTGCTGGAAGCGTTCCGGCAGGCCCGCGCCGAAAAAGAAGCCAATCTGCACTACCTCAACACCATCGTTCAGCAGGTGAGTGTCGGACTGATTTCGTTCGATATGTCCGGTAATGTTGAGATGACCAACCAGGCGGCTTTGCGGTTGCTGGGTATCTACAGGCTACGGAACCTCAGTGATTTACAGACGGTTCATGCCGGTTTATACGAAATTCTGACCGCGACACCCAGCAGCACGCCCGCTATTTACCAATCCAGTTTTGAACAGGAACTGTCGGTGCGCTGTGCCACCGTCAGTTTGCGCGGCCGCCCGGTGACGGTGGCCTCCATTCAGAATATTCGCTCCGAATTGCAGCAGAAAGAGCTGGAAGCCTGGCAGAACCTGACCAAAGTACTGCGCCACGAAATCATGAATTCCGTGACGCCGATTGTCTCCCTGGTCGGAACCATGCAGCAGATTGTCAATACGGAACTGGCCGGTGCGGATACCGAAGCGGTCAACGACCTGCGCGAAGCCCTGACCACGATCGAACACCGCGGACGCGGCATCATGCGGTTTGTGGATGCCTACCGTAATTTTACCGCCATTCCGCAACCGCGTCTGGCCGAAATCTCCGTCGAAAACCTGCTGAAGAACGTCATTGCGCTGGTCCAGACCGAGTTGCAGCAACGACACATTATTCTGCAAGCTCCGCCCGTGCCGTCGTATCTGATGATTTTTGCCGATGCCGGTCAAATCGAAATGGTGTTGATCAACCTGATTAAAAACGCCATGGAAAGTCTGGATGGACACCGCAAACCGAAACTCCGGCTGGAGGTAAAATCGCAGGACAATCGCCTGATGATTTACGTTTCCGACAACGGGCCGGGCATCGAGCCGGAAGCTATCGAGAAGATTTTCATTCCCTTTTATACCACCAAAAAAACCGGTTCCGGGATTGGATTGAGCCTTTCGCGCCAGATCATGCAGCTCCACAACGGCCAGTTGAAAGTGACCTCGACGCCGGGACAGGGCAGCACGTTTTCGATGATTTTCTGATAAAGATTTGAAGTTATCGGTAGATTAAACTTTGTTGGTATTATCTACGTTTGGATTTTAGTATGCATCCTATTAATATTACAAGCGACCACTCCGGATTAAGTTTATGAAAGAAAAATTATAATTATGATTTTTCTTTTGGTCTGGTGTGTGCAGGGAGATATCACGAAAACAAACTAACTGGCTAAGGGGTAGTCAGAGCGAAAAACGGGTAAATTGGGCGATATTGGTCTATATCTGTTAACGCCATACCTCAAGCCGCAACACTTTTGAGACATGGCAGAAGTAATTGTAAGTCCTAAAGATGTCATCAAAAAGATGGCTGAGGACCAAAGAAAAATAGAAGAATACATTAAGAGTGGAGACAAGTCCAAGAAACCTGCCGGAATCAAATTTGTTAATCCCTTCAATGTATCTTCACGAAGAGGTTGATGAAGGGGAGTTTCTTTTTGTTACCGAAAGCGGTTCCAGCTACAATGTCTATTTTACAGATGGTTCTAATTACCTGCCTGACGAGCCCTTCTCTCCTTTGATTTATATGTTTGGTTTTGAGCGGGTGCAGCGCGTAAAAACCAAAATAGGGTCAGATCCAAGAATTTTACAAACCATTGTTCATATTCTTTCCTTAGTATTTGAAAAAAATCCTGATTCAATAATTGTATACGTTTGTAGTCAAACAGGGGGACTTCAACGAAAGCGGAGTCTGCTATTTGAAGATCTGTTTCACCAATTTGGCACAGGCTTCAAGAAAATAAATTACAGCGATAGTGAAAGTTTCTATTGTTCAGCCATTTTCAGAGAAGAAAATACTTATTCGTTTGAAATAGAGGAAAGCATTCGATCTTTTGTACGAAATAAACAAAACCCAGTTTAAGTTTTAGGGGATTTTTGCCTTGTACTGTTCAAGTATACAAGCCCGTTACCTACCTTGCTGACCATCAGCTTCTCGCCCAGAGGATGTAATCCGTCTTCGGGGCTTCGGCCAGTTGCGGACGAATCAGCTGCACAATCTGTCCGCGGTGGTAAGCCGCGTGGTGACTCATGTGAGTCAGAATATCGGTCATCTGGCTCATGAAGGGCTCCCCGGCCGAGTTGGTATACGAAATCAGGCGGTTTAAACCGGTTTCGGATTCGCTTTCCAGCATGCTTTTCAAACGCATGAAATTCCGGTCAGACGTTTCACCCATCCAGGCAATCGGAATATCCTCCCAAATGGCCACATAACTGATCTCACCCGTTATCCGCGACAGCCAAACCTGGTGCGCCGATAAAATGTGCCCCATCAGTTGCACCGCCCGCAGGGGCGGGTTGTCAACGCTGTCCAACGCATCAATAACGGCCCGGTTGGCCCACTGCTCGTACTCTACCAGGCGAATCAGATAGTCTTTCATTCGCAGTCAGGAGGTTTAGTTGCCTTGCAGAAAAAGGAATCGCGCTTACGGCGTCGCCAATATGCTGGCCAGATTAGACGACGGCCCCCGACGGATGGCCTCATACAGCGCATCGGCGATGTTAGTCCGGATGTTCAGGGTAATGAGCTTGGTGTGGGTGCGACTCGGATACACCCGGTTTGAAAAAAACACATACGACGTATTATACTGCGGATCAATCCAGATGAACGTTCCCGTATAACCCGAGTGTCCGAAACTCTGCGGACTGGCAAACCGGGGCGCATTGCCCGAATAGGTGAACGTCGGTTTATCAAATCCTAATCCCCGCCGGTTGCCTTTTTCGGGAAACTGGTAGCGGGTAAATTCGGTAATCGTCTCGGGGCTAATGAACTGTTTTCCACCATAATACCCTTTTTGTAAATACATCTGAACGAGTTTCATCAGGTCGTTGGACGAACCAAACAAACCGGCGTGTCCCGAAACGCCACCGAGCATGGCGGCTCCTTCGTCGTGAACCCGGCCCCAGACCAGCGTCTTGCGAAACACCGAATCATATTCCGTTGGCACCATGCGCGGCAACGGATAAAACCGCAGGGGATTGAAAGTCAGCGTCGTTGCACCCAGTGGCTCATACACATTTTGTTTCAGGTAGTCTTCAAACTTCTGGCCGGTCATTTTTTCAACGATCTGCGGATACAGAATGAACGACAAATCGCTGTAAACATAGTCTTTTTTGGCGCTCACCGGCGAATCGCGGATGGTTTCGAAAATGGTTTTCCGGTATCGGCGGTGCATGTACAGATTGTCCGTAATCTGGACTTTATACGGCCCGTGTTGTTTTTCATCGAACGTCTTGTCTTTCCAGGTTCCATCGGGATTTTTGGTGTCCACCCAGAATGCAATGGACGCCTTCAAACCAGCCTGATGGGTCAGTACATCACGCCAGACCAGATTCGCTTTGTTCGAGTTTTTAAAATCCGGCAGATAATCCGCCATGGTTTTTTCCAGATTGAATTTTTTCTCGTCAACCAGCCGCATCAGCGCCAGCGTCGAGGTGGTGACTTTGGTCACGGACGCAAAATCGAACAGATCGTCAACTTTCGTAGGCGTCAGTCCTTCATAGGTGTGCGTACCGTAGGCTTTCCGGAAAATCACCTTGCCATCTTTCGCCATCTGAACCACACCGCCCGGCGTGGCTTTTTCGGTGATGGCCACCTGCATGAGGGAGTCGATTTTGGCTGTCAGAAAATACGAATCCACGCCCACTTCTTCCGGAATGGTGTACTTCAACCGGGAAAGGGCCGGTGTGCTGATGCCGTCATTGAGTTTGTAGGTCTGATTCACTGTAACGGGCAATTTGCCTTTGGCCGGAATGGCCCCAAAAATCAGTTGAGCGGCCAGTTCTTCCGTAAACTGAGTCAGTTGATAAGCCAGAATCAGCCCCCGTGCTTTGTCGAGCCCTTCGAGTTTATCGAGCGCATACGGATTCCCGAAAACCGAGACGACGGCTTTTCCGGTTTCGCACAATTCTTTCAACACCGCCACGGTTTTCGGCGTAACGCCGTATTGCACCGCCGGGCGGATGTTGCTCAAATGCACCCCCACCAGCAACAAATCATACGACTTCAACTCGTTCCGAATCCGCTCCAGAGTCGTATCCGCCGTGGCTGCCGAGAGGTTAAAATGGGTGACAGCGGTGTAATTGGCGAGCATTTTCTGGAAATAGGTCTCCTGATCGGCGTCGAGCGAAACCGTCGCAATTCGTTTGGTACCGAGGTTCAACAACGGAATCAGGGGCTCGCCGGATGGCTCTTTATCATTTTTCAGAACGGTCAGGGCTTCTTCCGTCAGCAACCGATTGATCACGTTGGATTCCGGTTCGTTCAGATCCCGGACAAGATTCATCAGGTTGATGGGTTTGTAGCGATCCAGACCCGCCCAGGCTTTGGCTGCCAGCACTTTACGGCAACGGGCATCAATGTCGGTCTGTAAAAGCCGGCCGTCGGCAATGGCCTGTTTCACTTCCGCAATGGCGCGGGGAATATCCAGCGTATATTCCAGCACATCCATACCGGCTTCGATGCCCATCAGATCGGCAACGCCGGACGGATAATATTTCAGGACCCCCTTCATATTCATCGCATCGGAGAAGACCAGGCCGCCAAACCCCAGCTCGTTTTTGAGCAGGTCAGAAACCACCTTGTGCGAAAGCGTACTGGGTAAATTGGGCGTCGAGTCGAGAGCCGGGATGTTCAGGTGGGCGATCATGACGCCCGAAGCACCCGCGTCGATCAGCTTCCGAAACGGATACAGTTCCAGATCGTCCAGTTGCTGGCGGCTTTTCGAAATCAGGGGCAGATCATAGTGCGAATCCGTGCCGGTATCGCCGTGGCCGGGGAAGTGTTTCAACGAAGTCAGCAAACCGTTATTCTGCATGCCGTTCATGTAGGCCAGTGCCTTACGGGCTACGGATTCTTTGTCTTCACCAAAGGAACGGAAATTGATAACCGGATTATTGGGATTGTTATTGACATCGGCCACCGGGGCAAAATTGATGTGAATGCCCATCCGGCGGCTTTGACGAGCCACGGCGGCCCCCATTTTATAAAGCAGATCGTCGCGTCCCTGAATGGCGCCCAGGGTCATTTGATACGGAAACCGCACCGTACTGTCCAGCCGCATCCCAAGCCCCCACTCGCCGTCGATGGCAATCAGCATCGGAACCTTAACGACGGTTTGCAGCCGGTTGACCAACCGGGCCTGCCGGATCGGGCCACCCTGAAAAAATACGACTCCGCCAATCTGGTAATTCTTGATCAGGGTCATCAGGGAATCTTCGTAGCCCTTGCTCCGGTTGGAAAAACCCGCCACCATGATAAGCTGCGCAATCCGCTGGTCGGGCGTCAGGGCGTTAAAGACCGAATCGACCCAACGCGGATTTGCCTTTAAAAATGATGGTACGGTTTGAGAATGAGCCGTTTGAAATGATAGTAAAAAACACAGGGAGCAAGCCAGCAAACGCAGACGGACGGAGAAAGGCATAAGCTATAAATTCAATGGTTAGGCAAAAGTAACAAAAAGAGGGGCTAAATCTGCTCAAAAGCCAGTTTCAAATCGGCAATCCGTACGTCCGGTTCGGCCAGACCACGCTAAGGCCGGATCAGGTTGTCGCCCGGGTCGCCGGGTTGCGGATTTTTAGTTGAAAAGGGATGTAAACCTGCCGGACTTTGGGGTGGTTGTCGAAGAAACCGGCGATTTCGACGATCCACTGCGCCACAATGACCGGCTTCCGGACGACGCTGGCAACGTCGAAAACGGAGCGTTTCGGTTGAGTCATCGGGCGGTTATTTCTTGCGGTTGTTCCGGGCCGCCTGCGCTTTTTGCGCCTGTTCGCGTTCGTATTCCTGACGGTGGCGTTTTTCGGCCGACAGGTTGCGGTACAATCCGTTCAGAACGTAAACATCGTCCACTTCGTCGATGAGCAGATGCAGTTGTTCGCGTATTTCGTTGATGTTCATACTTAATCAATCAATTCAGTTTTGGGTACCGGTTAAAAACTCGTCCAGCGCGGGATGGTTTAAAGCTTTTTGCCGTAACCTGTTGCCTGCTCAATGAAAAAAGAAGTATCCCAGCGCAATACCGGCAATGACGCCCGCTGCGTCGGCAATAAGTCCGGCAACGATGGCATACCGGGTTTTCTTGATGCCGACCGACCCAAAATACAGGGCAACGATGTAGAAGGTCGTATCGGCAGCCCCCTGAAAAATACAGGACAACCGCCCCACGAACGAATCCGGGCCAAATTCCTTCATGGCGTCGATCATCAGCGCCCGCGACGCGCTTCCGCTCAGGGGGCGCATCAGCGCAACGGGCAGGGCATCGGTAAAGTCCGTATTGATACCGGCCATGCCGATCACGTATTTCATGCCGTCGACCATGTAGGCCATGGCACCGGAATTGCGCAGGGCACTAATCGCCACCAGCATCCCGACCAGATACGGAATAATCCGGACGGAAGTTTCAAAACCGCCCTTGGCACCTTCAATAAAGGTGTCGAAAATATCGACTTTCTTTCGCATCGCCCCCAGCAGAAACGCGACGATGATCACGAACAGAATCACGTTACCGACCACTTTGGAAACCTGCTCGATTTCTTCTTTCGGCAGCGACGACAAATACCACAACGCCAGCGCCAGAAAAGCTGTTATGCCGCCTAACCAGCCCATAACCAGCCCATTGAATAGGTTGATTCGTTGTTTCAGGGCCACCAGAAACATACTGAAAACCGTCGCCACGTAGGTCCCGATCAGGCAGGGAATAAAAATGTCGGAGGGGTCCTGCGCCCCCAGAATCGCCCGTTGCGCCATGATGCCCAGCGGCACGATGGTCAGGCCGGACGTGTGAAGCACCAGAAACATGATCTGGGCGTTGGAAGCGGTTTCTTTCTCCGGGTTCAGCTCCTGCAAACTCTGCATGGCTTTCAGTCCGAAGGGTGTGGCGGCATTGTCCAGACCGAGCATGTTGGCCGAAAAATTCATGATCATCTGGCCGTTGGCGGGATGATCTTTCGGTACCTCCGGAAATAATTTATTGAAAAACGGGCCGATGATTCGCGCCAGAAAATTGATGGCCCCGGCTTTTTCACCGATGTTCAGCAAGCCCAGAAAAAAGGTCATCACGCCCGCCAGGGGCAACGCAATGTCCATTACCGCCGTTTTGGAGGAGTCGAACAACCCCTCGACAATGATCTTGAAGATTTCGGTATCGCCCAGAAAAATCAGTTTAAAGAGCGCAATTAGAAAGGCAATCAGGAAAAAAGCTACCCAGATGTAGTTAAGGGCCATGTTACGGTGACGCGTTATTCGTAGCAAAATAGGTGGTTTTTCGTTATTTCGCAACGAATTAGCTTCTCTCTGCGAAACTCTGCTTTTCTCTGCTTACCTCCGCGAAAGAAGAAAAAGAGTTGTATCGCAGAGTTAAGCAGAGAACATCAGAGTTTATCAGAGCGCATAGAATGAAAAACCTCGCGTTATTACTTTTTGTCTTTCCCCAACTTCTTCTGGCGCAGGGCAAGCTGGAGCAGGCGATGGTCCGGCAGGGACTGGTAGATATTCAGACGGTTGACCGGAGTCTTCTGGTTGAGTTGAAGTATTCCACTACAGATAATTTTGTGGGGAAAGACGTCTATGGCGACCTGACCCGGGCCTATCTGCAACCCCTGGCCGCTCAGAAACTGGCAAAAGCCAGCAGACTTCTTCAGCAAAAGCATCCTGACCTCCGTTTGCTGGTTTACGACGCCACCCGGCCCCGCTCGGTGCAGTGGGATTTGTGGAACACGCTGAAACACCTGCCGGTGGATGAACGGGGAAAATACGTCTCCAATCCGCGCAACGGCTCGGTTCATAACTACGGGTGCGCCGTCGATCTGACCCTGGCCACCCAGGCCGGAAAACCGCTCGATATGGGCACCAAATTCGATTACTTCGGCGAACTGGCTTATCCCGAAAAAGAAGATCTGTTGCTGAAACAGGGAAAATTGACCCGCAAACAGGTCGAAAACCGGCGGCTGTTGCGCTCGGTAATGCGCTCGGCGGGGTTTTCTTCCCTGAAAGCCGAGTGGTGGCACTTCAACGCTTTATCGCGCGCGGAAGCCAAAAAGCGGTATAAAATCGTGGAATGAGATCTAAACGTTTACTCCTCCGAACCTGATCAGTCCCTGCAAGTCGTTCATCAGCAGCCGTTCGAAAAGCTGGACGGTGGCCGCTGCGTCGCCGTGGGCACGGTGGCGGTTGCTGACGGGAATCTCCAGCGAACGGCACAGTTTACCGAGGCTATAGGAAGGAAGCCCCGGAAAAATCCGGCGGCTGAGTTGCACCGTACAGAGCCGGTGACGCTCAAAGGGCAAACCAATCCAGGCAAATTCTTTTTTCAGAAAACCGTAGTCGAACGGGGCGTTGTGGGCTACGAAAACCGCCCCTTCCGTCACCCGGGCAATGTGATGGGCTACGTCGGCAAAGTCGGGAGCCGTCTCCACCATCTCATCCGAAATGCCGGTCATCCGCGCAATAAAAGGTGGAATCGGGCAGTGAGGGTTCAAAAGCGAGTGAAAGCTATCGACAACCTCAACACCGTCGTACCGAAAAATGGCCACTTCTGTCAGACGGGTTGGTCCACCGATTCCCCCCGTCGTTTCTACGTCAACAATTGAAAACATCGTTTTGCAAGATACAATTTTTTCTTTTTTCAGTAAGATTTTGGGGATGCATGCCGAAAAATAAGGTTGTACTACGGACTGATCCGTCCAACCAAACAACCGCCCATGAATCGTCGTGAAGCACTTGCCTCCATCGGGCTTTTAACTACCGGCCTGAATACCACCGAACTTTCAGATACCCACCGGCGAAAACGGGTGTTGCGCGTTGCCCATCTGACGGATATTCACATGATGCCCCGTCCCAATGCCGAAGTAGCGCTGGCAAAGTGTCTGCACCGCTTGCAATCGATGAAAGACCGTCCGGCGTTTATTCTCAACGGGGGCGACACAATCATGGATGCCCTGTCGCGGGACAAGAGCACGGTCCGAAAACAGTGGAACGTCTGGAACCGGATCCTCAAGCAGGAAAACGCCCTGCCCATTCACCATTGCATCGGGAATCACGACGTTTGGGGCTATGCTGGCTCCAAAAACGATCCGCTGTATGGCAAAGCCTGGGCCGTGGAGCAGTTGGGACTCGCCAACCGGTATTACAGTTTCGACCACAGTGGCTGGCATTTTATCGTGCTGGACAGTACGCAGCCCCGGCCCGAAGGCGGCTGGTATACCGCCCGGCTCGACGATCAGCAACGCGACTGGCTGGAGAAGGACTTGCGGAAAACCGACGCCAAAAAACCGGTGCTCATTCTGTCGCACATTCCAATTTTGTCGGCCTCCGTGCTATCGAACCAAAAAGTGCCGAAAAACGGCCGCCGGGAAATTTCGGGTGGGTTGCTGCACACCGATGCGGCCGAACTGATCCAGTTGTTTCACAAACGACCAAACGTGAAAGTGTGCCTGAGTGGCCACACCCATTTGCTCGACCGGGTCGATTACAACGGGGTGACCTACCTCTGCAACGGCGCGCTTTGTGGCGACTGGTGGGACAAACCGATGTACCACCAGACCCGCGCCGGTTATGCCTTGATTGACTTGTTCGATGACGGATGGGTGGAGCGGACGTATGTGGCGTATTGAGTCATTTGCGGACGTACTCACTGTTTCTCCAGTTTCTTCAACTCCTTCTGAATATACGCTTTCGACAGCCAGTTGGTCCCGATCATCACGCCTTCGATGTTTTTGGTCTGGCCGATGTCTTTCAGCGGATTGCCGCTCAACAAGACCAAATCCGATACATTACCGGTTTTGATAACACCCGAATCCGGTTTTTTGAGATACGAAGCCACGTTGACGGTTCCGGTTCGCAAGGTTTCATACGGCGTCAAGCCCGCGCCGACGAGGAACTTCATTTCGTGGTGGATCGAAAAACCGGGGACGTTGAAAACCTGGGGCGCATCGGAACCCAGCAGAATATCGACGCCGTTTTTCTGGCATTCGTAGAGGATTTTCCGGCGCATTTCAATGTACTTCCGGGCGTGTTCTTTCGTGAACTTCGGGTTGCTGTTGTAGTTGTTTTTGGTTCTCGTCCAGTTCTGCACGTCTTCCGGTTTCATGTATTTCATCTCGGGATCTTTCGTGAATTCCTCCGCCGGAAGGGGCGAGAGCCAGCGCTCGGCCAGGGCCTCCGTCGGAACCACGCGGATGTTTTTATCGTGCAATCCTTTCACCAGCTTCGGGATCATCGCCGGGTCGGCGCGGTAGCCAATCCAGGAGCCGAATAAACCGGTTTCCTGCTCCACCAGCGTGTCCGAACCGGGCGTAATGGCTTCCATAAAACTGTCCAGATGGTCGATGGAAGAATAGCCCGCGTCGATGGCCATCCAGGTCCCGACATTGAACGAAACGTGCCCCACAAACGGCATACCGACTTCCCTGGCGGTTTTGGCAATGGCCGGAAAAGTTTCTTTGGTCAAACCGGGGTGTAGTTTCAGGAAATCATAGCCGGCGGCTTTCTGGTCGCGCACCATTTGCGCACCCTGTTCCGCCGACTTGACGGTTTGTCCGCTAAACGACGGGCCAGACGGGTAAAAATGGGGTCCCAGAATTTCACCACTGTTGATTTTGCTGCGGAGTTCAAGGTGTTTGGGGTGGCCCAGCATGCCGCGAATGGTCGTAATGCCATTGGCCAGATACAGAATCAGCACGTCTTTCATCGGCTCGATGTCATCGATTGGCGGCACGTGGGCGTGAATTTCGGCCCAGCCGGGCGTCAGGTATTTGCCGCTGGCATCGATCACCTGCGCGTCTTTGCCATACTGTACTTTTCCTTCGGCACCCATGGCGGTAATCCGGCCATTTTTCACGACAACGGTCTGGTTTTCCAGAACCCGTTCCTGGTCCATCGGGATGACGTTGACCGATTTAAAAACCATCTCTTTCTGGCGGTTACTGACCAGTTCCTGCGCAAAAACCGATGGCGTCAGGAGAACAAATAGAAGGGATACGAGGCTGCGCATGAGTTGAACAGATTTGGAATAGCCGGATAGGGGAACGTTGACGTATATTTGCGGGAATCTCACCTTTTTTATACGCAATGTCTTTTAAAAAAATAATAAAAGGAAGTTTTAGTTGGCTGGTTTTTGCTATAATGCTCCAGCCGCTGGCGACCAAGGCCCAATTGGCGAAAACCGTTCCGCTGGCGCAACGCCAGCAGGATTTTGTCGATCTGCGGTTCGGAATGTTCATTCACTTCAACATCCCGACGTTCATGGAAGACGACTGGGCCGATCCTGACGCATCTCCTGCGTTGTTCAATCCGGCCAAACTGAATTGCGACCAGTGGGCCAAAGCCGCCAAATCGGCGAAAATGTCGTACGGTGCGCTGACCACCAAACACCACAGCGGTTTTTGCATCTGGAACACCAAAACGACCGATTACAACGTCATGAACAGCCCGCAGAAACGCGATGTGGTGAAGGAATACGCCGATGCGTTCCGGGCGAATGGCCTGAAAGTGATGCTGTATTATTCAATTCTGGATACGCACCATAAACTGCGTCCCGGTTTTATTACGAAGCAGCACGTTGCGATGGTGAAAGCGCAGCTGACGGAATTGCTGACCAACTACGGCGAGGTTTCGGCACTCATCATCGATGGCTGGGACGCGCCCTGGTCCCGGATTTCGTACGACGACATTCCCTTTGAAGAAGTGTACCGGCACATCAAAACCCTACAGCCGAACTGCCTGGTGATGGATCTGAATGCCGCCAAATACCCCGCCGAAGCCTTATTTTATACCGACATCAAATCGTATGAACAGGGTGCGGGTCAGCACATTTCGAAGGAAACCAACCGATTACCCGCGCTGTCGTGTCTGCCCATCAACAAGGCCTGGTTCTGGAAAACCACGTTTCCGACCGAACCCGTGAAAGATCCGGCGGTTTTAGTGAACGACAACCTGGTTCCGTTCAACAGAGCGTATTGTAATTTTATCCTGAATGTGGCACCGAATCGCGACGGTTTGATTGATGACAATGCCCTGACGGCGCTGGCCAAAATGGGTGAATTGTGGTCGGGAAGCGACGTTCGGGCCCTCTTGCCGGTTTTCGATGCGCCCATTATTTCGACCAATCTGGCCAAACACCGGCCAAGCAATGCGAGCTGGAGCAGCGACATGTGGATCATGGATTTTGGCAACGACGACAATTTCAAAACCGCCTGGATTTCCAATTCTTCGGTTAAAAAACCGTGGTACGAAGTGGTTTTTGATCAGGAAACAGCCTTCAATCTGATTACGGTTCTGGAAAAACAACCCGGTATTAGTAAGTATCGACTGGAATATTTCACCAATGGCAACTGGAAACCCATTCTGACGAGCACGGATACCGGCCCGGCCGGAATTAGTCGGGCAAAGATCAACCGGTTCAATACCGTAAAAGGAAGCCGGGTCCGAATCCTGATCGATGCGTTCACAACCCCGCCCGCCATTGCCGAATTTGGGGTGTATAACGAACAAAACTAATGCCCGAAAACCGCCCGTTCATTCTTTCTCACGTTATTTTCCCATGAAAACACTGGTAATCGAAGACGACCAACGGGTGGCCGACCTCATCAAGCGGGGGCTGGAAGAGGAAGACTGGCAGGTGGACCTCGCGTTCGACGGCGAAATCGGAAGCCGGTTGGCACTGACGGTGGACTATGATCTGGTTATCATGGATATTATCCTGCCCAAAATCAATGGGTTGGACATTTGTCAGCAGGTGCGGCTGGCCAAACCGAACGTGCCGATTATCATGTTGACGGCGCTCGGAACCACCGACGACAAAGTGGAAGGTTTTGATGCCGGGGCGGATGATTACCTGGTCAAACCGTTCGATTTTCGCGAACTGCACGTTCGCATCCGGGCCCTGCTGAAACGTCAGGCCCATGTGCCGATTGCGGCCACATCGGTTCTGAAAATGGCCGATCTGGAGATGAATCTGCGGAATAAAACCGTTGTTCGGAGTGGTCGGCCGATTAGTTTGACACCGAAAGAATTCAAGCTGCTCGAGTTTATGATGCTCAATTCCGGTCGGCTGCTGACCCGCACGGAAATCGCGGAAAAGGTCTGGGAAACGCATTTCGATACGGGGACCAATTTCATCGATGTGTACATCAATTATTTGCGAAAAAAACTGGACAAGGCGTTTGAAAAAAAGCTGATTCACACCAAAACGGGAATGGGATTTATTTTTGAGGAAGCCTGAACGATGCGTATCCGGACGAAACTGGCCCTGCTGTTTACCGCCATTACGGCGGCTGTGCTGCTGTTTTTTGCCATTTCGATTTACCTGTCCTACGCCGATTACCGGGAAGATGCCTACTACAAACGACTTAAACAACAGGCACTTACGAAGCTGCGGCTGTTGCTGGAAGCCAAAGTGGAACCGTCCGTTCTGAAGGTGATTTATCAAAACTCGCCGAATGCGCTGTTTCAGGAGGAGGTTGCCGTTTACGATGCCCGTTTCCAACTGGTTTATCACGACGATCAGCAGGGCGATTTCGTAAAAGAAACGCCGGAGTTTCTGCATTCTATCCAGCACCGGCCGGAAATTCAGTTCGAGCAGCAGGGGAGGCAGGTGGTGGGGTTTCCGTACCGGTTTCAGGGAAAAACATACCTGGTGACGGCTGCCGCTTACGATGAGGTGGGCCTTTCGAAACTCGAAAACCTCCGGATCACGCTGATCATCACCTTTTTATTAAGCTTGTTGATCGTGGCCCTGTTGAGCCGGCTGGTGGCCCGGCAACTGCTAAGGCCCATTTCGACCGTGGTGCGGCAGGTCGGGGAAATTACCGCTACCAATCTGGATCGTCGCGTCGATGCCGGCAATGGACGCGACGAACTGGCCGAACTGGCGATCACCTTTAACCAGATGCTGGACCGGCTGGAGCAGTCGTTCGATGCCCAGAAGCAGTTTGTCTCCAACGTCTCGCACGAACTGCGAACCCCCCTGGCCGCCATCACCGGCGAACTGGAACTGGCCGCCAACAAACCCCGGAGTGTGGCGCAGTATCAGCAGGTAATCGACCGGACGCTGCGGGATGCCCGGCGGCTGACGCACCTTTCCAACGGTCTGCTCGATCTGGCAAAAGCCAGCTACGATGCCAGCGAAATCGCTTTTCGGGACGTGCGGCTGGATGAGTTGCTGATGGACGCCCGCGGGCAGGTACTCCACCAGCAACCCGCGTATCGGGTGACGATTATTTTTGAACAGGAAATTGAAGACGATCAGTTGATTTCGGTGCGCGGCAACGCCTATCTGCTGCGGGTGGCGTTTAGCAATCTCATGGAAAACGGCTGTAAATTCTCCCCGGATCACCATTGCACCGTCACCATTACCTCCCTTCCGCAGCTCTGTCGGCTGCGGTTTATCGATCAGGGAATTGGCATTTCCGAAGACGATTTGCCGCATGTCTTTACGGCTTTTTACCGGGGCCAGAATCTGAATTATGCCGAGGGAAACGGCATCGGCCTCTCCCTGACGGACCGGATCATCAGTCTGCACAAAGGCGGTATTTCGGTGGCGACGCAACCGGGTCAGGGAACCACGTTCGAAGTGGAGCTACCGCATCTGTAAGGTTCTTTAACGGACTTTTAATAGCATTCTAATAACTCTCTAACGGTCTTCCGGTTACGTAAACTTTACTTTTGCGGCTCTGTGGCTTGCCTATCACACCACCGAATCAGCAAGGAATTATGAAAAACCGGATGGCGAACCCGCACACAGTACAGGTCTGCTTTCTCCTGAATTTTCTGGTGAGCAGTCTGCTTTACGCCCAAACGCCCCGCACGCTGACGCTGGCGGAAGCGGTGGCCGAAGCCCGGCAGAATAACCCGGTTTTACGGTCCGAACAGCTTTCGGTGCAGTCGGCGCAGGCGGATGTCGTAACGGCGGGGCTTCGACCCAATCCGGTGCTCAATAACCAGACGCTCCAACTCGCCAAACCGTCTTCGTTTCCGGAAAATACCAATGCCCTGAACGCCCGAAACCGGCAGGTCTGGTGGCAGGTAACAACGCCCGTCAATGTGGCGAAAAAACGCCAGAAAGCCGTGGCGCTGGCCGAGAAGAGCGTCGAACTCACCCGCCGGAATGTGGCCGAACTGGAACGGAACCTGCTGCTGGAAGTAGGAAATCAGTGGCTCGACGCCTGGAGCGCCCGCCGTCGGCTCGATCTGATTCTTCAGGCCCAGCGAAACGTCGATACGCTGGTGAACATAAACCAGGTTCGGCTTCGGAATCAGGTGATTACGCGGACTGACCTGCTGCGTACGCAGATTCTGGCCGATCAATACCGGCTACGCAGCCAGACCACCCGGCAGGAATACCTGAATGAATTGGCCGTACTGAAACGGCTTCTGGGCACGTCCGACAGCCTGGATGTGGCTCTGACGGATACGACGCTGGTTTGGAAAGCCGGCCCGACCGATACGCTCCTGACCCGCGCACACCTGACCCGCACGGACGTCCGGTTTGCCGAGCAGGCCGTTGAAGTGGCCGCCCAGAACACGCGCCTGCAGGAAGCTCTGCGTGCCCCTCAACCCGAAGTAGGCGCTATTTATAACCCGCAGAACAGCATACCGTATATCGGTTTTTACGGCACCTTGCCGCTCCCGTTTTTTAACAAAAATCAGGGCGAAATCCAGAAAGCGAAGGTGCAGCAGGAACAGACACAGCAGGTCGTTCGCTACACCCGGCAGCAGGTGCAGACGGAAGTGCAAACGGCCTACCGGAGCTACCTCACACAAGGCGAAAACATAAACCGGTACGGCGGTATTTTGCAGCAGTCCGAGCAAATTCTGACCAGTGTTCGCTACGCGTATCTGAAAGGCGGAACGACCATTGTCGATTACCTGGAGGCCCAGCGTTCGTGGCTCGATGTGCAGCAGGAATACCTCGATGCGCAGGAAGCCTACCGCCGGAGCCTGCTTCAACTTTGGTTTGTCACGGGTCAACTCCCGACCCTAACCCGATAACAATGAAAAAGATCAGTTTGGGATTGCTTTTGATGGTGTTCGGAACGGCCTGTCAGAAAGAAAAGCCAGCGGGCGGTGTGGTCCAGAAAACCGTACCCCGGCCCGTTGTGCAGGACAGTGGGCGGTTGATTGAAGTGGCACCGGATTCAACCACGATCCGGTTCTTCCAGACGGAAGCCGTGCAAAACCGCACCCTGACGGCTGATTATCAGGCGCCCGCCCACGTCGTTGCCACAGTGATTGGGTCGGAAGAAAGTCAGGGAAAGCCGATGGTGCTGTTCGACAACCCGGACCTGACCGATACCTATTCGCAGTTGCAGCAACGACTGACCAACATCCGCCAGATTCAGGACGTCAATATCAAGCAAAAAGAAATTGAACTGGGGCGGGCCAAAGACCTGGCCGAACACGGAGCCGCCACGGGCCGCGAAGTGCTGGAAGCGCAGTCGGCGCTGGCGATGGAGCGCACCAACCTGGCCAACGAACGCTCGTTGCTGGCCGAACACGAAACCAAGCTGAAACTCGCGGGCTTCGACCCGATGAGTCTCCAGCGCGCCCGGCCGGGGCAAGCCTGGTTGATTTGTGATGTGCCTGAAAGTCAGGTGAATAAACTTCGGTTGGGCAACACGGCCACCATCAGGTTTACGGCCTATCCCGACGAAACCGTCAGCGGACGCATCGAGTCGTTTGGGGATGTGGTCGACAATGTGACGCGGACCATCAAACTCCGGATTCGGCTGGATAATCCGCGCGGTAAATTCCGGGCCGGGATGTTTGCGACGGTCGCTTTCGGGATTTCCGAAGGCCAGTTTATGTCGCTGCCTCAAACGGCGCTGGTGACGGTTCAGGGGAAGGATTACGTGTTTGTTAAATCGGCACCCCGCCGGTTCGAACGCCGGGAGGTGACGCTGGGGCAGCAGATCGGAGACCGGATTGTGGTTTTTCACGGACTAAAAGAGGCCGAAGCGGTGGTGATCAAAGGCACGATGCAGTTGAAAGGTCTGAGTTTCGGGTATTGACTATGATACAAAACGCACTAAAAATCGCCCTCGCAAACCGCACCGGTTTTGTCGTTGCCGCCCTGGTTTTGATGAGCGCCGGGCTGGTTTGTTTCCGGTTTCTGAAAATCGAAGCCTATCCGGATATTGCCGATACCAACGTCATTGTCATTGCGCAATATGCCGGTCGGGCGGCTGAGGAAGTGGAGCAGCAGGTGACGATTCCGCTCGAACGGGCGCTCAACAACACGCCCCGCGTCATTGCCCGGCGGTCGCGCACGATATTCGGTCTGGCGGTGGTGCAGCTCAATTTTGAAGACGGAACGAACGATTATTTTGCCCGCCAGCAGGTTATCGAGCGGCTGGCTTCGGCGGATTTACCCGATGGTGTGACGCCGGAACTGGGTCCGTTGACGACGGCGGTGGGCGAAATTTACCGGTATGTGGTCGAAGCTCCGCCAACGTTTTCACCGATGGACTTGCGGGATTTGCAGGACTGGGTGATTCGTCCGGCGCTGACGCAGGTTTCGGGCGTGGCCGACGTGGTTACGTTCGGTGGTCCCGTCAAGCAGTTTCACGTACTGACGTCGCCGGATCGCTTGCGGAAATACAACCTGACGATGGAAACCATTATTCAGGCGGTGCAGGCCAATAACCTCAATACCGGGGGCAGCATTGTGGAACGCGGAGGCCAGGGATTTGCCGTTCGGGGGCTGGGCGCCATTCAGCGGGCAAGTGACATCGAAAACATTGTGCTGACGACGATCAACGGCGTTCCGGTCTACGTTCGGGATGTGGCCAGTGTTGAAATTGCTCCTCCGCAGCCGCAGGGGATTCTGGGGTACACGATTCCGGTGAAGGGCGTCGATGTTAATTCCGGCGTGGAAGGCATTGTCTCGTTGCGCCGGGGCGAAAACCCGACGGAGGTGCTGAAAGCACTCAAGGAACGGATTGCCGATTTGCAGGACAACGAACTCCCCAAAGGCGTCACCCTGCAAATCATCTACGACCGCTCGACGCTGGTCGATTACACGCTGGAAACCGTATCGCACACCTTGCTGGAAGGGATTTCCATTGTCGTGATTATTCTCGTTTTGTTTCTCGGCGACATTCGCTCGGCCCTGGTGGTGGCCATTACGATTCCGTTTTCGCTGCTGTTTGCCTTCATCATGATGAAGATGACCGGTATTCCGGCCAATCTGCTGTCGCTGGGAGCGATTGATTTTGGAATCATCGTCGATGGCGCCTGCGTGATGGCGGCCCATCTGATTCATACCTACCGGCACGCCCACGAATCGGACGAACCTAAAAAAAGCATTGTCGCGCTGACGATCGACTCGGCGGGCGAAGTCGGGCGGGAAATTTTCTTCGCCGTCATGATCATCATTCTGGCCTATCTGCCCATCCTGACCATGCAGCGGGTGGAAGGCAAACTGTTTTCGCCGATGGCCTTGACGCTGGCCTTCGCCGTGATGGGATCCATGCTTTTCGCGTTGACACTGATACCGGTTCTGATGACGTTCGTGTACCGGAAACAGGTGGAAGAAGTGGCGTCTGAAAAAAAGAAACGACGCACCCTTTTCGACCGGATTCAAAACCGGTATGAGCGACTCATCCGGCGAACCCTGAACCAGCCGCGCACGGTATTTCTGGTGGGAATAACCGTCGTCCTGATCGTCATTGGTCTGGGCGCGCGAATCGGTACGGAATTTTTGCCCACGCTCGACGAAGGTTCGATTTTCATGCGGTCGTTTTTGCCCGCCGGAACAAATATTACGGAAAACCAGAAAATTGCGCCCGTCATCCGGCGGGTGGCCGCGCGGCATTCCCAGATCGAAAGCATCATTACGCAATCGGGTCGAAATGACGACGGCACCGACCCGTTTCCGTCGAACCGCACCGAAATTCTGATGATTCTGAAACCGTATGGCGGCTGGGTTCACGACACGACGAAGCAACAGTTACTGACCACCATCAAAAGCCAGCTGGAAGAGCAGTTGCCCGGCGCCAACCTGTCGTTCGGACAGCCGATTATCGATCAGGTTACGGAAATCGTTACGGGTTCGGCGTCCGATCTGGCCATCAACCTGACCGGTTACGACCTGACCTTGTTACGTTCCAAAGCCGATCAGGTGCTGAAAATTGTGCGCGGCATCAACGGCAGTTCGGAATCCGGCATCGAGCAGGAGGGACCTCAGGCGCAACTTAGCATCAACATCAATCGCCAGCAGGTGGCCCGGTACGGCATCAACGTAGCCGCGATTCAAACCATGATTGAAGCCGCCATTGGCGGAAAAGTAATCAGCACGCTCTACGATGGTCCCCGTCGCTACGACATTGTGGTGCGGTATTTACCGGAAAACCGCAACAACATCGACGTCATCCGGAACTTGCAGGTGCCGTCGCCGGGCGGATCGCTGATTCCGATGAGCCAGCTGGCGGATGTGAAATTGATTGACGGTCAGACGAATATCTACCGGCTGGACGGCAAGCGGCTCGTGACGGTTCGGACCAACATCCGGGGGCGCGATCAGGGAAGTTTTGTGGCCGAAGCCCGGCGGAAAGTCCGGCAGGCGGTGACCCTGCCACACGGCTACGGCGTCGATTACGGTGGTCAGTTTGAAAACCTGGAGCGGGCCGGAAAACAGCTGATGATTGCCATTCCGCTGACGGTCGTGATCGTGCTGGCGGTTTTGTTTCTGCTGTTCCAGTCGGTTCGTTATGCGCTGATGACGGTCGTGTGCGTCCTGTTTGGACTGGCGGGCGGTATTGGGGCTTTGCTGCTGCGCGGCTACAACTTCAATGTGTCGGCGGGCGTCGGTTTTGTCTCGCTGTTTGGTTTGTCGGTCATGGCGGGTGTGCTGTTGATTTCGGCCATCAACCGGGAGCGGGAACTGGGCGGTTTGCCACTGAACCAGCTGGTAGTACGGGCGTCGGGTGGGCAACTGCGGGCCATCATGATGATGCTGATTGTTGCCATTATTGGTCTGATTCCGGCGGCAACCTCGTCCGGAATTGGCTCGGATGTGCAGCGCCCGCTGGCGACTGTGATCATTGGCGGATTAACCTCGACCTTACTTTTTACGCCCTTTTTATTACCGTCTTTGTATTTCTGGATGGAACGGAACCGGAAGAAAAAACCGGTTCCGGCGGCTGAGGAAGTGGGTAGTTGATTTTCGATTTCACCTCCTCAGCCGCTCTTCATCCCAATTTATCTGGTCGATGATGAAACCAGTGTGTCGTGTTTTCCAATTTTTACGGAAATGACGCGGGCTTTGATCCGTGGAGCCCTGTTTCAAACAGCCCCAAAAACCGGTGTTCGTCTGTTACGCCAGACTTAACCGAATCAAATCTCAGCGAGCTGAAGCAGGAGCTAAGCCCTGTCTTTCCCGGTATAAAACCATACCGGCGTGGTACAGAATGCCGTCCCGGAACTCGCCGTCGGCGGTAAAACCGGTGTCATCCACGTAGTCGATGTGATTTCCGGTTAGGGTGTAATTCCCCCGATAAGCACTTTTTCGGTTTCCGCGGGCTTCGTCGTAGCGCCCGCCCGGCAGGAGTTCATGGCGGATGTAACCGTCTTTGGTAACCCACATGCCAAGATAAGAGGGTGTTTCCATCGCAATAGATCGTAAATCAGTTGGTAATCGTTTCGGCGGTAAAACCGGTTGAAACCGTTACGTCCTTCCAGCTTTCCAGGTCATTCTGCACCGCGTTGATTTTCTGATAGGCCATATCGTACGAATCCTGACCCAGAAACAAATGCAGGGGCGGGTTGGCTTCCGATGCAATCCGGATCAGGGCCGCCACGGCTTTTTCGGGATCGCCAGGCTGGTTTCCGTTGATCTGGTTCTGGTGAACCTGTTGCGAATCCCGCACGTCTTTGTAGGCGTCGATCTGCTTTTTAGGAACGCCCAACGAACCGGAAGTCAGGAAGTCGGTCCGGAAATAACCCGGTTCGACCACCGTCACGTTGATACCGAGTGGTTTGGCTTCGGCCGCCAGCGATTCCGAGAATCCCTCGACGGCAAACTTGGTTGCGCAGTAGATTCCAAAACCGGGGAAGGCACCGGTAAAACCGGCGATGGACGAAATGTTGATGATGTGCCCGGATTTCTGTTCCCGCAAATACGGCATCACCTGCCGGATGACGTTCAGCGAACCGAACACATTGATGTCAAAATTCTCACGGGATTCTTCGTCGGACAGTTCTTCGATGCTGCCCAGCAAACCGTATCCGGCGTTGTTGACGACCACATCGATCTTTCCAAACTGGTCGATGGTTTTTGAAATCGCTTCCGCCACACTCGATTCGGTTTTCAGGTCGACCGCCAGCGGCAGGAATCGGTCGTTGGCCGGACCAACGGCCCGGCGCAGATCGTCGAGGTTGCGGGAGGTTGCGGCTACGCTATAGCCTGCGTGTAACACTTGTTTTACCAAAGATAGTCCCAGACCTTTCGAGGCTCCGGTGACAAACCAGACTTTTTGTGTGCTCATTTTTTTGTTTGTTTTGATGAAACAAAAGTAGAGCCGTGGAGCAGGCGGAGCATTGCGGTTTTCAAACCGATGCTTGCAAAATTCAAACAGCGCGGAAGGCCGAGGGCGTCAGGTGCGTCTGTTTCTTGAAAAAGTTGTTGAAATGGGCCGGTTCTTCGAAGCCGAGGGTATAACTGATTTCGGAGATGTTCCAGTCGGTGTGTTTCAGCAGCGCTTTGGCCTCGCTGGCCAACCGCTCGGCAATGTGGTCGGTCGTCGTTTTGCCCGTTGTTTCCCGAATGGAGCGGTTGAGGTGGTTGACGTGCACGGAAAGCTGCTCGGCAAAATCCTTCGCCGATCGCAAGCGGAACCGTTGCGACGGCGATTCGATGGGAAACTGCCGTTCGAGCAACTCCGTGAAAACGGCGGTAATCCGGGATTTCGCATCCGTGTGCTGATAGAGCGTCTCGGAGGGCTGCATTTTCAGCGCATAATGCACCAGTTCCGTCACGTAATTCCGCAGCAGATCGTATTTATACCGATAATCCGAATTGATTTCGTCGATCATCTTCTGAAACAGCTGGCTAATCTGCTCATCCTGAACGTCGTTCAGAACATACGCCGGTTTACCGCCGATGGCATACATGGGCAGTTCGTTAAGATTACCCCGCATTTTTTCGGTAAAAAACGCCTCTTTGAAAATGCAGAAAAAACCGCTCGTCTCCTCCGACAACGATTCCCAGCTGTAGGGCACCTGCGGATTAAAGAACATCAGCGTCGTTCCGTTGACTTCCAGGCTCTTATCGGCGTAATGGTAGACGTTACGGCCCCGGATCAGGGTGATTTTATAAAAATCCCGACGGCTGTACTGAACCGGTTCTTTCCCCTCACCGACGCAATCCTCCAGTCGGAACACGTTGAAATGCCCGATGTCCTGTTGCAGGTTATCGGGTAGCCAATTGAATTTGACCTGATAAAAATCTTCGAGCGATTCTGGTTTTGACATGCTGCGAAGTTACAAAATTCAAACCAATGTTAGCCAAAAACCAATCGAATTAGGGAACAGACGGCTGTTTAGACACCTTCCTGGTCATTAAGCGACGCCCTGGTAATGGCCTAATTTCAAGAAAATAGGTTAGGGAGCACGTTGCGATCAGACTTTTTATCAGATTACAACGCGACCTCTAATCTTATGCCATTGCTTGTCGCGAAGACACCAACTGCGCGTAGCTATAGACCGGGAATCAGCCCCTGGGTTAAAATAAAGTTCGTAGCAGGTACTAAAACCGTTGAAACGGTTTCGGTACCTGCCGACAGTGGAGCTTGCTGAAAATACGCGACAAATCACCCGCTGCTGAAGCGGATTTTTGTCATTTGAAGCTTGCTGAAGTACTTTTACCTAAAAACAGTCAGCCGGTTTTTAATACACTTCCATCTCCGGTTGCACATCGCGGGCCCAGCTGTTGATGCCGCCCTGAAGGTTCATGAGGTTGGTGAAATTGAACTCTTTCTGAAGATAATCGACCACATACTGGCTGCGAATCCCGTGGTGGCAATAGACCACCACCGGCCGATCGTTCGGAATGCGTTTGACGTTGTTGGCGATGATATTGACGGGGATCAAAACCGCATTGTCGAGGTGGCAAATGTTGTATTCGGGCCGTTCGCGGACGTCGAGCAGAAAAATATCTTCGTCCTGCGCCAGCCGTTCGGCCAGTTCGGTAGCGGTGATGGTTTTCCGGGCTTCAGTTTTGACGGCCACCCGCTGGCCTTCTTCCCACCCGTTCTGGGCGGCTGCTTCGGCATCGAGCCGACGGCGCACCCGGATTTTCTGGAACGACATCGCCAGCAAATCCACCATCAGCAGTTCTTCGCTGAGCAGGTGACCGATACCGGTAATGAGTTTGATCACTTCGTTGGCCTGATAGGTGCCGATGACACCCGGCAAAACGCCCATTACACCCGTTTCGGCGCAATTCGGGATCTCCATCTGGTTCGGAAATTCCGGGAACAAACACCGGTAGGTGGGTCCGCGACGCACTTCTTCCGGCTGAACGTCCGATGCCGCCAGCCGTGCGTTCAAAACCGCAACCTGGCCTTCAAACCGGTGAATAGCGCCGTAAATAAACGGTTTTTCCTGCATCACGCAGACGTCATTCACCAGATACCGGACCGTAAAATTGTCGGTACAGTCAACCACCAGATCATACTCGTCGATCAGCGAACGGGCATTGGAACGGTCGAGCGCATACGCGTACGAATTGAAACTGATTTCGGGGTTGATTTTTTTAAGTGAATTTACGGCAATCGTTGCTTTGGGTTTACCTACCTGTTCGGTCGTATAAAGGACCTGGCGTTGCAGGTTACTGATGGCAATCGTATCGGGGTCGATGACCCCGATGGTCCCCACGCCGGCAGCGGTCAGATACAGCAATACCGGGCAACCCAACCCACCTGCGCCTACGACCAGCACACGAGCTTCTTTTAGTTTCAATTGCCCTTCCACGCCAATTTCGGGAAGATTCAGGTGTTTTTCGTAACGGGCGTATTCCGCAGGTCGAAGCATAGTTGATTTGTTGTTGAGATACCGCACTACATTTTAAACGAAAAAGCAATTCGAATTACATTTCCACTTCTAATTTTATTTTACGACAACCCCTTAAGTAGAAATCCTGCTTTCGGACTTGCAAACCTGCTTAGGTGGTTTAACTTTGGTACTCAAACAATTAACCTTTCGTCATGAAACAAAGACTTGGATTTACCGCCCTCACGCTGATGCTCTGGATTTCAGTCAGCGGCTTCACCATCAAACCCAAAACCGTCGCTCAGATGACGACGGAATGGCAGCGCGCCAAAGAGTTTACCAAGGAGTATCTGGATGCGATGCCGGAAGACGGCATGGGGTACAAGCCAACGCCCGAAATTCGGAGTTTTGCGGAACAAATGCTGCATTTGACCGCAGCAAATTACAATTTTACGTCGGCAGCAACTGGAAAGGCCAATCCGATGCAGGGCAAAAAGCTGGAGACGATGGATGAGTTGAAGACGAAAACCGCCCTGACCAAAGCCGTTATGGACAGCTACGATTTCGTTCTGGATGGCATTAAAAGCCTGAGCGATGCACAACTGGCCGAGAATGTGAAGATGGGCCCGCGCGAAATGTCCCGGGAAACCGTGTTTGCCAAAGCCTTCGAACACCAGACGCACCACCGCGGACAGGCAACGATCTACATTCGGATGAAAGGAATCAAGCCACCGAATGAGAAGTTGTTTTAGAAGTGACGAGTGAAGAGTTGGCTGACGCGCGCTTGAATGCGTCAGCCAACTCTTCACTCTTAATTCTTCACTCTTCACTTTTTAGCTACTGCAATCTGCAACTCATCCAGTTGGGCCTGTGCAATGACGGCTGGGGAGTCGATCATGACGTCGCGGCCCGAGTTGTTTTTCGGGAAAGCGATAAAGTCGCGGATGGAATCGGCACCCCCGAAAATGGAGCACAGGCGGTCGAAGCCGAACGCAATACCGCCGTGGGGTGGAGCGCCAAACTCGAACGCATCCAGCAAAAAGCCGAACTGCGCCTTGGCTTCCTCGGGCGTGAAACCCAGTAGATCGAACATTTTAGACTGCAAATCCCGCTGAAAAATCCGGATTGACCCGCCACCCACTTCGGTGCCGTTGATCACCATGTCGTAGGCATTGGCCCGCACGGCACCGGGATCGGTTTCGAGCAGGGCAATATCTTCCGGTTTGGGCGACGTAAACGGGTGGTGCATCGCAAACCAGCGTTTTTCTTCTTCGCCGTATTCCAGCAGCGGGAAATCCAGTACCCACAACGCACTGAACGTATTGGGGTTACGCAAGCCCAGTCGATTGCCCATCTCCAGCCGCAATTCGCTCAATTGTTTGCGGGCTTTGTTGGTATCTCCCGACATAACCAGCAGTAAATCACCGGGTTCGGCCTGGAACTGGACCACCCAATGTTTCAGGTCTTCTTCCGAATAGAACTTGTCGACGGATGATTTAATGGTTCCGTCCTCGTTATAGCGGACATAAATCAACCCCTTTCCGCCAATCTGCGGGCGTTTGATAAAATCGGTCAATTCGTCCATCTGCTTGCGCGTGTAGTGGGCGCAGCCTTTGGCGTTGATACCGATGACAATCTCCGCCGAATCGAATACCGCGAAATTTTTGCCCGACGTTAAATCCACCGTATCGAACGCGCCTTTCAGCTCGACAAACGGCATACCGAAACGTGTATCCGGTTTGTCGGAACCATACAACCGCATGGCTTCCGCGTAGGTCATCCGGGGCACTTCGTCCAATCCAATGCCTTTCACGGTTTTGAACAGGTGGCGAACCAGCCCTTCGAACATTTGCAGAATATCTTCCTGCGTAATGAACGACATCTCGCAGTCGATCTGCGTAAATTCCGGCTGGCGGTCGGCCCGCAGGTCTTCGTCGCGGAAACACTTGACAATCTGGTAATACCGGTCGAAACCTGACACCATCAGCAGCTGCTTGAACGTCTGGGGCGATTGGGGCAGGGCGTAAAATTCGCCGGGATTCATGCGGCTGGGTACCACAAAATCCCGCGCGCCCTCGGGCGTCGATTTGATCAGAACCGGCGTTTCGACTTCGATAAAGTCCTGACCGTCCATGTAAATCCGCGTTTGCTGGGCCATTTTATGCCGCAGTTCGAGGTTTTTACGAACCGGATTCCGGCGCAAATCGAGGTAGCGGTATTTCATCCGCAAATCATCGCCCCCGTCGGTTTCGTCTTCAATCAGAAACGGCGGCAGTTTGGCCGGATTCAATATTTCCAGTTTTTCCAGCCGGATTTCGATATCGCCCGTTGGCAAATTGGGGTTTTTGGATTTGCGCTCGATCACTTCGCCGGTGGCTCGCAGGACGAATTCGCGGCCCAGCGTCCGAACCATCGCAATGGTTTCCGGGTCGGTTTTTCCTTCTTCGAGCAACAGCTGGGTCAGGCCGTAGCGGTCGCGCAGGTCGATCCAGATCAGACCGCCCTTGTCGCGGATACGCTGTACCCAGCCGCAGAGAATCACCTGTTTAGTAACGTGTTCGATGCGGATTTCTCCGCAGGTATGAGTTCGAAGCATACTCTTCAAAAGGTTCAATAAGCCGCAAATGTAGCCAAAGTATGTCCGCCTATCAAGCCGATTGTAAAATCGATACGGGATCAAGGTAACATTTATCGGGTAGCCGTAACCGGCTGCTTCTGTAAAAATGCCTGCGCAAAGAGTTGTGTATAGAGGGTAGCAGCGGTCTGATTCAGGTGCTGTTTGTCGTCGGAGCAGTCGGCGGGAAAAGGTGGCGTAAACTGGCGCCGGTAAGGCATGGAGATGCGGTAGCGCTCGGGCAGAGCGGCATAGATGTTGGGCAGGGTTTGTTTCTCTTCGTCCATCATCCGATTCGGCAAATAGAAATAAATGGCTACGTTTTTTGCTTCGCAGCGTTGCGCCAGCTGCATCAGGCGGTTTACATAAAACCGGTCCCGCTCGGTGAATGGAACACGCAACGTGGTCGTATCCGGCGGGGTTTGGGCACTTACCCGGTTGTAGTGCCGGTTAAGAAAGGCGCTGGGGTGAAAATACCGGTAGCCGGTGGGCGTCATGACAAAATTATCCCGGTCGTTTCTTACCACCGTCGCCACCAGCATAAGGATTGCACTTCTGAGCATGATAAAATGGGTCAGAAAGGAGTCGTACAGCGTGATTCCCCGTTGCACCCTTTCCCGTCCGAAGTTCTGTTCCCGCCTGAAATAACTGTTTTTGAAACTAAATTCATGGAATAAATTGCCCCTTCCAAAGGGGTCTTCGTGGGCTTTCAGTGGCGGAAATGATAACTCCAAAAAGATGGTTTTCAGGTGCAGCCCATCCATTTTTAGCAATTTTTCACATTCGGCAAACGTGTTGGGAGCAAACATCGCGCTGATGCCATGGTTGAAAGACCGGGTCTGGTGCTGGGTGGCTGAGTCGAAAACCGCGGGATTAACACTGTGAGCGGTTCGGCTTGAACCCACAAAAACCGTATTGATCTCCTGCCGGATTGGCTTCAGCATGGAATCGAGTTTATACCCGCTTTCGTCAAAACGTCGGGTTTGGTAGGTGTGCAAATAGGCCCAGATCGCCATTTTTACGCCCAGAAGAACTGTAGTCAACGCCAGCAATTTTAAGACGAGTTTCAGCATACCCTTCAAAACTGGTAGTAAAAAAAAGGCGTGTCAGTGATCCGGCCAAAGGTCAGAATCAGAATGCAAAGCGCCAGGTAAAAGCTCCAGCGGGGAAGCCCGTGATACGACGCCAGCAATTCGGGGAGTTCCCGACCGTTCAGGCGCCGGTTGACGATGTCCATCAACAGCAGCCCCAGGACGACCGGAATAAAGGGCTTTACACCCCCGATGGCACTCACTTCCCAGCGGTTTGCGGAGACCAGGCCGGTCAAAAAAGCTCCGGCTGCCCCAACGGTCGGAGCGCGCAGAAAAACACCCATCAGCGCTCCGGCATGAAAAACCAGGAGGGTCGATAAAAACCGGTGTGCGGGCGCATTCAGATCGGGCCATAAACGGCGAAAAAAGGACTGCCGCTGGGCTTTGGTGGCGTGTTCGGCAACGAGCCAGAGCCCGTTGAGCAGTCCCCACAGAATATAACCCCAGGTCGCACCGTGCCAGAGACCGGTCAGGAAATAGACCACCAGTAGGTTCATATACAGGCCCGTACGGGAACGCAGGGATTTGCTCAACGGGAAATAGACATAATCCCGAAACCAGGACGTCAGGCTAATGTGCCAGCCTTTCCAGAACTCGATGCGGGAGGAGGAGGCATAAACCCGGTCGTCGAAATTACGCATCAGATGAAGGCCCAGCATGCGGGCCGAACCCCGGGCAATGTCGGAATACCCCGAAAAATCGCAGAAAATCTGGAACGGAGCGAAAATCAAAGCACTGTACAGCACCAACCCGGACTGACTTTGGGGTTGGGCAAAAACCGGGTCGAGCAGGGCCGCAAGCTGGTTGGCAATGACCACTTTCTTGAACAGGCCCCAGGCAATGAGCTGCAAACCGGCCACGGCGTTTTCGTAGCGAAACGGCTGGGGCGTGTGCAATTGGGTCAACAGCCGTTTGGCGCGTTCGATTGGACCCGCCGACAGGGTTGGGAAGAACGCCAGGTAGGTGGCAAAATACCCGAAATGCCGCTCCGGTTTGAGGTAGCCCCGTCGAATGTCAATGAGATAACTGATGGCCTGAAATGTATAAAACGAAATGCCGACCGGCACCAACGGCGCCCAGGAGGGAAATGGACTGGAATGACCCCAAAAACCCAGCAGGCTGGTCAGATTCTGATTCAGAAACGCGTAGTATTTAAAAAACAGCAGCGGAAGCAGCAGCAGGCCGACGCCGGACCCGAGCAGAAGCCGGGATTGGGATGGCTTCACCAACCGGCCAAAACCGTAGGCAACGCTGGTCGAAACCACCAGCAGAATCAGGAAAAGCGGGTGGAAGGTGAAGTAAAAAAAATAACCCGCCAGCAGCAGCCAACTCCAGCGGAACCGGTGCGGAAGCGCGTAATAAACGGCAAAAACCAGCAGCAGGAAGAACAAATACAGGATTGAACTCAGCGACATGGTTTACTCGATTTGTGGTTTTCGATGTACTGAAAACGGCTTACATAAGATCGGTATACAACTGCCAGTATTGCTCGGCTGCGCGTTCCCAGCTAAACCGGGCGGCTCGCTGGCGGAGTCGATCGGCGCGGAAGGGGTTGGCCCGGAAATCGTTCAGGCCCTCAAAGACGGTTTCGGCCATCGACTCCGGTTCATCGGAATCGAAATAATACGCATCTTTTCCGCCAATTTCGGGCAGGCTTGTCCGTTGCGACAGGAAAACCGGTTTGCCATAGCTCATGGCCTCGACCACCGGGAGCCCGAATCCTTCGGAAATCGACGGAAACAAAAATGCGTCACAATGCTGGTAAAACCAACTTTTAGTCGGTTCGTCAACGGCTCCCGTTACCGTTAACCGCTCCTGGATACCGAGTTGCCGGGCCTGTTCCCGCAGGTAGGTCGCGTAGGGGTGGCGGTCGGGACCGGCCAGCACCAGTTGCCATTCCGGAAACGCTTCGAGCAGGGGCAAAAGCGTATGCAGGTTTTTTTTGGGATGAAGAACGCCGACGAACAGGAAAAATGGCCTGGCGACGTTGAACGGCGGAGCAATGGCCTGCTGGGGCAGGTTGTCGGGTGGTGAGTGGCCGTTGTGGATGACACGGAGCGGAATGGGGGCGACGTTCAGGTGATTACGGACAACGGAAGCGGTATACTCCGAGATGGTTGCGATGGCCGAGGCCCGGTCGACTTTGCGCTGCACGGCGGCCCGTTTGTGGGCTTTTTTCGCGTCGCTGTAATCGGGGCGTTCCAGAAAATTAAGATCGTGAATCGTGAAAACCAGCCGACTGTGTTTGGCGGCAGGCAGAAAATCAGAATCCTGATGCGTACAATGCCAGATATCATAGGCTCCGGGCGTATACCATTTGCGCCACCAAACCGCCGTTTGATAGCTCACGTCCGGGCCAAAAACGCCCTGCTGCCCCTGCGGAACCAGGAACGTAAGTTGAGCCGATGGCGGTCGTTGCCGGACCAGTTCGCGGCCCATTTGCAGGCAGAACTGCCCTAAACCGCTGTGTAAATCCCGCAGACGCTCGGTATCGATAAAGAGGTTCATCCCGTCAAATCAATTTTCCAATTCTCACTTTTCGGATAAACCGGCCCAGCGAATCGGTTCCGCGAATGTCCAGCCGTTGGAGCTCAAACCGGTTGCCAACCGGAAACCGGTTCAGGCGGTTTCCGATGCGGAAAGCCAGCCGGATGCCCGACTGTTGCATCAACTCCTGCATGGCCCGTTTGATGGCCGGATCGTTCGGTCGACCGCCGTACGGATACGCAAAGGCCCGGACATACGGTATCTGGAGCGTTTCGAAAGCCGCCAGGTTTTGAGTTAAATCCGCCCGGATTTCGTTCACAGTCAACGTTTTATAATTCAGGTGCTGGTGCGAATGCAGCCCAAACTCGAACGTGGGCATGAGTTGTTTCAACTGATCGGCTGTCAGCAAAGGATCGGTGCAGCCATCCCACTGGTTGCAAAGGCCCACAAAAGCCGTCGGCACAAAAAGTACCGCCTTCATGCTGAAGCGTTCTAATACCGGTAGCGCATACAGCAGGTTATTGACATACGCGTCATCGAAGGTAATTAAAATTGACCGCGCCGGCAATGCCCGGTTCTGCTCCACCGACGTCAGGAGTTCGGCCAGCGTAATGGTTTGGTAGTTATGGGTCTTTAACCAGTGCAGATGTTGTTCAAATTGCGGCAGGGAAACCGTCAGGGAATCCTGCCGTTTGGGGTCAATTTTGTGGAACATTAACACGGGTAAGGCTCGGGTAGTGCGGAAAAAATACCACACCAGGCCGGTGAGTAGCAGGCTGGCGATGAGCCAAATCATAATTTTTACTAGTTTTTTCGGATCAAAAGTCACGATAATTTGCGTTATATAACAAATTACTGCCCAATTGACAGCTTATTTTCGGCGCATTGCTTTCTATCAGTCATAATGACGCTAAAACCGGCCTGTTTAAATTAGGTACGCAATTTGTTTTATAGAACCGTATACAACCAACAAGTACGATTATGAAACCGATAGAAAATACGCTGAAGGGAATGGGCGGCCAATTCGATTTGCTGAACACGCTTTATGGTGGCTCGAGCATGACCCGTATGGAAACCGAGCAGGAAGATGACCGGTTGGTGATTAAATTGTCTGCTCCCGGTGTTGGCCCGGATGCGTTCAATGTACTGATCGATGGAAAAAAACTCGTTTTATATACTTTACTCCAACAAAAAAATGCACTGGAAGGTCAGAGCCTGGCCGTACCGATGTTTTTAAGAGTGATTGACATTCCGGATTTTGTCGATGCCGAACATATTGAAGCGGTGCAGGACCACGGACAGGTGTTGATCAACCTGCCGTTTAAGGACGGCCAGCATTTCCAGCGCCGGGTTGAGATTCAGAACCTGTTTTAAACCGTACGGGCCTCATCCCGGTAAACAAACGAGCACCCGTCAGGTTTTAGCAAGCTGACGGGTGCTCGTTTGTTTACCGGATAATCGGCTTGGTTAGGCCGACCCCCGAATAAAGTCTTCCAGGGCGTTTAAATGATCCGTAAAGGCCTGACGGCCAGCGGCTGTTGCGGTATAGGTGGTGTTGGGTTTACGGCCGACAAACTGCTTTTTCACGGAGACATACCCCTGCTCTTCCAGCGCCCGCAGGTGCGTCGCCAGATTCCCGTCCGTCATGTCCAGCAGTTCTTTGAGGGAATTAAAACTCAGGGTTTCATTCACGATCAAAACCGACATGATGCCTAACCGGGCCTTACTCTCGAATGCTTTATTAAAACCTATCAGGAACTCTCGCATCAGCGCTTCAGTTCGTCTCGTTCATACTTGAGATACATTACGGTGCCGTACACAATGTGCAGCACGCCAAATCCAACGGCCCACGTCAAGAGTGAATAGCCCGTCCAGAACAGGGCTATTAAACCCAGCATAATTTCGGACAGCCCCAGGTATTCAACGTCGCGGACGGTGTATTTACTGCCGCTGTAGAGTGCCATGCCGTAAAAGATGAGGGTTGTCGGAAACGTCAGCCAGATCAGGTTGAACCGGATCAGGGCCAGACAAAAAATACCGCCCGTCACCAGCGGTATGGTCAGCGCCCAGACCAGCCGTTTCGAGATGCTGTTCCAGACACCATGCCCCAGTCGCCGGGCCTTGCGGACCGTGAAAAAGATCCCGAGCAGCAAAGCCGCTATCAGCACGATGACCCCGTCGAGTATCAGAAAATTGACCATTTCCTGCCGTGCGACCCCGTTCAGGCGCGTTATGCGTTCATAGCTCATCAGCGACAGGTTGTTATTCTGGAGCCGGGCATACGCTACTCCCGCGCCTAAAAGAGCTACGACTCCCGCCGATATGCCTGATAACCCGCTCAATGACAGGAACTTCGATGAGCGTTCCATCAGGCTCCGTATCTCCGTCAGGGTCTGTAAATGTTCGTGCGATTCGGCCATCGGGAATAAGAGTGAATGGTTAAGTGGATTAAAAATGACTTTCCAGGTTTTAGAGGCTAAAAATGGTTGAACGTTCGCTGGTGCTCATCGGTTTGCCCATCAAACCATTAAAGCCAATCCGCTTTCGTAAAAATCATTTCGATCAATTTAGTGCCAAATATCAATATACCGACAACTACCGCCAGAATTACCACCAGCAACACGGCTCCCGCTGATAAATCCTTGACGGCTTTGATCAGCGGATGATGCTCCGGCGAAACGACATCGGCGAGTTTTTCGATGGCGGTATTAAACGCTTCGGCCGCCAGCACCAGCCCGATCTGCGTAAGGATCAAGGCCCACTCGACGCGATCAATCTGGAGCCAGATTCCGGCCACAACGACGGCAATTGCCGCTAATAAGTGAATTTTGGCGTTATTTTCAAACCGGAACAGGGCGATAATTCCCTCGGCAGCAAATCGAAAACTTCGTAAATTCTTCCGAACATCAATCCAGCGGCTCATGCGTTCGGCGTTGAACGTACTGGGTGAAGCCGACATAAAGCGTCACCAGGGCGAAAGTATACGAAAGTGTGAGCTTCAATGCAAACGGGCTAACCAGGCTCCGACCGATAATTTGGGCCAATTCCAGCGGATCGGTGAATAAATCCCAGCTGTTCAGGCGGATATACCGGCCGAGATAAACTCCGAAACTGGTCAGGATCAGACAACCGATCATCACCGCCCACGTCTGCGTGCGACCCAGGCGGGCGTTGAGCATCCGGTGCACCAGCAGTTGGGAATACAAACCCGCCAGCAAGCCCGTGAGGGCACACATGAAAATCATCATGGTATCGAACCAGACGGTTTCTTCCGAAACGCTCCGGACGTGGAACAGATCGGTGATGATATACGGCGAATTGGGCAGAAATAGCAGCCAGAACAGCAATCCCGGCCAGAGCGTCCATTTCGGCAAGTATCGGCTTTCCAGCCCTTCGTGCAGAAACAGGGCGACGACGAGGGGAATCCAGGCCAGAAACAAATTCCAGCTCAGCATCTTGAAGAAGAAGTAGTTGTGGCGGACTATCACCATCGCAATGCTCATTACCGATAATAAAATCAGCATCCGCAGGCCTTCGCCGGAGCGGTAAACGGCAAGTAGTTTGTTCAGCATAGCATAAAAGAACTTTGAACCACAAAGTAGCAAATTGAAGCAATGCGGGGCAAGTGAATGGGGAAAAATATTTAGGAATGGAGAATTCGGGCAATTTGGGGTCTGGGCAATTGTGTTGAGGATAAGTGTTTTTGTCGAGATTGAAAGGTGTAACTTTGTAAAAAATAATCCCGATGCAAACCAACCTGAATCAACAACTGGAAACGATGCCCCTTCGGCGGCAGGAACAATTACTGGCTTTTGACCGCCTGCTGACCATCATGGACGAATTGCGCGACCAATGCCCCTGGGACCGCAAGCAAACCATGGACACACTTCGGCACCTGACCATCGAAGAAACGTACGAACTGTCCGACGCCATTCTGGAAAAAGACCTGCCCGAAATCCGGAAAGAGCTGGGCGACGTCATGCTGCATCTGGTTTTTTACGCCAAAATTGCTTCAGAACCGCAATCCGGGGCAACCTTCGACATTGGCGATGTTCTGAACAGTGTTTGTGACAAGCTGATTTCGCGCCATCCGCACATTTATGGCGACGCCAACGGGAATACCGTGGTGGCCGATACCGAAGAAAAAGTGAAGCAGAATTGGGAGCAGTTGAAGCTGAAAGAAGGGAATAAATCGGTGCTGGCCGGAGTTCCGGGCTCTCTGCCGGCTTTAGTGAAAGCCATGCGGATTCAGGAAAAAGCGCGGGGTGCCGGTTTCGACTGGGAAGAAAAGCAGCAGGTTTGGGAGAAAGTGGAGGAAGAGATGCAGGAATTCAAGGACGAGTTCAACGCCGAAACCGATGAAGTTATCGACCTCGAACGCGCTGAGAAAGAATTTGGCGATGTGCTGTTTTCGCTGGTCAACTACGCCCGCTTCATCGATATCAACCCCGAAACGGCGCTGGAGCGCACCAACAAGAAGTTCATCAAACGGTTTCAATACCTGGAAGAACAGGCCCGAAATGCCGGTCGGCAACTGAAAGACATGACGTTGGACGAGATGGAAGTGTATTGGCAGGAAGCCAAACAGTTTACTTGAAGTTTACGGGACCAAAGGTTAGTTCAACTTAAAATAGTGAAGTTTATTAATTATAAAATTATATTGGAGTAAGTTCATTACTTTTTTAAAAACCGTGCGTCAAACGGGTGTTAGTATTCGCATTTCGATCCACTTAACACGCTGTGCCATGAAATACGGTTATCTTATTTCTGCCGGGTTTGTCGCTCTGCTGAATTTTTCATCTGCTTTTGGGCAAGATCTGGATTTTGCTACCACAGCACCGCTTTATCCGGCGGGAGCAACCTCACACTCGTATGTTGGAATTGGTACCCCTTCGGTCAATGTTGCTATCAATATCAGCGGTCCCGGGTTATTTTCAAACGCTTCGCCCAATGCGGTAGGGACAGGTTTATCGACACCCAGTGTGAACTTTTCCAATGCAAGTGAAACCAAAAATTACAGTTTCACCTTCGGTGACCCCGTTACCGGCCTGGAATTTCCCCTGAATGCGCTTCAATACAAAACCGATTTTACCAATCCGAACGGGAACTATCAGGATAAAGTAACCATCATTGCAACGGATGAATTCGGTAATCCGGTTATGCCGGTTATTACGGCCGGAGCAGGCTACAGTGTCAATGGGAACGAAATCCTGGCTACTTCCTCTACGGCATCGAATGTCAGTAAAGTATTTTTTCCAACCAAGGTCAAAACCCTCATCATCGTGTATGGGAATGGCCCCTTAGCGGGATCGAACCCGAATCCGCAGGGATTTACCATCGGCGATATGGACTGGTCGGGCGTCGTTCTGCCGGTTGAAATGTCGTATTTCCGGGCCAAATCCATCGGCAGTGTCATCCAGCTTGCGTGGGAAACGGTTTCAGAGCGCAACGCCAGCTATTTTTCGGTTGAGCACAGTTTAAATGTGGAGGAGTTTACGCCCATCGGCCGGGTCAGGGCCAGCGGGGATGCGACCCGCCGTCAGTTGTATTCCTTCGTCGATGACCAGTCGCACCAACTGACCAATTATTACCGGTTGCAGCAGGTGGATAAAGACGGTTCGAAGCAGTATTCCAAAATCATTTCCGTTCGGCACGACAGTCGGTTGCCCGACCTGGCGGTTTACCCCAATCCGTCGGATGGTCGGGCTATTTACCTGCAATTCAATGATATCGATTCGAAATCCATCAAAGTAACGGATTTGAACGGGCAAACTATCGAATTCAATTTGGTGGAAACCAGCACGGGACATCTTTCACTGGAACCCCTGACAGCTTTGAAAACCGGGGTGTATTTTCTGCAGGCAACCGGCCATAAAGCAATTCGCCTGCTGGTTGATTCAACTACGCGTATCCGCAATTAAATCCCTGCATCCATGAATACTATTTTACGATTGATCAGCCTGGCTGTCTTTATTTTCCTCGCGCCGAAACCGGTTATGGCGCAAACCATTTATTCCCAGAATTTTACCTCCGGTTTGGGCGGTTGGGTGCCAAGCAGCACAACGGCTATCGTTGTAAATTCCACCTCCCCAAGCGGGACTTACACCACACCGTTTACCGCTTCCGGAGGAAATAATTTATCACTCGGTGCCTGCGGAGGAAGTTCGGAACAGACGGCTACATCACCCGCCATCAGCACCGTAGGACAAACCAGTATTATGGTCGGTTTTGGTCGACGAAAAACGACCGCTTTCGCGCTACCGATCGCATTTGAATTCAGTGTTGATGGCGGAACAAACTGGACCACAATTTCGTCTGATATTTCAGGGCCCACATCCGCCACCTGGGGTGCTTCGGTTTTTAATTTGCCAACAGCCGCTGAAAATCAGGCCAGTCTAACTTTCCGATTTCGCTACACTCCCCCAAGTGGGGCTGCCTGCACCACCGCTTTCCGAATCGATGATTTTACCGTCACGGCCACCACTGCGCTTCCGGTCGAATTTGCTTTTTTTAAAGGTGCTGCAGAACGCAACGGCAATCAGCTTACGTGGGAAACCGTCTGGGAACGTAAGGCTAGTCATTTTGTAATTGAACGCAGTGCTGACGCAAAAGAATTTGGTGACATCGGGCAGGTGACAGCAGTCGGCCATACCGTCGGCAGGCAATTGTATACCTTTACCGATGGCGAAGCCCTGGCCGGAACGAGTTACTACCGGCTTCGGCAGGTGGATCATGACGGGACGACGCAACCCTCCAAACTGATTTCGGTCAGCCGCGCAGCGGAGCAAGTGGTGGTTTGCGATAACCCCACGTCCGGCCATGAAATTCGACTGAAAGCTGCCACCATCGACCCGGCCCGTTTGCAGTTGCTGACCGTTACGGGCCAGTTGCTTTCTTTCCAATTGATCCGGCAATCCGAGACCGATTGGCTCCTGCGCCCGGCCATTCCGTTGAAACCGGGTTTGTATTTGCTTCGGTTCGGCCAAACTAATCAGCAACGAACCATCAAGCTTGTTGTTCAATAAAACCGCTTTTCAGTGAACCGGTACTGAAACCGGCATGGCCTGGACGATTCGTCGCCGGACCTTGCCGATTTTTGTTTTCCGTACTACCTTTTTCTTTTTAATTTGCAGTATGAGTGAGAAACGCTGGCTATACCGACCGATTCCGGAGTCACCTGAGGAGTTACAGGCAGTGGAGAATTTGACGCGTGATCTGAAGGTAAATCCGTTCATGGCGATGCTGCTGGTCCAGCGGGGGGTGCATAACTTTGAACAGGCGCGCACCTATTTCCGCCCCGAACTCCCGCATCTCCATGATCCTTTTCTGATGAAAGACATGGAAAAGGCCGTTTTGAGGCTGCAAATGGCGATGGTCAGGGGTGAAAAAATTCTGGTCTATGGCGATTATGACGTGGACGGCACCACGTCGGTGGCGTTGTTCTACGGGTTCATGAAGACTCTGTATGACAATCTGGATTACTACATTCCGGATCGGTATAAAGAGGGATACGGTATTTCCTCTCAAGGTATTGAGTGGGCGGCTGAGAACGGTTTTTCGCTGATTGTCAGTCTGGACTGCGGTATCAAATCCGTCGATCGGGTGGATGAAGCCCTGGAGAAAAACATTGAATTCATCATCTGCGATCACCACCGCCCCGGCGCCGAACTTCCGCGGGCAGCGGCTGTGCTCGATCCCAAGCGGTCGGATTGCGACTATCCCTACAAAGAACTGACCGGTTGTGGCGTTGGTTTTAAACTGCTTCAGGCGCTGTGCCTGTTCCGGGGCATTCCGCTCGATCGCCTGTTTGGATATCTGGACTTGCTGGCGATCAGCATTGCGTCGGATATTGTGCCCATTGTGGGCGAAAACCGGGTGCTGGCTTATTATGGTCTGAAACGGTTGAATTCTTCGCCGGGTTTTGGCTTGCAGGCACTCATTAAAATTGCCGGGTTCAGCTCCGAACTGGACATTACCAACGTCGTGTTTGGATTGGGGCCACGGATCAATGCCGCCGGGCGGATTAAACACGCCAAAGCCGCCGTGCAGTTGTTGCTGGCCGAAACGGAAGAAGAAGCCACCGACTTTGCGTTCGCCATCAACGAACATAACAACAGCCGCCGGCAGTACGACACGAGCATCACTGAACAGGCACTGGCGATGATTCAGGGCGACGAATGGCTGCTGAACGCAAAAAGTACGGTGCTTTTCAACAATACCTGGCACAAGGGCGTGATTGGCATCGTGGCGTCGCGCTGCATTGAAAAATACCACCGGCCTACCATCATTTTGACCGAGTCGCACAACCGGGCCGCCGGCTCGGCGCGGTCAGTACCCGGTTTTGACGTCTACGAAGCCATTGAAGAGTGCTCTGATTTGCTCGAACAATTTGGCGGACATACGTTTGCCGCCGGTTTGACCCTCAAACTGGAGAACATCAAAGCGTTTCAGCAGAAGTTTGAGGAAGTTGTGACCCGGCGCATTCAGGCTGAGCAGCTTGTTCCGATGATTGAAATTGATTTACCGCTTGACTTCGACGCCATCGACCAGAAATTCTACAACATTCTGAAGCAAATGTCGCCTTTTGGACCACAGAATATGGCGCCGGTTTTTTCGACCAGTGACGTCTATCTGGTTGGGGAGCCGTACATTATGAAGGAAAAACATTTGAAAATAACCGTACAGCAGCAGGGGTCGTACCAGCGGTTTACGGCCATTGGTTTTAACATGGCCCACCACGCCCTTTTCCTCCGGCGCGACCAGCCTTTTGCCATTTGTTACCAGATCGAAGAGAATAATTATAACGGGAACAAATCGTTGCAGTTATATTTGAAAGATATAAAGGCAACCGTGGGCGCTGAACAGTAAGCCGCGGAATTCGCCGGATAAAAAACCGGCGAAAAACGGAGCCATAAAAACATGATTCTTCGAACCGAAAATTTAGTTAAAAAATACGGCTCCCGGCTGGTCAACGACCGCGTAACCTATCAGGTCGAACAGGGTGAGATTGTCGGTTTGCTCGGGCCCAATGGTGCGGGAAAAACCACCTCGTTTTACATGGCCGTCGGACTGATCAAGCCCAATAGCGGCAAAGTGTATCTGGACAATCAGGACATTACCAGTTTGCCCATGTACAAACGCGCCCGGCTGGGCATCGGTTATCTGGCACAGGAAGCGTCGATTTTCCGGGATTTGACGGTGGAAGAAAATGTGCTGGCGGTGTTGGAAATGACCGATCTGTCGCGGCAGGCGCAAAAAGAAAAAGTGGAGCAGTTGCTGGAAGAATTCAGCCTGACGCACGTTCGGAAAAACCGGGGAAAAGTGCTGTCGGGTGGTGAGCGTCGGCGCACCGAAATTGCCCGGAGTTTGGCCGTTGACCCCAAATTTATTCTGCTCGACGAGCCCTTTGCCGGTGTCGATCCCATTGCCGTCGAAGATATTCAAAGCATTGTGGCCCAGCTTAAACACCGGAACATCGGCATTCTGATCACCGACCACAACGTCAACGAAACGCTTTCCATCACCGACCGGGCGTACCTCCTGTTTGAAGGCAAAATCCTGAAGCAGGGAACCGCCGAGGATCTGGCCAACGACGAGCAGGTCCGACGGGTGTACCTGGGGCAGAATTTCGAGTTGAAACGGAAGATTTAGAAAGAGGTTGTTTCGCGGAGTTCAGCGGAGAAAGCAGAGTTACGCAGAGAAAAATAACTCCGTTAACTCCCTTTTTTCTCCGCTGAACTCCGCGAAACAACCTCTTTTTCAACTCAATACCTCCCGCAACACCGACAGCGACTTGATTTCGCCCAAACCGTCGATGTGAATCTGATAAAAAGCCACCAGCGCATCCAGCAATTCGGCGCGGGTCAGGCGGGAGATTTTAACGGGGGTCGCCAGGGGCTGGCGCAAAAAGTGATTCAGAGCTTTTTCGGCCGCGTCATCGGGCAGGAACGGGTATTTCTGCTCCTGCAACTGGCCTTCGAATTCGCGGGCGTTGCTCGGGCCAAACCCCAAGAAGAAAGCCAGTTTCAGTAAAAAAGCCAGATGGAAATTCTCATAATCGGCCTCCGCTTCTTCCAGATACAGCACGCTATCCATTAAAAAGTAAAACAAAGCCTGGTTGCTGGCTTCTTCCTTCAGCGTTTTGGTCAGCATTTCACTGACAAACAACGCCATACTGGATTTGGCAATGTCGAACGGAATGTGTTGAAACGGAAAATTGACCTTTACTTCCGAAAGCCGGTGTAAATCTTTGCCCGGTTTGTAATAAACCACCATGTCCAGCAGGGTCAACGGCTGGAAAAAAGCAATCCGGTTGGTTTTGCTTTTGGCCGACCGGACCCCATTAACGAGGTAGCTTTGTAGCCCGAATTCTTCCGTGTAGATGCGGACAATGATGGATGTTTCGCGGTAGCGAAAATAACTCAGAACGATTCCTCGGGTTTTGTGGAGCATTTTTTCAGTAAAAAGTTCTCCGCAGGTGACCCCCGAAGAAAGAGAGAACGGCCTGCCGGGAACTGACAATTTCGTTCTAAATTAATTCCTTTTGCCGGATTTTCCATTCGAAATTTCTTAAAATCCTGCGTAAAAATGTCCATTTTTGCGGTCTTTATAGTCAAACTCAATTCCTCAATCCTTCATGAAACTGTACCGCACCCGCCAGGGCATCGTTGTTGAAGATAACCGCACCGACGGACCATCCCTTTTTCACCGCGCTCCGAGCGACGACTGGGATTACCTCGTCAATCAGGACGATCTGTTCAATTTTCTACAGCAGGAAGTGCCTTCAACGACGGCTTCCGACGAATACCGCACCTGGACCGAAACCCAATTATTGCCGCCCATCAACCAGCAGGAAATCTGGGCGTCGGGCGTAACGTACCTCAAAAGCCGCAACGCCCGCATGGAAGAATCGAAAGATGCCGGGGGCGGGGATTTTTACGAACGCGTTTACGACGCCGAGCGCCCCGAGTTATTCTTTAAATCCACGGCCGCCCGCGCCGTTGGTTCGGGCGATGCCGTGCGCATCCGCAAAGACTCGACCTGGAACGTTCCGGAACCGGAACTGACGCTTTTTATCACCTCAAACGGCAAAATTGTGGGCTATACCGTGGGCAACGACATGAGTTCGCGGAGCATCGAAGGCGAAAACCCGTTGTATCTGCCGCAGGCAAAAACCTACGATGGTGCGGCCGCCATCGGGCCGTGTCTGTATGTTCCGGAAGCCCCCATTTCGCCCGAAACCCTGATTCGGATCGAAATCCGGCGCGATGGAAAGGCGGTTTTTGATGAGAATATTGCCATCAATCGCATGAAACGGCAGCATGACGAACTGGTTTCGTTTCTGTTCCGTGAAACTAGTTTTCCGCACGGGTGTTATTTAATGACCGGCACCGGTATTGTCCCCGGCGATGATTTTACGCTGGCCATTGGCGATGAGGTGCATATTACCATTGATGGAATCGGTACGTTAATTAATACGGTACAAAATTAAAAACATGAGTTTTCAAGCCATTAATCCTGCCACCGGCGAAGCATTAGCCGGGGCATTCAGTGAATCGACCGAGCAGGAAGTAGACCAGGCCTGTCAGCAGGCAGCCGCGGCTTTTCCGATCTATCGCAAACTTTCCGGCGAAGCCAAAGCGCAGTTTCTGGAACGCATTGCTGATGAAATCATGGCCCTGGGGCCGGAACTGCTCGAACGCGCCAATCTTGAAACCGCTTTGCCGCTCGGTCGGCTGACGGGCGAGCGCGGCCGGACAACGGGCCAGTTGCGGCTTTTTGCACAATACCTCCGCGAAGGTTCGTGGGTCGATGCCCGCATCGATACTGCCCTGCCCGACCGCCAGCCGCTGCCCCGTCCGGATTTGCGGCAGATGCTGATTCCGTTGGGACCCGTCGGTATTTTTGGGGCAAGCAACTTTCCCCTGGCGTTCTCGGTGGCGGGTGGCGACACGACTTCGGCCCTGGCGGCTGGCTGTCCGGTGGTCGTCAAAGCCCATCCGGCTCACCCCGGCACGTCGGAACTCGTCGGTCAGGCCATTCGCAAGGCCATAGCTGCCAGTGGATTACCGGAAGGCGTTTTTCAGATGGTACAGGGGACCGGCGTGGCCGTCGGGATGGCCATTGTGGAACATCCGCTGATCAAAGCCATCGGTTTTACGGGTTCGTTTCGGGGTGGCAAAGCGATTTATGATGCTGCCGTCCGCCGTCCGGAACCGATTCCGGTTTATTCCGAAATGGGAAGTACGAACCCGGTATTTTTCCTGCCGGCGATATTGAAAGAGAAAGGCTTGGATCTGGCGAAGGCCTATGTCGATTCGGTAACCCTCGGTGTTGGGCAGTTTTGTACGAATCCCGGTCTGGCGATTGTCAAACAGTCGGATGGGGGAGACGCCTTTTTGAGTCAGGCGCGGTTGGCGATGACGCAGACGCAGCCGACACCGATGCTGACGAAAGGCATTTATCAGGCCTACACCAGTGGACTGGAACGGCTTAATTCTGTTTCGCGGGTGTTAGTTGCCAGCACATCCGAAACCGTTGTCGATGGGTATGCGGCCGCGCATCCGACCTTACTTTCGACCACCGCCGATGTTCTGCTGGAACATCCGGAACTGACGGAAGAAGTATTCGGGCCGAGCAGCCTGCTGGTGACGGCTGATACGAAAGAGGAAATTCTGGCGGTGGCGCGGAGGCTGGAAGGTCACCTGACGGCGACGGTGTATGGCACACCCGACGAATTGCTGGAATACGCGGATTTACTGGAAATTCTGGAACAGAAAGTGGGCCGGGTGCTGATCAACGGTTTTCCAACGGGGGTGGAAGTCAGTCACGCCATGAACCACGGCGGCCCGTATCCGGCAACGACGGATGTTCGTTCGACTTCGGTCGGTACGAATGCCATCCGGCGGTTTGCCCGGCCTGTTTGCTACCAGAACTTCCCGGATGCGCTGCTGCCCGACGCACTGAAAGCCGATAACCCGCTGGCCATCTTCCGGTTGGTGGATGGGGAGTGGCAGAAATAGAGTTATTTCGCAGAGTTAAGCGGAGGACATCAGAGTTAATCAGAGAAAAAAAACTCCGCGTAACTCCCTTTTTCTCCGCTTAACTCTGCGAAACAATTTTCAGCGTCTCAAACGGCCTTCCCAAAACCGCCACGTCATCCACCTTGAGCCACTCACGGAGAAGCGTCGCGTAAATACTCCGGAAATCGACGGAGTATTTCAAATCCCCTTCATCCAGATTCGTCAGGTTCGGGGCTTCGTTGAAAACCCGGCCCGGTGTTAGTCCCCCGCCAATCAGGAACAGGTTGTTGGCCGTGCCGTGGTCGGTGCCGTTGCTGGCGTTCTGCTTCACCCGGCGGCCAAATTCGGAGAAGGTCATCAGCAGCACGTCGTTCAGTTTTCCGGTTGATTTCAGGTCTTTGGTAAAAGCCGCCACGGCTTCGGCATACTGGCGCAACAACCGCTCCTGCTGTCCCGGCTGGTTGATGTGCGTATCGAACCCCGAAATGGAAATATAATACACATTGGTATTGACCCCCGACGTAATCAGCTCCGATACGGTTTTCAGCCGGTTTCCCAATTCAGTGGTCGGATAGACGGTTTGGGTGTGCGTGACTTTTGATTTATCGTAGATATAATTGGCCGACGAAGCGGTTTCGGCCAGGGTTTTATACAAATACGAGACGTTTGGATGCGCTGCGGTCGTCTCCGCATCCGGCTTCATTTTGGACAGTTCCTGAACCAGCCCGTTGCGGGTTTGATTATACAATTTTTTGGGGTCGAGCAACGCCAAACCAGTCAGTTCCTGGCCCTTCAACGCCAGGCTCAGGGTGTCGTCTACTTCAATGGCCCGGTGCGCAAGGCAGTCGTTTCCGTGGCAATTGGCATCCAGATACCGACCTAACCACCCCGTAGTCAGGTATTTATTCGAATCGCTGGCGGTTTGCCAGATGTCCATCGACCGAAAGTGGGAGCGGTCCGGATTCGGATAGCCAACGTTGTTGACCACCGTCACCAGCCCGTCGTCATACAAACCTTTCAGCGCTTCCAGCGCCGGGTTGAAGCCAATTTCGTCGTTCAGTTTTAATACTTTTTCGGGCGCAATTCCAATCGTTGGCCGTTCGCGGTAATAGATGTCATTGCGAAAAGGCACTACGGTATTCAAACCGTCGTTGCCACCCGACAGCTGAACAATCACCAGCGTTTTTCCTGCCGACTGGCTGGCCCCGAAGGGATTAGCCTCGTAGGCTTTCAGAAAATGGGGAATCAGCATGGTTCCCACGGTGGCAAAGGCTGAGTTTTTGAAAAATTTCCGTCGGTTCATGGATGGAATGTATGGTTAAGAAGGGTTAAATGGGTTCTGGTCATTTTTAGCTATCCAGCCCATTCAACACAATTGATAGTCTGGTAATGACATGATGGCCGTTGTCAGCGTCCGGATTTGTTCACTGCGGGTGGCCTCTTTTTTTACCCGCGCCACCAGCAAACTGCGTTGAGAACCCGTCAGCGGTTGCGGCAATAAATACAGGGCCAGCTCATCGATTAGCTCCTCATCCCGGACTTTTTGAAAGGCTTTTTCAAAGGCTGGCCAGTCGATGGTGGCGGCAAACATCCGGTTTACTTTTCGGGCGAGGAGTTCGGTATTGACATCGCCGTCGTCTTTGGGTTTAATGGTTACTTCACCCTCTTTCAGAATCAGATCCGGCAGCTTCATCCGAAAAAGCAGGCTTGAGCTGTCGATCCAGTTGCGCCCGCCCGGCCAGCCTGCCACGTTGGGCGGATACAGTAAAACCTGCCCCAGCGTTCGCTGGACGTATAAAATGGGTTGTTTCTGTTCGAACTTAATACCCAGACTGCGCTGCAATCCGGCCAGCAATTCCACCGGCGATTTAATATGAGCGCCGATATTTTTCGGTTCATAAAACCAGTCGCTGGTAAAAATCGTCTCCAGCAACCCGGCAATGTCGTAGTTACTTTGATAAAACTGATCGGCAAGCTGGTCGATTCGCTGATGATCAGGTTGATCGGCAGGAAGGTCATCGTTGACCAGAAACCGGACCAATTTGGTGGTCACGAAAGTGGCCGTTTCCTTCCGCTCCAGCAGAAGTTTGATGATGTCTTCACCCTGGAAAGGACCGGTTTTTCCAAAGACGGTTTTCTCGCCGTCGTCGTGAACATTCCGGCGGAAAACAAACTCGCCCTGTGCGTTAAAACCCCAGCCGGTGAAGGCCCGGGCGGCTTCTTTGATGTCGTGTTCGGTATAGTTGGCGCGGCCCAGCGTAAACAATTCCATCACCTCGCGGGCGAAGTTTTCGTTGGGAGCATTTTTGCGGTTTTGCTGGTTGTTCAGAAATTGCAGCATGGCCGGGGATTTGGACACGGCCATCAGCAGATCGCCGAAATTGCCCAGCGCGTGTTCCCGGATGACGTTTGTATACTGCTGCACCATGCGAACATTATTCTGATTGCGGCAAGCGAAATGGCCGTGCCAGAACAGCGCCATTTTTTCGCGTAACGCACCCCGACCCGACGCCATTTGCTCCATCCAAAGCACATTCAGGTCGCGGATGGCTTCCCGGTTTTCGCGAATCCGGTCTTTCAGCTTGTCCCGATCCAGTTTGCCTTCTTGCAGCAGCCCTTTCAACTCCCTGCGGTTGGGTTGTTCACCGCCAACCGTTGGCAGCGGAGTGAACGACTGGCTATCGCTGAACAACTTGCGCACTATTTTTCGCACCGATTGATGTTCGGTCTCGCGAAGTCGGTCCGGGCTGGCACCAAAGCCCGCCCGCCAGAATAGGTGTTGTTTGTTGGCTCGCTCCTTCATGGGTCTTGATTTCCGCTTTGGACAAATCAAACGGTCAGAAGTTTAGTCTTTAGCGGTTTTAGTCACAAATTAGGAAGCCGTATCTGCCCGCTGCCTATTTTTAACGGTTTAAATGGGCGCTTTTTAGCCACTTATCATGCCTGAGCGACTCGGTATGGCCCAATGTGTACCAGGTATGGGTTCGTGCTGGCAGGCTGTGTGGGGTGAGTCTACATTTGCAGTGTTCGATCCGTATAAACTAAACAACACCGCAAATACCATGAACTTCATTGCCCAACTACGAATCACTTGCATTGGCCTTTTGGTTTTGACCGGGATCGTATCCTGCAACCGTGAAACGGCTATTTCTCCCGTTCAGCCGTCTACTCAGCAGCCCACCGTTGGGCTCGATGATGGCGAAATACTAGTAACTGCTGCCAAAAAATACCTTCTGACAAAGCAGGGGAACACGACACTGACCTATTATGCGAATGGTAAATTGAAGAGAGTTACCTACAGCCCCACCCGTTACATCGACTACACTTACCAGGATTCTACGCGCGTATTCTCATCAGAATATAACGATAATAAGCTGGATGTTGTGACGACCTATTATATCCATAAAGCCATGGCCGCTGGCGGACAACCAGTTCTAATTGAACCCGCTAATCCGTATTACAAAAATTATCCTGATCAGTGCTATCTGGTTAAAACGGAAAAATATATGCATTACAAGCAAGGTGATGAAATAGTCAAAACGGAACGCCTGTATACGTACAATGACAAGGGACAAATTGCAAACGTGAATTTGAGCAACTTTCAGGAAGCCTATTATCCGTATAAGCGCATTGACTTTACGTACAATACAAATGGCGATTTAACCAAGGCGACGGAGTACAACACGCAGAATGTGAAAATCCGTGAATCTACGTATGAATATACGGCTTTCGGCGACCCAATCCGGAACGACCGTAATCCGTTTAACCCGGAAGAATTGCAGGTCGATCCGTATGTGACGGTTTTTGGCAAATACAGCAAACACCTGGCGAGGGGTAAAAAAATGGAAACCTTTGCGCCGTATAACCTGGTTAGTAACTCGTACTATCAATACGCCATTAACCTGGATGGGTATGTAACTAAGCAGGATACATATGCCATTTTCAACGCCCAGCTAATTCAATCGACCCCCTACGAGTATTTCGTTACCAACCCCAGAATTCAATAACTAAAAACCTGCCTCAACAAAGTTGAACAATCTGCTAACACGGGAGAATGACTTTTTATACGGCTCATTAAGTGGATTAAAACGTAATGGATTGGCGTATTTCTCACTTAGTGATCCGTAGTTTATCCGAGTTAGTGCCTGAAGTATTCTCCTGTTAGTTTGGTATAACTTCTTGTTTAAGTGTGCCGTGTTGCGTATTATTTTTCATTACAAACAACAAAGCGAAATGAATTATTTTTCAAAGAATGCCCTTTTAATTTTTAGTCTTGCCGTTTCCCTAAGTCTGGTTTCCTGCGAAAAAAACACGCTGCTTAGCCCGGATCCGGGTACTACGGTTCCCCGTTCCAACGAACCAATACCGGGTACGGGACTGCCCACTACGATGCCTGCCGGCGGGGGTATATTGAATGCAAACCCTTATGTGTTAGATACATATGGCCACTGGAAGTTAAGCTACGATGCGGATGGTAAGCTGGTTAAACTGCAATCAACGGCGGACCCCAGCTTGATTCGGGAATACGTGAGAGCTTCCAATGGATCGGGGATGACTATTCGGGATTATGTTGGAGGCAGGCTAACGACGAAAACGCTGATCATTCTCGATGCGAAAGGCCGCTGTAAGGAGTCGTTTATTACCAACTATCAAATCGATAATGGGAAAGAAACCACGTCGAGTTCCCGATATAGTTATTTTTATAATTCGAAGAATCAACTGGAAATAATCAGAGATCAGGATGATTACCAGCATTTTGAATCGTTCAGTTATGTGGATGGAAATCTGGAAACTATCGAGTTTTGGAACCACGCAAGATTAGGCGCTTTTCACTATTATTATAAGAAACCAACTGACCCTAGCTGGCAACCCCTGATTCCGGATAAAAACCACATGAATATGCTTTATTCGTCGCTTTATGATGAGGTCGATGAATTTCAACCCATCTATGGAAAATTTCATAAATCGCTCCCCGTTCGCTGCGAATATGAAACCAAGGTGACGTATGTCATTATCGATGCGATCGACTACAAGTATACCTTTAACAGCAGCGGATACATCACCGAGCGCGAAAATACCCGTCACACATTACCCGAAAGTGGATACGTTGGCGGTGCCAAAACAATGACGGAAACCTTTGCATTTGGGTACAAATAAGAACAGAATAAGTAGTGTGTATTCGGTAATGCTTAAAACGTCCGGCCTTTGCCGGGCGTTTTTTTGTACCGTTGAGTAAAAGACGTACACAGCTTACCCGGCTTTTTCGACAGGTTATTGACAGGAAACTACCAGTTGTTGATTCGTTCTTTCAAAAGCAGATAATAAACTCTACTTTAGATCAACTAATCCGGAAGCGATTTTTACTCCATCAAACAACCTAAACGTGCTTAAAAATGAGAGACACAAGCAGGCAGATCAGGAAAGGAAGGCGTTAGAAGAAGAGCTCGAAAGCGAACGGGCCATCAATTTTTTTGCGATTTCACTTATTGATCAAACCACCGTGGAAGAGGTTCTGTGGGACGTTGTCAAGAACTGCATCGCCCGGCTCAACTTCGTCGACTGTGTGATCTATTTGCTGGATGAGAAACGGAATGTATTAGTACAAAAAGCCGCTCACGGCCCCAAAAATCCCCGGTCTTTTGAAATTCTCGAGCCCATCGAAATTCCAATCGGACAGGGAATCGTTGGCTCGGTTGTGATGACCGGACAGGCGGAACGGATTGGCGATACATCGAAAGACCCCCGCTACATCTGCGATGATGAGATGCGGTATTCCGAAATTACGGTCCCTATTATTCTGGAAGGGAAAGTGATGGGAATCATCGATGCCGAACATCCCGAAAAGAATTTTTTTCAGCCCCGACACCTGCACATTCTGTCCAGTATTGCCAAGCTTTGTGCTCAGAAAATCCGGCGGGTGCAGATTGAACAGGCTTACCAGCAAACCGAACGGCAATTGCTGGAAAACAATAAACGAATTGCCGAAACGAAACTGCTGGCCCTGCGGATGCAGATGAATCCGCACTTTGTATTCAACAGCCTGAACGCCATCAATAAATTTATTCTGCAAAACGACGTCGACGAAGCGTCGATGTATCTGACCAAGTTTTCGCGATTGATGCGGCAGATGATCGATAACACCCAAACCGAGTGGGTGTCGTTGCGCAACGAATTGAAGGCGCTGCAGACGTATATCGAACTGGAACAGTTGCGGAGTGATGATACCTTTGAATTTTCGCTGACGGTCAGCAAAACACTGAGCCAGGATACGGTGCACGTACCGCCCTTGCTGCTTCAGCCGTACGTTGAAAATGCGATCCGGCACGGACTGTTAGCCCAGAAAGCTGAAAAACCGGTTTTAAGTATCGATTGCCAGCAGGTAGCCGGTTTTTTGGTTATTTGCATTGTCGACAACGGAGTGGGACGCGAAGCCTCGCAGCGGTCGCAGATCAATGGTCTGATGGCCCACAAGGCGCACGGCAGCCGGATTGCGGAAGAGCGGCTCCAGATTGTCAATGAGATTTATGGGGTCGATGCCCGGATCGACGTGGCCGATCTGGTCGATTCAACCGGTGTTGCGGCCGGCACCTGTGTAACGTTCACCATGAAATTAAAATAAGATGACTGCCATTATTGTCGATGATGAAAAACATTGCCGTGACGTGCTCGCCCTGCTGCTCCAGCGGTATTGCCCCCAGGTACAGCTTCTGGCGTCCTGCGTCGATGGAACCGAGGGCTATCAGGCCGTTGAAATGCACCACCCGGACCTGGTATTTCTCGACATCGAGATGCCCGGTATGAGCGGATTCGATATGCTCGAAGCGTGCCGGTTTACCAAGTTCGACGTTATTTTTACAACGGCTTATAACGAGTACGCCATCAAAGCCATCCGTCACAATGCGCTGGACTATATCCTGAAACCCATCGATAAGGACGAACTGGTGCAGGCCGTTCAGAAAGCGGAGCAGGAGCGGTTGACCCGGTCGACGCCCAAAGTCGAGAGCTTCATCGACTACCTGCATCGGCAGAAAACCGGCGACCGCATTGCGCTGCCCACGATGGAAGGGCTGCAAATTATCAACAGCGAAGAGATTTACTACTGCGAATCCGACGGTGGCTACACCCGGTTTTTCCTGACCAACGGCAAAGTGGTGCTGATTTCCAAGACTTTAAAAGAAGTGGAGGACGTGCTGGAAACCAAGGGCTTCTGCCGGGTTCACCACGGCTACCTCATCAACCTGCGTTACGTTCAACGCTACATTCGGGGCGATGGGGGCGAGGTGATCATGGAAAACAACAAAAACATCCCGGTTTCGCGTAACAAAAAACAGGAGTTCCTGAATTTGCTGGAGAAGATTTAAACTCGGTATACGGTTTTTGGTTTACGGTATTCGGTTTACGTTGGCTGACGCGTGCGTCCAACACTTGCGTCAGCCAACCGAAAACCGTATATCGAAAACCGTATACTCTACACCTCTTTTTCCACCGCAATATAGTGCGTCAATTCGCCCCGGTGGTTCCAGATGGGATCAATTTCGAGGTCACAAAGATACGGTATTCCCCCTTTCCGGTAATTAATCAATTGCTGGCAAATGGGTGTAATACGCTGACTTTGAGAGGCTAAGGCCAGTTCGTTCGAGAGCTGACGAATCCGGGCCGGATCGGTATCGGGCCCTTGCAGAAAACGGGGTGTCCGACCGATTACTTCATTGGGACTGTAACCGGTCATGGCCAGAAACTGGTGGCTAACCCACAAAATCGATTTGGCCGCATTGGAAACAATGAGCGTATAGCCGTCATGGAGCACCTTTTCGTAATTGCGCCGAAGTTTCCAGTCAAAAACCTCGGCGAAGTCCTGGAGCGTTTCCACTTCACGCCGGTGGTGACGATCCTGCGCCTGATCGAGCAGAAAGACCTCCAGCGAAGCCGCCGGGAACGGCCGGGCCGAAATAGAAGTGTGCTGTAGATACTCCGCGTACGATTGATTCAGATGCATAAATTATAGCCTTTCAGGGCTTTACGTATAGTATGGATGAGTTCACGAAAGTGGAAAAGATACGTGGTTTGATGGTGGTTACCAAAAACCGCCCGTTATTTTACCTCTAAAATAAGGCCCGTTGTCCACCGAAAATCATTGTTTTTGCGACCCGCGGCCACTACACTTTCGTACGAATTCTGAACGGACGTCCGCACGCCGATGAGCGAGGTGAGCCGAATTTGAAACGCCACGTTGCCATTCCACCGGAGGTTGGGCTGGTTGAGGGCCGGTTGCATAAAAACGGTATGCGTTACCGAATACCGCCCGTTATTCCACTGATATTCACCGTATACACGAGTTGAGTTACGCAAAACATTGATGTCTTTTACTTCTGCCGAGTTGGTAATAAAATCCGTGTATTCGTACAACAGCACATTGGTTACGGACAGATAGGCATTCTTGCGACTGAGCAGTTTATAGCCCACACCCCCGCCACCGGTGAGTCGTTGCCGGATTTTCCGCAAATTGCTGATTTCTACCGCCCCAAAACCGAGGTAATAAAAACGCCGTTCCTGCAGGATGGTGGTTCGGAAGTCGGCCAGAATTTCCCGTTCATTCAGGAGCTGATTTTGCCGCCCGTAGGCGAAAGACGGGTTGCTGGCAAACCGGAACAGACGGCTCACGGCCCAGTCGAACGAACTCCCGATCTGAACCAGCGCCCGGTTGACATTGCCCGCGGTGATGGTGCCGTCGGCGGTAATTTTATAATGAAAACCGGTCGGATCGCTGGCGGCAACGGTATCGGATTGGGCGGCTTCGTCCGGATTCCGGTCGGCATCCGTCGTGTCGGTAGCGGCCGTGTCCGTTGGGACCACCGTTTGTAACGTATCCGGAGTAATGACTTGAGCGATAGCGGATACCGGCAAAAACAAACAAAATAGCAGGCTGATTTTAGAGAAAGTCATGGGCAAAAATACGATGGCTTCTTGTCTATAACCCATGATGCCGTACATTTGGTCTGCTGTTGGTACCAAAATGATTCAATTGCCCTGCTTATGGCCGTGATTCGTTGGGGTGTTCTGGGCCTAGGCCGGATTGCCCATAAATTTGTTCAGGATCTCCAAACCGTTCCGAATGTCGAACTGCTGGCGGTGGCCTCCACCAGCCAGCAGCGGGCCGATGAATTTGCGGCCCGGTACGGCGCCAAATACGCGTACGGATCGTACGAAGCGCTGATCACCTGCGAAGGCCTGGATGTGGTGTATATCGCCACGACCCACAATCATCATTTCGAAAACACGATGCTGTGCCTCAACGCGGGCGTGGCGGTTTTGTGCGAAAAACCGTTCGCCATGAACGCGGATCAAGTGCGGCAGATGGTCGAAACGGCGCGGTCGAAACAGGTTTTTCTGATGGAAGCACTCTGGACCCGGTTCATGCCGTCGATTCAGAAAGCGCTGGAACTGGCGGAAAATCAGTCGATTGGGCGGGTGACCGGTTTGCGGGCGGATTTCGGTTTTATTGCGCCGGTAGTACCCGAAAAGCGGATGTATAACAAATCGCTGGGCGGGGGCTCGCTGATGGACATCGGTATTTATCCCCTGTTTTTGTCTTATGTGTTTTTGGGAAAACCGCAAACCGTGAAAGCTACGGCGGTTTTTGGTTCAACGGGGGTCGATGAACAATGCGGCATGGTGTTGACGTACGCCGAAAATCAGCTGGCGGTTTTGAACAGTACCGTCGTGTCGAAAACCGAAACCGATGCGGTGGTATATGGCGAAACGGGCAACCTCTATTTGCCCGGTCGTTTCCACGAAGGCGATTCGGTTGTGCACAAGCCCGGCGAAGATGAACCGCAAACGTTTACCTTTGCGCGAACAACCTGGGGCTATGACTACGAAGCCGAACACGTTTCGGACTGTTTGCGCCAGAACAAAACCGAAAGCCCGCTGTGGTCGCTCGACGACAGCCTGAACCTGATCGGTTTGCTGGATGCCGTTCGGGCCGAAGCCGGGATTGTATATGATGAAGATAAATAGATAAATTCTACACTTGTTATGAAAAAATCACTCCTTGCCTTTTCCGTTCTGACCTTCCTCGGCCATTCCCTCGTGGCCCAAACCTGGGAGCAGGTTCACTACAAAAATGAGTGCGAAAAACGCCACGAAAATGCAGCCGCCCTTGTCGGCGACAGCCTGTATGCCATCGGCGGTCGCGGTATGAAACCGCTGGAAGCGCTGAACCTGAAGACCCTGATGTGGAAAAAACTGCCGACGCCACCGGTGGAAATGAATCACTTTCAGGCGATTACCTACAAAGGCGAAATTTATGTGATGGGTGCTTTTGAAGGCAAATATCCCCACGAAACGCCGATTCCGAACATCTATATTTATAGCCCGAAAACCGGTGTCTGGCGCAAAGGGCCTGAAATTCCAAAACCGCAACTGCGCGGATCGGCCGGTGTGGTGGTGTATAACGACAAAATTTACATGGTTTGCGGTATTATCGACGGCCATTTCGACGGCCACGTTTCCCGCCTGGATGAGTATGATCCGAAAACCAACACCTGGAAACAACTGGCCGATGCGCCCCGAACCCGCGATCACATCAGTGCCGCGGTAGTCGGCACCAAAATGTACCTGGCGGGTGGCCGCCGTTCGTCGGCTAAAACCGGTCATGTGATCGATACAACCCTGCCGGAAGTCGATGTATACGATTTCAAAACCGGGAAGTGGGAAACGCTCCCGGCCGAAAGCAACTTCCCGACGCTGCGGGCGGGCAGCACGGCGGTTACAAAAGACAATAAAGTGTGGGTAATTGGTGGCGAAAGCGAGCAATTGCTGTCGCACAATGAAGCCGAAGTGCTCGACCCCAAAACCAACCGCTGGACGTCGGGGCCGAAGCTCCACGAAGGACGCCACGGCACGCAGGCGGTGGTGTACAAGAATAGCATTTACATCCTGGCCGGATCGGCCAACCACGGCGGTGGACCGGAATTGAACACCGTCGAAGTTTTAAAATAACCAATGAATCAACCAACTGATCGTTACGCGCAACGGGGTGTTTCGGCTTCCAAAGAAGACGTTCACAAGGCCATTGCCAACTTAGATAAGGGGCTCTTTCCCAAGGCGTTCTGTAAAATTGTTCCCGATGCGCTGGCGGGCGATCCCGACTATTGCACCATCATGCACGCCGATGGGGCCGGAACCAAGTCGTCGCTGGCGTATCTGTACTGGAAAGAAACCGGCGATCTGTCGGTCTGGCGGGGCATTGCGCAGGACGCCGTCGTGATGAATACCGACGACCTGATTTGCGTGGGGTCTACCGGCCCAATGCTGTTGTCGTCGACCATTGGCCGGAACAAAAATCTGATTCCGGGCGAGGTCATTGCCGAGATTATCGACGGAACCGAGGAGGTTCTGGAGATGCTGCGGCAACACGGGATCGACATTTCCAGCACCGGGGGCGAAACCGCCGATGTGGGCGATCTGGTGCGAACGATCATTGTCGACAGCACGGTGATTGCCCGGATGCGCCGGGACGAGGTGATCAGCAACGACCGGATTCAGGCCGGCGACGTGGTGGTCGGGCTGGCGTCATTTGGCCAGGCTACCTACGAGAAAACGTACAACGGCGGCATGGGCAGCAACGGCCTGACGTCCGCACGGCACGATGTGCTGGGGCATTATCTGGCGGACAAATACGCCGAAAGCTTCGACCCTGCCGTGGACCGGAGCCTGGTCTACAGCGGCTCGAAACAACTGACCGACCCGGTTCCAACGACCGGTTTGAATGTTGGACAATTGATTCTGTCGCCCACGCGTACGTACGCGCCGGTTGCAAAAGCGCTGTTGGATGAGTTGCGAAGCCAGATTCACGGCATGGTGCATTGCAGTGGAGGAGCGCAGACCAAAGTGCTGCATTTTATTGACAACCTGCACGTTATAAAGAATAATCTTTTTCCGATACCGCCTTTGTTTGCGCTGATTCAGCAGGAAAGCGGCACGGATTGGCAGGAAATGTACAAGGTGTTCAACATGGGCCATCGTCTGGAAATCTATCTGTCCGAAGCGAATGCCCAGCGGGTAATCGACCTGGCTGCCCGGTTTGGCATCGAAGGCCGGATTATCGGTCACGTCGAAGCTTTTGAAGGAAAGCGCGTGACGGTGCAGAGCGAAGTCGGATCGTTTGTCTATTAGACATACGGCTTTTGGGTTTACTTCATTTGTCATTTATCTAACTTCTCTTGTCTGTTACCATGGGCCAGGTCAAGATTTACGGAGTTCAGGAACCGCTGCGGGCGATCCGCAATGCGCTGTCGGACGTCATTCATTCCTGCGTGGTCGATGCGCTGCAATTTCCGCCAAACAAACGCGAGCACCGGTTTTTTTACCTCGAACCGGACGATTTTTTTATGCCGGAAGGCCGTACGGAAAACTACATTATCATCGAGATTTTGATGATCGAAGGCCGGACGATCGAGACGAAAAAGAAGCTGATCAATCTGCTTTTTGAGCGAATTAACCAGCAAATCGGTTTGGCGATGGCCGACATTGAAATCTGCATTCTGGAAAGTCCGGCCTACCAGTGGGGTTTTCGGGGAAAAACCGGCGACGAAGCAGCAATCAATTACAAAATCAACGTGTAACCAGATAGTTTATCGTTTATGGTTTTTAGTTTTAATTACTGTTGATAATCATATAGTTACTGTTTTTTAACCATTAACTGTAAACTATAAACCGGATCGCTATCAATGGTGCTGCACATTAAAGTGAAACCCGGCAGCAAAATCGACAAACTCTTCTTCGATGCGGCCGGGCAGTTGAATGCCAAGATCAAAGCTCCGGCGCAGGACGGAAAAGCCAATGCCTATCTGGTGGACTATCTGGCCCGGCAATTCGGTATTTCAAAATCTTCCATTGAACTTGTTTCCGGGTTTACCAATCCCCACAAACGGCTGGAAATCAACGCGAAAGATGCTGAAATTGCCCGGATTCTAGCGGGTTTGGAAGGCGCTAATTAAAAATAACGCCGGGTGCGTGTGACTTTTTATGGCTTGCGGCAACTAATACGCTTGAATCCATTCGTTGACTTTATCCGTGGCCAAAGCATCCTTACAGCAGGAATTCGTTCAGCTCATCGCGCGGCATCAGAAGCTGATCCACAGCCTTTGCAGTCTGTATTATCCCTTGCCGGAAGATCGTAAGGATCTTTTTCAGGAAATTGTGCTTCAACTCTGGAAGTCTTATCCCGCTTTTAATCACCAGTCGAAAGTCTCTACCTGGCTGTATCGCGTGGCACTCAATACGGTTTTCGCCCGAATCCGGAAAGAAAAGACGCGTCCTAAAAGCGAGTCTTTTTCCGAGCATCTGTTTCAGGTTCCGGCGTCGGAACCGGATGACGATCATGCGCTGGCAACGCAGGAATTATACCGGGCCATAAGCCAATTGGCAGACATGGATAAAGCCGTAATTATGCTCTATCTGGACGAACACACGTACGAAGAAATGGCAAGTATTTTAGGCCTGAGCCGAACCAATATAAGCACAAAAATGAACCGGATTAAAGCCCGGCTGGGCAAACTGTTAAAAAAAGAACTGCTATGAATACCGACGATTTAAAACCGATCTGGCAGGCCTATAAAGACCAGGCAGGCAGGCAATTGCAGTGGAGCGAAGACGACCTTTTGGGACTGATTAAAACGAAAACCGTTGCGTATCCGTGGTATAAGCCGTATCAACACGCGTTTCTTAATATTTGCGTCAGTTTCTTTCTGATCGGGATCGTAACCGGTTGTTAATCAAAACTCTATGCTTTCTCGTCTGCTGGTATTTATCATCTGGGATATGGATCCCCGCGTGTATACGCTGAAAATTTTCGGTTCCGAATGGCCCATAGCCTGGTACAGTTTGTTGTTTGCCGCCAGCTTTTTGTGCGGTCAGCAAGTCATGCGTTATGTATATAAACGGGAGCATAAACCGGTTGCCGATGTGGAAATCCTGACGCTGTATGTCGTAATGGCCACCGTTGTTGGTGCCCGGCTTGGCCATTATCTGTTTTATGAATGGGAATTGCTGATTTCTGCGCCCGGCCAGTGGTTTAAATCAATGGTAAGCCTGCCGTTTCGCGGTTTGGCCAGTCACGGAGCGACTCTGGCGATTCTGGTGGCTTTGTATCTGTACAGCCGGAAACGAAGCGGTCAGCGTTTTCTGTGGGTGGTCGATCGGATGGTGATTGTCGCCAGTCTGAGCGGTGTCCTGATTCGGCTGGGGAATTTGATGAATTCAGAAATCTACGGGAAGCCCACGAACCTGCCCTGGGGTTTTGTGTTTGTTCGGGAAACGGACCCTGAACTGCTGCCCATCGTGCCGCGCCATCCCACGCAAGTGTATGAAGCGCTGTTTTGCGTGGTTTTGCTCGGCTTGACCGGGTATTTATGGAAGCAGAAACGCCATCAGTTGCCGGAAGGATTCATCACCGGGGTATTTCTTGTGCTGCTGTTTAGCTTCCGGTTTCTGGTTGAGTTTCTGAAAACCAGTCAGGAAAGCTTTGAAAACAGCCTGGCCCTGAACATGGGGCAACTCCTGAGCATTCCGGTGGTTCTGACCGGTATCGTCATCCTGATTCTTGTCAACAAAAAATCCGGACCGGTTTTAATGGCGAAAGGTTGACCGTGTAGTTACGGTTTCCATTCCTTCGGTAGGCCAATTTGCCGGGCATACGGCCCCGGCCCATAGGTATGAATGAAGTCCAGCGCCTGGTTGACGTCGGTCTCAAATTCGATGTAATAATCCGAATCGATCTTCTGGAGTTTTTTCAAAATCGTCTCCGCTTTCTTGCCGACGAAGGCACAGAGATTCTGATTGTGGTGGTTTAACCGGGCAAAATGGCTGGGCTGGACGTTAAAAAATGCCGTCAGAATGTACAGATTCAGTTCAACTTCCCCGTATTTGTCCTTTGTAATCTTGACGTGGTGCGTAATGGCCGACGTGAGCGAACGCAGGGCTTTCAGCATCCAGCCGTCGGGGTGCGTGTAATGGCCGTTGGCGGTTTCGGCAATCTTCTCCTTGAGGTCGTGCCGCCGTTCCTCCGTGGTCGTTTCGCCCTCGATCAGCACAAAATGCAGCCGCTCGACCAGATCCTTGTCTTTGGCAATCAGCCGCAGGAGCAATTTGTCTTTCTCGACTGGCGGGAGTTTCAGAATTTCCTTTTTGAGGTCTTTTTCGATGGCTGGCATCTCCTACTATTTCCAAATTTCTCCAAAGTTAGGAAATAGTAGGAGATCAATCGATACGGTCGAATACCTGTTGGACTGGACACCTGTCAGGTCTTAAAGACCTGACAGGTGTCCAGTCCAACAAGGGTTAGCTTCAAATCCGCTGAAAAGCCACAATGGCGTTGTGGCCACCAAAGCCGAAGGTGTTGCTCATCACGACATCGACCGGCGTTTGAACCGCCACATTGGGCGTCAGGTTTAGTTCGGAACTGATGCGTTCGTCGCGCTCCTGGAGGTTGATTGTCGGCGGAATCGTGTTGTTCTGAATGGCCAGAATACCGGCAACGGCTTCGATGGCTCCGGCGGCTCCCAGCAAGTGGCCCGTCATCGATTTGGTGGCGCTGAGGTGCAGCCGGGCGGGGTTCTGACCAAATACTTTCTGAATGGCCTGGGCTTCGCTGAGATCGCCAACGGGTGTCGACGTTGCGTGAACATTCAGATAATCAACGTCTTCCGGTTTTAGGTTGGCTTCCCGCAGGGCTTCATTCATCGCCAGCGTGGCACCCAGTCCTTCGGGGTGGGTGGCCGTCATGTGATACGCATCGGCGGTGGCACCCGTGCCCACCAGTTCGGCGTAAATTTTGGCACCCCGGGCTTTGGCATGTTCGTATTCTTCCAGCACGATGGCGGCAGCGCCTTCGCCCAGCACAAAACCGTCGCGGTTGGCATCGAACGGTCGCGAAGCCGTAGCCGGGTCGTCGTTGCGTTCCGACAGGGCTTTCATGGCGTTGAAACCGCCGACGGCCACTTCCGTGACGACGGCTTCCGAACCGCCGGCAATGATCACCTCGGCCTTGCCCAACCGGATGTAATTAAAAGCATCGATCAGCGCGTGCGTCGCAGAGGCACAGGCCGATACCGGCGCAAAGTTGACGCCCCGAAAACCGTACCGAATCGAGATCAGTCCCGACGCCATGTTCGCAATCATCTTGGTGATGAAAAACGGATTGAAGCGCGGGTTGCGGCCACCGGCTCCGTAGGCAATCACCTCTTCCTGAAAGCTATACATCCCGCCAATGCCCGACGCCCAGATGACGCCCACGCGGTTGGGGTCGACTTTATCGTCGATCAGGTGCGCATCCCGAACGGCTTCGTCGGCCACTACCAGCGCATACTGGCTGTATTCGTCCATTTTGCGGGCTTCTTTCTTCTCCAGAAACTGAAGGACGTCGAAGCCTTTCACCTCGCAGGCAAACTTGGTTTTAAACAGGGTAGTGTCGAATTTGGTAATCATAGCGGCTCCGCTACGGCCCTCGACCAGCCCGTTCCAATAGTCTTCTACGGTATTTCCAATGGGTGTCAATGCTCCCAAACCTGTTACAACGACTCTCTTCATTTGATCATGCGGATGGTTTTACCCGTGCTTTTAATAGATAATTTGTTTTGAAACTGCCTGAAAATGAGCAACTCGTGCGGTTTTACAGACGTTCCAGAATACGGTTTCGGCAGTCGGTCAGCAAGCGTTCATTTTGAAATAGTTTTACCAGCAATAACGAGCCCTGTATTTCAGCCGTTGCCTGTTCGGCCAGTTCCTGCGCTTTTTCCCGCGGATGAGTATGCTGGTATATGTGCGCCAGAGCGGCCATGGCGTTGTTGAAATGGACACGCAGCGGCTCTTTAAACTCTTCGGTTACTAAAGCCGTTTCCAGTGTGGTATTACCCATCAGACAACCGCCTTCTGACCGGTTGATGCCATTGAACAGGGCATCGAGCAGGTCTTCCAGTCGCTGTTGGGGTGGTTTTTCTTCTGCGTAGGCAAGCGAAAATAGGATCTTTTCATTCTGCTCATTCGAATGGCGCAGTACCTCTTTCATCAAGACTTCCTTGCTGCTGAAGTAATGGTAGAAGCTACCTTTTAGTAAACCGCACGCCCGCGCCAGATCTTCCATCGTGGTTCGGTGGTAGCCCTGCCGTTTAAAAACCAGCATGGCTTTTTGCAAAATCTCCTCCCGTGTGACTTTCTGAACTGGCATGCTGCAAAAGTAAATGGTTCTTTTGATTTTACCAAACGTTTGTTTGATAAAAGTAAATCTATTGAGGAAGAATTATTTCGCAGAGATAAGCGGAGAAAAAAGAGTTAAGCAGAGAAAAAAACTTCGTTAAACTCTTTTGTACTCCGCTTATCTCTGCGAAATAACCTGTTAACCCGACTATCTTTGCACTATGATGTTACAAAATGACCTGTTGCTGCGGGCGGCCCGTGGCGAAAACGTAGAGCGCGTTCCCATCTGGCTGATGCGGCAAGCGGGCCGGATTCTGGCCGAATACCGCGCCGTTCGGGAAAAAGCCGGTAGCTTTATCAAGCTGGCTACCACGCCCGAACTGGCAGCCGAAGTGACTATTCAACCCGTTGATATTCTGGGTGTTGATGCTGCTATTATCTTCTCGGATATTCTGGTCATTCCGGAAGCGATGGGGCTGCCTTATGAAATGGCCGAACAACGGGGACCGGTTTTTCCGCAAACCGTTCGTACGGCCCAGGACCTGACCCGGCTGAAAGTGGCTGATGCTGAAAGTGATCTGGCCTACGTGCTGGATGCCATCAAAATTGTGAAAAAAGAATTGAACGGCCGGGTTCCGCTCATCGGTTTTGCCGGGGCACCGTTCACGATCTTTTGTTACATGACCGAAGGCCGGGGTTCCAAGACTTTCTCGGTGGCCAAGAAATTGTTGTATACCGATCCGGCGTTTTCGCACGCCCTGCTCCAGAAAATTACGGATAGCACGATCGATTATCTGAAAGCCCAGATTCGGGCCGGGGCCGATCTGGTGCAAATTTTCGATTCCTGGGCCGGTATTCTGTCGCCCGACCAGTACCGCACGTTTTCGCTGCCGTATATCAAACAGATTTGCGATGCTCTGGCCGCCACAGCCGGTGTTCCAGTGACGGTATTTGCCAAAGGTGCGTTCTTTGCCCGGCAGGAAATCGGGCAGTTGAATTGCTCGGTGGTCGGCCTCGACTGGAACATGGACGCGGCTGAATCGCGGCAGCTGATTCCGAATAAAACCCTGCAAGGCAATCTCGATCCGTGCGTTCTATACGCCGATTACGGCCAGATCAAGGCGGAAGTAAAGAAAATGCTACAGACGTTTGGTACCCAGCGGTACATTGCCAATTTGGGCCACGGCGTTTATCCGGATACGGACCCGGAGAAGGTTAAATATTTTATCGAGACCGTCAAAGAGTACACCCTATGAGCGACAAGAAAAAAGCGGAAGCCGTGTTTACGCGGTTTACTGAAGCGGAAACGAAAGTATTTGACGCCCAGGAAGAAGCCATTCAGTATTTGGAACAAGGTGCCAAAGACAAGGAAATACAGCCCGTGGCGGTTATCGTCAATTATAAAGTGGTCTGGCGCTACCACAACAACCGGGGGAAAGAGTATACTGACGATTACATTAATGAAATCAGGCGACGGGCTCAGTAAAACACTCGAATCGACTGGCGTTTCCTGACCGGGTTCACAGTTGCGGCCCGGCGCTGTATTTATCTTCTTAAAACAAAAACCGGCTGATTTGGGTATATCATCAATACCCCTGGTTTAGGGGTGCTTTTTGACTCAATCCCACTTGGGTTAACTTCGTTTTACCCCTAACTAGTCAGTCGTCGTATGGAAAATATAGCCCCTTCACATTCTGGTAACAAAGGTTTTTTTGAGCGTTTTTCGACGAGCGTTGCCAAAGCCACAGGTTCGTCGCTGGCCTTTATTCTGGCTTTAGCGACGGTCATTGTCTGGGGCATAACCGGACCTTTGTTCAATTTCTCGGAAAACTGGCAATTGCTTATCAATACCGGAACGACCATTGTCACGTTTCTGATGGTTTTTGTCATCCAGAAAGCCCAGAACAAGGAATCGCTCTCCGTCCAGCTTAAATTGAATGAACTGATTGCGGCTACTAAAGGAGCCAGCAACCGCCTGATCGATAGCGAAGACTTGAGCGAGGAGGAGTTGGCGGTTTTATACCGGCATTATTGCACAATGGCCGAACTGACCAAAAAAACCAGCGACTTGCGCAAGTCCCACTCCGTGGAAGAAGCCATCAAAGAAACCCGGGAAAAATTGAAGGAAGAAAACGGATAAGGTTGGCTTATTGCCGAATGGCGTTATCATCAAATTTCTCCATCATCGTCTCCGGTTTAGCGAGTTCTGTAAAACCAAACTGCTGGTATAAACCGTGGGCGTCGCGGGTGGCCAGCAGCCAGCGACGGATAATCTGCAGATCGGGATGCGCCATGATGGTCGCCATGAGCCACTTCGAAAGCCCCTGACCGCGATACTTTTCCAGCACGAAAACGTTGCCCAGATACGCGAACGACGTGTAGTTGGTGAGCACCTGTGCGTAGCCAATTAGATTTTCGCCCTCATACAGACCGAAATGCAGCGTCGAATGGTCCATCTGTTTTTGCAGCGTTTCGCGGCTGATGCCGGTGGCCCAATACGAATGGTGGGCCAGAAAGTCGTGAATGACTTCAATTTGCAACCGCGACGGGTCGGTCGAAATGGTATACTTTCCCTGGTGTACTTCCATGATTTCAGAGTAAATTTTCCTTGATCGCTTCGACTTTTAATCGCGCTTTATCAATGGGGACGACGCCCAGCGATTCGCAGACCAGGCCCCCGGCCAGGTTCGACAGACCGGCGATGAAACGGGGTGGCAAACCGAGGGCGACACAACAGGCGGCAACGCTGATGACGGTATCACCCGCGCCCGACACGTCCGAAATCTGCCGGATATGGGCCGGAAACCGGTGGATTTCATCCTGGAAATCAATAAAAACGCCCCGCTCCGAGAGCGTTATCAAAGCGCCTTTGATGTTCAACCGGGATTTTAACTGATTGACGGCGGCCTGAAACTCCGAAGCCCGGGTGGCGTCAAAATCGATTTTCAGCCCTTCTTTCAGCTCTTTCAAATTGGGTTTGAATAAAGTGGTATCATGGTAGGCCAGGAAATTCCGTTTCTTGGGGTCAACCACCGTCGGAACGCCCTGTTCATTGGCAAAAGCCGTCATCTCGGCAATGGCTTCCGCGCTCAGAACGCCTTTGTCATAATCCTGAAAAATGAGCACCTGGCACGTCGGGATCAGCTCTTTTGCTTTGGTAATGAGTGCGTTGCGTTCCTGTTGATTGATGTACCGATCGGTTTCCGTATCCACCCGAACCACCTGCTGCGAACCGGCCATGATCCGCTCCTTGATGGTGGTCGTCCGGGAATCACTTCGGATCAGTCCGTCACAATTCAAACGACGCTCGTTGAGTTGCCCGATGAGCCGGTCGCCCGGTTCGTCGGTACCGATGACGGAACAAATAATGGCTTCGGCACCCAGCGCCTGTACATTCAGCAGAACGTTACCGGCTCCACCCAGCCGCAATTCCCGCCGTTGGACGGTTACCACCGGCACGGGAGCTTCCGGCGAAATCCGGTCGACGCGGCCCCAGACGTAGGAATCGAGCATCACGTCGCCGACGATCAGAACCCGGAGCGAATTAAACGCTTCAAAAATAGCTTCAATGGATGTGGTATCGACCCCTTTGGTCATAGTCGGCTTGTTTAGTTGGGATTACCCCTTCATTTCAAAAGAGGCTTCAATTTGGCGGTCCAGATCTCGTATCCTTTCGGGTTCATGTGCAGGCTGTCGGGCCGGAACAAGTCTCCCCGGATTTGCCCGTTGGCGTCGAGCATGGCCGAGTAGATATCCAGATACTGCGCCTGCGACTGCTTTGACAAATAGGTCTTGATCAGGCTATTCGCTTCCATCGTAATGGGTAAATACGGCCGGCGCGACGGGCTGGGTTTCATCGAAATGAAAACAACCGGCGTTTTAGGCAACGCTTTCCGGATCCTGGTGAACAGGGTGACAAAGCGGTCGCACACCTCCTGAGCCGTTACGGTGCCGCTGGCTACGTCGTTCTCACCGGCGTAAATAACAATCTGTTTGGGTTTGTAAGGAAGAATGGCGCGGTCGGCAAAGTGAATGACATCGGGCAATTTGGAACCGCCAAACCCGCGGTTGAGCACCTTTTTATCCGGAAAATCGGCCTGAAGGGATTGCCAGAGTTTGATAGACGAACTGCCGGTGAACAGAATGGCGTCTTTGGGTGGGGGTGTGGTTTGGTCCTGCTGCTCGAACGCTTTGATTTCATTTTCAAACGGAACCGGTTGCTGGGCAAAGGCAACGGATTGAAGGATGATGGTTAAGAGAAATAGAAATGAAGATTTTTTCATACAGGATTAGGAATCGTTTTAAAATTGCCTTTTGTTTTTAGCCTCAGCCCACGGTTTTAACGGTTTACCGTTTAGATCATCAAAAACCGTTAAAACGGTTGAATGGATCAATCCAATCGGTTTTCTTCGGTCCCACGGTTAAAACCGTGGGCTGTTATTCTTTCACAAAAACTGCACAACCGACTCCAGCCCCATGCCCCGCGAACCTTTGATCAGAATCGCCGTGTCTTGAAACGGATTGTCCATAATCCAGTTGTGTAACGAAAATTTGTCGGGGAAATAATACGCTTTCGGCAACGCACCCAGCGCATACCGCATGTCTTTTCCGGCCAGAATGACGGTATCGAACCGGCCCTGCGCAATCAGCTCACCCAACGCGGCATGTTCGGCCGGACTTTCGTCGCCGAGTTCGTACATGTCGCCCAGAATCAACACTTTATGAGCCGCATCCTGTTTCATAAAGTTCTGAATAGCCGCGGCCATCGAGCTCGGGTTGGCATTGTAAGCATCCATCACAATGGTGTTGCTGCCCTTTCGAATGATCTGCGAGCGGTTGTTGGTCGGGTTATAACTGGCAATGGCTTCGTTTGCGGCCTCCGCCGGGACGCCAAAAAACTTCCCCAGACAGAGTGCAGCCGCCATGTTGTCGAAATTATAGCGACCCGGTAAATGCGTCGTTACAACCTGACCCACTTCGTCTTTATAAACCACTACTGGATTGTCGGTCAGAATTTCGTATTGATCGGTGAGCTGATAGAAAACGGCCTCGCGAAAAAGCCGTTCCGCAAACATGGCCATCAAAACCTCACTTTGGGCGTTCACGAAAACCGTTCCGCCCGTGGTGGCCAGGAAATCGAACAGTTCGCCTTTGCCTTTCCGCACGCCTTCCACACCGCCAAAACCTTCCAGATGGGCTTTTCCGATGTTTGTAATCAAACCGTGCGTGGGCTGGGCAATGGAGCACAGCAACCGGATCTCACCCTGGTGATTGGCACCCATTTCCACGACAGCAATCTCGTACGTTTCGTCGATGCCTAACAACGTGAGCGGAACGCCGATGTGGTTGTTGAGATTTCCCAGCGTAGCGTACGTCCGGTATTTTCGCGATAGCACACTGGCGATCAGTTCTTTGGTGGTGGTCTTTCCGTTCGATCCGGTTAGGCCAATCACCGGAATGCCTAGCCTATTCCGGTGATAACGAGCCAGTTCCTGCAACGCCAGCAGGCTGTCATCGACCAGCAAATACCGATTATCCGTGGCCAGATCGGGGTTGTCGACCAGGGCGTAGCGGGCACCTTTTTCCAGCGCATCATTGGCGAATAAATTTCCGTCGAACTTATCGCCTTTGAGTGCGACATACAGACAACCTTCTGTAATTTTACGGGTATCGGTCGATACGCCCGCGCATTCGCGGTAGCGATCGTACAATTCAGGAATGGATATAACCATTTTCCGGAAAGAAGTAAACCAACGTTGTGAGTCTGTTCGTTATCAATTAACCGCACGGCCAGCGCGTCGATCGCTGTCAGGCGGTTAATGGGCCAAAGTTACATGAAAAAGCTGTTTACCATACTTTGTTTTCTGATTCTTCACATCGCCCGCGCGCAAACCGGCGGTTCCTTTTCGTTTCGATACGAGGCCGGAGCAACGGTCAAAATTGTGGGCCGGAACCTGACCAATCCGTGGGCGGGCGGCATCAACGGGGCGCAATATTCCACCATCCAGCTTAACGCCGACACGGTGCAGGACCTGGTCCTGTATGACCGGCAAACCAGTCGGATTATGACGTTTGTGGCTGAAAAACAGGCCAATGCGAGCTATTTGTGGCGGTATGCTCCGCAGTACGAACAGCAGTTTCCGGCCATCACCTACGGCACCTGGATGCTGCTGGTTGATTATGACCACGACGGTAGAAAAGACCTGTTTACGCACTCCAACGGCGGCCTGCGGATTCTGCAAAATACCGCAACGAATGGTAAATTATCGTGGAAAACCATCGCCGACCCGGTTTACCACGAAGGGCTCTCCGGAACCCTGAATCTGTACATCAACTCGGTCGATATTCCGGCGATTCTGGATGTGGACAACGACGGCGACATTGATATTCTGACGTATGACATCAACGGCGGAACCGCGAATTTGTACCAGAATATGAGCGTCGAACGCAAAAAAGACCCGAATGGGCTGGATTACAAACGAATCGGTTTTTGCTGGGGCAATTTCAAAAGTGACGATGACTGCGACGAATTTACGTTTGGACTGGACTGCGTTTACGTGGGCAACGAAACCGGGGGCGATAATGCGGGCGCGCGGGTGAAACACAATGGCAATTCGATGCTGGTGATCGACGTCGACGGGGACGGAAACAAGGATTTGCTGACGGCACACGTCACCTGTCCGCACGTTTCGATGCTGACCAACGTGGGCGGCAATGGAGCCTCCACGCGTTTTGCGAGTTATACCAACCGCTTTCCGGCTACCAATCCCATCTCATTCGATGTCTTTCCGGCGCTGTATGCCGAAGACCTTGATTTCGACGGCCTGAAAGACCTTGTGGCTTCGCCCAACACATACGGGAATGACGGCAATCTGATCGATTTTCGGGCTTCCAACTGGTTTTATAAAAATGCCGGAACCGCCAAACTGCCTAATTTTCAATATGGTAGTAAAAGTTTTTTGCAGGAAGACATGATCGATTTTGGCGAAGGCGCTACCCCGGTTCTGGCCGATCTGGACGGCGACGGCGATATGGATTTGCTGGTAGGAAATGCGGGCGTTCGGTCGGCGAGTGGCTACCGGGCCAGCATTGCGCATTTTGAAAATACCGGTACGAAAAGTAAACCGGCTTTTGAACTACGAACCACGGATTACCTGAAACTCTCCGAACAGTTTCTGTTGACGGATCTGAAAATCGCCGTGGCCGACATCGACGGCAACAACAGCTTTGATCTGATCTTTACCGGCAATTCGATCAACCGGGCGCCGGAAATGCGGTATATTCTGAATCAGGCCGGACGGGGTGCGGCTTTTCAACTCGACGCAACGAAAGTGCAGCAAATTCCGACGCCCGACCGGCTGGGGATCATCGACATGCCAACCTGGTTTGACGTGGACCGCGATGGAAAAACCGATTTGCTGATCGGCAAACAGAACGGCTCGATTGAATACCACCGCAATACCGGTACGGCGGCAGCACCAAAATACGCGTTGCAGCAACAGAACTACGGACAGATCAACGTTTTACCCGGCGCCACCAGCCCATCCATTGTGGTGATTGACCTCAACGGCGACCAGCGCCCTGAACTACTGACCGGCACCCGTGATGGCATCATGAAACTTTACCAACTGCCCGACCAACCCACCAACCCCATGCTCTTGCTGGATTCAACGCTGGTTATCAATGAATTGACGCAGACTGCGGATCAGGGTACCCCCGGTGGCAACCTGGCGCTAACGGCCGCCGATCTCGACGGCGACGGTTTGCCGGAAGTGCTGGCCGGCACAAGCACCGGCGGGGTTCGTTACCTCCGGAATACCTCCGAAAAAGTGATCATTACCGGCACGGAAGAGGAAGAAGCCAGGCTGCCCTGGGTCTATCCCAGTCCGACCGACCGGTTTTTACGGGTAAAGTCGCCCAACAACGGCGTGGTGCAGGTCCTCAACCTGCTGGGGCAACCCGTAACGGCCCGGCTGGCGGTGCAGGCTCATACCGAAGCCACGATTGATCTGGGGAATCTGCCGGTTGGCGTGTACCTCGTCCGTTTGCTGCGCGAAGGCCAGCCCGTTCGGCACCAGAAGGTAGTTTTGTCGAAATAGAAACGGTTGTTTCATTACTTTTGCGATGAAACACCTAACGCTCCTGGCATGATTGTTTTTGTAAATACCCCCTTGACCGATTCCGATAAAGCGTACTTCCGCGGGCAAGTGCCGGCTGACTTTGACGTTGTATTCAAAAAAGATCTTCCGGAAAACGAGCAGCCTGCGGCTTTTCAACGCGCCGATCTGGTGCTGGGCAACCCGCCGGTAGCCTGGTTTTCGGGCGGTACTAACCTGAAATGGTGGCAGCTGGATTCCGCGGGGTTCGATGCTTACAAGGCAATTCAATTGGATGCGCCGGTCACGAACATGGGCGACTATTTCGCCTGGCCCTGCGCCGAAACCATCGTGGCCGGTATTCTGGCTTTTTACCGCGGCATCCACGAACTGGCGGTATTGCAAACGCAGAAGAAATGGATTGGCGTACCGCTGCGGTTTAAACTGGGCTTACTCCGGAACAAAAAAGTTATCATTCTGGGATCGGGAACGATCGGCCAGGCTGTCCGGCAAATGCTGACCGGTTTTCAGTGCGACGTTCAATTTCTGGCCCGAACCAATCCCGAAGCGGAACTGCACACACCCGAAGAACTGAAAGCCGCATTGCCCGAAACCGATCTGGTTGTCAATTGCTTACCTGGAACCGCCAAAGGCTTTTTTTCGGCTGATCTGATTGCCGCCATGAAAACCGGCAGCGTCTACGCCAACATTGGACGGGGAACAACCACCGACGAAACGGCTCTGATCGGAGCACTAGAAAGTGGTCAATTGGCCGGAGCGGTATTGGACGTTACGGAGGTAGAGCCGCTTCCGGTCGACAACCCGTTGTGGACGATGCCAAACGTCATCCTGACCCAGCACACCGGTGGGGGCCAGGCCACGGAAGACAAAGGGAAAATGGATCAGTTTATTCGGAATCTGAACCGGTTTCTGAACGGGGAACCACTGGAAAATCAGGTCGATTTGTCGAAAGGGTATTGATGTTTTCTCATGCAAAAAACGCTTCTTTTTTTCTTCTTCATCTCGACATCCATCGGCTTCGGGCAGATGTTGTCGAATCCGTTATTGCCTTCGGGCGCTGATCCGTGGAGCATTCATAAAGACGGTTTCTATTATTACACGCACACCACCGGCCGCAACCTGACGCTCTGGAAAACCCGCTCACTGGCCGAACTGAAAACCGCCGAAAAGAAAGTGGTCTGGACTCCTCCCGCAACCGGGCCCTATTCCAAGGAAATCTGGGCTCCCGAACTGCATTTTCTTGGCGGGAAATGGTACCTGATTTTCGCAGCCGACGATGGCCATAACCGCAATCACCGCCTGTGGGTGTTGGAAAACGCATCCGCTGATCCGTTGGAAGGAACCTGGACGATGAAAGGTCAGATCAAAACGCCCGACGATAAATGGGCCATTGACGGTTCTCTATTTGAATACAAAGGGAAGCTCTACCTGGTTTGGTCGGGGTGGGAAGGTGACGAGAACGGGGAACAGGATATTTACATTTGCCGGATGGAAAATCCGTGGACGGCCACGGGCAAACGGGTCCGCATATCCTCACCAACTTACGCCTGGGAAATCGATGGTAAAATTCCCAGGCCAGGGCCCGACGATAAACCCGTTGTGCTGGTCAATGAAGGCCCGCAACCGCTCTGGAAAGGCAACCGCCTGTTTGTCATCTACTCCGCCAGCGGCTGCTGGACGGAAAGTTATGCCCTCGGAATGCTTTCCATGGACGGCAACAAAGACTTACTGGACGCCGGAAACTGGCAAAAACAGAAACAACCGGTATTCAAAGCAGTGAACGTTTCGGGAACGCACGCGGCTGGGCACAACTCCTTTTTCAAATCACCCAACGGCACGGAAGACTGGATTTTATACCACGCCAACCCCGAACCGGGGCAAGGCTGCGGGACCAATCGCTCACCGAGAGCCCAGAAATTCACGTGGACGGCCGACGGAATGCCGCAATTCGGTCAGCCGCTCTCCACGGATGTGACCTTGCCGATTCCGAAATAACCCCACGGCTACTGTAAAATAAACCCGGCTAACCCAGGCCGGGTTTCAATCGGTTTCAAAACGTCTTTTCAAACACCAATTTCGCCGATTCCACTGCGCCCAGACGTTCTTTAAACCGAATCAACCCCTCGTTCCGAACGCCCCGGCTGGTCGAAATGCCCAGATCGAGCAACGGTATTTGCTGCTGTTGACTGTATTCATACAAGCTTTCAACCAGCATCACGGACGGACTAAACTGCTGGTACGCTTCATGGTCGGCCGGGAGAAAATAATAGAGAATACCGGGCGAAACCCGAATTCCCAGACAGGAAGCAATGATCTGGTCGCCATTTTTTACCGTAAAAACCGGGCAGACATCGCCGAACTTGTTTAAGAGATTGGCAAGCTCTTTGCTGGTCATGGATAACGGCAGGTTTTTCCGCAACCGGGCTTTCTGAATGAAGGCAAATACCGCGTCGACGTTCGGGTTTTCCCAGAGTTGAGTCGTAAAACCAGCCTGTCGGCATTTCCGAAGTCGTCGACGTTCGGCAGCATGCAGGTGTTTGGCAAAGGGACGACCCGTAACCGGCAGGTGTTGATTTAATTCTTCATACGTCACCCCAAAGCCGGCAGTCGCCAGGGTGGTTTTAAGTCGCTGAGATTGAAGCGGTAAATAGCAATCCGGATAATTTACTATTCGAAGCCCCTGAACTGGTAATTGTTTACCATACGTCACGAGTGCGTCCACGAGCCGACCTAGTTCCTTGTCGGGCAAATCCTCCGAAAACTCGATCGATCCAAACGAAGCTGCGCACGGACTGACCGCCCAGCCATCGCGGATAAAAACCGCACTGTGTGCATCGACCCGACCGGTTTCGGAATTGAGGAGGGCAAAATAGTGGAGTGGTCGGCACGGCTGGTTGAGCAAATGCCGGGCCTTGAGAAACAAAAAACCGTCACGGAAGAAGGGTGGAAACTGTTCCGGAAGCGGGTTTTCTACATGGAGAATGTCGTACACAGGCCGTTAAAAAGTGGGCAATAACTGGTTCTCACAACCAACAGGCTATTTCTTCTTTTTTTGCTCCTTTTTGAGCCAGCGTTCGTAAACCAACTGAATAATGCCGTCTTTCAGGCCCAGGTCGGGCACCACAATGGTATCGGCTCCCGCCCATTTCATGACCGAAATGTAAATATCGGCCGCCGGGATGATGACGTCGGCGCGGTCGGCGTTCAGGCGAAGTTTGTTGATCCGATCCTCCAGGCTGTAGCCCGAGATGTAATTCCGCATCCGTTCAATTTCCGCCAGCGTGGTTGTATCCGAAACTTTCGCAACCAGATTGAAGATCTTGTTGATGTTTCCGCCGGTTCCGACGGCCACCAGTTCCTGCGAGGTCAGCACGTTTTCTTCCACCCATTCTTTCATCTTGTTCCAGGCACCCTTGGTTTCTTTTCCTTCCAGCAAGCGCACCGAGCCGATTTTGAACGACTTCGAATTGACTTTTTTCCGGTTCAGATACAGGTTCAATTCGGTGCTGCCGCCCCCGACATCGATGTGCAGAAACTGCCGCTCGTCGAGTGCCTGAACCACCACATTGTTAATCAGTTCGGCTTCTTTCTGGCCGTCGATGATGTGAATGTCGATGCTGGTTAGTTCCTTGATTCGGGTGGCTACTTTGTGACCATTCACCGCTTCCCGCATCGCAGAGGTCGCGCAGGCCATATAGTCTTCCACTTCGTGGAGTTCCATCAACAGCTTGTAAACCTGCATCAGTTTGTTGGTGCGGACTTCACTTTCGGGCGTAATTTCTCCGAAATTGAACACATCGTGACCCAGCCGAAGCGGAAAACGAACGTACTCGACCTTCTTAAAACTCACCACGTCGTCGACGTGCAGAACCGTGGAGATCTGAAGCCGGGCCGCGTTGGAGCCGATATCGATTGCAGCAATTTTCAAAGTGAAGTTGGGAAAAGTGGTACTGTAATGCCCAAATATACTGAATTTACATCCCCACACGAAATACGACGGCTTTTCTATAGTACGGTTGTCCGGATCACATTGCCCCCAAAACCGTATTTGATATTGGGGGAACAAGCTTAACTTTAGCGCCCGTTGGCGGGTTGTCACGCTTTACTTCACATGCTGATTTTAGGAATTTCCGCCTTTTACCACGATTCAGCCGCGGCTTTGGTCGAAGACGGACGAATTGTGGCGGCTGCGCAGGAAGAACGATTTACGCGCAAGAAACACGATGCCGGTTTTCCGGCCAACGCCGTTCGTTTTTGCCTGGAATACGGCGGAACGACCCTGAACGAACTGGATGCCATTGTCTTCTACGACAAACCGCTGCTGAAATTCGAGCGGTTGCTGGAAACGTATTACGCCTTTGCTCCGCGGGGATTACGGTCGTTTCTGATGGCCATGCCGATTTGGATGAAGGATAAATTGTTCCTGAAACGACTTCTGCGGGACGAACTGAAAAAGCTGGGCTACGATTCCAAAAAGCCGGTAAAGCTGCTGTTTCCCGAACACCATTTGTCGCACGCGGCCAGTGCGTTTTACCCTTCCGCGTTTGAAAAAGCCGCCATTCTGACCATCGACGGGGTGGGCGAGTGGGCAACGGCTTCGATCGGTTTGGGCGAAGGATCGACCATTACGGTTTTGAAAGAACTGCATTTTCCGCATTCGCTGGGATTGTTGTATTCGGCGTTCACCTATTTTCTGGGCTTTCGCGTCAACTCCGGCGAATACAAACTAATGGGCCTGGCCCCGTATGGCGACCCCCATTCCCCGGAGGTGGACCGGTACGTCGATCTGATCAAAACGAAGCTGGTGGAGATCAAAGACGATGGGTCCCTCTGGCTCGACCAAAACTATTTTGATTACGCGACGGGGCTGCGGATGGTGCACGAAAAAAAGTGGGAAACCCTGTTCGGGTTCCCTAAACGCAAGCCTGAAGACGAGCTAAAACCGGCGCACTGCAACCTGGGTCTGGCGATCCAGCGGGTGACGGAGGAGGTGGTGATCACGATGGCCCGTGAGGCTCAACGGTTGACGCATACCGAAAATCTGGTGCTGGCGGGCGGGGTGGCGCTCAACTGCGTGGCCAACGGAAAATTACAAAAATCCGGTATTTTTAAAAGGATCTTCATTCAGCCCGCTGCGGGCGATGCGGGCGGTGCGTTGGGGGCGGCTTTGGCCGCTTATTATGTTTATTTCGGCAAAGAACGAAATATTGATGACAATGACGACGCCCTGTGCGGCTCCTATCTCGGCCCGACGTTCTCCGATCTGGAGGTGGAATTAATGGCAAAAAAATACAAAGCGGTTTATTCGTATTACGACGATTTTGGCAACCTGACCGACGATATCGCCCAGCTGCTGGCCAACGAAAACGTAGTGGGCTGGGTGCAGGGACGGATGGAATTTGGGCCGCGAGCGTTGGGCGCGCGCAGCATTCTGGGTGATCCGCGCAGTGCCGGAATGCAGAAAAAACTCAATCTGAAAATCAAATACCGGGAATCATTCCGGCCTTTTGCGCCTGCGGTTCTGGCCGAAGACTGTGGCCAATACTTCAATTACGACGGGATTTCGCCCTATATGTTGCTGGTGCATCCGGTTCGGGAAAACCGCCGAAAACCGCTGCCTGCTGAGTATGACGGCCTTTCGTTACGGGAAAAACTGTACTTTCAACGCTCCGATTTGCCGTCAATTACGCACATCGACTTTTCCGCCCGAATCCAAACCGTTCACCGGGAAACGAACCTGCGGTTTTGGCAATTGATCGACGCGTTCAAAAAAAGGACGGGATGCGCGGTGTTGATCAACACCAGTTTTAATGTGCGCGGAGAACCCATCGTCAACACGCCGGACGACGCCTACCGGTGTTTTATGCGGACGGAAATGGATTATCTCGTACTCGGAAATTATATATTTGACAAAAAATACCAACCTGCCTGGCCGGAAAAAACCGAGTGGAAGTCGGAATTTGGGCTGGATTAATGCCTTTTCCCCAGACCCTGCAAGGGCGTTGTTGTCGCTAGCATCACCGTTATCGCTCGCGTGTCGCGAGTGATTTATATTCACAGGGCCTCCGGCCCGATGCATTGCTTTTTGATAATGTAGCTCCGGGCCAGAGGCCCTTGAATATTAAGTCACTCGCGATACGCGAGCGACAACAGCGTGACAACGGTGCAGTGCGTCGGGCCGGAGGCCCTGTGAATACAAATCACTCGCGACACGCGAGCAATAACGGTACCCGCGGGCGATAACTTTTAAAGAATAAATGATGAACCCAATAGATCGCGTCAAAGCCCAACTGGTGATCGTAACCGGTCTGGTCGTTTTCTATGTAATCTTTAAATCCGTTTACGGGCTGTATGCCGCAGCGGCTGTCGGGTTGCTGAGTATTTTCATTCCGGCAGCGGGCAACGGAATTGCCTGGCTCTGGTTCAAACTGGCGGAAATACTGGGGATCATCAACCGTAAAATCATCCTGACGGTTTTGTTTTGGGTGGTTTTGGTTCCGATCGCGTACCTCTACCGGCTTACGGCCAAAAATCCGTTGTCGATCAAGCGGACCCGGGACGCATCGCTTTACCACGAACGAAACCATACCTATACGAAGGAAGATCTGGAACATACCTGGTGACGGAATTTTTTGGGAAAACCGCCTGTTTCTCTCCTGACGGAATCGGTTTGGCGAAGACCGGCTCTTTTTCTATTTTTGTAAAACGCTTATCGAGAAAGACGGAGGGATTGGACCCGATGATGTCTTGGCAACCATTCATACTCCCTGAAAAAGGTGCCAAATTCCGCCCCGGAAACGGGGACAGATAAGTTGAAAGCTTGCACCCTGCTTCCTTTCTTCGATAAGCCGCATTGTCGTAGTTGCACCGGCCTGCTATAGACGGCTGATATACAGTAGTTTGTAGTCTTAATCAATACACCAACTTGGAAAAAATAACTGACCTTCTTCAGCAGCGTATCCTCATTCTCGATGGGGCCATGGGTACCATGATTCAACGGTATAAACTGGAAGAGGAAGACTATCGCGGAACTCGTTTTGCCGACTGGCCCCACGATTTGAAGGGCAACAACGATTTGTTGTCGATCACCAAACCGGAGATTATCAAGGAAATCCATCGTCAATATCTGGAAGCGGGGTCGGACATCATCGAAACCAATACCTTCAGCGGTACGTGGGTGGCGATGGCCGATTACCACATGGAAGAACTGGTGTATGAACTGAACTACCAGTCGGCCAAAATTGCCAAAGAAGTAGCGGAGGAAGTAACCCGCCAGAATCCGGATAAACCGCGGTTTGTGGCCGGCGCCATGGGGCCGACCACCCGGCTGGCGTCCATGTCGCCCGATGTGAACAATCCCGGTTATCGCGCCATTACGTTCGATCAACTCGTCGACGCGTTTTATACCCAGGTTTCCGGACTGGTGGAAGGGGGAGCGGATTTGCTATTGATTGAAACCATCACAGATACGCTCAACGCCAAAGCCGCGTTGTTTGCCGTGGATAAATATTTTGCGGATAAAGGGCTGCCACCGTTGCCGATCATGGTTTCGGGGACGATTACTGATGCTTCGGGCCGGACCCTGTCGGGCCAAACGACGGAGGCTTTCCTGTATTCGGTGTCGCACCTGCCGCTGCTCAGCATTGGTCTGAACTGCGCGATGGGGGCGGAATTGCTGCGGCCGTATGTACAGACGCTGGCGAAAGAAGCTCCGTTTTTTACGTCGGCGTATCCAAATGCCGGTTTGCCCAACGAAATGGGCGAATACGATCAGTCGCCGGAAGAAATGGCGGCCCAGATCGAGGGTTTTGTGAAAGACGGTTTTGTCAACATCGTCGGGGGTTGTTGCGGGTCGACACCCGATCACATTCAGGCCATTGCGCGGGCCATTTCGAAATATCCGCCCCGCCCGAAACCACAGGCCGAACCGTACCAGAAACTCAGTGGTCTGGAACCGTTGAAAATTACGGAATTGACCAACTTTGTCAACGTCGGCGAACGTACCAACGTGACGGGGTCCAAAGCGTTTGCCCGTCTAATCCGGGCCGGTGATTACGATGCGGCTTTGTCGGTGGCGCGTCAGCAGGTCGAGAACGGCGCGCAGGTGATCGATATAAACATGGACGAAGGCATGCTGGATTCGGTGGAGGTGATGACGACCTTCCTGAACCTGATTGCCGCCGAACCCGACATTGCCCGGGTGCCGATCATGATCGACTCGTCGAAGTGGGAAGTGATTGAAGCCGGCCTGAAATGCGTGCAGGGAAAGGCGATTGTAAACTCGATTTCGCTGAAAGAAGGCGAGGAAGCGTTTATCGAACGCGCCAACCTGGTTAAACGCTACGGAGCCGCTGCGGTGGTGATGGCGTTCGACGAAACCGGTCAGGCCGACAGCTATGAACGGCGGATTGAAATCTGCGAACGCGCCTACCGGATTCTAGTCGATAAAGTGGGTTTTCCGGCGCAGGACATCATTTTCGATCCCAACATCCTGACCGTGGCAACCGGAATCGAGGAACACAATAACTACGCCGTCGATTTCATCAATGCCACGCGCTGGATTAAACAAAACCTGCCGCTTGCCAAAGTCAGTGGCGGGGTTTCCAATATTTCGTTCTCCTTTCGGGGCAACGATGTGGTGCGGGAAGCGATGCACTCGGTTTTTCTGTACTACGCCATCAAAGCCGGGATGGACATGGGCATCGTCAATGCCGGTCAGCTGGGCGTTTACGACGACATTCCGAAAGACCTCCTCGAACGCTGCGAAGACGTGTTGCTCAACCGCCGTCCCGACGCCACCGAACGGCTGGTCGATTTTGCGGAAACCGTCAAAGCCAAAGGAAAAGCCATCGTTCAGGACGAAAGCTGGCGGCTTGAACCGGTCAACGAACGGCTAAAACATGCGCTGGTTCGCGGGATTACGGATTACATCGATCAGGATACCGAAGAAGCCCGGTTGCAATACGAACGACCCATCGAGGTGATCGAAGGGCCGCTGATGGACGGAATGAACGTGGTCGGTGATCTGTTTGGGGCGGGAAAAATGTTCCTGCCGCAGGTGGTGAAGTCGGCGCGGGTGATGAAAAAAGCCGTTGCGTATCTGTTTCCCTTTATCGAAGCCAGCAAGTCGGTAGGAGCCCGGGCTGCCGGAAAAATCCTGATGGCCACCGTCAAGGGCGATGTTCACGACATTGGCAAAAACATCGTTGGCGTGGTTTTGGGCTGTAACAATTACGAAATTATTGATCTGGGCGTGATGGTGCCGACCCAGAAAATTCTGGAAGAAGCCAAAAAACACAACGTCGATATCATTGGGCTGAGCGGTTTGATTACGCCCTCGCTCGATGAAATGGTGGGTGTGGCGAAAGAAATGGAGCGCCAGGGATTCACAATGCCGCTGCTGATCGGTGGGGCCACCACCTCACGCATTCACACCGCCGTCAAGATCGACCCCCATTATTCGGGGCCGGTGGTGCATGTGCTGGATGCCAGCCGGAGCGTGCCCGTGGCCGGACGGCTCATCAGCGAACAGGAAAGTACGCGCGATCTGGTTTTCCGCGAATTCAAAGACGAGTATACCAAACTCCGGGCGGACCACGCCAGACGCAAACAGGATAAAAAAACGCTGACGATCGATGTGGCCCGGAAGAACAAAACCGTTATCGACTGGACGGAGTTTGAGCCGGTAAAACCGCTGTTTCTGGGAAACCGCTATTTCCACGAGTATTCCCTGAAAGAAATTGCGGAGTTCATCGACTGGACACCGTTTTTCCAGACCTGGGAACTGCACGGGAAATACCCGGCGATTCTGACCGATGAGGTGGTTGGCGCTGAAGCAAAGAAGGTATTTGAAGATGCCAAACGGCTTTTGCAGAAAGTGATCGATGAAAAACTGCTGACGGCCAAAGCCGTGGTTGGTTTTTATCCGGCCAATTCGGCCGAAGATGATGTTCTGCTGCACGAGTTTGAGGAAATTGTTCGCGAGATTCCCTGCGAACGACACGGCTCCCACACGCATCTGGAGTATAAACTGAGCCACATGGCGGATCGCTCGGCCGAGTTCGGCCCGCGCTCGTCGGACCGTTCAAATCCCGACGAGCGTAAATCGACGGGCGAGTTGGTTTACGATACCAAAACCGTGCTGCACTTCCTTCGTCAGCAAAACCAGAAAGCCCCCGGTTTGCCCAACTTCTGCCTGTCGGATTTTGTGGCACCGATCGAAACGGGCCGCACGGATTACATCGGCGGTTTTGCCGTAACGGCGGGGATTGGCATCGAGAAGTTGATTGAAGAATTCGAGCGGGATCACGACGATTACAACAGCATCATGATCAAGGCCATCGCCGACCGCCTGGCGGAAGCCTTCGCCGAATTGATGCACAAGCGGGTTCGGACGGAGTTCTGGCCGTATGCGACGGATGAAAAACTGTCGAACGAAGACCTGATCAAAGAAGAATACCAGGGCATTCGGCCGGCACCGGGCTATCCGGCCTGCCCCGATCATACCGAAAAAGCCACCTTGTTCGAGTTGCTGGATGCCGCACAAATCGACATTCAATTGACCGAAAGTTTTGCCATGTATCCGGCTTCGTCGGTGAGCGGTTTTTACTTCTCGCATCCGTCGTCGCGGTATTTCGCCGTCGGTAAAATTAACAAGGATCAGGTGCTCGATTATGCCCACCGCAAGAATATGAGCGTCGACGATGTCGAACGCTGGCTGGCACCGGTTTTGTCGTACGACGCGTAAGCCGACCGCCGACCCACACCCAACACCTGATTCGCTCCTCCCCACCCCGAAGGGGCATCATCATTAGCCCCGGATGCAATCCGGGGTCCAATGATGATGCCCATGCCCGGATTCCAATGCCGACGATTCGGAGAGGTCATCACGCCCCGATCGTCCAACCCCGAAGGGGTATCATCATTAACCCCGGATGCAATCCGGGGCGCACGCGAAAATACGCGTCCACACAACCCTGAAAGGGTTGAATACCCATTGCAATATTCAACCCTTTCAGGGTTGTACTCCTGCGGTACCATCTAATATCCCCCGGATTGCATCCGGGGCTAATGATGGCACCCCTTCGGGGTTGGGCGAATTGGGTGCCGGATTTTTTTAATAAAATTTCTCCATCTTTTGGTATATATTAGAATCTTTTATATATTCACTTCATACAAATCAGTTAACGATCTATTTTCTGTTAGAATGGAACCATCAGGCAATGAATTTTTGCGGGGAACTCTGAAGACAATTGTGTTGAAACTGCTGACCGAACGGGGCCGGATGTACGGGTATGAAATTACGCAATCCGTAAAAGAGCGGACGCAGGGCGAAGTCATTCTGACGTTTGGCGCGTTATACCCGGTTTTACACAAATTGCAACAGGAGGGCTTATTGATTACGGAGTCGGTAGAAGTCGATGGGCGGTTGCGCAAATACTACACGCTGACCCCGAGCGGCAATGAAACGGCACTCCAGAAAGTGTCTGACTTCGAGCGCTTTGTTGAAGTGATGAAGGCTCTATTGCAACCGGTTCCGGCTTTGTCGCTGGGCCACTAAAATTCAAAACGATCAGCCGTTAAACCCGATATCCTATGGAAAAGCTCAACCCGCAACAAGTAGAAATCCTATATCGCCATCTGGTCTTGAACGGCACGGACGAAGCGTTGTTCGAAGAACTCCTCGATCACCTGGCTTGTGAGGTGGAGCATTACATGTGGATTGGTCTACCGTTTGAAACGGCTCTGGATAAAGTGCAGCTCGAAGCGAACGCCAAAGCCGTCAAATACCTGCGCAAAACGTACCAGATTGAGCTAACCATGAACGAAGACCAACTGCGGCAGGCGGATCTGGATGATATTGTGTTCCAGTTTCGGAATAAAGCCTACGGCGCGTATGACTTGCGGCAGGAATACCGGACCTCTTTGCGTACGGCCATGCTGATGACCGTCGGGCTGGTGTTGATGCTGATGGCTTTGTTAACCATTTTTAGCGCCGGTAAATGGTCGTATCTGAGCGTTTGGGGGGCGGTTTGGCTGGTTGGCCTGCTCAGTTTTTCGTATGCCGTCGGCACATGTATTCACCAACGGATCCAGCAAAAATACCGAGTCGTTCGGTAGTAGCAAAATCTTTCATAACCAGTACAGTATCGACTTTTAGTTTGTCCAAAATCCGGGCTTTGTGGGTACCGACCGTCGAGTGTGAACGTTCAGCGTATCGGCAATGTGGCTGACGGATTTGCTCCGCACGAGGTGAAAAGCAATTTCCAGTTCCCGATTCGGCAACACATCAAACGGGTCCAGTTCCCTGCTGTAGTGGTTATCCTCCTTTATTTTATCCTGCAATTCAGGACAAACACTGAGTTTTCCGCACAAAATAGTATGGACGGCTTTCCGAATTTCGGCGTCCTCGGCTTGCTTGCTGATATAGCCCTTGATGCCTAATTGTAAATACCGCTTGGCGAAGGCGTACTCGGTCATGATGGTGAAAATCATAATCGGCAGGTCAGGGGCCAGTCAACACACGACCTAGTCGTCGAGTTGCTCGCGGATTGCCTTGTTTTCCAGTTGGATCGGCGACCGGCCAAGCAGGTCTTCAATGCGGCTGTCGCGAATTTGAAACGAGTTCAGTCGGCCTGGCCTACCGGTTTCTAAATCCGCCAGAGCCGCCATCGAATCCCCGCGCCTTCTGAGGCAACGGGCCCGGTAGAGATACGCAATGCTTGCCTGGGGGTTTGCGCGAATTCGCTCCTTAAAATAGGCAAATGCAGCCTCAAATTGATGATGGCAGCCGTAACCAGAAGTTCCATAGTAGCTTTACAAGCCTGCTACCAATGTTGGTTTTGGGAATATAGGGTTACTTTCCAATACAGAAAGTGAGAATGTTAGTTAATGTACTGAAAATAAGCCTAATATTTATTATTTATGACCGAGTAGGTACAAATGAGGTCCAAATACTAAGTATTGTCTACTTCATTGTTGAATTGCTTTCTGAAATCATACCTTAATCTTTGAAAGAAAGTTCTTATTAAAGTATAAAATGTATTTATAGTCAGACCTTTAATGACAGTAAAAAGCCCGCCTTGTTCGGGCGGGCTTAAGTTTACTCTAGCAAGCTATAGATACACTATTCAATAGGGGCGGGGGCGTCATTCTCCAGAATATGAATCGGACTAGGTGATAGCGAATCTTTAGTTATTTGATTATTTTTGATGTAATAAGACAAGTTGTCTGTCTTGGCGGATAATGTCGGAGAAACTAAATTGCTGTTATTCGACAACGGTGTTGAATAATTAGCAGATGCAGAAGATTTAGTGCTGAATGTCAAGTGTTTCATAGTGTTAGTGTGATTAACGAAAGGTTATAGCTTTTTTAGCTTCTCTATCAGCATTATTCTATACTGAGACTTCCGGTTGTGCAATTTCTTGTTTTTGAGAGGGTTCATACTTCCATCCCTCAAATGTTCTATTGTCTTCAAAAACAGTTCTAAACGTCGCGGGACCATTTTGGAATTGAGGTTGAACGGGGAATTGGCTTTTGATCAGCATTCCTTCTGAAACAAAAACATCTGTTCCGCCTACAATACTTTCAATTAAAACCCTTCTAAATGAATAATTGACCGAATTGTGATTCCCTACTATTGTGCCAATGTCGAACATATTCAATAATTCAAGCTCCTCTTGAATTGAAGTAAATACTTCATCTATTACAGAATATAGCTCATCATTGGGTTTCTCAATGTTTAATCCCAGCTCATCTCTTGCTTCCCTACGATAAATGGGATAATCATGGCTACCTGAATCGGAGCATAGAAATGAAACTATTTTTTCAATTTGTTCACCATCAGTGGTATGCTGAGCTACTAATTTTCGGGACAAAGTCTTTATCTGGGTCCTGACACGATAAGTATCTCCTAATACCAACGGATGTACAAAGTTTGACAAATGTAAGAAAATATTGGTTAGGTTATTTTCACTCTGGACTCCAAGTTCCTGTTTTGCTAAATCAATATACCCCCTAATTGATTCAACACTAACTGGTAATCTAGCCTGAGGGTTTTGGGGAAAAGCAGGATTCTGCGGATTAAGTGGTGTATTCAAGCTAGGGTCAATAGGCCCTAGAGTAGCCTGCTTGGTCATTACTATCTTATTCGCTCCTAAAGAAATCAACGTTCCTGCACTTCGAGCTTTTGATGGGATTATGACTTCAAACTCTTTACAGAACTGTTTGATAAGATTAATGAGACTCCATGCAGCCATTGTGTCTCCACCGCGAGTATATAGAAACAGGGAGATTTTATCAGAATTCTGTAGATTATCAAGATGGCGAACAAAATACTCTAAAATTTCCGGCGAAATCTGCGTTTCTAATCCTGGTCGATCACCAGTCACATAAACGATAAGTTTTGATTGTCGAAGTTCTTCTAATTTCTGATAGCTATTTAGCCTATTAACCAACATAGAGTAAAGATTTAGGATACAGCACAAAATCAGGATTAAATATGATCAAAACAATCCTTATTTAGTGATCGGCATATAAAGATTTACATTGTTCATTCTGAGGACTTATTTCCCCTTTTTAACTGTAAACAGACAAAGTATATATGCATCACTAATCATACAGCATACTGGGTCGATTAAGTATATCATTACCTAAAAAAACTATATAGAACAGAATAGATCGAACTTATCGGTTTGAAAAACGACCCAATTTTTCTACGGAACGACTTCAGACTTTTATATTTAAGCTTTTGACAAGTCTACCCTACTAAAAACTCATTTACACAAATACTCATTTGAGTCATGTAGCCACAAAATTCACAGGTTTGGTTCAATAGCTTGATGGAATAAGGTACTATATTAATCGATTAATGCTTACATCAAAAGGCCAATTCCGGATAGAATTAGCCTTTTGATGTAAGCAAGAACGAGTCAGATTTAGTTGAAGGCCACCAGGCGGGGAGACGCCTAGGTCACCGGGGTGGTGGCCAGCGTCAATTCCTGGGTGGTGGTCTCAATGCCATTGCTGATGGCTACCTGATAAACCCCGTCGGGCAGGGCGCTGACATCCAGCCGCAGCCGGGCGGCTTCCTGGCGTTTGCCAATCGATTGCACGAAGACCTCTTTGCCGGCGCTGTTGGTGAGTCGAACCTCCACTTTCCCGCCGGTTTGCTTATTGACGGCAATCTGAACCTTGCCTGCATTGGTGGTGTACATGCTGCTTTGAAAAGCGGCTGCGTTCTTGGGCTTTCCAATGAGTTTGTCGCTTTCAGCCAAAGAAGCCGAGAAGGTAATAGCTGTTAAGGTAAAGGCAACGAGCAGGGAGTTGATGAGCGTTTTCATGGCGTATGAAGGTTAGTTTTTGTGTCCGTTTGAATGAATCAAAGGTCGGCTTCAACGCCCGGAAAAGCTGTCACAAATGAGTCAACTCCTGTTACTTTTGGGAAAGGGTGGGAGGGGAATACATTAATGATTCAACAGATTTAAGAAAAAGGCGTTTATACGGTTATTGAGGTCTTTCAATTTCCACTCTTGGGCCGTTGTGTCGGCCAGAATAAGTATACCGATGAAAGCAGATTACGATTTAAAACGGTTTTTGGACGCTCAACAACCGGTTTATTCTCAAGCCCTGACTGAAATCAAAAATGGCCGGAAGCAAGGCCACTGGATGTGGTACATCTTTCCTCAACTTTCGGGCCTGGGCTATAGTGAAATGGCTCGGTTTTACGCGATTCACAACCTGAAAGAAGCCCTGGCGTATCTGGATCATCCCGTTCTGGGTAGTCGGTTACTAGAAATTTCCAATGCCCTACTGGGTGTAGTTGGAAAAACCGCTAACCAGATTCTGGGCAGTCCGGATGATTTAAAGCTTCGGTCAAGTATGACCTTGTTTGGTTTGTCAAAAAACACCAATCCAGTCTTTCAGGCGGTTTTGGACAAGTACTTTAATGGCTTGATGGATCCGCGAACCGTTGAACTAGTTCGAGCTCGCGAAGGATAGCAGTCACCGGCACGTTTCTTACCTTACTGGCTCTACAACCCAGTGTCATACCCTAAGGACCGTTTTCATTCCCGTTATTCAGCGACAACCGCTACCTAGATAACTCTTCCAGCCAATGGGATGCTTATTCCATAATAGCGTGCTTTCAAATTGAAAGACAGGTCAACTCGATTTTACCTGTAGCTCATATTTCTTGGGGAAGTGTTCTGAGAAGCGGTTATTTGCGGTTGGCTTTAATATAGAGATAATAGTTAGATATCTATATAAAATTAAAATAACCGCGTTTTATTCTTTAATTAGTATCCAGCTCGTAAACTTTTAATAGTGTATATTAGCTCAATTATCGCCTTTTAAGAGGTAGGATAATTGTTTGCAAACCAGGTAGAAGATGGATGAATAATCTCAATTAGTTCTATCACAAGGCAATGTCTTATTGGTGAAGTTTAATTAATTTTTAATTTAAAAATTTTGCCCATTTTTGATACAAAATCACAAATCATCGGCTATCTCTGGATAAAGTTTTTTAAAGAAATCTTGGCCTCTTTGAAATTCCTTTATTTTACGGGAATAATCTAACCATTGGCGGTAGTATTGTTGATTTCCTATTTTATAATATGCATAAGCGAGAGCTATAGAATGCCATACCATAAATTTATCTTCGTGGATATTGCGTAATTCGTTCAATTGATCAATTGCATCTTGAAATTTATCTATACCAATAAGAGAGTAAGCTCGGTTTGAAAGTATTTTATAATAAGAATCATGGAAAGGTGAAATTTTAGACTTTAAATAATCAAATAATTTTAGTCCCATTTCAAATTCTCCTTCTTTAAAAAAAGTTCTTCCCACATTAACTGCAGAGTATATATCATTGAGTGCAATCAGACGATCGACAGTTCTTATAATCTCATCTATATTGGTTGAGGAGGTAATAGTTGCCGCATCCTGTTTAGCCTCAATGACAGCCACCTTTTGAAGTAGAATTTCTTTAAATGTTGTATCGTCGCGATAATCTCCCGGACTGTAGAGAGCCTCTCTTTTAAGCCAAAGAAGCACAAAAAAGGCAATAGCTATAAAAGTTGGGTAAATAATAATGAACCATATTAAATATATTACATATGGTGTTGTTGCGACTAATCCAAGCGAAACCGTGGCAATAGCTTCTATAAAAAATACAAATAGCGCAATAATGCCGAGTGGGTTCTGAGGTGTTACCTTGTTTTTTAAAACACTTGTCATTTTATAGAGTATTTCGTTACTCTGGATCAACAGAATATAGGAGCATTAATAATTAATGTGTTGTATTTATTATCTTCTCATTAATTTGAAAAAAACCTCATTTTCGGAATTTATATCCAATTAATGAGAGGGAACAAATCGTTTAAGGTGGTTTCAGCGTTATACATTTACTTACTGAAGGTTAAAGTTTTAATTTTTCTCTAACTTTATTATCTTTAAAAGCACAATTTGCAATGTAAAAACCCAGTTTTCTATAGCTTTCGAATTGTTCTTCGTCAAAAAATTGATCCCCAGTAGATTGATGTGGAAAGGTTTCATTTTTTGAAGCATACTCCTGAACGTCAAAAGGAATATTTCTATCTACTAGTGAAGATTTTATGTATAATAATTTACCAGTATTTTCTTTATTGCCAGCATAAAAAATGTCCCCGAGAGCATAATTGGCTGCCGAAAACCTATGATGAGCCCTTTCTGTGATAGAGGCCAGATTAATGACGATTTCGGCCCCAAAATCTATTCGACAACGTCGAATAGCATTGGCAAAACCTTCGCAGGTAAACTGGTCGTCTTGTTCTGCATCGCAAACAACGATAAAAGCACACCTTCTTCTTACCATTTCGTATAAGCCCATGTTATCAAAGTGACCACCATCTGATAATGCAATAAAATCGTTTCGGGTATTAGTTTTTCCGACTAAATTGTTTACAATGTATCCAAGACCAAATCCCGGATCGGCCAATTGCCAAGTACATTTTCGAGGATTCCCAATCCACCTTCCCAGTTGAACATTAAACACCGTCAATAAAAAGGCGGTCGCAGTGGAAGAGTGGTAACCTTGATTCGGATTAACCGCTGCCCCTGAAGTGGCCATGGCAGTGCCGATTGTGGGACCACCGTCTTTAAACGCATAATGCTCCGTTTCGCGGAAGGCATAATCGTAGGATTTCGTATTTACATCTACAGAAGCCTTTATCATGCTAAAATCGAATCCACAAAATAGAGGTGAGAATATAAACGACTCGGCCATCCGGTCTTGCCGGTCAAGGTCGCTTACTTGTGAAGCGTTGAGCGCTGTATTCAAAATTGGGTACGGACCGTAATAACCATACTCGTTCCGCATTTTACTTAGTTTTTCATCATCTAAGTTATCAAAACCCGTAAACGGGTTAGAGGTACGTTGCCGGTCCGTACTTCTGCGCGAAGCGCCCAAATAAGCTCTCACCAACCTGTTTCGGTAAAAGTGATACATCGAAAATTCATTTACACCAACCTGCTTGGCAAGAAAATAAGCTGACAAAACAGAGATCAACATAACGCATAAAATTTTCAGGTCGATATACAAGTGAGTGGTGACAGGAGGTTGGAAATCCGGACGAATCATTACTTTAGTTGCAAGACCAAGAATATTAACAGTTAGAAAATGCGCTGACCTCACTACTTGATCTGCCAGAAAAAGTATGGGGCGAATTAGCCCAGGAAGAAATATTAACAAGCCAAGTGCAAACAGATAAGGACCCGCTAAACTGAGCACATTTAGTAACTGAGACAAATAGCTATTTTCATCTTTTTTATTCGATGTTTTGGAACTAAAAGCGGCTTTAACTGTAGAACCGACTAAGGCTATCCACCCACCCGTAGCAGCAATACCTTTCCATACTTTCTCAAACAGAATATCGACGAACACCTGGCCCAATAGGGCGGACGTTGCAATTAAAATCCATAAGAAAGAAATTCGGTGAATGTAAGCGCCCATTCGGCCCCACCATTCCCTCCGCTCGTCTGGAAAATATTTACCGAGCAAAGCCATACGGACAACTACCGTAATGCTGAATACTTCGAGTACTAAAGGCAATCCGAGAATAAATTGAAGTTCATCCGCTACAGGAACCTCCGCCATACAGAAATTTTTTGCTTTAATATGTTCCAGGATGGTCCATGCTGCAACAAGGCATAATAACCCGATTACGGTAGCAATCAAGGTAGTCACAATCAAAATAACCCAAGTTCCAAAAACACCGTTACCAAATTTTCGAATATCCTGATCGTATTTACCCAAAACGGCAACAAGGAATAAAGACAAAAAGGTTATGAATGCGGAAGGAAGCAGTATGTCTAATTTACTTAGCGTAGAAGGCTCTATATGCGAATGCAGCCAAGCACTGAGCAGATAAGCTACCAGCGTACCAAAGAATATCATCAACTTGCTTAGTTTATTGGTATGCTCTCGTCGGATACCCACAAAGCGTATTGCTTCACTTGAATACATGAGCATACCAAAGCCTGCTAAAAGCGAAATGGGTATTAACAAAATAGCACTTATACTTAGTACGTACTGCCAGGATGTGTCTTTCCATTTAAAGTCGGAAAGCCACAATTCATATAATAAATTGCCCAAAAACAGCAAAGAAAGTAGCAACAGAAAAATGATAATCTGATTCAACAAGGTATTTCTCAACCAGGTCACACCAACGGTCCAGGCATCTGCTGACATAATACTGGACCGCGGGGCCAAATAATTGCTGAACATCCTTAACCAGCGAATGGGCTTCAATTCTTCTCCCAAGGGGTTGGGTGATTTGTCAGGACAAAGTCGGTTAGTGACTTTAACGACGGAGCCTTCTCTTTTTATCCAGGCTGCTAGCCAACTTCCAATATACCCTCCACCCGATACGGTGGACAAATAATCGAACTTATTAAGCAGATTGTGAGTGGCTAATCCCTGTAATACTCCTAAATTAAAGGTAGCGGAACGAATGCCACCACCTGAAAAAGCCAATGCGTACAAACCCATTTCTCTTCCCTTTTGAAAGGGGTCCCGAATAGGTAAATACTCCTCCGGTTCTATGTAATCGATAGAGCCTGTTACGTGCAATTCTTTTTGGCGCCAAGCGCGATTTTTCTGTATTTCCTTTAACTCTAATTTAAATACATCCTCAAACGACAAGGGTGCTTCATTTTTTAGTAAGTATTTAATAAGTTTATTATCATCTTTTAAAAGAGTTTCCACATCTACTTCTGAATCCTCCTCCAACTGTTTTACTTTTCTCAAAACTTTAATTTCCTCTGGAGTCAGCAGGGCTTTTTGGTCGACATCGCTGACATTCCACATTTGCATAATTCGTTGTGAATGCCCCTCGTAACTGCCCCCTCCCAGCGCTAATACAATCTCTATGGGAATATATTGCAAAGCCGAAGCCAACCGCACCCGTTCTTCAGGAATTGTGTATAAAATATTGCTTATTGCTTCACGCCAATTAAAAGGAGTGGGATATGATCCTTTTTCCTTTCGCAAGTCATTTATTCCATTTGCCTCGTTATTCCAGATCCAATTGATTAGAGCAACGCATAAATTTATAGTATATTCTACGGATTTTGGAGTGTCTACTTCCCGTTTACTGATCCACACCAGTTCTTCTGCCCGTAAAGTAAAACTGGCTTCTTTCGATTTTTTGCTTTCACCTAATATTACATTCTCCTCAAGCTCAATAATGAGTTTTAATGTTGATTCAAATTCCTTAGGCAAGATATTCAGTACACTGATTTCTTTCTCCCTGTTTATTTTTATATTACTATTAATCTGAGTTACTGAACCTCTTAAAAGTGACGTCTGAATAGCGGTGATGAGTGAAACGGCGCGAGCTGTTAAGTCAACAATGGCATTCATTTCTTGTATAGTTATGATTTAGAAAGTAATAAAAATAAATAATTATTCCTTAACTAAGCAGAAAGCTCATTGTTTGAAACAAAACTTTGATAGAGCTTCCCATGTAAATAAAAATGCGAATTAAAAAAAAACTTGATCGGTGCTAACTTTCATATGAAATGTTTTTTCAAAAAAACTTTTGCATTTTCAATTACGAAACGTTCGTAAAAATCGTCCGGTATATCGATTCGATCTTCGCCAGTATGTCGCTCGGCAATAAACTCGTTCAGTGTAGTCACCATACTAGTCATATATAGTTTAAAAAGGCGTTCCATGGCTGGGATAACCGATGCATTAGGCACGAAGTCAATGGAATTAATTAAACCATCATAATCGGAACCAATACAAATGCAGTCCCAAGCTTTAGAGCCACCGATGCGCACGGCATGTACTATGTTCTGGCAAAGGGCCATTAAATCAGTATGTTTCTTTAATTCCTCGCCAGAGGTAAATGGCACATCAAAGAAAGGTTTTTCCGGATAGCGGCTTTCACCAAATTCCTGTTTGTTTTGGAAAGGATATATTACCTCTCCATTTTCCAAATCAATTTCATTATCAAAATCAATTCCGGAAATAGATGGTAATGGATTCATTTCATGCTTACTAAACCGCTCACGGTCCACGACCTCATTCCCCAATATCCGACTGTCAAATGAGAAGCCAATCAAACCATCGGACTCAACTATCTCAGTTATATCCTCGTCAAATAGATTAATGGTCCACGGGTTAAATCGTAAAATATCAATTCTGGTATCAAAACTAGTAGTCACGAAAAAACCATTCAGACGTTCTGCATCCACATATTCAACCTCGAAACAGTTATCATCTTCGGGGAATTTGCGACAACCCGTTTCTGGCACGACAATGGCATCGTTTAAGGACAGCCCTGTTACGCCCATATGAGTGGCTAGTATCGGGAATGACGGATGACCCTCATTAATCATCTGTCGACGCAGTTCATAAAAGTCAAGTCGGGCTCTCAGGCTCAAATGTTTAACATCAATGAGTATGCGCTTTTCCTCATCGGTTTCTTTCAAAGCGGCCTGTATGAACGATATGCCCACATCAGTCAGACTATTTCCGGCAGGATTAAACCCTCCGGCTACGCTATTTTTACCCGCCCCGGCCAATCCTGGCGGCACACCAAATGAATGATTAGTTAGGCAATTCGTAGTATGATGAGTCAAAGTCGTGTAAAGTAGCCGGGGTAGCTGTCCTGTTTTAACTTTCTGCTTCCAGTCAAACAGAGCATCAACAACTTCATGGGCATTTGCGGCAGATTCTTGGTCGAGGACAGAAGGCCGCTGGTAGAAACAATGGCCCCCTTCAATTGACAGAATAATATTCAATAGTCCATCGTCCTTAATTTCATCGAAAGAATTGATGATTCTGTACTGGAGACCATTCAAATTATTTCCAGCAAAATCAATGGCCAATGATCGCTCTAATGACATAACATCGGCGTAGCTTATCTGACTTCTGCCTAGTCGCTCTAGTTGTGCCCTATTGACATTTTGAATGCGTTGAAATACATTCTTAAAAACACAAAACCCCAGATTAGCGTATGAATTCTCCATGGCTACAAGGCTGGCGACAATGATCTGACCACTACCCTGCGTAATTTGCTTAAGGCTTGATTGGGAGTCAAAGAATTTGATTTGGCTGCCACCAAATATCCGCAGGATCAGGTTGCCAACACCGGGTTTAAATTTGCTATCTATAACCGTGACGATGTTTTCTTCCAGCAACTTTTGGCGGTCGCCATTCATCCAGACTGCTTTGGTGAAAGGGTGACAATGTAAATCAAAGAAACTCATTATGGTAAGGAGTTAGGGATGGAGTTGGAAAACGAGAAAGTGAATGGAGATAATGAGCTCAGGTATAGTCGATATAACCCAGATTGATATTGAAAACTTTGCGCTTTCTCCGAAAAACACCATATCCCTCCCGGATCAGGCCTCCATCTGGTTTCGAGTTCCCTTCGATGGTATGAATTATACCATTATCGACAGAAGTGACAAGGCCCGTATGACCAAAACCACCACCAAAAGTGATGGTAAAAATCTGCCCGGGCTTCACTAAAGTCGGATCATTAACCGCCTTAACCGCAAAAATTCGTTTCGTGCCTGCTTTCCCGGCCTTCGTCCAGTGATCCAACACGCTAGCCGTTGGCACCACGGGGTTAGTTACATTTAGGTGGTTTGCTGCCTGATCGAAACACCAATGTAAAAAGGCGGCACACCAGGCATATCCTGGCCCTAGGGCTACACTGGCCAAATATTGATTTACCTCCGGTCCTTGATTAGAGAATAGTGGATTTTCCATAATACCCACCTGCGAAGTGGCAAACTTAATAGCTTCCTGCAGTAAATTAGAATCCGGCTGAATTGAAGGAGTTTCCTCGCCAAATAAAGCAGCCCAAGTTATCGGCCCAATCTGACCATCTAATTTCAACGGTATTTGCCGTATATCTACGGCACGGCTTTGGAAAACCTTAACGGCTCTTGCAGTTTTCAACCCAAAACTTCCATCAACCGAAAGTAGCGATTCACTGCACTTAAGTTCATTCAACCGTTGCTGAATAGATACCACAATCTGGGAATTTTTTTCTCCGGATTTAACAATTCGACCGGGATAAGGGAATATAGTTGACATAAGAAGAACGCAAATTAAAATACATGGATATTTTAATGTTAATCGCAAATAAAAGTAGATTTATTAATGGTTACAAGGGGGAATTACACGTATTTTACTGGTAATCCCTCACTTCTAAATTTGCACTCCTGCGACATTTAACACCATAGACAGATGTAACGGTCCGCCTTCATTCATTTTAATGTATAGAATTTATTCAGCCTGATTTGATTTTTTCAGGTATTTGCTGAAAGAAAAAACAAATTCAATGACCAGACAAAGGTGAATGTTCTCTTGCCTATGCACCATACCCCTTTTGGGGTATTTTGAAGACATTTTATATCTCTTATTTTCGTGTCAATTAGTTGTGCCTGCTTTAATTTTAGAGTACGATTTGTTGATTATCTTAGTAGACGCAGTGCCTTTTAATGGACAACGTTCGCCCTTGGCGATTTTAATCACGATCTAAGATGAGCAATCACTATTTACTTAGACTCATAGGTTTAGCTTTTTTAATCGGCTTTCATAATACAGCTACAGGCCAGTCACAACCCATTCAATTTGAACGGATTGGCTCAGAACAGGGACTATCTCAAACGGACGTCCATTATATCATTCAGGATCGCAGGGGCTATCTCTGGTTTGGAACTACTGACGGGCTTAATAAATATGATGGATATAGCTGTACAACTTATAAATATGATCCGTCAGATACGACTTCTTTAAGTCAGAATACCTGCTTAATGCTCTGGGAGGATAAACAAGGAATGATCTGGATTGGCTTGGTAGGCGAAGGGATCTGCAAATTCGATCCCACGACGGAAAAATTTACCCGCTACTTACCTAATCGATCCAACCATTTTGCCTTACCCGATGGAGTTGTTTTTGCATTTAATGAAGATGATGAAAACATGCTTTGGGTGGGGACAGGTAGAATAAGCGAGATTCTACGATTGGATAAGACGACTGGACAATTTCATCAAACGTCGTATAATCCACCTAATTCCAGAATTAATCAGGGAATCTATATGATTTATCAGGATCGATCCAAGATATATTGGATTGCGACCGAAAAAGGGCTACATCAAGCTTGGTTAATTCCAGCTAAGGGAAAGCAACCTTCTCAGGTTAAATTTATCTATAATCCCCTCCTTCACAAGGATCAAAATCTTTTCCGGGATTTAGATTTAAACGGTATTTATGAAGATCATGCAGGCATTCTCTGGTTTGGCACAGATAACAAAGGACTCATTAGTTATGACCGAAAGAATAACATTATTCGCCAATATAGACATAACCCAAACGATCCTAATTCATTAAGTAATAACACTGTCAGACGTGGTTCAATTGCCGAAGATCAACAAGGGAACCTTTGGGTGGGTACCTATGGTGGTGGATTAAATAAGCTAAATAAAGATCGAACAACGATCACCCACTATGTTTATGAACCAGAAAATACAACTGGTTTAAGCAGTAACAATATTCTGGGAGTCCTGATTGATCGATCAAATATTCTCTGGATTGGAACCGTTGGCGGGGGAATATCTAAATTTGATCCTAACAGACAGTCATTTCCTGTATATCGTCATTTACCACATGACCCTAATTCGTTGACACCTTATGGAATAAGAGCCCTATGCGAAGATAAGGCAGGAACGGTTTGGGTAGGTACTGAAGGCGGAGGACTGGACCGGCTTGATAAAAAGACAGGTCAATTTACCCACTTCCGGTATCAATCTAATAAACTTAAAAGTTTAGCCAATGACATTGTGACCGCTATTTTGGAGGACCGAAAGGGTACTTTATGGCTTGCAAATGCAAATCTGCTCTTAAAGCTAAATCGAATAACAGGCGCATTTGAACCTTATTTTAATGCTACTGGAGGGGTAATCGAGTCAGAAAACGATTACATTTTTACTTTATTTGAGGATCATGCTGGTTTAATTTGGTTGGGAACTACGAATGGACTCAAAAGTATTAACACTGCAACTGGAGTGGTCGCTCATTATGATCTTGATCCCAATGATGCGGAAAGTTTAAGCGATTATTGGGCGTATGTGATTCGTGAAGATAGCTATCATAATCTGTGGATCGGTACCTATGATGGCTTGAATTATTTCAATAGAAAAACCGGTAAGTTTAAGCATTATAAACATCGAAATGCAGACTCTCATAGTATTAGTTCGAACACTATTCGTAGCTTATTTATCGATGAAAAAGGTATTTTGTGGGTAGGTACATTAGGAGGAGGGCTCTGCAGGTTTAATGAAAAAACAGACTCATTTACCAACTTTACTGAGCAGGATGGGCTGGCAAATAATTCGGTTTATGCTATACAGTCAGATCAGGAAGGCGATCTTTGGCTAGCTACCAATAAAGGACTTTCACAATTTTCGCCCAGCGCCTATACATTTATCAATTTTGATATAAGTGATGGATTACAAAGTGATCAATTTGCCAGCGGCTACTTTAACGCAGGAGCTAGTTTCAAGGGCAAAGACGGTGTCCTGTACTTTGGAGGTATTAATGGCTTTAATGCCTTTAACCCTAAAAAAATTCAGTTAAATAGACAATTACCAGCTATTGTTATCACTAAATTTAAATTGTTTGACAGGTATGTATCCGGTAAAGCGGAGGCAGCATACATAAATCTAAATTACAACGAAAATTTCTTCTCCTTTGAGTTTGCCGCCTTAAATTATACGAATACCCCAAAGAATCGATATGCATATCAGTTAGAAGGTGTTGATTCAGATTGGATTTTTAGTGGCGCCCGGCGGTATGTCAGTTATACCAATCTAGATCCAGGAACTTATATTTTTAGAGTTAAAGGATCTAACAATGACGGACTATGGAATGAAAAGGGAATATCCGTCTTGGTTATCATTCATCCACCTTGGTGGCAAACATCTTGGTTTCGACTATTAGTGGTCCTTTGGCTGATTCTGATCACGGGTGTTTCCATTCGATATTATACACGGTTTAAACTACGTCGGCAACGGATCGAGTTGAAAAAAGTCCTTCAGGCTCAGGAAGAAGAACGACAACGGCTAGCGGCTGATCTACATGATGATTTAGGAGCCACTTTAGCGGCTATTAAAGGAACACTTGAAATAATTCATCCACCCACTGATGGTTTAGTCAAGCCTATCACCATGATGGAAAAAGCCATTCGCGACCTTCGCCATATCTCTCATAATTTAATGCCTCCAGAGTTTGCCAAACTAGGACTATCCGAAATTATACAAGAAACTGTTCGGCGAGCTGAAGAGGGCTCTGCACTTGAGTTTGAATTTATCACTTTTGGGCAGGAACGTCGATTAGACAACCAAACTGAGCTTACCATTTATAGAATTGCCGTTGAGTTAATGCAAAATGCCATTAGGCATTCTAAGGCCAGTCGTATAACTGTTCAGTTAATTTTTTACCCACAATACGTTACCTTATTAGTCGAAGATAATGGACGGGGCTATATGGTTTCTGAGGAAGAGAGTCAATCCGGCATCGGACTTCGAAATATTCGCTCCAGGGTAGCCTATTTGGGTTCGAGGTTATTAATTGATTCAGGCGAACGCGGCACGACAATTACCTTGCAAGTCCCACTTTAAACTCACAAATTATGGTTTCCGAAGCCAAGATCGCTACAATTCTAATTGCAGATGATCATCAACTCTTCAATGACGGTCTGCGCACGTTGCTGACGTTTGAAGGCAGCCCTTTTAAGGTTATTGAACAGGTGTATTCTGGCAGTGACGTGATTCCGGCTATTCATTTGGTAAACCCTGATTTAGTATTGCTAGACATTAATTTACCGAATCGGAATGGATTAGACATTGCACGGCAAGTAGCTAGCGATTTTCCTTCGGTTCAGGTAGTAATCATCTCAATGTATAGCTACCGGAAGTTTGTAGATGAATTAAAGAAAATAGGTGTAGCTGGTTATTTGCTAAAGAGTGCTTCTAAACAAGAATTGATCGCTTGTCTACAAAACGTGATGAAAGGGATAGCCTATTTTGATGCAACTTTGAATGGGAAATCGGCCACTCTTCACCAAGGAGATGATTTTGTGAAAAAGTTTAAACTCTCTTCACGTGAACTAGAAATCATTGTGTTAATGAAACAGGGATTGGCAACTCCTGAGATTGCTATACAACTCTTTCTTTCAGAGGAGACGGTCAAAACCCATAGAAAAAATATCTACTACAAATTGAAAATTAAGAATTTGGCTGAACTCATCCGATTTGTAAGTGAGCAAGGCATATGACTACAAGTACCTATTATTTTGGAGTATTTTCAGTGTATATTTCACAAAGGTATTAATGAATATATGGTTTTTTGAATACACTTACTGAGCCTTGTATTTCACATAGTTATAGGTAAGTTGGGAAATCCTTCGCCTTGTAAACGATCGAATCCTCTGCTTTTTTGAGTGTAAAGGTTTTAAACAGATTTGGTGTAACCCAGCCTCAACAACATCTTGACAACCGACGTCACGCCATCGCTGACCGGTTGGGCTTTTTCCGCTTCCTGACGGGTAATCTGTTCTGCCGTCAGCAGAACCCCTTCGAGTTCAAGAGGTTGAACCTGTTTGGTATCGTAAACGGGGATTCCGTTGACAAACGCCAGCACCCGGCATTCATTTTCGGCTACTTCGACGGAAAGCTCACAGAGAACCTCGTGGTGCAAAAAGCTTTTGGTGTAGACTTCCATTACTTCTCCGACAGAAACACTTCATTGAGCTGCCAGATCTGCTCGTCCAATTCTTCCTGAGTGATTTCGGTCCGGGGCTTACGCATGGTCGTTGAGGTTGTCTATTGCGCAAAGATAAAAACAGCAACCCACATGGGCGATCCCTTCCGGAAACTTCCTTTACATACCGGTATTTGATTTGGCAGTCGGCTCAATCGCCGTGTCGCTCTGACGATGCTGGAAAGCCAGTAAAACCCCCATTAAAAAATTGCCATGAGCGCTTAACAAATCCTATGCAGCCTTCCAGCCCGCAATAAATTCAGGTGAGTTGATTTCCGCGTGGGTTGACCAGTTGAACTCACCGGATGCGACTCGCTCAGCGGCTTTTGCCATGGTTTCTTCTGCCAGCCTTTTTGCGGTAGTCTTGTGTTTATGGTGGCTGCACTGCATACCGGTTAGGTAATCGGAAACGGTGTGCTCCCCTTGATTTCCTTCGTGTAGTACCAGTACCCGGCCTGAGGCTTCCCACTTTTCCACGACGGCCATTGCAGTTATTCCATCAGCGGTTCTTATAAAGAAATGCTGCCCAGGGGAAACGCCTTTTGCCATCGGATTTTAAGTCGTATAAAGATTGACACTCTCCACTACACGTATTACACACTTGGTGCCTGTTCCGGAATAGCAATACGCAAACCCCGAAACACCTGATCCCGAATGTCAGCATCGGCAAGCAACTGGGCAACCGACCCCGATACATTCAGCTTTTGACAGAAGAGCAACGCTTCATTGCCACTCATGGCGGTATTGGCCACCACCGTGAAAGAATGGCCAGGGATCATCGCGGCCAGGTGTTCGCCCGAAATAATCAGCATAGAATGTTGCGTAAAGCCGTTGAACAAAATACCCCAGTTCCAAACGAAACTGGGGTGATCCTACTTTCTGTTAACTTAGATTGTGCCCCCAAAGATAGCATAAATCAAGCTGCTATCATACCGTTATCTCAGGTTTATAATATATTTATGTTATATTAGTTGACATGAATTGATAAATTGTGTTATAGTTGCAACATGAGCAACATGTTAACATGATTGTCGATGATCTACTCCTACCTGATGAAATCATTCTGCTCGATTCCCGGGCTTGGGACGAGCAATTCCTGGGCTTTCAACCCACCACCGGCTTTGCCTCCCCCGCCAACCAGGATTTTAAACGAGCCTGTGATTTAAACGAGCTCGTCGTCACCAACCGGGATGCGACCTATTATGCCCAAATGACCACGGACAGCATGGAGGGTGACCGTATCCGGGCGGGCGACCGGTTGATTGTCGATGCCAGCCAGGAGGTGTTATCCGGTACCCTGATTATGGCGTGGGCCGAAGGTGGATACCGCATCCGGCGCATTCAAATGCTGGATCAAATGTCTGTGCTGCACGCTTCACACCCCGATTATCCACCGATTTACTGCCATGAAGGCGGCGATTTTCAGTTTGTCGGCGTGGTAACCTTTGTATTTTTCCCTCCTTACCAGCCTACTCAGGACGAGCTATGACCGAGGAAATCTGGAAAGTGCATGTGGATGTCAACAACTTCTATCCCAGCTGCCACGTATCGGTCAATCCGGCACTGAAAGATAAAGCCGTTGCGGTCCTTTCCAACAACGATGGCAATGTCATTTCCCGCAGTGTAGCCGCCAAGGCAATGGGCATTCCGATGGGGGCCGTCTTCCACGAAATCAAGCACCTGGTGACTGCCGGCAAGCTGATTGTTTTTTCCAGCAAGTATCAACTATACGGTGATTTTTCAACGCGGGTGATGAACATCCTGCGCCGGTTCTTTTCCGCCGTGGAACTCTACAGCATCGATGAGGCTTTTGCCGAGTTCAAAGGCACGCTGCGGGAAGTGATTGCCCTCGCCCGCAAGGTCAAGAACATTATCTTCCGTTGGCTGCGGCTTCCCGTATCGGTCGGCATTGCCCTCACCAAGTCATTAGCCAAAACCGCCACCTACGTGGCCAAGCGCAGGGAAGAACATGACGGGGTGTTTGCCTTCGGTGAGCCGGAGCAGACTCATGAGGTGCTGAAAAAAATGAAAGTCGGCGATCTGTGGGGCATTGGGTACAGTGGGGAAAAGAAACTCCATGGCATTGGCGTTGAAAACGCCTTGCAGTTTACCCAACTTCCTGACGGCTGGATTCAAAAGAACCTGACGGTTCAGGGCCTGCGGCTGGCCTACGAATTACGCGGGGAAGTCTGCCGTCCGCTGCAACTGGAGATCAAACCCAAAAAAGCAATCATGGTAGCTCCCAGCTTCGGGCGGATCGTCACCGATCTGGAAACAATGACCAAAGCCCTGAAGCGGCATATCACGAAGGCCGGGGAGAAACTCCGGCACCAGCATTCCAAAGCCGCCCTGATGACGGTGTTCATCAACACCAATCGCTATGCCAAACACAAGCCCCAATACAGCAATAGTTTGACATTTAGCTTACCCTTTGCGACGAATGAAAACGAGGTGCTATTTCGGTGTGCCGCCAGTGTACTAAGCCACTTATACACGCCCGGGTACGATTATCATAAGGTCGGGGTGATGCTCTCGGGACTGAGCCCGGATACGAGTCAACAGTTGAAACTATTCGTGGAGTCGCCCGATCCCCGCCGAAGTAGGTTGGAAAAGGTGTTCGACCGGATCAGGCTCAAGTATGGGCGGGACCTGGTGTTTTACGCTGACCGCATGCCTATTAACGAGCCGCCACCGGACTGGCTCACCCGGCAGCAGTATCCATCCGAAGCGCCAACAACCAGCTGGAAAGAAATTCTCAAAGCAGCGTAAATATTCCTCATCGAAACCATGATCATCAAAGCGTCAAACTTTCAGGCTCTGGACACCAGACAAATGCAGCGCTTCAACATCAAGGGACTGAAGGTCGAACTAATCAAAGAACTGATCCGGCAACAGTCGACCTATTTGTATCTTGATCAGAAGCCCATCCTGCCGAATCTGGACGGAGAGCAACGGCAGGGCATTGAAGTCGGTATCTCCTTTGTGGCCCTCCACCGGCGGGATTATAAACAAGTGCTGACGCTACTGCTTGATCTGGCCGGGGGCGATACGGAGAATGAGAACTACAAGCAAATTCGGGCGATCATGGAACGAAGTTAAATTTACCTGGCATCCACCCGGTGTTAACTTCGGTAGCTGATTGGCAAAAAGTCCTTTCTGAAAATGGATAAGCTGGCAACTGGAAGGAAGGTCAGAAAACTGATGTTTCATAACTCTGTAAACGAGACTCGCTTCCAGACGTTGATTAGTGGAACGGGTTATTTTACAGGATTGATTATCACATCTTTACTGTTTAGTAAATATGCCGACTATCAACAAACTCCACGTTTTATGGACTCATGTGAATACCAATAACTTTTTTGGTAATTTGGGCAACATAGCATTTGATTATACAACAGCGAAATGATTGATTCTGCTAGAGAATTTATTCGTCTTAGAAACAGTGAGATTATCGAAGAATATACTAGGGCTGCTCATGAAGAAGCATCGCTTCAAACTTGGAAAGAAGTGATCGAGCTATACCCCGATTACAAAACGTGGGTGATTCACAATAAGACCGTACCTTTAGAGATTCTCGAAGAACTAGCCTCTGATCCGAATTCAGATGTTAGAAGTAAAGTAGCCAGAAAGCGAAAGATCAGTCCGTTTATCATTGAAATTCTGGCTAATGATCCAGATGAAGAGGTTCGTTACGCACTTGCCTGCAATACCAAGATTAGTTTGATAAACATCAAGTTGATTAATCGAGCAGACTCGGATTGGTTGAAGCAGTCAATTGGTGAAATAATTACTCGAAAAGAAAACAAGCTAACATAACCTTTACTTATAAAACAAAAGCGGAGAAGATGGTAAAGGCTTTTTCTAAGTTCTCAGGCTATATTTCCCTTAAGTGGATATGTATTTATAGTTATCTATTTATCGAAGATGGATCGCGATGGAAGTGGAGTCAACAAACAAATTCTGAGGGACTTTTATTAGCAATATTTATGCTCCTTGCATTGCCGCTGCTAGAGCTTGTAGTATTGATTTGGCCTTTTGAGTTTGCATTAAAAAAGAGAGAGACTGTTCATTAAACTGTGTCAGAGTTAGTAGAAACTAGTAACTTAACTCCAACTCAGTTGTATCATGGCAGAGCAATTCGATTTCGACCATTTAAGGCACAAGCCATAAAAGACCTCTACGCAGGCAAGGCACTCACCGGTGAAAATGACGTTTTCGCTCCCTTACTGAAACATTTTCTGGAAACGGCCCTGTAAGGGGAAATGGACTTGCACTTACAAGAAGGCCAAGCCGCCGGAGTGCCTAATCGGCGCAACGGAAAAAGCAGCAAACGCGTCAAAAGTAGCGCTGGAGAGTTTGTCCTTGATACCCCACGCGATCGTAACAGCGAATTTGAGCCCTTAGCCGTTCCTAAACGCCAGGTTGTTCTGACCGAGCAGCTTGATCGGACCGCCGAAGCGGCAGTAGATCATTTCTATGTACGGCCGGGGGATGAGCTACTCGGCCATCAATGAGCATTTACAGGAGATTTACGGCTATAGTCTGTCGGCTGGGGAGATCTCCAGCATACCTGATAAGGTCATTCCGTTGCTAAGCGAATGGCAAAGCCGTCCGCTGGAAAGTGTTTATGCTGTTTTGTGGCTGGATGCGATGTACTATAAAATCCGGCAAGAAGGCAAAGTTGTGTCCCGTGTGCTTTACAGCGTCATAGGCTTGAGTTTGAAAGGGAAGAAAGAAGTCTTAGGTATTTACCTGACGGAAAGTGAAGGGGCCAAATTCTGGCTTTCGGTCCTAACGGACTTTCGTCAGCGTGGTGTGTCAGATGTCTTCATTGCCTGCGTGGATGGGCTGAAAGGCTTTCCAGAGGCCATTGAAGCTACTTTCCCGGCCACCCAGGTCCAGCTTTGCATTGTGCATCAGATCCGAACTAGTCTGCGCTTTATTTCCGATAAGCATTTAAAACCGTTCGTTCAGGATTTGAAATCGGTTTATCAGGCCGATGATCGGGCGATGGCGGAGGAAAACCTACTGCTATTGCAGGAAAAATGGGGTGGCATCTATCCCAAAGCCGTTCAGCCCTGGTTGCAGCAATGGGAGCGTTTAGCAGTCTATTTTGACGACCCGGCCGAAATCCGCCAGATCGTTTACACCACCGCTCGGGCGGCCCCGCAATACCATTGAGGCTTATCACCGCCAGATTCGAAAAATTACCAAAACAAAAGGCGCCTTCGCTTCCGATAATGCCTTGTTAAAGTTGGCCTTTCTGACCATCCGAAACATGGAAAATGTCTGGCAGAAAACCGTCTTCAATTGGAAGGCTATTTTATCCCAATTGGTGATTAACTTCGGAGATCGAATCCCACCGGATGGTTTTGATTAAAGCTCCCAAACCTGACACAGTTTATTGAACACTCCCACTTTCATTTAACGATATACAGACTACATACACTTTGTAGCTCGTTCACCAACTCGTAAAACAGTTCAAAAATAAAAACCCAATTCTAGGCTTACATATTTTAAGCTAGTTTGCTGTTGTTTAAATGGAGTTACTTGGGGAACTGTATTTGTTAACTCGTTACTATTAATAAAAGGGTCTAAAGCATAGTAGTAAGAAACGAGTAAGCGCATTTGCTTTGACTTTGCTCCCAAACCTATAATGGCCGCCCTTTGCCAAGTCTTTTGATTACTACGTAGTGGAACGGTATACGTTTTCCCTTGAAAAATGTATTCATATTTACCAGCAATCGTATTACTGACCGACCCATCTATTCGTAAAAAGAATGTGTTTGCCTTATTCGAAAAGTGGTAATCGAAGCCCACTGGAATTTCCAGGCTTTCCATATCCATATGAGTTAATGCGTAGTTGGCGTATTTGGAATCTTTTGCAAATACAACCTGATATTTGTTCCAACGTGGATCAGCATGTAAGATTAAACGTTGGAAGAGCCTGAAATTAAGAGTAAATGATATATACCCTTTTACTTTATTTTGATTATCAAAAGCAGGTGAAGCTGGTTTAGGTACAAAATTAAGGCCAAGACCGACACCAAAACGCAGGCGATGGACTTTATCGGGTTCCTCCGAAACGGTTGGCGTTTTACCGCCAGGGTATGTACTCCGATTTGTAATCTCTTCTGAATTGGTCACTGGAGTTGTTTCTCCCACATTAGTGACGATAATCTCATCTGATTCTCTATTAAAGGGTTCAGGATCAAAAAGTTCACTGTCATCCTTTCGAATCGCATCACGAACCACGCTTATAGGCGTAGTATTTATGTTTATGGCATCTGCTGAACTTATGACCCCAATCAACCCTCTATCTGGCAAGTAGACTGGCGCACCAATGATTTCATCTGATGGTTTATAATAGCTAGCAGGATTTAGTTTAATCGTACTAGGTGGATTACCGCTTATACGAAATGAAATGGATGTCGGGCTGTTTCCAGATTGCAAAGCAACAAGTTGACCTGGTACCGGACGGGTGAAATAAGTAATTTTATCTAACTTGTAGTTCGTTGGTTTGGGAATGCTTAGGAGCATCAGATTTGCGTTTTTTAGTGCCTTGTCATCTTTGTACCAGCGGCCATTGATTCTTTGTCCATCATTCATGATAGCCAAAATATCTATGGGGTACTCTTCTACTGGTTTGGTTAGTATGGTTATAATATAAAGTCTATTATTGCGCTCGCTTACAATAAACCCATGTTGCAATTTATTTCCTTCTGCTTCCAGCTTTACAATCCGATTTTTATAGCTAGCAGGTATTACCTGAGCCATCATACAGATTGGCAAGAAAAAAAGTACAAAAACGCAAAAAAGCAGATGTTGGTATATGTATCTCCTTTTTGGAAAATTCACCAATACGGTATCTCTAGACGCCTTTTCAATGACCATAGAAGGTAAGTTCGTTAATGCTAAATATAAGCTGGTTTGTACTGGGATACCATTTCTCGAAAATGACCTTCACCCAGCGTATATTGTGAGTTCGTGTAAGTGGAATAAGTTCAGTGAGTCTGTTAAATCCTTTCAGAACGTACCTTTCACTTTTGCTGCCATCGCTAAATTCAAGTCTAAGCTGAGTTACTGCATTGTTATCGGGCTGATTGCTAAGCCCTAATTGAGATACCTCTACTTCCTTGCCAAAATCGAATAGAAGCCATGGTTCATACGTGTTGACAGGTGCTGGAGACCAGGACGTACTTATAGTTGCATCATTAGCTTTAGCAGGTGAATGATAGTCGTTATATTGACTGCTGGACGTAATTTTACCGGGATTTCGCTCAGACCCGATTCTTGGGGGTAAAGCTGTCTCACTACTTAATAGCTGAACCTCATGCACATTAAAACTAGGCGTATCCATTTCTTTAGCTGTAAAGTGCACGATATCGGTTTTGACTGGATGCTGAAATAAAACTTCTTCCCAGCCGGGAATTCCCCTGAATTGTATACTCTCGGATTCATTGTTACCGAAGGTCACTAAAACTTTACCCAAACCCTTTTCTCCTTGTTTGTTAAAAATTCTGATTCCTTCTATACTAGCAGGCGTTTGTAGAAATATATCGAACCGAATCGGTTTCGTTTTATCTATCCCACTATACCAGCCATCATTGGTTATATCGTTAATTATTTGGTAAGCTCCTCGGGGATTAAGCATAGACTGAGCACCTGCCAATGGATAAGGCCGGAGTATTTTTTTAACTTTTACATCAACATTAATTAATTGCCGACCGAGTAGTTGAATTTCGCTTAACTGAATCGTTTTCTGATCGCTATAGGTATCCCAACCATCTTTGATAATAAATTTTATACTTCTGGCCTGCAGTCTAGGTTGAAGGGCTACCTGTTCCCAACCTTGTTTTCCTTTTAGTAAAATTTCATTACCAGCTAGGCCGTCGTAGTAGGGCAGCAGACGTCTTATTGTTCCATACGCGCTGTTTCCGCTATTGTGTATGCGTAGATGGGTTATAGCATATGACTCAGGAAGTTCAAGCTCAATAGTTGGCTCCAACTTGGGACGTTGCGTATCATTAAGATTTACATAAATATTACTTTCTAAAATACCATCAGTTAGATAATGTCCTTGATTTGGATCGCTATTGACCTTTGTTATCGTAGAATTAGTAAGAACAATTTGCTCAACCTGTTCTTTATCCGCATCGTCTTTGACCTCAACTGTCTCACCCCATATTTTTACCTCATCAACCCGGCCATACTGACGGATTGGATCACCCCCTTCGATTGATAATGTAAACGAAACAGTTTGCGTTATGTGAGGTGGTTGGGAAAAGCGACATCCGTACCAGGTACCGGCAGGCTCAGTTTTTAAGGCAGTGTATTTGATTCGGCGGGTCTCGTACAGATTTTTAGGTTCATACATACCGAAGCCGGCCCTGATATCTTCTTCACCAAAGGGTTCCGAAACTAAGTTAAAATATTTGTACTGGGTACCCCTGGGTATGAAAACGGCTATTGCCGTAACTTTTGTGGGCTTTTCAAGCAAGAAGTCAATGTAAGACTTCATAATTCGATTGCTAGGTGCTGACCGGCTATACCAGTAGGTAGTGGTATCACCATCAATCATCAGTTGCCGATTAATGTCGCTGTATGTAGCATGAACAGTGGCAATTTTCACTTCGTGTTCTTGGCTATAGCTGACGGATGATTTCTCCATATCTCGCTCCGCAATGGGTAAATCCCAAGGTTCATCCCATTCTTTTTTTACCAGTTGCCATATTATTTTTATGGGAAGGGCTAAAGTCTGGCCATCAATCTGTATATCTGTAATCATACCCACTATTCCTTTTTTTCCTATAAGGGGCCCACCTGAGCAACCAGTATTCACACCCGTCAGACGAGCGTTTAATTGTTTGATGGAAGCGGATGTGAGCACATGGCCCTCTGCACCATAAACGGGCAGAATCCTGCGTTCGGAAGTTGTTTTGATTGTAAACCAAAGGGGATCATTTATACGGGAATCAGTAAGATATGGAAGCGGTATCCAGTCAAAATCATTCGTTGGTACCTGGAGTAATGCTACATCAAACTCCTCTGATGTTTGTACTACTGTACCAATAGCTGGAGTTGAAACTTTGTCGTAGTAAACCTTTACGGTAGTTGACTGACCAACCACATGCTTTGCCGTTACTATGTAATAATATGTCTCTGACCTAGATTTAATAAATTTAGAAATGATAAAACCCATTCCTTTTTCATTATTATTTTTTTCTATGGCTATGGTGCCATTAAGGTAGCTAGACATCGTAGCCTGTTGAGCTAATAAGACTCGAGTAGTACTATTAATAAAAAATAGTAGGAGCAAGTAGTATTTAGTCATGATTAAAAAGTAAGTATCCTACAATCTGTTTCTAAAAATAAGGGGTACAAATAAAGTGGCTAGCAAACCTACTATTGCGAATAAGAGCGCTTTGTCTTTTTTTTCAGCCATCACTTCAATCTGTCTGGGCATCAAGTCTCTTGTGAATCCTTTCTGACTAATCTTTAACTCTTTAACTTGACACATTGCATCCGTAAACAGATCTATTGAATTGCCAGCTTCAAGATTGTCGTTTTTCGCTAACAGGCCCACAGAGGCTAGTGCCGTGTCGGCCAGGAGCATTCTCAAGACATCATGCTTACCTAATCTAATTGTATCGTCCGTCTGCAGAATATATATCCACCCGAACTCAATCGTTGATCGTTCGGTCGTGTCTGATATGGGTTGCGCGAAGATTATATTGTCCCGTAGGGAAATATCCTCCCAGCGAAACTGTAAGGGATTGTTTCCAGTTGTTCCATCACGTCTGGATATTCCTGAAAATGCCAGTTCCATTCGTTGTTTACCCTCTGCTTCAACACCAAAGTTGACGGACATGGTAGAGTCTAAATCGGAGCGGACACCGCTTGCATTCAATTCACCCGAGCAACCATTCTTACACAATGTTCCTTCTACGTTTATTGGTTGATCATCAGTTCCTATTGATAGATTTAGAGAATTATTTTTTATGTTTAATGAAAGATGAGCGTTAGAACCTATAAACGAAACGCCATCCAGACTTAGTTGACTGGGTCGCCCATTCAAATCAATCGATTTAAGTTTGAATCTCTTTTTATCTGCAGTCCCCAATTGGGATTTATTGTGATTGTGCTCAAGCCAGTCAACGTTTGCCACACTTATGGACTTATCCGTTCGTAGAATCTGGTCAGACTCTTCAGCTCCATCCATTGACCACGTAGGTAGTACACCCAGCAGATCAACCGATTGCGAATGAATGCCAATCTGAACCGTTACTTTTTGTTGGGGTTGAGTCGCTAGCCATAATAAGACTGAAACGATAACAGCCATTAGAATAATTAAAACAAAGTCATATAGACGCTGAACACTGCGCTTGTATACCTCTCTGACTAACTGAATCTGCTCAACCTGGAACTTTTGTTTTTCGGTCTCCTTTCGTAAACTAATTAACGAAGCATCATCCAATTCGGTCAATTTCAAGCTTTCACGTGTCTCCTGCAGCAAGGAATGATAACGTCTGTGAATTGCGCAAGTTGACACCAAGTACCTGATAAATTGCCATTCAGTTAGCCGCTTGACAACGCTATGAAACCAGCTTGTAATTTGTTGATACCAGCTTGAGTGGTCTCTGGTTGAATTTTTAGAAAGATCCTTCATCTAATCTTTAGGCTAAATCCACTCATTAATCGATCCAGATTCGTAAACTTTCTACCCGTTTACTATTAGTGGAATCGGTAGAAACTACACCCATTATATCAATACAATATTCACCGGGTTGAGGTGAGGAAGGGAAATTCAGTTCAACCGCAATGGGTGTATTTAAGTCAGATCCTGCACTATTGTTGACTTGAATCCAGTTACTGACGGCCCCTTTACTAACTCCATTTACGCAGCGTACATATCGCCAGGCTATGTTCTCTAACTCTTCATCAGCAAGCATATAAACAGTTACTAACTTTGATAAATTTGGAAAAGAGGCTGTAGAGAGTTGTAACGGTACGTAAAGACGTTTTTCCTCCGGCCCCACATAGCCAAAAATAAAAAGTTCATATGGCGAATAATTATTGGGTATTACAACCTCATTGATCTTCCAATAGAATGTCTCTGTACCAGCCAACTGAGCATCTAGGCGGTAGGTATAGCGCTTATCTTGGGCTTGAATAATTACGCCTTTTTGTGAGCTTGGAACCGTTATTTTAACTTCCCTGTCTTTTTTAGAATTAAAACGGAGCGATCCTTTTAGCACCGCTTTAACTTCAAATCGCTGTCCAGAGACGGGTTTTCGAGCGACAGTTCCTTCACAATATCCTCCTGATCTAGGTTGGTAATGATACCGATCTGACTTATCGATATACTTTTCGAGAATAGCTTTGCAAGGTTGCTGAGCAAGCAATGTACAAGGAATGAAAAAAAAGAGTAGTAGTTTTTGCATTGTACAACAGGTAATGATTTTAAAATAGGTTGTACTGAGTAAATAACTTGAGAAATATACTACGTCTAAGTTTGAAATAAAAGACCGTTTTAAATATGTTGTAAAGAATATATAAGCTTCACAAAAAAGGTGACCTGTTGAGAAATGAAGCTTTCCCTTTGTCAAAGGCTATTGACTGATCTTATCCCTAAAAACCGGATAATAATAGAAGAGAAAATTCGGGTGATTATGATGATTTAAACAATCAGAAAATCGCTTATGAAAAAGACCCGCGGCGGCGGACCGCAAATTCACGGAAGCACAAATTGTTTTTGCTCTCTGGCAGGTGGATACTGGCGTACTCGTAGCAGAGGTCTGCTAGAAGATTGGAGTCAGTGAAGCTACCTACTACAATTGGAAAAAAGATGGCATCGATGATAATTTAACAGTTAGCACCGTTGCGGTCGGTAAATTATACGTTCCGGCAGCTATTTGGAAAATACAAGAATACCCTCTAAAGTATAAGACGAATACTGTTATATTGTTGACCCGATTAGCCCTGACACTAGTCGATACAATTGTATAAAACCCATTTTATTCATCACGAGCAGCTTTGACTAGTTCGTTTCTCCCACCACAATGGCAAAAGAAAAAAAACAATCCAATCAGAAAAGCATTGAAGTTACCCTTTGGGAATCAGCCAATAAGCTGCGCGGTAGCGTCGAATCCGCCGAATACAAACACGTGGTGCTAGGGCTTATTTTCCTTAAATTTACAAGCGACAAATTTGAGGAACACCGCGCCAAACTCATTGCCGAAGGCAAAGAGAAATACATTGAGATGCCTGATTTCTATAACATGAGCAATGTTTTCTATCTGGATGAGGTGTCACGCTGGGATTATATCATTAAAAACGCCAAGCAGAACGACATTGCTCTAAAAATAGACACGGCCCTCAACAACATCGAGAAAAGTAACAAGGCCCTGAAAGGAGCTTTGCCCGATAATTACTTTTCACGGCTTGGACTTGATACCACCAAACTGGCGTCGTTGCTCGATACGATCAACGATATGGACACCCTGAAAGACAAATCTCAGGATATTGTTGGCCGGGTGTATGAATACTTCCTATCAAAATTTGCACTGGCCGAAGGCAAAGGTAAAGGCGAATTCTACACGCCCAAAAGTATTGTAAACCTCATTACCGAAATGATAGAGCCCTACAAAGGCATTATCTACGACCCCGCATGTGGGTCAGGTGGTATGTTTGTGCAGTCGATCAAGTTTATCGAGAGCCACCACGGCAACAAAAAAGAGGTGTCGATCTACGGACAGGAATACACTAATACCACCTACAAACTGGCCAAAATGAACCTCGCCATTCGGGGCATTTCGGCCAATCTGGGCCTGAAAGCCGCCGATACCTTTGGCGACGATCAGCATAAAGACCTGAAAGCCGACTACATCATGGCCAACCCGCCGTTTAACCAGAAAGACTGGCGGGCTGCTACCGAACTGCTCGACGACCCCCGTTGGCGCGGCTATGATGTACCCCCCAAAAGCAACGCCAACTACGGTTGGATTCTGAACATGGTTGCCAAACTATCCGACAACGGCGTGGCCGGGTTCATTCTGGCCAATGGCGCACTCAGTGGCGGTGGCGAAGAATATAAAATTCGTAAAACGCTGATTGAGAACAAGCTGGTCGAGGCTATTCTGGTGTTGCCGCAAGATATGTTCTACACCACCAACATCAGTGTGACGGTCTGGATAATCAATAGAAATAAGAAAAAACACAGCCGAAGCATTGGTGACGAACAACGGCACTACCGCGACCGGGAAGACGAAATACTATTTATGGATTTGCGGCAGATTGGCGAGCCGTTCGAGAAAAAATTCATTCAGTTCTCGGAAGAGCAGATAAAGTCGATTGGCAAAACCTACCACGACTGGCAGCAGGAGAACACGCCCTACGAGAACGTACCTGAATACTGCTACTCGGCCACGATTGAGGATGTGGAAAAGAATGATTTCTCGCTTGTACCCAGCAAATACATTGAGTTTGTGAACCGCGACGAAAATATCGACTTCGACGAAAAAATGAAAAGTCTTCAAACTGAGTTTGTTGACTTACTGCAGGCCGAAGCGAAATCTAAAAATGAGTTATTAACCGTATTTAAAGAGCTGGGTTTTGAAATCAACGTATAAACGAATCGGTAATTACATAGAACTGGTTGATGAGCGGAACTCTGGACTAAAAGTAAAGCAGCTTCTGGGGTTAAGTATATCAAAACAGTTTATTCCATCTGTTGCCAACATTATTGGTACGGACATGGAGAATTATAAAATCATCAGCAAAAATCAATTCGCCTGTAGTACAATGCAGGTACGGCGTGACAAGAAAATGCCTGTTGCGCTTTTGCAGGAAGTAGACAAAGCTATTATTTCTCAAGCGTACCCCGTATTTAAAGTAAAAGACGAAACGCAGCTTTTACCCGAGTATTTAATGATGTGGTTTACCCGCTCTGAATTTGATCGGGAAGCCTGTTTCTATGCTGTAGGGGGCGTGCGTGGCAGTCTTGAATGGGAAGATTTTTGCGATATGAAATTACCCGTTCCCCATATTGACAAGCAACAGCAGATTGTGGCCGAATACAACACGATCGTTAACCGCATCAACCTCAACAAACAACTGATTCAGAAGCTGGAAGAAACCGCGCAGACCATCTATAAGCAATGGTTTGTCGACTTTGACTTCCCCGGCGAAAACGGCCAACCTTACAAAACCAGCGGGGGCGAAATGGTTGAAAGCGAGTTGGGGGATATTCCGAGGGAGTGGGAGGTTAGAAAGTTTGGTAATATCGCAACTATTAAAGCAGGTGGTGATAAGCCAAAGGACTTTACATCTTTCTCGACAAACCAATGTCCTATTCCAGTTTATTCAAATAGTTCAGCAAACGAGGGCCTTCTTGGTTACACGAGTAAGCCTACAATAATGGATAATTGTATAACAGTCTCTGCAAGGGGAGCCATCATAGGGTATACTGTGTTAAGAAAAAAGCCATTTATGCCAGTAATTAGATTGATTATTATTATTCCAAAAGTTGAAAGTCATCTGAATTATATTTATGAGTGTATTAGGCGCTTGAAGTTTGATCAATCAGGGTCTGCCCAAGGACAGCTCACAGTTCCCGATGTGTCTTCTTATAAAATACTTATGCCTGATTCTGTTACACTTAATAAGTACCAGAAGATCGCAGCAGCACAAACAGATTGTATTGATTTAAAAAATCGAGAAACCGAAAAATTAACCGAACTTCAAGCCCTCCTCCTTTCAAAACTCGCTACGGTAGAAAACGACGTCAATGGCCAAGTATAGTGTTCATCAGCAACCCATCGAAACGCTGTTGACTTGGATAAAATCCGGCGAGATTGCCATTCCTGAAATTCAGCGGCCGTTTGTCTGGAAAGCCTCCAAAGTCCGCGACCTCATCGACTCGCTCTATCAGGGCTACCCCGTGGGCTACATCATCACCTGGCGCAACCCCGACGTGAAACTAAAAAACGGCGAGTTGTCGGCCGGTCGTAAAGTGCTTATCGACGGGCAGCAGCGGGTTACGGCTCTCACGGCCGCCATTGTGGGGCAGCGCGTGCTGGATACCAACTATAAGCAAATCAGCATCCGCATTGCTTTCAACCCGCTCACCGAGAAATTCGACGTGCTGAACAAAGCATACGAAAACAGCCCGGAGTGGATCAACAGCATTAACCCCATCATTAACGACGAAATATCCATCAGCAAAGCCATTCGGACGTACCTGACCGCCAACCCCGACGCTAATGAAGAGCTGGTAGAGGCACGCATTGAAAACCTGAAGCGCATAAAAAGCAAGCAGGTCGGCATTATTGAACTCGATCATGCGCTCGATATCGACACCGTCACCGAGATCTTTATTCGCATTAACCAGAAAGGCGTGGTGCTAAGCAACGCCGATTTTGTGATGTCAAAAATTGCCGCCGATGAACAGCACGGCGGCAACCGGATGCGCAAACTCGTCGACTATTTCTGCCGCCTGATTGTCGACAAAGATTTCAATAAGCACATTCTCGACAACGACCACGGTTTCTACGCCCACGACTATTATAAGGCCATTAGCTGGATGGCCACCGGTCACGATACCCTATATGTACCCAACTATATCGACTTTTTGCGGGTTGCGTTTACCTACCAGTTCAGCCGGGGCCGTTTCAGCGATCTGGTGGCCCTGCTGTCAGGCCGAAATTTCGAGACCCGTACTTATGAGGGCGAGATTGCCGAGCGCAGTTTTCAACGGCTATCCGCTGGCCTGCTCGACTTTGTCAACAGGACCAATTACCAGCGGTTTACCATGCTGGTCACCTCAACGGGCCTGATCAACAGCAAGTTGATTTCGTCTAAAAACAGCCTCAATTTTTCGTACGCACTTTACTTAAAGCTCCGTAAAGATGGTCTACCCGATGCTGAAATTCAGCATTACGTGAAGCGGTGGCTCATTATGTCGCTGTTGATCGGGCGTTATTCCGGCTCGTCGGAGTCGATGATCGACGAAGACATCAAGCAAATCAATGAAAAGGGCGTAGCAACGTACCTGACTCACATGGAGCAGGCTCACCTGGGCGCAGGGTTCTGGGAGTTCAGGCTAGTAAGCGACCTCGAGACATCTGGTACCAACAACAACGCCTACAACGTGTATCTGGCGGCTCAATGCAACGGTAGGGCGCACGCGTTTCTGGCGAAGAGCATGCAAACCAGCGCCCTCATCGAGCAACGTGGCGACATTCATCATCTGTTTCCGAAGAAGTACCTCATCAAACACAACTTTGCGCAGAAGCTCTACAATCAGGTAGCCAACTATGTATATACCGAACAATCGACCAACCTGAAAATCGGCACGATGGCCCCCGCCGATTATATTGGCAAAGTACGTGAGCAGATAGAGTTGGGTACGTTCGATATCTGTACACTTAGCACCTCGCAAGAGCTTCTGGATAATCTATCGCAAAACGACATACCATCCAGCTTCCTGCAAGCCACCCACCTCGATTATGAAGCCTTCCTGACCGAACGGCGGCAACTCATGGCCAGTAAGATCAGAGTCTTTTACGAGCATTTGTGAATCAACTATGAAATTCACCGAAACAAAGTTAGAACTGGTCTTTACCGAGTTGCTCGCCAATGAGCACTTTCCGCACCAACTGGGAATCACCATTGCCCGCCTGCCGGAAGAGGTACTTATTGAGGCCGATCTGCAAGCCTATCTGCTTCGGCGATATACGCCGGAGGCTCTTACCGTAACCGAAGCTCAGTCGATCATCAATCAGTTGAAAGCCTTGCCGGCCTCAGACTTGTATGAGACCAACAAGACCATCATGAACATGCTGGCCGATGGCTTTATTCTGAAGCGGGAAGACCGAAGTAAAAAGGATATTTTTATTGAACTCATTGATTACAAAGGGCTACAAGAACAACGTCAGGCTGATTCAGGTAAACTGGCCTATCTGGTTGCTGACCCCGAAAACCCGTACATCGCTGATCAGAACATCTACAAATTTGTTACCCAGTTAGAAATTCTTGGCACAGAAAAACGCATACCTGATGGTATCGTGTATATCAATGGTTTGCCAGTGGTGGTGTTTGAATTCAAAAGCGCCGTTCGCGAAGAGGCCACCATCTACGATGCCTATACCCAACTCACCGTCCGCTATCAGCGCGACATACCAGAGTTATTTAAATACAATGCGTTTTGCGTCATCAGCGATGGCGTAAACAACAAAGCCGGTTCTTTTTTTGCGCCATACGAATTTTACTACGCCTGGCGTCGGGTGGCCGGGTTAGCCAAAGACGTCGATGGCTTCGATAGTATGTTTACGCTGGTGCAGGGTATGTTTCAGCATAACCGCCTGCGCGATATTATCCGCAACTTTATCTATGTACCGGATAGCTCAAAGAAAAACGAGAAAGTGGTTTGCCGCTATCCGCAATACTATGCCGCCCGCAGTTTGTACGATCAGATAAAGAAGGCACAGCGACCCGATGGAAACGGCAAAGGGGGCACTTATTTTGGTGCCACCGGTTGCGGAAAAAGCTTCACCATGCTCTTTTTGACGCGCCTACTGATGAAAAGCACCTGGTTCGAGAGCCCAACCATCATACTGATTACCGACCGTTCGGACCTCGACGACCAGTTGGCGGGGCAGTTTACCAACGCTAAAAACTACATTGGCGATGAAACGATTATCAGTGTCGAGAGCCGCGAGCAGTTACGCATGTTGTTGGCCGGACGGAAAAGCGGTGGCGTATTTCTGACCACCATCCACAAGTTTACTGAAGACACGCAACTCCTCACCGATCGGACCAACGTTATCTGCATTTCTGACGAAGCCCACCGAACCCAAACTAATCTGGATCAAAAAGTAAAAGTGACGGCCGAGGGCGTTACCAAATCTTACGGGTTTGCCAAATACCTGCGCGACTCACTGCCCTACGCCACTTACGTAGGCTTTACAGGTACGCCCATTGATGCAACACTGGATGTCTTTGGCCCGGTAGTGGACTCGTACACCATGACCGAATCGGTCCGCGACGAGATCACCGTCAGAATCGTGTACGAAGGTAGAGCAGCCAAAGTAGCCCTAAATAACAGTGAACTGGAGAAGATAGAGCGCTACTATGAAGAGGCCGCCGAAGCCGGTGCCAATGCCTACCAGATTGAGCAAAGCAAAGAGCAAACAGCCAATATGAAGGCCATTCTGGGCGATCCCAAGCGGTTACAGGCTTTGGCCGAAGACTTCGTGAAGCATTACGAGAATCGGGTTGCAGAAGGGGCCAGCATTCTGGGCAAAGCCATGTTCGTCAGTAGCACGCGCGAAATTGCCTACGACTTTTATACCCGAGTCATTGCGTTGCGGCCCGCCTGGAACGTAAAACAAATCGCCGACGAAGGCATAAGCCTATCGGAGAAAGAAAAGAAAGAGATCAAACCCATGGAGCGGGTCAAGATGATTATGACTCGCAGTAAAGACGATCCCAAAGAAATGTATGACCTGCTGGGCACCAAAGAGTACCGGCAGGAATTGGACCGGCAGTTCAAGAATGAAAAATCTAATTTCAAGATTGCCATCGTGGTCGATATGTGGCTCACTGGTTTTGACGTGCCGTTTCTTGACACCATATACATCGATAAGCCCATTCAACAACACAACCTGATTCAGACTATCTCGCGGGTAAATCGCAAGTTTAAGGAAAAGGAAAAAGGGCTGGTTGTCGATTACTTTGGCTTTAAAACACAGATGAACCTGGCCTTAGCCAAGTTTGGCAAGGATGAAGAAAAGAACAACGAAGACGTCACGGAATCGGTAACGATCGTAAAAAACTACCTGGACTTGCTGGCCAGACTCTTCCATAAGTTCGACAGTACAAAATACTATTTCGGTACGACCCTTCAGCAGTTGAACACGCTGAATCTGGCTGCCGAGTATGTGCAGTTGACGAAAGACATTGAAACCCGGTTTATGGGTTTCGTTCAACGACTCAAAGCTGCCTACGACATTTGTAGCGGTAGGGAAGAGATCTCGCAGGCCGAGCGAGACAGCATTTATTTTTACCTGGCTGTTCGGAGCATTGTCTTCAAACTGACTAAAGGCACCGCACCCGACACCGCCCAGATGAACGCCCGTGTGCGCGAGATGATCAAAGATGCTCTAGCCAGCAGTGGCGTAGAAGAACTGTATAAAGTTGGTGATGATCAGCTAACGGAGCAGGACTTGTTTGATGAAGATTTTCTGGCCAAAATTGATAAGATCAAACTGCCTAACACCAAAATTAAGCTGCTTCAGGAGCTACTGGCCAAGGTAATCAGTGAACTGAAAAAGGTCAATAAAGTAAAAGGGGTCGACTTCTCCCAGAAGATGCAGGCGCTCGTCAATCGATACAACGACCGGAGCGAAAACGACATTCTACGGAGCGAGGTATATGAAGAAATTGCTGAGCAGCTAACTAACCTGATTTGGGAGGTACACCGGGAGTTTTCGGCTGGTGACGAGTTAGGCATTGACTTTGAAGAAAAAGCCTTTTATGATATTCTCAAACAGCTATGTGCCAAGTATGACTTCAACTATCCCGAAGAGAAGCTGATCGAGTTGGCCAGGGCCGTAAAGGATCTGGTGGATGGACAGGCTAAGTTTCCTGACTGGAATAAACGGGACGATATTAAATCGGCTTTAAAAGTCGGTTTGATCTTGTTGCTGGACGAGTTTGGATACCCACCCGTAGAGCGAGATGAAGTGTATGATGAGATTTTCGAACAGGCGGAGAATTTCAAGAAGAACAGTTTACTTAAGTAGAAATTGAATGTCAGCTATTAGATCATTGAATAGTCTGCATGGCCTATTATGAAAGTGATTAAATTTCTATGAATAGCTTCAGCGGCAAATTGCAATCTATACTGAACAATTGTATCTTTTGAGGCACACAAATCTAATTTCCTTTCATGTGTAATAAAATTATATAAAAACCCAAGATCATTTTTAACCAAAGTTAGTAGCTTAATAAGCCTGGTTTAAATACAGATGGATTTAGCATCCACCGGGAACGACTTCGGTTTTTACGGGCGATAAAATCGTGCTTCTGCAACTCGGCTAACCCTCGCCGAATCAATCTGGGTGACACTCTCAATTCTTCAGCAATATCGGACGTTTTCCATTCAACAGACCCGTCTGGTTCCAAGCGAGAAGCTAAATGGAGAAATACACAAAGTGATACCCGCTGCATTCGGGTTGTTTGGGCCAGAAAGTATAAGCTAGGCTCAAAGAGCACCATTGGACGTTCCTTTTCCTGATATTTCCACATAGATGGAACCTATTTATCCGCCTAGATACAGTAGCCGGAATGAAGTCATTGCATTACCGAAAGAGTATCAGTAAGATACTCTTTTTAACGACATTTCCCAAGCAAATTTTTATCAAAAAATGGGAGAATTAACAGTCGAAGGCCACGATTTAACTTGCGAATTCCAAGTATATGACAACCTTCTTAAATGAAGTTCAAAGAATTTCGATTTAACTAACTCATACCAATATACGAAAAACCCTATATTTAGATAAATAGTCATACTCGTAGTATCTTCAACTAAACTATATAGGGCGAGTGCCAGTTTTGGGCCATCCTCAGTGTGGAATCCTTGGGTGCAGTTCCGCCAGTTTTGATTCCTAAGTTAGTGGCAACCTCTATCCCGAGTTGACAACACCCGTCTGGTCGCCTGAAATCACTTTTTCAATTCGGAAAACCAGCTTTTTTTTGCAAATTAGTAGCTGATTAAACTACATGGAAATAGCGATAATCCCAACAAATAACGGAAGTTGATTCTGAGAGAAAATGAATAAATCCATCAATGTAAATACTGATGGATTTATTAAAAAGAGTATCAATTACAAGAAAAGTCAGTAGGGAGAACGAGGAACGTAGGTTTTGTTTCCGTTGCTGTTGATATAATATTGACCGCCACGTGGTCCAGTATGAACCTCCCTGGGCTGAGTGTTAGTAGTCGGGTAAGAATAATGCGGAATAGAAACTGGCTGGGTTTGATAAGAGTCAATGGTTGGCTGGGTTATCCTGTCATTAGACTTATAAAGTGACTTGTTTGGATCAGGGTCCTTATCATTGTTATCATAAAAACCGCTTAGACCGTCTTTGTCTGCATCTTTATTCAGGTTCTCCGGTTTTGAATAGGAGTTGTTGAATGAATCTTTATATGGTCTTGGCGTATAAGTCTTTTGCTGATAAGTTGGATATTGAGCGTAACACGCCAGATTAGATAATAGAATAATAGAGATAAATAGTAGTTTTTTCATATTATTTTATTTTTATCCAACAAGATACCGTATTTTGATTAAAACTATCTGAAAAGCAGGGCTTTTATTTATTGATGATTCTAAAATTAGCCGCAATTGTAGGTGCCAAAACTTCCAAATCTTTTATGAATCATCGAAAATAGGCCCAATTTTAAAATTGGATATGCAGCTTTTTCGGAAAAATACAAATGCTCTACCATACCCTCGGCCTTAGTTGGATTTTCAGCTAGAAAAAAGGATGTTATGTTAGACAAATTGACTGGACCAGCTGGTATTGAAATTTCCAGATTACTTTTACTGAATCTGATCGAACGAGCGTCGGTGGGGACTGTAGTAACACCATGCCCAGGGCCACACGCTATTTTTTGCATACCCCCGGGGTTCTCGGGTTTCGGTCTAGAATAAGGGATTCCTTACTTGTAGTTTGTGCGATTCATTTTGTCTTTCAACATTTGAAAATCCTCGACGGCTACAGCTGCCACCGATGGGGAAGGTAGGTGTCGGCAGGGTCAAGTGGCACTGGCTGGTCGTTCAAGCTTCTTAGTTCTAAGATTGATGCTGGCTAGAATATTGTAAGTATGATGGATAAGTATCTTTGCCCAGAAAGTTACTTCTTTTGCTTCCTATACCCTGCTCTCATGAATAACTATGTTCACCTCCTTTTCGGTCTTCTGGCTGGTTTATTAGCCGTTCAACCTGAGTTTTCATTTATAGCGGAATCGCATACCACGGCTGTGGCACACAGGGAAACTTCAGAGCCAAAAGTCCAGGTTGATAAGCAGTATAACCATTTTTTCATCCGCTACGATGGCTGGAATGGTGGTGATGGGGTTTATTCCACGCTACTTCCTAACGGTCGGATCGTCTGGACGTTCGGCGATACGTTCCTGGGGCTTGTAAAACCGGACCGTACTCGCTTGCCGGATCAGAACGTGATGGTTCGAAACTCGGTGATGGTTCAAACGGGCGAAACATTCGACAGTATCAAGACACTGAATCAAGGCGCTTCGACCACCAATTCGGCTCAAACCTTCTTTACCCATGCGAAGCAGAAAGGCGGCAAAGACTGGTACTGGCCGTTGGATGCTACGGTCTACGCCGGAAAACTGCAGGTTTTGCTGAGCCACATCCAAAAAACCGGGTCAGGTGCCTGGGATTTTAAGAATGCTTCAATCGATATCGCTATCTGCTCGCCAACAACAGGAACCTTCGAAAAAATCATTGCCAACAAGTACCAAGGCCCCTGGGGATACGGTGGTGCCGTGTGCGAAGCGGCTGATGGCTACACCTACCTGTATGGGGTCATCCACGGCAACCTGACAACGAATGTCGTCGTAGCCCGCGCTCCGAAAGGAGACCTGACGGGGAACTGGCAATACTAGAACGGCCGCCAATGGGGGAGCCAGCCGAACGACTATTCAATCTACAAGGATGCTTCCGATCAGTTCAGCGTATTTCGATCCGGCACCCGGTATTATCTCTTCACGCAGGAAATCGTTTTCGGCCGGCGGTTATTTCTGTCGGAATCGACCAGCCCGATTGGCACCTGGACGGCGAAACGACTCCTCTACACGGTTCCCCCAGAGCAGGGTACGGGCAAAGTTTTCACCTACAATGCCCTGGTGCACCCTGAACTGTCAAGAAATGGCGACTTGATGATTTCGTATTGTGTCAACGCAACCGATTTTGCCGACCATTTCAACAGTCCGGGTAGCGCGGACCGCTATCGCCCCTATTTCATTCGGGTCAATAACTGGCAATACACTGAATTGAAACTATTTACTTTTTATAATAACCTGACTATAGCCATGGACAATTTTGACGAACAGGAAGACAACATATTCCTTCCCAATGAGAATAAACATGAAAAATTAAGAGAAGCCTTCATTAATCTCCTCAGCAGTGTTGACTCCACCATTAACTGGTCGAAAGTTCAATGGGACTATAAAGAGGGTGAAGGCTTTGGTTCATGCACGTCCGATGATCTGGAAACAAGAAAGAAATTACAGGCTGCTTTTTATTTTCTAAACCCTGATTGGTCCAGAGGCCTTGAACAATCCTAATATTTGAGTAGCACAACCTTGCACATCGTCTATCTTTTGATACGAATAAATCAACTGCCGCACACGCTGATAAAATTCATTGTACCCATCTAAACAATGGTCAATAGCAATCTCATATAATTCCGTTTCGATATCTTCGTCGATGCCAATTACCTCGTCTGCTTCTCTCTCTTTGTGCTCCATGCCAATACTTTGCCGCCAGCGTTTTTGTGATTCTGAAAACCCTTGTACCATCTGAATCAGCTCTATATACTGTTCGATTTTCGGAGGAAGTATGAAAGGATTAAACAAATAATCTAAATTTGGCCGTGAATGCGATGAATTAACAAAGAAAGAAATCAGTTTGGCAAAAGGGTTAAATTCTTGGCCCTCTTCGATGGCTTTTATACGGTATTCTTCAAAACGGCCCTGAGCAAATTGGGTACTAACTTCAAAGAGGTTAGTTAATTGTTCATCCAGGTTATAGGCCTGATGATACATTTTAACTCGGGTAATAAAATCCTCACCTTTCACATCGGCAGATCGATTCCAGTTAAAGTAGCTACATTGTACATTATGGAATAAAAAGTGCGCTTCAGGTTCCAGACGCTGAATTAAATGTAAGTCAATCAAAGCGGTCATAGTATTAGCATTTAGATGGTGAACATGTAAAGAATTTTAGCCGCACAGGTATGGACATCGCCAGTTGGTCGGTATGCATCGATCAGGTTACGGCAGAGCCAATAAAAATGATCCTACTTATCTATGTAGTAGTGGTATTTGATCTCGGTGAGTTCGTTGGCTATTTCATTAGGATCAGTAGCCACATCACAGTATTGACTATGCTCGCTCTGTCGAAAGATTCTATGCGATTCAGAATAAGCTGACACCACCATAGGGAGCTCTGTATACTGCTCGATCCGTTCGGGTAATCGATTTACTGTTGAGGGTAAGGATTCGTCAGTAAAAAAGCGCGTCAGGTCATTAAAGGGATCGTACGGGTGTAGATTATCGGGATCAACGCATTGTTGTGCTTATCCATATAAAGCTGAAAATTACCTGCCACAAAATCGGAGCAAACCTAATGGAGACCTGATAAGCTGTTCTTCAGGTTACTTGTCTGAAAATAAGTCTAAACACATTTGATAAAGTTTTCACCTTGTACTTCAGCAGAGTGGTTCCAGGCATAGAAACTACCCTCTACCCATCCCACATACCGCCTACCCTGGGACTCCAACTCTTCCATTAACTTCAGATTTATGAGTGCTGCCATTGAATTTGTTGTTTTGGTGTTTGTTTTTAGCAGAGGAGTGAGTCAGAATGAACTCCTTTGCCTCTTAGAATTTCTTATAAAGAAATTTTTATAATATCTTACGTGTAAAAGAAGCGTTGTAAAGTATTGAATATCATATCAATACGTACTACCACTCCGCATTTAGGTACGTAGATTCCGCACTTAGGTACGTAAAAAGCCGTTTTTTTTCGCACTTAGGTACGTAGATTCCGCACTTAGATACGTTGTTATCATTGAAAATTTCCGCATTTAGGTACGCAGTTTTATACCCAATTGGGATTGATCCTAAATCGATATTTAGGCTCTCCACTTTTGTCGGGAATGATCTTCCAGTCCAATAACAAGCCGATGGCTTTCATATGCTGTAACCCTTTGTCAACATATTTTTTAACATGTTTTTTGGATCGCTTTGAATCCTGCATCCAGTCCTCTGCTAACTTCCAGTAGAGTTTATCAACGCCAGTTTCAAATACATACTTTTGGCTACTTCTAAACGTATCAAAGTGCCTAAGCAGACCGAACGTAACGCTTGAAATATCTTTTTTCCCACCATTAGCCTCGTATAACATTCCCAATAACGAGTTTGGATATCTGTGGAATTTCTGGTCAATCTGGTCAACGAATAGAGCGTTCAGCCGAATAATAATTTGGGTTGTGGACGAAATGACTATATCGTCCACCGACGTAATTTCTCTTGTGCCCGAGTAAACATTTAATAAGGGCTCGAATCCTTCGACTCTATCGACGATCCTCCTGCCATCCTTTAATGGCTGCTCCCTTTTATATTTAACAATTATTCTTTTTTTTGGATCGTCAGCTAATTGGTTAAGCAGTTTCAAAACAGTCTTCATTTCCGGACCCGCAACTTTTGCGCCACCATTGTATGCACGAGTGAGTTCGTACAATGTCAAATCCAGCGTTGGGGTTTTTCTAATGAGTGGATCCGTTGTAACAGGATGATCTGCCGGACGTTTATGTATATTAATCCTAAGATCGTGTTTGCCCGCCCATGGGAAAGGCAAGCTATTTGGGTCACTCACATTACCAGCGAAATAATCAACAGCGGCTTTGTCAAGCGTTTGGCTTTTATGATGTAGAAGCATCGAAAGACAAAAAACTAATTTCTCTTCCGCAGGAGTCAATTTGATACCCAATCCACGCTCATTGGCCCATTCTTTATCCAGGTTTTTGGCTAGTATACTTGCCTGTGTGTTTGGCCCTAGTTGATCAAATATATCCAGTTGCTTAGAATCCAGTTTTCTTTTTTGCTTGTCTGGATACCTGTATACGCTTTGTTGTTCACCAAAAACAGCAGAACGCATAAACGACCCTTTGACGGTTATCGTAGTCTCTGCTTCATCTCTTTTTTCTACAACAACTGAATTCTCGACATCTACTTTATTTATGGCTTTTGATTCATTTTCAGGCGTTATTGCTGAATCGGTTTCTATTTCACCCGGTAACCTTATTTTTCCCCGACAAACAGCACCATAAAAATCCACCGCCAGCCGTAGCGGCTCTTGTGTAAAAAAGAAATCGGTCATGCTCGTGAAGTATCTCCAAAAATCTTTTTCGTCCTCCATGGGCGGAGGTAGTTCGTTGTTCGAATCATCAAAGGCGCTAACCGGGATAGCTGTAACGTTTCTGTAATTCATTACAATTTTATCACTATCAGCATCGACCGTTATTGTTAACTCTTTTATGAAGTTGTAAATCAGGATGTGCGAACAGTCAATATAATCCCTTAATTCCGGGTCTAATTCCTTCACCCGCGATAGCCTTTGTAAATAACCGAGCAGATATTCACGACCTGGCATTTTCATTAACTCCTTTAAGGTAGGGTCCGGGTCAATAAAAAATGAACGGAAATTACAATATTGGTTCTCTCTTGGCCACTCGAATTTGTATTCTATAAACTTGCTCGTTTTTAAGTTTTGTTGGGATTCCATAATCTGCTGATACATATCCATTAAAATCCAGGTCCATCATCATCATCATCGTCGGAAGTTACCTTTGGAACGAGTTGGACCTTGGGTAAAATCGGGTGAGGGGATTGCCCTGTTACCTGTACAACCCGATTTCGGATAACACCGGTATTGCCATCAAAAGTCCAACTTTCTCCTTGCCCCATTCCAGTTGTTTTACCGCCCCGAAACTTCAAGATTTCGGCATAGACATCGCCATATTGGGCTAATGCTGCAGCGGCATCGAGGTCTTCTTTTGTACCCATTGGTTTCTTTGCCAAATTCCAGAAGCCGACTATACAATTAGCGATTTTTTCGATATCTGATGCATCGGCGATTTGGGTAGGATGAAGCCGTAGAGGACTGGTAACCGTTCGATTGAACTGCGCACCAAGTACAACGGGTAATCCCGTATCGACGGCGGCATTTTTCAAATCCAGACAAACCCGTTTTAATTCCTCTGCTCTGGTTCCGGCTTTAAAACCTTCTTTATTAATCAACTGCACATAATCGATAAAAACACCACCAGCGTTTCCATATTTGGCAACATAGCGGATTGCATCAGCCAGCGCTTCAGAACCATATTCAACATATTTGATAGCCACCCTTCCCGTATCAATCAGGCTTTCAAAGAAATTTCTTCGAGCCACCTCAAAAGTTTCTCGGTTGTATTTGCCGACCCACTCAATACCATGCTGGTCATCACGGTAATAGGATCGGATACTAGCCCGGTTGTTTTTACTGATACTATGATCGATATCGATGCTCAGTGCGGTTATGAGAATACTGTCCGAGTCTTCTTCAAAACTGAAAAGATAGAACGACTTTTCAGAATTCTGCTTCGAAACATTCAGTAAGGCATTTAAAAGTAGCGTGGTCTTTCCGTGGTTGGTCGGCGCACAAATTAGAGAAATAGCCCCCGCCGGAAATTGAAGCTCCTCACCGTTTATAGTAAGACCCGTATTCAGGCTGTCGGGTTTCAGTTTGAGACGCTCGGCAAAATCTTTTTCGGTCGTTGGCACCAACAAATTCGCATAGTTGTCTTTACTAGTCCGGGATTTTATTTCCTGAATCCCTTTTGTCAGATCAACCAAAGCTCCATTTGTATCGCCAATCTCCTGTTTTGCGCGAACCCGATCGAGCAGCGCCGACATTTCTTCATTTTGGGCTTCCAATGCCCGATCGAAGCGGATTCTCTCCGTAATTTCCTGATAAATTTCCGATGTAATCCCCAGTCGGTTTTCTTCGCTGAATGCCAAAAGCAGTAACCGATACCGTTCTCTGTCGTGCGGATCCTTTATCTTTGCGCCCGCATCGTGGACGGCAACAAAGAACCGATCTTCCTGTTCGGCTGTCAGATAGCCGCCGTTTTTATTATACAATTCAGCATAGTGTCGAAGTAACCGATTCAGTATAAACTCATACGGACGTACAGATTCACCCTCGTTTGAGTTGATGTCCTGAACCTGACGGATATAAATCCGGGCATCGGTCCAAGCTTCTAACGCTTCAATAGTTTGTAGAACTTCTTTTTCGGCGGATATATCGGTAAAGTAGATGTAAATGTTATCCAAATCCGCAGACTTGACATTTTCAATTTTAATTGTCTGGGTACTGCTAACGAGATTGATTACCTCAGCATTTATACTGACACCTTCGACCCGAATACGGTCGGCTTTGACTTGGGTCGGTAGAGTGTCCAGCTTTCGACGAGTGCTAATCTGACCAAATCCTATTTCGGCCAACCGCCGTGCTGCTATCTTTTTATCACCACTACATTCCAGTAAAATAAATACATCAGATGGGCTGTAAGCCACTTGTGGCTCAAACGCGGTAGAGGAGCTGAAAACATACAACTTCCTTTTCCCTTCGTGAAAATTGCCCGACGTTTCAGCATCGCTTTTGCCTGGACGTTTCAGGTGAATGCGGTCACCCTGCCGCTTTACAAACTTCCAGTCGTGTTGTTCCAGTAAGGCGACCACATCCCCACGTTGGTTGTAGGCGGCAAAAGGTGAGTCATCATTCTGTTCAAAAAATTCGCTGTTACGAACCGGCAATCTTTCTGGATATTGCTCCTCATCCGGCATCATGTCAAAACTTCGGGCAATGGCTATTAGCGTATTCCGCTGATCTGGAGTAATGGTCGGGATCGTATCGAATGAACCGGAAATTAATTGATAGTTCGTCGATGGCGGGGCGACGATGAAACCACCTTCTCCACGCGTTTCGATCAGCACCAGCCGTTTTTCTTTAGTCTCTGATTCAACGGGTAGCCGCTGGGCCAATTTCTTATTACCTTCAATCTGTGAGCACCGGTAATAAAGGTGATAACCACCACTGGGAGTTTTGACCATAACCAGTTTAGCGGCAATAGTGGGTAGTGCTCCTTCAATACTACTCATCAAATCCTGCATCAGTTTTCCAGTCAAGTCGTACTTGCAATCGACGTCAATTACCTCCAGACCGCCCGATACGTTGCCGCAGATAATTCCGACATTGACCGACGCCGGGGGTTCAAACATTTTCCGCAGGGTTGCCTCGTCCATCAAAGTCTGTTGATGAGCTTTCCACCCCCCAACAGGCCGTTTATCTACCAACGACGGAACTGCTTGCAAACCGGCATGTAGGTATTGTACTGCTATTTCAACTATTTCATTTGCCATCGCTCAACGACTAGAATGGAGTGGATGATCCCAGGTAAAAAAGGTCTGGGTTTAAGGTTGGTTGTATACCCTTGGCCTGAAGCATTAAATCGAACCCATTTTCTGCCCGCGTTCGATCTTTGGTTCTTGTCAACAGCAGCGAAATGATTTCTTCTTTGGTATACATCATACTGGGTTTTAATAACTTGTCTGCTGTATCCCGGTATTGCGTAAATAATTTAGCTTCATTGCAGCCTGCTGGTATAAGGTCAAGTGCACTGATCAATTCCGCTAATGCCGGATTTTTGGTTTGCATTTGACGTATAAATCGCTCAGCTTCCAAAATCTCTGGTTCACTCTCGGTATACACTAGGATAGGTGTACCAACCAATGGTCTATTCCACTTAGACTTCCCAAATAGCCTTTTATCTGGGATTATACAGGTGTCGCTTTCGTTGACTACCAACTCTAATACGGTAGAGGAAGGCGCCTTACGCCTGCCACGGAGAACGCGGATGTCAGTCACTAAACTTTTCATTATTTTAAAAATTGTAAGTGGTTGGCTATCTGAGTTGATTTCTCATGCTGATTTTCAGAGTTACCCCGATTTAGTTTGCTGGTTGTACAGAATCAGCCCCAATTCACTTCCAGAAGGGTCTTTATTTTTTAGCAATGATGTGGGTTTAACTGTTAGCTTTCAATTAGCGTATGAAGCCAGGCAATAAGCCCATCAATGCTTTTGACAATGTGGCTGTTTTTTTCAATCAGGATATAATCCCCCCTTTCACCAGGTCGCGGAATAATGATACTGAAATTAACCTTCCTAATACTGGCTCTAATAACAGTCCCAAACTCGACAGAATCGATAGCCCAGATTGTACCGCTTATGGCTAAAATCACCTTTTTAACATCAAAGAGGTACACAGAAACTGTTCGTGCTGATGGTGTTTGTATCGCCATTATTTGAATATTTTTGCCTAACGAACACCTTTATACGCAGCTGTGATTCACTCTTTGTTTTTTGCAATTAGACGGCTAATTCTAGCCTGCGGAACGCCAAGTTCCTGAGCAATTTTTCGCTGACTTTTGCACTGCTGAATCAACTTAACTACTTTGAGAATCAGGGCTTCATCGGGTAATTCATTGTTCTGAATCACTGGATCAACTGAAAACCTCATTTCTTCTATTGGAACAATAGGCCGGGTAAAATCCTGCTTGATCATAGGATCGTGTCCTACACGAAGGCGGGTGTTGATATCACTGGCATCAAGCGCCGGAACAAGTATGTAACGTTGCCGGTAGTATTCAGAAATCCGGTCGTAGGTAATTCTGTAATGATCTTCATCACGAATTCCAGACGTACGGATGATCAGTACAAACTGCGATTCCTGCCGGATTGCGGTATAGGAATTTTCATCCTTTAAAACTTCATCCACATCTCCATACAGAAATGGTAATGCTACGAATCCTGAAGGCAACCCAGCCATATCCAATCCCCAGGTTATAACGTAATTAGCCCACTTTGAGGAATGTCGAAACAACCATAACAGGTGGACTCCGGGAAACGCTTTTTCCGGCACTTTATCGTCTTCGTTTAGGTAAATAGAGATTGAAGGGAGAGTTTTTGCCGGATTGGAAGTAGATACCGGCTTGTTGGCATTTATAAAGGTTTCCAATTTTTGAAAAACCTCTTCCAATATCGGATGGTTGACTGTGTCAGCTTTTATTTCGGAAAGTGTCTTTAAAAGTCGGACACTTTCATCTTGTGAGAATGTCAATTGAGAGCTCATACTACCTGTTTACGCCCTCCTTTGCGCTCCTTTGATTGAATGTAATGATCTGCTAGCTCTGCACTGAGATTAGAATGGCCGTCGATCAACCATTGGTCAATGTCTGCCTGACGGAAAACAAGGCGTTTGCCTTTGCGAGAAAAAGGTATTTGACGTCTTTGTACTTTACCGTACAATGTTGTCACAGCAGGCTTACCAGGCAGGTAATTACTGAGTTCTTCAATTGTGAAAAAACGCTCAGGAGCAGGCGGTGCCTGAAACCGTAAAAATGCCATTAAATCATCGAACTTGCGGCCTAACTGATAAACATAGGCGGGAAGCTGATCGAATGTAATCGGGGGTTGTTTCATTACTGACAGTTCTTTGTGTGAAACTTGTCAGCAATACTATTGCTTTATCAGGAGGTCTGCCGAAATTAGTAACTTAGGTAAAAACAAAAGTAAGATATGTAAGACAATAGGCTATTTTAGTCAGTTCCACTCTCCTACAATACTGTTCGATTTCGCGAAATTTGCCTTTACTTCATCGAAAGTAAAGTTTGTAAAGTTGTCCGTAAGTAGTCTTATATATTTATCACGGCATTGCGTACCACGTTCAACACCAGTTTCAATACAAATACAGTTTAGATAATATTGGTAGAACAACTTCCAAACAAATAACTTTTCCTTTGGTCCAAAATTAAGGGTTAGTTTTTTAACTCCAGTTTTTTTTAAAAATGCTCTGTCAATGAATAATTTCAAATCGTTTACAGAAAGAAATAGTCGCCCATTATTACTAGTGTTAGTCGATAATTTCATGAACCATTTCTCTACTTCGTCCAATGACATACCATTAAACTTATTTACTTTTATCGAACTATTAAAATCGGAATTTATAGAATTATCTCCTTGAGATTCATTTACTTTTAAATTGTAGTGTCCACCTTGTATAATCTTTCTTACGATTCGACTTTTAGCATAAGATTTATTAAAATCTGAAACTAAGATTTCATAAGTCAAATTGTTTTTTATCCACTCTAAGGAATGATTACTATGAAAATGTTTAACCCAACTCCAAAACTCTTCAAAAGACACGCCTAAGCCAAACTCTTTAAAGTAAAATTCTTTTTCATTTTCATAAACTTCTTTAGCAAGTGGCTTATAGTGATTTGCCCCGATTAGTTTTTCAATGAAATTCTCTAAAGCTTTTTGAGTTATCGGATAATTTTTATTTTGATTTACTTCCGGATTATTTTTAGTCTTAGGATTGGTGTCTCTTATTTCAAAAATTATATTAAGAAACTCTTCTTCGTATTCATTCAATTTTACCCCTGATTTTTTCATTTCAATAAGGATATGCAGCGGCCATCTGTCCCGATTTTCCATATCTAATATGCTTAATTTTTAATGATAATTTTTATCCTATTTGTAGCCTCCTGCTTTTTCTGATCAACGATTTTAGCGTAAATCTGAGTTGTCTTCAGTCCACGGTGACCCAGCATTTTGGAAACCGTATAAATATCGGTCCCCATTGTCAGTTGTATGGTGGCATAGGTATGCCTAAAGCAGTGGAATGTGATATCTTTCGTAATTCCGGCGGCTTTAATCCATTGCTTTAAAATCTGGTTGTGGTAGGCAGAATAGGAGAGGTCCGGAAACACCCGGCTATCTGGTTCACCACGCGGACCCAACAATTCGTAAGCCTGCTCAGGAATCGGCAAAAACTCGACACCCTGAGTCTTTTGTTGCCGGAACTGGATACTATAAACGCCCGCGGCCGTGTCCCGGACTTCACCCCAGGTGAGGTTTTCAATATCCGAAAACCGAAGCCCGGTCAGGGCCGAAAACAATGCAGCTACTTTCATCACCGGCATTGAACACTCTGTATTGGCTACGGCCTGCAACTCCTCCAGTGTAAGAAACTCCCGACTTGTTTCTTCCGGTTTAATCGATCCTACTTTTGCGTTCAAGTCGATGGGTAGCAACCCATCACTGAAAGCATCCTTCAGAGCGGACTTAAACTTGTTGAAATAGGAGAGGGCCGAATTAATGGCCAGCAGATCGCCGTTGCGCCGGTTAGGTGCCGACAACAGGTATTCCCGAAACTCAGTGCATTTCTTTACTGTTAGCTCGGACATTTTAATCGTGCCACCCGTGAACTCTTCCAGGTATGCCTGGGCACTCGTCCAGTTATCCTGGTTACTACCTTTGCGTTTGGAGGTCTGCTGTTTGAAATAAGCTACAAAACACGTTTTTCGCTGACGGTCGGATAAAAAGCCATAAGCGCTGAGTTGGACGTCGAGCTGGCGTTTTGCCCGGATATTCTCGGCTAATCCAATTGTCTCCTTGTTCTGATCTTTATCAACAATTGTTTTGGGCTTATTGAATATGTATAGCCCCAGAAATTCCCGCCGGGTTGGTTTACCAGTGTCCGGATGAGGGATTGCTGGATAAAAATCAAGGTACAGACTTGAGCGCCCATCCGAAATCGGTTTCTTACGGAGTTTGACCTTGATCATGATGGGGTAACGGTTGGAGAAAGAAGTTGGTCGATTCGGAATTTGGGCACATAAGCATAAATCCCATTGTACTGCTTTGGTATTTCGTTTCTCCTGATCAAATTGTGCAGCGCTTTTTCGGATATTCCATATTTCTGAATCACTTCTTTCATAGTGTAACAATCAGAGAGTTGGATTACAACTGTCATAGGTCTTGAAACCGATTTGGGTTGTTCGAATAAGCGATCAATATCTAACCGGGGAATGACGGTCCGGCGGCCGAGTTTGACAAATCGTAATTCACCCCGCTCATTCATACGGTATAAGGTTCGGCGACTTATGCGTATCAGACGGGCTGTTTCGTCGACGGTTAAATACACCTGAGCTTTCAGGTCTTCAATGGGTTTCGCTTTAATTCGCTCAACCTGTTTATTGCTTCCCTCTACCTTTTCAGCGCGTTTACGGGCTTTGTATGCTCGTTTGGCGCAATCATCACTGCACGTTTTGGACGTAGTTTTACGGGCCTCAAACTCAATACCACACTGTTCACAAATACGAATAATACGGAGATTAGAACTCATAGTCAGTAATTGCCAGATTGTGCCAGTAAATTATTTGGTGTGTCAATATGTGCCATTAATTCGCCAAAAAAACGAGCATTTACTATTAGCCCGTCATTAAGGTACAACTAAGGTACAAATTACCACTGAATAACCAATCGGTATTACTCAGAAAAGTTGCAATGTTTAAGCTATAAATGGCCTATTGATAGGGGTTTACTGAGGATTAGAAAAGATATATAATATCTTTGCTACGTGAAGTTACTTTCCAATACAAAACTTGCTGAAAATCGTCGCCAGCAGATCATCGTTGGTGATCTCGCCCGTCAATTCGCCCAGATGATGGAGCGCGTCGCGGAGTTCGAGGGCGATCCAGTCCTGGGTGGTGCCGTCGTCAATGCCGTCGAGGACGCGGACGAGTGCGGCATCGGTTTGGGTCAGGTGTTGGTAGTGACGTAAATTTGTAACCACCGTGCTGCCCGGAATCGCGTTGGTTTTCACAAAACCGGTCATGCGCCGGGTCATTTCGTCGAGATTTTTGCCCGTATTGGCCTGAATGGGAACGAGTTCTTTTCCAAAATCGAGCCGCCACTGGTCAATTTCATCGCTGGATAATTTGTCCATCTTATTGGCAACCAGTAGGTAAGGTACATTCCGTTGCTTCAGTTCCGTTTCAACTTCGGTTATTTCCGCTACCGCGGTTTCGGCCACATCGAAGAGGTAAATAATGATAGCGGCTTTGTCGAGCTGCTGCCGGGTACGCTCCACACCGATGGCTTCGATGGTGTCGGTGGCTTGGCGGAGCCCGGCCGTATCGATGAGCCGGAAACGAATCCCGTCAATGAATAATTCGTCCTCGATTACATCGCGGGTGGTACCGGGAATATCCGAAACAATGGCTTTCTCTTCGTTCAGCAACGCATTCAGCAAGGTCGATTTGCCGGCATTGGGTTTGCCCGCAATAACCGTTGCGACACCATTCTTGATGGCATTGCCGACCGAAAACGATTCGATTAATGGCCGTAATACGCGCTGGATGGCGAACACGAGTTTCCGCAGATCGTCGCGTTTGGCAAACTCCACGTCCTCCTCGCCAAAATCCAGTTCCAGCTCAATCAGGGCTGCAAACTCGATCAGTTGCTGCCGAAGGGTTTTGAGTTGTTTGGAAAAACCGCCCCGAAGTTGCGTCAGGGCGGCCCGGTGGGTAGCTTCGGAATCGGCGGCAATGAGGTCGGCGACGGCTTCGGCCTGCACCAGATCGAACTGGCCGTTCAGAAAAGCCCGCTGCGTAAACTCGCCCGGTTGCGCCATCCGAACACCTTCTTTGAGCAATAACCGCAGAATTTGCCGGATCACATACTCCGAGCCGTGGCAGGAAATTTCAACCACATCTTCTCTGGTGAACGAAGCCGGACTGCGGAATAGAGAAACCAGCACCTCATCGATGATGGCGTTTTCCTGATCCCGAATGGTGCCGAAATGAACGGTGTGGGAGGGTTGCTGATTCAGATCTTTGCCGCGAAAAATCCGGCTCGTCAGATCGATGGCGTTGTTGCCCGACACCCGAATAACGGCAATGGCTCCAATGCCCGGCGCGGTGGCCAGGGCCGCAATCGGCTCCTGTTGTAAGATGGTCATTATAAACTCGGATAAACTCTAAAGTTTCTGATAAGCTCTGATTCACAACTGGTTACTCAGAGATTATCAGAGAGAATCAGGGTTTATCAGAGGCTGGAATTCAATAATTTTGGAAAAATAGGCAGCGAAGTAGCCAGTCCAACCAGCCGTTTCTCCAGCGGGACGGCGGGAATCCCCAGCAAATTGGCCAGTTCGTCACCAAGGAAGTAACGCATTTGGGCCGCCGGGAGGTTCCGCAAGGCCGGTGGAGCCAGATTTTCGAGGGCTTGAAGCAGTGAGTGGGTCAAACTTTTCCCTTGTTCTGACATCCGAAACTGGCGCCGGGCAATCGTACGTTCAAGGTGGAAGGCTTCGCGAAGATTGCGGGGTAACAAGGCTTCCGACACGCCCAGTAAAGAACCGGCTACGTTGATCTGGTGCAGGTAAGCCTCTTCCTCTTCTTCGGTCATCGAAATACCGGCTTTTCGCAGCCCCCGCACCACAATGTAGGAAAAGGCCAGGTTGGTAGCGGCCATATCTTCCTGGTTGATCGGATACCCCCAGGCCAGATCCCACTGCCCGCCGTGGAGCGTAAACCAGCGGATGGAGGCATGTAACAAACGGATTTTCAGGGTTCGGCGAATGGCTTTTCCACTTTCCCAATCCCTTCTTTTCATCACCCCAAATACCCATTCGCCGGTTTCTTCCAACCGCTTTCGGGTGTCGTTATGAATGCGTTGGGAGATCCACAGCACCCGGGCACCATCCGCACCGGCGTAGCAGTACGGTAAGGAATAGCAGCCCAGCGTTAAACCCACCGCCACCTTATTTTTTTGAAAAAACCGCATGGCGATCTCCATCCGGCGATGGTCGGCCCAGTCGGGAAGATGCGCATGGGCGTTCATAAACTGCTGAACAGCCGGGTGTTGGTCAGAATCGTCCAGCTCCGTAGCCGTGCCCAGCCAGCGCATCAGCGCACCGACGCCTGCCCGATTGCCTTCGGCGGCCACCGACGCAATAACCGCATCCGCCGACGCGTCGCCCTGCTGCCGGTAGCGGTCCAGTAATTCGTCCGAAAATAGGCGGTTGAGACTGATGGTTTTCAACATAGGTACCGGCGGACTTGAGTCCGTAATGTATAGGTCATTGCACCGTGCTCACAGACATGAGTCCGGGATTTGTTCTACAGCGTGTCACCGCGCAAGGTATCAACCGGCGCAGGCAGCGATTGTTGCGCCGGCGGTGTTTGCGGAGCAGGTTGGTTCGGATAAACGGGTTGGCCCGGGACACCGTACCGGTACTGAGGATCAACAATTTCGACGCCCGTAACAAAGTATTTGGTTTCTCCATTCCAGGGCAGTTTTACCAGCTTTTCCTCATAATGCAGCGTCACCCGCTGACCGGTTTTGACGGCCTGGTTGATCTGTTGGGCCACGGAGTCATCTTTCACCGAAAAATCAAAATATTGCGGAGTCAAAGAACCCGTTTCGCCCGAAAAACCGCCCACATTCAGCACTCCTTCCCACGTTTTAAAAACATACCCCCGGCGGCTGTATTTGGAGATGGTTCCGGCCCGTTCGCCATCACTGTAACTCCAGGCGGTCAGGTAATAAAATATACCGAATACAAACAGCAGAAAGACAATAGGGATTAGAAAGCGTCTCATGAATACGGAATGGTTTTGTTTGACAGGCAAATGAATACGTTACGGAGTGGAATTACAATCCGGTTTATTTTGAACGGATGGCAATGACCGGGTCCATCCGGGCCGCCACCAGCGCCGGAAGAATACCGGAAACGGTCCCGATAATGCTCGATACGCCCAATCCCAACAGAATATTGGCCGGCGACAGAATAATCACCAGACTACCCAGCTTTATGAATGACAACAAATAAACGAGTAAGATGCCGACGCCACCGCCAATTAAACTTAAAAAAACGGCTTCGAACAGAAACTGAAACAAAATTACGTAATTTTTAGCCCCCAGCGATTTCTGAATACCGATCAGATTCGTACGCTCTTTTACCGACACAAACATGATGTTGGCGATGCCGAATCCTCCTACCAGAATCGAGAAACTACCAATTACCCAACCGGCCACCGTCAGAACGGCAAAAAGCCCGGAAATGGCTTTGGCGGCTGCATCGGGGCGATTGAGGGCAAAATTATCTTCCTGCAACGGTTTCAAGCCCCGTCGGGCGCGCATCAGCCCCCGGATTTCGCTTTCCAGTTCGAGCAGACCTTCGTCCTGGTCGAAGCCTTTCACGGCAATATCGATGCTGGGATAAACCGAATGGTACATTTTGGCGAAGGCGCCGATTGGAATCAGGCATTTATTGTCGGGATTGCCGCCAAAATTGAGCAAGCTCTCGCCTTTCCGCTCCTGCACGCCAATGACGACGTATTTTAACCCATTGAGCTTAAACTCCCGGCCCACCGGATTCTGACCCGGAAACAGGGTTTCGGCAATATCGGCACCGACAATGGAAACATTGCGGGCGGCATCGATTTCCTGTTGAGAAAAATACCGTCCCTGCTCCACGGGCACATCCGAAATCTTATTATAGTCCATGGTCGTGCCCTGAATCAAGGCATCGATGCTGTTATTGCCGTTTTTGACCGTAACCTGCCCCTTAAAATCCATGGCAACGACGGCCTGAGCGGTTTCTAATCGCTCGGATAAAAATTTAAATTCACTGAGTGAAGGTTCAGGGCGTTGAAAATACTTCCACCACTGAAAATTGCCGTCAAACACCCAGGGCCATTTCTGGACGTATAAAACTTTGTCGCCAATACCGGACAGGCTTTCCTTGATATTCCGTTCCAGCGAGTCGACAATGGTGAAAACCGCAATGATGGCAAAAATACCGATGGTCACGCCCAGCAGCGAGAGCGTTGTTCGGAGGAGGTTCGAGCGCAGGGCCTGCCACGCGAACCGGAAGCTTTCGTAAGTCTGGCGGAGGAATTTCAAGGGATTGACCGGTTTATAGTGGATTAAAGGTATCAGACCCAAGTGAATCTACCAAACGATTTGAAAGCGAAGGTAGTTTCGGCGGATGTTTGGTTACTTTTTGTAGATTAGTGGTTTACGACTGCCTGAATTATGAAAAAGTTAAGTCTATCTTTCAATAATGCAATTATCCTGACTTTCGTTCTGCTGAGGGCCTGCCGAACGGGTCAGCAGAAGCCGGGCGTTCGGCAGAGTACGGGTGTTTATCAGTACGATAACGAAAAAAAAACGGCCGTTGCGCGTAAATCCGGGCCTTATTATTCGGATCGGCAGGCGGTTACGGGCAAAAACGGAATGGTAGCGTCGGCGCATCCGGAAGCGTCGCAGGTGGGTGTGGCTATTTTGAAAGCAGGTGGCAATGCGGTGGATGCGGCCGTGGCCGTTCAGTTTGCGCTGGCGGTTGTTTATCCCGGCGCGGGCAATATCGGCGGGGGCGGTTTTATGGTGTTCCGGGATAAAACCGGGCAGGCTTTCACCCTCGATTACCGGGAGAAAGCGCCCGAAAAGGCTGACAAAGACATGTACCTGGATTCGGCGCAAAACGTCATTCCCCGCCTTAGTATTACCGGGCATCTGGCCAGCGGGGTGCCGGGTTCGGTCGCCGGAATGGCGGAAGCCCACCGGCGGTTTGGCAAATTGACGTGGGCGCAGGTTTTGCAACCGGCTATTGATCTGGCCGAAAAAGGCGTGGCCCTGACCGAGCGCGAAGCCCTGGGACTAAACCGCACCAAAAAATCCTTTTTGCAGGTGAATCCGGAGAAACGGTATTTCATGAAGGCCGATACGACCGACTGGAAAACCGGTGAGTTGCTGATTCAGAAGGATTTAGGTCAAACGCTGCGCCGGATTCAGCAACAGGGCCGGGCCGGTTTTTACGAAGGCGAAACCGCCCGGTTGCTGGTAGCCGAAATGCAGCGCGGGGGCGGTATTATCACGGAAAACGATTTGAAAAATTACCAGGCTGTCTGGCGTGATCCGCTGGTGGGCACCTTCCGAAACTACAAAATCATTACCATGCCGCCGACTTCCAGCGGGGGCGTGGCGTTGTTGCAGCTATTGCGGCTGGTCGAACCGTATCCGCTGCGCCGGTGGGGCTGGAACAGCGATTCGACGGTGCAGGTGATGATTGAAGCCGAACGCCGGGTGTATGCCGACCGGGCCAAGTTTCTGGGCGATCCGGATTTTGTGAAAGTGCCGGTCAATCAGCTCATCGACAAAGACTACCTGAAAACCCGCTGGTCGGATTTTACGTTTGCCAAAGCCACCGACAGCCGGGCCATCAAAGGCGGCACCTTGCCGGGTTACGAAAGTCTGGAAACCACCCATTTTTCCGTGGTCGATCAGGAAGGCAATGCGGTTGCGATCACAACCACGCTCAACGGCGGCTACGGCAGTCGCGTGGTGGTGGGTGGAGCCGGGTTTCTGATGAACAACGAAATGGACGATTTTAGCGTAAAACCGGGCGTGCCGAACATGTTCGGACTGATTGGGAATCAGGCCAATGCGATTGCGCCCGGCAAACGGATGCTGTCGTCGATGACGCCAACGATCGTGGAGCAGGCCGGTAAATTGTACATGGTGGTGGGAACGCCGGGCGGTTCGACCATTATTACGTCCGTCTACCAAACGATTCTGAATGTGCTGGAACACGGCATGACGATGCAGCAGTCGGTGAACGCGCTGAAGTTCCACCACCAGTGGTTGCCCGACAATACCCTCTTTGAAAACGGGGCTTTTTCGGACGAAACCATCCAGAAACTGCAATCGCGTGGCTACAAGCTCGAACAACTGACCAATTCGCTGGGGCGGATGGATTGCATTTTGCTCCGGCCCGACGGCACACTCGAAGGTGCATCGGATCCGCGGGCGGACAATACATCGGTGGGCTTTTAAGTACCCACGGACTCAACGGGGCCGCCCGGCGGGCCGTGGGTACGAAAAAATTAAACCTTGCAGGCCGAAAAGCGGTTTTTATCAAATCACATGTTACTAAGCTACTGATTCACAATCATGAAAACAAAATTTCTTTCTCTGATTATTCTGTGTCTGATCAACACCGGTTTATGGGCACAAGCCACCAAAAGTGCCGCCAATACGGCCGACGTTCGCAAGCGGCTGACGCAGATTTACGAAAAAGACCAGAAAGAACGGGCGGCCTATGACGCCATTGAGCGGCAATACGGCTGGGGCGCGAAAGAAGCGCAGGATGCCCGGCAAAAAATCAAGGACATGGACAAAGAACACCTGGCCGAAGTTGAAAAAATCATCGCGCAGGTGGGCGGTTATCCCGGCAAAAGTGTGGTTGGCCAGCCGCTGGATCAGGTCGCGTTTCTGATCATTCAGCACAGCGTTGATCGGGCGGTTCACGAAAAATACTTGCCAATGGTCACGGAAGCTGCCCAAAAAGGTGAACTGGACAAAGCCGGTGTCGCTTTTTTAACTGACCAGGTGAAGGTTCAGAAGAAAGAAAAGCAGATTTACGGAACCCAGATCCACATCAACAACCAGGGTCAGAAAGATGTGTATCCTATTGAAGATGAGGCTAATCTGGATCAACGACGCAAGCAGATGGACCTGGAACCCATGGCGGCTTACCTGGCTCGGATGGGCGTGAAGAAATAGCGAAGCAGCATGACATTATCCAAGGATGAATCCCAGCCAGAAGCGTTTGAAATCTGCTGACCCGACACTTTTAGCGTTAAAATTCATCCCTGGATAGACGTTATTGCTGGCAAGGCTAAAATTCCCCGTGATTTTTGGCAATTTCCAGCAAATCCGTAATGCCTGGTGTGGTAACTTCTTCCGGCGATGCGAATTTGATGTGCCGCAGGAGTTTGCCGGTTCCTTTCAATAAACCGTTGGGATCGGGCAACTTGGTTCCGTAAAGAAAGCCCAGATTGACGCTCGACGTGAGCGGGGCAATGTAACAGATTTCGTCGGACATGCGGGGGCCGGTTCCGTAGGTGATGGTTTTGTAACCGGTATGCACAGACTCATGCGCTTCGGGCAGGATGCTTCGTACCAGCTCCCTGACCTTCAGGGTCAGGTCGCGGACTTCCGGCTTGTAGTCGGCTAAGAAGGTTTCTACGGCTTGTGTCATGGTCGGGTTTAGTTAAACAAAAGTATAGTTTGTCCATAAAAAGTGCAATAATCGCGCCGATTATAATTGTTTAATGCTAGAAAACCGCCTTTAAGCGTTAACGACTCCCTGCAAAGCTGTATTTTACCCGTAAATGATAGCAAAAGTGATTTTCTGGTTTTGGCGAAAAACCGGGAATGGAGCTGAACGCGTTGGCAAGGACTTTCAGGCCGTTATGATTCCGCGGACTTCGCCAAAGTCGACTTCTTTTTCGCCCGCCCAACCGCGCAGAATAACCGTATCACCGTCTTGCAGAAACGTCCGGGTCGAGCCGTCGGGCAAATGTATCGGGCGGGTGCCGTTCCAGCTTAGTTCGAGCAAAGAGCCGTAGCTGTCGGGCGCGGAGCCGGAAATGGTGCCGGTAGCCAGCAAATCACCGACGTTCAGGTTGCAGCCATTGACCGTATGGTGCGCAATCAGTTGGGCCACATTCCAGTAGAGATGCCGCGCATTCGTTCGGGAAATTACCACGTCATCAGGCCGATCGGGCGTTTGTAAAACCACCTCCAGGTGAATGTCAAAGTGATTTTTTCCGGTCGATTGCAAATAGGGAAGGGGCGTTGGTTGCTGTGGGGGGCTGTCGATCCGAAAGGCGTCGAGGGCTTCGAGCGGGACCACCCAGGGCGAAACGGAGGAGGCAAAGTTTTTGCCCAGAAAAGGCCCCAACGGCTGGTATTCCCAACGCTGGATGTCGCGCGCCGACCAGTCGTTGAACAACACAAAACCGAATACGTGGTCTTCCGCTTCACTGACCGAAACCGGTTCGCCTAATCCGGACGATTTTCCAATCACAATACCCAGTTCGAGTTCAAAATCCAGCGCATTGGATGGTCCGAAAACCGGCTGTTGATCCGGCCCTAAAAATTGCCCATTTGGCCGTTTAATCGGGGTGTCCGAAACGACAATGGACGACGCCCGGCCGTGGTAAGCCACCGGCAAGTGCTTCCAGTTGGGCAGCAGCGGCTCGGCTTGCGGGCGGAACATCCGGCCCACATGGCTGGCGTGCTCCTCGCTGGCGTAGAAATCCGTATAATCGCCGATGCGAATCGGCAGGTGGAGCGTTGTAGCTTTGGCATCGATCAACACGAAGTTGGCAAAGGCTTCGAGCGGTTTTTCCGGATCGGTCAGCAAGTCGATCAGGCGCTGACGAACCGCCCGGCAAACGGGTTTGCCCAATTCCATAAACTCATTCAGGACCGGTTTTTGAAATACCGCCCGGTTGAAAGCCAGATCATCGAAAAATCCCAGACGACCCACCATGTCCAGGTCAAGAATCTGGTTGTCAAGCCGTACGCCCACGCGGGGGGCGGAATCGCCGGTGCTGAAAATACCGTAGGGAAGGGTCATTCACTGATGTTATTGTAAATCGAATCCATGATTCGGACAAAATGCTGGTAATCGTCTTCGCTGAGGTCGCCCCAGCCTTTGCGCCGGATGTCGACCACCGTGGGCAGCACCTCATCGTATTTGGTCTGGCCTTCGGACGTCAGAAAAATCAGGAATTTCCGGCGGTCGTCTTCCGCCATTCGCCGTTCGGTCAGGCCTTTTTTGCAAAGCAGATCGATCATCCGGGTGACGGTCGGCGCGTCTTTCGTGGTCAGATCGGCCAGCACATTCTGGCTGATTCCGGGGTTGCGATGGAGGTGATCGATGAGCACCCATTGATCGACCGTCAGATCAAAACCGGTTTCGTTGAACTGCTTCTGGAGCGCATTCCGAATCTTTTTAATGGTGGTGTCAATCTTAAAAAAATAAGCCCGGTGATCGGAAGGATGCGTCATTCGTCAGTTTCTGTTAGCGTTTTTTCCTGAACCGGATCAGACAGCCCTGTTCATCCGGTTTCGAAATTCAACCACAAAATTACGCCAAACTAACTGACTAACAATTCTTCCAGTTTCTCCTCGATTTCCGGAATGGATTGGTACAACTGCTCATACGATTCGATCACAAAATACCGGTCCTGAAACCGGTCAATCACGTACGGCGTTTGCAGCAATTTTCCGACGTCATACGGAATGCGGCTGGGACGCGGGTCCTGTAAGCTGTACGTGGTTTCGCCCGTCGAAGACAGTATGCCCCCGCCGTAAATCCGCAACTGATCGTGGCCCGACCTTTCGTGGCCCGACCGATCGTGGCCCGCCCCGCCCGATTCCCGAATCAGCCCGAACTCCACCGTGTACCAGTACAGCCGCGAAATCATGTCGATCGCTTCCGGGTGATCGACGTGCGCCAGCGCAATGCGGCTCAGAGCCGCCAGAAAATCGCAGAAAGCCTGGTTCGACAACATTGGCACATGTCCGAACGTGTCGTGAAACATATCCGGCTCCTGGAGATAATCCAGTTGCTCCCGCCGACGTAACCAGGTGGTTGCCGGGAAGTTGCGGGCCGACATCAACTCGAAAAATTCGCGGTTGGAGATCAAACCCGGCACCGCCGAAACCCGCCAGTTGGTGAGTTGCTGCAGGCGCGGATTCAGTTCACGTTCAAAATCCGGAATGTGGTCGGCCACAAAACCGACTTTATCGATTCCGTCGAGGTAATCCTGACTGGCTTTTCCCGGCAGCAAAGCCATCTGCCGTTCAAAGAGCAACCGCCAAACGACCTGGTCGTCAGCGGTATAGGTGTCGTATGCCTGGATCATTTTTCATTGAGTGAATGAGCGATTGAGCGAATAGCTTCGCAGGGAGCAGGAAATGGCGGAGCTATTCACTCAATCGCTCATTCACTCATTCACAATTGTTAAAGCGTTCCCCGCAATTCCTGCTCGTGCTCGATGGCTTCGAAGAGGGCTTTGAAATTGCCTTTTCCGAATGATCTGGCGCCTTTTCGCTGGATGATTTCGAAAAACAAGGTCGGTCGCGGACCCACCGGTTTTGTGAAAATCTGAAGCAGATACCCTTCGTCGTCGCGGTCGACCAGGATGCCGAGCGACCGCAAGGCGTTCATTTCTTCATCGATATGACCCACCCGGTCGAGCAGATCATCGTAATAAACCGCCGGAACTTTCAGGAATTCGACACTCCGGTTGCGTAAATCCGTGACGGTCTGCACGATGTCGTCCGTCGCCACGGCAATGTGCTGAATACCGGGTCCGCCGTAGAAATCGAGGTATTCTTCCACCTGCGACTTCTTCCTGCCTTCGGCGGGTTCATTGATCGGGAATTTGATGCGCCCGTTGCCGTTGCTCATCACCTTACTCATGAGGGCGGTGTAATCGGTTGAAATGTCTTTGTCGTCAAACGAAACCAACTGGTTGAATCCCATCACGTTGGCATAGAAATTAACCCAGGTGTTCATCTCGTTCCAGCCCACATTGCCGACCATGTGATCGACGTACTTCAGTCCCACATCGTCGGGATGATGTTCCGGTTCCCAGGTTTTGTAACCGGGCAGAAAAATACCGGTATATTGGCTTCGTTCCACAAAAACATGCACCGTGTCGCCGTAGGTATGAATGCCCGACCGAACCACAAAACCGTCCGCATCCTCCTCGCGCGTGGGGTCCATAAACGGGATGGCCCCCCGGCGGGTGGTTTCTTCGTAGGCTTTCGTCGCGTCGTCGACCCACAGGGCCACCACCCGAACGCCATCGCCGTGTTTATCAATGTGTTGGCCTATTTCGGTCCCGCCGTGGAGGGGCGAGGTGAGCACCAGCCGGATTTTTCCCTGAACCACCACGTACGATTCCCGATCCCGCCAGCCAGTTTCGAGCCCGGCGTGGGCCAGCGGCTGAAAGCCAAAAGCCGTCTGGAAATAATGCGCCGACTGGAGCGCATTGGCCACGTATAATTCAATATAATCCGTGCCGTTGAGCGGCAGAAAGTCGGTTGCGGGGTCAGCAACTGGTTTTGATTGTGTTAATTCCAGCGTTTCCATGTGTTGATGAAGTTAGTCAATCCAGGACTTGTAATATTTCCCATCGTCCAGCCGAAGGGCCGCGTCTGTCAGCATGAGCGGGCGGAAGGTGTCGACCATCACGGCGTATTCCTGCGTTTCCTTTTTGCCAATGCTTCGCTCCATCGCGCCGGGATGCGGCCCGTGCGGAATACCGCCCGGATGCAGTGTGATGTGGCCCGGCGCGATGTCGTTGCGGCTCATAAAATCGCCGTCTACGTAATAAATCACTTCGTCAGAATCGATGTTGGAGTGGTTATACGGTGCCGGAATGGCTTTCGGATGGTAATCGTAGAGCCGCGGACAGAACGAGCACACCACAAATGCGTCGGTTTGAAACGTCTGATGCACCGGCGGGGGCTGATGAACGCGGCCGGTTATCGGTTCAAAATTAAAAATCGAAAAACCGTACGGGAAGTTGTAGCCATCCCAGCCCACCACATCGAACGGATGCGTGGCATACACCAGGGAATGCAGCGCACCCTGCTTCTTGATTTTGATCAGAAAATCGCCGGTTTCGTCGTGGGTTTCAAGATTTTGCGGACGTTTGATATCGCGTTCGCAAAAGGGCGAATGTTCGAGCAACTGACCAAACTGGTTGCGGTATCGTTTGGGGGTGTAAATCGGTGAATGGGACTCTACATAGAGCAAACGCGGCTGCACACCTTCGTCGAACTCGATCTGGTAGATCATGCCGCGCGGAATGATCAGATAATCACCGTATTCAAACGGGATGGTGCCCAGCAACGTGCGGAGCCGTCCCGAACCCCGATGAACGAAAATCAATTCGTCGGCATCGGCATTTTTGTAAAAGTAAGTGGTCATCGACTGCGTCGGCGCGGCCAGACCCACAATCAAATCCTTATTGATTAGTAAAGGAATGCGGCTTTCCAGAAAATCGGCCGGACTCGGTTCGAGGTTGAAACCGAGCAGTTTGCGCGAAAGGATATTCTTCTCAACCGCCACGACGGGCGTTGTATCGACACTCTCCAGCACGGCTTTCACCATCGTGGGCCGGTGAAGGTGGTAAAGCAACGACGACATGCCCTCGAATCCGATGGTGCCGAACAACTGCTCGTAATACAGTCCCGCTGCACCATCCCGGCCCGGGGGCTTTTCAAACTGCGTGTGTCGCTTGGGCGGAATCTGACCCAGTGTATGATAGAAAGGCATGGCGGTCGATGAAATACACTTACAATACTTGTTTTACTAATTATTGTTTTACTTACAATGTTACCATAAATTTTAAAAGTATTGAACAATTGGAAGAAATAATTTTCTTATAAACTGATTTTATGGATATTCGGGGCCTATCGAGCATTAAATGAGAACCGATATAGAGACCCAATAGCATTTCCTTATTTTTGTCGGCACATTACCCCAACCCGAACGGGGGCTTCTAAATCCGTATTCTCAGAGCTTCTTTCGGGAGGAATAAACTTTCAACTGACGTAAACCTGATGCAACCCACACTTCTGATTTTGGCCGCCGGGATTGGTAGCCGCTACGGTGGAATCAAACAACTGGATCATTTTGGTCCCAACGGCGAAACGATCATCGATTATTCGTTATATGATGCCATTCGGGCCGGTTTTGGCAAAGTCGTGTTCATTATCCGTGAAGAATTGCGGAAGGATTTTGAAGAAATTTTTCTGCCCAAATTAGCCGGTAAAATTGACGTCGATTTTGCCATTCAGTCCCTGACCTCCTATGTGCCGGAAGATCTGGGCGTCATTCACCGGACGAAGCCCTGGGGAACGGGCCACGCGATGCTCTGCGCCAGCGAGCATACCGATACGCCCTTTGCCGTGATCAACGCCGATGATTTTTATGGTCAGGAAGCTTTCAGGATTCTGGCCGATTTTCTGGTGAACAATACCGAGGATGATCTTCACGCGCTGGTCGGCTACGAAGTCCGGAATACGCTGTCGGACTATGGTTCGGTATCGCGGGGCGTTTGTGATCTGAATGCGGATGGAACCCTGTCGTCCGTCATCGAGCGCACCAAAATCTACCGCCAGAATGAAGGCGACCAGGCCGGGCAGATTGTTTTTGAAGAACCGGAGGGGCTAACGGTGCTGGCCCCCGATACGCCGGTTTCGATGAATTTCTGGGGTTTCAAACCGGCGGTATTTCCGTTGGTTCAGGAGCAGTTTACGGCGTATGCCCGCGCTCATGTTGACTCGCCCAAAGCCGAGTTTTACATTCCGACTATTATGACGAATCTGATTCAGCGGAATCAGGGACGGTGCCAGGTATTCCGCAGTCGATCCGAATGGTTTGGCGTGACCTATCCCGAAGACAAACCGCTGGTACAAGCTTCGTTCAAACGGTTGCACGACGAAGGAATGTACCCGGAAAAATTGTGGTAGTTTTTTAAGAATCCGGTAGTTTGGAGTCGGGCTACCTTTATTTTACCACCAAAAATGCCGGAATTAGCTTTGATGGTGATAAAATACGATAAATTGTAGGGTTAAAATCCGGTAATGAAAAAAGCGCTAAACGTGATGTTTGGCGCTTTTTTCATTACCGGACGAATGAATTGTACTATTTTATAAAACCTGGTATTTATCTTAGAAAATAAACATTTCACTATTTAAAGTATTAGTAGTAAACAACCGTAAACTATTGAACTTTTCTAAGTTTTACCTTCAAATAATAAACAACTTTTGATTTCGTAATAATTTGGTAATTGACTTGTATTCAATGTTGTATACATTTGTATCAACAAAGGGGCCGACAAGGGTTCAGTAGGGTAAGCAATTAGTTTATTGTACTATATCAAGTCTGAATACAACCTAGTTTGAATACAACCTTAGAAAAATTATGAAAACGAATTTTGTAAATAATAATGTAAAGTTGGGCTTAGCGATGCTGGCCGCAACGACCTTAGTAGCCATTGCTCCTTCATCGGCTGAGGCCCGTGTGTTGGATGGCCCGAAAGCCGAAACGAAAGCAACTCCGGTTTCTATCCGTGAAGTTGGTAATCTGAAATTTAAAGTAACGGTCAATCAGCCGGTTAATGATAAAATCGTCGTATCCATCGTTGACGATTCCAACAACAAGCTGTACAACGGCACGTTGACCAAAACGGAACAATTAGGACGGGTGTTTGACTTCTCCCAATTGGCGGACGGTAAATATGTAATCGAAGTAGCGTACGGCAAAGAGAAAGTGTCTCAGTCATTCGCTATTCAAACGCAAGTAAGCCGTGTGGTTCTGGCGCGGAACTAAGCCTTCGGGCCTTTCCGCTTTAACCCACTAATTCTCGTCCACCTTTGTACAGTAAAACAGCCGGTCAGATTTTCGAATCTGACCGGCTGTTTTAATTAGACGGAATGCCAACAAGGTCGCCGGCGACATTTCCGGCAGAAAAACGCATCGTCGTTTTTGAAGGCCATTCGGTTTTAAACCGCATCCGAAAAGTGGACAATCAGCATTGAAAACCGGTTTATTCCGTTTGGTTGCCCCCGGTATTGGGAAAGAACCGGGTGCACCACGACCGGGGAATCCGTTGCGGCTTCCAGTCAGAAGCTTCCTGATAAATTTCACGGCCCTTTTTTCGTATATAAAACCAGAACGGCTTACTTGCCGTTATTCTTCAAACCAGAAACGCATGGAACCAAACGAAACCGCACCGGATTCCGACAAACTCGATCGCATCATCGACGCCCGTATGAAGCTGAAACGCCGGTTTGAGGAAGCTATCCAGAACACGCCGTCGATGGCCGACGACAAACCGCTGGGATCCGGTCCGCCGAATCGCCACGGGATGCCGCAGGTGCCAAAAAGTCAGACGGTTACGAAAAAATGGCCGGTTCTCGACCTGGGTCACCATCCCAACATCCCATTGACCAAGTGGCAACTCGCCATCGATGGTGAAGTTGAACACCCGATTCGGCTGAAATGGGCCGATTTTATGGCCTTACCGCAAACGAACGATGTGAGTGATTTTCACTGCGTGACGACCTGGTCGAAGCTGGATATGGCCTGGGTGGGCGTCCGGTTTGCGGATCTGGCCGCGCTGGTGATGCCCAAAGAAACGGCCACGCACGTGATGTGTTACGGTTTCGATGGGTATTCGACCAATATGTCGCTGGAAGAAGCGCTGAAATCCGACGTGTTGCTTGTTCATACCGTTGATGGCCAGCCGCTTCCGATTGAACACGGTGGCCCTGTCCGGATGATTACCCCCCAGCTCTACGCCTGGAAAGGGTCCAAATGGATCAAACGAATTGAGTTTATGGCCGGAAACCGCCTGGGATTCTGGGAAGAACGCGGCTATTCCAATACCGCTTACCCCTGGCGGAATGACAGATACAGTTAAAAGTTGTTTCGCAGAGTCAAGCAGAGAAAAACTCCGCTTACCTCTCTTTTTCTCTGCTTAACTCTGCGAAATAACGTTCAAACTTAGATACTGTTTTCCATGAAGGCGTAGCACAGCATGTGGCAGATCGTCATGTGGGCGTCTTCCACGCGGCCGTAGTGCTGGGAGTCGATGACGATGGTTTCGTGGGCCAGATCGGCGAGCGTTCCGCGTTTGCCGCCCACCAGTGCGACGGTCGTCAACTCGTGGTCGTTGGCCCACTGAACGGCTTTGACGAGGTTGGGCGAGCTGCCGCTGACACTCATCGTCAACACCAGATCACCCGGTTGGGCGTAATTCTGCAGCTGCCCGACGAACACATCATCGTAGGAATAATCGTTGCCAAGTGCCGTTATCCAGGCGGTATTATCGTTCAGCGACAGGCAACGAAACCGCTTGCCGAGCCGATCGGAGGCACCTTTGCCCAAATCCGTGATAAAGTGCGACGCATTGGCGGCACTGCCGCCGTTGCCAAACACGAAAAATTGCCGGTTTTCCTCCCAGCAGGTTTTCAGCAGCTTGACGATTTGCGCTACACGGTCGACCGGAATGGAACGGATCGCGGCCTGATGATGATCCAGGTATTGTTCAAAATACGTTTGCATACAAAAAATAAAAGTTGAAGACTGGGCGAGTTACCAAACCGAAACGCGCGTTTTCCGGCTCGACCCCTCATTTTACAAATTTAAAGCACCAATGGGGACGGTATTTTCGCCTAATTCGGCCAGCCGAATAGCCGGGCCCGGCTGAAAAGCACCCATGATATACGCAGGAAGCGCCTTTTCAACAGCCGCCCGCAGCGGTTCGCCGGTCAGCGACAGACCACCCCCTAATACAATTACTTCAGGATGCAGCAAATGGACCACGTGTGACAGCGCAAAAGCCAGATCATCGGCTATCCGTTCGAAAATCTGCCGGGCTGTCGGATCGCCCTGATCGAAGGCGGCCCGGAGAAACCGGGCTTCACCGGTTTCGGCCGGACCGACCAGTTTCTTCAAAATGGAGTCCGTCGATAGGTCCGCAAGGGCCCGCCGAATTTCGTTATCGACTGCCCAGCCAGAACAGGCCGACTCGAGTGTTTTTCCGGATTTGTCCAGCCGAATGTGGCCAATTTCGGTTTCGCCCGGCGGCATTCCGTGGTAAATTTGACCGTCGATCACCATTCCGCCCCCAACGCCACTGCCCAGGGTGACGTAGAAAACCTGACGAAATGTGCGCCCGGCTCCGTAGAGCGCTTCGCCCAGAGCCGCCACATTAGCGTCGTTTTCCACCCGGATTCGGTCGGCTGACGTCCGCTGCCGGAGCCAGTCGGTCAGGCTAAATCCGGACCAGCCTTCGATCTGGTGGGAAGTGGCAATCCGGCCGGTTTGTGTGTCGACCGGCCCGCCAAATCCAACGCCGACGGCCTGGACCGGTTCAGCAAGTTGGCCAATAGCCTCCTCGATGTGGGCTAAAATACCGGCGGCCCCGCGCGCTTTGTCGACTGTATATCGATATTGTTTTACAAGGGTTGTTCCTTCGCCCGCTACGACTTGCAGTTTTGTACCGCCTATTTCAATGCCAAGATTCATTCTGTTGGACGGAGTTACGATCCGCCATGCCAAAGGCCCAGTGGTTGGTTTGAGAAAAATCGATTGCCTGTGACGCTGAGTCACGCGGCAAAGTAAACAAGAAAATGCTTACTGGAGGGTATCTTTTTGAAGATGCGGGTAATTTCGTCCCGTCAGCGCCGGAAGTTGAATAGGGAAGCCGTTTTGCCAGGAATCGGCCCCGGAAACCGGGGGGCGGCCCAGGATGTCGCTGCGGAGCTGCCGCGTTTTTGCCGATGATACGTTGAGCCGTTTGTCACGGTTTTGCAACAGCGTTGGATCGAGCTGGCCGTCTCTCGTAAAGCCCATCATGAGGGCGGGGCCGCCGTAAGGCAGGGTCGAATCCTGGTCGGAGTGCCACAGTTGCCAGGTTTTTCCATAACTGGTTACCAGTTTTTCCATCAGGTTGTGTTCGGTTGCCGGGGCCAGGCCGGGCGCCACCAGCACCCCGCTTTTGACATCGTACCGGTAACTATGCCAGAGCTTTTTTTCATCTTCCGGCAGCGTTTTAAACAGGCGCTCCGAAATGATGTATTCCAGGCCCGTGGCCCGGGCGTTCTTCCCATTGCCGTCAAAGAGAATACATTGGGCTACATCCTGGCTAAGCGGTGAACAGTAGCGGTGAACTTCGAGCTGGCCCGCCCGGTGTCCATTGTAAAAATGAAAACCGGTTGTGTATACTTGAAACTGGTTGACCGGGCTTGTTCCGACACCGGAATTGACGTTTAACTTCTCGGTTTGAGTCGTTTTGGTTGAATCGGCAGATTGAGTTTGGGAAGCCGTATGATCTCCTCCACAGGCCAGCATGAATACCGTCAGTCCTACATAAAACCCGAATTTGATCATTTTAACTGGCGATACATTTCCTTTGCTCTATCCTGAACCACAACGGGTAGAATTTGTTTGCAGCGAATTTTAATTGAGTACCTGCCCGTTCAGGAATGCATTTGATCGGCCATAAAACCGGGAAGGACTGGTTTAAATTTCTATTTGCTTGTATATAAAAATGTAATTGCGTTAGTTTAAATGAAAAGGTTGTCGTTCGTGATTACTAATTTTAGAATTGTGAATGAGCCCTAATATCAGTAAACCAATGACAATAGCAACGGCAATCTGCAGATGCGAAATCAGATTAAACTGGGATGACTCGCTTTTTGATTCCTTAACAAGACTCTGACCTTCAGTATATTGTATTTTAATTAAATCATTCAGGCACTTGATCGACTGTTGGAAAAGAACCAGTCCGTGTTCATTAAAAAGCGCACTGCCAGCTTCCTTGTTTCCGGACAGACTCAGCCGCAGGATGTCGTTTTCTACGGAAGCATAGTCTTTGAGCCGGTTTTTAAATGTTTGCAGGCTTTTAGCTTCTTCGGCAATCAGGAATGTTTTTTCATAATTTCTGATCAGTGAATCGATAGACCGGTTTTGTTTTTTTAGCTGTAACGCCATTTCTGCCGGTAAGGGCGTGGTCGTTGAAAAAAGATAGTTTTCAACTAAAAGCCGTTTGGTGTATAAATTTTCGCTTAAATAAACCATGTCGACGGCGGGAATAAGCCGGTCCTGATAAATGGACGCAAACGACTTATCTATTCCTTTTATCGTACTTCTTGAGAGAAATGTGCTCAGCACAACCAATACCATAATTCCGGTCAGAAGAACGGCTGCCTTTACTTTTTGCTGAATGACAAATGACCATTTCATAGGCTACATAATTTATAGTGGGGCGAAAATACCGCTTCTTCTTGCTATATACTGAACGAAAATAAGGGTAATTCCATATAGTTTTTAATGATTGCTGACGGGTTGCCCGATTATCCTGCTGCGGTTCCCGAAAAAGACGACACCGGCCAGGCGGTTGGATTTTGGTGCCAACTTAAATTTGTCGACAATGGATTTTCTCCTAATTTTAAAGTAAATATTCCTAGACAACTTACGATCCGGTTCCCATGTACAAATTTCTTTTGCTTGTACCGTTCCTTTTTGTCATTCTTTCCATCTCCGGGACGGACAACCGATCGGCGTGGTTTTCTAAAACCACTCTTCAGGATACGGCCAAAATAGATCGCGATTATGCGCTGGAAGCGACAATGACGGGCTATTTTGGCAAGGATGGCGCCCGAAACCCCACTTTACGGGCCAATAAAGGCGACCGCGTCCGCATCACGATCACCAACGGTGAAACGATGACGCATGACATCAGCCTGGAAAAACTCAAGGTGAAGAGTAAGACCATCCTGGAAAAAGGGTCCAGCACCAGCATTACCTTTACGGCTGGCCAGAGCGATACGTATTTCTGCTCGGTTCCGGGCCACCGGGCTGCGGGTATGGTCGGCAGCTTTGAGGTGGTGGAAGGCGTGATCACGAATGCGACGATTGCCGGACAAATACCGATGAAAGACGGAAAACCGCTCAACCTGAATTTTGAGACGGGTACTTTAAACGACTGGACCGCCACCGGCGACGCGTTTGCCAACCCGCTTTTCGGCGAAGATCCTTCGCCGGTTCACGAGAAAGACATGCACATCGGCTTCGAGGGGAAGCATTTTCTGAGCAGCGGAGGAACCACAAACTACAAACTGACCGGCACCTTGACCTCCGTGCCCTTCAAAGTAACCCAGCCTTTTGCCGCTTTCCGGGTTTCGGGCGGGGCATTGCAGGATACACGCGTTGAACTCGTTCAGGCGGGCACAAACAAGGTTATTTATCACATCACGGGGCAGGGCAGGGCTACGCTTCAACCCGCTGTCGTGGATTTGCAGCCTTATCTGAACCAGGATATTTTCATCCGGATCATCGACAACGAAACCGGGATTTCGCAGATTCCCTACATTCCGAATGACAAATGGGCGCACATCAATTTTGATGATTTTGAATTTTATGCCACGCGTCCGAATTTTCCGAATGAGCTGAATCAGAAGGACATCATTATTCTGCCGCCCCTCGACCCCGTTCTGAACGCCGGTCTTTCGGGAATTGAAGCGGCCAGGGTAATGACCCCGCCCAAAGGCTTCAAAATTACGCTGGCAGCGGCCGAGCCGGCGATTGTCCGGCCCATCAGTTTCACGATTGATCCGCGGGGGCGGCTTTGGGTGGTTGAGGGCCACACCTATCCGGTTCCGGCCCCGGAAGGGCAGGGGAGAGACCGCATCCTGATTTTTGAAGATACCAACGGCGACGGCACCCTGGACAAGCGAACCGTTTTTGCCGAAGGACTGAATCTGGTCAGTGGTATCGAAGTCGGAATGGGGGGCGTCTGGCTCGGTGCGGCACCGTATCTGTTGTTTATTCCAACCGATTTCAAGAACGACAAACCGACGGGGCCGCCCCAAAAACTGCTCGACGGCTGGGGCACGCAGGATACGCATGAAGTACTCAACAACTTACGCTGGGGACCCGACGGCTGGCTTTATGGCAACCACGGGGTTTTTACCCATTCCAATGTTGGCAAACCGGGGGCTCCGGATTCGGAACGGACGAAAATCAACGCGGGCGTCTGGCGGTATCACCCAACGACCCACCAGTTTGAGGTATTTGCCGAGGGCACCAGCAACCCCTGGGGAATTGACTTCAACGACTACGGCCATGCCTTCATTACCGCCTGTGTGATTCCCCATATGTACCACATGATTCAGGGCGGGCGGTATTTCCGGCAAGCCGGCAAACACTTTAACCCCTATACGTACGACGACATCAAAACCCACGCCGACCACGTTCACTGGTTGGGCGAACGCGGCCCCCACGCCGGTAATTTCAGGTCGGCTTCGGCGGGTGGTGGTCATGCCCACGCGGGAGCCATGATCTACCTCGGCAATAGCTGGCCGCAGGAATACCGCAACGGTATTTTTATGAACAACATCAACGGCGCCAAGCTGAATCACGACCGCCCGACGCGCGCCGGATCGGGGTATATGGTGACGCACCGGCCGGATTTTATGGCCATGAACGATTCCTGGTCGCAATGGCTGAATATGAAATACGACGCCAGTGGTTCGGTGTGGGCCATCGACTGGTACGATAAAAACCAGTGCCACAGCTCCAATCCGGATGTGCATGACAAAACGATGGGGCGGATTTTCAAGATTACCCATGAAAATGACAAGTGGGTGCGGGTGGATCTGTCGAAGGCGTCGGATAGGGAACTGGTTGCTTATCAGTTGAATCCGAACGAATGGTATGTGCGACAAGCCCGCACGATTTTGCAGGAGCGCGGCCCGAATAAGAAGGTGCACAAGGCCTTGAAAGAAATCCTCGCTAAAAATCCGGATGCAACCCGGAAGCTGCGGGCTCTGTGGGCGCTTCATGTGACGAAAGGCCTTACCGAAAATGAGCTTGTGGATTTGCTGGCCAACGAGAATGAATACGTCAGAAGCTGGGCCATTCAGCTCCTGGCGGAAGACAAAGCGGTATCGCCGGAAACCCTGAAACGCTTTGCGGCTCTGGCACAAAATGACAATTCGGCGCTGGTACGACTCTATCTGACATCGGCTCTGCTTAGGCTGGAGCCAACTCAGCGTTGGGCCGTGCTGGAAGCTCTGGTTCAGAAAGCACAGGACAAGGAAGACCATAACCTGCCGCTGATGGTTTGGTATGCCACTGAACCACTGGCGGTTGTGGATGCAAAACGGATGCTTCAACTGGCTGAGAAAGCCAAATTGCCCAAAATTCTGCCGTATACAGTTCAGCGCATTGGCGCTATCGGAAGCGACGATTCTAAAAAATTGCTGAAAGAATTTAACGACCGTGTAGGCAAAATGGAACACTCGCACGAACAGCATGAGGTACAGATGCTGCTCGCCAGGCTGTTGGAAAAGTAACCCGGGATCGGGGCGGTTCTCGCGAAACCCGCAGCAGAAAAATGATCAAATTAATAGTGGCCCGGTTTTGATGGTCAAAACCGGGCCACTGGCTTTTAGCACCTGAGTACGTCCTGATTCTGCACCGCTTAGTGCGTATAACAACGACCGGTTTTGCTCTGAATCCGGATTCGATACACGACCGGATACACCGCTTTGTGATCCGGGGGAGTAATTTCTCCGGGATACCCCATTTTTTCACCGGCGAAGACCGGAATTTTTCGATGCTCGAGCAGGTATAGGGCGTAATCCCGATCATCCCCTTCCAGTTCCTCAAACGTGCCTTCGATGAGAACGCTGCGCCAGACGTTCTCACTCAGCATTTCATCAATTTCAAACGCGACGTGGGGATTCTTCCGCAATAGCTGGGTTTTGGTGCCCTCGCGGGTGAGACCCAAAATGACGTTGCCGTCATAATAATACATGACCGGCTCAATCAGAATGCGATCATCAGCGGCACAGCCGATGCGGCCAAAATACTGGTTGACCAGCATGGAGTCGATTACTTCGGGAGTTAGTTCGGTTAACATAGGATTTAGAGTTTTACAGTTTGCCAGCCATACACATCCGGGTATAAAACCAGGGTGCCGGCCGGATCGACTTCGACGGTTTGGTACGTAATGACGACGGGGACCGGGCTGGGCAAGACCACCGTTCGGGAGGGAAGATTGACTTGACGACTTTCCAGAAAAGCCGGGGTAAAAACCGGTGCCAGCAAGAGTAGATTCGCCAGTTCGACGGGCTTGGCGACCCGGATGCAGCCGTGACTTAAAAACCGATTGGTGTGACTGAACAACTCGCGGTGATTGGTATCGTGCAGGTAAATATCATACGGACTGTTGATGTCGAACTTCATCACGCCCAGGGCGTTGTCGCAGCCGGTCGACTGGCGCAGCCGGTAAGGAAAATTTTGGGCCGAGAGCGCATTCCAGTGAATGGACTCCGGGGCCACGGCTCGACCTTGAGCATCCAACACCTGCAACTTCATGGCATCCAGAAACCCGGACGGATTGCGCTTTATTTTGGGCAGAAATTCGTTGACGGCAATCGACCGGGGTACGTTCCAGTAGGGATACGTAATGATTCGGGTCAGTTGCGCGCCAAAAAGCGGGGTTGGCGTGTGTGGATTTCCGACAATAACCCGCGACCGCAGAACTTCTGTTCCCTGCCGATTCAGAACCCGAAGCGTAGCCGATGGAATGTTAACGACCACGATGAGGTCGGCAGACAGGCGATTTAGCCAGCGATAGGCGTTTAAGGCAGACTGGAGCTGTGCCCGGTATGGTATGGAATCAGTCCCGGCAGCGAGCAGCGGGTCGAGGGTGGCCCGCAAAAGCCGATACGGTTCGAATACCGGTTCCAGCGATTGCCATTGAGCGACCCAATCGGGCGTTTTTGTCAGGATGCCGTTCACAACCCGGGCCACTTTGACCGAATCGATTTGCTGCGGCAGTTGCCAATGGCTCAGCCGGTCGGGTCGGTTGCCATAGGCCAGTTCATACGCCACGCGGCTCACGGTAGCACTATCCAGCCGGATTCCGGTCGAATCCAGCCCCGACCGCAGGAGAAGCTGGTGCCATTCGGTCAGGGTTTGGCCAAATACCGTCTGCAATCGCACGGCCAGGATAAGCAGCACTACCCATAGTCTCTTTGAATTCATCGTTGGAGCAAAGTTGACAGGAACAGCTCCAAAGTACGGCAATGTTGATGCTACCTGCGCTAACTATACTAAGGTTCTAAACTGATTTAAATCAGTTGGTTAGAAAAGCAATGTCAGGGCAAACCCGGAGAACGCCGTCTAGTTTTGTCCTGCTCTTCAGCATTTCTGATCCATTCCAAACCTTAACCCACAGCCATGACTTTTGAACCGAACCGTCATCAACTGGCCTTCGTGCTGCCCGAATCCTTCCGGAAAGCGGAGGTGATTTTTCAGAAACGATTTGACGACAAGCAGGAAGTACACCTGGTTGTTGAACCCAATCGGTGCCCCCGGCAGGTGGTTTCTACCCGACATCTGAGCAGCGGCCTCTGGCATGTTATTCTGGATTGGTGGGACGGGAAACGGCATTACTGGGCCGAAAAGGATATTCTGGTCGACTAAGCGATGATAAACGCTCCAATTGCCACTGTGTGTAATCCAATCTGATATGAAAACCATCCTTTTAGCAACAGATTTTTCAAAAAGTGCCAAACCGGCTTCTGAGTTTGCCCTCCGGCTGGCCGAGTTATTGAAAGCCCGGCTTGTGCTATTGAATGTGTATCACCATCCGCTCCGTATCCCGGTTTTACAGGCGGTATTTACTCCCCTGGAGGAAAAAAATAAAGTGCGCGCCCGGCGGAAACTGTACCGGCTGCGTGACCAACTGGGGGAAAAAAGCACCGGAAGTGTGCCGATTTCGGTGTTGGTCCGCGAAGGCGAGACGCTAGTTACCATCGAAGCCGTCGTAACCGAACAGAAGGCGGATTTGCTGATCATGGGAACCGCCGGAGCCAATTCCCCCGGAGCGCAGTATTTTGGCAGTCAGGCTACCGAAATGATTCTTCGGACCCCGGTTCCGCTGCTGCTGGTTCCGCCCGCTGCCCATTTTGTGCCGTTTAAAAACATCGTGGTAGCCCTCGATCTCGGACAACCGGTGGATGCGCTGGCACTGGATGGCGTACTCCGGTTTACCGCCCGTTTCGATGCGTTTCTGACGATTCTCTGCGTGAGCGACAAACCGGCTGATCCACTGATCAGGCAGGCCGCGGAAGCCATTCGGGACTTGCTGCGCCACCAGCCCCACACGCTGACGGTGGTGAGTGGAACCGATTTGACCTCCACAATTCTGCAATTCACGACCGAAAACCGGGCGGACTTGATCATGATGGTACCTAAATCCCATAACCGATTCCTGTTTTCCATTCTCGAAAGCAATACGCAGCAGATAGCCCGGCAATCCGATGTGCCGGTATTGGCCATCCGATAATGACCCGGTGAACGGAAATGAGGCCCTTCCGGCTGGCCCCAAAAAGGTGTTTTGACGGGGATAAGACTTAAAACTACAATCAAAAAACGGACTACTATGAAAAAAATACTGCTATTAACCGACTTTTCGGAAGCGTCTCAAAAAGCGATTCATTTTGCCCAGGCCTTGTTTGACGATACAGCGGCAGAATTTTATTTGTTACATGCCTATCCCATCGAACCCGATGCCATGTACGGAACGGCTTTTCTGATGGAAGAGGCCGAGCGAAGCGCGCGCCAGAGTTTGCAGGAACTGTTGTCGGAACTGATGGCCAATTTTCATCCGCCCTATCATTCCTTCCACATTCAAACCGCTCCCGGTAGTCCAATCGGCGCCGTGGAAGCGGCACTGGAACAGGATGCCTACGATTATGTGGTCGTAGGTGCCAGTGGCTCCGGATTTATGCCGGTGTTGGGCAGCGTGGCCACGGGCCTCATCCGGCATGCCAAAACCAACGTGCTGGTTGTTCCCCAAACGACGGCCATCAAACCCATCCGCGAAGTTGTGCTGGCAACGGATTACAGCACGCTCAACCACGTGTCCTGTTTACAACCCCTCAACGAGCTGGTAACCCGAAAAAATGCGCGGTTGACGGCTTTGTCAATTGTAAAAAGCCAGACGCCGGGGCTAATTGCGGCAGGATTTGAGCAGTATAACCGGCAACTCGCCCAGGTATTTGATTCCGTGGAATCGGGACCTTATTTCATTCTGGACAACGATGTGGAGCACGGTATTACCACCTATCTGACCACCCATTCCGTCGATTTAGTCGTGACAGTTCCCCACCGGAAAACGCTGTTGGATGCGGTTTGGAACCGAAGTCTGACACGACGGCTGGCCTATAATCCGCAGGTTCCGTTGTTGGCCGTATATGATCCGGAACTCGTTGATCAGGTACAGGCTGAAAAGAATCTGGTGAAGGAAGTCTAATGAAGAGTAAGCTGAGTAAATAGAAAAGCAGGGATCGGTTGGTTCCTGTTTTTTTTGCATCAGCCAGCCTGGTGAATTCAATGCTGCTGTGGCTTTCCGTACTACTGAATAACGACGGATTATTTCCTGATTTGTATCGATCAAACTAGTGATATTAATCATAGTATTGGTCAGGTCGGATCATTAAAAATCGGATTTCCCTACTTTAATTTTGTCCGACAACCGCGCCATTTTCTTCAGGAATCTGAACCATCGTCTGTAGGATGGTTTGTTCACTACCGCAAGTAAACCACCGTTATACGTACGCAGGCAGATTATGTCGACACAACTATTGATTATTGAAGACGAAGAGCAAATTCGTGAAAATGTGGCCGAGTGGCTGCGCCTGAATGGCTTTGAAGTAGAGACGGCTGCGGATGGAAAACAGGGCGTTACCAAGGCTTTTTTGCAGCGACCGGATCTTATTTTGTGCGACATTATGATGCCGAATATGGACGGTCATCAGGTGCTGGAAACGATCCGGAACAATCGCTCGCTGGCCAGTGTACCCTTTATGTTCCTGACGGCTAAAACCGAAATGAGGGACCTGCGCCGGGGTATGGCGCTGGGAGCCGATGATTATCTGACCAAACCGTTTACGGGCGAAAGCCTGTTGCAGGCTATTGAAAGCCGGCTACAGCGCGAAGCCTTACGAAAAGCCAGTCTAAAAGCCCGCATGGCCGAACAACGCCTGAAGATTGCCCAGACGGCCGGGCACGAATACAACACGTCGCTCAACGGCGTGATTGGACTGTCTACGCTGCTGAGGGATCACCTGGATGAGTTTGCCGGTGAAGATGCGGTATCGATGCTGGAGACCATACGCGTTTGCGGTTTGCGACTGAAACGGTCGCTGGATAACATTCAGCTGATCGATACCCTGCAATACATCGATCCCGGCCACGCGGCCTACGATTTTTTTACGAGCGGTACGGCTCTTATTAATTTAGAACAGGTAAAAGAGCAAATCCGGCTGGTTGAAAGCCGTCAGGAGGAAACAATTCGCTGGAAAATCGATGTCATGGACGCCCGACTCCGGATCGCAGACGAAAATCTGTTCACCATTTTAGATGAATTGATTGATAATGCGGCCAAGTTTTCGGATCAGGCGGAAGTGATGATCAAAGGGTATTTGGACGAAGGCGGCTATCGGCTTATCGTGTCGAATAAAGGCCAGCTGTTTAAGCCCGAAAATACGGCTCAAATTGCACCCTACACCCAGTTCGAACGAAAAAAGTACGAACAACAGGGGTTCGGGCTGGGATTGGCCATCGTTAAAAAACTGGTTGAATTAAACAATGGGTTGCTGTCGATCGTTTGCAAGCCGGATGGCTGGACGAACGTGATGGTTTGGCTTCCCTGCCAAATCACTCAGCCGGACGTTTGACCGGGTGATTATTCGCCCAGGGCTTGCTTTCCGTCCGAGAAAAACGGCCGGTTTCGGGTTGCTTCGAGAAACCAATGAAACGGATGTTCAGTATAAAACCGGATTGGCGGTTGAACTTCACCCCATCGGGCGGCTGGCCGCCCGGAAGAAGTGGCGGAACTGATCATCGGGCTTTCGTCGGGTAAAGCATCGTTCGTGACGGGGTCGTGGTCGTATTATCCCGTTGACGGTGGCTATCTGGCCCGGTAATCGGGCGGTATTGACTCACTCTGTAACCAGCCATCGGAATCTGTGGATTTGCCACGGACTCCGATGGCTGGTTTGTTTTATCGGGCCAGGGAATAAATGATCTATCGGGTGAGCAGGCCATCCGTTGAGGGCTCTATAAGTTAATTTCGGTGACTTGGAAGATAGGGATGATATTTGAAACATATTTCGGGGAAACCGGTTAAATTCAAGATTAATTACAACTTAATCTTAAAAAATTTAAACGTATAGCTATCAATTTATCAACGTATAATATAGTACTTTGGTAAGGAGATTCCCGTCTGGCAAATGCCTGATAAAGAATATACCCCGGACCTATGTTGACAAACCTATACTCAGAGGCATTAATTGATCTACTTTTCGAAAAAAGTGATGACTTCTTTGGTATTTATGATTTGAGCGAAGAACATTTCGTTCATGTCAACCAGGCGGGCGTGCAGATGCTTGGGTTCACTTCCGAACAGGCTTTATTAGCGCATCCGGTCCGGTCGCGTTCCGTTCGGACGCAGCCTCTGGAGGAAGAATCCTGGAACCGGCTCATCGGGCTTCTGATTCGGGACGGACACTATGAAGAAAAAACGCAGATTGAGCGCGAAAATGGGCAGACGTTCTGGGGGCACCTCATCATCAGTACGTTCACAACCCGAAACCGCCCGTATGCGCTCATTCAGCTCATCGACCAGGAGCGTCTGCACCAGGCCGAACGCGAACTGGAACACAGTGTGCGACGCTATCAGGGAATTTTCTCCAATGCCACCATCGGTATTATAGTCTGCGATCAACAGGGCCACATCGTTTCAGCCAATCAAATGGCCGAACACCTGTTTGGGTATACGAGCGAAGAGTGGCTTAAGCTGACGATTGAACAACTCGTGCCCAGGGAGGTCAGCAAGTACCACGAAAAACTCCGGCAGTCTTTCAACGCCCAGCCGCAGGTGCGGGCGATGGGTCATAACCGCGACCTCCATGCGCAACGGAAAGATGGCTCCGTATTTCCGGTCGAGATTAGCCTGAGTTACTTCCGGCTGGAAAATGAGTTATACGCCGTAGCCTACATTGTCGATATCACTTTCAAGAAAGAAGCCGAGCGGCAATTGCTGACCCACCGCGATCATATTGAGCGGCTCAATGCGGATCTGGAGCAGAAAGTGGCCGACCGCACCCAGGCGCTCATGGCCACACTGGAGCAACTGGAGCAGTCGAAAGACGAACTGGCGAAGGCTCTGGTTGTGGAGCGGGAATTGGGTGAGCTCAAATCGCGCTTTGTTTCGATGGCTTCGCACGAGTTTCGCACCCCTCTGACGGTGGTGCTGACATCGGCTGCGTTGATCGAACGCTACCCCGGAAGCGAGCACCAGATCAACCGCCAGAAGCACCTCAACCGCATCCGGGCATCGGTGAATCACCTCAATGATATTCTCGAAGAATTTTTATCAGTCGATAAACTGGAAGAAGGAAAGGTCGTGGCCCACCCCGTAGCGGTCAATATTCCCCAACTGGTGAACGAAACCGTGGCCGATATGCAGGAGTTGTTGAAACCGCTGCAAACGATAAAAACCGAATTGGCCTGCCAGACACCGGTTTGGCTCGATCCTTCCCTGCTGCGTAAAATTATAGTCAACCTGCTCTCCAACGCCGTGAAATATTCCGGACCCGGATCAACGGTGACCATCAGGGCAACGGACACCGAGGGGAAGTTGACCCTCTCGGTGGCGGATCAGGGTGTGGGCATTTCTGCTGAAGATCAGGAGCACCTGTTCGAGCGGTTTTTCCGGGCTAAAAATGTGACGGATATATCGGGTACGGGCCTGGGCCTGCACATTGTGGCCCGGTATGTGGAGTTGATGGGTGGCCAGGTGTCACTACAGAGTGCATTGAATGAAGGGACCTCTGTTACGCTAGTTTTTCCGTATGAAAACCATTCTTTTGATTGAAGACAACGACGCTATCCGCGAAAATACCGCCGAGATTCTGGAGCTGGCGGGCTATCGGGTTTATACGGCCGAAAATGGAAAGATCGGCGTGGAAAAAGCCCTTGCCGACAAACCGGATCTGGTGATCTGCGACATTATGATGCCCGTGCTCGATGGCTACGGCGTACTGCATATTTTCAATAAAAATCCCCAGCTGGCGGGCGTGCCTTTTATTTTCCTGACCGCCAAAACCGAACGGACCGAATTCCGGAAGGGTATGGAATCAGGAGCGGATGATTACCTGACCAAGCCGTTCGAGGAGTCGGAATTGCTGAGTGCCATTGAAGGCCGGCTAAACCGTTTCCGAAACGTGGAAGCCAACTACAATCTTCAGCAGGACGGGTTGAATCATTTTCTGGCCCATGCCCGCCAGGTGGCCAATCTGGAAACGATCTCCGCGGATCGCAAGGCCCATGTGATGCGTAAAAAGCAATTTGTGTATTCGGAAGGTGACACGCCAACGCGATTGTATTTTCTTAAAACCGGCAAAGTCAAAACCATCCGGACCAACCAGGATGGGAAAGAATTCATTACCGGTCTTTACAACGCGGGGGATTTTTTTGGTTACCTGGCTTTACTCGATAACAGTGATTATACCGACTCGGCGGTAACGCTGGAAGATTCTGAACTGGTTTATATTCCGAAAGAAGATTTTCAGCAATTGCTGCTGGCAAACCCGGAAGTGAGCGGCCAGTTCATTAAAATGCTGGCGGGTTACGTTGACGAACGGGAAAAACAGTTGCTCAATATGGCCTATGATTCGATCCGGCGACGCGTGGCCGATGCGCTGCTCCGTCTTTACAAGCCTGATCAGGAGGAGGTTATTCAGCTGACGCGGGACAACCTGGCGGCAATTGTCGGCACCGCTACCGAAACCGTGATTCGTACGTTGAGTGAATTCCGGCAGGATGGTTTGCTGGAAATGCCGGCAACGGGCGGCATCCGGTTGCTCCAACCCGAAAAGCTGCGCAAGGCTAACTGGTGACCCTTTGGCAGTGGCGAGTGACCCATCGGGACCGGCGGTTTTGGGTAGTCGGGGCGCTACTGTCCAGTCGGTTTTCAGGAAGCGGGTCTGCCAATAAAATAACCAGACCGCAGCGCTATCTGGTTATTTACACCCTCGAAAGACCTTCGCGAGAAGATCCTTTTATACATAGCTCCTAACGGCTTGTAGGAAAAGATGTTGTTGAAAAACCCACTAAAGCTAGGATTTGGCCCCTTTGCGGTTCGGGCTATAGTTGCCTGTATCGGCATTTGGCAAAGGGTTACTTCGTGGTTCTGAAACAGGCTTACCGTTTAGTTAACCGCGACCAGTCTGGTGGCCGCCACGGTTTGCCGGGCCGTTGCCAGCGTTAGCGCCTGCGTCGTGGTTTCAACACCATTGGTGATGGCTACCTGATAAACCCCGTCGGGCAGGTCACTTACGTCCAGACGGACACGAGCCGCTTCCTGGCGTTTGCCAATCGACTGCGCGAAGAACTCTTTCCCGGCGCTGTTGGTCAGTCGAACCTCCACTTTTCCGCCGGTTTGTTTCTTGACGGCAATCTGAACCTTGCCTTCAGTGGTGGTATACATACTGCTCTGAAATGCCGCAGCCTGTTTGGGCTGGCGGGCCGGTTTATGGCTTTCTGCCTGCGAAGCAGAGACGGTAGCGGCAGTCAGAGAAAAGGCAACGAGCAGGGATTTGATGAGCGTTTTCATGGCGTATGATGGTTGATTTTTGTGTCCGTTTGAATGAATCAAAGGTCGGCTTCAACGCCCGGAAAACCTGTCACAAATGAGTCGATACCTGCTACTTTTGGGAAAAACCGGTCGGAGGGTGGTGGATTTCGGAGTGATTACGGCACCCGAAGTCCGTATACAAACTGCCGTTGCCTAAAACCGCTTGAAAAAGAGGCTGGAATTTAGAGCCCCCGGATTGCTAAGCCGCTTGATTTTAAGTAGGTTACGAAAGTTAAATCCAATCCATCTCTCATGATCTCTAAATATACCTTCCTGTTCCTGATGGTCTTCGGTGTTGGTAATGCTTTCGGCCAAACACCCGATGATGAGGCCGCAATCAAAGCGACAATACGGCGCGAAACCCAGTCTTACTTTGCCGCTGATGCGAAGACCTGGCGCGATTGCTGGGCTGCGCTGCCTGAATCCACTAATCTATATTACAGCGCACAATCGCATCAGGTTGGGCAGACAGCAATGGCTAAACCGGATCACAATGGCCACTTTGTAGATCTTATTCTTGATATATTTTAGTTACCTAATCCGAGTCAGACAATCCGTCTGGTGAAATACTAGTGATGTCTGACTCCACCACTAACATTGTTGCCTTTTAGCGATATGACATTCATTGAAAGGATAGATACATTTCTTTAAAATTCAAGGTCATTTCGTCAAATTGATTAATCACATCCTGGCCAATATTGCCATAATAGGGCTGACCCTGATAGGAGGGCGTTGTATGCACTGCAATGTCCCTGAGCGTTACTTTTTTAGGGCCAATAGACAGCGTTACTAAAGGTAGCGTATAGACCCTGCGTTGGGCCATACCGCCTGCACCACCTGATTCAATCCGTTGGGTAAGGCCTTGCTTGAGAATTCTGGTTTTGTATTTGTGGAAATAGTTGCTGTAAAACTCGGTGCCGGTTGCCCCCGTATCAAAATGATAAGGTAAGGTATCTTCCTCACACTTTAACGAAACGACCGTCGTTGACCCATCAAAGGCCAAATTACGAAAGGGCATTTTTACCGCTTTTTCACCAATCAATAGCCGACCATCTTTAATGAATCGAACCTGATTCAAAGCGGTTATAACCGGAAAGCCCAGAATCCCCTGGATCTGAAAATGGATGGGGGGGAAATAGAGCATCTCATCGGGGAGCACTTGGAATACGACATGTCTGATCAGAATATGACCAACATACAGACTGTCGGCAATGCCCAGTTGCGATTTAAACGTTTTGCCCGTGATTCCGCTTGACTCTTCATACGTCACCGGCAAAATGGTCAAGCCTATCCGTTTAGCAAAGCTTTTCGTTACGGTGGATAGATGCGCGCGTGTATCAAAAATAATGTTCCTGGGCTGATTGTTTAATTGGATGGGTATTTCGACCAGCCCGATCCGGTTTCGTCTCCAGTGTAGGCTGTCCGGCTGAACACGTACTTGTTGAGGGGGTGTATTCGCCAACGCCTGATGGATAAGTAGTGTGTTTTGTACATTATGAAGCTGGCTTCCTAAAATAGTCTCGTACTTTTCAACCAATTCTTTTCCTAGTAAGGCCGCTTTCTGGTAGTGAAATGTTTTGAAATAGTTGTCACGCTGAAGCATCAGTAAGGCCACGCGTATAGAATCCCCGATAAAGGGAGTCCTTTTTTTTAGCAGTTGATCCGTTAGTACAATGGCCTGTTGAGGCTGATTAAAAGCACTAGCGACAAAGGCAGAGAAATAGGTTCTTTTTTCGAGGCTTATTGCTTCTCCACTATTTTCAAGTAATTGATTTACTTTAAAATAATCTTTTTCCTTCAGACTGTAATGCAATTGTCTCTCCAGTAAGGCATTAGCCGACTGGCTATCCGTTTTTTTGCTAGTACAACTTGCCTGACCTATTAATACCGCCCCTATAAGAAGCATCCCTAACTGTCTCATAACTCGCTCTAGATATGACAAATAACTGTTGTTTTGCCGTATGCTACGGATGGTAGTTTACAGGTGTTAAAATAAGCTGTCCGATCAAATAGTCAGATTGAAGAAGCTGATCGGACATTATTTAGTCTCATGTAGGAGTCTTCTGATTTGAGTAGTTTTATAAGTTAGCTTATTCCTAAAAACTAATTATGGCTCCTGAGTAAGATAAGACTATGTTTGTCACACGGCTTGGCCTATAATGAATAATATGCCTCCAACAAAGCTGATTAGCAAGGCTAGTACAAGGCGAACCGTTCTTGTAAACTGCATCGTAGGGAGGTGGGATAAATTTGTGGTATACGCAACCATTATGTTAGCCAAAGTACAAAACTTCAAGCAAAATACGTTAGGGTGAACCGTCTCGATACTAGCCCCATTCGATAAGCATGAGCGCTTATCAGTCTCAAGGAGGAGCCTTTTTTTGAGAAAGCCGTTGAGAAGGATTTTAAGCGAAGCAATCGGCTTGGCCTCATGGAAGAGATGGAGATGAAAAACCAAATCTATTTCTAATTCTAACGTCAAACATTTGACTCCCTTACCGCAAAATGGCTTGATCACCCCCTTAATTTGTCGCATTTCGCCCAGGCTCCTTTCGAAAGGAGCCGTAGCTTTGTGACCTTTAATCATCAAGATGAGAAAGTTAGTTTTATTCGCCCACATCTCTTTAGATGGCTTTGCCGCCGACATCCACGGTGGCCTGGGTTTCTTATCCTACAATCAGGAGCTCCAACACGTTGCTGATGAACTGGTAAAAACCGTTGGCACGCCGGTTTACGGCAAGCATACCTATCAATTAATGGCAGGCTACTGGCCTACCGTTTTAGCCGATCCAACGGCCAGCCAACAGGAACTTAACCATGCTCGTTGGGTGGAGCAGATTCCCAAAATCGTTTTTTCCACAACCCTGCCCAGTGCGGACTGGCTTAACACGAGGCTGATCAGAGACAATGTGGTCGATGAGATCACCCGACTGAAACAGCAACCCGGCAAAGATCTGGTGATTTTCGGCAGCCCTGGCCTAGCCAAAAGTTTCATGTCACTGGGCCTCATTGATGAATACAAATTAACACTGCATCCGGTCCTACTTGGGGAAGGGATTCCCCTCTTTGACAGACCTACCCCAATGAATAAGCTGACGTTGCTTACATCAAAAACGCTCGGTTCGGGAGTAGTGACGTTACATTATGCGGCTCGAGAATAAGCCGGAAAAAGACTATTAAGATTCACCGGTGCAACCTTTGTCAGTTAATCATTACTCGTATTTTACGCTATTCATTGGTCACTTATGAGCGCCCTGGACAATAAACACCTGATGGAAACGATTTTCGCCCAATTAGCCCTAGGCAATGATCAGCCTTTTCTGGAGGCTATGGCCGACGACATGCAGTGGACCTGGATGGGTAGTAACCAATGGTCGAAGACCTTTGCGGGTAAGCAGTCGGTGGTCAATGATCTATGGGGGGCAGTCAAGACGAGCTTACGTCCTCCCTATAAAGTGAGCGCTAGGCGTATTATAGGGGATGGGGATTATGTAGTGGTTGAAGCCGTTGGTGCGAACACGACGCCTGAGGGCAAACTGTATAACAATCGCTACTGCTGGGTATGCTTTCTGAGAGAGGGTAAGCTACGGGCGATCAATGAGTACATGGATACGGAACTAGTGACCCAAACCTTCCAACAGTAGTCTTTTGAGTGGGTTTCCCATGAGCTACGTCAAACAGTAGAAATGAGCCTTTTTGGGAGATCTCATCTTTAGAATCCAAAGTTTTTGTAGATTGGCTAACCGGTAGATGCATATACAACAGAAGAACTTGAAGAGCAACTCAAGATCAAAACCCCACCACCTTCTGTTGAGTGGTCGAGTGATTACTTATAAAACCTGTTTCCCCATTATCACTAGCACAGCAAAACTATTCTCCAGTTTAGGGCATCCCTTTCTTCCAATTACGTTATTTGCCCTCAATGTAACGTTCCGACAGTTGCCGATCAGGAATGCAATGACCATCTCCGCAGTGCTACTGGTTGGGGTGGTGCATGTCAATTATTGATCCTGGCCTCACGTTGAGGCTTAGCAAGCGGCCCGGACTGGCCTCGTCCTGATCCAGCGACCGGTGCCGTCTTTAAACTTGCTTCTGCAACCCGTTTGATGTTTTCCGGGCGGCTGCCTAACTCAGACCACTTCCCATCAGCCGCTGCTTTCCAACCGAATTTAGTCGCAATGATTACGTGCCCTTTAAACGGTTGCAGGGCTTCCCCAACCAGTTGCTCATTGGTGAAAGGTCCATACACTTCCGCTGTATCAAAGAATTTTAATCTACATCAATTGAAAGAACGTCTGAAATCCAGGGGCGACACACTGGTTTTGAGCTTAAATAGTTTACTAAAGGACTGGGGATGTTCAAATCCTAAGCCATAGGCGATCTCGCTGATCGAAGCCTGGCTCGTCGACAACTGCTCCTTCGCTTTTTCGATGAGGTAGTTATGAATGTGCTGTTGGGCATTTTGCCCGGTAAGTGATCGCAGCATATCACTTAAATAACTGGCACTCACGTTTAATTGCGCCGAAAGAAACTGAACCGTTGGGAGCCCCTGTTTTAACACGTTCGGTTCCTGGAAATAGGCGGTCAAAATCTCTTCTGCCCTTTGAAGTAAATCGCTGCTTACCGCCTTACGGGTGATAAATTGCCGGCTGTAGAACCGGTTGGAGTGATTCAGCAGCAATTCAATCTGTGAAATAATAACATCCTGGCTGAAATGATCAATTCTGCTTTTTAATTCTTCTTCAATACTCTCAAAAACAGCAATGATCGTGGCTTTCTCTTTCCCCGACAGATGCAACGCTTCATGGATAGAATACGAAAAAAAACCGTACGCTTTGATTTTCCTGGCGAGGTCGTAACCCAGTAAAAAATCCGGGTGGAAAAGTAACGTATACCCAGACTGATCGCTTAATGGTGCATGACTGCCGGTGATTTGATTCGGCGCAACAAAAAACATCCCTCCCTCATCGAAATCGTAGTAATGCTGCCCATATTTGAACTTTCCCTGGAAGTTCATCTTGTAAGAAACCTTGTAAAAATTTAAAATATGGGGGCTGGGAAGCCTTTCCAGCGGTATGGTCCCTGTGGCATTATTGATCAGACTGACCAATGGATGCATAGGTGCCGGCATATCCAGCACCTTATGCAACCTTGATAAAGAATCGAATCGATGCTTAGCAATTTCGTCCTTCATAATCTGTGTTTATAATTTGCTTTCAATGCTGCCCAATGCACCCTGTACGCCGTTAAGGGCTTTCTTTGCGTCATCCCAACTTGAATCGTTTGGATCGAGTGCACTCCGAATATACGCAAGGATACTTTCACACACAAAGGCAACCCGCCCGGGGTTTTCATCACTTGTTTCGCGGGCATCATAACCGGATATCCCGCCAAAAATGTGTTCAGCGCCGAATACGGTCAGCAGATCCTTGGGGCCGGGACTTTGATAATAAGCGTCTGCGCGCCAATTGTCCACATCAGAGAACATAAGGTTTTTGTCCTGGTCTCCATTTACAATGAGTGCTGGCAAAGTCATAGAGCCAAAATTGCCGGCCGCCAACACCGGGTAATGTTGTCTGTTTACTCCATTAAATCCTTCGGGTCCACCAGACGCGCCAATGAGCACCCGGGCCTTTAATCTTGGTTCAGCGGCATTCACTAGTTTACCTGTTGCGGGGTCCGTTACCTCCATGCCGGCCAGCATGGCTACAGTCTGGCCACCCATAGAATGGCCGATGGCAGCAATTTTTGCTTGATCGACTCTTCCGGTTAAGCCGGGCACTGTGGCAATAATTTCGTCCAAATGATCCAGGATAAATTTCATGTCCGTTGCCCGTGAACTCCAGAACAGGGGTGCTTCAGGAAGGGATGAGGAAAGGCCGAGTGCTTTGGAATTTTGATGAGTAGGTTGGATGACGACAAATCCTTGTGCCGCAAAAAAATCAACCAGGGGGGCATATCCTCTGTACGAAGAGAGAAAGTTGGAGGGTCCATGTCCATGCGAAAGAAGGATGACCGGCAGGTTGTTTCCGCTAGCAGGAGCAGAAACTTTCATTTCAAGGTCTACGTGACGGCCGGGAACCGGTATTACAACCGGACTAAAGCTCATGATCGGTGTTTGTGAGAATTTCATTTTAGTATTGATTTTGATATCGGCAAAGTTCAGCAGCCTTCAGTTCCCCGGCGTAGTGAAATCGGGGCATTGCGTAGCCAAACTCCGGAAAAGGTATCCAGCGCCTGATTAAGGATGTTAGAGGGAGAGTAAAGAGCGTGACAAGCATTCACGTCTAAACACGAGTTGTCTTACCTTGAAATAGGTTGTCAGATTTTTACCAAAAATCGACAACCATGCAAGATCCCATTCGAGACCTTTTGAGCCGCTTTCAGTACAGGGGTCGCCCTTGCGATTCCATGGAGGAATCAAGAACATGGTACCTACTCAAAAAGGCAGGAAGGCATAACATTAGAGTCAGAGCAACCATAGAATCAGCCGAATTGGGAAGCTGTTAAAGCCGCCTGACTGACTAATCGCACCGGCATCCCGGCTGTTTTGAAGAAATACTCCAACTTAATAGGGGTTGATACACTATCAATTGTGTTAGGCTTATCGCTACTTTCTATGACGTAAGATGCTAAGCGCTGATTGTATTTAACGATTCCCTTTTGATGCTGCCCCTATCCCGCAAATGAGGAGGCTTCGAATGTTGGTGAACAAGGAGGACCAAAAGAGGAATAGGTTCAAGCTATGAAACCTAACCCCGGTAGGCCCGGTAACCCCAGGGTTAAAATTCGGCTTGATCATCAAGTTGCCTTTCAGTGTGGCGATTTATAAGCACGTTAATGAATATTCGCGTACTGTTCATCGGACCTCGATGATGCGCTCAAACGGCTCGCTGCGTACGTTCAGTTTGGAATACGTAGTGCCTTCCAGCACCAGTAGATACCGACCGGGGGCAAACGTGGCCGGAATCGTGAAAGACAGAGCCGACGTTCCGATTTCGCAGTTACCCCCTTCCACAACCTCTACCGACCCTTCGACTAGGGGGTTATCGACCCGAATGAATTTTAATTTCGACTGGAGCAGGCAGTACGGACCGATACCGAACCGGTAGGATTTTGCGCGGTTGACCACCACCGGGGCTTTGGCGTAAGGATCAAACGTATAACCTTCCAGACCGCTGAAATAAGGTTGTACCGGGCTATTGATTACCGGCAACCGCAGGTATTCCGCCGTCACCTGCCCCTTGCGAACCAGTTGAAGGGCGTAATAACCCGCTGGGGTATCTTCCGGAAGCGCAACTTTTAGCCACTTCCCATCGGCGTCATATTCTGCTGGTTTAATCCGACTCTCGCGGCCGTCGGCATCGATCAATTGCACTTCAAGTTGTTCATCCCCAAACAAATTGACACCACCAAGGGCGACATTCCGATTGGGCGTACCCATTACGTAATTGCCGTTGAAGGACAGTTTTGGAGCACCTCGTTTGACCAGCAGCGGTTGGGATAGGGTGGCCTTACGACCATTTTCCTTCTGAATCTCCACCGCGTATTCGCCGGGCGGGATCGCGTACTGTTCGATGAGGGGCCAGAACAGCAACGGGTCAACGATTTGGGTACTACTGGCCGACGGGTAATCGAACACATTAATTTTAGTGACTTCGCCGGAACCTTTCCGGGTCAGCACCAGGTACGTCGTGTAGCTGCCGTCGTAAAAGTTATAGATCGGCAGGCCCAGGCGTGATCCCGTCTCGTACACGAACGGCGTCGGTATGGAACCAATGGCCAGATCACCGGCCGGTTTGAGCAGGATTTTGTAGGAAACGTTGGTCGTCGGCAATCCGCCGATGTTCAGGTCAATCGATCCCGGATGAAGCAAGTCCAGGCCCATCGGCCGCACCACCCTTGCACTGTCCGTCACCCGGAACATCGTGGCCGGCAGGCGGGAAGCGATAGCGGTGGGAACGATAACCGTTACCTCTTTTTTCGCTTCGTCAATGTTGATGTTTTCTTTGGGAATGCCCTCAACGGTCATTTCGAGTAGTTTCGGCAGAACGGTAGCCGCTGAAGAACCACCGGGGAGACTCGTTCCGGGCACTCCGACAACGACGGCCGGCTTATCGTGATCGGGTTTGCACGTTGCCAGCAGCAGCGGCAACAACAGGCTCAGGTAAACCAGTGAACGTCGGCTCATATTCAGATAAGTTTAGGCGTAAAAATGTACCGATAATGATTCCTATTGGCAAGAAACCGTTGTAAATCAGAACTATTTTATCTTCAATTAATGGAAAATCTTCTTAAAACTGTTCAATATCTGAGAAATTCTATGGTTGGGCTCTGAGTTAATGGCTCTTCAAATCTTGTACCGCGATATAAACTGTTGGAAAACCGCCAAGGGCACAAACAAGTCCGGAAGGGTCGGCAAGCTCTTGGCAGGTGAATGCTAATGTGTCTCCAGCGACGACTGGTGGCGCATCGACCCTGGGCAGGATCGTTCCTGCCCAGGATTGATTGAGAACCCCCGCTTTCACCACCTAACCGCCAAGGGCCAAGTCTTCTCTGGAATAAGAGAAAGCGGGTAATAAAAACAGTAGCAGCAGGCTTATTCGTTGCATATCGTTTCAAAAGCTAACAGTGAGCCAATAAAAACAGGGGAGACAACGGTAATCAAATAGCCCGGAAAGGACCATAGCAGACCGCTTGGAACCGTACCCACTACCAATCAAATCCGACTCGGTAATGGGTTGGTCACCGTAGCATACCACAGACATTCCAAAAGTGAAATCACCACAAGAGTCCCGTAAACGTATTTCAATTCGATGGGACCCGCGTGGACCGGGCGGCCAAACGAGTATTTAGGTAACACCAGTAGGTATGTCACCGATCAGCGTTTTGTCCAGAAGGGTGCTCCTTTTACCATGTCTGACTCGGTCGCTATACCGTCGCTCGACACGACGAATACGTTGCCTTCAACAGGGGTAGGCCATTGCCTGGCGAAGGCCACAACGGCGTCCGCAACGTCTTCTTTGGTTTGCGCCTGAGTCATTCCGGCTACGAAATCTTCTTCCAAAACGCCCGTAAACGCTGCGTATTTTGGCACTACCACATCACCAACGCCGGTATTTTTCATGAGCCGAAAGGGGGCCAACGTCAGAAAGCGCAGGCCGAGCCCCCCTCGATTCGAAGCGAGCTGAGCGTAGTTGGCCAGAAACATCTGCATTCGCTTGGAACCCGCATAACCGCCCGAAATCGGTGAGCCACCGATGGCCGCCCCACTGGACAGGAACAGAATCAGGGTGCCCGCCTTGGCTGGTCTTGTGAGAGCATACTGGGTCAGCAAATAGGAGGCCTTCACATCGGTATTCCAGTTCGTACTGAAGGTCTCCCAGTCCAGATCGACGATCGATTGGGAAGGGGGCATTGCCCCGCCTGCCAAAACCACTACGTCGGGAGCGTCCTGAAACACGGTTTCAAGGGTGCTTGTATCCGTCATGTCTGCCTGTAAGGTGCGTACAGAGGGCCATTTGCGGACAAGCTCGGCGAGCGAGTCGGGTTTTCTTGCCACGACAAGTACATCGGCACCTTCCTGCAGAAAGGCTTCTACAATGGCGCGACCGGTGCCCCGGCTACCGCCTATAACTACTGCTTTTTTGCTGTTTAGAGGTTGCATAAATAGGTTGCGTGCTTCACGCAGCACGGGGTACAGGATGGATTTATTTCGCCGTAAATCGCCCATTTACCAATGATGCGAATGGCTTTCGTGAGAGATCGTCACTACAGCATTTTCTAATAGAAGAATTGTTCGACTACGATCTGACCGTCTTTCACTTCGTATACCATGAGTTCCTCAATCTTTATTCGGCCAAACCCGTCTACCGTAATATCGAAGCTCCTGCCAACCGCGAAATGATTGCCGCCAATGACGGGGTGGGTCGTGTGAGCGCCATGAAAATCCAGTACCTTTTTGACCCAGTTTTCGCCCTTTTGGCGAACGGCGAGTTTACCTTCCGCAGTTTTAAAATAGGGGGAATTGGGTGGTTCAATGCTTCTCACAGTATCGGCAAAAAGTTCGTCGTGAATGTCGAACCACTTTTCCTGCTGGGCGAGTTCGTCAAACCGTGCTGCAACCTCCTCAGTCGTAAGTCTTGTTTTGTCTGGGGTCATGTGATTTATTTTTAGATTGATTTAATCCATAGCGGTTTTACTTTTGGCCACTGACTTGCCGGGGTTTCCCTTACCCGTTGTGAACAAGTGGAGTAAACTGCCGTTGATAAAATGCGTCCAGCCTTGTGTACAGGAGGTATAGCACTGCACATCGGGCACTAAACCAACGTGCGTGAACCGAAGCTCGGTTTTGTCTCCTTTCGACGTAATGTCGAACTGGATGGTTGTGCCCGTCCATTCCTGTCTTTCCTGAAAGCGGGTGAGGTCACTTTCCGTAACCAGCCACTCGATTTTCTGGCCCGGAATCAGCGTTACCACCTTCTGGGTCGATTCATGAATACCGGGAAAATGGACCGTAAATTCATCGTTCAACTGGTGAGATGTACCGTGTAGGTTTTCGGTCCACCACCGGTCAACGTCGTTGATTGTGTTAAACACCTCGTCCGGAGATTGGTCGACAAGGAGTGTCGTGGTGAAATCTGATGGGGTCATGGCAGTTTGAAGTTGTGTTGTTGAGATCAGTGGTAGTTTCAGCATGGCCTGCATGCCAAAAGCGGTCAGGAATTGCTCGTACTGTTTCTTTACGGAATCGTTCGAACCACTGTTCGTGCCGGTGATTAGAATGACTTTTTTGTTCATGTTTTTTGATTGGTCAATGAGGTAGATGTATCCGATTTTTCGGATCTCTGCCCAGTACTTAAGGAAACGACTTAGTCGGCAATAGCGCCGAGGCTCCTGTTTACCACGGTGCCCATCATGGCGCTTGCGTTGCCAGAAGCCATAAATGCCGCCACATCGGCCATCTCCTGAAGCGAGGGCAGGCGCTTGCGATGCGTCCGCTCGGCAACCAACTCCTGAAATTGCTCGCGGGTCATGTCGTACGCCCTGGCGTGAAGACCAAAGACCTCTTTTATGGTGTCGCTGTCTGGCATTCCGTGGGTCCGAATCCCCAGCACTCGAACGCCTTTCGGCCCCAGTTCGACCGACAGATCACGAATCAGCGCTTCTTGGGCGGCCATCGCTATGGCTACTCCGCCCATAAGAGGGTTGGCAACCCGGGAGGGCGTCGACGTAACGGTCATAATTACACCCGATCCAGTGACAGCCATTAGCCGTCCGGCAAGTCGTGCGGTGATAAAATTGGCTTGAACATGGGTCTGGATGGGGGCCATAAACTGGTCAAGCGCCAGGTCGGTGAGTGGAACGCCCTGTAAGGTGGTGTTGCGAAGCCCAACTGCATTGAATGAAATGTCGAGCTTACCCGCTTGTTCGATCACTCCTTTAAGGTGCATCTCAACGGCTCTTTCGTCCAGCGCATCGACCTGGGCTGCTTCGGCAGAACCCCCGGCGACTTTAATTTTTGCGGCCAATTCTTCTACCCCTGTCCGTGATTGGCCGGTCAAAAAAAGCGTGGCCCCCTCCCGGGCTAAGGTCATAGCAACGGTACTTCCTACCGCACCGCTGGCTCCGTAGATAACAGCTACTTTGTTTGTTAATAACATCGTTTCTACTAGGTTTACTTACACCTAATCGGTAAGAACGAAGCAAAAGTAGTGTCTTGATTTCGGTATAGCATGGTGTAAAACAGACATTTTTCCGGGTTGATTTGGACAAAAATTAGCTGTAGATTTGACCAAAAACAGAGTATGAAACACGTCACCATACTGGTCCCGAAAGGCAACGCCAACCTCAGCAGTATAACCGGTTCGCATGAAATCCTGACCAGCGCGAACGCGTACTGGCGAAAGCAGGGCAACAAACCCAGGCTGGAGGTCACCCTAGCCAGCACGGAGTCTGAACTAAAGCTGGATGCCGGGTTTGTTACAGTGCATCCGATCCATATCCAAACGATTCAGAAAACGGACCTGCTGATTATTCCATCGGCACCGTACTCGGCGCAATTGATCCGGGAGAACGAAGCGATGATCGGCTGGATCAGGGAGCAGTATCTGGGCGGGGCCGAAATTGCCAGTATGTGCACAGGTGCTTTTTTGCTGGCGGCTACCGGCCTGATGGACGGCAGAATGTGTTCGACTCATTGGAGCGCAGAAGCCAGTTTCAGGCAGCTATTCCCCAAAATTAAGCTGCAGGCGGATAAACTCATTACGGCCGAAAAAGGCATCTATACGAATGGAGGAGCTTACTCTTTTTTGAACCTGATCCTGTTTTTAGTCGAAAAATATTTTGATCGGCAGACCGCTATCTACTGTTCCAAACTATTTCAGATCGATATGGAGCGCAGCTCGCAATCGCCTTTCTTTATTTTCCAGGCGCAGAAAAATCATGGCGATTCCCTGATTGAACAGGCGCAGACGTACATTGAAGAACATCTAAGCGGAAAGATCTCATTTGAGGAATTAGCGGCAGAACTGGCCATCAGCCGACGTAATTTTGACCGGCGTTTTATCAAGGCTACAGGCAATACACCTGTCGAGTATTTGCAGCGGGTAAAAATCGAAGTAGCTAAAAAGTCTTTGGAGAAAGGACGAAAATCAATATTCGAAGTGATGGAGGAAGTGGGCTATTCCGACGACAAAGCGTTCAGGGAGGTGTTTAGAAAGATAACCAGCTTATCGCCTTTGGAATATAGAGCAAAATACAATCGGGGAGCTACGTCTGCATAGCGATGGTTGGCAGAAACGGCCACCTTAACTGGCATTTTTTGAAAGCAATAGTCCAATCAGTTCAACTGAGAAGGTCCCGTTTTGCGCTGAAAACAATTAGGCAATGCACTAAAAGAACGCTATTCAAAAGCCCGGTAAGTTTAACCGGGCTTTTGAATGGCGTGGGAAAAGGGATAAAAGAAACGGAGCACAATCGTCAATTCATACCTTTCCAGACCTACCATTGCTGAACGAAAGCCAGGGGCCCATATGAGATCAAGATATCGGTTCGGAAAAAGGGTATCGATCAGCAGAAGTGGAAAAGGCACTGTCCTTTTTTCACGGCGAATCGTTCGCCGTGCGGTTCCCCGCATCAGCGGACCGTGCCGTGCCGGATCACTAGTGCGACGTCCAATCCCTTTGCCTTCTTTCGGGGAATAGGGTTGTCTTTTGAGTTGTGCACCTCCCTGGGCGTTTAACGAGGTCCCTGATGAGCGCCAGTTAGTACGACATACATTTCTTCCAGTGTTTTATTTTTTAAATCAATCGCTAGTCTGGCATGCTTCTCCTCGATCGGGGACAGCAGGCGAGTGCAGAGCTGAACGATTTCAAGGGGTACATCGCTCAGCATCATTTGATTCACCATCCGCTGCCTAGCATAACATTGGGCCAGTTTACTTTTGCCAGCCTCAGTCAGTTGAATCAGTTTGGCTCGCTTGTCATTGGGAGCGGGCCTTTCTTTCATCAGGTTATGATGGACTAACTTACTGATGGCATCCATGCCCGTCGTCGTTTCAGCAAATAAATAATGGGAATGATATACTTATATAACCCAAGTAAGATAGGAACAAAAAAAGCCCGTCAAAATCTGACGGGCTTTGAGTTTCGGTCACCGGTAAGAAGCGTCTTAGGCCACTTACCGGTGGGAATCGAACCCACATCTAACCCTTAGTAAGAGGGTCATTCTATCCGTTGAACTACGGCACTGCTTTGTATACACGGATACGAAAATAATGGTTCCATATCCCTAGTTTAAAGGTACATAGGAGCTTTATTATCCTCTTTTCCTAAAGCGTATTTTATTCGTTCCTCCAAATAAACTTCAAGCTCATCTGAATATGATTCCCATTTTGTGACGGAAGTTTGATGGTCGTTGTGTTCTTCCTTTGTTTCGGATACTTTTGAAGCTTCTTCAAAAGCATCCGCCATATCTATTGAGAACTGATACATAGAAGCTAGTTCAGAAAATGGCAATTCTTTTAGTCTTTTCATGGTATTAGAGTTGTTTAAATTCCTATTTTTAAGAAATCTCCTAAGTTCAACACTTTCACAACTGTTACTTTTTAAGCGGTTTACTTGCCTTCTTCAACGCTTCGTTAAACGAGATTTGCCCCGGTTCACGCTTAATATCCTCTTTGACGTTAATTCCCTCCTGCTGTTTCTTAGGCTTTGGTTTGTTTGATTTCATAACTAGCGGTATTTAATGGAAAATTTCACTTAGTTTCAATCCATAGTGATTTTTCAGTAATTCGGGTAGCGTACAACACTCTATAGGCAATAGACCGCATATAGTTGGTATTTTCTTAAAGGGTTTATTGTCATTGCCAGTACTCGATTCCTCAGAAACAACAACAATTTTGTTTCACTTTCTAAAAGTAATGTTTGGCCTTTAATCTGTGCATCTGCATACAGAATTATCTTAGCATCTGCACTCTTTAAATATTCGGTTTTAATGGCTTGATATAAAGCGTCACCTTGAACTATGCCCTTACCTCTTAAATAATCATGATCACAAAATTCATTATCCAGCCGTCTATGAAATTTAGCCGTCGGGACTAAGCTACTTGTCGAAGTTATTTTCTTTGCATTTGAAGAATTATATATAAACTCCAAATTAGTACTTATTGCCTTCTTTGCTTGATATTTAGCTTCGTTAGCTACTACATCTAATATGATTAAACTGCCATTTTCAAAATTACTTTTAAAGAGATTCTTTAATGAATCGTTTTTATCGAATGGCAAATAGTATCTCACTAATGCCCTTAATGATGAAGTATCAATTATGGCATTCATATTTGAAGATAGCTATCCAGATTTTTTGAGCTAAGATATAGTCTTTTACAAAAGTCCCTTTCAGTAATTAAACCATTATATAATGCGCCTTTTAGGGTGCGTTTATATAATGGGGAAATTATAGGCTTAGGTGGTGGCAAAAAAAAGGTTCGCCCTTCTGCTTCTGCTTTGCGTTTTTCTTCTTCAAGCTTCGCCTTACTGGCTTTATCTCTCTGTATCTTACTTTCTAACCACTGCTTATCCAGCGTTGCAATGACTTTGTTATAGTATCCTGCATCTATTTTATCATTAAGTAACAGTCGGGTATATATGGATGCTTTACTTAATTGTGTAGCAATGCCAATATCCTCAATTATATCATGGTGAAAATCATTTTCAGGGTTTGCTTGACCGAGTTCATCAATTATCTCACTGTATTTTCCTGCTAAAAAATAATAAGCAAAATCGCTACACCACCTTTCAATAGCATTCCCTGCATTGTAGTTACTGGCTCGAACAATTATATTATCGTCAATTTCCTCTTGATTTAACAGATAATGACCCAATTCATGTGCAAGTGTAAATATCTCCTGCTTTCGTGAATCTTTATTTCTATTCAACGCTATTACATTGGGAGCTAAGAACATGCCTTTAATATTAGCCCGCTCTTTTGTTCCAGGATGTTCAATAAATTCAAATACAAGGATATTATTCTCCGCTAATTGATCAATAAAGTTTTGCAAAAACTGTTTAGCATCAAAAGCATGTTCAGGATTAAGGAACTCTCTTACTTTATCTGCAACGTTCCTTGCCTTTTCATTTATTTTGAAGACAGGTAATTTACGATCAACCTTATAATCTATCATTCTATTTAAAGCCAAAAAAAACAGTTTGTCTTCCTCAAATTTATTGACAAGTCTTTTGGCTCCTAAATTGAGATCTGCGTTAAATATGTCTTTTCTGAAAAATATACTTTCACTCTTAGACTCAATAGGGTCGCTTGGATCAGTGTAATACTCTAAACCCTTATTGAATATTTTATCAATTTTCTTTAATGTTCCAAGTTTTATTCTGCCCCTAAATACATCCTTTTCAGTAATAGGCTTTTTTAATTTTTCACTTATTTTTGACAAAAGCTCATTTTTTGACACTCTAAATTGTGTCATTAAATGGTCAAGCCTTTTGACATTAAACTCAATTGCTTTCAAAGTATGAATAAAGACTTATTTAGCTTCTTCTTTGTTAATCAACTCTTTATAAGTAATCCCTTTGTTATTGGTGTTTGCCAAATATACATCAAAGCGCAACCCCTCACTCATTTCCCGGTTATTAAATCTGAATGTAAACTCATTTACATAAAAATGAAGGTGTTTTGAACTGGTATGGTGATAAATGCCGGTTATACCTCGCTTGAATAAAGCCCAAAAGCTTTCCATGCTATTCGTATGTACTTCACCGTCAACATATTGGTCGGCACTGTGACGAACGAACGAGTGTTCGAAGTCTTTTCCTAATGCCCGATATGTCAGAAATTCGTCGGTATAAACCTTGGAACCAGCTTCGACCTTTGATCTAATAATCGGTAAAATAGTCTTTCCTTTGGTATCTACTACCGGAACGGCGAAAACTTTTCCGTCACGCTGTATAATCCCTAATACAGGCGTTTTTGTTTTCGTGCTTCGCCCTTGTGTTCCGGGTTTCCGTTTCGATTCATGCTTGTTCTTTTCCTTACCACCAACAAACGTTTCATCAATCTCAACTTCATCAGTTAGTTGAATGTCTTCAGGAGCGAAGGCCAACCGAATGCGTTGCAGCATAAACCATGCTGTTTTTTGGGTAACGCCCAAATCACGACTTAATTGGTGTGAAGAGATGCCTTTTTTGTGGGCGGTAGCGATGTAAATAGCGAAGAACCATTTACGGAGCGATATTTTACTGTCTTCAAAAATAGTGCCCACACGAACGCTGAATTGTTGGCGACATTCCGCACATTTCCAGCGACGTGTTTTACCTTTTAATTCGTAAACGTGATCATGTTCACAATAAGGGCATTGTGCTTTTCCATTCCAACGGATTTGGGCTAAGTGCTGAACACACTTTTCCTCTGTATCGAAGTAATTTACTAATTCAAAGAAGCTATCAAAATCTCTTAAGTCGTTAATTTTCTTTTTCTTGCACATGGCGCGTATCATTATGTTGTAAAGATACGTATAATATTTGGGTTACACAAGTATATCATTTCCAAAAATATTATAGCTTTCTGGACCAATCATTTCGTTATGCAAACCAGGGCCTCATAGGAGATCAAGATACGGGTTCAAAAAATAGGTGGTGGTTTAGTTCGACAACGGTATTCTATAAATACCTGATCGAGAAATTTGTTTTAGAAGCGATGATAGTGAAAATAACCCTTACCTTTTACGTTGGGCTCACTGGGTTATATGGAAACAAGTACTTTTTTTCTTAAGAACGTTTCAACCGATACCGCTTACGTATTCTTTTTTACCGACAAAAAGTCGGTTAGATCCCCTGAATACGTGACTTTGAGCCGGTGCATCGCTCGTGTACAGGCTATATAGAGCATTTGCTTTTCTACCTCTGTTTTATAATTATCTGCGGAAGCAAATGGGACCACGACCTCATCAAATTCCAGGCCCTTTGCCAAATGAGCCGTCGTAATGATAACGCCTTCTTCAAATGCTACCGAGTCGGCAGTAAGCAAATGAACGCCGGATGCTTTGAGAGCCTCAAATGTATCCGTTGCTTGCCGGAGGGTTTTGCAGATGATTCCAAGGGACTGATATGGTGATTTTTGGAACGTTTTGATTTGCTGTTTAACGGCTTCTATTTCCTCTTTGCGGCTGCTAAAACCGGCTATTAGGGGTTGCTGACCATGCCTTTCCATCGGAATAATCTTAGGGTTGGGTAGGATACGCTGCGCAAAAGCCGTAATTTCTACGGTGGACCGGTAGCTTCGATAAAGCCTGACGACATCGGCCTGAGGAAACACGCGTTCAATTGTTTCGGCGGATGAAGCGCTGTACGGATTCACGGTCTGGCTTACATCGCCTAAAATAGTCTTTCTGCAAAGGAACAATCTTGACAATACTTCATATTGAATGGGCGTATAATCCTGCATCTCGTCGACCAGCAAGTGCTTGACATGCGTAAAGGTGGTGCTACCCTCCAGGCGTAGCTGAACATAAATCACTGCAAATACGTCGGCGTATTCTAACGTCTGGCGTGGATCGATTTTGAAAAACTCCGGTTTGCCGATCCAATCATAAAAATCTCGGTAGAAGTCCAGTATAGTGTTAAATTTAATCATGCGTGGAACGGCTTCCCAGATTTTTGCTTTTTCCGGCCCGGTCAGCTTGTGGCTTGTTGCGGCTTTGACATAGTCCTGAACCTCTTTCACGACAAGCGCGAATCTTTTCAAGATAGGAACACGGTGGTAGGCCTTAAACCGCCCAAGAAGGAACCGGGAGGAGACGACGGTTTTACCGACCACGAGGTCCGTACAGGTAAAGTAATTATTCTCAACATGGATGAGATATTGATTCAATTTGCTGAGGAAATCAATCGACGATTTAAACCGAAGGCGTTCGATGAAAGCGGGATCATTTTCCTCCAGCAACGAGGATACCTGGTCGAAGAAGGTCTGAAACTGGTATTTTTTTTGGAGCAATTCCGAGGCAAGCTCTTCCATACCCATCTCCGGGATGTATTCTTCCCCCAGTTCGGGCAAGACGTTAGAGATATAATCCGCAAATACTTGGTTGGGCGAAATGATGAGAATGTCTTTTGCCGAGATCGTCTCTCTGAAGCGATACAACAGGAAGGCAATTCGATGCAAGGCAATCGATGTTTTACCCGAACCCGCCACGCCCTGGATGACCATCACCTGGGCGCTCTCGTTTCGGATGACCGCATTCTGGTCCCGTTGAATTGTCGCGACAATGTTCTTCATCTTGTCGTCCGATGATCGGGCAAGCTCTTTTTGAAGAATGTCGTCATGAATGTTTACATCGTTTTCAATCATAAACTCCATGTGGCCGTTTTTGATCTTATACTGGCGCTTCAAGGCGATGTTGCCTTGTATTTTTCCGCGTGGTGTTGCGTAGGATGCCTCCCCCAGCTCGAAGTCATAGAACAGCGAGGAGATGGGGGCACGCCAATCGTAAATTAAGTTCATCCGCTGCCTCTCGTCGGTGAAGGAAAAAATGCCGATGTAAATCATGGATCGTTGATCATCCTGCGTAATGAAATCAACGCGGCCAAAATACGGGGATTGGCCCATCTTAATCAGCTTACGTTTTCTGGCTACGGCGGCTTCACCGGTAAGGGCCATTCGGTTTATGGATTGGTCCGCAGCCACCATATCGGCTTCATCCATGCCCGACTGGTGTTCATGAATATATTGCTTTTTCTCTCGGAGCTCGTTAGAAAACTGTTTCACGGCGTCATCAATCCGCCTGATGGCCAACGTAAGTTTTTCCCTGATCTGGGCAAGGAATTCTCTTTCTTGTTGTTCTGTTGCGTTAATCATTTGCTGTTTTGAAAGATTGAACCTTGGATTCTGTTCACTAAATGAATTTTAGTTTTAAAATTTCTCCCTCCTTCTATCGCCGGTTTGCAAACTAGTGCGCCACATGGCCAACGCCGGGAAACCGGAACGCTTGTCATCAATTTTACCCCTCGGGAGACGGTTGTTGACGGCCTTTTAGCTAAGAATAAAAGACGGTTTAAGACTAATTCAGGGTGCGAATATAGACCAAGTAATTTTAAATAACTAGCTGTAAATCAACTAATTAATTTACAGTTTATTCGAACAATATTCCTTAAAGCAATGCGTTTTTTAAATGAGGGGGCACTGTATTGACGGCTAGTTTTATTCTCTTTATTCATGGGCGAATGATCCCCTCCAGCAGTGCTTTATCGAGACGGCCGACTGATAGATATTCCGTTTGCAAATCAGTTAAGGCAAAGGGGTTAATTGCGTACGTCGTTAAATTAAAGTGGACAACTGCGAATAGGAAACTAGTTAGGTAGGGGTAACAAGATCAAAAAGAAAGCATACCTTTTTGGACATATTATTTCTCCCTGTAAATGACGAGCCTATTTTGGGTCAACAAGTCAGTTCACAAGTATATCGACGTTAGTAGGTGAACAGACAGGACGAACGAGACATTTTTCGTCGCAGAATAAGGAGCGCAGCTGCGGCCGCTGGCGGACCACCCGTCGCACGGTTGCACGCCGTTTCCCCTAACCACACTTGAAACAGTTCGAGCCCGCTTCTGCGGATTTTTTCGAACTGCGGTTCCCCTCAATCGGTATGCCGACCCAGATCGGACCATGCCAGGTCGCCGTTGCAGCACCTCACTCCGGCCAAACTGCAATTACCCACTGTATATAAGCCTCACCTGCTGATCGAGTTGGCTTGTGCCGATCCAGTTCTATTTGATTGAGTCCGGCAAAGGAGAGCGAGGGCCCCCCGTCACGGTCGGGTTGAAAGACCTTAAACCGCTGGCCATCGTAGCGACACAATCCATCGCGGGTGGCGCGACCCAGATGAAGCCCTGTTTATCCTGAAGAAGGCACAAAGGCCTGGGAGTGTTACTCCGGGTTGGGGCAGGCGAAACAATTGCGCAAAAAGCCAGCCGGATGTGGTCAGCAGACTCAGCAGAAAGACAAAAATTCGAACCAACGGAGGTATATGAACAGGCCATGTGAATGACAGAGTTGTAAAGTAGAAATATCTATTGGTTTAGTGATTGGAGCCAATTAAAACATAGCTTTTACCGGTGCGGATTCTAAATGTTTCCGGATAAGCTGATCACCTCGGGTTAATTTACTTCTCTCCCCGCAAGTGAGCCCCAGCGACTTTATGGGGTAGTGCTAATGCGAGTGCCTTCCCCCGCTTTTTTGGTGTTTTAGTCCCTAATGGATCATTTGTTATCGGATTTGGACCATTTGTTATCGTCTGATGGGGTAGTCATACCCGACCTTTGGCCTGATCTTGGGCAAGGACAGCCCCACTTCACTTTTGGGAAAATCAATGCAGCCCGTCTACTCCCCCCAGTGGTAGAAGCCGGGAAAGCCGATCGGTCGATGACCAGGCAAGATCAATGCTCCGCCAAGGTAGCCCGTTGGTGGCAGGTACGTTCAATTCATCTTTATCATTTTACCCAGCATGAGACAACACTACTCATTTGCCCCTCAACCACGACACGTCCATACCCGCTTGTTGGGCAGGCTGCTGTCGGGCTTGCTTTTGCTGCTGACCGGGTTAAGCGCGCAGGCGCAAAAAACCTGGATCGGGACAACGTCGAACTGGAACACCGCCAGCAACTGGAGCCCGGCTGGCATTCCTACGGCCAGCGACAATGTTGTGATTGCCGCCAGTGCCGCTACACAGCCCGTTCTAAGTGTCCCGGCGGTGGCTGGTTCCGTAGAAGTTCAGAGCGAAGCCACACTGAGTATTACCAGTGGTGGTAAGCTAACCTTAAACGGCTCCAGGGATTTTGGTCAGGGCCAAACAACGGCTTTCTACACGGGTGGCACGGTCACCAACGCGGGGCAGTTAGTGATTGGCAACACCGCAGCGGTAGGTAGATATGGACTTATAAACAAGGGAAGCTTCTCTAACGAAACGGGGGGGCATATCGCCATCGACCGAACAACCGGCTATGGTTTGCAAAACAGTGCTACTACAGGAAGGCTATTCACGAACTCAGGGAAAATCATCATCGGGGCTAACACAACCGTGGGAATCGTAGGCCTGGCAAACGCGGCTCGCTTCGATAATAATCCGGGGGGTGTTATTTCCATTAACGGAACAGAATGGTACTGCTTACAAAACAGTGGGACGTTCAATAACGCGGCTCAGATTTCCATCGGAGCCACTGTAGAGGTGGGGTACGTTGGTTTTTTTAACCTGGGCTCCCTGGACAATAATCCGGGTGGCATTATCACCATTGACCGAACGTCCAAATTTGGTATGTGGAACCTTGGCATCGTCACCAACGCAGCCAAAATTACGATTGGCAGCATCGCACAAGCAGCCTATTGGGGACTCTATAATCAGACAACATTCAACAACAATCCGGGCGGAGTTATCGCCATTGACCGCACAACCAACCTTGCCTTGAAGAACGAGGATAACCGGATTGTGCCAGTTAGTGATGCTACTGATAATATATTTCCTTATCCTGACCGTATACCACAGCTCGCTGGCCCTGGCAATGATACATATGCCGAGTTCACCAACAAGGGTAAGATTATTATCGGAGCCATCGAACAATTCGGCTTGAATGGTATTCGTAATGTAGGCAATTTTTACAACACCGGTTGTGACGCCTATATCGAGAGCTATGGCAACGTAAGCCATTGGTTTTTACGCCGGGTAAGCAAGCCAAACCAAAACTTTGATGTATATACCAATTTTAACAACTCCGGTTTCATCATTGAGCATGCGCCTTGCTGTAGTGGCAATATTACTTATAATTCAGGGGTAATACGAAATCTCAATGGGGGCTATTTTGATGTTGACCACAACACAGGCTTACTGACCACTACCCCAGGAGGTGGGCCCAATGACGGTCCCATTGTGACGGCAAACCCCTCTCTGACCATCAGCCAGGGACAGACGACTACCCTGACCGCTTCGGAAGCGCTTAGTTACCGATGGTCGACCGGGGAAACGACGGCCAGTATTTCGGTCAGTACGCCGGGCACCTACTCCGTGACGGGTACCGTTGGAGAATGTTCGGGCACCACCAGTGTGGTCGTGAGTGAACGGACAGAGGCTCCTTCGGTCAGCATCACTCCCAGCAGTGCGACCCTGAGCTGTTCCACTCCCACCGTGAGCCTGACGGCCAATGGCACGGGGAGTTTCCGTTGGAGTACGGGGGCGACCACTGCCCAGATCAGTGTCAGCACGGCGGGTACCTACTCCGTAACGGTAACGTCATCCGATAATCGTACGGCCACGGCCAGTGTGGAAGTGAGTGGCACGACCAACGCTCCTTCGGTCAGCATCAACTCCAGCAGTGCAACCCTGAGTTGTAGTAGTCCTACGGTAAGCCTGACGGCTCTCGGCACGGGTACGGTACGCTGGAGCACGGGATCGACCAATGCCCAGATCAGCGTGAACACGGCAGGCACGTACTCGGTGACGCTCACCTCACCGGGTGGCTGTACGGCCACGGCCAGTGTGACCATCTCGGGAAGTAGTGAAGGGCCGGTGGCCCTCATCACGCCCAGCAGTGCAACACTGACCTGTGCCAACCCGTCGGTTGAGCTGGTCGCCAGTGGGGGCACTACCTACCGCTGGGAGGATACCTCTACCAGTGCCAACCGCACCATCACCACGGCAGGCACCTTCTCAGTGACGGTCACGACCGGTGGCTGTTCAGCCACCAAGACGATTACCATCTCGGGCAGTAGTGAAGGGCCGGTGGCCCTCATCACGCCCAGCAGTGCAACATTGACCTGTGCCAACCCGTCGGTTGAGCTGGTCGCCAGTGGGGGCACCACCTACCGCTGGGAGGATACCTCTACCAGTGCCAACCGCACCATCACCACGGCAGGCACCTACTCGGTGACAGTCACCACCGGGGGCTGTTCGGCCAACGCCAGTGTGACCATTAGTGGAGCTCTAACAAAACCGCCCATTCCGAATCTGGTCAGTTCGACCGTCATCCAGGGAGCACCGGCCGTGATGCTGACCGCCACCAATTGTAGCGGAATCATCAACTGGAATGGACCGGGAGGTACTTCGGGGACCGGCACCATTACCGTTGCGACCACGACGCCCGGATCGTTTGTCTACCAGGCCACCTGTACCCTCAATAGCTGTACCAGTGATCCCGCCAGCGTGACGGTGGTGGTAACGGCTCCGACGGTGACGGGTTCCTTTGATGGTTTCATCAACGGGGCGGACTGCTCGACCTTCCGGGGCTGGGTCTGGGACCGCAACAAACCTACTACCGCTATTTCCATCGACATCCTTGACGGAGCAACCATCCTTGCGACCATCCTGGCTAGTGAGTTTCGGCAAGACTTGCTCGACGCGGGCAAAGGCAACGGGAAGCATGCCTTCCGGTTTACAATTCCCGAGAGTGTCAAAGACGGTTTGCCGCACAGTCTCTCCGCGCGGGTGACGGGCAACAGCTTTGTGTTAAAAGATTCACCCAAAACCCTGATCTGTCAGGGGAATCTTACACCTGAAAGTAACCAACCCCCGAAACCCCCAACGCCGACGGTTTTGGTTACGCCCGTAGTGGCCCAGGTTGGCGTTCCTTTCTCGGCCATGTTGGTTGCCTTCACCGACCCGGAAGGCGGAACCTTGAGCTACGGCTTGAGTGGTTTGCCGGAGGGCTTAAGCCTGCAACTGCCGAACCGGATCATCAGCGGCACACCGACTCAGCCGGGTGTATTTGTCTTGACCTATCAGGCGACCGACCCGCTGGGAGCCAGCAACAGCGTAAGTTTTCAGTTGACGGTCAATCCGGCCGAAACGACGACGGTGACGGGCAGCTTCGAAGGCTATCTGGACAAACTGGATTGCGGAGGAATTCGGGGCTGGGTCTGGGACCGCAACAAACCCAATACCCCGCTCACGGTCGAGTTTTACCTCGAACCCAGTCCAGGCAATGTGACGGTGTTGGGCAGCACCGTGGCCAATATTTTCCGACAGGACCTGAAGGATGCGGGCAAAGGAAATGGTGCCCATACCTACAACTTCACCCCGCCATCCAATGTGACCAACGGAACTCCCGTACTTGCCCGGGTGTTGGGGTCAACGTATTTACTGAAAGGCTCGCCGAAGGTATTCCAATGCAATGCCCCGGCGCGCTTATCAGCCGAAGAAAACCCCCAACTCCAGGTGAGCGTGCTGGGTAATCCGGTGAGTCGTGAACAGGTCATGGTGGAAGTGCGGGGAGTTCAGGGTCAGCCGCTGCGGTTGGCTTTGTTTGATCCAAAGGGCCAACTGGTGACGGAACGGCTCATCGATCAGGCCCAGGCGGTCGAACACCAGACGCTGGCGCCTGGCGCTCGTCGGGCGGGGGTGTTGCTGCTGCAGGTCACCAGCGGTCACCAGATGCGGACGGTGAAGGTGCTCATTCCTTAAGCACCGGGTGGTGTCCCAATCGGCCTAATAAAAGTATCCAGTCAAGTCCAGATACGCCTAAACCTTTAGGTGATTATTATGAATGCCTGATTTTTGGCTTCAATCTGAAAGATGGATTCACTTGGTTTGGAGAGCAAAGAGCGGTAAATCATTCAGTGATACAACATTTTTAGTGAAATAATTATATTTAGTAGGCCATTTTATGTGAACTTTAAGCTTTTACACGTTTTTAGGATGATTATAATAAGGTAATGTTTAAATATTTTATTGGCTGTTCCCTTGGACTTATTTGCTTTTTTTCGTGCGCACAACCGAAAAAAAGCAGGTATACCATTGGCTTTTCGCAGTGCCTGATGAGCGACAATTGGCGAAAAGACATGGTACAGGGTATGAAACGAGAGCTGTCGTTTTATCCTGATATTGCCATGGAGATGAAAGTGGCCAATGGCGACACAAAAAAGCAAAATCAACAGATCAAGGAGTTTATAAGACAAAAAGTAGATTTATTAATTGTATCGGCTAATGAGAAAGAGGCACATACCTCCCTCATTGAAGAGGCCTATTCCTCGGGAATACCGGTCATTATTCTCGACAGGCGCATTTCCTCGACGCAATACACCGCTTTTGTGGGAGCCGAAAACTACCTGGTCGGTCAAAACGCGGGCATCTATGCCAACACATTGCTCAAGGGAAAAGGAACGGTGCTGGAAATCAGCGCTGCTCCCACTACGTCCCCATCCATCGATCGGCATCGGGGCTTTATACAAGCTTTAAAAACATATGCTGGGATACACTACTCCGGGATCTTATGGCAAACGGATACGTTTGATTCCACGGTAACCAACTACTTAAAGGCAAACCCTCAAATTGATCTCATCTATTCCCATTATGATCGCCTGGCCTTACGTATTTCTAAAATCAGTGCAGATTTAGGAATACGAAAAAGAATAAAAATTATTGGCGTCGATGGCTTGCCGGGCCAGAATGAAGGCCTTGAACTGGTTAAAAAAGGCTTGATTGATGCGACTATCCTTTACCCAACGGGGGGCGAGGAGGCCATACAAACGGCTGTCAAAATTCTACACAAGCAGCCCTTCAGCAAAGAGAATGCCTTATTCACGACCGTCGTCAACCCCGATAATGTGAATATTATGCTGGCCCAGTACCAAAAAATGGGTGAACAGCAGCGGGCTATTGAACGGCAGACCACTAAACTGCTGGACCTCAATCAAATTTACTCCTCCCAACGGCAAGCCTTAACGATTGTCGTTGCGTTATTGACCCTGGTGGTCGTATTTGGTGCGGTATTGTTGCTACTTCTGCGGGAAAAACAACAGTCCAATAAATTACTGGCGAAACAGAACGAAGAGATTGAACGAATTTCGGGGCAGGCCAGGCAAGCTACCGAAGATAAAATGCGCTTTTACTCCTATATCTCGCATGAATTCAAAACGCCACTCAGCCTTATTCTGGCGCCTACGGAAGATTTGCTTCATCGGAAGTCCTATGACAGTAAAGAAACAAAGCGCGTGCTGGAGCTTACCCGGAAAAATGCGAATCGTTTACTGAAGCTGGTCGATCAAATTTTAGATCTCCGGCGAATCGATGCCGGCAAAATCGAGCTTCGTTCGGCACCTCACGATCTGGTCCATTTCATTCAGCAAATCATAGACGACTTTTCGTACAAAGCTCAAAACCAGCAGATTGATCTGCAATTCATTCACGCCTTCGCCGAACTCCCTTACCGCTTCGATGCGGAAAAATTAGACAAAGTCGTATTCAACCTACTCTCGAATGCCTTTAAATACACGGCCGCCGGGGGCTTTATTCACGTGACCCTGCTTCGATCCGTCAATCACATCCAGATCGTGGTGGCCGATAATGGGATCGGCATGGAACCAAATGACAAAGCTCACGCGTTTGATCTGTATTACCGGGGCAATCAATCCAGTTCCTTAGGTGCCGGATTGGGACTTGCTCTATCACAGGAGTTTGTGCAGCTCCATCAAGGCGATATCGCCCTTGAATCAGAAAAAGGCAAAGGCACCACCTTCACCATTACTTTACCCTACTCGCCCCAGCTGGCAGGCAGCGAGCTACTGCCCGTTCCTGCATTTTCTCACCTCATCGAGTTGGAAAAACCGTTTTCAGACGTCTCGTCGTCTTCCAGTGTTGAGGGGTCACTTGAGCAGTCAGTGGTCATCATTGAAGATAACCAAGACCTGTTATCGTTTTTACAAAGCCGGTTTGCGCCAACCTACCGGACGCTTACCGCCGAAACGGCCGAAAAGGGGTGGGATTTCGTCCTCCAAAACATCCCGGATATTATTATTAGTGATGTTACTTTACCTGGGCAGGATGGTATCTGGCTAACCCAGCGGGTGAAAGAAGATTTTCGTACCTCACACATTCCGGTCATTTTATTAACCGCAAAGGGGCAACTCGAACATCAGATCGAAGGGACTGTTGCCGGGGCCGATGCGTATATTCCCAAACCCTTCAATCAGCAGTTGCTGGAAGAAAAGGTAAAAAATTTACTGGGGAATCGGGACCGGATGCGAAGACGGTTTTCCAATGAGATCACCAACCCCCAGCAGGTACCCGCTAAGGAACGTAAGTTCTTACTGGATTTTGAACTGCTCATCGAAAAACACATCCATTCCGGTCAGTTATCGGTTGAGAACCTAAGCCGGGACCTGGGTATGTCGCGGGTCCAACTTTACCGCAAAATTACGGCGTTGACTAATAAAAATGTCAATGAGTACATTGCCGAATACCGTATCAAAAAGGCCAAAGACCTTCTGGGCGACCGGACCAAGAACATCTCCGAAATCGCGTACGAATTAGGTTTCAAGGACCCGGCTTACTTTACAACCTTCTTCCGACAGAAGGCTGGCCAGACCCCGTCGGAATGGCGCAATACGTAATGTATCAGGAGCACAAATCCTGTATCAATTTCACAATCTTTAGCGGTTAGAGCGATGGGTAACCGCCTGTTAATCTGAGATATAGCTCAATGTATCAAGTTTATAATTCTTTGATGGAATTCTACAGGAAGATATTTTTTTAAGTGCGGACATTTGATTCATCGAAAACGCTAAACCGGTTTTCAATCTGATGAGTCAACAACAACGTATCTTTTTCTGGTCGATCACAGCCGCCCTGGGCGGCTTCCTCTTTGGCTTCGATACCGCCGTTATCTCGGGCGTCGAGCAATCCCTTCAAACCTTATGGCATCTGAGTGTATGGGAGCATGGATTGACCGTATCCATTGCCCTTATTGGCACGGTACTGGGCTCGATGCTGGGGGGCATTCCGGCCGAGCGGCTGGGTCGTAAAAAAACACTCTTCTGGATAGCCATCCTGTACCTGCTAGCCTCGCTGGGCACGGCCCTGGCGCCAAGTTGGGGTGTCTTTCTCCTTTTTCGCTTTCTGGGCGGTTTGGGGGTGGGCGCTTCGTCGGTGGCGGCTCCCATGTACATTACCGAGATTTCACCGGCCCGCTCCCGTGGCAAGCTGGTTGGGCTTTTTCAGTTCAATGTCGTATTCGGTATACTGATTGCCTATCTGTCCAATTTTCTGCTGTCCGATATGGGTACGCAATCCTGGCGCTGGATGCTGGGAGTGCAGGCCTTGCCTTCCCTGATTTTTTTGATCGCGGTTCTCATCATTCCCGAAAGTCCCCGCTGGTTACTGCTTAAAAAAGGAAATCTGCGTGAAGCGCGTGAGGTACTCACTATGATTGACCCCGCCACCGCCGAACAAACGCTCCTGGCCATTCAGCAGAGCCAATCGCAGACGGCCGCATCGTCCCGGTTGTTTTCGGGTCAGTACGGCACCCCAATTAGGCTGGCGGTCCTGTTTGCGGTCTTCAATCAGGTGTCGGGTATCAATGCTATCATTTATTACGCTCCCCGCATTTTTGAAATGACGGGACTGGGAAAAAGCTCGTCGCTGCTGTCCTCGGCGGGCATTGGACTGATCAATCTGGTTTTTACCCTGCTGTCGATGAACCTGATTGACCGCTACGGTCGACGCACGCTGATGAAAATAGGATCGGTCGGCTTAATCCTGACGCTGGGGTTAGTCGCCAGGGCCTTTTACCTGCAAGATTTTGGAATGACCGTGCCCGTCCTGCTCTTTGTCTACATTGCTTTCTTCGGCTTCTCGCAGGGGGCCGTCATCTGGGTATTTATTTCCGAAATCTTCCCCAATGAGGTCCGGGCCAGTGGTCAGGCGCTGGGCAGCTTCACCCACTGGCTGATGGCCGCCATCATTACGTTCACCTTTCCCTACCTGGCCGAGCACTTCGGCGGGGGCAATACCTTCCTGTTCTTTACCCTCATGATGGTATTACAACTTCTGTTTGTGCTCCGGCTGATGCCTGAAACCAAAGGGACCAGTTTAGAAAAAGCAGAGAAAACCGTATTCGTCCACTAAACCAGACTCCGTATGACACCCATTATTACTTGCTTCGGCGAGGTCCTCTGGGACGTTTTGCCCACCAGCAGACAACCCGGCGGGGCACCTATGAATGTAGCGGCTGACCTGCGCAATTTTGGCCTGAATGCTCAGCTCATCAGCCGGGTGGGCAGCGATGATCTAGGTCAGGAATTACTGGATTTCTTAGCTGCTAAGCAGCTGCCGCTAGACTTAATTCAGACGGGCCAGACGCATTTAACGGGTATCGCCAAAGCGAATTTGTCGGACACCCATGAGGTGACGTATAAGATTGTTCAACCCGTGGCCTGGGATTACATTAGTATGGACTCTCTGCTGCTGAGTGCCGTTGAAAAGAGCACGCTGTTCGTCTATGGCAGTCTGGCGGCCCGTAGTCCCCAGACCCTCGAAACGCTGCTGGCACTTCTGGAAGTAGCCCCCCGTACGGTGTTCGACGTCAATCTGCGGGCTCCCCATTACCAGCGGGCATCGGTCGAACAACTGCTCCGGCAGGCCGATATCGCCAAGCTGAACGAGCATGAACTGAGCGAATTAGCGACCTGGTACGGCCCCGAGCCGGACGTGCAAAGTGCTATGTACCAAATACGGGAGCGCTATCAACTGGACCTGCTGTGCGTGACGCTTGGCGAAAAAGGGGCCGCCCTACTGGATAAAACCGGCTTTTATCAGCAACCCGGCTTTGCGGTGGAAGTCGAAGATACCATCGGGAGTGGGGATGCGTTTCTGGCGGCTTTCCTCTATAAACTATTGCAGGGTGAAGCTCACCCAAAAACCCTTGAATTTGCCTGCGCCACGGGGGCTTACGTCGCTACCCAGCGGGGTGCTACGCCGGCCTTTTCGGAAGCTATGATCCATGCATTCCTGAAAAAAGTCTCTCTGACAATTAATTAACTTCCTGATAACGAAAAACATGAAACTACCTATAATAATCCTGCTCCTGGTCCTGCTAACGGGGCCTCTGGCGCTGGCCCAGACCAAAGTAGCCGTATCGGGCCTGGTTACGGCCAAAACAGATAACAAAGGCATACCGGGGGTGACCGTCCTTGAAAAAGGAACCCAGAACGGCACCACAACGAATACCGACGGCAGCTATAAACTCACCGTTTCTTCGGGCGCTACGCTGGTGTTTTCCTTTGTGGGTATGATAACGAAAGAAGTGCCGGTTGGCAACGCCAGTGCAATCAGTGTGGTATTGGAAGATGACCTGCAAAACCTGAATGAAGTTGTCGTAACGGGCTACAAAGAAGAGCGTAAAGCCGATTTGACCGGTGCGGTGGCGGTGGTGAAATTAAGTGACGTGCAAACGCTGCCTTCTCCCAACGTCATGCAGAACCTCCAGGGACGGGTCGCGGGGGTTTACATCACCACCGACGGAAGTCCTGGCGCACCCGCGAATGTGCAGATTCGGGGGCAGAGTACCTTGTCGGGCGGTAGCGGCCCGCTTTACGTAATCGACGGTGTACCGACCACGGAGGGCCTGCAAACCCTGAATCAGAATGACATCGAATCCATTCAGGTGCTTAAAGATGCCTCCGCAGCGAGCATCTACGGGTCGCGGGCGGGTAACGGCGTTATTATCGTAACGACCAAACGAGCGAAACAGGGAGTGAGCCGCGTCGATTTTACGGTGTCTGGTACCGCGCAGCAGTACACCTCCAAGCTGAAAGTACTCAATACCGAGCAGCGGGCGCGGGTGTTCTGGCAGGCAGCCGTCAACGACGGGGTGAAACCAACCAGCCCCCTGTATCAGTTTCAGTCGCATGTGGATGCCAACGGGCAGCAAGTGCTGGATAAAATTACCTTCCCCGAGTTTATTGATCCTCAGCATACCATGCGCCCGGCCGATACCCGCTGGTTTGACGAAATCGCCCAAACCGGTATTATTCAGTCGTACAACCTGAACCTATCGAATGGGAGTGAGCGGGGAAACATGCTCTTTTCGCTGAATTATTTCAACCACGACGGTATCGTGAAAGGAACGAACCTGAACCGGCTGATTGCCCGCATGAATTCGGACTATAGTTTTCTGAAGGGAAAACTCAAAATAGGGGAAAATTTCATGTTTACCAAAAGTCGGCAGACTGAGATTCCGACTGGGGACGTGTTGTATCTGGCCCTCATTCAGCAACCCATTGTACCGGTTTATACCGTAAATGGCGGCTGGGGTGGGCCAGCCCCAAGCATGAGTGACCGGCAGAACCCGGTGCGGCTTATTGAAGATAACAAGCAAAACCATACGTTCCTGGGCCGCCTGTTTGGTAATGCTTTCATCGATCTGGAAGTACTTCCTAAGTTACATCTGCGATCCAACATCGGTGTTGACTACACCATGACCAGCCTGCGGTCGATGTACAAAGCCTACACCTCCGGATTTTTATCCGACCCCACCAATCGGGTCACCAATACGGATAATTTCTTCGGCAACTGGGTGTGGCAAAATACGCTGAATTACAACCTGGCCACGGGTAAGAGTCGCTTCGACGTCGTACTGGGCACTGAGCAGATCAAGTTTAATAGCCAGATTTTCTCGGCCAGCCGCCAGAATTTTGCGCTGCAAACGCCCGATTATATGTATCTGGATGCAGGTTCGGGCAATAAAGACAACGGGGGTACGGGTTCTGCCTACGCCTTGATGTCCTACTTTGGCAAAATCAACTATGCCTACAACGATAAGTACCTGGCTTCGGTAACGGTTCGTCGTGACGGATCCTCGCGGTTTGGCCAGAATAATCAGTATGGCGTTTTTCCGGCTCTGTCGCTGGGCTGGCGAATCAGTGACGAAGTGTTCCTGAAAGATCAGCTACCGTCTTTGTCCGAATTAAAGCTACGGGTGGGCTGGGGCCAGACGGGCAACCAGAATATTGCCAACAATGCGATCTACTCGCTGTATACCGCCAATTATGGGATCGATCCGACCTGGACCGAAGATACCGGTACGGCTTATGATATCACGGGCGTGAATACAGGTAGCCTGCCATCGGGCTTTCAGCGGACCCAACTGGGTAACGCCAATTTAAAGTGGGAAACGCTGACCCAGACCAATTACGGCATCGACTTTGGTTTTTTCAATTACAAACTGACCGGTTCGGTGGATTATTTTATCAAAAACACCAGCGATATTCTGGTCCAGCCGCCTTACCTGGGCGTGGTGGGTGAAGGAGGTGGCCGCTGGGTAAACGGGGCTTCCATGCAAAACAAAGGCGTTGAGATTCAGCTCGGTTATCAGAACCGGATTGGCGGATTGACCTATAACCTGTCGGGCAACCTGTTTACCTACCGCAACAAAGTGATCAGCCTGCCCGAGGAAGTGGTAAATGCCTACGGCGGGAATGGCACGGACGTCAACATTTTGGGTCGGTCGGTCAATTCGATTTACGGGTACGTAACGGACGGAATTTTTCAGAATCAGGCCGAGGTGGACGCGGCTGGCCAGCAGGTTGGGAAAGGCATTGGGCGGCTTCGTTATAAAGACCTCAATGGCGATGGCAAAATCGATGCGGTTGACCGGACCTGGATTGGCTTAAGCGATCCCAAGTTCAATTATGGCTTTAACGCCAGTCTATCCTACAAAGGCGTTGATGTTGCATTTTTCTTCCAGGGCGTCCAGGGCAATGATGTGTATAATAATAACAAGAGTCAGACCGATTTTGCCTCTCTATTTTCGGGTACCAACCTGGGCGCTCGCACGCTGAATGCCTGGTCACCAACCAACACCGGCACCACAATTCCGGCGCTGACGCTGACCGATAAAAACAACGAAGCGCGTGGCTCCACGTATTTTGTCGAAAACGGCTCCTACCTCAAATTGCGCAATATCCAGGTAGGCTATAACCTGCCGCTCACGCTGGTGCAAAAGTTAAAAATGCAACGGGCCCGCGTGTACGTCCAAGGACAAAACCTGCTGACGATCAGGCCCGCCAGCCATTCCAACGCCTATACGGGCGTCGATCCGGAAACGCCAAACTCCAATTACCCCATTCCGGCCATGTATACGGCTGGCGTCAATTTCTCCTTCTAATCGTTTGAATCGACATCGACTATGAAAACAATAAAACAGTGGCTGCTTACGGGCGCCTTGATGAGTGTTACGCTGGCTTGTCAGAGTACCCTGGATGTTACGCCCAAAGCCGTCATCAGCAGCGAGGAATTAAATACGCCCGAAAACATCGACAAAATGTGTGTAGCGGCCTATTCAGCCCTGGGCAACGATCATTATACCGCTCCGTTTACCCTCTGGCCATACGGTAATTTACGCTCGGGGGATGCCTATAAAGGTGGGGCTGGAACGGCCGACATCTCTGAATTTCATTTCTTTGAAACCTTCTCCTACATCCGCCCCGACCTGGGGCCGGCCGACGAGATCTGGTTTCGCTTTTACGTCTCCATCTCCCGGGCCAACGACGCGTTGCGCCGGCTGAATGCCATTAGTGAAGTGGATTACCCGAACAAGAAAATCCGGCAGGCTGAGATGCGCTTTTTGCGGGGTCATAACTACTTCGATTTAAAGATTATGTTTAACCGCGTGCCCTATATCGACGAAACCGTAGCCGTTGATCAATACGCGACCATCCCGAATGACGCGTTAAGCAGCGATCAGCTCTGGGATAAAATTTCCGCTGATTTCCGGGTGGGTACTACCGATCTGCCCGCTACGCAACCCGAGGTGGGCCGGGCCAATCAGGTAGCCGCTAAGGCCTATCTGGCCAAGACGCTGTTGTATCAAGCCTACAAGCAGGATGCCCGGTATAACGTAACCGGCATCGACCCGGCCAAATTAGCCGAAGTTGAAAAACTAACGGGCGAGGTGATTGCCTCGGGTAAATACGGCTTGTACGATGATTTTGCTAAGAACTTCCTGCCCGAGAACGATAATGGGATCGAGTCGATTTTTGCCATTCAGCGCTCGATTGATGACGGAACGCCCAAAGGCCGTCTTGACTGGAGCAGCATGCTCAATTATCCGATGAACCAGGAATACGGGTGCTGCGGTTTTCACTTACCCAGTCAGAATCTGATCAATGCGTTCAAGACGGATAAGAACGGACTTCCACTATTCGATACCTACAATACCAGCGATATCACTACCCCCGCTGACTTTCTGAGCAATGCCGTTGACCCCCGTGTTGATCATACGGTGGCTATACCCGGCCATCCGTATAAGTACAAGCCCAACTATATTTTTAAAACTGAGTGGGCACGAGCACCCGAAATTTACGGCGCTACCGCATCGATGAAAGAAACCGTAGCACCCGATAGTCCCGCTTTTCGGAAAGTAGCGCCGTTTATGAGCAGTTCGAAGAATTCAGTGTTGATTCGGTATGCGGATGTCCTGTTATGGCGGGCTGAAGCCTTGATTGAACTGGGCCGGCAGGACGAAGCACTACCACTGATTAATCAACTCCGGCAACGCGCATCAAAAAGTACGGGTTTGCTAAAAGATGCCACGGGTAAACCAACGTCGAATTACCTGATTGGTACGTACCAGCCCGGGGTGAACTGCACCTGGAACCAAAGCTTTGCCCGACAGGCACTTCGCTGGGAACGGCGGCTCGAACTGGCGATGGAAGGCAACCGGTTTTTCGATCTGGTCCGCTGGGGCGTTGCCGCTGAGTACCTGAACAGTTACTTCTCGACGGAAAAAACGAAGCGTGACTATTTAAAAGAGGCCAAGTTTACCAAAAACCGGGATGAGTATTTACCCATTCCGCTCAACCAGATCAACTTCAGTAAAGGGCTATATAAACAGAATCCAGGTTGGTAGTTAAAGGTCGGGCGGGGCGTCCTGCTTACGATGACTTCCCGCCCTCATTTTTTCGTTAAATACACTCGTTATGCAAACCAGACTTTTTTTAGCTCTCTTCCTTACGTTGCCCATGTACCTTTCCTTTGGGCAAACTGGCCAGGGTATTCCAACGTCAGAAGCCCATCGGCCCCAGTTTCATTTTTCGCCCAAAGCCCATTGGATGAATGACCCGAACGGCATGGTGTATTATAAAGGGACGTACCATCTGTTTTTTCAGTATTACCCGGACGGGATGACCTGGGGGCCCATGCACTGGGGGCATACGACCAGCACCGATCTGGTGCATTGGCAGGAGCAGCCCATCGCCTTGTATCCGGATAGTCTGGGGTATATCTTCTCCGGGAGTGTAGTGGTTGACGTAAACAACACCAGCGGTTTGGGGAAAAATGGTCAGACACCCCTGGTGGCCATTTTCACGCATCACAATCCGAAGCTTGAAAAAGCGAAAACGGATAAACATGAATACCAGAGCCTGGCGTATAGTCTTGATGAAGGAAAAACGTGGACTAAATACGCGGGTAATCCGGTCCTGCCTAATCCCGGCATTACAGATTTTCGCGACCCCAAGGTTCGCTGGTATGAGTCTCAGAAAAAGTGGGTTATGACCCTGGCGACTAAAGATCGGGTTACGTTTTATTCATCTCCCAATCTGAAGGAATGGACCAAGGAAAGTGAGTTTGGTAAGGAGGTAGGGGCGCACGGGGGTGTTTGGGAGTGCCCAGACCTGTTTCCGCTGGATCATAAGGGTAAAAAAGCGTGGGTGTTGCTGGTGAGCATCAATCCGGGTGGGCCAAACGGTGGTTCCGCTACCCAATATTTCGTAGGTGATTTTGATGGCAAAACGTTCAAACCGTATTCAACGAAAACCAAATGGGTTGATTATGGCACGGATAATTATGCGGGCGTGACGTTTGCCAATACGGGTAACCGGACCCTTTTCATGGGATGGATGAGCAATTGGCAGTATGCGGGAGTCGTGCCTACCTCGCCCTGGCGGAGTGCCACCACCGTGCCACGGGAGCTTGGCTTAAAAGAAGTGGGCAACGAGCTGTGTCTCATCTCTATGCCTGTCAAGGAACTTAATGCCCTGAATGGCCAACGAGTTGCGCTGAAAAACCCGACGGCTAAAACACCGTTCGACCTACCGGCTCAATCGAAAACCCGATCGTTCAAGCTGGATATCGCTACTTCGAATTCAAGTGACTTTTCAATGACACTGGCCAACGAACAGGGCAACGAGTTGATTTTTGGGTATGACAAAACCGCTAATGCCTATTTTATCGATCGGTCAAAGTCGGGCAAAATAGACTTTGAAAAAGGATTTGGCAAACGCCACATCGCTCCCCGTTCCTCCTCATCGACAACCATGACCCTTACGATTCTGGTCGATGTAGCTTCCATTGAGATGTTTGCTGATGATGGGCTTACCGTCATGACCGACATCTTTTTTCCGGAAAGTGACCTGACCAAATTGTTCATTAGCTCAGCCAAAGGCGGCAGTTCAGCACCCGTAGTGAGCTACACACCGCTTTTGTCAACGGTTGAATAAAGATGAAAGCCAAATTTAGAAAATCCGATTAAACGATAGGCTCGTTTGAATTTCCTAAGCAAGTCCGTCAGATTGTATTATTTGACGGACTATTTTATGCCCATTGTAAGTAATCCGGTAAAATCGGACAACTGTTGCCGTGCCGTCGCAGCGGTGCGAAAGTATAGAAACAATTACTTCTTATTTGGCGTCAACAGGTCAGTTCAAATTGTGTAAGGGCCATTTCAGGACGATACAACAAATGAATGCCTGATGAATGGTGCTCGTTGCGAATGCGTAGCTGCCTCTTAGGGTATAGTGAAGTTCTGTTCCTTTTCAATTGCTGATTTCAAACGAGTAGTTCCCCGATCCCAACGGAATAATTACCTGGCCAGGCATTGCTGTAGATCTTGCCATTACAGCCGCAGACGGAGTCAACATCACTGAAATACCCATATGGATATCGTTCGTAAAATCGGGGCACCGCTTAGTTAAAACCGATCCCTAAAGAAGTGCCGAACCACCGTAAATTGGTGTTCTGAGCGGAGGAGCCAATTCGCCAGGTAGGTGCCCAATACAAACGCCACACAATACCCGTTCGCAACGGTTGAAAACGCACCCCTACGTTCGCAACGGCGGGGTATTCAATCCCGTTATTGTGATGAATAACATTATTTTGATCCTCGTATGTCCATTTCCGATAGGCTAAAATGAAGCCGGCTCCGGCTTCTAAGGCAACGCGTTTGTTGGAATTAACGGTGTTGATAAGGACGGGAAATGAATAGGTTAGCGCTCGGCCTTCCTGAATGGGCTGGTTAATACCTGCTCGAAACCCCCAACCTTTATGGCCGGATTTGAAGCGCATATCATAATTGAGCGATAAACCCCAACCGCTACTTCCCATTGCCTCAACGTAAATCGCTTTTGCTTTGGAAGTTTGGGGTACGTCATCTCCTGTTTTGAAACCATCCTCTTGGGCCATCGAGCAATGCCATGACGCAAGTGCTAAAAAAATGGCAAATAAACATCGTTGCACTGGTGCCATAGCGTCGTGATACAAGCTTGCAATACGGGTCTGGTAAGCTCGTATTCCCTTTCAATTATTGAACCGAAATGTAATGATACTTGACAGAGTCTTGGGCGGCACCGATCTGGGAAAGATAGCCTGAGGTCTCCAATGTAGTTTTGCCGGGTTGTTGCTTAATCTTAAAAAATCGCTTTACCCCATTATCATACGTGAGGGTAACCGTCATATCCGATGCGTTCAAAATCGGAGCAGCAGAACGGCTCCACACGTACGTGTTAATCAGCGAACCATTTCTGAAAATTTTGTCATAGTCCTCCACCTGGTTGTTACCCGACTCGATTATCTCGGTATAGCCAATCTGAGAGCCGGTTTTTGTACCCGAAGGGGCCACTATTTTTTCCAATTGCCAGCGCCCTTGCAGATAGCGGGTGATGGGCCCTCCTGGATCAAAGCCCTCATTTTCTCGCTTGCAACCAGAAGGTAACAGGAAACTCAGTACGATGAAGCAAACTAGGTTGCGCATGGTTTGTAGGTTAAGATTTAGACTGCGTAAAATAAACAGATTTAACGTTGCTGATAGAAAAGTTTTTGTGAAAACAGGTATGCATCAACGATCGCAATAAATTTATAGTAAAATGAGAAAAACGACAAATTGGCGTTTCTGGCTTGGCCCAATGGATGCCGTTTATTTTTTTACAAGCGGCTGTCCCGCTCCCTAATGCCGAGTAGAAAACAATTTTAATTGAGGTTCTCAGCGTCGAAAAAAGCGCACCGGAAAGAACAGCTTTATTGATCTGTGAATAGGTTTGTGATATTTGGTAACTTTCGAATTTTCCGGAGCGGTTTTGCATTGTACTTCCTTCATATTTTGTCCTGCCCTCCACCCATCCCATGCTATTGCTTCGTAGCGGTTAAGCTGACCGTACTGTACGCTGACATTGCGAATTCGAAAGAAGGGTTTAGGATTCAAAATGCCTCGTTTTTTTACCAAATTCGTGCCCATTCGCACCCACCTCCGGCCACGGTTCCCGTTGAATGCTGTAAAGTAATCGTTAAATTGCCGATCAAACAGCGATTGGAAAGATGGAGATGATGGAAAAGATATACCGCAAATTGCAGGATCAGTTCAAGCAGGGCTTTGCATTTGGACCGGTCGGTCGGCCGATTCAAAGCATCGACCAGACGAGCACCGGTGAGGTTACGGTTGTATTTCCGGGTCTGCTTATTTTGCTGGAAGAGGTTGGCGGCCGAATCATCGTTAAACTACCAGGCGCAGTTCGTAGCACCAATAACGACCTTGCCGACGATCTGGGCGAATTGTGCGATCAGTTTATCGCAATGGTGAAAGCCGAAGCTGAAAGCGTTCCCATCGATGAAATCCTGGTCTAGCGAATAGCGCTTTTCGAACGCCCGATTTATTGCCAGTCCTTGACCCGAATAAAGTAGGGGCGATAGCGGTCCGCGCTACCCGGACTGTTGAAATGGTCGGCAAAATCGGTTGCGTTGACGCAATACGAAATCATCAAGTCGCCATTTCTTGACAGTTCAGGATGCACCAGGGCATTGTAGGTGAAAACTTTGCCCGTACCCTGTTCTGGGGGAACCGTGTAGAGGAGTCGTTTAGCCGTCCAGGGGCCAATTGGGCTGCTCGATTCCGACAGAAATAACCGCCGGCCGAAAACGATTTCCTGCGTGAAGAGATAATACCGGGTGCCGGATTGAAACACGCTGAATTGATCGGAGGCATCCTTATAGATTGAATAGTCGTTCGGCTGGCTCCCCCATTGGCTGCCGTTCCAGTATTGCCAGTTCCCCGTCAGGTCTCCTTTTGGAGCGCGGGCTACAACCACATTCGTTGTCAGGTTGCCGTGAATGACCCCATACAGGTAGGTGTAGCCATCAGCCGCTTCGCACACGGCACCACCGTATCCCCAGGGTCCCTGGTATTTGTTGGCAATGATTTTTTCTACCGTTCCCGTCGTCAGTGAACAAATGGCGATATCGATCGAAGCATTCTTAAAATCCCAGGCACCTGACCCGGTTTTTTCGATGTGGCTCAGCAAAACCTGTAGTTTCACGTTGTAGACCGTAGCATCCAACGGCCAATACCAGTCTTTGCCGCCTTTCTGCTTCGCATGGGTAAAGTAAGTTTGACCCGCCTTCGGGGTCGAAGCGCCTTGATTCAGTGTCTTGAAACTGTCGAAGGTTTCACCGGTCTGAATCATCACCGCGTTCCGAACCATTTCGTTCTGGCTGGCTAAGCGAGTCCGGTCCGATTTGACAAGCCCCAGGAAGGTATCGCCGAACGTCCAGACGATCCGACCGTCAGGCAGTCGCGTGGAATAAACCCCATCCCCACCAGTCCAGCCATCGTAGCGGGTGAAAAAATGGTTATACTGCTCATCAACCTGGGCTTTGGGCTCTGAAGTCACCCTGGGTATCACAGCCGGGGTATTCGAATCAGGTACAATTTCAGGTGGAGCCACTAAACAGCCTGCCAGAAGACCGAAGAGGTAAAAAAAATAATTCATGGGCGAAGGGTATAGCAAGCCAGAGAAGCAAGTTGTTGAGCAAAGATACTCATTCATCATCGCCATCCTGCTTGCTCGAATCAACCACAACAGGGGCCTAAAGTATTATGCATTTTGTATGCAAATGCCGCAGTTCACCCAGCTTAAAAGACAACCGCAGCAGTAGAGAGGCTTGTAAAACCGGCAAAGCCGAAAAAGGAGCGCGGGGAGTTTTGCTGGTAAGTGGCCCCATAGGATCAAAACTATTTTAAAAATAGTAACGACTTTTAAACGATTCTGGATCCTGCAAAACCAGCACCTACTGATCGGTCAAGGCATCCGTTTGCTTCCAAATAGCGTTTATCTTCTGATTTTCCAAAAAGAGATTTTTCGAAATGGATTGTAATAAAAAAGAATCAAGCACTTACATTGAATTGTAAGTGCTTGATTATCAACGTGGGCCCACTTGGAATCGAACCAAGCACCTACTGATTATGAGTCAGTTGCTCTAACCGAATGAGCTATAGGCCCGAACCGGTGAACCGGCCGCTTTTCCGTAAAGGAAAGAGCGTTTGCAAATATACAAAAATCGGCTTCCTCTTCAAATTGCGGTTGCAAAAGTCTACGGGGAAGTACTGCAACACTCTGCCTCATTTTGGCGTATATTTGTCTGTCTATCGGCACCCTTTCACTTGGCTTCTCAGAACAAAAAAAAAATCCTGAACGACCCCGTCTACGGGTTTATCACTATTCCGAACGATCTGACATTCGATCTGGTCGAACACCCGTATTTTCAGCGGCTTCGGCGTATCAAACAATTGGGCCTTTCAGAACTGGTTTATCCCGGCGCTTTGCACACCCGGTTTCACCATGCCCTGGGAGCGATGCACCTGATGGGGCAGGCCATTCAGACCTTGCGCGGTAAAGGACACCGGATTTCTGAAGCGGAATGCGATGCCGCCCAAATGGCGATTCTGCTGCACGACATTGGTCACGGCCCGTTTTCCCATGTCCTCGAATACACCATTCTGGAAGGTATTCCGCACGAACGGTTGTCGCTGTTGCTGATGCACGAACTGAACCGGCAATTCAATGGCGGCCTGTCGATGGCCATTCAAATGTTCGAGGCAACGTATCACCGGCCGTTTTTTCATCAACTGATTTCTAGTCAGTTGGATATGGATCGGATGGATTACCTCAACCGCGACTGTTTCTACACGGGCGTCGCCGAAGGTACCATTGGGGCCGACCGCATCATTAAAATGCTCGATTTGGTCGATGATCAGCTGGTCGTGGAAGCGAAAGGGATTTTGAGTATCGAAAATTTTTTGAGTTCCCGGCGGTTGATGTACTGGCAGGTTTATCTGCACAAAACCTCGCTCTGTGCCGAGTCCATGCTCGTGCAGATCATTCGGCGCGCGCGGTTTTTGCTAAACCAGCCCCAAACCGACCCTGGCAGCGAGAGCACCCTGTTTACCACGCCCGCACTGCACACATTTCTGTCAAAACCGATCACTATGGACGATTTTCAGCACCATCCGCACTACCTCAGGGCATTTACGGAACTCGACGATTATGACATCTGGACGTCCATAAAATTCTGGAGCCGCCATGCCGACCGGGTTTTATCGACCCTTTGCCAGATGTTGCTCGACCGGCGGCTTTTTAAAATCATTATTTCTGAACAGCCCTTTGCCGGACAACTGGTTCGTGAACTGGAACAGCAACTGCTGGATACCGGGGTGCAACAAGACGAATTATCCTATTTTCTGGTGGAAGGTGTTGCCACTAATTCGGCTTATTTGCCGTCTATCGATAATATCAACATCAAGCTAAAAGATGATCGTATCATTGATATTGCCGATGCGTCCGATTTACCCGGTATTAAAGCACTTACCAATATGGTCAGGCGATACTACCTCTGCTGGGCGAAAAACCTGACCCAGCCACCGGTTCGGTTGGTATAGTTCAATTTGTTCTCTACCTTAGCGGCACAAATATTCGAGTCTTACATAGCCCCAACGACGACGACGTCAACTCTATGGAATTTACAGTGAAGCAGATTGCTGCCCTTCTCGGCGGTACAGTTGATGGGAATGAATCTCTGAAAATCAGTCAACTGTCCAAAATTGAAGAAGGCCAGGAAGGTAGCATCTCTTTTTTAGCAAATCTGAAATACGAACATTATCTGTATACAACAGCCGCGTCGGCCGTCATTGTCAACAAATCTTTTGAACCCCGACAGCCCGTTCAGGCGACCCTAATTTTCGTAGATAACTCCTATTCTGCTTTTACGAAATTACTGGAACACGTAAACCGGCAGCAACCCGTCGAAAAAGTGGGTGTCGAACAACCTTCATTCATTGCTGATTCGACCCGGATTGGTGACCGCCCGTATCGCGGGGCGTTTTCGTACATTGGCGATAATTGCCTGATTGGCAGTAACGTTAAAATTTACCCGCAGGCCTATATCGGTAATAACGTAACCATCGGTGATAATACGATTATCCACACCGGTGCCCGGATTATCGACAATACGGTTATTGGGCACAACTGCGTCATTAAAGCCAATGCGGTAATTGGCAGCGACGGATTCGGGTTTGCGCCCCAGCCCGACGGAACTTACCGGGCGATTCCGCAGTTGGGAAACGTCATTATTGAAGACAACGTCAGCATCGGTGCCAATACCACCGTCGATTGCGCCACGGTGGGTTCCACCATCATCCGGCAAGGGGTCAAACTGGATAACCTGATTCAGGTCGGTCATAACGTTGAAATCGGTAAAAACACGGTCATTGCGGCCCAAAGCGGTATTGCCGGATCAACAAAAATTGGCGAGAACTGCGTCATTGGCGGGCAAACCGGAGTGACAGGCCATATCTGGATTGCCAATCGGACAAAAATCGGCGGCCGGTCGGGCGTAACGAAGTCCGTGAAGGAAGAAGGACTGTCGTTCAGCGGAATGCCGGCTTTCGATGTCAAAGACAGCCTGCGATCGTCGATCGTTTTTCAACGGCTACCGACCCTCGAGAAACGCATCAACGAGTTGGAAAAGAAAATAAACAATCAATGAGCCACCATCGAACGGATCACTCAGGGATATCTGTTACGAAGTGTCGATAATAGTCTTCAGGTCAGAAGCTTACGGAATGAATACCAAACAGCAGACAATACAAAAAGCGGTCTCGGTCTCGGGCGTAGGATTGCACACAGGCGTTATGGCAACCATGACGTTTCTGCCCGCACCGGCCCACCACGGGTACAAATTTCAACGCGTCGATTTACCGGGTCAGCCGATTGTCGACGCTGATGTCGATAATGTAGTCGATCTTTCCCGCGGCACCACCCTCGAACAGAACGGAGCCCGGATTCATACCGTCGAACACGCCCTGGCGTCGCTGGTTGGGCTGCAACTCGACAATATCCTGATTCAGCTCGACGGACCCGAACCGCCCATTATGGACGGCAGTTCGATCAAGTTCATCGAAGCCCTGCAGGATGCCGGTATCGAAGAGCAGAACGCGTATCGTAACTACTTCGAAATCAACGAGTACGTCCATTATAAGAATTCCGAAAAAGATATCGAGATTGCGGCTTTACCGCTCAGCGATTACCGGCTCACCGTTATGGTGGACTACAATTCGCGGGTGATCACGAGCCAGCATGCGTTCCTGAACGACATCAGCCAGTTTTCTTCGCAGATTGCGATGTGCCGGACGTTTGTTTTTCTGCACGAACTGGAAATGCTTTACAAGCAGGACCTGATCAAAGGCGGTGATCTGACCAATGCCATCGTCATCGTTGATCGGGATGTGCGCGAAGGTGAGCTGGATTATCTGGCCGATCTTCTGAATAAACCGAAAGTAAGCGTCAATAAAAAAGAGGGCATTCTCAACAACATCGACCTCCATTATCCGAATGAAATGGCCCGCCATAAATTGCTCGACCTGGTCGGCGATCTGGCATTGGTTGGACGGCCCATCAAAGCGCAGATTCTGGCGGCCCGGCCCGGCCACGCGGCCAACGTGGCTTTTGCCAAGAAAATCAAGAAACTGATGCAGAAAAATGCCGCGAATACGAGTCCGGCCTACGACCCGACTCAGCCGCCGGTTTATGATTTTCAGAAAATTGCCAGTCTGTTACCCCACCGCTATCCGTTCCAGATGATCGACAAAATCATGGCCCTGGACGAGAGCAGCGTCGTCGGAATCAAGAATGTTTCCATGAATGAGCAATACTTTATGGGGCATTTTCCGGGAAATCCGGTGATGCCGGGTGTATTGCAGTTAGAATCGATGGCCCAAACCGGGGGGATTCTGGTGCTGAGCACCGTTCCCGACCCGGAAAACTACTGGCCCTACCTGATCGGGATCGAAAATTGCCGCTTTCGACGGAACGTAGTTCCGGGCGATACGCTCATTTTTCGTTGTGAATTCATCTCGCCCATGAAGCGGGGGATCGTCAAAATGTCCGGACGGGGTTACGTTGCCGGGCAACTTGTCTGCGAAGCCGAAATGATCGCCAGTCTTGTCAAGAAAAAATAGGTTTGAGGTTTGACGTTTAAAACCGCGGTAATTTTACCGGCGAATTTTAAACAGTAAGCCTAAAACGTTAAACCACGAAGTTTAATGATTCAACCACTTGCATACATCCATCCGGATTCTAAAATTGCTCAAAACGTTGTTATAGAGCCATTTGCAATTGTCCATAAAGATGTCGAAATCGGTGAAGGAACATGGATAGGCTCCCATGCCGTCATTAATGAAGGAGCTCGTATCGGCCGGAATTGCCGCATTTATCCGGGAGTCGTTATTTCGGCTATTCCCCAGGATTTGAAATTTAAAGGCGAGTACACGCTGACCTTTGTCGGCGACAACACCACCATCCGCGAATACGCAACCGTTAGCCGGGGTACCGAAGAACACCGGCGGACCGAAATTGGCAGCGATTGCCTGATCATGGCGTATGCGCACGTTGCCCACGATTGCCGGATCGGTAATCACTGCCTCATTGGCAATACGGTTCAGATGGCCGGCCACGTTCACCTCGGCGACTGGGCCATTATCAGTGCCTTCAGCGCGGTTCACCAGTTCGCCAAAATTGGCATTCACGCCTTTATTTCGGGTGGATCGCTGGTTCGGAAAGACGTTCCGCCGTTTTCCAAAGCCGCCCGCGAACCCATTACCTACGCCGGTATCAACTCGGTGGGCCTGCGCCGTCGCGGATATACCAACGAGCAAATCAACCAGATTCAGGAAATTTACCGCTATATCTACCTCCGCGGTTTGAATAATGCCGAAGCACTAACCCGCATCGACCTGGAACTTCCTCCTTCCGACGAACGTGATGAAATCGTCAACTTCATCCGCAATTCCGAACGCGGAATCATGAAGGGACCATCGGGCCGCGAAGTGGGCGAATAAAATGATGAATTATGAGTGATGAATGATGAATTATTGACCCATTTATTTCATCGTTCATCATTCATCATCCATAATTCCAATGAACATCACCACCGAACGACTCAGCAAGCGCTTCCGGCGCGAGTGGATTTTCCGTAACGTTGATCTGACCATGCAGGCTGGCAACAGCTACACGTTCGTCGGCCCCAACGGAAGCGGCAAATCAACGCTGCTCCAGACCCTGATCGGGGTTTTGCCCGCTTCGGAAGGAACCATCCGGTATTCTTTAGAGGAAAAACCGGTCGAAGTCGACGACTGGTACCGCTACCTGGTGATGGCCGCGCCCTATCTGGAATTGATCGAAGAACTGACGCTCCTCGAATTACTGACGTTCCACCAGGCCTTCAAACCGTTCAAAAACCAGTTGACGCCCGACCAGCTCTGTGAACTCATGCTCCTGAGCCACGCCCGCCACAAAGAAATCAAAGCATTTTCGTCCGGTATGAAGCAACGGGTAAAACTGGGACTGGCTTTTTACTCCGAAGCCGCCATTGTTATTCTGGACGAACCCACCTCCAATCTCGACAAGCAGGGTGTCGCCTGGTACCGCGAACGCGTTCGCCTGCTTTCCGATCAACTCCTGCTGATCGGCTCCAACCAGCCCGAAGAATACGATTTTTGCCCCAACGTGATCGACATCAGCCGCTGGAAATGAGTTTCAGCATCCGGTAGTAACGGTTTCAAAATAGCCTGTCGGTACCAACAAGTTGCAACTCTTCGCATCGTTATTGAGTCATGGTAACTGAGGTGAACGCTGACCGACAAGCGGGCCGAAACGGCGGTGAAGACTGCTGCGGGTTGAAGTCTTTTAGCGAACGTCTTACCGCTTTCCTCCGAAATTTGTATCTTGAAATCTTTTTGATGTCGCCGGTTTATGTGTCGAACGTTTACTTTCTGTTTGTTTTGTATCCTTTTTGGACTGCTTAATGTAACCTGGGCAGACAGCCCCACCGGAGCTGTGCGGTTTGTGCAGAACAAGGGCCAGTGGTCGTCGGAGGTGTTGTTTCGGGCCGAACTGCCGGGCGGTTTTTTGTTCCTGAAAAAGCAATCCCTGCACTACGTTTTTTACGACACCGAAGCCCTGGATCGGATCCATTCGGGACGCCCGAATCAGACAGCCTCCCGAACGGCTTCACCGCCCGAACTGACCGAGCCGATGGTAAAAGCTCACGGGGTGGAAGTTCAGTTGCAACACAGCCTTGCAACGGCCCAGATTGAAAGCAAAAACCTCGTTTCCGAGGATCTGAACTATTTTTTAGGCAACGATTCCAAGCGCTGGGCGAGTGCGGTACCGGCTTTTGGCGAAGTGATTTACCACGAAATTTATCCGGGCATCGATCTGCGCCTGTTTGCTTATTATCAGACACTGAAATACGAATTCATAGTAAAGCCGGGTGCCGATCCTTCGGTCATTCGATTGCGGTATGCCGGTGCTTCGGCCGTTCGGCTGGAGAAGGGTCAGCTGCTGGTTGAAACCAGTCTGTTGCCGTTTCGGGAAGAAAAACCGTATTCATTTACCGAAAAGAACAGCAAAACTACGGAGGTTCCGGCGGAATGGACGCTGGACGGCCTGACGGCTTCGTTTCGTTTTCCACACCCGTACGACAGCCAACAACCGCTCACCATCGATCCGACGCTCATTTTTTCTACCTATTCGGGCTCGGTGAGCGATAACTGGGGACATACGGCGACCTATGATAACGACGGTAATCTGTATACTGCCGGAACGGTTTTTGGCACCAGTTTCGTACCCACCACCGGTGCTTTTCAAACCCGCTACGGGGCCGAAATGGACGTGGCGGTCATGAAGTTCAGCCCGGACGGAAAGCAGTTGCTGTATGCCGCCTATCTGGGTGGTTCCACCGGCGAAACTCCTCACAGCCTGATTGTTAACAGTAAAAATGAATTGCTGATCTATGGCGTTACGTCCTCGGCGAATTTTCCAACTACCTCCGCGGCCTACAACCGGAAATTTGCGGGCGGTACGGCGTATGTTCCGTTGGGAAATGGACTGCCCGAACCGGGAAGTATCTACGGAACCATCTATTTCAGGAACGGAACGGATTTGTTCGTTGCCAACATCAGTGCCGATGGCAAGGTCTTGAAAAACAGCACGTACGTTGGCGGTTCATCGAACGACGGCCTGAATTATGTGGATCAGTATCTGGGCATTTATAACTATGGCGACGACCTGCGGGGCGAAATCATTGTCGATAAAAATGACAACGTTTATGTGGCGACGGTTTCGTTTTCTGCCGATTTTCCGGTTACTGCCAATGCCCCGCAATCGAAACTACAAGGACCGGCTGATGCGGTTTTTTTACAACTCAATCCGGATCTGAGTCAGTTGCTTTGGAGTACCTATTACGGCGGAAGTGGTTACGATGTCGCCTATGCCCTCCGAACGGGGGCTTCGGGCGCCGTTTATGGCGTGGGCACCACCCGCAGCGCCGATTTGCCCGCCACCGCCGGAGCATTCAAACCACAAATTGGTGGACAGGAAGACGGCTTTCTGGTCAAATTCAGGAATAACCAACTGGAGCGCACCACGTATCTGGGAACGACGGCCGACGATGCGGCTTACCTGATTGATCTCGACCCGCAGGAAAATCCGCACGTATTTGGCTTAACCAGAGGGCAATACGCAGTTTCAGACAGTGTTTATCGGAACGCCCGGAGCGGGCAGTTTATTCACGCGCTCGATCCCGGTCTTTCAAAGACGCTCTTTTCAACCGTCATAGGCTCCGGTCGCATCGGGCCGGATGTTTCACCAACGGCATTCCTGGTAAATGAATGCGGAAACATGTATTTGTCGGGATGGGGTGGAGCGGTTAACGTACGAAGTGGTAATGTTAACAGCAGTACGCAGGGTTTACCGGTTACAACCGATGCCTACCGCAAAACAACGGACGGCAGTAATTTCTGGCTGGCGCTGCTGGAGCAGGGCGGAAAATCACTCCTGTACGCCACTTTTTTCGGGAGTGATAATGTCGCCGGGCGTGGCGATCACGTCGATGGCGGAACCAGCCGGTTCGATAAAAGCGGGGTCATTTACCACGCAGCCTGTGCCTGTGGCGGAACGCGCTTTCCGGCAACGGCGCAGGCGTGGTCGCAAAACAACAAAAGTCCCAACTGCAACAATGCCGCGTTTAAGTTTGACATCGACCGGTTAAAAGCCGCTTTCGACGCCTACCAGGGGACGCTGAAAGATGTGATTCAGGGGTGTGCGCCCTTAACGCTCAATTTTGTCAATACGAGCGAGGGCGGCATTACCTACGCCTGGGATTTTGGCGGAACCGGAGCATCGTCCAATCCGGCACAGGTTAGTCATACGTTCGACAAACCGGGCGAATACACCGTAACACTGACGGCGTATAACAAGCTGACCTGCAAGCGGGTCGATGTGGCGCAAAAGGTGATTAAAGTATTTCCTGCCAATTTTAAAGTGAGCAAAGACACGACGGTTTGCGCCGGACAGCCGGTGCAACTGCTGGCCGAAGGCGGCCAAACCTACGCGTGGTCACCAACGCAGGGGCTAACGAGTGCAACCGTGGGCAATCCCGTTGTCAATCCTACTAAAACTACTACCTATAGTGTGAAAATTACGAACGAAAACGGCTGTTCGGCCACAAAAAACGTGACCATTACGACCGACGACTCGTTCCGGCCCGTTGCCGAAGTACGGCTGAGTTCGGAATGCGGCCAGCCGATGAAGGTAGAACTGATCAATAAAACGGCGGGCGCTCAGGGATTTAAATGGTCGATGGGCAACGGTGACACCCTGCGCACCAACGCCCCCGGCACTTACCAGTATGCGCAGTCAGGGCAGTATGAAATTACGGTAACCTCCTCCAAAAACGGGTGTAGTCTGGCGCTCAACCTGCCGGTTACCATCGAGAATATGAGCGAAATTCCGAACGTGGTGACGGCTAATAATGACGGAAAAAACGACGTTTTCAACGTCGGATTTACGGGCGCAGCGCTGGAGATTTTTAACCGGTGGGGCAAATCGGTCTACCGAAGCGAAAACTACAGCAACACCTGGGGTCGTGACATCCCGGGTGGACTCTACTATTACCTGCTGACGACGCAGCGGGGCACAAAATGCAAAGGGTGGGTGGAAGTATTGGAATAGAACGATGCATATCACCTAGGTGGACACCACAGTTTTGATGATGTCCTGTACGGTATAAAATACCGTACGATCGGCCTGGGCTTCCAGTACGTCGGCGCGGGTGTAGCCCCAGGCAACGCCACCGAAGGCGATACCGGCTCCTTTCGCAGCTTCCAGATCCCGAATTTCATCGCCTATGCAAAGCACTTCACCGGGTTTAACGCCAACCTTCTCCAGGGCTTTCCGGAATTTGTGCTGCTTCCCGAAAAGCGAGCTGCCACAGCCGTAGTGCGTAATGAGGGCTGCCGTTTCGGGGCCGAGTATCCGGCGGATATTCTCTTCCGAATTGGAACTGACAATGGCGAGCCGGACGCCCTGGTGCCACAACTGCTTTAACAGATCAGGAACACCTTCGAATAACGGGATTTGCGCAATGTCTTTGCTCATCTGGCGAATAAAAGCATTGGCGATGAGCGGTATTTTCCAGGCAGGCAGCCGGGCATTTTTTATCAACTGACGGGCATCCAGGCCCCGGAGCTGATCGGTCTTTTCGGGATCGATGGGCGGAAAATGATAGGTCTCCGCCAGCATGTTTACCGTTTTCAAAAAATACGGAAAGGAATCGGCCAGCGTGCCATCGAAATCGAAAATAACCAGTTTGTAGTTCATCGCAATCCTTGGTTTACAGGCTCCCGGTTGGAGGAGATTCAAGTGTAAGACGGGGCTTCCGTACCATCCGGGAACAGCAGCCAACTCAGTTTTCGAATCGAAAAGCGAATTTCTGTACAATATCCCTAACTTTTCTTTCTTCTAAAATTTTTTTCAAAACCGCGTAGGGGGCAAGTTTTCAATGCGGGTCATAGCGGCATAAAACAACAAGTACAACCACAAATCGCTATGACAACGATGAAATTCACAACCATTCTTTCCGCTTTTTTTATTTTTGCCCTGGTGTCGCTGACTTCCTGCGACTTTGAGCGCGTCGGCCCGTATGAAGAGGACGAACGTTCGTATGGTCTGACCAATTTCGACCGGCTCGACATGGGGAGCGCCTTCGACATTACGGTGGAACAAGGCAGTAACTTCAGCATCGAAGCCCGCGGCAATAGCCGGGACCTCGACGATCTTGATATCTATACCAGCAACGGAACGCTCCACGCGCAATACCGCAATCACTACCGAAACCGCCGGTACGATATGAACATCAGGATCACGATGCCGACGTTGCGGGGTGTCGATTTTTCCGGCGCTTCCCGGTCCGAAATTACCGGTTTTCGGGGCCTGCGTGAATTCGATATCAAGCTGACGGGTGCTTCCCGTTCGACGGTCGATCTCGATGCGGCCCGCACCAACATCGACTTGTCGGGCGCTTCCGACCTCGACCTGAAAGGAACCAGTGCATTGCTGGTAGGCGAACTATCGGGTGCCAGCAAACTGGAAGGCTTTGATTACCCGGTCGATGAAGCCGAACTGGATTTGTCCGGGGCGAGTTCGGCCCGCGTGCGGGTGACAAAACGGCTGGATGTAACGGCCAGTGGTGCCAGCAGCGTCCGGTATCGGGGCGTACCCGAACTGCGATCAAAACTGTCGGGTTCGAGTACGCTGCGGCAGGATTGATTCGGTAGAGGTAAGAAGTGAGAATAGAGATTAACAACAAAAAAGGAGCACGTGTCGGGTGCTCCTTTTTTGTTACCAGGTATTCAAACTTACTCAATCGCCTGCGCGACTTCCAGTTCCTGCGGTTTTTTCGGTTTTACTTTCTTCCGGGTAAACCGCTCGATAATCCGGTCGACCACCAGATACATCGACGGAACGATCAGCAACGTCAGCAGCAGCGACGAGGTCAGACCGCCGATGATGACCCAGGCCATCCCGTTTTTGGTTTCGGCTCCGGCACCACTGGCCAGGGCAATCGGCAACATCCCCAGAATCATCGCCAGCGTCGTCATCAGAATCGGGCGTAACCGCTCTTTTCCGGCTTCGATCAGTGCATCGACCACGTCATGCCCTTCGGCTTTTAGCTGGTTCGTAAAGTCAACGATCAAAATGGCGTTTTTGGCCACCAGACCCAGCAACATGATCATCCCGACAATCGAGAATACCGTCAGACTTTCCATCGTCAGCGCCAGTGCCAGCAATGCACCGATCAACGCTACCGGAATCGAGAACAACACCACGAAGGGATACACCACGCTTTCGTAGAGCGCCACCATGATGAAATACACCAGCAGAATGGCAATCATCAACGCCAGGCCCAGACTGCCGAAGGCATCGGATTGTTGTTGCAACTGACCCAGATACTGGATCGAAATCCCTTCCGGTAATTTCACTTGCGCCATTTTAGTCTGAATGTCGGTTCCCACCGTTCCCACCGGACGCCCGATAACCTGGGCGTTGACCGTTACCGAAGAAAGCCGGTCGATGCGCTCCAGAACACTTTCGCCGATCTGTTCCTGTACGGTGGCAAACTGTGACAGTTCAAACATTTTGCCCTGGTTGTTGACAAACGTCAGGCGGCTGATGTCCTCCGCTCTGGTGCGGTCGAACCGGTCAAGGCTGATCAGAATATCGTATTCATTGCCGTTTTGCTTGAACTTCGACTGATCGTTGCCGCGGAAAGCGTTTTGCAAGGCCACCCCGACATCGGAAGCATTGATGCCCAACTGGGCCATTTTTTCACGGTCCAGGTTGACCGTTACTTCCGGTTTCGGATCTTTCACGGAATATTTCACGTCCTGCGTCCCCGGCACCGACTGCGTTACGGCTTTCACCTGCGCGGCCGCTTTCCGAATATCGGCGAGGTTCGTCCCTTTCACGGCAATCATAATTGGTGCCTGCGAAGCTCCCACGATGCCGACCGGATTAACGGTTACCTTCACACCCGGTATTTCACTGATTTCTTTTTTCAGTAACTGTCCAAAAGCTTCGGTTGAAATGGTACGTTGTTTTTTGTCGATCAGCTTCACGTTCAGATCGGCGATGTTGCTGTTCGAAGACGTGGCAATACCGCTGCTGGTGTACCCGACGTTGGTAAAGACGTTGGTTACTTCGGGGTGCTTCATGATCAGCTGTTCCGCGCGCTGCGCCACGGCATTGCTCTGGTAAATGGAAGCGGTCGGAGCCAGTTCGATCTGAACGCTCATTTCGCCCTGATCACTGGCTGGCATGAAAGCCCCACCGATAAAACCGGCCGGAACCAGCGCAATGGACCCAACCAGCAGGGCAAAGATGCCAAGGAAAACGTACCGTTTGTGACCCAGAACCCAGACCAGGATTCGCCCATAAGCCGCCGTCAGCCGATCGATGAGGCTCTCAAAACCTAAGTTCAGACGGCCCCAGAGCGAGCTCTTGCTCAGTACTTCAATTTTGCCAAACCGAGAAGCCAGCAAAGGCGTCAGCGTAAACGAGACGAGCAAACTCATCAGCGTCGAGAAAACCACCACCAGCGCAAATTCCCGCAGGATGTTTCCGATCAACCCACCGGTCATGGCCAGCGGCACGAAAACAACCACGTCAACCAGCGTAATGGCCAAAGCCGTAAAGCCGATTTCACTCCGGCCGTCCAGGGCCGCCTGCCGTTTGTCTTTCCCCATTTCGAGGTGGCGGTTGATGTTTTCCAGGACCACAATCGAGTCATCGACCAGAATACCGACCACCAGCGAAAGCGCCATCAACGTCATCAGGTTCAGCGAAAAACCCATCAGATACATGAGCGCGAACGTCGGAATCATCGACGAAGGCAACGCCACCAGCACGAACAGAGCCGACCGGAAACTGTGTAAAAACAGCAGCATGACGAGCGATACGATCAATACCGCCAGGCCCATATCTTCCACCACCGCGTGGGCCGAAGCCAGCGTGTACGTCGATTGGTCGGATGCGATATTGAATTTTAACTTCACATTGGCGTGTTGCTTTTCCAGAACGGCAATTTTGGCGCGCACTAACTCGCTGACGGATACCGCGTTGGCATCCGATTGTTTCTGAATCTGCATCCCGATGGAAGGCAGCGCGTTGATGTGGTTGATGGCCGTCGGTTTGGTCGTTGCATCCACAACTTCGGCCACGTTCCTGAGCAACACCTGGCTGCCGTCGGTCCGCCGGGCGATGATCAATTCCCGCAGGCGGTTGGTGGTTTCGACGGAGGCATCAAAACGGATCGAATACTGCGACTCCTGGGTTTCCAGCTGACCGGCCGGATAACTCGTGTTGGCTGCGTTGATGGCCTGCGACACCTGCCCGATCGACACGCCGTAGGCCCGGAGTTTTTCCAGGTCGACGTTCACCTGAATTTCGCGCTCATTGCCCCCGATGATGTTCACCTGGCCCACCCCCGATACGTTCGATAATTGCGGTTTCAGGTCGTTGTCGATCAGGTCATACAACGCGGTCGGCGACATGTCAGCCGTGATTCCCATCCGTAAAACCGGTATTTCATCGGTCGAGAATTTGTTTAGAATCGGGCGGTCGGCCGCGTCGGGCAGCAGGTTGACAATCTGCTCGACTTTCCGCTGCGCGTCCTGCTGGGCCAGCGTCGTGCTGACACCGTTTTTCAGTTGGATAATGACAATCGACGCACCTTCCTGCGAGGTCGATGTCATGCGGTCCAGCCCTTCGAGCGACGACAACGCGTCTTCGATGCGCTTGGTCACGTTCGTTTCCACCTCATCGGCAGAAGCACCCCGATACGTCGTGGCCACGCTGATGACGTTGGCTTCGAATTTCGGTAATAAATTATACGATAATTGCTTGTAACTCAGCGCACCGAACAGAATCAGTACGATGAAAACGGTGGTCACCAGCAACGGCCGTTTAACCGCTATTTCGGAGATTGACATGGTTTCTTTCTTTGTTATTTCGTGATCTGTACGGTTTTACCGTCGCTCAAATTCAATTGTCCCGTGGTAACCACCTGATCACCAGCCGCCAAGCCATCCAGCACTTCGATGGAATCGTTGAATTCACGGCCCACTTTGATGACGCGTTTCCGGACTGCATTACCGTTCACAACATACACGTACGGATTCTTGATGCTTTCCACCAGCGCCATCCGTGGAATCTGCAAGGCTTTCTGGTTGGATTTCTGCGAAAAGTCAACGTTGACAAACGTCCCGGCTTTCAATCCGGCGGCATTATCGATCGTGATTTCAACCGGATAATTGTGCTCTTCCGTACCCTGGGGCGCGATGTATGAAATGCGGCCGCCGAAGGTTTTTCCCGGAAACACATCCGTCGTTACCCGAACCGTCTGGCCTTCTCGCAACCGGTACACGTCACTCTCGTTCACCGGCACCTGCACTTTCAGCCGGGCTACATCCAATACCGTTCCCAATACCGTTCCGACCGTGATGTATTCGCCCGGTTCGATATTTTTCTTCACAATCCGGCCACTGATCGGTGCTTTTACGTTCGCATCCGCTATCTGTTTCTGAATCTGCTCGGCCTGATTGACCGCGTTTTCGTAGTTGTATTTGGTTTCGTTCACCTGAATTTCGGTTGTGGCATTGCCCGCCAGCAAGGTGGTATACCGCGTCACGTCCTTTTTCAGTTTTTCGATATTCAACCGGGTGGCTTCCAGCGACAATTCTTTCAACTTGTTGTCGAACTCGACCAGCGTTGCGCCCTGCCGGACCGAAGAACCCAGATCAAAGTTCACTTTCGTTACTTTCCCGGCCGTTGTGGCCGTAATATCCGCTTCTTTGAACGGAATCAGATTACCGGTTTTGATCAGTTGCTGACTAACCGTTCCTTCTTCAACCTGGGTAACCGTTACCGGAATGGCCGTATTGGTAGCGGTCGGCAACTGGTTTTTTTCATCGATCGTCTTCTTGTTCGAAGCCAGTCGAAAACCGATGAGGGCGGTAACGGCTAAAAAGGCCACTACGACGATGATTGTTGTCTTTTTCATGCTATTAGGTTGTATTTAGTACTCAGAGTTGGTTATAAAAGTTTAACAAGGTTCCCTGCGATTGTTCTAAATCAAGGCGGGCCTGATAAAAATTAATGAGCGAATTGATGTAGTTCGATTGCGCCTGGCGGTACGAATTGTCGGCATTGATCAGATCCGTCAGCGGTTTGGTTCCCTGTCTGTATTGTAAGGTCGTGATGTTATACACTTCCTGCGCCAGTTTCACGGTCCGTTCGTCGTTTTCTGCATTGAGTTTCGCTTTCTGGATTTGCGACTGGGCGTTGTTGAACTGAAGCTGGTAGGCCGACGTATTCAGTCGCTGCTGTTCTTCCTGCGTCAGTACGGTCAATTTAGCCTGCTGTACCTGCGCATCCCGTTGGAATCCGTCGAAAATGGGCACATTCAATCGCAACCCAATGCTACCATACCCAATAAAGTTCTTAAACGCATTGTCGAATTGATTGGCAAAATTCAGCGTACCGTAATTGGCGGTGAAGTTTAAACTGGGCATATAACCGGCCCGGGTGCGCTGCAATTGCAATCTCTGCAGCGTCAGATTGGTTTCTGCCTGCTGAAACGTAACCAGATTTTTAGCATCGAATTGCGTCATCGGCACGGTTGGGGGCACTTTCATCAGCAACGAATCCGACAAGGTCAGCGGTTGATCCTGCGACAGGCCCATCTGGTATTTCAGCCGGTTCAAGGCCAGGTTTACGTCGTTCTCGGCCAGCGACAGCTGCGAGCGGGTGTTGTTGTAACTCACTTCCGTATTGGTGTAGTCAACGGGTTGAATCACCCCGTTGTCGCGCTGCAATTTCAGAATGTTCAACACCTGCTGCGTCCGTTCCAGGTTGTCTTTCAGCAGGGCAATTTGCTGCTGCGAAATAAAAACCTGATAATAATTGCTGGTGATGTTATAAATGACGTCCTCCCGCGTTTGCCGGTTATTGAGTTCGGCCAATTGCTGATTGGGTTTGCTCGCCTTCAGACCCAGCAACAGAGATCGGTCGTAAATGGGTTGCGTGAGCTGAGCCGAAACGTTGTTCTGGTATTTCTGGCCAAAGGTGAGCCGAATTGGTTCGGGCGACAGCGGACCCGCCGGGATGATGGATGTTTGCAACTTGACGTTATCCGTGAATGTCGCCGAACCTGCTACCTGTGGCAAGTACAGACCCAGCGCCTGACGGGCTTGCTGGTTAGCGGTTTCAGTCTGGTACTGAGCAATTTTTACGGTACCAAAATGCTGAAGTCCGTAGTCGATGCAGTTCTTTAACGTCCAGTTCGTTTGCGACCAACCGGGCAACGAAGCGGTAAGCGAAAGCATCAAAAATAAGAAAACTGTCTTTTTCATGGTTGTATTAAACGAATAAAAACTTATATTGTAGATATATCAACAGTAGACATATCAACTATCTGGTCAAAAAAAATCAGTTCTCGACCAACACGGAAACTTTCTTCAAGATTCTCAGTAAGGAAGTAACTTCTTCCGGTGTCAATTGGTTGGTAACTTCGTCATCCAGTTCTTTAGCGGTCTGAATTATTTTCTCGATAATCATCTTTCCGGCTGGTGTCAACCCGATCAGGTTCTTGCGCCGGTCCGAATCATCGGCAGAAATACGCAGGTAACCATCCCGTTCCAACGTGCGAATAGAGCGCTGTATGCCTGATTTATCCCTTTGCAGGATATTGGCGATGTCCTGTTGTGACAATAAACCATCGGACGAGCAGTTGACCACAAACAATACCGGCAATTGTTCCAGTTGAAGGGAAACCCCGGATTTAGCCAGATCGCGGTTTGCTTTCCGGGCGAACATGTGCGAAACATGGTTGATGTTGAACACCACAAACCCGCCCATCTGGTTGAATATCTTTTCCCGTATGCTGGTTTCTTCTTTCGTAATCATGGTTGCAAACTTATAGTAGGTTGATATATCAACCAAATTTTCAGAAGAAAAGTTTTGGATTTTTTGAGGATACGGTCTGTTAGAGGGATGAACGGTTTACTGTACCCACGGACCGTGTGGGCGGCCCCGTTCAGTCCGTGGGTACGTTAGACCGCATACCGCCCGGCGGGCGCATAATGCTTTAGCTCGATGGTATCACCGGGCAACGGTTTCGTATTCCAGTGGTGATGGATCGCCAAAGCCGAACCCAGGGCGGTGGCCTGGGCCATAGAAGCCGCAAACACTTCAATTTGGGGGAAAGCCGACGCCAGCAGATTCATGTAAATCGGATTTTTGCTGAATCCGCCGTCGACAAAGATTCGTTTCACCGGCGAGTTTTCCAGAACCAGATTGGTCGAAACCAGTTGCTGTGCAACAATGTCGAGCATCAGTTGGTGATAGGCTTCTTCGTACGTCCGGAAAACTGCCAGATCGCGGTGTCTGAAAAGTGATTCCTGCAGGGGAGGGGCTTTCACGTCCTCAAACCGGTTGTTGGAATGGGCGCGCGAATCCCGTAAATACTGAATCAGGTCCGGGTCGTAATCGACCTGTTTGTAGTAATCGCTGGAAGTGTTAAAATGGGCTGCCAGCCGTCTGGTCTGCTGCTCGTGTTCGTAGCCGGCAAACAGGCGTGACGCCTTGATCGGTTGCCCCTGATAATGGAGGTAACACAGGCAGTCGTATTGCAACTCCTCCGCCGTTAATGGAATGGTATTGAACGGGTTGAGGCTAATCGACCAGGTTCCGGTCGAAATCAGCACAAACGGTTCCTGAAACGACGCCAGATACGGGATTAAAGCCGCCGAACTGTCGTGCAAACCGACGCCCACCTTGAGTGGATGGTTGAGCCAGATGGCATTCAGCACGCTGTCGGACGTAAAAATGGGTCCGAAAAGCTTATCCAGTTTCTCGGCAATGACCCAGTTATGGTACTGATTTTGGTTAAAATCCCACAGCATCGTGTGGCAGCCAATGCTCGTTACATCCGTTAATACCTGACCGGTAAACAGATAGCTCAAATACTGCGGTAGATGCAGCGAATACCAGATTCGGCGGAACAGCTTGGGTTTGTCATACTTGATGCGGTATAGCATCAGGCCCGAATTCAAACTGTCCAGCGCCGGCGAAGCGGTTTGCATGGCCAGCGTCGTTTCGTCGCCGTAGGTTTTGTAGAATTTCTGGCGGATTTCGGCGGGATACGGTTTCAGATAATTATAAAGGTACCCAATAGCCCGGCTTTCTTCGTCCAGGTACACGAAACTGGCCCCATACGTTGAAAAATTCAGCGCCCGAATGTCAAACTGGGGTAGTTCCAGCACTTCCTGCAGCAACGATTGCACCCAGGTTGTCAGCCGCGGAAGGTCTTCGCACGGATCGCCGTCGTCGTCCACAATTTCGTCAAACGGCTCCGATCGTTCCCAGACGATTTCATACCGTTCGTTGAAAAGAAACAACTTCTTATTCGTCTTCCCGACGTCGAAAATGGCAATAACGGGCGTTTTCATTGAGTGAAAGAATGAAAGAGCGAAAGAGCGAAAGAGTGACTGCTGCGTCGTTACCTTCGCTCTCTCACTCTTTCACCAATTAATTTTAGAGTCCTGTGGCGATGGTTTTTAGTCCCCGTTCGCCGATGAGTTGCTGGCGGATGTTCAATTGGCGGAAGAGGGTTAAGGGATTCAGGGCCCCACCCGCCCGCCGACGTGCTTCGGCTACCAACGGCCGGACATCGGTGCGGTAGGCTTCCTGTAAAATTTCCTGTGCCCGCACCACGTCGTTCCCGTTGCGGGCTTCTTCCAGCGCCAACCGATCGACCAGCAGCGCCTGGGCGTAGGCCAGTTGAATGGCTTCGACCGACTGCAACAGATCTTCCAGCGGATCTTTGACATTGTGGCTGGCATCGATCATCCAACCCAGATCCGTCGCATGATTCATGCCTTTGGCGTCCATTCCTTCAATCAATTCGTTGAAAATCAGGAATAACTGGTAGGGGCGAATGCTGCCCACCGTCAAATCGTCGTCGCCGTATTTGGAGTCGTTGAAGTGGAAACCGCCCAATTTGCCTTCCATCAACAGCAGGGAAACGATCTGCTCAATGTTGGCATTTGGCAGGTGGTGGCCCAGATCGACCAGCGTGTAGGCTTTCGGTCCGAGCTTATTGGCAAACAGCAGCGACGAACCCCAGTCGCCAACGGTCATCGAGTAAAAATTGGGTTCAAACGCTTTGTACTCCACGAAAACTTTCCAGTTGTCGGGCAAAGCCGCGTAGATTTCCTGCAAACTTTCCAGCGTCCGTTCAAACGCTTTCCGGAAATTCAACTGCCCCGGAAAGCAGGAGCCGTCGGACAACCAGACCGTCAGCGAGTCGGAGCCCAGCGCAACCCCGTGGCGGATCACGTCGATGTTGTGCTCGATCGCCTGTTGGCGCACCGCCCGATCGACGTGCTGCAACGATCCGAATTTGTAGCTGTGTTCCTGATTGGGCTGGTCCTGAAACGTGTTGGAATTCATCGCGTCGAACCGCAGGCCGAAACTGGCCGCCAGATTTTTGATGGCTTCCCCGTCTTTCGGAATGTCCCACGGAATGTGCAGTGAGATTGCTCCGCTCGACTGGTTGAGGGCGTGCAGCAGGCCGACGTCTTCAATTTTTTCTTCCAGCGAACGCGGTTCTCCACCGCCCGGAAACCGGCCAAACCGGGTTCCGCCGGTGCCGAGCGCCCAACTCGGAATGGCAATCTGGAAATCGATCAGTTTTTTAATGACCTCCTCGGCGTTGGCGACTTCCTCCGTCCAGTAGGACAGCTTGCGCTGGTGCGCTTCCTGGAGCTTATCGTTATGGTCTGAAATCTTATAGGCTTCGAGTTGCATGAGGATTTAGGTTTTTAAAAAAGTTGTTTCGCGGAGTTGAGCGGAGAAAATCAGAGGTACGCAGAATCGTATTTCGTTTCTCTGCTTAACTCCCTTTACTCCACTCAACTCCGCGAAACAACTCTCTTTTATTATCTCACAAAGGCCATTGCCACACCGCCATCCACGTTCAGAACGTTGCCGGTGGATTTGCTCAGTAAACCGCCCACGAAGGCGAAACAGGCATTGGCAATGTCGTCCGGCAGAATGATTTCGTTCAGCAAGGTGCGTTTGGCGTAATAAGCCGGAAGTTCTTCCACCGTTACGCCGTAGGCTTTGGCTCGGCCTTCCGCCCAGGCTCCCGCCCAGATTTTACTGTCGGAAATAACCGCATCCGGATTCACGACATTGACCCGAATGTGGTCTTTGCCGAGTTCGGCAGCATTGAGTCGGCTCAGGTGCAACTGGGCGGCTTTGGCGGAACCGTAACCGGCGTTGTTGGGGCCGGAAACCAGACCGTTCTTGCTGGCAATGTTGATAACATCACCGCCCAGTTTCTGCTTGCGCATCACTTCAACGCCCTTCTGCGTCACCAGAAACTGGCCTTTCACCAGGACATCGTACAGCAGATCCCAATCTTTTTCGGTATGTTCTTCAATGGGTTTCGAGATCGACAAACCCGCGCAGTTCACCACGATATCGACACCGCCGAAAGCCACGGCAGCCGCGTCGAACGCCTTCCGGATGGTTTCAGCACTGGTTACATCGAGCGTTGCAGCGGTGTGCGTATCCCGGCCGTATTGCTGCCGGAATTCGTCATCGGCGCCTTTCAACCGGTCGGGATCGTTGTCGTTGATGACCACCACAGCACCCTCGGCCACAAACCGCTTGGCGATGGCTTTGCCGATTCCGCCCGCACTGCCGGTGATCAGGGCAATTTTGCCCGACAACGGTTTTGGCTTCGGCATCCGCTGCAGTTTCGCTTCTTCCAGCAGCCAGTATTCAATGTCAAACGCTTCCTGGCGCGGCAACGAGGTGTATTCCGAAATGGCTTCGGCACCCTTCATCACGTTGATGGCGTTGGTATAAAACTCAGCCGCCACGCGGGCGGTTTGCTTGTCTTTCGCAAAGGCGAACATGCCGACGCCGGGCCACAGGATCACCACCGGATTTTTATCGCGGATGGCCGGACTGTTTGGGTGTTTGCAGGTTTCGTAATACTCCGCATACATCGCCCGGTAGGCTTCATAGGCCGGAGCCAGTTTTTCCTGAATAGCCGCCGTATCGGTTACATCTTCGTCCGGTTTCAGGTCGAGCACCAGCGGGCTGATCTTGGTCCGCAGAAAGTGGTCAGGGCAGGAAGTACCCATCGGCGCCAGCCGGTCCAGATCGTTGGAATTGATGAATTCCAGCACGCGTTCGTCGTCCGTAAAGTGGCCGATCATTGAGGTGTGGTTCGAGCAGAAACCGCGCAGCACCGGTGCCAGCGTGGCCGCCTGTTTCAGCCGGGCGTCTTTGTCGAGGCTCTGGAGTTTGGCACCACCAAAAACCGGGCGACTTTTTCCGTAGTTTTCTTCCAGATAGTCAGCACATTTTTCGATGACTTCCAGCGTATTGATATAGCTTTCGTAGGCGGTATCGCCCCAGGTAAACAAGCCGTGCGAGCCCAGCATAATGCCCCGGATACCGGGATTCTGCTGCAGACATTCGTCCATTTTCAGGCCCAGATCGAAACCGGGGCGTTGCCATTCTACCCAGCCGATGGTGCCGTCGAACAGTTCCTGTGTAATTTTTTTGCCATCTTTGGCGGCTGCAATGGCGATGGCCGCATCCGGGTGCAGGTGGTCGATGTGGGCGAAAGGCAGAAAACCGTGCAGGGGAGTGTCAATCGACGGGGCCTTCGAAGACAGATCGAAAATGCAGTGGTTGAACAGCTCGACCATCTCATCTTCAAATTCGATTCCCCGATAGATGTTTTTCAAACTCCGCAGCCGATCGACGTACAAAGCCGCCAAACCGCTTCGCTTCATCGTACCGAGGTCACCCCCGGAACCCTTGATCCACATCACTTCGGTGTCTTTGCCGGTCAGTGGGTCTTTGGCCATCACTTTGCAGGATGTGTTCCCACCGCCGTAGTTAGTCAGGCGGAGGTCGGCACCTAAAAGGTTAGAACGATAGATGAGGAGGGCTACTTCGTCACCGGCCAGTTGGGCGGCTTTCGCTTCGTCCCATAAGTAGCTTACATGACGAAACTCGTTCGCCTGCCGTGTTTTGTTCGTACTGAGCATATCGAATTGATGTCGGAACGCCGACGCGATTGATTCTTCAGAGCCTAAATCTCTTTAAAAAGATGCTTTAGTCAACATTATACCCAAAGATAAAAGCTTCTGACAGGCTTACTTTCATGTACTGTCCTATTTTGTGCCTGAAAAATGAATTTTAGGTCTGTCTATTTGGCCATTTTAGAAAGACAAGTATCAAATTACGCTCATTTAAACTCTTTTCGGTTAATTGGGTTTTTTTAATAAATAGTATAAAAACCGTATGTTGTCCGTTTCACCTGTACGCATTCAGAAAATTAGTCAGGCGCATGAGCCTCAGGAGCATACTGATTTGCTGGCGGTAGAAGAACCGCTGGAGATCCGCCTGGGCTACGGCCCGCCCGACGACCGCCAGCAACGCAGCGTCGCCGTGACGATGCGAACGCCCGGCCACGACGAAGAACTGGCGCTGGGGTTTCTGTTTACCGAAAATATACTCGAAAGCCCGGCCCAGATCATTTCCGTCCGGCATTGCGTTTCCGACTCCGAAAAAAAAGGCAACGTTTTGCGGGTCGAATTGCAACCCGGTGTCGTCATCGATTGGAAACGGCTGGAACGGCACAGCTATACGGCTTCCAGTTGCGGTATTTGCGGAAAAGCGTCAATCGAGGCCGTTCAGACGGTTTGCCATCAACCACTGGGTTCCGATTTTCACCTGGAGCCTGAAATGGTTCACGCTTTACCGGAAAAACTTCGCGAATCCCAACGAACTTTTGCCTATACGGGTGGCTTACATGCGGCCGCCCTGTTCGATGAAAACGGGCAGTTGCTGCTGGTTCGGGAAGACATCGGGCGGCACAACGCGCTGGATAAACTCATCGGGGCGGCTTTCTGGCAGGGCTGGTTGCCCTTGAGCCGGTTTGGCGTGCTGGTAAGCGGGCGTGTCGCGTTCGAACTGGTGCAAAAATGCTGGATGGCGGGTGTTCCGATGCTGGCGGCTGTCGGCGCCCCGTCGAGCCTGGCGGTGGAACTGGCCAAAGAAGCCGGGATGACGCTGCTCGGTTTTGTTCGGGATAACCGGTTTAATCAGTATTCGCCGGTGACTTCGGACGTAAAGCATTGAAATGGACTGGTTTAGTTGTTGCCGACCCAGACTCTTTCGCGATCCGCAACGGGTTCGGTTGCAAGGGCCTGGGTCGGCAACAAATGGGTGAGCGATTGCTCATTGTTTCAAAGCCGCCAGTCCCTGCACCGCCGAAGAGTCGGTTGGCGTATTCAGCAAGGCGCGATTAAACAATCCGCGGGCTTCGTTGCTTTGTCCGAGCAGGTATTTGGTCCAGCCGAGCATGAGCAGGCTGTCGTGATCAAACGGATACAGTTTCAACACTTTCTGAAAATACCCTTCGGCGGTTTTGTAGTCCTTTCGGTAATAAAATACCAGCCCCATCCGGTAGTTGGTGACGGTATGGTTGGGGTCGAGCTTTAAAACCGCCTGGTATTGCTCCAGTACCTGATCCCAGTGGTTGAGGGCCGAGGCCGGTAGCGCGTAGCCCAATCGGGCCTCAATGGAAGTGGGCCGCTGCGCAATCGCTTTTTCGTAGTAAGTAACCGATTCGGGTAATAAACCGGCCAGGTAGTGCAGCCAGCCTTGCCGCAGATTGACTTCATACGAATCGTCGTTCGTTTTCTTCAAGGCTGCGATGGCCGGTTTATACGCCTTTTTAGCTTCCAGTGAATAACTTTCCTTAAAGGCGGTCAGCGTTTGGGCGTGCACGGATGGCAGCGAAATAATACTAAAAGCCAGGATGGCTGCGATTTTTTGCGTGGTTTTCATATTAAATAGTTGGTTTGTCGATTAAAATGGAATGGTCAGGCCGACTGTAGCAGTCAGGTAGTGGTAATGCTGGTTCAGGATAGTCGACTCCTTCCGTTCGTATTGGCCAAGCAGGTAGAGCGACGTTCGCCGGCCGACGCCCCAGTGGAGCAGCAGGGTCGTTTTGTCGGTCGTTGGGTCGGGGACGTTGTTGTAAATGGCCGTCGTTGATTCCAGAAAATTGGTGGTGTGGAAATACCCGTAGCCCGCCCGGATGCTAAACGTCGGTGAGGCCGTAAAAACCGCATTCAAATTCCAGAGCGGATTCCAGGTGCCTGTGAGCTGTTTTTTCTGGTATTCATAACTTCCCTGAAACCGTACCCGATGAATGGCATAGTCTGCGCCCAGCCCGATTTGCCACTGGCTTTCGGCGTTGGCAGGCCCGCCTTTGGGTGGCGGACCCTGGTCGGGTAACGCGTTGCCGGTGTTGCTGATTGTCGAATACGTCACCACCGGAAACACTTTCCAGCCGTCTCCGCTCCGGGTCAGATTGAGGTGAAAAACCGAGCCGTGCTGTTGCGGGCCGGTCATGGTGGTTCCGGAACCGTTTACCGAAAGCCGGTGAAAAGCCGGTGAAAGGAGCCAGCCGGATGTCACCCGTAAATCGGTACGGACGTAGTATTGCAGCTGGTTCAGATGAATGTCAGAACCGTAGCCCTGCGATAACCGGCTAAGCGATTGATAAAGCTGAACGAACGGGCTGATGCGATGTTCCAGGCCGATGGTCAGATAGGTCGCATTGCCGACCTGATTGGGAACAGAACTGATTTTGATACCGCTTTCCAGATTCAGGGACGTGATGAACTGGCGGGGGCGAAACCCCAGTCGCCGTTGCAAAACCGTCGGAAATTCGTCGGCCTGGGCAACGGCTTCGGCAGCGCGCCCATCGTACACCAGATTATAATACCGGTATTCCAGCGAAACGGAATCGCGGTGGTCGAACCGACGCGCCACGCTAAAATGCCGCCGGCTTTGCGCAAAATCGCCCCGCCAAAAACCGGCAATCCCCGCCCGTTGGCGCAACGCCAGATAGTCGATTCGGTTGTCGATAGCTAGTTGGCTGATTTCCAGTACCTTTTTCCAGTTCCGGCCCGAGTAGGCAGCCTGAATCTGGGCTTCGATACCGGGGTAATCCGGTTTTTCCTGGGCAAACCCTTCCTGAACCACAACCCAAAGCAGCAGTGTGGTGACCAACATGGACGGTATTTTCATACGGTTTCCTCGATTAAATCAGGGGTGGGCAGCCCGTCGGCACGTTCGGAAAGTGGCTGAATTTGCCGGGCAATGAGGGTTCGGTTTCGGTGTTTGATGGTCAACTCGCTGACGATCCCGTTTTCGAGCAAGAACCCAAACTCATACAGTTTCCGCGACTTACCCAGCACCTCCCGGTTTACCGACGACCGGATCTGCATCGTTTTGGGCCGGATGTAATTGTCCATCTGGCCGTAAGCCAGCCGGTAGCGATACTGGCGGTAAATGGCAAACGGAGCCAGAAAATCCTGCACCAACCGACCGGAACCGGTATCGACCTGGTGGAGGGGAATCGCATCGTCGATGGCGGTATTTCGGTAAAATCCCAGCATGACTTTGTACGCAGCCAGATAGAAATAGTACAAAAGCGTATGCCGGGGGCCGCTATACGACGAAAAGTAGAACATCGTCCCGTCGTTGACAAAATACGCCGTCGATTCGGTGGCGGCACAATACAGATACGACTGGTTCAGGCTGGTTGTACCCACCACCCAATCTTCCGCAAACCGTTCGGTATCCGATTCGGCCTGGAATTGCAACACCTGACCTGGCACAAATCCGAAGGCTTCCCGGAGCAGCGACGTGGTTCGGATGTTGGCAATCGTTTCGTTTTGCTGCGGCACATCGTAGCTTTTCAGGCGGCTGTCGGCGCTGGTTTTCAGCAGGTAATACGTAATGGGATGCCGGATCGTGGGGGCGCCAATGTCGGGAGTTGCCTGCACCTGAAAATGAATGTGTGGTTCCGGCGACCGTCCCGAATTCCCGAGTGCGCCCACCACATCGCCCTTCCGAACATAATCACCCAGCCGCACGGTGAAACTGTCTTTTTTGAGGTGTGCAATGTTGGAATACAGAAAGTCGGCGTGTTTGATGACAATCGCGTTGCCCCAGTTTTCCTTGATATTCAGGTTACCGATGGGGTTGTCTTCGATGCCATCCACAATCGCCACCACGTAGCCCGAAGCCGGAGCCACCACTGGCATGTTATAGCCATAATAATCGTCGGGCGTATGACCCGTGGTCCGGAAGGTTTTGTCGGCGGCATCGCGGATCACGAAATCCCAGGCAAACCGGTAGGCTTCCTTGTGGGTGTATTTTCCGTTATAGCCCTGATAAACAGACCACTCGCCAAAGAATGGCAAACCGATTTCTACGTAGGTCGATTTGCCGAACCGCTGCTGGTGGTTCCGAAACGAATACAAATTGATCTCGGGCGAATACTGCTGATGGATTACTTCCACCAGGCCCGGAATCGGGCCACCCTGACGCAGAACGTACAACACCAGCGGCACAACCGTCACAAACGGCAGCGACACCACGGCCAGGCCCGCCTGGCCAAACAGGTTTGTCCCCGCAACGGTTAACACCACCACCACCGGCATCACCAGCAACGCCAGCCCGTAGGTCCGCCAGTTGGGAATGTAGACAAAACCGCCCAGCGCAATAGCTGTCAGAATGAAATTAAAGCCGATAAAATGGTCGCTGACGTGAAGGGAGTTGCCACCAAGGCTGCTAAAAAAACCGTATCCCGCCAGAAACCCCAGAACCGATAGCGTGAAGCTAATCCGCGACGACCACAAAAGGCCCGCGACGATCAACACTCCGGCCATCCCATTGCCCTGAAACAAAATACCGCCCAGCGATTGCAGGTAAAACCGTATCCAGTCCGGTAGCGGCCCTTGTTGGCTAAAACCGTACCAGCGGGTTGGCTGTTCAGTAGAAACCGGCAGAAGTTTTAGTTCCGAAAAACCGCCTATAGCCAGCAGCATGATCCAGTAAACCACCACAAAAGCCAGACTCAGGGAAGGCAGCCTGGTCTGGCCCATCTGGTGAAAAAAGGCCCTGGAGAGCATAACCGTCAGCAAGCAAGCCGCGCCAAACAGGCCCAGAAAGGCCCCGTTTGGTTGAAGAGTCGAAGCCAGTCCGAGCGAAACCAGCACCCCGTTGTAGCCCAACAGGCCCTGTTTCAGTAAAACCGGATTGGTTCGCATCACCAATCCCAGCAGGTTACACAAAACCGCTCCGGCCAGCCCCCAAAAGCCGATGGCCGGGTTGGTGAACGACGCGGCCAGTACCAGCAGGCCCGTGACGTTGCTTTGCGTGAAAAACAGTTGCGCATAGCTAGGCAAGACCCCGGCTAAGAGGGTTTTGACGGTATTTTTCATAGATAAAAAGGGGGGATGGACTTATAAATCGAACGATTCGAGGTGGGCCGGGGTCGATTCCAACTGCGTGAGGTCCTCGACCGTTTCGTGTTTGCGGATCAGGTGAGGCTGGCCATCCAGATCGATGAGCACAATGTTGGGCCGAAGCGAAATAAACTGCATCCACTGCGTCATGTTGTAGGCCCCCACCCGGTGGACCACCATCTGATCGCCCTTGTTGAGGGGAGGAAGTTTCACGTTTTCGCGCACGACGTCGATGTTCATGCAAAGCGGCCCGTACAAAATCGCATCCTCGGCATACTGACTGCAATCCTGGGCGGGCGAAACCGCGTGTTCGTACCAGAACGACGTAAACAGCAGATTGACCCCGAAATCCATAATCGTAGCCCGTCGGCCATCCGACAACCGCTTGTTGGCCAGCACCGTACCGAGCAAATAGCCCGCATCGTCGATCAGGGCCCGGCCCGTTTCCAGAATCAGCAACGGCAGTTCTTCCGACCGGAAACCGGCTTTGATGAGCGTCGTGCAGATTTGTTCGGCGTAGTCGTGAAAAGAGGGCGTGATGTCGGTTCCGCTCAGGTAAGCCCCTTTCAGCGTATTTTTCGAGGCAAAGCCACCGCCCATGTCGAGGTACTGAATGTCCAGACCAAATTGCCGTTTGATGTTCAGGGCGAGGTCGGCCATTTTCGAAGCCGCAACCGCGTAGGCGCTGGTGGCCAGCATAAACGTGCCGACGTGGCAGTGCAGACCTACCAGATCCATTTTGTCGGTCTGGATGATTTTGGTGATGGCATCCCACGCCTGCCCGTTTTCGTAGTTGAACCCGAAGCGGTCCCACATCGGCTGAACGCCCGTGTCCATGTTCACGCGAATGGCCACTTTCGGGCGTTTGCCGAGTTTGGTACTCACTTCCATTAACCCGTACAGTTCGTCGAAGTGGTCGATGTGGATCGGCGAATTATTCAAAACCGCCACGCGGTGGTCGTCGGCGGTTTTGTCGGGGCCGTTGAAAATGATCTTGTCGCCGGGCACGCCGTTGCCTAACGCTTTCTCATACTCGAACCGCGACACAACTTCGGCCCAGGAGCCTTCCTGGTGAAAAACGCGGCAAACGGCGTTCATGTAATTGGTCTTGTACGACCAGGCGAACTGCACGTTCGGATACCGGTTGGCAAACGCGTTATAAGCTTCCTGATACGTCTGGCGAATGGTGCGCTCCGAAATCACAAACAGCGGAGAGCCGAAGCGGGCGGTCAGGTCTTTCACGGCCAGCCCGTCGATGTGCGTGTGGGGGATAAAACCGGTTTGCGCCCCGAATTTAGTGGTAACCCCCGCGTTCAACTGCTTGATAACCGGGCGTTCGTATTTTAGTTTTTGCAAGGTTTCCATTTTTTAATGAGTGATTGAGTGAGTGGTTTACGGTTTTCAGTATTCGGTTTACGGTGGCTGACGCATGCTTGCTGACGCGTTTGTAGCATGCGTCAGCTACCGTAAACCGAATACTGAAAACCGTAAACCTATTTTTTACGCCAATTCCATCGGCCGAATAGCGACCTCCCCCGTGGTGGCGATTTCCTGAAAACGGCTCAGGTCGCAGATCATATCCCAGGAGTAACGCACGAACATTTTGCCCACTTCATAGTCTTCCTGCGGGTCGACATGCTGGCCCAGTGCCAACCGCACCAGCCTATCGGGGTGGTTTTGCCCGCAGGCCGTTGCCAGGTAAACCCAGGCCGGAAAACGGGGATTGATTTCGATCAGGTACACATCGCCGGTGCTGTCTTCCTGCATCAGTTCCAGTTCCATGCCCCCGCCCCAGCGCGTTTGTGTAACCACCTTACGGGCCATGTCGAGCAGGTTTTCGTCGTCGATCGACACACCCGCCCAGCCTTTGCCATTGGGTGTAATGTAGGTTTTGCGCATGGCAACAGCGCCCATGAGCCGCCCTTTGCCGTCACCGAGGGCCGTGATGTTGTATTCCTGGCCTTTGATAAATTGCTGGAGAATCACCGGCGTTCCCCATTTGGCCGCCAGTTTGTAGAAATAGCCGTGGGCCTGTTCGGCGGTTTGGGCAACGTAGGCTTCGTAAAATTTGCCTTTTACCACTACCGGATAACTGAATTCACCGAGGGCGTCCGTCAGTTCGTCGGCGTTAAAAACCGTCAGACTTTTCGGAACGTTGATGGCAAAGCGGTCGCCAAATTCAACCAGTTTACCTTTGAGCCGCGCGTCGAACTGCTCCTGCGTAGGCAGCAGCGTCCGGATGCCCATACCCGCCAGGGTGTCGCTGATTTTGATGAAGCTGAATAACTCGGCGTCAAAATTGGGAATAATCAGGTCGAGACTTTCCTGCTCGTGAATATAGGTCAGCCGGGCGAGCAAGGTTTCGTGACCCAGCGACGGATACGGAATGGCATACACCATGTCCACCAGGTCGTCCATATAGACACCCGGTTCGAGGTTTTCGTAAGACAGTCCGATAATCCGGACGTCGAGGTGGCGGCTTTCGCGCAAACTCCGGATAACGGGAATACCGGGGCCGGGATTATCCGAATTATTGAGGCCCGTGACGGCGATGGTTACTGGTAGCTTGCTCATGCTTCGATCAGGTTTTGTTGGTTCAGCATTTTGATGAAATCATACAGGTCTTTCTCGCAGGTAGCCTCGTCGATTTCGTATTTTTCCAGCAGCAGCGTCTTCATTTCCGTATCGGTTTTGCCTTCCCGCAGCCAGTCCAGAATCCGGGTTCCGGTTGGATTGGTCGAGAATGAATCGCCCCGCGACGCGTTAAAAACAAAGCCATTTTCGCTGATAGCCACACTTTTTTTGAGTTTCATAAAGAACATGGGGTTTTAAGTGACCAGTGCAGTAAAGACGACGTCTAAGCTAAAAACCCTTCGAACGATTCAACCAAAACACCGGATTGTTCAGTAAACGGACTTAACCTTTCAGCCAACGGACCATGTTGAACGACGCCCCGGAATCCCTCCATTGTTTGATTTACGAAGAGACGCCCGACGCTGGCCGCTGGCTCAAACAAGGGCTTCATGGTTTATCGCCGGGGCAGGTGGTCCGGGTGGTCGATGAACTGGGTCTGTTTGAGCAAAGGCTGCGGGAAGAAGATTACAATCTGGTTTTTCTGGTGGTCAATGAGTTAACAATCAATGATTTCCTGTTTCTGCAACAACTGGATTTCTGTCCGCCCTTTTTCGTTTGCAGTTCCAATCGGGCCGTAGCGGCCGATGCCTACGGACTGGGAGCCGCCGGTTTTTTGTCCGGCGACCTCCCGCCCAAACACCTCAGCCAGCAGATTGGGGCGGTTTTGGCAAAAAATGCGCTGAGTTCGGGGAATCGCCACAAAGCCCCGGCGGTGCCGTTCATCTTCGTCAAATCAGACTACAAATTCATTCGGCTCAATTTCGACGACATTCTGTTCGTGGAAGGGTTGGGCGAATACCTGCGGATCTATACCGACTCCGCCAAACACGTTGTCCTCCAGTCGTTTTCCCGACTGATGGAAGTCCTGCCGGCGCAGCAGTTTCTGCGCATTCACCGATCGTATCTGGTCAATCTGCACAAAATCAATTTCATCCAGAATAATGTAGTTTCGGTGGGAAATCACCAGTTACCGATCAGCAAAAGCCAGAAGAAATCTTTTTTTGAATTGATCGAGCAGGTCGGGCTCTTTTAAGAATGCGGTATTTACCTTGAATGACAAGTCAGGAATGAACGACGGGCAAGACCTACTTTTGGCGATTCAGGGAATCCTGCAAGGCAACGAAGCGGCATTCAGGGTTCTTTACGAACGGACCAAAAACCGGGTGTATAACCTGGCGCTGGGGTATGTCCGCAACCGTGAAGATGCCGAAGAAATCACGCAGGATGTGTATCTGGACGTGTTTCTTTCGTCGCAAACGTTCAAGGGCGACGCCAGCGTAACCACCTGGCTGTACCGCATCGCCGTCAATAAATCGCTGGATTTTCTGAAACACCGGAAACGGCGCAAGCGCTTTGCGTTCTTCACCAGCCTGTTCGACACCCAGACGGGTGAACTGCTGCACCAGCCCACCGATTTTTTTCATCCGGGAATCGCGCTCGAAAACCAGGAGAATGCCGCCCGGCTTTTCAAAGCTATCGAGAAACTGCCTGACAAACAGAAAACCGCTTACCTGCTGACGAAAGTGGAAGGCTTGAGCAACATCGAAACCGCCGAAATCATGAACGCCAGCGTGGGGGCCATCGAATCGCTGCTACAGCGGGCAACCGAAAACCTGAAGAAACAATTAGCCGGTGTTTATAAGTCGTTGAGTGGGTAATAGCTATTTTCCCGTTTTCGCTCGCGTGTCGCGAGTGAGTTCTATCCAAAGGGCCTCTGGCCCGAAGCATGGCTTTCAGATGGAAACCAGCGTTTTGGAAATGAAGGTACGGGCCAGAGGCCCTTTGGATAGAACTCACTCGCGATACGCGAGCGAAAACGGAAAAACAGAGTGTAACAAATTTTTATTGTAACCCGTAGGAATTTTTCCCACTTGTCGTCTCAACCGCTATGGAACCTAAAAAAGAAAGATGGATTAACGCTATACTGAACAGTGCGGAGGGAATGCAACGGGCGGAACCCAGCCCCTTTTTGTTTGCCAAAATCCGCGATCGGCTGCAAACGGCGGCTGCGCCGGTGTATGTTTCGCCCGTCACCGTCTGGCTGACGGTTGCTTCCTTCGCCCTGCTGATTCTGCTCAACTGGCAGGTGATGGAAGGACCGTCGAATGCTTCGGTTTCTCAACCCGCGGATTTAACCACTGTTGCCAAGGAAATGAACCTGTTTCCGACCGGGAATCAACTGTATTAGACGATGGAGCGGACAAAATTGCTGACTTTCGCGGTGGTTGGGCTGTTGCTGCTCAACCTGGCAACCATTGGCTTTCTGGTGTTTAAACCGGGTGGAGAGCCACATTCCGGTCGCCCGGGCAGCCCGCAGGGTCGAGAAGAGCCCGCCAGAATCATCATCGAGCGGCTTCATTTCGATCCCGATCAGCGAGAGGCTTACCAGAAACTGATCGATGCGCACCGCAAACAGATGGGAATTCTGACTAAACAGATGCAACAATTGCACCGTCAGTATTATGGCCTGCTGGCGGCTACGTCGCCGGATTCGGCCCGGCAGGCGGTTTTGAGCCAGCAAATTGGCGACAACCAGCAAGCCCAGGCGGTGCTCAATTTCCGCCATTTCGGGCAGATCAAGGCCCTTTGTCGTCCCGACCAGCAGGCCGATTTCCGGCAGCTGGCCACCGAACTGGCGCGCTTGTTCGGTCGTCCCCATCCACCCCGGGAAGGGGCTGGAGAACAGCCGGAAGGGCCGCCCGAAAATTTTCCGCCCCGGCCGTAGGAATCCGTTGATGGTATCGTCTAAGGCAGAAATCAACCACCGACTTCCATGAATCGACCTCGTTTTTTTGCTGTGCAGGCTCTCGGATTAAGCCTTGCGCCTGCCATAAACGTGGCTTAATGGAACCCAAAATTAGATTGCCATTTTGCGAAGGGAGAAGATACCGGTGTTTGCCGGGAATGGTCGGAGTCAGGCTCGTTAGTATAAGAAAGGATCTATAAAAATGGCTACAAAAGCGGTTCCCAAAACAGGTTTATGACGACGGAAAGATCGACGCGAATTACGTCATTCGTCAGGGCGGGAAGTACGGTTTGCCGGGAGCAAAAAAAGCGTCAGTGTGGCCGACTGTGTATTCAGAAATTAAAAATAGATCTGCATTACTTTTTGCTGCTTTCTGCGTCTCAATGGTTTAGCCTCGTAATTAATCACACAATTGACACCATCGCCACAATGAATCGACTACCAAGAATTGCCATGCTAAGCGCCCTGACACTGGCCATGGGATTTTCCATAACCGCCTGCAAGAACAGCGACGACAGCACAACGCCCGACGCCGGCACCACCGTCGGAACCGATGTTCCTGCGGTTTACAAGAAGATTTACGGCGCTTCCGAAATTTATGTGGAAGGCAATTACATCGTGGTCAAATCCAAAGGCTTGCCCGATCACAAAACGCCTTATTATAAAGGAACGCAGTGGGAATCAGCGCTGTATGTGAACGATACCCGCTCCGGTTTCAAGGCCAATTCGAACACAATTAGTTCGTTCAGTTACGTCTTTAAAATTCCGAAAACGCCGGCAGTGGCTGCTACGCACAAAGCACTGGGAGCGGCCACCATTGGCGTTGCCATCAATGGCGTTCCGATTTTCAATCAGTATCAGATGGAAAACCAGTTGCTGACGCCCGGTGCGGGCGAATATGTTTCATTTGATTTATACGGTGGACATCCTACGCCGTTCAGTGAATATCATTACCACGTTGAGCCTAACTATTTGACCGCTACCAAAGGAAGCAGTGCCCTGATTGGCTTCCTGCTGGACGGTTTTCCGCTTTATGGCCCGGTCGAGAATGGTAAAACACTCACCAGTAACGACCTGGATGCCTACCACGGGCATACCACTGTAACGGCCGATTATCCCACCGGTATTTACCATTATCATACGACGGCAGATGCTCCTTATATCAACGGGAATGGCTACTATGGTACGGCGGGTACGTGGTCGAAATAAGCTGGTCTGGCTGCTGGCAGGCATCGCCATGGACTGTCGGCCCGCGCCCGAACCGGTCCACTACCTGGATGCCGCTCAAATTCAGATCCACACCCGAAATGGCGTTCATTATACCGGAAAAATACCGCTTTCGGGTGTTTTGTTTTCGGTTGACAATCAAGGCGATACCGTATTTAAAGTGCCTTTTCGGGAGGGGAAGGAAAATGGTGTCGCGAAGTTTTTCTATCCCAAAAACCGGTTGCGTGAAGAACGGATTTTTGTGAATGGCTGGAAGGAAGGAACCCACCGGGGGTGGTATGAAAATGGCAGGCTCCGGTTCGAATACCGCTTCCGCGATGATGAGTTTGACGGAAGTTATCGGGAATGGTTTCCGAATGGAAAACGATTCCGGAATATGAACTACGAAAAAGGGCAGGAAGCCGGTGTCCAACAAATCTGGTATTCTTCGGGAAAAATAAAAACCAATTACCTCATTAAAGACGACCGACGCTATGGATTGCTGGGTACTAAAAACTGCAAAAATGTTGTGGATAGCGTTTTTAGGAAGTAGTCTGCGGCTGATTCCTGTTTTTTTTGTGGCTTGTCAACCGGAAACCCACCCCGGTTTACCGTATTATAACACCCCCGACTTCACGCCGGTTTTTATGAAATCGGAAAACCAGCTGGCTGAGAAAGTTCCGCACACCATTGGCAGGTTTTCCTTCAAAGATCAAAACGGGACCATCATCAGCCAGAAAGCTATTGAAGGCAAAATTCACGTCGCTGATTTTTTCTTCACCTCCTGCGGAATGATCTGCCCCAGAATGACCAAACACCTGAAGCTGGTCGAAAAAGCATTTCCGAATGCGAAGGACCTGGTCCTGCTTTCCTACAGCGTTACGCCCTGGATCGATAGCGTCGCCCGGCTGAAGAAATACAGTCAGACCAACGGCATTCAATCAAAAAACTGGCATTTGTTAACCGGTCGAAAATCCGAAATCTACCAGTTGGCCCGGCAATCGTACTTTGCCGAAGAAGAATTAGGGTATAGCAAAGACAGCACGGAATTTTTGCACACCGAGCATTTTATACTGGTCGATCGACAAAAACGCATTCGGGGCATTTATAACGGCACCCTGGAACTTGAAATCCAACAACTCATTGCGGATATAAAAACGTTGCAACAGGAACGTTTGCGCTGACGGAACCGATTCGGCACGTTTTCCGGTACCCTGACCCGACGAAGTCGGTTGTGATTACGGTAGGCTCTTCCTGAATCGAACCTCTTTCACTTCCAGTAAGTCGATGACCGTCAGGCGGTTTTTGAAAACGATGTAAAGGTCGTGCTCACCCGCTACCGGTTTGATGGGCAGGGTTTTCGCCACCCAGTTTTTCTTTTTGCCGGTGGGCGGTACGTCCAGCTCGCCCACGAGTTCGCTGGCCGGACTGTCGAGCCGGACTTCGATGCTGGTGCCTTTGGTTTCCGTCGCCAAGGTGAAGTCGATCGCGTGAATACCGGTCAAATCGAGTTGGCGCATCATGACCCAGGCGGCTTTGTGAACATCGAATAGAATATCCTGGCGCTGGAGTTCGTAGTGATCGTCAAAATCCTGAGCGGTCAGCACAGAAGGGCGTAAGGCGATCATCGCCTGACGGGTTAACGGCCGGGCAACTTTGGTGCCTTTGTCGGTATAACGGGCCGTCAGAATGTAGGTTCCGCGGGCCGCCGGATCGGTGGCGAATTTGCCCTGAGCGGGTAGTTTTTTCTCCGTTTTTTCGTCCGACAAAGACAGGATATAGCGTACCATTTCAGACGTTACTTCATGCGACAGTTGCGGGTGCGCGCTCATATTCGCCTGGCCCCAAACGCCGGAACCGCCTTTCAGAATCTTCCTGCTGAGTTGTTCTACCAACGCCGGTTCGGATTTTTGGGGCTGGTATTTTGCGGCAATAGCCCGAAAACTCGGTCCGACGGATTGGTCGTTCAGCGCGTGACAGGCTTTGCAATCATTTTCTTCAATCCACGTGTAGCCGCGTTGGTTGGGCAAGTTGAGTTCGCCATTTTCTGAAAGAGAGACGGTTTTCCGGGTTGGCAAATACGTCAGTCTTACGTTGATGTCGGCCGGATTTACCGAACCATCTTCCTTGTCGTCCACCTTCACGCGGTAGGAAACCGCCGAATCATAAAACCGCCCCGGTTCGGCCAGTTCAATGGCTACTTTGGGCGGAGTATTGCCCACGCTCACCACGGTTTCGGTGGCAGAACGTAATCCAGCCCGGTCGCTAACTTCCAGCTTGACGCGGTAATTGCCCGGTTTCCGAAACGTGTAGGCTACGTCGGTGGTGGTGAGGCCGAGCGGTTTTCCGTTGATGAACCAGCGGTAGACGAGTTGGTCATCCTTGTCGTAATCCAGCGAATTTTTGGCTGAAAATTGAACGGACAACGGCACGGCACCGGCTTCGGCGGTGGTTTCCAGCTTCGCAATCGGCGGGCGATTTCCGGCCATATATTCAATTCGAACCAGGCGCGAATCGCTGTTTCCGCCCCACAAAGCCCCAAATTCGATGAGATACAACGCCCCATCCGGCCCGAATTTCATCGCAATCGGTTTGCGGAACGACGCAGAAGGCATAAACGACTCGATGGCTTTCAGGTTTTTCTGATCATCGAACGATACGGTTTTGATCCAGTTTCGCATCCATTCGCCCAGAAACAGTTTGCGGTCGAAATACGCCGGAAATTTGATGGGCGAGGGGTTTTTGGGGTCAAAATAATAAATCGGCCCGGCCACCAGGGTTCGTCCGCCGGAGCCCAGTTCCGGATGTTCGGTCGACACATCGTAGGGATACGCCAGAAAAGCGGGTTGTGCCGGGGGCAAATCCCGCAAACCGGTGTTGTTGACCGACGTGTTGATCGGGTGTTGCGGATCGAACCGAAACAGCACGGAATCTTTCGTGAAATCCACTTTGGCATACGGCTCATTGTTGCCGATAAACAGCGGCCAGCCGTGGTTACCGGCTTTTCGGGCCTGATTCAGTTCGTCGTATCCCCGTGGTCCGCGCGACTCCGTGTCGCTGGCATCGGGGCCGACTTCGCTCCAGTACAGCAGATCGGTATCTTTATCGACGGTCACTTTAAACGGATTCCGGCAACCCATGATGTAGATTTCCGGCCGGGTCAGCGTGTCGTTGTGATTGGCGAACAGATTGCCTTTCGGAATGGTGTAGGTGCCATCCGGTTCGGGATGAATCCGGAGAATTTTGCCGCGTAAATCCCGGGTATTGGCCGCCGAACGCTGGGCGTCGAAAATTTCCCGGCCGGGCCGTTCGTCGAGCGGGGCAAAATTGGTACCGAACGGATTGGTGTTATCGCCCGTGGTCAGATACAGATTCCCGTGCGTATCGAACGTCATGCCTCCGCCGGAATGGCAGCATTGCCACGAATCGCTTACTTCCAGCATCATTTTTTCCGAACGCAGATCGAGCGAGTCGTCCCGGAGTGTAAACCGCGACAGAACGTTGACGTTTTTTCTGGTTTTGGGTGCGTAGTACAAATACAGATGCCGGTTTTGCGCAAACCCCGGATCGAGCGCGATGGCCTGAAGGGTGGCTTCCGATGGCTGGGCGTCGATGTTCCCGATCTGCTTATTTTCTTTAGTAGCGACCCGGTGTACGTAAACCGCACCACCATGACCAATATAATACACATCCCCATTGGGTGCAATGTCGAACTCCGCCAGATCGCGGAGGTTGCCGGTCAGCTCCACTTTTCGGAAGCGGTGTTCATCGGGGGCTTCGGTTGGGCGATCCTGCCGAAAAGCCGCGGTTAATGCGCCAACTACGAACAGTGGAAGAAAAAAGCGGTGTATTTTCATGAGGTTTTTAGGAATAATCGATTCAAATGTAATTCAATCTGCGATGCTTTGGAAGATCCGTTTTCTAGGGGAAAAGCAGATTGAAGGCGGGTTGTCGCCCTGACCGCATCCGTTTCTGAGAAAACGGTTTCGAAATTTAAGGCGTACGGGATATATGATTACCTGAGTAAGCCCTTCAGGCCCGGCAAGCTATATGATCGGCTGGCAAAAATTCTGACCACAAACCGTTGATTTTTTATTTTGGCAGAAGTCGCTTACTTTGACTTCTTCTCATTAGCAAATCAAAGATGGCAACCATTTTATTGACTGGCGGAGCTGGTGGTCTTGGCCGCTCCATTACCCAAAATCTGTTGAAAAACGGACATACCGTTCTGGCCACCCTCGAACCGGGCGGCCACACGCTCGATCCGCAACCGAATCTGTTTTCGTACGAGCTTGATTTGACCGACGAAGCGGGTTGCCAGACGCTGGTTCAGAAAGTGGCGGCCGAACACGGCGGTATCGATGCGGCCATCATGCTGGTGGGCGGTTTTGCCATGGGTTCCGTGGTTGACACCGATTTTGCCGCCATCGACCGCATGATCCGATTGAATTTTCAGACTACCTACCAGGTGGCCCGACCGGTTTTTGACCAGATGAGCCGGCAGGTGGACGGGGGGCGGTTTGTCCTGATTGGTGCGCGGCCGGCGTTGATGCCATCGGCTGGAAAAAACATGGTGGCCTATGCCTTGTCCAAATCGCTGGTTATTCACCTGTCCGAGATTCTCAATGCTGCCGGGAAGGACAAAAACATCGTTTCGACGGTGCTGGTCCCGAGTACCATCGACACCCCCGCCAACCGGGAAGCCATGCCCGACGCTGATCCTGCGGACTGGGTGAAAGCCGAAGATATTGCTGAACTGGTTGATTTCGTGACGTTTGGTGCCGGAAAAATGCTGCGGGAGTCGGTTTTAAAAGTGTATAACAAGGCTTGACGCGGCTTTTGATTTTTGGCAAAACGGATTCCGTACAGTAATTCTCCCGGTAGGGCTGCTTTTAAATCCATGCACTTTTTACTTCTCTATTCCTTGAAACTTTGGTGGTTTTTGAGCCGAAAAACCGCCTGGATTGGTTTACTCTGGCTGATTATTCCTCCGGTAGTTGCCCAAAATCCGTCGGCGATCTGGTACCGTCAACCCGCCCGCAACTGGAACGAAGCCCTGCCCGTGGGCAATGGTCGTCTGGGTGCGATGGTGTTTGGCCGGCCCGCTGAAGAGTTGATTCAGTTGAACGAGTCGTCGCTTTGGTCGGGTGGTCCGGTCAATCGTAACCCAAATCCCGGCGTTGCGACGTATTTACCCCAGATTCGGGAAGCTCTTTTTCGGGAGGATTATGCCGCAGCCGCCAAACTGACGCAACACATGCAGGGGCTGTATACGGAAGCGTATCAACCGCTGGGCGATTTGCTGCTAAAGCAAAGTTTTACGGGCCAACCTGCTGATTATTACCGCGATCTGAATCTAAAAAACGCCACCTCCACCACCCGGTTTCGGGCCGATGGCGTTATGTATACCCGCGAAATCTTCGTCTCGGCCCCTGATCAGGTGGTTGTTGTCCGGTTGACGGCCGGTAAAAAAGGAATGCTGAATCTAACGGCATCGGTCCGGAGTCCGCATCCGGTAACAAAATCGGCGGTAGGGCGTGATGCGTTGATTATTCGCGGAAAAGCACCCGCCCACGCGGATCCTAATTACGTCAACTACAATCCAAAACCGGTTATTTATGGGGACTCCACCGGTTGCAAAGGCATGCGTTTCGACTGGCGGGTGAACGTCCGCTCGACGGACGGAACGGTGTCGGCCGATACCGCCGGAATCCGCATTCAGAATGCCACGGAAGCGGTTTTGCTACTGACGGCGGCTACCAGTTTCAACGGTTTCGACAAATGCCCCGACAGCGAGGGCCGTGATGAAAAGCAACTGGCCGAAACCTACCTGAAAAAAGCACTTTCCAAATCCGTCGATGCCATTCGACAGGCTCATATGGCTGATTATCAGCGGTATTTCAATCGAGCCAGTTTCACCCTGGCAACGGCTGCGCCGGTCAATCTTCCGATGGACGAGCGTCTGAAACGGTATGCCGAAGGCGGTGCCGACCCGGAGCTGGAAACGTTGTATTTTCAATTTGGGCGGTATTTGCTCATTTCAAGCTCCCGTCCTGGCGGACCACCGGCCAACCTCCAGGGACTCTGGAATCCGATGGTTCGGCCGCCCTGGAGCAGCAACTATACGACCAACATCAACGCCGAAATGAATTATTGGCCGGCCGAAATGGTCAATCTGTCGGAACTGCACACGCCTTTGCTCGATTGGATTGGGTACATGGCAGTAACCGGTCGCGAAACTACCAAAAACTTTTACAACGCCCGGGGCTGGACGGTTCACCACAATTCCGACATCTGGGGAGCCTCCAATCCGGTGGGTGACAAGGGCAAAGGCAGTCCGTCGTGGGCCAACTGGGCCGTGGGCGGAGCCTGGCTGAGTCAGCACCTCTACGACCATTATTTGTTTACCGGTGACAAAAACTATTTGCAGAAGTACGCCTATCCGCTGATGAAGGATGCGGCTTTATTCTGCCTCGACTGGCTGGTGGAAGACCCGCAGGGACGTCTGGTAACGGCTCCGTCGACTTCGCCCGAAAACGTGTTTATAACCGAAAAGGGCCTCAAGCAATCCGTCTCTATTGCCACCACGATGGACATGGGCCTGATTTGGGATGTGTTTTCGAACGTCATTCAGGCGTCTTCGCAGTTGGATGTTGATGCCGAGTTTCGGAAAGAACTGTCCGATAAAAAGCGTAAGCTGTTTCCGTTACAGATCGGCAAAAACGGCAATCTTCAGGAATGGTACAAAGACTGGCAGGACGAAGATCCGCAACACCGCCACGTGTCACACCTGTATGCCCTGCATCCGGGGCGCGAAATTTCGCCCCTCACCACGCCCCAGTTTGCCGATGCTGCCCGGAAAACCCTCGCCATCCGCGGTGATGGTGGTACAGGCTGGAGCAAGTCCTGGAAAATTAACTTCTGGGCGCGGCTGCACGACGGCAATCACGCCTACAAACTCCTGCGTGAATTGCTGAAACTGACGGGTGTTGAAGGCACCGATTATGCCAAGGGGGGCGGCACCTATCCCAACCTGTTCTGCGCCCACCCGCCGTTTCAGATCGACGGAAATTTTGGCGGTACGTCGGGCATTGGCGAAATGCTGGTGCAAAGCCACGACGGTTTGCTCAACCTGCTGCCTGCCCGACCCGACGCCTGGGCCACCGGTGAGGTGAAAGGAATGAAAGCGCGGGGTGGTTACGAACTGGACATGAGCTGGAAGGCTGGCAAACTGACGCGGGTAACAATCCGCTCGGCCCTGGGCGGTAACTGCCGTCTGCGGGTGACGAACGCCTTGCGGGGCGATGGAAAAACCCGGCTTCAAATTGCTAAAGGGACTAATCCCAATTCGTTTTTTCAGCAGCCGGAAAACCGGTACCAAACCACCAAACCGGAAACACCCGCCAACGGGGTCTATATCTATGACGTCGCTACGGAACCCGGTAAAGCGTATGTTTTGCTGGGAGCCAATTGATTTTTAACACAAAAAGAAGTGATAACAGAAAATAAAGACAAGAGAGGTGCGACAAGGCCAAATTCCATCTCTTGTCTCGCTGCTCGTCTCTCACCTCTTTATTATAATGCCAGTATTTACATTAAACGCTAATTTTCCATGAAAACCCTGAAATGCCTGATTGTATTGCTGCTGGTAACCGGTAACCTGATGGCTATTGATCCCGTTAAGAAAGATGAAAAACAGGCTGTTGAACAAGCCGTCGAGAAACTGCGAAAGGGCATCATCGATGCCGATCAGCCTACCCTGGAGGCCCTGGTGACCGACCAGCTGACGTACGGCCACTCGAACGGACTTCTGGAGGATAAAGCCGCTTTTGTCAAGGCATTGGTGAGCAAAGAGTCTGATTTTGTGACGATCGATCTAACGGACCAAACCGTTACGATTGTCGATAATACCGCCTGGGTGCGGCACAAAATGGCGGGTACCACCAACAATAAAGGCGTGGCGGGTACGGTTAAACTGTCGGTTTTACTGGTTTGGGTAAAACAGAAAGGCGACTGGAAATTGCTGGCCCGGCAGGCGGTTAAAATTTAAGTACGGTATACGGTTTTTGGTTTACGGTTTACAGTGGCTGACGCATGCAAACAAAACGCGTCAGCCAACCGAAAACCGTATACCATTCTTTATTTCTCCGAATCCTTTTGCTGCCTCAACAACCGGTTGATGGTTTCGGCCATGCGTTCAATTTTGGTCTCTTCACTTTTGGCCGAATCAATCCAGTCTACGCAGGCTTTTTGCTCCGCTTTCGTGTAACTCAAAAACGTTTTATGCGCGGCTGGCTCATCTTCCAGGCAAAGCATTAGATCCTTTTGGGTATCGACGGGTGCCTGAACGGGATACAGAACGACCTGAACCCAGTCGCCTTCTTTCTTCCCGATCTGCTTCCGGATTTCGGCTTTTACCGGCAGAAAAAGCTGGCCATTGCCCATCGGCATCAGGCTGTAATTCTTTATTTCATACCCATCGATTGTGCCGTTCACTTTCACCCAGTTGAAATACGCCTTTTTATCCGGTTTTACTTCGGGCAGTGCGGCATACGTCCAGCCACCTTTCCCCTGAAATTTTTCCAGTACATAAGAGCCATTCACCAACGGGTTTTCCATAGCAGTAACGCATCAACGTAATGGCCAAAGATAGGCAGAAAATGACGTCCAGAATAGCGGTGAACAAAGGAAAGCGGCCTCTTTTAGCGACCGGTATTTAACGCCAGAAAAGCTTCTTCGGGTGAGGACAGGAAGAGTTTATACAGCGAATCGGTCTGGCCGACGCGGATTTCGTAGGTGTCGCTTTCCAGCGCAGCGAGCAGTTCTTCGGCCACAACGACGGGCGAAATGCCATTGATACCGCCAATTTCCTGCGAAAAATCGGTATTGACCAGCGGGGGCATCAGTTCAAACACCTTGATGGCGGTATCTTTCGCCAGCGTATACCGCAACGACAGCGTATAGGCGTGCAAGGCCGCTTTGCTGGCGGAATAGGTTGCCGTGGTATGACCGGGAACGAAGGCTACAATGGACGACACGTTGACCAGCGCAGCTTCGTGCTGCTTTTTCAGTAGCGGCAGCAATTTCTCCGTCAAACGGATGATCGAAAGGTAGTTGGTCGTCATTTCTTCCCCGGCTTTGTCGCTCGCCTGAATTCCGTCTTCGGATAGGGAATAATAGAACGCACGACCGGCATTGTTGATGACCACATTCAAGGTCGGGAAGTCTTTATTCAACCGCTCCACCAACTGATTGACATCGTCCGGATTGCTGACATCGGAAACGATACCGGTGGTATTTTCCAATTGGGCTACAGCCTCCTGCAGGCGTTTGGCGTTCCGGCCGGTAATGATGACCTGGTTGCCATTTTGAGCAAACAATTTGGCAATTTCAAAGCCGATTCCGGCGCTGCCGCCCGTTATTAAAACCGTGTTGTTCTGCGTTTTCATGATTGTGAAATTTACTGTGAATGATTACATAAAAATTCATTATATACCGATCGGTATATAGCGGGGTAAAAAAAATTAGTTCCCTGGTTTGGCTTCAATTTCGTGAATTAGTTTCCGGGCTGTTTCCAATACCGTATCGAGATAAAAGGCATTTTGGGTTGTTCGGGCTATGAAAATACCGCCCTGAATGAGAGCAACCAGGTTGATGGCCACCTTGTCGGCATCCGTAGTGTTCGAAAATTCGTTGAATTGCATACCGTGCCGGACAATCGCTGCCAGTTGTTGCTGCGTATCAACCAGTTCCTCCGCTACACGTTTCCGGAGCGGTTCGTGCGTATCATCGGCCTCGATTCCGGCGTTTAAGAGCGGGCAGCCGCCTTCCGGAAACTGCTGGATTTCATCCTGGCTGAAGGTATTTATGAAAACCATCAACTTCTCTTTACTGCTGACGGCTTTGTCCAGTTTTTCGCGGATCAGCTTGTTCCGGCGGGCGGCATTGAAATTGAAAACCGCCAGCGCAACGTCATCTTTGTTTTCGAAATTTCCGTAGATACTGCCTTTCGTCAGCCGGGTTGCCTCCGTCAGATCCGACATCGATGTGCCCGCGTAGCCCTTCTTGTTGAAGATACCGGCGGCCTTCTCAATGATGAACTGGCGGGTGGTTTCGGAGCGGGGTGAAAATTTCATGCTGCAAATATACCGATCGGTATATGAATTGCAACGTATTTTTGAAATTAGTTTCGTGACCCGTCGGCAGCGGCCTGGGTTACGGGCGAAATAGATCGAAGGAAATCACAAAACGAAGGCCATTCAATACGTATGCACAATGCCTTGTTTGAGGGCATTCTCATAGGCATCCTTCTCAAACTGATAGAGATAGGGCGACCGATGGGGACCAATGGCGCGTTGTTCATCTAACTTTTTGATCAGGCCCAGTCCCACGAGCTTTTTGGCAAAGTTGCGCTGATCCAGCTTTTTTCCTAGAATCGTTTCATACAACGTGTGAATTTCCGGGAGTGTGAATTTTTCGGGTAACAGATTATACCCGATCGGCTGGTGATAAATCTGAAGCCGCAGGGTGGCCAGGGCCTTTTCCACGACCTCGTTTTGATCAAATAACAGCGGAGGAATTTCACTCACATCCCACCACTGGTAATCGACTGTGAAAAAGTCCGTTCTAACGCTCACTTTTGAATAATCCACCAGGGCAAAATAGCCAATCGACAACGTTCGCTCAAACAACCAGGTATTGCCGTCAATAGCCAGGCCATACGTTTCATTAAATTCGTTGACGCTCCGTTCCTGAACCCGGTAGGGGGAATCCCCAAAAATGTGAAACTGTTGCAGGAACAAATCTTCCAGACCGGTTCGCTCGTGCAGGATGCGGTGAGCCGCCTGGCTCAGGGGTTCTCTCCGCTGAATAAAACCGCCCGGCAGCCCCCAGCCATTCAATCCGATCCATTTGAGGAGTAAAACCTTGAGCTGCTGATCGTGGTAGCCAATGATGACCGGGTCGATGCTCAGGTGGGGGAGATACTGCTGATGGCCGTTTTTGACAAAGTCGTTGACTTCTTCCTGGGAGTTCATAAACCAAAGATAAAAAAAATTAATCCGTATAATTTACGGATTGTAAATTAAAACGATCTATATTTATTCCGTAAAATTTACGCTTTAGAGTTTATTATCATTTTTTACTGTTACTAGTCAATTCGATGAAGCCACTTTTCCCGAATTCTCTCCGTTGGTTGTTCGTGTCTGCCGTAGTTGGCCTGGTGGCCACAGGGCTCTGGTCGTATGCGGTGGTCAAAGATCCACCCCGCATTCTGGTGTTTAGCAAAACCGTCCTGTTTCGTCACACCTCCATTGGTGCAGGGCAGAAAGCGCTGGTACTTCTGGGTAAAGAGCGCGGCTTTGCCGTTGATACGACGGAAGATGCGGGTCGGTTCAACGAAGAAAACCTGAAACGCTACCGGGCGGTGGTCTTTCTATGCACCACCGGCGATGTATTGAATTCCCAGCAACAGAACGCTTTCGAACGCTATATCCAGGCTGGCGGAGGCTATTTCGGTATTCACTCTGCGACGGATACCGAATACGACTGGCCCTGGTACAACCAACTGGCCGGCGCCTGGTTTGCCAACCACCCGATGCCGAACAACGTACAGAAGGGAACGTTTGTCGTGGTTGACAAAAATAACCCGGCAACCAGTTTCCTGCCAGAGCGCTGGGAGCGGGAAGATGAATTTTATTCCTTCAAAAACATCAGCCCGGCCCTGCATGTGCTGCTCACCATCGACGAAAAAACCTACCAGGGAGGTACCAACGGCGACAATCACCCGATGGCCTGGTATCAGGAGTTTGACGGAGGCCGATCGTTCTACACGGCGGGTGGCCACACCGAGGCTACGTTTTCAGAACCGCTGTTTTTGCGGCATTTAGGGGCGGGATTACACTACGCCATGGGGGGCGATTCACCAAAACCGTTGGATTACACGAAGGCAAAAACAAAACGGTTGCCCGAAGAAAACCGGTATTCGAAAGTCGTGCTGGGAGAGAAACTCGACGAGCCGATGGAGTTGACCGTGCTGCCCGACAACCGCGTGCTGTTTGTTGAACGCCGGGGAAACGTCAAACTGTACAGCCCCTCGACGGGTAAAATCAACGTCATTGCCCACATTCCGGTAAACAACAAAGTCACCGATAAAGAGGGGAAAGTCGGCGAGGACGAAGGCGGTTTGTTGAGTCTGACGAAAGACCCTGATTTTTCGAAAAATCACTGGATCTACCTCTATTATTCCCCCGAAGGAAAAGAAGCGAAGAATATTCTGGCCCGCTACGAGTTGAAAGGTGATGAACTGGTGATGAGTTCCAAAAAAGTTATCCTGGAAGTAGCCACCCAACGGGAAATCAGCGGTCACGCGGGGGGCTCGCTCGCCTTCGATGCCCACGGAAATTTGTACCTGTCGACGGGCGACAACATCAATCCGCAGCAATCCAATGGGTATAGCCCGGCGGACGAGCGACCCGGTCGGTCGCCCTTCGATGCTCAGATGACCTCGGCCAATACGAACGATCTGCGCGGTAAAATCCTCCGGATTCATCCCGAAGCCGACGGTTCGTATACCATTCCGGAGGGCAACCTCTTTCCGAAAGGAACGCCCAACAGGGAGGCTGCCCGAACCCGCCCTGAAATCTACACGATGGGTCACCGGAACCCCTTCCGCATCTCCATCGATTCAAAAACCGGCTTTCTCTACTGGGGAGACATCGGTCCGGATGCGAGCCAGCCGGGAGAAAAACGGGGCCCAGCAGGGCAGGATGAAATCGGCCAGGCCCGGAAAGCCGGGAATTACGGCTGGCCGTATTTCGTGGGCGATAACAAACCTTATTACAAATATGACTTTGCCACCGGCCAGTCCGGAGAACTGTACGACCCGGCCAAACCGGTTAATAACTCGGTCAACAATACGGGGTTGAAGCAATTGCCACCGGCCCAAAAAGCCTTTATCTGGTACCCTTACGCCGAATCCAGCGAGTTTCCGCTGGTGGGAGCGGGGGGGCGCTCGGCCATGGCTGGACCGGTTTTTTACCGGGATCAATTCAGCCGGGCCAAGCGCCCTTTCCCGGACTATTACGACGGTAAACTCTTTGTTTACGAGTGGATGCGGGGCTGGCTTATGGCCGTTTCGCTGGATAAGGATGGCCATTACGCGTCGATGGAGCGGGTGATGCCCAGCTATAAATTCTCCAATCCGGTGGACATCGAGTTTGGCCCGGAGGGGGATTTATACATGCTGGAATACGGGAGCGGCTGGTTTACCCAGAACGACGATGCCCGGCTGGTGCGCATTGAATACAACGGGGGCAACCGCAAACCGCTTGTTCAGGTCGCCACCTCCAAAAAAGGCGGATCGGTGCCCTTTAAAGCCCGGCTTTCGTCGGCGGGTACGAAAGACTTTGACAACGATGCCCTGACGTACGTCTGGACGGTGAGCGCACGGGCGGGCGGAGCCGTTCGAACCTTCCCGGTTGCTAACCCGACCGTCACCTTCGACAAACCCGGGGTCTACAAAGCCACCCTGACGGTAACCGATGCGAAAGGCGGCAGCAGCAGCCGGTCCGTTGAGATTATGGCGGGTAATGAAGAACCGGTATTGACGTTCGAAACGAAAAATAGCAACCAGACTTTTTTCTTTCCGGGACAACCGTTTGCGTATGAAGTGAAGGTGCAGGATCAGGAAGACGGGAGTCTGGCGAACGGGAAAATTAAACCCGGTGAAGTTGCCGTCACGGTCGATTATTTAGCCGAAGGCTACGACCTGGCTGCCATTGCCCAGGGTCACCGGAGCGCCGATGCGTCGGCGCAGGTGGTCAAGGGGATCAAATTGATGGAGGCTAATGACTGCAAGGCTTGTCATAGTATGGAGAAAAAATCGGTGGGACCGGCCTACCAGCAGGTGGCCCTGAAATACAAGGGCGAAACCGGTGCGGCCGAACGCCTGGCCAAAAAGGTCATTGCCGGAGGCAGCGGGGTTTGGGGTGATGTCGCCATGAGCGCCCACCCCCAATTGGCGCAGGCCGATGCGCAGGAAATGGTGTCCTACATTCTGAGTCTGGCTGAAAAGAAACAGGCCGCTCCATCGCTGCCCGTGAAAGGAAGCTACACCATGACCCTGCCTAAAGACGATAAGGGCGAAGGCCGGTATCTGATTCGGGCGGCCTACCGGGACAAAGGTGGCCCCGGTATTCCTGCGATTACGGCAGAAAAAACGCTGGTCTTGCGCAGTGCGAAAATACCCGCTGGAAAAGCCGATAAGATCGAGGGCGTAATGAAGTACGGGACCGTGATCATTGCGTCGGTGAAAAACGCCAGTATTGGGTTTAGCAGCATCGATTTAACCGGTATTGAGCAGATCAAATTTACCGCTTCAGCCCCCAAATCCCAGTTGAATGCCGCCGGTGGCCATATCGAAGTTCGGCTGGATGACCCAACCGGAAAGCTGGTCGGCGAAACCGCTTTTATTTCTCCGGGTGAAGGGGCCGGTATCACCAGCATGCCCCCGCCGGTGGTTGCGAAGCTGTCGGGCGCAACGGGCGTCCACGATGTGTATCTGGTCTTTAAGAATGATAAAGTCCCGGCTGGTCAGGCCCTGTTTGTTGTCATCGATCTGGAATTCCAAACGAACCAGTCGGTGGAAACGGACTCCAAACCGGCCTCAGCACCACTGTCGTCGGGCCCGGCCCAGGATCTGGAAGCTTTTGCGGGCAAGTACAAAATGTCCGGCCTTCCGTTTGAGTACATCGAAATTATCCCCAAAGAAGGGCGGCTGTCCATGAAGGCGGGTGATAAGGAAGCCGAACTTACGCCCGGTCCGGGAGCTGATGAATTTAAAGGAGGAAATGGTTCCGTGTTCAGGTTTAGTCGTGGTGCCGACAAAAAAGTCACGTCGTTAACCCTTGAGGTTCAGGGTATGTCTTTCAAGGGAGACAAATAAGAAGGCAATTTTACGACGCATTTATATCAAAAAAATCACGTTTAAACATAGCTAATTATGAAAAAAGTAAGCCTGTTTCTGTTTGTTTTTTTCCTGGGCCTTTGCGTCAGGAGCTTTTCGCAAACCGCGACGCCACCTGATTTTTTTGCCGGAAAATGGGAGATTATGATCTTTGGCACGCCCAATGGCGATTCCAAATTGACGGCCGAACTGGTTCGGAAAGACGGCAAACTGACTGGCCAGCTGGTCAACGCGGCTGACTCGACGGCCGGAAAAATTCCGATTACCAGCATCGAAGAAAAAGGCGACAACCTGTCGATGGCTTTTACGGCTCAGGGTTATGATGTTACCATCGATCTGGCGAAAGTTGACGACGACAACCTCAAAGGCCTGTTGATGAACAGCTTTGAGGCAAAGGCTAAACGACTGAAATAGAAAACCGGTTCGTCCGACCCTACTAGTCTCGTGAGCCGGGAAGAGGAGGCATTTCGCCTTCTTCCCGGCTTTGCTTTTTCATTACCGGGCCAGAGTTTGAAGAACAATAAAGTAACAATAAACGCTTGTTGACTTTTCGCTCAGGAGAGCCTGTACAGGTTCCGTTCCTTGCAAACCCAACGACCAATCTCTCATGAAAAAAGTAACCTTTCTGACCTGGCTGCTACCGGTTTTCGCGTTTGCGCAGCCTTCAGCTCTTCAATCGGGCTTTCAGGCTCCTCCCAATTCGGCCAAACCCCGCGTGTGGTGGCACTGGATGAACGGGAACATCACCAAAGAAGGCATTACCAAAGACCTGGAGTGGATGAACCGCGTCGGCATTGGCGGTTTTCAGAACTTTGACGCCAGCTTGTTTACGCCAGCCGTGACGCCCAAAAAGCTGGTGTTCATGACCCCCGAATGGAAAGACGCCTTCAAGCACACCACCGATCTGGCCCAAAAACTCCAGCTTGAAATGGCCATTGCCGGTTCGCCGGGCTGGAGCGTGACGGGTGGCCCGTGGGTACCCGCCAGCGACGGTATGAAAAAATACGTCTGGACGGAAACCCGCGTGCCGGGCGGCCAACCTTTTTCGGGAAAACTTCCCCAGCCGCCAAACACGACGGGTAGCTTTCAGAATGTGCCGCTCGGAGCCGCCATGCTCGGCGGTTCAACGGGCAAACCGCAACTGTATTACGCGGATGCTGCGGTTATTGCCTACCGCCTTCCCGCGGCTGAGAAGTCTCTGGCTGCGTTAAATCCCCAAATTACCTCGAGTGGCGGCACCTTCAGCCTGGCCGATCTGACCGACGGCGACCTGGCAAAAACCACCCTGCTGCCACCGATGGAAGTGGGTCAGGATATGTGGATTCAGTATGCCTTCGACAGCCCCCAGACGGTCAAGGCATTCACCCTGGTGGGCGCCACCAGCGGGGGCGCGTTGGCCGAATTCAGGGGTGCTCCCGACAACCGGATGCTGAAAGTGAGCGACGACGGCGTTAATTTCCGGGACGTCGTGCTGATCCGAGGCAGCACGGTTCCCCAGAACACGATGAGTATTTTGCCCACCACGGCAAAATACTTCCGGGTTACGTTTAAAACCCTGGAACCGCAGGGCAACCCGTTTGCCGCCATGATGGGCGGAAATGCCGCACCGGGCAAACCGGAAGGCGTACCGGTGGCTGAACTGGTCCTGCACAACACCGACCGGGTGGACCTGTTTGAACAAAAAGCCGGTTTTTATCCCTGGAAAGAAAGCACCCACTCGCTGGTAAAAACCGATGCCGACGCCATTCCGATTCAGGACGTGATTGATCTGACCGGCAAAATGTCGGCTGATGGCACGCTGAACTGGACGCCACCAGCCGGTAACTGGGTCGTACTGAGGCTGGGCTATTCGCTGACGGGCCGCAACAACCACCCCGCTTCGCCGGAAGCGACGGGGCTGGAAGTCGACAAACTCGACAAGGTGGCGGTTCGGAAATACATCGATACCTATCTGGATATGTATAAGGACGCCACCGGGGGGCAAATGGGGGCAAAGGGGCTGCAATACATGGTTTTGGATAGCTACGAAGCGGGCCACATGACCTGGACGGGAGCGATGCCGGAGGAGTTTGCCAAACGCCGTGGATACGATCTCAAACCCTGGCTTCCGGTGCTGACGGGCCGGGTGGTGCGGAGCGCCGAAGACAGCGAAAAATTTCTGTGGGATTTCCGGAAGACCATCGGTGAACTGATTGTTGAAAACCACTACGAGGTCATCGGTGATGCGCTGAAAGCCCGCGGCATGAAGCGGTATACCGAGTCGCACGAAGGCGGGCGGATTTACCTGGCCGACGGCATGGATGTGAAACGGAAAGCCGATATTCCGATGTCGGCCATGTGGACGCCAGGCAGTCTGGCCGGTGGGGCCGACGAGGAAGTTCGGAGTGAAGCCGACATTCGGGAAGCGGCTTCGGTGGCGCACATTTACGGGCAGAATCTGGTGGCCGCCGAATCGATGACCTCCGTCGGAAATGCCTTTAGCTGGCATCCGGAGAAACTCAAGCGCACCGCCGATCTGGAAATGGCGTCGGGACTAAACCGGTTCGTGGTGCATACGTCGGTGCACCAGCCGCTGGATGACAGAAAACCCGGCCTTTCGCTCGGCCCTTTCGGACAGTACTTTACCCGGCAGGAAACCTGGGCCGAGCAGGCCAACGCCTGGATGGGCTACCTGGGCCGGAGTTGCTTTCTGCTGCAGCAGGGCAAACCCGTTGTGGATGTGCTGTATTACTACGGGGAAAATAACAACATCACGCAGGTTTTTACCAAGAAACTACCCGCCATCCCGGCCGGTTACGCCTATGATTTTGCCAATTCCACCGTACTCAAAAATGAGTTACGCGTCGAAGGCGGGAAGATGGTAACGTCGGGCGGTCAGTCATACCGGGTGCTGGTGCTGGATTCTACGGCGAAAACGATGACGCTGCCCGTCCTGAAAAAATTAGGTGAACTGGTCAAGGCAGGCATGCACGTGGCCGGAATTAAACCCGAACGCTCGCCCAGCCTGAGTGACCGTCCGGCGGAATTTACCGCACTGGTGAACCAGATCTGGAGCCATCCCAATGTGTCGGCAAAACCGGTGGAAACCGTATTAAAGGAAATGAACATCCCGCAGGATGTGGCCCTGTCGGGTGAAAAAGCCCGGATTCTCTCTGTCCACCGGCAGACACCCGATGCGGATATTTACTGGCTCGACAACCGCAGCGAAAATACGAACGAGGCCACGGTCAGCTTCCGCGTAACGGGTAAGGTGCCGGAACTCTGGGACCCTGAGACGGGTAAAACGGAGAAAGTCTCGTACCAGATCAAAGACGGACGAACGATTGTACCATTGACGTTCGAGTCGTGGCAAGCCTATTTTATCGTTTTCCGAAACAGGGCAACGGTCGCTTCATACACCAAACCCGCCGTAACCGAATCGCCCGTTGCCACCCTGGCGGGGAACTGGAACGTCACCTTCCAGGAAGAGCGGGGCGCTCCCCGGCAAGCCACCTTTACGACGCTTGCATCATTGACGGAAAATGCCGATCCGGGAATCAAATACTTCTCCGGTACGGCCACCTACACCACCACGGTTGACGTGCCAGCGGTGACGAAAAACGCATCCTACATCCTGGATCTGGGCGAGGTCAAAAACATCGCCGAGGTGATTGTCAATGGAAAAAGGGTGGGCACGGTCTGGAAGAAACCCTTCCGCATCGACATTGCGGAGGCACTGAAAACCGGTCGAAACACGGTTCAGGTCAACGTTACAAACCTGTGGGTAAACCGCCTGATCGGTGACGCCCAACCGGGTGTCACCAGCAAGATTACGTTCACCACCATGCCCTTTTACCGGGCCGATTCACCCCTGCTGCCGTCGGGTTTGCTGGGACCGGTTCGCTTGCTGGTCGCGACGCCTGCTGCAACGGCGGGAGCGAAGCGGTAACTTTAGGTGCTGCGTCAGACCCGTTCGTAATCCCCGCTGGTTCAACCGGTATTACGCAGCAACGGCCCTTTCCCGGTTTTTATCGGCCAATGATCGATGAAAACTGGGGAAGGGCCGTTGAATTGAGTCGGAATAAAACTTGTGGCTGTAAGCAACCAGGAGAGTCTTTTTGCCGTAGTGGGTAAAAAATCTCCCGTTCTTATGGCAAAATTACTCCTTCTTCTGGTGTGTTTGGGGCTACAGGTGCAAGCCCAGGTTCAAGTACCGGCGGCCCCGGTTTTGGATACGACGTCCGTCGACCTGATGGTGGCCGATCCCGTTATTTCCTCGCCGGTTCAGCCGCTGTTACCCCATAAAATGCTATTTACCCAACAGGTTTTCTGGGGACCTAAAGGATTGCTCCGGATCATTTCCGTGGCTCCGCTATCGGTTGAAGGGCGAAAGAAAGAACTCAAAGTCCGTCAAATCATGCTGGTGTCCCACCAGGTGACCGGCTATTTGAGTCTGGCCGGTTTTGTGATGCAGGGTATTCTGGCAACTCAATTGAACAAGGCCACCGGTAGTCGGTATGACCACCTCTATGCAGCCCAGCAAACAACGAGAGCCGTGGCCAACATCGCCTATGGAACCACCGCCTTGCTGTCCTTAACGGCTCCACCCAAACTACCGACCGGCGAGCGACGTCTGAGTGGCCGGATGCTTCACGGCTATCTGGCGGTTATTCATCTCACGGGATTTGTGGCCACCAACATTTTGGCGGGGAAAGCCACCCGCAACCCGGACCTCAGACCGTATCATCAGGTCGCGGCCTTTACGACAGCGGCCGCTTTAGCACCTGCCCTGATTGCACTGAAATTCTGAACCAAGCATTCCGGAGGGATTTCTACGGATTGAAAGGTGGTCCTGTTGGCGCGTGTTGTTGGATCGGTGAGAACTTAAGACGGAAACGGGAGATGCGGAATACCGTCGCCAAGGTCACATCGGAACGTTCTCAAAAGTAGCAGGGATTGACTCATTTGTGACAGCCTTTTCGGGCGTTGAAGCCGACCTTTGATTCATTCAAACGGACACAAAAACTAAACTTCATACGCCATGAAAACGCTCTTCAACTCCCTGCTCGTTGCTTCTTTGCTGACCTTCGTTGGCTTCTCGGTTTCCCTGGCCGAAACCACTACGTTCGGCCGACCCAAACCCGTCGTAAAACCGGTTGCTTACCAAAGTAGTCTGTACACCGATGCCAGAGGTATGATCCGGCTGGCCGTCGATAAACAGGCTGGCGGTGCTGTCGAAATCCGGCTGGTCAATACGGCGGGAAAGGAATTCTTCGTTCAACGCGTTGGAAAACACCAGCAAAAAGCCCGCATTCGGTTTGATGTCAGTGGGTTGCCCGACGGAGCCTATCAAGTTGTTTTGACCAACGGCGTAACGACTTTTGCCAGCAATGTGGTGCTCACTACCCAGCAACCCGGTTTTTCAAGTCGATTGATCGCTTTGAAATAAAGAGGTTCAGGTACTTCCGAAACTGTGGGTATGCAAAAAAGCCAATCCGGGATGGATTGGCTTTTTGCAAAACAGGAGCTGCCAAACGATTTATTTTTTCGGCGTTGTCGACGACGCGCCACCCAGGGCGGCTGGCGTCGACGTGCCTTCCGCAGCCGCCGGATTGCCTTCCTTGTCGAGTTCGACCACTTCATACCCCAATCGCTGCAAACCGGGTTTGACGGCCGACTTATTACCGACCACCGTGATGATCATGTTGTTGACCGGCAGGTGTTTTTTAGCGATGGCGTCGATTTCTTTCTTCGTCATCTTTTGCAGAATCTGGCTCTGTTGTTCCACGAAGTTGCCCGGCAGATCGTAGTCGATAATCTGGTTCAGGAAAAGCGCCTTCTGGAACGAGGTTTCGTAGCGCAGCGCATCGCGTTGACCGACCGAACTTTTCAGAAACGCCAGTTCGTCTTCCGTAATACCGGTTTTGCCGTAATTCGTGATTTCCTTGATGAATTCAACCACCGAGCTATCCGTTGCCGCGGCTTTGACACCCGCCGAAGCCGTGAAGGGGCCGGGCGTTTTGGTGCTGCCAAACGCCGACCGCGCACCGTACGTCCAGCCTTTGTCTTCCCGCAGGTTCATGTTGATCCGGCTGTTGAACGCACCGCCGAGGATGTAGTTGGCTAATCCGGCCCGGTAATAGTCCCCCGTTGCGTCGAAAGGCAAATCCGTCAAATAGCCAATCCGGATTTCCGACTGAGCTGCTTTGTCTTTGTCAATCAGGTAAATACGGGTTTTGTCAACCTTTTTGGCTACGGGTGCTTTGGGTAAAGCTACTGGTTTGGCGGCCCACTTTTTCAAGAAATCAAGCTTCGGCAACAGCGCGGCTTTCTCCACATCACCCACGATGACGAGATTCGTGACAGATGGTGAAAAGTTCTGCTGATAAAATGCTTTAACGTCGGCCAGCGTGATGCTTTCAACGGTTTTGACCGTGCCGCTGGTCGGAACCGCCCGGATGTTGTCCGGTCCGTACAGCAACCGGTTGTACGCTTTGTTGGCAATCACGACGGGTTGCGTGCTCTGGTTCGAGATCAGTTCGATCTGTTGTTTTTTCAGCCGGTCAAAGTCTTCCGTGGCAAACTTGGGACGGAACATTTTTTCTTCCACCAGCGCCAGCGTTGCGTCCAGGTTTTTGGTCAGCGACGAAACCGACACCTGAATTTCTTCCGTGCTGGCGTAAATCTGAATGGTGCTTCCCAGTTTTTCCAGTTTGGCGTTGATCTCTTCGTTGCTGAAATTCTGCGTGGCCTCGTTCATCAAAGCCGCCGTAAGCTGCGCAATACCGGCTTTCGACGGATCGTTGGCCGAAAGGGTGTGCCCGCCTTTGACCGAAAACAACAGCGTGACATTCGGCACTTCGTCGTTTTTGGTTCCGATCATTTTCAGACCGTTCGGCAGTTTGTCGGTCCAGAACGGCGGCACTTTCAGGGTCGGGCTGGCCCCGGAAGCCGGTTTTTTGCTGCGGTCGAACGAATCTTTCGCCTTGGCGTACTTCAGTCCCTCGTAGCCGTAATTGGGGGCTTTGTAACCTTCCGTTACCACCGTGTAGTTGTCGGGATGGGCCACCATCTCCTTTTTATCTTTGGGGTAAACCGTCAGAATAACGGCCTTTTTGCCCTTGATATACTGGTTGTAGACCCGCATAATATCCGCTTTCGTGAGCGCCTGATAGCGTTTCAGTTCCGTCGGCAGGTAATTTGGCGAGCCTGTAAAGGTTTGGAAGGAAGCCAGTTGTGAAACCTTACCGGCTACGCTTGATAAATAATTTACGATCTCGGCTTCGCGGGTGGCTTTAAACTGGGCCAGGTCGTCGTCGGTGACGCCCCGGGCTTCAAATTCCGTCAGTGAATTCCGGATGATCGCTTCCGCGCTGTCCAGTCGGACGTTCGGAAAAGGCAAAACCGTAAACGTAAATTCGCCCGCCAGTTCGTTGGCCGGGTGACCGACGTTGGCCTGAACCGCTTTCTCGGTTTTTACCAGATTTTTATAGAAAAGCGAGCTTTTACCACCGCCCAGAATTTGGGCCAGCGCGTCCAGAGGGGCTTCGTCCGGATGAAACCGGGCCACGGTCGGGTACGTAATCCGCAGCATCGGGAAACGGATGTTGTCTTCGTAGGAAACGTAGCGATCTTTGTCCACAACAACCGGCGGAACAATGGTTTTGGTCACTTCCGGCCCTTTCAGAATGCTGCCAAAATATTTTTCGGTCAACTGCACAACCTGCTTGGGATCCACGTCGCCACCGATGGTCAATACCGCGTTGTTCGGGCCGTACCAACGCAGGAAGAAGTTTTTCAAATCGTTGACATTCACCCGGTTCAGGTCTTCAATGTAGCCGATGGTGAGCCAGGAATACGGATGACCGTAAGGGTACAGATTTTTGGCCGTATACTCGTAGGCCAGACCGTAGGGGCGGTTGTCGTAATTCTGACCGCGTTCGTTTTTCACGGTGGCGCGTTGAATTTCAAATTTTTTCTGGGTTACCGCATCCAGCAGAAAGCCCATCCGGTCGGCTTCGAGCCAGAGCGCGCGCTCCAGCTGGTTGCTGGGTACGGTTTCGAAATAATTGGTGCGGTCGCCGTTGGTGGTTCCGTTCAGGGTGCCACCAGCTTCGGTTACGAGCTTAAAGTGCTCATCATCAGCCACGTGGTCGGAACCCTGAAACATCATGTGTTCAAAAAAGTGGGCAAATCCCGACTTGCCGATCTCTTCCCGCGCCGAACCAACGTGATAGGTGACATCGACGTGGACAATGGGATCGGAATGGTCTTCGTGAACGACCAGCGTCAGACCGTTGGGCAGGACGTATTTCTGATACGGAATAATCAGCTCGCCCTCTTTGCGGGTTACTGTTTCAACCAGTTTGGTCTGTGAAAAGGCCAGGTGGGTAAGCATCAGGCCGAGAAGCCCGATGCTATAGCGTAATTTTTTCATTTGTATAGGCTGATGAACTATACAAATTAACTGGAATAAGTGCAGGATTGAAAGCGGTTTATTATTTCAGCGTACTCATTCCCCCATCCACGCCCAGAATCTGGCCCGTAACCCAGCTGGTTTCGTCGGATAACAAAAAAGTGACCATGCTGGCAATGTCTTCCGGCGTTCCGATCCGGCCCAGCGGATGACGCTTCCCGGCCGCTTCGAGCCGGTTGGGAGATACCAGCCCAACCGATTGCGCCAGTGGCGTATTGGTCAGGGAAGGAGCCACCACATTGAACCGGATGCCGTACGTGGCATATTCGGCCGCCAGCGACTTGGCCAAGCCTTCTACCGCCGACTTCGACACACTGACCGAGGAGTGAAGCCCGAATCCGAGTTGGGCCGCTACCGTGCTGAACAGCACCACACTGGCCGATTTGGACTGAATCAGGGCGGGCATAACGGCTTTCAGGATGGCGATGGCCCCCAGCACGTTCAGCGTAAAATCTTCCTGGTAGTTTTCAAGCGTCAACCGGCCAAAGGGAGCCAGCCGGATGGTTCCGGGGGCATACACCACACCGTGCAAGGTGTCGGGCAGGGCACTCAGATCTGCCGCGCCGGGTTGGGTGGCGTCCCACGTCAGGTGCGTGGATTGGATGCCATCGGGTTGTCGCCGGCCGGCCGTAAATACCGTGGCACCTGCTGCCTGAATCTGCTGGGCGACTGCCTGACCGATGCCGGACGATGCGCCGACAATCAGAATATTTTTTCCATCGAATTTGCTCATGCGTAGCAAACACGAAGTTGAGCGTTGTGGTTAAAAAAACGGAAAGATAAGTGGAAAAAGATCGGTGAAGGACCAAAAACAAAATAAGCCCATTAGAAATCTAACGGGCTTATCCTACTAACCTATGATGAAATAGTATTCTACAGCGCGATATTACTGAACCGGCCTGAGCTAACTATACCGTGCTCTCCTGCTCTTTCCTGCTCAGATAAAAATAGTTAACGGGCTGCAACGTTAGACTGGCCGGTTTTTTCGCTTTATGCATTCAGGAGAGAGCAGGAAGGTCTTTCTAAGGAAACTACACAGATTTGTTGAAAAATCACTATACATGGCTGTCATTTGGGGAGTAGTGTTGCACGCACTCGGAGGGTTTGCTTCGGGGAGTTTCTATCTGCCGTATAAAAAAGTACAGGGTTGGGCCTGGGAAAGTTACTGGCTGGTGGGCGGTATTTTCTCCTGGGTGTTTGCCCCGCTGATTTTCGGACTGCTCACGGTGCCGAATTTATTTGACGTTTTGGCCGAAGCACCCACCGAAACCGTATGGTGGTCCTATTTCTGGGGTGTTCTCTGGGGGTTTGGCGGGCTGACCTTCGGTTTGACGATGCGGTATTTGGGCCTGTCGCTGGGCATGGCCGTGGTGCTGGGACTCTGTGCGGTGTTCGGAACGGTGGTGCCGCCCATCTGGCAGGGGCAGTTCGGGACGTTGATGAGCACCCTGTCCGGTCAGGTCATCATTCTGGGCTTGGCCGTCTGCGTGTTGGGCATTTCCATCTGCGGTGTGGCCGGGATGATGAAGGAAAAGTCGATGACGGACGATCAGAAGAAGGAAACCATTATGGAGTTTGACCTGAAAAAAGGCATTCTGGTGGCTATTTTTTCGGGGGTGATGAGCGCCTGTTTTTCCTTTGGCGTTACTGCCGGTCAACCCATTGCCGAACTGGCGCTAAAACACGGTGCCGATCCGCTTTTTGTGAACAACGCGCCCTATGTTTTCATCCTGCTGGGCGGTTTGACGACGAATGCCATCTGGTGTATTTACCTCAATATCAAGAATAAAACGTATACTGATTACCGCAATGTCTCGGCTCCGGCGGTTCGGAATATTATTTTTTGCGCCATGGCCGGCGTAACCTGGTATCTTCAGTTTTTCTTCTACGGCATGGGCGACAGCAAGATGGGCGAATACCGGTTTTCGGGCTGGACGCTGCACATGGCCTTCATCATTGCCTTCAGCAGTTTCTGGGGCCTGTATCTGCACGAGTGGCGGGGAGCCAACCGACCAACCATGCGTACCATCACGCTCGGCATTGCCACCGTGGTGTTTTCGACCGTAGTCGTCGGCATCGGAAACTATCTGGCGGAATAAAACCGCATGAACCGACGAATACTAGCTGTTTTCCTTCTGGCGATCTGTTGCGTCAGAACGCACGAAAGCGTTGGCCAGCCGGACAAACGGAAGGCGCTGTTTGTGATTGTCGACGGCATTCCGGCGGATGTGATCGAGCGTGTGGTAAAACCGAATCTGGATGCGATTGCGAAGGAAGGCGGCTACGTCCGGGCCTATGTCGGTGGCCAGAAAGGGACATACTCGCAGACGCCGACCATTTCGGCGGTGGGCTACAACAGCCTGTTGACGGGCACGTGGGTCAACAAACACAACGTCTGGGACAACGACATCAAGGCCCCGAATTACAACTACTGGACTCTTTTCCGGTTTTTCGAATCGCAGTATCCTCAAAAGAAAACCGCCATTTTCTCGACCTGGCTCGACAACCGCACCAAACTCGTGGGCGAAAACCTTCCGGCTACGGGCCACCTGCGGCTCGATTATTCGTTCGACGGGTTTGAACTGGATACGCTTCATTTTCCGCACGACAAAGACAAGCTCTATATCCATCAAATTGACGAAAAAGTGGTGAACGAAGCCGCTGCCTACATCCGGCACGAAAGCCCGGATTTGTCGTGGGTGTATCTGGAATATACGGACGACATGGGACATCGATACGGTGATCATGAGCGGTTTTACCAGGCTATTCGGATGATGGACGACCAGATGGGGCGGTTGTGGAAGGCCGTTCAATACCGGCAGAAAACGTTCGGCGAAGACTGGCAGGTTTTCATCACCACCGACCACGGCCGGAGCGCCGATACCGGCAAAAACCACGGTGGTCAGTCGGACCGCGAACGCAGCACGTGGATGGTGACGAATGCCAAAAACCTGAATCCATATTTCCGAAAATCCACCCCCGGCATTGTCGATATTATGCCAACCCTGGCGCGGCATCTCCGGATTTCGATTCCGAAAGAACAGGCTTTTGAAATCGATGGCATTCCGCTCACCGGCAAGCTGTCGCTGATCCGGCCAACGGCGAAGAAAGAAGCCGGAACAATCGCCCTGAGCTGGAAAGCCGCCGACTCCGAAGGCTCCGTCAAAATCTGGCTCACAACCACCAACCACTTCGAGGAAGGCCAGCACGACCGGTATTGGCTGATGGACGAGGTGCCGGTGAAGGCCGAAAAAGCCACGATCGACGTGTCGAAACTCCCCACCGGTTTTTACAAAATTGTGCTGGAAGGGCGGTACAATACGTTGAGCCGCTGGATTGTGGAGTAATCCGGCGGAAAAATGGTTAAAACCGTTGGGCAATCGGTCGTTTTTTGCATCGGGTGCCCACGCGTTAACGCGTGGGCTGGTTACTTTTTAAGTACTGACATCACGCCAGAATATCCCGCACCACCTTCCCCGAAACATCCGTTAACCGGTACCGGCGGCCGAGGTGTTTGAAAACCAGCTTCTCGTGATTCAAGCCCAACTGGTGCAAAACCGTGGCCTGAAAATCGTGGACGTGAACGGGGTTGGCGATGCTGTTGTAGCCGAATTCGTCGGTTTCGCCGTAGACCATACCGGGTTTGATACCGCCCCCGGCCATCCAGATCGTGAAGCAGCGCGGGTGGTGGTCGCGGCCGTATTTCTCTTTCGTCAGCTTGCCCTGGCTAAAGCAGGTGCGGCCAAATTCACCGCCCCAGATCACCAGCGTTTCGTCGAGCAAACCGCGTTGTTTGAGGTCGGTCACCAAAGCCGCCGATGCCTGATCCACGTCTTTGGTCTGGCCGGTAATCTCTTCTGGCAAATTGACGTGCTGATCCCAGCCCTGGTGATACAACTGCACAAACCGCACGCCGTTTTCGGACAACTTCCGGGCCAGCAGGCAATTAGCGGCAAAAGTGCCCGGTATCAGGCAGTCCGAGCCGTAGAGCTTGATAATATCGTCCGGTTCTTTCGACAGGTCCGTAATTTCCGGCACGGCGGTTTGCATCCGGTACGCCATTTCGTACTGCTTGATTTTGGCATTGATCTCCGGATCATGCACTTCCTCGTAGGCCAGCTGGTTCAATTCCGCCAGGCGGTCGAGCATTTTCCGCCGTGACTGGCGGCTCATGCCTTCCGGGTCGCGCAGGTACAAGACCGGGTCTTCGCCTTTGCTGAACTGCACGCCCTGGTGAATCGAATCCAGAAAACCGTTCGACCACAGTTTGGAATACACCCCCTGGCTGTTGCCTTTTCCCCGGGAAATCAATACCGTAAAATTGGGCAGGTTTTTGTTTTCATTGCCCAGTCCGTAGCTGAGCCACGAACCCATGCTCGGGCGATTGCCCTGCTGGGCACCGGTCTGAAAAAACGTGATGGCCGGGTCGTGGTTGATAGCTTCGGTGTACATGGATTTCACAATGCACAGATCATCCACAATTTTGGCCATGTGCGGAAACAGATCGCTCACCCACGCCCGCGACTGCCCGTACTGGCTGAAATCGACGAACGATCCGGCCAGGGGCAGGGACGTCTGGGTGGCGGTAAAACCGGTGAGTCGCTGTCCACCGCGCACCGACGGCGGGAGGTCTTTGCCAAACAGCTCCCGTAACTTGGGTTTGTAGTCGAATGTTTCGAGTTGAGAAGGTGCCCCATTCTGAAACAAATAAATGACCCGCTTGGCTTTCGGGGCAAAATGCGGTGTTCCGGGAATGAAATCAGGGTCGTCGGAATCGCTGCGTTTGCCGAACAGGTCCGGTATCAGCAGCGAACCCAGCGCAGCGCTCCCGAGTCCCAAACTCAGCTTCGAAAAAAACCGACGCCGGTTGAAGGTCATTAAATGGTCCAGCATTTCTTTTTCCATGACGGTCAGGATTTAGTAATGGATTCTTCCAGGTTGTAAATCATCGATATAACGCGCATCAGAGCCGCCAGCCGCTTTTTGTCGATCTTTTCGGGAACCGGATAGTCGCCGACGGCCAGCACTTTTTCAAGGTCCTTCGTTTTCATCGTTTGCATTTCCTCACCGAAATAAGTGATGAGTACACTTTGTTCCTGCGGAGTCGGTTTTCGATTCACAATCAGCCGGAATGCTTTGCCGATTTTGGTTTCTATGCCACTGTTTTCCCGCAACAGCCGGGCCGCCAGCACGCGGGAGGCTTCCAGCACCGTCGGATCGTTCATCATCACCAGAGCCTGCAAAGGCGTATTGGTTTTGCTCCGGCCTACTTCACACTGGTCGCGGTTGCTGGCATCGAAGATGGCCAACGAGGGGGGCGGAACGGTTCGCTTGATGAACGTGTACATGCCCCGCCGGTATAAAGCCGGGCCGTGATCCTGGTTGTAGGTAGACAACATGCCGTCGCCCCCGGCGGTGGCGCTTTCCCACAAACCGGGCGGCTGATACGGTTTTACACTGGGGCCGCCGATGGTGCGGTTCAGCAGACCGCTGCTCGCCAGCACCAGGTCTTTCACCAGTTCGGCCGGAATATGATAGCGTGGTGCCCGGGCCAGCAACACATTCTCCGGGTCCGCCCGCAGCTTTTCGGGCGTAACGACAATCGACTGGCGGTAGGTGGCCGATGTGACAATCTGCCTGACCAGCCGTTTGATGTTCCAGCCTTGCTGCATAAAGTCGACGGCCAGCCAGTCCAGCAGTTCCGGATGGGTGGGAAGCTCGCCCTGCATCCCGAAGTCACCGGCGGTTTTGACGATGCCCCGCCCGAAGAATTCCTGCCAGATTCGATTGACATAGACGCGGGCCGTCAGCGGATTTTTCCGGTCCACTAACCATTGGGCCAGCCCAAGCCGGTTTTTCGGATAAGCGGCATTGAAGGGCAGAATGGAAGCGGGTGTGCCGGGCTGCACTTCGTCGCCATAGGCATCGAAAACGCCCCGTTTCAGAATGTAGGTCTTGCGAAGCGTGTCCAGATCGCCCATCACGGAAACAATCAGGCGGCTGGTGTCCGGTTTGTTGATGAATTTTAACAGGCTCTTTACATCGTCGTTGCTAATTTCCATCAGCGGTTTTTTCGCATACGACTCCGGTTTGCCGACATCGGGGTCGATGGGCGTGTATTTGGAGCGCATTTCATCGACGTTGTTGAAAAAGGCGAAGAGCTGGTAATATTCTTTCTGCGAGAAAGGATCATACTTGTGGTCGTGGCAATGCGCACATTCCAGCGTGATCCCCAGCAGCCCTTTGCCGAAGGTGTCGTTGCGGTCGGTCACATAAGTAACCCGGTATTCTTCTTCGTCTACGGCACCTTCTTCGGTAATTTTATGGTTGCGGTTAAAACCGGTGGCCAGGAGTTGCTCCTTGCCGGAAGCGCCACCGGGAGGCACGGGCAGCAGGTCGCCCGCCAGTTGCCAGGTGATAAACCGGTCGTAAGGCATGTTCTGGTTGAAGGCATGAATGACCCAATCGCGCCAGGGCCACTGCGTTCGGAAATTATCCATCTGATAGCCGTAAGAGTCGGCATACCGGGCCAGATCCAGCCAGTGCAGCGCCATTTTTTCGCCATAGGCCGGACTTTTCAGCAACTGATCGACTACTTTTTCGTACGCATCCGGGCGGGTATCCGTCAGAAACCGATCCATCATCGACAAGTCGGGGGGCAATCCGGTCAGGTCCAGACTGACCCGCTTGAGCAGGCGTTCCCGGTCGGATTCTTCGTTGGGCGACAATCCTTTCTGCTCCTGTTTGTGGAGAATAAAATAATCGATCTCATTCCGCGGCCACGCCTTCTGATCGATGGGCGGCAGGGCGGCTTTTCGGGGAGCCACAAAGGCCCAGTGTTTTTCGTACTTGGCGCCCTGTTTGATCCACTTTTCAATCAGGTTGATTTCGCGGGCAGAGAGCTTCAGGTTGGATGAGGGTGGCGGCATCAGCAGCGACGTATCCGGCGTGATTATTCGTCGGAAAGCTTCCGATAATTCGGGTTTCCCGGCCACCAGGGCGTGGGCTTTCGGATTTTCCTGCAAGGCTTTAAACGCACTTTCGGCGATATCGAGCCGAAGTCCGGCTTCCCGTTTGTTGGCATCCGGGCCGTGACAAGCCAGGCATTTATCCGAAAGAATAGGCCGAATGTCAAAATTATAGCTGACCGTTTCCGGTAATTTCTCCCCGTCCGACCGGCTCGTTGAACCCGTCGTACAGGCCTGGAAAGCCCCTGTACTACCGGCAACGATGAACAGCAAATACGAAAGCCTTCTCATTTTAAATCAAAACTGGATAAAGGACTTGGTTTCATTGAAAGGACCTGTGTTAGAAAGGCGGCCGAGGTTAAGCGACTCATTCCTAACACAGGCACGTGATTCTTTACCGTAAATGACGCGTTAATACCCCGGATTTTGTTGCAGCTTTCCGATTAATATTTCGCGGTTCGGGATTGGAAAAAGCAAACGGTTCGGAGTAACATTGTAACTGGTGCTCGGCAGATACGATTCACCGGCATGAAACGCTTTGATGTATTCGCCGTTTTTGTTCATGACTTCAATGGCTTTACCGGTTCGGACCAAATCCAGCCACCGTTTGTTCTCGAAGGCAAACTCAACGCGCCGTTCGTGGGCGATCAGGTCCCGCAGAGCCGCCTGGCTGGTTTGCGTCGACGGGGCCAGACCCGCCCGAACCCGGACCGGGTTCAAATAGGTCAGAGCCTCGGCACCTTTATTTTGTTCATTGAGGGCTTCGGCCAGCCCCAGGAGCACATCGGAATAGCGATAAACCGGGAAGTTATCGTCGGTATTCTGCTCCAGGCTATGGGCGTGCAGGTACTTCTTGATGAAGGGATACGCCCTTTTACCAGTGGGTTTGACGTAACCAACCGGGCTTTTTATAGCTTCAATGGCCATGTCGCCCACCACGCCGGTTCCTTCTGCAATGGCAATCGACGCGTCCAGCCGCTTGTCGCCAGGTTCGTAGGTGCCAATCATCTCGAACGTCGGGACGTTCCAGCCGCCCCCCTGACGGTTTTGCGAGGTGATGCTGGTAATTTTGCTGACATCCGAAGCCAGGGGCAGAAAAGGATACAGAAAATTACTGTTTTGCCCCTGATTCCCCTGTTGATACTGGATCTCGAAGAGCGACTCTTTGCTGTTTTTATTCGATAAGCTGAAAACCGAGGCATAGTCGGGCAGGAGGGCAAAACCCATCGGGATAATCCCTTTCAATTCGGTTTCGGCCAGGGCAAAATTCTTCTGCGTCAGATACACATCGGCCAGCAGCATTTTAGCCGCAGCCTGGGTGGCACGTCCCGTCTGCGGAAATACCGGCACCGGCAGTTTGGCAATGGCGTCTTTCAGATCGTCGACAATGACTTTATACACCTCGTCGACGGACGAACGCGGAAGATAGGCATCGCTGGCTCCCGATACGGCTTTCAGGTACAGCGGAACACCGCCAAAATACCGCACCAGATCAAAATAAAACAGCGCCCGTAAAAACCTGGCCTGACCCGCCAGCCGGTCGGCTACCGGTTGGCTGAGTCCCGATTTGGGCAGGTAGTCGATGATGCTGTTGGTGCGGGCAATGCCGACGTAACACTGGTTGTACTTGTCGGCGACCAGCGTACTGGTGACATCATCCAGAAAGAAATCGGTGTATTCCCGTTCAATGTAGGCCGGGCCGCGGTTGGTGTTGTTGAACTCAAGGTGCGTGTTGTCAGAACGCATCTCGCCCATGCTCCAGGCGGCAATCGAGCCCTTGGCATCCCGGACAGCCGTATAAGCCCCCACCATAGCCTGTTCGAACTGGACTTCGGTCTGGTAAAAATTACCGGATGTGACGGAGCTTTCGGGCACTCTTTCCAGAAACTCTTCGGAACAACCCGTCAGGAGCAAGGTCGTTAAAAACGATAGATACAGAAGTTTTTTCATGTCTTTGGTTTCCGATACGGTTAAAAATTTAAATTCAGGCCCAGCGCAAACGTCCGGGGAACCGGATACGGGCTGATGTCGACCCCTTCGCTAAGGCCGCTTAACCCGTTGAAACTGGCTTCCGGATTGGCCCCTTTGTATTTGGTCAAAACCAGTGCCTGCTGCACACTCAAAAAGATCCGTGATTTGGTGATGTAGCGCGATACTTTCGGCAAGGTGTAGCCCAGCGTAATGTTTTTTACGGTCAGATACGATGCATCCAGCGCCAGCCGGTCCTGCACGTTGCGCGGAAATTCGGTGGTGCCCGACAGCGACCGTCCGACAATACCGGCACCCGGGTTTTCGGGCGACCGCCAGCGGTCTTTCATGTAGGTTTCGACATTGAAAATTCCTTCCAGGGTTTCGGTCCATTCGGCCAGCGCATAGTACATTCTTCCGCCATAGGCTCCTGAAATCACGATATTCAGATCCAGATTTTTGTAGGCAAACGTATTATTGATGCCATAGACAAACTTCGGATTGGGGTTGCCGATGTACGTTTTATCCAGGGTGTTGATAACCCCGTCGCCGTTGATGTCTTTCATGCGCATGGTGCCCACCTTGGACGTGCTGTGTTTGGGCTGCGAATCGAACTCCTCCTGCGTTTTGTAAATACCGTCGAATACGTAGCCGTAAAACTGCCCGATCGGATGGCCTACTTCCGTTTTCCAGATCGTACTGGAGTAATTTCCAATGCCGCCGATGGGCGTGTCGTTCGTCCCCAGTTTGATGACTTTATTTCGGTTGAAAGAAATGTTAAAGTCGGTGCTCCATTTCAGCGTACCCACCAGATTCCGGGACGTTGCGCCCAATTCATACCCCCAGAAATGGAATTCGCCAATGTTGTCCTGGATGTTGGAAAAACCGGTACCCGTCGGAATGTCGACCTGATACAGCATATTCTTGGTTCGTTTGTTGTAATAATCCGCCGTCAGGGAGATCCGGTCGTTCAGAAATCCCACATCCAGACCGATGTCCATTCCCGTGGTCGTTTCCCAGGTCAGGCTGGTGTTTCCGATCGAGTTGGGACTTCTACCCTGAACGAGGGCGTTTCCGAACACGTAGTTGGTGGAGAGAATGTTGCCAAACTGGCTGTAATTACCGATGTTAAAATTGCCGGCGTCTCCATATTCGGCCCGTAATTTCAGATAGCTCAGGCTGCGCCATTTCTGAGCAAAATTTTCGTCCGAAATAATCCAGCCCGCCGATAGCGACGGGAAAGAACCCCAGCGGTTTGCGGAACCAAACCGCGACGAACCATCCCGGCGAATGGAAGCCGCCAGCAGGTATTTTCCTTTGTAGTTGTAGTTTAACCGGCTAAACATCGAGAGCAACGACCATTCGGTTGAGTTGCTGGCCCCGCTTTTGATGGCGGCCGCGTCGATCCAGGTAACGGCGTCGTCCGGGAAACTGGTACCGGTGAGCCGGTTGGTTTCCTGCCGAAACTGCTGCGCCGAATAACCGGCCAGGACTTCGACATGGTGGTCGGTCGCGAAGGTTTTACTGAAATTAAGCGTGTTCTCGGTCAGCCACGAAGTATACTCATTGGTTTCGTACGATCCGGTGGCCAGTTTGGGCGGGGGCGCAAAAATACCGCCGGCCGTAGAGGGGTTGAAAATCCGCTGTTTTCGGCTTTCCAGATCCAGGGAAAGGGAGCTTTTAAACCGGAAATTTTTCAGGAAGTCAATCTCGGCGTAAGCATTGCTCAAAATCCGGGTTGAGTTGGTTCGGTTGGTGGTTTCCAGGAGCGTTTTTTTCCAGTTCGGAAACGTAAAAAGCCCCGGTCCGGTAAAGCTTAATTTGTCGGACCCATCGGGATTTTTGTCATCGGGCGAAAAGATGGGGGGCGTAATGATGGCCGAATAGAGCGTGCTGTAAAAACCGTCGGTTTCCTGATTCAGACTTCGCTGATACGTTGGGGCCACATTGATTCCCACCCGGGCAAAGTCGTTGATCTTGTATTGGTTGTTGGACCGCAGGGAAAACCGCTCGTAATTGGTGTTCAATACCACCCCTTTCTCTTTGTAATACCCGATGGTTGTGGCCGAACTGAAATTGTTTTTGTTGGATAAAATCGAAAGGTTGTAGCTGTTCTGCCCCCCCGTCTGCAAAAGTTCGTTATACCAGTCCGTACTTTTTCCGGTGTACGCTTCCGGGTTTTGATACAGCGCCGGGACACCGCCCGTATAGCCTTCATACTTGATTTTATCCTCAAAAATTTCTTTCCGATCCTGCAAAAACTCTTTCGCATTCATGAGTTTAGCCCGGCCCCGCTGCGGAACCTGGGCAATGCCGTAGGTAGCGCTGAACTGGATGACGGTCCGGCCTTCTTTCGCCTGTTTGGTTGTGATCAGAATGACCCCGTTGGCGGCTCGTGATCCGTATAAAGCGGCCGCTGAAGCCCCTTTCAGGACGGAAAAATTTTCAATTTCATTGGGGTTGATGTTATTGATACCCCCCACGATCGGAAACCCGTCGACCACATACAGGGGCGTATTCCCGGCATTGATGGAAGCCGCCCCGCGAATCCGGATGGACATTCCGCTGCCGGGCGTTCCCGAAGCCTGATTGATCTGAACACCGGCGACGCGTCCCTGCAGCTTCTGAGCCAGCTGACCCACCGGCTGATCTTCCAGCTGAGCCGCTGGCAGCGACGCAATGGAACCGGTTACTTCCCGTTGTTTCTGCGTGCCGTAGCCCACCACCACAATTTCTTCCAGCGCATGGTCTTCCGGAGCCAGCGTAATAGATAGGGTGCTCTGATTGCCCACCGCCACTTCCTGGCTTTTGTAGCCTACGAAGCTAAAAACGAGGACGGTATTGTCTTCGGTCTCCAGCTGAAAATCCCCCTCGCCGTTCGTGATCGTCCCCCGCTGTGTTCCTTTCAAAACCACAGTGACGCCGGGTAATCCTTTCGCGGTTTCATCCAGCACTTTTCCGGAAACCGTACGCTTGGGAGCCGTTACTCCCACCGGCGGGGCGGCTACCGGCGCAACCTCCTCGCGTCTGATAATGATCACTTTTCCGGTCAGTTCATACTGCAATCCCAACGGGTTCAGGATGTACTCGAGCACTTGCTGAAGCGGTTTGTTTTCGGCAGAAAGGGTGATTTTTCGGCTGGATTGAATCAGTTTCGAGCTGAATACAAACCGGACATCCACCTGACGCTCCACCTGACTGAGCACCTTTTTGATTTCCGTTTCCTGCGCTTTAATGGTAATTTTCTGATTCAGCAGCGATTGGGCTATACCGTCGTTGGCGTAGCCTAATCCGGTGAAACAAAAAGCAAACAGGGCTTGAAGTATGGTTAGACCCAGCGTTCGAAATACGATTCGACCAGCGAACGGTTGACACTGTACGGTTTTTTTCATAAAAGTTAAGGGTTTAGGAGTTGGATTGGGCCATAGTTTTCCCGGCTCCCTTTTTTCAGGGAGTACCATGACAAGCCGTTTTGGGAGAGGAGTTGGCATTTAACCGGGCCGAAAGGAATCAGCCCGGCCTCTTTTCAGATTCAGGTTTTTAGGGTTGTCATACCGTCCATGTGTTTAAGGGTTTAGGTTATTATGAGAAAAAATGAAATTCTGCCCATTTACCGGTCTATTGAACATAAACCCGTTTAACCAGTACTCGTCAATTCGTTTTACAACCCTTGCTGTGAATAATAATTTGCCCGTCCACCAGTTCATAACTGGCTTCTACCGCTTTACAAATGATGGTCAACTGGTTATATAATGGCATACTGTCGAGGGAAGCCGTTAGTGGACAATCCATCATCAGGTCTTTATCATAAATAATGGCAACACCGTATGCTTTTTCGAGGGTAGCAAAAACCTCGCTGACGGGTTTATCTTCAAAATGAAAAGAGGGTGGCACGGCCGCTGTAAGCAAGGCGGGCTTTTCCACCAGCGTCTTTCGCATCCGCACTTCGTCGGTTTCATACACGATTTTCTGATTGGGCGACAGCACGACGCCTTCCAGTTCGCGGGTGATGGATTTCTGTCTGGCTTTGGGGTCGGCCTGCGCAAAAACCGAAACCCGTCCGCTCGTCACTTCCACAATTACTTCCCGCGAACTTTCGTAGGCTTTTATAGTGAAGCTGGTACCTAAAACTTTGGCAACCAATCCATTGGCGTACACGAAAAAAGGATGCGCTGGGTCTTTGGTTACGTCAAAAAAGGCTTCTCCGGTCAGATAAACTTCCCGTTTGGCGGTTAAGAAATTCTTGGCGCAGGAAATCCGACTTGCGGGAGCGAGCGTAACCGCACTGCCATCGGCCAGGTGGACGAGCAGGGGGCGCGAAGTGGTATTCGCAATTTCGGTCCAAGACGCTTTCTGATTTTTGGTAATCGCCAGGGCGGTATCAAACAGCGTCGGTAACGGGTTGGAACGGTAATAGGCATGCGTCAACCAGGCTGCCAGCAGCAGCAGACTCAGGGATGCCGCGACTTGAAACCAGTTCCTTTGATAAACCGGTAAGGGGCGCCGGATACGCTCAGGGAAGGAATGTGCGGTCGGCTGGTTGATTTTTGAAACCGTCGATTTGACAACTTCATCAATTTCGTCTGTTGACAGCGGGGCTTCTTTTACCTGCAGCGAGAGCACGATGACCCGGGCTTCCTGAATCCGGTCCAGGAAATCCGGGTTTTCCTGAAGCCATTGATTCCAGAAAAGATCCGTCTGGCGGGTGGGCGTGAGCACCCACTGGCGGAAAAATGGATTCCAAACAAAATCACCGGTTTTATAACTCCTGTACTGGTTCTGGTTCATACCTGCGCTGTGCATCCCTACCTTACGATAGACAAAATCACGGTCGGCATACCAAAACAATTGGAGTTATTTTGAAAAAAATATAAAAGTACTCATTACGTCGGCCTAATTAGCTGTAAAAATGAACCAGCAAGAGCGTCAATAATTCAACTTTCCAGTAAACCTTCAGTTGCCTGATGGCGATTTGAAGCAGATTGGAGACCGTTTGGGGAGAAATGTCCATCACCTCAGAAATCTGGTTCCGGTCCATTTCCTGAAAGAATTTCAGATAAATAACTTCTTTCTGCCGTTTGGGGAGTTCATCCAGTAGCTTCTTAAAACGTTGGGTGGTCACCCGGATGCTTTCCTGTTCTATATACTCTTCTTCAACCGAAAATTCAATCTCAAAGACGCCCTGTTCATCCGTGGAAACCGCGTCCGGCAACCCGGTTTTGGGGTGTCCGCTGCGGTTCATCAGCCGTCGGAGCGATGCCATCAGGTAGGGCTTCACCGCAACCTCCGCATTGAGGTTGCCCCGTCGTTCCCAAAGGATCAGAAAAAGATCCTGAATACAGTCCTTGACAAACTCCCGATCTTTTGAAAATTTGCTGCCATAGTGAAACAGAACCTGAAAATGCGACGACATCAGGGACTCGAAAGCCAGGGTATCGCCTGAAAGAAACTGCTTCCATAAAACCAGTTCCGCAGGTCGATTAAACGGGTGTTTCTGCTGATTCATGTGCCATTTCATTACCCGTTACCATGCGGTTCTGAACACTGGAAAGCTACGGGCGTCCGCTACGCATGAACTTGTTTTAATTGATAAACATCTCATCCACCAGCACCAGCCCCGGTTTGCCCTTGCCGCCGTGCCACTCCGGCAGCGTACACGGTTTGGCCACTATTTTGAGATAGGTGACAGTTTGGGGTTTGAAGGTACAGGTCACATTTTTCAATTCGTGGGTTTCGCCCTTGACCGGCATTTTGGGCTTGACCGTCGAGAGGAGTTTCAGTTTGTCGCGGCTGTCGCCCCCCCAGATTTCGACGGAGCCCGGCGGGAAAATACCGGTGGCTTCTTCCACCATGATGCGCAGGGCGACGGACGAAACCGTAACCGGCTTCTTGTATTCGGCCATCAGCACCATGTCGTTGTTGCGGACGCCCGTCCAGTTGTTGGCCCAGGCCGGGCTGTTGGCGTTGAAGGTTCCGAGCTTGTGGTCAAAAAGCGATTTGGCGCCCTCCGCCTGGTGAACCCGGTTTAGCGGGAGCAACAACGCAACACTATCCGGTTTGTAGGTGCTCTTGTAAAAATCGAAGGTCGCCAGACTGCTGCCAAACCAGCCGTCCTTAAAGGCCCTGGCCTTGATGGTCGTCATGTCGGTCAGAATGGTCTGGTTGTTGAAAACCGGCGAATGGATGCTGTCGGGCTCGGTGCCGTCGGTCGTAAAACGAATCTGAACCCCTTTGATCGGGTGGTTTAACTGGAGAGCCACCGGTTTATCAAAAATCATCGAGCTATTTTTAACCTGCGGAGGATTCAGGGTAATCGGGTCTTTGCCGTCGTCTTTAAATCCGGCAATAAACGCAATGTTTTTGTTCGCTTTCTGCAACTGCTGAATCTCTGGAATGGTCAGTTTCGTTTCCCACAGCGAGACGGTTTTCAGGCTTTTAAAGTCGCCGATCTGCTTCTGTAGGTCAGCATACGTCACTTTCGTTCCGGATAACGTCAGGCTGTTTAAATGCTTTAAACCAGCCAGTTCTTTCAATCCCTGTCCGGAAATGTCGGTAAAATTCAGATCGAGTTTTTGCAGGTTTTCAAACTGGGCAACCGTTTTTAAATCCGCATCTTTGACCGGCATTTTATTCAGGTTCAGGGAAACCACCTGTTGCTTGATCTCACTTAATTCCTGCAATTTCTCCACGGAATAAATGCTGCGGTTATACAGATTGACCGCCAGCGCCGGCGATTCCTTGGCTAAATAGGCCACGGTGCGGTAGTCATTGTTCAATTTTTTGACCGTTTCCTCGTCAGCCGCGTCGAAATCATACACTTCCTCCGTTTGTTCAGCGGGTTTGAACAACACGGCTGCGATGCGCCGTAGGGAATCCGTAGGCGGTAAATCGACGACCTTTTTCTTGAAATCCGGCTTGCTTTTCACCCAAAGCGCCAGCAGGGTAATTTCGTCGCTGGTCAATTGTGTTTTGCCCGTCGGGGGCATGTGTTTTTTCTCTTCGGCGGGCAAATGAATTCGCTGCAGCAACAGACTCTGGTCGGGCAGGCCAGCTTTGAATAATTTACCGGATTTGCCGCCTTTCAGAATGGCATCGACATCGGCCAGATTCAGTTCACCTTTCAGTTTGTCGGGATTATGGCAGCTGATGCATTTTTGCTGAAAGATGGGCTGAATGACATGGTCGTACACCAGCGCCTGATCGAGCGCTACGGGTTCCGCATTCGTGTTTGTAATCGGCCCCGTGATGAAGTTGTCGCCGTGCGTTAAAACCGCCCCGTAGTGCCCCGCGCCAATCAGGAAGAAAACCGCCAGAATGGCACCGGATTTGGCTACGGTCGCCTGATACCAGGCTTGATTCCGGCTCCAGTAGATCAGGCAGGAAAGGTAAAAAAGGCTGACTCCTGACCATTTGTGCCACTGCAACATATCGCCGGAATAACCTTCTTCTTTGGATAGAAAGAGGCCCATGACGACGGTAACAGCGGCTGACAAAACCCCAACCAGCAACAGATTGGACAGAAAGCCCCGGTAAAATTCGTTCGTGGCATACGAACTGTTGAACCGAAACATTTCCATCGCCATCGCCAGCAGCAGGATGACAATGGGGAAATGGAGAAAAAGCGGGTGCATCCGTCCAACGGGCTGCATCCAGGTCGGCACCACGATTTTACTCTCGAAAAGTAGCAGGAACAGAATAAAAATGGCAGAAGCAAATAACGCCTGCTCGGCCAGACTTTTGACCTTTTTAGTCATCACAAAATGAATCCAGTGGGTTTAGGAACGGATGCGTATTATGCCAGGATATCGCGGACTACTTTTCCGGAAACGTCCGTCAAGCGGTACCGGCGACCCAGGTGTTTAAAGATTAACTTTTCGTGATTCAGGCCCAGCTGGTGCAGAACCGTGGCCTGAAAATCGTGGACGTGAACCGGATTCTGAGCGATGTTATAGCCCAGCTCATCGGTTTCGCCGTAGACCATACCGGGTTTGATACCGCCCCCGGCCATCCAGATCGTGAAGCAGCGCGGGTGGTGATCACGGCCGTAGTTGTCGGCCGTCAGCTTGCCCTGCGTGTAGCTGGTCCGGCCAAATTCGCCACCCCAGATCACCAGCGTTTCGTCCAGCAAACCGCGTTGTTTGAGGTCGGTCACCAAAGCCGCCGACGCCTGATCCACATCCTTGGCTTGTCTGGCAATTTCGAACGGCAGGTTGCCGTGCTGATCCCAGCCCTGGTGGTACAATTGCACAAACCGGACGCCGTTTTCGGACAATTTCCGGGCCAGCAGACAGTTGGCCGCAAACGTTCCCGGCACCAGGCAATCCGGGCCGTAGAGCTTGATGATGTCGTCCGGTTCCTTCGACAGATCCATCACTTCGGGGACCGCCGTCTGCATCCGGTACGCCATTTCGTATTGTTTTACCTTGGCTGTAATTTCGGGATCGCCAAATTCCTGGTACGCCAGATCGTTGAGTTCCGCCAGATTGTCCAGCATATCCCGGCGCGCGTGCCGGTCCATGCCTTCCGGATCGCGCAGGTACAATACCGGATCTTCACCCTTGCTGAACTGCACGCCCTGGTGGATGGAATCCAGAAAACCGTTCGACCACAATTTGGAATAAACGCCCTGCCCGTTACCAATGCCGCGTGACAGCAATACCGTAAAATTCGGCAGGTTTTTATTCTCGTTGCCCAGTCCGTAGCTCAGCCACGAACCCATGCTCGGCCGGTTGCCCTGCTGCGAGCCGGTTTGCAGAAACGTGAGCGCCGGATCGTGGTTGATGGCTTCGGTATACATCGATTTGATGATGCAGAGATCGTCCACGATCTTGGCGGTATGCGGAAACAGATCGCTCACCCACGCCCGCGACTGGCCGTATTGTTTAAAATCGACGAACGACCCCACCAGCGGGAAAGATGCCTGATTGGCGGTCATACCGGTCAGGCGTTGCGTACCGCGTACGGAAGGCGGTATTTCCTGGCCCAGTAATTCGCGTAATTTGGGTTTGTAATCGAACAGTTCCTGCTGCGAAGGCGCCCCGTTCTGAAACAGGTAAATGACGCGTTTCGCTTTGGGGGCAAAGTGCGGAATGCCGGGCGTCAAACCTTCTTCATCGGCGTTGTTTTTGCCAAAAAGATCCGGGATCATCAGCGACCCTAAAGCCGCACTTCCGAGTCCTAAACTGAGCCGGGATAAAAACCGACGCCGATTAAAATTAAAGCCGTGTTCTAAGATTTCTTTTTCCATTTCAGTACCCACGGACTAAAGTCCGTGATTTTAGTTTCTATCTGACAACGCTCACGGACTAAAGTCCGTGGGTACGTTAGGTCTTGGTAATGGTCTCTTCCAGGTTATAAATCGTCGAAACGACCCGCATCATCGCGGCCAGTTTCATCTTGTCTACGTTGTCGGGAATCGGATATTCGCCAACGGCCAGGGCTTTCTCGGCGACCGGTTTTTTGATCTCTTTCAGCTGTTTTTCGTAATAGGCCGTCAGCATATCGATCTCTTTTTCTTTCGGTTTCCGACCCACGATCATGCGGAACGCCTTGCCGATTTTGTCTTTGGAAGCACTATTTTCCAGCAACAGCTTGGCGGCCAAAACGCGGGAGGCTTCCAGCACCGTCGGGTCGTTCATCATCACCAAAGCCTGCAAAGGCGTGTTGGTTTTCAGGCGTTTCACTTCGCACAAATCCCGGTTGCTGGCGTCGAAAATAGCCATCGACGGCGGTGGAACGGTTCGCTTGATGAGCGTATACATGCCCCGGCGGTACAGGCTCGGCCCGTGATCCTGGTTGTAGGTCGAAAGCAGGCCACGGCCCGAGGTCGCGCCTTCCCACAAACCGGGGGGCTGATACGGTTTCACACTGGGACCGCCAATCTTTTTATTCAGCAAACCGCTGCTCGACAAAACCAGGTCTTTGATAAACTCGGCCGGAATGCGATACCGGGGGCCGCGTGCCAGCAGAATGTTGTCCGGATCGGTTTTTAATTTTTCCGGCGTTACCACTGCCGACTGGCGGTAGGTGGCCGACGTCACCATCTGTTTCACCAGCCGTTTGATGTCCCAGTTGTGCTGCATAAAATCAACCGCCAGCCAGTCGAGCAGTTCCGGATGCGACGGCAAGTCGCCCTGCATCCCAAAGTCGCCGGACGTTTTAACGATGCCTTTGCCGAAGAATTCCTGCCACAGCAGATTGACGTACACCCGGGCCGTCAACGGATTCTTTTTATCGAACAACCATTTGGCTAAACCCAGGCGGTTTTTGGGGTAACTCTTGTCGAAAGGAAGGATGGCGCTGGGCGTTCCGGGTTCCACTTCGTCGCCCGGCGCATCGTAAACACCGCGTTTGAGAATGTAGGTTTTCCGAAGCGTATCCGGTTCCAGATCGCCCATGACCGACACAATCAACCGATTGGTATCCGGTTTATTGACAAACGTTAAAATACTTTTTACGTCCTCGTCGCTGATTTCCATCAACGGTTTTTTAGCGTAGGTTTCGGGTCCGCCAATTACCGATTCGAGGCCCACTTCTTTCACGTTGTTGAAAAAAGCGAAGAGCTGATAATATTCTTTATGCGAGAACGGATCGTATTTATGATCGTGGCAATGGGCGCATTCCATCGTAACGCCCAACAAACCTTTTCCGAATAAATCGGTCCGGTCGGTGACGTACATAATCCGGTATTCTTCCTGGATTACCCCGCCTTCTTCCGTGATTTTATGGTTCCGGTTAAAACCCGTTGCCAGCAGTTGCTCCTTCGTGGAATTGGGGAGTAAGTCACCCGCCAACTGCCAGGTTACAAAATCGTTGTAATGCAGGTTTTTATTGAAGGCGTTGATCACCCAGTCGCGCCAGGGCCATTGCGTCCGGTAGCCGTCGTCCTGATAGCCATGCGAATCGGCGTAGCGGGCCAGATCGAGCCAGTGCAGCGCCATTTTTTCGCCGTAAGCCGGATTTTTCAACAACTGATCGACGGCTTTTTCGTAAGCATTCGGACTGTTGTCGGCCATAAACTGGTCCATCATCTGCAAGGTTGGCGGCAAACCGGTCAAATCCAGACTCAGGCGTTTCAGCTGCCGCTCTTTGTCGGCCTCTTCATTGGGCGACAATCCTTTCTGCTCCTGTTTATGGAGGATGAAATAATCGATCTCGTTTTTGGGCCAGTCTTTCTTTTCAACTTCCGGAATGGCCGCTTTTTTAGGCGCAACAAAAGCCCAGTGCTTCTCGTATTTAGCACCTTGCTTAATCCACTTTTCAATCAGGTTGATTTCCCGGGTGGAGAGTTTGAGATTGGACGTGGGCGGAGGCATCAGCAGCGACGTATCCTGCGTGGTGATGCGCAGAAAAGCCGCCGATAATTCGGGCTTTCCGGCTACCAGGGCGTGGGCCGAAGGATTTTCGGCCAAAGCTTTAAACGCACTTTCAGCCACGTCGAGCCGCAATCCGGCTTCCCGTTTGTTGGCATCCGGCCCGTGGCAGGCCAGGCATTTATCGGAGAGAATGGGTCGAATATCGAAATTATAACTGACCACATCCGGCAATTTCTCGTCCTCAACCCGGTTGCCCGAATCCGTGTGGCAGGCCTGAATGATACACAGGAACCCCGCAACCACACCGATTAAATAAGAAGACCGCTTTAGCATACGAAAAGAAGATTTATCAAGTAAAAAGTCAACGTTTAGGGAATGTCAGGAGCGGTGGGGCACGAAGGCTATTTAGAAACAACAGGCAATTTCGTCAAATAGTGCCCCAAAAGCTTATAGGATTTAATTAGATAGTGATACTATTTCATAAATTTAGCCAAATTGTCTTTCGTAACCAATTGAAATGGAATGAGCGTTTCTTTCTCATACGTCTGTCCTTTGGCAATTTTTAGGGCGGTTTCGATGGCCTGCGCACCCTGCTGTTCGGCGTTCTGAAAAACCGTGGCGTCGAGGGTTCCTTTCTTGACAGCCTGCAACGCATCCGGAATGGCATCGATGCTGACTACCACCACGTTATCCTTCAAGCCAGCGTCGGTCAATGCCTTGACGGCGCCCATTCCCATTTCGTCATTCTGGGCAAAAACCGCGTTAATGGTATTTCCGTACGATTGAATCCAGTTTTCCATCAGCGACATGGCTTTCGCCCGGTCCCATTCGCCGGTCTGGTGGGCGATCAGTTTCAGATTCGGATACTGTTTCAGAATTTCCCGCGCCCCCTGTTCCCGTTTGATCTGGGCGGCCTGTCCCATATACCCGTGCATCATCACCACGTTGCCTTTGCCCTTCAGTTTTTCGGCAATAAACTTCATCGCAATACGCCCGGATTCTACATCATCAGAACCGATAAAAGCCGACGGTTTTGCCGTGGTTTCGGAGTTGACGTTGATGATCGGAATATTGGCCGCCAGTGCCTTCGTGACGGCGGGTGAACTGGCTTCCACCTCGCAGGGATTCATGATAATGACATCGACTTTCTGGGCGATAAAGCTCTCCACCTGCTCAATCTGTTTCAGAGCCGAACGCTCGGCATCGACGGTGATCAATTCAATATCCGATTCCCTGGCTTTTTTCTCGATTTCGTCACTGACGTTGACAATAAACTCGTTCTGCATGCTGAGCATCGTGACGCCCACTACTAGCTTTTTGCCACCACTTTCTCCGCTTTTTTCGCTCGATGTGGATTGGTTACAACCGGTAAACAGAACCGTGGTAAGAATGAGTAAATGGATGAAATTGATGCGTTTCATTTTAAGTTTGTAAACCCCTGTATGCCCTTTAAGAGAGGTGTTTTTAGTTTTTATGTTGATTTAGACTATCCAGAACCACCGCGCCGATGATGATAATGCCCATGACAACCTGCTGGTAATACGACGTAACATTCATCAGATCCAGCCCGTTGCTGATGACGCCGATCAATAAAGCGCCAATCAAAGTACCGGTCATGGTTCCGGTTCCGCCCGAGGTGCTGGTTCCGCCAATGATGGCCGCGGCAATGGCGTCGAGCTCAAAACCCACCCCGGCGTTCGGCTGGCCGGTCGTGATGCGCGACGTCAGCAAGATTCCGGCTAAAGCTGCCAGTCCACCACACAGCGTGTAGACCACCATTTTGACTTTATTCAATTGAATACCAGATGCTTTGGCCGCTTGTTCATTGCCGCCCACCGCGTACATATAGCGGCCCAGGACGGTTTTTTTGAGAACAACCGAGCAGAGTATAAAGAATACCAGCAGGATGATAATCGGGGTTGGAATGCCCACGATCTGCCCGCCACCGATGAAATTGAAGGAATCGGATAAATTCGATACCGGGCGGCCTTTACTCAGAATCAGGGCCAGACCCCGGCCAATCGTCATGGTTCCCAAGGTGACAATAAAGGGCGGAACTTTACTTTTGGTAATGACCAAACCGTTGAAAGCACCGAGGAGCAAACCGGCAGCTAAACCCGTCAGGATCGGTACAAGTACCGGATAGGTATCGGGATGGGCGAATGAGGCCGCAACGACACTGGTTACGGCGACCGTCGAACCAATGGAAAGATCGATGCCGCCCGTGATAATCACGAAAGTAACGCCGAAAGCCAGCAACGCATTGATCGAGACCTGCGTCACCACAATCGTCAGGTTGGAAACCGTCAGAAACTTGGGTGTGACCACCGAAAGCACAACGCATATCAGGAGAAACGCGACAAAAATTCCGTATTTGCCGATGCCCCTCATGCGCGTTTTATACGCTTCGACAGTCGGGTTGCGATCGGTTTGAACAGGGTTTTCCATTGGGGTTTGCAAGCGTAATATGTTTAATGTACCGCGTACCGCATGATCGTTTCCTGGGTGGCTTCTTCCCGGGTCAGCAGGGCGGTTTGTTGCCCTTTTGATAACACCAGAATCCGGTCACTCATGCCCAGTATTTCGGGCAATTCGGAGGAGATCATGATGACGGCGATACCTTGGGCAACCAGTTGATTAATGAGTTTATAAATTTCAAATTTGGCTCCTACATCGATTCCCCGCGTCGGTTCGTCGAGAATCACGAGGTCGGGGGACGCCAGCAACACCTTTCCGATCACGACTTTTTGCTGATTACCACCGCTCAAAAATGTCACTTTCTGGTCCGGTCCGGCGGTTTTGATCCGTAAATCCGTCATCATTTTAGTCGCCGTTGCCGTTTCGCTTTTGTCCTGAATAAACAGCCCTTTGGTGTGGTTCGGCAGACTGGCTAAGGTTATGTTGTGTTTCACCGACATCCCGGGAATAAACCCCAATCCTTTTCGATCCTCGCTAACATAACCAATTCCGGAACGAATGGCATCCTGTGGAGTCTTGATAATAAGTTGTTTTCCCTTCAAATAAATTTCTCCGCTGTCGATGGGGTCCAGACCAAAGATAGCACGGGCGATTTCGGTGCGGCCAGCGCCCATTAAACCGGCAATGCCCAGCACCTCGCCGGCGTGGACATCAAACGTGATATTGGAAAATTTACCGGCGCGGCTCAGGTTTTTAACCGACAGAACGTGGTCGCCTTTCTGCGTAACCGGCTCCGGGAACATGTTGTCGATTTCCCGCCCCACCATCAGTTTGATCAGCGAAGGAGTGTTGAGTTCGGCGGCCGGTTTGGTGTCGATGTATTTGCCATCCCGCAAGACCGTAATGGTATCAGAGATTTCAAATATTTCGTCCATTTTGTGGGAAATGTAAATGATCGCGACGCCCTTTTTCTTCAGGTTTTTGATGATGCCGAAGAGCGTGGCCACTTCTTTTTCGGACAGCGCGGAGGTCGGCTCATCCATGATAATCACCTTGGCGTCGTTGGAAATGGCTTTGGCAATTTCTACCATCTGCATTTCGGCCACGCTCAGGGACTTCATTTGGGCACCGGGCGGTATCGTTACGCCCATCTGCTCCAGCAGGATAGCAGCTTGCTGATTCAGGCTTTTTTCATCAATCCAGCCAAAAAGTCCCCGCTTCGACTCCCGGCCCAGAAAGATATTTTGCGCGACCGTCAATTCCGGGACGATCAGGATTTCCTGGTGAATCATCGAGATTCCTTTCTTCAGAACCTCGTTGACATTGCTGGCTTTTAGCTCGCTTCCTTCAAAGATAATTTCTCCCGAATCGGGCGTATGAAGGCCGATCAGAATCTTCATGAAGGTGGATTTTCCGGCCCCATTTTCGCCCATTAGCGCATGGACTTCCCCTTTTCGCACCTTCAGCCGAACCTGATCCAGCGCCTTGACGCCCGAAAAGGTCTTGGTCAGTCCGTGAACGGTAAGGATATAGTCAGGGTTCATAACGAACAGCCCACGGTTTAAATCGTGGGAATGAGGGATAAATAATGGCTAAATCAAAACCGTTTTAACGGTTTTCCGGGATGATTCGGAAACCGTTAAAACGGTTTGGTTTGTACGGTATGATTCGGTGACTGGTCCCCCGGTTAAAACCGGGGGCTGTTATAAATACGTGTTATTTCTCCGTCCATTCGACACCCGTATCCTGCCAGCTTCTCGATTTGGCGGAATTGATGACGGCTTCGCAAACTTTCTGGGTTTCCAGTGCGTCTTTGAACGTGGGCGAACAGGGCTCGCCGGTTTCCAGACTCTTCAGGAAATCAGCCACCTGATGCACAAATCCGTGTTCGTAGCCAATGCCCAGACCCGGCACCCACCACTTGTCCATATACGGTTGATCGCCGTCCGTCACGTGAATCGAACGCCAGCCACGGACAATGGATTCATCGGAATGGTCGAAGTATTCCAGGCGGTTCAGATCGTGCAGATCCCACCGAATCGACGCGTGTTCGCCGTTGATTTCGAGCGTATACAGCGCTTTGTGACCGCGGGCATACCGGGTCGATTCAAAAAGACCCAGGGAGCCGTTTTCAAAGTGGCAATGGAAAATACAGGCGTCGTCGATCCCGACCGGTTGCACTTTGCCCGTCAGGGTGTGCATGCGTTCTTTCACAAACGTTTCCGTTACCGCCGACACGTCCGTAATGCCGCCGTTGATCCACATGGCGGTATCGATGCAGTGCGCCAGCAAATCGCCCGTTACCCCCGAACCGGCGGCTTCCAGGTCCATACGCCAGGTGCCGGTGCCACCCTGAGGGACGTCGGCGTTGATGGTCCAGTCCTGCAAGAAGTTGGCGCGGTAATGGAAAATCCGCCCCAGTTTTCCGGAAGCGACAATTTGCTTCGCCAGTGAAACCGCCGGCAGACGGCGGTAGTTATACCAAACCGTGTTGGCAACCCCGGCTTTGTCGACGGCGTCCACCATTTGTTCCCCTTCGGCCAGGCTGCGGGCGAGCGGTTTTTCGCAGAGAATCATTTTCCCCTCAGCTGCCGCGGCAATGGCGATTTCGGCGTGCGTATCGTTGGGTGTACAGATGTCCACCGCGTCGATATCATCGCGGGCAACCAGGGCTTTCCAGTCCGTTTCGATGGATTCGTAGCCCCACTGATCGGCGAAGGCCTGCACTTTTTCGGCGTTGCGTGAACAAACCGCCTTCAATACCGGCGTGTATTCCAGTTCTGGAAAAAAATTGGGTACGCGATTATAACCATTGGAGTGCGTCCGGCCCATAAAACCGGTTCCGATCAATCCAATGCGGAGTTCTTTTTTCGTTGCCATTCGTTCAGTTTATGGTTTTAGAGTTTGTCGTTTACGGTTTTCAGTTTACGGTTGGCTGACGCAAGCTTGAACAGAATGCGTCAGCCAACCGTAAACTGAAAACCGTAAACCTATTCTGACCAGCCGTGCTGATTGCGGACTTTGATTAAAGCGGCCAGGATGTCGTTCCAGGTCTGTTGTTTATACATGACCTCGTTGGGAAACATACAACCGTCCCAGCAGATGTGTTTGAAGGCTTTCGTGACTTCGCCCTTTTCGTCGCGCATCCAGTACCCCGCATCGTGGGCAATATCGAGTTTACCATTCGGGTCGGTGGCCAGACAGTGGCGACCGGTTTTGTCGTGCGAGCCGGTTCCGTGAACGGTGCCGTCATTCTGGGCCACGTGGAAGTCGATGGTCCAGGGGCGCAGCGCGTTGGTCAGCGTTTTCAGGCCTTCTTCCAGCGTCGCCCGGTCGCTCCATTCAAAGTCGGCGGGCAAAATCCGGTCCTGCGGACTGTTGTAGCCTAAGAGATACAAAAACGTGTGTGACATGTCGGCCTGAAAGCCCATGTTCGGCCGGTCAACGGCTTCGAGCGTGTCGAGCATCGCCCGCCAGCTGTGCATACCGCCCCAGCAGATTTCACCCTCAGCCGCCAGTTTTTCGCCGTATTCGGCGGCTACGTCGCAGGCTTCGCGGAAGGTGTCGGCAATAATTTTAGTATTGCCGGCCGGATCGGCCGCCCAGGTTTCGGGCGAGCTGGCGGAGTCGATCCGAATCACGCCGTAGGGACGAATGCCGATTTCTTTCAGGTATTGACCGTATTGACAGGCTTTGCGGACCATATCGATAAACACGGCGCGATCTTCTTTGCTGCCTAATACGGGGCCGCCCCAGATGGGCGCCACCAGCGAACCGATCACCAGACCGTGCGCGGCCACTTTATCGGCTAATTTTTTGGCCCCTTCTTTCGGGTCATTGATGTCGATGCTGGGATCGAAAAGTCCAACGTCGACACCGTCAAACTTGATGCCGTCAACTTCCGCAGCTGCGGTCAGTTCCAGCATCGTATCGATCGGAATAAGGGGTTCAGAGTCGGGGCCTTTTCCGACAACACCAGGCCAGGTGGCGTTGTGGAGTTTAGGATAATTATTCGTGCTCATGAAGGGATATGGTTTAAGGTTTTTATGCGGTTTTCGGTATGCAGTTTACGGTTGGCTGACGCAAGCTTGAACAGAATGCGTCAGCCAACCGTAAACTGTATACCAAAAACCGTAAACTTATAAAACTAAATCAGGATTCGCCGGGCCGAAGTGCTTCAGCATAACGATGGGGTCGGTGGTCGACGGGTTGACAATCGTCACGCCTTCCAGAGCGGCTTTTTCACTGATGAAAAATTCGTCGTTCGTCAATTGGCCGTAGCGAATCAAGGCGGGGGTTTCGATGTCCCAGACGCCCATTTTGCCGTGGCCCTGCATCACGATAATACCGTAAGCGGCACTGTCTTTAATGGTTACGGTTTTACCGGGCAAGATGGTTAGTTCCTTGGCACTGAACGCGTCGGATTTGTAACAAACCCAGTTTTCAATGTATCCTTCGGCTTCCATTTCGGCTACTTCTTTCACCGGTTTGGGTGCCATAAACCGGTTGGCCATCGTCTGCGGATCGACGTTCAGATCCCAGTCGATGGCTTCCATTAGCTGGTCATAGTCGCCAATGCGGTCTTTCGGGGTGCCGTTCCAGAGCAATTCTTCCGGAATAATGGCTTCGTTCACCAGCGATTGGTACATCGCGAAAACGTCGGATGCTTTCTGCGGTTCGTAGGTGCACAAGCTACCCGGTGCGTGGAGCAGCCCGGGAGGAACATCCCAGCCGGTGCCGGGTTCGAGCCGGTAGGCCATCGAGTAATTCGTGATCTTGTTATCGCCTTTGGTGAAGTTCTGGAGGCATTCTTTAATCTGCTCCTTGCTGGTGCCGGGCGCAATACCGATGAAGGTATAGGGAAAATCACCGCCGTGGTTGTTCAGTTGCGGAGGAAAATAATAAGCCTCCGGTTTGCCCAACTGACCGATTAGCGCGGCCTGTTCGTCGTTGTGGTGGAGGTGGTGGGGGAGAGGCCCCATGTTATCGAAAAACTTGGAATACATCGGCCAGGCACCATATTCATTCCACAGCCGGTCTCCAATCAATTCACCTTTCAGTTCTTCAATGGCATCTTTCAATAAAAATTGCGCTTCGCTGGTGCCATCCGAATAGACCACGGCGCTTAATCCTTCGTTTTCGCCGGTCAGGGGGCCATTTTTGGCCGGAGTGGTCGAAGATAACCAGCGTTCGTCGATGCCACCGCGTTCACCGCCGAGCACGTAATAATCATCGGGATGTAACTTGATTCGACGTCCGGGTACACAGAAGGAGCGGGGCACCCAGGTCGGAGCCAGCCGTAAAATTCCTTTTCCCTGTTCTAATGCTTTTTGAGCTACACTTACTTTTTCGGTTGTTTCCATGAAAGGATCACTTTTAATCGGCCTGAACTTATTTTCTCAAAAAATGGGTAATAGTTTCTTCCTGCGTCAAAATCGCCAGTTCTACGTCGTAATGACGGCTTTCGCCCGGATTCAGGAACAGCAGCGTTTTCTGTTCGCGGGCAGCGGCCTGGCCCATGGGCGGATGGGTGCCCGGTTCGATGCCCGTCACGTATTCGCCCGCGCCCCAGTGTTGCCAGTTGGTGAGCCACGGTAATTGTGCTTTCTGAAACCGCAGGGACAGGGCAAAGCCGAGTTGGGAATTATACAAACCGGCGGTACACCAGCCGTCGGCATCCGGCGTGGGATCAATGATGGCGACTTCTTCGCCAAAACCGCGGTGGTCGTCCAGCGGGGCCGGGCATTTCCGGAAGTCATTGCCTTCGACAAAGATTTTGTAGGCCTGATCCGGATGCCGGGGTTGCCACGGTCCCTGCCACACCAGCTCTGTTCCTTCATCGACCAGCGGCCATCCGAAGTTGAAATGATAGAGCAGCATGTGGGGGGCTGCGGTATTGGCCCGGTTGATCACCTCGTCGTGAATCCGGATCGTCGGCTGACCGAGGGTGCCCGAAATCGTGCGCCGGAGTTCGAGACTGGGGCCGAAAACCCGCGTCTGGCGGATAATCCCGGTGATGCTCATGTCCAGCTTCCCCAGGGCGGGGTCGGGCTGACTGATGGATACGATTTCGGCGGAACTATTGCTGATTTCACCATGAAGTCCGCGCTCGCCGTAGGCGTCTGATTCGGGTCCGCCGACGTGCGTAAGGCCACAGGTGACCAGCAATCCGCCGTTGAAGGTTCGGAGCCAGTCGATGCCTTTATCCGAAAACGGTTGCGGAGGGGTAATCCCGGAATGGCTCAGCCAGGCCAGCCCGTGCTGGTTGTAAAACGCGTCGGCGATGTCCATCGCCCGGTCGATAACCACTTTGTAACGAAGCCCTGTACCGGTATTGATCCAGGCAATTCGGGTGCCTCGTCCGGCCCCGTTGTCGAGCACGGCGGTTTCGATGCCACCCCATTGAGCGGGATTTGATAGTTTGTTATGCCAGTTTGGTGGTGTCAAATCTACGTATCGTTTACGGTTTACAGTTTACGATATTCGGTGGCTGACGCGTTCCAACTTGCGTGCGTCAGCCACCGAATACCGAATACCGTAAACCGAATACCAATTAATTACAATTGCTTCAGCATCAGATTGCGGTATTGCACTTTCATGGGTGGGCCGACGTGTACCTGTACGCCCAACAGGCCTTTGGCGGCTCCGTTGACGGTATCTTCGTCCGTCACCTCACTCATCAGTACCCCATTGATGTAATGCTGTAACTTGTTGCCTTTGACGATCAGATGAAAGGTGTTCCAATCGGCTGTCTTAATTAAAGTCTTCAAGGAGTCGGAACTACCCAATGAACCGGTTACGGTGAGGCCATTCCAGGCATTTTTGCTGACATTTGCCCGAATTCCTTCCGGCGTAGCGGGGCCGGTGTAGGGTTTAATGGTGGTTTTCTGACCGCGATACGCCAGCGTGGTCCGTTTGCGTTCTTCGTAATTCTGACCGGTGTAGCGGTTGGCACCATCGATGTCGGCCTGGTAGCCCCGGAGCGCAAACGGAATATCGGTTAACTGATCGCTGCGGTAATTGATGCCGGAGTTGCCGCTTTCGGTGATATTAAATTCGCCTTTCAGTTCAAAATCAGCCGGTTGTCCGCCTTTCCAGATGATGAATGAGTTGGTTTTTAATAGGGTTGTGGGCGTAATTTCCCCCACCAGATTGCCGTTTTCGGCCCTCCAGTAAACCGGATCGCCATCCCAGCCTTTTAACGATTTACCATCAAATATTTTCACAAAACCATCCTTCTTCTCTTTCTTGGTTTGACCAACGCAACCGGTCGTCAAACCGCCGGTCAACACAGCCGCCAGCAGCAAACCGACTGGAAGGAATTTAAAACTTGATTTTTTCAGCATCGCATTTTCGATTTTTACACTTATACTAAAATGCCCCTCAATCCCGTCCTTTTCGGGATTGAGGGGCGTTACGCTGGTTACTTATCGCCTTTTGCAGCTCCGGTTCCGCCTTTATACACGGCGTTTTCAGGATTACCACCGGATTTCAGGTATGCCATCAAATCTTTCAATTCTTCCGGATTCAGGCTGTTGATCAGACCCGGTAACATGATGGATTCGGTTGAATACTTGGTCGATGTAACGTCTTTCTTCGGAATTTTCCGGGTTTGATCCGGCGCAAACGGGTTTTGCGAAATGGTGTAGCTCACCTTGTCTTCCGAAAGCTGACGGCCCAGGACCGACTGTCCGTTTTTCAGGTAATAAATGGTGGAAGCGTATTGATCCGAAACCGCTTTGTTCGGGTTAATAATCGCATCCAGCATGTCTTTATTCGAAAACCGGGTTCCGAGTTGCGTCAAATCCGGACCAATATCGCCACCTGATCCCTGCATCGAATGGCACCGGCTACACAGAACGGCTCCGTAGATTTTTTTGCCTTCTTCGAAATTCCGGCCTTTCAAATCATCACCGACAGCCGCAACGGCGTCGTCCAGTTGCCAGCGCCGACCCGGTCCTTTGGGGGCGTAACCCATCGCCAGATCATTCCCGTTCGTCGTCAACAAATCCGCTCCCGACATTTTGTTGTATTTTTCAAACTGGTCTTTGGGAACGTGCGCCAGCGCCAGTTTTCGGGCACGGTCGATAAAGCCCACGTAGCTGCGACCACCCTGGTATTTGAAGGCGTTGCCAAACCAGGTGAAGTATTTGTTCCGCAGTTCGGGAGTCCAGCCCGTTTCTTCGCGGCTCAGCATGACGGCGTAGTAGGTCTGTTGCAGTGGTGGTACTTTTTCCAGCATCTTGGCAATGTCCAGACCGTATTGCGGGTTGCGCAGAATCAGGTCGGAAGAAGCCGTCGAAGGCGTCAAATTGAGGTCGGCCATACCGGGTTCTTCTTTTTTATCCATCAACGCCAGCGTTTTGGCAACAACGCCCGGCGCTTCCAGATAAATCAGAACTTTACTCAGCCCCCGGTTCATCAAGGCGGTTTTGGCCGGATAATACGGGTTCAGATAGGCAATGATTTTCGCTTTGTCAGCGGCTTCGGGCGCTCCCATCCGCAGGAAAATCAACTCAAACGCGCGCAGTACATCGAATTGCTGCGATTCGGGGAGTTGAGCAAAGTTGATTTTCAACAGCGTGTTGATGGCGCTGCTTTTGGCGGATTCACTGCCCTGACGCGCCAGGGCAACAATGGCCTGCGTAGCACGTTGCGGATTGGTTTCGCTGATGGCTTTTTCCTGCCATTGGGCAACGGGCTGGTGTTCAACCGCAATCCGGGCCGCATAGCGCACAAACCGGTCGGGGTGGTTCAGATTAGGCCAGGCCGCAGCCAGAGCAGCCGGGTTTGGGTCAAGGTGGTATTGTTCCAGACTGGTTCTGAGCTTATGCTCGGCTGTCACAACGGGCGTAAGCGGAGTCGTCGACGTCGATTCCGAGCCGTTGTAATACACCCGGTAGAGATCCGATTCCAGCCGGCGACCTCCCACCAGGAAGTACATCGCGCCATCAGGACCAATGGACCCATCGGTTAGTGGAAGCGGTGAACCCGAAATAAATTCTTCCCGTTCGCCTTCGAACGTGGCGCCTTTCGGTTTCAGGTGAATGGAGTAAATGATGCCAAAGCTCCAGTCGAACGCGTACAGGGACTGGCGGTATTTTTGCGGAAACTTCGCATTTGCTCCGTAGAATACGTTGGTCGGTGAGCCCTGACCAATGTTGAGTAATGGCGGTAAATTGTCCGGATTGCCGGGCAACCATTTGCTGTTCCCGGTGCGCCAGCCAAATTCGGCACCACTGGGAACGTGACAAATCCGGGTCGGGCGGTACCAGGGCGTACCAAAATCCCATTCCATATCCGAATCGTAGGTGAACATATCACCCGTTTCGTTGAACGCGACATCGAACTCGTTGCGGAAACCGGCTCCGAGCAGTTCCCAGCGCTTGCCTTCGGGATCGGTCGTGGCGACCCAGCCGCCGGGGGCCATCCGGTCATTGGCGTGTCCGCGTGGGTCCTTGATCAGCGGAAACAGGTTGTCTTCTTTCCAGTTGGAAGGGAGCCGATAGGCATCCATCTGGGGGACGTCGGTGTGGTTACCCGCCACCACAATAAGCGATTTTTTATCGGGTGATAACACGACGCTATGCGGGCCGTGCTCGCCTTCGCCTTTCAGTTCCTTCAATAAGGTTACCTTATCGAATTGATCATCACCATCCGTATCCTGCAAGCGGTATAGACCGCTGGATTTAGGGAAGCGGGGGTTGGAGCGGTTATTGACCATGACGTAGAGGCTGTTGAATGCATAAAGCAGCCCCTGCGCGTAGCCCATTCCCAGGGTGTCTTTGCCAACGCTAAGTTTTTCGACGGTTGGTTTGGTCGAACCAGAACCGATGGCCGGGATTTTTAGCCGGAACAGGCCGCCGTACTGATCCGACGTGATCATACGCCCTTTATCGTCGAATGTCATCGAAACCCATGAACCCTGATTATTTTCGGAAGGGCTATACAAATGTTCTGCCTTGAAACCGGGCAGCAGTTTTAATTTATCGACCTTCGGACTTTCGGCCCCCTGCTGGTTCGTTTCCGGGTAGTTTAAACCAACCCACGAGGCACCCACCAGAGCAAGGGCTGAAACCGATAGAATTAACTTGACCGATCGGTATGTAGAAAACATAATTTATTTGGGTTTATACGGTAAAGAATGCTTGTCGACCCGGACGTCGGGCAAAGCCGTTGAGTATGTTTACCCGATTCAGGAGATGAGACTCTCTTTTTTCGGGATCTGTTTCGTGAGATGGTTTTAAGCGGTAATTGAGTCTTGCATTGAGCCTATATAATACGTTTGTATCAAAAAAAAGGCCTCTGGCTGACCGGTTTTTTCGGATTCGAGAATTCAATGAGTTAATGTCATAAGATAAAAGAAAAGCCTTCTTACTGATTGAATAAAAAAGAAAGCGTGATTCACAGGTTAACTTTTAGATGAAACCGGGTTGGTTGCTCTTGAAAAAGGGTCTAAGAGCAACCAACCCGGTTTCAAACCATTAAAAATTAGGCGTTAAGGCTGATTCAACGGCTGGCAGACCGTAGTAGTCATCCAAAACCGTAAAGGCATTTGGCGGAGGAACGGCCCCTTTCGGGAAATAGTAATCCTGCGGATTGGCTTTCACCCTGGCTCCGTAAGCGCCAATGATCTCCTTCACGCGGCCGGTCCGGGTTAAATCAAACCAGCGTTTGTTTTCGAAGGCCAATTCCACCCGTCTTTCCTTGAAGATGGCTTCGCGCATAGTGGCTTGCGAAGTTGCCGTCGTAGCGGCCAGACCGGCCCGGGCGCGAACCTGATTCAGATACGTGGCAGCGTCGGCGGTTTTGCCCTGTTCGTTCAGCGACTCGGCCAGGAACAGCAACACCTCGGCATACCGGTAAACCGGCCAGTTCTGACCGGTATTGTTGTGGAGCGAGTGAGTCCGGGCGTATTTTTTGATGTACGGATACGTCTTGTTTTCCCGCAGGCTCTGGCTCAGCGTCACATAGCCGATGGAAATATCTTTCCGTTTATCACCCGGTTCATAAGCCGCAATCAGATCCGGCGTCGGAATGTTATTACTTTCCTGCGAGGTCGGCTGGGCGTTCGAGGTTCCGGTTAGCGGACGAATTTCGTCGGCGGTAATCGGTGAAGGAATAAACCGGTAAATCTGGTTGCCGTTATACCCCGCCGAGCCTTCCTGATACTGAATCTCGAAAACCGACTCCGCGTTGTTTTTGTTGGTCGCCGTAAACGAAAAGGCGTTGTTGTAATCCGGCATCAACGAATATCCGTCGTTGGCCACCACATCTTTCATCAGTGCTTCGGCCTGGGCCCATTTTTTCTGCGTGATGTACAGGTTGGCCAGCAGGGTTTTAGCGGCTCCCGACGTGGCGCGACCCGCTTCCTGTTTGGCCTTGTTCAACAACGTCTTGCTGGCTTCCGTAGCATCTTTTTCAATCTGGGCATAGATGGCTTCGGTCGTCGCCAGCGGTAAAGCCGCATCTTCACGACTGGTAACCGGCGTCAGGTGCAGGGGAACTTTACCAAACAACCGAACCAGATCGAAGTAGGCAAAAGCCCGCAGAAAATAGGCCTGTCCTTTCAGGTTGTTTTTGGATTCGGCTGCGAAATTGACGGCGTCAATCGTTGTCAGAATCTGGTTGGCCCGGGCAATAATCTGATAATTAAGGCGATACTGAACCAGAACGTTATCATTGGCGGTAACGCCGTTGGCCGTTGGAACGGCAAAGTCAGCAACGTTTTCCGTAGCATCGACCGCACCATACAGTGTATTCCGTCCGTAATACGTATTGTCGGAGTGCATTTCCTCCAAAACCCAGGCCCGTTCGTTGAACATTTGACGAAGCGGTACGTAGGCACCATTGACGGCCTGCTGAAAGTCGGCTTCTTTGGTGAAAAAGGTCGCCGAACTCAGTGCGGTTTCGGGTACAATATTTAAAAAATCACTGCAACCAGTCAGGGCAAGCGCTAGTAGCCCGGTTGCGATATAGTTTGTTTTCATTCTCGATCAGAATTAAATGAGTTTGATTTCCTGTCTGGCTTAGAAATTCAGATTGACACCGAGCGTATAGGTACGTGGAACCGGGTAGCTGGAAAAGTCAACACCCTGGCTCAAGTTCCCACCGTCGCCGTTCCCGTCGCCCTGGGCGCTGGTTTCCGGGTTCGGTCCACCCGTGTATTTGGTGAAAACATACACCTGTTGGATCGATGCATAAACCCGGGCTGACTTAAAGAATTTGTTCACAGCGCCGATGTTATAGCCCAGTGTAATGTTCTTAATCGTGAAAAACGAACCATTCGCCAGGAATTGCGTACTGTTCCAGTCGCGTTCGATACCGGTGAAGTTCCCGCCGTTATTCGTAGCGCCAAACTGGCCTTTTCCCGGTGTGATCACGGTGGTGGCCACGCCATTGGCATCATTCTTAACCCGGAAGCGGTCTTTAACACCCGCAACCATGTTGAACACCGCATCGAGGTTGGCCGTACTGTACAGGTGACGAACCCAGAGTTGATTGCCGTAAGAACCGGAGCCTACGACGGAGAAATCCCAGTTGCCGTAAGTCAATGTGTTGGTAATACCATAAATGAATTTCGGGAAAGGGGTTCCGATGATGGTCCGGTCGTCGGCGTCACCACCGTATGTAATGACCCCGTCGCCGTTCACATCCTTCATTTTGATGGTACCAATCGCCGAGCGACCCGGAATGATCGGTGAAGTTTTGAGTTCTTCTGCGGTTTGATAATACCCTTCTTTAATCAATCCATAGAATTGTCCGAACGGCTGCCCCACCTTCGTAATGTGGAATGTTCCATAGACGCGGTCGATGCCCGGTGCCAGTTCCAGCACCTTGTTGCGGTTAAACGAGATGTTGGCGTTCGTCGTCCATTTCAGTTTCCCATCCGTGTTGCGGCTGGTCACGGCAAATTCATGGCCCCAGAATTTGATTTCACCAATGTTGTCGTTGAAGTTGGTGAAGCCGGCTTCCTGCGGAATCTGCACGGCGTACAGCAGGTTGGTCGTGCGTTTCGTATAGAAGTCATACGTAAACTGAATCCGGTCGTTCAACAAACCCAAATCCAGCCCTAAGTCGAATTGCTTGGTAGTTTCCCAGCCTAAGTTGTTGTTTGCCAGTGAAGTAACAACGGCTCCTGTGGCAACGGTACCCCCGAAAACCGCATTGGTCGTGTTGTTGACCAGGGCATACTGGGTGTAGTTACCGATGTTGTTGTTACCGATAACCCCGTAGCTGGCCCGCAGTTTCGCAAAGGAAACCTGCGATGCACTTTTCATGAAATCTTCATCCGAAATAACCCATCCGGCCGAAACCGATGGAAAAGTACCCCAGCGGTTGGCGGTACCAAAGCGGGAAGAACCATCGCTCCGAATGGCAGCCGTCAACAGGTATTTGCCTTTGTAGTTGTAGGATAAACGCGACAGGTAGGAAGTCAGCGTCCATTCGTTCACGCCGTTCTGTGTACCACCCCGGTTGATGTTAAGGGCACCCTGAATGGTTGGCAGCCGGTCATCAGCGTAGGTGTCCGCCTGAATCCGGGAGAATTCCTGGTGGTACTTTTGGTTGGTAAAACCGCCTAACAGTTCGAAGTGGTGTTCGCCAAACGCCCGGGTGTAGGTCGCCGTGTTTTCGTTCAGCCAGCCGACGTTCTCCAGACTTTGCCGGATTGAAACCGCCGTGGTCGGAATGGGAACGTTGATCGAGCTGGTAGCCGTCGACGGGTTGAAGAAGAAGAACTTGTTGTTTTCAAACTCGACATTGATGGTCGACTTGAGGTTCAGCCCTTTGATCGGACTGTACTGTATATACGCGTTGCTCAGAATCTTCGTCTGTTTGGTTTCATTGACCAGCTCTGTTGCGGCCCGTACCCAGTTCGGATAGGCAAAAATGTTCCCCGTGCTGCCCGGAAACTGGTTGAACTTGGTCAATTCGCCGTTGGCATCGTAAATTGGCATCACCGGCCAGGTATGCAGGGCGTTGAAGAGAATCCCGGTTCCGCGGTCGCCATCCGTTCGGGGCGTATTATCGTAAACATACTGCGGAGCCACATTGAAACCGACCCGAACTTTTTCAGAGATGTCATAGTCCGTGTTCATCCGGAGTGAATACCGGGTGTACTTGTTGTTCAAAACCACCCCTTCCTGATTGAATACACCGGCCACGATGGAGGTTCTGGACTTCTCGGTGTTCGACGAAATGCTCAGGTTGTAGCTCTGAATGGGGGCTTTCCGCAACAGGGCACCGTACCAGTCGTTATTCTTGCCTTCGTATTGCGACGGATTCTGAAATTCGACCGGAACCGGCTGATTCTGGTCTTCGTAGTATTCTTTTTTGAACTGCGCAAATTCAACGGCATTCAGCATCTTAACCCGGCCTTTTTCCGGTACCTGCTGCACGCCATAAAAAGCGTTGAAGCTAATGCTAGTCTGACCGGCTTTCCCGCGTTTGGTCGTCACCAAAACGACCCCATTGGCGGCCCGTGAACCATACAGCGAGGTAGAGGAAGCATCTTTCAAGACCGTGATGTCTTCGATTTCATCCGGGTTGATGGCACCAATGCTACCGGTGATGGGGAACCCATCGACTACATACAGCGGATCACTACCGGCCGAAACCGACAACTGGCCCCGAATCCGAACCGACATTCCCTGACCCGGTTTTCCGGTGGTCTGGTTGATCTGAACCCCGGCCAGGCGACCCTGCAATTTCTGGGTTATCTGCGAAACCGGAATGTCTTTCAGTTCTTTGGCACTCACCGTCTGAACCGCCCCGGTTACTTCCTTTTTCAGCTGACTACCGTACCCAACAACCACGACTTCGGATAGCGTCTGATCGTCGGGTTTCATTTTAATCGTCAGGGAAGTTTGCGATCCCACGGTCACTTCCTGTTTCAGATAGCCAACCGAACTGAATACCAGAACTGCCTTTTCGCTGGTTACGGAGATTCTGAATTTCCCCTCGGCATCGGTCGTGGTGCCCTGCGTAGATCCTTTTACCACCACATTGACGCCAGGTAAACCGCTACCGGCTTCATCGGTCACCGTACCGGTAACATCCGCCAGCAGAAGTGCTGTATTCAGACTGGAGATTTTTGCTAATCCGCTGATGTTCCCGGCCCAAACGGAACTGGTTAGCAAGCTTACTAGCAGAAATTGGAATAGGAATGGCTTTACATAATACCGGGAATTACCCAATGGAGTAATGCATCTTTTCATAATCGAGATAGTAGTAAATGGGTTTAGAAAAAATAAAATCGCTCCGGGCCAAAGGATGCTTTCAGGTGTGCCGGAGGTACTGAGCCAATGATGATTCCAACATCGAGGGCTCTCGCTTTTTGTAGTTACGACATGATGATGTTTAGTTAAGTGAGCTATCTTAAGACGGTGCTTTCTAGGATTAAATAAATCAACTTGAAATTTCAGTACTATCCAATAAATTGGATGAGCAAACTGCAAGTATTTATAAATTTAATTCAATTTAATGAAGAATAGGCCATTGACTATCCTTTACTCTACTGTTTTGAGCAAAAAAGAGCGATTTTTTATCCGAACGATTTTGTTTACTCCCGAATCCGCTGCGGTAACTGTCCCACCGGGTGGTGAACGTCTGGCGGATTCGGGAGCCGTAAAAGAGGCTGGTTAGGCAAATAATTCCATGACCGGTTTCCCTTTCCCGTCAGGCGTGGTGTAGAAAGGGCGTTTTTCAATTTCATACTGGGTATCCGGAGTGATGCCCAGCGCGTGATAAATGGTCTGGTGTATGCCATCGATTTTTACGGGATTTTCGATGGTTTTGCAAGGACGCTCGTCGGCCGTTTTGCCGTAGGCAAATCCACGCTTAATGCCTCCTCCAAACATGAGTACCGAAGCGCCGTCGGTAAAATGGCGGTGCATTCCGTAAAACTTCATGTCGGTAAGAATATCCGGCTGATTCACCTGCTCCTTCACTTTTTCACCCGGACGGCCTTCCACCATCATATCGCGGCTGAACTCGCTGGCCAGAATCACCATCGTCCGATCCAGATGCCCGGTTTTGTCTAAATCCTTGATAAGCTGGGCAATGGGCCCATCGATCATTTTTTTCATGTCGGCCATCCGCGTATGCCCGTTCTCGTGGGTGTCAAAGCCTTTAAACGGCTCGTATTCGGTGGTTACACTGATAAACCGTGCGCCTTGTTCCGTCAGTCGGCGGGCCAGTAAACAACCCAGTCCAAACTTGCCGGTATTATAAATGTCATAACTTTCTTTCGGCTCCGTGCTTAAGTCGAACGCCTTTGCTTCGGGCGAATTCAGGAGCATATACGCCTGTTCCATCGACCGTTTGAGCGACTCTTTCTGGTAATCGCTGCCAAATTCGCCAATCGGGCTGTTGCTCACCAGATCGTTATACAACTGGTTGCGACGCTCGAACCGGCTGGCATTCATACCCACCGGCGGGCGAACGCTTTCAAGGCCCTGGCTGGGGTCGGGAATAAAGAAAGGACCAAATTCATTCCCCAGAAAACCGGCGGTATGGAACGCTTTCAGTTCTTCGGCTTCACCCACCGTAAACCGCTGGCCAATGTCGATGAAAGCCGGAATAACCGGATTTTTCGGGCCGAGTTCCTTGGCAATCCAGGAACCGATGTGCGGAGCCGCCACGGTTTGGGGTGGTTCGTAGCACGTATGCCAGTGATACTGGTGGCGCGAGTGCAGAATGAATCCCAAATCAGCCGACACGTAAGACCGGATCAGCGTACCTTTGTCCATCACTTTCCCGATGGATTCGAGTCCTTCCGAAAAATGAATACCGTCCAAAGCCGTTGGTACCGATTTGAATGTACTCAGAACCCGGTTGCCTTCCATACCGGTTTCGTAGGGAGTATACCGCTTCGGATCGAACGTTTCGGTATGGGCCATGCCACCGGCCATCCAAAGCAGAATGACCGTGTCGGCGGTGCCGTCTGTCTGACCGATTTTTTTGGTTTTACAGCCTGACAGGAGACTTGCCATGGGAGCGCCTGCCGCCAAAGCGGCCATCGTTGCCGCACTGGCCCGTTGCAGGAATTCCCGTCTGTTCCAACTGGTTTTCATGGGGTTCTATTTTTTAAAACCCATCCGGTCGCAAGACCGGACAGATCTTGTTTATTGATTAGTTAATCAACTGAAATTCAGGGTGTAAACTAATGGCCCAAACCAGGTCCTGAATGCCTTCGATGCTGGGGGTTTTACCGACAATTTTCTCGGCGACGGCCAGTTCCTTGGGTTGTGGGTTGCGCCCGAGGGCTTTTCGATACAGTTCTTTTACGATCAAATCCGATGACGGGTATTTGGTTTTCCAGATCAGGGCTCCCTGTTTCAGGGCTTCGTTGAACTTGGCTCCGTTGGTCAGTTCCAGTGCCTGGAGCAGGTTGGCCTGCGAGGTGCGGCTGGTGCTGACGGTTTCCCGGTTTGGTCGTCCCAAAGCCGTCAGGAACGGGTCGTTCTTCACTAAAGAAGCCCGGGGAAATGGAATTTCCTGCTTGATGGTCTCGGGCAGAAGCTTGGTAGCCAGGGAAGAATCCCCGTAAACCGGATTAAAAGCCAGGCTGACGGCGTCGGCAAACTGTTCGGCTGAAAGCCGGCGACGAACCATGCCTTCGAAAACGAAGGTCGGAGCGGTCAGTAAAGCCGGATCTTTCACGCTGATGGACGGTAACTGGTACGATTTCGAGGTCAGAATCTGGGACATCAGACGTTTGATATCGTAGCCGTTGGTGGCAAAATCGGACGCCAGCCAGTCCAGCAAATCCTGGCTCCACGGTTCGTTGTCCATCATATCGACGGGTTCGACCAGGCCGCGGCCCATCAACTGCGCCCAGATCCGGTTGACCAGCGTCCGGTAGAGCCGGCCATCTTTCGGCTGCACCATAAAGTTGGCCAGTTCGCGGAGCCGCTCGGCCGTTGGCGCTTTTCCATTGATGGTTCCCAGTTCTTTGAACAGGATTCCGGTACCGGCCATTTTGCCGGTCGGTTTGTCGCAGCGGTGAATTTCCAGGGTAGTATCGGAAAATACATTGGCGAAGGCGTAGGAATCGGCCAGTTTCCAGTCACTGATAAAACTATCGTGGCACGATGCGCATTTCAGGTTCAGGCCCAGCAACACCTGCGAAACGTTCTGGGCGGCCTGCATTTCGGTGCTTTGACTCGAATTGATCGTTCCGCGCCATTTGATGCCTTTGATGAATCCCGCCGATTCTTCGGTCGGGCTGATCAGTTCCCGCACAAACTGGTTGTACGGTTTATTCGTTTTCAGCGAGTTATACAACCATTTTGTAATGTCGAACCGGCCTTTGGTAATGTATCCGGTTCCGGAATAATCATTGCGTAGAGCGTCATTCCAGAACGTAAGCCAGTGTTGTGCGTAATCTTCGTTGCGGTTGAGGAGTTCCGTGACCAGAATTTCGCGCTTGTTCGGTCGGGTATCCGCCGTGAAAGCTTCGATTTTCTCGGGCGTTGGCAGTAAACCGATCACGTCCAGATACACCCGGCGCAGGTAGGTACGGTCGTCGACGACGGTTTTCCAGGCCACTTTATTCTTCTGGAAATAGACATTAACAAACCGGTCGATCGGGTTGATCAGGTCGCCGGTTGCCGCCGGAACCGCGGGTAGCCGGGGTTCCAGAGCCGCCACCCGATAAATGCTTTTTTCGGCACCGCTGGGCCAGGGCGCACCTTGTTTGATCCAGAATTCGAGAACGGCAATTTCTTTGTCGGTGAGCCGTTTGCCTTTGGTCGGCATAGCGTCATCGTGGCCGGCCGGAAGTTTCACCCGCCGGATCATGTCACTGTCTTCCGGATGTCCGGCTTTCAATATCACCCCATTTTCACCTCCTTTAAAGAGCAGTTCCTTCTTGTCGAGACGCAGTTCCCCTTTGGTTTTGGTGGCACTGTGGCAGCTGTAACAATTGTGGGCGAGAATAGAGCGAACTTCCAGGTTCAGATCCTCAATCTGCTTGTCGTTGAGCGGTTGCCCGGTATTGCTGATGAAAGCCAGATTAGGATCGGTGGTCGAGGGCGCTTTCGAGTCCTTGCCGAAGGGCAGCACACTGGTCAGGTAATCGTCTCCGTGCGTCAGCATGGCCCCGTAATGCCCGGCAATGGTCACGCCAAAAACCGTCAGGAAAAGCAGGCTCCGGTAGACGGTTAGGCGGCCCAGCCGGAACGCAGCGACGGTCAGAATGGCGAGCACCATCGTAGACAGTCCCGACCACTGGTGGATCGTAACCGTACTGCCGCCGTATTCTTCCTGATTCACCAGGATTAACCCGAAAACCGCTGCCACTACCGACCCGATCGCGCCAATCCAGAGCAGGGCCGTAATGCCCGCCCGCAATTCGGACGACTTACGACGCCAGCCGATGAGTTCCAGCAATAAAGCAACACAAAGGATGCTGACCGGAAAGTGGACGATCAGTGGGTGAAGGCGACCGAGGAACTGCCAAAGCCAAAAAGATTCTGTCAAAATGGTCACTTTATAATTGGGCTTAGTTGACTAATTTATACTAAATGCACCTTATTGGATGGATCAATCCTATTTTAACATTAATCCATCCAATAAGGTGCATTTTTAACAATTAACTATCCTGCACTTTCCTTTAGTAACCCGGGTTTTGGGTTAGTTTGCTGCTAATCAGGATTTGTGGTGCCGGAATTGGGAGGTAATATTCGTTGTCCGTATACACGTAATCCAGCGCGTTGAAGGCAATTCCACCCCGGTCGACGGTCGGTTTCGCCTTTTCTTTAGCCCCGTAGGCATTCATGAAAGCCGTTAATTCCGCCGGCGTTTTGGTTCTCCGCAAATCGAACCAGCGCTGGTTTTCAAACGCCAGTTCCACCCGGCGCTCTTTCATGATGGCGTCTCTCAGGGCTACTTTGTCGAGACCCGAAACCGCTGCCAGACCCGCCCGTTTCCGAACCTGATTCAGGTAATCGAACGCTTCTGCCGAAGGACCAGTGGCTTCATTGATCGATTCGGCCAGCATTAACAACACATCGGCATACCGCAATACCGGCCAGTTGTTGTCCGTCCGACCGGTAATCGTGTGCGGATACGTAAACTTGATAATGTAGGGGATTGGAACTACCGTACCGTTCAGCGTATAGCTCGTTTTCAGAGATACATCTTTGCGCAAATCACCGGGTTCATAAGCCGCAATCAGGTCATTGGTCGGAATGTTCCGTCCGCCCGGCGTGGTATTGGCATAACCCGTCACGGCACCCGCCGAAAGCCGGGGAGCAAAAGTGTAGGCAAAGCTACTCTGCTCACCGAGGTCATTGCCGCCCTGGTACTGAATCTCAAAAATGGATTCGGGGCCGTTTTTCTTGGCGGGGTTGAAATTGTCAGCGTAAAGCGGATTGAGCGTATAGCCGGTAACCTGCTTCAGAGTCGTGACCGCATCGGCATATTTCTTCTGCGTCAGGTATGTTTTACCCAACAGAGCCAAAGCCGCCCCTTTCGTAACGCGTCCCAACTGGGCCGTCGGGTAAGTAGCGGGCAGGAGGGTAACAGCTTCTTTGAGGTCTTTTTCAATCTGAGCCCATACCTCGGCTTGCGGAGAGCGCGTCAGATCAAAAGCAGCATCCGGTTTATCGAGCGTTTTGGTAACCAGCACGACATCGCCGAAATACTGAACCAGATTAAAGTACCCGTAGGCTCTGATAAACTTCAACTGGCCCTCGATGGGAGCTTTTGCCGCGGCATCGACCGTGCTGCCTGCCATTTTTTCCAATGCATAATTGATGTTATACATCATGGCATAATATTGGTTCCAGACGGTGGCAATTTCACCATTTCCCTGGTTGACGGTCGAAAATTCGAACGCTTCCCAACCGGCGGCTCCACCGCGGTCGAGCGGGTTAAAGTCGAGCGTGGTATTATCCGACGGAAATTCCTGAAAGATGTAGGCCGTATTGGTAATGGTTTGTAAGGAACCATACACGCCGTTCAAGGCCTGCTGCAACTGGGTTTCATTTTTGTAAAAGAGTTCGGACCCAATCCGGGTTGGATCGGTGGTGACCAACATATCATCCGAGCACGAAAACTGGATCATGCTAAGAAAGAGTGCACCTATAACGGTTATTTTTTTCATGTCTGTGTCAATTAAAAGTTTACTTTGAGACCAGCTGCAAACGTTCTCGGAATCGGGTACGACTCATCATCGTTGTTCAGTTCGGTTCCGCCCCGTACCCCCGCATCCGGGTTGTTACCCGGATACTTCGTGAAGAGGAACAGGTTGTTGGCGGTTACAAAAATGCGGGCGTCGCTCAGAATGGATTTGACTTTGGGCAACGTGTAACCCAGCGTTACGCTTTTCAGCCAGACATAGCTACCATCATAAACATACCGCTCGCTGCTCTCGCGTGACCATTTGAAGTAGCTGGTACCGCCCTGCGAATTTTTGTCGTTTGGATTGGAACCCGGATTTTCCGGCGACCGCCACCGATCTTTCGCGCGTTCCAGCACGTTGAAAACCCCATCCATGTTCATGGTCGATGCCTCGATGTTCCGATACACATCGAAGTTCTGAGCGCCTACAAACAGGATGTTCAGGTCAAACCGCTTGTAATCTGCCGCCACGGTCCACGCCCAGGTGAAGGCCGGATTCGGATTGCCAATTTCAACCATGTCCTGCGTATCGTACGTGATGACACCATCGCCGTTGGTATCGGCAAACTTCATGGCACCCGGAATCGCACCGTCCTGTTTGGGAGCGGCATCGATTTCAGCCTGCGTATTGAAAATGCCCAGCTTCTTGTAGCCGTAGATCATCCCAATGGGCCGCCCCACTTTCTGAACGTTATAACCGCCGTAGAAACTACCGTAGTAGAGCATGTCGTTGGCCCCTTTGATGGCCAGGATTTTGCTGCGGTTGAAGGTGATGTTGGCGTTGGTACGGAAATTAACCGGGCCAATGTTCGTCCGGAAATCGGCACCAATTTCAAGCCCTTTGTTTTGCACCTTGCCGATGTTGGCCAAACTGGTGGTAAAACCGGATACGGCCGGAATCGAAATCGGCAGCAGCATGTCGTTGGTGATCTTCTTGTAATATTCGACGTTCAACGTCAGTTTGTTATTGAACAGAGCCAGGTCCATACCAATATCCAACTGGTTCGACTTTTCCCACTTCAGTTCGGAGTTGGCGAAGGAACTAATTACTTTACCGGCTGCGAAAGCATTGCCCAATATATAGTTGTAGTTAGTAGTACCAATAGTGCTGGTAACGAATGCCAAACTGGGGTAGTTACCAATGTCATTGTTCCCCGTAACCCCAAAGCTGGCCCGGAGTTTGAGGTCGGTCAACCAGTCGGTTTTCGGCATGAATGACTCTTCCGTAACCCGCCATCCGATGGAAGCGGCCGGGAAATTACCGTACTTGTTTTTAGCCCCAAACCGCGAGCTGCCTTCCCGGCGGAACGAAGCCGAAAGCAGGTATTTGTCCTTGTAAGAATAGTTTACCCGCGACAGAGCCGCCAGGTTGACCCAGCCAAATTCGGTGGAAGTAGAAGAGCGGATGGAAGCCGCCCCCAGAAAGGGAACCAGGTCATCGGGAAAGGTATTACCGGTTCCGGTAAACCCTCTCACGCGCTCCTGTTGAGCCGTATAGCCCACCAGGAAATCCAGGCTGTGCTGATCGCCAATCTTGGGAACATACGTAAGCAACTGATCCAGGGAGTAGTTCACCAGTTCGGCGGTGTTATCGTTTTCCGTGGCAATCCTTGGAGGAGCGCCCGCCGTACCGGATGCAACGGATGCACCGATGGTGGATGGTACATATTCCTTGAAAGTATTGTTATTTAATTTGACGTTCGCCGATGTTCTGAACTTGAAATTCTTCAAAAATGAAACTTCGACATAGGCATTGGTCAACAGGTCGGCAATACTTCTTCTGCGCAGCACATTTTGCAGCACGTAGAGTGGGTTTGGAAACCCGAAAACGCCATCGACGCCATTGCTATACGGTTTCAGGCTTCCGTCCGGATTGTAAGGGGTATCCCGTGGGTCCATCAGCAAGGCTCCGCCCAACAGCGCACTCCGCCCATCCGTATTCGCCAGCTTTTGCCGGGTATAGGTACCGTTGATGTTCAAACCAACGTTGATGAACTTATTGACTTGACCGCCCAGGTTGGTACGCACCGATATCCGGTCGTAATTCGTTTCCTTAACAACACCATCTTCCTTGTAATAGCCAGCCGACAGCAGTGCTTTAAGGGGCCCTTGACCGGAAGAAATTGTCAGGTTGGCATCCGTGTAAGGAGCGTTGTTGTTCAGAATCAGGCCGTACCAGTCCGTCGAGTATTTGGTCTGTTCGGGATAACGGAAACCAATGGGAACCTCTTCCAGGGTTGGCTCTCTTTTCTGGAGAATACGAACCTGGTCTTCGTAGATTTCTTTCTTAAACTGGGCGAATTCCACCCCGTTCAGCATTTTTACCCGGCGGGTGGATGGCAAAGTCTGAATACCGCGGTCCAGCGAAAAATTGATGTTTGTTTTGCCTTCCTTGGCATTTTTGGTCGTAATCAAAACCACACCATTCGAACCTCTGGCACCATAAATAGCCGTTGAAGCGGCATCTTTCAAAACGGAAATGCTTTCGATGTCGTTCGGGTTCAGGTTTTGACCAACGTCCGTGCCTACCGCAAAACCATCGATTACATACAGCGGATTGCTGCCGGCCCCCAGCGACCCAACACCTCGGACCCGTACCTCGAATGTGCCGCCCGGTGCCCCACTTTTCGTTTTTACAACCACACCCGCGGCCCGTCCCTGCAACAGTTGATTCATGTTGTTGGACGGCTGCTCACCGATGTCTTTCATGTTGATGACCGACACGGCGGAGGTAATGTCCTGTTTCCGCTGCGACCCATACCCAACGACGACCACTTCTTCCAGGGCCTTGTTGTCGGCTGCCAGCTGGACATCGATTCTGGTTTGATTCCCGACGGTCACTTCTTTCGATAGATAGCCGACAAAGGAAAAAACCAGCGTTGCGTTGCTTTCCGGTACATCCAGTCGGTAGGTACCATCGGCACTGGATGAGGTACCTCGGGTAGTGCCCTTCAGCACCACACTAACACCGGGCAGGCCTTCGCCTTTTTCATCTTTAACCGTTCCGGTTACTGTCCGGTCGAGGGGGGCATTCCCGTTGGCATACAGGCTCGTCATGGCCAGCGTAATCAGGCACAGAAGGAGCGACGCCCGAATGAAAATACCCGATGTGGGTAGGAATAGTAAGCGTTTTTTCATTGCTTTTTTGTTGGAAATTTTAGAACAAGAAATGATTGAGGGTTTTGGCAACTGATTGATTCTCAAACCGAATTGGTATAAGAATCAGAGAAGAAGTGCAAACCGGGACCGGTTAGATTGCCCTCTGCCGGGTTAATGTCGGGAGCATACGTAAAGTGTCGTCAACATAGCGAGTGGGTTTAGTGAAAAAAGGGGTGGAGGAACGTTCCGTTAGTCGTCATGCTGCCACCATTTTAAGTTGATCGTCTGATTGTCAATTTCTTTCTCAGGCTGGATCCGATGCTGAATTTTCGTCCAGAGCAAGTCCTCCAACTGGTTTTCGGGTACGGTGCCGGTTTTGTCGTCATGTTCCCGGTTTAATAAGCTATACCAATAATCCATCATGTGTTTTTCCTCCAATGAGCAGGTGCCATCGATGTAGCGTTGAAGCAGTTCTAGAAATCCCTGGCGATTCGTTTGCATTCTCAATTACAAATCCGGTGAACTCTGTTCGGGGAAAGAAATGGGCTTTATACCTATGTCAATCTGGGGCGGTATAACCGCAAATCGTACTGTTAAATAGTTGAATATTTATATAAAATGGGATGCTAATCCTAAAAGATCTTTCTTTTGTAATAACTTAATGAGTGGTTGGTCCCGGTCTGACCGGAGATAAGGGCGGGCAAAATAGTATTAAACCAAGTAGTCGTTTCCGCCTGATTTCTCAGCGGGTACGTAAACACAGGTAAGTACAGGATAGCGTGTAGGTCTAAAATGGGAATCTTAGAATATAATTTTATTCTTTTTTGGGAAGCGGTTCCTCAAGAAAGACCTGGCAGACCCACAATAGCTATCTTTTATGGAATACACGGTTTTAAGCGATGCCGCATTGGTAAAGCTCCTTCAAACGGGGGACGATGAGGCTTTTCAGGCTATTTACCGGAAATACTGGCAACCGCTTTTCAGGGTAGCCCGCAAGAAATTGTATTCGCAGGAAAACGCCGAAGAACTGATTCAGGACCTTTTCGTTGATTTGTGGGAACGGCGGGAAACCATCCAGATCGATGAATTGGAGAAGTATTTATTCGGTGCGGTCAAGTATAAAATACTGAACCATATTAAAGCGCTGTTAATCCGGCAGAAATACGAAAATTTCAAGAATACCGGCCTAACTGATTACGATTGTGAGACGGAGGATTTTCTGGCTTACGAGGATCTAAGCAAAGCCATCGAGCTGGGAATTGCCCATCTGCCGGACAAAACCCGGCAAATATTTCGCCTGAACCGGATGGAAAATCAGTCCGTTCGCCAGATTTCGGCCTCGTTGTGCATTCCCGAGCGCACCGTCGAGTACCACATTACCCAATCGCTGCGGACGCTCCGGTTTCATCTAAAAGAATACGTCGGGGTGGTGTGAGGATGTTTTCTTTCTCAACTAAAAATGGCGGCAATGAATTGTAAATGAAAAGCCCGCCCTGGGTGAAATCGTTGTAAATTTGGTGAAAAATTAACGCCAAATGCGATTCTTTACACGTGCCCGAACGCTTATTTTGCTCGTTTTTGCGCTGGCCCTGCACCCTGTTTTTACCCAGGCCCAGTCACTTTCTACCTACATCCGCCTGAACCAGATCGGCTTTTATCCCAATGCCGCCAAAATCGCCATCGTGATCGGCGACGCATCCGGCGAATTCCGGATAACGACGCCCGATTTAAAGAAAACCGTTTTTAAGGGAACCCTCAGTGAGGCCCGCCCGAACGCGATTTCCGGCAAAACCGCCCGGACCGCCGATTTCTCGGCCCTGAAAACCGCCGGAACATTTGTAGTCGTCATTCCCGGTTTGGGGCATTCCTATCCTTTCGAAATCAAAACAAATGTCCACCGCGCCGTGGCGATCGGTTCGCTGAAAGGGTTTTATTATCAGCGCGTTTCGGTGGATTTGCCCGCCAAATACGCCGGGGCATGGAGTCGTCCGGCGGGCCATATAAAGGAAGATACGCACGTGCTGGTGCACCCGTCGGCCGTTTCGGACAGTCGTCCGGCAGGTACGGTTTTGTCGTCGCCGGGGGGCTGGTACGATGCCGGAGACTACAACAAATACATCGTCAATTCAGGCATCACGACGGGAACGCTGCTGTCGTTGTACGAAGACTTCCCGCAATTTTGCCAGGCATTTAAAACCAATATTCCCGAAAGCGGTAATAAAATCCCGGACGTTCTGGACGAATCGCTCTGGAATCTGCGCTGGATGCTCACCATGCAGGACCCGGCCGACGGCGGGGTGTATCACAAACTGACCAACGCCCGGTTCGACGGGATGGTGATGCCGGATAAAGCGAACAAGGAGCGGTATGTCGTTCAGAAAAGTGTCACGGCGGCCCTTGATTTTGCGGCTGTGATGGCGCAGGCCGGGCGGGTTTTCAAGTCGTTCAGCCGGGACTTGCCGGGTTTGTCGGATTCCTGCGTGACGGCGGCCGTTCGGGCGTGGGAATGGGCGCAGAAAAACCCGGATCAGTTGTATCGGCAAAATGAGCTGAATGAAAAAATGGATCCGGATGTCGTCACCGGCGAATACGGCGACCGCGATGCCAGCGACGAGTGGATCTGGGCCGCGGCTGAATTGTACGTAACCACCAGGAACGATGCCTATTATACGGCAGTAAACTTGTTTCCGGATGATAAAATGCCGCTTCCGTCCTGGGCGCAGGTTCGGTTGCTGGGCTACTATACTCTCGCCCGGTTCGAAAAAAGCCTGACGCCACGGGGCCAAAAAGACTTTCCGAAACTGAAAAAACAGCTGACCGGTTTTGCTGATGAATTGATTCAGAATGTTGATAAACAGGCGTACCAAACCGTGATGGGCCAATCGGCGCGGGATTATATCTGGGGCAGCAGTGCCGTGGCGGCTAATCAGGGAATTGCACTCATTCAGGCGTATCGCTTGACGAACGATAAAAAATACCTGCACAAGGCGCTTACCAATTTCGATTATCTACTGGGCCGCAACGCCACTGGTTTTTGCTTTGTCACCGGTTTTGGCGACAAGCCGGTGATGAATCCGCACCACCGGCCTTCCGTTGCCGACGGTATTGAAGCACCCGTGCCCGGTTTGTTATCAGGCGGACCCAACGGCAATGCGCCCAAACAGGATAAGTGTGAAGGCTACACGGCGACGTCGGCGGATGAAATGTTTCTCGATGCGTCCTGTTCGTATGCTTCCAACGAAATTGCCATCAACTGGAACGCCCCGCTGGTGTATCTGGCCGGGGCGCTGGAAGCGTTGCAAGCGGCTCAGTGAAACCGGGTTTTATGATAAACGGTGGCCTCTACCTTCAGTCGTAGAAGCCACCGTTCGGTTTATCTGGGGTAGTCAATTAATTCGCTTTCAATACTTTAATTGTTTGGGCCTGATGCAGGCTGGCAACCCGGAGGAGCAGGACGCCCGGCGCAGTATTGGTTAACGAAAACCGCTGGCGTTCCACGGCAGCAGCCTGTTCAACCTGGCGTTCAGCCACCAGTCGACCCTGAATGTCAGTCAACAACAGGCGCAACGGTTCCCCTTCAGCCCCCCGTATCTCGATCGAAACCTCCTCGCCCTGAATGGGATTGCCCAATACGATCACATCGAGCGGTTTTTGGGTTTCCGCCGATTCAGACGCCACCCGGCTTCCGTTGGGGCAGGTTAGATTTTTTGGACCCCACTTCAGCGTGTAATTGCTGTTGTAAACTTTGGCACTGATGGAATACGTCTGGTTATTTTTCAGGCTTTGGGGGGTCGGAAAGCTATACGCATGGATCCCGTTCCCTTTGCCCGCATCCTTGAGATCCTGCCGGAAAATGTTGGCGTCGATGGTGCCGATGGAAATGCCGTTGGCAAAAAATTCGACCTTGACGGTGGTATTGGGCTTGCTTTTATCCCACACCCAACCGCGAATGCTGCTGCATTCCACCTTGTCGAGATACCCTTCAAAATCGCCCGTTACCGGCCCGGGGTTGCCCGGATCAGGGTTGTTGACAGCAGGTTGAACGATGACCGTGGCACTTGACGCCGGACTGATGCAGCCCCCGACGTTGCAGGTCGCCGAATAGACAAAGGTGCCGGTCACAGACGTCGGAACCGTAATGTTGCCCGTTCCGGAGGCATTGCCAGGGCCGGTCCAGGTCAGCGTACCCGAGCAGTTGGAAACCGTCAGCACAACGGCGGGTGCATTTTGAGTAACCGTGACCTGCGTTTGCCCGTTCGACGCCAGATTTGGGGCGGGTGGGCTAACACAAGGGTTCAGCCGGAACAATTGTTTGGTGTTGTTGGAGCCCGTGGCCGCAAAATATAGCACACCGTTCACCGGGGTCAGCTCGTAGGGCGCAGAGTCGGCGGCACCGGGGTTGACGTCGGCAACCAGTACGGTGCCGGCTTCGGTCCCGTTGCTTTTCCAAAGTTCATTGCCAGTGGCTGCGGATTTGGCAGTCATGTACAGAACGCCCCCCATGTCCGTGAAATTTGTCGCATCCGAAGACTCCTGACCGGGGTTAATATCTCTGATCAGAACCGTTCCGGCGGTGGTGTTGTCGGTTTTCCAGAGTTCCCGGCCCATGCCGGCGGTGTTGGCGGTAAAGAAAATCTGGTTGTTGATGACCGTCATAAAACCGGGTACACCGTTGGCTTCCCCCGGCGGTCCGGGAAGGACGTCTTTCAGGAGTGACGTCCCATAGGAGGTGCCATTTGTTTTCCAGAGTTCGGTGCCGTAGGTATACTCCGAAGCTTTGAAGCAAACCGTACCGTTCAGGTAGGTATAAAAGGAGGGCTCGGAGGAGGGCCAGCCGGGGTTCACATCTTTGATCATAACGGTTCCGGCTTCCGTACCGTCGCTTTTCCAGGGTTCGCTCCCGGTGGCGGTCAGGGTTGCCGTAAAATACAACATGCCGTTGACGTTGGTCAGGTAGTTCATATTTGACCCATTGGCCCCCACATTGATGTCTTTGACCTGCACGGTTCCGAGGGCGGTTCCGTCGGTTTTCCAGAGTTCGTTGCCGAAGCTGCTGCTGGTGGCTTTGAAAAACAGGGTACCATTGACGTTGGTGAGGTGTTGCGGATCGCCGTTGGCCGAACCGTAGTTGATATCTCTCACCATTACCGTTCCGGCTTCGGTCCCGTTGCTTTTCCAGAGTTCGGTACCGTGGGTGCCGTTGTCGGCCCGGAAAAAGAGTGTGCCGTTGACAGGGGTCATCCAGACCGGCATGGAGTCGTAACCGCCGGGCCGAATGTCTTTCACCAAAACCGTACCGGCGGCTGTTCCATCGGTTTTCCAGAGTTCAACGCCGGTGGTGCCGTTGTTGGCCGCAAAAAATACAGTATTGTTAACCACCGTCAGGCGGGCCGGGGAGGAACTGGCCGCGCCGGGGTTGATGTCTTTCAGCAAAACCGTACCACCGGCGGTGCCGTCGCTTTTCCAAAGCTCCAGGCCACTGCTGCCGTCGCTGGCACTAAAGATTAGCGTGCCGTTCAGGTTGACGATTTCGGTTATTCCGCCGGAAAAGCTTTTCAGGGAAAGCGGTTGTGCCCGAACCGGGCACAAACTAAGGCAGCAAGCGAGTACTAAAATGGCAAAGGTAAATTTCTTCATGGCGTTCACAGGTAAATGGTGTGCTGATTAACGCCGTAAAAGTAGGGAAGTCGGGTGCTGAAAGGTGAGTCTGAATAAATAACAGGCCACTCTTGCTGAACAAGTGGTGACAAACGGAAATAGCTGGCAGTCGCTGAAAAAACCGGCAGGACCGGTTATAGCTCAACCATCGCTTTAATGACGCCGTTGGCGGGGTTGAGCCAACTGGCAAAATGGTCTTTCACCTGACCAAATTGCACGCGGTGCGTAATGTACGTAACCGGATCGATCAATCCTTTTTTCAGACTGTTCAGCACGTGTTCAAAATCCGGCCGGGTAGCGTTTCGGCTGCTCATCAGGGTGGCTTCGCGCTTGTGAAATTCCGGATGACTCAACGAAACCTCCCCACGCTGTAAACCCACCAGCACATACCGTCCTCCGTGGGCCATATACTGAAAAGCGTTGTTGATGGCGGTCTGATTACCGGTTGCGTCGATAATGACCGTCGGCATGTCGCCATTGGTGATGGCGCGGAGCTGTTCCGCTACGTCGGTCGAACGCGCATTGATCGTGTACGGCACGCGTAATTTCGCGCGGCAAAAGGCCAGCCGGGATTCGTTAACATCCATCGCAATGACGTTTCCGCCGGCAATACGGGCAAATTCCATCACGCCCAGACCAATGGGACCGGCACCCACCACCAGCACAAATTCGCCGGGTTGAACCTCCGCCCGCCGAATCCCGTGGGCTCCAATGGAAAGCGGTTCGGCCAGGGCCAGTTCGTCCAGGCTCAAGCCGTCGCCGTGAATCAGCGAGTAGGACGGAACCCGCAGGTATTCGACCATGCCTCCATCCATATGAACGCCCGAAACCCGCAGCTGAGCGCAGCAATTGGTCTTGCCCATCCGGCAGGCCACACATTTTCCGCAGTAGAAATACGGCATGAATGTAAGCTGTTCGCCTTTTGAAAAACCGGGCGCATTGTCGAAATCGACCAGCTCGCCTGCCAGTTCATGACCCAGAATGCGGGGGTATTCAAAAAAGGGCTGGGTGCCTTCAAAAGCGTGCAGATCGGTTCCGCAAATGCCGATTCGTTTAATCTTTAGAATGGCGTGATCCGAAGTCAGCTCCGGTTTTTGGCCGGACCGGTATTCAAACTGGCCGGGCGTAGTGCATACTAATGTTTCCATTTTTCTCAGTGGTCAATCTTTTCATCCCCAGAACACGGCAACGGGAAGCCGCACTTTCGTCGCAAAGCGGTTATTCACAAGTTGCATTCGATACCGATTACAAAGGTTAAGCAAATAGTTTAAGATGACATTCTTTTTACCCGAATAATGAGCGATTTTACTAATCTTCATGTTGCCGGTATTTTAAATCGAGAGCCGGAAAGCCGGGAATGCAAGGCCAAAGCGAACGAACCCTGCCGATTGTTGAGGCCCCCGGAAAGAGCCCTTGTCGAGAAATAACAGAAAATTAATACGCCCGTTTGACGGTATTTGGCGGGATACCGTCCTATTTATACCCCTGCTGTTCTACTTTTCCAAGATCTATTAATATATATATTTAATAGACACAGTATAAAATACGGTTTTCAACGTTATAGGTTATACATTGTACAAGTAAGCACAATTTAGAATCAAGGGTACGTTACAGTCGTCAGAAAATCATCGGTTGACAGGTATTTAGTAACCCAGAAAGTGAACTATGACGACTACAAACGTAAAGTTTCTAAACAAAGACAAGTCTACTTTTTTTCCGGTACTCCGCACAAGAATTGAGCAGTACTTTCAGGAAAACGAAATTAGCAAATCCGGGGGCTCGCCGATGGTTGGCAAGGCCATCTTTATGCTGAGCCTGTATCTGGTTCCGTATGGATTGATTCTGACCAATTTATTTCCGGCCTGGGCCATGCTGGTGATGGCGGGGGTGATGGGAATCGGTATTGCCGGCGTGGGTATGTCGGTGATGCACGACGCCAACCACGGCTCGTTTTCAACCTCCTCCTGGGTCAACAATCTGTTCAGCGGCAGCCTGTATTTACTGGGCGGCAATGTCTACAACTGGAAAGTTCAGCACAACACCCTCCACCATACCTACACCAACATCGACCAGTTGGACAGCGACATTACCGGCAAACCATTTCTGCGGCTTTGCGACCAGCAACGGCTGCAAAAGATGCACCGGTATCAGCACTGGTACGCCTTTATACTGTATGGACTGATGACGTTCTCGTTTCTGGTGAAGGATTTCAGACAGGTCGGTGAGTTCAACCGGAAGGCCAAAAGTAAGTTGACCAAGCCCTTCGCAACGTACGAAATCGGTATTTTGGTCCTGAGTAAATTGCTGTATGTGTTCTTTGTCGGGGTGTTGCCGTTCCTGCTGACTGATATAACCTTCGGGCAGTGGGCGCTTGGTTTTCTGTTGATGAATTTTGTTGCGGGATTCGTCTTGAGCGTCATTTTTCAGCTGGCCCACATCATCGAAGAAGTCCATTCTCCGGTTCGGAACGACCAGGGAAATATCGAAAATGCCTGGGCCATTCACCAACTGGAAAGTACGGCTAATTTTTCGGTTCACCCGGTATTGTCCTGGTGCGTCGGCGGTTTGAATTATCAGATCGAACACCATTTGTTTCCGTCGATCAGCCACGTTCATTATCCCGCCATTGCGCCCATCGTTCGGGCTACCTCCAAAGAATTCGGACTTCCGTATTACCAGAAAAAATCGTTGATCGATGCGCTGGGCTCTCACGTTACGATGCTGAAAAAACTGGGACGGCAAGCCGGGCAATCGGTTGCGAACCAGCGGGTTACTCGTACGCGCCAGCCGGTAGGCAGTTCACAATAAAAAGGAAACCATTCTCGTCGGGAACCAAGCAGTTTTTTGTCAGATCTTTTCCAAAAAAGAAGTTTTTCATACCAAAGCTTCTTACTTTGAAAATGATTTGATGATTCATCCCGCTATGCCTAACCCTTTCCTTTTTGCCTTCCTCCTGGCGGTATTTACACCGTATGCCTACGGTCAGTCGCTGGCCCCGATCGAAAAAAAAGTACTGTCAACGGTTCGACAACTTCAACCGGAAACCGAAACGTTTCTGGAAAAACTCGTCAACATCAACAGCGGAACGCTCAATCTGGCGGGGGTCCGGGAAAACGGTAACCTGCTGGCCGCTGAATTTGATAAACTGGGTTTTAAAACCGAGTGGATAACCCTCCCGGATTCACTCAACCGGGCCGGACATCTGGTGGCAACCCGCCAGGGAAAACGCGGCAAAAAGCTGTTTCTGATCGGCCATCTGGATACGGTTTTTGAAAAGAGCCTTCCGTTTGACCCGTTTACCCGTGTGAACGATTCGACGGCTACGGGCCAGGGATCGAACGATATCAAAGGCGGTAATGTGCTCATTCTGGCCGCTTTGAAAGCCTTGCAGGCGCACGGTTTGCTGGATGACGTGTCCATTACCGCTTATTTTACCGGCGACGAAGAAAGCAGTGGCGGCCCCGAAAGCCGCCGGGATTTCATCGAACGGGCCAAAAAATGTGATATCGCCCTGGCTTTTGAAGGGGCTCAGGGACTGAACCAGGTGACCACCGGAAGGCGGGGGTCGAGTAGCTGGACGCTTACCGTAGCGGCCCGAACGGGCCATTCGTCCCGGATTTTTAGTGATCTCGGTTACGGGGCCATTTTTGAAACCGCCCGGATTCTGAATGAATTTCGGCGGACCTTGGGTCAGGAACAATACCTGACGTTCAATCCCGGCCTGATCCTTGGCGGTTCCGATGTGCACTACGACAACAAAACCGCCAAAGGCGAAACCACCGGTAAAACCAACATCGTCGCACCCTCGGCGCTGGTGAAAGGCGATCTGCGGTTTATCTCGGAAAAGCAGAAAGAAAGTGCCCGAACGCGGATGCGCGAAATCGTGGAAAAAAGCCTGCCACTGACCAAAGCCACCATTGCATTTCAGGACGGAATTCCGGCAATGGAGCCTTCCGAAAAGAACGAAAACCTGCGAAAAGTAGTGGATCAGATCAGCCGGGATATGGGGCTTGGACCGGTGAAAGCGGGTGATCCGGGGTCGCGGGGCGCGGGCGACATTTCGTATGTGGCGGAGTTTCTGCCCTGTTTAGACGGGCTCGGCGCTTCGGGAAAAGGGGCGCACAGCATCGAAGAAGACATTAATCTGAAACAGTATCCTTTCCTGATTCAACGGGCGGCTTTGCTGCTATACCGTCTGACACGCTGACTATTCCAACCACCTAAATGCAACCCTTGGCATGAGCCAATATTCTGAAAACCTGATCATTGGTGCCGGGCCGTTTGGCCTGGGACTGGCTGCTTATCTTCGAAAACGGCAGCACGACTTTCGAGTAGTTGGACACCCCATGGAGTTCTGGAAGCGCCATATGCCTGCGGGCATGCTGTTGCGCTCGGGAGTCAATTGGCACCTTGACCCGGACGGGCAGTGGACCATTGAACGGTTTCTAGCCGGGCGGGGCGAATCGCCCGATCTGGCCGAACCGCTGTCGCGGGAATTGTATCTGGCGTATACCGACTGGTTTATTGAGCAGGCAGAAATTCCGGTTCAGGCCGCGTATGTGACCCAACTGAGTCGGGACAACGACCATTTCCGGGCCGTGCTGGACGACGGCTCGACCGTGCAGGCCCGGCAGGTGGTAATTGCCACCGGTTTTTATTCGTACAGCCATATTCCACTTACTTTGTCCGATTTGATTCCTGCCAACCGGATTCAACACACCCGCGATGCCGTGAATATGGCTGATTATCAGGGCAAACGCGTATTGATCGTGGGCGGTCGCCAGAGTGCGTTCGAGTGGGCGGCTTTGTTACGCGAAGCCGGTGCCAGCCGCATCGATCTTTGCTACCGGCACGATACGCCCCGGTTCATTCCGTCGGATTGGTCGTGGGTGGAAACCCTCGTCGACGGCATGGTCGATCAGCCCGGCTGGTTTCGCAACCTGTCGGCCGAAGAAAGGGACGCCCACCGTGCGAATCTCTGGACGGAAGGCCGGTTGAAGCTGGAACCATGGCTCGCCGACCGGATTTTTCGGCCGCAAGTGCATCTTCATCCCCGAACGCAGTTGACCCAGGTAACCGAATTACCCGATGGCTTACGAGTAACGTTGGATTCGGGCGACGAACTGGCTGTGGATGAGGTTATTGCCGCAACGGGCTATCAGGTCGACATTCGGCGGCTGCCTTTTCTGTGTGATTCCCTATTGGCCGAATTGGCCGTTGATACCGGTTTTCCGCTCCTGGACAACGACTTTCAGAGTAACGTACCCGGCTTGTATTTCAGTAGTTTCCCGGCGGGGTTGGCGTTCGGTCCTTTTTTTGGATTTACCATTGGCGTTCGGGCGGCTTCCCGCATCGTTGGTGTGGCATTGAACCGAAACGGGGCCGCTTTCCGGTAAACCCGGGAACGCCTGGCGTGATAAAACCATTTGTGCCGGAACGGGTTTATCCTGTGTCCACATCCAGCACGTTATGAACTTTATTTCTTTTTCGCGGGCGATTACGGCGGTTCTGTTGCTTTTGATCGCGCTACCTTCGCAGGCCCAGTTACGGCTCGATCTCGAATCGGGGCTTGTTCTCGGAACAGCCTACACCGAGGTTCGGATTCCCAATCAGGGCGGTACGCTCGTTGATCTGTCGAAGCAGTTGCGCGCTGATCCTCAGGTATTTTACCGCGCCCGGCTCGGGTATACCATCGCCAATCGCCACACCATCTCGGCTTTGTATGCCCCGCTGACGGTCCGTTTTCAGGGCCGGTTCAACCAGGATATCAATTTTAACAATGTCCTGTTTCCGGCCAGCCAGCCCACCACGGCGTATTACAAGTTCAATTCGTACCGGCTAACGTACCGTTACGATTTCGTCGTGCGGGAACGCTGGCGGGTGGGAGCGGGATTTACGGCCAAGATCCGGGATGCCAACACGCGGTTCGAAGGCGAAGGGCGTCAGGCCGATTTCGATAATGTCGGTTTTGTGCCGTTGCTGAATTTTTACGTGGCTTACAGGCCCGGCGACCGGTGGCGTGTGCTGCTGGAAGGCGATGCGCTGGGGGCGAAGGTGGGCCGGGCCGAGGATATTTTTTTAGGAGCCGCTTATCAGGTTAGCCCCAAACTGGGTTTCAAACTGGGCTATCGGGTCGTTGAAGGCGGGGCCGATTCGGATGAAGTTTACACCTTTACCTGGATCAATTACGCATCAGCCGGGGTGCTGCTGACGTTTTGACCCGGCGGCAAGTAGCTACTTATAATGACAAAGGCTCCGGATGGGAGCCTTTGTCATTGATACAATACCGCTTTACTTTCGGATGATTTACAGGCCTTTTCCTTTCAGCTTGTAAATGACACCTGTACCATAGCAAAGCAGATAATACGTGTCGGCATTGGCGTTACTTAGTTCAATGTCGATTGGGGTAATGACCGGTAAAGCCGGATCTAACGGCAGGGTTACTGCGCTTTCATTTGCGATACGCCCCATACCCGAGAATCCAAACTCGGTGGCAATGAGCTTGCCACCCGGCGTCAAGACCAGATCCGTCATCCCTGTAAAGCCCGATTTATATTCCGAAACGGTACCGGTGGCCCCGTTTGGCGTTATTTTAAAGATTTTCGCTACGCCGGACGGAAATGGAAATCCGCTGAGGGTACTGACGTAGAAATTGGTGCCATCGTAGACGATACCGGTCGGTACGGCATCGATTACGGGCGGGCCTGGATACGAAGGAATCGTGGCATAAATAGAAAGGGTTTTCGTCATCTTGTTCCGGCGAACAATGGCATTGCCGGCGGCATCGGCGATAAATAAATCACCGTCTGGTCCAAACGTAAGATTATACGGATCGGTTTCAGCCGGAGTCTTATAGCCCTGCATTTTAACAAAAGCTCCAATGTTTTCGCCTGCGCCCAATACGCTGGCATTTACTGCGGGTGTAACGCCCGGAACAAAACCCGATACATCATACGTGTACAGGATGCCATCAACGCCTTGCAGAATATACAGCCAGCCATCTTTGTACTTTAAATGCGCCAGGCCTTCCGGACTTCCTTCAACACCCGTGGACGAGTGCAAACCGGTAATAACCGGGTATTTTACACCACCTGGTGTAATGGCCGAGACCATGCCATCGTTAGCGCCCGTTCCGTTCTCGGTAACAAACAGCACTTCGCCCTTTCCAACCGTTAATCCGATGGGGCTTTTCAGGTTCTCACCCGTGCTGCGCGAACTGGGAAGACTTCCGTAAAAAAGTTCGGCGGTAAAGCCTGCCGGGTCGGGCACCTTGTGGTCTTCCAGCGTACCACAACTGTTGGTGACAAAAAGGCCGGTGCCAACGACCAAAAGGGTCAGCAAGTACTGAACTGTAGAGCGTGTGGTAATCATAAGTAGATTGTGTTAGAGTAAATTACTGTAATGGAATGAAGAAAAAGGGCATCAATCACAAGAGCTGCAAGGTAAGTTGTTGGTGGAAAGAAAATAGCGATAATTTATTATCTGGCGATATATTTTTGGTTTGAAACCGCATTTTAGACCGATCAACTGTTTCGGGTGCAAAAAAGGGCTTTCAACCGCATAAAACGACTAGCCTTTTGATCGGGAAAGGTGCCGGGAGAACGTGGCTTTTACCTGCTGCCACATGGCGTCCGTTAAGACGTGCCCTTGACCCGATTCAATGAACGAGGTGAAATTTTCGGATGCGCCCGCTTTCTGATAAGCCTCCGCGATTCGCCGGAGACCCCCGCGCACGAATTCAATCGGAGAACCCGAATCCAGTTCGCCAAAGTTCAGGTGGAGCGCCCGCGGAGCAATGAGTGCGGCAATGTCGGGCGTGTCGCCAAATTGAGCCCAGCCAGGAACAAAGTTGGGAAAACAATGCAACAGATGCTCGTTTTCAATGGCTGCATAGGTGGGCAGACAACAATTCCCGACCAGACACTTCAACCGGTTTTCCAGCGGACCCACGAGCCAGGCGTGGGTGGAGCCCATCGAATGGCCGTAGCAACCGATCTGACTGGCAATGACCTCCGGACGGGAACACAAATAATCGACCGCACGACGCATTTCCAGTACGTTTTGCCAGGCCATGCTGCGACCCCGCACCACCTGGCGCAGAAACTCGAAGCGTTCATAGTCGCCCTTTTTCAGTCGGCCCGTTGAGTCCTGCCGTTCTTCAAAACAGACCGCATCGGGGCAAAGCACGACGTAGCCTTCCCGAACCAGGGCAACGGCGGTGTGGTGCATGGGATTTCCGGCTAACCCGGCCGGTTCCGATTTCCCCAGGTGATACTCCCCGTTGTGCTGATGCCAGACGGCAATACCGGGTGCCGGGCGCTGGGGTGTCACCGAATCCGGAATCAGCACCAGGGCCGGAACGCGTTCGTTTGCCGTCACTTCGTAGGTTACAGATTCAATTCGGTAGCCTTCTTTCACAATCGTTTCCCGCAGGTTCGGAAGCAATGGCATGGCTTTGGGAAATGGCCCGCCCAGACAGGCCAGATACTGTTTTCGTAAGGTGTCAGGCGAGAGCGTGCCCGGTTTCAACGACTCCTCACCGCCTGGTATCGACAGGGGGCTGGTGGTGGCGAGGGCTCCCAGACCGTACATAAGCTGTTTTTTCATAAAGGCGCGTCGGTTGTGTCTGAGCGCGGCTGAAAAACGAGGATGTTTCATAAAGGTTGTCGCCGGGTTTGCTAAATAACGATCACGCTGAAACGGTGGGGAGAAGTCTTGAAATTATTATAAATTAGGTTTAAAAGAAACCGCGTACGGAAAAATACCGGGGCGGTTTATACGGAAACCCCGGCGATGGTTTCACCCTTCGATTTCGGCTGCATCTGTTGGGTGGCCAAGGATTTTCTGGAAAAGCAGGGCGTCTTCCAACATGTGCACATTGTTGAAAAAAACGTAGGCATTCCGGCTTTCGGGCAGGAGTTCCATCAACTCCCTCAATTCCTGTTCTTCGTACTGATACCGCCAGCCCCGGCGTCCGTGGAGTCGAAAATAAGCCTGTTCCGGGGTAACGGTGCTGGTCACGAACGGATCAACGACGTGCCACAAATTCAGGTCGGTACAAAGCCCTTCCACCACCTCCCGGTCCCACGCACCACGCGGCTCCCAGCCCAGGTTGAGTTGCCGGCGATCGATTTGGGAAAAGAAGCGTTCCAGATTCGCGATGTTCTCCCGCGTCGGCCGGAAACTGGCCGGGCACTGAAACAGCACGGTTTTCGCTTCCAGCGCTTTCGCACAAGCCAGCGTAACCTGCCAGGCTTCCTCCACCACCTCCGTAGCCTTGAAAGAACCGGCCTGCTGCCGTTCTGCTTCGGAAAGTTCCTTTTTCAGTCGCTTATACGTAGGGCTTCGGGCTTCGTGGGTAATCAACTGCCAGGCTTTGAGGGTAAACTCAAATTCGGCGGGCACTTGCCTGCGCCAGTTTTCCAGCGTAGCCAGCCGGGGCGGCTGATAAAAGGTCTGTTGCACTTCTACGCAGGAAAGACGCTGGGCGTATTCGGTTTTCGGGCGACCAAAGCCGCAGGTTCCAATTTGCACCGGATTCACCATCACGTCAGAGAGAACAGGGATCGATAGAAAATAACACCGTTCCTATAACGGATTTACTCGTTTCCTGTTCATTTATTCGTTTTTGCCATTTCTCCAACGCCAGCCTTCCTGTAAACAGCTTCTTATTTTCTGATCAGCCAGATTTCCGTGACCTGGGCACCCCGTTCGCCTTCATCACACGACCAGACAAAGGTTATTTTTCCATCGGCCGAAGCGGTTTTCGGAACATCGAATTCGTAAATCGGTTGCTTGCCCGTCAGAATATAATCGTGGACCAGCTGGCCATCATCCGTTTGCAATTTCACGCGTGAATGAAACCGCCCGGTATAGGCAATCCGAATGCGGTAGGAAGCGGTTTGATCCAGATCGGTATACGCAATTTTTAACGGTTGATCGTACAGGGTTTTTGCCTGTTTCATCCAGGCTTTTGGCGTCACCTGCCCCTTAAAACCGGTAGCTTTCAGCTCGCCCACCCATTGTTCGCCCACCAGGCCGACGCCGAAGCTCGTTCTGGGCGAGCGCAAACTGCCGGGATCCTGCTCCCAGGGCAGACCCGGAACCACGCGATACCAGCTTTCCGGAGCGCCAAAATGATCGTAAAAGCCGCCCGGCCCCGGGTCGGTTCGGTGTAACAGGGCGTCGATCTGCTTCAGTCGTTCCGGCTCGCTGCCCAGCTTTTCGATCTGCGAAAACTGGTTCAGCAGCCACGGAGCATCATTGAGCGGAAGGGCGATGTTGTCGATAAAATTACCCCGACCTGCCATCGCGCCGTGCTTTTTGATGGTAAGCTGAGCGCCAATGCTTTTGTAGAGTGAATCCGCCAGGGCAAAACATTTTTGCCGGTATTCGGGAAGAATCGGTTCGGCCCAGGCTTTTTCCAGCAGGTGGGTTGCCTGTTTCATAGCCGCTAGAGAACCCTCCGTTTGGGCCCGCCCCAGCAGATCCCGGGCTTTTTCCTCCAGTTCGGTTTCGTACAACAGCCGCCGTTGCGTGTAGGCATCGAAATAGGCCCGGATCAGGCCCATTTGAAAACGGGCATTTTGCAAAACCGGCAAAGGAACGGTTTTTTCCAGTTGTTGCCATTGCAGCAGTGTTCGGGCCACCTGGCCGTTGCTCAGGATCGGCCCGCGCCAGTTCTGCTCCAGCGCCACCAGATTCTGCGCAAAGGACTCGCCATACGCGCTACCGATAAAAAGCCGGGCATAGTCACGCAGGGTTTCAATAACGGGGGTTTCGGGGTTCCAGTCCTGATCGCTCCACACGAACTTATTCACATCGTCATTCGTGCCTTCCGAATAACTGATGCTCCCTACCGCATACTCATCCAGCGCATTGTGAATTTTTTTTTCGTCATGCGGCCGGGGGTTGATAGGCTCACGACCCAGCGCCATGGCATACGCCAGATCCCAGTGTGGTACGGGGTATTGCGAACTGTAGGTATGGGTAATGTCCGGGTAATGCCGGATGGGAATGGACGGTTTGATGCGTTTCCGGATTTCGGCCACCGGCATTTTGATCCACGGGCCGAAAACCACCCCGCCAAACCACGGATAGTCCCGGTTGACGTAGCTATAAAACACGTCGTACCATTCTTTGGTTGGTTTAAAAACCTGGGGCGAAACCCATATTTTCGCTTTGGGATGGTGCTCGTGCAGCACTATCGCCATTTTTTCGAGCCACGCAAACAACACATCGGGTTCCAGATCGCCGGGATCGCCGGCGGGAACGAACACATTATCCAGCCGGGAAACAGCCGCAAATACCTCGTGCCGTTCCTTGATTTCCCTGGCAATGGAGTCGGGATGCGTGTAGTTCTTGCCCAAATTCGGATACCACATCCAGACATCCAGACCGTACTCGTTGCAAATGCGCGCCTGTTCGGCAATCATCTGGATGGCGGGCAATTTCATGTGCGGACTGGTAAAATCGTCGTCGGTCCGGGGCGGCATAATTTCGATGCTGTTGGCCCCAAACAGGGCCAGATCGCGAATGTACTGGTCGAACTGCGCCACCGTAAAAGCATCATACGCGTTGGTTTTGGGTCGATAGCCCAGCTGATGACCCCGCACCGGATACGCCGGGCTGGTGGCGATTGAAAGACCCGCTGGCACCGCGATCATTCCCGGCTGCATTTCCAGCTTGCGCAGGAACCGGCCAATTCCGTATAAAATCCCCCGCGCATCGTTCCCCGCCACCACAACCGTGTTCGAATTATCCACCGTCAGGAGCTTAAATCCCTCGCTTTTAAGCGCCGGCATTCGGTTAAGCTCTTGCCGCAAAGCGGTTGGTAAGGCCGACAGGTCCGAATCAAGGGTGAGGTAAATAACCGGCGTTTTAGCCGTTGCTTTCCTGGTGACTACCCACTTGATACCGCTTCTTTTTTGAACTTCCTGCTGCAAAATCTCCAGACTTCGGCGGAGTATTTTTTTATCGGTGACCGAACAAACCACCTGTGCCCGGGAGAGATCGATCGACTGACCGAAGCTTTCCGTAGTTATCAGACGTAGAAAGGCAATAAGAAAAAAAATACTGTTTTTTGGCATGATTGGCAAGATTGACCGCTCCGTTTTCAACGACGGTAAAGGGTTAAATAACCGGAGCTTCATACGCTGCTGCGGGAACCGCCTGTTCGCCAACGGCTTCTTTGATGAGGGTAATATCATGCGTAAGTCGCTGGGTGAACAGGGCAATATCGGAACTATGAATGACCAGATTCACACCCTCTTTCACCCACTTCAGCTGGCGTTCCGGTTCGAGCGAAAAGTGGATTCCCACCGCCAGACCTTTTTGCCGGGACGTGCGAATAATCTGCCGGACGGCTTCTTCAAAATCCGGATGATCGTATTGTTCGGGCAATCCCATGCTAACGGACAAATCGTGGGGGCCAATAAAAACCGCATCCAGACCGGGAACCGATAATAGCTCGTCCAGGCGTTCCAGCGCGGGCATGCTTTCAATGTTGGCAATGCAGATGTTTTTTGAATTGAATTGCTCGATGTATGTTTTTAGCTCCGCGGGCATTTCGTCCTGTCCCGTCAAATAGTTCAGCAGCCGTTCGCCTTTCAAGGGGCGGAATTTGGTAGCCCCCACCAGTTCATAAATCTGTTCCAGGGTTTCAATGTACGGCACAATGACGCCAAGGGCACCGCCGTCGATCACCTGGCAAACCAGATAGGGGTCCGGTTTTGGAATGCGAACAATCGGCGTAATGTTCAGGGCCCGAAAGATCTGCGAGAGCCGCGCCAGTTCGGCCCGATCCAGCGGAATGTGCTCGGTGTCTAAAAAAACGAAATCCAGACCCGCCCGCGCCAGGGCGTTCGGCCACATCGGCGAGGAGGATGTCAGGCAGGTGCCGTATACATTTTGTCCGTTTTGCAGTTTTTGTTTAAGGGTCAGGGGTGTTGATTGATCAGATAAAGGCATACGAAATCAGGCTATATTTTTCAGGTTGTATTTACACGGTTTTCGGACGCACACTCATTCAAAAAAACCGGGCAGTCGGCGTCCGCATCCCGACTGCCCGGTTTCAAAACCAGAAACCTACCAGGGTTTTGATGTTCCCTGCACCAGCCACATTTTGGCATAGTGGTGATCCTTGCTCTGGCCGGCAGGAATAAAATTAGTGCTGGCCAGTCTGCTTACGGCCTCATTGTAATTCGCGATGTATTTGGGATCCAGATTGGGCGTCGGATACATGTACCGGATGGGCAGAGCCGCGCCGAACTGGGCCACCGGACCGGTTTTGAGGGCGGGATAGCCCGTCCGTCTCCAGTCGAACCAGGATTGGATGCTGAACCAGGAGGAGATCCATTTCTGCTCCAGAATCCGCTCCTGTTTGTTGCCCGCGCTGGCGTAGCTCACCCCTGGTTGCGCATAATACGTTTCGAAGTTGAAGCCGGTGGCGGTTAGCGCCCCTTCTTTGTCCATGGAAGCCTGGACCGCTTTTTTGTAATGGCCTTCCGCGTCAGTAGCCCCGAATCCACCCAACAAGGCGGCTTCCGCCAGAATAAACTCAACCTCGGGGTAGTTCATGAAATTCATCGCCACGTACGGGTCGGTATTTTTACGGTAACGGTCATGAATGAACGAAATGTAGGGATTCTGTTCGTTGGGATAGACCGACACATCATTTCCTTTGTTGTAGACGATGCCCTGCGTAATGGGAAGCCCGACCGGCAAACCTACGTAAAGGTTCGTGTCGGCACTGGAGGCCACGCTCGGTACATAGACCACGGAATACGTTTCGCCAAACAGGTTCGTAACCGTTTTGGTGGTGGCCTGGGTCACGTTGGCATCCCATTTTCGGCGCACCGGATTGGCCCACCGCTGCAACCTCGGATCTTTCAGCTGAAGCAACTTGTCGACGAGTGGTTTGGCCGGTTTGGTCAGCCAGTTGAACGTGGCCGATGCCAGCGGGCCACCGGGTTGGGCGTTATCGGAGTTGGTACCCAGAAAAGCCAGGGTTGCGTCGTCGGCCTTGCTGGTGAAGGCACCGGCGGCTGCTTCCTTGAACTCGGTTTCAAGATTGATCCCCAATGCGGCCATTTCCGCCTTTTTATCCGCCAGGCGAAGGGCGTAACGCAGCCGCAACGAATTGGCAAACTTTTTCCATTTGGCCGCATCGCCCTTGTACATCACATCGGACGTGGCGCTCACCACATCCTTGGCCGTCAGATTTTGCATCAACTCGTTCGCCTTTTTCAAGTCGGTCAGAATACCCTTGTAGACATCGGCCTGGCTATCATATTTTGGAAAAAATGACCCGGTACTGGCCTTCAGGGCTTCGCTGTAAGGGATGTCGCCATAGAGGTCGGTCAGCAACCCGAAAAGCATGGATTTCATGGTCAGCGCAATTCCCTGGAACAGTTTGTTGTCATCCCGCACGCCATTGTCATAAATGATCTGTACGTTCCGCAGGATATCGTAGTAGCTTGCCCAGTTTTCCTGCCCCCAGGCATATTGGTTCGTCTCGGCGGCCCCTTCGTTCGTACCTGCCTGCATGTACTGCATGGCCGCAGCGATTTTGGAACTGTTCTTGCCCAGCCCGAAGACTAGCTTTCCGCTATTGACCAGCGAATAGGTGAGGACGTAGTTGGAAGATACATTTTCCGGACTGTTGGGATTCTTGTTGATATCGGTTAGTTCCTGACAGGCGGATAGCCACAGAACCATCATGGCAAGCAGGGGAATTCTCAATGCTTTTATCGTTTTCATCTTCACTTCCAATTAAAAGTCGACATTCAATTTCATACCGAACGAACCCGTGAAAGGCAGTACGTTGTAATACTCCACTCCTTGCGTCCATCCCACACCGTTTGGCCGGAAAGCCCGTTCGGGATCGAGCCCCTTGATTCCGGCCCGGGTCCACATGAAGATGTTGCTGGCCACGAAGCCGACCGAGGCATTCTGCAAATGCAGCCGATTGACGAAGGGTTTAGGCAGGCGGTAGGTGATCGAAACTTCCCGCACTTTCACGTAGGTAGCACTGTACATGTTCTTTTCGGCAAACGGACGGTTGGCGTAGCGGAAGGCGCTGAAGGGGTCCAGCCATTTGCTGCCGGGGCCGCCCAGGTTTTCCGTATAAACCGTATTGCCGTTCGCATCTTTTGTGGCCAGAACGCCGGGGTTCAGACTGGCATCCTGCACCCTGCGGCTGGCTTCCACACTGCCTTCGGGCCAGGCAAAACCGTGGTATTCGGCATTGCGGCCGCCTACCCAGCTACCCAGGTATTTGTCCGGATTGGCTTTAATCTGATCGACCAGGCTTTTGCTCGGATCGTAGCTTTCTCCGGTCAGGGTTTTTTCCAGCTGGCCATTGTTGCCCAGGAACATCATCGTGTTGGAGTAGAAAGACCCGCCAAGACGCCAGTCGACATTGGCGAACAACGTTATATTTTTGTACGTGATGGAGGGTTGAACGCCCATCAGGAATTTGTGGTTAAAGTTCCCGATCTTTTTCAGGTTGTTCACATCGTTGTCGGTCTGGTAAAGTCCGCCATTGGTTACGATCGGATAGCCATAGTACGGCGAATTGGTGTCTTTCACCCGCAGGATCGGTGCGGCATAGATATCACCCATCTGATCCCCCTCGTACGTCCGTACTTCCGCTCCGGAGTAGGACGCAAAAGAGAAATACTTGATCCCGTCTGCCAGTCGGGTAATATACGTGCGGTTCCGGGTCAGGGTAATGTTCATGTCCCAGGTAAAGTTCTGGCGTTTGATGGGCGTCGTATACAGGGCCAGTTCAAAGCCTCGGCTTTCCACCAGTCCGGCGTTGATCTGCTTGGTGTTCGCACCGGATTCAATCGGAGTTACGATGGAGAGTACCTGGTTTTTGTTTCCGCGTTGGTAGAAGGTCGCATCCAGTCCCAGGCGGTTGTTCAGAAACTTCAGGTCAACACCAATCTCGCTCGACGTGGCGATTTCAGGCTTCAGGTTCGGGTTGGTGAGCGTTCCACCCATATACATGCTTTTGGCCGCGCCCCAATCGAGGGCGGTCTGGTAAATATTGCTGTAGGCGTAGGGCGCTACGTCATTACCCACCTGCGCATAGCCCGCCCGGATTTTGGCCAAACTGACCCAACGCGGCATGGTGATCATTTCCGACGCAATCACGCTGAGCGAAGCGGACGGATAGAAATAAGAATTGTTTCCTTTCGGCAGGGTGCTGGTCCAGTCATTCCGCGCGGTGAGATCGAGGAAAACCATGTCTCTGAACCCAATGGAGGCTGAGCCATATACGCCGTAAAGTTTCTTGCGGTTCAGCAGGCTGTTGTAAGAAACCGCACCGGGAGCGCCATTGGAAATGTTGTAAACGCCGGGCACAACCAGGGCAGTCGCCGAAGTCGCCAGGCTCCGTCCGTATTGCTCCAGCCGGTTGAATCCGGCCAGGGCGTTCAGGCTCCAGTCTTTGCCAAAGCTATGCTTGTAGGTCAAGATCAGGTCCAGGTTGGTTTCCTTGTTGTAGTTGTTTGAAACCTGATAGGCCCCATTCAGAGCCTCGAAGTTGTTGTAGGCTTTTTTAGCTTCCAGAATCTCTTCATAGGAGTCGCGCGAATACCGGCCGGTGATCGCGAACGCCTTCGAGATGTCGTAGTCGAGTTGGATCTTGCTCACAATCCGGTCGCGTTTAAAGCCGGTGGGATTCTCGTACGCCAGGTAGAACGGGTTATTTTGCTTATCCTTATACTTCCGCTGCGCAATGCCTTCCTGACCGGGCAGCCAGTAGTCGCGCAGGTCGTTGATGTTTACCTGAGCACCGGTTTCGTAGACACTCCGTACCACGTCATTGCGGCTTTGGTCGATGATCGGCCGGTTGTTGGAACCCGATTCGGTGATGTTCATATTCACCGAAGCCCGCAGCCTGTCGGTCAGGTTGTAGGTGGTGTTCAGCGCGATCGTAAGGCGGGACAGATCCGTGTTCGGGATGATGCCGGTATTCTTCATGTTCCCGAGCGAAAGCCTGAAACTTCCTTTGTCGTAGTTCCCGTTAACCGACACGTTATTGGTATTGGTGATTCCGGTTTTGAAAAAATCCTTGAATCGGTTGGGATAAGAAACCAGGGGTACTTTTTGTCCATTGCTGTTCCACAAGGCCCATTGCTCCCCTTTGTCGAGGGCAGCTCCCCAGCTTTCATTTTCCGGCTCCTCCAGGATGTGGGCCCCCGTCTTGCCGGATCCGAATTTGTTTTGAACCGCTACATATTGCAGCGGAACGTCAGCCACAACCGAGGTGTTCAGCGACACACCAATTCCCTTTTTACCACCCGCGCCGGATTTTGTGGTGATCAGGACGACCCCGTTACCAGCCCTTGACCCATAGAGGGCTGCGGCACTGGGACCTTTCAGGATGGATATATTGGCAATGTCGTTCGGGTTGATATCGGAAATGGGGTTTCCCATGTCGGCCCCGCCAAAACCATTGGAAAGTTTGTTGGCGACCGGTACACCGTCGATGACAAACAGCGGCTGGTTGTCGCCATTCAGGGAGTTGGCCCCGCGGATGATCATGCTCACCGAAGACCCGACGCCCCCGCTCATCTGCGAAATCTGTACCCCGGCTACCTTGCCGGCCATGGCATTCAGCACGTTAGTCTGGGGCGTTTCGGTGAGGGCTTTGCTTTCGATATTGCCGACAGAATAGCCCAGCGACCGTTTTTCCCGCTTGATGCCCAGTGCCGTTACGACCGCTTCCTGCAGGGTGGCAACCGTCTCGACCAGCCGGACATCGCTGATTTTTTTGTTGGCAACGGAAACTTCCTGGGGGGCAAAACCAATGTAGGAGAAAACCAGAATGGGTTCCGCGCCACTGACGTCGACGGAGTAATTTCCGTCTGCATTGGTGGTGGTTCCGACCTGGGTTCCCTTTAATACGACATTGACACCCGGTATCGGCGTGTTATCGGTGGCCGAAGTAACTTTGCCGCTGACTAATTGCCGGACAGGTCCCTGTGCCCAGGCTGGTAGCATACCCGGGCCCAACAATACCGCTAAAAGCAGGGTATAGGTAGCGAGTAACCTACTGGTAGATTTTGTTTTCATAGAAAGATTGAACGAGGGTTAGGAATTGTTAAGTTGAAAAAGTACGGCAGGTTTAGTTTGCCCGTTGCGTCAGAAAGCGTTCACCGTTTTCTGATCAGGGTGTTCATGAGCGAATGGATAAATTGCCCGCGGATTTTCCGTTGGTTCGAGTTTGTTTTCTCGTTTTGAAGGGCTTGTTGCTGAATGAGTTGGCAGGTATTGGTGGCTTTCAGATACGTAAAAACCGTGTTCCGCAGGCAGATGAATAAATGCTTTTCAAAATCCTGATCCGGGTTTAAACCGGACTCGGTATCGTGGATTTCGCTAAAAACAGCGCGCACCATTCTTTCCGCTTCGGCTTTATCTTTAATCAACGACTCGCAAAATTTAAGACAAGCCGACCGATAATACCGGTAAGCCTCCTCACGGGTCTTTTGATCACTCCGGATCATTTCATAAAACATTGGCGCATTGGAATCCATGGGTTAAAAGCGATGATTATCCGATGTGATAGTAAATAGTGCGTATTAAGATTTATGATAACAATTGCGATTTTTATAATTATATCGCAATATTATAATAATATTTTGTTGTTTTTATATACATTTATAGCCATTCGATGTACGATTTTATCACAATGGGAAATTTGGGAATTGTCTGGCCCTGGGTGGAGAATCAAGCCTGCTGGTCACCGGTAAAAAATGGATCGGAAAACAAACCGGCCAATATTGAGGAGGTTATCCGGCGGATAGGCGACCGGGAAATTTCCCGTATTTTGCAGGAAATTTCTCATAAAATAGCCCTGATACAGTGGATAACTTATTGATACTAAAATGATTGCTTTCTTTTACGGGAACCATTAAAAATAATTCTGAATTTTAATTAACGGGTAATTGATCAACTTTATGGACGATTAGTGTCAACCATAAACGTGTATCAGTATGCCAGCGATCATTCCTAATTATCTTGATCCCCAAAAAGTATTTCCCGATGAACCCGGTACGGGGCCAATATCTGGAAAAATGTTTTATGAATGGATTGAGGAGTTTGCAAGAAGAAGGCGGGAGTGGACAACGATTCCGGATGTAAATTTGAGTAAAGACAGGCTCAAGTATTTTTTTAATGCCGTTACATTTTATACCATTCTGAAAGCGGAACGCCTGAGCCGAATCGTTCTCTTTTTTAGTTGTAAGCCGAAAACGGAACAGCATGAAGAACTGACGATTTATGCGTGTGGTGTAGATACCAGTTGTCAGATTATTACAGATATATACAAAGGAAGACCCAGTGTTTCGGGTGATCCGGATATGCTCGACGACACAATCGGGTTTGATGAGTTGAAAAAGGGACAGATCAACTGGATTAGTAGAAATTTATGTACCGGTGCTGCCGGTTTTATCGATCCCTACAATGAATTCAATGGGTATGCCCATTCGCCTGATTATTTAAAAAAGACCTTTTTTGAAATGGATAAACCGGATCCGGCCTATAAAAAAGCGGCTGTGTATTTGGGTGTCGATACCCGCGAAGAGCCCCGGAATACCGTTGTATTTATTGGCGTTTTCAAAGATGACCGGGAAGATCTTCCGCCCAAAACGCTCATTCTGCTCGATCCTGTTGACAATGGTGCCCAGTGTTGCCCGATTCCTGGCTGAATTATCCTGTAGCTTGCCGCTATGCTTGAAGTCTATCTTACTTTTTTGTTGATCAGTCTGATCGTTGCCATCAACCAGCGAAGGTTTCTAACCGAAAATTTTCGCTGGTTGATGTGGTCGCTGTACGTAACGTGTGTTGTGGAAGGAATCGGCTATTATCATTTAAAAATGGTAAAGAATTCAAATTTTATTTATCATTTTTACCAGCCGATCGAATATATGTTAGTCGCTTTATTCTTCCTGAATACAATCAATAGCGTTTCGGTTAAAAAATGGATCGGTAGATCGATCCCCGGATTCTTGCTGGTTTGTGTACTCAATACGCTATTTTTTCAAAAACTAAATTCGCCTAATTCAACTAGCTTTATGGTCGAATCGGCCCTGTTAATTCTTTGGTCCGGTATTTACTTCTTTGAGCTATTTAAAGGAAATACGGAAGAGAAAATATGGGCCATCCCTGAGTTTTGGATCAGTACCGGTGTCCTTTTCTTTTATGCAGGTACCTTTTTTTTAATGGGGTTATTAAACTACTTGTATAAAGTAGATATGGGCCTGGCTAAAAAATTATACGTTATCAACCATATCTTAAATATATTGCTTTATAGCCTCTATACCGTTGGATTTATATGCAAAGCCCGGCAGATGAAGTCGTCATTGTTATAATAGCGGGTACAATTCTGATGTTATTACTGGCAACGTTTGTCGCGACCTTTTTCTTTCTCTATCAAAAACGAAATTTTCGCTACCAGCAGGAACTGAGCCTGACCAAAGAATCCTACGAACGTGGACTGCTTCAGTCACAACTCGAAATTCAAAACCACACGCTTCAGCAGATTGGGCAGGAACTGCACGACCACATCGGACAGATGCTCTCGCTGACCCTGATTCAGCTGAGTGTTCTTGAGGAAGACCTCGCGGGAAGTGTTCATGCGCCCACCGTGCAGCAAACGTTTGAAACCGTTGAGCGTACCATGCAGGATGTCCGCCGACTATCCAAAACGCTCGATGGCGGCACGGTTGAGCGGTATGGGTTACGGGAAAGCCTAGCGCTGGAAATGGAGCGAATTCAGCGTACCGGCCGGTTTCAAACCCAGTTTCAATTCATTGGATCGCCGTATTCGCTGGACGAAAATACCGAAACCATCCTGTTTCGCATGGTTCAGGAAGCACTCAATAATGCCATGAAACACTCCGGGGGACATCAGTTAACGGTCAGCGCCGATTATGGCCTCGACCGGTTTAGTCTGGTTGTTACCGACGACGGTTGCGGGTTCGATCTCGGCGAAGCAACCGAGCGCGGCCCCGACCGGTCAGGATCCGGTTTATGGAACCTAAAACAGCGCGCTCGGTTGCTGGGTGGCGAATGTGTTCTCATCAGCCAGCCGGGCTGGGGAACGCGAATTGAAATCCGATTACCGAACAAGCGGGGAGAAGCGGCTGTAAGTAAAATTACCATCTGAAAATAGGTAAATAGTATTTGCAAAGCGATTAGATTTGGTTTAATTTGAGGCCGCTGACCAATCTCTATCTCTGTGAAAACTTCTATCGTTATTGTTGACGATCACCGCCTTATGGCGCAGGGCCTGGCTGATCTTATTCTGAGGTTCGAAACTTATGAAGTGCATTATGTTGCGGAGAATGGACGTGATTTAATCCGGTATCTCAATCGGGGTAACCCGCCTGATATTGTATTACTGGACGTCAGTATGCCTGAGATGGATGGTTACGAAACGGCGGCCTATCTGAAAGAACACTATCCGGCTATTAAGATGCTGGCGTTGTCGATGATGGATCGCGAAGAAAACATTGTCCGGATGGTTCGGAATGGCGTAAAAGGCTATCTTCTCAAAGGTTGCCGTCCCGCCGAACTCCGACAGGCTCTTGAAGACATCAGTACCAAAGGTTATCATTATTCCGACTTCATGACCGGCGGACTCATCCGAAGTCTGAATCCCGCCGAAAACAGCACACCGGCGTCTTATTTTAAATTGAACGATCGCGAACTCAAATTCCTGAAACTGGCGTGTAGCGAGCTCACGTACGTAGAAATCGCCGATAAAATGTGCGTGAGTGCCCGAACCGTCGATGGGTATCGGGAAGCCATCTTTCAGAAAATGCAGGTAAAAAGCCGGGTCTGTATGGCCCTTGAAGCCGTTCGCTGGGGTTTGGTTCCGCTATAAGCCGGTTATCTCCGATTTTTCCCGTACTTTTGCACCAACGTAAGGCTGGGTGGTAACTACAGGCTTACCGGGTTTATTTTCGGCACCGGGTGACTGGTGTCGTTCTCAATGTTCCAAAAAACACCACATGGCTAAAGTTTCTGATCACATCCGGAAGGCGAACGGAAAAACGATCTTTTCAATTGAAGTTATTCCCCCGATCAAAGGCGACAATCTCAAAAATCTGTTAGATAATATCGAACCGCTCATGGAGTTTAAGCCTCCATTTATCGACGTTACTTACCACCGTGAGGAGTATATTGAACGACTCGAACCCGACGGAACGATTAAAAAAATCATTACCCGAAAACGACCCGGAACCGTAGGGATCTGCTCGGCGATCATGCACAAATTTGGCGTCGATCCGGTGCCGCACGTGCTCTGTGGCGGTTTTACCAGGGATGAAACCGAAGACTTTCTGATCGATTTGCATTACCTGGGCATCGATAATGTACTGGTTTTGCGGGGCGATCCGGCCAAGCCGTTCGATACGTTCAAACCCAAAACGAACGGGTATGCCTACGCCAGTGAACTGGTTGAGCAGGTGGCCAACATGAACCGGGGCGTTTATTTGCACGAAGGATCACACGCGATGACGCCCAGCGACTTCTGCATCGGTGTGGCGGCTTATCCCGAGAAACATTTTGAAGCGGTCGATCATGAAACGGATTTCACCTACCTGAAACTGAAAATCGATAAGGGCGCCGATTACATCGTGACGCAGATGTTTTTCGATAACCAGAAATATTTCGATTTCGTCAAACGCTGCCGGGAAGCCGGGATTACCGTGCCGATCATTCCGGGACTGAAACCGCTCAGTACCCGCAAACAATTACAGGTGTTACCACGCTTGTTTCACCTCGAAATGCCGGACGATTTCATAAAAGCCGTCGAAGCGTGCGAGAATGACGGGCAGGCGCGGCAGGTCGGCATCGAATGGTGCGTGCAACAAGGCCGGGAACTGGTCAAAGCCGGTGTGCCGGGGCTCCATTTTTATACCATGGGGAAATCGGATAATATCGTTAAAGTTGCCCAGGAAATCTTTTGACAAGATGGCCTACTAAACCCGCCCTACTCAGCGATGAAGCCTTCATTCCCGACTCTGTTTTTTAGTATGGTTATCACTGCCCTGTCCGGGTTTGCCCAAGATACGGCTTATAATCAGCCCTTTCGTCCGCAATACCATTTTTCGCCCCGCATCAACTGGACGAACGATCCGAACGGGCTGGTTTACCACGACGGAGAATACCACCTTTTTTACCAGTACAATCCGAAAGGCATTCGCTGGGGCCACATGACCTGGGGCCACGCCGTGAGTCCGGATCTGTTTCACTGGAACGAATTGCCGCCCGCCCTTGCCGAAGATGACAAAGGCATGATTTTTTCGGGAAGCTGTGTGGTCGATGCGAAAAACACGAGCGGTTTTGGCAAAAACGGCCAGATTCCGATGGTCGCCGTGTATACCAACCACCGCGAAACCAATCAGAGCCAGTACATTGCCTACAGCCTCGACAAAGGCCGGACCTGGACGAAATACGAAGGCAATCCGGTGATTGACCTGAACCAAAAGGACTTCCGAGATCCGAATGTATTCTGGCATGAACCGTCCAAACGCTGGATCATGACGGTGGTGTTGCCAACCGAGAAAAAAGCACTTTTCTACCGTTCTACGAACCTGAAGCAGTGGGAGAAAACCGGTGAGTTTGCGTCGGCGGATACGCCGGGGAACATCTGGGAATGCCCGGCTTTGCTGGAAATACCGGTGGTGGGCTCCAAAAGCAAAAAGTGGCTGCTGTTGATTTCCATCGGAGCCGGTACGCCCGCCGGTGGTTCCGGTATGCAGTATTACATCGGCGACTTCGACGGCAAAAGTTTTCGCAGCGATTTCAGGCAGGGCGACGTCCGGTTTGTCGATTACGGCAAAGACTATTATGCCGCTATCACCTACAACAACACACCGCGCAAACTGAGCCTCGGCTGGCTGAACAACTGGCAATACGCCAACGACATTCCGACCAATCCGTTTCGGGGAGCCATGACGTTGCCGCGTGAACTGAAAATTGTTCGCGGTAAAAATGGGTATGAACTCCGGCAGGAAGTGGCGAAAGAAATCCGTCCGCTGACGTCGGATAGCTTTCAGTGGCGGGGCATGGATACGAAAGAATTAAACCGCAGCATCGACTCCAACCGCATCCAGGGCGACGTGTATGTGCTGACGCTGGAAGCGGAGTTGACCGGCGGAACGGCCGGCGATATGGGCGTGAAGCTGCGGAAAGGCGCGGGCGAAGAAACCGTTATTGGCTACAATACCGCCCGGCAGGAAGTGTACGTGGACCGTACGCGTTCGGGACAAACCGGTTTCAAGAAAGAATTCAGCGGCCGGTTTACGGCTCCACTGAAGCGCGAAGACAGCCCGAACGGCCGGATCAAAATGCAGATCTTTGTGGATCGGTCGTCGGTCGAAGTGTTCGTCAACGACGGACAACGGACGTTAACGAATCTGATTTTTCCTAAACCCGACAGCCGGGGCTTCGAGTTTTTTGGCGACGGTTTCCGGGCCGTTACCATTCGGAATGTCGAATCCGTCTGGCCGTAATTGCTTCAAAACCAAACCCTTCTTCCTCATGAAATCGATCCTTCTTTTTTGCTGCTTACTAACCACGTCCTTCGTTTACGCCCAATCGTCCGCCGATGAGAAAGCCGTGTTAGACGTTGAAAAACAGCGGTTTGATGCGCAGGTTACCAAAAACTATGCGGTTCTGGAAAAAGTACTGGCCGATGACCTGATCTATAATCATTCCAACGGCAATCAGGACACCAAGCAGTCGTACATCCAGTCGATCAAAGACGGTAAGCAAAGCTACGACGCCATCGAGGCCCAGGAGCAGAAAGTCCGTTTGTATGGCAACACGGCGGTGGTGAACGGGATTTGTCAGGTCAAGGCGACCAACAACGGCCAGAGCATCAATACCCGACTGCGTTACATGGATGTGTATGTCAGGAAAGGCGCACAGTGGCAACTGGTTGCCTGGCAATCGCTCCGCCTGGCGAATTAAGGCTTATGGTGACAGTTAGTTTAATCATTAAAATCATTGCTGTCACTGTTGTCATAGCCAACTATACACCGTTCTTTTTTCAGAATGTCCAGCCCGCCGTCTTCGACGCGTATTCGTGATTTTTCGTTGTCGAATTCTTCCTTGTAGGTTTCTTTGAGTTCTTTCCGTTTCATCGCTTCCATAAACCGCCGGGTATCGTCCGGGGTTTCGAGCAGGAGCGGAGGTACTTCGGTTGGCTTGTGATCGTCGTCGGTAGCCACCATCGTGAAGTACGAAGTATTGGTATGTTTGACGGTTCCCGTTCGGACGTTTTCGGCAATCACTTTGATCCCAATCACCATCGACGTCCGGCCGACGTAATTGACCGATGCCATCAGCGAAACCAGTTCGCCCACTTCAACGGCTTGCCGGAAGTTGACGCCTTCCACCGAAACCGTCACGCAGTAGGCTCCGGAATGTTTGGAAGCGCAGGCGAAAGCCACTTTATCCATCAAGGACAGCAGAATACCGCCGTGAATTTTACCGCCGAAATTGGCATAGGAAGGAATCATCAGCTCAGTGAGCGTGGTACGGGAGGCAGCGACGGATTTGGGTGGCATGAAACTCGAATTACGGTGAAAAGGTCATAAAGACGCCCCAATTTCTACAAAGGAAAGGGAATCGTCTTTAAAATCAGTAAAAGTAAAATAATGGTCCAAAAAAAGGCACCGCGTGGAAGCCGACGGTGCCTTTAAACAATTCTAATCAAGAAAATTTTTAAACGGAGAAACTCTCTCCACAACCGCAGGTCCGGCTGGCGTTGGGGTTTTTGAACTGGAACCCTTTGCCATTGAGGCCGTCGGAAAAATCCAGTTCGGTGCCCGCCAGGTAGAGCAGGCTCTTGCGGTCGACGTATATTTTGATGCCTTTGTCTTCAACGATGTGGTCGTTGGGTTGCTGAGCCGTATCGAATTGCAGATCGTACATCAGACCGGAGCAACCCCCGCCCTGTACCGCGACGCGGATGGCATAGTTGTCGTTGAGGCCATCTTTCTGGCGGAGTTCGACAATTTTATCTTTGGCTTTATCAGTTACCGAAACCATAATAATCCGTAGTATTTAAACGCTAAGGTAAAAACCGTGTACGGAAAAGAAAAGTTTCTCATCATTTCTCTGATAACCTCTGATACACTCTGATTAACTCTGTGGAATAACTTTTAACTTGGGGCGAATTGTTACACAGGGTTTATCAGAGTGCATCAGAGGTTATCAGAGAGATGTTGACGAATGTAGAGCATATCGGGATTGCGGTGAAGAGCCTGGCGGCTTCCAATGACTTGTTTACGAAGCTCTTGGGCGGCAAACCGTACAAAGCCGAAGCCGTGGAATCGGAGGGCGTGACCACCTCGTTTTTCAAAATCAACCAGACCAAAATCGAACTCCTGGAAGCCACCCGCCCCGACAGCCCGATTGCGAAGTTTCTGGAAAAAAAGGGCGAAGGCATCCACCACCTCGCCTTTGAGGTGTCGGATATCTACGCCGAAATCGAGCGCCTGAAGACCGAGGGATTCACCCCACTGAACGAAACCCCCAGGCGGGGTGCCGACAACAAGCTGGTTTGCTTCCTGCACCCGAAAGAAACGAACGGCGTTTTGGTGGAGTTGTGTCAGGAAGTGAAGGAGTGAGTGAAAAAAGTGAATACTAGCCCATGACTTTAGTCGTGGGTATAAATGAAAAATCAACTCGTTAAATACAAACCGTTTGAACGGTTTAGCTCATACGATTATGCTAAAGCGCGTTTCCATCCAGAATTTCAAAAGCCTGAAAGACGTTACCCTCGATCTTCAGAAAGTCAATCTGTTGATTGGCCCCAATAACTCGGGGAAGACGAATTTTTTGAAGGCGTTAAAATTTTTTGACATCGCTTTCTGGACGGCATTAAGTGGAAAAGACTATATCGAATATCATAAGTCGGTAGCTTACAAAAGAGGAGATTTGCCAACAAGTTTCTTTATAGATGCAGAAGATTTGGATAATAACGATATTAGAGAATATGTATTTGTAATTGATAGTGAGCAAGGGCTTGTGACTAGATACTGGGATACGAAAAAAGAATGGTCTGGTCGTCGTAGTTTACCCATTAGTAAAGTTGATTTTAATAGAGATACATTAATAAGCTCATATTTGAGATTAGTCAAGATATATCGACCAAATCCTTCAAAACTAACCGAACCTTACCCTTTATTAGCAAATAGTGATTCTGTTGAAGAAGATTGCTCTAATATAGTTTCATACCTTGATACATTACAGGGTAAGTATACAGATGAAAACTTTGAAGATATTAGAAGGGATTTGACTTATTGTATTAATGAGTTTTCAAGTATTAGGTTTGACACAGTTGATGTTCCCGAGGATAATGATTTGCGTAAATTATACAGAGATAAAACATTTAAAAAATTAGGACTTTATAATAAACTTCAGCGTTTAATTTATTGGTCTGATGAACTTTCAGAAGGTACATTATATTTTCTTGCCCTGCTTTGCATTATTCATCAGCCCAATCCGCCCAAACTCCTCCTTCTCGAAGAACCGGAACGCGGTATTCATCCACGCCGGATTTGGGAAGTAATGAAGTTTATTTTTCAATTGGCCGAAGAAAAGGACATTCAAATTATTTTGACTTCGCATAATGAGCATGTCGTTAATGCTTTCTCCTCCATGCCGGAAGCGGTTTTTGTGTTTGATAAAGATGAGGAGGGTGCTACTGAAGTAAGAAATTTGCAGAAAGACATTATTGAACCGTCGCATAAAAAAAGTGAAGAATTTGGTTTAGATAAAATCGATTTCACTGAGGATTTAGGAGAGAATTGGCTTTACGGTTTACTGGGCGGAGTACCCACTGATAATGACTAAACTTATTTACACCTTAGTGGGCGAAGGATTTGCTGAATATGCTTTTATTCCGGCGTATCTGAAACGGATGGCTGAAAACCGCCCTGTGCAATTTGTTAGAAGTAATATTCGGATTGCAATTTCTGCAAATCCAAGTTCATCCAAAGTCATCGAGAAAGCTCCGCAATTGTGCGAACAAGCCCTCGTTAGCGAAAGTCATGAGCCTTTTATTATCGGTATCGATCTGGATAAAGCCGATTTTCCGCCAGAGCTTATACACCACACAAAACGCATGAATGAACTTGTGTCGAAATTGGGTAAACTATATAAGACATTTGAGAAGAAAATAGTCTTGTATATTCCAATTCAGGCATTTGATCATTGGCTGTACTACCAATTTTATAAAGTGAATTCAAAGGAGATAAAGCCAGCGGCAAACAGTCTGGAAGCGAAACATCAGGAAGAAGTTAAATCCAGGCTTTACGGTAAAAAAGTGGCTGATCGGCTCACGATGGAAAAGATTGCCAAAACCGTCGCCGAAAAAGCCGATTTCGATGAACTCGCGAAACAATCCCGCTCGTTCAATCATTTTCACCAACAAATCGTTACTTTTCTGGCGTCGTACAACAACACCACAACACCATGAAATACTACAATTCCATCATAGATACCATCGGCGACACGCCCCTGGTGAAGCTGAATAAAGTGACCAAAGGCATCCGGGGGACGGTTTTGGCAAAAGTCGAGTATTTTAACCCCGGCAACTCGGTGAAAGACCGCATCGCCGTCCGCATGATCGAGGATGCCGAGAAAGCCGGAACCATCCAGCCGGGCGGGACCATCATCGAAGGCACGAGCGGCAATACCGGTTTCGGGCTGGCGCTGGCGGCCATTGCGAAGGGCTACAAGTGCATTTTCACGATGGCCGATAAACAGTCGAAGGAGAAAATCGACATCCTGCGGGCGGTGGGCGCCGATGTGGTCGTTTGCCCGACCAACGTCGAACCCGACGATCCGCGCTCGTATTACTCCGTAGCCAAACGCCTGAACCGCGAAATTCCGAATTCGATTTACCCCAACCAATACGACAATCTTTCGAATACCGCAGCCCATTACGACACCACCGGCCCCGAAATCTGGCGCGATACCGAAGGTAAAATCACGCACTTTGCCGCGGGCGTTGGAACGGGCGGGACCATTTGCGGAACGGCGAAATTCCTGAAAGAACAGAACCCAAACGTCGTGACGGTCGGCATCGATACCTACGGCTCGGTGTTCAAAAAATACAAGGAAACCGGTATTTTCGACCAGCGTGAGGTCTATCCGTACCTGACGGAAGGCATCGGCGAAGACATTCTGCCGCAGAACGTCGATTTCAGCCTGATCGATCATTTTGTGAAAGTAACCGACAAAGATGCGGCCATTATGGCCCGGCGACTCTCGCGGGAGGAAGGGCTTTTTGTGGGCTGGTCGACGGGTTCGGCGGTGCACGGGGCGCTGGAATGGGCGCGCGAACACCTGACCGACGACGATGTGCTGATCATTCTCCTGCCCGACCACGGCACGCGGTACCTCGGCAAAATCTACAACGATACCTGGATGAAGGACCACGGCTTTCTGGAATCGCGGGAGTTTTCGACGGCCCGCGACATTGTTCGCAGCAAAAACGGGAAGGGAACGCTGACCACCGTCGACTGGGACCTGAAAGTGGGCGACGCGATCCGGCTGCTCAACCAGCACAGCATCTCGCAGATTCCGGTGACCGAAGCCAACGGCGAAATTGTCGGTAGCCTGACCGATTCGACCATCCTGAGCAAACTCATTGAAGACCCCGCCGTGAAAGATCTCACGGTTGGCGAGGTGATGGATAAACCGTTCAAGTTCGTCGCGCTCGACAATACCGTCGATGTGCTGTCGTCGCTCATCGACCGCGACAACAAGGCGTTGCTGGTGCGGGACGAAAACCAGCAGGTGCACATCATTACGCAGGCGGATTTGCTGGCAGCGATTACCAATTAGGAGTTAGGAGTTAAGAATTAAAACCTCTGCTATGGAAAAACCGCAATCGAGTCGTCGGAATTTTCTGAAAACCGCCGTTGCTGGCGTGCCGCTTCTGGTTGGTGAAACGCCTTCGGTGACGCCTTTGATCGCGGACAAACCGGAGCGGGTTCGGCTCAGTTGCAATCTCTACTCGTTCAACGAACCGCTGACGAGCGGGCAAATGACGCTGGAACAGGTGCTGGAATTCTGTGCCGATCTGGGTTTCGATGCGGTCGATCCGACGGCCTATTACTTCCCCGGTTATCCGGCTTTACCAGACGATACCTACCTCTACCAGATCAAGCGAAAAGCGTTTCGGCTGGGCCTCGACATCAGCGGCACCGGCGTGCGGAATGACTTCACGTTGCCTGACTCCACGCGCCGGAAAGCGGAAATTGAGCTGGTCAAAAAATGGGTTGGTTTTGCCGCCCGGTTTGGGGCACCGGTATTGCGGGTTTTCTCCGGAACGGGCAAGGAACTCAAAGCCGGGTATAATCGCGAGGAGGTCACGACCTGGGTGGTCGATGCGATTCGGGAATGCGCCGAGTTTGCCGCCGGCCAGGGCGTCATGATCGTCCTGCAAAATCACGCGGATTTTATTCAAACGGCCGATCAGCTTCTGGACATTATCAAACGGGTAAATTCGGACTGGCTGGCTGTTAATCTGGATATTGGCAGCTTTAAAATTGGCGATCCGTACGCGCAGATCGCGCGCGCGGCTCCCTACGCGGCTACGTGGCAAATCAAGGAAAATCTGTTTGTCAATGGCCAGGAAGTTGGGACGGATTTGCCCAAAATCATGCAGATTGTGCGCCAGTCCGGCTACCGGGGCTACCTCCCCATCGAAACACTCGGCAAGGGCGATCCCCGCACGAAAGTCCCCGTCTTTTACGAAAAAGTAAAAAAAGCCCTCAAAAGTTATGAATGATGAATGTACGCGCAGCCAATTCATCATCCATCATTCATAACTCCTAACTCTACCTCCGGTTGTCGTCGCCCGAAACCATGCCCAGGTAACTCCAATAGCGGCTTTCGGCGATTTCTTCGGTGCCGACAGCTTCTTTGATGGCGCATCCCGGTTCGTTGATATGCAGGCAGTTGTGAAACCGGCACTGATTCAGGCGGTCGCGCATTTCGGGGAAATAATGGCTGATTTCTTCTTTCGCCATGTCGGCCAGTCCCAATTCCTTGATACCGGGCGTGTCGATGATGAAGGTATCGGGCGAAATTTCGAACATCTCGGCGAACGTCGTCGTGTGAACGCCCTTGTTGGCAAACGTGGAAACCTCGCTCGTGCGCAGGTGCAGGTCGGGCGCAACGGCGTTGACCAAAGACGATTTTCCAACCCCGGAATGACCCGCCAGCAGGCTGATTTTGTGGTCCAGCAAATTCCGGAAGACTTCGACGTTTTCGCCTTCCGTCGCCGACGTTTCCAGACACCGATAGCCAATGCTTTCGTAGAGATCGATGATTTCGCGCTGGTAGTCCAGGGCTTCGTCTTTCAGAATGTCGGCTTTATTAAAAACCAGCGTCGTCGGGATGCGGAATGATTCGGAGGTGACCAGAAACCGGTCGATGAAACCTAGCGACGTACGCGGAAACGCCAGCGTGACGATCAGAACCGCCTGATCGAGGTTGGCGGCCAGAATGTGTCCGTGGCCGGTTTTGTGGACGGATTTTCGAATGATGTAATTGTCGCGGGGCTCGATGTCGGTGATGACGACGGTATTTTCTAGTTCGTCTTCCAGGTCGAACTGCACGCGGTCGCCCACGGCAATCGGGTTGGTGACTTTCAGGCCCTGAATCTTGAATTTGCCTTTCAGCCGGGCGCGGTAAATGTGTCCGTCGGTGTTGCGGACTTCGTACCAGGAGCCGGTGGAGCGTATGATTAAGCCGGTTTGCAAAGTTTTTTTGGGAGTTGTTACACAGGGTTAATCAGGGATTATCAGAGTTAATCAGAGGTTTAAAGGCTGGATTGACTACTCGACGAACTCCATGTTTTAACAAAGTAACGTGAAAATTGATTAGTAAACCTAAGTGAAAATGACCCAATTTTAGATAAGTGAGAATCTGAGCAAGATGCACATCGGTTAATTGTTCAACAGTTTTGAGTTCTACAACGACCTCTCTTTCCACCAATAAATCCAACCGATACCCATGATCCAGTTTTATTTCTTTATAAATAATCGGAATCGGTTTTTCCCGCTCAACAAATAAACCAGCCTTCGTTAATTCAAAAGCTAAACACTACTGATAGGCTGATTCGAGCAAACCCGGCCCAAGCGCCCGGTGAACCTCAATTGAACATTGCAATACTTTCTGAGAAATTTGATTCAAAAGCATACTCTGATTTCCTCTGATAATCTCTGATTAACCCTGTGTAACAACCCTTGCTACAATCTCCATCACTTTAGACGTAGCACCGGTATTCAGAGTAACGTAATCGCCGGAAATCGCTGAGGCTGCGGAAGGGTCCTCATAAAGCCGCCGGAAAACCGCTTCCAGTTCAGCGGTATTGGCCACGGGAAAAGCCGCCCCCGCTTTCACCAGATCGACCGCTTCCTGAAATTTCCCGTAATTCGGCCCGAAAAACAGCGGCATCCGGAACGTCGCGGCCTCCAGAATGTTATGCAGCCCTTTCCCAAACGCGCCACCGATGTAGGCAAATTCGCCATATTGGTAAAGCGACGAAAGCATGCCGACGTTGTCGATGATCAGCGTAGTGGCGGAGTCGTAGGACGTTTGCGCTTCCGAAAACCGCACGGTCTGGCCGGGGAGTTGGCTGCGCCAGCGTTCGATTTCGTCGTCGTGGATTTCGTGGGGCGCAATGATGACTTTCAGCGGTTTGTCGAAGCGGTTCAAAAACGGAATCAACACCTCCATGTCGGCCTGCCACGCACTCCCGACCACCAGCAGGGGCGTATCCGCCTTGAACAGCCGGGCCATCGGAATGTCCTTTTTCGCATCGGCAACCTGCTTCACCCGGTCGAAACGCGTATCACCCGCCAGCGTCACGCGGGTAATGCCAATGGTTTGCAGAAGATCGACCGATTCCTGATTCTGCACCAGAATGTGATCGAAAAACCGCAGGAAATTCCGGTAAAAACCGCCGTAGGGTTTGAAAAAGATCTGATCGGGCCGGAAAATGGCCGAAAACGAAAGGATTGGAATTTGCCGGGCTTTCAGTTCCCGCAGGTAATTGTACCAGAATTCATACTTGATAAAAAACGCAATCGCCGGATTGACCAGCCTGACGAAGTGCCGGGCATTTTCGGGCGTATCGAACGGGAGATAAAAGACAAAATCAGCCCCGGCGTAGTTCTTTCGAACTTCATAGCCCGATGGTGAAAAGAACGTCAGCAGGATTTTATACGTGGGATACTGCTGCCGAAACGCTTCCATCACCGGTCGACCCTGCTCGAATTCGCCCAGCGACGCGGCATGAAACCAGGCGATTGGTGCGGTATTATCTGCCAATTTTGTGTTTATTTGTTCGAGCCATTTCCGTCGGCCCTCCACCGCTAACCGAGCTTTGGGGTGAAACCGGGCCGCAAGCAGTAACGTGGCCTGATAAAGTCGGATGGATGTGGTATAAAGTGCAGGAAGCAAGCGGGTGGTTCGTTGGTTCGACTCTGTAAAACTACAAACTCAATCGGTATATTTTAACTCGTAAAGGCATGCAATCGTACGATACACTCGTGGAAGCCCTCGAAGATCTGAACAAAAAAGGGTATACACTCGACTTTAATCTGGCCAATGACGCTCTGATTTGCCACCAGCCAGCCCTCCAGCTTCGGCCTGAGCAATTCCACATTACGGACGTCTTTCGCTTCGAAGGAATGAGCAATCCGGATGACAGCTCGATTCTGTACGCCATCGAGTCGACCGACGGCCAGAAAGGGACATTCGTCAGTGCTTACGGGACCTACGCCGATGAGGTATCGAACGAAATGATGGAAAAATTAAAGATCCATTGATTCAGTTCGAAACTTTTCCGGTATAATATAGCTTATAGGCACGTAGTTACGTGTGAACAAGCATCATGAACTGGAACAAACTGCAAGACAACGCCCAACTGGCCCAAATCAAGCAAGAGTCGGCCGAACAGCCGGTATTGATTTTCAAACACAGCACGCGCTGCTCCATCAGCTCGACGGCTATGAGCCGTTTAGAGCGCAATTGGAGCGATTCGGCCGGTATCAAACCCTATTATTTAGATCTGATTTCGTTTCGATCGGTGTCGGGCCAGGTGGCCGACGAGTTCGGAGTCGATCACCAATCTCCCCAGGTTCTGCTGATTCAGAACGGCGAATGCATTTACGATGCATCTCATTTTGAAATTTCGTTCGACGAGTTGAAGCAACAGGTCGTATCGGCATAATCCAATTCCCAACGAATTTAACAGCGCTTGCGTCTTCATCCGACCGGGCGCTTTTTTTGTGCGGTTTCGGGTAAACCGGGCCGATGGCCGCTTCCGGTTACTGAATAGATAACCCCACATTTGGCACTTTGGTCAAGACTGCCGTAATTTCGCCGGAGAAACGCTATTTTAGCGCATCAAGTCTTCTTTTCGGCAATCGGGCAGTGAATGGATCTTTACTAGGTAGCAGCAAAATGAAATCAAAATTCATTGAGATCAGCGATAGCATTATCGAAAAGATAAAAACCGGTGAGTTGCAGCCGGGCGATCAGATTCCTTCCGAAAATGAGTTGATCAAGCATTTTAAAATCAGCAATACAACCGCACGAAAAGCGCTGCTGGAAATTGAATCAAAAGGGTGGGCGAAACGAATAAAAGGGAAGGGAACGTATGTGCTAAACCGTACCGACGATCACCATTTAATTCGGACACTCGGATCGATTTATGCCACACGTCGCGGTTTTCACGACAGTTTAATTGCCGAAGGTTTTACGCCTAAAAATATTGTTCTCGAGAAAACCATTCTGGAGGATGGTATTTCTTCGGAGATAAACGGGCGGCATTTTATCATCGATGGCCCGGTTTTAAAATTGCACCAGCTTCGCTACGCCGATGATTTATTGATCAAGGACGAAGTTAAATACATCTCGCTAACCTTGTGCCCAAAAATCAATAAAATACCAACGGAAGTTTCGTATTTTAAAGTCTACGAAAGTAGTTATCGCTTGAAAATCACCGAAGTACAGCAAACTCTGGGCGTAACGATTATGCAGCCTAATACCAACAACTTCGAAATTAATAAGCCAACTCCGGCCTTCGTTCTCGATAGTGCGGTAATTTGTACGGGCGAGAAAGTGGTTGAAATTGAACGGTCTTATTACCACGGCGATAAATACAAGTTCGCCATTATTGCCAGCCCCGAACACGATTACCGCCCCGCCAAACCCATTACTTCGTAAACCATTTCAGGACTTCATTTACAATCAATTGATGGCCTGCCAGATTCGGGTGATTAACGGAGGCCATATGCTTGACTAACTCACCCCGTGCCGCTACTTGCCTGAATTGGGCGTACGAATCTACCAGGCCGATGTGATGCGTTTCGGCGAGTTTTATAATCTGGTTGGTGTGTTGTTCCAACGGATTTCCGGCCGCCAGAATATCCACCCGCTGATCGGGAGAGGGCGTTAAAAGAATAACTTTTATATTTTTGGAAAGCGCCGACTGAATCATTTTTTCCCAGGCTTCTTTCGCTTTTTCCAGCCCCGCTCCCCGGTCGTTCAGGGCGTAATCAATGAACAGAACATCCGGTTTATGAACGAGCACATCCCGCTCAAACCGCTCCTGTCCCTTCAATGAATTTTCCCCGCCGATTGCCGTAACGATCACGTTGATAACCGCATACGGATACCATTCCTTCAGTTTCGCCAGCACCAGATTCGGATACGATTCCAGCGTGTGTACCTCGTGATTTTGCCAATACCCGGCGGGAACCGAATGGCCGTGAAAGACCAGGTTGATCGTCCGGTTTTTGGGCCATTCAATCACTAATTCCTTTTTCAAATCGGCTAAATACGTCGCCGAATCGGCGATAGCGGGGTTTTGAGCTTTGGCGGCAAACGTGAAACTCGCAATGAAAGCGAATAGGAATCCAGTCATTTTTCTCATTTTACTGATTGTGTTTTGATAGTTTGGATCGTGACGGGTCCCAGCAAACCGGATTCAATCAAGGGCACCTGTTTCCAGGGCGTGCCCTTGTAGCCAATGGCAATGTTGGTGTTCGTAAATTTTTCGCCGGTGATTGCGTCGCCCGTCAGCCGGTTCGACCAGGTGTTGGCCACCTCGATTTTCAGCGTATTCTGACCGGATTTCACAAAATTGGTAATGTCGAATCGATGCGGTTCGGCCCAACAGATGCCCAGATGCTGACCATTCAGCCACACATCCGCCAGTTCCGATACGTTTCCGAGGTTCAAAAAGACCCGTTCATTGCGCAAGGAATCAAATTTAGCGGAAAATTGAAACGTTTTTTGATACGTACCGATGCCCGAAAAATACCGGATGCCCGGCTCTTCCGATTCCGTCCAGGAAATCAGTTCCGGTAGCGTTACGGATGCGGGTGCGCCCCAGTTTTTCGGGAACGTTAACTGCCACGAACCCGCAATGGGCTGACTGGAAATAGAAGTCGTAATCCGGCTTGGGCGGTTGGTTACGTTGGTCAGCTCAACCGTTCCGGACTCCGGAAAACGGATGCCGGTCGGCGTATAATCCAGCGTTGGAAGTTTTCCGTTTGTTTCGACTAAACCCGTGTAGTGGGTTTTGGAAGTGCCTTTTTTAAAGACGACGAAATACGAGCCGTAAGGCGGTAAGGAAAGCGGTAAACGAAGGTGTTGTTTCTCCTGGTTATAAATCGAAACCGGCGCAATTTTGCCCGTTACCGGGTCCCAGACCTCCGGTATTTTGCCCGTTTGACGAAAAGAAAGATTTTGTGTTATCCACTGATCCGTTGTATTTCGAACTAAATAATAATCTGTGTCCTGCTGCCGGTAATGAACGTAATCCAACGCGGAAGATGCCGCATTTGTATGACTGAAATCAGGGTTAATACCGCGGTTTTTAAGCAAGTTAGAAGCAGTTTCGTTTGAAAAACCTTTGCCACTAACAACCGCACCTTGTTTCGCCAGAGCCCGAAGTTTATCAATGATTTTTGGCGACAATTGATCCGTGTTCCCCAACGCCAGAATGCTAAATGTGGCACCGTTTGATAGCGCCAATTTTCCGTTTTTTACGGTTAAGTCGTTCAGTAGAATATCCGTGTTGATCACCTCATAATCATAGCCCGGACCTACCCGAAACCGCGTATTTTTGGGTGAAACAAAATTCGGCACTTTATCCCCGTAATAATACACCACATCGGCCACAAACTGGGTGTTTTGCAAGACGTGCGAAATCCGGCCGAGGTAATCTGTAAACGGTTTTATTTTGGGCCACCAGGTCTGCTTGGTATTGAAGTGCGTACCGGCCCCATAAACGATTCCGGGAAAACCGGTGCCTGTCGGGTTGTGGCTAAAGCCGTGAATCACGACGCGGTTCATCCCTTCGCAGAAAGCCCGGTCGGCAATGGATTTCAGGTCGAACGGCCCTTCCTGCCAGTGATGAAAGCTCGTAAACGATTCTTCTTCAATCAATTGTCGCTTGTAAATGTGGGCCGCAGCCGCAATCTCTTTCACGAGCCACATGATATCGACGCTGTCGGCGTCCAGGTACTGATACCGGCTCCAGAATTCTCCGCGTGGTACATCCAGTGCCCCCAACGCTTTCAGGGTTTCGACCGGAACATTATGGAGGGGCGGGCCGGGGCCACCGGCTTCAGACGTGAGTTTTAGCCCATACCGGTTGGCTATTTCCTTCCCTTTGCCGTAATGATTCCGAATCATCAACTCCGATAACGTCCGGTTATAATCCTGCTGAAACTGAGCAGTTGTTTCGGGATTAAGGAGCGTTTTGTCGAAAAGAACCGGCAGAAATTTGTCGATGGCGTACCCGTTTAGCTGGAAAAATTCAGCCGGTAACGACGGTGTCCAGACGAAACCGGTGGCTTCATAACTCGCCAGGTATAAAGTCTTTAGCGTTGTTTTTGAAAAATCACCAAAAAGTGGTTTAAGCCGGTTGATAAAATACATGAAATGAGCGCGGGTAGCCGTCGAATCAAAATGATCGATAATCGGCCCTTTGGAATTGGGGCTGGGCAGCTTTAACGGTTCACCCGAACTGGCGCAAACATACCGATGGATTTCCCATTTTCCGGATGGAATCGGCCCGTTCAAGGTCTCCGTTTTGGGATCGAAATACCGGGAAAGTGAAATGATTTTGGTCGTATCCAGAAAGCCGGTTTTGTCGCCAGCCGGCAGGGCGATCACCGCAATTTCCTGGTGAAAAACCGGTTTGCCATCCGCACCGAATTCAATGAAAACCGGCTTCCCTTTGGCATCGGTTTTTGAAATTTCCGGGAAAAACAATCTGATCGGTTTCTGAGTGGCACCATCGACCGTTGTTTTCGAAACATAAATCGACTTGGCCGCGTGTTGGGGCGTAATCCAGCTGCCGCCCGCATTCCAGCTACTGGCCAGATTCAACCCCACTTCCAGTTTTAACCGCGTCGCTTCCCGAATGGCAATTTCGATGGCTTTCAACGACTCCGTTCCCATGAAAGCGGGTCCGGCTTTCACCATGTCGTTGGGATTGTTGTAGGGCGGAACGCCGATTTCAAAAATGTCTACGCCACCGATGCCAGCGGTTTTCATCGCGTTCAATTCTTCCTTTAGCCGGACGGTATCCACGTTGCCGTTAAGCCACCACCAATAGACTTTGGGGCGGGCCTGCGTGGGCGGATTTTTGAAGCCTTCCCGGATGGATGCATAGGACGCCGGTTGAGCCTTCAGCGGGAAGGAAAAAACGGTCAGTATACAAAAAAGCAGTACGACTTTCATGTTGTCAACGAATGGTTTTCACGGTCTGAATGGTCACCGGCCCCAGCAAACCCGATTCGATCAGGGGCAGTTGCTCCCAGGGAACCAGGTTTTTGTTGGCCTTCGTGATGTTGGTTTTCGTATACTTTTCGCCGGTCAGGGCGTCACCGGTCAGCCGGTTCGACCACGTATTGGCCACTTCAACTTTCAGCGTATTGGCACCCGGTTTGACGTAATCAGTAACATCGAAGTGATAAGGCGGTGTCCAGACGATGCCCAGCGGTTTATCGTTCAGCCATACTTCGCCAACTTTCGATAAGCGGCCTAAATCGAGGTAAACCCGTTGATTATGAGCGGTATTAGAAACCGGTGTGTACGAAAAACTCTTTTGATATATGGCGGTCCCCGAAAAATACCGGATGCCTTTCTGATCGGATTCCGTCCAGGAAATGAGTCTGGGAAAGGTCGCCGATTCGGGGGCACCCCAGCCTTTCGGAAACGTAAGCTGCCACGGGCCATCCAGCGTCACGGCGGGTTGCCTGTTGTCAATCTGCTCAAAACCGGATTCTTTTCGAACTTCAAAAGTGCCCGCCTGCCAAAAAGTCAAGCCGTTGGGGGTGAACGCCAGATGCGGTGGATTGGGGCCGGAACCGGTCACTTCGGTGTGGTGAGCCGGAGCGGTTTCTTTCGAGAAAACCACAAAATAAGACGCGTACGGCGGTAGCGAAACCGGCAATTTCAGGTAGCCCGCTTCCTGATGATAAACCGACACCGGAGCGGTTTGGCCCGAAACCGGATCCCAGATTTCGGGCGTTTTATCCGTTTGCCGAAATGAGCAGGTTCTCGACACCCACTGGTTGGTGGTATTCCGAACCAGGTAAAAATCGACGTCACCAGTTCGGTAATGAATGTAGTCCAGCGGGGTTTCGCGCTGATCGGCTTTCTGGTCGGCATAACTGAAATCCGGCCAAATCTTCAGTTCGGTCAAGGCAGGTAAAGCCGGTTTTTGATCGACTAAACGGCCTCCCTGTCCGGCCAGTCTTTTGAGTTTTTCCCGCACGTCCGGCGGTATTCGCCCCTCGGTTCCGATGCTCAATACCTTGTAGCGCCCGACGCCCGGCAGCACCCATTCGCCGTTTTCGACAACCAGATCCCGCATCAGCACTTCGGTGTTCACGACCTCGTAATCGTAGCCCGGCCCGACCGAAAACCGGGTGTTTTTGGGCGGTATCAGGTTGGGGACATTGTCGCCGTAATAATGCAGCACGTCAGCGACGAAACTCGTTTTTTGCAGGATGTACGAAATCCGCCCCAGGTAGTCGTTGAAGGGTTTGATTTTCGGCCACCAGACGTTGCGGTCGTTGTAGTGCGTACCGGCGAAATAGGCGATGCCCGGATGACCCATTTCTGCCGGATTGTGCGGAAAACCGTGGATCACCAGCCGGTTCATGCCCTCGCAAAACGCCCGGTCGGCGATGACTTTCAGATCCGACGGCCCTTCCTGCCAGTCCCAGTAACTCGTAAACGACTCTTCCTCAACGATACCGCGTTTGTAAATGTGCGAAGCAGCTGCAATCTCTTTCACCAGCCAGATCATGTCGACCAGGCTATCCGTGTCATTTTCCATGAAAAATTCGCGGTTGTACCAGTATTCTCCGCGCGGCACGTCCAGCGAACCCAGGGCCTTCAGCGTCTCGACCGGAATGTGGTGCAAATGGCCCGGTCCGCCTGATTCCGAAATGATTTGCAGCCCGTAGCTGTTGCAGATTTCCTTGGCCTTCCGGTAATGGTTGTTAATCATCAGCTCGGACATGGTTTTGTTGAAATCGAACTGAAAATTCTCGGCCACGTCTGGGCGGTACCAGTCCTTGTTGTACATGGCGGGCAGAAATTTGTAGAGGTCGTAACCGTTCAACTTTTTGAAAGCCGCCGGCAGGGTGGGCGTCCAGGTAAACTCCTTGGCTTCGTAACTGGCTAGATACAAGTTCTTTAACGCACTTTTGCTAAAATCACCAACCACCGGTTTTAAGCGATCGATAAAATACATGACGTGCATCCGCGTCGCCGTCGAATCGAAATGGTCGATGATGGGGCCGACCGAATTGGGTGTGGGGCGGATCAACTGCTCGCCGGAATTGGAGCAGACGTACCGGTAAATATTCCACGTACCCGCCGGAGCCTGCCAGGTCAGTTGTTCGGTTTTGGCGTCGAAAAAAGCCGTTACGTTGATGATCTTCGTGGTGTCGAGTTGGGACGTCTGACCGGCGGGCAAGGCAATCACGGCTACTTCCTCGTGGTAGGCCGGTTTGCCATCAGCCCCGTAAACGATGGGCCTGGGCTGGCCTTTTTTGTCGGGCGTAATGGTGGGGAAAGGTAATTTAACCGGTTGACTGCCAGCGCCTTTTAGGGTGGTTTTTGAAAAGTAAATGGTTTTGGCCGCATATCTGGGCGTGACCCAGCTTCCGCCCGCGTTCCAGCTGCTGGCCAGATTCAGGCCCACTTCCAGATCCAGCTTACCGGCTTCCCGAATCGCCAGACCGATGTTTTTCACCGACTCCTCACTCATGAAAGCCGGGCCTGCGGGAATGATCCGGTTCGGGTCGCTGGCGGGTGGCAGTCCAATTTCAAACAGATCGACGCCCCCTAAACCGGCGTTTTTGATGGCAACCAGTTCTTCTTTCAGCCGGAGGGTGTCTACGTACCCATTCAGCCACCACCAATACACTTTTGGCCGGGCGTGAATCGGCGGATTTTGGAACCCTTCTTTCAGGGTTGAATAGCTGATCGCTTCGGGTTCGGATGCGGTTTTTTGGCAGGAAACCAGCGAAGCAATCAGCCCAATTCCCAGCAGGCAGGCGGTGAGTTTCATCGGGACGGTTTATAGGGTTTAGGACTCGTAAAATCGGATTGCAACGGGTCGCCCGGCGATCCGGGACAGAAGGGGTCAAGATTTCAAATCCCGACCAGCCTACCAAAACGCGACCAGATCACCGGTTACATTCTCGATAACGTAATGCTTGCCGTACTTTTTATCACCGGTTTTAACGGCGGTTTTTCCTTTTTTCCACGGATAACCCGCGTTCGTGTAGACGTTCAGGCTTTGCTCCGTCACGTCGTCATCCGGGTAAATCCGGACCGTCGCGTTTTTCAGACCCGTCAGGCGAACGCAGCGTTTCATGTGTTGTACGCCCGACGTCATTTCCTGACAGGAAACCATGCCGTCGGCCTGATCGACAAAAAAACGGCTTTCGCGGTGCCAGGCTTTAGGCATCGAATACACCGAATACCCATCGGCCAACTCCGTTTCATAGCCCGTCAGAATGGGCGCGCCCTGCGGCAGCTTAAACCGGTGGGTGAGGGTGGTATTCGGACAATACCCGGAAAACATGAAGCCGTTGCTACTCCGCGAAATGGTCAATACCGGGTTTTTAACCGCCGGGTTCCGTTTGTCGACGCGGTAGTCGACGCCGAATTCCTTCAGTACATACCGCATCAGCAGAGGCCCCGTAAACAGTTGCTCCGGATTGTCGGGCGTCAGGAGTTTGCCCCCCGTAAACCGGCTCGAATTGGTGCCGCGGACATACGCCACTTTGCCGCCTTTCCACGCCTGGTTTTCACGCACCCAAACCACGTCGCGTTCGCTTCCGGCCTGGGTCATTGTTGCCAGCACTTTCGTTCCGGCATCGGCTTTGTTTTTGACCTGCGTCGCCACACCGCCCCCCGAAAACAGCGCCTGATGGACGATTTTGTTGGGATAAGGTTTGGTCAGTTGATCCACCGTAATCGATGAGTTTACCTGAAATTCGCCTTCAATCGCTTTCGTATTCCGGAGATTCAGCAGATTTAGAAAAACCGCTCCGGCGTGATCGGCGGGGCCGTAGACGAGCAGTTTGCCGCCATTCTCCACAAAATCGATCAGCGTTTTTTCGAGCGGAGAACCGGCTTCCGGCACAATCGATACCAGAATGGACTCATTGAAATAGGCGGGTTTGGCTGCCACCACTTTCTGGAACGAACTCGTCGAGATGATGGTATTGAGCGGAAAACCGTTGTTGATCGCCTGGCGGATGATCCAGTCGCCGTAATAAATTTCCGGCAGTCGGTCCGGCTGTTTGTAGGCCCAGTTGTGGTATTCCTCGAACGGATAGACCCACACCAGCGGCCCCGGAGCCGTCGGCGAATCGTAGCGGGCTTTCAGAATGTGGGGAATGACCTCGTCGGGCACCTGCGCGGGCATCTCGCCGTAGGAATTGTCGGCGGTCAGGAAATTCAGGTGTGTCGGCAGCCGGATTTCGCCCTTCGCGTTAATGCGGGCCACCGACAACGGCAGGTAGATGTCGTGCGGTTCCTGCCCATAACGGTCGAGCCACGGACTGTTGACCCACCACGGATCGTGGGTATAATACCGGAACAGATACCGCTCGTCGGGCAACTCGGCCATGCGCGACATGTAGCCCACCATTTCCAGGCCAAAATCGCCGTCCAGAGCCGCCCAGGGCGAATTGGGGGGCGGCAGCATATTGTATTTTCCGTTGTAAATCTGCCTCAGATCGACGCCATCGCGCGCCAGATCCGCACCGGTGGAGAGGTTGGTTCCCCGCGTCTGGATCTGAAAATCCGGGCATTCTTTCCGAAACAGGTTCCAGAAACCGGCAATCAGTTCTTTTGTATTCGCCAGTTTTTCCGGCAAAAACGCCTTGCCCGTAAACGTCGCACCCGTGGACGACCAGCCTTCGACACCAAAGCCAAACCCGTTGCTGAGCCAGATGTAATCGTAACCCAGATCCGTGAGGAAATGCTGGCTCTGACGACCTAAAAACGTGCCAAACGGTGTATTGGCGGGAATGCCTTTTGGAAAACCGGCATACGCTTCTGAATCGGCATTCAGCGTCGAGTAACAACTGACCATCGTTTTGTGGCCCATCGCGTTGCCACCCAGAATTTCGGGGTGTTTTTTGTACTTGAACTCCGATTTGGCAAATTCCGGACCCGGGTCGAACGTAGCCCCAATCCGCACCGGTTTGCCGGTAATCCGCTGGCCGGTTTCTTTCAGCGTTCGAATGATGAACTTCAGGTCGCCGTAGGTAAACCGGGGCGGGTTTTCCATGTACAGGTAGGCCCGTTCGTGGAGTGAGAGCTCTTTCGGACCCGAACCGACTTCGTGTTCCGTGTTCGGGTTGCCGATGTAGCGCGCCCATTCCAGCGGCTGGTTCAGGTTGCCCTTGTAATCCAGAATCTCCGACCCGTCCGACGTCCAGAGCATCACCGAAACCGTGTCCGTATGCCGCAGGAGCGATTGCCATTGGGTGAACAGCTCCGTTGCCACCTGCTGGATATACGCCTTGTCGTTCTTCTTGAACGGCTTGAGCGAGGCTTCCAGCGTGATGTTGTTGAACGGCTTTCCTTTTAGCGTGGAATTGTCCAGATTCGGCGTTTCGGTGGGGATAAAACCGCACAGAAGCAGGGTGAGTAAGGTGGCTAGGCGCATATACTTAAGGTTGTTTCGCGGAGTTGAGCGGAGTAAAAGGAGTTCAGCGGAGTTATTTTTTCTCTGCGCAACTCCTTTTACTCCGCTCAACTCCGCGAAATAGTTAGTTCTCAATACCCCGGGTTTTGCTTGATCAGCGTCGGGTTCAGGTCGACTTCGTTCTGCGGAATCGGGAAGACCAGCTCGAAATCATCGACTTTGAACGAAAGATTCAGGCTGGCATAATGGGCGTTCAGCACGGTTTGTGCCCGGCCTGTCCGCACCAGATCGAACCAGCGTTGCCCTTCCAGTAAAAACTCCACGCGACGTTCTTTTTCAATCGCCAGCCGCAGATCGGCCTGACTCAAGCCGGTTTTATCGGCCAGTCCCGCCCGTTTCCGAACCTGGTTCAGGTAAGGCAGCGCGTCGGCGGTTTTGCCCTGTTCGTTCAGCACTTCGGCATACATCAGCAAGACGTCGGCATAGCGAAGAACCGTAAAGGTAACGGTGCCGTCGGACAGGTCGATGGCTTTAAAATCCACGAATTTCAACCCGTAGCGGCTGTACGATTTCTTACCGCCAATCAGCAAAACCGAGTCGTTGACCGAAACGGCCTTGCGGGCATCACCGGGTTCGTAGGCCCTGATCAGATCCAGCGTCGGAACAATCCGGCCGGAGCCTTGCAGGTTGTTTGGGAAAATGGCCATGCTGGTGATGGCCGGGGTGAAGATGGCGGAATAATTGTTGCCCATGCTCCGACCCGCCACGTATTCGATTTCAAAAATCGACTCCGGCAGGTTGTTATTGCCGTTGGTAAACAGCGTTTTGTAATCGGCCACCAGCGAATATGTTTTGGCATCGATGACTTCTTTGAGCTTCGTTGCAGCCAGATCGTAATTTTTCAGCGTCAGATGCACTTTGCCCAAAACCGCTTTGACGGTCGGGCGTGAGGCCCGGGTCCGGTCCGAATTGAGCGTGGCGGGTAACAGCGTTTCGGCTTCGGCCAGATCGGCCAGAATCACTTTATACACCTCATCTTTCGGCTTTAGCGTCAGGTCGGCCGACGTAACCTGCGACGGACTGCTGAACGTCTGGCTAATGATGGGCGCCGTGCCAAACAGCCGAACGAGGTAAAAATAGCTGTAGGCCCGCAGAAACTTCGCTTCGCCCTTGATCCGGTCTTTGGTGGCCTGATCGAACGAAGCCCCGTCGATTCGGGTCAGAATGGCGTTGCTCCGCGAGATTGTATAGAGGCAGGTGTTCCACGAACTCGACACAAAAGCGTTGGTCGAGGTTGGGGCATTCTGGTCCATCTGCATCTCATCGGCGGAGGGCGACGACCACTGAATCTCGGTATTGTCGGTGTCGAGTTCCGCCAGATACAGGATCGCACTGCTGCTGAACAAGCCCCGGAACGTGCTGTAGACCCCCGTCAAGGCCGTTTCGTAGTCGTTTTGGTTTTCGTAAAACGTCTGGTCGCTGATTTGGTAATCCGGGTTTAAGTCCAGAAAATCCTTGCAGGAAAAAGCCGAGCCGGCCAGTATCAGAAAAACAATTAGTTTCTTTTTCATGGTAATGATGGTTTAACCGTCAGTCGATTAGAACGTTACCCGCAAGCCGAGCGTGTAGGTTCGTGGGTTTGGATAGGCGAAGAAGTCGATCCCGCTGCGGGCAATGTTGTCGCCGGTGGTGCTGCCTTCCGGATCGTAGCCGGGGTATTTCGTGAACGTGTACAGGTTTGTCACGTCGGCATACACCGAAAGCGCCTGTAATTTCAGCTTGCTAACCAGCGGCTGCGGAAAGGCGTAGGCCAGGTTGACATTCCGGATGCGGACGTAGGAGCCGTCGAACAAATACTTGGTGGTTCCGGAAGAGAAACCAAAGGCGTAGTCGTTGCGGATGGCCCGCGAAAACTGGCCCGTTCCCGGACTGGTCGGCGATTTCCAGCGGTCGGCCATGATCGAGAGCTGGTTTTGAACACCGGCTGCGTTCAGGTTCACTTCGCCACCCTGGAAATAGATATCGTTGCCCTGCGACCCATTGATGCTCACATTCAGACTCAGATTTTTATAGCTAAACCGGTTGCCAAATCCGAACGTAAACTTGGGCCACGGATTGCCGACGATGGTGCGGTCCGACTGGTTGATGGTTCCGTTGCCGTCGGCATCCTGGTAGCGGTAGTCGCCCGGCTGCACTTTCGGATGCTGCTTGGGACTGCTGTTGACTTCTTCCTGCGTCTGAAAGACGCCCAGAATGTTGAGCAAACGGAAGCTGGAAATAGGATAGCCCACCTGAGCGACCTGAAAATCAGAGGTTTGGATGCGGGATGTGGCCGAATTGAGCGCCAGTACTTTATTGCGGTTCCAGCTAATGTTAAAATCCGTACTCCACTGGAAAGGTCCTTTGGCGATATTCTGCGAGTTGACCGTCAGCTCCAGACCTTTGTTTTCGACTTCACCGATGTTTTGCAACGAACTGCTAAAACCGGATGCTGCGGGCAGGATGACGTTCAGCAGCAGGTTCTTTTTGTGGGCGCGGTAAGCATCCACCACCACCGAAATCCGGTTGTTGAACAACGCCAGATCGAGGCCCAGATTGGTTTGTACGGACTGCTCCCAGGTCAGAACGTCGTTGGCCAGACTCGAAGGAATCACGCCCGAAAGAACCTGGCCGTTCTGCACATTGCGCGAGATACTCAGCAGGCCCTGGCTGGCGTAATTCGGAATGAGATTATTGCCCGAAATACCGTAGCTGGCCCGAATTTTCAAATCGCTGATGAAGCTGACCGGCTTCATAAACGCTTCATCCGACAGGCGATAGGCGAAAGAAAGCGACGGGAACGTGCCCCAGCGGTTTTTGGACCCAAACCGCGAGCTGCCATCTTTCCGGATCGTTGCCGTAAACAGGTATTTTCCGGCCAGCGTGTAATTCACCCGGGCGAGCCACGACAGCATCGACCATTCGCTTTTGTAGTTCGTCCCGGACGTGACGGCCCCGGCGGCCAGATAAGGCACGTAGTCCGTCGGGAAATCGGACGCACCGGCCTGGAGCACTTCATCGGTATTTTTCTGGGCAGTAAAACCCACTAACGCATCAAAATCGTGTTTTTCGCCAAACCGGTGGCGGTAATTCAACGTGTTCTCATTCAGCCAGTTCAGACTTTTAATTTCCGTAACGCCGGCCGTAGCCGCGCCGGTCCGGCTGGTGGCCAAACCGACTTTCGACGATTTCCACAAGCGGGTTACGTTGTTGGAATAGTTGACCCCGACGGAGGTTTTGAAGAGCAGGCCGGGCGCCAGTTCGTATTGCAGGTAATTGTTCGTGAAGACGTTGGTATTGTTGCGTTTATCCGAAAATTCGGCCGCAATAATCACCGGATTTTCCACCGGAATACCGGTTGGGCTGGAAAATTCCGAATACGGCGTGCCGTCGGGATTGTAAACCGGAATGGTCGGGTCGCTGGCCAATGCCGCCGAAATCAGTCCGCGGTATTGCAAGTGGCCTTCCGCGCGGGCAAAATCACCGTACGAATGCGCCCCCGAAAACGAAGCGCCGATTTTTAGCTTTTCGGTCAACTGCGCGTCGATGTTGGTCCGCAGCGTGAATTTCTTGAAGTTCGAGCCAATGACGATGCCTTTCTGGTCGAAAAAACCGCCTGAGACATAATAACCGACGTCTTTGCTCGTCCCGCTGGCCGATAGCTGGTAGTTCTGCACCAGGCCCTGCTGGAAAATAACATCCTGCCAGTCGGTGCCGTAGCCGGAGTTGGCAAACTGGTCCAGGTTGCGGAATTCGGGTTTCACCTGCGTTGCCGTACTGCGCAGGTTGTTGGGGTCCGTGGCTTTTCCACCGGCAAACACCCAGGCATTGTCGCGACCTTCGGCCACGAATTCGGCATACTCGCGGGGCGTTAACAGCTTGAGTTTTTTGGCTAATTGCTGAATGCCGGTCGAATGCTCGAAGCTGATCGTCGGTTTGCCGACTTTTCCGCGTTTGGTCGTGATAATGACCACGCCATTGGCTCCGCGTGACCCGTAAATGGCGGTTGCCGAAGCATCTTTCAGGACCTGAATGGATTCAATATCGGACGGATTGATGGTACTGAGCGGGTTGATCCGGTTGGTCGAACTGCTGCTGGCAATGCCACTGGCTGAATACGAACTGGAGCTGAAAGTGCTCAAATCGGAGCCGCCACCGCCTGTTCCGATGGCATAGCCGTCGACCACGTACAAGGGCGAATTGCCGCCGGTAATCGAGCTGATGCCGCGAATAACGACGTTGACGTTCCCGCCCGGCGCACCCGAGGTTTGTGTAATCTGGACCCCGGCGACTTTCCCCTGCATCATCTGATCGACGCTCGTCGCCGACGGCACCGGAACCAGATCTTTACTGGAAAGATTGACAATCGAACCGGTCAAATCCTTTTTGCGCTGGGTTCCGTAGCCCACCACCACGACATCCTGCAATTGCTGCTGGTCGGTTTTTAGACTTACATTAATCGCCGAACGGTTTTTAACCAGTACTTCCTGGGGGGCATAGCCAATGAAGCTGACGACCACCGTGGCATTGGGCGATACGGACAGTTTAAAGGTACCTTCAGGATCGGAGGTCGTTCCGTTCGTGGTTCCTTTTTCCGTGACGGTGGCACCGACCAACGGCTGGCCGTCTTCCTGGGCGGTGATTTTTCCGCTGATCGTGATTTTTCCGGCCGATTGGGCCAGGGCGACGTTGCCGACGGTCAGCAGGGCGAACAGGCTGACCATCAGCGGTAATCGCAGTCGGTGAAATAGATACTCATTCATAGTAGGAGGATTTAGAAATCTGGTTTACCGGGTGTTTATCAATTGATAATGACGGATTCGATTTTCAGGTAATCGGCAATCTTCCGGATCGTTTCGGCGTGGTGGCCGACGCCCAGCGCAAAGTGGTGCGTTGGCCCTTCCTTGATCCATCGTTTGAGGAACGTGCGGACGTCCGGTTTGAAAAAACCGCGCGTGTTGGTGTTGCCCGTTGGTGGAATGGGCCCGGCCAGCGACTCGCCTTCGGCAATGATGAATTTCATTTTTCCTTCATACGTCGAGTTGATACTCAGCATCGTAATCGGTCCCTGTTTGATCTTGAACTCGACGCCCGCGCCAAAACCGGGTTTGCCGTGGTATTTTTTCAGACTGCGTAAAACCGGCTGGCCGTCGGCGATGGCGATGTTGTGCGGGCCGTCGTGACCGACCAGCACAAAATCTTCTTTAAAATCGACCGGGTGAAATTCGGCGAAACTGCCACCGATGCCCAGGCGCTCCATGATCAGCATGGCAATGCAGGTTTTCAGATCCGATTCGCCACACATCGGAAATCCGGCGCCCTGGAGCAGGGAGTTGCCCACGATCAGATTCGACATCACCACCCGCGTGTCGCTGCCATCGGGACCGTCGTAGTAGTAAGCCAGTCCGTCCAGTTTTTTCGCCTTGACAAATTTTTCCAGCGCCACGGCGACCTGAGCGGCAATCCGCAGATCCGAATCCCGGAGTTTTTCAGAAATCGGATCCGATACCGGGTCGGGCGTGTCGAAAAACGCCAGAATCTGATCCTGAACCGCTAGAATCTCGTCTTCCGTGGCTTGCTGGTAGTGCGTGACAATTTCGTGGGCTTCACACTGCACGATGTGGGCACCAAAGTGCGCCGTCAGCATGGTTGAATCCGAATGCATGTCGAGCATGGCTTCGATGGGGTGGCCAATGTGCCCGATTTTGGCGGTTTTGAGGTCGTGCAGAACGGCCGCAATCCGACAGTATTCCTCAATTTCGGCTTCCGCAGCGGGGTCGTCGTGGAGCGTACCGATGATCATCTGCGGTACTTTTTTCCCCATCCGAACGGCAACACCGGCAAATTCGGGCAGGGAGCAAATGTCGTCGTTGTAGAGTTGCAGGTAGGTCGACGCCCGGCTGTAATCCATCGCTTTGTCGGGTTGCAGGGCTACGAGGATAATCGGCGTTTCAATGCTTTTGATAACGACTCCAAACGTGCTCGAGGTGGCGTAGGTGAGCATATCGCAAAAAATCAGGTCGAGGTTGGCAGCCTGAAGTTTCGGGACGAGTTCGTACGCTTTGGTCACGTCGTCGACCAGGCCAAAATCGATGATTTCCACGCTGTCGAGTGCTTCGATTTTCCGGATAAAAGCCGTTTGCTTTTCCATCAAGTCTTCCAGCAAACCATCAAACTGGTCCCAGTATTTGAAATAGCCCACGCCAAACACCCCGATTCGGGCGCGCGTTTTTTTTCGTTTTACAAAACCCGTCTGATTGACAGCGGCTACGTGGTTGAGCGATTCGTTTTCCATATTATCTAAGTTGTATCTTTTATCGATTTGGTTAACGCACTAAGTGGATTGTGGCAAATTTTATTCAGCACACGATTCTCGTTGCGAGATGTGGGCTGTGTTATTTGTAACAGCCCACGGTTTGAACCGTGGGTTCAAATGGTGTCAAATGGGTATTCGATAAACCGTTTTAACGGTTTTTGGATTGTTGCTGATGATTGGACAAAACCGGTAAAACGGGTATTAAATCGTCCCATTTTTATTCGTTTCCCACGGTTAAATCGCAACGGCGAACCGTCCGTGGGCTGTTTTATTAAAAATGCCGGGGTGAAGTACCCTCATTCGTCAATCGGCCTGGATGCCTTCCGGGACAACGCCAATCGATTGGGATTCTTCGAACAAAGGTTTTATTCTGGGAATCAGCCCGATAAACAATAAAAAAGCCAGCGGATAGAGCAATCCCGACGCAATCCAGAGCGGCCGGTAGGAGTACTGCTGAATCACCACGCCCATCAACGGATTGAGCAACAGGCCGGATACCGCGCCGGCCGTTCCCGACAAACCCACCACCGTCGAGGTCGCTTTCTGGCCAAACATGTCGGAAATGGAGGTGATGTAATTGGTAATCCAGAAACCGTGGGCAAACATGAACAGCGCCATCAGCGCAATCGCCAGTTCGACCGACGAAACCCATTCGATGGCCGGCGTCAGCAGCGTTAGTCCGGCCGCAATGCCCATGACGGTTTTCCGGGCTTTGTTCACCGAATACCCCCGGGCAATCAACTGGCCCGAAAGCCAGCCGCCGATGATGTTGGAAATGCCCAGCGCCAGAAACGGAATCCAGAAAAGGCCGCCAATTTGTTCAAAAGAGACGTTTCGCACCGAACTGAGGTATTTCGGAATCCAGAACATCATGAAATAAAATACCGGGTCGAGCAGAAAACGCACCAGAATAAACACCCAGGTGGGGCGGTTTTTGAACAACTCCAGAAACGTTATTTTTCCTTTCGGTTCGAGCGCCGTTTGCAGTTCTACGACCAGATTTTCTTTTTTCCAGGGAATGAACAGCCACACGATCACCCACGCAATGCCGATCAGCCCGGGAATCAGGAAACCGCCCCGCCAGCCGTAAGTGGTCGACAACCATATGGTTAAGGGCGGAGCGACGACCGCGCCAATGGCCGAACCGCCAATGGCAATACCGTTGGCCAGGGCGCGTTCTTTCTTGTCGAACCAGCGGTATACCGTCCAGGCCGCGCCCGGAAAACAGCCGCCTTCGCCCATGCCGAGCAGAAACCGGAAGGCCAGTAATTGCGAAAAGCTGGTCATGACCGCGTGCAGGCTGTTGGCAATCGACCAGAGGCCGACCGACAGTGCCAGCCCCATTTTCCCACCAATCCGGTCGATGAGCCAGCCCCCGAGCGTGAACATCAGGGCGTAGCTGATCAGAAAACTGGTGTTGATCATGCCGTACTGAACATCCGTGATGTGGAATTCCTCCTGAATCTTCAGAATGGCGATCGAAAGCACCTGACGGTCCAGAAAACTCAGGCCGGTTGCCACGAAGAGGAGAAAGACGATGAGCCAGCGGAGGTTGTTTTTCATCTGGTAGAGCGTAAAGAGGTTAGATGTGAGCTAAGAGACTTTAACCGTGAAATTTCGATCCGTATTCTTTCTGCTCACTTCTCCTGTCTTTTGTCTTTGTGCTAACTTAACGCACTAAGTCGATGCCTGCAAAGATAGAAGTGTCCCGATGAATAAATCAAGCGATCCTGGTACTTTTTTTTAAATAAATTGCAGGAATCTAATTAGCCTCGTAAGGTAATCTTGGCCCGATGGCAAACCCCCCCGATCGGCGGGTTAAATTTCGACACACTAACTTCGACGGAATCGACGTTGGGATACCGTTTGCGGATTTCCAGGATAATGTTGTGGGAGATGTGTTCCAGCAGCCGGGCGGGGCGCTGCATGGCTTCGTGGGTAATGCGGTATAATTCCCCGTAATTAACCGTCGTACTCAACTTATCGACCCGGGCGGCTTCGGACAAGTCGGCTACGACCGTAATATCGACCGAATATTTGTTGCCGATCTTCTGTTCTTCATCGTAGAAGCCGTGATAAGCGAAAAATTCGAGACCTTCGAGCGAAATAGTTCCCATAAACGGGGGCATGACGGTTTTGCCAACCGGTTGATTTTCGCTCAAAAGTAGAATAAAAAAAGCGGACTCTGCGTCCGCTTTGTGTTAAATCTGATCGAAGAACGATCCGGCTTCTTTTTTCTTTTCGCCCGAATCCGATTCTTCGTGAACGGCCTGCGGCTCGGTTGTTTCGTTTTCTTCGGATTCGGTTTCCGCAAGCGGTTCGGTAGCGGGAAACCCGGCTTCGGCCGTTTCATCGCCCTGAGCGGCAACCAAATCTTCCACCGGTTCGTCAGCGGGTGTTTCTGCTGCTTCAGCGGCATGCTCCAGCGCATCGTCCGTGTTTTCGACGTGCAGGGTTTCGGGGTCTACCAGGGCCGTATCGGAAGGAACAACCTCGGTTTCGGCAGCCGCCACCGGCTCACTTTCAGTATGTTGGGCCGTCACCTCTTCGATCTTCGCCTGAAGTGATTGCTGATCAAATTTCTTCTCAAACCGGTCGACGCTGTCGATGGCGTTGTTGGCCAGCGTACGAATCTGCTTGATGAGTCCTTCCTTGTATTTTTCCATCGCCTTGAAGTCGTGTTCCATCGACTTCAGGTCGTTCAGTATGTTCTCTTTGATAAACCGGGCCTGATTTTCGGCATCCTGCACCATCAATGTGGAGCGTTTGCGGGCGTCGGCCAGGATTTCATCGGCTTTCTGTTTCGACTCACCCAGGTATTTTTCGGCGGCTTTGTTGGCCTGATCGGTAATCTGGGTGCTGGTGTCGTCGGCGGTTTTTAACGTTTTGAACAGCGTCATTTCGATGTCCTTGAACTTGTTGAGTTCTTTTTCAGCCAGTTCAAGCTGCATCTTCAACATTTTGCCTTCACTCGTAACGCGTTCCCATTCCTGCGATAAGGATGCCAGAAAGGCATCCACTTCGTCGGGGCGGTAACCGCCGAATCCTTTCTTTTCAAATGTATGCTGCCGTATCTCGATGGGCGTAATTTTCATAGTTGAAAGAATTATGGTGCCAAATGGTCACTTGTCTGTTAAAAGTAAAGTACTCTGGCCGAAAATATCAATTTTTTATTCTGAAATATGCGAAAAAGCTAAAAACTAACCAAATGATTTAGTTAATGGGTAATTTCCCAGACCGAAATCAGGCGGTCGTCGCCGGCAGAAATCAGTTGCTGGTGATAGGGACTCCAGAGCAATTTGTTTACCGACGTACCGTGTCCGGCGTGTCGGGCCCGGTCGATCACCTTCAGCAGCCGAAATGTGCCGGCATCCCAGACTTTGATGGATTTGTCCATACTGCAGGTAGCAAATAACGCGCCATCCGGGCTGTAACAGATGTGATTGATCGCAAATAAATGGGCGGCAATGTCGTTCTGCGGGCTGTACTGATCGGTAACCTCCCAGACTTTCAGGTGAGCATCGCGCCCGGCCGAGAGTAAATACCGCCCATCGGGCGAATACTGAACGGTAAAAACGGAGTTGGCGTGCGCCGGAATAATCTTCTTGAGCGTCCGTAAATCCAGGTCAAAAATCCGAATGCCGTTGTCGCTGTAGCCCACGGCCACTTCCCGGCTAACCGGATTGATGGCAATGCTGCGGGCGCTTTTATCGCTCACTTTCAGGTGCTTTTTAACGACAAATTCGGCGACATCCATCACCACCAGAACGCCGTCGGACAAGGCAATCCAGGCAAAGCCCTCCACGATTTTGATGTCGAAAATAGCCGCCGATGTAATTTGGGCGGACCGAACTTCCTGTTTTTGAACGGGATCGATGATGTGAATACCGTCGTAATTTTGACCCACCCACAATTGTTGCTGTTCCGGGTCGAACGCCAGGGCATACACGGACGCCGGAATGCGGGCCAGAAGGGTTCCCAGATCCGGTTTGTCCAACTGCCAGCGAACGACCAGGCCGTCGGCCCCTGCCGAAAAGAACTCGGTCGGCGAGGCTCCGGCATCCAGCGTATACACGCAGTCGCGGTGTCCGGCAAAGGTGTCAATTTTTTGGACTTGCATTGCTATAATTTCTGCAATGATAAATGTAAAATGTCGAATGATAAATGGAAAAGTGTCCGGATGGCCTTGGCACTACCATTTTACATTCATCATTTTACATTTTACCTTAGATTTTTTATTCAGAAAACCGGGATATGTCCGTTTATCAAACCCACCGGCTTGGTGCCGATTGTACGGCGGTGTTGTGGAAAATTGAAGAAAGTGAAGACGCTCTGCGCGCGCTGCTGACGCTGACGGTTCCCGAACAACTGGAGTTGCTCGACATTACGCACCCCGCCCAGCGTGTCGAATGGCTGGCTTGCCGGGCGGCCGTTCTGGCCCTGGTTCAGCCGCATTGGTCTTATGCCGGTCTTTACAAAGATGAGTACGGAAAACCGTATCTGATTGGTCTGAAGGCGCACGTCTCGATTTCGCACACGTCGGGCTGGGCAGCTGCCGTGTTGCACCATTCCAAAGCCGTTGGGATTGATATTGAGCCGTTTCGGGAGCAATTTGTCCGGGTGGTACCGCGGGTTTTATCCGACGAAGAAATCCGCCACGCCAACGGGGATCTGCACCGGCTGGCGGTGTACTGGTGCGCCAAAGAAGCCCTCTACAAACTCTATGGCAAACGCCAGCTCACGTTTCGGGAACACCTGCACATCGAACCGTTTGTGGATGGAGCCGGCTTGTTGACGGGCCATGTTCGCTTGCCCGACGATGTGCGGGAATTGACGATTCACTACTTTGAAACCGGACCAGGCATGCTGGCGGTGGCGTTTTAACGTACCCACGGACTTGAGTCCGTGAGATTTTATTTATCAATCAGCATTTGAAATGATCAGATCTCACGGACTCAAGTTCGTGAGTACTTACTTGTTCGTATAATCCGACAGGGGCGGGGTGGCATCTTCGTCGTAAACCGCATTCAGCAACTGCTCGACTTCCTTCACGCGCCCTGTATCCCCGATTTTCTCAAAAGCCAGCATCAGATTGCGCAGTACCCGGCGGATAATATCCAGATTGGTACAGGGCTGGTAATACGTGTCGGCCGGTTTCAGATTCAGCTGACCAATGTAATGATCGATGTCCGATTTCGAGAACACCAGGCCCCGGTTGAAGACATTGATGTAAAACTGCGTGTGATCTTTTTTGTAGGTCAGCACAAACAAGCTGGGCAGATTGACGCCGTATACTGGCAAATCGAGCTGCTGGGCGATCAGCATGTAAATGACGCACAGCGAAATGGGGTTGCCGCGCCGACTTTCCAGCACCACATTGATCATCGAATTGGAAGGCGAATGAAAATGTTTGGTGTTGGCGGCAAATTTAAGCTTGTTAAAAAAGACGGTATTTAAGGTTTTAATCTGATCGATCGGATGCATTTCGGACTTTCCTTCCAGCCACACATCCAGGTAAAGCTGCTTAATTTCCTGCCGTATTTTATCGAGTGACAAATCCGGATATTGGTACGTCGCCACAATCCACAAACCTTCCAGCAGGTCGATGCCGCCGGATTCTTTCCAGAGGGTAATGCGCTCCAGAACGGATTGGTACTGCAAATCGTGAATCAACTCCTCAATTTTCTTCTGGTGAATCGGGCTAAAGCTACCTTCCCATTCACTTTCCAGAAAAGGAATCAACTGGCCGCCCAATTCGCGGATTTTCTGTTCAACATGCTCGGTGATTTCCTGGTCTTCGTCGTCCAGTAAAGAAATCAAGGCTTTTATTTCATTATCGTTTATCATGCCACTGTAATGGGTTACGGCCCGACGCTTCGGCGGTCCGATGCTTCGGCAGTCTGACGCTTCGACCGTCCGGCGTTTGGGCGGTTGAATGTGGTTACGATCTGACTCGAAGATAAAAACTTATTTTTAGAAACCTACTGAATTTTATACTTTTGCCACGCAGGAAACGGGCTGGTTCCAAATTCCTAACACGATTTTATAAAAAATGATTTTCTTGCCAAAGTGTAAAAAAATACAAATTCGGCAAATTTATCGGCAAGTTTTTTGCTTGACCTGGTGCGTACTCAACGTTTGAAATAACTCTTTAAATGCCATCCATCCAATGAGAATTTTAGTCACAGGCGGGGCCGGTTTTATTGGTTCGCACACGGTCGTGGAACTGCTAAATGCTGGTTACGAGCCGGTAATCATCGATAATTTTTCCAACTCGAACCGTTCTGCACTGGCGGGCCTGCGTCAAATTCTGAACCACGATGTTCCTTTTTACGAAGCCGATTGCAACGATCAGCAAGCCCTGAACGACATCTTTGAAAAAGAGAATTTTCAGGGTGCTATTCATTTTGCGGCCCACAAAGCCGTCGGCGAATCGGTGGCCAAACCCCTGATGTATTACCGCAATAACCTGGATTCAACTATTTTGCTGCTGGAAACCATGCAGCAGTATGGCGTTCCAAATCTGGTTTTTTCGTCGTCCTGCACGGTTTATGGCCAACCCGAACACCTTCCGGTGACGGAGGAAACCCCCCGGCTACCGGCGCAATCGCCTTATGGCAATACAAAAGCCATTTGCGAAGACATTATTCGGGATACGGTTCATGCGGGCGCTCCCATCAAGGCCGTGGCCCTGCGGTATTTCAACCCGATGGGCGCGCATCCCTCCGGATTGATCGGCGAACTGCCGCTGGGTGTACCGGGCAATCTGGTCCCTTATATTACGCAGACAGCCGCCGGAATTCGCGAAAAACTGACGGTTTTTGGCGACGATTATGATACGCCCGATGGAACGTGTATCCGCGATTTTATTCATGTGGTCGATCTGGCCAAAGCGCACGTTCAGGCCTTGCGGCTGCTTGACTCACGGCAGGAAACCAGTTATTACGATATTTTTAACGTTGGAACGGGAGAGGGCAATACCGTACTCGAAATCATCCGGACGTTTGAAGAGGTCAACCACGTTAAACTCAATTATACCATCGGCCCACGCCGTCCCGGTGATGTAGAAAAAATCTACGCACAGGTCGATAAAGTCAACCAGGTTATGGGCTGGCGGGCCGAGAAAACGCTGGCCGAAGGCCTGCAGGATGCCTGGCGCTGGGAGCAAAATTTGCAGAAGAACAAATCAATCGTTTCGGAGTAAAGTCATGTCAAAAAAGATTCTGATTACCGGCGGAGCCGGATTCATTGGTTCACACGTCGTACGGTTGTTTGTGACGAAATATCCTGACTATCAGGTTGTTAATCTGGATAAGTTGACGTACGCCGGGAACCTTGCCAACCTCACCGACATTGAAGATGCCCCTAATTATACCTTCGTGAAAGGGGATATTACGGATGCCTCGTTTCTGGAGCAATTGTTTGGGGAACACGCCTTCGATGGCGTGATCCACCTGGCGGCCGAATCGCACGTCGACCGGTCCATCTCGGATCCAATGGCTTTTGTCATGACCAATGTTGTCGGAACGGTCAATCTGCTGAATACGGCTAAAAATAGCTGGAAGTCCGACTTTTCCGGTAAGCGGTTTTACCACGTTTCAACCGATGAGGTCTACGGCTCGCTCCACAATCCCGAAGATTTCTTTACGGAAACCACACCGTACGATCCCCAATCGCCGTATTCGGCTTCTAAAGCCGCTTCCGATCATTTTGTCCGCGCCTATGGCAACACCTACGGGCTGCCGATCGTTTTGTCGAACTGCTCGAACAACTATGGTCCGAATCACTTCCCCGAAAAGCTGATTCCGTTGATGATTCATAACATCCAGACCAACAAGCCCTTGCCGGTGTATGGCAAAGGCGAGAATGTACGGGACTGGTTATACGTCATCGATCACGCGCGGGCCATCGACACGATTTATCACAGGGGCAAAACGGGCGAAACCTACAACATTGGCGGTTTTAATGAGTGGAAAAACATCGATCTGGTGCACCTGCTGTGCCGCATCATGGATCAGAAACTGGGTCGGTCCGAAGGCACTTCTGCCCAATTGATTACGTATGTAACTGACCGGGCCGGGCATGACCTGCGCTACGCCATCGACGCCCACAAGCTCATGAACGAACTAGGCTGGGAACCTTCCTTGCAGTTTGAAGAAGGACTGGAAAAAACCGTCGACTGGTTCCTGGCCAATCAGGAATGGCTCGAAAACGTCACCTCCGGTGCCTACCAGAAGTATTACGACTCCATGTACGAAAACCGATAATCAATTGCGGAAGGGTGAAAGAGCGAAAGAGTGAATCGCTTCGCCACACGTGTATGACAGCGGAGCGATTCGCTCTTTCATTCTTTCGCTCTTTCACTCATTCACAACTATGAAAGGCATCATTCTGGCCGGAGGCTCCGGTACCCGTCTGCACCCGCTGACCCTCGCCGTCAGCAAACAACTCATGCCGGTTTACGACAAACCGATGATTTATTATCCGCTGTCGATTCTGATGCTGGCCGGTATTCGCGAGATCCTGATTATCTCCACCCCACACGATCTGCCGCATTTCAGGAAGCTGCTGGGTGATGGCTCGCAGGTGGGTTGTTCGTTCAGTTATGCCGAGCAGCCGCTGCCGAACGGTCTGGCGCAGGCTTTCGTCATCGGCGAAGAGTTTATCGGGGATGATAAAGTGGCCTTGATTCTGGGCGATAATATCTTCTACGGTTCGGGTTTGTCGAAGTTGTTGCAAGCCAACAATGACCCCGACGGCGGGGTGGTGTTTGCCTACATGGTGAACGATCCGGAGCGCTACGGAGTGGTTGAATTCGATGGCGATAACAAGGCGTTGTCGATTGAAGAAAAGCCGCAGCAGCCGAAATCGAACTACGCCGTTCCCGGTCTGTATTTCTATGATAATGAGGTTGTTAAAATTGCCAAAGAACTGCAGCCTAGTCCGCGGGGCGAATACGAAATTACGGACGTTAACAAGGTTTATCTGGAGAACGGGAAGCTGAAAGTCGGTATTCTGGATCGCGGCACAGCCTGGTTAGACACCGGTACGTTTGTGTCGTTGATGCAGGCGGGTCAGTTTGTGCAGGTAATTGAAGAGCGGCAGGGAATGAAAATCGGCTCGATTGAAGAAGTGGCCTATCGGATGGGATACATTGATGAAAATCAGCTGAAAACCATCGCCCAACCGCTGGTTAAAAGTGGCTACGGGCAGTATCTGCTGAATTTGCTGAAATAACGATAGAAAACACGCAGGGAATAAACCGAAGCGGACAGAACGGGCGGAATTTCGTTAGCCATTTCGGTTTATTCCCTGCGTGCATTTAAAAAAAAAGCCTGGACAATGTCCCGGCCTTTTCCAAACCTAACCTATGAGATGAGAAAATCAGCTCATCCTATCGGAGACAGGACGGACTAACTCTCTGCAAATGTGCAGGGAAGATAATAATAATGGTAGAGAAGAAATACAGGAACCGGTAAGAAGAACTGTTTTTTTTACCGGATGGTGAAAAAATACGGGATAGTCCCTGAATGGTTACGTATTTCTACCTGTTTTTCAGACCCTTCCCCGCATCCCACTGGAATTCATTTTAACTTGGTAAAGCAAATCAACCGCTCTACCATGCAAGAACCGCGTAAACCCTCCGATAAATTTCACGGCGATGTAGGCTCCTTCATATCAGCTTCCGACGCCAAAAGCCGTACGCGTCAACACCGCGCTTTTGAAGAAGGAAAGCTGGGCCTCAAACCGGACGAAATTACGAAGGCCGAGTTTTTTGGCATCAATCGAATCAATAAACTCATGGGCCGCAAAGACTGCGTCGGCATCCGGATTTACTACGGCAAACGTTACGAAGATGCCGATGGCGACCCCACAACCCAGGACAAGGGTGAGTTGAAACCCCGTCTGGTACTGGTTGGTGTCCGCGCCGACGGTTCGGATATTTTTGAAGATACCGAAGGATTGAAGGATAGGGGCGATGGTGATGCGCTGGCGGATGGAGCGCCGTGTCCGCAGTTTTGTTAATTCATAAATAGAATAGCTTCTCAAATGTTAGAAAAGCTAATAAATCATTACGCTAATTACTATGGAATACTAGCAATTGAATTTGTTACTTTAATACCAATTATTATTGGTGTCTTTTATATAAAGCACTTAAATAGGTCAATGAAGTTCCTTTTGGTTTACTATATATTGGTATTCATCAGGGACTTCATTTCAAATCTATCAGCTATTTATAAAATCAATAACCATTATTTATATAATGTATTTGGCTTTGTTGAAATAGCTACAGTAGGATTGATTTATTACCGGGCCGTATACAATATAAGAATCAGGAAGTGGATTGCGATACTAATTTGTATATCTGCTTTTTCAGGCACATTCCTTTGGTCATCTATTGAATTTTCATCCGGTATACTAACAATAGCTGATTTATGTAGTATGGGTGTTAGTATTTTATATTTTAATACAATTATATCAGAACTTAAAATAATAAACATACTTAAACACTCTTTATTTTGGGTGAGCAGCGGTCTAATTATACAAGCCGCTGGTACATTCTTTATTTTTTTATTCGCAAAAGTTGTTTTATCTGAAAAAGTCGAATACAGTGTATTTTACTTTTATTGGCAGGTTCGCCAAATAATGTATATAATCTTTTGCCTTTTCTCATCCGTAGGCTTTTGGGTGAGTAAGTACGATAAAGAAAATTATACCTGATTTTTCTGAGTCATAACCCATTAAGAAATAGGCAAGGCCAGGGCGGGCTAAAATAGCAGATTCGAATCGTTCCGTTTGCTCAAAGGTATCCCGGCTCAATTGCTTTCCATAACAAGCTTGTGCAACTTTGTACATCGAGTTCAAACGTGTTTATTTACAGTATAACCTCTTTTTTATCATGAGTACTCTAAACAGCGGTGCGGGACGGTTCATTTCAAAAGAAGAAGCCGATCTATTTAAAGGAGCCTATCAGCAACGCAAAAAGGAACAGAAGATTCCGCAGGAAGATACGGTTCGTTCCGAGTTTTTTGGCAGCGATAATTTGCAACAGATACTCAACCAGCCGGGCTGCGTAGGCATCCGGGTTTATCACGCCAAACGCCGGGAAGAAGTCAACGGAAACGAACATCTGGTGCCGCGTGTGGTGCTGGTTGGTATCGACAAAAACGGCAAGGAAATCCTGGAGCTATCCGTTCCCGCAGAAGCCGGAATGAAAGACATGCCCGCGGGTCGGGAGGGACAATTGGCCGATGGTCCGTTATGCCCTCCACAATGCAATGGATAATTGATTATTCTGAGCATGTTAGAGCCTTATATTCAATTAATAACAAAGTATCCGGAGTCTTATTTACCAGACCTGTTCCTTCTATTGGCCATTGGAACGGGTCTGGTAAATTATTCTTTTCTGAATACACCAAGTCGTTGGTTATTCAGAATGTTACTTCTATCCCTGATCATCAGTATCGCCCAAACGCACCATGCGGCTTTTCGGCAGAATAACCTTTACCTCTACAATCTAAATTCATTGGTTGAAATGAGTTGCATTGCGGTGGCCTACCGCATTGAACTGAAATCGAGCCGAAATAAAGCGGTTATTGTGGCTGGCTATATCCTTTATTTACTGGTGTTTATCTATGATTTTAGCTGGACTCATATTGCCGGTATTGCCCTCGGCGTTCAACGGATCGTTATGATTGTTTATGCCCTGCTTTATTTCCATTATATTTTGACCAATATGCAGGTGCAGCACTTATTGATCCACGCCATGTTCTGGGTGAGCGCCGGAGCCATTGTACACGCGGCCGGAACCTTGTTTGTGTTTCTGTTTGTGAAAGTGACACTCGGCGATTTAAGCTCCAACGGAAGTTATTCGTTATACATCACTATTGTTACCACATTCTCGGCCTTTTTCTACATTGTCCTGCTCGTCAGCTTCTGGCTCCGTCGGCGGGAATTTCGGCTGGTTGACCAAATGACCGTTTAATACATCGTTCTTGTGGATATGGCGCCAGAGTTTTATATTTCGCACATTGAATTACATTATTTTCCGTGTATGGAAAAGCATTTTGCTTCGGGCTCGCTGTGAACGAGGACATGAAATTATACATTGCCGTAGGAACGGCCGTTTTACTGGTGATGGCGATTTTTATCATCGTTTTTGTCGCCTATTACCAGCAAAAGCAAATCCGCCAGCAACTGATTCTGAAGGAGTGGCAGGAGAAATACCGCAAGGGACTCCTGGCCGCAACCCTTCAGGCTCAGGAACACGAACGCCGGCGGATTGCGCAGGATCTGCATGATGAAATCGGGACGATGCTGTCGGTTACTAAATTGAGTCTGAATCAGTTGGGCCGCACCGTTGAGCACAACGACCCCGGCTCGACGGTATTGGTGCAGAAAACCCGTTCCCTGCTGGACGAAACCATCGCCAACGTCCGGCGCATCAGCCGCGACCTGGTGCCCACGACCCTCGAACGCTTCGGTCTGGTTTCGGCCTTGGAAGAACTGGCCGAAAAAGCCAGCAACGGCGAAGTGCACGTCGAGTTGTCGTGTTCAGATAAAATGCCGACCTTGCTTCCGCAGCTGGATCTGACCCTGTTTCGGATTGCGCAGGAACTGATCAACAATGCCATCAAACACGCCAACGCCGAAAACATCATCATCGATCTGCACTGCCAGCCGAACGGTATTCTGCTCTCGGTGATCGACGATGGACGCGGGTTTGATCTGGACGAAATTCTGAAAGATAAAAAACGCGGGTTAGGATTGCGAAATATCGAAAGCCGCCTGAACGTCATCGACGGACATGTTACCTTCGATGTGGAAGAAGGCCGTGGTTCCCGGATTCATATTCAGGTTAAAAATCTGAAACCGGAAGTTGAGGTCGAAGTAGAAACGGTGTAAAAGTGAATAAGGGGTTCAAAAGGGCTAAAAAATGGTCAGATGGTTTAGAATGGTTAGAAGTACAGCCATCCAACCCTTTTAACCATCCTAAACCATTCAACCCTTTCAACCGTCAAGTCATGAAAAAAATCAAGATTGCTTTAGCCGACGATCATAATTTATTCCGGAAAGGAATGGCTTCCGTGTTGAGCCAGGTGCCGGATTTTGAATTGGTGCTCGAAGCGAGCAATGGACAGGAACTGATCGACAAACTGACCCGCCGAATGCCCGATGTGGTGCTGCTGGATCTGGAAATGCCGGTCATGGACGGAATTGCCACCACGGAGTATATCCGGGAAAACCATCCCGATGTCAAGATTATTATGCTGACCATGCACGATGAAGACCGCTTTGTGCTGCATTTGCTGGAAAAAGGCGTGAGCGGGTATGTGCTGAAAGATGCGGATCTGGACGAAGTAGAGAAAGCCGTGCACAAGGTGATGGACGACGGGGTGTACCTCAACGATTTCGTTTCCAAGGTGATGCACCGGAAAATGGTGAATAAAACGACGGTAATCAAACAGTCATCGACCACCACGCTCTATAATAGCAAAGTACTTTTGTCGGAGCGTGAAAAGGAAGTGCTCAAACTGATCTGCGAAGGCTTATCGACCGCCGAAATTAGCGAAAAAATCTTCCTCAGCCCGCGTACCGTCGAAGGGCACCGTCTGCGGATATTGGAAAAAACCGGGACGAAGAATACCGCCGGCATGGTAGCATATGCGTTTAAGAATAATTTAGTATAATTAGAAGGACACCGGAAGAGAGGAGGAAAGGAAAGAGAGAAAGGGAGCCACACAAGCTTCTTTTATTTTCTCTACCTTTCCTCCTCTCTTCGTTTTGTTTAACTTATTTCGGATCGGTGTTGTTACCAAAGCAAAACCTGCGGGTCTATTAATAAAGAATTGAATAAATAGAAGACATCTTTCTATTTGATCGTTTAACTTTGCCAATTGAACAAGGGTGATCCCGAATTATGGACAGATTCTCGTATATAGCTAACTCTGAAGCAGCCTACATCGACGATTTATACCGGGCCTACAAGCAAGATCCTGGCTCGGTGGATGGAAGCTGGCAAAAATTTTTTGAAGGGTTTGAATTTTCCCAATCGTATGGCGAAAATGGAAATGGCAACGGCCACGCCAGTGCCGACCAGGCCACTTCAAAACCCGTTATTGACACCAAACACGCTGAAAAGGAAGTATCGGTAGCCAGTCTGATAAAAGCCTATCGTTCGCGGGGTCACCTGCTGGCCAAAACCAACCCCATCCGTAACCGGAAAGACCGCAATCCGCGGATTGGTCTGGAGGATTATGCGCTGACGGAAGCGGATCTCGACACGGTATTTGAAGCCGGAAGCCTGCTGGGAATCGGGCCGAGTTCGTTGCGGAAAATCATGGAATCGCTGGAGAAAATTTATGCCGGAACCATTGGTTTCGAGTATATGTACATCCGCGAGATCGACGTCAAGAACTGGCTTCGAAATAAAATTGAAAAAGAAGCGCTCGTATTTGATCCAACGATTGACGAGAAAAAGCGGATTCTGGAGAAACTGAACGAAGCAACGGTTTTTGAGAACTTCCTGCATACCAAATATTTAGGTCAGAAACGCTTTTCGCTCGAAGGCGGTGAAACCACAATTCCGGCGCTGGATGCCATCATTAATTATGCATCGGAACTGGGTGTTGAGGAAGTGATGATCGGTATGGCCCACCGCGGTCGTCTGAACGTGCTGGTCAACATTCTGGGTAAATCCTACGAAAGCGTTTTTAGCGGTTTTGAAGGCAATGTTCCCGACCAGGTTTTTGGTGACGGTGATGTCAAATACCACCTGGGTTACTCGAGCCTGATCGAATCGTCGACCGGCAAGCAAATTAGTCTGAAACTGGCACCCAATCCGTCGCACCTCGAAGCGGTTAATCCCATTATCGAAGGGTTTGTCCGGGCGCAGGCGGATGAGGAATACGCGGGTAATTTCGACAAGATCATGCCGATTCTGATCCATGGCGATGCCGCCGTGGCGGGTCAGGGCATTGTGTATGAAGTGACCCAGATGGCTAAACTGGCTGGTTATCAAACGGGGGGAACCCTCCATTTTGTGATCAACAACCAGGTCGGTTTTACAACGGATTTTGAAGACGCCCGTTCGTCGATTTACTGCTCGGATGTTGCCAAAATTATCGATGCACCGATTTTTCACGTCAACGGCGATGATCCGGAAGCGGTGGTTTTCTGTGCTAAACTGGCGGTTGAATTCCGCGAAAAATTCAACCGGGACGTCTTTATCGATATGGTGTGTTACCGTCGCTACGGGCACAACGAGTCGGATGAGCCGAAATTTACCCAGCCGACGATGTATAACATCATCGAAAAGCACGCCAATCCGCGCGAAATTTATAACAAAAGTCTGATCGAGCGGGGTGAGGTGGATGCTCAACTGGCCTCGACCATGGACGCCGAATTCAAAAAAGAATTGCAGGACCGGCTCGATATGGTGAAGCAGAAAGCCGAAATTCCCTACAAACCGCTCCGTCTGGACCGGGAATGGGCTGAATTGCGGGTGAGCACGCCCGCCGATTTCGACCAGTCGCCCGAAACCGGTGTTCCGCTGGAAACGCTCGAAAAAATCGGCAACGCCCTTGTCACGATTCCGAACGGTTTCAAGCCGCTCAAGCAAATCGATAAACTGCTGAAAGACCGTCGGCAGATGCTTTTTGAAACGAAACAGGTCAACTGGGGAACGGCTGAATTGCTGGCTTACGGTTCGATTCTGTCCGAAAATAAAGTGGTTCGCTTAAGCGGACAGGATGTGCAGCGGGGCACGTTCTCGCACCGTCACGCCGTTTTGCACGACTCCGAAACCAACGAGTCGTACAGCTCGCTCGATCACATTCAGGATGACCAGCAGAAAATGCAGATTTATAATTCGCTGCTGTCGGAATACGGTGTGCTGGGCTTCGAGTTCGGCTATTCGATGGCGGCACCTCATGCTCTGGTCATCTGGGAAGCCCAGTTTGGTGATTTCTCCAACGGCGCCCAGGTCATTATCGATCAGTTCGTGTCGTCCGGTGAGTCGAAATGGGGCCTGATGAACGGCCTGGTGATGCTCTTGCCACACGGCTATGAAGGGCAGGGACCGGAACACTCCAACGCCCGTCCGGAACGCTATCTGCAACTTTCTGCCGAATACAATATGGTGGTTGCCAACGTCACCACGCCGGCCAACTTCTTTCACCTGATGCGCCGGCAGTTGGCCTGGCCGTTCCGCAAACCGCTGGTGGTGATGTCGCCCAAGTCATTATTGCGCCATCCGCAAGTAGTTTCCCCACTGGAAGATCTTACCAAGGGTAGTTTCAAAGAAGTGCTTCCCGATGGATTTGCAACGGGTAAAAAAGTGAAACGGATTTTGCTCTGCAGCGGGAAGATTTACTATGAACTGCTCGAAAAACAGCAGGCCGATAAGCGGGAAGACGTCGCCATTGTCCGGTTGGAGCAATTGCACCCGTTCCCGCAAAAACAACTCGATGCGGTTTTGTCGAAATATGATAAAAATGTCGAGTTGATCTGGGTTCAGGAGGAACCATCGAACATGGGCGCGTGGACGTATTTGTTGCGTACGGTGCCGGACTTGAAAATGCGCTCCATTACGCGCAAGAACAGTGCGTCGCCCGCAACCGGATATTCCAAAATTCACAGCCAGGAGCAAGCCGACATCATTCGCCGGGCATTTGAATAAGAGTTTACAGGTACCTCAACTCGCGGGGTAGCTGACAACTGAAAACTGAGAGAAAATGGCAATAGAAATGAAAGTACCCCCGGTCGGGGAGTCGATTACGGAAGTAACCGTTGGTTCATGGCATAAGAAAGAGGGCGATTCGGTCAAGAGAGACGAAGTGTTATGTGAACTGGAATCGGATAAAGCATCGTTTGAGTTTCCGGCTGAAGCCGACGGTGTGTTGCACATTATGGCGCAGGAAGGCGATGTGTTGCCGATCGGTGCGGTATTGTGCACGATTGATGCCGTCGGTACATCGAATGGGGCTGCTCCGGCACCCAAAGTAGAAGCTCCGGTTGCTCCCAAACCCGTTGAACAACCCGCGGCTCCACAGCCCGAAGCTGCCAAACCGGAACCGGCCCCGCAGCCTGCTCCTGCACCCGCAGCGACTTCCGCATCACAGGTCATTGAAATGAAAGTACCCCCGGTGGGCGAGTCGATCACGGAAGTGACGATTGCTTCCTGGAATAAAAAAGAAGGAGATCAGGTTGCTTTGGACGAAGTTTTGTGCGAACTCGAATCCGATAAAGCTACCTTTGAATTACCTTCCGAAGCCGCCGGAACCCTCCGGATTGTGGCCGAAGCCGGTGCAACGCTGGCAATTGGCGCGGTAATTTGCAAGATTGAAGTAGGGGCGGCTGCGGCTCAACCTGCTTCACAACCCGCGGCTCCGGCACCACAACCGGCTGCACAGCCCGCAGCTGCGCAAGCTGCTGATGGCTACGCGGCTAATCATCCGTCGCCGGTTGCGGCTAAAATTCTGGCCGAAAAAGGCATCGATCCCAAAGAAGTAAACGGCACCGGTATTGGTGGCCGGATTATGAAGGACGATGCGGTGAAGGCTGAAAAACCGGCTCAGGCGGCTCCCGCTCCTCAACCGGCGGCAGCTCCCGCTCCAAAACCGGCACCGGCACCGGTTGCTTCGGCACCGGCATCGGGTGGTGACAATCGGGGTCAACACCGCGAACGCATGAGTTCATTGCGGAAAACCATCGCCCGGCGGTTGGTAGCCGTGAAAAACGAAACGGCCATGCTGACGACCTTCAACGAGGTCGACATGAAGCCAATCATGGATTTGCGGGCCAAATACAAGGATAAGTTTAAAGAAAAACACGCGGTCGGTCTGGGCTTTATGTCGTTTTTCGCCAAAGCGATTTGCGTGGCTTTGCAGGAATTTCCGGCGGTGAACGCCATGATTGACGGCGATTCGATTGTGTTTAATGATTTTTGTGATATTTCCATTGCCGTTTCAACGGAGCGCGGACTGGTTGTACCGGTTATCCGCAACGCGGAAAGCCGTGATTTTGCCGGTATCGAAAAGGAAATTGTCCGGCTGGCGGGTCTGGCACGGGATAACAAACTGACGATCGAGCAGATGACCGGTGGCACGTTCACCATCACCAACGGCGGAACATTTGGATCGATGTTGTCGACGCCGATCATCAACGCACCCCAGTCGGCCATTCTGGGCATGCACAACATCGTGGAACGGCCGGTGGTGGTCAACGGCGAAATTGTGATACGCCCGATCATGTACGTGGCCCTATCGTACGATCACCGGATTATCGACGGCAAGGATTCCGTGAGTTTCCTGGTTCGGGTCAAGCAGTTGCTGGAAGATCCGGCACGGCTTTTACTGGGTGTATAATAAGTAGTAGGACGGACTGTAAAACGTCTTTGTTTCGGGCCATTCCAGCTCGTTGGCAGAGACGGTTTATACTCCGTCCTACAGTTGTATAAAGACCATTTACCTGCAAATAGATCTACAAATTTATGCAATACGACGTCATCGTCATTGGCTCCGGGCCGGGCGGCTATGTGGCCGCAATTCGTTGCGCCCAGTTGGGCATGAAAACCGCCATCGTTGAAAAATACAAGACACTGGGCGGTACATGCCTCAACGTCGGCTGTATTCCGTCGAAAGCCCTGCTCGATTCATCGGAGCATTTTTACAATGCCGCCCATACCTTCGCCGAACACGGTATCAAACTCGCCGATTTGCAGGTCGATCTGCCCCAGATGATCAGGCGGAAAGAAGGCGTCGTGGAGGCCAACGTGACCGGTATTTCGTTTCTGATGAAGAAGAATAAAATTACGGTTCATCAGGGATTTGGTTCCTTCGTCGATGCCAACACGCTGAAAGTCAAAAAGGACGATGGCAGCGAGGAGCAGATTACAACCAAAAATTTCATCATCGCCACCGGTTCCAAACCGACGTCGTTTCCGTCGATGCCGATCGATAAGAAACGCATCATCACCTCGACCGAAGCCCTGACGTTGCAGGAAGTTCCGAAACACCTCATCGTGATCGGCGCGGGGGTCATTGGCGCGGAATTGGGGTCGGTCTACGCCCGCATCGGTTCGAAAGTGTCGTTTGTGGAATTTGCCGATTCGATGATTCCGACGATGGACAAAACGATGGGGAAAGAACTGCAAAAAGCCATTAAAAAACTGGGGGCCGATTTCTACTTCAGTCATAAAGTTACGAGTGTTGAAAATACCGGCGAAGGTGTTGTGGTGAAAGCGGATACTCCCAAAGGGGAGCAAATCACACTGGAAGGCGATTATTGCCTGGTTTCGGTCGGTCGTCGTCCGTATACGGATGGCCTGAACCTGGAAGCCGCCGGATTGGCCGCCGACAGCCGCGGACGTATCGAAGTGGACGACCATCTACAGACCAAAGTACCCAACATCTACGCCATTGGTGACGTCATTCGCGGGGCCATGCTGGCCCACAAAGCGGAGGAAGAAGGCGTTTTTGTGGCCGAAACGTTGGCCGGGCAAAAACCGCACATCAATTACCGCCTGATTCCGGGCGTGGTCTATACCTGGCCGGAAGTGGCCAGCGTGGGCTTCACCGAAGAAGAACTGAAGCAGGACGGCCGGGCCTACAAAGTCGGTTCCTTTCCGTATAAAGCGCTGGGGCGTGCCCGCGCTTCGATGGACCTCGACGGCCTGGTAAAAGTGCTGGCCGACAAGCAAACCGACGAAATTCTGGGGATGCACATCATCGGTGCCCGGGCCGCCGACATGATTGCCGAATGCGTCGTGGCGATGGAATACCGGGCTTCGGCGGAGGACATTGCGCGGATGTCGCACGCCCACCCGACCTACACGGAAGCCATCAAGGAAGCGTGTCTGGCTGCCACCGAAAACCGGGCGATCCATATGTAATTAATTGGTATTCGGTATTCGGTTTTCGGTTAGCTAACGCGTTATACTTCGTGCGTCAGCCACCGTAAACCGAATACCGTAAACCGAATGCTGAATAGTAATTCACTGGTAATCAATAGGATTTATTGCATAATTTTTAACCCGGCTTTGGAAATAAGGCCGGGTTTTTCTTTTTTAGTAAATACCCCAACCCCAGAATGAAAAAACTACTCCTTGCCTTTTGCCTTTTCGCAACCGGTGCCCGCGCTCAGTCGACCGACTCCGTCACCATTCGCAAAATTTACAACGAAATTCTCACCAACAGTCCATCCTACGAATGGCTGCGACAACTGACCCAGCAGATTGGTCCACGGCTGAGCGGCTCGGCGGGGGCGCAGAAAGCCGTCGAGTGGTCGAAGCAACTGATGGAAAAAGAGGGTTTTGACCGGGTATTTTTGCAGGAAGTGATGGTGCCGCATTGGGTGCGCGGAGCGAAGGAAGTGGCGTATATTCAAAACGGGAAGCAAAAAATAACCGTGCCGATTGCCGCTTTGGGCGGTTCGGTGGCCACCTCTCCGAAAGGCGTGGAAGCGCAGGTCATTGAAGTGAAAAGTTTTCAGGAATTGCGGGATTTGGGAGCCGAAAAAGTGAAAGGCAAGATCGTCTTTTTCAATCGCCCGATGGACCCGACCAAACTTAATACGTTTGAAGCCTACGGCGGAGCTGTCGAGCAGCGGGCGAATGGGGCCACCGAAGCCGGTAAACTCGGCGCTGTGGGGGCCATCGTGCGCTCGATGACGACCGCCCTGGATGATAACCCGCACACGGGCAGCATGCGGTATGCCACCGGTGTACCGCTGATTCCGACAGCCTCCATCAGCACCAACGGCGCGGAATTGCTCAGTAAGTCGCTGAAAACGAACGCGAACCTCACGTTTTACTTCAAACAGAGTTGCGAATCGCTGCCCGATGCGAAATCCTACAACGTCGTCGGGGAGATCAAAGGTTCGGAAAAACCGGATGAAATCATCGTGGTGGGCGGTCACCTGGATTCGTGGGATATCGGACAGGGAGCCCACGACGACGGCTCCGGCTGCGTGCAGTCCATTGATGTGTTAAGAACCCTGAAAGCGCTGGGAATCAAGCCCAAACGCACCCTCCGCGCCGTCATGTTCATGAACGAAGAAAACGGGTTGCGGGGCGGTGTCGGCTACGCGGATTACGCCAAAAAGAACAACGAAAAACACATTGCCGCCGTCGAGTCCGACAATGGCGGTTTCACACCCCGCGGTTTCGGCATTGTCGGAACAGCCGAACAGCGCGCCAAAGTGATGCCGTGGAAACCGCTGCTGACACCGTACGGACTGAGCGAAATTGGGGCCGGATCGGGCGGGGCGGATATTGGCCCGCTGGCGCAACTGGGCACGGTTTTGTTTGGTTTCAAGCCGGATTCCCAGCGGTATTTCGACTTCCACCACACCGGCATCGACCGTTTCGAAGGCGTCAACAAGCGCGAACTGGAACTGGGCGCAGCGTCCATGGCGGCTCTGGTGTATCTGCTGGATCAGCACGGATTATGAGTGTGAGAGTTGTTACACAGGGTTTATCAGAGGAAATCAGAGTTTATCAAAGAAAGCCCCGGTTAACTCTGATTTCCTCTGATAAACCCTGTGTAACAACTCAAACCAGGTCCAGCGCGACAATCTCGTGATCCAGAATTCGGGGAACGCTTACCAGCACCTGCCTATTCCTGATTTCAAATTTAGGCTTCTGATCGCTCATCAGGAGTTTCACGCCCGTCACTTTTGCCCCCGCCGGAACCGCCACGCTGACCTGCGCTTCCACCGGAATCAATTCCCGGAAAGGGCCTTTCATCATCATCGGGTTGGTCAGATTGACCAGATGAACCGTCATCGATTTGGCCTGCCGCCACACCGTGACATCAATCACACCCGGACCCGTTACGGCCACAACGGGTTCTTCGTCGAGCGCCCAGTGGATGACGTTGCGCAGGAGTTGACCGTGATCGGTGGCCATGAGCTGCCAGAACGTGCGGTCCAGATCGCCGGGAATATAAGCGACGCGGCCTTTACCAACCTGCCGCAGATACAACTCCCGCGTATCGGTTTCGGCCACCCGCGGATACACATCCTCCATCGGCAGATCGGGATACGTCGGAATCAGGGTAACCGGGCTGGGAAACGAAGCGGTGGGCTTCACATTAACTTTATAGATCGCGTTGATGATGCGGGGCGTATCGTCCAACCCTTTCAGAATCAACTGCGTCTGGCTGTTCTTGGGATCGTTCCGGAGTTGCAGATAGCTATTCCGCATCGGGCCTTCTACCTTCTGATCGTATGAAACACCGAACAAACCGGCCAGACCGAAATCAGCTCGCGGCTGGCCTTCTTCGTCATACAGCGACGTTTCAAATGTAGCCATCAGACTGCCGCCCGTATTCACAAATGCCTGTAGTTGTTGGCATTGCGCATCGGAAAGAGCCGCAATGTTGGGCAAAATGAGCAGCTTAAACCGCTTCAGGTCGTCGGGCGTCAGCAGCCGGTCATTCACCATATCGAACGGAATGCGGCTTTCTACCAGCGTATGATACAGGCCGTCCAGGTGGTCACCACTTTTCTGTTGCCAGGGTTTGCCGCCGTAGTTGCGGTCGGTTTGCTCCGAATATACCACGCCAACCCGCGCCATCGGGGCGGTATTGCGCAGATACCGTTCGTTTTTATGGTATCCTTCATACAGGTTGGCGACGGCTTCCATCCAGCGTTTGTCGTAGATGTCGCCCCCAAACTTGACGAAACACGGGCGCATGCCGTTGGCGGTTCCTTCGGCCACCCAAATCCGGATTTCGGCGTCGTTCTGCACCGAATCTTTCCAGCGGAATTCTTCCTCGATGCCCACGCTGAAAATGCCGATCAGCGGTTTTAAACCCAGCGTCGAACGAAGCTCCTTCGCGCCTTTCCCGTTCGACCACGGAGCCATCAGACCGCGCCGGGCCTGTTGATCGGCAAAAAAGAGATCCGCTTCCTTGCCCGTTACGATTTTGTCGGGAAACCCGTTGGGAATAAACCGGGAAGTCGGTTTTTGCTGGCGGATTCCGGCATCCCAGAGGGCCCACAATTCCCGCAATCGCTTCATCCGCCAGTCCGTCCACTTCCTGTAGGTCAAATCCAGTCGATCGACCTTTTGGGGCAGTTCCAGACCGGAAGCCGCTTTAAAATTGCGCGTACAATGTTCGCAGTAACAGATATCGTGACCCGCCCAGCGGTTCGAGAAAATCCCCTCGGGCTGAAACCGCTCCATGATTTCCTGGTTCACCTGCGGCATGAACTCGAAGTTGTAAGGTCCCAGCGAGCAGGTTACCCACAACGCCGGATTGGCCCAGTGACGGCGTTTGGCACCGTCGGCATTGACCGCAATCCAGTCGGGATGGGCGTCATACACATTCTGCCGGGCGGCATGCGGATCGGTGCGAAGCATGATTTTCATGCCCAGCTTTTTGCAGCCTTCCACCAGATTCCCCAGCGTGTCGGAATTACCCAGAAAATCGCTCCGGTGGTGCAGCGGCACGTTGGTCGGGTAAAAGGCCACCACTCCGCCGGCACTCAATAACGCGCCATCGGCGTGAATCCGCTTGAAATAACCGAGCCAGAAATCGGGGTCATAATGGCCGGGGTCACGCTCCACAAAGGCGAGCTGGGCCCACCGCATCGGCCCGTCGAGCCAAAACGGATCGGCAGCCGGGGCCGACAGGCCCGCCAGGGTGGCCGGACCGGAAAGCGCATAGGCACCCCCGAGCAAACCGGCGGTTTTAATAAACTCTCTTCGTTCCATCATCGAGTTTAGGGGAAGTTGTTTCGCGGAGATGAGCGGAGGAAAAGGAGTTGAGCGGAGATTTTTTTATAACCTCTGCTTAACTCCCTTTTTCTCCGCTCATCTCCGCGAAACAACCTCTTCATTTCAGTTTCTCATTATCCAGATGCCGCGTCGCATCCCGGATGCTTTTCTTTTCCATGTTTTTCTGAAAAGCCGCTGTAAGATCAACACCGGTTTGGTTGGCGAGGCAGATCAGGACCCACAGCACATCGGCCATTTCGTCGCCCAGATCCTTCGTCTTGTCCGATTCTTTTTCCGACTGCTCGCCGTAGCGCCGGGCAATGATCCGGGCCACTTCGCCGACTTCCTCGGTCAGCATGGCCAGGTTGGTGAGTTCGTTAAAGTAGCGGACGCCGACGGTTTTGATCCACTCATCGACGGTATCCTGGGCTTCGCGTAGGGTCATATCGGTTGTTGTGTTGGGTTCGCTATTGATACCTGACAAATCCTAAAGACCTGTCAGGTGTCAACTAAGCAAATTTATCCGTAAATAATACCAATTTTTGCGGGAATCGGTTAAGTTTGTCCATCAACTTTCTTTCGTAGGTAGTTGATAGACCCGTAATGAACACCCGACCCGACTCCACCAACGACCTGATCCGCTGGAATGCTTTCCGCGAGGGAAGTGAGTCGGCTTTTGCGGCTTTATATTCGGCGCATTACCGGCATCTGATGAATTACGGCCGGCGCTTCGGGGCCGATGTCGCCACGGCGGAAGATGCGATTCACGACGTGTTCATCGACTTGTGGAATTACCGCCGAACGCTGACGCAACCGCAGTCCGTGCAATCCTATCTGCTCAGATCGTTCCGAAACCGGCTGGTCAACCAACTCGCCGAGCGGCAACGCCGGTTTGCCGAAACCGATGTCGGAGAACTATTCGGATTATTGTCCCCCGAACCTTCGGCTGAGGAACGGCTGGTGGAGGACGGGCTGAATCAGGAACAGCAGGAACAGGTTCAGGCGGCCTTCGCCACCTTGTCGCCCCGGCAGCAGGAAGTCCTGTATCTGCGCTATTTTACCGATTTGGGTTACGATGAAATCTGCGCCGTCATGGGCATTACCTACAATACCGCCCGGACCCAATTGTATCAGGCGCTGACCGCCCTTCGCAAGCGCCTGCAACCCAACTGGCCGGTGCTGCTGCTGTTGATCGGGCTATTTGAAAAGTAGTGACAAGATTTTTCTGCTATTTTTTCTTTCCTGCCTACTACAAAGCCCCCACTTCTTACTCTTACAGTTGATTGACCCTTAAACACGGCATGAAACTGCAGGAACACTACGCTACGATTGAAACCATTGACCTCGCCCGTGACCCCGATTTTCGGGCCTGGATTCTGAATCCGACACCGGAACGGAATCAGTTCTGGGCGTCGGTTAAAGCGCTTTATCCGTACCAGCAAGCCACTATCGAGCAGGCCCGACTGCTGGTGGGTGGTCTGGAATCCACCTGGCATCCGATTTCCGAAACAGACGTACAGGCTTCCTTTCAGCGGCTTCGGCAAAAACAGATCGAGCAGCAGCCGGAGCCAAAACGGGTGTTTTTCAGGCCGGTTTTGTTCCGGTATGCGGCTTCGGTTTCCCTGGTGCTCCTGGCTGGTCTGGGTTGGTGGTTTTATAACCGGACCGCTTCCCCGATTGAATACAAAACCGCTTACGGCCAGATCCGGACGGTGACTTTGCCGGACGGTTCCGTGGTGACGTTAAACGCCAATTCAACGTTGCAGATGGCGGTCGACTGGCAAACCGAAGGCCGTCGGGATATACGGCTGACGGGCGAAGCTTTTTTTGACGTCAGCAAAAAACCGTTGGGCCAACGCATGCCGTTTGTGGTGCATACCGGCGCTGCCGACGTGGTGGTGTTGGGAACGCGCTTCAACGTAAACACCCGCCGAACCCGCACGCAGGTCGTGTTGCAGGAGGGAAAAGTGAGAGTGAATGTACAAAAACAACCCGATGTTTTGATGGAGCCGGGTGATCTGGTGGAGACGACGAACGGCAAAAGCGCCATCCGCCGGGCCCGGGTCGATGCGGATCGGTACGTGGCCTGGCGCGACAATCTGCTGGTGCTGGACGATGAGCGGCTGAGCGAGATTGTTCAGCGGCTGAACGACGAATACGGCCTTACGGTGTCCATTTCCAACAAAAAGCTCCTCAACGAGCGGTTTTCGGCAACGGTACAGGCCAACCGGCCCGAATTAGTGCTGCGGATGCTCTCCGCGGCATTCCACTTAAAAATTACGAAAAAGGAAAATCAGATCGAATTATCCCAATTACAACAATGAACAAACCCCTACCAACCATGATCCGACTGGCGATTTTGAGCCTGTGGTGTCTGACGACCACGGCGGAAGCGCAGATGCTGGCATCGACTTCGGTGCCCCAGCAGTCCCGATTGAAGCAGGAATTTTTTCAAAACCGAAACCCGACCGTGCGGGCGTTGAGCGATGTGCTGCACGAGCTTGAACTGAAATACGGGATAAAATTCGCGTTTCAGCGTAAACTGCTGCTGGATAAAACCGTCAGCCTGCCGCTGCCTGCGACCGTCGACCGCGAAGCGGTTTTGAAAGCCGTCCTGAAACCGAGTAACCTGACGTTTCGCAAAGTGGACGACCGGTATTACGTCATCGTGGAAGCCGACGAAGCGACGAGCCGACTGGCGCCGTTTGTGGCTCCGCTGGAAGCCAATCAGCTGGTGCAAATTCGGTCGGGCCTGATGCCGGATGACCGCCTGAACCTGGCCATTCCGGCGGCACTCGCCATGCGCCAGTCGGTGGAAGTCGCCGTGCAGGAACGCCGGGTGATGGGCCGCGTCACGGCGGAGGAAACCGCCGACGGACTGCCCGGTGTCAGCGTGGCGTTGAAAAGCACGACGCGCGGAACAACGACCGATGCCGCGGGCAACTATACCCTTTCCATCCCGAACGAAGGCGGGACACTGGTTTTCAGCTTTATTGGCTATCAAACGCAGGAAGTGCCGGTGGGCAGCCAGTCGACGATCAACCTTACGCTGAAACAGTCCGATCAGACGCTGAATGAGATTGTGGTGGTGGGCTACGGCACGCAGCAAAAGCGCGACGTCACCGGCTCGATTGCGTCGATCAGCACCAAAAGCATCAAAGACCAGCCGGTTCCCAACATTGTGGAGGGGTTGACGGGCCGTCTGCCGGGTGTATTGATTCAGCAAAGTACGGGTGCGCCGGGCAACAGCCCATCCATCAAAATCCGGGGTTTGGGTTCGATCAGCGCCGGAAACGGGCCGTTGGTGGTCATCGACGGACAACCGCTGAACTCGGGCGATCTGGCCAACGGCGGGGGACTGAACCTGCTGAATCCGAACGATATCGACAAAATCGACATTCTGAAAGATGCCTCGGCAACCGCCATTTACGGTTCGCGGGGGGCCAACGGCGTGGTGGTGGTGACGACCAAACGCGGCAAGTCGGGCCAGTCGCGGTTGAGTCTGGATTACTACACCGGCGTTCAGCAGATTACCAAGAAAATGGATATGCTGAATTCGCAGCAGTTTGCCGAATTCTCCAAAGAAGCCTTCAATACCGCCTATCTCGAACGGGTACCGGGCTCGAAAATCGACGATCCCAACAGCGTTCGGGCGGCTGGTCAGCGGTATCGGTATCCGCGGGGTGAGATTGGCGGGGTGAATTTCGATAATCCGGGCAGCCTGCCGACCTACGATTACCAGGATATGATTTTCCAGAACGCGCCCATCAGCAGCTACCAGCTAACGGCTTCGGGCGGCAGCGAAAAAGTGCAGTATATGGTTTCGGGCAATTACCTGAAACAGAACGGTATCGTCAAACGCTCGGGCATCGACCGGTATACGGTTCGTACCAACATCGACGCGCAGGTGACGTCGTACCTGAAAATGGGAATCAGCCTGAGCCCGTCGTTTTCAATCGAAGACCGGGTCAATACCGATGGACACTGGGCCAACAACGGGGTGATCAATGCCGCCCTGAGTCTGCCGCCGTTCGTTCCGATTTACCAGCCGGGAACGTCGGTTTATAACTCCCAGGCTTTCTACGCGGCTCCCTACGACTGGCCCGGTATTACCAACCCGGTTGCCAATATCTACGAAATCGACAACAAACTCCGCACCACCCGGCTGCTGGGAAATGCCTATGCGGAGGTGAAACTGCCGTTTGGTATTCTGTACCGCGGAACCATCGGTGGCGACGTGCGGCAAACGCGGCAGAATTACTACCAGACATCGGCGCTGCCCCTCAACCAGTTGTTGCCGCCAACCGCCAATGCCGCCTATTCTGAAACCGCTCAGGAACTTAACTGGGTGACCAACCACACGCTGAACTACCAGAAACAGATCGGTGAAGCCCAGCGCCTGGAGGTTCTGGTGGGGTTGGAAAGTCAGAAAAACGATTTTGAACGCAGTCGGATCGATGCCAATAATTTCCCGAACGACATTGTCCGGACGGTCAATGCCGGAACGATTATCGGTACCAATTCGTCGCGTAATTTCAGCGATCAGTGGTCGCTGGCGTCGTATTTCGGGCGGGTTGCCTATTCCTACAAGGATCGGTATCTGGCCAACGCTTCCTTCCGGCGGGATGGCTCGTCGCGGTTTGGCAGCAAGAGCCGCTGGGGAACCTTTCCCTCGGGCTCTGTGGGCTGGCGGGTGTCGGAAGAGTCGTTCCTGAAAAATAACCGCATCGTTTCGGAACTGAAACTTAAAGCCAGCTACGGTATTTCGGGTAACAACGCCTTCACCAGCAATTACCCGTCGCTGGGGTTGTTAGGCCCGGACAATTACGTGCTGGGTGGCGCACTGGCGAACGGACTGGCCGTCAATTCCATCGGGAACGACAACCTGACTTGGGAAAAAAGCCGCCAAACCGACATCGGGCTGGAACTGGGCGTGTTGAGCAACCGCCTATTCCTGACGGTGGATTACTACAAACGCATCACGACCGATCTGCTGCTGGCGGTGCAGGTACCGACGCTGACCGGTTTTTCATCGGCCGTCAAGAACATCGGGAAGGTTGAAAACAAAGGGCTGGAAGTGGCGCTGAACACCCGGAATCTGACCGGCGCGTTTACCTGGACCACCGACCTCAACTTCTCGTTCAACCGCAACAAAGTGCTGGCACTCGGGCCAACAGGCGACCCGATCCGCAGCGGCACGGGCGTTGGGGAGTCGAACATCACGGTCATCGGCGAACCGTTGGGCAGTTTTTACGGCTACAAGCAACTCGGTATTTTCCAGAGCCAGGCGGAACTGGATGCCTATCCGCACTTTGCCGATACGCGGCCTGGTGATGTCAAGTACGAAGACGTCAACAAGGATGGAAAAGTGGACGCCAACGACCGCACCCTGATCGGCAATAACCAGCCGGACTTTATTTACGGCGTTACCAACAGCTTCAGCTTCAAGGGTTTCGATCTGGGCGTCGTTATTCAGGGCGTGCAGGGTGCTACCATTCTGAATCTGTCGCGCCGGTTTTACGAAAACCTCGAAGGCAATGCCAACTCGCTGACCACGGTGCTCAACCGCTGGCAGTCGGCGCAGCAGCCCGGCGATGGCACCACGCCCCGCGCCAACACGCGTTCGACAGGGAACAACAACGCCATCTCGTCGCGCTGGGTGGAAGATGCCAGCTATTTCCGCATCCGGAACATTACGCTGGGCTACAACCTGCCGAAAACGCTGATTCAACGCGTTAAAGTGCAAAGCCTGCGGTTGTATGGCGGGGTGCAAAACGTCCTGACGGTATCGAAATACCTGGGGTACAATCCGGAAGTAAGTGGGTACGAAGGCCCGCTGACCGGCGGAGTCGATTACGGCAGTTACCCGCTGGCCCGGACGTACACGATTGGCGTAAACATCGGTCTTTAATTCTCAAACTTCCATGAAACGGAAATACTTAGTTGCCATCTTTTTTAGCCTCGCGCTGACGAGCTGTAAGGATGAATTTTTGGCCTTATCGCCTATTTCTCAAGCCAGTACGGCCACTTTTTATAAAACCGGTTCCGATCTGCTGAACGCGTTGAACGGGGCATACGGTGCCCTCCAATTCAATGGGCAATATGGTCAGTTCTACGTGGTTTCGGAAATCCCGTCCGACGATACACGGCCGGTCTTGTCCGGTTCGGTGACGGATCAGGACGAGTTCGATAAATTTTATATTCGAACTACCAACCCGTATGTGGCCGCCCGCTGGAGCGACGGCTACCGGGGAATTTACCGCTGCAACGCCATCATCGACCGGAGCGCGGGGGTGAGCATGAACGAAGACCAGAAAAAACGAATCGTCGGTGAAGCCAAATTTCTGCGTGCGCTGATGTATTTCAACCTCGTTCGCGTGTTTGGCGATGTGCCGCTGGTGGTCAAGGAAATCGTTGATCCCCAGGAAGGGTATGAATACGCCCGGGCTCCGGTGGCGGATGTGTACGCCCAGATTGTCAAGGATTTAACCGATGCGGAAGGCGTTCTGGGGGTGAGTTATACCGGAGCCGACGTGGGCCGGGCCACGCGCGGAGCGGCCAAGTCGCTGTTGGGTAAAGTGTATCTGACCCAAAAGAAATACGCCGATGCCGCGGCCAAACTGAAAGAGGTGATCGACGCTGGAACGTATGATTTGCTGCCCAGCTATGCCAACGTCTTTCTGGCATCGGCCAAAAACCACAAAGAGTCCATTTTTGATGTGCAGTATAAGAAAGGCAGCATCGGCGAAGGGAGTAATTTTGCCAATCAATACGCCCCCGAAAATTCGGGTAATGCGGTTATTCAGTTTGGGGGTGGGGGTAACAACCAGCCGACGGCGGATATGGTGGCGGCTTACGAACCCGGCGATTTGCGGAAAGATGTGTCGCTGGCAACGAGCTACACCAACGCCAGTGGCGTAAAAGTGGATTATAACTTTATTCGGAAATACAAAGATCCGCCGGTCATCAATAATGACTCGGAAGACAACTGGCCGGTTTTGCGCTACGCCGATGTCTTGTTGATGTATGCCGAAGCGCTGAATGAAACCGGGAAAACCGCCGATGCATTGCCGTTCCTGAACCGCATTCGCCAGCGGGCCGGACTAGCGGCCAAAACCGCCACGGAAGCGGGTACGCAAGCCGCCATGCGTTTGGCAATCGAGCAGGAACGGCGCGTTGAACTCGCGTTCGAAGGTCACCGCTGGTTCGATCTGGTACGGACCGGGCGGGCGCTGGAAGTGATGCGGGCCAAAGCTGCGGCCATTGGTATCAAAACCGACCTGAAAGAAACCAACCTGGTGTTCGCCATTCCGCAGAGCCAGATCGACATCAATCCCTCGAAAGTGAAACAGAATCCGGGGTATTGATTCAGACCAAAAAACGGTAGAAAAGAGACGGAATCTATGATCCATAGGTTCCGTTTTTTGTTTCTGGTAGCCTGTGAATTTAGTTGAATAAAAAAAGTTTAAGGTGCTGATAATCAGTATCTAATTATTGGGTATTTGTTTCGTTAGCTAGAATTTTACGAGGGTGGATTTTGTTCTTTTAATACAAGAGATACTTCATCAATCGTATACTAAAAGAAGAACTTCGGATCTTTCATGCCTACCCAGCCAACCTTTTCTACCGACCTTAATCCGACCCGTTTTCCGCAGCGTTCAACAGCTCGTCTCTGGTTGCCCAAGCGGGTTTTGTTTACGCCGGATGCGCTGGAAGAGCCGTTTGGCCAGCAGATTTATGAGCGAATCGTCACGCTGAACTTACCCTTTGAAATTCTGAAAACCAACCGGATCACCAGCCTGCGCGGGGCGGATGAACGGGAAACCTACCGAAATGCTAAAAATACCCTGGCCGTTGTCAAGGCACCGCCGGGCGCTTTTCGTCTGCAACCCATTCCACCTTCTGCCGACTGGCAGATGAACCTGGCCGAAGGTTGCCCGGCACATTGTCAGTATTGTTACCTGGCAGGCAGCCTGCAGGGGCCGCCGGTAACGCGGGTTTACGCCAACTTGCCTCACATGCTGGCCAATACGGCGGCTTACGAACGGGCGGGTAAACTGACGACTTTTGAAGTTAGCTGCTATACCGATGTCATTGGGATCGAGCACTTAACGGGCAGTTTAGCCGAATGCATCCGGTATTTCGGAGGGCGCCCGGAGGCCCAGCTGCGGTTTGTGACCAAATACGATCAGGTTGAATCGCTGCTCGATCTGCCCCATCATGGCCGGACCCGCGCCCGGATTAGTTTGAATACCGAAGCCATTGCCCGGCGGCTGGAAGGCGGTACGGCCCGGGTAGAAGCCCGGTTGCAGGCGCTGCGGAAGCTGGCATTGCCGCGTCAGCAGGGCGGGGGAGGGTATCCGGTTGGTGTCGTGCTGGCACCCATCATGCCGATGACGGATTGGCGGGACCACTATTCAGACCTGCTCGACCGGCTGGCGGCTGCGCTCGATTTCGACTGTGATCTGACGGTGGAGTTCATCACCCACCGGTTTACAGCCGGGAGCAAGGAGGTCTTGCTGGACTGGTATCCCAACACGAGTCTGGACCTGGATGAAGCGGGTCGCGCCCAGAAACGGAATAAGTTCGGCGGGGTCAAATACGTGTATCCGACCGACGAAATGAAGACCCTGCGTTCGTTTTTCTACGATGAATGGCGGAAGCGGTTTCCCGAAGCACCCATATTATACTGGACGTAACGGGATTTGGTGAACGTTTGTAAAAACGAATCGGAAGCTTTTCGCGAGGGAATTACACAAAACCGCCGGACCATCGATGCGATAGTCCGGCGGTTTTGTATTCAGAATTTTATTCTTCAAAGGCCAATTCGCGCAACATATCCATGGTTACATAGTTTAGCGCGCGCTGGTGCGTACTGGCCAGTAAAACCGGCGGAGCCACTCCCGCGTCGAACGCTTCCCGCCAGCGCAGGGCGTTCAGACACCAGCGGTCGCCGGGTTTCAAACCGGGAAAACGGAGCTCGGGCCGGGGCGTCATCAGATCATTGCCGCGGTTGCGGGAAAACTCCAGAAATTGCCGGGTGATAATGGCGCAAACCAGGTGTTGTCCCTGGTTTTGTTCATCGGTACGACAAAAACCGTCGCGAAAAAAACCGGTTACCGGGCTCCTGCAGCAGCACTCCAAAGGATTACCGTATACGTTGGTTGCAGACATAACTAGGCACAAACGAATGAAATGCCCAAGTTAATGGATAACGGCTTTGATCACAACCGGTTGGTGGTCGGACGGATACCGTTGTTCTTTTGAATCGGTCAAAACGCCGTATTTCAGCACGTCGATGCCCTTTTTGACGAAAATATAATCAATGCGGTTTTTCATTGGCGCATCGAACTTGAAGCTGTTGAAGGTGCCAACGGGACCGTATGGCGGCTGGGCGGTTACTTTATAGGAGTCGCTCAGGAGGGTTTCCAGGGTGTGGACCTGTTCCGTTTCCGGGGTTGAATTCAGATCACCCACCAGCACCACGGGCTCGTCTTTCGCAATTTCCTGAATTTTCTGCACCATCAGTTTGCCGGATTGCCGACGGGCTTCCACACCTTGATGATCGAAGTGAACACTGAAAAAGTAGAATTTCTTTTTCGTCGTTTTGTCCCGGAACTGCACCCAGGAACAGATGCGGTTGCAGCAGGTAGCGTCCCACCCTTTACCGGGTTTGTCGGGGGTTTCGCTCAACCAGAAATTACCGGATTTCAGGATGTCGAAGCGGTCTTTTTTGTAGAAAATCGCCGAATGCTCCCCGGCCTGTTTGCCATCGTCACGACCCGCGCCGAAAAACGCAAATTCGGGTAGTTCAGCAATTCCGTCCAACTGCTCCCGCAAGCCTTCCTGCGTACCGAAAATATCGAACTCGTGGAAACGGATCAGGGCCTTTACTTCTTCCTTGCGGTTGGGCCAGGCATTGACGCCGTCGTTTTTAGTGTTGTAACGGATGTTGTACGTGGCAATGGTAATCGGGGTGTCTTTCTGGGAAAAACCGTCCTGGATAATCAGGAGGCTACAAAGCAGGATTAGGATCGTTCGTTTCATTTTTTGAAGTTAATTTTAAAAGACTGTTACACAGAGTTAATCAGAGGACATCAGGGTTAATCAGAGGTACACAGAGTAAAACTCTGATTAACCCTGATGTCCTCTGATTAACTCTGTGTACTAACTCACCACCCCGGATTTTGCCCAATGGCCGGATTTTGCAGCCGGTCGTTTTCCGGGATGGGGTAGAGGTAATATTTATCATTCCATTTCCGCGGAATGTTGCTCAGCCAGGTCAGTTCGCCGGACGTATCGTTTGATAACCGTTGCGGATTGGGAACACCGTTGACGGTTTCGGCGACGTTGATGTAGGTAACGCCCGCCAGTTGCGTCGCCGGTTTTACTTTATAGAAAACCACGTCGTTTTTGCCGTCCTCGTTCAAATCCAGCGGTTTATCGAGTGCCGGAACATAGAAACCGTTCCAGACCTGCTCCATCAGTTCCCCGCGTTTCCAGCGAATCAGATCCGGAAACCGGAAGCCTTCCAGCACCAGTTCGATGCCCCGTTCGCGCCGGATTTCCAACAGCGCCGGGTCCGAAATACCGGGGAAATAATTGGCTTGCAGATACGGATCGGCCACCGTCGGTTTGGCCGTCAGACCGCCCGTAATCCCGGCCCGTTTCCGCAACGCACCAATTGTTTTGGTCCAGTCTGCGTCGGTAAAGGTACCTAACTCGGCCTTGGCTTCTGCGTAGTTCAATAAAATTTCGGCGTAGCGCATGGTCGAGATGGAGTTGTCGTTCCGGGTTCCGCCGTCCGCATACGTGTCGTCGAGGGTCCATTTGATCGGCATGTAGCCGGTGTAGGTGTACGAAAATACCGGGGGCGCGGGCTCAACCGTTCCGCCATTGATCCGGGTATAATTGCCCGAGCGGATGGTTTGCGGCAGCCGTTTGTCGCGGCCTTTCACCTCCTCCATAAAGGTGAGGGTTTTGTAACCCGGCTTGCTGGTAAATGGCGTTCCGTCGAGGTTCAGGTACGTGTTGACAAACGTGCGGGTCAGGCTGACGCGGGCGCCGTAGGTGGCGCTCGTCCACCACCAGTTGGCGTCGTTGAAAACGCTCAAAGCGGGATCGACGACGGCGGAAAGCATGATTTCGTTCGTTACCGGCGTCTTGTTGATGAACAGTTGCCGGTAGGCTTTATCGGTTCCACCGGCTTCGTTCAACGTAAAACCGCCGTCTTTCATCACCGCTTCGGCGGCAGTGACAGCTTCGGTCAGCCATTTGTCGGCGGTTCCTTCGAGCTTATACGATGTCTGGTATTTCCGGAAGGTGCCTTCAAACAGACACACCCGGGATTTGAAACCCTGGGCCACGGATTTCGTGATCAGAGTGCGGGAATTGTCGGAGGTCGTACGGATGTTTTGCGTTGCATAATTCAAGTCGGCCAGCACCGAATCCATCACCATGACGCGTGAATCCCGGCCTTTGTACAAATCCTGATCCGTGACAGTCATCGCTTTGTTAATCCAGGGAACATCGCCAAACCGCTTCACTTTATCGAAGTAAAAGAAAGCTCGGAAAAACCGGGCCAGACCGATGTAATGCCGCCGAACGTCGGCCGGAATGGCCGGATTGGTGGTGTTTTCAATGAAATAATTGATGTTCCGCAAAGCCGTCCACGACCAGCCGGAACTTTGGCGCGGCCCATAGGCTCCTTCCCGAATCAAATCCGGGACCTGCGTCCGGGCCGCAAAATCGGCCATTTCGTCGCTCCGAATGATGTCGTTGGCCGAAGGCAGGTTATCGTAAAATGAATTGGCGTATAATTCGAGCCCCTTTTCACTGCTGAAAACAGAATTTTTGGAGGCTGTGGATTCCGGAATCTGCTCCAACTCGCTGCACCCGGCGAAAAGCAAACCGGCCAGAAAAAGACTGATATGTTGTAATTTCATTGTGTTGCTGGTTGTGAGGTTAAAACGTAACGGACAGGCCCATCGTGAAACTCTTCAAAATCGGATAGTTGTTGCCGTTTCCGCTGTTGCCGTCTGTCAATACGCGGTCGGAAGCGGTAGCACTTTCCACGTCCAGGTCTTTCGTGAGTTTGTAGAGTGAAGCCCACGTCCAGAAATTTTCGGCCGAAACAAAAACCCGGGCGCTCGTCATACCGGCTTTACTGATCAACAGCTTGGGGAGGTTATATCCCAGTTGGATGTTTTTCAACCGGAGATAAGCCAGACTTTGGAGGTATTTGGTCTGGGCCTGGGCCAGTTCGCCCGCACCGTTCTGGGCCACATAGCCACGATACCGGGGCAGATACGCATTTGGATTGTCTGCCGACCAGATATTGCCCAATTGCCAGGTTGGCAGGCGGTTATATGGCCGATTGTATTGTCCCCAGAAAATACCGGCTTCCGAACCCGGCCACCAATCCTGCTTGCCAACGCCCTGTAAGAAAGCCGAAAAGAAGAAATTGTTCCAGTCGGCACTTGCCATAATTCCGTAGGTGTAGCGGGGTGTCGAGTTGCCGATAATGGTGCGGTCGCCCGGTTTGTCGACGGTATTGTCACCCGGATCGATCACGCCGTCGCCGTTGATATCCCGGAATTTAATGTCGCCCGGCAGCAACTGGTTGGTGTTCGAGGCTTTGAAGAGCGTTTGCTTGGCCGAGTTTTTAATGTCATCGGCGGAAGTAAAAAATCCCTCGGTCGTATAACCCCAGATTTCGCCCACGGTCTGACCGGCGTAGTAATCCGTCAGCCGCTTGTTGGGGTTGTTGAACTTGTCAATTTTCGCCTTGTAATCGGCCATCGTCAGCCGCACTTCGTAGCCGAATGGCTTGCCGCCAACGGTGGCTTTATCGCGCCAGGCCAAAACCGCTTCCCAACCTTTGGTGGTCAGGTCGGCGTAGTTGCCTTTCGGAACATCGGTTCCGAAAACCGCCGGCAACGTCATGCCGACCGTGAACATGTCGGTGGTTTTCCGGATGTAAGCATCCGCCGTCAGGGTCAGGCGGTTATTGAGCATGCCCAAATCGAGACCAAGGTCGGAGGTCGTGGAGGTTTCCCAGGTTAATCCGTCCGGAATTACACTCGGCTGACCGGTTTTTTGCGGCCGTACACCGTTCAGAATCCGGCCGGACTGAGAAATCGAGAATTTTTCCTGAAACGAATACGAGTCAATCGTTCCATTGCCCAGCGAACCGTACGAACCTCTGATTTTCAGGTCAGAAATAACCTTGGGGGAAACTTTCCAGAAGGGCTCGTTGATCACGCGCCAGCCGGCCGAAACCGAGGGAAAGAACGCGTACCGCTGACCGGCCGGAAACTTCGACGAGCCGTCGTAGCGGCCATTGACTTCGAGCAGATACCGGTCTTTGTAGGCGTAATTCAAGCGGTAAAAACCGCCGACAATGGCCCACTTTTCCATGCCGCCAGAGGTTGTAATGGCCTGTCCCAACGCCAGGTTGATGTCCTGCGCGTCTTCATAAATCAACCCGTTGCGCAACGCTTCCAGCCGGCGGTAATTCGACGTTTCGTAATTGTAACCCGCCAGCACCTTCACGTAGTGGTTCGCGTTGATTTTCGGTTCGTATTCGGCATACAGGTTGGTGGCCGTATAGAGCGTTTCCCGGAAAATATTCTGAAGGTCGTTCGTGTTGGTCCCCACGTATTCGATCACGCCCGGTTTGCGGCTATACGGCACCGGAACGCGGGTGCGGTATTCATTATTATCCGTGTTTTGGAACGTAAAATTCCCCTTGACCCGAAATTGATCGTTAAAAAAGCTGGTGGCAAAATCGGCGGTATTCCGAAATACCCGCTTGTCGGTATCGATGCCATTTTTTCCGTACCAGAAATCGCCGACGGTGTAAGCCGCTGAATACGAAAGCGTTCCGTCCGGATTGAACATGGGCGACATGTTGTGACCTTCGTCCGAAATGTTCCGCCAGATACTGCCGCCTTCGCCAACGTTCAGCGGGTTGTGGTATTTCATGGACGAAAAGTCAGCGTTGTTGGAAACTTTCAGCCACGGAAACACCTGGACCGAGCCTTTGGCGCGTAAGCTGATGATCTTGTAATCATCGGAGTTGTAGCGGAACAAACCTTCCTGGCTGTAATACCGCCCCGTTACGTAGAAGTCGGCTTTTCCGCTGCTTCCCGAAACCGACAGATTGTGTTCCGTTGCGCTGTTCTGCTTCTTATACAGCTCTTTGTACCAGTCGGTATTGTGGTAATAAACGTATTCGCCCGTGGTGGGGTCAACTTCGGTTCTGGGCAGACTCGGGTCGTTGTTTCGCCGTTCCAGTTCGGCCAGATACGCCGGTGAAAACCGCACGGTTTTGTTGACGTTCTGGGGAGTTTGGGAGTAATCGTTCCAGGCCGACCAGCCTTCGTTAAACATTTTGGCAAACGTGTAGCCGTTGGTAACAAAATCCGGAACGCTCGTCGGGCTTTTGATCGAATGATTCAGCGAATAGGTGACGCTGGTGCGGTCTTTGGTGGGACTTTTGGTCGTTATCAAAACCACCCCGAACGCTCCGCGGGCACCGTAAATGGCCGCCGAAGCCGCGTCTTTCAGAACCGATACCGAGGCTACATCATTCGGATTGAGCCGACTCGGATCGCCTTCCACACCGTCGATCAACACCAGCGCATTCCCGCCCTGGCCAATCGAAGTCGTTCCCCGGATGTTATACGACGGTGATTGCGTTGGTTTTCCGTCGCCCATTCTCAGGTTGAGGTTCGGAATCGTGCCCTGCAAACCCTGCGTCAGGTTGGGCAGCGAGCGGTTGTCGAGCACCTCGCTCGTAATCTGATCGACTGCACCGGTGAGGTTGACTTTCTTCTGCGTTCCGTAGCCAACCACCACCACTTCATTGAGTGTTTTAGTATCCGGTTTGAGTGAAACATTGAGGCTGGTGCGGTTGCCAATGGCCACTTCCTGCGACTCGTAGCCCACAAAACTGAACACCAGCACGGCGTCGGTCGTCGGTACGGTCAGGCGGTAGGAACCGTCGGCACTTGTCGTGGTTCCTTTGGTGGTTCCTTTCAGAACAACGCTCACACCCGGTATTCCGTCGCCTTTTTCGCCGTCGGTCACGCGTCCTTCAATAGTGACGTCGGCAAGGACGGGGTTTTTCGGGTGATTTTTTGCAGGCTGAAGGAGCGATTTCGAGCCGGCTGCCGGTTGTTTTTGCCCGGCATAGGCGAGGGTCTGGCCGTAGCCTGAAACCAGATTGCTGGTCAGGAGCAGCGCCAGGAGACAGGCTTCTCGGAAGAAGTTTTTCATACAAAGCTGGATAGATGAATTGGTTCGTAACGGATTACTGAAAACGGACTTTTTGGTGTAATTAAACAAAGGCTATTTTAAACTATTTTACTCTTGACTAATGTGGATTTTTAAATATGATTACGCTACGGTCCTGGTTTGTGCCGGCTCCGATGCTTCTTAAGTAGGTATAGGAATAACTGAATGCCTAGTTACGGCATTTATTGAAGTATTGGCCGGGATTTAGGCGAATAGAGGCTGCGACGACCTGCTCGATCGCGCATCATCAATTTGGCTGCGAAGAAAGGAGATTATTGGATTTTACTTATGCTGAAGCGGGTTAAGAAATTGTGATTTTAACCCGGGAAATGGTCAAAAAACGGTAACGTTCGTAGGTACTAGACCCGGTTTTTCGAATCAATGACGATCGTCACCGGGCCGTCGTTGATGAGGGCAACTTTCATATCCGCACCAAACTCACCGGTTTCGATTGGTTTTCCCAGATCGGTCGAAAGTTGCTGAATCATTTGTTCGTAGAGAGGAATGGCCACCTCCGGACGGGCGGCTTCGATGAAGGAGGGGCGGTTGCCTTTTTTCGTGCTGGCGTGGAGCGTAAACTGGCTGATGAGCAGGATCGAGCCGCCGACGGTTTTTAGATCCAGATTCATTTTATCATCCGCATCACTGAAAATTCGCATCCCGACAATCTTTTTGCTCAACCAGTCGAGGTCTTCGCGACTGTCGGTGTGGGTAATGCCCAGCAGAATGAGGAAGCCGGTACCAATCCGGCCTTTTACGTGTCCGTCAATGGTGACGGAGGCTTCAGAAACGCGTTGGATGACGGCAATCACAACTAAAATGGTTTAGGGTTTTCAGTTTATGGTTTTCGGTGGCTGACGCGAGTTGATGTCTCCCGAAGGCTAAGGCGTCAGCCACCGAAAACCGTATACTTTTATATACTGAGCACCAGACTGGCAATTAAAAAATAGACGCCGATACCGATCAAGTCATTGACGGTGGTGATAAAGGGACCCGAAGCAATGGCGGGGTTGATGCCGAAGCGGTTGAGCGCAATGGGCGTGATCGTGCCCATAAACGAAGCCAGTAAAACCACCGCCAGCAGCGCCAGCGAAACCACCGGAACCAGGCGTGGTTCGCCAATAAGCAGACAGTAAGAACCCGCCAGCGAACCAATGATCAGCCCGTTGACCAGTGCTACCAGAACCATTTTCGCCAGGCGCTGACCGACAGTGGCGCTCAATCCGGATTTCTCGGCCAGACCTTGAACAATCAGCGAAGCGGTTTGAATGCCTACGTTTCCGCCCGTTGAGCCAATGATGGGGATAAAAGCCGCCAAAGCCGCGATTTTGCTCAACTGGGTATTGAAGTTATTGATCACCGTAGCCGCCATCAGACTTCCGACGGCCCCGGCAATCAGCCAGGGCAAACGGGCGCCGACGAGTTTCCAGATCGTATCGTCCTCTTCTTCCACGTCGCCGGTAATACCGGTAATGGCCTGAATATCGAGTTCGGCCTGCTCGGTAATGACGTCCACCACGTCGTCGATTGTGATCTGGCCCAAAAGCCGTCCCTGAACGTTCACCACCGGAACGGCATCAAGATCATACCGTTGCATCACTTCGGCCACTTCCTGAACCGGGCGGTACGTTTCGACGAAAATGACATCCTCTTCATAGATGTCGGCAATTTTGGCGTTTTTGCGGGCAAGCACAATTTTCTTCAGCGAAACGCGGCCCAGAAGTTTATCGGCATCGTCGATCACGTAAACCGAGTACACATTCTCCACATTTTCAGCCTGTTGCCGGATTTCCTCGATGCACTGGTTGACCGTTGTGTTGAGGTTGATTTTGATCAGCTCCTTTTGCATCAAACCACCCGCCACGTCTTCGTCGTAATGCAGCAGATCAAGAATAAAGCGGGCCTGTTCGCGGTCGCTCAGGAGCGCAATGACTTCTTCGCGGGTTTGAATCGGCTGCTCGTTGAGCAAATCGACCGCATCATCGGAGTCCATTTCATCGACGTAGTGGGCCAGTTCTTCCGAGGTAAAGCTTTGCAGAAACTCCCGACGGTCGATCACTTCCAGATTCGTCAGAATTTCGGAACCCACTTTTTTATCGAGCAAGGCCAGCAGATACCGGGCCGCGTCGGTATCGAGTTCGTAGAGAATTCCGGAGATATCGGCGGGGTATAATTCTTCCATTTCGGCCCGCAGCGTTGCATCGTCGTGGGCGTCGATGGCCGTCTGAATGTGCTCTACGTATTCCTTGGTAAGCTCGAAAGTCATGTACTGGAATGATGAACGATGGATGATGAACGATGGATGAACGGGCTTTTGAATTCATCGTTCCTCATTCATCGTTCATCATTAATAGGGTTAATTGAACAAACTCCGCCACGCCCAACTGCTCGGCGCGTTTATCCAGCAATGGGTGAGACAACATCGACTCCGGAGGGTTTAACGGTTTCAGCGCATTTCGCAGCGTTTTCCGGCGGTTGTTGAAGCCTTGTTTGACGACCTGAACAAATTTCTTCTCGTTACATGGCAACGCAACCACCTGGTTGCGCCGGAGACTGATGACGCCCGACTGCACCTTGGGTGGGGGCGAAAACACACTGGCGTCCACCGTAAACTCGTAGCGAATGTCGTAGTAAGCCTGCAGCAAAACGCTCAGAATCCCGTAGTCTTTATTGCCCGGTGGTGACGCAATGCGCTGAGCCACTTCCTGTTGCAGCATACAAACGACTTCCTGCACCTGCTGCCGATGGTCCAGTACTTTAAATAAGATCTGCGACGAAATGTTGTAGGGAAAATTACCGATGATGGCAACCGGCTCCTGAAAAAGGGCGGATAAATCTTTTTTGAGAAAATCACCGTCCAGAATTCGACCGCGCAACATGGGAAAATGCGCGGTGAGGTAGGCGATGGATTCCGGATCGATCTCGATAACGTGCGTCGTAAACGGCAGGTCCGTTGCCAGCAGGTATTGCGTCAGAACGCCCATCCCGGGGCCGATTTCCAGCACGGTTTGGTAGCCATTGTGGCCGGAAAGCAATCCGGCGATGCGTTCGGCAATACTGAGGTCCTTCAGAAAATGTTGGCCCAGGTGTTTTTTAGCGCGCACCGAATCACCCCGAAAAGAATGATCCCGGTCCGACGTGGCTCGCTTTGAATGATTTCCGTAGGAACGCACAGGCATAGTTTGACAATTTTAGGAATACAAAGGTACACCTACCATTGATGGAACCGTATAAAATTCATGGCATTTCCTGAGGGAATTGGTTAATTTTACGGCTTTCCCGGTAATTCGTCATTTATACATGCACAGAGGTGTTATTCATTACGATGAGTTGACGGAATGCGGGCTGTTTAAGGATGCAAGTGGTCAGGTTCATATATTCCGAAAGGGAGATTCGGTTTATCGGCAAGTCTGGACGTACGACTTTCCGGAAAAACCGCTAACTGGTGTTGCCATTCCGCCCGAGCGAAGGCCCCTGGCATCGGCCCCGATTTCTGAAAAACCGCTGGCAGCAACGCCCAGAACCGGTTATGCTGCCCCGTCGACTACCCGGATCGGGCTACTCAATTGGATTGGTATGGCCTTGTCGGGTCTGGCTTTGCTGTTGTTGATCAACATTGGGGGCGAACCCCGGAAAGACGGCGGGGGCATGAATCCGAAACTGGTCGAATCCATGTGGGCCGTCATCGCGGGGGGTTTGTTGCTGATCGAACTAATTTACTTCAGCGTGGGAGCTGCCCGCTGGCGCATACGTACGAATTATTGGGGTATCGTCGTTTGTACAGTGTTTGCCAGCCTGCTGATGAAAGGCTGCGATCACTACCAGGCCGACAAAGTGGCCGACGTTTACACAATTGTGTTAGCCATTTTATTATTGGTGGTTTATATACTGCCCAAGCAAAAAAACGGGTAACAACCTGAGTTCACAAAGGGTTAGCGTGGAAATGACCGGCCGGGAACCGGTTTCCAAACCAGATAAATTACGACGTGCACACACTAATGAATCAACCACCCATTCGGGCCAACAGCCTGTTATTCCTGCTACTCCTTCTGCTGGTTCAAAGTTGCGGTCGGAAAGAAAAAAAAACCGAAAAACCGCCCGAAGCCAAGCCCGCCGGAATCAGCAACATCCTTTTTTTTATGGAAACCTCGGCCAGTATGGGCGGCTACCTGAAAGGAGAAACAAATTTTAAAGTTGCTGTTTCTGAAGTAGTTACGAAGTTGAACCAGATTGCCCCGGTAGAAGTCTGGACCATTGCCGGTAAACCGAAGCCGTTTGTGGAGGGCTATAATCAGTTTGTTGTCAATCTGGCTACCACACCCCTGGCTACCGAGCGGAGTTCGGAATTGCATAAAATTTTTAAGGAAGTCGGCGAAAAGGCGAAGGGAAATACCGTAACGATGCTGGTGTCGGACTGCATTCTGTCGTTTCCGGACGCCGAGATCAAAAAGAACCCCGAGGTCAACCGACAAAATGCGGAAAGCGTTCTCAAAAGCCAGATCAACGACCAGTTTGCGAGCCTGAAAAAACAGGGCATCAGTGCCACGGTGCTGGCTTATAGCTCCGGTTTTAACGGAACCTACTACGATTACCAGAATACCAAACACAAACTGGCGGGCGAATCCCGGCCCTTTTACATCTGGATTATTGGCAAACAGGAACTCGTCGGCGATCTGAACCGAAAACTGGGCGAGTTGATGATCACGAAGCCCGCCAAACAACTGGATTTCGGGGCCAGTGGCGCCCTGAAACAGTTTGATTTGTTCTTTTCGCTGAATAAAAAAGGGGCGTGGCGGGCCGAAAAAGCGGGTCTTGCCGAACTCTCCGTAAAACCGTCTGCTCCGGCCGAATTTGCCGTTGGGGTCAATCTGAACGGGTTACCGGCGTACGCGCAGGCCGAAGATTTTATCCGGAAAAACCTGATCGTGACAGCGCCCAATGCCACGGTCAAGCTGATTACGGTACAGAAAAAAGAAAAAGTTTCGACCACCCGGATCAAGGAGCGGGAGTTGAAACTGCTCAACCAGAATACCCACGTCCTGACGTTTCGGGTTGACAATCTGTATGACGAAAAAGCGGATGTTGTTCTTAAATTGCCGGTGCGTTTCGACGACTGGTACGCCACTGGCTGGTCAACGATGGACGATCGGACATCCGAAAACCGGTTCAACAAAACCTTCGCGCTGGTTCATCTCATGAACGGCGTGAAAGAAGCCTACCAATCGTCGACCAATGATTTTCTGGTGCTGAATTTAAAATTGGAAAAGTAAGGAAAATTGCCCTTAAGAAATGGAAAAGAAGAGACGCGATTAATCGCGTCTCTTCTGCGACAACACACAAATACTAACCGTTATCTCCATGTTTGTAACCCTGTATGAACTCTGGCTGGGCCAGAACAATGATCCTATCTACGCGGACGAAATCTTCACCCCGGTTGGCCTGATCACCCTCTTGTTTTCGCTGGGTCTGGCGGCCTTATTCTACCTGATTCTGGGCCGATGGAAGTCAGTTTTCTACCGCACTTCCCATTGGGTAATCATGTTGGTGGTGGCCGGGATTTTCGGGTATGGATACGCGCTCTGGTTCGCGCTGGATGCAACCGACGCCGAAGATACGGACAGCTACATGCAGGGGTTCGGGGGCGTAAACTTATTGTACGCACTAATTTACTTTTTCGTTTTTTCGTTACTTCTAAAACGGTTCTCCATTTTCGCGAAACGAACACCATTCTAATCGTCTTGAACGGGGATTTCGCGGATTAAAGGCTTAACCAGGATTACCTGTTCCTGCTTTTATAGTCGAAGAATTTCCTCTTAATCCCTTAATCTGCGAAATCCCCGTTCAAGACGACTCTTTTTCTATGAAACTATTTCTTTTTGGCATTGGTGGTACGGGCGCCCGCGTCCTTCGCTCACTGACCATGTTACTGGCCGCCGGGTCTAAAACACCCGCCGACCTGACCATTATCCCGATTTTGCTCGATATGGATATGCAGAACGGCGACACCGAACGGGCCTTGCGGGAAGTTGAACTCTACCGCGCCATTCGCCGGGTAGCGTATAAAGATACGGCCGCCAGCCAGGGCAGCCAGACCGAACGGCGGACGTTTTTTGCCACACCCCTGCAACCGCTCGGGACGCTGCAGGCCGAAAATGCACAGGAGAAAATCGGCGACTCGGTATTGCCCAAACTGACCGATCACGAAGGGACTTTTGAAGAATTCCTGAGTGTCAGTAACATGGACGATATCGACCGCGAGCTGCTCAAACTGCTCTATGACAATTCGGCCCGGCCCACGAGTGCGGAATTGAAGCTGAATCTGTCGGTGGGTTTCAAGGGAAATCCGAACATCGGCAGTGTGGTTTTCAATGCGCTGGAAGACTCGGCGGTATACAAATATTTCACGGGGGCCTTCAACGACCAGACCGACCGGATTTTTGTCATCAGCTCCATTTTTGGGGGAACGGGCTCGGCCGGTTTTCCGCAACTGGTCAAACTGCTGCAACACCCCAGTCAGAAAATCCAGATTCGCAACGCGAAAAAAGGCGCGGTGACGGTGATGCCGTATTTTGCGCTGGAAGAAAACAGCCAGAGCGCCATCGACCAGAACCGGTTTTTGTCCAAAACCAAGGCGGCCCTTTCGTATTACCAGACGCAGGTGAATATGGATGCCCTCTATTACATCGGCGACCGGCCCGGTAGCAAGCTGTATCCCAACGTGGAAGGTGGTTCGAAGCAGACCAACAACGCCCACGTGGTGGAGATGCTGGCGGCAGCGGCCATTCTGGATTTTGCCAACAAACCCGATGCGGAATTCAGCGACGCCAAGCGGTATTTTGAATACGGCCTGAAACGCAACGACCGGACGCTCGACCTGCCGCATTTTTATGACCAGACCTACAACGGTTTGTTGGAACCGCTCATCCGGTTTGCCTACGCGACCAAGTTCTTTACCGACTTTGTTCCGGCGAATCTGGGGGAGGCTTTTGCCAAAAATCTGGCTCTTTCCCAGAACCTGCGGACCAATACGTTTTATACGTCGCTGGAAAATTTCATGACGCACCACTTCAAAAACTGGCTCAACGAAATGGCGCAGAACGACCGGGCTTTCTTCCCGTTCGACATGCCGAACGACTTCAATGCGATGGTGCGCTCAAAGCGAATTGAAACCGGTTTCTTTGATAAAGGGATCAGTGAAAAATTTCTGCGGGATCAGGCCGGGAAGATCGAAAACACCTTCCAAACGCCCTTTCCCGAACCAGAAAAGCGGTTTATGCAGCTGCTGATTGAAGTTGCAGAAAAGTGCCGCGAAAAACTCGGCCCCCTTAACCGGCAACTGTCCGATGCTAGTGTGTAAGTAATACGTTGTTTCGCAGAGTTAGCGGAGGAAACCAGAGTTAAGCGGAGTTTTTAGTTCTCTTCCTCCGCTTAACTCTGGTTTCCTCCGCTGACTCCGCGAAATAACCCTTTTTGATCTTTCGAAACTCATGCCACATATACTCAGAATTGATAATGATCCCAACGTCAGCCAGCAGAACCACCAGGATTGGACGGGTTCGCATACCGGTCTGACGGGCAATCGCATTGAACACATTCCCGACACGCTTTCCGGAGCGGCTGGTGGAGCCGCCGGAGCTGCGGCCAAGGCCGGAACATCGATTCCGTCGCCGTTTGCGCGGTTGTATCTGTTCGATACGGCTTTCCGGATGGTCAAAAACAACCAGCTTCCCCGCGAACTGTCGTTGTATCATGTGCTGGTTTCGCACGCCCTCGATATGCTGGAACTGTTGTTTCAGGCCGGCAACAGCGCCGATCTGACGTATCGGGTCTGGAACCGGGCCGAACGGCTGGAAGCCCTGCGCAAAAAGGCCAACCCGTCGACCACCGTCCGGCATGCGCACCAGATTCTGGCGAAAGCCCTGGAGCTGGATTTTCGCAACGAACTCGGAACCATTCAGCAGTTTACGCTCATCTATTACAAAGGCGCGCTGCTCGGCGGAACGTCGCCGTTGTCACTGGTTTTTACCTCGCCCAACTGGGAGCAGGAACGCCAGAACAAGTTTATCGATCCGCCGAAAAGTACAACGGGCCGGACGCTGTTTCAGAACGAATATGTGCCACTGCAAGACCGTGACACGGCTTTTGTGACGTATCTGCGCCGGTTGTATGATCAATACAAGGATTTGCTGCCCGCCAAAGGTGGTTTTTCCGAGTTTTTGTACAAAGCCTTCTTCGACAATACCGTACAGCTTCCGATTGAAGCGAACACGACGCTGGCGAATTTTGAGCCGATTCAGATTGGTGGCGAGGGCAACTCGACGTTGCAGGTGCTGCCGGGACTGGCGTTGTATAAGGTCCGCGAAAACGACGTGCTGGACGACATCGAGGAAAACAGCGATTTCGTCATGCAGCCCACGGTATCGTATTACCAGCAGGAGTCCCGCAATGGCGCACCAACGAACGTTCGGAAACCGCTGGCGCTGGCGTCGCGGATGGATGTAGCCGGCCGGTATGTTAAAAACACGAACTGGAATCCACAAACCGTGATCATGCGCTCGTTGCTCAACAACCTCAGCGAAGGGGGTTTGCTGGCCGAGCGGTATTTGCCGGGCGTCGATAACGTGCGGTATCCGTTCCTGACAACCGACGATTTTCTGGAAGATTTTCTGATTCAGGTACCGTTTAAAATCAATAACAAGCGGTTTTTTACCGGAACCATCGGTGAGTGTGAGTTTTTGTTGCCGATTCGGAAAGAGTATTTTAATTTTTTCCGGATTGAAGACGTCCAGAAGCAGTTCAATCTTTCGGCCGAGCACCGGGGGACGGATAAAATCATTACCGCCACGCTGCGCATTCCGATTCGGAACAACCGCACCATTGAGTTCCGGAAAGAATACAACCTGGCCCGACCGGAAACGATGATCGATTTTCGGGCAGGTCTGGCGTTTTTTCCGTTCTACCGCGTTACGGTTCCCGACTTGCAACAGATGAACCAGTATCACGTGATGCTGGCTGATGTCAGCGACCCGAACATCGGTTTTCGGGCGCACAACTCCGTTCAATTTTACGAACTGCCGAATATCATCGCCGGAAAACCGCTCAACGTACCGGCTCCCGAAGCGCGTTCGCCCAAAGTTGATCCCTTGCCGGCGTCCTATTATTACAAAGTTTCGCAGGCTTTCGACGTGATGGAAATCCGGCTCGAGCGGGGCGGTATTCCGTACCGGGGTCTGGTGTTGCCACAGTTTACGACCATCTCGGAAAAAGGCTATAAAAACTTCACCTTTGCCATCGACTTCGGAACGTCCAACACGCACATCGCCTACACGGATGCGGCTATGGGCGACGTGGAACCCAAAGCGCTGACCGTGAGCGACCAGAATACGTCGCTCGACAAGGATGAACTGCAAATGGTGCTCTTCAACAAACCGTACGAAGGCTACGAAGCGCAGACGATTTACGATAAATACGAAAAGCGGGTCAGTTTTGGCGGGCTTGTTCAACTCGACCAACTGGTTCGGCGTGAGTTTATTCCGGCCATTATCGGCAAGGAATTCGGTTCGCCCTTTGCTTTCCCGCTTCGGACGACGGTTTATGAAAAAAGCGGTTTTACCGATAGCACCAACAACCTGTTTTCCAAAGTCAATCTGGGCTTCAACATCGATCTGGAAGAAGGCAGCACGGGCGTCAATCACTACGTCACGAACCTGAAATGGTTGTTTGAAAACCAGCCGACCGATACGCTCAACCGGCCCCGGGTACGTGCCTTTTTTGAAACTCTGTTGCTGCTGATTCGTAACAAAGTCATTCTGAATCAGGGAAATATCCAGCAGACGAGTGTGGTCTGGCTGGCCCCGTCGAGCATGCGGGCGGTGACCGAAGACAACCTGGTTCACGAGTGGGAGCAGGCTTTCCGCAATGTATTTGGTACCACGAATAATTTTCGGGCCAAACCGGTTCCGGAGTCGCTGGCGCCCTATTTTTACCTCGTCAAAAATGGCGTCAAATCGTTTGCCGATACCGTCAACGTGGATATTGGGGGCGGAACGGCCGACATCATGCTGTTCATGAAACAGCAGGGGCGCTACCTGAATACGTCGTTTCGGTTTGCCGGTTACGACATTTGGGGGGGCGGTTTGGACGAACAGGGCCATCCGTCGCACCGGAAAGACAGCGGATTTGTCAAAAATTACCTGGCCTACCGCCGGACGCTCAACCAGACGCCCGCCCGTGAGGATTCCATTTTGGACACGTTCCTGAACAAACCGGAGCTAACCGCCGAAGACATTGTCAGTTTACTGTTCAAGTACGACAGCCACTTCAAGTTTACGCAGTCGATTCAGGACGGAAAACCGGCCTTGCGGATTGTGATGTATCTGCATTACAGTGCCATTGTCTATCACCTGGTTCAGCTGCTGGAGTCGCACAATCTGGCGTTGCCGCGCTACCTGACGTTTACCGGCCGGGGGAGTCAGTATCTGGCGATGCTCGGTTCGCGCTCGCGCCTGATTCAATTTACCAAGATGCTGTTCAAAGCGTATTCGAAACAGTCGGTGCCGCCTGATTTTGAGGTGATTCTGTCCGATAACCCGAAGGAGACGACGGCCAACGGAGCGGTTTTGTACGAAAATGCCGGTGGCGAAAAAGCGCAGTACGAAAACCGCGAAACGACCTGCTACTGGGGCAACGAACCCGCCACGCCCGAAGAAGAAGGGCAGGAGCCCAAGCCCCAGTTTGCCTTCGAATACCGCCGGACGAAAATTGGCGAAGTGAGCCCGCAACGGGAGTTTCACCACTCGGTTTTGCACAACATGCAGCGGTTTCTGGAACTGACGCTGCTCGATCGCGACATTGCCTATTTTCTGAGCGAATACAACATTCAGACGCCCGAACGGTATGTCGACTACCTCGTTGGCGCCGACATTACGCGCGGAGGGCGGCTGTATGACAGCTACATGCTGGCGCGGATGGGTTTTGAACAACGGCCGAACGACGCATTGGGGGAAACCTACTTTTTTCTGCCGCTCAAACACGCCTTGTACGAATTATCGAAATACATTGCCGAATCGTAATACTCAACTAAACACCTCTTCGAAGGATGATCTGTCAAACTACCCGCTGGATTTTGTTGCTTGGCGTGTTGCTTCTAAACAGACCGGCTTTTGCCCAAAATGCTGCCGAAAACCGGAAAAAGCTCGACCAGGCCGCGTTTCAACTCATCAAAACAACGGTTGAATTTCTGACGACGGACACGCAGACGTTTCAGCACGTGAAGGCCAATCGATGCCAATGCGATTCGTACGACGGATTGAAGGATTTTATCACGCAAAATGAGTTGATTGGTGCGGATAAACTGGTCGATGAAGCCCGAAGAAGAGCGGCTCAGAACATCGCTCAAATCAATCAGCCCCGAACCGCGCTGGAAGGAGTCAAAGACTATCTGAATCAGAAAGTCGCCAGCGGTGACCGGGCCAGTCGTCAGAATTTGCCGACGTATGCGGCTTTCGAATCGGCAATGGATGGTATTATCAACCGGGCGTTAACAACCGGATCTGCCGTTGCGGCACCGGAGCAAACGGTTGATACGCCGGAAGCAGCCACCCCAACGGCTACGTCGGAAACCGCCGAACCGGCACCGGTAGCTACCCCTTCAAACACTCAATCAAATTCGAACTCTATGGATAGTTTTGCGCTTTTTTTATCAATTCTGAGTCTGGTTGGCGTTGCTTTTCTGGCTTATTTAGTGGTCAAAAACCAGAAGCCGCAGCAGTCGGCCCGTGACGTTCAGTTTGATTCCCAACTGGCAAAACTTTCGGACCGGATCAGCAAGCTGGAAGTTCGTAAAAATCAGACGAATGAAACGTTTCAATTGAATGCGCAGCTGGAAGCTTTGGAACGCTCGGTGCGGTTACTGGAACAAAACCGGACTGAAAAGCCGGCAGCCCCCACGGCCAGGGTGCCGCTTGAAGTCGTAAAACCGGCTGTTCAGGAAGCCCCCGACGAACCGGAAGTGCCGAATCGCCCGGCCAATCGGTTTCGGACGCCCACCGTCGAGCCTGCCCGGCCAACGGCCTTGTTTGCCCGAACGGCGGATCTGGGTGACGGCTTTAGTGCGGGGGGCTTACTGACAACGCCCGAACGCGATACGGTTTTTGACATCACTATCCAAAGTGATACGCAGGCCACGTATCAGGTTTCCGAAAATGCCGATGCGCAACGCCTGGCGTTGAGCGACCCGTATTCGTATCTCAACGACGCCTGTGAATACCTGACGCAGCCCAATCCGAACAGCCGGATCCGGACCGAACAACCCGGCCAGTTGACGTTGCAGGGTGATAAATGGAAGATTACAGAAAAAGCAAAAATTAGATTTATTTAGTAATTTAATACCCGGTCCGGACATTTGGCATCAATGCGGTATTAAATAGAACGATACGGGTAAACAAGCGCATAGCTACCGGTCTTCGATACAATGAATAGGGATTTGCTGGTATCATGACACTGGAAGAATTACGGGATCGAATTAAAAATGAGGTCGTTTTGTATGAAGGCGAACTGGCTGACTGGCAGTGGCGGCAAAAAGGGCTCGTGGCAGAAGCCAATGAGTTAGGAATTACTGACTTCACCCGTCTGGTAAATGACATCAGCCGTCAGATAAACCGTGATTTTGGCAAAATTCTTGACCTGAAAAAAAAGATCGTTACCGTTGCCCTGCAACGTCGAAACGCGTTGTCGGAAGCGGATATCAACCAGTTTGTCAGCGAAGCCGAGCGGGTTCAGCTTTCCCGAACTTTTGTGACGGACCAGTGGATACCGGCCATTCTGGCGGCACTGCCGGTGTCGGCAGTGCCTGAAACGGGACCAGCGCCCGGGAGCACGGGCGCAAGTCCCGTTGCTCCGGAAACAAAACCGCAAAACGGCCCCGCTTCCGAAGCCGCAGCTTCGGTTGATAAAGTGGAATCGGTTCGCAAGAAAATCAAGAACATTTTAGATGATTACGATAAGCACATTCAGGCGCAGAGCCTGAAATTCCTTTTTAAAGCGGTTGACTACGATGAAGCCGAACTGGCGGAAGAGATTCGGCTTTATCTGTCGGAAAACTTTTACGCGTCCGTTAATCCGCCCCGGGGCAACACCCTCAAAGAGAAGTTGATTTCGACCGACTGGCGGCATTTGAGCTGGTGGGAAAAGGAGCAACCCCGGCCGAATCCGCAGCCGTCGGGCTCCGTAAAAAACCAGACCGGCTATACGACAACGCCCGCGACGGGGGATATGAATCCGCCGGTAAACCGGGCGACAACAGTTCCGGGGCCGGTGGCGGAACGACCACAGCCGATTCTTCCGCCGGTGGCAAACCCACCGGAAACTCGTCCCAAAAGCGGTTTTTCGGATGCCGCCCTGATTGGTCTGGCAATTTTGTCGGCTTTGGTGCTAATCTGGGTAGTTTTGCGGTTGACACGGGGAGAAGACCCGGAACCCGAACCGGTCCGAAAACGGCCGAAGGGTCGCACAAGCCAGAATCTGGATGGATATCCTACCAAAAAGACGTCGTTGGCAACCCGAACGAAATCAGAAAAGCCGGTGAAAAAGACACTGGTTCCAATGGAAGATGAAAGCGGTGAATTTCAACGCCCGGCCGTTAAGAATACCGTCGAAGAGGGGACGGACGAGGCTGCTCCGAAATCATCCGTTCCGTCTTTCGATGAGGTGGATGAAACGAAGGGTCAATTCGGCTTGCGGCCCGCCCGGAAAGGACAACTTTGGGGGTATATCGACGAAAAGAATCGATGGGTAATCGAGCCGCAGTTTGAACTGGCCACCCCGTTCAACCTGGGAAAAGCCAGTGTGGAACTCGACGGAAATCAGTTTTTTATTAATCGGTATGGGCAACGCTTGCGGGATGATAACTGATTCAGTGTGAAATGGATAGTCAGGTCCTGTTTTAGAAGTAGCCTGAATAGCGAATCGTTATTTCTTACCAAACAATCCAAATAATAAACAGACATCTTGACAGGGTGTTATCTACGTATACGAGTGGGCCGTCTGCATAAAAAATTATGAAGATAGTATGACTTTTCGTAACTTTTGAAAGTCTAAAAGAATGGGTTACCTCGTTTGTTAAATTAAGCCTGAAATGATCGATACCATTCGACAGAAAATACAAGAGGTTTTTGGCCACTATGACCGACACGTTCCCGCCGACGTAATCAACCGGTTGTTCGTTGCCATTCCTTACGATGAAACTACCTTGACGCAGGAAATCATGGGATATCTGCTCGAACATAATTACGAAGCATTGGAAACGCCCAGAGGACAATCGCTTCGGGAGCAGCTTATTTCGACCGACTGGCGCCAGAAAGAACAAAAAAAATGGCTGCCGGAGCCTGATCGGGTGGCAACGCCCCTGGCCACGGATGTATCGGTTCATCCCATCCCAACCCCATTTAGCCAATCCAACAAGGTACTCATTGCGCTGGTTACGGTTTTTGTAACGATCCTGTTGTGGCTCTGGAAAGGGAAACTAACGGAAATTGACAACGGGCTTGGCCGCGTAGAAACGACCGAGATTGAACAAACTCAGGGCAACACGACTATTCAAACCAAACAGACTATCCACGAGGCAAATGCGGCCAAACCTTCGAAGAAAGCCGCCCTGTTGCCGGTTTTGGGAGAGTCACTCACAAAAAATAACAATAAGTTAATTGCGGCTATCTCCGTAACCAGTGAACCTCCCGCTCCCCTGATTGCCGAACCGGCCGAGTCGTCGAACAGTGCGTCGGTAAAACCGTATGACACCGTCGATACCCAGATCGGTGATTTTGGTTTACGGGCGGCCCGGAAAGGAACGAAATGGGGCTATGTCGATCAAAAGGATAAATGGCATATCGATCCGGTCTACGACGATGTTACGCCGTTTCAAAACGGTAAGGCAACGGTAGTGCTGGATGGTCAGCAGATTGTGATCGACCGGGATGGCGGGCGGATTCGGGACGAAAACTAACGCGAGGTGGTTCCAACACTGACGGTCAGATTCCGAAAAGTGGTTCCATCGGTGGTCGAAACAAAACCAATCCCATTGCCCTGGTATTGACGAAACTGGTACGGGCTGGTCGGTATTTCGCGCCCATTGAGGTAAAAATGAATTTGCTCCCCTTTCCGGCGAACGGTCAGCGTGTTTTTCGTTGCTGACAGCGGAATACCCGCCGGAACATAATCGCCCCGCATATAAATCGTATAGCTAAGACCGTTGATGACGTATTTGACGGAGACCTGATTTTTATTGTTGATTCGGAAGTGACAATAATTGAGCGAGTCTTTTACACCAATCAGCAAGCCCGCATCGGGAATAATTCCGCTCGGCCCCGCCAACTCTACCTGCACCATAAACGTATCGACTTTATTCAGATTGAGGGCTGTTGGAATCGAAATGTAACTGAACGCCGATGCCGGTGAATCGCTGGCCTGCTTATAAATGCGGTAGGTGTTCTGAGACATGTCAAAAGCGTAGGCTCCCCGTCGGCCAATGAGCCACCGGTTGCGATTGTCACTGAAGTCTTCGGTAAATGAGCGGTTTGTGGCGGTTCCCGGAGTCTTTGCCTTGATTTTAACGTGTACCCAGGAGCCTGACGCTGAATACACCCCGACCTGCGCCTGACTTTCGTGGAGCAGGCCGAACAAAATTCCCAAAATGAGTGCAAAACGCATCATGAATTAACCGTTAAAAGTTGTAGTGGAACACTGCTACCGGAGAACCGGATTGATAACCCGGCCGCAGGCTGATTTTGGGCTCGGCGGTTTTCGACCGTTCTTTCTGGTTGCGCACGCCCTTGATAAACGTGGCTACAATATCCGTGATCCAGATGGCCCCGGACAAGCGGGTTGCGAGATAATACCGGTGATGGTGCTGATTGGCGCGGTCGTAATACGGTTGTGCCGCCGTTCGGTTGCGCTGTTGTTCATACAGCGAATAGTCGTCGCGCGATTTTTTGCGTTCCACTAATCCGTAAGCCATCAGACCGTAACAGGCCACCGTTATGCCCAGCCGGTGGGCAATGACCGGTTTGGGCGACTGAACGAAAATGTTGCCGACGCCGGGAGCCACCAGCGATAGCAGGGCAAATTCGGGACCACCGGGGCGGTATTTCCGTTTGACGGTATCGGCGGAAACGGCCGGAACCGGTCCGGTTGATTTTCGGGCGGTAGCCGGGGCAACTTTGACCAGAATGGTGGCCCGAATATTTTCATCCAGTTCAAAACCGTTTTCGAGGGCTCTCCAGACAATACGCCGGTTGGGTCCCGGCTGAACATCCTGGCCCCAGTCACCGGAAATATGCTGGGGCGCGGGATTCAGCAAACCGTTCGTCTGGCTTCGAATGCGAATATAGACGGAGTCGGCAGGCTGATTTCCGGTGATGTCATACAGAATTTCCACGGCTGATTCATTGATGACATTAAGGCGCACATTGGTTACAGCAACCTGACTGACAGCGGGTAAGGCGCAAAGGACCAGAAGGAAAAATACCAACCGTTTCAGCCAAAGAGGGACGAATTGCTGATGCATAAGCGGAGAATAGGCTAATTAGTGACTGTAACCGGGCGAGAAACCGTGAATTTATCATCGCATTGGTTGGCAAGAACCATGATAACGTTGTAGGTGCCGGGTTTATCATAAAACACCGTAAACTGATTGCCGGAACGGTTGCGTCCGTCGCCCAGATCCCAGCCTACAGCTCCGATGTCTCCCTTTTTATTTTCCAGAAAAAAGGTAACTTCCAGTTTAGCCGCGGTGAAACCAATGGTTCCCTCGGGTTTTTCGCAGATTGGAAAACTTTTCTGATCCAGATCAAACGGCTCACAGGCGGCACAGCACAGGCTGATCAAAACCAGCGCAATAAATACTTTCATGATGGTAGTTCAATGGGCATGCGAAACTAATCAAATTAAAAGAAACGTACTTCCAAAATAATGCCATTCCAACAACCAACCAAACGTTTATCACATTGCTGGTATTTTTTAGTAAATTTATCCTGTAGTAAGAAGGTATTTTAATTAATTCAGGTTGATTGGAAAACCGGCAGTCAATCAAACGTACGTTAGTTTCCAAACACCCCTACGGAAGAATGTCCTGGTCTGCAAAAACGAAAGATGAACTGGTGGCCGAGATTCGGCGGCTCAGTAAAGAAGTAGATATCCGCAACTCCCTCGATGGCAGTTCGCAACCGCAGCAGGCGTCGGTTTTCGATGTCAGCAAGACGGTAGATCAATTGAATCTCATTGGTTTAACGATTGAGAAAGATGGTACGGTAACGTTTTGTAACCAGTATACTTTACGCATTACGGCCTGGCAACCCACCGATGTGATCGGTAAAAACTTTTTTGAGGTTTTTATCCCGGCCGCAGAACGGGTGCAGATGCAGCGGGATTTTGAAGACGCCATTGCGCGCGGTGGCGTGGTGGATCAGAAGGAGATCAATCTGCTGGCCAAGAGTGGAGCCGTCCGGAATGTTCATCTGAACTCTTTCATTATCAACAGCGTAGCGGATCGGTCGGTGGTTGCTTCCTACACCATTATTGGTGAGGACGTTACCAATAAAAAGCGCGTTGCCTCCGCCTTGTCGTATTCGAACTCGCAGTTGCAGGATCTGGTGGATAATACCAGTGACCTGATTCAACTGGTGACGCTCGATGGCAAATTCATGTTTGTAAACCGGGCCTGGCGTGAAGTGCTCGAATACAGCTCGGATGAAATTGCTTCGCTGACGTTGCAGGATGTGCTGCATCCCGATTATGCCGAAAGCACGCTTATGCGGCTGCAACGCGTTCGGGACGGAGAGAAATTTCCGTATTTCGAGACGGTTTTTCAGAGCAAAAAAGGCAAAACCGTGTTTGTGTCGGGCAGCGTCAATTGCCGCTACGACCAGGGGAAACCGACGGCTTACCGGTGTATTCTGCACAATATTACAAGCCGGATACGCGCTGAGAAAGCCCAGAAACTGTATTACAGCATTGCCAACTGGACGCTCAATGCCCCCAATCTGGATGAACTGTACCAGAATATTCACGACGAACTGAGCAACATCATCGATGCCCGCAACTTCTTCATTGCCCTGTACGATCAGGGAAAAAGCTTTCTGTATTTTCCGTATTATGTCGATGAATATTTTACGGGAATGCGGTTTACAAAGCGGAAACTGGGAAATGGGCTGACCGAATACGCCATCCGGGCCAACCGGCCGCTGTTTCTCTACGAGCAGGACATTCAGCAACTGGCGGATACGCAGAATCTGTATCTGTACGGACAGATTCCGAAAGCGATGCTTTGCGTTCCGCTCCGGATTGGTGACCGGATTACGGGGATTATCGGGGTAAAAGCGTATGATAAAGCCGATACCTACAACATTCGCGATCTGGAATTGCTGGAATTTATCTCCGGCCAGGTGGCGCTTGCCATCGCCCGGAAGCAGGATGAAGCCGCCATCAACAAGCAAACCGCCCGGCTCAATGCCATCTTCGACAGCAGTTCCCACCTGATCTGGTCGGTTAATAAAAGCTTCCAGCTCACGTCGTTCAATCGAAATTATACGCGTCTGATTGAGAATCAGTTGGGTGAAATACCGCAGGTCAACGTGTCGACCGAAAAGCTGGGCTGGCGAATCATTGGGGCCGAAAACCGGAAGTTACTGGAAGAAAAATACCGCCTGGCTTTCCGGGGATTGCCCCAAACGGTCGAGCTTCATTTTCAGACAACGAAAGGAGAAGCCTGGCTGGAAGTGCATTTGAATCCGATCTTGCTTTCGGGGGGTGTAATCGAGGAGGTATCGGGTATTGCCCGCGATATTACAGCGCGTAAACGAACCGAGCTTGAACTGCGCGGAAGTGAAGAAAAATTCCGGGGTATTTTCGTCAATCTGCAGGATATTTATTGCCGCGTCGACCGCGAAGGACGCATTACGATGATCAGCCCGTCGGTGTTGAAACGGACGGGCTATACGCCGGAAGAAGTTCTGGGTCAGCCGATTACCAATTTTGTCGATAAGCAGGACATTCGCCGGGCGCTGGTTCGGTTGATTCGGAACAAGAGCCTGCGGAATTTTGAGGCTACGCTCCACCGGAAAGATGGCTCGATCCGGCAGATCATGCTCAACATGTTGACGCTGAACGATAAGAACGGTCGCGTTGACGAAGTAGCCGCGCTGGCCCGCGACATCACGGAGCTGAAGCGCAATGCGCAGGAGCTGATGAAAGCCAAAGACGAAGCCGAGCGGTCGTTGAAGGTAAAAGAGCGTTTTCTGGCCAATATGAGCCATGAAATCCGGACACCCATGAACGGCGTGATCGGGATGATTGATTTGCTCAACGATACGCCCCTGGATCAGGACCAGAAAGATTATGTGCAAACCATCAAAAAATCGTCGGAAACGCTGCTCAACATCCTGAACGATATTCTGGATCTGTCGAAAATTGAAGCCGGTAAAATGGTGTTGCACGAAGCGCCGATTCTGTTTCAGGAGGTTTTTGACAAATTAGTGTCGCTTTTTGGCCAGCAGGCCAGCGTAAAAGGCAATAAACTTATCTATCACCTAGACGACAGTCTGCCCAAATTCGTGATTGCCGACCAGACGCGCCTGCTGCAGATTCTGTCCAATTTAACGTCAAACGCAATTAAGTTTACGGAAAACGGCACAATAACCATTCAGGCATCGCTGGTGGGCAAAAAAGGCAAATTTAACCGAATCAAGGTGGAGGTGAAGGATTCGGGCATCGGTATTGCAAAGGATGATTTAGGGCTGTTGTTCAATTCGTTCAGTCAGGTCGAGATGTCGTCACGGAAGTCATTTGGCGGTACGGGCCTGGGTCTGGCTATTTCCAAAGAGCTGGCGGCTTTGATGAAAGGCTCCATTGGCGTTGAATCCGTAGCGGGGCAGGGGAGTACCTTCTGGTTTACCATTGAACTGAAAGAAACCTTGATCAGCCCCACGAGCCAGAAGTCGGATCAGGTCGAGATCTCGTTGCAGAATGTGTTCAAAGACCACCATCCTTATTTATTGCTGGTGGATGACAACGCCGTAAACCGGAAAGTGGCTACCGAAATTCTCAAAAAATCGGGTTGTCAGGTCGATACGGCTTCGAGTGGGCAGGAGGCCATTGACAAAGTGACGGCGGCAATGGCCGAAAAAGGTATGCCGTATGAGCTGATTTTTATGGATATTCAGATGCCGGATATGGACGGTGTTGAAACGACCGCCAAACTCCGCGGCCAGTTTGGAACGCAGTTGCCGCCGGTTATTGCCATGACGGCGTACTCGATGCGCGAAGACCGGGACCGCTTTTTGAGTCAGGGCCTCGACGATTATATCGCCAAACCGATTCGGGCTCAAAGCCTGATTTCCAAAGTGAAAGAAACCGTGGATGCCCGGAAGGAGTTTCGGGAAGCCGCCCAGATGCGTTCCAAACAACTGGAAGCCATTCGTGAACTGGAAATGCCGATGATCGATACCGAAATTATCGGTCAACTCGAACAGGTCGGTGGCTGGGATCTGGTGACGTCCATCTACGAAGATTTCGAAATCGAAGCGACTACGCTCGTTCAGGAATCCGTGGAAGCCTTTGCCGCGGGCGACATACCAACCGTCAAAAGCCATCTGCATACGCTCAAAGGCAGTGCCGGAACCATCGGCGTAGCCCGAATTGCGCAGATTGCCCGCGACGCCGAAGCGAAGCTGAAAGTGAGTGACAGCAGTTCGCTGGCCGACGATTTACGGTTACTTGAAAAGGAGTTTCAGGTGTTTTTGAGCGAATACAAAACCGCACTCGATAAATTAGTGGCCGAAAAAGCCGGATAAAGTCAGAACCTATGTCATCCCGTCAACTCATTTCGTCCGGTTCACCGTGGGAGCCGGTGGTTGGTTACAGCCGTGCCGTTCGGATCGGTGATCTGATCGAAATTTCAGGAACAACCGCTATGGATGGCGATCGTCTGGTGGGGCGGGGCGATGTGTATGAGCAAACCCGTTTTATCTTACAGAAAATACGTGGGGTCCTTCAGGAAGCTGGCGCGTCGATGACGGATGTGGTGCGTACAAGGATGTACGTTACTGATATTTCGAAGTGGGAGGAAGTGGGCCGGGCGCATGGCGAAGTGTTTAAAGACATTCGTCCGGCGGCTTCCATGGTTGAAGTGCGGGCCCTGATCGATCCGGATTTATTGGTAGAAATCGAAGTTACAGCGGTTGTAAAACCGATTTAATTGACTCAATTCCAAATAAGGGCCAAATGCTAATCTCAGCTTCTTCTTCAGAAGTTAATGCTGTAACTTTGCCTAAAATTTGATCTACTTTATTATTAATCAGTACATTACATACCAAATGGTAAGTAGAAATTAACCGATGACACCAGAATTAAAACAAGTTAAAGAAGAAACAATCTCAACAGAGCAGGTAATCAAGAAAGCTGTAGAAGTTATTTGCGGAAAATGGAGAATGGTGATTATTCACCTGTTGCGCGATAAAACCTTGAGATATGGCGATATTAAACGATCTGTTCCCGGAATCAGCGAAAAAGTGCTGGTTCATGAGCTGAAACAATTGGTTGAGTTGGGAATGGTGGATAAGGAGTCATTTAACGAGGTTCCGCCCCGGGTAGAATACCGGCTCAACGACAAGGGGCGTACCATTTTGCCGGTTATCGACCTGTTACGCGAAGTAGGTCAGGCATTTATGTAGATCGGTCAGCTCGGATGCAGGGGATTTCCGATCGGGAATCTTCCTGCATTCGAGAAAATTCAAGTCAAAAATGAATCAACTTATAGCCCACCGTTAGTTCAGCATAGCCAATAAAACCGGTAATACCGCGGTCGTTGAAAACGCCCCCGATGGGTAAACCATAGCGAAGATCCACCTCAAGCCGTTTCAGGAGGGTTATGCCAGCGCCGAATTCGACGCCAAAATTGAATTTTTTCACCTGTAAAATACCGGCTTCCTCCGGCTTGGTCAAATCGACCTGATCGGTAATCGTAGTGATGGTATAACCGGGAAAGTTGATGGCCGGATTGGCACCCACCTGGCCGGAGGCCGTTCGGATTGCTTCGGCCTTTTGGGTAAACATGAACGTGGGACCGCCATAGACGCGCCACTGGCCTTCCCGCCCGTGTTTTCCGATAAAAACGGGAATGTTGATCGAATTAAGCGTAGGTTCCGAGGTGGTATTCAACCGGGCGAAGAGCGTTCCGGGTTGGAGATTGATCGGCAAAATGACGCCAAATTCGGACGCTGCGGCCACATCGATCCGGTCGATCGGTGCTTTCTGTTTCAGAACCAGCGACGTATAACTGATTTCGGTTTGTATAAAAAACCGGTCGAAATTTTTCCTGATCCACACATTGCCCAGATAACCGACGCCGATGCCATTGTTGGTGTTTCGAATCCGGGGAACATCCAGGCCCGGCGATAGCGTCTGGGCCGGAAGAACCGTATACCCGTGCGTGAAGGTGCCTCCCCCCCTGATTCCCAATTCAATAGTCCCTTGTGCCTGTGCCTGTATCGCTACCAGAAACGCAACGCATGCCACCCCCAAAATTTTCATCTCTGTAAAAAAGCAAGTACGGTTTGGTATTTCTTTCGCTGCTCGCTGCCGCAAGAACGTAAAACTCTGCCAAGTCGTGAATAGAATTATAAATAATTTATTGACAATTGATTACCAACGGATACATTTAGCGTCTAAATAGGGATTGTGAAACCTGCCGGGCGTTCGTTTTCAAACAGTTCAAGGTCATTCTCAGTTGTTCTATTCAAATCAATCAAAGTTAATCAAAACACAAAATCCATGGGACTGCTCAGTTTTTTCAAAGGTGTAGGTGAAAAAGTATTTGGGAAAGAGCACGAAGCTCCGGCTGCCGAACCGGCCAAAGCCGCCGAAGTAGAGCCGCTGAAAGCCAGCGCCTTGCTCAACCACGTCAAGCAACTCGGCTTGTCATACAAGAAATTAACCGTCAAAACCGCCGGTGACACGGTCGTGTTGGAAGGGGAAGTTGCCACCCAGGAAGACGCCGAAAAACTGGCGCTGGCCGTTGGTAACGTTGAAGGGGTTCATCAGGTTGATAACCGGCTGGTGGTTGAAACGCCAGAACCGGAAGGCCAGTATCACACCGTTGAGTCGGGCGACACCCTGTCGGCGATTTCCAAGAAAGTCTACGGTGATCCGATGAAATACGGCATTATTTTCGAAGCCAACAAGCCGATGCTGAAAAGCCCCGATCTGATTTATCCGGGTCAGGTACTTCGGATTCCGAGGTTGTAAGGAAGCGAACTTCTTTATGGAAGGCGTCTCTTGACAGGGACGCCTTTTTTGATAGGTCAATCAGACCATTCTTTTTTTGGCATACACCCATTCTGCCAATACCCCTCACTACTTGCTTTTATGATCCAATGAAAAACGGCGTTTGCAGAATCATTCTGTAAACGCCGTTTTCGTATTTTTAATCAGTTTATAGTCCGTTTACTCTGCTCTAAAATGCGGATTTTCGATGATTCCCAGCACATTACCAAATGGGTCTTTCACGCTGGCTACTTTGATATCGCCCCCTACTTCCTCAATCCCGGAGTGCACACTGGCGCCGTGGCTCATGAGGTGTTCCCAGGCCTTTTCGATATTGGGAACCCCCCAGTAGGTAATGGTGCTGCCATCGGAGGGCTTGGCCGCCGGATCGAGGCCCAATTCATAACCGCCTACTGAAAAGCCTACGTAAAAAGGTTCGTCGAAATACGGATTGACCCCCAAAATCTTTGAATACCAGGTTTTCGCGTAAATCAAATCGGGTGCCGCGTAAATAATAGTCCGTAGGCCCAGAAAAGCGGATGCCATATAAAACAGATGAGTTGCCCAGCCAGTGAAGCTGGCTGGAAATGAAATGGAAAAATAAGAAAAAAGATCAAATAGCACGTATAGAATTTCTTTTCCGGTTTATACCTTTTCCGGGAAATAAACAAGTTAGCCGCCACGTTCTTACCCCGGTTGGCCCGGCAAGATTTTTGCAGTACGTTTAGAATACCGATTTTTGCACCTGTTGCCCGACTATTGTCAGGACTTCCCCACCCTGAACTATTGATTTTTGGTGGAATCTTGCCAATTTTACAAATAAGTTTCGAGATGGAAAGTTGCTTCGTTAAACAACTATGAAAGTGCTGTGTAAAACTGATCCGACCAGTTCGTATGTCTAAAAAAAATCAATCCTCATCGAACCAAAAACCGATCGTCCGGCCCACACCGAATGGGGGAACTAAACCGAATCCGCGTCCGGTAACTGCGGTTGCCCGCCCCGCCACCTCAGTGGCCAAACAACCGCTGCCAGCCGCACCTGAACCGCTGACGCAGCGACCGGTTCAGTGGCTATGGGCGTTGCTGGTGGCAGCTGCCGGCTTTGCGTTATACGTCAACACGTTCAACCACGGACTGGCACTGGACGATATTGCTGCCATTACCCAGAACCTGTTTGTCCAGAAAGGAATTGAAGGAATTCCGGATTTGCTCAAAACCGAATTCTGGCATTTCAGCAATATTTCGCTCGGTTACTACCGTCCGCTGGCCCTCATTACGTTTGCTCTGGAAAAAGAATATTTCAACGGCGATCCGCACATCAGTCACGTCATCAACGGAATTATTTATGGCGTGACCGGTTTCTTCCTGGCGGTTCTTTTGCAGAAATGGTTGCCGGGCCGCACGGTTCTGACCACCCTCATTGCGTTGTTGTTTATGGCGCATCCGCTTCATACAGAGGTTGTTGCCAACATCAAAAGCCGGGATGAAATGCTGAGTTTCCTGTTCATCACGCTGGTGATGCTTACCTACTGGAAATACCTGGAAACTCAACAGAAGGGCTGGGTCGTTTTTTCGGCATTCTGGATGTACCTCACGTATCTTTCGAAAGAATCGTCGCTGGTAGGTCTGGGTTTGATTGTGATCATGCAGTATACTTTTGCCAAACGCAATTTCTTTCAGTCGTTGATCAGTATCTGGCCGTATCTACTGGTGACGGCGCTGTTTTTCTGGCAGAAAAAAACCATGATTGGTACGTTGAACGGCAATCCACCGGTCGATTGGGCCAACTATCCGTATGCGCTGGAGAACACGAAGTTTCTGACGACGTTTAAATTTTTCGCGCAATATGTCCGGTTGCTGGTTTTTCCGCTGCACTTGTCTTACGATTATTCCTACAACGTGATTCCGTCCGGGAAACTGAGCGATTGGGAAACCTTGCTGGGGCTGTTCTCGTTCGGTGGGCTGGTCTGGCTCGCCTGGAAAGGGTTCTGGCAGCGGTCGCTCTGGGGGTTCGGGCTGACCTGGATGTTCATCACCATGACGCCGGGTTTGGGCTTTGTGCTCTTCCGGGGCGGTATTCTGGCCGAGCGGTTTCTGTATTCGCCGATTCTGGGCTTTGTCATTGCGGCCATCGCCGGGCTGGATCTGTTGCTGGCCAAACGGCTTAACCTGTCCGAAAATGCACCGGTTCTGAAGCGGTACGGTATTCTGATGGGCCTCTGTCTGGTAGTTGGCGGTTTGTTCAGTTTTCGGACGGTGGTTCGCAACGAGGACTGGAAAGACAACTTTACGCTCTTCAACAGCGGGCTGGATTATGCGTCCAACAGTTGCCAGGTCAACCGCCACGTGGCCAACGAGTGGATCAATAAATGTGCGGAAGAAAAGGACCCGAAACAGAAGCGGTTTTATTTCAATAAAGCCATTTACCACCTGCGCCGATCGACGGAAATTTACCCCGGTTTTGGCGAAGCCTTTTTCTCGATTGCCTATTCATACCAGAAGTTGATTCCGAATCGGGATTCGGCGGTATATTTCTACAAGCAGGCCATCCGGGCGTCGTCCAATTACGCGCCCGCTTATAATAACCTCGGCGTAATTTACCAAAACGAACGGCGGTATCATCTGGCATCGTATTTCTACAACATGTCGATGATGGTCAATCCCGCTTATCAGGATGGCAGGAACAACGCCGAGGTGATGAAAAAACAGCTGGGGCTGGATGTGAAAATATTGCCGGATAGCCTGAAAAACGAAGCCGTGTTGCCGGGAGCACCCGTGCAGACCGCCGTTCCGGCTTTGCGGTTTCCAATCCGGTAAACGGACGGATAAGAAATTGGTAAAGCAGAAACAGAAAAACCGTACCGGAATTGCCGGTACGGTTTTTCTGTTTCTAGTCGCTATTCTCGGTACGCTACAGCCTCATTTCGCGTACGCGACCGACCGCATTTCCCGGATAACCGTTATCTTGATCTGGCCGGGATACTGCATTTCTTTCTCGATTTTCTGCGAGATATCGAACGACAGCGTATTGGCTTTCTCATCGGTTACGTTTTCCGCGTCCACCATCACCCGCAGTTCGCGACCCGCCTGAATGGCGTAGCATTTAATTACGCCCTGGAAATTCATCGCCAGTTCTTCAAGCTCTTTCAGGCGTCGGATATAGGATTCCATCATTTCCCGACGGGCGCCCGGCCGTGAACCCGAAACGGCATCACAAACCTGAACAATCGGCGAAATCAGCGTGGTCATCTCAATTTCGTCGTGGTGAGCGCCAATGGCGTTGCAAACTTCCGGATGTTCCTTGTATTTCTTGGCCAGTTCCATCCCCAAAACCGCGTGGGGCAGTTCTGCTTCTTCAGGCCACACCTTACCAATATCGTGCAACAGCCCGGCGCGCTTGGCTAACTTGGCGTTCAGGCCCAGTTCCGCGGCCATGGTGGCACAAAGCTTGGCCACCTCGCGCGAGTGCTGTAGCAGGTTTTGGCCGTAGCTGGAGCGGAAGCGCATCCGGCCAATCATTTTGATCAGTTCGGGATGCAAACCGTGAATTCCGAGATCAATCACCGTCCGCTCGCCAATTTCGACAATCTCATCTTCGATGTTTTTGCGGGTCTTGGCTACAATTTCCTCAATCCGGGCGGGGTGAATCCGGCCATCCTGAACCAGCCGGTGGAGCGAAAGACGGGCAATTTCACGACGAACGGGATCGAAACCGGAGATTATGATGGCTTCCGGCGTATCATCGACGATAATTTCCACGCCCGTTGCAGCTTCCAGCGCGCGGATGTTCCGGCCTTCGCGGCCAATCACTTTCCCCTTGATGTCGTCGCTTTCGATGTTGAATACCGACACGCAGTTTTCGATGGCATGTTCCGTCGCGGTCCGCTGAATGGTTTCGATCACCACCTTTTTGGCTTCTTTCGTGGCCGTCAGTTTGGCTTCTTCCACCACGCTCTTGATGTAGGACGAGGCCCGCGAATCGGCTTCGGCTTTCAGGGCATCGACGAGTTGTTCACGGGCTTGATCGGCGGTGAGGTTCGCAATTTTTTCCAGTGCTTCCACCTGTTGCTGACGCATCCGTTCGGCTTCTTCCCGCCGTTTCCCGATGGCTTCCTGTTGCTGAGACAGCAGGAGTTTCTGCTGTTCGAGTTCGGCTTCTTTCCGTTTGCTTTGTTCGGCTTGTTGCTGGAGTTGCTGTTCGCGCTGCTTGAGTTTGTTCTCGTTGGTAATCAGAATGTTTTTCTTCCGGTTGGTGTCGTCTTCAAACTCAGCTTTCAATTTCAGGTACTTTTCCCGCGCTTCCAGAATGCGGTCTTTCTTGATATTTTCAGCCGTCAATTCGGCATTTTTGATAATCTCTGCCGAGCGGATTTCGGCCTCCTTCTCACGCTGGGCAAACAGGCGGCCCAACAGCTTCCTGCCAATGTAGATGCCCACTGCTATCGAAAGTATATCCGACAGGAGCATCACCCAGAAATCGATTTTATTCATGTCCGTAGACGTTTGTGTGAAAAATATGATTCTCACAGAACACTACAGTACCAAAAATGAAGCAAGCCGACCGTTTGCCGGTCAGCGATTGAATTGTACGGAAAGAAGGCGGATTTGCGTTTTATCGTCTACTCTATAATGATCAAGTAGTTAACGTCGAGTCCATTAACTCGTCTAAACGGGTTATCCGCTGTGCTATCTTTTCTTGCAGCGCCAGTTTTTCACTGCGTGCGTTCAGCCATCGTACGGTATTCATGACGGCAATTACCGCCAGAATGTCCATGTCATCACGCTTTTTTTTCTTATTTTTCTCCCCTAAAAAGCGTTCATTGACGAGCCGTCCGGCTTCCCGGGCGGTTTCTTCGTCTTCTGGAAGAACACTAAGCGGGTAGTTCCGGCCTGCAATTCGGATATTTATTGACAATAACTCTTCCATCGTACAGCTTGTCGAACCGGTTTCGAAAAAGCAGCTAGCCTTTTAAGATTCCGGTATATGATTTATGACAAGTCACTCAAATAGGCGATACAACGATCCAGTTCGTCGATGTAAGCCGTGAGCTGTTGCTTCAATTCGGCAGTAGTCTCTGCGTCATTGTGTTTGTTATTTACAATCTTAGGAATATTTGTTGGTTTAGAAAACTCTTTTGGCGAATTATTCACCATTTTTTCCAATTGCCTCAGTTGATTTTGATGTTTTGTTACTTCATTGGCTAATTTGGCCTTTTCCAGCTCCAGAGCGGTTTTCTCCTGCTCCAGTTCAATAATACGTTGCCGACCCGCGTTGACCATTTCGATCAAGCGGTACGCCTTGTCCTCGAAGGAGTCCATCTGCGAAAAAACCGGCGATGAATTGCTCATTATTGAATTGAAATTTCAGGATTACGACCCCCACTTGAAACGGATTGCCTCAGAACCAGCTGAGAATTGCCTGCCGCATTCTATTTTCTGATAACCGCTCCCAGTTCCCGTTCGAAAGCTGACATGAGCCGGTTCATCGTTTTGTCGATCACCGTATCGTTCAGCGTCTGGGCAGGATCTTGCAGGATAAAACTGACGGAATAGGACTTTTTGCCCCGATCCAGGTTTTCCCCTTCATATACATCAAATACGTTCAGGTCACGAAGCAGTTTCCGCTCGGTTTGATAGGCCAGACGGCTGATTTGCGCATACGTGACACCGGTATCCAGCACCAGTGATAAGTCGCGCCGAACTTCCGGAAAACGCGATACTTCTTCGTAAACGACTTTTCCGTTGTACAACTTCATCAGGTATTGCCAGTCAAAATCAGCGTAAAAAACCGGTGTCTGTTTCAGTTCAACCAGCTTCGTCAGCCCCGCCTTCACCAGCCCCAGCGTAACGACTGGTTTTTTATTGACCAGCAAAGTCAAGCCATACTGGAATAGAGCCGGGTCAGCGGGTTGGTTATCAGTTGCTTTAACCCGGAACGAAGTTAATAGTTTTTGAACAATACCGCCAAGGTCGTGATAAGTCAGGGCTGCGTCGCCGGAGCGTTGATTTCCGGTAAGCCAGCTTTCCGGCTGCATACGGCCCGCCATCCAGATTCCGAGCCGGGGCCGCTCATAAAACCGTTCCCCATCGCGGCTGTATACTTTGCCAAATTCGAAAATTTTAAGGTCTTTCTGCCGCCGGTTGATGTTATAAACCAGGGCTTCCAAACCGGAAAACAGCAAGGTTTGGCGCATCACCGATAAATCTTCACTCAGCGGATTGAGCAGTTGTACATCCGCGTGCGGAAGCGTGGCCCGGATGGCTTCGTGGTAGGCAGGCCGCGTCAGCGAGTTGCTCAGGGTTTCGTAAAAGCCGTTGGCGGCCAGCAACTGGCTGGCGCGTTCCTGCAACTGGTCGGGATCGGTTTCGGGAAACTCGGACAGAAAATCCGATGACAGGTGGCTGGAAAGCGGAACATTTCCAAGTCCATAGATGCGCAGGATTTCTTCGATCACATCGACTTCCCGTTCCACATCGACGCGGTAGGGTGGTACCTGGGCCGTGAAACCCAAATCCGTCTGGTTGCTGATTTGGATGTCGAGACTTTCCAGAATCCGGATGATTTCGGCCCGATCGATCCGGATACCGATCAGCCGGTCCACATTTTTATACCGAATTTCCACAATCCGGTCGGGAATTGGCGCCGGATACCGGTCGATCACGTCGGAACTGACTGTTCCACCGGCCACCTCCTGAATCAGAAGAGCCGCCCGTTTAAGAGCAAAAACCGGCATGTTCGGATCGGTTCCCCGTTCAAAGCGGAACGAAGCGTCCGTTTTCAGACCGTGGTATTGAGACGTCCGGCGGATGTAGGCGGGACTGAAATAAGCCGATTCCAGAAAGATTCGGGTTGTCTGGGCTTTGACGCCCGATTTTTGTCCACCAAAAACACCGGCAATGCACATCGGTTCGCTGGCGTTGCAGATCATCAGATCGTAGGCCGACAGTTTTCGCTCAATTCCGTCCAGCGTCACAAATGGCGTGCCTTCGGCAACGGTTTTGACGATGACCGTTCCGCCCGTAATCTGATCGGCATCGAATGCGTGAAGCGGCTGGCCCAGTTCATGGCAAACGTAATTGGTGACATCGACAATGTTGTTGATTGGGTTCAGACCGATAGTCCGCAGCCGCTGTTTCAGCCAGTCGGGCGACTCACCGACGGTCAGGCCGTCGATGGTCAAACCCGTGTAGCGCGGTGCGGCTTCCGGGTTTTCAACCGTTACGGCAATCGGCAAATTCTGATTATCGACCTTAAACGCATCGACCGACGGCCATTGAATGGGTCGTTGCAGAACGGCTTTCAGGTCACGGGCTACACCAAGATGTGAAGCCGCATCGGCGCGGTTGGGCGTCAGGCCAATTTCAATCTGGTAGTCGGCTTCCAGGCCAAAATAATTGACGGCGGGCGTACCGTTGGGCAGGTCGGTTGTCAAAACCATCACACCGGCGTGCGAGGTTCCCAGACCAATTTCGTCCTCCGCGCAAATCATGCCTTCGGAAGCCGCCCCGCGAATTTTTGCTTTCTTGATGGTGAACGGTTCTCCGCTAACCGGGTACAGCGTAGCGCCTACCAAAGCCACAACGACTTTCTGCCCGGCCCGGACGTTGGGCGCTCCACAGACGATGTTCAAAGGCTGTCCCTGCCCCACATCGACCGTCGTCAGGCTCAGTTTATCCGCTTCGGGATGTTTTTCACAGGTCAACACTTCGCCGATGACGACGCCTTCCAAACCGCCCGGAACAGACTCTATTTTTTCAGTACTTTCAACCTCTAAACCGGTGTCTGTCAGAATTTTACCAACGTTTTCCGGAGTTTCATTCAGGCTAATCAATTGATTGAGCCATTTATAGGAAATCTTCATATAGGAACTGGAAATGGAGTACAAAGATAGCAAGTCTTAAACCTTGATTCAGCGGATTTGCCTGATTTTAATGACGAATGATGAACTGTGGCAGAACCACCCGATTCTATTCATCCTCCATCACGCTCAGTTGATTTCAACATATTTCTCGCCCGCCCGAACGTCTACCGGAATGGTGTTTTCTGGCGGGGGAAGCGGGCAGGCATACTCATGGTTGTAGGCGCAATACGGATTGTAGGCTTCATTAAAGTCAATGATCAGGCGGTTTTCCTTGACGTCGTCGGGGCTAAAGTCAATGTAGCGGCCACCGCCGTAAGTTTCTTTTCCACTCGTTTTATCTTTGAAGAGAATCGACAGCGTATTCTCATGTTTGAGCACCAACAGGCGGCATAATTCGCCCTTTATCGTAAAAACCGCATGGGCGTATTTCTCGTAGACTTCCTCGCTACCGTCGGTTAAATGCACCACGAGTTTCTTTTTGTCGGCAAAAGGCTCCAATCGGGCCGCAACACGGTAATCCGGGTCCGGATTGAAATAGCTCAGACTTTTAAATTTGCTTTTGTCCGTAAACGGCGACTCGCTGCTGGTGCGGAAAAAGTTCTCTTTGTCCTTTCGTTTTTGGGCCACCTCCAGGCGATACGTCTCCGGATTGGTCACCATGGGGGTGTCGGTGTTACCGGAATCAAAAAAGGAATAATAAATGATGGCCAGCACAATCAGAAACAGGCCCACCAGCAAGAAACGATTCCGAGGCATAACAGATGGTTTTAAGTCGTGAAAGTACGGATTCGTTGCGTTTTTTTGTAAGAAAATCGAATCAGTTTCATCGGGTAAACCCGCGGCTGGTGCAATTGCTGTACAACAGCAATTCACACTGACCGAAGGCTACAGCGTTTTGGCCGCGGTTTTATGCGTTGGTCCGAAAGGGTGATTTCGATGCAATTTTGCCGAATTTCTCCGTAGTTTGCCGACAATTGTCCCTTGTAAAGGTACGTGTATGGCTCAACTTTTGTATTTGGATACGTTTTCTTCTGATTCCGGTAATCTGACGGTGATTGAAAAAGTGCTGCCGGGATCGATCAAACGCGTTTTTTACATCGATGAAGCGGAAGAAAATCGGTGGGTTGGACGCCGGTATCCGAAAGCCTGGCATGCGATTCTGTGTCTGAACGGACAGTGCCGGATTGGCATTCAGGGCAGCGGTACTGACAATTTTTTCTGGTTGGATGACCCCAAAAAATGCCTGCTCCTGGAGCCGGAAGTCTGGCATCGAATTGACGAATTGACCAGCGGAGCCTTTTTGCTGGTTATTTCAAATGAATACGATGATCCGGTTGAATTCGATGGGGCCACTGCTTAAAAAAACGCACGGACTTCAGTCTGTGGGTAGAATGACGGAATTCTTCTCCGGTGCATCCTGTTCATTCTTTACTCTGCTTAATCCAAGGGTAAGAAAATTATGTTTACCGGAATAATTGAAGCTACCGGCGAAGTTACCGACATCACCGCCGAAGGCACCAACCTCACATTTCATCTGAAATCCCGAATTGCACCCGAATTAAAAGTCGACCAGAGTCTGAGCCACAACGGCGTCTGCCTGACGGTGACTTCCGTGAGCGGGGAGACGTATACCGTAACGGCGGTGGAGGAAACATTGAAAAAAACGAATCTGGGTCAGGTAAAAACCGGCGACCGGGTCAATCTGGAGCGGTGTATGCCCGCCAACGGACGGTTTGACGGCCACATTGTTCAGGGCCATGTCGATCAGACGGGGATCGTTACCGGCATCGCCGACCAGAATGGGAGCTGGCTGTTCGACTTTCAGTACCGACTGGCGTCCGATGATCCCAGGGAGAACAATATCACGGTTGAAAAAGGCTCGATTTGTATCAATGGGGTTAGTTTAACCGTTTTCAATTCGGAGCCGGATTCATTTCGGGTTGCCATCATTCCCTACACCTACGAACACACGACTTTTCGGGACCTTCGGGTGGGCGATGTGGTCAATCTGGAGTTTGATGTGGTGGGAAAATACATAAAAAAAATGCTTGGGTTGTATCAATAACCGCCGGGCAAACCGCTAATATTGTGGTTTGACGAAGCGTTTACAAAGTGATTGCATGGCGAAAATCAGCACGCGTTCCACGACCGATCTGGTCATACATATTGGTATTGTTTTAGGGCTGCTAGCCGTTCTGTTTTTAGGCTTTTTCTTTGTGTATCTGCCCTTTACAACCCACCACGGTCAGACGATCACCGTTCCGGATCTGAGCCGGATGAATACGTCTGAACTGGAGGATTTTCTGAATGATCACGACCTGCGCTATGAGGTCAGTGACAGTACGTACGTGGCCGGGGCCGAACCGCTGACGGTGGTTTCACAATATCCCAAACCCGGTTTTAAAGTGAAGGCCGGGCGGAAATTATACATCACGATCACCACCGAAAACCCGCCGATGATTCCCATGCCCAAGCTGGTTGACCAGACGTATGTGAGTGCCCAGTATGCGCTGGCTAGCAATGGGTTACAGATGGGAAAACTAAAATACATTCCGGATCTGGCCCAGGGCACGGTTTTGCAGCAACTGTTTAACGGCAAGGAAATTCTGCCGGGTACGCGGATTGCCAAAGGGTCAAAGATTGACATCGTCGTTGGCGACGGATTGGGCAATACTATGTTTGCCGTTCCGGACGTTGTAGGTAAACCACGCGACGAAGCCGAAATGACAATTCGGGGTTCTAATTTGCAGGTTGGCACGATTCTTCCTGTGGAAGATCCTGAAAAAGAAGTCGGTACCGTGGTCCGGCAAAACCCGGCGGCCCGACCCGGTGCCACCATCCGCGTAGGCGATGTGATCGACCTGTGGGTGGTCGGGCCGGTCGAAAATGATGATACACAGTAAGAATGAAACACCATTTCGTACGCAACAGGCAGGGTTCTCGTCTTCAATCGGCAATTGGCAGTTGGCAACTGTTGGTTAGGCATGCATGCAGCTTGGTGTTCATGACTTACTTTTTTCTGCCAACGGCGGGGGCCCAGATTCAGATTGTGCCCATCGAATCGTTTCAAAATGAAGGCCCCGCAGCCAAACCGGCAACCGCCGGAGCCCGGATTCAGGCGGTAAAATTGCCTTTTTTTGACGATTTTGCGACGGCAACCGACCGGCCCAATCCGGCTTTGTGGCAGCCAAGCAACGTGTACATCAACAATACGCTGCCCATCAACCACCCTTCGATCAATGTTGCCACCTTCGACGGCCTGAAGGCCAATGGTACACCCTACGATTTTACCGATCAGAATGCCACCGGGCCGACCGATACGCTGACTACCAACCCGATCGATCTTTCGGGCACAACGGCCGCCGATGCCATTTTTCTGAGTTTTTACTGGCAGCGCAAAGGGCTGGGTGAACTTCCCGATGCCGAAGATTCTTTACGACTGCAGTTTCTGACTACGGCGGGAACCTGGGAGACGGTCTGGAAACAGGCGGGCGATACGGCCAGCAATAACTTTACCCAATCGTTCGTCGCCGTAAACCAGGCCCGGTTTCTACACGCGGCTTTTCAGTTCCGGTTTCAGGCTTTTGGACGAACGTCGGGCGCATTTGACAGCTGGCATCTCGACTACATTTATATGAACCGGGGCCGGTCGGCCACTAATCTGTACATCAAAGACATTGCGACCCGACAGCCCGTATCATCGTTTTTGAAACGGTATTCGGCTATGCCGCTGAAACAGTACCTGCTGAATCCGGTTGGCGAAACCGCCGATACGATCCGTACCGATATTGTCAATCTGTTTAATAACTTCAACTTTACAACGTATCGCGCCGTTGTCAAAGACCAGCTGACGGGGGCGGTTTTGCAGCAATATCAATCGCCGTCGGAAGGAATCGCTTCGCTCAGTTCGCAACCGAAGACTCTGAAACCGCTGCCGTTGCCAGCCGGTTTTGCGGGGCAGAAAGCCCTGTTGCAAACTCAGTTTGCCGTTCAAACCACCGACACCATTCCCGGCGTCAACCTCCGCCGAAACGACACGATTGCTGCCGTGACGGTTCTGGATAATTATTATGCTTTTGACGACGGCACCGCCGAAGCCGCTATTCAGAACACGCAACGTCAGGGGCGGGTCGCCATGCGGTTTCTGTTGAACAAGCCGGATGTGGTGTCGGCGCTGCGGGTTTGCTTTGCACCGGTGAAAACGAATCTTGCCGGGAAGGCTGCGGTTTTTAGCCTGTACGCGGATGACCGGGGAAAACCGGGCCGGGTGCTGTATCAGAAGGCGGCCGTAATCAGCTATGCCAATTCGCGCAGCGGCTTTGTCGACATTCCGCTCGACTATGGCATTGCGGTTACCGATACATTTTACGTCGGGTGGACGCAGGTTAGTGAAGACTATGTGGTGGCCATTGGGTTCGATAAAAATAGCCCGTTTGGCAACCAGATTTTTGAAGGCCGGGGTTCGTCCTGGGACCCGAGCAACCCGGGAGGAGTGCCCATGATTCGGCCGGTAATGGGGGCCGGAAAAGAAGCTCCCGTCACCGGCGTCGAGGACGAACCGGCGGCCCTGACGCAATTGATGGTATTTCCGAATCCTAATGCGGGTATCCTGATCTGGCAAAATCCGGCTATCCGGCAGATCGACATCGTTGACGTGAACGGACGGCTGGTGGTTAGCGCCCGCCCGACGGCCGGGCAAAATCAATTGAATGTCAATCACTTGATCGATGGTTTTTACCTCGTCCGGTTGTCGGATGGGAAAAAGACCGTTGTGCAGAAATTAATTATCCGAAAGTAAACCTACTTTTGCCATTCATAGAATTACAAAAAATAAACACGGAGATGGACATTACCGCACAGGAACTCAAAGAACGATTGGACAAAGGCGAAAAAGTCAACCTGATCGACGTTCGTGAAGAATACGAATTTGATGAAGATAATCTGGGAGGACAACTGTATCCACTCGGAAGTCTTCCCAGCCAGATCGACGATTTGGAAGACTTGAGAGACGACGAGATTATCATTTACTGCCGGTCGGGTGCCCGGAGCGGACGGGCGCAGCAATTTCTGGAACAGAACGGTTTTTCCAATGTTCGGAACTTGATTGGCGGCATTCTGGCCTATCGCGAGAATGAGCGGAAAGCGCAGTAATAAATGAATAAGGTCGGCTAATAAATGTCAAATTAAAAGACAACCTGATTCGCTTTTACGTTGCCATTTGTTAGCCGACCCTCCGAATCTGTAAAAAATACAGAAATAAACGCCCCGATCCCGTCATTGCCGCTCTGGCTTCGGGTCATAACTGCACCTTTCAATTCAACGAATTGGCAAGCCCTTCGACCATTTTGCTGATTTCTTCATATTCCTCCGCCCCAAACCAGTGGTAATTTCCCTGATGTCGGAACCAGGTCAACTGGCGTTTGGCATAGCGCCGGGAGTTGCGTTTGAGTAGCCGGACCATTTCGGCGTAATCATAGTCGCCGTCTAAATACCCGAAAACTTCCTTGTAACCAACGGTTTGCAAAGCCGTAGACTGGCGGTAGGGCAGCAGCGAGCGAACCTCCTCGATCAACCCGTGGGCGAGCATCTCATCCATCCGGCGGTCGATTCGGTCATAGAGTTCGTCGCGCGGACGATCCAGAGCGATGAAAACCGTCTGGAATGGCCGGGAAGCGGGACCGTTGGTATCCTGTTTGCGGAAAGAGGAATACGGTTTTCCTGAACTTATGCTGACTTCCAGCGCCCGGACAACGCGCTGCGAATTTTGCAGATCGGCGGTTTCGGCATAAACCGGGTCCAGCAGCCGGAGTTGTTCGCGGAGCGGTTCCAGCCCTTCCGTTTCGAGCCGGTTCATCAGTTCGGCGCGCAAATCGGGTTCGGCTTGCGGAACGTCGTCAAGCCCGAAACAAACGGCGTTGATGTACAGGCCCGTTCCGCCGGACAAAATCACCACATTCTTTTTCTGAAACAGATCGTCAATAACAGTTAAGGCTTCCCGCTCGTATTGACCGGCGCTTACCGGCTCCATAATGCTGTGGGAATCAATGAAATGGTGTCGTACGCCCTGCATTTCGTCTGCCGTCGGTTTGGCCGTTCCGATCGTAAGTTCGCGGTAAAACTGGCGCGAATCCGCCGAAACGACGTCCGTTTGCAACGCCTTTGCCAACCGGACGCCAAGACTGGTTTTTCCGACGGCGGTTGGTCCGGCAATAACAATCACTAATTTATTCGTCATGGAGTAGAAACTAAATCCATTTTCTGGCGTCTTAACTGAGAGCGGTTTGTTTTTGTAGTACTGCAAAAGTCTGTACCTTTCGTTAACTATCCAACTCTTGTATGGAGTCTTCGAATACGTTATTTATTTTCATCACGCTGCTGTTAGGCGGTTTTGGGGGCGTGGCTGTCTCAAACTGGTGGCGCAAAAAAAAGGCGAATCCGGTAACCGATGTCCGCAAGGAATCGACGGTATTGCTGGATCGGATCGAGAAAGTTTTTAAAGTGGTGATGGCCGAGGGATATTTTACGGAAATACTGAGTTATCAGGACGATAAAAAGTTTCTCTATTTCATAAATGATCCCAAAAAAGCGTTAATCATTGCAAAGGCCAAAGTGCTGGTCGGATTCGATTTTGCCAAGATCCGGTTTCGGCAACCGGAGTTGGGTGAAAAGAAACTGATTATCGAGTCGTTTCCCGAACCGCAGGTGTTGTCGATTGATACCGACTATAAATTTTACGACATTGATCCGGGGTATCTGAATCATTTTCGGAGTGAAGATTATACGCGGCTGCTCGATGAATCCAAACAGACCATGCTCGATCGGGCGATGGAGAGCGATTTGCCGCGGATTGCCAACAACCAGATTCAGTTTATGATGTATCAATTGGCCGACTCGATGGGCTGGCAACTCGAATTGCCCGAAAATGAGCAGCGGAAATTGAATGAACTGACGCAGCAATATGACCCGCTGAAAGCCGAACCCAAGGCCTTGCCCGGCGATATTCTGAACGAAGAAAAATAAGGTATGAAAAAACGTTTCCTTGAAAAAATAATCGGAAAGCAGGTTCACGTTGTGGTCCTGTTTTTATTTTGCCTGACAGCATCTGCCCAATTACCGGACAATGGAGTGGCAACTTGCCAGCACACCCGCCTGAATTACTTTGGGTCGCTGGCGAAGGCCAATCGTTCGGCCCGAATCCAGTATCCCGGCGATGCCACCATCGACGTTTCGTATTACAAACTCGACCTGACCTTCACGTATACGCCCAACTACCTGCGCGGGGCCGTGACCATCGGACTAACGAGCGTTAGCGACAATCTGAGCCGGTTTTTTCTGGATTTGGCAACCGATATGAAGGTCGATTCGGTGAAGACCGGCACGCAGAAACTCCCGTTTTCGCAGGAAAATAACCAGCTTTCGATTACACCCGTTCAACCGCTCGCCAAAGGCCAGAAGCTGACCGTAACGGTTTATTACCAGGGAGTACCGGGATCGACCGGTTTGGGGAGTTTCGCATTCGGCACGCATGGCTTGCAAAATCAGCCCGCTATCTGGAGCCTGAGCGAACCGTATGGCGCCCGCGACTGGTTTCCCTGCAAAGATACCCCTGCCGATAAAGCCGATTCGTCGGACGTCTGGATTACCGCTCCGAAGCAATTTGTATCGGTTTCGAACGGACGCCTGGAACGGACGATCGACCATGCCGACAGCACCCGCACCTACCGCTGGAAAAACCGCTACCCGATTGCCAATTACCTGATTTCGGTGGCGATGTCCAATTACGTTCTCTACGAACAGACGTTTCGCCCCACCGCCACCGACTCGATGCCGGTGACCCACTATATTTACCCGGAAGCCCTGACCGACAACCTCAGAAAGACGCTGGATCAGACCACGGCAATGCTGGATGTATTTACGAAATACTTCGGGCCGTATCCGTTTCTGAAGGAAAAATACGGCCATGCGCAGTTTGGCTGGGGTGGGGGAATGGAACACCAGACCATCAGCTCGATGGGGGCCTTCAATTCGGACATCATGGCGCATGAACTGGCACATCAGTGGTTTGGCGACAAGATTACCTGCAAAACCTGGGAGCATATCTGGCTCAACGAGGGATTTGCGTCCTATGCAGAAGCCTTGTACCGGGAAGCCACCGGCGGAACAGCCGCGTACCGGTCCTACATGAGCTCGTATCTGCTGCTGGCCCGACGCGCCCGTGGAACCCTGTTTGTGCAGGATTTAACAAACGTCAACAACATTTTTGATTCCAACCGGACGTATTACAAAGGCGCTACCGTTTTGCACATGCTGCGGGGAGTCGTGGGCGATCAGAAATTTCGGGAAATTCTACAGGCGTATGCCGCTTCGCCGTTTGCGTACGGATCGGCCACAACCGAAGATTTTGCCGCCATTGCATCGCAGGTGTACGGAAAACCGCTCGACTATTTTTTCAAACAATGGGTTTACGGCGAGAATTATCCGACGTATCGGGTGAAATGGAGCAGCGGGGCTCTGGCAGGGCAAACCAATCAATACCAGGTGCAACTGCGTCTGGAACAGACCACGAACACCACCAACCCGACTTTCTTTACCATGCCCGTACCGGTTTTGGTGAAAACTGCGGTGGGCGATACGCTGCTTACGGTCATGAACAACAGCGCCGATCAGACTTTTGAGCTGAAAGTGAAAGGACAACCGACTGACGTTCAGATTGATCCCAACAACTGGATTTTGAAACAGGTCGAAGTAATGGAAGTGATTACGGCCGTGAACGACCCGGTTTCGATAACGCAGCTGACGGTTTTGCCCAATCCCGCCCGCGAGCAACTGACGGCTCAGGTCGATGTTTCCCACCCATTTACCGGACGTTTGACCCTGACCAATCTGGCAGGTCAGGAAGTCATTGGTTTATCCGAGCATACGTTTACAACCGGCCGGCATACGATTGCCTGGCCGGTGCTGCAACTGCCCACGGGACGCTACAACCTGACGCTGACCACCGGTGATCGGCGGTTGACGAAGGCGGTCCTGATTGCGAAATAAACAGAATGCTAATTCGTAAAAGTAATTTTTCTTCACTTTCCAACCGGCACCGGTTTTTCCAGATCACCCTTCATCTCGGTGGGTAACTGAAACACCTGACCCTGTTGATTGCAGAAATACAGAAAAGACGCCGACGGTTTTCGGGCGTTGCCGTCGGCCCAGAACGCGTAAAAACCGGGATGGGCCGCCACCGGTCGCCGGGGATAGGTCTGGTTTCGGGCACTGTTCTGCGTGACGGTTTTCACCTTCTTCCAGGATTTTCCGGCATCGCGGCTTTCCAGTAACGAGAGTTCACCACCCGTGCCAAACGGCTGCGGTCCGGCTTCGGCCGGGCCAATGATTCGCCACGCAGTTCCCTCTACATACAGAGAACCCATGTCGTAGTTGTGATCCGATTGCGTAACGGTATGGATGGCCCACTGCTTGCCGGTCCAGTGTGCGACATGCCATTCATAAGGGCCGTTCTGGGGTCCCGGTTCCGGGCCTTTGCTGGTGATATACAGGATGATGGGTCGATTGGCCGCATCGTAATTGACGTCACTGATGTACACGTTCCGACCCCGGTTTCGATACGCTTTTACCAGAGCCGGATTGAGCGTGTCGCTCAAGGGCAATTGAACCGGTTGGCCGTTGGCGGTATGCCAGCTTTTGCCAAAATCATCGGTTTCCACGTAATACAGGTTGGTGCGGTAATCGAGTCCGGCGCCCACTTTCGTGTTGGGATGGTAATTGAAGGCGCTGCCAATTTTACGGCCCCGTTGTCCACTGCTTTGGTAATGACCTTCTTCGATGGTGGCAATGTCCTGCCAGGCCGACCAGGTACTCCCGTCCGGACTGGTGATGTAGGCGATCGTCCGGCGGGGTTTTGTAGCGCCATATGGCAACACACCCCGGTCGTAGTGCGTCATCAGATTGAAAAAGCCGCGACCGGGCTGGTAGTAGGTTTGCAGGTAGGAAAAATTGGTAAACGGAACGGTTTTCCCTTGTTCGTCCCGGCGGGTGGCTTCAACCCGGTCGAAGGCACTGATATCGTACGGTTTTCGGCTCCGGTGAATAAACGACGGACGTTCGGTTCCGTGCGAGGTAGAAAAAATCCAGATATACCCCCGACTATCCACTTGAATAACCGGGTTGTCGTGGGCATCGTCGGTCTGTTTGTTGAGCAAAAGCGTGGGTCGCGAAACCAGACCGGTTTTATGATCGAAGAAACCGACCAGGTGACACAATTCCCGGGAACTGGAATCGGTTACTCCGCCATAGCAGAAAAACGTCCGCCCGACGGCTGGCGCATACACCGAGAACGGATAATGGTTGGCCGGATACGTGCCCAAACCGCCACTGTATTTGTAGGCATATTCGTTGTGGGTCGCCCCGATAAAATACCAGATTCCCCGGTAGCCCGAGGCCTTCTGATTCAGGGTTTCAATCTGGGAGAAAACCGGCTTCGTGAAAAGAAAGCTACTGATTAACAAGATAATACGGTATGTCATGGGCTTAGGCGGTTTTGAGTAATCCCTCGTCTTTGGGGACCACCAGAATCACTTCTTCTTTTTCTACTTTCACCTGACCGGCCGCCAGTCCTTTGGGTTTGCGGACGAATTTCTTGGGTGTATAAATAACCGGGCACAGCGAATCCGTCCGGCGTTTGGAATACCAGGCCGCCAGTTCAGCCGCCCGCTCGATGACGGTTTTCGGAAAAGTCTTGCCCGCTTTGTATTTGACGATGACGTGCGAACCCGGTACATCGCGGGCGTGAAGCCACAGATCGTCTTTGTAGGCGTATTGCTGGGTAAGCAGATCGTTATTTTTCGAGTTACGGCCAATCAGAATCACAAACCCTTCGTGAATGACCTGTTTGAACAGGGGGGCGGTTCCGTCGGCGGCTTTTTCTTCCTTAATCGGATTGCCTTTCAGGTATTTCCGCAATTCCCGCAGCGATTCGACGGGCCTGATCCGTTCGATCTGTTGCTGAATCTGCTGAAGTTCCTGCTCCCGGGCTTCGATCTGTTCCTGAAGAATACTGGTTTCAATTTTCTCGTTTTTGGCTTTCCGGTAATAATGCTCGGCGTTTTTTTGCGGACTCAGGTCGGGTTTGAGTTTGATTTTGATCGGCTTATTCCGGTAAAAATCGTCCAGTTCCACCACTTCCGGCGACCGCGCTCCCGGACTCTCGGGAATCTGGTGCAGATTGGCCATCAGGATGTTGGCAATTTCCTCATTCTTAACCGCTTCGTCCAGACCGATGAGCCGTTGCAGGTTGGCGTCGATGGCCGCCTGCGTTCGTTTCAATCGCTTTTCCAGTAAACGCAGTGCTTCGCTTTTCTCGCGTTCCAGCGTATTTTGCCCCATGAAGCTGGCAAAAAACCGGTTGCTGGCTTCGAGCGGATCGGTAAATTCCTGACGAATCGGTTCGCCGTACGGCAACAGCGAAAGGGCCGGTTTGTGTTGAAACGTCGTGAGGTAGTAACGCGGCTGTTCCAGGTGCTGAACGGTTTCCTGAATCAACGCCCACTTTTCCCGTTCGCCTTTTTCCCAAAGTCCTTTTTCTTCCAGGTACGCATTGACGAGTTTTCCAAACGTCGGAAACAGCTTCCGGTGGTCGAAACCGCTTTGTTCGTAGGCTTCCCAGGATTGATCGAGCGGGCGGTCGAGGGTAGAAAGAACGAGCTGGGTGTCGGCGGCCAGTTTGTTGTTGAACAAATCGATGACGGTATCGCCCGAAAAAATCAGCAGATTGGGGCGGTTTCCGAAAAATTTGAACACCAGCGTAAAACCGCCTTCCAGCGTGATGGCCAGACACCGTTCATTCAAAAAAGAGCGGACGGCCACCACCGGCTGATCATACAAGTCCTCGAACAGATTGACGCTGTTGATGCGGGCGCGCTGGATGGTTTCGGGAAACAGCAGGCCCGAAAAATCGGGTCGGAGGGTGGCTTTGATGAAAAACGGGCGGTAAAAATTAACTTTTCCCCGGGCGTGGGCAAACACCAAAACCAGTTCGTCCCGATCCTGACTAAAACATTCCATCAGCTTCAGGCCGGAGAGGTGCGGGTGGAGTGCTGGGGCAAGCTGACGGAGAAAATAATAGTTGGTGTGCACGGGCTGGATCGTTAATAGTCCACAAACATACTCATCCGAACAATTGCGACAGCCGATCCGTTAACCTTTATCACTAAATAAACTCAAGGCTATGGCAACTAATAAAACAACCGACCAGCCGGGTTCGAATGATAAACAAGGGAATTCCAAACGAACCCGCAACTACGAAGCGCGCGATACATCGGCCATGACGACCAACATGGAGAAAATGCGTTCCAACCAGGATAAAACGAAACAGGGGCCCGACGAAGACCAGACCCAGAAAACCAAGTCGGAACTGCAACATGAACGCGGAGGGCAGGGGCATAGCGGGCACAGTAGTTCGCGGAGTGGCAGCGATTCAGGCCATTAATTAAAGGGTAGTGAAAACAATAGTGAATACGGACTATTGAATAACGAATATCGGGGAGTGGAGTAGATAAATTCACGTCATTGTTCGATATTCGTTATTCAATAGTCCCTTTCCTACCCTTATCATGTTTGACCTTCGAGCGATCCGTCAGGAACTCAATCAGGAATTAAAAGACATTCTGGCTTACTGGCAGAAATACGGTCCCGACCCCATCGAGGGGTATTACGGCCAGGTCGATTACCAGAATGTTCCGAAAACCGATGCGGCCAAAGGCATTGTTTTGAACAGCCGAATCGCCTGGACGTTTGCCGCAGCCGCCCGGCACACCCAGCACGACGACTACCTTCCCTACGCCGAACGCGCTTACAAATACATCGATAAACACTTCCGCGACAAGGAACACGGCGGAGTTTACTGGTCCGTCGATTACAAAGGCGAGCCGCTGCAAACCTTCAAACAGCAATACGGTCAGGCGTTCGCCATCTATGGCTTGAGCGAATATTACCGGGCCAGCAAGCACCAGCCTGCGCTGGATTTTGCCAAAGAGATTTACGGCCTGATGGTCAAACACGCCTACGATCCCAAACGGGGCGGTTTTTACGAATCCATGACCCGCGACTGGTCGGGCATGGCGGATGATTACGTGATCAGTAAAAAAGACAACCACGAAAGCAAAACCATGAATACGCACCTCCACATTCTGGAGGCCTTCACCAATCTCTACCGGGCCTGGCCGGATAAAGGCCTGAACCAGCAGATTCGGGGTTTGATCACTGATTTTGAGAAATACATTGTCGATCCGAAAACCTACCGGATGAATCTGTTTATGGACGACGACTGGAAAATCCGGAAAACCGCCATTTCCTACGGCCACGACATCGAAGCTTCCTGGTTGCTGGTCGAATCGGCCGAAGCCCTACACGATGAAGCCCTGATCAAACGAATCAAGGCACTTTCCGTCAAAATGGCGCGGGCGGCTGCCACCGGTCTGGAAGCCGATGGCGGGATGAATTATGAATACGATCCCAAAGAAAATCACCTCAACCGTGAGCGTTCGTGGTGGGTGATGGCGGAAGCCATGGTCGGATTTATGAACGCGTATCAGTTAACAAAAGAAAAGCAATTTCTGGATAAGTCGCTGAAGAACTGGGAGTTCATTAAAACCTACATGCTAGACAGGAAAAACGGCGAGTGGTATAGCGGCATTGACGAAAACCATAAAGTACTTGGCAACACGAAAATCAGCATGTGGAAATGCCCCTACCACAACGGCCGGGCGTGCATCGAAATGATGAACCGGTTGGGGTAGGTTTAGATTTCAATTTTCAACCCGTCGTACCCCAGCCGGATCGATAGTGGCAGCCGTTTTTCAACCTCCCGGTGCAGGCCAATTTTGTGGCTCATGTGGACAAAATAGGTCTGTTCCGGTCGAATACGCTCCACTAACGCGACGGCCTGATCGAGCGTAAAATGGGAAATATGGGGTTCGATTTGCAGCGCATCCAGGACGAGAATCTGGGTGCCATACACTTTTTCCAGCTCTTCGTCGGAGATGTAATTGAGGTCGGTCAGGTAGGTGAAATTGTGGATTCGGTAGCCGAAAACCGGCAGCCGATGGTGCAGCACGTCGATGGGCGTGAACCGGACGCCTTCAATTTCAAAGACTTCATTTCTGATTTCGTTGAGTTGAAGCCGTGGAATACCGGGATACTTTTTTTCGGCGAAAATATAGGCGTATTCCGTTTGCAGCTGGTTCAGAACGCGCCGGTCGGCGTAGATGGGAATATCCTGTCCCTGAAGAAAATTGTAGGCCCGCACTTCGTCCAGCCCGGCGGTATGATCTTTATGTTCGTGCGTAAAAATTACCGCATCCAGCCGGTTGATACCGGTGCGCAACATCTGCTGTCGAAAATCCGGACCGGTATCGACGACAAAACTTTTTCCATCAATGGCGAGATGAATGGACGTGCGCAACCGTTTGTCCCGGAAGTCAAGCGAGCGGCAAACCTCACACGCACAACCGATTAGCGGCACACCGGAGGATGTTCCTGTTCCGAGCAGCGTAACAACCATAAGGAAGCAAGCAGAAGGGAGGATGGCGGAAAAAAAGCTACTTGTTCCGCCATCCTTCGCTTCCCTTATTTATCCGTTAGCTGATTCACAACCTCCACCAGCCGGTCGAAATTGAGCGGCTTTACCAGGACGTCGTTAAAGCCGGCGGTTTTAAATTCTTCCTCCGTATAATTTTTCGCGTTCCCGGTAATGGCAACGACCGGAACGGCGGCTTTTTCTTTGTCGGCGAGTGCCCGCACCCGGCGAACGCATTCCATCCCATCCATAACCGGCATGTTAATATCCAGCAGGATGATGCTAAAATCTTCCTTCTCCAGAATCTGTAAGACCTGCTCCCCATTTTTGACGGAGGTGATGTCGTAATTCTGAAACTCAAGAATTTTTCGGGCAAGGTTCTGGATAACGGAGCTATCTTCGGCAATCAGTACTCGTTTGGTAGACATAAAGTCAATGGCTTGTGGTGAACTGTATCTTCACAGGAAGTTTGGACAGGTGAAATTAACGACTATTCCAATAACACAAAAAAAATGTTCGTGTACAACCGCTACTTAATTTCGTTTATCCGACTATAAAGTGGTGACTTTGAATTATTTCTCCGCCGGTTAAATTTTTTAAGCCGAAAATACTATATTATCCGGTCGCTTTTGTATTTTTACTTTCCTGTCCAAACCTGGTATTGGTCGTGTTTGAATGGCTTGGGTTAAGCGTTGAGACCAGAGTTTTCTACGTTCTGTTTCCCGCTACACCCTGGCTGCCCCGTGCCTGAACTGCTCTGCGAGATTTTACAGTGTATTAACTTCGATCCGTTTTCGGCAGATCGACAGATTGGATGACCCATGAAACTGACTGGCCCCGAAGCTTCATTTGAACTTGATATTCTGGATTATGAATACAGCGATTCAAAGTACTTTATGGATCGTAACTGGTTGTTAATCAGCTTGAAAGCTCGTTATCAGAATAAGGAATATACCACTACGGCCCCCTTGTTATCGACCTGGGAAGTTGAATTACTGATCAACTGGATGCGTTCGGTGGCTTCACAACGCCAGTTGTCGCCCCGGCTTTCGTTTGTCGAACCGTGTTTGGGATTCAAAAACGCTTCGAGCGGTTTGAGTGGCTATGCGTTCGGCATCAAGCTCGATCAGGAAGCGGCTCCGGATTGGTACAATGACCAGTCAAAACCGTTCTGGTTGTCGGTCATGCCGAATGATGATGAGTTGCAGCGGGCTATCACGGATCTGGAAGGCCAGTTGGGCCGGTTTCCGGTGCGGGATTAAGAACCTATCATCTCGTGATCAATTCCTGTAAGGTGAGCATGTTGACGGCCTTATCGAAAATGGCCCGAACGGGAATTCGAAAACCGGGTATTGTCAGACTTTCGAGGGTATCCTCACGAAATAAAACCGCCACTTCCTCAAAAGCCATTACATCTTCGTCCAGTTTATACTGCTCCAGCGACTGACGAACCGGGTCGATCATCCAGTATTCCCGGACGCCGTGGGCGGCATAGTCTTCGAATTTTATTCCCCGGTCGCGGCCCGTAGTGGTCCGGGACAAAATTTCGACGATCAGATCCGGAGCGGGATGCTCCATCTGATCGTCATGAAACGATGCGGCTATTTCTTTGTTCCAGTAGCAAATATCGGGTTCGTAGTCGTTGCGACTTAAAGCTACTAGTGCTTTTTCAAAGTCTACTTCTCCCAAATTATGTATGGCAACATAGTTTTGAAGCAAATTGACCAGGTATTTGGAAGCCTCAAGATGTCTTCGCTTAACAGGCGAATGCATCACCACCGTCCCATTAATAAATTCCGCCTTTACGTCATCCCGCAGCCATTCCCGAAATTCCCGACGTCGTTGCGATTCGTCGTTCAAAATAGCCTGTGCACGTTCGATGACTAGTTTGGCATCCGGAGCTTCCAGTAAATCAGCAACTCGACTTGAAAACATGGCCAATGTGAATTTTTATAAAAATACGAAAAAACCGTTTACAAGCTATCCCTGATCCAACCCCGGCATCAACTCGTTCAAGATCTTCTGAGCCGCCACGGAAATCACCGTTCCAGGCCCAAAAACCCCTTTCACGCCCGCATCATAGAGAAACTGGTAATCCTGCGCGGGAATAACGCCCCCGGCAATCACCATAATGTCGTCGCGGTCGATCTTTTTCAGTTCTTCGATCAATTGGGGAACGAGGGTTTTGTGACCGGCCGCCAGACTCGACACGCCAACGAGGTGAACATCGTTTTCGGCGGCTTGCCGGGCCACTTCCTCCGGCGTTTGAAACAGCGGCCCCATGTCGACATCGAAGCCCAGATCGGCAAAGCTGGTTGCAATCACCTTAGCACCCCGGTCGTGCCCATCCTGGCCCATTTTGGCCACCAGTATGCGCGGACGGCGGCCTTCCCGTTCGGCAAAACGGTCGGTTAGCTGGCGGGCGAGCCGGAAGTTTTCATCGTCGGATACCTCGGCGGAATAAATACCGGACACCGACCGAATGGTGGCTTTGTGACGGCCAAATGCTTTTTCCATAGCGTATGAAATTTCACCTAACGTGGCCCGGCAACGGGCGGCTTCAATGGCAAGGGCCAGGAGGTTGTCGGCTGCGGATTGCAAATCCGTACGAGCGGCTTCGGTGATGGCTTCGAGTGCGGCTTCTACTTTTTCCGGGTTCCGGCTGGCTTTAACTTCGTTAATCCGCCGGATCTGCCCTTCGCGAACGGCCTGATTGTCAACTTCCAGCAGTTCAAGTTCCCGTTCGGATTCGGGGCGGTATTTGTTGACACCGACAATGACATCTTTTCCCGAATCGATCCGGGCCTGTTTGCGGGCGGCTGCTTCCTCGATGCGTAGTTTGGGCAAACCGGTTTCGATGGCTTTGGTCATCCCGCCCAGCGTTTCGACTTCCTGAATCAACGCCCAAGCTTTCTGGATCAGTTGATCGGTCAGAAATTCGACGTAATACGAACCGCCCCACGGATCAACCACGGACGTAATGTCGGTTTCGTATTGCAGATACAACTGCGTATTCCGGGCAATTCGGGCCGAAAAATCGGTGGGCAACGCAATGGCTTCGTCCAGCGAATTGGTGTGCAACGATTGCGTATGACCCAACACGGCCGCCAGAGCTTCAACGCAGGTTCGGGCTACATTATTGAACGGATCCTGCTCCGTCAGGCTATACCCGCTTGTCTGACAGTGCGTTCGCAACGCCAGCGATTTTGAATTTTTGGGATTAAATTGCTTAACAAGCGCAGCCCACAGAACCCGGGCCGCCCGCATTTTGGCGATTTCCATGAAATGATTCATGCCGATTCCCCAGAAAAACGACAGCCGGGGCGCGAAGTCGTCGATGTTCATGCCGGCTTTCAAACCTGTCCGAATGTATTCCAGCCCGTCGGCCAGTGTGTAGGCCAGTTCGATGTGGGCGGGGGCACCCGCTTCGTGCATGTGGTAGCCGCTGATGCTAATGGAGTTGAATTTGGGCATGTAGCGGCTCGTGTACGCAAAAATATCGCCAACCAGCCGCATCGACGGTTCGGGCGGATAGATGTACGTATTCCGAACCATAAACTCTTTCAGAATGTCGTTCTGGATGGTTCCCGACAACTGCTCCGGCCGGACGCCCTGCTCCTCGGCGGCCACGATGTAAAACGCCAGAATGGGCAATACGGCCCCGTTCATGGTCATCGATACCGACATGTGATCGAGCGGAATCTGGTCGAACAAAATCTTCATATCCTCAACGGTATCGATGGCAACCCCGGCTTTGCCGACATCGCCCACCACGCGCGGATGATCGGAATCGTAACCCCGGTGGGTGGCCAGATCGAACGCAACGGAAAGCCCTTTCTGCCCGGCTGCCAGATTCCGTCGGTAGAAGGCGTTGGACGCTTCGGCGGTGGAAAAACCGGCATACTGGCGGATGGTCCACGGTTGCGTCAGGTACATGCTGCTGTAGGGGCCACGCAAAAAAGGCGGTATTCCGGCCACCGAACCGAGGTGCTGCGCATTGGCGATGTCGACAGGTTCGAAGTGCGGTTTTATTTTGATGCCTTCGGAAGTGACGAATGGGCGCGGTGCACCGGCTGGCGCGGGTGTTGCGTCAGTTGGCGTTGGAGGAAGGGAATGATCGAAATGGGGTCGCATACCGGTTTTTCACGTCTAATACTTATTCAAACTCTTCGGCTAACCGCCGGTCGGGGAGAAAAACGGGTGTTGAAACCTGAAAGGTCTCGGAAGACCTTTCAGGTTGGGCAGGTGGCTTGGCAACCAACTCTCCCTGAACCCGGAACTTGGTTACGCCCACCAGAATCCGCCCGTTTTTCACTGCTTCGACTTTTTCCTGATACGCTCTGTCGATTTCCGACTGAATAAAACCGGCTTCAAATGCCTTCGATAAACCGCCCCTTTTTTCCACATCCAGAAACAGCGACCAGGCCGATTCGACCAGCTCATTCGTCAGGGTTTCGAGGTAATAGGAACCCGCCGATGGGTCGAGTGTTTTGTCCAGATGCGCTTCTTCTTTCAGTAAGATGGAAATATTGCGGGCAATGCGGGTCGAAAACGCATCGGATTCACCCAAAACCGCATCATACGGATGAATCGTTAACGCATCGCAGCCACCGATGACGGCCGACATGGCTTCTGTTGTGGCCCTGAGCAGGTTATTGTAGGGCGTGGCCGTGGCGTCGTAGAACGTGGAAGTCTGGGCGAAAATGAAGGCTGCCTGGTGCGTGCTGAACGATGAATGATAAAAGGCCAATAACCGCTGCCAGAGGATGCGAAGGGCGCGGAGTTTGGCGATTTCGGTAAAGTAGCTCGTGCCGATAGAAAGCAATAAGGCGGTTTTCGGGACGATTTGTTCCATCGTCAAACCCGAATCGGTCAAGGAATCGCAGAGGTCGACCACCGCGTTGAGCGTGAAGGCCAGCTCCTGTGTGGCCGTAGCACCGGCATTGTGGAAAACCGAGCTGCCGACGGTAATTGTCCGACACTGGGGCGAATCCAGCGTCAGGCGAGTGGCTTCCACCAGGTGCGTCAGGGATTCGGTCGGATCGGTGCCAAACCGGAGGGAACGGCTAATGGGATCATCAATGAAACCGCCTTTCAGCTGATACGGCAGAAGCGGCTTCAACGCTTGCGCTACCGTTTCCGACTGCCCATCACAGTAAAACCAGACGGGTGTATCGCTCAGTTTCAGTCCATTAAGCAGCCGACTCCAGTTGATTTTCTCCACCTCGATCCCGCTTAAATTCAGCCGAAAACTGTCGGCTCCCTTGGTCAACAGATCCCGCAGGACGCTGTTGGTACGGGTTTCGGTATCAAACCGAACCGACGGCACGTTCAGCCACCCCGGCGTCCGGCCCGTTGTTTGGGTCGCTTGATTGGCGGCAAGCGGCAGATTAGCAAGATCTTCAGCGGTATAAACCGGTTCGGTTTCCACTCCTTCCGACGTAAGCCGCTTCAGGGATTCGATGGATTTTCCTTTCAGATCCGTACGAATCTGCTGCATCCACTCTGCTTTCGTGACCGGTGGAAAGAGGGATTTTAAGTCGGGATTAGCCATAAATTAACAAAATGGTCTGGTTGGCTCGATGGATAAAAATGGCTGGATGGGTAGAATAATGCCGGATAGTTGCCACCGGGATCCAATCGCCCCTTACTCGTTTTTAACCCCTTTATCCAGTGAACCCTTTTTATCCATTCAGGGATTTTTATCAAAGTTAGGTCTTTTCGGAGTAACGCCACAGCGGAGGGCAGTGCTGTCCGCCGTTGGGTTGCATTATTTTTATAATCTTCCCCGTCGTGTTGATAGGCAAAAAAAATGCCTGTATTTTTATCGTTCCAGAGTTTGCAAGTCGTCTTGTCTGCTCTGATTTTTTTCCTACTTTTGTCTCCCTTTTTTCACCCACCGGGCAAATTGTCGGTTGGCAATTTAGCTTTAAAACAGGCGAAATGTAACTGTGAACATACCCGTACCCGGCATACAGCGTGAAGCAGTGACGGTCTGGAACCGCTGCCTGCAGGTGATCCAGGAGAACATTCCTGACCAGAGTTTTCGGACCTGGTTTGAGCCGATTGTTCCCCTGCGCCTGAATGGCAGCGAACTGACCATCCAGGTACCCAGCCAGTTCTTTTACGAATGGCTGGAGGAGAATTATGTTCATTTACTGCGAAAAGCGCTTGATTTTGCCATCGGTCATCACGGTCAATTGCAATATTCCATCATTGTCGACAAAGGCGACGAAGGCAGTAAGCCCCTGACGGTCAACGTGCCAACTTCGAAATCGCCCCAGAATGCCAAACCCGATAACGTCGACGCCGATATTTTGAAGAGTCCGTTTGAAATGAAAGATCTGGACTCACTGCAACTGGACTCCTACCTGAATCCCGCCTATACATTTGATAATTTTATTGAAGGTGACTGCAACCGGTTGGGCCGCTCGGCGGGTTTTGCCATTGCTCAAAATCCCGGCACAACGGCTTTCAATCCGCTGATGATTTACGGGGGAGTTGGCTTGGGAAAAACCCACCTCGTGCAGGCCGTCGGCAATTACATCAAGAATAATAATCAGGATAAATTCGTTCTGTACGTCTCTTCCGAGAAATTCACCACCCAGTTTATTAACTCGATCCGCACCGATTCGCTGCGCGATTTCATGAGTTTTTACATGCAGGTCGACGTGCTGATCATCGACGATGTGCAGTTTTGGGCGGGAAAAGAGAAAACCCAGGAAACCTTTTTTCACATCTTCAACCACCTGCACGGCGCCAAAAAGCAAATCATCATGACCTCCGACCGCGCCCCCCGCGATTTGCAGGGCATGCAGGACCGGTTGCAGTCACGGTTCAAGCAGGGGCTGACGGCGGATCTGCAACAACCGGATCTGGAAACCCGGACGGCCATTATTCAGAAAAAACTCCTGGCCGAAGGTATTTTTATTGAACACAATGTGATTGAATACCTGGCCCATAGCATCAATACCAATGTCCGGGAATTGGAAGGCGTCATCGTGTCACTGATGGCCCAGGCGTCGCTCAACCGCCGGGAGATTGATCTCGATCTGGCCCGAAACACCCTTCGTAACATTGTTATTGACTCGGATAAAGAAGTAACCATCGATACGGTACAGGATGTGGTTGCCGATCATTTTAAAATCGCCGTATCCGATCTCAAGAGCAAAAGCCGGAAGAAGGAAGCGGTTTTTCCGCGACAGATCGCGATGTTTCTGGCAAAAGATCTCACGGAATTGTCTTTAAAATCAATCGGTTATCACTTCGGAGGTCGTGACCACAGTACGGTGATTCACGGCATCCAAACGATTAGCGATCTTTGTAGTAACAACCCGCAAATCCGCGAAACCGTCGAAAAGCTGAAAAGCTCGTTAAAATAAGGGCTAATGCTTCGCTATCTCGCCCGGCATCAAATCGATGCCAACGCCTATGATCGGTGTGTGGCGCTTTCACCACAACGGTTGATTTATGCGTTTTCGTGGTATCTGGATGTGGTTTCTCCGGGCTGGACGGCGCTGGTTGAAGGTGACTATGAGCGGGTTATGCCGCTGCCCGTTCACAAGCGGTATGGGGTGAAGGCCATCATCCAACCGCTTTTCTGTCACCAGTTGGGCTTATTTTCGTCCTTTGATACAACCGATACCGCAACGATTTCCCGGTTTTTGCAGGCACTCCATCAACACGTTCGTTACGTTCCATCGTATCAATTTAACGCAGCCAGCTCACCCCTAATAAGCCATGATTCGTCGCAACTCATCCCGCTGACCAACCACGTTCTGAATCTGCAAAAACCGTATTCGGAGCTGGCAGCGGCTTATTCCAAAGATCGGAAAACCAACTTGAAACGGGGTTTACAGCAGGTATGGGAGTTTGTGGACACCAATGACGTGATTCCCCTGATCGATTTATTTCGAACCCATAATACCGCCGGAATTGGCCGGGTTGCTCCCCGGGCCTACGATCAGCTTCAACGTCTGGTAAAGGTGTTGCAGGATCGGCAACAGGTACGGATTCGGGTGGCGATGCAGAACGGGCGGATTGAAGCGGGCTGTTTGCTGGTGACGGATGTAAACCGGGTTATTCATCTTTTTTGCGCAGCCAGTCCCGAAGGCCGGAAAGGCAACGCCCGAACGGTTATTCTGGATCAGTTCATCCGCGAGTATGCCGGGCAACCCCGCTGGTTCGATTTCGAAAGCCCGGAAGTGGAAAATCTGGCGGCCTTTAACCGGAGCTTTGGGGCCGAATCGGAGCCGTATGTCCGGTTGGTAAATAACCAATTGCCAGACTCGGTGCGGTTCTTGCAGCGGATCAAGAAATGGTTGCACCGAACGCTTCTGCCCCGATGACCATCCGGTATCTCGAACGACCCCAACTCGATCCCGCTTTGTGGGACGATTGCATTGCCGAATCGACTCAGCGGTTACTATATGCCTTTTCCTGGTATTTGGATTCGTTGACCACGGGCGAAGGAGCACCGCACTGGGGCGGTATTGTAGCCGAACAGGAAGGGCGTTATGTCGCGGCCATGCCGATTGTCTACAAAAAAAAGTACGGAATCCGGTACGCCTACCAACCCGATTACTGTCAGCAACTGGGTATTTTTAGCCGTGAAGCGATTGACCTCAAACCCTGGTCTACTTCATTTTTCGAGCAATTAACCCGGCATTTCAAGTGGGTAGTTTCCTACCGGTTTAATGAAAAAAATGATGCTGAGTTTCAATTCCCTGGCGTTTTTGCCCCAGTAAAGCGCTTTAATCATGTTTTGCCACTAAATGAACCCTACAAAGACCTTTATCAAGGGTATGCAACTGACCGGAAAATAAACCTCAATCGGGCCCGCAATACGGGTTGGCTGGTGGATGATCAAACAGACATTCGGCCGCTGATTCAATTGCATCGGGAGCATAATGAAGAAAAAGCCGTTGGCAGTAGTACCAAACTGGATTTGACCATCTACGAACGATTTGCCAATGCCGTCGACCAGCTAAAAAGCCGGGGAGTGGCGCGCATCTGGATGGCTCGGAAAGAAGGAGAAAAGAGGGCGGAAGCCGGAGGGTTATTCGTTCTGGATCGGGATCGAATCATTTACCTCTTCAACGGTGCATCGCAAACCGGACGGAAACAACAGGCGCGGTTGTGGATGATTAACCGGATTGTTGACGAATTTGCCGGACAACCGCTGGTGTTCGATTTTGAAAGTCCGGCCGTGGGAGCCGAGTCGGTAAAAGCATATTACCAGAGTTTCGGCGCGGAAAGTCGGCCGTACACCGAGATTTCGTATAACCACCTGCCGCGGTTGTTGACGTACGCCCGGACTTTAGTCCGTGGCTTTCGGTATACCAGGTAGGCCACGGACTAAACAGGGCCGCCCGTGCGGGCCGGGCGTACCTTACTGCTTAAAAAATTTCAGATCGTTTCGCAAACCCGAGTGCTTTTTCAGATCCATTTCCATGGAGCCAACCCATAGTTCCACTTCAATTTTTACGGGAATTTTATTCGCATCGTCCGACACCCAGATGCGGATTGCATCTTCGCCTTTAAACAGTTTATTGTCCGGCAGAACGGGATTGAGCTTGATGGCATTAATGTGACCGAATTTGGTTTTAACGACTTCCCGACCGCGATACCGCACCTTCATATTATAAATCTCGTCATCGAAAAAGGCCGGTACTTCAATCATTTGATTCGTATTGACCCGGCTAAAATCAATGGTACGCAAGTAATAATAGCCGCTAATCACATCATGCACGTTGTCGGGGACTTTAAAAACGTCTTTTTCGGTTTTTTCTTCCGCCCGAACGGTGTTATTGAAATGATTGAACGTGACGTTTTCTTCCTTGCGGTGGTTGCCTTCTTCGATGTGCGCAAAAAATTTCTGGGGCAGAATCGCCGTCGTATCGATGTAGGACCGCCAGGTGTTGCGGATGCGGGTAATGAGGTCGAACGCTCCCACGGTACGACCGTAGACGTTGACCCGGTAACAGGGCCGTTCGTTGACCTTATACAGCGTCGGGGCCACATCGACCGTAGCTTCTGCGGCATTAAAAATACCGTAATGGACTTTGTATTCCAGGTGTTCGCCAGCCCCAAAACTGGTATTGGGCACCCGGCGGTATGCATTATCCGGTTTTAGCGCCACCTGCGACAACGCAGCGGTGGTTATGATGGATAGGATAAGGACTACTTTCTTCATGATCGCTTGACCCATGGCCTCGCAAATTTCAGGATTAGAGATAGGTATATACTACTAAAGATGCATGAACCGCCATAAAAGGTAACTCAACCGTCACAAAACTCATAACGACGGATAGGTCTTTTTCAGATATGCCAGATAAGCACTAAAATTACGATCAAACTTTTCTTCAAATTCACTCCGGAAGCGGTTTTGCTGCTGCCGGTAGGTTTTATACCCTACGAAATACGCATTATTAGGTAAATTCTGCTTATTGAACCGACGCTTTTTCGGAATCGGTGAACTGGAAGCCGGTTTGGTTTCCAGCGTGTCGACGGTTTCCACAATTTGGTCGATCAGGCGCCACTTCGTATCCTCCTTGACCCGTTCGGGGGTCCGGGGGTTGTAAGTGGCGTATAAACTATCTAATTTCCGGGTCCCGCGCAAAATGTGTTCGTCGTACTTTTCACCGTATACCTTCGAATCCAGGTAGTCGAGTGTTGCCGGTGAGCGGGCGCCATACTTCTGGGTCAGAAATTTCAAGGCCCCATATTCACCGACAAAGTCGGCCAGATTTTCGTTGTATTCCAGGTTATCCTTTACAAACAACGTGCCGTGCGTCAACTCGTGAATAATTAATTCGGCCAATTGTCCTTCCGAACGCTTCAGCATCGACGACAGAATCGGGTCACGGAAAAATCCTAACGTCGACCAGGCAGATACTTCATTTAAACGCGTATCGTAGCCCAGTTGTTTCAGTTCATCGAGTTGCTGGTTGGCACGTTCACGTTCAAAAAATCCTTTGTAAGCAAAGGTACCAATAACCGGAAACTCCCATTCTTTGGCATTAAGCCGGTATTTTTCCGAAGCTACTACGACCCAGAGAATCGGTTGCCCATGCTGGTCATAAAACGTCGTGTAGTTTTTAGACGGATTAATCCCCAGAGAATCAACTGCATAACGCTTTATTTCCTGAATAAGTTCTATTTTTTGCTTGAGCGAATCCGGAAATGACGCATCCGCCAGCACCTCTTCAAGCGGGCGGGTGTTCCACAAAATCCGGAACTGTCCCTTCGCCTGCATCCAACCGTATCCGATTAGTTCATGATACCAGATTCCCAGCACGATACATACGCCTAAAAGCGCCAGCAGGATTTTTCGAAGCATAGACAAAAGTAGTAGACTGTGGCGGTTTTACCGTTGAAAGCTGATATAAACTCCCTCCGAATGCTCAAACTTTTTGTTTCCAAAATCATAATGGGGTTCAAACCGGACGGTTACCCAAAGCCCTTCGGTGATGGGAATAGCTTTTAGAAACCGCATGATCAAAAGCTGCCGGTTTGCCTCCTGATACGTGCTGTTGTACCGGCGCGTGTAATTCTGGTATAGATCCCCGCCAAATTCGGCCCGGTAATTCCGTCCATTCCAGTAACTGAACAAAACCGTTGCTGGCCTGAACCGGACCGTTAGATTCGGATAAAAGGCGCCACCCGAGTAAGACTTCTCCGCGTTTTCGGAATACCCGACTGCATAGGCATCCAGCCTCGCCGAGCGAAAAAAACCGGAGGTGGTATTCTGCCACAGCAAACTCAGGCTCGCGGCTGCATTCAAAGCCGTTCGGACGGGAAGCGGGCTATTGATATTTTGTCCGCCGGCGTGAAAAGCTGTAAACTGGATGGGTATGGTAAACTGAAAGCCGGGGTTTCTGATGGCTGAAAATTCGGCCGAAATACCTCCCCAGAACTGCTCCTGGCGCGTATAACCGGGCCTCGTATTTTGCGGATAACTGATCCAGAAATCGAAGAACGTGCGATCGGTCTGGTGGTTGATTTGCAGGCCGTTTTCGATCCGCTGTTGCAAGAGCCGTTCAAAATTATACAACGGTTCGATCAACCTGTGACTTACGGAACCCTCCAGCGTCCCAAAGAGGTAATTCCAGTTTTTATGCCGGAATTTGACGGTAAAGGTGGGGGCAATCCGGGTGATGCGTTCCTGGCCGAAATCCTTTTGGAAGAACACACCGGCTTGAAGTAAAACGTTCGACGCGGGTTGGTAAGCAAGTTGCGGATTGAGTTGGTACCCAAAAAGTGTGTAGCCATCGGCGATGGGGCCGAAGAACTCATTATTTTTAACAAAACCCAGGCTACTGAAGCGAAATGTTAGCTTTTTAGTGCTGTCCAGCAGAAAACGCTGTTCGAAAAACCGATTGTTGAGTTGAGCATCTGCTATATGTGAGTTTAAATATAAATAGCATATAAATAGTATACTCTGCCAGGGCCTGGCTTGGTAAATAGTGAAAAAATATTTGACCTGTGTTATGAATGAGCAATCCGGTATGCGTATAATACGCTTCATGTATTATTGATTATTTTACAAAGATGCTTGCAAATCTTAGCGCAAAATCGTAATTTTATAAGGCTAATCATACTAAAAAACATTTTTTGAGTAAAACACATCACATGGCACAAGCAACCGCTAGTACGGCTACTGACAACAAACTGAAAGCCCTGCAAACAACCATCGAAAAGTTGGATAAAGCTTATGGCAAAGGCACTGTCATGCGGCTGAGTGAAAGCAAGGTCGTTGATATTCCGGTCATTTCGACGGGTTCACTCGGATTAGACCTGGCGTTGGGAATCGGTGGCGTTCCGCGTGGCCGGGTTGTTGAAATCTACGGTCCGGAATCGTCGGGGAAAACTACCTTGACGTTACATTGTATCGCCGAGGCTCAAAAAGCCGGTGGTTTGGCCGCCTTTATCGACGCTGAACACGCGTTTGATCGTTCTTATGCTGAAAAATTAGGAATCGATACCAAAAACTTATTAATATCTCAACCCGACAACGGGGAACAGGCGCTCGAAATTGCCGAACACCTGATCAGTTCCGGGGCCATTGATATCATCGTAATCGACTCCGTGGCAGCTCTCGTTCCGAAAGCCGAACTCGAAGGCGATATGGGCGACAGCAAAATGGGTCTGCAAGCCCGGTTGATGTCGCAGGCGTTGCGGAAATTGACGGGTGTAATCAACAAAACCGGTTGCTGCTGTATCTTCATCAACCAGTTGCGCGAAAAAATCGGCGTTATGTTTGGTAACCCCGAAACCACAACGGGTGGTAATGCCCTGAAATTCTACTCGTCGGTTCGTCTGGACATTCGCCGGATCGGGCAAATCAAAGATGGCGACGAAATCATGGGGAACCGCACCAAAGTAAAGGTTGTCAAAAATAAACTGGCGGCTCCGTTCAAAGTGATCGAGTTTGACATTATGTACGGTCAGGGAATCTCAAAGGTTGGCGAAGTGCTTGACCTGGCGGTAGAACTGGAAATCGTTAAGAAATCGGGCTCCTGGTTCTCCTACGAAGGAAACCGGCTTTCACAAGGTCGCGATGCCGTTAAAAATCTGTTAGCGGACAATCCTGAATTGATGGCCGAACTGGAAGCGAAGATCCGGGCACAGGTTAACTCGAACGAAGACGCCCTGGTCGATCCGGCGGGTGCTGTTGAAGACGCCGAAGATACGCTCGATTAAGTTTTTGCCGGGCCAAACTGCTTCACGCATTGGCCGAAGGTTTTAATTTTGTTTGACAGATGAAGAGGTGGTTGGCTGTTGCTGATCACCTCTTTTTTTGTGGTATAGCAGAATAAAAAAGCCCCGTATGACTACGGGGCTCTCGTGACCCACGGACTTTAGTCCGTGTTTTTTTAATAAGTACTTAATCACGGACTGAAGTCCGTGGGTACTAGCGGTCGCCGATGGCTTTAAACTCCCGCAGCGTAGCGCCGGTATAAATCTGACGTGGACGTCCAATCGGTTCTTTCTGGGTCCGCATTTCAACGAACTGGGCAATCCAGCCCGGCAAACGACCGATGGCGAACATCACCGTAAACATATTGGTCGGGATACCCAATGCGCGGTAAATAATACCAGAATAGAAATCGACGTTTGGATACAACTTGCGTGAGACGAAATACTCGTCGTGGAGGGCGGCTTCTTCCAGACCTTTGGCAATTTCCAGAACCGGATCGTTCACACCGAGTTTGCTCAGCACGTCGTCGGCGGCTTTTTTGATGATGCGGGCGCGGGGATCGAAATTCTTGTAAACCCGGTGGCCGAAGCCAAAGAGCCGGAAGCCGGTAGTTTTGGCGTTTTTCGCCATTTCGACGTATTTAGCAACGTCGCCCCCGTTGGCCTTGATTTCTTCCAGCATTTCGATCACTTCCTGATTGGCGCCACCGTGCAGCGGACCCCACAGAGCGTTGATACCCGCCGAAATCGACGAATAAATATTAGCCCGCGACGAACCTACCAGCCGAACCGTCGAGGTCGAGCAGTTTTGTTCGTGGTCGGCGTGCAGAATGAGCAGTTTGTTGAGGGCGCTGGAGACTACAGGATCAACCTGGTAGTCTTCCACCGGCAGCGCAAACATCATGTGCAAAAAATTCGAGCAGTAGTCGAGCTGGTTTTTTGGATAATTAACCGGATGACCCTGCGATTTTTTGAACGACCAGGTCGCAATCGTCGGCAGTTTTGCCAGCAACCGGATGATGTGCATCTGCGTCTGATCCGGTGCTTTTTCGTCATACGAATCCGGGTAAAAGGCGCTTAGGGCACTCACCAGCGACGACAACACGCCCATGGGGTGCGCATTGTTGGGAAAGCCCTCAAAAATCTTCCGCATGTCTTCATTCACCATGGTATGACGCCGAATGCTGTCCTCAAATTCGGCGTATTGCTGCTGCGTCGGCAACTCACCGTAAATCAGCAGGTAAGCCACTTCCAGAAAGCTAGCTTTGTCAGCAAGGTCTTCAATCGAATAGCCCCGGTAACGCAAAATGCCCTCTTCACCATCTAGAAATGTGATCGCGCTTTGGGTCGCACCGGTATTTTTGTATCCTTTGTCTAACGTAACATAACCCGTCTGGTCGCGGAGATTGGAAATGTCAATGGCTTTTTCTTGTTCGCTACCAACAACGATTGGAAATTGGTAGGTTTTACCATCGACAGATAGTTCGGCAGTGTTTGACATACGTATTTGGGGTAGAGTAAATCGGTTATGGTAAACTTAATCGTTCAGGATGGTGTATCCACCATCCTTAGTGAAGACCTCGCGTAGCGTGTGGACAACGCCGGGCGAAGAGTCGCCGGGCGAAATTAGCCAAAAACCAATAACGACAAGTCATTACTTTGGTAAAAACGCAACGATTAGCCAAAATCTACTTGTTTAACCCGAAATCGATTGCATTAGTTGCGGCTATGGTTTTATGATTTCACCACTTTTCACCACCATCCGGACCTTCCGAATGGCCCCAATCGATTTCGTCGGATCGCCTTCAACCGCCACCAGATCGGCCAGCAAACCGGGTCGGATGCGGCCCCGATCGGTCAGATGAAACACGTCGGCGTTTACCGAGGTCGCTGAGCGTAAGGCCTCTAGCGGCTTCATCCCATAATCGACCAGCATTTCCAGTTCGCGGGCGTTGTCGCCGTGGGCAAACACCCCCACATCGCCACCGAAGCAGATTTTTACACCGGCCTCCAGCGCCTGTTTAAACGAAATCCGTTTGTTCCGAATGCGTTCCGGTTCGGGCTCGACGCCTTTCTTCCAGCCCCGGTATTGACTGGTGGCGTCGCCCGCAGCTACGGTTGGACAAAGCGCGGTAGCGTGTTCTTTCATGAGGGCGAAGATTTCGGGCGTTCCGCCGTCGCCGTGTTCGATGGTTTCGCAACCTGCCAGAATCGCCCGGCGCATGCCCTCGACCGTTGTTGCATGAGCCACCGTCGGGCGACCACTGCTCCGTGCCACTTCAACAATCAGTTTCAGTTCGTCCAGGGTGAACGTTGGCCGGGCTTCGCTCATCAGGCCCCATCGGTAATCGGCATAAACTTTGATCACATCGGCGCCCTTGCCAATTTGCCGCCGGACGGCCTGGATGAGCCGATCGTGGCCGTCGGCTTCTTCGGCTCCCTGCGGTACATCCACGTCGGGGCTAAACCCTTTCGGTGCGTAGCTTCCGGTGGCAATCAGCGCGCGGGTCGCCACAATCATGCGGGGTCCCGGAATAATGCCCTGATCGATGGCTTGTTTGAGTCCGACATCGTCATAATCAGCGCCTTCCGTGCCCAGATCGCGGACGGTCGTGAAACCCGCCCGCAACGTATTTCGGGCGTGGACGGTGGCCCGAGCGATGCGGTAGGCGCGCGGTTCTTTCAAAACCTGATCGTCCCAGGTGGTTTCGTTGTAGGGATGCAGCAGCAGGTGTGAGTGGCCTTCAATCAAACCGGGTAACAGCGTCATTCCTTTCAGGTCAATTACGTCGGCTTCTGCGCTGCGGAGATTGGCGGCCGGGCCGACGGCTTCGATCTTTTCGCCTTTGACCAAAACGCCCCAGCCTTCGTGCAGGGTCTCGCCGTCGAAAACACGGTCAGGTTTAAATAAGATGTTGCTAGCAATTTTAGGTTTACCAGTACGGTCATCTTCCAATGGCCCAAAAGCGGACGAAAAAAAGGAGGCCGTAAAAACCAGTAGGAACAGTAGCTGATGAGTCAACGTTATCGGCGTTTTTTAGGCTTTTTCGTCGTGAGAACATCGTACGACGTTTTTCCGAAGATAATAGCCAAAATCACCGGAAGCAAAACCGCTCCGGTTTTAAATCCTGATCCCATAAACTGGTAAGTTCCGGACGAAAACCGGGTGTAGGTTTGGAAAACCGCAAACAGACAGATTACGAACAGGCTGACTGCCAGCAGAACCGCCAGCGGGCCGCTTAAGGCCCGGCTGATGAGCAGACTAACCAGCAGGGCGGCCAAAACCGTTGCTCCGACCGTCGCCATGGCTTTGGGCAGTGTTTCCAGGTAATCATGGTCGTACCAGAAAATGCTGATCTGACCAATCAGGTTGGGGTGAGCCAGGAGCCAGGCATCGACGGCGACCAAAATGAGCAGCACGAGGTAATAAAACAGGTTGTTTCGCATTGGAAATCGAATGGAGATTGAAAAGCCAATCATCGGGAGATTTTACGAATAAAAAAAGCCCCAAAAGAGGCTTCTTCGTAAACTCAATTCCGCGACGGTTTCACAATAACGCCAACGCAGGCTCATTTGGTATGCAGTTCGGTGCTTACCAGGGGCGATTCAAAATAGATGGGTTCTGATTGCGCGGTTGGAGGGGGCAGCGGCTTTGACCGGCGGTAATTGATCCAGTGCAATAGCGGCCTTTCGATGTAGTAATGCAGTTGCCAACTGAACCAGGCCATTGCCCCAAGCAGTAAAAAGTTGGCAACTACTACATACTGTGAAAAGCCGAGGATCATCAAGGCCTGCGTAAGTATCATGATGCCGGGAATATGAATTAAATATAAAATATAAGAAGCATCACCCAGTTTTAGGAGCCAGCTGGGAATATAAAATTTGCCCGCTATTTCCCGCTGAACCAGGCCCAGCAGAATAACGGTGGCCGGCAACCCAAACCCCCAGATTCGCAACCAGATTTCAGAAGGATCGACCCATTCGCCGGTCAGCAGGAAAACGCCAGTGGCTATTCCCATCACCACGGGAGAAATTTTAAATGTATACCGGCGGGTAAGCAGGTAAGCGACCACTCCAAAGCAAAACTCCAGGTTAAAAGGACTCAATAAGAAGGCGTGCAGCCGGAAGCCAAACAAATTCGGCTGACCGGCCAGCGATACCAGGCCGTTTAGGGTGGTTGCGATTAAAATAGCAATTGGAATGATCGATAAGTAACGGGAAGCAATCAATAATCCAAACAGAACGTAGAAATAAATTTCATAACTTAATGTCCAGGTGACCGGTAAAACACTGTCATGATTTGGAAATAGCGTAAGTGCTTTTGCAACTTCTACGGGATTAAAAGAGTAAGAAAGCCATTTTAACGAAGGAGCAAATGCATTAAGTCCGAGTAAAACCGCGCTCGCTGCCAGAAAAAGTAACCAGTAAACGGAGTAAATCCGTCCGAAGCGCTTTTTTAAATAAGGAACCAACTGATGCGGTCGGTTCACCTTTGACAAATTGGTGTGGGTGATTATAAAACCGCTGATAATGAAAAATAAATCGACACCACCAAAGCCCGCTTTAAAGCAATGTAATAAAGGGTAATCAATGGAAACATCCTCCATTTTCATGGAAAAGTGAAAAAGCGCTACGGAAAGTGCCGCAATGGCACGCAAAGCCTGAATGGATTCAAAGGATTTAGGTAGATTTTTTGAGGGACAGAAGATCATGAAAGGGAATGTTAGCTACACGTTTCAAGTTGAAAAGGCCCTTACATTTTCCGTTTATGAGTATAGGCTGTCAATAGATGAAAGCTATCCTGTTCAGTTGGTCAAATGCGCAAGGTTATTATTAAGATGATAATATGGCTAAATGGTAACATGTTCTATGCAAATAAATAATTTATGATCGTTCTATCAAATAAACTTTTTAAATAAAAAAGCGTAAGGTCCTGGTTATGGATTATAATATCGCCGGGCAAATGTCATAAAACCAGCGGCTAAACCTTCCGGTAAACCCTGTAAGTGAACAAAACTGAAGGTCCGGGGAAGACGAAAATCTTTGATACTAACTATTTTTAGCTGACCGCTCCGAACTTCTTTTTCGATCGCCCGTGAGGATAAAATAGAAAGACAATTGGCGTGTTCAAGAAACGATTTAATGCTTTCCGAACTGCCCAGGTGCATCACCACCGTGAGCGAAGAAGGCCGGATTCCGCGCTCCTGAAGGGCCGTTTCCAGTACTTCGAGCGTACCCGAACCGCGTTCGCGCAGCACCATCGGAATGGTACTGAGTTCTGCCAGCGTAATTTCTTTCAGGCGGCTGTAGCGACTGTTGGTATGGACCACTGCAACGAGTTCATCCTCCATAAAATCGTGGTATTTCAAACCGGCGTGGTGCTTTTTACCCTCCACAATGCCCAGATCGATCTCTTTGGCCGAAACCGCGTGCTCAATCATCTCTGTATTACCGGTCTGCAAACTGAGTTGAATGGTCGGGTAGCGTTCGTAGTACGACGCCAGCAGGGGAGAAATCAGGTATTGGGCAATGGTGGTGCTGGCACCCAGCCGCAGACTACCCTTTAAGTCTTCTTTAAAGGAATTTAATTCAAAAAGAGCCTCCTGATAGAGATCAAAAATCTGCCCGGCATAGCGGAACAACACCTCGCCGGGGGGTGTCAAAACAATGGTATTTCCTTTCCGGTCGAACAGCCTCAAACCGAGCATATCTTCCAGAGCCTTAACGTGTTTGGTAACGGCGGGCTGGGTAATGAACAACTCTGCCGACGCCTTCGTGAAACTGTGATGACGGGCAACGCTGTAAAAAACTCTCAACCGAAAATCTTCCATTGGTGCGGTATTTGAAACGTTAGATATAACCAAAGGTACTGGGAAGTCCGGGCTTTATCCTACTAAAAATAAGTTATTTCGCAGAGTTACGCGGAGACGTGCAGCGTGTAGCGAAGACTCTGCTTACCTTTGTTGGTCTCCGCTTAACTCCGCGAAATAACTCCATTGATTATGCAGCGCAACGACCATCTCCAAGAAGCCGAAAACCAGGATTTTGACATTTGTATCATTGGCGGAGGAGCCACCGGCGCAGGGTGTCTGCTCGATGCCCAAAGCCGGGGGCTGAAAGCAATTCTGATCGAAAAGCACGATTTTGCCTCCGAAACCTCCAGTAAATCGACGAAATTGATCCACGGCGGGGTGCGGTATCTGGAACAGGCCGTCAAACAGGCCGATCTGAATCAGTACCACATGGTAAAAAAAGCCCTGCGCGAACGGCTGACGCTCATCCGCAACGCCCCGCATCTGGCTCATCCGCTGGCGTTGCTCACACCCTGTATGAGCTGGATGGAAGGGATTTACTACACGGCCGGTTTGAAAATGTACGATACCCTATCCGGCGATCTGAGCATCGGCAAAAGCGAATGGCTGAACAAGGAAGAAGCGCTGAAACGCAATCCGTCGCTTACGCACAAGATTCACAGCGCCGTATTGTATTATGATGGCCAGCTGAACGATGCCCGCTACAACATGTCGCTGGTTAAAACTGCCATGCAATACGGGGCGGTGGCGCTCAACCACGCCGAAGCCCGCACGTTCGAGAAAGATGCCGCTGGGCGTCTGGCGGTTTTGCACGTTCGGGATTCGTTGACGGGGCGGCTCTTGCGCGTTCGGGCCAAGCGGTTTATCAATGCAACGGGGCCGTTTGCGGATCGAATCCGGCTGCTGGCGAACCCCGAAATGGGCGTCCGGATGCGGGTCAGCAAAGGCGTTCACATCATCGTGCCGGGCGAGCTGATGCCGTCGGATGCGGCCATTCTGGTACCAAAAACCGATGACGGGCGCGTGGTTTTCATCATTCCGTACAACGGAAAACTGATGATCGGAACTACGGAAACGGAATCGGAACTGGGCGAATCGGAGCCGGTGGTGGAGCGGGCGGAAGTTGATTATTTGCTCAGTTACGTCAACCGGTATTTTGAAAAACCGATCATGGCCGATCAGGTCATTGCCGGTTTCGCCGGTTTGCGCCCGTTGTTGCAGGCCGATCCAAATGCCGATACCAAACAGCTTGTGCGTGATCATGAAGTGGAAGTCGATCAGACCTCGGGCTTGATCAGCATTCTGGGTGGCAAATGGACGACATACCGGCTGATGGCCAAAGATACGATCGATAAATTTTATGAATTGCAGGAACAGCCTGAAGAACCGTGCATTACCGACCACATTAAACTCGTCGGCGCTGATGGCTACGCGGATGATTTCTGGAAAGTACTGGTCAGCAAATACGCCGTTCCCGAAGCGGTTGCCAAACACCTGAACCGGCAATATGGCACCGAAAGCCTGGAAATTGCGCAACTGATGCACGACCGGCCCGACTGGAAAGAACGGCTTTCGGATCAATTGCCGAACACGAAAGCCGAGGTGGTTTTTGTGGTGCGGGCCGAAATGGCGCAAACGCTCAAGGATGTGCTGGCCCGGCGGTTTGGTCTGGAACTGACCGACTGGGACTCTTCCGACCGAATTTCCGAAACCGTCGCCGATCTGATGGCGGATGAACTGGGCTGGACCGATGACGAACGCCAGAAAGCCGTCTTCGATTACCACGCCGAAATCGACTGGTTCCGGAAATCGGCGGGGCTGGTGGTTTGATAATTAGTGTATTTAGTCGGCTATAAGCTGCAATTTTGTTTTGAGTTGGCTCCGGAGGAGTGTTCTAAGATTAGGGCGCTCCTCCGGAGCTTACGAGCCGGCCTATTGAGATTTGCTAGTAACAGGAAACCCCTCCGGGGTAAAATGGGCCGAACACCGGGTCTTGTCCGGCACTCCGGGGGTAAAGCAATCGAACAACGGAATCTTGTCCGGCTCCGGAGGAGCCACATGATAATAGTAACATCCCGGTTCTCGTAACCATGCAAGCTCCGGAGGAGCGGCCTAATCTCAGAACGCTCCTCCGGAGCTTGCGTGGTATCCTGAGCTTTCTGTTCTATCAACAGGAAACCCCTCCGGGGTAAAATGGGCCGAACACCGGGATTTTACGGGGCTCCGGAGGAGCCACAGGTTGATAGCAACATCCCGGCTTTTGTAACCGGCAAGCTCCGGAAGAGCGTCCTAATCTCAGGACCAGGCATAATAAGATTTCTTTGCCATTAACTGTGAACCCTTCCGGGCAAACTAGTCATTTCCCCAGCCGAATTATACCCTTCACGATCTGAACCAGCAAAACGGGCGCAAAACCAGCGGCCAGAATAAGCCAAAGTTCGGTAGTTGTCATCGGCTGAATGCTAAGCACTTTGTGTAAAAACGGTATGTAATAGGTCAACGCTAAAATCAGGAGACAGAGCAGCAGGGCATACCAGATGTAAAGGTTTCGGGTAATCTCGTTGACAAAAAACGAGCGGCCGGACCGCAGGTTGAAAACGTGCATCAACTGCGCAAACGACAGTGCGTAGAACGTCAGGTTGTTGCCTTCCTTTGCCGTCAGACCCAGTTCGCGGGTGCCGAGCCAGTAGGCTCCCAGCACTGACGCCGTCATAGCCAGGGCGTAAAAAACCACCATTCGCCAGTCGTAACCATCCATAATGGGCGTTTTAGGATCGCGGGGCGGCTGCTGCATCAGGCTCGAATTCTCGCGACCTACGCCCAGCGCCAGGGCCGGAAACACGTCGGTTACAATGTTGATGAACAGAATCTGCAAGGGCAGCAACGGATTGCCGACGTTCAGAAATCCCGCAAACGTCACCACGAAAATCTCACTCAGATTACACGACAGCAGGAAAAGCACGAACTTGCGGATGTTCTCGAAAATGACCCGCCCCTGCGCAATAGCCGAAACAATAGAAGCAAACGAATCGTCTTTCAGCACCATATCGGCGGTTTCGGCGGCCACCTGCGTCCCCCGCAATCCCATGGCAATCCCGATGTCCGACTTCTTCAGCGCCGGCGCATCGTTGACGCCGTCGCCGGTCATGCCCACAATGTCGCCCTGCTGCTGGTACAGGTCGATCATATCCAGCTTCTGCGCCGGGCTCACGCGGGCGAAGACCCGGCACGCCAGCAGCTTCGTTTTATCGGCTTCGGTCAGTTGATCCAGCGGTTTGAGGTCTTTGCCCGTCATGACCATTTCTTCGCCGGGTTCGATCAGGTTCACTTTGGACGCAATCGTCAGGGCCGTCGCGGGGTGATCGCCGGTCACCATGATGACCTTGATTCCGGCGGCCCGGCAGGCTTTGAGCGCGGGGGTTACTTCGGTGCGCGGAGGGTCGAGAAAACCGATCAGACCTATGTAGGTCAGGTCGCCATCGGTAAAGTTGTCACCGGGTTTTTCGCTGGTTTCCCGAAAAGCAAACGCCAGCGTTCGCAACCCGTCGACGGCCATTTTCTCGGAAATGTCATAATACGCCTTCCGGTCTTTTTCGCTGAGCGACTGGCAGCGTTCCAGCACTTCTTCTGCCGCGCCTTTCACGGCCACAAAATAACCGCCTTCGTGGGTGTGGAGCGTTCCCATAATCCGGGTGTCGGAGCTAAAGGCTTGCTCGGCTTTGCGCGGAAAGTTTGTGATGATTTGATCAGGAGAGTGACCAGCGGCAATCGCAAATTTGAGCAACGAAACTTCCACCGGATCACCCACTTCTTTGGGTTTTCCCTCCACACTATCATAATCCGCATTGTTACAAAGAACGCCCACCCGGATCAGTTGCTGATACGCATCGGATTCTATAACCGACAGGTTTCCAGCTATAATAGTTAGTTTTCCAGCCTCGGCATCTACCTCAATTTCGGCGTTTGCATCCGGCAATTGGAGCGTATTGACTTCGATGCGGTTTTGGGTCAAGGTGCCGGTTTTGTCCGTAAAAATAACGTTGGTACCGCCCAGCGTCTCCACCGCCGACAGCCGTTTGACGATCACTTTCTTCTCCGCCAACCGCAGCATCCCATACGCCAGCGCAATGGTGGCTACCACCGACATGCCTTCCGGAATAGCCGCAATGGCCAGCGCCAGGGCCGTTTCGATCAGCCGGAAGGGCTCTTCTTTCCGGAATAACCCGACCACCAGAAACAAAGCGGCCAGCCCGACCGTCACCCAGATCAACACTTTCGCCAGCGCATCCAGTTTGGCTTCCAACGGCGTGGCCGACCGTTTGGCGTCCTTCACCATCGTAGCAATTTTGCCCAGTTCCGTTTGCTGCCCGATGCCCGTCACCACCGCCCGGCCATTGCCCGCCGTCACCGGTGTTCCCTTGAACAAGCGGTTGTGCTGATCGCCCAGCGGGGATTCGTCGGGCGGTATTTCCGTATTTTTGTCAACGGGCAGCGATTCCCCCGTCAAGGCCGATTCGTCGATTTGTAACTGGCTGACTTCGAGCAGATTGCCGTCGGCAGCAACCAGATCACCGGCTTCCACGACCAGCACATCGCCAACGGTCACTTCTTCCGACGAAATTTCCCGAATGCGTCCGTCGCGCAGCACCCGCGCGGGCGTGGTGTCCATTTTTCGCAGCGCATCCATCGACTGCCGGGCGTTCCATTCCAGCAAAAAACCGGTCACGGCATTGACCAGCAAAACCGCAATGATGGCAAAGCCTTCGACGGTTTCGCCCAGGAAAAACGAAATACCGGCCGCAGCCGCCAGAATGTAGACAATGACGCCGGTAAACTGCCGCAGGAGAATGGTCAGCGGACTTTCCAGTTTGACTTCCTGAAGCGCATTCGGTCCAAATTCGTCGTACCGGTTTTTGGCTTCGTCGGCTGTCAGGCCTGTTTTAGGATTGGTGTTCAGGGCTTTAAGCAGCTGATCAATTGGAACCTGATGGGGCTTCTCGGGTGTCGAAATCGTTGGCATACCGTGGATGGGAAAGAGGCTTAAGTAAGTACTGACTTTCTGACGAAACGGCCAAATTAACATCCGTTCGAATTGGTAGAAAGTCGTAGAATTTACTTTAAGTTGTTACGCGGAGTTGAGCGGAGAAATGTAGAGTTAAGCGGAGAAGATAAAAAATTCTGTTTAGCTCTATATTTCTCCGCTCAGCTCCGCGTAACAACTCTTTTTAACATATCATGAAATCTCTATTTCTGATCCTCTTAACTACCTGCGCCATTGCCCAACAAAAACCGTATTCCCAGCGCATGGCCGACTCGTTCATGACGTGGCATAAGGATTCGATTCTGATTGGCGACCGCAAAACCGCCCGCTGGGATTATGAGCAGGGACTGGTTCTGAAAGCTTTCGAGCGGGTGTGGTACCGCACCGGCGACAGCAAATACTTTACCTATACGTTGAACGACATCAACCAGTTTGTGCGCGAAGACGGCAGCATCCGGACCTATCAAATGGACGAGTTCAACATCGACAATGTCACCACCGGGCGGGTGCTGTTGATGCTGGCCCAGCAGTCGCTGCCGGGCAGGGAAAAGTTTCAGAAGGCGGCTTTTCTGTTGCGCGACCAACTGGCGAAACAGCCGCGCACGAAAGAAGGCGGTTTCTGGCACAAAGGTCGCTACCCGAATCAGATGTGGCTCGACGGGTTGTTTATGGCCGAACCGTTCTACGCCGAATTCAGCCGGGTTTTTAACCAGCCTGCAAACTTCGATGACATTGCCAGGCAGTTCGCGTTGATCGAAAAACACCTCGTGGACAGCAAAACCGGGTTGCTCTATCACGGTTACGACGAAAGCCGGGAGCAGAAATGGGCGAATCCGGAAACCGGGCAGTCGCCAAATTTCTGGGGCCGGTCGATTGGCTGGTACGGCATGGCGCTGGTCGATGTGCTGGAATATTTTCCCGAAAACCACCCGCAACGCGCCAGTCTGGTGAACTACCTGCAACGGCTGGCAACGCCCCTAGTGAACTACCAGGACCCGAAAACCGGTTGCTGGTACCAGATGACCAATCAGGGAACGCGGAAAGGCAATTACATCGAGGCTTCGGCGTCGTGCATGTTCGTGTATACGCTGGCTAAAGCCGTCCGGATGGGGTATCTGGATAAGTCGTTCCTGGCGTCGGCGCAGAAAGGCTACCGGGGCATTCTGAAAAACTTCATTGAAGAAGATCCGAACGGGACGATCAGCCTCAACGGAACGGTCAGCGTGGGTGGTTTGGGCGGCACGCCCTACCGCGACGGCAGTTACGAGTACTACCTCAGCGAACCCATTCGCAAAAATGACCTCAAGGGCGTTGGGCCGTTCATCATGGCGAGTCTGGAAATGGAAATTGCCCCGGAACTGGCGATTGGTGCCGGCAAAACCGTGGCCGTCGATTACCATTTCAACCACGAATTCCGCAAAGATCTTCTCGGACAGACCGAGCAGTTTCACTATACCTGGGAAGACCGGATGCACTCGGGTTTCTGGCATTGGGGCAATACGTTCCGCGAGCTGGGGGCCAAAACCGTGCCGGTGCGGACCGCGCCGACTGCCGAATCGTTGAAAGGCATCGACGTTTATATCATCGTCGATCCCGACTCACCGAAAGAAACCGCCAAACCGAATTATATTCAGGACGCTGATATCAAGGCAATTAACGAGTGGGTAAAAGCCGGTGGCGTTCTGGTAATGATGGCCAATGATACGTCCAATTGCGAAACCAGGCACTTCAATGAACTGGCGCAGACGTTTGGCATCCGGTTTACCGATAAAAACCGCAACATGGTGAAAGGGAAAAACTGGGAGCAGGGCAAAGTGACCATTCCGGCCAGCAATCCGGTTTTTAGGGAAACAAAGGCGGTTTATATCAAGGAACTGGCAACGCTCGATTTGAAGTCGCCGGCCAGAGCCCTGGTTTCAGAAGAGGACGACGCCATCATGGCGGTTGCTAAAGTTGGCAAAGGAACGGTTTTTGCCGTCGGCGATCCGTGGCTCTACAATGAATACACCGACGGCCGGATCATTCCGATGGTCTACCAAAACTACAAAGCGAGTAAAGAACTGGCTGCCTGGCTACTGGTGCAAGCCCGAAAGTAAGGGTTATTTCGCGGAGATGAGCAGAGAAAAAAGAGTTAAGCAGAGTTTTTTATCACCTTCCGCTTAACTTTTTTATTTCTCCACTCATCTCCGCGAAATAACTAGTTAAAAATATTTATTAAAAAACTTTTTAACAAATCAACTTGCTTATTACTTTTGTTTCGATGAAACCGAAACCGAGCGAGCAGAATACCGAGCAGAAGATCAAGGAAGCCGCCAAGAAAGTTTTTCTGGAACGCGGATTTGACGGGACCAAATTGCGTCACATTGCCGAAGAAGCCAATATCACCATGGCGATGGTAAATTATTATTTCCGAAGCAAGGAGCAACTTTTTCAGGGAATTCTGCTGGAAACGATGGGTTCTTTTCTGGGACGCATTGTCTCTGTTCTGAATGAAGAAGTGCCGCTGGAAATAAAAGTGTGGAAGGTTGTCGATAATTACACCGATTTTCTGCACGCTAACCCGCACGTTCCGGTTTTTGTACTGGCTGAACTTCAGAAAGATAGCAGTGAAATTTTTGAAAAACTGAATGTCAAAGGCATTATTGAGTCGGCTTATTTTACGAAACAGCTCCAACTGGAAGGGGAGAAGGGTACGATTCGGAAAGTAAAACCGCTTCAGCTCATTGTAACGATGCTGGGGAGTCTGATCTTCCCGTTTATGGCCAAGCCGATCGTTAGCTACATCGGTGGCATGGACGATGCAGCGTACCGGAATTTTCTGGAAGAACGGAAGGTAATCATTTTCGAGACCATCATGGCGTACCTGAAACCTGTCTGATATTTTTTTGACTAGTTGTTAAATGATTTTTTAGAATATGTTTTTAGAATAAACTTTTAATGGCAATTTTATGAAACCGGTACTCAAATTTGTCCTTGGACTGCTGCTGGTCGGGTCGGCGCAGGCTCAGTCCGTGGTGACGTTGGAGCAGTGTTATGCGGCCGCCCTTGCCAACGATCCGTTGAGCCGACAGCGGGAAATTGTGCGGCAAACCGGAGAACTGAACGTGGCCAATCTGGAAAAAAACCGGCGGCTTCCGCAGGTGGGTGTCAATGGGCAGGCCAGCTGGCAATCGGAAGTGACGAAACTGCCCATCGAACTGCCCAACGTTCCCATTCCGCAACTGAGCAAAGACCAGTACAAACTGACGGCGGATGTGAGTTACGCGCTGTATGATGGCCAGCAGACGACGCTTCAAAAGCAGGTGCAGCGGGCTGGCACGGCAGTGAGTTTGCAGCAGGTGGCCGTGGACCAAAACCGGCTCAAAGATCAGGTCAACGCCTATTTTCTGAACAGTTTGCTGACCGATGAAACTGCCCGCCTGACCCGAATCCGGCTGGAAGAACTGCAAAACCGCATCGTCAAGGCCGAAGCCGGGGTTCGTTTTGGAACCATTGCTACCGGGAGTGTGGATGTGTTACGCGCCGAAGTGCTGAACGCCGAGCAGCAACTGGGACAACTGGCGGCCACACGCCGGGGTCTGCGCGACCAACTCGCTATGCTGACGGGGGTTCCGATTATGGACAGCACGCGGCTGGTCGTAGAGGAAGCCCAGACCGCTGTGGCCAATCTGGTTGTGAACCGCCCGGAGCAAAAACTCTTTGACACGCAGCGGACGTTGCTCGATGCGCAACTGCGGCTCATCAACAACCGCCTGCAACCCCGGCTGAGCGCCTTTGCCCAGGGTGGAGCGGGCCGACCGGCGCTCAATTTTCTCAACAACGACTTTCGGGGCTTTTTTATCGGCGGCATCCGGCTGAGCTGGAATCTGTCGTCGGCCTACACGCTGCGCAACGACCGCACGGTTCTGGCCCTCAACCGGGAGCAAATCGGCGTTCAGCAAAACGTGTTCGACCGGAATCTGGCGCTCCAGCTTCGGCAGCAGCAAACCGAAATCGACCGCATTGTCGCTTTGCTGGAAAAAGATCAGGAGATCAGCGCCTTGCGCTCGAAAATCCGGCAAACCGCCAGCGTACAACTCGACAACGGAACGTTGGCCGCGCGCGATTATACCTCCGAACTGAACGCCGAAAGCCAGGCGCTTTTGAATCAGAAAACGCACGAATTACAATTGCTGCTGGCAAAGGTTCAATACCGTACGCTGACCGGAAATTAACCCCTATTTGATCTTTATCTCCATGAAAAATAGTCTGATTATCAGTATTTTATCGGTTGGTTTGATGGCTTGCGAAACCGAGCCGCAGTCGGACGCCTACGGCAATTTTGAAGCCGTTGAAACCGTCGTGTCGGCCGAGGCAACCGGCGCGTTGCAAACGCTGACGGTTGAGGAGGGCCAGACGCTGAGAGCCGGGCAAACCGTCGGGCAAATCGATCCGCTGCAACTCCAGCTTCGAAAATCGCAGTTGCTGGCCAGTCGCCGGGCGGTTTCCAGCCGCTCCCCAAACATCCAGGCGCAATTGTCGCCGTTTGAGCAACAGATCGCCGTTCAGGAACAACAACTGAAGACGTTGCAGCGCGAGAAAATCCGCACCCAAAACCTGATTGCCGCCGGAGCCGCTCCGACCAAGCAACTGGACGATATCGTTGCCCAGATCGACGTCATCGAACGGCAGATTGCCCTGATTCGCCAGCAGCGCGCAGCCCAGCAATCGGCCCTGACGACGCAACGGAGCGGGACACTTTCGGAAGAAGCCCCCCTGGAAGAGCAAATCCGGCAGATCGACGACCAGATCAAAAAAGCAACCATCGTAAACCCCGCGACGGGCACGGTCACCGTCAAGTTTGCCGAACCCGGCGAGGTCGCCAGTTACGGAAAACCGCTGTACAAAGTTGCTGATCTGGACCGGATTACGCTCCGGGCTTACATCAGTGGCGACCAACTCGTGCGGGTCAAAACCGGGCAAAAAGTGAAGGTATTGGTTGATGCGCCTAACGATCAGTTCAAGGAATACGCCGGAACGGTGACCTGGGTTTCGAGCAAAGCGGAGTTTACGCCCAAGGTAATCCAGACGAAAGACGAACGCGTCAATCTGGTTTATGCGCTGAAAGTTCTGGTAAAAAACGACGGCGGGTTGAAGATCGGCATGCCGGGGGAAGTTAAGTTATAGTGGGTTTATAATTTATGGTTTATAGTTGCTAGCGCGTAGTGCCGGGCGGTCCGTAGGTATGCATCTGCAACTATAAACCACGAACTTTAAACTGAGAAACTACTATATGGATGCAATCATCATTGAAAACGTCTCGAAATCGTACGGGGCTATTCCGGCGGTTTCTGACGTCTCCCTTTCGATCAAACCGGGCGAACTGTTCGGGCTGATCGGGCCGGACGGAGCGGGAAAAACCACGCTTTTCAAGATTCTGGTAACGCTGTTGCTGCCCGACACCGGGCGGGCGACGGTGGCGGGGTACGATGTGGTCAAGGATTATAAGACGTTGCGAAAGTTGGTGGGGTACATGCCGGGGCGGTTTTCGTTGTATCCTGACTTAAGCGTTCAGGAAAATCTGGCTTTTTTCGCTACGGTTTTTGGCACGACGATCCGGCAGAATTACCACCTGATTCAGGAGATTTATGCCCAGTTGGAGCCGTTCAAAAACCGCCGGGCCGGGCAACTTTCCGGGGGCATGAAACAGAAACTGGCATTGTGTTGTGCGCTGATTCACAAGCCCGACGTGCTGTTTCTGGATGAACCGACCACCGGCGTTGATGCGGTTTCCCGCAAGGAATTCTGGGATATGCTCCGCCAACTCAACGAGCGCGGCCTGACAACCCTGGTTTCGACGCCGTACATGGACGAAGCCAGCCGCTGCGACCGGGTGGCGTTTATGCAAACCGGTACCGTGCTGGCGGTCGATACGCCGTTGGCCATCACGAGACGCTTTAAAAAGCGTCTGTACGCCGTTCGGGCTGCGGATACGTATTCGTTAATTCACGATCTGCGGCTGGCCCCGTTTACGGAATCCTGTTACGCGTTCGGTGAATTTCTGCACCTGACCGTGAAGTCGGCTGCCGTAACGGAAGAGCAAATCGGGCGGTATTTGCGGGAAAAAAACCACCGGACTATCGAAATCCATTCCATTCAACCGGGCATCGAAGACACCTTTATGGCGTTGATGACCCAAACGCAGCCAACGGCTTGACGAGTATGGAGAAAGCAGTCAGTACCAACCAGTTGACCCGGAAATTCGGCAGTTTCATTGCCACCGACGCCATTACGTTCGACGTTAATCAGGGCGAGATTTTTGGCTTTCTGGGCGCTAATGGGGCCGGAAAAACCACGGCCATGCGAATGCTGTGCGGATTGCTGAAACCGTCGTCGGGCGAAGCGACCGTGGCCGGTTTTGATGTCTATCGCCAGTCCGAAAAGATCAAGCAGAACATTGGCTACATGAGTCAGCGGTTTTCACTTTACGAAGATTTGACGGTTCGCGAAAACATCCGGTTTTACGGCGGCATCTACGGCTTGCGTCGGGCGGACATTCCCACAAAAACCGATCAGATTTTGCAGAAACTGGGGATTGAGTCGGTTGCCGATTCGCTGGTGGCTTCGCTACCCCTGGGCTGGAAACAGAAACTGGCGTTTTCGGTGGCCCTGATTCACGAACCGAAAATTGTGTTTCTGGATGAACCAACCGGGGGCGTAGATCCCATTACGCGCCGGCAGTTCTGGGACCTGATCTACGAAGCGGCCCACAACGGCACGACGGTTTTTGTCACCACGCACTACATGGACGAAGCGGAATACTGCAACCGCGTTTCGATCATGGTCGACGGCAAAATGAAAGCCCTTGACACCCCGGCGGGATTGAAAACCGCCTACGGCGTGGATTCGATGGATGCGGTTTTCCAGATTCTGGCGAGAGGAACGTCAACAAAATAAAGTTTACGGTTTACGGTATTCGGTTTACGGTAGGCTGCCGCGTACCCACGGACTTTAGTCCATGAGATCCGGATCATTTTAAATGTTCACTTAGTGGTCAGGTCTCACGGACTAAAGTCCTTGGGTACATTAAAGCCACCGAAAACAAACACTTATGAACCGCTTCATCGCTTTTGTAAAAAAAGAATTTTTCCACATTCTGCGCGACCGCCGGACGTTGCTGATCCTGTTCGGCCTGCCACTGGTGCAGGTATTGCTGTTCGGTTTTGCGCTGACGAACGAGATCAAAAACGCGGGAATCGCCGTTCTCGACAACGACAAAAGCCCGCATACGCAACAGATTACCAATAAATTGCTGGCTTCGGGGTATTTTCAGTTGCGGGAAAACCTCCGCTCGAACAGCGACATTGAGCGTGCTTTTCGGAAAGGGACGATCAAACTGGCGGTCGTCTTTCCGGCCGGTTTTACGGAAAACTACGAACACGGTCGCAGCGCACAGATCCAGTTGCTGGCCGATGCCACGGAGCAAAATACTGCCATCAGCCTGACCAATTACGCCACCGCCATCATCCGGGATTATACCGCCGAACGGAATCCCGACGCCCGGCCGCCGTTGACCATCGACGTCCGCAGCCGCATGGTTTTCAACCCCGAACTCAAAGGTGCGTTCGTTTTCGTGCCGGGCGTCATGGCGATGGTTTTGCTGCTGGTGTCGGCCCTGATGACCTCCGTGACCATCGCCCGCGAACGCGAAACGGGTACGCTGGAAGTACTGATGGTGTCGCCATTGAGTCAGGGCCAGATTTTGCTGGGGAAAGTCGTGCCGTACCTGCTGTTGTCGTTTCTGAACGGCTGCATCATCATTGCGCTCGGTGTTTTTGTGTTGAAAGTGCCGCTGAATGGGAGTCTTTTGCTGTTACTGGCCGAGACGCTGCTGTTTATTTTTCTGGCGTTATCGATCGGGATTTTCATTTCGTCCATCGTTGATACCCAGCTGGTTGCCATGTTTGCCTCGCTGATGGCGATGTTGCTGCCGACCATTTTTCTGTCGGGGTTCATCTTTCCGATTGAGAGCATGCCCAAACCGCTTCAGATCGTTTCCAACCTCATTCCGGCGAAATATTTTATCAACATCGTCAAAGGCATCATGATCAAAGGGGCCGGATTGCGGTATCTCTGGCAACCGACACTGGTGCTGATCGGGATGTCGATTTTATTCATGGGATTGAGCTTGCGCAACTTAAAAACCCGCCTGTCATGAACCGGATTCGCTACATGGTTGAAAAGGAAATCCAGCAACTCCGCCGAAATCCGGTATTGCTCCGAATCATGCTGGCTGCCCCGATCATGCAGTTGATTCTGCTGTCGTACGCGGCCAATTACGAGGTCAAAAACCTGAACATTGCCGTCGTCGATGGCGATCATACGACGTATTCGCAGCGGCTGGTCGGCAAGTTTCGGTACCTGGACAATTTCAGAATGACCGGTTATTTAGCCAGCGATAAACAGGCGCGGCAAACCTTGCTGGCGGGTGATGCCGACCTGGTTCTGGTGATTCCGCCCCATTTTGAACGCGATCTGGCGAAAGAAGGCAACACCTCGGTTCAATTGCTGCTCAACGCCATCGACGGGTCCAAAGCCGGGATTGCCAATGGCTACGCGACGGCCATCATCCGGGATTTCAACGCCGATATCCGGGCCGAAACCAGCGCCGTTGCACCCGGAACGATCCCGGCGTTAGACATTGAAAACCAGTATTGGTACAACCCGAAACTGGAATACAAAACGTTCATGGTGCCGGGTGTTCTGTTCGAACTGCTGATTCTGGTGGGCGGTCTGGTTTCGGCGCTCAACATTGTGCGGGAAAAGGAAATCGGAACGATGGAACAGTTGAACGTGACGCCCATCCGCAAGCACGAATTCATTCTGGGCAAGTCGATTCCGTTCGTGCTGATCGGCCTGGTGTTGTTTACGGTCGGCTTGCTGCTGGGCCGGTTTTTATTTCAGATCCGTATCGAAGGCAGTGTGGCGCTGATGTACGTTTTCGCCCTCCTGTTTCTGATTTTGTGCGTGGGGCTGGGGCTGCTGATTTCGACCCTGGCCGACAACCAGCAGCAGGCGTTGTTTGTGTCTTTCTTCCTGTTGGTCCTCTTCATTCTGCTGAGCGGGTTGTTTGCGTCGACGGAAAACATGCCCGAATGGGCGCAGTGGCTCAACATCCTGAACCCGCTGAAATACATCATTGAAGTAGGCCGGAATGTGATGCTGAAAGGCAGTACGTTCCGGGATGTCAGCCGTCCGTTTTTTGTATTGGCGGGCATGGCCATCGGACTGCTGCTGCTGGCGTCGTGGCGGTATCGCAAAACGGTATGAGAGTTTAAAAGTTGTATCGCGGAGTTGAGCGGAGAAAAGAAGAGTTTCGCAGAGTTTATAAAAAAACCTCTGCTTACCTCCCTTTTTCTCCGCTCAACTCCGCGATACAACTTTTCAAAGTAGATAACCACCACCACCTGCTTTCTATAGCTGACTATTACTCTTTTTTCTCATGAATAAAGCCATTGGAAGGTACCGCTGGACGATTTGTGGTCTGGTGTTTTTTGCAACGACGATCAATTACCTGGATCGGGTTGTCATCAGCTTGCTGAAAGGCGATCTGGAGAAAGATTTTAACTGGACGGAAACCGACTATGCCAATCTGGTTTCCGTTTTCCAATTGGCCTACGCATTCGGTATGCTGGGTGTGGGGCGGTTAGTCGATAAATTCGGGACCAAAATTGGCTATACGATTTCGCTGACAGCCTGGAGTATCGTCGGAGTTCTGACGGCATTTGCCAAAACGACGCTTGGATTTGGCTTTGCCCGGGCGGGGTTGGGTTTGAGCGAGTCCGGAAACTTTCCGGCGGCTGTTAAGACCATTGCCGAATGGTTTCCCAAAAAAGAACGCGCGCTGGCTACCGGTATTTTCAATTCCGGAACCAACGTCGGCGCTATTCTGGCTCCGCTTTCCGTTCCATACATCGCCGAGTTTTGGGGCTGGCAATGGGCCTTTATTCTGACGGGTGCCGTCGGATTTATCTGGCTGGCTTTGTGGATCACGATTTACGACACGCCCGCCAAACATAAAAAAGTATCGAAAGAAGAACTCGAATACATCAATAGCGACAAAGACGAGCAAACCGAAGATCAGACGTCCACCGAAAAAGTTTCCTGGACCAAGCTGCTGACGTTTCGCCAAACGTGGGCGTTCGTCATCGGGAAAATGCTCACCGATCCCATCTGGTGGTTTTACCTGTTCTGGTTACCGGCGTTCCTGAAAGCGGAGTACGGTTTGGCCGGTCGGGATGCGTCGCTGCCTGTGGCGGTGGTGTATACCATTGCGAGTATCGGCAGTATTTTTGGCGGCTGGTTGCCCTTGAATCTGATCCGGAAAGGGTTTCCGGTTTTCCGTGCCCGGAAAACGTCCATGCTGATTTATGCCATTTGTGCGGTTCCTGCCGTGTTTATTCAGTACCTCGGCAGCATGGGCATGTGGTTTGCCGTGTTGAGCATCGGGTTTGCTACCTCCGCCCACCAGGCCTGGAGTGCCAATATTTTCACGACGGTTTCGGATATGTTTCCCAAAAAAGCGGTGGCCTCCGTCATCGGGATTGGCGGTATGGCGGGCGGTTTGGGCGGTATGCTGATTTCTACCCTGGCGGGAAAACTGTTTGACCATTACAAGGCGCTTGGGCATCTGGAAACGGGCTATTACATCATGTTCCTGATTTGCGGTTTCGGGTATCTGCTTGCGTGGCTTGTCATGCACCTACTCGTTCCCCGCTACAAACTGATTGAACTTTCCAGTAAAAGTACGCCGGTGACACCGGTAGCCTGACGGGATTCGGTATACGGTTTTCAGGTCGCGGTGGCTGACGGTTGTTGTCACTCACGACGGTTGTTGTCGCTCGCGAGTGACTTGTATTCAAAGGGCCTCCGGCCCGAATCCTATCTGTCAGGGGATATGGTTTTACTTGATGAGGTACGGGCCGGAGGCCCTTTGGATACAAGTCACTCGCGACACGCGAGCGATAACTGAAAACGCGGTATCTGAGAAATAAAAGAGCGATCTGTTCCGCTGTTTCCTTCAACTATTTTTTTCTTCAATGAAACAACTCGGCATTGTCATTCTTCTGATCATCAGGTTTTTGACGGTAGTTGACGCGCAAATTATTCGGAAACCGATTCCGGACAAACTCGTGGTTTTGACGTTTGACGATGCCCCTGTCACCCACGCGACGGTGGTGGCGCCCCTGCTCAAAAAATACGGTTTTGGCGGCACGTTTTACGTCTGCGAATTCCCGCCCGATTTTGCCGATAAGCAGAAATACATGAGCTGGGAGCAGATTCGAGAGCTGGACCGGATGGGTTTTGAAGTGGCCAATCACACGCTGACGCACAGCAATGTGGCTAAATTGTCAAAACCGCAGTTCAGGGCGCAACTCGATTCGCTCGAAGCCCGCTGCAAGACCTACGGCATCAATCGGCCCCTGACAACGTTTGCGTATCCCGGTTACGGTACCAATCCCATTGCGTTTGAGGTTCTGAAAGAAAAAAACTACCAGTTTGCCCGCGTGGGGGGCGCAAAGGCGTACGATCCGACGACCGATTATCCCTACCTGATTCCTAGTTTCAGCACGACCGAACCCAATAATTTTGACAAGGAGCGCATTTTCAAGGCTTTTCAGGAAGCTAAAAACGGCAAAATTGTCGTGGTCACCATCCACGGTGTTCCCGATTATGCCCACGACTGGGTGACCACGCCCCCGGCTATTTTCGAGGCCTACCTGAAATACCTGCACGACAACAACTACAAGGTCATCGCGCTGCGGGATCTGGAGCAATACATCGATTATAAAGAAGCTCTGCGGATTATCCCGACGCCCCCGCCACCGGTTTCGATTCAAGTCGATCTGAACAAGGCAAAAGGCAAGATGGAGCCGATCTGGGCGTGGTTTGGCTACGACGAGCCGAATTATACGTACATGAAAGACGGTAAAAAACTGCTGTCTGAACTGGCCGAACTGAGCCCCGTTCCGGTGTATGTCCGGGCACACAGCCTGCTGGTGACCGGCGACGGAAAACCGGCCCTGAAATGGGGGTCGACCAACGCCTATACGGAAGATGCCAAAGGAAAACCGGTTTACGACTGGACGATTATCGACAGGATTTTCGATACGTACATCGAACGAAAAATGAAGCCGATGGCGCAGATTGGTTTCATGCCGGAAGCGCTATCGTCCAAACCGCAACCCTACGGGCACGACTGGCAACCCGGACAACCCTACGACAAGATTTACACCGGCTGGCGGTATCCGCCGAAAGACTACCGGAAATGGGCGGAACTGATCTACCAGTGGGTCAGCCATTCGGTGAAGCGGTACGGCAAAAAGGAAGTGGAAAGCTGGTATTGGGAGATGTGGAACGAACCGGACAGTCCTTATTGGGGCGGCACCACCGAAGAATACCACAAGCTCTACGACTACTCGATGGACGCCGTTCGGCGGGCCCTGCCGACGGCCAAAGTAGGCGGTCCGCACGTTACGGGGCCGCAGGGAAAACGAGGGGCGACGTTTCTGAAAGCCTTTCTGGAGCATTGCCGGAGCGGGAAAAATTACGTCACCGGCAAAACCGGTTCGCCCCTCGATTTTGTGGCTTTTCACGCCAAGGGCGCTCCCCGGCTGGTGGATGGCCACGTTCGGATGAATCTGGGAACGCAACTGCGCGACATTTCCAGCGGTTTTCAGATTGTGGCGTCCTATCCCGAATTCAGCAAACTCCCCATCATCATCGGCGAGTCGGACCCGGAAGGCTGCGCGGCTTGCGGGATGCAAACCAATCCGGAAAATGCGTACCGCAACGGGACGATGTATTCGAGTTACACAGCGGCCGCGTTTGCCCGGAAATACGAACTGGCTGATGCGCATCAGGTCAATCTGAAAGGCGCGGTTTCGTGGTCGTTCGAGTTTGAAGACCAGCCCTGGTTTTACGGGTTTCGCGATCTGGCCACCAACGGCGTCGACAAACCGGTGCTGAACGTGTTTCGGATGTACGGCATGATGCGCGGAAACCGGGTGGACGTAACCGGTAACCTGGCGTATCATACGATGGCAATTCGCGACTCCAGCGTTCGGCGGGCCGAACCGGATGTCAATGCGCTGGCAACACGCGATACGGCTTCCAACACGGCTGCCGTGATGATCTGGAATTACCACGACGATAATATTCCGGCCCCCGCTTCGGCGGTCGATCTGGCCATCAGGGGCTTACCCACTAAACAGGTGACCGTCACGCATTACCGGATCGACGAAGACCATAGCAATTCGTACGCGGTCTGGCTAAAAATGGGGTCACCACAAAAACCGACACCAGAGCAGGTTGCGACGCTGGAAAAAGCCGGGAAGCTGGCCCAACTCGATGCGCCCGCACCGGTGGCCGTTACAAATGGTACCGTCCGGCTGAAAACCGACCTGCCCCGGCAGGGTGTTTCGTTGTATAAACTGACGTGGTAAAGAGAAATTGAAGTTATTTCACGGAGGTTAGCGGAGAAAAAAGGAGTTAAGCGAAGATTCTTCTTTAACTTTTTTACTCTGCTAGACTCCCTTTTTCTCCGCTGATCTCCGCGAAATAGCCCTTTAAAACACATGAAAAAACTACTTTTTTTACTTCTCCTCAGCAACGCCCTCCTTGCCCAACCCCGCTGGCCAGCCGTCACGCAGCAGACCAAACCCTGGACGCGCTGGTGGTGGATGGGCAGCGCCGTGAATCCGAAAGACCTGACGAACCTGATGACCCAATACCAGAAAGCCGGTTTGGGCGGGGTCGAAATTACACCCATTTATGGCGTCAAAGGGGAAGAAAAGCAGTTTATCGACTTTCTGACGCCGAAGTGGATGACGATGCTGGACCACACACTGAAGGAAGCCGGTCGGCTGGGGCTGGGCGTCGATCTGGCGCAGGCGTCGGGCTGGCCGTTTGGCGGACCGTGGGTGACGCCGGAAGATGCCTGTAAATACGTCGTTCACAAGACGTTCACCCTCAAAAGCGGGGAGACGCTCAACGAACCCGTTGCCTACATCCAGAAACCGCTGGTCCGGACGGTGGGCGAAAAGATTGACATCAGCCAGCTGGTCGAACCGATTGCGAAAAATCCGAATCTGCAACGCCATGCGTTCGATCAGGTGCGGTTCGAAAAGCCACTGCCGCTGGTTGTGCTGATGGCGTATTCGGACCAGGGCCGGGTCATCAACCTGACCACGAACGTCGACACTTCGGGCAAACTGAACTGGACGGCGCCGGACGGGACCTGGATTCTGTATGCGGTTTTTCAGGGTTGGCACGGCAAGATGGTGGAGCGGGCCGGACCGGGGGGCGAGGGCGACGTGATCGACCACTTTTCCAAAACCGCCACGCAACATTATCTGCAAAAATTCGATCAGGCCTTCAAAGGACACGACCTGAAAAACCTCCGGGCGTTTTTCAACGATTCGTACGAAGTGGACGACGCCCAGGGCGAAAGCAACTGGACCCCGGCTTTGTTTGATGAATTTGTGAAACGGCGCGGCTACGACCTGCGGCACCAGCTGGTGTCGTTCTTTGCGAAAGGGAAAAATGACCGCTACCAGCGCGTGCTGACCGATTACCGGGAAACCATCTCGGAACTGCTGCTCGAAAATTACACCAAAACCTGGAGCGAGTGGGCGAAGGGAAAAGGCAAGATCATCCGCAACCAGGCGCACGGATCGCCCGCCAACATTCTGGATTTGTACGCCATCACCGACATTCCCGAGATCGAAGGCACGGAGATGCTGCGGATCAAGTTTGCCTCCTCGGCGGCCAACGTGACGGGCAAAAAGCTGACGTCGTCGGAGTCGGCGACCTGGGATAACGAACATTTCCTGTCGAAGCTGAGCGATATCAAGAAGGATATGGACCGGTTTCTACTCGGCGGTGTCAACCACACCTTTTACCACGGCACCAACTACTCCCCGCAGGATGCGGCCTGGCCCGGCTGGCTGTTTTATGCCGCCGTGCATTTCAATCCGAACAATACTTTCTGGACGGATTTTGGTAAGTTGAATCAGTATGTGGCTCGTTGCCAGTCGTTTATGCAGGCTGGAAAACCAAACAACGACGTGCTGGTTTACCTGCCGATTTACGATGCCTTCGCCCGGCCCGCCCGGGAACTGCTCCAGCATTTCGACGGCATCGAACACGGTTTCAAAGGCTTGCCGGTGGAGAAACACGCCAATGCGCTCCTGAAAAAAGGATACGGTTTTGACTTTATATCGGACAAACAATTGATGAAGGTAACGTCCGTCGGCGGAAAACTGCAAACCGGGGGCGTTGCCTACCAGACGATTCTGGTCCCCGAAGCGCAACTGATTCCGCTGGAAACGCTTCAGCAACTGATGAAACTGGCGCAAAGTGGGTCAAAAGTGGTTTTCGTCAACGAGTTGCCGCAGGATGTACCCGGCTGGGGTAAACTGGCCATTCGGCAGAACGCGTTCAATGCGCTGATTACGTCCATCAACTTTGAGGATGCCGAAGACGGCGTGCAGAAAGCGCGGGTTGGGAAAGGGGCTTTCTGGGTGTCGAACGATCTGGAAGCTTTGCTGACGGCTGCGGGCGTCAAACGCGAAAAAATGGTCGATTCCGGGCTTCAACTGGTGCGCCGGAGCCACGCAAACGGGAATTATTATTTCATTGCCAACGGGGGCAGCAAGGCCGTCGACGGCTGGGTGCCGATCGGCGTGGCTGCAAAGTCGGTGGCGTTATACAACCCGATGACGGAGAAGCTGGGTCTGGCCCGGTTTCGGACAACCGGCGGGGTCGGGGAGGTGTATCTGCAACTGGCTCCCGGCGAGTCCTGCATTCTGGAAACGTCGCGAACGGCCGTCAGCGGTCCGGCGTATGCGTATCTGAAACCGGCTGCTGCGGGGCAGGAAATTCAGGGAACGTGGACGATCAGTTTCGTGGAAGGCGGGCCGCAATTGCCCACCAAAAAAGTAACCGATAAGCTTGGTTCGTGGACGGAGCTGGACGGCGACGACGTGAAAAAGTTTTCCGGAACGGCCTCCTACACGATCGCTTTTCCAAAACCGGAGGGAACTGGCGACGGCTGGCTGCTCAATCTGGGGAAAGTGGCCGAAAGCGCCCGCGTGCAGTTGAATGGCAAAGAAATAGCGACCTTGATTGGGCCGGTCTATCAGGTTTTTATTCCCAAAGACCAACTGAAAGCGACCAATACGCTGACGGTTTTTGTCTCGAACAGCATGGCCAACCGGATTGCGGATATGGACCGCGAACACCTCAACTGGAAGAAGTTTTACAACATCAATATGTCGGCCCGACTGCGGGAAAACCGGGGTGAAGATGGCAATTTTACCGCCGAAAAATGGAAACCGCTGGCATCCGGATTGCTCGGGCCGGTGCTATTGACGCCCGTCGTTTCGGGGAAATGAAACGGTTAAAACCATTGAAATTACCTCGGATTTCGCGTTGTTGGCCCACGACTGAGCCGGGGTGCCGGGCGGTTATGAGTTAAATTAAACAAATGAGATTATTGACCCCGGAGGGGTTCAATGTTACTAGCAAATGGGTATTCTGATCACTCCCGGCGTGCCGGAGGTACGCAATATCAGCAGCTTAGTTGCGTACCTCCGGCACGCCGGGAGTGATCAGAACATCAATTTGCTAGTAACATGACGTGCCGCTGGCACTTAAAAAACGGTTAGACGGGGAATGATCTACTAATCGTATCGTTTGCGCCAAATTAAAAAATACGATCCCACGACCGCCCGTCGGTTCGGTTGCGGGAAACAGCTACGAAAACCTCTGGTTTTTGGTCGTTAAAATGACTTTTAAAATCTTAATTCAGATGCAGGAAATTGCTTTTACCATGAAACTCAAACCCGGCGTAGAGGCTGAATACCGGCGTCGGCACGACGAAATCTGGCCGGAATTGTCGCAGGCGTTGACTGATGCCGGGATCCGGGATTATTCCATCTTCCTCGACCGGTCGAGTGGCATTTTGTTTGGCGTACAGAAACGCGAGGAAAACCATACCGCCGATCAATTGCCGGCGCTGCCGGTGATGAAACGCTGGTGGGCGTATATGGCTGATCTAATGGATACTAATCCCGATCAGTCGCCGGTGGCGATTCAATTGGAACGCGTTTTTCATATGGAATGACGACCCGTTGAATTGGTTTGCTGAAAAGTAGGGAAGACTAGTCAAATGGCTGGTCTTTTTTGATATATTACTGTCCTGAATGCATCGACCTCTGAAATAGTATACGAATACCACAAATAAGACCCTTTTATTTTACATAAATTAAAAGGGTCTATAGTACTTTCTGCGAGATAAAGGTAAAGTGATTGTGAATTAATTCTTTTCAGTAAACCATCTACGTAACACTTTTATGAAAACACCTCTCCGATTTCACCACAAAACGGTGGGCATAGCGGGCCTATGCGCCATTTTAGGGATACTCTCCCCCGGATTAGCCCAAACCATCAAGGTCAGCGGTAAAGTCCTTGCGGCTGCTGACAAATCCGCACTGGTCGGTATCTCCATTGTCGTAAAAGGGACAACGAACGGAACGACGTCGAATGGAACGGGTGATTATACGATCAATGCACCCGCTACGGGTACCCTGGTTTTCTCATTTATCGGGTTTGCCAAACAGGAAGTACCCATCAACAACCGCAGCAGTATCGACGTAACTTTACAGGAAGATAACCAGCAACTGAACGAGGTGGTGGTGACGGCCCTGGGCGTGAAGCGGGAAAAGAAACAGTTGGGGTATACCGTATCGGAAATTTCCGGATCCAAAATGGCCACCACCAACGAATTAAGTCCCATCAGCGCGTTGCAGGGCCGCATTCCCGGTGTACAGATCGATCAGGGCGCGGGTGGTTTGACGGGCAATACTAAGATTCTGATCCGGGGTAATTCGACCCTTTCGACCAACAACCAGCCCATCTTTGTGGTTGATGGCGTCATTCTGGACAATGACATTTATGATGAAAGCAAAGGCCGGGACTTTGGAAACGCGCTCAAGAACCTGAATATGGAGGATTTCGAAAGCGTTTCTGTTTTGAAAGGGTCGGCTGCCGCGGCTTTGTACGGCACCCGGGCGATTAACGGCGTCATTCTGGTGACGACCAAAAAAGGAACCCAGCGCAAGGGAGTCGGCGCCAGTATTTCACAAACGGTGACTATGCAGCAGCCTTACCGGGGGCCTGATTTCCAGAACGAATACGGCGGAGGAACGGTCGGGGCGTTTTTTACGGATACGAGAGAACCAAACTACAAACCCGACGAAAGCTGGACCACCAAAGTATTCCCGACCAATAGCGACGGTAAACCGTATATCGACCGGCAGATTGGGCGTGAACTCGAGAACTGGGGGCCGAGATTCGCGGGCCAGCAGGTCATTGATTATAACGGCAAACCGACGACCTATCAGGCCTATCCCAATAATTACCTCGATGCCTTTCAGACCGGGCTGAGTAATCTGACCAATGTCGCTATCGATGGCGGTAGCGAACGCTCGACGTTCCGGTTTTCGTACAACCGGGTGAAAAGCCGGGGGATCAACTATAAAAATGAGTTAGAAAAAAATGCCTTCAATCTGCGGGTAACCCAGAATCTGAACAAGTTTCTGGTGGCCGATGTCACCGCCGACTACACGACCAGTACCGGCAAAAACCCACCTGCGCTGGGCCTGAATAACTACATCTGGGTCTTTCCGCGGAATTACGACACCAAATACTGGATGCAGCGGGAAAATTACGTCGGCTACAATGGCGGTTTACGCAACCCGGCCGATCCCAACGAACCCAACAAAGTGCCCGGCGCCGAATACTGGTTTAACATCTTCGAAAATGATTACCTGCAAACCGAACAGATGGTCCGCGGAAGGGTAGCGCTGACCGGTACCGTAACCGACTGGCTGAAACTTCAGGTCGAGGGCAACTTCAATAACCTCTATACCAAAAATGAAGACAAGGAAATGGGAACCGGGATCAATTTTACCGGCGGCCGATACGGACTGGGGCACTCCACCAAGCAGGCCACGTTCATGAAGTGGATGGCCATTGTGAATAAACCGATTACCAAAGACCTGGAATTTAGCGGCTACGTTGGTGGGGAAGCCCAGAACTACAACCTTTCCTACAATTACTCGTCAACCAATGGCGGACTGACCTATCCCGGCAACTTTTTCCTGGCCAATTCCATCCTTTCCCAGACTTCTACCGGGGGCATCAAAACCCGGCGCGCGTACCGGTCGTTGTACGCCAGTGCCGATTTTGGCTACAAGGATCAACTGTTTTTGCAGGCCACGTTCCGAAACGACTGGTCGTCGGCCCTCACCTACAAAGACGGCACCGGCAACAATTCGTACAGTTATCCCTCGGTCAGCCTGTCGTGGGTGTTTTCCCAAACCTATCATTCTTCTCTGCCGAAATGGATCAGCTACGGAAAGCTGCGGGGAAATTTAGCCGTTCTGGGCGGAGACATCGATCCGTTTGTGCTCAACCCGGGATTTGCGTTCAGAAACTACACCAATGCCGGTGGCTTTGGGGATCAGCCCATGTCGACCTATAGTTCGGCCAGTACCTTGCAGCAGAATATCAAACCGCTTCGGAAGATTGCGAAAGAAATCGGTCTGGAACTGAAAGTACTCAACAACCGGCTCGGAATCGATGTCTCGGTATATCGGGATAACTCCCGAAACCAGCCTATTCCCATATCGTCGGCCATCGAATCCGGCGTCGGCAGCATCCTGATCAATGCCGGAAACATCCAGAATACCGGTATTGAAATTGCGCTCGACGCGACACCAATTAAGGTTGGGGCTTTTACCTGGAATACGCTGGTATCCTATTCGCGAAACCGCAACAAGATCGTTGAATTGTACGGCGACCGGGAATACTACGCGCTGGCGGATGAATCCGGCGGTAGCAACGACCTGATTCCGTATGCGAAAGTTGGCGGCACCTACGGGGTTATCCGGACCAAGATTGCGGCCAGCCGTTTTCAGGGCGCGGATGCCAACGATCCCCGAAACGGGAAGCCCATTTTATCCTGGCGGGGTGATGCCCGGGCTGCTTTTCCGGCGCGGAGTAATGAATGGAAAGACGTCGGCGATATCAATGCTAAATTCCGGGGCGGTTGGGACAACACCTTTACCTTTAAGAAAATCTCCCTCAACGTGTTGCTGGATGCCAAAATCGGTGGGGATATGATCATCACGTCCTTGCGATACGGTACCCATACCGGCGTTTTCACCAACTCGCTTCAGGGACGCGATGCCGAACACGGCGGCATTACCTGGACCAGCAAGTACGACAACAAGACCTATGACGACGGCATCCTACCGGACGGCGTATTTGCTGCCGGCCAGACCATTACCCAGGCCGATGGCACGGCCGCCAATGTGGGCGGTATGACATTCAAGGAAGCCTATGACAAAGGCCTGGTTGAGCCTACGCACCGACCCCAGTTCAACTACCGCTACGGGTCATTCTCGACGGCCGTGGGGGATTACTGGATCGCTGAAAATTCCTGGATTTCACTGCGGCAGGTCTCGCTGAGTTTCCAGGTGCCATCGTCATTGGTTCAGAAAATAAAGCTGAACGCGCTGTCTGTCAACCTGGTAGGACGGGATTTGTTGTATTTGTACAATACCTTGCCGCTGCATTTTAACCCGGCTTCCAACTATTCCAACAGCACCGCCGTGCAGAAGGAAGTTGGCTTCATACCGCCCATGACGCGCACGCTGGGTGTTACGCTGCGGGGCTCATTTTAGGGATCAATCAGTCATAGAACGTCTTAAAGGCTAGTCAATATGAAAAATATAATGAGATGGAGTTCAATGGTCATGCTGGCCTCCGGTCTTTTCATGACCACCTCCTGCAAGGAAGATTTCGGAAACATCAATACCGATCCGAGTATTGTCATCACCCCGGACCCGAAGTACCTGTTTACGTATTCGCTGGATAATCTGGTGTCGTACAAGGGGACGGAGTGGGTTTGGGAAAGCCTCGAACAAACGCTCCGGTTTTCGCAGCACCTGACGACGGACCCCTACGAGCTTTCGACCAACATCAATTCCCGGTATGGCGCCTATTACAACAATATTCTGCCGAATCTGGTCGAAATACGGAAACAGATCGACGCCAAAATCGACAAGGAACGCTACCAGAAAATGCGGGCGGCCACCTTCGTCGTGGCCGTGCTTCAGGGTTTAAAGGTGACCGATATGAATGGTTCCATCCCGTATACGAAAGCAATTCAGGGCCGGGTTGAAGGAAATTTTAAGCCGGAATACGATACGCAGAAAACGTTGTTCGACACCTGGCTGACGGAACTGACCGAATCGGTTGCGACGCTTTCGGCCACGCTGGCCGACCAGGAAAGCTACGGCAATGCGGATATTTTCTACCACGGTGACTGGACGAAGTGGGCCAAGCTGGCCAATACGCTGAAACTCAGGATCGCACTCCGGTATGAAGGACAGGACAAGACCAAAACCCAGCAGATTTTTAAGGAAGTCATGGAAAATGCCGTTGGGCCGATTGTGGAAGACGGTGATCAGTTTGCCTATCTGGACCCGGATTATGATCCCGTCGGAGGAGCGATCGACTACCGCAGCGCGCGCTTCGCTACCAATTCCATCATAACGTTTCTGAAGACCACCAACGATCCGAGGCTGAAAATTTACTTTACGCCCAACGATCTGACTGCCAGTGCGCTGGATACGATCAAAAAGTTCAACCTCACCCTGCCGTCGTTCATAAAAACCGGTGATCCGTTGATCCGGTATCAGGGCGGGCCGGCCGACTGGACCACCAACCAGGCCGTTGCCCAGTATTACAAAAACCCGTTCAATGCCGGTACCAACAAATACATCCTGATGTCGGCGATTAACCGGACGTTTTTTGCCCCCCGCCGTAATGGTGCCACCGGAACCTTTAATGACTACCTGGTTACGAGTGCGGAAACCTGTTTTTACATCGCCGAGATGATAACAAAAGGGTACGGAGCCGGGGTAAATACGAAGGGTACGGCCGAGTATTGGTACAACAAAGGCATCGCTTCTTCCCTCAAAACGATGAATGCCATCGCCATTGCCGCTTTATCGACAACCGGACTGACCAGCGCGGCCGATCAGGAAATTGCGGCTTACATCGCCCAGCCCAAAGTGAAACTGGATGGAACCAACAACCTGGAACGGATTTATATTCAGCAGTATCTGAATTTCATGCGGCTTCCGACCGAGGCTTTTACGTTCGTCAGACGAACCGGATATCCGAAAAATAATTCGACGTACTATCCCCGCGATCCGTTTAACGAGCTGATCCCACGCCGTTTCTGGATTGACGAGCCTCCGCTGGGTACCAACAATGACAATTGGAAAAAAGCGCAGACCGAGCAGGGATTTACGTTAAACGACCATACACCGCAAGCCTTAAGCACCCAGCGGCTCTGGTTCGACAAGAATAGTCCGGCTTTTGGGCAGGGAAATTAAGCGTTTACCCACGGATGAACTGATGGAGGGTTTTGTAGCGCAGAATCGGATTTTGCGCTACAAAACCCTCCATCATACGAATGATGTATCTTTCACCCCGCCTGGCCTGGCTTAAGGCCTGTTAACTAAAAATGAAGCGTCTCCTGATCAGCAGTTTCTTTGCACTGATTGTCTTAACGGGTTTTGCCCAGCCGAAATATGGGGTTGCCAGTGTGCCGGACGAAAAAATGCGGGAAATTTTCGAAGAAGTTAAAACGCCTTATAAATACGGTATTGTGTTGCCCCAGCCCGATGCCGGTCGGCTGGTGGACAGCCCCACGATTTTCCGGAAGGGCGGCAACTGGTACATGACCTACATCATTTTTGACGGAAAAGGGTATGAGACCTGGCTGGCCAAAAGTGACGATCTTCTATCGTGGACGACGTTGGGCAAGCTCCTGTCATTTTCCGACAAAGACTGGGATGCCACCCAGAAAGCCGGTTATGTCGCCCTGATCGACACGGAATGGGGCGGTTTGTACGAAGCCGAAAAATACCGGAACCGCTACTGGCTGTCGTACCTGGGTGGTTCCGAAAAAGGCTACGAAGCGGGTCGCTTGGGCGTTGGCATCGCGAGCACGAACGACTTGACCAAACCGCAGGAAGCGACGCGATTGCCGCAACCGGTGCTGTCGGCGGTGGATGAAGACGCCCGCTGGTACGACAACAAGACGATCTACAAAAGTCTGGTTATTCGGGACAAAGCAAAGAAAACCGGGTACCCGTTTGTGATGTATTACAACGCCAAAGGCGAAAAGCCGGATGCCGAGGGCAAAGGGTTTGAAAACATCGCGATGGCGGTTTCCAGCGACATGACCCATTGGAAACGCTACGGCCAGCAGCCGCTGATTACCCGAAAAACCGGTATTTGTGGCGACGCCCAGATCGCAAAAATCGGGGATCTGTACGTCATGTTCTATTTCGGCGCGTTCTGGAAACCCGGTGCTTTTGAGCGGTTTGCCGCTTCATACGACCTCGTGAACTGGACCGACTGGACGGGCGACGATCTGATTGCGCCCTCGGAAGCGTATGACAAAACCTACGCCCACAAGCCGTGGGTAATCAAATGGAACGGTGTCGTTTATCATTTCTACAACGCCGTTGGCGATAAAGGACGCGTTATTACCGTGGCGACTTCCAAAGATTTGGGTCACAGTGCCCTGGGTCGGTAAGGCGTGATTGATTAAATTTGGTGGTTGATACTTTTTTAAGCCATGCTAAAAGGAATGAACGGGCCTCAAACCCAGGCTATTGCTCAGTATTCGCTGGAAGAGAGTAGCAGCCTGGCGAGTCGCTATTTCGAGATTCTGGACGTAGAGGGTCAATTCCGACGGCATAAAGCCAACTTTTTGTTGCCCCACCGAAAAGATTATTATTTCTTCTGTCTGGTTCGGCAGGGCAGCAGCCGTCACTGGGTAGACTATGTTCCGTATACGTTACAGGCCAACCGTTTCTATTTTACCGGGCCGCAGCAAATTCAGGTGAAAGAAAAAACGGAACCCCTCAGCGGTATTATGCTCTCGTTTACCGAAGAGTATTTGCAGTTGCAGGAAAATCAGGCCCTGCGTCAGCTGCCCATTCTTGAAAATCCGGAGCAGGGTCATGAACTACGGCTTGAACCGGATCAGGTGCAGTTTCTGGAAGACGTGTTGCGGAAGATGCTTCAGGAGTTTGCCGCCCGGCATGACTGGCGGAACCGCATGTTGCATTCGTATTTGAATGTGCTGTTAATTTACCTGAGCCGTCTGTATACCGGTTCGTTTTCAGGCGGAATCGCCGGGCCTGATCTGGCCTTATTGAAACGATTCCGGGCGGCCATCGACCAGCACTTTCATCGGCTCCATCACGTTGCCGACTACGCCGAGCTGCTCCACTTGACGCCGAATCATCTCACCGACCGCATTAAGCAGCAAAGTGGTAAAACGGCCATCCAGCATATCCATGAGCGTTTGATGCTGGAAGCGAAACGGCAACTTTTTCATACCGACCGGTCTGTTTCGGAAATTGCCTGGCAGTTGGGCTTTGAGGATGCGTCCTATTTTCACCGGTTTTTCAAGCGTTTAGAGGGCAAGACGCCGTCTTTTTTTCGAACGTCCACCCGGGAAATGTACCCATGAAACCCCGGTTTAGTCAGTAGCCTGCTGAGTCGGCAGCCGTACTTTTGTTCTGATGAACCTGGGAAATACCCGGGTTACTAAACAAACTGATTACGGATGAAAACATACCTGGTTTTAATTCGGGAGCCGGACGGACGAACCCTGGTTCCCACGGAAGAAGAGACCCGGCAGCATCAACGGGATGTGAAAACCTGGATCGATCAGGTGAGGGAAAACGGGCATTGGGAAGATGGCAGAGCCCTGACGCTCGTGGGCAAGGTCATACGCCCGACCTCCGCCGGCCGGCAGGTGTCTGAGGGCCCTTATCGGGTACAGGAGCTGGAAATTGTGGGTGGGTACATGCTGCTCAAAGGTCAGGACATGGATGACGTGATTGGCTTGCTGGAAACCTGTCCAATTTTTGACGCGGATTGCTTCATGGAAGTAAGGGAGTTGATGGGATAGCGACCCGGTGCTGGGTTCGCAGGAATCATCCCGGATAACCCAGGGCAGGCAGCCAACAACCAATATTCCTTTTTTTGCGTAAGTAAGCCATTTTCATAAACCGCATCAACTCGTCGGTTAGATCGGCTTTGCTGTAAATCCGGCTGTGGTGATTGTGCAGTTTGGAGTTGGGCAATTGGCCGATCTTATGAAATAAAAACGACTCGGTATACGGCTTGTCGAACTGAAAAAACACGTCGATATAGTCTTTGCCGAGCTGGTTAATGGAACAAAACCGGGTTTGATGGGCCAGCCCAATCCGGGATTTGGCCGGATGGAGCACAAAATCGCCGATGGTTTTGTAGCATTCAATGAACGCGTGAAACCGCTCAACGGTATGCGCGGATTGACCCCGTAGAAAATCATCGACGGTCCGGTCGTTGCACGAATGCCGCTGGTTGGTGTGGCGGAAGGGCTGGTTGCAGCGTGGGCAGGTCCACATCGTATTTCTTTCCGGAGATCTTTTTCGGGCAGTATAGCAAAAAAAACTGCATTATATCCGCAGGTTTCCCCAAATTTCTGCACCTAATTCCAGGTGTTCACCTTTAACGATACCGTCCGTTTGCAGGAGCCTGAATTGATTGCTGCGCTGAAAGCAGGCCATGAGTCGGCTTTTCGGATGCTTGTGGAACAGCATCAGGACAGGGTCTATACCATTGCGCTGGTGATTGTGCGGCACCCCGAAGAAGCCGAGGATATTGCGCAGGAGGTGTTTATTGAAGTCTACCAAACGGTTCATCAATTCCGGGAAGAAGCCAAACTGACGACCTGGCTCTACCGCATCACCACGACGAAAGCCCTGGCCCACCACCGCAAGCGGAAGGCGCAGAAGCGGTTTGCGGTGCTGACCAGTTTGTTCGGCCTGAACAACGAGGTGCTGCACCATCCGCCGGATTTTCACCATCCGGGGGTTTCACTGGAGCAGAAAGAAGAGATGAGCACGTTGTTTAAAGCCGTTGACCGGTTGGCGGATTCGCAGAAGGTAGCGTTTGTTTTGCATTACATCGAAGAACAGAGCCACCGCGAAATTGCGGAGGTTATGCAGGTCAGCGTTTCGGCGGTCGAGTCGCTGCTGCACCGGGCCAAGCAGAATCTGCGGAAACAGCTGGGCCCGTATTACAAGGAAAGAAATAACCCGTGACAGCATGAACAGGAACCAAGAAGATCAACCGTGGGAAGACCGGTTTCGGCAACTGGGCAACATCCGCCCCGCCCAACCGCGCCCTTTCTTTTATACCCGCCTGGAAGCGCGGCTGAAGGCCCGTTTGGAACAGCCGGAACTGGCGGCCCGTTTGCCCTGGTGGCTACAGCGACCGGCCTACGCCCTGGGAACGCTTGGCGTTCTGATTGCCCTCAATGTTTCGGTGGCTATGTGGCAAAACCGACCACCGGCCCCGGAAACTGATCCCGGAACGTACGAAGCGTTTGTGCAGGATTATCAACTGGATCATCAAACCGTTTACGCCGATGAATGACCGCAACCGCCTTCGAATGCTGATCGGGATTATCATTGCGCTGGTTGTACTGAATGCCGGATTGCTGACCTGGATGTGGCTGGGTTCCCAGCGGCATCACCGGGATGGCGATGGTCGATCGTATTTGTCCAAAACACTCGGTTTTTCGGAAGAACAACGGGCGAAATACCGGGCCATGCGCCAGCGCCATTTTCAGACCATCCGTCCTTTGCTGGATTCGATGCGGCAGGAACGCAAACGGTTTTTCGGGCAGGTGAGCGATTCCACCCAAACCGATGCGGTATTGATGCAGCAGGCCCGGCAGATGGGCGAGAAAACCGCCCGGCTGGATGTGCTGACCTTGCGGCATTTTCAGCAGGTAAGCGCCTTGTGTACGCCCGAACAACGGCAGAAACTCCGGCAGGTGCTGGCCGAACGGCCGGGCTACGGCTCGTTTGGCCGGTCGGGCTGGCCCGGAAGCCGCCGGCCTGATTCGAGCCACCGGGACCGTTCTGAAAAATAAATTCTTTTTTCGGGTGCCGCCCGCAGGGTTTGCGATCAATTGACATCTAATGCACTACAACTAAACAGGTACTATCATGAAAAAAGGAATGTTCATTGCCCTGCTACTCGCCGGGATGACGGTTTTCGAAAGCCATGCGCAGAATGGCCAGGGGAGCGGACAGGGCCGTATGCAGGGCATGACGCAGGTCGAAGAAAGTGCTCTGCCAGCACCGGTCATGGCCTATGTCAAAGATAAATACCCCGGGATGACCGTTCGGCGAATCATGAAAGACAAGGAAGATAATTACAACCTGGTTGTGGTGGCCGATACAACCCGGAAAATCGTGGTCTTCGACGCCAAAGGTACTTTCAAAGAAGAAAGAGCTATGCGTGGACGCCGGCCGGGTGGCAATCGCAAATAATTCAAACAATTAGGCGCAACGGGGTGTCTTTAAGGTAATCCCCGGTCGGGATTACACTTCATCAACTTTTCTGTCGATCACAGTCCTTGTCATCACGGTGGAATTCAATTCCATTGTGATGACAAAATTGTGAATCCGCCCATCTTCTCCTTCTGGATCAATGAATGCAAATATTTTACGTCTGTTTCAGTGCTGTTCCGTTCATTTTGGGCGGTATCCGGTTCTGGTGTATCCGGTAGTGGTTTTCCTGCTGACTTCGACAACGTCGCTGTTCGCGCAAACCAACCAGCTTACCGGAAAATTTGTCGATCCCAGAAACGGGGCGCTGGTTGGCGTGCCTATTATTCTGACAGCGCAGCAGGACACGACCCAGAAACAATATACGGTAACGGATACGAGTGGTGTATTTACCTTCCTGAATCTCAATCCGGAAGCATATCGGGTGAAAGCTACCTACCTGGGTTTTCAGGATTACGACCAGGTCATTACCATCACCCAACCCATTCAAAACCTGGGCAATATCACCCTGGCTGAGGATTCCAAAACGCTCAAGGAAGTAGTGGTCAAGGGGCAAATACCGCCCGCTCAGCAGAAAGGCGATACGCTTCAGTTGAACGCCGAAGCTTTTAAGGTAACGCGTGATGCGACAACGGAGGATCTGATCAAAAAAATGCCGGGAATTACCGTCGAAAACGGAACGGTGAAGGCCCAGGGCGAAGACGTGCAGCAAGTGCTGGTGGATGGAAAAATTTTCTTTGGCGACGATCCGAGTATTGCCCTGCGAAATTTGCCGGCCGAAGTGGTCGATAAAATCGAAATCTTCGACCGCCTGAGCGATCAGGCCCAATTTACCGGTTTTAACGACGGGCAGACTTCCAAAACCATCAACATCGTGACGCGCGGTGACCGGCAGAACGGCACCTTTGGCCGGGTTTATGCCGGTTACGGAACCAACGATACGTATTCGGCGGGCGGCAATGTCAACATGTTCAACGGGGCCCGGCGGTTTTCCATCGTCGGTCTGAGCAACAACATCAATCAGCAGAACTTTTCCTCGCAGGATTTAACCGGCGTCGCCAGTAGCGGTGGCGGGGGAGGAGGTGGCGGAGGCCGGGGCGGTGCCGGTGGTGGACGAGGTGGTGCCGGCGGTGGTGGAAACCGGGGTGGAGGAGGTGGCCAGGGTGGCGGAGGTGCCGACAACTTCCTGGTGGGTCAGCAGAGCGGGATCAACAAAACCAATTCCATCGGGCTGAACTTTTCCGACGACTGGGGCAAACACGTCACCATCCGGGGTAGCTATTTTTTCAATAACAGCAACAACAGCAACGCGCAGACGGTTTTTCGCCGGTATACGCTGACCGAAAATGCCAGCCAGAATTACTTCGAAAACAGCCGCACCAGCAGCCATAATTACAACCATCGGCTGGATTTCCGGCTCGAATACACGATCAATTCCAATAATTCACTGCTGATTACGCCCCGGCTGCGGTGGCAAAACAACAACGCATCGAGCAATGTCCAGGGGATTACCTACCTCGCTGGTGACAGTACCTCTGAAAATCCGACGCTGGGTAACAATTTTAATCCCATTCTGCCGCCCGACAGTCTGCTGCTCAACCGATCCAATACGGATTATGCCAACCGAACCCGGGCTTTTAACTTCAGCAACAACATTCTTTTTCGTCACCGGTTTGCCAAACGCGGGCGATCCCTCTCGTTGAATTTCGGCAACCAAATCAGTACCCAAACCAGCAATAATTCACAATTGTCTCTGAATGAATATTTTACGGGCAAAACGCCGGATCAACGCATTCAGCAGCAAACCAACAACAACACGCCGAGCTACCAATATTCGCTCAACGCGGCTTTTACGGAACCGCTGTCGAAACTGAGTCAGCTGCAATTGAATTATACGACGACCTACCGCTACAGTGATGCCACCAAACGGACCAACCGCTACAATCCGGCCACGCAACGCTATGACCAACTGGATTCGTTACTGTCGAATACGTTTCAGAACGATTACCTGACCAACCAGGCGGGTGTGGGCTATAATTACCGGTCGCCCAAAATGGGGTTGAACGTGAATCTGAATTACCAGCGGGCCGATTTGCTCAGCGACCAGATTTTTCCGTTAAACAACGACGTTCGGGCCCATTTCAACAATCTGTTGCCGTCGGGCATGCTGGATATCAAGCTTTCGACGGACAGCCGCATCCGGTTATTTTACCGCACCAATACGCAGGCTCCCGGCGTTACGCAGCTCCAGAACGTACTCGATAACTCGAATCCGCTCTTTCTTACGCTGGGAAATCCGAATTTAAAGCAGTCGTACAGCCACAACGTTTCGGCCCGGTATCAACTCACCAAACCGGTGAAAGGCCGCAGCCTGTTTGTGTTTATCAACATGGGGTCGACCAACAATTACATTGGAAATTCGACGGTAATCAGCAACGGAACCGCCACCTTACCCAACGGCACGATCTTAGGCCAGGGTGTGCAATTGACCCGCCCGGTCAACCTGAGCGGTTTGTGGAATCTCCGCACGTTTGTGACGTACAGCACCCCGCTCAAATTTATCAAAAGCAACATCAGCGTTAATGTCGGGAATAGTTACGGTACGTCGCCGAGTCTGATCAACAACCAGGTTAACAATGCCAACACCATGACCTGGTCGCAGGGGGTCAACCTGAGCAGCAACATCAGCCAGAAACTGGATTTTTTCCTGTCGTATTCGGGTAACTTCAACGATGTGAAATACTCGCTTCAGGCGCAGAATAACAATAAATATTACTTCCAGGTGCTGAGCGGGCGCATTAACTGGATTTTCGGGCCGGGACTGGTCTTACAATCCGATGTTTCGAATCAGAAATATACCGGTTTCAACGGAAGCATCAACCAGCAATATACGCTCTGGAATGCTGCCGTGGGCAAGAAATTCCTGAAAGATCAGCGGGGCGAATTGAAGGTGTCGGTATTTGACTTGTTGAAGCAAAATAACAGCCTGAACGTAACCCAAACGGATACCTACGTTGAAAACAGCCGCGCTCAGGTGTTACAACGGTATTTCATGCTGACGTTCACCTACAACCTGCGCCAGTTTAAAGCAGCCGCATCGCCGGCACGCGGCACCGACCGGCCCGACGGCCAGAACTGGCGCGATGGTGGTGGCGGAGGTGGGCGATTCCCCGGCGGTGGCCGTCCGGGAGGTCCGGGAAATAATTGATGCCTGATCAATCAGGAGGAAAACCGGTTGGGCGATCTTCCCGGCTGCTTGCTGGAAACAGCTACCGATTCGCACTGATTGAGGTATCGTGCGGAGGCCTATTCTGTTTGGGAAAACGGTAGAGGTAAGGTGCTTTGTTGGCAGCACCCGTAAATTTCTTTTCCAGCCGCTCCAGTACGTTTAGCTCCAGAATCCGTTTTGGAAAGTTGTTGGCTGCAAATGATTTCTCCAGAATCGTTTCGTACAGTTCCTGGACCTCTTTCATGGTAAAGGTTTCCGGAAGCAAATGGAAAGCCAGATGCTTGCGATCGAGATCGGCACGCAGGGTTTCGAGAGCTTCATCGACCAGCTCATTATGGTCCATAATCAGCTGGGGTACCGCGTTGATGTCATACCATTCGATCGACGCATCAATTTCGTTTTTCTGCGCAACAACCTGATTTAAATCGACCAGGGCGTAGTAACCAATTCCGATAAACCGTCGGGTAAACCATTCATACTCTCTGCGTTTGACTTGATCGTCTAATGGGTTCGGGTTGAGTTCCATCAGTCGATCCAGAAAATCCCGGCTGTTTCGACCCGCTTTCCCCATGGTTTTGAACGACGCCAGATAGACGTCTTTTATGCCGGTCCGGTCTTCCAGTATTCGCTTGGCGGCTTCGTCGATGTCTTCGTCCTGATACACAAAACCGCTGGGCAACGCCCAGAAATCCCCCTTAAAAATGAGTTTAGGTACAAGTACTTTAAGCTGTTTGTTCTGATACCCGAATATGACACAATGAATGGAGACTTGCTGAATATAGCCTTGTTCACTTAAAATATGCATACGTCTAGCGGAATAGGAATAAAAAGTAATCAAAAAGCAACGGTTTTGCGAACCTGTTGATAAAACTACCAAATTAAGCTACTACAAACCTGCCTGCATTCAGTCGGTGGGAACGATGAGTGCCCCGTTTTCCATAAAGGCCGAAAATGCCAACGCCCATCACCCCAGCCAACGTAACCAGCACCGGGGAGCGTTCGCGTAAGGGGGATCCGCAGGGCCTGAAAAGCCGTTCTCAGTCAAAGGTATAAGGATTAAAAATTATTATTATCTATTTTTTTAGATAATAATAATTTTTCTGCTTTACCTTTACTGAACCTTATACGACACCTGACTTTATAAGTGTCCGGTAATTGTCCACTCAGCGTCGTTTAACGGATGGTGTGCCAGCGTACGGTTGGGAACGTCATCTACATTAAATCGCAGCTTCACAGATAACCTTTAAACAAGCAACCTTATGCGGTTTACCCGGTTTCGCACCATCCTGTTTTGTCTGTTACTCGGCGGGTTTACGACGATGCCGGCTCAGAATAAGCTACCCCAGTTAAGTAGCGAACTGGCTAAAAAGTTTATCACCCAGGATACCTTGTTTAAGGAGCCGTATGTCGATGTGGATGAGTGGCGCGACACGCCCGTTCGCCACCGATATGTACACGGTGGCTTCAAAAACACCAACACCCGGTTTTCCTTCTACTTCCCGCCCAAAGAGCAGTATCAGGGCCGGTTTTTTCAATACATAACTCCGTTTCCGGACAATGAAAGCTTATCGCAGGGTGCCAAAGGCGAGGCTGATAAAATTGGCTTCTCGATCAGCAGCGGAGCCTATTTTATCGAAACGAACGGGGGAGGCCGAGTCGACTTTAGCCGACCAGGCCCTAGCACAAGCCCGTCGATTGGTGCTTACCGGGCCAATGCGGCTTCGGCCCAATACGCACGGGTGGTTGCGATTCAACTGTACGGCGGCAAGCGGCCCTATGGCTATGCGTTTGGCGGGAGTGGGGGCTCGTACCGGACCATCGGCGGAATCGAAAATACCGAAGGCGTGTGGGACGGCGTGGTGCCGTATGTGTCGGGTTCGCCGATGGCTATTCCCAATGTCTTTACCGTGCGGATGCATGCCATGCGGGTGCTCAATGACAAGTTTCCCCAAATCATCGATGCCCTCGAACCGGGGGGTAGCGGTGATATGTATGCCAGTCTGAACGCCGAAGAAAAAGAGGCTCTGCAGGAAGTGACGAATATGGGATTTCCACCGCAATCCTGGTTCGGTTATAAGCGCATGGGAATTCATGGTTTTTTGGTACTGTATCAGGGTGTGGTCGCTTCGGATCGAAAATACTTTGAGGAAGACTTCTGGACTAAGCCCGGCTACCTGGGGGCCAATGCGCCTGCTTCGCTGCGCAAAGCCCGAATTCAGCAAGCGAGCAAAATCAAAGCCGGTATTTCGGTTGATCAGGCGGTGAGTCTGAAATTAACCGCGCCCATGTCGCCCCAGGATCGGGGTACGGCCGATGCAGCCTGGAAAAGCATTGGCGGGGTAGAAGGGGCGATGCCGGTTGCCTTTCAACTCGCCGATGGCTTGCCCGACATTCCCTTTTTAGGCGGTGGTCTGGTCATAAAAACCGGTGCCGCTGCGGGCAAAGTGATCCAGCTCACCAAAATATCCGGTGATAAAGTCGTGGTCGGCCCGGCTGACCCCACTGTGCTCCTGCAGCTAAAGCCGGGCGATGAAGTGGCGGTAGATAATTCCAATTTTCTGGCGGTTCAAACCTACCACCGGCACCAGGTTCCCGGAAAGGAGTACCCGGTGTATGACCAGTTCAGGGATGCCGCCGGGAAACCGATCTATCCGCAACGCCCCCTGCTTTTAGGGCCCCGGTTTACGATAGGCGCGGCTGGCGTGTTGCCCACCGGAACGTTTAAAGGCAAGATGATCATGCTCGAATCCCTCCTGGATCGGGAAGCGTTTGCCTGGCAGGCCGACTGGTACCGGACAAAAGTGCGGGAACATCTGGGCGACAGCACCGATAGCCATTACCGCCTGTGGTTTACTGACCACGCGCTGCACGGCGATATTTCCATGGAAGATGACCCCACCCGTACGGTTGGCTACCTGGGCCTATTGCAGCAGGCGTTACGTGATTTAAGTGCCTGGGTTGAAAAAGGCATTGATCCGGCGGCTACCACCGCGTATAAAATCGTGGATGGTCAGGTGGTCATCCCCCCAACGGCCAACGAGCGCCGGGGCATTCAGCCGGTGGTGGTGGTGAAAGCCAACGGAGGCAAACGGGCGGAGGTGAAGATTGGCCAGCCTGTCACGTTCACGGCTGAGGTGGAGGTGCCCGCCAATCAGGGCAAAGTGGTAGCGGCTGCCTGGAATTTTGAGGGGTTGACCAAAGAAGTTACGCCTGCTGCCGGATGGGATTTTGTCGGGTCCGAGCAGTTTCCGGTTGCCGGGAAGTTCACCCCGGCCGACAAAACCGGCGCTCGGGTAAGGCTGACGACAACGTATACATTCTCCAAACCCGGTACGTACTTTCCATCGTTGCGCGTCGCTTCTCAACGGACTGGTGATGCCAAAACTCCGTATACCCGAATCCAAAACCTGGACCGGGTGCGGGTGGTCGTCAAATAAAGCAGCTATACAGACATCAAAAAATAAATAAAAACGGCATGATAACGCCTAAGTTTTTCGAAGTAAAATGGCCATTCTTATTGGCGGCAATGGCTGTACTGCTACCGTTTTTGAGTTTTTCACAGGACAAAAGCGCACAGGCAGCTATCAATTATTCGCTGATCCCGAAGCTGCCTAAACCGCCCAAACCAGAACCGTTCACGATTTCAACCATTCCGCTCCCCAAAAATGTGGTTGAAAGCGATCTGGTCAATTATCTTCCCGATGGGGAGCACCTTCTTATGGAAGTGCATTTTGTGGGGAAGAAAAAGAGCGATCTCGCCGTCATGAAAGAAGACGGCAGCGAGTTCAATTGCCTGACTTGTGAGTTGAAAGAGGAGATTGGCGATGAAATGCCGGTCCCTTTGCCCGATGGGAAACGGGTGTATACACCCCGCGGAGTTTTAGAGTGTAGCCCGTCGATCGTCAACTGTAAAGAAGCCCGGATCCTTCCATTGGTTTACCCGGCTATTCCGCAGGCCACGATTGTTCGGCGAATTGCCACCAACATGTCGCCCAATGGGGTAAACGTGGCCACCGGGTTGGTCACTACCCGAGGGTATCTGGTACTGGTCAGTGACTTGACGAGAGTGTCGGACGACAAGGGCGATCATTATGAACTGCAACAGGGCAAAGTGGTTGCCAGCAGTCCCAATGAAGCTGATTTTTTAGCGTTCCGACCAAAAATAGACGGGGCTGGCGAAGTGAAAAGTTTTGCTGACGGCGGCCGGTCACTCATTAATCTGGCCCTGTTTGAAAGCAACAACTACGACCTGGCAAAGATTGATCTGACCACTGGCACCCTAACCCGTCTGACCAAACACTTCAGTTACGACGAAGGCACCTATCCGTCACCGGATGGAAAATGGGTCATTTTTCAAACGCACAGGCATATCACCCGAATGGATGCGTTCGGCCTGATTCCCCGGCCGCTTTTTGCCGGACTACCGCAGGCGGCTGGTGTTTCCATGCAGCGAAATGCCGAGTATGAAGGCTATCCCAAGGCCACCCGCTTTTATGGACTCACTATGGTGGATAGTTATGGTGACCGGGCCCGACTACCCGAAGACGGCTATACCGGCGTCAATCTGATGACGGATAAAGACGATGTTACGCTCTATAATCATATGGGAAATTTCGCCTGGCATCCCTCCAGTACCCACGGTATTTTTTGGGAACAAAAAGACCCGAACACCGTGAAGGAAGGAGAAAGAACCGGACGGCTTCGTATGGCCCGGTTTACGGCCAGAAAGCCGACAAAGCCCCTTCCGCCTACGACGCCAGCGATGAACTGGGCCACTGACCTCAAGGACTTTAAATGGACGACTGCCACCTATCCGGAACAGGGCACACTGAAAGGTAAAGTAGCCGGGTATGCTGAAATCAGCACGGTGAAACCAACACCGGGTTCGGCTGATGAACCTCGGCGAGTCATTAAATACGTTGATTTTACGGATGACGGTGTTTACATTTTAAATGGCAGTGAGTCATCGACGTTACGACCTGGTGGGTACGATAAGCCCGTATCCTGGGACGCGGATATAACCGTGAGCGGCAAACATACGGGTTTCCTAAAAGCCAAAGACGTGAAGCTCAGGGTAACCGGTATGTCATCCGGCATCATTCAGGCAGAGCTGGATAAGCACAAAATGGAGGTTGATCTGGCAAAAGGACTACCAACCGGCGTTCCCGGCGAGCTTCGCTAGTTTTTTATACTTAAATAAAACACATGAAGGTGTGTTTGGAGCGGAGCGGTATTGATATAATGCACTATAAATCATAGGGTTATCTGGTTGTTGAAGCCATCGAAAACCGCTAAGGAGTCGTTCCGGCCACGGAAGAACCATCCGGATAAACGGGCTGCGGGGCCGGCGGAGTTACTTCACCGCGTATAAAGGAAATAAAGGCTCCGGTGAGGACTAAACCGGTCATCACCAGATAAACGTAATGCATGCCGAGAAGCTGGGCCTCGACCGATTCGGGCGTTATCGCATGCGCCAGCGCCCAGCGGTTGCGGCTGCTGTACCAAACGGCAGCTGCCATTGCAATGCCCACCACAAAACCCAGGTTACGCATGAAGGCAATCATACTGCTGGCAATACCCCGTTGGGCCAGGGGGGCCGAGTTGAGGGCGCTGCTGCTGTTGGGCGACTGAAATAACCCAAATCCCAGACTAACCAGCGAACTGCGCCAGACGACGTCATGCCAGTCCCAGCTGCTATCCAGAAACGAAAAGGCAAAATACCCGCTGGCCGTAATCAGTAAGCCAATACTGGACAGCCAGCGGGTCTTGACCCGGCTGGAAAGGTAACCGCCCAGGGGCGCAACCAGGCTGAGGGTTAAGGGCCCCGCCAGCAAGATCAATCCGGCCCGTTCGGGCGTGAGCGCCAGGAGTTGTTGCAGAAAAAAAGGAATCACGAACAGGTTGCCTCCCGAAGCGACAAAGCCACAAAAAGCCGCCAGAATAGCCGCCGTAAAGGAGCGGATCCGGAACAGACTCAACTGCAGCATGGGTTCCCGAACCCGCATTTCCCAAAATAGAAAGAGCAGGAGTAAAACCGCTCCGACCGATAGTAACGCGATTACGAGCGGATTGTCCCACCCATACCGGGGTTCCGGACCAAAGTCCAGGCCAGTGAGCAGCGTAATGACACCCGTCAGAAAAAGCCCGGCACCCACCAGATCGAAGCGCTGACCGGGCGCTTTCGGACTATCCGGCAGGATAGTCCAGGCCCGCCAGATGGCGAGTAAGCCGATCGGTACGTTTACAAAAAAGATGCTTGACCACCCGAACTTGCCCAGCAGAAAACCGCCGATAACCGGCCCCGCACTGGAACCTGCGGCCACGATGGAACCCATCAGGCCCATCGCCTGTCCGCGTTCCTGCGGGGCAAAGGTATCGCCGATAATGGCCGGGCCAACGGCAAAAATCATGGATGCGCCCAGGCCCTGAAGCACCCGAAACCCTACCAGCGACCAGAGATTCCACGCCAGTCCACACAGCAGCGACCCCAGCACAAACACACAAAAACCGGTGATATAAAGCTGCCGGCGGCCCACCCAATCGGACACTTTTCCCATGATGAGAAGAGTACTGGTGGTGGTCAGCAGGTAACACAGCACAATCCACTCGACACGGTCGCCCGCGCCCAACTGGCGCCGGATGGTGGGCAGGGCAATGTTGACGATGCTGCTGTCGAGGGTCGACATGAACGTACCGAACATGATGGTGCCCAGTATGATCCATTTATTGGGGGAAGACGAAACCGCAGATGGTGTTGATGACACAGGCAAACGAAATTATTCAGGGAAGTAACGGGTTGAGTGGGCTGGTTGTTTAAATGAGAAATTGAAAAACCGGTCAACGCTGCGTTTGGGTAGAAGCGTTGAGCGGACAGATTTCAACCCGCTCGATCCGCGTTCTTATGGCATTTCCTTCTGAAAAATCATAACGTGTTGCTGCGGCAGTTTTTTATACACGCTTTTTAGCGTTAGTCCCACGGCTTTCATCTCTTTCGTGGCCTGGGCGATGCTCATTTTGTGGTGGGGTTTGATGGGGACACTCGGGTCTTCCGCCCGGTATTCGACCAGCACCACCCGCCCGCCGGGTTTGAGAGCCCGAACGATGTTGGTCATCATTTCACGGGGATGCGAAAACTCGTGATACGCATCAATCATCAGGGCCATATCGATGCCGTTGGCGGGAAGTTTCGGGTCGGTAATCGTTCCCAAAACCGGCTCGACATTAGTCGCGTTTTTCTTCTTTCTGGCCTGATTCAGGTCGTTAATCATCTCATTTTCAATGTCGACCGCCAGAACTTTGCCCCGGTGGACTTTCGGTGCCATCAGAAACGTGAAATACCCGGTTCCGGCTCCCACATCCGCCACCACATCCGTTGGTTTCAGGTTCAGGGCCTCCAGCAGCAGATCGGTGCGCTCTTCCTGTTCGCGTTCCGGTCGCTCGAGCCAGGCGGCTCCCAGATGCCCCATGACCTGCGAAATTTCCCGGCCCAGGTACGTTTTTCCAATGCCGTCGTATGCCGCTTTCCGGTATTGATACGCCCCTTTTTGTGCCTCGGTCGCCGGAGCGGGTTGCTGGCCGAAGGAGCGCGCAAAAGAGAAAATAACGAACAGGGTGGAGAGACCGATGGGCCGGAATAGCGGTTTCATAGCGGGTGGAAAATAGTCTATCGTTTGAACAAGCGGCAAATGAAAGAGTTTAGAGATTATTCTCACTATTTTCACATTCGTATGAACCTAATTTTGCACCTGTTACTCGATGCCGCCGTTATCTTCGGCTTGGCCTACATCATGCCCCAGGTAGACGTAAAAAGTTTTGGCACCGCCCTGCTGATTGCGGTTATTCTGGCTGTTCTTAACTTTCTGGTCGGCTGGATCATTCGTTTTCCGCTGAATCTGGTGACGCTCTTTTTCTTAACGGGTATTGTGCGGATCATCGTGACGGCCATTCTGCTCAAACTCATCGATAAAATGATGGGTAGTTTCACGATTGTCGGATTTTGGCCGGCGCTGGTGATTGCCGTCACCGTAGCCATTGTCGGTGCCATGGTCGATGGGGCTCTGGCTCCTTCCGAAGCGGTTGTGGAAGAGCGTCAGCGGGAAGCCGTGCTGCTCACGCCGGCTTCAGAACTGGTTTTTCGGGGTTAACAAAGCACTTATTTTATAGCTGAAAATACAACAAAAGCCGCCCAGGGTTGATTTGGGCGGCTTTTGTCGTAGAAACCGATTGAATTAATCCACGATTTTCAGATCAACCTGAATGTTTCCACGGGTGGCGTTGGAATATGGGCAAACCTGGTGGGCTTTCTCAACCAGTTCTTCCGCCTGCACGCGTTCGACCCCCGGAATCTGAACTTCCAGCACAACGGCTAATCCAAATCCACCGGCGTCGTTCTTGCCAATGCTGACCTGGGCCGTTACGCTGGTCTGACCGGCTTCTACCTTCTGGGTGCGGATAATCAGACTCAGCGCACTGTCGAAACAGGCCGCGTAACCGGCGGCAAACAGGGTTTCCGGGTTGAGGTAGGTGCCGCCGGGGCCGCCCATTTCTTTCGGTACGCGCACATCGACATCCAGTGCCCCATCGTGCGATTTTACGTGGCCGTTGCGGCCTCCGGTTGCGGTGGCTTTCGCCGTATACAGTTTGTCCATTCGGTGAAGTGCGCAACCGCCCAAGCTCGGGCGGTTGCCAAATTTGTTTCCTGAACAACGGCCACCGGGCCCAAATGGTTGCAGACGGTGCCTTACTTCGCTTTGCGGATATAAATATTGCCGTGCATGTTTTTCATCATCACCTCGCGGCCCCCGCCGTTGACTTTGCCCTGTACCCAGTCGTCGATGCTAACTTTATACATACCGGTCTGGCTGGAACGGGTGGCTTTGGGCTGGCTTTTATCCACGTCCACGTCGAAGTCGCTGAAGATTTCGCCCCGGTCGGATTTAAGTTTTACGTCAAATTTGGCGTTGGCCGGAAAGGTAACATCGACGTTTCCGTTCAGCGTCGAGAAGGCCATCGGCACGTCCGAATTGATCGTTCGAAACGTGGCTTTCAAATTCCCGTTGACGGTATTGGCTACTGCTGAACCGGCGACGTTGGTGAGCTGGATTTGCCCGTTCACATTGTTGACTTCCAGTTCGCCGTTCACGTTTTCGATCGAAATGTCGCCATTGTTGACCGTGCTGACTTTGAGCGAAAACTGCTGAGGCACTTTAATGGTCAGGTTAATGGGGCGTTTTATCGAACCCGCGCTGAGGTTTATCTTGTTATTTTGCTCTTCGGCACTCATGTCAAGACCGCCACGGGTCGAAAGCCGCTTCATGCCGTTGGCGAGTTCATCCGGTTTCTCCTCTTTTCGCTTGCCGGTATTGGGTTCGGCAACGGCATCGACCACCACTTCTTTTCCGGTGTAGCCAACGACGTGGATGGAGCCGTTGATGAGCCCGACCCGCAGGAATCCCGGTTTATTCGGGTCGCTCAACGGGATGGTTAATTGTTCTTTTGTTTCACTTTGGGCCATGATGGGCTGGATTTCGGCCAGCGAAATGAGCATTAAAAGGGCGGTGGTGATGCGATTTGGTTTCATAGTTTTCAGATTGTTATTGAAAATTTTTGTGATCAGCTCATTATTCTGCGACCTTCAAAACCGACCTGTCGGCGCGGTCTGGTAGCTTTTTGCAGTGTGATTTTGTTGGGGCAACTCCCACTTTCCCCGGAGGGGATGCCTGTTACTAGTTTAGTAAACCCGCTCATTCATTCCCAGCCCCGTACGGGGCGACCTGATCCCTGAATCATCCTTGAAAACGCCCCGGCCGGGGCTTAATCTGCCTGGGTCAGCTGATTTGTTCTAGTGACAGACCACCCCTCCGGGGTTACCACCAGAGCGTTCTTTTCGGAATAACTATCACCAGAACAGAATTTTAGGTTGGATCGGCTTTCGGGAAGGAGGGGCATTTACGTTTGTTTTTTAATGTACACATTGCCGTTGAACGTCTCGAAGCGGAGCGTTTTGCCGCCGTTTCCGATTCGGATGGCCGTGTCTTTATTGAGCTTGTAAACCGTGCCGTCGCTCCGCTTTTCCTGGGTTTTGGTAACTTTCGCCGGGAGTAGTTCGGCATTCGGAAAATCCGTGTAAAACTCTCCCTGAAAGCTTTTAAAACTCAGATCGGCGGATAAATTGGCGGGATAGCTGATCTTGATGTCGCCATTGAGCGTATAATATTTCGATTGCTCGGGCGGACTGGCCAGATAATTCGCTTCCACGTTTCCGTTGATCGTCCGGGCGTCGGTAGCGCCCTTGATGTTGGTCAGCGTTATCGCCCCGTTGACGTTGTGCGCAAACAGGGAACCGCTCACGTCTTTTACGGTTACATTCCCGTTGTTTACCGTCGAAACGTGCAGATTCATCGAATAGGGGACTTTTACCGTAAAATCCAGGTCGTATTTGTAATCGATCCGTCGGTGGTTGGTGCCGTTGCCGTTATTCCAGTTGTTGCGATTGGGGCGCGAATCGTAGGGCTGGGCGATGTAGGCAATGATGCTGTCGGCGTCCTGATCGAATTGCAGCAGAAATTCCTTCTTGCCCTGTTCCAGTAACTCCGTGGTTTTGGCCGAAATGCTGCGATCAATTTCCAGGACCACTTTGGTGCCCGCATACCCTTCGACTTTAATAAAACCGCTGATGTTGTAAATCGCCAGCGTGCTGCTGCCTGCGTCTTTCGACAAGGTAAATTCTTTGCTGATGTGGTCCTTAAATTCCTGGGTTTGGGCCGATGCAGAAGCACAGGAAAGCCCCAGCCCCACCAGAATGAGGGTGATAAACGGTTTCATACGGAGTTGATTTTTAGAGATTAAAGAGTGGCGACGTGAGAGTAAAGACGTGAGAGCAGAGACGTAGGAGGAAAGAAGTGGGAATGGCATGACAAGTCTATCCTCTCTTGTCTATCCTCTCTTCTCTCCCTCACGACAAATCCTTGATGGTCTGTTCGATTTTCACCTTGACGAAGTCATTGAGGTTTTCCTGCCGGAGCAGTTGCCGAAGCGGTTTGAGCGATCGTTTTTCCTGAAGTTTCACCATAATGTCGGCCAGGGCGGATTGGACCAGGGGCGAATCCTGCTTGACAATCGCATGAACCAGTCCTTCGCGGACTTTCGGATCAGCTGCGAGCTGGGCCAGGGCTTCGAGCGTTACCAGCCGGACGTTGACATTCGAATCGTTGTTGAGCGTACTCAGCAACGCTTCCACCACCTGTTCATCCGCATGCTCGATGTCTTTGGTGTATTCCACCGCCCGAAGCCGTTCGGTTGCCGAGGAGTTTTCGAGCAGGGACAGCAAAACCGTCTGGCGCATTTCCTTCACCTGCGCATCCAGTTCGCTGATTTGCTGTTCGTAAACCGGGGCCTTTTTCGCACTCAGCCAGTAGCCGCCCGCCAACCCGATCAGCACCAGCGACAGGCTGTAGGCCACCCGAATCGCGAGTTCCGGCGTCAGCAGCCGCCGAACCCGGCGCGCGATACTTTTCCACGAGCGCCGGCGTTTTTTTGCTTCTTCCATCTGGACGGTTTCCAGCATGGCGTAAAACCGGGAGCGTACTTTCTCGCCCGGTTCGGGCACCGGCACGCTGCCCATCGCCAGCCACAGTTGCCGGGTAGCGGCCAGCTCGGCCTGGCATTCCGGACACTCCGCCAGGTGCGCTTCGACGGCGGCCCGCTCGGCTTTCGGAACCTGATTGCTCAGTAAATCAATCAATTGCTCTTGTGCGCTTTCACAGTTCATGGTTGTATCGTTTTGGGCGTTGACTTTGGCATTATCCTCGGCCAAAAGCCCTTTTTAGTTCATTCATCGCCCGGTGAACACGGACCTTTACGGCTCCTTCGGTCGTGTCCAGAATCCGGGCAATTTCTTCGTATTTCAATTCCTGAAAACGGCTCAGAATCAATATCTCCCGGTTTTCGGGACTCAGTTTTCGCAGGGCATCGTGCAAGGATGCCAACTCCTGTTCTTTCTGCATCGACTCATCCGCCGAAACGCCACCGCCAATTTTCTCGACAAAATCAGCCACGTCGTAATGGTAGGCCGAATGCTTGTTTTTCCGAACGTGATCGGCCAGCACGTTGCGGGCCAGGTGATACATCCACGTCCGAAACTCGCCTTCGCCCGTAAACGTATGGCGGTATTTCAGCATCCGGTAAAACACATTCTGCACCAGATCCTCGCTCGCATCGGTTTGCCCCGTCATGTGGTACAGGAAACCAAACAGGGCGCGGTGATACCGCTCGAAGAGCAGGCCCATCTTTTCCAGATTGCCATCCTTCACCTGAAGCATGAGTGAGTTGTCTGTCAGCGATTTCAACCGTTTGTGTGTTGCGGGTTTGGCTTAGTTGGGTGTGGAAACTTGGCGACTTTGGGAAGGTTACACAAAGAGATGAAATTTTTTCGTCTTGTTTTTTGTAACTTGCTTGTAATGATTTTCGACAACCACAATCGCCCCATCACCTACCTCCGTCTGGCCGTCACTGACCGGTGCAATCTCCGGTGCTTTTACTGCATGCCGGAAGAAGGCATCAAGTACCTGCCGAAAAGCCAGTTGCTGACCTACGAGGAGATGGAACGGCTGGTGCGGGTGCTGGCCCGGCTGGGTGTTTCGAAAGTCCGGATTACGGGCGGAGAGCCCTTCGTGCGGAACGGTCTGATGGCGTTTCTCTGGCGACTGAAAGCCACCGAAGGCATTGAGGAACTGAACATTACGACCAACGGCGTGTTGACCGAACCGCTCGTGCCGGAACTGGTTCGGCTGGGCATCGGCTCGGTCAACCTCAGCATCGATACGCTCGACCGCGAACGGTTTCGGCAAATCACCCGGCGCGACGAACTCCCCGCCGTGCAGGGAACGCTCGATGCGTTGCTGAAAAACAACATCCCCGTGAAACTGAACGCGGTGGTGATGGAAGGAAAAAACATTGAAGACCTGCCGCTGCTGGCCGAACTCACCCGCGACCATCCCGTTGAGGTGCGGTTTATCGAAGAAATGCCGTTCAATGGCGAGGGGAGCCATTACCCGGTTTTGAACTGGACGCACCGGCGTATTCTTCAGGAATTGCAAACCCTTTATCCGGGCCTGACGCGGCAATCTGATTCGCCGTTTTCGACCGCTTCCACCTACCGGATTCCCGGTTATCAGGGCACCATCGGCATCATTGCCGCTTTCACCCGCACCTTCTGCGGAACCTGCAACCGCATCCGCCTGACCGCGCAGGGAACACTCAAAACCTGTCTGTATGACAACGGCGTGCTCGACGTCCGGGCGTTGTTGAGATCCGGTGCAACCGACGCCGAATTGACAGCCGCTTTCCTCAAAGCCTTTGCCCACCGCCCCAAAAACGGTTTTGAAGCCGAACGCGAACGCGGCCCGGTTACGGAATCCATGTCGACGATCGGCGGGTAAAATACTGAAATTATTCGGCCTGAATACGGATGCTGCTTAAAACCATCAGATTGGGCTTACTCAACGCTTGAAGGGTGTTGGTGTCCATTTGCGGACAAGCTTTGTCCGTTCAAGGACAGGAAAAGTAGAGCATCGTACCAGTGGGAACCGTTCATTGATCTATATTGCCTTTGATATACTGTGTAATGCATAGTACCTGTTATTGTCAATCAATTTGCTTAACTTCTTTTGATCTGAAATTTATTCCCATCTGATATGCTACGTAGCTACTTCAAAATTGCCTGGCGGAATCTGGTCCGCAACCGCGCCTTTTCCGCCATCAACATCATTGGGCTGGCCATCGGCTTAGCCACCTGCCTGCTGATCAGCCTGTTCGTACTCAATGAATTGAGCTATGACCGGTTTCACGCCAAAGCCAACCAGATTGTCCGCGTCGTGTTTCGGGGAACGGTCCAGGGCGGAAAAATGAACGAAGCGCACGTGATGCCGCCCGTTGCCCGCACGCTCCGGGCCGACTACCCGGAAGTCGAAGAAGCTACCCGGTTGCGCGTGGGCGGGATGCCCCGGTTTCTGATCGGCGACAAGCTGTTCAATGAAGAAAGAATGGCGTTTGTCGATTCGAATTTCTTCCGGGTGTTTAGTTTCCCATTGTTGCAGGGCAACCCGAAAACCGCCTTGACGCAGCCCAATACCGTGGTGCTGACCAAACCGACGGCGCTGAAACTGTTTGGTCGGGAAGATGTCGTGGGCCAGACGCTCCAGGTGAAAGACAGCCCTACGCTCCTGACCGTTACGGGTGTGATGGACGAAATTCCGACGAATTCCCACTTCCATTTCGATATTTTTACGTCAATGGCGAGTTTGCCGGACGGCCAGTCCACTTCCTGGATGACGTCGGAATTCTTTACGTATCTGGTGTTGACCAAAGGCTACGATTACAAACAACTGGAAGCCAAGCTGCCCCAGGTGGTCGAAAAATACATGGGACCGCAGATCGAAAAAGCATTCGGCATGAACTACGCGCTATTCCGGCAGAAGGGCAATGACCTCGGCCTGTTTCTGCAACCGTTGACGGACATTCACCTGTATTCGGATTCGGGGTACCAGTTGGAACCGGCCGGTAACATCCAGTATGTTTATCTGTTTGGCGCGGTGGCGGTTTTTGTGCTGTTGATCGCCAGCATCAATTTCATGAACCTGTCTACCGCCGGAGCTTCCAAACGGGCCAAGGAAGTGGGCATCCGGAAAGTAATGGGATCCATCCGGCTGGAACTGGCCGGCCAATTCCTGATCGAATCCATTCTGCTGACGGCAATCGCGATGGTGGTGGCGCTGGCGCTGGTTTACCTGACGTTACCGGTGTTCAATAGCTTGTCCGGTAAAGCGTTGAAATTCAACTTTGTCGATGCGCCCTGGCTGTTACCGGGCCTGTTGCTGTTTGGGTTATTCGTCGGTATTCTGGCGGGAAGTTATCCGGCGTTTTTCCTGGCTTCGTTCAAGCCGGTTGCGGTGTTGAAGGGACGATTCAGTGCCGGCAAAACCAGTATTGGTTTGCGCAGCGGTCTGGTGGTTTTCCAGTTTTTCATTGCGATTCTGCTCATGGTCGGCACTACCGTGGTGTATCAGCAACTCGATTTCATTCAGCACAAGAAACTGGGCTACGACAAAGATCAGGTGCTGGTGTTGTCGAATACCTGGGCGCTCGGACCGAAGGAAGAGGTGTTCCGCGACCTGCTGTTGCAGGACCCGCGTGTGGTGAACGTCAGTCATTCGGGCTACTTGCCGGCTGGCCCGAGCAATAACAACAACTTTATGGTCTACGGCGATAACAATTCGACGCAGTTGGTCAAGACGTTACGCTACGATATCGATTACAATTACATCGCGACTCTGGGCATGAAGATGGTCGCCGGTCGGAATTTTTCCAAAGCGTACGGGACCGATTCGACGGGAATCATTCTCAACGAAACGGCGGCAAAACTGTTCGGGTGGAACGAAAAAGCAACGGGCCATACGATTACGCACCTGGATCGGGAAGGGGTAAGCCCGACCTACCGCGTGGTTGGCGTGGTGAAGGATTTTCACTTCCGGTCGTTGCACGAAAAGATTACGCCCCTGGTTATGGTGCTGGCCAAAACAAACGGGACGATGATCGTGAAAGTGAAAACCCGCGAGTTGGGCGGTCTTCTGACCTCGATCAAAAAGCAGTGGGCCGCTTTCAAACCCGATCAGCCGTTCTCGTATTCGTTTCTGGATGAGCGGTTTATGCAGACGTACGAAGCCGAACAGAAGATCGGCAAGATTCTCGGCATCTTTTCGGGCCTGACCATTTTTGTCGCCTGTCTGGGTCTGCTGGGGCTGGCCATTTTCACCGCCGAACAACGAACCAAGGAGATTGGCGTTCGGAAAGTACTGGGCGCGTCGATCGGCAGCATCGTGGGGCTGCTCTCCCGCGAGTTCGTCAAACTGGTATTGATTGCCATCGTGCTGGCGTCGCCCATTGCCTGGTACGCCATGAACCAGTGGTTGCAAGCCTTCGAATACCGCATCGCCGTCGAGTGGTGGATGTTCGTGCTGGCTGGTTTCCTGGCAATTGCCGTGGCGCTGCTGACCATCAGCTTCCAGTCCATTAAAGCCGCGCTGATGAATCCGGTGAGCAGTTTGCGGGGGGAATAAACAGTAATGGAAAGAGCCAATAGAAGTATAAAAACAAAGCGACAAAACCAGTATTATTCAACGGTTTTGTCGCTTTGTTTTTATACTTCTATTGGCTCCGTTTTGGGGGAGTACTTATCAGGTGCTGATCTTCTTGAACCCTATTTTAAATCCAACAGAGTTTGAGAAGAGTCAACCCTATAAAGGGGCTTACTCTTTCTAGCGTGGTGAATAGGTGAAGGTTCGGCTGATTCCAAAGTTATCGGCTTCCGAAATGGGCAGACCATTGGCATACTGTATCGTACTTACCTGGTTCGTTTTAATAATTTGATTCAATGGAATAGTTAGATCTTTGGTTACACCAGCCTGTGTTCTGACAAGGTTATTGGGTGACCAAAACCGAAAAAAAGCCTGTTCGAAGAGGTCAAAGTCGTACAAAGGATTGGGTTTATCATCAAATTGGTTCAAACGCTGTCCTCGAAGAATTACCTGTTTGGTAACGGCATCGGTTGTAACAAGGTCTATAGTGATGATATTGTTGCGGGCATCAAACTGGAGAGTTTCCACTTCTGTAAAAAAAATAGTTGAGCCATATTGATTAGTGCGGTCTTGATCAAAATAATAATCGCGGATTATTTTATTGATGCGGTTCTGATTGTCATGCTCATATTTCTCAATCCAATAAGTCTTGGTTACACCAAAAATATCCCGGATAATTCGTGAACGAGAAGTGGTTCTGCCATTTGAATCATAGGTATAATTCATAAAAGAAACAGCACTACCCGGAAGTTCAGGATTACCTCCTCGCACTGTCTGGATTAATTTTCCATTCAAATTATAGATATACATCTCTTTTAAAGAGTTTGTAACTTGTCCTCCACTGGAATACGTTACGGTAGCAGAAGTAGGTTGAGCCGCAGCATTATAAGTAATACTATACTCTCGATTGGAGCCGATGACTTCCGAAATGTGAGTAAGCAAAAACTGGCGTCCTTGCGGGTCGACAGGCGATCTGTGATCAGTCATGCAGGATGCTACCAGAATTGAAATCAGAAGAAGAATAAGTGGGCGATAAAAGCAAATCATACTGCTAGGGATAAGTTTGATAAATGAAACATCAAACTTACAAAAATAGTATTATGTACAACTAAAAGACAACTTGTTTTAAACTTGCCAATCGTTCTGTTGCAGGGATTATAGTATTAAATGAACCCTCACATAATGCTATTGAAGACATTCATTCCTTCACCACTATCTTCAATAAAACCGCCCGGTTTTACTGATGCAGACATTTCCCTGCGCCAGTTGCTTCAGAAACCGGCGGGGTGTCAACCCCAGGTAATACTGAAAATCCTTGATCAGGTGGCTGTGATCGTGATAGCCGAAGCGTAGCACCAGATCGAGCCAGTCGGGAGTGGCCGGATTGGTTTGGGTTAGAAAACCGAGCACGTTCCGGAAGCGCAGAAACCGGGTCAGCTCCTTGGCCGAATACCCCAGGTGCGACTGAAACCGCATCTGAATGCTCCGGGGCGACACCTGCTGCGTTTCGGCCAGCGCCTTGATCGGATCGAGCGCAGCGGCCCGGAAATACGGAATGCTTTCCCGCAATGATTCAGATGCGGCATCGACCGGAGCAGCAAACTGCAACGCATACGCGTTGAGCACCCGGATTCGGTCGTTCAAATTGGCTATTCGGGCGGTTTTTTGCCAGAGTTCGGAAAAACAATCGTTATTCAGCAAAACATCCGGATCGTGCCAGTCACCGGCTTTGAGTTTCTGCATCGATACACCCAGCAACCGGTAAAAACCGTCGAGCGTAAAGTTGACCACGATCAAATCGGCACCCGCCGGAAGTTCATACGTCAGCATTTTTTGCAACGGACCCAGCACGGCGGTTTTCTGAATGCGGTAGTGACTATCGCCCAGCGAAATCGGGATTGGCGGACCAAAATTGAACGCCAGCAACATTTCATAATTGGGCATCAATCGCAGCGTGACCGGTTCGTCTTCCGGGGAAAGCTGAACACAATAATAGTGGCTGAATACCGTCGCCAGCCGTTCGTCGGCATCGATGAGCTGACTGTTCATACGCGAAGCAAACGAATTGGATTCATAAAAAATGCCCAGCCGATATGCATACCGGCTGGGCAAACGCTATTGAAAACCGACTTCTTACGCGTGTTGTCCCTGGTGGGCACCTTCGCGAATTTCTTCGATCATTTTGCGGTTGAACGCCGGAATATCGTCCGGTTTGCGGCTGGTGACCAGCCCCTGATCGGTTACGACTTCCTCATCGACCCAGTTGGCTCCGGCATTGATCAAATCCGTTTTGATGGACGGATACGACGTCAAGGTTCGACCTTCCACCACATCCGCTTCGATCAGCATAATGGGCGCGTGACAAATGGCGGCCACCGGTTTGTGTTCTTCAAAAAAGTGCCGGACAAATTCGACGGCTTTTTTCTCAAGCCGCAGATTATCCGGATTTAAGACGCCACCCGGCAACAGCAACGCATCGTAGCTGTAGGCATCGGCATCATCCAGAATAACATCGACGGAGAACGAATCACCCCAATCTTTCATATCCCAGGCGCGCACGACACCGCTTTTGGGCGCAATCAGATGCGTTTCGGCACCGGCTTCCTGCAAAGCCTTCCGTGGCTCCGTCATTTCGACCTGCTCAAATCCGTCAGTCAGCAGAATCGCCACTTTCTTTCCCTTCAATCTTTGCTGATTTTCCATGATTACATTAAGAATTGGTTATAAGTAGGTAACCACAGAAAAAACAGAAGGTTTTTATTCTTTCTTAAAATCCATCCCGCCAAAAACCAGTGAATCAATTTTTCCCGAAGTGTTGAGACTAAACCGCGCCAGCGCTTTTCCGTACCAGTTTTTTTTGTACGGACCATAAAACGTATCGAAGTGCCAGTGCGCCAGTGTGGCGTTCAGGGCGTTGTCGTTGATGTTGAAAACCAGTTTGTTATCCTCCAGCGTGACGACGGCTTTTCCGTACAAAAGGCTGGAATAAGTACCGGTATAGTCTTTTAGCGGCAACGATGGTGCGGTATTGGCAACGCGCTTTTCCAGAAAGGCTTTGGCGGCTTTTCCATCGTTCTGTTTCAAGGTCGCATACAGCGTTTTGAACTCCGCGTTCCAGTCGCGGTTACCACCCAACGCAAACCAGTCGAGGGTTTTGTAAAGCAGCACATGCCGCACCTCGGCGTGGTCATAGTTCCCGAAAACATAAACACCCAGTTTTTCGTCGGGCAACTGACCCGTAATGGCCGTTAATCCGGCCAGGCTGCCCGTATGAAAATTGACTTTATGGCCTTTATAATCGTGTTGATACCAGCCCAGACCGTACGTCATCCAGCTGGGTTTCAGGACTTGCATGGTCGGGTATTCGTCTTCCGGAAACATCGTCTGCGGCTTGAAAATCTCGGCCCAGGTTTCAGGCTTTACCAGACGCCCACCGCTGTATTTGCTGCTGTCGAGCATGCAGATGATCCACTTGCTCATGTCGTCGACCGACGACCAGACCGCCCCCGCCGAACCGATTTCGCTGTCCGCGCCGTAGTCGATCACCCGAATGGTATCGTTGACGTTGAAATGCGGTTTTGTCATGTTCGTGCTCTTGCTGAGGCCCCGTTTGGGAGCGGTTTGGGTCATGCCCAGCGGATCGAAAATCCGTTCCTGCATCACCTCCGACCAGCGTTTGCCGGTGAGCCGTTCGATGATTCGTCCGGCGGCTGAATACATGATGTTCTGGTAAACAAAGCCCGACCGGAGCGAATAACTGGGTTTGACATACACCATGCGCCGGAACATTTCGTTGGCCGGAATCGTCATCGCGCCCGTAAAAAAGTCGGTGCCGCCAATTCCTGTGTTGTGCGTCAGCAGGTCGCGTACGCGTACCTCGCGGGTCAGATACGGATCGGAAAATTGCAGTTCCGGCAGGTATTTATAAACCGGGTCGTTCCAGGCCACTTTGCCTTCATCCACCAGCATGCCCATCAGCGTCACCGTCATGGCTTTGGTCGTGGACGCGCAGGCGAATAACGTTTGCGTATCGACCGGGTCGGACTTGCCCAATTCCCGCACACCGTAGCCTTTTTTGAAAATCACCTGATTGTCTTTGACCACCGTAATGGCCAGACCGGGTACGTTCCACTCTTTGCGAACCGCTTCCACATACGCATCAAATTCCTGCAGGTGTTTGGCGGTCGGTTTTTTCTGGGCAAACGCAGTCACGACACCGAAGGTGAATAAAACGACAAGAATCGACTTCATATCAACGGGGCGTTGTGGCTAAAACCGGCGGCTGGAACAGGAAATAATCGTAAATCGTGCGGGTTACGTGAGCAATCGTTTGTTCGCGTTGCTCCAGCGGCTGGGGCGATTCGCCAACAAAAACTGCAATGGCAATGTGTCCGGCATCTCCAGGCAGTGTGATAATACCAACGTCATCCGTGGCACTGCCGTCCAGTGAACCGGTTTTGTGGGCCACAACGGTTGCGGGTGGCAAATACCCTTTCAGGCGGTTGAGGCCGCCCCGACACCGCTCCATCACCGCCAGCAACAAATCGCGGCTGGCGGGTTTGAGGGCTTTGCCGCGGTAAATTTGGGTCAGCAGGTTGACCATCGCTTCCGGCGTAGACGTATCGCGCGGGTCGGTTTCCAGCTTCAGCGCGGCTGCACGTCTCATTTCCGGAGTTACTGTGCTCGTCAGCCGGTCATAAAAACCGAGCGTCCACTGCTCCATCGGGGGCAGCGTAACGCCGTCCAGGTCAGCCAGTAACTGAATAATGGACCGGTCGATGGACATGCCCTGAATGCCCAGTATTTTCAACCGTTCCCGCACGGGTTCGACCCCGCCCACCAGCCGCAGCAGAATGTCGGTCGCCGAATTGTCGCTGATCACCATCATCAACTCCAGCAGATTCTGCACGGAAAGCTGAACACCGGGTTTGTTAAAAAGTACGTCCAGGGTACCGCTTCCGGGGTGTAAATCAGATGGTTGCAGATCAACTATCGTCATCAGCGACAGTTCGCCTTTTTCAATTTTGGTCAACAGTTCCACGGCAATCGCCACTTTAATCGTGCTGGCCATCGGAAACCGCTCCTTCAGATTGAGGCTGATCTGCTGGCCCGATTCGAGGTGAAGGGCACAGATGCCCACTTTCCCCTTGGCCAGTTTCACGATGCGTTCCAGTTCCTGATTGAGCCGTTGCTCCACCAGGTTCGGAGTTGCCGGAGCGGGCGCGGGTTCCGGTTTATTTTTTTTCGACTGGCTAAAACCGGATGGTGAGATAGCCAGGATCAGCCAGAAAAGGAAGATAGCGGTTTTGAAGTGTACGATTTTTTTCATGAATTGACAGTGGGTTATGAATAAATTACACGGTTTTCTCCGTTTCGAAAACCGCTTCCAGCGCGGCTAGCGCCTGGGTGAGATCACCGATCAAATCTTCCACATTTTCGATGCCGACCGAATACCGGATCAGGCTTTCGGGAATGCCGAGCTGGGCGCGCTGGGCTTCGGTCAGTTCAACGTGGCTGGTGGTGCGGGGTGGCCCGGCCAGGGTGCTGACCGATCCGAGACTGGCGGCCAAATGGACAAAGTTGAGTTTCGTTAAAAACGTTTTCACGTCGTCGTAGCTGCCTTTCAATGAAAAACTCAGGACGCCACCAAAACCGCTCATTTGCTCCTTCGCAATGCCGTGGCCGGGGTGGGTTTCGAGTCCGGGATAAAAAACATCATTGACTTTTGGGTGTGCTTTCAGAAACCGGGCAATTTTCAGGGCCGACGCGTTTTGCCGCTCGATCCGGAGTTCCAGCGTTTTCATACCGCGGGCAATCAGATACGCCGGATCGGCCTGCAGACTCGCGCCGTTGATTTCCCGAAACCGGAAAACCTTCTCGACCAGCTCCTTTTTTCCGCAGAGCAGTCCGCCCATCGCGTCGGAATGGCCGCCGAGGAACTTGGTTGCGCTGTGAATCACCAGATCCGCCCCCAGTTTCAGCGGATTCTGATTGATGGGCGTCGCAAAGGTATTATCGACCACCACGACCGCGCCAACTTGGTGAGCGGCTGCCGATAACCGCTTGATATCGACCACTTTCAGCGTCGGATTGGTGGGCGTTTCCAGATAAACCAGGTCGCAGCCTTTGGCAATTTCGGCCTCCATGGCTTCGTGGTTTCCGGTTTCGCAAAGGGTCACATTGATCTGATAGGTGGGGAGAAAATCCAGAAAGAGACGGCTGGTGCCGCCGTAGGTATCTTTGATGGAAACCACGCGTTTTCCCGGTGCCAGCAGGCCGAACAAGGTGTTGCTGATGGCACCCATGCCAGTGGCAAACGACGTGGCGGCTTCGGCTCCTTCCAGAATGCGGATTTTTTCTTCCAGTACGTGAACCGTCGGATTGGTGTTCCGGCTGTAAATATGACCTTCGGCTTTCCCGGTGGCCACATCGTGCCATTCGTCAAGGTCGTGATAGGCAAACGCCACACTGTTTACAATCGGACTGGTGGTAGCACCTTTATAGAAGGGATCGGTTTCGCCCGCCCAAACGGAGGCAGTTCCTTTGTTTTTTTTAGAAAAATCCATTGAGGTGGTTGTAAGTCGCAGAAGATTCTCTGTTAAATAGCAAAAATTGCAAAATTTTGGATAAATGTTCAACTTGCCATAAGATTTGTTTTTTTACCTTATGAGAAGTGAAATTATGAAAGAATTAGTACGAATTTATGTAGGAATGGCTTTGCTTTTCTGCTCGTCGCTGGTCATGGCGCAGCAGATTGAAGTCAGTGGCCGGGTAACGGGTGATGGCGAGGACACGGCCTTGCCGGGCGTCAACGTGTCGGTGAAAGGCACAACGAGCGGAACATTAACGGATGCGGATGGGCGGTATAGCCTCCGGGTCAATGCGGGGAACTCCATCCTGGTTTTCAGTTACATCGGATTTGAAACGCAGGAATTCAAGGTGGAAAACCGCCGAACTATCAACGTTTCGTTGAAACAGGATTCCAAAATGCTGAACGAAGTGGTGGTGACCGCCTTGGGTATCAACCGCGAAAAAAAGGCGCTGGGGTATGCTTCGCAAAGTGTCAATTCGGAAGAACTGGTGCAAAACCGCCAGCCGAATCTGGTCAATGCGTTGCAGGGAAAAGTGGCCGGAGTAACCATTTCCAGCACGGGCGGTGCGCCCGGTCAGGGAGCCCGCATTCTGATTCGCGGGATCAATTCCATCGATGCCACTCGCGACAATCAGCCGCTTTTTGTGGTCGATGGCGTTTTGTTTGACAACAGCACCTCCACCGGTACGACCAATTCCGGGGCCGAATTTCGGGGCATGTCAAACCGGGCGGCCGACATCAATCCCGACGACATTGAAACCATCAACATCCTGAAAGGCGGGGCGGCTACGGCTTTGTACGGTTTGCGGGGTGCCAACGGGGTGGTGGTCATCACGACCAAATCGGGGAAAACCGGGGCGCTGCGGGCCAACTTCAGCAGCACCTTCGGCGTCGAAAATGTGAATAAATTTCCGGAAGTTCAGGATAAATACACCATTGGCTATTCGGGCGTCTACAACCCGCAGGACTTTTTTCCTTCGTGGGGACCCACCGTGGCCGAAGCCATCAAGATCGATCCGACGCACCCGAAAAAATTGTACAATCACTTTAAGGACGCCTACAATACCGGCAAGCAATACCAGAACAACCTGTCTTTTTCGGGCGGCAATGACAAGATTACCTTTCTGTCATCCATCGGTCATTTGCGCCACGAAGGCGTCATTCCGTTTACGAATTTCAACAAACTGTCGGTGCGGTTAAATACCAATGTAAAGTTTAGTGAAAAGTTCAGTACGAATGCGAATCTGAACTTCATCAACTCGGGCGGAGACCGGTATAATGCCGATCGGTACAACGAAAGCCTGAGCTACTGGTCACCGCGCTACGACGTCCGGGATTACCTGAATCCGGATGGGTCTTACAAGACATACGGCAACGGAAACCCCATTTACGGGGCCATGACGAACAAATTGCGGGATAATGTCAACCGGCTGGTGGGTGGTCTGAACTTCGTTTATTCACCCCTGACCTGGCTGACCTTCAACTACCGCGTCGGTCTGGATACGTATTCGGAAGATCGGAAGCGGACGGCCCCCGGCCCAACCGGCACCGCGGGCGAATACCTGTATGAAGACAATGACCTGGGTTTCGTTTACCAATATCACACCAATTTCAGAGCCATTACGTCAACGTTTGCCGCCAGCGCCAACACCAAATTTGGCGAAGCTCTGAACGCAACGCTGCGGGTTGGTCATGACCTGTACGACCGCCGGATTCGGTCGTTCGGTGCGGAAGGCAATGAGCTAACGGTTTATAACTATTTTGATCTGCGCAACGCCAAAACCATCACACCCTCGCAGTCGGCGGAGGATTACCGCCTGATGGGTATTTTCGGGGAATTGACGCTGGATTACAAAGATTTTCTGTTTTTGACCCTGACCGGCCGGAACGACATCACGTCGTCGCTGCTGGCACCCAACAACTCGTTTTTTTATCCGTCGGCCAGTCTGGGGTACGTTTTTTCGCAGCAGTTCAAACTGCCTGCGTTTATCACAATGGGGAAGCTGCGGGCTTCGTACGCCAAAATCGGGAAGGATGCGGCTCCGTATTCGACCATTACAGGGTATTCGGCCTACACCAGTCTGCCATCCGGCTCGACCGGTTTTACCCGTGGCTCGCTGCTGGGTGACCCGAACCTGCGTCCGGAGTTTACGGACACCTACGAAGGCGGTTTGGAAATGAGCTTTCTGAACAACCGGCTCGGCCTGGATCTGACCTATTACCACTCGATCAGTAAAGACCAGATTATTCAGGTGGATGTAACCTCGTCGACGGGCTACGTGAAAGCCGCCATCAATTCCGGTTCGATGCGGAATAAAGGGATTGAGGTAATTCTGCGCGCAACGCCGATCCGGAAAGGCAAACTGAACTGGGACGTCAACCTGAATTTCTCGGCAAACCGCAACAAGATTCTGAGCCTGCGTAATGGGTTGACGGAAATCAACTACGCTTCGCAGTACGGCTACGCCAACGCAACGGTTTCGATGAAGCTGATTCCAGGGTATGCTTACGGCAATCTCTACGGCCGGACCTACAAGCGGTATTATGCCAATTCGTCGGAGGAAAATCCCACGATCCTGGACAAAGACCGGCCCATTGTGATTGGGGCCAACGGTTTTCCGGTGGTTAGCACGGCCCAGAAGCTGATTGGGAATTCGCAACCCGACTGGATCGGCGGGATCACCAACACGCTGCGGTACGGTAATTTTACGCTTTCTGCGCTGGTCGACGCGCGGGTTGGGCAGGATCGCTACAACCAGCTGGATAACTTTTTTGCGGCATTCGGTATTGCCAAATACACGGAAAACCGCAATGATACCAAAGTTTTTGAAGGTGTTCTGGCCGACGGAACGCCGAACACGAAAGCCGTGTGGCTGGGACAGGGCAAGGGGCCGGATGGCGTCGATTATACGAACGGTTTTTACCGGAATGTATACCGGGGCGTGTCTGAAAACTTCATCGAAGATGCTTCCTGGGTGCGGCTTCGCTCCGCGAGTCTGGCGTATACTTTACCGGTTTCGGTGCTGAAAAACTCATTCGTTAAAAGTGTGCGGTTGAGCGTTACCGGGAACAACCTGGCCTTGTGGACCCGGTATTCCGGCTACGATCCCGAAACCAGTTCCACCAGCAGCGGCAGCAACGTCGACGGGTTCACGGGCTTTACCTACCCGGCGGTCCGCAGCCTGCTGTTTACGCTCCAGGCTGGTTTTTAAGTATCACCTTTATCTTGCTGATTATCATGAAATTGAATCATAAATTACTACTTCCGCTGCTGACCTTGCTGCTAATCGGGCTGGGTGGCTGCAAGGATTATTTTAACCTGAAAGACAATCCGAACCTGATTGCCAATCCTCCGCTGGCTTCGCTGCTGTCGACCACGACGCAGAAAACCGCCCTGAATTCGCAGCGGGTTGCCAATACGACCTCTTATTTTGTGCAATACCTGGCCAGTCCGGGAACCGCCGGATCGACGGACACCTACCAGGTAACGGATTATACGGCGACCTGGGACGCGGTCTATTTCGGAATGGCCGATTTATATGATCTCAAAAACAAGGCGCAGGAGCAGGGTGCTTCCGAATACGTGGGTGTGGCCGATGTCATGCTGTCGTATCACCTGACCCTGATTGCGGATGTGTTTGGCGCGGCCCCTTTCTCCGATGCGTTTACCGGAACCACGCTGACGCCCAACTATGATACCGGAGAAACGCTGTATGCCACGGCTTTGACGCTGTTGAATGAAGGCATTGCCGAACTGGCCAAAACCGATTCCAAAGTTAAACTGTCCGGGGCTAATGATCTGATTCACAAAGGCAACACGGCAGCGTGGACCAAAACTGCTTACGCCCTGAAAGCCCGGATGCTCAACAAGGTGTCCAAGACCAGTACCTACAAACCGGCCGACGTGCTGGATGCGGTTTCGAAGTCGTATACGTCCAACGCCGATGATGCGCAGATGGCGTCTTTTCTGCTGCGGAATCCGTGGGCGCAGGTGGCCCGCGACAACGCGGCTCTGAACCTCGATGGCTGGCTTTCCGACCAGTTTGTCAATCACCTGAACGGGACAACCTACGGCGTTGTGGATCCGCGCATTGAAAAAATTACGGACAAAACCGTCAACAACGACTACAAGGGAACCCGCAACGGACAGGGCAATGTGGGCGGAAACAATACCGTGAAGGACGAAAATTACATTTCGCTCAATTCACCGCTGACCGGCGACGCGTCCCCGCTGTTGATTGTGACGTATGCCGAAATGAAGTTTGTTGAAGCCGAAGCGGCTTTCCGGGCGGGCGACAAAGCCCGGGCGTATGCGGCTTATCGGGCCGGTATTACGGCCAATATGGACAAATACGGGGTGACAGCAGCGGCCCGTGATGCGTATCTTGCCAATCCGGCGGTGGGTGTCGGCCCGGCAGCGCTGACGCTCGATCTGATTTTAAAGGAAAAATACGTAGCGACGTATCTGAATCCGGAAGCCTGGAACGACGCCCGGCGGTACGATTACAAATACAAAGGATTCCGGTTGCCGTTGAATGCGGCCCTGCCGACCTTCATTCGGAGAGCCGCTTACCCGAACGGTGAAACATCGAAAAACGGTGCCCATGTGCCAGCCGAAGTGCCGCTGTCGACGCCACTCTGGTGGGATAAGTGAGGTTGAAGCGAAGGCTTCTGACACCGAAAACCGGGGTCGTTTGTACTAAAAGCGACCCCGGTTTCGTTTTAAAGTCATCTGATGGAGCGGGATCGTATTCAGGTATGAATTAGCGTGTCGCCGTGTTGGAAATTTAAATCTTGTTAGTAAATTACAAAGTTGTTAGCCTAATTTACATTCTGTATCGGCTTTCTGTTCTTTTCGTATTCCAATCCTCTTTTTATAGTGATCAACCTGTGCCGTTTGGGACGGCTACCGGGAAGAGTACTGTTTCGCTCTTGCTGATACGAATTTTTTAACCTTTTAATGCCTATGTTCCGTGCGAGGTTTAATCCTTAACCGGTATTATTTCATCCCGCAAGGAACAATGACCAAAAACGACCAACATGACCTGCCTGTTAATCCGGATCTGGTGCTGATCGGTCAGGCACTGAAGATAATCTCCGGAAAATGGCGATTATACATCATTCTGTTGGTGGGCGACGAGACCCGACGCTACAGCGAACTGAATGAAAGTTTGCCGGCCATCAGCGAAAAAGTGCTGGCCGGAGAGCTGAAAGCCCTGGTCGCTTTGGGCGTGCTGGACCGCAAAGTATACGCCGAAATTCCACCGCGGGTAGAATATACGTTAACCAGTAAGGGCCGATTAACCTTACCAATCTTAAAACAAATTCTGGAAATCGGCCGGATTTTTAACTACTAATTTATGGTAACCCAGCTTAAATTCAATACCACCAACCGTTCACAGTTTTTCTCTACCGTCCGGCAACGCGTCAATGCGTATTTTAAAGACAATAACCTTTCGCCCAACGCCAACGGCGCCATGTGGACCAAAGCTATTTTCTTTGTAACCGGCTACTTTGTCATGTACGGTTTGATTCTGTCGAATCAGTTTGGAAGCTGGGCGATGCTGGGAATGGCCCTTGCCATGGGCATGTTTGCCGCTTTTATTGGCTTCAATGTCTCCCACGATGCCCTCCACGGTGCTTTTTCTTCCCGGAGCTGGGTGAACAAGTGGATTGGATACAGCTTTTATTTTATTGGTGCCAGTCCCTATGTCTGGAAAATTACCCACAATGTGGTTCACCACACCTACACCAACATTCCCGGTCACGATGATGACATTGAAATCGCGCCGGGGTTGATCCGCGTCGATACCGATGAGCCGGTTCGCCCGTGGCAGCGGTACCAGCAGTGGTACGCGTTTCCGCTCTATTCGCTGGCGTCTATCTCGTGGGTATTTCGCAAAGACTACATGAAGTTTTTCAAGAAAACCATCGGCAGTTACGACAACTCCGGGCATCCCCGTCGTGAATACATCAAGCTGTTTGTTACCAAAGCGGCCTATTATATCTTCTTTATCATTATTCCCTTTCTGGTCCTGGATCTGACGTGGTGGCAGTTTGCCCTCGGGTTTGTGTTGATGCACATCGTCGAAGGCCTGGTGTTGGGACTCGTCTTCCAGTTGGCGCACGTGGTTGAAGGCACTTCGTTTCCGGTACCGCTTGAGGGTATCGGTATCGACGAGGCCTGGGCAGTCCATCAGATGCGGACTACGGCCAATTTTGCACCCGACTCTGACCTGGCTGCGTTTCTTTGCGGGGGGTTAAACCGCCAGATCGAACACCATTTGTTTCCCAAAGTTTGCCACATTCACTATCCGGTCATTGCCAACATCGTTCGGGATACCGCCCACGAATTTGGACTGCCCTATATTGAAAACCCGACTTTTTCCGCAGCTCTGGTTTCGCATTACCGGCTTTTGAAGGAACTGGGTAAGGAAGCGGTTCCATCGCCCGTCCCCGAATCGGTGGAGGTGACGGTTTAATCTTCTGGCTTTCAGAATAATACACCTTATTGAACCGGCTGACAGCTCACGGACTAAAGTCCGTGGGTACGGCCCTAAATGAAGTCCGGCATTTTTTCGCAACCAGGAAGTCGCTTTCTTTGCGGACAAATTTTTCGGAACATTCCCTTTAGGTCCCTTATGTTAAACCGGGTTGTTGTTACAGGAATCGGCGCATTCACGCCCATTGGTCATGATATTTCAACATTCTGGCGGCAGGTTGTCAATGGCCAGTCGGCCGTCGACCGAATCACCCGCTTCGATGCTTCTCTATTTCGTACCCAGTTTGCTTCTGAAATTACATATTTCGACCCGGCAACGTATCTAACCCGCAATGACATCAAGCGAACGGACCGGTTTACCCAGTTTGCTCTGATCGCTGCCGACCAGGCCATTCAAGATTCCGGTTTCGATCTGGACAAGATGGACCCGTTCGATGTGGGCGTCATCTGGGGTTCGGGGCAGGGTGGAACGGAAACCCTGGAAGAGCAGACAAAAGAGTACGTGTTGGGCGACGGTCATCCCCGATTCAGCCCTTTTCTGGTTCCAAAAGTTCTGGTTAACCTGGCATCCGGCCTGATTTCGATTCGGCACGGTTTGATGGGAATCAACTACACGGCGGTTTCGGCCTGCGCCAGTTCCAATTCGGCCCTCATGGATGCCTTTACTTACATCCGGCTGGGGAAAGCCAAAATCATCGTCAGCGGAGGTTCGGATGCGCCCATAACGCCGTCATCGTTTGGCGGTTATTGCGCTATGAAAGCCATGTCGACCCGGAATGCCGATCCGGGAACGGCAGCGCGGCCATTCGATGTCGATCGCGACGGGTTTGTCATGGGCGAAGGGGCGGGGGCACTCGTTCTGGAAGAGTACGAACACGCGGTTCGGCGGGGCGCAACGATTTATGGCGAACTGACCGGCGCTGCCATGACGGCGGATGCGTATCACATCACGGCCACGCACCCGGACGGAATTGGCGCAACCAGGGCCATGCAACTCGCCCTGAACGAAGCCCGAATCAACATCGAAGACCTGGATTACCTGAACGCCCACGCAACCTCGACACCGGTGGGAGATCTGTCGGAAATGCATGCCGTTGCCAAACTGACCGGTTCTAAAAAGACCAGTCTACACATTAGCGCCACCAAATCGATAACCGGCCATTTGATGGGCGCTGCCGGCGCTATCGAAGCCCTCATTTGTTTGCTGGCGATGCGCGACAATGTCATTCCCCCCACGATCAATACCGAGGTCCGGGACCCGGCAATTCCGGAGACTTTGACTATCGTCTTGAAAGAAGCCCGGACGGCAACCGTACAGTCCGCTATGAGCAATACCTTCGGTTTCGGGGGCCACAATGGGATTGTGGTTTTTCAGAAAGTGTAAAACCGGGTTGTGGCATCCGGAATCTTAGTCGAGGTATTTCCGATACGTCGGACGGCAACCGAACAGATAAGCCACGGGAGTCAGTAGGGTAAATACAATTTTCTGGACGGCGGGTTCGGGCTTTGTCAGCCGGAACACCTTTGAAAACCGGTTGACCAGCAGGGCAATCTGCAACACGGAGGGCATTCCGAGGGCGTTGGTTTTGCCATCGTTCGCCAGTCCGGTTGTGGTTTCCAGAAAATATTCGGTATCCATCGCCGGCCTGACCTGCCAGTTGACAACCGTTGGCTGGTTCGACGGATTCCACATGGTATGAACCCTGTTTTTCGAGATGTGCAAGCGGTCACCTTTTCGAAAGGTTCGCTGCGTACCATCCAGACGAACCGTCAGCTCGCCGGACACAATCAGAAAATCTTCAACCTGATGCGGGTGAAAATGGGGCGCAGGTTCGGTGGAGTGCGCCCTGAAAGTCGCTTCCATTTCGAGCAGCTTGCCATCTGTGTCTTTGGCCGTCTGGACAAACCGGATGGACTGTCCGGTAATGGCATTGGAAATCGTCTTGTTTGCGTAAGCCATAAGGTCAACTTGGTTTTAAATGGAAGCAAACCTACATGAACGGGCTGCGGATGGAAATGCCAATTATGCGAAGCGTTACCTGCGGTGTTTAAATAGCCCGGTCGGCAGTTCGAAAAATCAAGCGGCAAAACCCACTTTCTGATTTTAAACCGGCTTTAACGGGGTTGACATACTGATTAAGTGGGTTTGCATAAAACCGCCTGTCTGCACCCTCCTCCGCACCAATCTTTGTGGATCAGATCCGGTTACGTACCGCTTCACCGAACGAATTCGCCAGTTGAACCGGAAAATGCTGTTGCCGGAGCTGCGGAAGGCGTATTTTTAATCGAGATCCTTTGTATCGATTGATTCGACCCGGTTTGCGGTGATTTTCCGGACAGGTAACCCAATCCACTTATGACAACGTATCGTTCGCTCATCATTGACGATGAGCTACTGGCCCGCGGGGTCATTCGCACCTTTTTGCAAACCGATCCTGCCATCACCATTGTGGAGGAAGCCGGCAACGGCACGGAAGCCATCATTAAAATTTTGCAACACCGCCCCGACCTGATTTTTCTCGACATTCAGATGCCCGAACTGGACGGTTTTGAAGTTTTGAAAGAAATCTGGCCCCATCACCAGCCATTTGTCGTCTTTACGACGGCTTACGACCAGTATGCGCTCCGGGCTTTTGAGGTAAATGCCATCGATTATCTGTTAAAACCGTTCAATGAAGTGCGATTCCATCAGGCGTTGGGCCGCGTACAGGAACGGCTGGCGCAACGGACCCAGCCCCGAATCGAGGCCCTGGTCAATCAGTTGCTGGTTGAACAGGCTGCCCAGCCAAGCGGTTCTTTTTTGCGCCGGATTCTGGTGAAAGAAACGGGGCGGATGTACCTGGTCAAAACCGATGACATTAGTTACCTCGATGCCGATGGCAACTATATTACGCTGCATACCGCCCACGAACGCCATACGATTTACGACAGCCTGACCAACCTGGAAACCCGGCTCGATCCGGCCGATTTTGTGCGGATAAACCGCTCGTATATCGTCAATATCAACTACATCGCCGAAGTCGAAACGTATTTCAACGGCGAATACATGGTTCGGTTGAAAACCGGTCAGCAGTTGAAATGGACGCGGATGTACCGTGAAAATTTAAAAGCGTTTTATGCTAAATCGGCCTGAGGAAAGGGCGTAAAACCGGGGATTTAGGCCACATTACCGAATTTTGACTTGAAAGTGGCACCATAGCGTGTGTTTACCCGATATCTCCCGTATTTTAGAGACTTTACGAGCCACTAAGGTCATGAATCGCAGGGAATTGTTAAAAGGGTTAACGGTTTTGCCCCTGGCAGGAGCCACACCGCAGGTGCCGCAGTCGACCATCCGGGAGCGGGATATTTTTAAAGAACTGGGAATCCGCACCTTCATCAATGCCGCCGGAACACTCACCTACATGTCGGGCTGTATCATGCGCGATGAAGTGGTGGAGGTGCTGGAAAGTACATCCCACCATTTTTGCATGATCGACGAGGTGCAGGATAAAGTAGGGGAGCGGATCGCCCAGCTGGTGCATTCCGAAGCGGCTATGGTAACCTGTGGCGCTTTCTCGGCCATGACGCTGGGGCTGGCGGGCATCCTGACGGGCCTGGACGTCCGGAAAGTGGAGCAACTGCCGCACCTGGCAGGAACCGGCATGAAGTCGGAAGTGATCTGCCAGAAAAGCCACAATGAACGCTACAACCACGCTTTTCTGAACACAGGCTGCACGATCGTGGAGGTAGAAACGGTGGAGGATGTTGAAAAAGCGATCAATGAAAAAACCGCCCTGCTGCATTTTCTGAACATTGTGTCGAACGCGGGCCAGATCAAACACGAGGAGTGGGTGGCTTTGGGCAAAAAGCACAACATTCCCACCTCCATCGACATTGCCGCCGACGTGCCCCCGGTTTCGAACCTCTGGAAATTCAATGAGATGGGTTTCGATCTGGTTTTTATTTCGGGCGGGAAAGCCATTCGCGGTCCGCAGAGCGCCGGTATTCTGATGGGCCGGAAAGACCTCATTGCCGCGGCCCGGCTGAACTCACCACCCCGGGGATTCACCGTCGCGCGCGGTCATAAAGTCAATAAGGAAGAAATTCTCGGCATGTATGTGGCCCTCGAAAAATACCTTTCGAACGACCACGAAAAGGAATGGAAAACCTGGGAAAACCGCATTGCCCACATTCAGAATGCCGTGGAGGGGCTGAAAGGCGTTACCACCAAAATTACCGTTCCCGAACTTGGTAATGTAACGCCGGTATTGACCATCAACTGGGACGATACCGTGGTGAAACTGACCGGCCGCCAGCTGCGCGACCGCTTGCGCGATGGCCATCCGTCCATCGAAGCCCAGTTTTCGGGTTTGCCGCTGTATCATTATCAGGCCGGTTCCGATTCGATTGATCCGGCGGTGGCCGAAACCCTCAAAGGCGGGAACCTGGTCCGGGTGACGGCCTGGATGCTGCAACCCGGTGAAGAAAAAATCGTTGCCCGCCGAATCAAAGAAGAACTTTTAACGGCGTCTGTCTAAATTACCGTTCGCCGGTAGGATTACAAGCAGACCCCCCTTACAACTTGCGGTTTTAGAAACGAATCGACACGTTGCCATACTGGTCATTTTATTCCGGAAATAACGCCGTTGACCGGGTAGAATCGGATGGAAAACCGCATTTGGGTAGTGTCGGAACCAAATCAATCTCGTATGGAAGGCGTACCGCCCGATTCGCTGAAGCAGGAACCTGTCGATTTAGCAGACTTCATAAATCTGTTTGATTTTGAGCAAATGGCCAAGGGAAAAATGACGGAAATGGCCTACGAATACGTTGCCAGTGGGGCCGCCGACGAACTGACCGTCCGCTGGAACCGGCAGGCACTCGATGCGATCAAGCTCAATCCAACGGTTCTGACGGATGTCAGCCAGCTCGATACCCGCATTTCCCTTTTTGGCCAGAAACTGGCTCATCCGATTCTGATTGCGCCCACCGCCTACCACAAGCTCATGCACCCCGAAGGCGAGCTGGCGACGGCCCGTGGTGCCGGATTGGCTTCGGCCTTGTATGTGGTCAGTTCCTTCACGACAACACCCTTGGCCGAAATCGCTCAGGTGGCAACGCAGCCACTCTGGTTTCAGGTGTATGTCCGGGATGATCGGGAATTTACCAGAAATCAAATCCAGGAAGCCGAAGCGCAAGGGTGTCAGGCCCTTTGCATCACCGTCGACACGCCCGTTCCGGGTGTGCGGAACCGGGAGCAGCGAGGCAACTTCAGATTACCGGCGGGCGTCACCATTCCGCACATGGGCGGGCCAATTGTCGAGAAAAAACCCTTCACCTGGAACGATATCGCGTGGATTCAGTCGTTTGCGAAAACGCCGGTTTTGCTGAAAGGAATTTTAAATCCGGACGATGCTGAGAAAGCCGTTCAGGCGGGTGTATCGGGGATCATCGTCTCGAATCACAGTGGCCGGAATTTGGATACCGTACCCGCTACGATTGAAGCCCTTCCGCGTATTGCCGAGCGGGTTAACCGGCGCATTCCGGTTTTGATGGATGGCGGAATCAGGCGGGGAACGGACGTATTAAAAGCCATCGCCCTGGGTGCCAATGCGGTTTTGGTTGGTAAACCGATTTGCTTCGGACTGGCCTGCGGAGGGGCCGAAGGGGTGGCGAAGGTGCTGCAACTGCTGACGTATGAATTCGAACTGGCCATGATTCTAACGGGTCGGGCGACGATTGACAGCATCGACCGCTCGGTGATCTGGGATTCATTTCGTGAAAACAAACAGGGCTGACACGGTACTTATCGGTTGGCCAAAACTGATTTATCCAACGGTTTAATCAAGGGACCAGCCGGTTCCGGCTGTAATAAAACGACCGGAACCGGGGTTGAACGAATGCAAATGGTTTCGTTCAACCCCGGTTCCGGTTTTAGCTTTTGGCGGACGCTTCCAGCACCGGCCTGGGGTCAAAAATCACTTTGAGCGAGCTGATTTTGCCGTTCTCAAGATGATACCATCCGCAGCAAAACACGGTCTGCCCGGCCATGGTCAACTCATACAGCAGGCAGACATCATCGCCCTCCGCGAAAGCTTTTTTGATGGTGTATTTCAGCCGCATCTTTTTCATATCCTGGAAATACGCTTCCGCCCCACGTCGGGAACCCAGGACACCATCGAACGTCATCGAATCATTCACCAAACTTCTCGCAAGGTCAAAATTCTCTTCATTGATCGCCTTTACACAAGACAGAACAACTTCTTTTGCCTGGTTTACCGGTGTCATTTTCTTTCCGTTTTGGTTGTTTACCTGTCCCACCTAAACACGCTGCCAGGGTTTATTGTTGGCGGAAAACCGGTCAGACTCTACGGTTTTTGCTTCAGATTGGGCGTTGCGGGTGGCAACGGTATGCGATCGGTTTCGCCTGCTAGTTTCGGAAATTTTTCCTCCTGCCAGTTTTGTTTGGCCTGTTCGATGAGTTCCAGACTGGTGGCTACAAAATTCCAGTAGATGTGGCGTCCTTCGGGAAAAGGCGCTCCGCCAAACACATAAATGGTGCTGTTGGCATGAATCACGAATTCGCAAAGCTGGGGATTTTTGGTCACCAGAATGCGTTTGGGCGGATACGTATGGCCCTCACTTTCAAGGCTTCCCTCCAGAATATACAGTCCCGTTTCACCGAATAAGTCGTCGCCAATGCAGATGGTTTGGGTGGTGGAACTTTTGATTTCCAGAAAGAAAAGATCGCTATAAACCGGTACGGGCGATTTCCGGCCAAAAGCCGCACCGGCAATCAATTTGTAGGCAACGCCCTGGGTTTCCCAGGTCGGTATGTCGTCGGCTGAAGCGTGGAAGAAGGAAGGCGGCATTTGTTCCAGTTCTTTCGGCAGGGCCACCCAGATCTGCAAACCGTGCAGGGTTTTGTCCGAATGACGCAGGTGTTCCGGTGTCCGCTCCGAGTGAACAATACCGCTTCCGGCGGTCATCCAGTTGACCTGGCCGGGGGTAATTTCTACCGCGGTGCCGAGTGTATCTTTATGAAAAATCGCTCCGTCAAAAAGGTAGGTGAGTGTTGAAAGACCGATGTGCGGATGCGGCCCAATATCAATATTCTCATGGTCGCTCATCCGGACAGGGCCCATGTGATCAATAAAAATAAACGGCCCCACCATTCTTTTTTCGCGAAAGGGGAGTAAGCGCCCCACCAGAAAATGGCCAATGTCGGCCGGGCGTTCTTCGATGATGATATCTATTGTTGACATGGGAAGAGAATCCGCGGATCGTCGTTGAAGAAGCAAAATACAAAACGTGGGTCAGCATTGGTAATCTTGGACGCCCGGTCGCGAATCGGCCCCTCTTACATTTGCCGTTGATGATGAATCGAAATGCTGTAACCGGTATAGTGCCCGGCAATTCCGTTGCCCGAATCGGCGGGCTTGAAGCTGACAACGATTTTCGCTTTGTAGTAGATCTGCCGTTCGGTGAATTCGGAGCCGGCAACGGTTTCTGCGGGTTTAAAACCCATCGCAATCAGTTCATTTCGTAAAGCCGACTGCCTGGTTTTTGAAGGTTGCTGAAAATTCAATAATCCCAACTGATCGTTACCAATGTATTGAATTAGCGTCGTGGTGTGGGTCAGGTCACCAAGGAACGGAAACGGCTGGAATTCGTAGATAGATGCCGGATTAGCCACACTTTCGGATCGGTTTTTGAAAACAAATCCTTTTTGAAAAAGACAGGAATCGACCTGGGCGGTTTTCAGGCGGGTCATATCGATGAGCTCGCGCATTGTAATCCGCTGGGCGACTACCGGGCTGGTGAGAAGCAGCAAAAGGAGGGCTAAATGGTAAAACCGTGTCATATCGATCCTGAAGTTTTTTGATTTGTCTTACAAGCAAATAACTGGCCAGTTGCAAACAAAATGCAAAGCAAAACGCCAGCTTGAACTGGCGTTTTGAACGTACCCGCGGACTTTAGTCCGTGTTTAATGCCCTGGATTAAAAATCACGGACTAAAGTCCGTGGGTACGCATTAGATTGGTTTTGAAAATTTGGCGCCGAACAGGAAAATCACGGCATAGCAAATAATGGGCAGATAATAGGCCGTAGCCACATCGTATTCGGCCACAGCACCCATAGCAAACGGAAAAAGAGCACCCCCGCAAACGCCCATTGAAATAAAGGAAGCCGCCTGCTGGGTATGCGATCCCAGGTTTTTCAACCCCAGACTGAAAATGGTCGGGAACATGATACTGAAGAAGAAATTTAGCATCAGCAGGGCGATAAAAGACGGCCATCCCCAGCTTTGGGCGATAATGAGGCACATCAGAATGTTACCAGCGGCAAAAATAGCCAGCAGCGAATTGGGAGCGATAAACCGCATCAGGAAAGTTCCGACAAACCGTCCGGCGAGCATGAGCCCCATAAACAGCACCATGTAATTACCGGCGGTTGCGTCGGAAAACCCCATTTTCTCATGGCCGTAATTGATGAAAAAGGCCCACGTACCGCCTTGTGCCGCTACATTGAAAAACTGCGCAATAACGGCCCAGACGAAATGCCGGTGTTGAAAAAGGCTCTTTTCCGGTTCGACATCGACGTTTACGGCATCCGGATCAACGTCGGCCGAAGCGTGTGGGTTGGTAAGGGCCGGAACCTTGACGAACGAAAACAGCACCGCAATACCGGCGATGACACTCCCAATCACAATGTACAGCATCTTGACCGACGTCAGATCGGTGCTTCCTTCGGTGTTGGTTCTCAATAAAAAATAGGAACCGATGGCCGGTCCCATGATGGCACCCAGGGCGTTGAAAGCCTGCGCGAAATTGATGCGTTGGTCGCTGGTGCGTTGGTCACCCAGTGAAGCCACAAAGGGGTGCGCCACCGTCTCGAGGGTTGAAAGACCGCAACCTAGTATGAAAAGGGCAAGACCAAAGTAGGTAAAGGAAGCCGCATTGGCCGCCGGTACAAACAGAAAGGCACCGGTGGCGAAAAGCCCTAGACCCAGCAGCACGCCGGATTTATACCCAAACCGCTTCATGAAAAGCCCGGCGGGAATACCCATCACAAAGTAGGCTCCGAAAATAGCAAACTGTACAAAGGCCGACTGCGTTTTGGTCAGACTCAGCACATGCTGAAAGTGTTTGTTGAGCACATCACCCATCGTTATGGCGATGCCCCAGAACATGAACAGTGAGGTGACAAAAACAATGGTGACGAGGTATTTCTTTTCGGTAAAAGCCGCGGGCTTTCGGTTACTTACGCTTGCTTGCATGATTAAGGGTCTGGTTAGTCGACGGTCACTTGGTGCAACACAGCCAATTGAAGGTACAATGTAACGCTTAATTTTAATTTGATAAATCAACCCAACAAAAAAGCCAACTTTCCTCAAAGTTGGCTTTTTATCGTATTGGATAGGATTGAAGCTGTAGTTCAGTCGCTTATTTCTCGTGCTTGAACACCTTCACCATGTACACACTCTCCTGAATCTTTTTAATCTGATCCTTGCGCGGGAGTTTGGCGAGGCCATTTTTGCGACTCATCCGAATCGAATTGTTTTTAAGCGAATCGGTCGGAATCGACGAAATGGCCCGGAACAGATAATCGGTTTTGATGGCAAATGTAGCGCCTTCCGACGACGTTTGCTTCCCGCTGATGATGCCGATTACATTTCCTTTTTCATCCAGCAACGGACCACCGGAGTTCCCGGGGTTCACGCTGATGGCTACCTGATAGGCCGTTGAATCACCCCGGTAACCGGTGTGCGAACTCAGATAACCTTCGCCATAAACAATTTCTTCCCGCGGGAAACCCAGCGTAAAAACGCGTTCGCCCAAATCCGAGGGCGCGGCTTCAAAGCCGTAGGGCAGTGTGGTTTTTACCCGAAACGCACTGTCTTCGTGCACCTGCAAAATGGCGAGGTCATATTTGGTGTCGGCATAAACGACTTTTGCCTTGTAAATATCGCCTTTCGTGCTTTGGATATACACGGAATCCGCATCCTGAATGATGTGCGTGTTGGTCACCAGATACCCATCCGGCGACAGCAAAAAGCCCGACCCGGCTACCTGACCCGGATTGATCTGCAACGCTCGCTCGCGGGCATTCAAATCCTGCAAAATCGCATTCTGCGACCGCCGGATGGCTTGCAAATCCCGACGCATCATGCTGTATTGTTCCTGTTGCTTGTGGCTCGACTGGTATTGCCGGACCAGCATCAGGGTTCCAAACGTTGTAATGAGCGCAACCGAAGCGGCCACGGCCAGAATGGGGCGGTAAGTTTGCCACAACTGCCGGAGGGTTCCGCCGGTAGAGTGCAGTTTTCGAACCTTCGAAAGCTGACTGGCCTCATCCCGAACAGCATCCATATCCAACCGGGCATGAATCCGGTTCAGGCGACTGCGAAAATCCGTACGCTGGCCGTAGTTTTTCATGGCCTTCGCCAGCTGCTGCTGTTCGCGGGCGCGCTGGGCCAGTACCGGATCCGACCGGCGGATCGCTTCAAACTCCAGCCGCTCAGCTTCCGTCAGTTCGTTGCGAAGCCATTTGTCAACCCAGTCGGTGAATTTCTGGTGGTCGATCATTTTACTCTTCTTTAAATACTGAAAAGAATAACCGTTTCAGCCGCATCAGACACTTGTATTTCTGTGTTTTGGCATTATCGGCGTTCGTATAGCCAAATTTTTCGGTAATGTCCTGCATCGACAAATGATGGATATAAAAATCTTCCAGCAAAGTCCGGCAGGGTTCTCCCAGTCGGTCGAGCGAATCGGCCATCAGATCGAACTGGCGGTCCCGGGATTCATGATCAGTCAGATCGTCGTCCACATCCGCCAGATCTTCGGTATCCACCAGCGAATTTCCGTTGCGGCTTCGCATTGATAATTGCTTGAGCCAGAGCCGACGGCTCACCGAATAGAGGTACGTTTTTAACTGGCAATGCAATTCCAGCGAATCCGCCGTCACTTTCTCGTACAGGACAATCAGCGTTTCCTGATAAATATCTTTAGCATCATCTTCTGAGCCGCTGTTATTCAGGATGAGGTGCAACACCATCGGAAAATACCGTTTATACAGCTCTTCCAGCATCGTGTCCGAACCGTTGGCCAACCCGGCAAGCAGGTGGTCGTCAGATACATGCAAACGGCTCGGTTCTGTCATTGGTTCCTTGCATACTTAATACGATTCCGGGTCAAATGTAACCCAAAAATAAATTTTAATTTTTTTGAAAAAACATGGGTTACCTAATGGCCCTTCCTGTATTAAGGGTGAGATTTATTATCACTTAAACTGACTACTCTCATGAAACGTATTGTAAAATCTGTATTGTTCGTTGCGACGATGGTTTCTTTGGCTGCTGCTTGTCAATCAAAAAAGACTGAAGATACTACATCAACAACTGACTCAACTGCAATGTCTTCTGACTCATCCATGATGTCTGATACGACAATGGCAACTGACAGCATGTCTGCTGATTCAGCAAAATAAGTCTACGTTATCATAACGTACGAAAGCCGCTCAGCAATGAGTGGCTTTTTTGTTTTTATAGGATTTCAACGCTGAAATTTACGTTTGCCACTCCGAAAATGCAGCATCGGTATTTTCCGAAAGCCAATCCGTTCAGGTAATTCTAATTTAGACTATTGAAAAATAATATTCCTAAAAGGTTGTTTATTTAGAAATAGTCTAATTTATTTGTGCCTGTTAACTGACTGGAAGGAAATGGTGAAAAAAGTCTATTTACTGGCTGTCATGCTGCTAATCAGTGTGTCGGTATATGCCCAGGGAAATTCGAAAAGCGAGCGTATCGTTTCCCTGAACGGAACGATAACGGAAATTCTTTGTGATCTGGGTCTTCAAAACCAGCTGGTCGGTGTCGATATAACGAGTACGTATCCGGCGGCCATGGAGAAAATTCCGAAAGTAGGTCACAATCGCAACATCGGTGCCGAAGCGGTGCTGGCCCTGCGCCCAACCACCATTCTCGGTGTTCGCTCCAACGGGAGCATGGATATAAAACCGGAAGTTGTGCAACAATTCAAAAGCGCCGGGGTGAAAACGCTGATTTTCGACCAGGAAACCAGTGTTGCCGGCACCAAAAAGCTGATCGGCGACGTCGCCAGGGCGTTTGGTGCTTCGGCTAAAGCCGCCTTACTAATTCGCAAACTAGACGCCGATCTGGCTAAAATTCGAAAACCGGCTAAACCGCAGAAAGTACTCTTCATTTACGCCCGTGGCACCGGAACCATGACGGTGGCGGGTCGTAATACCTCCATCGAAAAAATAATTCAATTGGCGGGTGCGCAGAATGCTTTCAACGATTTCGAAAGCTTTAAACCGCTGACGCCCGAAGCCCTGGTAAGCGGCAATCCGGATGTTATCTTGCTGTTTACGAGTGGGTTGGAAAGCCTGGGTGGTATCGACGGACTTCTGAAAGTTCAGGGAGTCGCCCAAACCAATGCCGGTCGAAATCGCCGGGTAATTGAAATGGATGGTCAGCTACTGACCGGTTTTAGCCCCCGTTTGGGTCTGGCTATTCAGGAACTGAGTCGAAAACTGAACCCCGAATTGTCGCTAAAAAATTAATGGCTGCCCCCTTATTGTATGCAAACTGACCTACAACCACCCCTGGCGGCTGCGCCGTCGCAGCGGATTATTCCGACCGGATTGCCCCGTTCCAAAGGCTGGTGGCTGAACGGGTTGCTGTTGGTGCTGCTGCTGGTCGTAATGGTGTGGTCGGTCGGCATCGGTGCCGTATCGATTTCGGTTCCCGACGTGCTGGCGATTCTGTTGAGGCAGGTCGGTTGGGAAATTGCCGCCGTAGAACCCCAGCAGGAGACGGTTCTGACCGTCATCCGTCTGCCGCGAATCCTGCTGGGCGTGCTGGTTGGGGGCGTTTTGGGGATTTCAGGGGCGGCCATTCAGGGGTTGTTCCGGAATCCGCTGGCCGATCCGGGCCTCATCGGTATTTCGTCGGGCGCGTCGGTCATGGCCGTTCTGATGATTGTGTTGCAGCTGAAAATCTTCCGGGATTTGTCATCCCTTTCCGGTTTATACACGCTATCGCTGGCGGCATTTGCCGGGGCCGTTGGCACAACGCTGCTGGTTTATACGCTGGCCCGGAAAAACGGCCGAACCGTCGTTTCAACGATGCTGCTGGTCGGAATTGCCATTAACGTCTTCTGTGAAGCCTTACGCGGGCTGATGATGTATCTGGCCGACGAAGCCCAGCTCCGGACCATTTCAACCTGGAGCATGGGGAGTCTGGGCGGGGCCAGCTGGGAAGTGTTGCAGGTGGCCACACCGTTTCTGCTCCTTCCGATTTTGCTCATGCCGCGACTGAGCAAACCCATGAATGCATTCGCCCTGGGTGAAAGTCAGGCCGGACACCTTGGCGTAGATGTGTCAAAATTGAAACGAAACGTCGTCATCCTGGCTACCCTCGGCGTGGGCGTGGCGGTGGCGGTTTCGGGCGTTATCGGTTTCATCGGACTGGTGGTGCCGCACCTGATCCGACTCATTTCGGGCGCCAATCACCGGACGGTATTGCCCGCTTCGGCCCTGTTGGGAGCCATTGTGTTGACCTTATCGGATCTCGTGGCCCGAACGATTGTTATGCCGGCCGAATTGCCGATCGGTATTATCACGGGAATGATTGGCGCTCCGACCTTTCTGTTTATGCTGATTCGGGGCGCGGGTAACCGGGCGTAATTTTAATTTATAGTTTATGATTAACTATTTTATAATCAACGGCTTATTATCCTCTGGTTATAAACTTTAAACCATAAACAGAGCAACTGGAAAGCATGCTGGAAGTACAACATATTTCGCACCAAATCAACCGGAAAGTCCTGCTGGACGATGTGTCGCTGGCCGTCTGGCCAGGCGAATTGGTGGCGGTGGTGGGTGCAAACGGGGCCGGAAAATCCACGCTGCTGAAAACCTTTAGCCGGGAACTGTCGCCCACGCAGGGGCAGGTTTTACTCGATAAAAAACCGATTGGCCAATTTTCGGCGCTCGAACTGGCCCGGCGACGGGCGGTTTTGGCCCAGCAAAATCCGCTGGCGTTCGAATTCAGTGTGTATGAACTGGTGATGATGGGCCGGTATCCGCATTTTGAAGGCCAGCCGCGTCCCGAAGATCTGGCCATTGTCGATTATGCACTGGAACGAACCGGCATTTCTCAGTTGGCCGGACGGGCCGTCCCGACGCTGTCGGGCGGAGAGCAGCAGCGCGTCCACCTTGCCAAAATTCTGGCCCAGCTGATGAGCAGTGAGGACATAAACCGACCTGATGTGCCGATCCGGCAATCCAGATACCTGTTGCTCGATGAACCGACGACCGGCCTGGATTTTTATTATCAACACAGTTTACTGGAAGTGGCCAGTGAACTGACCCGGCGCGGCTACGGCGTCGTGGCGATTCTGCACGACCTGAATCTGGTCATGCAATATGCCCATAAAGTGCTGTTGCTCAAGGAAGGTAAAGCGCTGGCTTTTGGCAAACCGGCGGCCATTTTAACCACTGAATCCATCCGTCAGGCCTTCAATTTATCCGTACAGATTATTCACCAGCCGGAGCTGGATTGTCCGTTGATCGTTCACACCCGGCAGGCTATTTCCGTTCCTCTCACGACTTAAATTAACCAACAACATGACAACGACCGTTCTCGATCTGAAAAAACAGTATGCGGCTTTCAAGGCCGAAAATCCTAAAGTGCGCATTCGCGATGCGGCTCAACAGTTGGGCGTTAGCGAAGCCGAGTTGGTAGCCACCGGTATTGGTGAAACGGCGACTCAACTGGCCGGCGATTTTCGGGAATTGTTGAAAGAAGTTCCAACGCTGGGTTACGTGATGGCCCTGACCCGCAACGACAGTGTGGTGCACGAACGGAAAGGCGAATACCTGAACGTATCGTTTAACGGCCATGTGGGGCTGGTTTTGGGTGAAGATATCGACCTCCGCCTGTTTTTGATCCACTGGAAATTCGGTTTCGCCGTTCATGAAAACGACCGGAAGAGCCTGCAGTTTTTTGCTTCCGATGGCGAAGCCGTTCACAAAATCTACCTGACTGATCAAAGTAACGAACTGGCTTACGACGCACTTGTCGATCGATACCGGGCCACCGATCAGACTGGAAATCTGGCGATTGAGCCCAAACCGGAAGTTGTGGCGCCAAAGCCGGATTCGGAAATCGACGTTGCGGCTTTTCAACAGGCGTGGCTCGATCTGAAGGATACGCACGCGTTTTTTGGCCTGTTGCGGAAATACAACGTCTCCCGTTTGCAGGCCATGCGGCTGGCACCGGAAGGATACGCGTTGCCCATTACCATGGAGGCTGTGAAAAGTGTGTTTGATGAAGCTTCCAAAAGCAGTTTGCCCATTATGATTTTTGTGGGAAACCAGGGTTGTATTCAGATTCATACCGGTGAAGTTCGGAAACTGGTGCCGATGGGACCGTGGTTCAACGTGCTCGACCCGCAGTTCAATCTGCATCTGCGGGAAGATCATGTCGCATCGGCCTGGGTGGTTAAAAAGCCAACGGTCGACGGGATTGTCACCAGCCTTGAACTCTATGACGCTGAGGGCAACCAGATTGCGTTGGTTTTTGGGAAACGGAAACCCGGTATTCCGGAAAAAACCGAATGGCGCGAAGTGGTGGCTCAAGTTGCTAACCCGGGCCGGACTCGAATGTGAAGTGTTGTCGTAGCCGGATTATTTTTTAACCATACGTGACTAAATCGTGAACAAAATTTCGTTGGCATTCGTAAATCTGGTTTTTATTGGGCTGGCAACGGTTTTGCAACCCGTTCGCGCCCAGTCGGTTAAAGTGTCCACCGTCAGTGATTTACCCGCTGATCCAACCCGCAACGACCCGCAGTCGGGCCGGCCGATGGGGGCGACCAACCGGTTTACGTTTTTTAGTTTTAAAGAAGGTAAACAGGTGCCGAACAGCGATTCGGCAACCAACAAATGGGACATCGGCATTCGGGCAACGACCCTTATTGTCAACGGCGGAACCGGGCGGGCGGGTCAGGGTGGCGCCTATATTTATACCGGAACCTTCGAAAGTCTGACCGTTGTACCGGATCAGGCTGCGTTTGCGGTCGATGACAACCCCAATAAACTGGCTATTCCGACCGGATCAGGCAACGGCTGGTATACCTACGGGGGCGGAATTATTGCTCCGACGCCTGATAAAGTGCTCGTAATCCGCACCGGTGATGGCAAATACGCCAAAGTGCAGGTTCTGGGTTACTACAAGGGCGGGCCGGACGGACCGGGCAGCGAAAGCCGGTATTATACATTCCGCTACGCTTACCAGCCCGACGGAAGCAAAACGTTAAAGTAACCGTTTCTTATCCACGCTTGCCGACGGAATTGTCCGCAATTCCGTCGGTTTTATCAACTTCCTGTCATGGCGAACCGCGATGCCTGTTTTATCCCGCTGGCTCAAACCGACTCCGGCGAAATCCACCTCTGCCGGGGTTGTAAAGCCACTCTCAGTTTCCGGTTTAATAACATTTTTCAGGTAATGTCACCGGGCGAGTTCCGGCAGTTGGTTCGACATGTCGAGTCGATCGATTCAGACGAATTTTTTGGCCAGCCGGTACCGGATTCCGTCGGTGAAATCCGGCGGCTTTACCTGGGCACGACCGTTGAACCCTTGTATTTTTGCTTTACAAAAAAGGAACTGGAAGGTTTGCGGAGCCTGTTGCGGGACGCCATGAGCCGACTCAATACCCTGGAGAAGGCCTGGACCGAATTGAATTAAAAAGACCAATCCGTTGCCTAAGATAATACAGTAAAAGCTATAGTGAGTAGGATAAAAAAGCAGGGTCTTTGACGCTGCTTTTTTTTTATGGACAATACATCAGAACTTTGCGCGTACTAGTAAATGGAGCGGATGATCGACAACGTGCGTTAGCAAACCCGAGTCAACGATGAGAAAGATCCCTTTTTCTCAGGTCAGGCTTCACTAATCCAATAAAGAAATTCTATGCGTAAAATGTATCAAATTCGGCGACTAGCCCTGGTAATCGTAACCGGATTCACGGTTATACTGGCTTCCTGTAAAGAAGAAAGCGACGCCGATCTGAAGCCTTCCCTGTCCATTCCGCGCGTGTATGACAGCCTCGGATACCGGTTTAATTCAGAACCGCTTCAGCCTCTCGTTCAGCAGTTTACGACCCTGGTCGATGAAGCTAAAAAAGGTCGGCAGCGCGGGGTGTATGTATCGGAAGAATCGCTCAATTCGGCTTTCACCCAGGGAAGTTTCAGTTTACTATCCATAACGACACCCTATTACATCAGCCGCCTTCAGGCCCAGAATAACGGGTATTTTGCCGAACTCTCGAAAGCCAGCGGTGGGTCGTTCTACCCATTCGACCGGAGTTGGGAAGGGGGTGTTTTCGGCTCGTATCTGTTCGACGAATACGGTTTGGAAATGGAGCAGATGATCGAAAAAGGATTGTATGGCGCGGCACTGTACAATTATGCGATGTCCCTGACGAATGGAACTTTTACGGAAGCTACGGCCGATCAAATTCTGTTTTTATACGGAGCCAGTCCGATGTTTTACAACAGTGATAACCGTACATTTTATCAGAATCCAGACCGCCTGATGGCCGCTTATGCTGCCCGGCGGGACGATGCAAGTGGTACGGGCTTATACAGCCAAACCCGTCTGGCTTTCATTACCCTGCAAGCTGCATTAAAAGGAGGAGAAGATTATGTTACGTATCGGGATGATGCGTTGGCCGCCATCAAACTGAATTGGGAAAAAGCCAACGCGGCTACGGTTATCAATAGCCTGCATATGAGTATTTCAACGCTGAATTCAACCAGTCAGGGTGATCAGGAACGATCAGAAGTGATGCATTTAATCAGTGAAGCCGCCGGATTCTTACACGGCTGGCGAACGATTGATGCTAAAAATAAAAAAATTACCGACGCCCAGATTGACGAGATTCTGGCCTTGTTAAATGTTCCTTACGATCGTTCAGCCGCCGTTTATCGCTTTGTGACCAACACCCAAACCGAATTGCCGAAACTAATGGAAGCCGTCGGAAAAATTCAGGGAATTTACGGGTTTACGAATGAAGAAGTAGAAAATTTCCGTCGGAATTATGTGGCGGACCAGGGAAGATAAACGGTTTTCGGTATTCGGTTTATAGTGTACGGTGGCTGACGCATTCTTTTGTAAGCCCGCGCCAGCCACCGTACACTATAAACCGAATACCGAAAACCGTCAAACTTTCTTAATCAGTTTGTATTCGATATTCGGGTATCCTCTCACACCGCCGTCCGACGAGGTATAATTAATAAACCTCAATTTATAAATGTTCCCAACGGCGTCTTTTATAACATAAAACCGGTCCGTTTTAACACCAGCAGCAACCCCATTAGGCCCGGCTGACGTTCGCCAGTTGCTGCCGATTACATTGCGGTCTTTCTTGAATGGCGTAGTCGTGATGTTCGCTTCGGCATAAGTATCATAAGAAACCGTGCTGGTCAGAACTTCGGCCGCTTCGACGCCACCCAGGTGGTTGATGAAAACAAAATCGGCGTAGGTATACGGAACGGATTCAGTGGCGCTTAAAGCCGCTTTATAAGTTGCCAGTGTCCACTCGATATCCCACGCTGTTTTGGCCGGTTCAACGGTAGTAAGTCCTTTTTCGAAGGAAACATAACTGAAATTCAGGTTCGCATCTTTTGGAACATCCAGCGTTTTAAACGTGGTTTCAGCAATCTGGGCGTATTGCAGGGTGTAGCCGGTTCCTTTCCGGACAACGCGTACCTTATACCAGGCTTTAGCCGCGGTTCCCGACGTTCCCGGATTGATAATGTAGACTTTGTTTTCCGCATCGGTGGCCGAAATCGTTTTGATGACAGTCTTCGTCAAATCCCCTTCCACATCATCCACATTGGCCAGATTTCCGGTTCCCTGGCTCAAAATCAGGGTGTTTTTCAACCCAACCGTATCGGCCGCCGTGACCTGAGTTAAATCAGTTTTGGTCAGTTCTTTGGCTGAAGCACCCGTTGTTCCGTTGATAATCACCCGGAAATCCGCCCCGCCGTAGAAGCCTAAATCCCAGCTGTTGCGGGCAACTGCCGTCTGGGCGTTGTTGCTGAAATCGACAAACACCGAGTTAACCGCGCTGGAACCGCCTTCGCCACCATTTAATTTCAATTGGGAGCCGGTCGATACAATGGATGAAAATTTCAGCACTGACGTGCTTTTTGTGCCAACTAAAACCGGGCTGGCGGCCGATTTAATCGTAAAATTAATCGCTTCTTTTCCGCTCAGAAAAAGACTGGCGGCTTTGGTTACTTTGAAAGAACCCGCGTTACTTCCGGCGGGAATGGTAACGGTCAGGCTGTTGTTGGTGGCCGCTGGCGTAGTCGTAAACTGGGTGCCGTAAGCAATACCGCTCGGTAGTAAATCGATGGTAATCGCCGTGGCGGTTTCGGCACTTCGGGTCAGCGTTAGTTTGACTTCAGTTTCAGTTTTATCAGACTCGAATCCCTGCTCGCTGGCTTCAAATTGAACCAGATTGTCGGGGAGCGGAGCATCATCCTGTTTGCAGGCGTTTAGGAGAACACTAAAAGTGAGTAATGCGATAAACGAGCGTACTTTATTCATGGATGTATTGAATTTATGGAATACTGGAATTGATTGGATTAATTTGAGAATAAAGAGTAGAGACAAGAGAGTATAGACCAGAGAGTATAGACCAGAGATGCGAAGTTTAGTTGTTTTCTTTATTCTCTTGTCTCTACGCTTTATTCTGAAAAATTACTTACTCCATTGGAAGTTTAAACCGAGAAAATAAGACCGTCCATAACTAAGCGGAACCGCCCCGCCCGTGCTGTGTGAACCGCCGGTGTCGGCCGACGTATTGTTCAATCGGGTGACATTAAACAGATTTTTTGCCCCGCCATTCAGCGTGACGTATTTGGTAATGGATTTACTAATCGTGATGTCGGCCCAATGATAATCGGCGGTTTCTGCCAGGTGAATGAGTGTCTTTCCATCCGCCCCCGACTGGGTTTCGTAAGCCGGTTTTTTGCCGGTATATTTATAAAAAAGACTGACTTTCGTATCGATCTTTTGCAGGTGATAGGTGAGGTTGGAATTAACCTCTGGTGACCACACAAACTCGGGCAAACCACTATCACTTTGGGTTAAACTGTTGTAGCGGCCAATGTGCGAAAAGCCCAGCGTCACCTGTAGATTCTTAGTGTACAGTGTGTTATTCAAAGTGCCTCCCGTGGTTTTAAACCGATCGATATTGATCGTTTTCATCACGCCCGGATTGTTCGGATCGTACCCGTAACTAATCAGGTTATGGAAATCGTTATAAAAACCGGTCAATGTCGATGTGATCCGGATGGTACTCGTACTGACCGACCGCCAGGTGAGCGACCCGTTGAAGCTGTTGGAATATTCGGCTTTCAGATCCGGATTGCCGGTAATGGAGTGGCTGGCATCGAAGAAATTGAAATACAATTCGCGCAAAGCCGGAGATCGAAAACCACGGGCGTAGGCCAGACGCAGGTCGGTATTTTTGTGGATCGTAATTTTGGTGTTCAACGATGGAATAACCGGTGGCGCGTCATATACCGAGTTTTTTACAAACCGCAAACCCGGGCGGATCGTGATGGCAGCGGTCGGTTTCAGTTCCGAAGAGATAAAAAAGGCGTAGTCGTTGATCGACGGCGCACCCAGAATACGGGCACCACGGGCACTTTCCAGGTTGAGGTCGATGCCGGGTTGCAGCGAAACCGCAGCCGAAACTTTGTATTGGGCCGTTACCCGGAAAATTTTGCTGTCGAACGCCGAAACATCCTGTTCGCCCTGCCCCAGCGAGAGCGTGCGACGGCCGGTTGTCAAATCGAGGTTGGTGGTTTGGGTTCGGCGGCTGTAGTCGGTGTAAGACACAATACCGTTCAGTTGCAGCCGCTCACTGGCACGCCAGTCGCCCTGGGCCTGGTGCGTAAACCGGCTGGTGATAAAATTCTGGTCCCGCGCCTGATTGGTGTTGATGTTGACGGCCCCCAGTGCATTGATCGTTTCATCGACCGCATCCAGCCGATACCATACGTTCAGTTTTTCCGTGCGGTACCCGAATTTTACATTGCCGAGCCATTGCTCTTTCGGGTGCCATTCTTTGGTTCGGATCGTTGAGTTTCCCTGCCAGCCGCCGAAATCATTGTGGGTTCCGCCGACGCCAATATACCAGCCATTTTTCTGCCAGGTAAGGCCAATATTCTGGTTGTGAGAACCTTGTCCGCTGAGTCCCCGGTATTCACGGCCGACAGATTCTTCCTGAATGCGCCCCGAAACGACTACTCGTTCGCTACCCGGTTTTTTGGTAATGATATTAATAATGCCGGCCAGCGCATCGGTTCCGTACGAAACCGACATGGGCCCTTCTACAATTTCGACACGCTCGATGGTGTTGATGTCGATCTGATTCAGACTCTCCCGGGTGTCACCCCGGTCGACCATCGGAACGCCGTCGAGCAGGATTTTGACATTCCGGCCCGACATGCCCATCAGTTGAATGTCCGAAGTGCCGAGCGTCGCGTCGTTGGAAAACCGGATGCCGAGTTCGTTGTTCAATACGCCGATCAGGTTGGTAGCCCCCCGCAATTGAATCCGTTCGCGGTCGATGGTGCGAATCTGGTACACCGACTGCCGCATGGATTGGGGTTCGTACTGGCCCGTCACCACCACATCGTCCAGTTGGCGGGCTGCTTCGTTGAGGGAAACCGATGGAATGGTGACGGTTTCACCCGCTTTTAACTGGACCGGAATGGTTTTGCTTTCGAAGCCAAGGGATTGAATCAAAAGACTATAGCGACCTTCCGGCGCTTCTACCGAGTAGGTTCCTTTTGCGTCGACAGTGGTTCCATAGCGCGTATTCTTCAGCACTACCGTAGCTGAAACGGCCGGTTTTCCGTCGGCAGTAACCACAATCCCCTGGACTTTTCCGGTTGTTTCCTGCGCAAAAGTTAGTGTGTGAAGCAGTTGAAAACAGCAAAAATAGAGGAAGATGTATCGCATATGAGAGTTGACTTACTCTTATTTAGACTGATTAATTATTCTTATTTGGACTGATTATAATTTAAGCAAAGGTACAACTTCATTTGATCAATGCTAGAGTTGCGATTATTTTTTGAAAAATTTTAGAAAACCGTACCTACGGACTCAACAGAGACGCCCGCCGGTCCGTGGGTACATTAGAAGAGAATCGTAAATTCCGTCCAGCCGTTGGGGTTGGTTTTGAGGGAGAAAGAGAAACCGTGGTTGAGCAGAATGTCGCGGGTGAGGGTCAGGCCGATGCCCTGCCCGTCGGGTTTGGTACTGAAAAACGGGTTGAACAGGTTCGTTTCCAGGTCCGGGCTGATGGGGTTGCCATTGTCGCGGACAATCAGGTGTTCAGTGGTAACCAGAACTTCGACGGTTTGTCCGGCAACGCAGGCTTCGATGGCGTTTTTAATAATGTTGACCAGCACCTGTTCCATCTGTACGACATCGACCGCAACGAAAACCGGGTGGGCAGGCAGGTCATACCGGAGATGAACTTTGCGTCCGTCTGCCTGGGGCTGCATCAACCGGCTGACATTGCGCATCACTTCGGCCAAATCCGTGTTTTTTTTGTGGGGAATGGGTAACCGGACCACATCGGCAAACCGGCGCATGAAAAGATTTAGCCGGTCGTTGCGCTCGATGGCAATCTGAAGCGCGTGGCTAACGTCCTCCTGGTCAGGTGAATCCATGTAAGCTTTGGTGACATTCAGAATGGAGTTGATGGCACCGATGGAGTTGTTCACTTCGTGGGCCATCATTCGAATGACTTTGCTGTAGGCCTTTTTTTCGGATTCCAGAATCTCACTCGTCAACTCCTCGATCAGCAGAAAATCGCGCCGAAAACCGCGGTCCATGAAGTGAGAACGCTGAACCCGGTAGGTTTCAATACCGGTTCCTTTCAGGGTTCTGGTTTCGCTTGCATCGTCTTCCAGCAACTGGTTCAGCAGGGGATGATCGATTTCTGATAAATATCGCCCGGTTAGCTGGTCGGCCGGGCGTTGCAGCAAGACTGTTGCTTTTGGATTGGCCGACGAAATGCGCCGGTCGAAGTCAAAAATCAGCGTGGCGATGGGGGAGGCTTCGATGAGCTTTTCCAGAAAAAACTGCTGTTCCATTTGCTTGGTGCGTTCCTCACGAAGCTGGTCGATCATGAGGTTGTAGACGTCGATCAGCCCGTCGACTTCCCGGTTGCCGGTCGGCACGAACTTGATCGTAAAATCCTTGTCCTTGATCGCTTCAATGCCCGCCGAAATGAATTGCGATGGTTGCCCGAAAGCCTGATAAATCTGGATGGCGACCAGCACCGACAGCAGCACCAGCACCTCCGAAACGATAAATAGCGGCTTGTTTTCCTGAAGCCATATGAAAATGAGGAAAATCAAAGCCGCATGAATCGCGACCATGTACAGCAGGTATTTCGTCCGCAGGGAAAGTTTCATGAACCCAAGATAAGGGAATGGGAACGCGGATTGAACGGATGAAACAGATTTTAACGGATAAAATGAATCTGTTTTAATCCGCTCAATCCGTTCAATCCGCGTTCCCATCAAATGGAATTCCGTATTTTTCCAGCCTGCGATACAGCGCAAACCGCGTAATGCCCAGTGCCCGCGCCACTTTGGAAACCCGGTTATTGTAAAAATCCATCGCCCGGCGAATCATCTGGTGTTCCAGCTCGTCGAGCGTAATGGTGCCGATTTCGGGTAAGCGGATCGATTCCTGCCGAACGGTCGATTGCGGAACGTGTTTCTGAAAATCGCTGATCGCCAGTTCATCTTTGGTCGATAGCAAAACCGTCCGTTCCACGATGTTTTTCAACTGGCGAATATTACCCGGTAATGCCAGATTTCGCGCCCACTTCAGGGCCGACGGATTGACGTTCAGTTTCGGGCGTTCATAAATGGTTTTCAGGTTGTTGACAAAATACGTGACCAAGGGCGGAATGTCGTCCGGGCGTTCGCGCAGGGCCGGGAGCTTGACGGTGATGAGGTTGATGCGGTAAAACAGGTCTTCGCGGAATGTGCCTTTGGCCACCATTTCTTCCAGATTCCGGTTGGTGGCGCAGATCACCCGCACATCGACGGATTTGCTCCGGCTGCTGCCCAGCGGCTCGAAGGTCCGGTCCTGCAACACGCGCAGCAGTTTGACCTGGCTCGACAGATCGAGGTCCCCGATTTCGTCCAGAAAAATGCTGCCTTTGTTGGCGAGTTCAAACCGCCCGACGCGGTCGGATTTGGCATCGGTAAAAGCACCCCGCAGGTGGCCGAACAGTTCGCTTTCGAACAGGGTCGACGAAATACCGCCCAGATTGACCTTCACGAACGGTTTGCCCCGGCGCCGGCTGTTCTGGTGAATGGCTTCGGCAATCAACTCTTTGCCCGTGCCGCTTTCGCCCGTAATCAAAACCGGAGCGTCGGTGGGCGAAACGCGGCCGATGGTTTCCAGAATGTCGAGCAGTTTGGGATCTTCGCCGACGATGTGTTCAAACTGGTACTGCTGGTCGAGTTTCTGACGGCTGGGCGACAGCGGCTGAGCCGGTTTTTGCCGGGATAAGTTTAAAGTAGTCCGAATGGATTGGAGCACGTAGTCGTTCTGCCACGGTTTGGTAATGAAATCTTTGGCCCCGGCTTTCATACCCTGAACGGCCAGATCGATGGTTCCCCAGCCCGTAATCAGAATAACCGGAACCGCCGGATACCCCGCCCGGATCATGTTCAGCATTTTCAGGCCTTCCTCGCCGGAGGTTTCGATGGAAAAGTTCATGTCCAGCAACACCAGTTCCGGCGTCTCAGCGTCGAGTGCTTCCAGCGCCTGAACCGGATTCTCGGCGGTTTTCACCGTGAAACCGTCCCTCCGCAGCAGGAGCGAGAGGGAAGTCTGAACCGCAATATCGTCGTCAATGATAAGAAGCATGTGAGGCAAAATAGTGAAAAGTTGTTACACAGGGTTGATCAGAGGACAACAGGGTTAATCAAAGTATTTCTCTGGTAACCTCTGATGTTCTCTGATCAACCCTGTGTAACAGTTAAATTATTCCTCATGCAACGCCACTGCCGGTTGAATCCGTGCGGCCAGGCGGCTGGGAAATAACGCACAGAGCGTGACAATTCCGTAGATGACGACGATCGAGATCGCTATGGCCGTCAGGTAAACACCGGCCTGAATATCGAAGACGTTCATCAGCGGAAATTGAGCCGCAAACAGGAGTCCGATCAGCAGCGCGAACGTGGCCAGGACCCAGATTTCGCCGATGAATTGTTCCGAAATCCCGTTGCCGGTGGCTCCCAGCGCCCGGCGCAAACCGATTTCGCCCCGGCGTTTGGCAATGCTCAGATTCAGGACGCCAAACAGCCCGAGGGCGACGTTGATCAGCAGGAAACCCGACACAGTAAGGAAAATAATAACCGGCACGAGTGTCAGGTTGTGTTGATTTTTGCGTGAGTCCGTGAGATGATCGACTTCCACGCTCCATTCGTCCACCATGAGGGTAATATCTTTTACAAGTTTGGCCTCAAAAAGAGCATCGGTTCCGGGCCGGACCCGAATTAGGAACAAATCATGCCACGAAGACTTTGGGTCCAGAAGCTCAAAGATAGCCGGTGTATTCGCCATAAATTCGCCTTTTGCTTTGAACGTATTGACGACACCCATCACTTTGAAACGGTCGCCAATGATTTTGCCCAACGGCAATTCATTCTCAAAAAACGCTTCTTTGGCCTTTTGGTTGATAACGATCGGGGTATATTTTCCGACGCTATCGGCACTTCGGTACCAACGGCCTTCGGTTACGGGCATGTTGAGCGTTTGGGCAAAATTTTCGTCGGTGGCGTAAAAATCCGCCATAACATGTTTTTTCTTATAGTCGACGCCGTTACTCATCGAACTCTGCGAAAAGGGGAAGTTGCTGCTCATTTGAGTAGCCGATTCGACCTCGGGATAAGTCTTTATGCGTTGCAAAACCCGTTGGATTTTTTCGGCCAGGTCGGTGGTATCCCGATTACTCCGTAAACTCACCGCCCAAACGTTTTCATACGTAAAACCAATAGGCTCCTGATATTTACTGATGTTATAGACAAGCAGTGAAGTGAGTCCGAAAAGGACCAGAAACGAAGCCCAAATCTCCACCAGCAGCAGCGAATGGGCTTTCTTCTTGTTCCAGATTAATTTTAAAAGATGACGGATCATGGCAGTTTATTGAGTGAATGAGTGATTGTGTGATTGAGCGAATGAGTGACTAACTCTGTGGTGGTGCATCACTCAATAGCTAAATCACTCATTAAGATTTAAGTGCTTCGGCGATTTTGAGTTTCGACATGCGGAGGGCGGGCAGGACACCGGATAACAGGCCGAACACCAGGCACACCAACAGGCTCACCAGGAAGACATTCACGTTGATCGTCAGGTCGGCGTAGGCAATCATCCCGCTGCTGTTGATCAATTGAATAATGACCAGCGTCAGAATGAGGGCAATGCCTCCACCGATGAACGTGATAAAAATATTTTCGATGATGAACTGCCACATGAGGGTCCGGACGGGAGCCCCGAAGGCTTTCCGAATGCCGATTTCCGAAGCCCGTTCCATAATCCGGCTGACGTTGACGTTCACCAGATTGATGGCCGGAAGTCCCATGAGCATAAACAGAATGAAGGCGATGACCCCGAAAAAGATCGTTTTTATTCCTTTGTTGCCATTCAGGAGTGTACCGGTAAAGTTTTCCACATACGGCTCGCTTTTCACTTCCACATACGCAAATTTATACCCATCCTCAACGCCCGGCAGCGGAATTCGGCGGATGTTATTCTGGAATTCATCCTGAACGGCCTTCAGATCGGACTTCTTTTTGGCCAGCAAAATCGCTACATAACCACCCCGCATACCGGTTCGCTGGTAATTACTTTTGGGCGTTGTATACGGATAGTAGACATCGGCGTAGGTAAACGGGCGGGTAACCGGACTGCCTTTCACCACCCCAATGACGCGGTAATGCAGGTTTTCAATTTCGACGTCTTTGCCAATGACGGACGCTTCGGTTTTGCCAAAATAGTGCTTTTTGAAGTCGTCCGTAATGACGACGACCTGATCGCTGTTGGCAATATTCTGTTCGTTGTAGGGCTTGCCTTCCAGAAACTCAAACTCAGCAACCTCCCAGAAATCCGCGTCGGTATACTTGGTGTTAAGCTTGATTTTCTGCGAACCCACGTAGGCGTTGGAGCTATTGACAAAGGTACAGATCGTGACCCGCTCGGCGGTTTTCAGCGATTTGGCGTATTCCGTCAGAAATTTGAAGCTCATCGGCCCCGAACTGCTGCCGGTTCTGGTCGAATCCTGGGTTCTCATCTGCATGATGTAGAGCGACCGGTCGCGTTTGGTTTCCGGGTAATGGCTCCCGAACAAATGGTCGAGAAACGAGGTCAGCACCATCAGCACCGTCAGGGTCAGACTGATACCGAAGAGGGTAATGAAGGTGTAAAACGGATGCCGCAGGAGCACCTTCCAGGCGATTTTTATGTAGTTCGTTAGCATTTCATTGAGTGATTGAGTGGTTTAGCGATTGAGCGGCTCGGTGATTGATTTTTTCACTCAATCACTCATTCGCTCAATCACAATTATTGCACCTGCGTTCCGTCGAAAAGCCGGATGAGCCGGTGGGTGCGTTTGGCCATGTTTTCGTCGTGCGTGACCATGATGATCGTGGCGCCTTCGTTGTTGAGCGTTTGCAGGATGTTCATGATTTCGTTGCCCATCGCGCTGTCGAGGTTGCCCGTTGGTTCATCGGCCAGGATGATCTCCGGTTGGCCGACAATGGCGCGGGCGATGGCGACCCGCTGTTTCTGTCCGCCTGACAACTGCTTTGGAAAGTGCTTGATGCGGTTGCTCAATCCCACTTTTTCCAGGGCCTCTTTGGCGTAGGTCTGGCGCGGTTTTCCGTTGGTAGAGCGGTAGAGCAGCGGTATTTCCACATTGTCGACCACCGATAAATCGTTGATCAAATGGAAACTCTGGAAAATAAAGCCGATTTTCTCGTTGCGCAACCGGGCCAGTTCCTTGTCGCGGTAGGTCGAAACCCGCTGTCCATCCAGTTCGACGGTGCCTTTCGAGGGTTCGTCGAGCAGTCCCATGATGTTGAGCAGCGTCGATTTGCCGCAGCCCGACGGCCCCATGATGGAGACGAATTCGCCCTTGCGGATGTTGAGGTTGATGTTGTTCAGCGCCAGCGTCTCGATGCTGCTGGTGCGGTACACTTTTTCGATGTTCGTAAGGTTGATCATGTTAGTATTTGATTTTTTCATTGCGTTCAAAATCGTACAGCGTCAGCAGGCGGATCGTGTAAAAAGCCGTCCAGTAATCGCGCAGGGCCAGAATCGCATCACGCCGGGCGCGGTCTTTTTCCTGCATCGCAATACCGAGGTCGGTTACACTCAGGTCACTCAGAATGAAGCGGTTTTGGGCAATCTGGTAGCGTTGCTGACCAATCGCATCTGCTTCGGCGGTGAGCTTCACCTGTTGTTGCAGCATTTGCAGCAGCGTCACCTGCGTGTAAATCGCCTGCTCGAACGTGAGTTTATCCTGCTCCACGGTTTGCGTCACGAGCTGCTGCGTGGCTTTGGCGGTTTCGGTTCGGGCCTGGGCGCGTCCCCACGTCATGATGGGCAACACAAACTGCACTTCGAGGTATTCCCGATCCTGCGGACGGACGTAAATATCCGCCAGATTCGCGCCCCGGTTCGACAGCCCGAAAGCCGCATTCAGCGTGGCATTCAGACCGTTGTCTTTGCGGGCTTTGTCCACATCCCGCTGCGCTTCCAGGGCTCTTCGGCGGAAAGCAATCGCATCGGAGCGGTTGTTAAAGGCTTCATTCAGGGCTTTCTGCACGTCGATGGTTAGCTCGTTGAGTTGCGTCGGAACGACTAGTTCCAGCTTCCGGTCGTCACGATAGCCCATATACGACCGCAGGCTTAATGAAGCGATTTCGGCGTTCTGGCGGGCCGATGCGAATTCCTTTTTCGCCGTCAGAACGCCCATTTGCAATTGCAGGATGTCATTTTGCGAGATTTTCCCCAAATCCAGTTTGTGTTGGGCAATCTTATACAGCGTGTCGTTGTTGCTCAGGTTTTTCTCGGCAATCTGCAAATTAACCTGGGCCACCAGCAAGTCAAAATAATAGGCCGTGGCCGAAACCGTTACTTTTTCCATCGACTCGATGAAGAACTGGTTGCTTTCCTGGTATTTCAACGGTTCAATTTTTCGATCCCACTTCATCGGGTTGAACTGAAACAACGGCTGTTTGAACCCGACGGCAAACGGAATCCCGTTGTAAAGGCGGTTATTGCGCTGGAAATCATCAAACCGCTGAATCTGTTTCTGCACAAAAACCGACCCGCCGGTTGGCGCAATGTTCTGGCTCAGTGAGAGATTCAAGACGGAATTGTTGTTGGAAATCGGCTGAAAACTAATCGTACCGTCGGGCTGCGTCACCTGGATAAAAGACCGTTCGAAGTTGGGCAGCGAACCGTCGAGGCTCAGTTGCGGTTTGAAACCGGCCTGAAACGTGCGGTATTGCCAGTAGCTGGTTTGCTTCTGCGTGGCCGCCTGTTTCGCCGAAATCGACTGCGACTTTGCCATCTGCACCACATCGTTCAGCGTCAGCACCTGCGGCTGGGCAACAGCAACGACGCTAACGAACAGCAGAAGGTATGTACAAATTATCTTCATTGATTTGAATGTTTTGATGGGAACGCGGATTGAACGGATGCAACGGATTAAAAACTGATTTATCCGTTTCGATCTGTTCGATCCGTTCAATCCGCGTTCCCATCAAAAATCAGTTAGTTTTGTTGTCGATGGTAATTTCCTGCAAATGCTCGAACTCGCTCAAGTCGGTGATAATGACTTTTTCGCCCGGCTGAATACCGCTTTTCACCTCCACAAAATCGAAGTTTGACAAACCGACCTCTATTTCCCGGCGTTGCGCCATTCCTTTGTCATTCAGGATGTAAACGAACTGGGATTTCTTGCCTTTGAACGCCGGGCCATTGGCCACCCTGACGGCCCGAGCGGTCTGGCTGGTCACGACGAACACTTCCACTTTCATATTGGGCCGCAGGGAAGCGTGGTGGTTGTCGTTCAACTGCACCACGAACTGCACGACTCCGTTTTTTACGGCCGGTTTTACCTGCGTGATGAGGCCGCGCAAATTGGTTTCGTTGACTTTGACAATGACCGGCAAACCGGCTTTTACCTGATCGGCGTAGATATCGGAGCAGGAACCTTCGATCCGAAAACTGCCCAGATCGGCCAGTTTCGCCAGAATTTCACCTTCGTTGACGGCCGAGCCGATGTTCTCGTTTACCCAGGTCAGCACGCCCGGCCGGTCGGCGATGATGTTGGCCTGATTCAGTTTGCGGTTTAGTTCTTTCAGATTTTTCTCCTCGATCTGCGCCTGCAACGTCGTTTCCTTCAGGCTGGCACCCATCGACTGGCGGTTGTAGGAGAGGTCGTTTTCCAGTTTTTTCTTTTCCAGTTCGGCAATGCGGAGGTTATTTTCGGCGCGGGTGACGTCTTCCTGCGTCCGGCCACCGACTTTCTGCAAGCGCCGGGTGTCTTCCAGTTCGGCCTTTAAACGGTTGATGTTGAGTGATTTAATCTGATCGTCGGCTTCAGCATCGAAGAGGTTTTTGTTTAGCTTCATCCGCAATTGCTCGATGCTGTTGCGTTTGAGGGCCAGCTGGTCCTGCATTTTCTCGAAGTCGATGATGGTCATGGATTTGTCCAGATCCAGAATGGCCTGACCCGGTTTGATCTGTGTACCGGGTGTCATCAGCACGCGCCGGATGCTGGCGCGGATGGGGCTGGTGATGATTTGTTCGTAGGCCGGAATGACTTCGCCCGTCGCGTTCAGCGAATTCTCGACCGGGCCAACCTCCGCCGTTGCCGTCCGAATCCGGGAGGCTTCGATGGAGGTTTTCAGTACATTCCGAAAGAAGTAGATGGCAACCACCGCAACGATCACCACGACGGCCGCAATGGTGTAGTTTCTGGTCCGGCTTTGCCTGACGATTTCGGGCGCTAGTTCTCTGTCCATTTGTTGTGTTACCTTGACAAAAGGTATCCAAACGGCATGCCAACTAGTAATAGTCTTAAAATCAGTGTATTATAAAAACAGGACTTAGTTAAAACGTGCGGTTTCGCACGGGGTGTGCGATTACGTACCACGGTCGGACGGCAGCGGCCGTCCGACCGTGGGTACTTATTTCTTCTCGGCCAACTGCACGGTTTTTACATCCACCGTAATTTCCTTCAGGCGTTTGGCTACATTCTCCGGCATGGATTCCTGATACCGTCCACCCAGGTGTTTGGCCAGAAATTTCTCCGCCATCGCCAGCATCGCCATGTTGTTGACGGGCCGCGCAAAACCGTGGCCTTCGTCGGGTGCGCAAATGTATTCGACGGGAAAACCGCGCTCGCGGAGGGCAATCACAATCTGATCGGACTCGGCTTTGTTGACGCGCGGATCGTTGGCCCCCTGAACCACCAGCAACGGGGATTTGATTTTATCCGCCGAAAATAACGGCGACTGTCTCATCAGCTGGGCTTTGCCTTCGGGGGTGTTGGGGTCGGCCATGCGTTCGTATAACCGTTTGCGGTCGGCTTCCCAATACGCCGGAATGGAATTGAGCAGCGTAATGATGTTGGACGGTGCGACGATGGCGACCCCAGCCGCGTAGACGTCGGGTGTAAAAGCCAGACCAGCCAGCGTAGCATATCCGCCGTACGACCCGCCCATGATGCCGACGCGCTTCGGATCGGCGATGCCCTGATCGATCAAATACTTAACGCCCCAGGTGATGTCGTCCTGCATTTTTTCGCCCCACTGCTTGTTGCCCGCGTTCAGAAACGCTTTGCCATAGCCGGTAGACGCCCGGAAATTCATCGACAAAACCGCATAACCGCGGTTGGCCAGAAACTGGTGGTAGGCATTATACCCCCAGAAATCGCGCGCCCAGGGTCCGCCGTGGGGCACGATCACCACCGGCAGGTTTTTATGGTCACGCCCTTTGGGCAGCGTCAGAAACGCCGGAATTTCGAGCCCGTCCGACGATTTGTAGGTCACGGCTTCCATCCGGGCAAGGTCGTTGATCGGCAGTTTCGGGCGGGGGCGGTATTGGAACGTCAGCTCCTTGGTTTTGCGGTCGAACAGAAACGTAGCGCCGGGATCGGTGTCGCTCGTGGCCGAAAGCAACCAGTATTGCTCATCGTCGGTGGACGAACCGAACAAAATATCCACGCCCGGAAGCTCCCGCAGAATGAACTGAAAATCCTTTTCAAAAGCTTTGTCTTTCCAGTACCGGCGCAGACGATCGTCGGTATAAGTAGTAAAAATCGGTTCTCTGGTGACTTCCGAAATAAGGATTTCCCCAAAATCAACCTTTTTCATCGGATCCGATTCGGCCGACTGCTCTTTCAGCGTGACGGGGTTAAACAGGATAAGTTTCTGAAGATCAGACTTTTCTTTATTAGTAACCAGATAAACCCGCTGATTGTCTTTGTGGAAGCCAACCGGGTAACTGGTTTCGTTAATCGACGTCGAATAGACCTTGGTCATGCCCGCATCGTCGACCCGCAGGAGGTCCGAGCTGCCGTCGGGAGCGGTGCTGGTGGCCAGCCGGAGTTTGTCGTCCCAGTCGAAAATCCAGCCCGTAACGCGGTCGGTATTCTTGCGGACGAGCGTTTTTTCGCCCGTCGTCAGGTTTAGTTTGTAAAGATCATGCCAGGCTTTATCGCGGTCGTTCAAGCCAATATACAGCGCATTCGGATCGGTTTTAGGCACCCGATAAATCGCCACGCGCACACCCTTCAGATTGGTTAGGTCGCGCGCCAGGGGCACATCCTGCCCGGTTTTCAGCGGTTCAGCGGGATTGACCGCGTAGATGTTGAAATTTTCGTCACCCCCTTTATCCTGCGAAAAAAGCAGAAACTTGCCATCGCGCGACCAGAAGTACGTACGAATGGGGCGCAGGGTATCGGCCGTCATGGGCTTGGCCGCCGTGAATGGATCGTCGCGTTTTTTTACCCAGATATTCCGGGTGCCTTTATACGGTTTGATGAACGACATATAGGCTCCGTTGGGCGAAAGCTGGGCACTGGTAATCTCCGGATCACCGAAAATCAACTGCCGGTCGATGAGGGCGGGAACCTGGGCCGTTGCCGCCAGAGCCAGCCAAAACGTAATAACTAACAGCGAAAATTTCTTCATAACAACGGTTTTTCGGTAGATAGGCATGTAAGTTAATGAAAAAAGAAAAAGCACGAACCGTTCGCCCGTGCTTTTCTACTCAACCAGGAATTAGGGTTGATCCGGTCCTTCGTTTCGTTCCAGCACACCGATTCTATACAGACTGAAATTCTTGTAAACCGAACGTTGCCCGTAGTAGTTAATGGCTTAAGGGGAAGTGACTTACCTTCAGGTTCGTTTAAAAAGTACCCGGTTCCATTTGGTCGATTCATCCAACCACTTCAGGCATTATGAGCAAGATTCAGCGGGTAAATCCCGCAGGAATGATGAAAAGCCCGGCCTTTTCGCAAGCCATCATCACGGAAGGCAGCGGCAAAACCGTTTACATCGGTGGACAGAATGCGGTTAACGAAAACAACGAACTCATCGGGAAAGGCGATCTGGCCAGTCAGACCGAGCAGACGATGAAAAACCTTCAAACCGCCCTGGAAGCCTGTGGTGCCACTTTTGAAAACGTGGTGAAACTGACCATTTACCTGGTTCAGGGGCAGGATGTGATGACGGGTTTCAAGGCGTCGCAGCACTACCTGACAGCCGCCCCAACCGTTTCCGTTCTTTTCGTAGCTGGCCTGGGCAATCCGGATTATCTGGTAGAAATCGACGCGGTGGCTTTTGTGTGAAGAATTTCACCGGGGCCACCTGCGCGGCCCCGGTGAAATTTAAAATTCTTACGCCGAATACCCGCGTCCGGCCACTTCCGTTACTTTTTCGCCCGAAAGTTCGTCCAGAAATTGGTCGTGCGTCATCGGTTTGGAAAACATCGGGAAGTTTTTCGCGCAGGCAAAGTTCTGCTCTTCTTCGCTCAGCGTGGCCGTACAATCCGTCAAAGTGATCACTTCAAAGCCTTTTTCATAGCCGGAGCGCATGGTCGATTCGACGCAGCAATTGGTCAGAAAACCGCCCAGGGCAATGGTTTCGATGCCTTTGCTGCGGAGGATAAAGTCCAGATTGGTGCTTGCGAACGCATCGAGGCCCCGTTTCCCTTCCAGTACGATTTCGCCCGGCTGCGGTTTTACATCATCGACAATCTCGACGCCCCAGGTTCCTTTCCGAAACGACTGACTGTCGACCACGCCTTTCAAAATACCGTACGGATGGGCCGTAATTTCGTAGTAACCATCGTGAAAACTAATCGGGGAATGGATGACGGTGACGCCAGCTTCCCGGGCTTTATTGAGGAGATCTTTCGTATTCTCCAGCATGTGGGTGGAGTCCATGACGCCCTTGACGGCGTCGTGCAAAGTGCCTCCCGGCGAGGTAAAATCATGTTGGTACTCGATCAGTACCAGGGCGGTTTTGGCTGCGTTCATGGTTTGAGGGGTGTTTTAAAAGGTGAAAATTAGGCTTGTTCAAGACCGGCGTGTTGGAAAGCAACGCGCCCGGTCGGTTGGAATTGTACGCTCGTCGTTCAAAAATGGCGGTTCGCGAAAATCGGCGGGCATCGCTGGGAAAGCCGCCCTACTTTTGGTTCATCAACTCCGAAAGAACGAGATATGACGACTTCCCGAAAAGCCCTCATCATTGGTTGCGGCATTGCCGGACCGGTGGTCGCCCTTTTTTTACAGCAAGTGGGGATCGACGCCGAAATTTACGAGTCGCAACCCGCCGGAAGGGACGAAGCCGGTGCCTTTCTGAATCTGGCGCCCAACGGCGTCAATGTCCTAAAAGCCCTCGACATCGATCATTTACTGGCAGCGGACGGTTTTCATTCGGTGGGCATGGATTTTTTCAACGGTGACGGCAAACTGCTGGCGCAACTGGAAAGCAGCGACGAAGAAGAGCGGTTTGGGAGCCGAAATGTCATGATCAAACGGGGGCGGTTGCAGCAGGTGCTGCGCGACGAAGCCATTCGCCGGAACATTCCGGTGCAGTATGGTAAAAAACTTACCGGTATTCAACTGAACGGTTTTCAGAATATAACGGCCCGGTTTGAAGACGGAACATCCGCCGAAGGGAATTTTCTGATCGGTTGCGACGGCATTCATTCCCGGACCCGCCAACTCATTTTGCCGAATGCTCCCCGACCGGCGTATACCGGTATGGTCGACTGTGGCGGTTTTGCCCAGTGCCCGGCCGGGTTGTCGACCTCAGGAGCCATGCAGATGATATTCGGTAAAAAAGCTTTTTTTGGTTACATCGCCAAACCGGATGGAGAGGTGTACTGGTTCAGCAACGTCCCCTGGCCAAAGGAGCCGAAACGCCATGAACTGAACGCGATTTCCGCCGATGCCTGGCGGCAGCAACTGCTTCATAATCACGGGAATGACCCGGCACCGGTTCCGGAAATTATTGAGTCGACGCCGGGCGAAATTGGCAAATGGCCCGTCTACGACATGCCTTCGCTGCCGACCTGGCACAAAGGGCTGGTGTGTCTGGTGGGCGATGCGGCTCATGCCACCTCACCGCATTCCGGACAGGGCGCGTCGCTGGCGCTGGAAGATGCCGCCGTTCTGGCCCAATGCCTGCGGGATTCGTTGAAAGTGGAGCATGGCTTTGCCAAATTTGAGAGCCTGCGCCGGGAGCGTGTTGAAAAAATCGTCAAACAGGCCCGGCGTACCGGCAATGGAAAAATGGTGACCAATCCGGTTGCCGTCTGGTTCCGCGATCTGGTGTTGCCGTTTTTTATCAAACAGGGGGCCAAAGCGTCGGAAGAGGTGCTTTCGTATAAAGTTGACTGGGAGAAGGAAGTGGCCTGAGGATTAGTGGCCCGGGATTTGAAATCCCGGACAGATTGCGTCTTGAAAACCGGTCAGGTCTTCAAGACGCAATCTGTCCGGTTTAGCCACTCATTCCAGCGCCTGATAAACCGCAATCCGGAATTTTCGTCTGAATTCACTCGAATGTGCGTAGGGTTGCACATTGGTGAACACCAGCAGGATGAGGTTTTCTTTCGGATCGATCGTGTATTCCGAACAGTACATACCGCCCCACGAAAACGACCCCGGACTCAGCAGGTCTCCGTAACTGCTTTCGGGCGTAATCAATTGAAAACCAAGGCCAAATTTGTCTTGGTAGGCGCTGGTTTCGGCATCGCCAATCTGGTTTTTCAGCATCATTTCCACCGTTTTTCGACCCAGAATCCGTTTGTTGTTAAAGCTGCCGCCGTTGAGCATCATCTGGCAGAATTTGGCATAATCTTCCACCGTGCTGACCAGTCCGGCCCCGCCCGAAAAATACGTCTTGGCCCCTTCCACCGCGAACGAACGGTAGGCCGTGTTTTCGTGCAGCGTCAGCGGTTTTTCGGCGCTGCTTTTGGAATAGAGTTCCACTAAGCGGTTGGCTTTGCTGGCGGGAAGATAAAAATACGTGTCGGTCATGCCGACCGGTTCCAGGACGCGTTCGCGCAGCGCCACATCCAGCGGTTTTCCGGCCAGAATTTCCACCAGCCGACCGATAATGTCGGTATTCAAACCGTAGACAAACGCTTCGCCGGGGTCTTTGGTCAGGGGCCGGGCGGCAATCCGGTTAACAACGTCTTCCAGTTTGTCGGGTTGCGTCGAGTTGTAAAACGGTACTTTAAACTCGGGCCGCTGGTCGAGCGAGTGGTCGTAGGGAATCCCGGCGTTGTGGCTCAACAGGTGCCGGATCGTGACGTCGCGTTTGGCGGGCCGGGTTTCGTAGGTCCCTTTTTCCTTATCGACGCTGACCAGCACGCGCGGATTTTTGAAGGCCGGGATGTATTTGGAAATCGGGTCGTCGAGCAGAAATTTCTCTTCTTCAAACAAGGTCATCAGGGCCACCGTCACCACGGCTTTCGACTGGGACGCAATGCGGTAAATAGCGTCGCGTTTGAGCGGGGTTTTCTTTTCCAGATTGCTATAGCCAAAGGCTTTGTAGTGCACAATCCTGCCATTTCGGGCCACGAAGGTGACGGCGTTAGGAGCAATGCCTTTGTCAATAAAACCTTGCAGGTAGTCATCCAGGCGTTTAAGCCGCTCGGCCGAGAACCCAGCCTCGGCGGGGGATTTGGCATTGGTAAAGGTTTGGGTGGGTTGGGCGAACAGGGAGTAACTGAAGGCGTAAAGTAACAGTCCGCAAACGAAGCGTAATGTTTTTTTCATTGATTAACGATGGGTTTAGGAAAGTACCCACGGACTTAAGTCCGTGTGATTGTCAAATTCAGGGCGGCTTAGGTCTCACGGACTAAAGTCCGTGGGTACTTACATCTGCGCCAGCAGATACAAAACCGCCATGCGCACCGCCACGCCGTTTTCCACCTGATCCAGAATGATCGAATGATGCGAATCGGCCGCGTCGGACGTCAGCTCGACGCCCCGGTTGATGGGGCCGGGGTGCATCAGCACAATCGGCCGGTCCAGTTCGTCCAGCATTTTTTTGGTAATCCCGTAGTAGAGCGAATATTCCCGCAGTGATGGAAAATACTTGATTTGCTGACGTTCCAGCTGAATCCGGAGGACGTTGGCGACGTCGCACCAGTTGAGGGCTTCCCGAACGTCATGGCTGACTTTGACCCCTAACTCGTTGATGTGTTTGGGAATCAGCGTGGTGGGGCCGCAAACCATCACTTCCGCACCCTGTTTTTGCAAACAGAAAATGTTCGATAACGCCACGCGGGAGTGCAGAATGTCACCGATGATGGCCACGCGTTTGCCCGCTACCTCGCCCAGTTTGTCCTGAATGGAAAACGAATCGAGCAGGGCCTGCGTAGGGTGTTCGTGGGTGCCGTCGCCCGCGTTCACCACGTTGGCGTTAATTCGGTCCGAGAGGTAATGCGGGGCACCGGGGCTGCTGTGGCGCATGACGATCATATCGACCTTCATGGCCAGAATGTTGTTGACGGTATCGAGCAGCGTCTCGCCCTTTTTGACCGAACTGCCCGAAGCCGAAAAATTGACGACATCGGCCGATAACCGCTTTTCGGCCAACTCGAACGACAGCCGGGTACGGGTCGAATTTTCAAAAAAAACGTTGGCAATCGTGATATCGCGCAGCGACGGCACTTTTTTGATCGGTCGGTTAATGACGTCTTTGAACTCGCGAGCCGTTCCTAAAATGAGTTGAATGTCGTTCTCGGTCAGGTTCTTAATGCCCAGCAGGTGTCGGACGCTGAGTTGTTGCATGGCGCGAATGAGGAGGAAAAGTTTGGCAAAGATAGCTTTCGCTGCGCCGGATTTCAAATTCAGCGCCCTACTGTTTCAGATTTAAAATCGCCAGGCCCGGAAAACCGCCTGGTGCTTACCGGCCGACCGTTTACACAGAAGTACGAATCTATTTGCCGAAATGGGATCGATTTGATGATAACTTCTTTATTTTTAAGCGGCTTCCGGGTTAACAACAGCACGTATGCTCCGCGCGATTGGCATTTTTTTGGGTAAGTTGTACCAGTTGGTTATATCCCTGGTTGTGGTGGCGTTTCTAGCGGTGGCGGCCTGGTTTGTGTGGCATTTATACGAAGAGGAACGGCTTCAAAACCAGTTTTTGAAAGATGGGAAAGTAGTTGAAGTAACAGTTTCTGACGTCGATTGGTCGCGGCATTCGTACCGGGATATGCTGGGAAACAGCAATTACCTCACATTTCCGTACCAGCAGAAAACGTACCAGACCCGCTATGTGTTCGATACCGCCTGGGTGAGCCCGGGCGACCGGATCCGGCTGCTTTATCATCCTGGGCGGGATGCGTTTCTCCAGCAGCACGTCGAGCGAAAACCGGGTCGGGTGGTTTCCCGGCTGGTTCAATGGTCTTCCATCAATGGGTTTAGCCGGGAGTATAAATTGCTGGTTGGCTTTCTGGCCGTTGCCACCGCCTTGTTCTTTTTTGCCGGGGGAGTGGTGGTTTCCATCACAGGCTGGACGTTCGTGCAAACCGTCGCCCGCTTTGTTCTGGTACTCGTTCTGGGAATTGCTGCCCTGTTTTTTACGTACGACACCTGGGAGTATTTTCAATATTACCGGCATGTAAAAACGAACGGCCGGCCGATGGACGTAACCGTGCTGGATACCGACCGGCACCGGATAGGCAATAGCACCCGAAGCTCCGGTTTTACCCAATACCGGTATGATGCGACTTTCCGATACAAGCCCGGCGAACGCGTTGTTCCGATTACGGAGGATGAATACGAAACGACCCACCCCAACGACCGGCTTCGGGTGCTATATGACGAATCGCAGGATGATTTCATGTCGGCCCGTTACGCCGGGGATTACGCGCAGGTGATCGCACCCCTGTTTTTCTGGATTTTAGTTCTGGTAACGGGCCGGAATGTATTTTTGAAGTCGGAAAAGAAGGTCTGATGCGGCCAGACTGTTCGAATCGCTACTTTTCCGTTTTTCTTGCCTCAAGCTCCGCCAGGGTCCACGGTTGGATTCTGCCCGCTGTTTTCGCCCGCAGCGCTTTCACCTCTTCCGGCCTGACGACGGGTGACACCAGTGGCCGCGTTACAAATCCTTTTTTGTCCAGAACCGGAGTGGTCACCGTGTCGCCGGCCGGGCGGGTGGCGGCCGAAACGGGGCCGGGGCTGTAGCCGCCAAATTCGTAGCGAATGTAGCTCAGAACCGAAGCAATCCAGTCGTCACTGTTGGCATCCATCGACGGCATGTCGGCATAGGTTTTTCCGTCGACCGGACCCGACAGCCCATGCAGCAGAATGTTGATGACGGTGGTCTTATCCGTCTGGAAATGAACCCGTTTGGAGCCTGCCAGTGGAGGTGCGGGCATGCTGCCACCCCCCATGGCGAGGCCCTTGCCGTCGGGGCCGTGGCAGGTGGCGCACAGGGATTTGAATGTGGCCGCACCCGCCAGAATCAGGCTGCGGTCTGCTTCTGGTAATACGCCCAGTTTGCGCCCGTAAGCCTTCACATCCTCGTTTTTTTGCAGGCTCCGTTGCAGTGCGCTCCCCAACAATTCATTTTCGGTATTCTGGCTGGCAATGGCTTTCACAATGGCCCCGGCTTCCGGCAAAGGGCTGTAATGAAGCGAAAGAATGAGTTGACTCCGTACATCAGGGCTGGGATCTGTTTGCAGGGGTTGCAGCAGACCAATCAACGTTCGATCACCTTGTTTAATAGACGGTTCACTGATCCAGACCGCGGTTTTCCGCACCTGGGCGTGCGGGTCTTTCAAGGCCGTCGAAATCGTTTCTTTATCGAGCGCACCCAACCCTTCCAGCGTCCAGAGGGCGTGGATGCGGGCCAGATGGCCAAGTGGCTCTGTTGTCGAACCTTGCTGATGCGACGCCATCTGTTTCAATACCGGCACGACGGACTGGTCGCCCAGGGCAATGAGTTGTTTTTGCGCATTATCGCGCCACCAGCCGTTCGGATGGGCCAGATAGGTGACGAGTTTACGGGCGGTTTCGTCCAGCATTTTTGGCTTCTCCGACCGCTGAAAGCCGTCGTGGACGAGCCGGTAAATACGGCCGTGCCCGGTATTTTTCGCAAAGCCCCGGTAGTCGATGGCCTGCCGAAGAAACGACCCCGGTTTGGTCCAGTTGCCCTGCTGAATAATGCCACGGTGCATGTCGACAATATACAGACAGCCATCCGGCCCGGTATAGGTATTGACTGGCCGGAAATTCATATCGGTCGAAGCAATGAACTCCCGCCGTGGGTACGTGTTGCGCAGCACCCGCTTCCCGGCCACCTCCAGGACTTCGGCCCGGCGAATACTTCGGGCCACGGGCTCGCAAACCAGGTAATCGCCCCGCAGGTCAGCAGGCAGGCGGTCGCCCCGAAAAATGGATTGTCCGCAGGGAGCCGTAAAGTGATTGAGCGTCGAATCGGGCCGCAAACGCATCAGGCCGCCCTGCACATCGGGGGTGGCAATAATGGGCCAGACCTCCGCGAATTCGGCATCATACTGATCCGGAAAGTCCAGGGTTCCGTAAACCGGGTTGATCTGAAAACCGAGTGCGGGAATTTCTCCCCCGGCCCGCGAATAAAAAAGCCGCCCGTAGTCATCATGCGTCACCCCCCATTGCCCACCCGAACCGCTGGGCAGCGTATCCGCTTTGAGCTGGCCGTTGCTATACCGCCAGCGAATCGGGTCGTAGGTCAGGTAAATCCAGTTGTCCAGATTCCAGTCCATACCGCTGCGCTGGTGCTCCATGTTCGCGTCGTTGGCCGAGTAGGCATCATTGCGGTAGGCGATTGTCCTGGTGTCGGCCCGGCCGTCGCCGTTGGTATCCTGATACCGCCAGACATTGAGAGTATTGGTTTCGTTGACCAGCAGTTCGTGATTGACACACAAGAGCATTCGGGGCAGTAACAGGCTGTCAATGAATACCGTATGTTTATCCATTTTGCCGTCGTTGTCGGTATCTTCCAGCAACGAAATCCGGCTGCGCGGTTCCTGTTCGCCCGTAAAATCGGCGTCCTGCATGTAGGTCAGCATTTCTGCCACATACATGCGGGCATTGCCGTCCCACGCAATGGCTACCGGTTCTTTGATCATGGGCTCGCTGGCCACCAGTTCAAGATGGTATCCTTTCGGCAAATACATGGTTTTCATACTCGCTTCGGGCGACAGATAAACGGCGGTAGGATTGGGGACTACCGCAGGATACGAATCGGCCGGGGCCGTCACCGTTTTCGAGGTAATTCGGGGCGCTGTACAGGTAATTGTCAGCAGGATAAGGGCCAGTAGAGCACCAAAACCGGTCTTTTTGTTCATAAGGGGTGAAATTCTCGGAAACCGCCCGCCATTACTTCCACGCGATGGTTTCAACGGGTTGAATGGTTCCGGCCGGAATGCGGGCGGGTCGGGGCTTTTTGAAATGCAAAGCACGGATCGCACTTCCTTTACCCTCTTCGTAATAAATACACAATACCGTACCATCTTTCAGATCCACCGTCGAAGGATAGGCCCCGGTCGTTTTATCGAGCCGGTAAGGCCCCTGCCAGCTTTTGCCATCGTCGAAGCTCACTTGTAACGCCGTGTAGGCCGTAGCCCAGTCGCCCCCCTTCGTAAATCCCCGGTAGGTCAGCAGGATTTCGCCGGATTTCAGCCGGGTGAAAGCGGGCGAATGGCCCAGAAAACCAAAACTTTTAACCGGCGTCCAGCTGGCTCCCATGTCGTTGCTGGTGGCATAGTGCATCGGGGTGTCTTTCTGCGCCCGTAAAGCGGCCAGCAACGTATTGTCTTTCAGGAGGATGACATCCGTTTCGGCCGCCAGCGGCAAGTTGGCTTCCTGCCCGATGGGAATCACTTCGCCCCAGGTTTTTCCTTTGTCTTTGGAAAGCAAAACCCCACCCCAGGCTTTGAGAGCGTCTCCTTTGCCTTCCTGATGATATACCGGAAAAACCAGCGTGCCATTGGGCAATTCCCGAACCGGGGCGGAGCAGTACCAGGCACCGTTTACCGGAATGGTCAGGGCGGTTTTGTCCCAGGTGATTCCGTTATCCGTGGAGCGAATCAACTGCGGGCCGATGCCCTGCCGTTCCTGACCGGGTTTGAAAACAAGCGAGAAAAAACTGACCAAAATCGTTCCATCGTTCAGCTGGCTGATGTGCGGATCGCGGTTGTCTTCAGGATCGTCGTAAATCGTAACCGGTTTGCTCCACGTCTGTCCCTCGTCTTTTGACCGGACCATGCAAAGCCGTCCGCCTTTGGGATAGGCTTCGTTCGGCGAACTGACATGTCCGTAACCCGCGTAAAAAACCGCAGCAATATCGCCGTTTTTCAGTCGGCAGGCATCGGCGAAAGCCTGGTAGTCGCCCGCGTCACCCCCTTTGGAAATGACCTGGTACGGAATGGAATCGGCCCGCAGAGAACCGTCTGACGGCGCCCGGTTTGTCCAGCCGAAGCTGGTGGTGGCGGAAAAAACCAGGAGGAGAATGGGGATAGGAATTGCAAATCGCATTTGGGTTAGGGTTAAGAGTCTATTGATCACAAGGACTGCCGAGGCAAGTACCTACGGACTTTAGTCCGTATTTTTTTAGATCCTGCAAAGCAGGCAGGAAAGAATTACGGACTAACGTCCGTAGATACGGAGCAGGGCGTTGGCGGCCGCTACCCGAACGTCCTGATTTTCATCTGCCAGCAGTTTTTCCAATACCGGTACATCCGCAACCGTTCCCCGCAGCGACAAGGCTTCCGCTACTTCATACCGTTCCCCGATTTCGCCCGTTTCGTAGGCCCGCAAAGCCGCACGGGTAGCCGGGCGTTTGGGCTCGGGCGAGTGCACGAATAAGGCACTCAAAACGTACACCCGCTGGGGATCGTCGACCGGAATCCGGGCCGCGCAGGTTTCCAGGAGCGCGTACGTAGCGGGTCGGATCGTTTCCAGAAAACGGCAGGCATAGGCGGCATACCGATAGGAGAGCGGATCCGTCAGCGTGAGCATTTCGGCCAGCTGGGCTTCATCTTCCGCCCGGCCCGAATTGGCCAGCACCCAACGCGCCATCGGCTTCATGCCATCCGTGCCGTGGTCGGCCTGTTGCCGGATCTGGGGAAGCGGCTGGCTGTAGCCCAGTTTTCCCAGACTTTCCAGCGCAATCAGCCGCTGCCGGACGATTTCCGAGTGCAGAAACACCGTCAGAATCTGATCGACCTGCGATTCATACCGGGCGGGATTGCTTTTGTGTAACCGGGCCAGAATCCGCGTCGAGCCCAGGAAATAGTCCGGGGCGGCTTTTTGCAGGTCCGTAAAAACCGGTTCGATTCCCTGCGGAAGGTGATTGCCAATCAGCGCTTCGGCCGCGTGTACCTTGATGAAAAAACTTTCGGCAGACTGTACGGCTTCCCGCAACAGGCTGATACACTGGGTTTTGGTTTCTTCTGGCGATTTCTGGGCCTGCGTAAGATTCGGGTGCGTCATGGCAACAAGGGCAGCAAAGCTGAAATAAAGGGTACGGTATTGGCTCATTACGCCTTCTTTTTGTCAGCGGCAATTTCGCCGATTGATTTGACCAGTTTATCCAGATCGGCCAGCGTCGTATACACGTGGGGCGTTACCCGGACACAACTGATGTTCTCCCAAACGGTGGGAGAGGTGTTGATTTTATATTTCGCCATGAGCTTTCCTTCCACTTCGCCGGGCGTCATGCCGTCGATGCTCACCCCACAAATACCGCACGAAAACTGGGGTTTGAGGGATGTGGACAGCTTGACGCCGGGAAACTTCAGGACTTTTTCGGCCCAGTAATTTTTCAGATACCGCACGCGTTCTTCCTTGCGTTTGTTGCCGATGGCATTGTGAAAATTAATGGCTTCACCAATGCCCTGTTCAATCGGGAAACTGCGGGTGCCGAGCGTCTCGAACTTGCGGATATCGTCACTTTTCGGCTGGCTGTTACACAGCAGCGGCCAGATTTTGGAAATCTTTTCTTTTTTGATCCACAGCATTCCGCTGCCGACCGGGGCCGACAGGAATTTGTGCAGGCTGGTTCCGAAATAATCGCAACCCAGGTCTGACACCTTGAAATCCAGCAAACCGAAGGAGTGCGCTCCATCTACCACCACCTCAATACCGTGTTTTTTGGCCATGCGGCAGATTTTCTGCACCGGCATGATCTGTCCGACCCAGTTGATGACGTGGGTAACGTGAATGATTTTGGTTTTGGGCGTAATGGCTTTTTCGTACTCGCGGACAATCTGTTCGTCGTCTTCAATCGGAAAATTGAAACTGAGTTGTTTGTAAACGATGCCTTCCCGCTGCGCCCGTTGCCGCCACGCCTGAATGATGTTCGGATAATCTTGGAGCGTACCGATTACTTCGTCGCCCTTTGCCAGATCGAGCCCGTAAATGACGGTATTGAGCGCTTCGGTGGCATTGCGGTTGATGGCAATTTCGTCGGGGAGGGTTCCGGCCAATGCCGCCAGTTTTTCCCGCACCGGCTCGCGGCCCTGATCCAGAATCCGCCACATGTAATACGATGGTCCCTGATTGACCAGCTGGTTATACCGTTCAACTGCCTGTTGCACCACGAGCGGAGACGGCGAAACACCCCCGTTGTTGAGAATGATGATGCTGGACGACGAAGCCGTATAGCCTTGCTGAATGGTGCGCCAATAGTCTTCATCGGCCGCAACTTCCAGCGGACTAAGGTGCTTGACGCGCTCGTTGGCAACGGCCCAATCCGCAGCGTGAACGGTGTTAAACAGGCTGTTGAGTGAGAAAGCGCTTCCGGCAGCGGCTAGTGTTTTAACGAAATTTCGGCGGTTGTGAGACATGGTATCGCAATAGACAAGTGAGTTGATTTGATTTCCCGGCTTCAATTTACTGGTAAATCGTCAGGCTTTCATCCCGCCATCCATCACAATATTTTCCCCATTGATATACGCCCCGGCTTCGGAAGCCAGTAACACGACTAACCCCTTGATATCGTCCTGGTTAGCCATGCGTCGAAGCGGAACTTTCTTCGTGTAGTTATCCAGAAATTGCTGCGGCTGGTGGCTGAACAGTCCGCCGGGGCTGATGCAGTTGACGCGAATGTTTTTACCCGCCAGCACTTTTGCCATATACCGGTTGAGGTTGATCAGTCCCCCGTTGTGGAAGAAATAATCCGGCGGGGGCGTGCCCATGTTGGTGCCTTCGTAGTTGGATAGATCGGGGCCATACATCCCGAAGATGGAACCGATGTTGATGATGCTGCCCCCTCCGCTCTGCTCGATCAGATCGGCCATTTCGCGCAGAATGTCCATCATACCGGTCGCATTGACCGTCATCGACTCCGCAAACTGGTCGATCGGCGCGTCGTATCCTTTCATGGGGCGCGAAACGGCGTTATTCACGAAACCATCCAGCCGGCCGAAGGTAGTTTTGATCTGTGCCTTGAGGGCGGCCACGGAAGCCGGGTCGGCCTGATCCACCGGCATGGCGTGCACATCCAGCCCGGTATCCCGAAACCGGGCTGCGGTTTCCTCGATGGCTTTTTGGTTGCGGGAGGCAATAACGACGGTACCGTCGGCTTCGGCCAGCCCTTCGGCAATGCATTGGCCATATCGTCCCGCCCCACCGGTAACGAGAATTACTTTATTCCGTAAACTCAATAACTCCTTGACGTTCATAGTTTTTTAACTCAGGTGAATGACACGGCCGCCCTGTTCCAGACTTTCCCGGGCAGCGAGTAAGGTGCGAATGATGGTCTCGGTTTTTTCAAAAGCCAGACGCGGTTTTCCCTCCCGAACGGAACGGATAAACTCCGAAATGTTGTCCCGGAACATGCCATACCAGTTTTTGACGTCGATAAGTCGCCAGCCGTCTTTGCCAAACAGCGAGAGCTGGAAGGTGAGCGAAATGTCCATGAACAGGTGCAGCGTGGCCCGAAAACCGTCCGAAAATTCCACGTACACAATGTCCTTATCGGCTTTGCTCACGTGCTGGACGGCCACGGGAGTGGGGTCGTCGAGGAGCATAAACAGGGCTTCCAGCATATGAACCCCGTACTTGATCCAGTCCTTTTTGCCAACGGCCGTAGCCAGTACCAAGGGCCCCAAAGCCCCCAGCTCATTCTTGACGGCCCGGCATTCGGTTGCATACCGCATGGACGAACACGACATGATGAATTTGCCCCGGGCGGCCTGTTCCGAAAAATAGGCCAGATCGGCGGCATTGGTGGCCAGCGGTTTGTCAACGAAAAGCGGAATACCGGCATCGATAAAAAGCCGCGACAGAGCCAGAACCTGTTCGGGATCATCTCGCAGCAACAGCACACCATCCACCTGCCCAATCATCTCCTCGGGCCGGGCCACCACGTTCGAAATGGCCACGGCTTTGGCGATGTGGCCGGAAATGGCCGCGTCGTGGGTCCAGATGTGCGTGACCTGCGCGCCATCGATGCCCAGCAAATCGCGGTTGGCGGTCAGGTACGTGGAAATACCGGGATAACCCGCCTGACTGATTTCCTCCGAATGGAAAGAGCCGTTGATGATGGCGGGCCAGGAATACGGGTGGCCGTTGCCGGGGGTAAGGCCAATAACACCTAATTTGATCATGCGGTTAAGTCGGTTACAGCCAACCCATTTTATCCCAATGAGGGAAGTTTATAAACGTAGGATCAGGATACGCCAGTTCTTTCGCCCGCACCACGGTTTTTTCGTCCAGATACCGCCCGTTGGCGGCTTCGAGCGACTGGTGGAGGTACGTCAGGCGGTCCATACCGACCAGAATGGAGGAAACGGCGGGAAACGACAACGCAAACCGGGTTGCCAGCGTGGCCAGGTCGGGGGCGGCTTCACCCAGCAGTTCCTGGTATTTTGCAATGTGGTTTTCAACCGGCTGCAAGGCCGGGTGGAGGTTTTTGCCTTTTTCGGTTAAAAGCCCCCGCATCAAAACCGACCGGATCACGAGGCCCACGCCCCGCTGGATGGCATCGCTGAAGACGGTTTCCTGCCGCTGGTCCATCAGGTTAAAAGCCGACTGAATGACTTCATAAACACCACTGTCGAGGGCCGCCTGGGCTTCTTCCACGGAATAGAGCGATGCGCCCGTGCTCCGGATGGCACCACTGGCTTTGAGGTCGGAAAAAATCCGGGCCACTTCCTGATTTTGCAATATTTCCAGGTTCGCCGAATGGAGCATATACACATCGACATAGTCGGTTTGCAAATCCGTCAGGCTCTCCCGAAGCGAGGTTTCGATGCGTTTTCGCAGGGTTGCGGCTGGCGGAAGGCTGCCGTCGCTGTCGCGAAAATGGCCGCACTTGGTCGCGATGAGCACCTGATCCCGCCGGTCGTGAAACGCTTTGCCCATGATGGCTTCGCTGGTTCCGTATAAACGGGCGGTATCGAAGAAATTGATCCCGGCGTCGATGCTGGCGTGAAGCAGTTCAATGGCTTCTTTTTCCGAAAGCATGTCCGCTTCACTCGTCACACCCATGCCGTAGGGCAAGCCGATTTCGGCCCCGCCGAAGGCAATCTCGGAAACCGCCATACCGGTTGTTCCCAAAGGTCGTTTTTCCATAATTACTTGTAACCGCCCTGCGCGGTTTGCGTTGCAACGGTCGTTTCGCGGCTGCCCGCCCGGACCTGCTCGAATTTGGTAAGGATATTCTGGCAATACGTATTGACGCCAATGACATCGGCACCAACGCTGACGAAGCGGTAGCCCATGCCGACAAACTCCGCCAGCCGGTCGACGCTGCCGGTGGTGGCGGCAATCTTGCCGTGCCGGTTCGCGGCTTCGGCCACCCGCTTCCGGGCCTCAACGAGTCGCGGGTGGTGCCATTCGCCCGGTGCGCCAATCGCCTGGCTGAAATCGCCCGGCCCGAAGAACAGGCCGTCTACGCCTTCGATGGACGCAATTTCGTCCAGTTCCTCCAGCGGCTCCGGATCTTCAATCTGTACGATCACAAACCGCTGTTCGTTGGCCTGGCGGAGGTATTCGTTAAAATCCAGGTTGGTATAGCTCCCGTCGGCGCTGCCACCGTCGATGGCCCGGCGACCCACGGGGTGAAAACGGGTCATCTGCACCACGTTGCGGGCGTCCTGGGCGCTCATGATGTGGGGAACCAGAATACCGGTTGCGTCCAGCTCCAGGGGCTTTACGTAATCGCTGTAGCTGCCGCGCGGAACCCGCACCATCACATCGACATTGTGGGCTTTGGCGGCCCACACGTGGGCGTTGATCACCGACCAGTTCTGAGCCAGGTGTTCCTGATCCAGCCAGAGGCAGTCGAAACCCAGCATGGCGGCCAGTTCGGAAGCCTGTCCGTCGGCAAAATTTATTTTAAAACAACTGGCAATTTCACCCGCCCGCAATTTTTTCAGTACCCGGCTTTCCCGCATTTTCATGGTGTAATTCGGCTTAAAATGGTTCAGAAACGGTTTAAGTTCAGGCCGGAGGCCTTTCCTGTTGATAGAAGATTCGTGCACCCTCCCATTGCGGTAGCTCCGGAGGAGCGGCCTAGGTTGTTTTTAGAACGCTCCTCCGGAGCTACCGCAATCGGGTTGACTCATTTTTCTATTAACAGGTCGCCCCTCCGGGGCTTTTGGCTAATTCAGGCAATCTCTTCAGAAGATCGGGTAACTTTTACTCCAACTCCTCCGGTTTTATTCGAATACTAAAAAGAATCCCGGCGCAGAGCACCATCAGGACGGCGGCTACCCGAAACAGCACGCTCACGTCAATGTGACTATCCCGCAGCATGCCACCCAGGTAAATTCCGGCTCCGCCAACGATGCAACTGAACATGTTGAGCACACCGTAGCCCGTTGCGCGGTACCGGGAATCGGTGATCAGGCAAAGAATCGGCATCATGTTGGCATCGCTGAAGGTACGTGTGAGGGCGTATAAAACAAAACCCGCCACGGCCAGGGGCAGCATGTCCGTTGTGCTGGCCAGAAAAACGCCGGGAGCCGCCAGCAGCAGGCCGATGGCTGGCAATAATAACCGGGCGCGGGGGTTGGTGCGGCTCCAGCGATCGGCCAGAAAACCGCCCAGCAACACGCCGATCAGGGCTGACGTGTGCAGGTAGCCCGTTGCGTATAAACCGGCTTCGCCCTGCGGCAACTGAAAATGTTCCTTGTAATAGGTTGGCAACCAGCCAATGATGAGCCAGCCGACCATCCCCAGAAAGCCCCAGAACAACAAGGCCAGCCCGAACGACCCGCGACTGAATAAATTCCGCAGAGCCGGTATAAACTGGACTTTTTGCGCCACCGGCGGTATTGATTCATTGCGTTGCGGGGTGGCATCTTTCAGGAAGAAAACGAGCACCACGGCATAGACAACGCCCACGAGACCAAAAATCTGGAACGCCGTGCTCCACGCATGCCGTTCGGCCATCCAGCCACCCACAAACCCCAGGCTCTGGCCGAGCATCATCCCGCCTACGTGAATGCCCGTAGCCAGCGAACGGGTCGTGCCCCGGTGGTAATCGACAATCAGCGCCAGTGCTGCCGGAATGTAACAGGCCTCACTCACGCCCATCAAGGCCCGCGTTGCCAGCAGTTCGCCGAAGGTGGTCGAAAACGCCGTCAGAAAGGTAACCGCCGACCAAACAAATAAACTGCCGATAATGACCCGGCTGCGACTAAACCGGTCGGCCAGAAAACCGGCCATGGGGCTCAGCAGGCCGTAGGTCCACAGAAATACCGCCGTCAGTAAACCAAACTGGGTGTCACTCATCGGAATGGCTTCCACAATGGAACCCCGCATGGTGGTAATCATTACCCGATCGAGGTAATTGAGGCCCCCCACCACGCAAAGCAAGGCCACAACCAGCCAGGCGCGGGCTGGTAATTTGGATTCGAGAACAGCGGTGGCGGGTTGAGCGAGTGCCATACGATCGGGTTTAGGGCGGTTTAGGTAAAAGTCATTGTACTCAGGAATAATCCCGCACCCGTTCCAGTTTTAGCGGATACGTTCGGTGGGAGGACCACTGGCAGACGTACACATTTTCCTCGTCATCGACGCACACATCGTGCGGATGGATGAAAACCGGTTCCTGCTGGGTTTGGGGTTGCAACCGACCGGCGGTATAAACCGGTTCCGTACCGCCCGGTGTGGAGACGACCCGGTCCTGAGCGTCCAGAATGGTGATGTAGCCCGAACCCACTTTCCGGTTTGATTCTGAACGAAATACCGCAGCGTATACATGCGGGCCGTGAATGACGGGTCGGCAGACAAACGAGCCGGGCAGCGAAATGGTGCTGAGGTACTGGCCGTCGAGTGTAAAACGCTTGAAAGCGTTGTGGTTTCGGGACGTAATGAGTAAGGTCGTTTCGGCTGGATTCCGCCGATCGACGGCAATCCCGTGTGCGCAATCGAACTGCTCGTCGGCCGACCCCAAACCGCCCCAATGCCGGATGTATTTTCCCTCGTGGGTGTATTGAATAACGTATTGAAGCCCGTAGCCATCCGTGACGTATACATCGCCGTTCGGTCCCACGGCGGTTTGGGTCGGCAAAAACTGTTCGGCTGCGGTATACAAACCGGTTTCTGCGGGATAATCGAGCGTCATGACCACCTGTCCCTTCAAGGTGGTTTTAATGACCTGATGCCGTTCGATGTCGGTAATGAACAGAAACTCGGCTCCGTTTTCATTCGCGATCGAAAGACCGTGGCCGCCGGGATATTCTGTTCCCCAGGAATCGAGCAGGTTGCCCGCCCGGTCATACACCAGGATGTTATTCCGGGTTTCGTTGGTCAACAGAAAAATACGGCCCTGCGCATCGATCACCATTTCGTGGCAATCGTTGACGGGGTGGGTCGCCGGATTTAACGTACCCCAATCGGGAATCACCTGATACCGGTGGGTCTGATGCCCGAGAAGGGGAGTGGAATCTGCCATGTTTTGAGTTACCAAGCGGCCCTTACGAATTGGCCTGCGCTTTTAATTCTTCCAGATAGGCTTCTTTCTGGGCTTTCAATTCCCGCTGGTAGGCTTCTTTTTTAACCTTGTCTTCCCGAGCTGATTCGGCAAAATAGATGAATCCCAGCGCCCGGCGCGTCCGCGTCAAACTCTGGTTGCCATCCGCCCAGTGAACCGTCATCGAGTGGTGAATCAGCAAATCACCGGGTTTGGCCGGCAGTGCCACCTCGTTCGCCCAGTCGTTTTCGGTACCGAAATCGGTCATGCCCTGCGAAAAACCCACCGTTTTCGTGCGACCGTGGGGGCGCATTCCCTGCTGGTGGGAACCCCGCACGTAGCGAACGCAGCCGTTTTCGGCATCCACCTCTTCCAGAGCCAGCCACAGCGTAACGGCCGCGGGGGGCGTCAGCATGAAGTAATAGTTGTCCTGGTGGGGTGGCGTTGGTTTGCCAATCCGGGGCGGTTTATTGAAAAATTCCAGATTCTGGGGAATCACCCGTTCACCGAGCAGGAGTTCGGCCAGCCAGCGAAACTTGCTGTCGTTCAGCAGGTAGTTGTAATACGAATCATACTGATCCATGTAAAATAACTGCACCAGCGAGCCCGGGTCGGTCGGGTCCTGGTAAACCGCACGCTGGGGCGGCAGACCGGGCACGACATCCTGAAGGTACGACGCCAGTTTTTCGTTCAATTCGTGCATCTCCTCTTCGGACAAAAAACCGGGCATGAAGAGATAGCCATCACGGTCATACGACTCTTTAAGCTGCTGCGTATCCATTGGGTGTAGGGTATGGTTTTCCATTGGCTTTCCGGCAATGGAAGCATCCGTTCGATTGCCGTGTCTCTTCGTAAAGTTGCGTTTTACGGCGTCGGGTTTCTTCTACTTTTAACCGCATTCCCTGTACTATTTTTCAGGCCCGGCCAACGAACTCAAAACCGGCATCCTGTTCGGCCTGGAGCAGGTCCAGCAAGCGAAGGCGAATGGTTTCTTCGGCAGATTCGTCCAGAAAACTGGTTCGGCACCGCCAGGTTTCATAACCGCCCCGTTTGAGTTCATGCGCGGGGGGCACGTAGCCCACGTAGCCATTGGCCATCGTCATGGTAAAATAAGATCGGTCGGGGAACGCTTTTTTCAGCTTTAAACCCGTTTCGGCAAAAAACTCTCCTCCGAGCGCGCCGATCAGACCGGAGCCGATCCGGAGGGCTTGCACGGGAAATAAAATGGAGTCAGGATAGGTATTCAGCAACACCTGTTCGCGGGCGTAAACCGGATACCAGTCTTCCGCACGGCCCGTAAGCTGTTCAAAATTGGTTTGGGCCACCACCGCTTTGGCCGCTTCCAGCTCGGGCGCTGTCGGTTTGCGAACCCCCACGGCCACTTCCGCGGTCTGAACGTTCAGGCCGGGATTGGTCTGCCAGTTGATTTCGGGCAAAGCCGCCAGCACTTTTTCGGCCAGATCCGTTCCGATCAACTGGCTTTTGGCGAAAAAACCGCTGGGGTACCGGTGGGGGTCCAGAAAATCCCAGATGTTGATTTCCCCGCTGGTGCCGTTGCTCATCATTCCGACAAAGTCGTCGCCGGCGCCCAGTTTTTTTTGAATCTGCTCCGAAAATACCCCAAAATAATCCGCCGAAATCGTGCCGTTTTCCCAGTCGCCCACGTAGTGCAGCGAATAGTTGGCGATCAAACTGATCCACTGGTCGTCCAAACCCCGGATGGCCAGAAAACCGACTTCCGGGTCAACGGCCGACACCCGCCGGTCGATGGAAGGTTCGGCGCCGAACGGATTGGTTTTCACTTCGTCCAGTCCGCCGGTTACGGGGTTACGGGCTTCGTAGCCATCCTTCATAAAAAAACGCCGGCAAACCACGTGCTCCGGAGCGTCGACGCGGCCAAAACCGGCTTTTGCCGGACGAAGCTTTTGCTGCGCGCGCTGGACGGCTTCCACGATCAAACCGGGAAGTTGCTGTCGGTACGGCATATCGGCGGCACCCATCAACAGACTCTCGACCGAACCGGCTGCGTGGGTGTGCGTACTGGAAATCAAAATGTTAGCGGCAGGAATGTCCGTTTGACGGTAGATCGTCTGTTTAACATCATCCAGAAAAGCCTTCGACATGGCGCAGATGTCGACCACCACGATGGCCACGGTTGCATCACCCGCTGTCATCACCAGCGCTTTGGCATAGAGAGGGTCGTGAATGGAGCGGGCGTAATGCGAAATCAGATCCCCGTTGATGAGCGTGCCCAGCGGGGGCGTAATGTCAACACGGGCCGCACCGGCCCTAAATTGGGGAGCGTTCATGGGTCAGTTAATGCCAGGCCCGGCGCAAAAACCGAAGCCAGTTGCCGTGAAAAATATTGTCGATGTCCGTTTTCTGATACCCGCGTTTGGTCAGAATGGCTTCGTATTTCTGTAAATCAGCAATCGAATTCATATCCCAGGGCGACTGCTCGGTGCCAAAAATACCGTCCAGATCACTGCCAATGGCTACGTGTTCGCTGGTTCCGGCAAGTTGACAGATGTGGTCCCAATGATCGACGAGGTTTTCCAGCCGGATATTGAGTTGCCAGGGGTCCGAAATGGTATCGATAAACCGGATGTCCATAGCCCAGCAGTCGAGCATTCCGCCGATGACGGCACCCCGCTCGATCAGCCGCCTGATTTGCCCGTCCGTCAGCTGGCGTTGGGTCGGTACCAGTTTTCGAACGTTATGGTGGCTGGCCCAAACCGGTCCCTGGTAGGCGTCCAGCGCCTGATCGAAGCCTTCGTCGGTCAGGTGGGTTACATCCAGAATCAGGTTAAGACCGCTCATTTCTTTCAACAGATCCCGGCCCAGGGGTGTAATGGGGCCTTCCATTTTGGTGCCGGGCGCATACCGCCCCGGTCCGAAATGGGAGAGTCCGATGGCCCGCAGGCCATACTCATACGCTTTGTGGAGATACGAACTATCGACCAGTGAATCCGCGCCTTCCAGGCTCAGAATATAGCCAATCGGTTTTTGTTCGTCCGGTATTTCATCGTTATTCCAGAGAGCCAGGTGGGCTTCCAGTTCGGTTCCGTTGGTAATCTGGACCAGTTCGCCGAGGGCTTCCATTTCCTTATACCAGATCCGTTGCGCCTGCGTCATAGCCCAGGCCTGCTGGGGCGAGTGCCAGCCGGGCAGAGAACTGCCGGGGGGCGTATACCGGGCGAGTTGCGTGGCCACAACGAGCCCAATCCGGCCCTTGCGCAATTCGGGAAAACACACCGTCCCTTTCCCGCGGTCGGGTTTGTCACGCATTCCCATTTCCCGCTGCCGGATGTCGGCCAGCGGCTGGGTCAGATCCCGGTTCCACTCCAGCGCGTTCATGGCCAGATCCAGGTGGGCGTCGATCAGAAAGGGTCTAGTCATGCATCAACGGTTGGGCGTCGGTCAGTTCTTTCGTTTCTTCGTAGTTGAACGGGTACTTGCTGATCAACTGGGAAATCTGGTAGCTAAACTGCTGGAGCCGTGCATCCCATTGTTCCGGTTCGCCTTGCTGGTAATCGAAAAATCCCTTGCCGCTGTCCATCCCCCAATTCCCCTGCCGGATCAGGTCCTGAAAAAACTGCGGCACATGGCGGCTTTTGGATAATTCGGGGTTCAGGTCTTTCATAACCAGGCCATAAATGAAGGTTCCCATCAAATCCATATACCGGAAGTTCCCGGCGAAGGGCATGTAATAGCCCGCGTCGTTGCGGCAGCCCCGATCAATTCCTTCAACGGAAACATACCCGTTTTCGACCAGGTAAAAGGCTTCGCGAATCATGGCGCACAGCATGCGGGTTCGGATGCCGTTGCCACGATGCAATTGATAGGGGTCCTTTTGCCAGTCGGACCGGGCGGTTTCGCAAAACGCTTCCGTGAGCACGTCCGAATTGCGGCTGGTCGTAATAACTTCGAGGAAAAAAGTGGTGTGTGCCGGTTCCGTCCAGTTGACGCCCAGGATGCGTTCCGGTTGTGCAGCCTGTTGTTGCAGGGCGTCGAGCGGGAGGCTTTCCGTATTGATTGCAATCAGGGCTTCGGGCGAAAGAACGGCTTCCAGCTGCCGGATTACATCGCCTTTTTGGGCCAAATTTTCGGGCGTAATCACAATCGCCAGCCGGTGTTCCAGCGGTTCCTTCAGCTCACTCAGTTCTTCACAGTCGACCCCCTGAAGGGCAGAAAGGTTCAACTGGTCGATGGCCGCCGTGTGGGTTTTAATCCGGGCCTGCACGGCCTGACAGTCGTCCGAATAAAGAGTGACCCGGTGGCCGGCCTGCATCAGGCATACGGCAATGCTGCTGGTCAATTTGCAGGAACCCACCACCAGAATGGCGGTTTGGTGATAGCTCGTCTTGGTCATATAGAAGGACTGGCTCGTTTCTGATTGTAAAAAACTCCCGGCCTACAGGGTTTTCAATACGTCCGTGGCCGTTTGGATGGCCTGGTCGATGTCGGCCTGTGTATGGGCTGCGCTAATATACCACAAACCCCGCCCAATAACCCGGACGCCACGGTTGTGTAGCCCGGCAATAAACCGGCTTAGTTTCGCCTTGTCATTCGCCAGCGTGCCGCGATAGTCCCGGGCAGGCGCACTGTCGGTAAAGACGGTGCTAAACATGGGACCCAGGCCCTGAATCTGCAAATTCTGACCGGTATCGGCGGCAGCCTGCTGCAAACCGGCCATGAGTTGCCAGCCGTATTGATACAGCCGTTGATGCGGTTGTTCGCGTTCCAGCACCTTCAGCGTCGCCAGAGCGGCCGCCACGGTCGGGTTGCCGGCGTTCATGGTGCCCGCGTGAATGACGCTGCCGTCTTCGATCCGTTTCATCCAGTCCCGTTTGCCCACCACGGCGCTGATGGGATACCCACTGGCCAGGGCTTTGGCAAAAATGGAAAGGTCGGGCGTTACGTCGTAAAACTGTTGGGCACCGCCCAGCCCCACCCGAAAACCGGTGATGACTTCGTCGAAAATCAGGGCAATGCCATACTGATCGCAGAGGTTGCGCAAACCGGGTAAAAAGGCCGGTTCGGGCAGAATGCAGCCGTTGTTACACATGATCGGCTCGGTGATGATGGCGGCCAGTTCCTGGTGGTTTCTGGCGACGAATTCTTCCACCAGCGCCAGATCATTCCAGGGCAGAACGCTGAATTCATCCCGCGAATTGGTTGCCAGTCCCTGGCTCCAGGGAAAAACCGTCGGGTTGTCGCGCTCACCCAGGGCTTCCAGCGAAGGTGCCGAAAAACCCCAGGCCACATTGTCGAGCCACCCGTGATAATGGCCCTCGAAACGCAGAAATTTCTGCCGGCCGGTTTTGGCCCTCGCCACCCGCAGGGCGGTTTGGACGGCTTCGGAACCATCGAGACAAAACCGCAGCAGCTCGGCCGACGGGATCAGCTGAACCAGTTTTTCGGCCAGTTTGATTTCGCGCAGGTGCTGACCGGCAAAAAGCTGACCCTGTTCCGAATATTCCTGAACCGCCTGTAAGACTTCCGGGTGCGAATGGCCCAGCAACAGGGGCCCCTGGCTGAGGGTGAAGTCCAGGTATTCATTCCCATCGACGTCATAAATCCGGCTTCCCAGACCGTGGGTGTAGAAAATGGCGTGCGGATGATTGTATTTGCGAAATTCCGACGATACCCCACCGGCCAGCACCTGGCGGGCCCGTTCGAGCAGGGCGGCCGATTCGGTATAGGTGATCGTTTTCGGTTGACTGAGTTCCATGCAAACGGCTAAGTAAAATGTGGTTGCGGGTTCAGGGTTTCTGGTTTTCCCGCACGGCGGGATACTGAGCCGCTAATTGATAAATATCCTGGTTGAAAACGGCAAACGCTTCGTCCCATCGCCGGGCTTCTTCGTCCGTGTAATCGTATAACCCCTGAACGCTCTGGGTGCCGCGCGCCTTGAGGTCGATCATGCGCTGCATCACCGCCGGGACCCGGTCATCGTTGCTCAGTTTTGGAAATAGATTTTTGAAAATTTCGGAAAAGTCCTGCAAACCCAGGTAGTCCAGCCGCCGGAAAATCCCCATCAGCGTCACCCACGAACCGACATCATACCGGAAGGCCTTGTCTACATCTTCCATGCTGGCTTCCTCCGTGTCAATCAGGTGCAGCGCTTCCCGGTAAATGGCGTACATCAGGCGGTTGGTTACAAAACCGCGGATATCTTTCCGGAGCAACGTCGGCTCTTTCTGCCATTCGTGCGCCAGTTGAAAGGCCCAGTCGGCGTAGGGCATGGCGGTTTGGTCTCCGCAGGTAATTTCCATAAACCGGGTCATGTAGGCGGGTTCGGCCCAATGGATACCCAGAAAGCGTTCCGGACGGGAAATATAGTGCTGCAGAATGCTGATCGGAATGGCCGAGGTATTGCTGGCAATCACGGCTTCGGGCGACACGACCGCTTCGATTTTTTGGTAGACGGTTTCTTTAATCGCCAGATTTTCAATGACACATTCCAATACCAGGCGGCACTCCTGGAGTTGGGAATAGTCATCGGTTACCGTCAGTTGCGCCAGGTAATCCGCGGGCGCGTGCGACAGGAGCGCGGCTTTTTCGCAGTGCCTGAGCTGGTCGGCAATCCGCTGGGGAGCCAGTTCCATATCCACCGGCAGGGGCGCAATTGCCACGACGGGATGACCCGCAATCAGCAGGGCGGCAACGATGCTACTGCCCATCAGGCCCAAACCCACGACGCCGACGCTGATCTGATTTACGGCTAGATTGTGTTCCATTCAATTGAGAGTGACTAAGACTGGGCCGGGAGTTTAACAATGCAATCAATTTCGACCCTGAGCCCTTCGGCCAGCACCGACTGGACGGTTGTTCTGGCGGGTTTAATGCCCGGAAAATACTGGGCGTAGACGGTATTATAACGGTCAAATTCGGCAATATCCGCCAGGTGGGCGGTACACTTCACCACATCGTCCATCGATCCTCCGGCGGCTTCCACAATGGCTTTGATGTTCTGGAGAGTCCGGTGGGTTTCTTCCTCGATGGTGCCCAGCATAAAGACCGACGTTTTGAAATCGACGGCCGCCTGACCGCTGACAAACAGAAACCCGTCGATCACCACGCCATCGGAATACGCTCCCGTGGCAAAAGCCGGATCACGGTCCGGGTGGTTAATTTTTATTTTGTTCATAAAGGGATGTGGTCGAAAAACAGATCAGAATAGCGACAAAATCAGGTATTGCTTCAACAAAAGTAGAGCCCCGGTTTCTTAAACCCTGTTACTTTTATTTACATTTATGATACTATATTTCAGAAACAGGCCACCTTTTTTGATAATTTGTTATACTTGTTTCGCACGTATTTTTTAGAACGCTAGCTCCCATGAAGTCCATAGAACAGCGGCTACCGCAGGAATTTGACAAATCTTTTATTGTTTTTCAGGAAGTGGGCCAATTTTTTCCTTGTCCGTGGCATTATCATCCTGAATATGAATTAGTATTAGTTTTAAAGAGTACAGGTCGCCGGATGGTTGGTGATCACATTAGCTATTTTGACGAAGGTGACCTGGTTTTTATGGGTCCCATGCTGTCGCACGTCTGGGTTAGTGATCCCGAATTTATTTACGGTCAGGCTGAGTATCAGGCCGATGCCATCGTGGTTCAGTTTGTCGATTCCTTTCTGGGAAAATCCTTTATGGACATTCCCGAAATGGAAGGATTTGCGCAGTTCCTGAAATTATCCAGCCGGGGCATGGTTATTAAAGGACAAACGCGCGAAAAAATCACGGCCCTCATGACCCAGATGCTGCCCATGAATGGGCTGCAACGGCTGTCGGCGCTGCTTTCCATCTTCGACCTGCTGGCCCGCACCTCCGAGTATGAATTGCTGGCCAGCCCCGGTTTCGTTCAGAATGTGGAGCTGAAATCTTCGGACCATTTCCGGCGCATCAACGAACACATCATGCAGAACTTCCACGAGGAGATTTCCCTGCCCCAGATGGCCTCGATTGCGAACATGGCCGTGACGACCTTCTGCAACTTCTTCAAGGAACATTACCGGGTTACCTTTGTCGAATACCTGAACACAATCCGGGTGGGCCACGCCTGTAAACTGCTTTCCGAACGGGATTTAAACATCGTGGAGGTGGCTTACGAATGTGGGTTCAACAACTTAGCCAATTTTAACCGGCAATTCAAGAAATTTAAACGAATGACTCCCAGCGAGTTCCGCCGGACGTTAAATTTCAACTGAACTTCCCCACCGGACTCTTATCGAATACTCCGGCGGGGAAGGCTCAGGCCCGGTGTTGGTTAGTAACCGGCGTTTTGTTTTACCAGCGGTTCCAGACTCAGCGTGGTGGTTGAAATGGGGAACAACAACGCGCTTTCCTGGCCTTTTTTGCTTTGCAGCGAAGGCACTTTGTCAAACACTTTGCCGAACCGGCGCAGATCCCACCACCGTTTTCCTTCATACGCCAGTTCAAGGAGCCGCTCCTGAAGAATCGCGTCGTCGTTCTGTTCTTTCGTTCCGTTCACAAAAACGTGGGCGGCTGCGTTCGTTCCGTAAGCCCGCTGCCGGACCAGATTGATTTCGGGAGACGGATCCTGCCCCAGTGCATTTTTGGCTTCCGCCTTCAGCAGCAACAGATCGGCATAGCGGTACAGAATCACGTCGCTGGCAAAATACCGGACGTTGTTTTCGACCGTTCCGGTTCCTTTCACAATAATGGGCGTGTATAACTTCCGGACTCCGGCAGCATCCACCGTGTAGAGTTCGCGGAACGTGGCGTTGCGTCGCTGGTCGTCGGTCGTAAATTGATTGCGGACCGCGGCCGTAGGACTCCAGACGCTGTTGCCACCCGGAACGCCGAGCGCACTAACGCTGCTGGCTTCCAGATTGGTCGGAATCGCTCCGTTGGCGACGTAGCCGTTGAAATAGAAGTTATCGACCGATTCCAGGGCCTGAAACCGCACTGCCATCAAAATCTCCTTATTCCCTTTGTTGGTATAGCTGAAGAGATCGGCAAAATTAGGCAGCAGCGTTACGTCGGCGGTTTGCACGGCGTTGCAGGCTTCCAGGGCTTTGGTAAAATCGGCCTGTCCGCCATTCATTCGTTTTCCGGTCCACAGATACACGTCGGCTTTCAGGGCGTTCGTGGCCGGTTTTGACCAGATGCTCCGGCCTGCCGCGATCGTGTTGGTGGGATACAGCGAAAGAGCCTTGTCCAGATCGGCCTTGATCAAGGCGAAAACATCGGCTTCCGGTGAGCGCCCGACCTGAATCGTCTGCGGATCGTAGCCCTCGATGGGCTCGGTGCGCAACGGCAACGCGCCCCAGGTTCGTACCATCGCGTAATACATGAACGCCCGCGTGGTGTAGGCCTGCGCCAGAATGTCATTTTTGCTGGCTTCCGAAGTGAATTTGATCGTCGGGGTGTATTTGATCAGCAAATTGGCTGCGTTGACCACCGAATACATGGTTTGCCAGGTAATGAGGGTTCCCATGTTCGCATCCAGCGAATTGTCGTAATACCGGTCGAAGCTCAGCGTTCCGACCAGGGCCGACGTCAGAGTTTCGCTGCGGGCTTCGCCCATGACGAACAGGTTGGTTACGGCTTCGCTGCGCAACCGGATGTACATGCCGTAGAGGGCACCTTTGGCGTCGTCTTCTTTCTGCCAGTAAGACGCCACCGTAATCAGACTGGTGGGCTTGACATCGAGGCTGTCGGTGCAGGAGGTAACGGTTCCGAGCAGAATGGCACTCAGCGCTACGCCTAATTTATATCGTAAAGTATGCATGGGTGTCAAGGTGATTAAAATGAAACACTGGCTCCAAAAATGAGATTGCGGGGATTGGGATACCGGCCCCGGTCGCCCCAGGTTCCGGCATTGGTGCTGTAACCGCCGTCTTCCGGATTGAGTCCTTTGTAGCCCGTAAAATAGTGCAGGTTATTGCCGGTGATGTTCAGTCGCAGGTTGCTCAACTTCGCTTTTTGCAGGAACCGCGACGGAATGGTGTAGCTCAGCGTAACCTCGCGAATGGCCAGAAAATCGCACTTTTCGACGTAGCTGGAACTGATACCGGTATTTCCGTTTCCGCGCCAGATGTTCTGCTGCGTCTGATCCTGCCAGTAATACCGCGGAACATCCGTTACATCGCCCTGTTTTTTCCAGGATTTTTCGGCAAATTCCTTGGTCATGTTCACATCACCCTGCCAGTTTCCGTCCTGATAGGCACGTCCGTAGTTGTAGGTGCTGTGGCCGGTGGTATAATCCATCCGAATCAGGAGGTTCAGGTTTTTGTAGGAAAAGGTGTTGGAGAATCCACCGGTCCAGACCGGGAACGCATTGCCCACATACACTTTGTCGCGCTGGTCGATGATGCCGTTGCCGTCCGTATCCTGCCAGATCACATCCCCGCCATACTTGGTTTTGTTGGCGCCGATCACGTTGTCGATCGGGGCCGATTTGGCGTCTTCGTCGGTTGCGTACACCCCGAGGGCTTTGTAGGCATACCAGTCTCCCAAACGGCTCCCTTCCATCAAACCCGCATTGGCCGGAACCCAGACGTAGGCACCCGACTTGGCGTCCCACACTTCAATACCGCCTACCCGGTTATTGGCAATTCCGTTGTCTGGTAACCGCAGGATTTTATTCCGGGTTTTAGACGCATTGAATGCGATGTTCCACTGAAAGGCCGAAGAACTGGGCAACACCTGCGCGCTCACTTCAAATTCAACGCCTTTGTTTTCCAGACTGGCGAGGTTGGTAAAAATGGTGGTAAAACCGGTCGATTGGGGCAGGGTCAGGTTGGTCAATAAATTGTCGGTGACCCGGCGGTAGACGTCAAAAAGCAATGAAATCCGGTTGTTCAGCAGGCTCAGATCAGCACCTAAGTCAACGGTTTTGGAGCGTTCCCACTGCAAGTTGGCGTTTGGCAGCGTAATCTGCTGAATACCGGGAATACCGCCGTAGCGCTGTTGACCCGTCGTCGTGGAAAGGCCGTATTCACCCTGCGATTGAAAGTCACTCAAGCCACTGATGTTTCCGTTTACCCCGTAACTGGCCCGCAGCTTCAGCCGCGACAGGACCGTGGGTACGCCTTTCCAGAATTCTTCCTGGTGCATGTTCCACCCCAGAGCGACGCCCGGGAAGAAGCCCCATTTGTTGGAGGCCCCCAGGTTGGAAGCCCCGTCATACCGGGCGTTGACCGTCAGGAGGTAGCGCTGTTTGTAGTCGTAATTGATCCGGCCAAAGTAGCCCAGGATGACCTGATCGCTGATGGTGCTGCTCACTAGCGGGTAAGTGGCGGAAGCATTCAGCGTCGGGATCAGGTCCGTTGCCGCGCCTTGTCCACTGGCGCTGAAGGTAGAAAGTTTGCGGCCAAAATACGAGAAACCCGCTTTCGCTTCCAGATTATGCGCCGAGCCAAATGATTTTATGTACGTCAGAACGGCGTCGGCCTGGGTTTGAAACCATTTGCTGTTTGTGACCGTTGCGCTCCGGGTCGTGTTCAGGTTGGCCGGGCCGGCCCCGTTCTGGTAGGAGGGCTGAAAAGTGCGGGATTCGTCCGTAAGCCGGTATAGAGACACCTGCGGATCGAACGACAAACCGGGCAGGATATCCCAGTGTCCGCCCGTCGCGAGCGACAGGTTTTCCGAACCGTTCTGATCGTTGCGGTTGTTCAGGTGATAGGTCGGGTTTCCCAGACCCCGGCCTAGGCCCGGTGCCAGCGTGCCGTCTTCGAAAGTATACTTGGACGTCTTCGGCGCGGCAATGGAGGTCCAGAAAACCTGCCCGACATTGTACACCTGTTTGGAAACGGAGTTCGAATACAGAGCCCGTCCGAAAACGCTGATGTTGTCGCGCACCTTCAAATTTCCGTTCAGGTTGAAGGTCAGCCGGTTGAAACCGGTCGTGATGGCGATTCCCTGGTTGGTCAAATACCCCAGGCTCGCGTTGAAGGTAGCCTTGTCCGTACCGCCCGACAAACCGATGTTGTGGTTGTGCGACTGGCCGGTTTGCCACAGGTAATCCTGGTAGTCGGTTTCCTTGTAAATGATGGTTTTGGTGGGGTCCACCGGATCGGGCATACTCTGCCAGCCTTCATTCAGTTTCTGGCGGTTGGCGTCCGACAAATACTGCGGAGTAAAACCGGTATTGTTGGTCAAATCGTTGCCGGTTCCCATCCCGTTGGGCAGAATCAGCCGGTTGATGGCTGCCGGAATTTTCTGGGCCGTGGCAACGATGCCCAGCCGTCCCAGTTCGATATAATCATGGGCCGAGGCCATTTCCAGGCGTTTGCCCACATCGGACAGGGTGAAATCGTAGCCGTACGTAATCCGGGTTTTGCCTTCTTTCCCGCCTTTGGTGGTCAGAATCACAACACCGTTCGAACCGCGCGCTCCGTAAATGGCCGTGGCCGCTGCGTCTTTCAACACTTGCAGACTCTCGATGTCGTCGGGACTAATGTCGTTCATGTTGGTCCGGATAATACCATCGACGATGTAGAGCGGAGCCGCTCCGTCCGGGTTATTGATGGAGGTTCCTCCGCGGACGATCACGCGGGGAGCCGCTCCGGGTTGCCCCGACGTACTCTGCACCCGCACCCCCGACAACGTTCCCTGCATGGCCGATGCGGCATTGGCGTAGGGAATATTCTCCAGCACTTTGGTGTCCAGTTTCGTCACTGAGGTAGTTACCGTTTCGCGGGATTGTTTGCCGTAGCCGACCACCAAAACCTCCTGCAGGGATTTGACGTCAGACTTCAGGGTAATCTGGAGGGATGTCCGGGAATTGATGTTCACTTCCTCCGTCAGATACCCGATGAACGAAAAAACCAGCGTGGCATTTTCGGGGACATTCAGCGCAAATTGGCCCTCTTTGTCGGTAACGGTCCCGTTGGTGGTACCTTTAATAATTACATTGACGCCGGGAATAACTTCGCCTTCGAGCGATTTGACGGTTCCGGTAATCCGAACGTCTGCTTTCAGTCGGGCCAACATCGTGTTTCGATGGTTTGTAATCCGCAAATTGCGGTTGGCCGCACCGTCGGCCAGGGCCGGAAAGGTGGCAACCAAAGCAGCACTGGCGAAGACCCATTTCCTGAATTGACAGGAGCGGTAGTGAGTGAGTACGTGTTTTGTCATGGGTTGAACGAAGAAAGAAGTTCGAGTGCAGTATTTCGGGTCCCGGATAGCCAATTGCTTCACGAATGGGCATACCTCATCAGCAGCCAATTTTTGGCTAAATAATATTTGGTTTTCTCGTGTCTAAACGGAATGTATTAGTATCCTGGGGCCTATCATCAAAATTAACTTTGTCAAACCAGACCTGCTATTACTTTTATTTACATTTCTGGTACTATTTTTCAAAATGCCCGCCGATCCTGTTTTTCTGCTGCAAACGCCTTTTTTATTTAACTTATCGGTTAAAAAATTTCACTTTATAAAGGTGCTAAGCAAACAGCAGGACCGGGTTTCGGCTTGAGTAAATTTCCGATTTTGGGCTCACTGTCCGCTTAATTGAGCCGGGGTCAATTCATTCAAAAGCGGCTCGAACCGTTGATACCGGCTGACATTCTGGAGGAAAATGGACGAGACCCGTTCCAGAAACCGGGGGCTTAAACTGGAACCGGAAATGTGGGGCGTCATGATGACGTTGGGGAATTGCCAGAGCGGATGGTCCGGCGGCATCGGATACTGGTAGTGCGTGTCGAGGGCGGCCCCGGCAATCCAGCCTTCGCGCAGCGCCCGCAGGAGTGCGGCTTCCTGCACCAGCGGCCCCCGCGCCGGATTTAGCAAAAAAGCGTGCGGTGGCAGCAGCCGCAGTTCGTTTTCACCAACGATTCCGGTGGTTGTGGCGGTTTGCGGAATGCCCATGATCAGGAAATCCAGCCCCTCCAAAAACGCGTCTTTTTCGTTCATGGTAAAAATGCGGTCGGGTAAACTTCCGTCAGAATCACCCGTTTCCGGTACGGCAAAACTGGCGTCACGTTTGCTGACCTCCTGGCGCACCAGCACATGGACGGTCATACCGAGGGCTTTGGCGAGTCGGGCGGTTTCGCGGCCAATACCGCCGTAGCCCCAGAGTCCGACGACCGAACCCCGGATTTCTTTCTGAAAAACCGCCGACCGATCCCAGATTCCGGCGTCCTGGTTGCGAATCAAACCGCGCAGGTCGCGCGCCAGATTGATCATCATGGCGATGTTCCACTCGGCAATCGGCACATCGAAAACCCCCAGCGCATTGCACGCCCGAACGCCCCGCTCCGCCAATGCCTTGCCCACCAGTTGCGTATAGCCCACGGAGGCAATCTGCACCAGTTTCAGCCGCTCCATTTCGTCGTAGTTTTCGGGCAGAAACGTACAAAAGAGGGCGTCGCAGTCCCGAATCAGGTCCGTTGGCAGAACCCGGGCTTTCTCTTCCGGCGGGTCAATAACGGCCACCTTGACGTTTGGTAATCGCTGCAAAGCCTGCAGCACCGGCGCATAAACCGGCATATCAATCAGGATATTCAACATGGGTTGTGGATTCGTTTACACGGGTAAAGTTGTTCGTTGGCACACCCCGGAGGGACGGTCGGCCGCTGCCGTTTTCTGTTAATAGCCACACGGCCTGATCAGCGGCATCAAGCCCCGGCAGGGGCGTCCTAATTTCCAGATCATTTATCAGAACGCCCCTGCCGGGGCTTGGAACAGCAGGGGGATTACCGATTTCTATTAACAGAGCACCCCTCCGGGGTGTGCCAACGAACAAAACTCAGGCATTATGAAAAATCTAAAAATTCTTGTAAATCAGGTTGTTAATATCTTTCCGGGCACACTGTTGAACTCGCCCGTTCCGGGAATGAACGGAAAGCGACGGATGGTTTCGTCCCGGAGTTCGATGCCCAGACCCGGTTTTTCCGGGGGCAGGATATAGCCGTTTTTTAGCTGCAAACTGTCGCCGATCACTTCGCTGTGGAGCGGACCGTAGGCCGGAGCCACCTCCAGAATAACCGTGTTCGGGCAGGCAAAACCGCCGTGAATGTTCTGCATCTGCGAACCGCCCGCGCCCCAGGCGTGGGGTGCGATTTTTTGTCCCCGGGCGTCCAGCAACGAAGCCACCTCCATAAACTGATCGAGTCCGGCGGTGAACGACGCGTCCGGCTGGCCGATGCCGAAACTATCCTGATCGATGAACGTCTGCCATTCGCACACCGCCGTCAGACACTCGCCCCCGGCAATGCGCGTTTTGGTGTTCCGGCGCAGCTCGGCGTAGAGGTCCGGCCGGGTGTAATGCAGCGGTTCTTCCAGGCAAAAAAGGTCGTAAGGTTCGAGGGCTTTGGCCACCGCCGTGGCGGTTTCCAGCCCCCAGGTGAGCGTTGGGCTGTTGCCCATGTGCGCATCGAACAGGAGCCGAAGGTCGTTGCCAAAGCGCTGCCGGATGAAATCCGCCTTTTGCGCTTCCAGGTCGGCGGCCGCAGCGGGTTCGGCCGAAATCTCGAAACCCCGGTCTTTCCAATAGGCTCCGGCTCCAATTTTGACGCCCTGAAACCCCAGCGATTGGTAAAAATCAACTTTGCCCGCCAGTTTATCGAGCGGATAATTGCTCGGCCCGCCCGTTGCGTAAGCGGGCAGTTCGCCGTGTTCCGTCGCAGCCGACGAAAAGCGGTTTTGCCAGCGGTCTTTCAATAATTGATACACCGGAACGCCCATCGACTTGCCTTTCAGATCCCACAAAGCCGCTTCAATACCGGCCAGCACGATGGTTCCCAGCCCGACGCGACACCAGAAATTACCGCACTGGTACATCCGCTGCCACAATTCGGGAATGTCGTCGACGGTGTTGCCAATCAGAATGGGTTTGAAAAACTCGACAATCGGCGGAACACCTTCCGGAAAAAAATAGCCAGCGTAGGTTTCGCCCAGCCCGTCGATTCCGGCATCGGTTTCAATGCGAATAAAAGCCGCACTGCGGAGTTTTCGGGCTTCCGACAGATACGGGTCGTTGGTGCAGGGACCGGTCAGTAATATGGTTTTAACGTCCGTAATTTTCATGGATAAAAGCGGGAAATATTAAGCGGTTTTCGGATGAACCGCGAGTTCGATGCAGACCAGGTTAACCGGCAGTTTGCCGCCGTTTTCCACCACAATTTCGTTCCAGCCGTCGCGCACGAGCGACACCGGGAAGCGGTAATTGTAGGCAATGTGGTCTTTGGTGTGGTGTGTCAGGGAACCGCAGGGAAAGAGGAGTTGACTGGTTCGCTCGTTTTTGAGGGTAGGCCAGCAGCCATTGAACGAAACCGGCAGATACTTCATTTCGTCGCCCGCTTTCAGCACAATCTGCACGGTCAGTTCCAGGTTTTTATCCGTTGGCTCGGCACACATGGCCAGTCTGAACGGATGCTGATCGCCCAGTTCGAGGGCTACCGGTAGCTGGGCGGGCAATTCAAAAGGAACGTGATTGAACGATTTTCCCCCGATGGCAAAGCAATAGTGCTTGGGTTTGCCCCGCAGAAAATCAAGTTTGTCGATTTGGCGCATGGCCGCGTAGTCCGCCTTCAGACCCGGCAGCCGGGGTTGGTCGGTGCAGTAAAAATTGAACCACTCGATGCCGTTGGCCCCCATCGCCAGTTTGCCGGCGGCATTGGCGTGCAGCACCTCCGGACTGGCCGAAATATACCGCAGCCGCTGGCTAAAATCGCCCGTCTGGTTCTGCGTAGGCAGGCCATTGGCACCGTCTTCCACGACGCCGTAAATCGCCACCCGATCGCCCAGCCGTTTCCGGAATTCGTCGTGCGGCATGTCCCAGGTCGTACACCAGAAACCCGACGGACTCACGAAATCGATCGTGCCTTCCTGGCAAAGCGTCACCACATCCAGCCCGATGCTTTTGAGAATGTCGAGCCGCCCCGGAATCCGAAGCCCCAGCGGATACGGCCGACCGGTTTTTTTCGCCCGGCTTTGGGTCAGGGCGCGCACCTGGCGAATCCAGTCGTTCATCATGCCGATGGTTTCGGGCGTCGCGTTGGGCTCGCAGCAAAGCGGGTTGCGCAACCAGTCCAGTTCCAGTCCTTCGAAATCGTAGTCTTCCACCACTTCCCGAATCTGGGTAAACATCAGGTCGCGCACCTCGCGTTTTTCGTAGTTCAGGCCCTGCCGGTACAACGAATTGATGGAACCGTATGAACTGTTTTGCAGCCGCATTTCTTTCTGTTTCAGGAGCGGAACGTTGAAAAAGCTGCCGTCAAAATTGTTGCTCCCGTGCATGTCGTTCATGCGGATGCTGACCCAGGGCGCGATTTTCCGCGCCCGGCAGGCTTTGGACGTTTCCGCCAGCCAGTCCACGCCCGCGTCCAGCAAATCCTGGTAGAGATTCATGAACGTGGAAAACGTATCCAGAAATTCTTCGACCGCTTCCGGCTCCGTGATTCCCTGACAGATGGCGTGGCCCCGGAAAAAATCCCGATCTCCGCGCTTATAGCCGTCCAGAATGCTGGTTATTTTTTTGCTGGGATACCACGCCCGCGACGCATTGGCGTTGATCACAAACGTGTCGATGCCGTTGTCGGCCAGCACATCCACGTAGCGGTGAATCGCCTTCGCCTTGAAGGGGCCACCCACCAGCGTCGGCTTGGTGTTCATCTTGCCGGTGCGGGGGTTCTTAACGGTTTTTACCGAAAAATCTTCGGGCTGCCACATTTCCGGGTTGTAAAAAAAGACGCAGGTGTCGCCGTTGAACAGGTTGCGGTGTTTATCCGAAACCGGGTTTTTGGGCGGCAGGGCCTTTTTCTCAACCGGTATGGCTTCCGGTTGTTCGGCCGGGGCCGTCCCCAGCAAATTCGGTAATACCGGAGCTGCGGCTGCACTCACCAGGCTGTTGCGCAGAAAATTACGGCGGGATTTCAGGTTCTTAGCACACATAGTTAATCGTTCGGGGTTACCGGTAAACCGGATTTGCTGCGGTTGACTACTCACTTAGTTCATTATTTTCCGGAAGAAGGGCTCGTATAAATCGGGGATTTTTCATTCCCGCCCGACTTCAGATAGGCCATCAGATCCCGCAATTCGCTCTCATTCAGGGTATTGATCAATCCGGGAATCATGATCGATACCGGCGAATACCGGGTCGACACGACGTCTTTTTTGGGAATCTTCCGAAGCACATCGGTGGCAAACGGGTTCTGGGCGATGGAATACGAATCCTTGTCTTCACCGACCAGTCGACCCACCACCGACTGGCCGTTTTTGAGCGTATAAATGCTCGCGGCATACTGATCGGAAATGGCTTTGCTGGGCATGGTGATGGCTTCCAGAATGTCCCGCGTCGAAAACCGGGTGCCCAACTGCGTCAGATCGGGGCCAATGTCACCGCCTTCACCCCGCATCGTGTGGCAACGGTCGCAGATGACGGCGGAATAAATCTGGCGTCCCCGCTCAAAATTCCGGTTTGTTCCTGCGCTGTCGACCACCGCCACGGCGTAATCGATCTTCCAACTGCGGTACGGTCCTTTGGGAATATAGCCCGTGGCGGGGCCGTTGCCGGTGGTGTTGATGGCTGCGTCACCAGACAGGGCGTTATACCGGGCCACCTGCTCTTTGGGAACGTGGTTCAACGCCAGTTTTCGGGCTTTGTCCATAAATCCGGCGTAACTTTTCCCCCCTTTAAACGAAAAAGCCTGCGCAAACCAGCGGAAATACCGGGAACGCAACTCGGGCGTCCATCCCTGGCTGGCACTGCTCAGCGCAACCGCATAATACGTCTGCTGGGCCGGCGGAATTTTCGACAGCATGTTGGCAATATCCAGCCCGTACATCGGATTGCGCAGAATGAGGTCGGCGGAATTCATGGCCATTTCCTCTTTCGCCACGGTATTGGCTGCGGTTTCTTTCTGATCCAGTAAAGCAACGGTTTTGGCCACGGCGCCCGGTGCTTCCAGATAAATCAGGAGCTTGCTGAAACTCCGGTTCAGCAGAGCGGTTTTGGCGGGATAATGCGGAGTTAAGTACGCAATGACTTTGGTTTTTAGCATCGGTTCCGGCATGCCCATCCGGCTGAAAACCAGCTCGAACGCCCGCAACAAATCCGCCTGCTGCGTTTCGGTGAACGACCCGAAATTCAGGTTCAGCAACGCTTTTACCAACGGGGTTTCAAGTGCCGGTTTTCCCATACGGGCCAGCGCAATGGCCCCCTGAATGGCCCGTCCGGGATCGGTTTCGGCCAGGACGCGGGCCTGCCACTGATCGACGGGCTGGTGCTCCACGGCAATCCGGGCCGCATACCGCACAAACCGGTCCGGATGATTCAGGTGCGGCCAGGCCACGTTCAGTGCTGTCGGGTTCGGCTGGCCGTGAAAGGCTTCCAGTTTTGTTCGAAGCTGATGTTCAGCGGTTTCGCGCGTTTGCGGAGCCGAAGCGGGATTTTCCGTTCCCGCGTAATAAACCCGGTATAAATCCGATTCGAGCCGCCGGCCCCCGGTCAGGAAATACATCGCGCCATCAGGACCGATCTGGCCGTCGGTCAGCGGCAACGGCGAACCGGAGATGAACTCCTCGGCCTTTGCCGAATACGATGCGCCAGTGGGCTGAAGATGAACGGCATACAGGATGCCAAAGCTCCAGTCGAAAGCAAACAACGCCTGGCGGTATTTCTGGGGAAAGCGGGCGTTAGTGCCAAAAAACACGCCACTGGGCGAGCCCTGGCCCATGTTCAGAACCGCGGGCAGGTTATCCGCAAACGTGGGTGACCAGTTGCTGGACCCGGTTCGCCAGCCAAATTCGGCCCCGCTGGTGATGTGACAGATTCGCGTCGGTTTGTACCACGGAAGTCCAAAATCCCATTCCATGTCGGAATCATAGGTGAACAGATCCCCGGCGTCGTTGATCGCCAGATCGAAGGCATTGCGAAAACCGCCCGCGATAAACTCCCACTGCTGCCCGGTCGAATCGACTTTTGCCAGCCAGCCGCCGGGGGCCGTGCGGTCGGTGGCGTGGCCGCGCGGATCTTTCAACGCCGGGAACAGGTTGTCTTCTTTCCAAACCGGCGGCAACCGGTAGGCATCCATTTTAGGGACGTCGGTAAAGTTGCCCGCCATGACATAGATCGACTTTTTGTCCGGTGCCAGCACCACACTGTGTGGCCCGTGTTCCCCTTCGCCCGTCAGGGCTTTCAGGAGCGTGATTTTGTCGAACTGGTCATCGCCGTCGGTGTCCTGCAGGCGGTACAAACCGCTGCCCCGGGCCAAGGTCGAGTCGCTCTGGTGATTCACCATGACATACAGGCTGTTAAAGGCCCAGAGCAGGCCCTGCGCATAGCCCATTCCCAATTTAGAACCGCTGGAAGTTGCCCCCGCTTTCGCCCCGGGCGGAATAGTCAGTTGCTCGACTTTAGGGGAAACGGACGAACCAATCGGAGGCAATTCCAGGCGGTAGAGGGCACCAAATTGATCGGAGGTAATCAGGCGGCCCCGGTCGTCGAACGTCATCGACACCCAGGAGCCTTGTTTATGGCCGGTTGGGCTGTAGAGATGTTCGGCTTTAAAACCGGGTAACAACTTGAGCTTTTCCACTTTCGGATCGACCGGATCGCTCCCCGCATTTTTCGCTCCCCGATTCCATACCCAGGAGGTTCCTAACACCAGCAGAAGCGATAAAAGCAGCAGTTGTTTCATTGTTGTTGACGGTACTTAAAATGGGTTTGAATGAATCCCGGCGGAGGTTTGCTGTTACTGGATACCAACGCATCCATGAGCAGGCCGCTCCTCCGGAGCTATCCGGCGTTTAATTGGCTTTTTTCTATCAACAGACCGCCCTTCCAGGGCTGGTTAGCTAACTCAAACTAATTACAATGCCACAATGCCCAGAAAGACAAGCTTGATTTTGGCAGAACGCCCTTCCAGGGCTTGTTAGTTGACTCAAGCAGCTTGTTACTTCTTTTCGTTGAAAAAAACCGTCAGGCCATCTTTGCCCGCCACTACAATATCCTGCCGGCCCGTGCCGCGCAGATCACCGAGGGCGAACGAAATTCCGGTTCCCTTGCCGACTCCGGCGGGGCCGTAGGCAATGGCGTGTTTGGTAAAGGCTTTGCCATCCCAGGTAAAATAATACAACCCCACGTCGTCGTAACAGCCGGGATCGGTGTCGTTGTGCGCCCGAAACCGTTTGCCGGTGATCAACTCCGGGTTGCCATCGCCCGTCAAATCGGCCCATTCCATCGTGTGGTATTGCGATGCGGTTTCGTCGATGCTGTGTTTCAGCCAGGTTCGTTTGCCGTCTTGCAGCCGTTGTTCGTACCAGTGCAGACCGTAGCTATGGCCCTGACCCACAATCAGATCGTTCTGGCCATCGCCGGTTAAATCCACCACCAGAATCGGTACGCTGGTGGTGCCGAGGTCAAATTCGGGCCGCATTTCCCACGTCTCGTTGCCCTTGTTTTCGAGCCAGCCTTTGCTGACCACAAAGTCGCCTTTCCCGTCGCCGTTGAGATCGCCGAAGCCCAGGCCGTGGTCCTGCAACGACCCGACGTTCACCTGCCGAAAGGTGCCGCCTTTTTCCAACTTGTAGTATTTCAAGGGCTTACCCGGATTGTTCGGAACGATTTCGATCACGCCGTCGCCGTCCACATCCCAGGCGCGGGTACACTCCACGGCGCCCACACCGGCAATGAGGTGAATGGGCCAGATACCGGGTTTGCCCGGGTTTTCGAGCCAGCGGAGTGAACCGCCCCAATAACCGCCCGTCACCACATCCAGGTTGCCGTCGCCGTTGACATCCAGCGGAATGGTCGAAAAATCATCGTAATACTGGTTGTACCGCTTCTGATTTCCAATCAGATACCGCTTGCGAAACAGGGCTTTGGGATCGGCGGAATTTTCGTACCAGAAATCACCCGAAACCAGATCCGGCCGACCATCTTTGTTGACGTCGATGATGCCCACCGACTCGTAGCTTTCGGAGGCCACATAATACCGGGAAAACCGGGGCTGCTTTTCTTTGGCGGGCCGGTCACTGATCCAGGCCGTCGAGATCAGGCTGGTCAAACCGAGCACATACAGACCTTTCACAAAAGCAGACATAAAATCCTAAAAGTGGTAAAAACAAAAGCGGTATTACTTGACACTCAATAAATAACCCAGCAACTGATTGAACTGCTCCTGCGGAATAGTCTGCCCGAAATGGTCGGGCATCAGCGTGAATTTGGAAGCCTGAGTTTCGACAACGTCTTTTTTCGGGACAAAAAATTCCTCGCCGGAGGCATTGGCGTAGACCAGCGAAGCCGCTTCTTCCCGGCGGAACAACCCGGTTTTGACGCTGCCGTTTTTCAGCTTAATGGTATACGTCCGGAACGCTTCGGAAATGTTGCGGTTGGGGTCCAGAATTTTGGTCGCCAGCGCCTTGCTGCCCCAGCTACCGATACCGTCCAGCTGCGGCCCGATCATACCGCCTTCCTTGTTGATCTGGTGACAGGGTGAGCAGTTCTGAATAAAGATCTGCCGCCCGCCGGTTGCCGAAGCGTCCAGATGGGCCAGCCGGTCTTTGATCAGCGCTTCCCGGGTTTCGTCAATCGGACTCAGGTTGGCGGTTAATTGCTTATAGTCAGATAGTTGCCGAGGGGTGGCGTTGAGCAAAAGCCGGTCTTCCAAACCCGGCTGGCGTAAAATCCGGGTGTAGAGAATACCGCTCCGCACTTGTTTGAAAATGAGATCTTTGCCGTCCGGCGAGGTCGCCAGTGCCTTCAGGAGTTCGAGTTGAATATCGCCCGTCGTCTTTTTGAGACCCTCTTCCAGCACTTTTCCCGTTTGCGCGAGCGGAAATTCGCCCAGCATTCCGGCAATCTCCTTGCGATAAGCCAACGGCGTCGATTCGGTACTGAGCAAAGCCACCGCCTGAGCCGTATACCGGTCGGGAGCCAGCCGGAGCAGGGCGCGCATGCTGGCGACTTTAATAAAATACGGCGTCGATGGACTCGTCAGCAGGTTTTGAATGGTCGGCTCCAGTCCTTTGATGCCGGATTCGCCGGCGGTTTCGATGGCAAACCGTTGCTGTTCACCCTGTTCCTTCGGATTGATGGCCGGGACCTGAACGGCGTTCGTTTTGAAGTTGCCTACCCAGATCAGACCGGACGACTGATCGACCAGTTCCAGATACACCCGTTTTCCCTGGTGGGCCTTTAAATCCCAGCTAATCGTTTCGGCCTGATAATCATTGGTTTTGGGGAGATCCTGCCGGGCGATTACCTGGGCCGTTTCGTCGGCCAGACGCAGTTGCACCCGGTTTTCGGGATCAGCGTTGGTTTTGACATTGTAATTGACGGTGGAAAATACCAGCGAAGGAGGAGCCACAAAAACCGGCGATTTCACCAGCCCCTTGAAGCCCCCCAAATCAAAGCCAAACAGGCGGATGTCGGGCGACAGCAGGGTGGTTGCGGGCGGAATTCGAATCACCACCGGAATGTCTTTCAGGTACAAATCGCCCTCCAGCGCGTACGTCCATTCCGGCTTCGGCGGCATGATCAGGCTCTGAGCCAGGTCGGTTCCCCACTGTTTCACCGATTCATTGATGACACCGCCCTGCTGTTTGATGCTTTGCTGAATAACCGTAAACAGTTTGTACTGGCTCCCCGGATCACCGCTGTATTTCTGGGTAATGAAACGCACCAGCCCGTCGCGCTGGCCCGGCGGCAAATAAAGCGCCGTCTGGCGGAGCATTTTTAACTCGGTGTCTTTGGGCAGGGTGGCCGATTTGAGCGTATTGAGCAGAAACTGACTGGCATATTCCGTATTGACCCCAATCAGGGACTCGGTGAGGGCAACGCGGTCGGATGGGCTCCATGGCGCTGCAGCGGCTTGTGTTCCCAGCGACTTTTCCCGTAGTAAATTCCGCAGACAAAGCCGGGTCGTGTAGGCCAGATGCGTATCAAAAGCCGGTATCGTTTGCTGAAAGGCCACCAGCTTTTTCACCGTCTCCAGATCGCGAAAGGTGGCCAGCGCTTCAACGGCGGCCCGCTGAACGTGCGGGCTCGCATCGTTCAGCCCTGCCAGCGAGGGGCCATAAAAGGTTTTCCCCGGCGTTTTCATTTCCCGCACAATCCGCAGGGCGTGCGTACGGACCAGCGCCTGCGGGTGTTGCAGGGCTTTGAGCAGGGTTTCGTCCCGCAGGGCTCCCAACTGGTGTAACACCCATAGCCCCTGGACGTATTGCGTTTCCGTCGTTTTGCGCCGGTTCAAAAGGTTCTCAACCGGCTCGATGGCGGGTTTGCCGATGCGGTGAATCAACTGATCCCCAACGGTCATCCGAACAGACAGATTCTCAGCCGCCAGTCCTTCCAGCAGTTCGTTCAGGCTGGCTTTTGTCCAGTTTTGCTGACCGGTTTTGTCCAGTTGACCTTTGTAGGTAATCCGCCAGATGCGGCCCCGGAGGTGATCGCGACCCGGATTGTCGAGCGGCACTTCGTAGTGGCCGATGATGCGGTTGTAGAAATCGGCGATGTACAACGCGCCGTCGGGACCCTGGATAACATCCGCCGGGCGAAACCACGGGTCGGCGCTTCGCAGGAAATCGTCCTCCATTTTGCCCACCGGCGAGGAGCCTTTGAAGGTGTACGTACTGCGGTAAATCCGGCATTTTACAACATCCCCCATGTAGAGGCTGTTCCGGTAAGGTTCGGGAAAGGTGGTGCCGCTGCTGAGGGCCAGACCGGACAGGGCGGTGGCTTCCCGTTCGTGGGGCTTCATGATGGGGGCAAAACCGATGCCTTCCGGCAACCGGCCAAAATAGGGGTATTCGGCTCCCTGAATCAATTGATAAAGCGGGGAGGAGTGGCAATCCGAGGAGTAGAGATAACCCCAGTCGTCGAACGTCAGGCCAAACGGATTGACGCGGCCCATCGTCGTTTGTTCAACCCGGCTGCCATCATCCCGAAAGCGGAACGTGTTGCCCGAGCCCAGGGTAATGGAATCACCGTCGGTTCCGGCGATTTTTGAAAGGTTCGTAAACCCGTGGCAGGCATGAATCCAGCCGTCGAAGCCGCGCCGGAGGTGATTGACCATGCCGTGCGTGTCTTTAAACCCGAATGGTCCCAGCAACCGCCGGCTGGTTTCGGTTTTACCATCCCCGTTGGCATCCGTCAGTTTATACACATTCGGAATGCTGAACGCCACGGCCCCGTCCTGAACCGGCAAAATACCGATGGGAATATTGAGGGTGTCGCTGACGGGCGTAAACACATCGGCTTTGCCGTCGTGATCCCGGTCTTCCAGAATCGTCAGCCGGTCGTGGCCGCTGCCGGGCTGGGCCGGAAACGGGTATTCAACTGATTGGGTGACCCACAACCGACCTCGGGCATCGAACGCCAGGTTGATGGGTTTGCCAATCTGTGGTTCGGAGGCAAAAAGGCTGATTTCGAAGCCGGGGGGCAGCGTAAAGCCCAATCGTTCGTCTTCCGGCGAACGGGCTTCCGTCGAGCGGATGTGCTCATCGAACGCGTTGCCGCTGTACGATTGGGGTTCGGTCGTTTTGGTGGGAATCGCTTTTTTTTGCTTCCAGTAGGTAGTACAGCCCGCAACCAGTACTACGATCAGAGAAACAGACAGTTTGTGAATGGGGGCTCGCATGGGGCGGGTGGGCTAGGGTAAAGCGGATGTTGGATTTAGGAATAGTTTATTTGGCTCAAGTCACCACTAGCAAATGTACCTTTTGCTGAACCGGCTTTCTTTTACTTTTTTCCACATTTGTGGTATTATCTTTCAGCTTCCGGTTTTCATTATTTTTCTTCTGAATTTTTATATTCTTTTGTGGACATCTGCCCGAAAACGGGCTACCCTACTCAGGTTGTCCGGCCAGTCTCCCGCGTAACGTATTTAGTAAAACTCCTTTTATTCAATGGATAATGCCTTTATTTCTGCCCGGTTTTACCGGGCGGCTGGTCTGGTATTTTTCGGACTGGCGGTTTGTCTAACGACAGTGGCGACCCCGATTCAGCACAAATTTTACGTCTCTCCGCAGGGAACAGATGCTGGAGCCGGAACGCTCAAAAAACCATTTCGTACCATTCAGCGGGCGCAGCAGGAAGTCCGGCGGTATACGTCGGCTCAAACCGGCGATGTGGTGATTTACCTCATGGATGGTACGTATCCGCTTGCTGAACCACTCAGGTTTTCGACCGCAGACGGCGGGCAGGGTTCTGGCCGCGTGATCTACCAGGCGTATCCGAACGCCAAACCGGTGCTGACGGGCGGGCAGCGGATAACGGGCTGGGTTCCCGACAGGAACGGTATTTTTAAAGCGTCTGTGAAAGGCCTGGATTTCCGGCAACTTTACGTCAATGATCGCCGGGCGATCCGCGCCCGTAAGCCGGATGCCGGTGCCTATTACCGCCTTTCGGGCTGGGATGTGAGGAGCCGTAGTCTGATGATGAAAGCGCACTACGTCGATGCCTGGAAAGCGTTCGACCAGGTGGAAGCCGTGGTGCAAATGTTCTGGGCGGATACGTATGTTCACCTGAAAGCATTCGAGAAATTCAGGGGTGGCCCTGACATGGCTTATGTATCCATTCGGGATCACGAAGCGGCCATTCTTTTTCCGCGACCGTATCCGTACAAACAGGACGATGCGGCTTTCCACTTTGAAAATGCCTACGAATTTGTCAATCAGCCGGGTGAGTGGTACCTCGATCGGGTGTCTGAAATGCTGTTTTACCAGCCGGAAAAATACCAGAACATCCAGGATTTGACCCTGATGGCACCCGTAACCGAAACCCTGCTCCAGATTGAAGGAACGCTCGATGCTCCGGTCCGAAACCTGCACTTCATCGGGCTGACATTTGAACACAGCAACTGGAACCGGCCCAGTTCGGACGGGTACATCAATTCGCAGGCCGGTATGTACAGTTTAACGGCGGATACGGCTAACAATCAGACGGTTCGACGTCCGGCATCGGCCATTCGGGTGTCGAATGCTACCGCCGTTGTGTTCGAGAAAAACACCTTTCAACACCTGGGCGCGACGGCGGTCGACCTGGAAAGCGGTACGCAGGCCTGCCGACTTGTCGGAAACCTCATTCGGGATTGTTCCGGTACGGGCGTGATGATCGGCGCGTTTACGAAAGAAAAAGACGGCGAATTTCACCTCGAACCCTATCATCCAACCGACCGCCGGGAAATCTGCACGAACGACGAAGTGATGAATAATTACATTACCCGCGTCGGGCAGGATTATTACGGCACTTGCGGGATTGCCGCGGGGTATCCGGCGGGTTTAAAAATCGAGCACAACGTCATCCGGGATCTGCCTTATTCCGGTATCAGTTTGGGCTTCGGCTGGACCGGAAAGGAAAATGCCATGCGCGATAACCGCATTGCGTTCAACGACATCAGCCACGTAATGAACCTGCTGTGTGACGGTGGGGCTATTTATACACTTTCACGGCAACCCGGCACGCAGATTTCGGACAATTACATTCACGACATCCAACGGTCGAAATGGGCGGGCTCCTGGCCCATTGCCGCCATCTACCTGGATCAGGCATCCGGTGGGTCGCCGGAAAAACCGCTGCTGATCGAACACAATACCTTTCTGATCACTGACCCGCTGGTGCGCCCTTTCAACCTGAATATGGAAGGAAGAGTGCAGTTCAGCAACAACGGAACCGACCGCGCGGAGGTCATCAAAAATGCCGGAATCCAGGAAAACTACAAACCTTTTATCGATCTGCTGCTTCAACAGGGGCCTGTTCCGGACAACCGGGCAAAACGTTAGCGGTTTTCCAGCACCACACAGCCATAGGCCGGAACCCTCACTTTTCCATCCTTGAAGATCCTGGCACCACCCGCCGTATCGAGCACGATTTGTTTGCCTTCGGCCAGTTCGGCCGGATACAGAACAACATCCAGCCCGCGCTTGCTCAGGTTATGAAGGATCAATACCGACCGGTTTCCCGATTTGCGAATAAAAGCAATGGCGTTTTTGTGCTGAATCCCGGTAAGTTCCAGTTTGCTCAGGTTGTCGTTCAAAACCGGATGGCTATTGCGGAAATGAATCAGTCGCCGGTAGTGATTATACAGCGAATCCGGGTCAGTCTGCTGTTGCGCCAGTGGTGTCACCGTTCGGCTGGTCGAATATTTTGCCCGACGCCAGCGGGCCCGTTCGGGGTCTTTTTTCCCGATATTCCACAAAAACGGTTCCCGGATGTTTTCGTCGGGTTTAACACCCAGCATACCGATTTCTTCGCCGTAATACATATAGGGATTACCGGGGAGCGTCAGCAGCAGATTGGCCGCCACTTTCAGGTGATTCGGATTGCCGTTGAGCAGACTTCCAATCCGACTCTGGTCGTGGTTGGAAAGCATGATGGCGTCGATAAAGTTCGGGTTTACCGCTTCAAAGATCGAGCGGTTTTGCACCAGCATCGGAACGATTTCGGCCGTATCGCGCTCTTTGTACGGAATTTCCTGCAACGCCAGGCTGAGGTCGAAATTGAAGTTGGCTTTTAGCCCCCGAAAGTAGGGCGCAATCCGCTCGGCCCGCGTCCAGACCTCGCCCACGGTATAGACGCCCGGTTTGGCCGCTTCCATCACCTGCCCGAATTCTTCCCAAAACTGGTGATTCTTAGGCTCTTCCCAATCCGGGTAAATGTGCCGGGCCGCGTCGAGTCGAAAACCGTCGACACCGACATCCGTCAGCCAGAACTTCCCGGTTTTATAAATTTCTTCCCGAACCTGCGGATTGTCGTAGTTCAGGTCCGGCATTCCGCTCCAGAACAGGGCGTAGTATTTTTCCGAAAAAGGGGCCCCCGGAACGCGGTGCCACGGATTTTTCTCCTGCGAATCGGCGGTGATTTCGCGGCTGGCAATGTTGAGGGCGTCGATGTCTTTTTGTTTCATCCAGACGTACCAGTCGTGATACGGATTGTCCTTGCTCTTGCAGGCTTCCACAAACCACGGATGCTGGCGGCTGGTGTGGTTGATCACAAAGTCCATGATGACCTTGATGCCGCGTTGGTGCGCTTCCGAAACCAGCCGCCGAAAGTCGTCCATCGTGCCGTATTCGGGGGCAATGCCGTAATAATCCGTCACATCGTACATGTGGTAGCTGGGCGACGGATTGATGGGCATGAGCCAGATGGCCGAAACGCCGAGGTCTTGCAGGTAATCCAGTTTGGACGTAACCCCGTTGAGGTCGCCAATTCCGTCGCCGTTGGAATCGCAGAAAGCGCGGACAAAAATCTCGTAATGCACCCCGGTTTGGCCGGTTTCGGTTTGGTCAGAAGTCGGTGAAGTCAACGTACGTGAAGTCGTTTGAGCAGAAGCGTCGGCAATCATAAACTAAAAATGGATTCAGTCAGGTAAACCAGCCAGAGCAGCCAGGAGTTTGTAAAGAAGGATTTTTCCCTAAATTCGACAAAAAAATCTATAAATAAACTACAATAGTCCGCCCAACCAACCCTGAAAGGGTTACATCATTAGCCCCGGATACCATCCGGGGTTGACGGTCCGGGATAACGGTTCGGGATGGTCAATCCGGGATTAATAATTCGGGATTGACGGTCGGGATTAATAATTCGAGGATAACGGTTCGGGGGTGACGGTCGGGGATACCATTCGGGCTAATGATTCGGGATTGTGGTCCGGGATACCATCCGGGGTTGAACATCCGGGATTAATGATCCGGGATAACGGTTCGGGTTTGACGGTTGGGGATACCATTCGGGTTAATGATTCGGGGTTGACGGTTGGGGATTAACGATTCGGGATTAACGGTCTGGCATTAATAATCCGGATTTAACACGGCATTCTATGGAACGATGACCAGCCGGTACCCGCCAGAGCGTTCCGGAATAACCGGCTTCCCAACAACCTGAAAAAGAGATGAACTTTCTTATCTACTTTAATGTATATACATTAAATGTCGTTACTTGTAAATTGGAATATATATGAAAACGGAACGCACCATACAGCAATTGATACCGGCTCCGATGATGAGCATGGGCGAACTTCGGGTTCGTCAACCCCTGCCATCCGGCCGCCTGAGCTACTTAGATCCCTTCGTTTTGTTACACCACGGCCATAGTTTCCTGAAAGAAAACGAAAATCCGGCTCATTCGGGCGTCGGTCCACATCCGCACCGGGGTTTTTCGCCGGTCACGTTTGTGTTTAAAGGCGGAGTGCGCCACCGCGACAGCCGGGGCAACGACCGGAGCGTTTTTGAAGGCGGAACGCAGTGGATGAACGCCGGTATGGGCATCATGCACAGCGAACGGCCGCTTTCCGAAGAACTGGAAATCATTCAAATGTGGGTCAATACGCCCGCAGCCCATAAGAAAGACCAGCCGACCTATTATCCGCTGTTGAAACAAGAAACGCCCGCGTTTGTGAGCAAAGATGGGAGGGTGACGGTCAACGTGATTTCGGGCGAATTGCTGGGGTTGAAAGGACCCATTCCAACGTTTTCGCCCATCAATTCAGCGACGATGTATCTGAAAGCCGGTGGCCGGATTTACCTGCCGCTGCCCGCCAGCCACAATGCGTTTTTGTATTTGCTGGATGGAAAACTGCGCGTCGGCGATCAAACCGAGGTGAATGCCCGGTATATGGTTGTTCCGGAAAACGACGGCGAAGGCATCACTATTGAAGCGCTCGAAGACACCCGGGTTTTGCTGATGTCGGGCGAGCCGATTGGCGAGAAAATTATTGCCCAGGGCCCTTTTGTGCTGAACAACGAGGTGGAAGTGATGGAAGCCTACCGCGATTACCGCATGGGTAAAATGGGGATTTTGATCGAAGACTAAAAAAGGAGTTGACCGAAAACGCGGATTGTGGAGTATTTTTCTCGGCAATCCGCGTCTTTGCGTAAACTTCTTTTGTTTTTTTGTGAAAAACTGACCCTATGCTCTCCGTTGCCGACGCTTATTCCATTGTCTTGAATCATCCGCTGGTTATACCGGCCGAAAATAGTCCCTTGTCGCAGGCTGCCGGGCGGGTTTTGCGCGAACCGCTGATCGCCGACCGGGATTTGCCTCCTTTCGACCGCGTATCGATGGATGGCATCGCGATTCAATACCGGGCATTTGAGACCGGACAGCGGCATTTTCGGGTGGCAGGAGCGCAATTTGCCGGACAACCGCCCCAAACGCTGGCCGACGAAACGGCTTGTCTGGAAGTGATGACGGGGGCCCTGTTACCCCTTGAAACGGATACGGTTATTCGGTACGAAGACCTTGAACTTACGGACGGTGTGGCCCAAATCCGGATCGAGACGGTTCGGCCGGGCCAGAATATTCATCATCAGGCCACGGACCGGAAACAACACGACGAGCTGGTGGCGGCTGGAACCCGGCTCGGCCCGCCGGAAATGGCGGTGGCCGCGTCGGTCGGGAAGGTGACGGTGCTGGTGAGCAAACGGCCGCGAATTGCGCTCATTTCGACGGGCGATGAATTGGTCGATGTCGTGGATACGCCCAAACCCTACCAGATTCGCCGGTCGAACACGTATCTTTTGCAGGCGGTTTTGCAGTCCGCCGGGGCCGAAACCACCCTGCTGCACTTGCCCGATGAGGTTGACACGATGGAAACCGCCCTGCGAACGTTGCTGATCGACTACGACGCGCTGGTGTTGAGCGGGGGCGTTTCGGCCGGAAAAGCCGACTTTGTTCCGGCCGTCATGGAAAAACTGGGCGTCCGGCAATTGTTTCATCAGGTGGCACAACGCCCCGGAAAACCGCTGTGGTTTGGTGCTTCCGACGAAGGGAAAGTGGTTTTTGGATTACCGGGAAATCCGGTTTCGACTTTTTTGTGTGCCTATCGGTATTTGCTGCCGTGGCTCAACATCTCATTGGGTTTGCCGGATTCGCAGCCGTCCGTAGCGCGGTTGGTCCGCCCAATTTCATTTGCGCCAAAATTAACCTATTTCCTGCCCGTTCGTTTAACGGTTAGTCAGGATGGTATCTGGCTGGCCGAACCGTTACCGGGCAGTGGATCAGCTGATTATGCGAATCTGGTACAGTGCGACGGTTTTATGGAGTTGCCACCGGAACGAGCGGAATTCAGCGAGGGCGAAGCCTTTCCGGTTTTGACGTACCCACGGACCGGCGGGCGTTCCCGTTAAGTCCGTGAATACCACCACCTACTAATTTTTTAGCCTTTCACGGACTTGATTTCGTTGACACAATTGTGAAACGACTCCAATTCATACTACTCCTTCTGTTTTCGCACCTGGTGGGGGCGCGGCAGGAATCGGTATGGATTACATTCCGGAAAGAACCCATCATGGCGCGGAATGCCACATTTTCGCTCCTGCGCGTTCGGGACGAGCGGTCCATAAAGTCGCAGTTGGGTACTATTTTTTCCAGCCCGCGAGGCAGTTTATCCGTTCGTAGCAACGACGAAATAACGGGTGTTTTCGATGATTTGCTACGGCCCGGTTTTCGACCCGATTCCTCACGGGTGCCCGTGATCATCCGCATTCAGGAGCTTGTTTTTTCGGAAAAAGCAAAAACCGATTTCCAGGCCGATGGCAGCTGTCGGCTGGAACTGGCCTTCGATGTGATGCGCGACGGAAAACCCGTTCAGTTAACGACCTATACCGCCCGAACGATTTACACGCGGTCGTTCGGGCAAACGGATCGGCTGGAACTGGTGGCCCGCAAAGCCCTCGAAAGTGCCGCGCAATACCTTTCCAACTGGATCAAAATTAACCGCGAAAAAAGCCCGGCGCTGGTGAAAGGCCTGAAATTTGTGTACATCGACCATCGTATTCAGCAGGCGTCGGGCGATACGGTTTTTTATGACCCACTGCATCCGCTGACGTGGGACGATTTTCAGGCGGCCCCCCGACTCGGGAGCCGGAATGCAGCTTCTATTTTTCCCACGTTTTCCTACGAAGGCCACAGCCGCTGGGTCAATGGGTACATTCAGATTGAACTGACGTTTAAAACCTTCATGGTGAAAAGTATGTCGTGGGTCAGGCCGGGCAATAAAGACGACTACGCCTTGCGGCATGAACAGAAACATTTCGATATTGTCAAACTGATTGTCGAGCGGTTTAAACAGCGGATCGTGGCCGACACCGATATGGATCTCGACGATTATAACAGCCGCGTGCAATTTCTTTACCTGGACGCGTATCGGGACATGAACCGCTGGCAGGAACAGTACGACCACGAAACGCAGCACGGTATTAACCACGCCGAGCAGGAACGATGGAACCACAAAATTGCTCAGGACCTGAAAAACGCCGAAGACCTCACGGCCATTATGTTGTCGACCCGTCAGTAAGATTTGTTGCCGGTTTACGGTTTATAGTTTACGGTTGGCTGATGCGTTCTTGTTGGCATGCGTCAGCCAACCGTAAACTGTATACCGAAAACCGTAAACCGAAAAACCGTAACCATGTCACTATCACTCCGTTTCCACCGTTTCGACCTTCGGCTGAAACACACCTTTACGATTGCCCACGACTCCCGTGACGTTCAGCCAACGCTCCTTGTCGAGTTGCAGGACGGCTCCCTGAGCGGTTTTGGCGAGGCCACGTCCAACAAATACTACGGCATCACGCTCGACCGGATGATCGAAGCCCTCGAAAGTATTCGCGGGGTCATTGAATCGGGTGAGTGGACAACCGCCGAAGAACTCTGGCAACTGGCGCACCCGCACTTGAAAGATAACCCGTTCGCCCAGTGTGCTTTAGATGAAGCCGCTCATGATCTGGTGGCCAAACGGGCCGGAAAACCGCTCTATCAGTACTGGAATCTGGATGCGGCTAATAACCCGATCACCGATTACACCATCGGGATTGATACGGTGGAAAATATGGTGCGGAAAATGCAGGAACTGCCCTGGCCGCTGTACAAAATCAAACTCGGCACGGCCGACGATCAGGCCATTGTCCGGGCGCTGCGTAAGCACACCGATGCGGTTTTTCGCGTGGATGCCAACTGCGCCTGGACCGCCGAAACCGCCCTTCAGAACGCCCTTGTGCTGAAAGAGTTGGGGGTTGAATTTATTGAACAGCCATTAAAGGCCGGGGATTGGGAGGGCATGAAGCGGGTGTTCGAAGAAAGTGTTCTGCCGGTCATTGCCGATGAAAGTTGCATTGTCGAGAGCGATGTAGAACGTTGCGCGGGGTATTTTCACGGCATCAATATCAAATTGACCAAATGTGGCGGTTTGACGCCCGCCCGGCGCATGATCGAAAAAGCGCGGGAACTGGGCCTGAAGGTCATGGTTGGCTGTATGAACGAAACCAGCGTCGGCATTTCGGCCATCGCGCAGTTGCTGCCCCTGCTCGATTACGTGGATATGGACGGTACGCTGCTCATTGCCAACGATCCGGCAACGGGTGTTACCTTCGACTATGGGCGGGTGTTGTATGCCGGAGAAAACGGAACAGGCGCAAAACTTAGATGATCCCGTGTCGGTGTGATCCGGGAATACCAGAACAATTTAGCGGTGGATACGCACTATTCGATTGACCATTTGCCCGGTCGGACCATTGACCTCGACGGGCAGGACTATTTGTTTTTCAGTGGAACTTCGTACCTCGGAATTTCGCAGGATCCAACCTTTCGGTCGCTGCTGGCGGAAGGAATGGCGCGGTATGGGACGGTTTTTGGCTCTTCCCGCAACGGAAATCTGCAACTCCGGATTTATGAAGAAGCGGAGTCCCGGCTGGCGGCTTTTGCCCGCGCCGAAGCGGCATTGACGCTGTCGTCGGGCATGCTGGCGGGGCAGGCCGTGGTGAACTGGCTGAAAGGGCAGGGGTTTGAATTTATTTACGCGCCAAATGCCCACCCGGCCATCTGGCAGGAACCGACTACCCGGTTGCCAACCGGTTCGTTCGACGACTGGACCCGGCAATTACCCGAGCTGGTGGCGGCAGCGGCCACTCCGCACATCGTCATTGCGCTCAACGCCCTGGATGCGCTGTTTTCGGTGGCGTATTCGTTCGACTGGGTGAATCAATTGCCCGGTAATCAGGCAATTACCCTGCTCGTCGATGACTCGCACGGCCTGGGTGTCAGTGGTCCGGAAGGCAGCGGAATCGGGTCTCAAATACCGAAACGACCGAATGTCCGGCTGATTGTGACGGCTTCACTGGCCAAGGCGATGGGCCTTCCGGGTGGCGTGATTTTTTCGGATCCGCAAACGCTGAGCGCCATTCGCCGGACGGCTTTTTTTGGCGCCTGTTCGCCCACGCCACCGGCTTATCTGTACGCTTTCTGTCAGGCGCAGGGCAGTTACCACGCGGCATTCAACCAGCTTTTGGAAAATATCCGGCTGTTTGAAAAGCGGGTCGGAACGTCTGATTTATTTCAGCACATTCCCGATTATCCGGTCTTTTATACTGATCAGGATCGGTTATATTCGTACCTGTTAGCGAACCGGATTTTTGTCTATTCGTTTGCCTATCCAACACCCACCGACAAGCCCAACACCCGCATTGTGATCAATGCGTTACACCGACCGGAGGACATCGAACGACTAGGCGACTACCTGTATGGAAAAGCGAGGTGAACATCACGAGAGACACGAAATGGTCCCGAAACCGAAAAGGCTGATTTCGGACTTTCTGGTTCTTTTTTTAATGCTTTTGGGCCGGCAGACCACCGCCCAGCATACCGATAAATTTCTGGAACAACTGCTGAAAAAAAGTCCGGAATTGTTCGGGCGTATCCTGGAAAACCCGGCTAAATACGACGTTCAGATCCTGTATACGCAAATCAACCGCGACGAACAGAACCGCCCCTTATTCAAAAGTTACCGCTACCGGCTCAACAAGGACCGGTATTTTTACCCGGCCAGCACCGTCAAACTTCCGGCGGTTCTGCTGGCGCTGGAAAAAATCAATCAACTTGCTAAAAAGCAGCCGGGTTTATCCATCCATACCCCCATGCTGACCGACTCGCTGGCGGGCATTCAGGCCGCCGTTCGCCGGGATCCGACGGCTGAAAACGGGTTGCCGTCGGTGGCGCAGTATGCCCGCAAGATCCTGCTGGTCAGCGATAACGACGCGTTCAACCGGCTATATGAATTTGTCGGGCCCTGTGACATGAACGACCGGTTGCGTGAAAAAGGCTACCGGGATTTGCGCATTGTCCACCGGCTTTCGGTGTCATTGACGCCCGAACAAAACCGGCGGACGAATGCCGTCCGGTTTGCCAAAGGTGATACGGTTCTGTACCAGCAACCGGAACAAATCTGCGACCAAACCTTTCGTCCCGACAAACCCATTCGCCGGGGCGTGGGCTACATGAAGGGCGGAACGCTGGTGAAAGAACCGTTTGACTTTACTGAAAAAAACTACTTTTCGCTCGAAGACCAGCAGCAAATGCTGAAAGCGGTTTTGTTTCCCGACGACGTTCCGGCCCGGCAAAAGTTCGACCTGACGTCCGACGATTACCGGTTTTTATACCGCTACCTGTCGCAACTGCCGCGCGAAAGCAGATTTCCCAACTACGACTCCACCTATTACGACAGCTACTGCAAATTTCTGGTGTTTGGGGACGCCAAAAGCAAAATCCCGGCATCGGTCCGGATTTTTAACAAAGTCGGTGATGCCTACGGCTATATGATTGATAATGCGTACATTGTCGATTTCGATAAAGGAGTTGAGTTTCTGTTATCGGCGGTTATTTACTGCAATGAAGACGGTGTTTTCAACGATGATACGTACGATTATCAAACGGTCGGGTTTCCGTTTATGGCGAATTTAGGCCGGATTATTTTTGATCACGAAGTAGAACGAAAGCGGCTGAATAAACCGGATTTGAGCCGGTTTCGGGTGAGTTATACGCCCTGATTTTTGCAAAAAAACTTATTTTATAAGAGGAAAGAATATGAAAGTTTCGGGTGTCGGCTTCCTTTTATTTCTCTCACTTTCCTGGAATACATTTTCACAAGCTTGCAGCGAAAGTGTTCTGTTGGCAACACCCGGCAAATGGACCGAAGGGATGAAAGGTTCGACCTCGGGTATTTCGGCCGCTGACCTTGCCCGGGAAAAAGTCATCGTTGGCACAATCCATAAAATAGTGCTGCAAGGTTATAAACCTCAAGGGGTTGATGCTGATTATAACGGGGTGTATTACAGATCAGAAGCCGCCAGATCCGCCAATATGTTCGGGTACAATCTCCGGTTTATGCCTTATGTATGCCGGGAAAATGCGATTGAGAAGGCCCATGAAACCAACACAAGCCTTTCAATTACGGCCAATCAAATACCATTCGGTCCCGAAATCTACGAGCCCTTTATTGATTCATCACCCTGGGATGCCGGTTTCCGTTCCATGCGAAAAATGCCGGTTGATAAAGGAGGCATTTATTACTTCGTAGAGGAAACTGGCCTGGGCTTTGGCGTGAGGGGAATGCAGTATACCTGGCTGATTACGTATGAGGATAAACTCCCTTTTTTATACGTTAGCAAAAAGGAGTTTCTGGAGAAAAAAAGAGCGAAATTAACGGCTGGTAAAGAACAGGAAATAAACACGATAAAAAGTACGTATACGACCAGACCAAAAGCGGAGCAAGATGCGATGTTGCAAAAATCCGTCAAAGGCTTTGAAGCCGCGTTGGCGAAAGTAGAAGCCTATTTAAAACTACCCGACGACGAATTAACTAAACCGGCGGTGGTAAAACAGGACCCGAATGATTTTTTATCGCATCTTTTTACCACGCCTGATGACAGGTTTGCAAACATTCTTATCAAACCGAATCCGGGTTATTTTAATAAAAAACTACCCTTGTCGTCCCCCCAGTTTATTACGGTTGTATTGCAGGGTGACGAGAAAAATCCGATTCTTGGAAAAGCGATGAAAGATATGCAGCAGGGTCTTGATTTTGGTAAGCTGAAAGCGATGTTGGGGAAATAATGAGGTTCAGCGACTTTTGATACCGGTTCAAGTTCCTAAAGTAACGATTCATGTAACCATTGGTTGAGTTTCGGTGTGTTCAACGCTAGGTTTGCAGCGAACAAAACAACTTTACCGATGAAAAAAATACTGGTTTTTTGGTTTGTACTCGGTGCGCTGGTAGCTTGTAAGAAGGACAACAACGACCATCCCACCCCCGAACAAACCGTTGAACCGGCGGCCAAAGTGGCGGGAACCTACAAACTGAGTTCTTTTCACTTTATTAACGGCGCCAACGAAGTTGAACTGGAAAAATTACCCGTTGTTGAAAGTGGCAAAACCGTAGCGTCCGGCACCGTGAAATTTACCAAAAAAGCCGATGGAAAGGCGCGGATGAACGTGACTCTTGTAATCGAAGGCGAAGGAAGCATACCGGTTGTTGAAGATCTGGAAATCGAGGTGCGTGAATCCGGAAAGGTTTTCGGCCTCTACGCTGATGGCGAGCGGATTGGCGACGCCGATGGCGATTTTATTATCTTCAATATTTCCGGAAAGTCCGAATCCGGCGACGACCTGTTGCTGGCTTTCAACGCGAAAAAATAGTTTATGGGTTAGGGTTTATAGTTGGTTGACGATTTAACGGTATCGGTCAGTCGGCTATAAACCCTAAACTTGGAACTACCTGCAAAAGCCGGAGACGCATTCGTCGCTGGCTTTTGTATTTTTGTGCTTTCCATCTACTTCCGTAAGTTAGTGGTCATGAAACGAATTTTTACCGCGGTTTTACTGCTTTGTATGATTTCCGCCGACGGTGTTGCGCAAACGTTAAGTCAGGTAGTCGACGCCGTCCGGAAGCAGTATGCACCGGATAAACGGGTCGCGATTTTTAATGTAGAAGCCGATTCGTCGGGCCAGCTGACCGGTTTTACCAACCTGCCCGAAGCCAAACAGGCGCTGCTCGCCCAACTGAAAGCGGCTGATATTCCGGTTGTCGATCAGATTCAGTTGCTTCCCGCTTCGGCAGTCGGAGAAAAAAGCTACGCCCTGGTCAATGTGTCGGTGGCTAACCTGCGTTCCAACGCCCGAAATGCCGCCGAACTGGCCACACAGGCGTTGCTGGGCATGCCGTTGAAGGTTTGGGACAAGGATCGGAACTGGTATCAGGTGCAAACGCCCGATCAATACATTGCCTGGACGGACGCGGGAGCGATTCAACTGATGACCAAAGCCGATTTTGAACAGTGGCAGTCGGCGGAAAAAATCATTTATACGCGTCCGTTTGGGTTTGTTTACAGCGAACCCGGCCGGCGATCCCAAACCGTATCGGACATCGTGGCCGGGAACACGCTGGCGCTGGTGAGTGAACAGCGGCAGTATTTTCAGGTGCGGTATCCCGACGGTCGGACGGGGTATGTTGCCAAACGGGAAGCCCAGCGGTTTGATCGCTGGAAGGCCGCGGCCAGGCCGACTGAAGAGGCTCTGGTTAGCACGGCGAAAAGTTTGATGGGCATTCCGTATTTGTGGGGAGGGACCTCCGTGAAAGGCATGGATTGCAGCGGTTTTACCAAAACCGTCTATTTGCTCAACGGTCAGCAGTTGTCGCGCGATGCGTCGCAGCAGGTGAACGAAGGCGAGTTGATCGAGACGCCGGGCAAAAATTTCGCCCAGCTCCGGCCCGGCGATTTGCTTTTCTTCGGCGAACCCGCCACCGCCGACAAACCCGAGCGCGTTGTTCACGTCGGCATGTGGATTGGGAACAACGAGTTTATTCACGCTTCGGGCCAGATTCGGGTCACCAGCGTCGATCCGGCCGCACCCAATTTCGATGCCTACGAACTGAACCGGTTTTTGCGGGTGAAACGGGTGGTGAAACCGGGAATGTAGAATAAAGAGTGGAGACCAGAGAGTTCCCGGGTGTTTTTAAATGGGTCTTTCTTCTCTTGTCTAACTTCTTTGATCTCAAAAAATCATGTCCACTCCGGTACCGGTATACAAACTTCAGGAATTCCCGCGTCACGAGCCCAATGCGCTCTTTTACATGACGAGGCTGGAAAAACTGGTGCAGGAATTCAAGGGAATCGACAAGCCGCACTCGCACACGTTTTACCTGGTCATGTGGATCATCAACGGCAGCGGTACGCATACCATCGACTTCAAAACGTATTCCATTGCGCCCAACCAGCTTTATTTTCTGACACCGGGGCAGGTACACAGCTGGCAGCTGTCCAACGATATTGAAGGGTTCAACCTGTTTTTTGAAGCCAATTTTTTCCGGAGCCGGTTTGGAAACCGCTTGTTTCACTATCCTTTTTTTCATTCCCATCAACACCAGCCACTGCTGGAAGTGGAGAGTTCTCCGGCGCTGTTCCGGGATTTGTTTCGGTATGCCTGGGAGGAATACGACGCGCATTGGCCGAACCGGTCGGAGGTTTTTCTCTCCTACGTTCACCTGATGCTGGAAACCGCCAACCGGCTTTATACCGAAAAACAGACCGAAACGGACACCAATCTGTTCGATAAAATCCGGCAATACGAAGAGTTGCTGGAAGCGCAGTTTCTGACGGTCCGCGAAGTGGCGGAGTATGCCGAACAGATGCATTTGACGCCCAATTACCTGAATCATATCTGCAAGAAAGTGCTGGGAAAAACGGCAAGCCAGCTCCTGCACGAACGACTGATTATCGAAGCCCGGCGGTTGTTGACACATACGGCCCGGTCGGTGAAAGAAATCGGGTTTCTGCTGGGCTTCGAAGACCCTTCCTATTTTGTTCGTTTCTTCAAAAAACACACCCGGCAAACGCCCGCGGAGTTCCGCCAGACTATTTCTGCCTGATCGTTGATTTGTACCATACCTGTCCGGTTCTGTCTTTTTGTACGACGGTTCCGGACCGTACTTTTGTTGCGTACTTAAAAGTACCCACGGTCGGGCGGCCGATGCCGCTTTAGTCCGTGTTTTTAGATCCAATTAAACAAAGTTCACGGACTAAAGTCCGTGGGTACGGCCATGCTAAAAGACAATCGATTATACAGCGTAGTATTCAATAAATGCCCCCGTTGTCATCAGGGCGACTTTTTCATTACCAGCAGCGCCTACAGCCGCCGGTTTGATGAAATGCACGAAACGTGTTCCCATTGCGGTGAAGTACTCGAACCGGAACCGGGATTCTATTGGGGGTCGATGTTTGTGAGTTATGCGTTTTACACCATTTATACTCTGGCGACGTTCCTGGTGTTCGTTACCTGGCTGAAAATTGATCTGGATTATTACCTGATGGGTCTGGTGCCCACGCTGGTGGCCCTGACGCCGTATTTCTTCCGGCTGGCGCGCCGTTCGTGGCTGACGTTTTTTATTGCGTATGATCCGCAAAAGAACCGGCTGGACAGCAGAAAACAGTTGAAGGTTTCGGCCTGATCAATAGCTCCTGAATCTTTAATGAAGTCCTGGCTTGTCGGTGATCCTGTAAATTTTTATCGGGCAGACCGATGGTATCCGGAAGGTACCCCGGAGAAGTCAAATGGTAATTAGATTTGCTTCGGAAAAACGGCTGGTATCCTGAAGTTACCCCGGCGGGATTAAATGGGAATTAGATTTGCATCGGAAAACGGACGGTATCGTTACCCCGGAGGGGTTATCTGTTACTAGAAACCGCCCGAATAGCCAGATGCAAAAGCCCCGGCAGGGGCGTCCTGGGGTTATCCCTTAGGGCGCCCCTGCCGGGGCTTATTGCTATGGAATTGGTTAGTAGACTAGTAACAGATAACCCCTCCGGGGTTAAGCGACCCGGTGAATTTTTAATACCGCCAGAGGAGAATAGCCGTCTTGATCTCATCTGTATCACTAAGCCCCGGCAGGGGCGACCTAGAGGAATTCCAGGACGCCCCTGCCGGGGCTTGTTAAAAAAGATGGGATGCCAGATTGACTATTAACAGGCCACCCCGCCGGGGTGAAAAGTCTTCAATTCGAAAGGTAACTTTCCGGCTGGTTCCTACTTCAATCCCTGCAAATACGCCACGCTTTCCGGCATCTGCTCCATCGAGCGCGACGATTCATCCTCGATAAAATAATGCTTGACGCCCGATTTTCTGGCTTGTTTCATGATCTCGGCAATGCCCAGATCGCCCTTGCCAATCGCCACATTCGATTCCACATCGACGTGACCGGTATTGTTGCCGGGTGTGCCGGGCTTGCGGTCTTTGAGGTGCATCAGCGGGAAGCGGTTGGGGTATTTCTTCAATAACGCAATCGGGTCCTGACCGGGGTGTTTTACCCAGAAAACGTCCATTTCGAAATTGACGTACCGCGGTTCCAGGTTTTCGGCCAGATAGTCGAAAAACGTGCCGTCTTTGTACGGCTGAAACTCGTACCCGTGGATGTGATAGCAAAATAAAATACCGTGATCGCCCAGTAATTTACCGGCGGTGTTGAGCACATCGGCGGCCTGTTTGGCGTCTTCCAGCGTAAATACATCGCCTTTATGCGGAATCCAGGCGCACATTACATACTTGACACCCAGGGCTTTGGCTTCTTCCAGAACCTTCGGGATGTTGCTGGCGAGATCTTCGTACGAAGCTCCGGTGCTGATGGGTTTCAACCCGTTTTTTTCGAGCAGTTTCCGGAAATCGGCGGGGGGCATGCCGTACGTTCCGGCCAGCTCGACCTCCCGGAATCCCATCGCCCGGACTTTGGCCAACGTTCCGGCGACATCTTTCGGGAACTGCTCCCGAAAACTATACAATTGCAGGCCTACCGGCGATTTCGGCTGGGCGAAAACCGAAATGGTCAGGCCGGTGAGCACGATTAAAAAAAGAATTTTTTTCATGGGTTGCAGGATTACGGAGCAGGTAATGTGTGGCATTCAATCGATCCTCATAGTTAATTCTTTAATCGCTGTAATCCTATGGGGCCGTTTCAGGCGTGGTGGTGATTTTACTTCGCAGCCCGCACTTTCTTCACTTCCTCCACCGAAACCGGCTCGGCTTTATTGCCAAAACTACTACGGATAAAGGTCAGAACATCCGAAATTTCCTTGTCGGACAGGAAGTCGTGCGCGGGCATTACATTGTCAAACGTTTCACCGTTGATTTCAATCGGTTCCTGCAATCCCTTCAAAACCACGTTGATAAGCCGGGTTTTGTCGCCCTGCACCCAGTCGGTTTGCTTCAGGGGCGGATTCAGGTTCGGTACTCCTCCGCCATCGGCCTGGTGGCAGGTCAGGCAGTATTGTTCATACACCTGCTGACCCGGTCCCGCAACGGCTTTCGACGCTGGTTTCTTGGTTTGGGCAAAAACGGTTGACGTCAGAAAAAAAAGACTTACTGCAACGACAATTCTCATAACGCAAATTGGACTTTTTGTAAAGATAGGGGGCAAGGCGGAGGAAAGGAAGAAGGAATAAAAGGAAAAAAGTGGTTTTTCAGTTATCCATTCATTTTCCCCGTTTTTTTATTCTTTCACCTGCGTATCAAAAACGCCCGTCAGGACTTGTCCATTGCGTTTGACCTGCACCCAGATGCGGTAATGGCCGGAGCGGGGAAAAGCGTACGGAAATTCGACCATATTGTTGGTTTTCATGGCATGTGTCATGGTGGGCATTCCGGCCAGCAGCAGCTTGTTTTTCTCGGCTTCGGGCAATTGTTTCAGCCGGGAAACGTAGCGGTCGATGCTGTCGCGGAACATGTTGGCATCGGGATAATGGAAACTGCGCGTCGTATCGGCAATGCGATCGACCATGAACGATTCTGCCGCCATCGAATACGTCCCGACGGGGTGCAGGTGAATATAAACCGTCCCGTCCGAACGGATAATGGCCGTGTGACCGCCCATGCCCAGGTAAGGCTCCAACGGAGCGGGTTTTCCCTGCGCGTCGGCCACGGCAAATTTGAGCAGATAGGGCGTCCCGGCTTCCAGAATCTGAGCGGGTTTGTCGGTCCAGAGCATGGTTGAACCGTCGGTCAGCTTCGAGCTGGCCCCCGGTATTCCGCACAGAACCATGTCGTCGTCGAGGTGGGGCAGCCCCACGGAACTGGGTTTGACGCCCATCGGCTGGGCCACCAGCCAGCTATCGTCTTTATCAGTTCCCGGTCTTTCCGTCAAACCGGTGCCGGTTTTCCGGCTGAGGTCGGGAATGGTGATGGTATCCGTTACGGATTCGGCAAAACCGCTGCGGAACACAATGTCGGCATAAAGCAGGTACTGACCGGCGGGCAAATTGGGTAAATTGGCCTTGAAATGAGTCAGATCCTGCCGGTCGGGATGCAGGTGGGCAAACGCATCGAGTCCCGGTGTTCGGGCCAGAAAAACGTGCATGAGTTTGCCGTGATCAGGCACCAGAAAGCTCAGGCGACGGCTTTTTATGCCGCCCTCCACGAAACGTGACGTGTCGATGCCAATGGTCAGCCAGCCCTGACCGTCGGCGGTCCGGTCAACGTTGGCGTCGATGGGCAGCGGAGCATACAGTTTATGGGTGCGGTAGCGATCCGCCCAACTCGTCCACCACGTCCGCCATCCCGTCAGCCCGACGCCCAGCAAAACGGCGGCAATGGTCATGCCGACCAGGCGTTTCCGGCGGTAGGAGGTCGGTACGGCCTGGCCCGGTTTCAGCGTTCCGTCGGCCAGGCTGGCGCCTACGGTGGTGATGAGCAGAACGATCAGCAGAATACCGAGGGCCGCCAGCCCAAAACCTGTTCCCGCAGGCATGGGAGTCATGGCCGTTGGAACCGATAAAACCGGGGCCACGATGGAAACTTTTCCGTCGGGACCATCGAGTTTCAATTCAATACTGGAAGAACCGGAATCCATCATCCACACCACGCCCTCGAAGCGGTTTTCGCCGATGGGTTTCAGTTCGTCGTGCGTCGGGGCACCTTCGTCGCCGGACGAAAAGTAAATGGGGCGGGCCAGAATGGTTTCAACCCGGCCGCTCTCCACAAAAACCGTAACTTTGGCCGTTCCCGGAACCACATCCGGCGGGATGACGCTCACCAGAATCTGGTATTTACCGGCCTGTTTCTGCACCAACACGCCCGGACTGCCGATGTGCGCCAGGGCAATAAGTGAATGCGTAAATGATAGAATGAGTGAACAGATCAGCACCCGCACCAGGAAGTTCTTCATTTTAAAAGGACACACCGTCTTAACTCTTAATTTTTAACTCTTAACTCCTTATCGTTGCACCCGTTTCATCCAGTTCCCCCACAGCAACCCAACGCGGGCTGACAGAATGGCGCAGAGGATGGCAATGCCGATTCCTTTTAAAAATTCGGGAGTCGATTGCAGCCAGTGGGGGTGAAATGTATGGTGGTACGGCCAGGTAGGGTCATTGCTGTACGACATCGAATTGGACAGAAAAAATCCGTTTTGTGCGTAGGGCGACGTATGCAGAAAACCGCCGAAATACCATTGCACGGGGGTTATCACCAGAATAAAAACCGTGCCGGTCAGGGCCGCCAGCAGCCAGTCGTTGAGCTTGCCGTTTCCAAACCGGTGGAGCAGTTTGTCCAGCACAAAACCGGGAATGACCAGCAGCAGCGGAAAAAGAAAAGCCTGGTAATGTGTAACCGGATTGAGAACGGGGCCCAGCCGCGGTGTGGCCGGAAAAAAGGGCAGAATCCAGCTCGGAATGAGCATCGCCAGCATGTACGCTGCCGCCGTAATGGTGATTGGATACCGCAAGGAAGACGCCCGGCCCACCGCCAGCAGATAAAACGGGAGTGCAATCCCCATCGTGATGTAGGCTGATGAATGGTGCGACGTCCAGGGGCCCATTTTTTCCGCCAGCATGGTGAACAGAATGCTCAACAGTAATCCGGCGGCAATGGTAAACATGATTTTAAGCCGTTTGCCCTGCCGTTCATGCGATTGAACATCGGTGGATGGGCTGCTGGTCAGCGTGTTGGAAAACCGGTTCTGCAACGCCAGAACGCCAATCATGGCTCCGAACTGTACGGTCATCATGCCAATGAGTAAAACCGTATGCGGGGGCGTCAGGATCTGAACGTCAAGGCCGTAGGTGTTGTGCCACCACTCGTCGAAGGGAGCGGAGGTGAGCATGGTCAGGGCGCCCCAGACGCAGTACATGGCGCCCAGCGATCCGTAAAAAACACCCCAGAAGCGCACGGAACTGGCCCGCTCGGCATTCATTTTGGCAAAGGTCAACTGCAAAATCTTGAAACCGGAGAACGCTCCGGCCACGACCGCACCGACGTACATCAGCAAGTGCGGGGGCGCAAACAGACCGTCGCGCCCAATGCTCATGTGCCACATGATGTCCCAGAGCAACCCCCACACGATGCAGAGCGAGGAGAATACCACGGCGTAGATATAAGCCGGTATTTTAGTCCGTGAAAACGAAGAAGGGAAGGCGGTTTGCATGCACTCGGTATCTAGTAGAGGAATAGTGGGTAAATATAGGAAAAAGACCCGCTAAACCGCGTCAACCCCCACGACGTTTTGCTATTTAGTGAATCTACTTCTCTACTGATTTTCAAACAAAAAGGGCCTTTCGAGGCCCTTTTTGTTCTGCATGTACCAAAAACCGGACTCAGTCGGCTTTGATTTCGATGTCGTGCTTTTTAGCGGCCCGGCGAATCCGGTCCTTGATGGTTTCGACCTCGTCCGCATCGTATTTGGCCGCATTGTCTTTGTGATTGATATACGACCAGGCCGCCCGGATATGCTCCGGCGTGTCAATTGGGTATTTTTTGTTGGTGGGGTCGGCGAAGGATACATCGCCGTATTGATGGACCCCTTCCCGGGGGTTCACATCATCCCGTTGATCAATTTTAGCCATACCGTTGCTTGTTTACTGGTTTATGAATCAACTCATCGGGCGGAAAAAAGTTGGGAGAATTGGGTGAAAGTAAGGCAATAGGAAAACCGCGGACAGGGACGGCGGCCGCTGTCAGGGTTTTCACCGGTTTCTTTCTAACTTTCCGGTCTGAACAGCATCTTATGAGATACCTCGATGAAAAATATTCTTTTATCAGCTTTGCTAATGGCTTCCGTCATGGCTTGTAACACGAACAACAGCGGGCGGGAAAATGCCTCCGGGAATGCTGATTTTGCTAAAACCGTCGACGATTACTACGAAGAGCGCCTGAAACTGTTCCCGCTGGAAGCCACGATGCAGGGCGATAACTGGTATAATGACCTGCTCCCGAACAGCATTTCGCAGGACTTCCTCAACCAGACGAAAGCATTTTATTCGTCAAATCTCGAAAAACTGAAAACGTTTGATCGCGCAAAATTGTCGGATCAGGACCAGATTTCGTATGATATTTTGAAACGGGAGCTGGAATTGCAACTGGAGCAGTTCAAATTTCACCTTGAATACGTTCCTTTTTCGCAGTTTGAAGGGCTGACGCTGACGTTCGGGCAGTTGGGCAGCGGAGCGGGGGCGCAGCCGTTCAAAACCGTCAAGGATTACGACGACTGGCTGAAGCGCGTTTCGGCGTTTCGGGTGTGGGGCGACACCGCCGTGGCCAACTTCCGCAAAGGGCTGGCAACCGGCATGACCTGGCCCAAAAGCCTGGTTGTCAAGATGATTCCGCAGATGACCGATCTGGTGGTAAGCGATCCCGCCAAAAGCCTCTTTTACGGGCCGATCAATACCCTGCCGAAAACCTTCAGCGAAGCCGATAAAAACCGGTTGACGGCGGCTTACCGGAAAGCCATTCTGGAAGAAATCGTGCCGACGTATCGGAAATTAGGCGAATTTCTGGAAGATGAGTACCTGCCCAAGGCCCGGACCACCTCGGGCGTCGATGCCGTGCCGCAGGGGGCGGAATTGTATCAGGAACTGGTCAAAACCTGGACGACCACGGACAAAACGCCGGAGGAAATTTACCAGACCGGTTTGAAGGAAGTAGCCCGGATTCGGGGCGAAATGGAGAAGGTGAAAACGCAGGTGGGCTTTCGGGGTTCTCTGGACGATTTTTTCACGCACCTCAAAACCGACCCGAAATTTTATCCCTACAAACAGCCCAAAGACGTTCTGGCGGCATTCAACACGATTCTGGCCCGAATTGAGCCGAACCTGAAAAAAATGTTTACCAAAACGCCGAAGTCGAAGTTTGAAATCCGGCAAACCGAGAAATTCCGTGAAGCGTCGGCGAGTGCCGAGTACAACCAGGCTTCGGCAGACGGCAGTCGCCCCGGTATTTTCTACGTTCCGATTCCGGAGGCAACGAAGTTTAACGTGACTTCGGGCATGGAATCGTTATTTTTGCACGAAGCCATTCCGGGCCACCACTACCAAATTTCGTTGCAGCAGGAAAACGCCGATCTGCCCAAATTCCGGCGGTTTGCGTGGTATGGTGCCTACGGCGAAGGCTGGGCCTTGTATTGTGAGTCGCTGGGGAAAGAGCTGGGCATTTACACCGATCCGTACCAGTATATGGGCGCGCTGAGTGACGAAATTCACCGGGCGATCCGACTGGTTGTCGATGTGGCCATTCATACCAAACACATGACGCGCGAAGAAGCCATCCGGTATATGATGGCGAACGAGCCGATTGCCGAACAGGGCGCGGTAGCCGAAATTGAGCGGTATATGGCCATTCCGGCGCAGGCACTTTCCTATAAAATCGGGGCCTTGAAAATCCGGGAACTACGCGCCAAGTATGAGAAACAGCTGGGGGATCAATTCAATCTGGCGGCTTTTCACGACGAGTTTCTGAAAGACGGTTGTATGCCGCTGGATGTGCTGGAACACAAAATGGATGCCTGGGCCAATCGGCAGGGTAAATGACAGGTGCTTGAAAATCAGTCTCGAATGATACAAATTGGAAAAATAAATACCTTAGTGGCCCTGCGCGAAACCAGCGTTGGTGTGTTTCTGGGCGACGACGAGGACAATGACATTCTGCTTCCCAACAAGTATGTGCCGGATACGCTGCGGGTCGATGATCCCATCGATGTGTTTGTATATACCGACTCGGAAGACCGGATTATTGCGACGACGTTGACGCCCAAAATTCAGCGAAACCAGTTTGCGCGCCTTCAGGTGGTGTCGGTCACGAGCGTGGGCGCGTTTCTGGACTGGGGGCTGGAAAAAGATTTGCTGGTGCCGTATCGGGAGCAAAGCCGCCCGATGGAGGTGGGGCGCTGGTATGTGGTGTATCTGTACCTCGACCACGAAACCGACCGGCTGGTGGCCTCCAGTCGACTCAATCGGTTTCTGGATTCGGAAGTGCCCAATCTGACCGAAGGCCAGGAGGTGTCGCTGCTGGCCTGGGAGCCGACCGACCTCGGCATCAACGTCATCATCAACAACCGGTATCGGGGCCTGGTCTACGCGAATGAGGTTTTCCGTCAGGTTTATCCCGGCGACCGGCTGACGGGGTATGTCAAGACGATTCGGGAGGATAACCGCATTGATGTGAGCCTGCAAAAACCGGGGTATGAAAACGTCGAACCCAACGCCCAGCGCATTCTTGCCACGCTAAAAGACCAGAAAGGATTTCTGCCACTCAATGATTATAGCGAACCGGAAGAGATTTATAAATCGCTGGAAATGAGCAAAAAAACGTTCAAGAAAGCCATTGGCGCGTTGTTTCGTGAACGCAAGATCGTGATCAAGGAAGACGGTATTTATCTGGCGTAAGTTGTTAACGGCTTACGATCGGTTGCGTCAGAAATTTGGAAAAGGCCGGGGTAGCTGCTATCAGAATTCATGCTGTTTTCCGGGTAGCTACTCCTTTAAAATATATTTTTTTCGACAGAGATGGTTGCTGTTTTTGAAAACTATATGAAGGCGCAGGACACCACACTGTCTAATGAGGAGATTAGGCTAGTTGGCGCAGCCGCAATTGAAAAAACCGTCTACAAAAAACAGACTTTGTTGCAGGCCGGCGAAGTTTGTCGCTATAAAGTCTTCATTGTCAAGGGGCTTCTGCGAACCTACCGGATCGGAGCGGATGGCAGCGAACACGTTGTGCAGTTTTCACCGGAACTGACCTGGACGACCGACGGCGAAAGTTATGCGAATCGCACCCCGTCTTCCTACAGCATTGATGCCCTGGAGGATAGTCAGATCCTGATGTGGGGCAGAGATCGTTTCGATGCCTTGCTCGACCAGATTCCTGCTCTTAAGAATTTCTCCGATCGGCTTATTTTTAGGAATCTCAATGCCAGCCGGAACCGCATTTATAAGGCCATTAGCTCCACCCCCACGGAGAAGTATGAGGATTTTGTTAAAACCTATCCCGGCCTTCTGTTGCATATCCCTTTGCGCATGGTGGCTTCTTACCTTGGCGTTTCGCTCAAAACCCTGAACCGTATCAGGCATTCACAACTTCAGCATGAAGTAAAATAGGGACAAATGTCCTCTTTTGCCGCCTGAACATTCCGCACTTTTGCTTCATCAACACGGTGGTGTTGGACAAGCCTGCTGTGGGATTGCCCACACCACCAGCCAACTAAAACTCAGTGAAAACATGCGTGTATTTGTAACGGGAGCCACGGGTTTCGTCGGTTCCGCCATTGTACGGGAATTAGTGGGGGCCGGGCATCAGGTTCTGGGGCTTGCTCGCTCAGAAGCCTCTGCCCAATCACTTAGGGAGGCTGGCGCTGCCGTAGTAAAGGGAAATCTCGAAGACCTCGACAGTTTAAAAAAGGGAGCTATCGAGGCCGATGGCGTCATCCATACGGCCTTCATTCACGACTTTTCGAACTTTGTGGCAGCTGCCGAAACGGACAAACGGGCCATTGAAGCCATCGGGTCTGTACTGGCAGGTTCCCACCGTCCGTTTATTGTTACCGGCGGTATCTTGGGATTGCGAAACGATGGGGGACTTATTACCGAAGACGATCCGGCTCCCGGATTTCCGCGTGCCTCGGAAGCAACGGCCCTTTCGCTGGCGGAAACGGGGGTTCATGCATCGGTCATTCGGTTGCCTCCTTCGGTTCACGATGCCGGTGATGGGGGCTTTGTTCCTTTCCTGATTAACACGGCAAAGACGAAAGGCGTATCCGCCTATGTGGGAGATGGCAGCAATCGCTGGCCCGCTGTCCACCGGCTCGATGCCGCTCTTCTTTTCCGACTGGCGCTGGAAAAAGGAACGGGTGGGAGCCGGTATAACGGCATCGGTGACGAAGGCATAACCGTTCGGAAAATTGCGGAAGTAATCGGCCACCAGCTAAATCTGCCCGTTGTCTCGATAACCGCTGAAGAAGCCGTGGGTCATTTCGACTGGATGAGCCGATTCATTATGTTCAATAGCCCGGCATCCAGTGTAAAAACCAGGGAACTGCTGGGCTGGCAACCCACTCACCCCGGTCTGCTTGAAGACCTCGACGCGGGGCATTATTTCGGCCGCTAATTCACTTCGCCAACACCCGGACGCATACCGCTATTGGGCGTGTCCGGGTGTTGCGTTGGTGAATGGGGTCACTTTTCCCGAAAACCAGCCCTTCCTAAACCGCTTCTTTCGGGGCTTTTTGGGAATCGGCGCTGATTTTATCGATAATCTCTGCCAATGTCTGGTTCAACCGATCGGGATTTTCGAGCATGGGATAATGACACGTTCCCGGCAGGTGATAAACTTCGTAACCGTTTGTCAGATACTGTTTTAACGGCTCTTCGTTGATCGGTAGAAAGTCCACATTGATCACATAGAATCTGAACGGTAAGCGGGGCAGCAGGTCCCGCTCTCTGGCCCAGTATTCAAAAACCTGAGCGATCACGGGGCGGCCCATGGGGGGATAAGCATGGCGGTAATCCGCAGCCACCCGGCTGGCGATCGGTTCGGGGGTTTGCGGAGTGAGCAGCGCCATGCGGGCATACTGCTCGCTGGTGGCTGGAAAATCCGTTCGCAGATTTTCGTTGATGGCTTCGACCTGACTTTGAAACTCTTCGGCCAGGGGCGTAGCGGCATTCTTGAACATATCGACGGCGATGAAGCCAATGACCGGTTCGGGATCCGCAACGGCCACTTCGAGAATGATGTCAGCCCCCATCGAATGCCCGATCAGAATGACGTTTTTCAACTCCAGTTCCCTGATTACCGCCATCACATCGTCCCCGTAGCCTTCAATGCTCCAGTCCGTTCGGTCGCGGCCCGATTGCCCGTGTCCGGGTAAATCCAGCGTAACGACTTTGTAATGAGGGGCGAAAAAAGCTACCTGCTGATCCCAGTACGTTTGGTCGATGAATGAACCGTGGACCAACACGAGCGTGATGGCACCTTCGCCCGAAACCCGGTAGTTAATCGTTGCTCCGTTATTTCGTATTTCTTTCATAGAAACGGTCTGCTAGTTTCTAAAAGAAACGTTGGATATAGCGAATGGTTTGCCCGTTTGATCAGGGAATTTATCGCTCAATCGTATAGAATTCATACGCGATTTTCCACGTAAACTCCTGCCCCGGTTCCACCTTGATGGCAATGAATGGTTCGGGCGACAGGTTTTTCGGATTGGACCAGAAGGCCAGTTTGGCCAGCGGCCGGTCGGCCCGAATCCGGACACCCGCGCCGGTTTTGGTATTTTCAACCCGAATGTCGTAGTCGCTGGCGTTGGCTCCGTACCCTTCTACGAGGGTGTAGATGCTTTCCCGGTTTTGAAGCGGGCGTAAAAAGCTGATATCCTGATTTTTACTCGCCAGAATATCTTTCAAATCGCCGGTTGGCCTGGCCGCAAATCCGAACTGAACCCGGAAATCGGGGCCCGACGGCTGCTGATCGATCACCAGAAAGTTGTGGTTGTAAACGGCGGTTTCGATGCGTTGATTGCCGGTATTTTTCAGGCGGTGTTCCAGCACCAGTTCGGGCTTGCCTTTGGTGAGTCGGACGGTTTTTTCGTACTGATACGAGTAGCCGGCAGCATCGTTCAGAACGTGGGTAAACCGCACCTGATCCCCTTTTTTCTGAACCGACCACCGGCCTTTATCCACGTGTTGGTAAGGCGCAACAAATTTATAAGGCTCGTTGTCGATTTTCCGCAGGCTGCCCACCCCGATTTTAACAAATAGGTCACCGGGTTTGGCCTGGTCGTATCCCAGTGGATCAAACGCTTCGACCGGCCCCGTGATGGCGTCGTGCAGGAAGGGGTCATACTTTTCAAACCACTTTCCAAAATAACTGTGGCCCTTGTAGTCCAGGCTGGCAACCGACCCAGACCAGTCGAAGCGGGTGCCCCGGTAGTAGCCCGTGGCCGTGTCTGGTAAATAGAGGGTGGCCCGCACGGAGCCATTGGTAATGACGGCCTGGGGAAAATCATCGATTGTCCAGGAAATCAGGGCGAAAGCCAGCAACAGGCCAGGCAGGTAGTTTTTCATTGGAGCTTTTACCGTGTACGGTATTCGGTTTAGGGTTTACGGTTTTTGGCGGATGCATCCATCTTCGTGCCCCGGCCAATGGTGAGCCAAATTTGCGCTAAAATCTTGATTCCCTCAAGACGTAAGCAGAAAACCATTTTATGGCAATTTTGAAAGCAATAGTTTGAAATTGTCAATGACCAAATTCGGTTCGTCAATCATGATGTAGTGTCCCGAATGGGTGGCGGCAATATGGGTAAAATCCGTTACCCCATTTTTTAATAATTCGTGGGCATCATACCAGGCTTGCATGGCTGATGCAGAGTGGGTGGCATCCACTTGCATGTGGGTGAGCACGAGTACGGGGACGTTTGGTAAGGAGGGTAATGTGCGCATGTATTGCAGGTCTTCAATAAATTCCCTGGCTTCCAGAGTTCCACCGAAATTGGCCCCATTGGCATTTTTGGAAGCCTCGTAAAGCCCGTCTTCCTCCGCCTGTGAGGGATGGTTATAGAATTCATGCGAGGGATCCACAAACAACAGGGCTGCCGTTTTGAGGGGATTTTTAATCGCATAATCTCTTATAATCAAACCGCCCAGGGAGTGCCCGATCAAGATTACTTTTCTTCCGTTTGAAAACGTATCGATCACACGCTCCAGTTCGCTGCGTAACCGGTCGATCGTTCGTGGGCCTGGCCCATTTTCTGATTGCCCATAACCGGCCCGGTCATACAGCAGTACGTCAGCAGTGCTGTTTATTTGTGCCGCAACAGCGTTGTTGTTCCATACCGTATGGTCCTCGCCTAATCCGGCTTCAAAAACAACTAAATAGGTTGAGTTTTTTAGTGCGGAGAACGAGGCTAGTTTATGGGTGGTTAACGAAATCTTTGATTCGGTAAAATCGGGCGTTGTGTCGTTCGGTTTTTTACAGGAAACAACCAGGAAAAGGGTGGCTACTGCCAGTGCTAGGATCTTCATTTCAGCGTTTTTTTCATGCCCATCTTGATTAGTTCAAGGTAGCCGTCAGATTTAAAAAGCACGGACTCAACGGGAGCACCCGTGCGATCCGTGGACACTACATCGACTTCAACAAGCCCCGGCGCCGGAGCAGCGGTTTGATGTCCGGTTCGGAACCCCGGAAGTTTTTGTAAAGCGTCATGGGCTCGTCGGTGCCGCCCTTTTCGAGGACGTTCTTGCGGAACGACTGGGCCGATTTTTGATCGAAAAGCCCTTTCTGCTTGAAAACCTCAAAGGCATCGGCATCGAGCACCGCCGACCAGATGTAACTGTAATATCCCGCCGAATAACCGCCCGCAAAAATATGCTGAAAATACGTGCTCCGGTAGCGCGGAGGAATCTGGTCGATCAGCCCGATTTTAGCCATCGACTGCTTTTCAAAAGCCAGCACATCGGAGGGCGTCTGGTCGGGCTTCAGGGTGTGGTAATCCATGTCGAGCAACGAAGCGGCCAGGTATTCCGTCGTTTCGAAACCCTGGTTGAAGAGGCTGCTTTTGTTAATTTTCTCAATCAATGCGTCCGGAATTACCTCGCCGGTTTTGTAATGTTTGGCGTAGAGCTTCAGCATTTGCGCTTCCTCCGACCAGTTTTCCATAATCTGGGAGGGCAACTCCACGAAGTCACGCGGCACCGCCGTTCCCGACAGACTTCCGTAGGTAACGTTGGAGAGCAAACCGTGCAAAGCGTGACCAAATTCGTGGAAAAACGTCCGGGTTTCTTCCAGACTGAGCAAGGCCGGGGCGTCGCCTGCGGGTCGGGAGAAGTTGCAGACGATGGAAACCACCGGGGCTATTTTCTTGCCATTTTCCACCTTCTGACGCCGGTAGCTGGTCATCCAGGCACCCCCGCGTTTGCTGGCGCGCGGGTGAAAATCCATGTAAATGATGCCGATGTGTCGGCCGTCGGCTTCTTTCACTTCGTAGCCCATCACTTCCTCCTGATAAACCGGCAAATCCGTCCGGCGTTCGAAGCGCAGGCCATAAAGCCGACCGGTCAGCATAAAAATGCCTTCGCGGACATTTTCCAGCGAAAAGTACGGTTTGAGCTGTTCACCGTCGAGGGCGTATTTTTGTTTGCGGAGTTTTTCGGCATAATACCGCCAGTCCCAACTTTCCAGCTTTTCATTTTTGCCTTCCTGGTCCATCATCGCCTGTAACTCGGCGGCTTCCTGTTTCGTTACGGGAGCCGCAGCCGCCCAGAGCTGGTTGAGCAGTTCGCTCACTTTGGCGGGGGTCGAAGCCATGCTTTCTTCCAGCACAAAAGCCGCGTGGCTGGCATAGCCGAGCAACTGCGCTTTTTCGGCCCGAAGCGCCACCATTTTGGCCATGATTGCTTTGTTGTCGCGCTCGTCGTTGTGATTCCCGCGTTCGAGGTAGGCCCGGAAAATCTGCTCGCGGAGGGTGCGGTTATCGGCGTATTGTAAAAAGGGCATGATGCTCGGATTTTGCAGCGTAAAGACCCATTTTTGACCCATCGGACCGCCCTCCAGATTCCGTTTTTTGGCTTCTTTGGCGGCCGCGTCTACGAGTGAAGGGGGCAACCCGCTGAGGTCTTCTTTTTTATCGATCACCAGCGTGTAAGCGTTGTTTTCCGCCAGCAGATTCTGGCCGAATTTCAGCGTAAGTACCGAAAGCTCCTCATTTATTTTCCGCAACCGATCCTGTTGGTTCGACGAGAGTGCGGCCCCGCCCCGCACAAAATTTTTGTAGGTTTTTTCGAGCAACTGCTGCTGTTCGCCGGTTAGTTTGAGTTGGTTCCGTTGGTCGTAGACGGCTTTTACGCGCTTAAACAGCACCGGGTTCAGGGCAATGTCGTCGCCAGTTTTCGCCAGCTTCGGGGCAATGGTCTGGGCTATTTTCTGCAGCGCATCGCTGGTGTTGGCGCTGTTGAGGTTAAAAAATACCGTACTCACCCGGCTGAGCAGATCACCACCCGCTTCGAGAGCTTCAATGGTGTTGGCAAATGTCGGTGCCTGCGTCTGATTGGTGATCTTGGTGATGTCAGCCGCCTGTTGTTTAATGCCTTCTTCAAAAGCCGGTTCGAAATGCTCAGGCCTGATTTTATCGAAAGCCGGTACGCCAAAAGGCGTGTTGTAGGCACTAAAAAAAGGGTTTTCCGCGGTGGATTGGCCGTTCACCGGCGCGAGAGCCGTCAGAATCATAGTCGTTGTCAGCAGTATAAGCGTTGATTTCATCGAAGAACGCGTTGGTTGGATTACGTCAAAACTACAGAATCGCGTTGCGAAAGCAAAACGTACCTACGGACTTCAGTCCGTGAGATTCTGGTATGGTGAAGGTTTAAATCTGATGCGGATCTCACGGACTGAAGTCCGTGGGTACGTTTTGTCCGCCAGCGAACAGCCATTGTCCGGCTTCGTACAGTAAGATTTTCAGGGTTAAATCTTAACTATCTGATTTACAGAATATTATTTTGTTGGCACGGCATTTGGAATACAGGTGATCGAACAGGTAAACAACACTTTTGAATTTTAAGAATACCTACAACAAATACGAAACGTAAACAACACCATGTTAAATCTCCTGAGTAATCTGATCTGTACGGCGCTGTTGAGCGCCCCGCTTAGTGGCGATCCCGCTGCTCCAAAAGCACTGCCGTTTGAAGTGGGTACGTATGTGACTTCCGAAAATAAGATTCGGGTATCCATCGAAAAATCAGCGCCGGAATCGGTTGTGCTGCTGCTCCGCAATGACAAAAAAGAAATCCTTTTTCGGGAAGTGATTTCAAAAAAACAGTTGAAATACGCGGCCAAACTGGATATGAAAAACCTGACCGATGGGACCTACGAACTGGAATTTAAGTCGGCTCAGGGAGCCATCCGCAAGCAGGTTAACGTGGTTACCCAGCCGGTGACCACCCCCGAGCGAATGGTAGTGATGAACACACCGGTCGACTAATTCAGCCACACTACCTAGAAAAAATAGACAAACTGGAAAAACACCCCTGCCGATCAGGGGTGTTTTTTTATGAACTTGAGTGCCGGTCGTCAGCACCTTATTCAGTCCGTATCGGTTCTTTTGAAAGATGACACACGTGAAGTACCCAAGGTTGGAACGGTTTTTCGTTAATATTCCCGTTAATTCGCAGAATCATTGGACGTGATCAACCACGAACCGGCGTTCAACGTACACCATCATGAAATTTGACGATTATTATATTGCCCCCGAAATCAAGCGGAATCTGGAAGGTTTGGGTTTCAAAAAGCCGACTGATATTCAGTTCAAGTCGATTCCGCCGATTCTGAAGGGCGAAGACGTGCTGGCGATTGCCCAAACCGGTACGGGTAAAACGGCGGCTTTTGCCATTCCGGTCGTCAGTATGCTGCATGAACGCAAAACGCAGAAACGGGCGGAGGGAATCAAGTGTCTGGTGATGGTGCCCACCCGCGAACTCGCTTTGCAGATCGCCGGTGTGTTCGAGCAGATTTCCCGCCATATGAACCTGAAAGTGTTTTGTGTGTTCGGCGGGGTGGAACAGGGGCCGCAGATTGCGCAGCTGGAAGCGGGCATCGACATCCTGATCGCGACGCCCGGCCGGATGTTCGATCTGGTGAGCCAGGGCTACATCCGGTTGCAGCGGGTCGAAATCCTGATTCTGGATGAGGCCGATCACATGCTCGATCTGGGTTTTATCAAAGACATTCAGGACCTGATGAAATTTTTACCCCGGAAACGGCAGACGCTGTTTTTTTCGGCAACGATTAACGAGAAAATTAAGAAGCTAGCCTATTCGCTGGTACACAACGCCATCCGGATTCAGATTTCACCCAAAGATCCGGTGGCCAAAAATATCGATCATTCGGTGGCGTTTGTGGCCATGGACGATAAGCGGTTTTTTCTGGAACGATTGATCCAGGAGCACCCCGAAAGCAAGATTCTTGTGTTTGTTCGAACCAAAATCCGGGCCGAGCGGGTGTTGAAAGCCCTGGAACGGGTCGGCATCAAAAGCGAAACCATTCACGGTGACAAAGAGCAAAAAGACCGTTTGCAGGTCATGAATCAGTTTCGGAGCGGGGTCGTTAAAGTGCTCATTGCGACGGACATCAGTGCGCGGGGCATCGACATTGCCAACGTGGACTACGTCGTGAATTACGACCTGCCGGAACAGCCCGAAAACTACGTCCACCGCGTGGGCCGAACGGGCCGGGGGACGCAGAAAGGACAGGCATTTTCGTTTTGCAGCCCCGAAGAAAAGCCGATTCTGGACGAAATTGAAGCTTTTCTGGACAAACCCATCCGCGTGGCACAAATCGACCAGATCGACTACATTGAAACCGTCGATGCCAGCAAAGGGGCGCAGTTTGATCTGAAGGCGCTGATGAAAGAAGCGGAAGAAATGCAGCTGGGGCGGAAAAAGCGGAAGAAAAAATAAAGATTCGTCAAGGGTCTTCGAAACCGGAATGCGTATGCAGATTGCCAATCTTTTGTCCGGAATACCGGCCTCCCTGCCCGAGGAATTGGTGGACGAATTGCTGTCGGGAAGGGGTTTTCGGCTGGAACGCATCGTTTCCAAAGGACACGGCTCGCCCGACGGTTTTTGGTATGATCAAGCCGAGCACGAGTGGGTTATTCTTTTACAGGGCGAGGCCCGGCTGGAACTGGATGGGCACCCCGAACTGATTCATTTGTCGGCGGGGATGGCGGTAAATTTACCGGCTCATCTGAAACACCGGGTGGCGTGGACTCATCCGGAGGAGGAAACGGTCTGGCTGGCGCTATTTTATTCGACCGACTAAAGTTTTTGGGTTCAAACTTCTTCCGATGGAGCCGTTGTAAGCGGCAGAGGGGAGGGGCCACGCCGGAAGATTGTTGCCGGTTCAACAGCCGTGAGCTTCATTTGGGTTGAAGTAAGGGAAACCGATGAACCGGCCTCATTTTTAACCCACTCCTGAATTTTCCTATACCTATAACTCGACCCTTAAATGAAGTCCAGAAGGCAATTTTTAAAGCAGTCATCCCTGGCAGCTCCTTTGACCTAACCAGCAACGCCCGCATGCCTGGTCCAGCGATTAGCGCAGGGTACCTCCCAAAACCGTGCATAAAAGCTTTGTTTTTTGGAAGCGTATCCTGATGGCCCCCCGATTATTTTACTGCGGCCTTGGGCAGAAAACCGTTCAGCGGGAATAACCTGCCTTTCAGGCGGACAGCCTTAAATAGAAAGAAAAGAAGGTGCGGTAATGCGCTGAAATTCAAATTGTTACATTATAGTCGGGTCGTTTGGGAGGAGCACGACACAGGCCGCCCTGCCCAAATGACCCGATCAATACCGCTTTCTCATGAAACGGTAGACAACCTCTGAACGACGAAGGAGCGGTTTACGGCAACGCAAACGCCACGTACCGATCGCCCGATTTTGTTTTGAGTTTGCCACCCCCGCAGGCAATCACCACGTATTGCTTGCCATTGACGGCGTAGGTGCTCGGCGAAGCATAGCCCGCAGCAGGCAGTTTGGCACGCCAGAGTTCACGGCCCGTCTTTCGGTCGAAAGCCCGGATCAGCTCGTCGCGGGAGGAAGCGATGAAGAGCAGTCCGCCCGCCGTAACGGCCGGGGCACCATAATTGTCGGTACCCGTCGGGGGGATTCCCTTCGCTACCAGTTCGGGGTATTCGCCCAGCGGGACCTGCCAACGGTGTTCGCCTGTATTCAGATCGATCGCCGTCAGCGTGCCCCAGGGTGGGCGGCTCACGGGATACCCGGACCGGTCATACCAGCGGGTAAACCCGGTGTGGTGGTAGGGGGCCGTGTTCAGGCCCGCGTTGCTGGCGACGGAGGTCGTTTTGCCGAACAGAAAATCCACGATGGCCTTGCGCTCGGTTTCTTTCAGGTGGGTGAAGGCCGGCATCATGCCCTGGCCTTTGGCCAGCACCTGGGCCACGGACGTCTCGTTGCGTTTTTGGGAAATGCTGAGCAGGGCCGGATAGGTTCCGTCGTGACTGCCTTCGCGGTTTTGACCGTGGCAGGCGGCACAGTGGGTTTGGTAGAGCTGGCTGCCGGTGCGGTCGACGGCCTGGGCTGACGCCGAACTGGCGGGGGTCGGAACCAGCCCCATGGTGACCGGTATTTGCTTGGCGGGAACGTACATCACCCCGGCTTCGTCCACGGCGGCCCCGCCCCACTGCGCGCCCCCGTCGGTGCCGGGAAAAAACACGGTCCGGTTAGGACTCAGCGGGAGGGGAATGAACTCCTTGCCCGATTGCCAGCGCCGGAGCTGGGCCAGCACCGTGTCGCGGTCGGTGACAAAGTCATTAATATCGCTTTCCGAAAACGATTGCCGGGTAAAAGGGGCCGGTTTCAGCGGAATCGGCTGGGTGGGCCAGGCTTTCTCCCCCGGAACGGTAGACGCGGGCATGGGTCGTTCCTCAATGGGAAACAGCGGCTTCCCCGTAACCCGGTCGAAGACAAACAGGAACCCTTGTTTGGATAAAACCGAAACGGCATCCACCTTTTTGCCATCATGAACGACGGTGAATAAATTGGGCGGGGCCGGAATGTCGCGGTCCCAGATGTCGTGGTGGATCGTCTGAAAATGCCAGCGTCGCTTGCCCGTGGCCGCATCGAGGGCGATGAGGCTATTACCGAACAGGTTCTGGCCGGGTCGGGTACTGCCGTATAAATCGAATGCCGCCGTTCCCGTGGGAACATAAACGATGCCGCGCTGCCGGTCGATGGCCATCCCCATCCAGTTATTGGCTCCGCCGAAGTTGCGGTATCCGTCTTTCGGCCAGGTGTCGGCCCCGTACTCGCCGGGATGGGGAATGGTGTGGAAGGTCCAGACGATCCGCCCCGTGCGCAGGTCGTAGGCGCGCACGTCGCCGGGCAGAGCCGGTGCGATCTCCGACACCCGGTGGCCCATGATGAGCAGATTTTTATACACCACGCCCGGCGTGTTGCTCACCACATACTCATCGGCTCCCGGGCGGGCCAGGCCCTCTTTCAAGTTGATTTTTCCACCTTTTCCAAAACTGGCCACCGGTTTCCCCGTTCGGGCGTCGAGGGCGTAGAGCAGCGAGCCGTAGGCGAAGAAGATCCGGGCCTCCCGTCCATCGGTCCAGTAGGTAACACCCCGGCTATTCATGGCGAAGGTATCGTCGGTGAAGGCCGTTTTCCAAAGCTCCTTGCCCGTGGCCGCGTCGAGGGCAAAGGCCTGCGACCCCGCCGAAACACCGTACAGAACGCCGTCGACGATGAGCGGGTTGCACTGAATCTGGGTATTGTTTTTGAGCGTATCGACCCCGCCCGATGCATATTCCCAGGCAACCTGTAAGCCCGCAACGTTACCGGGATTAAGCTGCGTAAGGGGCGAAAAATGGTTGCGATCGGGCCCGCCGTTGTATTCGGGCCAGTCGGTGGTGGCGGGTTTATCGGTCAGGCTGAGCAGGCCAAGCGTCAGCAGGAAGGCGGAGTAGGTAAACCGTTTCATGAGTAGGGTTGAAGGAAGGACAAATAAACACAAAAGGACCGAAAGTTGCGGCAACCTCTTGGCTTATGTGATTCAGGATCACCAAAATCCTATCGGTTCTACTGAATCGTTTTTCAATCCTTCCGGCACGTTACCAGACGCGTCGTCCAACGTTAATCGAGCAGAATCACCGATTTTCCAATCCGTTTATCCCGCCGGGATTCTCCGTAGGCTTCCTTCACGTTGGTCAGCGAGTAGGTCTTATCCAGCACAATCTGCAGGTCACCTTCAGCTAGATTCGTTAACGTCATGAACCTTTCAACGGTCGGTTTCAAGATCAGAACCTTGTATTTTTGCCCGGAAAAGAGGTTGTTCAAGAACGAATAAATGAGCGTCAGCGGAGAAGGAAGCGTACTGACAAAAACGGCTTTTCGATTCATCAGGCTCTTTGCGTCTTTAAATGAAAGCTTGGTGGATAAGTCGATAACCGCGTCGAACCGTTGATTGAGCTGGCTGATTGGTTGCTTTGTATAGTCAACTACGGTATCTGCGCCCCATTTTTTTGCCGCTGCAACGCCATTCGTACTGACAACCGCCGTAACTCGGGCCCCTCGTTTTTTGGCAATCTGCACGGCAAACAGACCAATTCCACCGGTCGCACCGTTGATCAATACGTTCTGGTTAGGACCAACGGCCGCCAGCTCATCGCTAATCTGAAGGGCTGACAGCCCCGTTACGGGTAGCGCGGCTGCATGCTCAAACGGGATATTGGCCGGTTTTGGGGCGATATCGTTCGCCTTGACGACCACGTAATCGGCCAGGGCTCCGCCTTTAAATACGTCTAGTAAACCAATGACCGCATCACCGGCCTTGAAGCGGGTAACGGCGCTGCCGGTCTGATCGACAATCCCCGAGAAATCGATGCCCACCGATTTAGGAAATTTAGATCCCGACATCAATTTCATTTCTCCCCCATACACCTTCCAGTCCAGGGGGTTGATTGAAACCGCTTTCACCCGGATCAGCAGTTGATCCTTCTCAATACCGGGCACCGCCTGCTCGGCTATCTCCAGCACGCTTTCGTCGCCAAACTGGTTATAAAGTACTTTTCTCATACGAGTTGCATTTTAAAGCCTGATCACTGGAAATGGGTTATACGAGTTGTGACAATTCCTCTAAGACCGGATAATCGGTGTATCCTGACATACCCTGGGTGTAGAGGGTCTGGTAATCCACCTCATTGAGGGGGGCGTTTTTTTCGATCCTTCGCATGAAGTCCGGGTTGGCAAGAAAGCTTCGGCCAAAGGCCACCAGGTCAGCCGATCCGGCCTGTAATTTCGCTTCGGCGGTTTCGGCGGTTAGTCCGTTACAGTAAATAAGCGTATTGGAAAAAACGCTACGAATCGCCTGATGCGTTTTCCGGGGTATCGAAGGGCTGTCGGAGATGTGGATGTATGCAATGCCCAGCCGGTTCAACTCCTCACTCAGATACGCATAGGTCTGGTGAACTTCTTCCTCTTCATAGGCAGGCATATCGCTCAGCGTAGAGTAAGGCGAAATGCGCAAACCAACCTTCTCCGGGCCGATGGCATCGGCGATTTTTTCAGCGATCTCCAGCGTTAAGCGGCTGCGGTTCCGGATACTTCCGCCATAGTTGTCTGTCCGGTTATTGACATGGGGGTTCAGCGATTGCTCCAACAGGTACCCGTTGGCACCGTGAAGTTCCACGCCGTCAAAACCCGCTCTGATGGCGTTTTGGGCGGCTTGGACGAAGTCGCTGATCACCCTGGTTAGGCCCTGTTCATCCAGCGCTACCGGCGTGGAATAGTCCTGCATACCGGCGGAGTCGGTAAAGATTTCTCCGACTGCTTTACTGGATGAGAGACCTACCGGCTGATACCCTTCCGGTAAATTGGCGACGTGGGCGATCCGGCCGGTATGCATCAACTGCAGGAATATCCTGGAACCGCCTTCGTGGACGCCCTTGGTCACCGCCTTCCAGCCTTCGACCTGGGCCTCGGAAAAAATGCCCGGAATCCGTGGATAACCCAAGCCTTCCGGGCTGGGTGAGGTACCTTCGGTAACGATCAGGCCAGCTCCGGAACGCTGCTTATAATAGGTGGCCATCCATTCATTGGGTAGATTGTTCAGCGCCCGGCTACGCGTCATTGGGGCCATAACAACATGGTTTTTTAACCGTAGCGAGCCTTTTACATAAGGCATTGATAATTTTTTCATTGCTGTGTGTTTGAATGATTACACAGCAAAGGTGGGCCTTCTAACGAACTGTAAATAGCGCAAAAAGCCGGAAAAATAGTCGAATCCGACAGGGCAAGTCCACCGAGACGACTACACGGACAGGGATATTATTTTCTTATTAGTCTGTGAATAGTCTGTAAAGAATGCAACCTACCGATTAAAGGTGTTTTTTGTAGAAATTCACAATCTGTTCAATCATCAGCCCTGGCTTATCGTGAGGAATATTATGGGAAGCGCCTTTCACATAAATCAGACTACGATTTGGGTGACCCTTTACTAAATTGCGCTGGTCATCCTTAAATCGTTCGTTCTCTTTGGCATCCAGAAAAGGACCTTTCTCCGCCATCATATCCAGCAAAGGAATGGTAGAAGGTAAAGGCACCTGTCTCACGTAATCACTCGTACGCTCCATTCGGGCCAGTAAATAATACAAACTCAGGTAGTCCGCTTCATACTCTTTACGGTTAAGACGTTGAAAATAAGCCCTGGCAAATCGCATATCAGCATAGGAAGGGATTCTAGGATCCACGAGAATAATACCTTTGACCTGGTTGGGATTCCGAGCCGCGTAAACTCGGTTGTAAAAACCGCCTAATGAATGCCCGACCAATAAGAGATTGTTATCTCTGTAACCAAATTGCTGCAAAGCAGCCTCTAAACTTTTGATTTCCTGAAGAATTGTGTAACCCGCCGTATCAAAACTACTTTGGCCAAAGCCAGCCCGATCATACGTGATCACGGTTGCCTGAAGACGGTGATGCACGGCTGTCGCAATCGAGTCCCATTGGGAGGCATCCTGACCTCCCCCCGATTCAAAGAGGATAGGCGGATTCTTTCCTTTTAGAATTCTAAAATGAAGTTTGTAAGCGTCGGTATCAACAATAGTGTCGAGTAGTTGCGCATCGGCGTTTACAGTCACCAGAGACATCCAGAGGAGAAAAGTTTGTATGAAATGCTTCATGGGCTATTCTACGGCTTCACTGTGTCTATTGAGTAAAACTACATTTTCCGAAGGTACAAACCCCGGTCATAAACTTTACAGACCTGCTCACAGATCAATAGGATGGATGTCCGGGCGCACCGTGGTACCGGCTGGCCTGGAAACGTTCTTTGAGGAGATCGGCTAACCGGCTGCTCCCGGCTTGGTCGTGCCGCTGCCCTATTTTGATGAAGCAATCCGTAAAGGCCTGCAGGCCAGCGCCGAAAGGTCCGGTCGGTACGTATTCTCATCCGAGTAGCCGGGGTAAGCAGCGCGTCAGGAATACGAATACCGCTTCGGGTTTAGGCCGTAATGCTTTTCAAATAGTCGGCTGAAGTGGCTCAGATTGGAAAATCCCAGCTCATAGCCCACCTCGCCAACGGAATGTTTACCCTGTTTCAACAGGAAGGCGGCTTCTTCCATGCGGGCCTGCTGGTAATAAGTGTAGATCGTGGTGCCAAAGGTTTGCTTGAAAAGCTGCTTCAGTTTGGTTTCGCTCATGGCTGCGATCTGGGCCAGTTCACGGATAACCGGAGGCACGCTCAGGTCGCTAATGATCTCACGGCGGATGTACAGAAGTCTTTCCGCATCGGCGCTGTTGATCGTTTGATGGGCCGCGCTTTCGCGGAAAGACAATTTGTGAAAAACCAGATAGAGCAGTTCCTGCACCTTGATCTGCATGTAGAAGTGGCTCAGGCTGTCACTCATATCCATAGCGGTTATGTTTTTAAGCAGCAACTTGGTCTCGGCTTCCATGCGTTCGAAAAAAAGAAAGGAATTACCGCTGCCGGTAATGGTTTGCAGGACCGAATTCGGCGCGTTGACGGCTAATAATTCGGTCAACCGGGGCGGCTTTATGGCAACGACCACGTAATGAATCTGTTGATGGGCGGGAAAACGAATGGTTGAACTCAGATCGTTGGACGTGACCTGGATAGCCGACTCATCACGCTGCGAAAACAGGACCTGGGTGTCATCATTGTAAGCAATCTCCAGTGCTTGCTCGTTGTTGTAAAAAAAGACGGTGATCAGGTCATTTCCCTGGCCGGACGTATGGCGTTTGATGACAAGTTCTTCCTTGAGACAGTAACGATGTATCGTAATCTTGAAGTCGGGCCCAAATGCTAACTTCCGAATATACCCCTGCCCGAAATGATCCGGTATTACCAGGAGCCCGTTCTGAACCGTTGTCTGGATGTGACGGGCAAAGTAAGTCATAAAGTCAAAATCGGGGGTGGCCGAAAAACTGAATATCATATCGAAAGGGCCCTCGGGTGCCAACGTTCAGCAATAGTGCATCAGCGTAAGTTATACTGACAGCGTCGAATTTGAAAATAGGTACGCAAAAAACCGGGGAAGCGGCTGGCCGTCATCAGTACCGATCTCAAAATGATGCATTTTAATCCGGATCAGTTTTCCGTTCACTTCATCCGTGAGCAGGTACAACTGGGATTAGGTTCAGGATAAAATACCGGTCAACTTTTGTGAAAACGGTTCACCGTGTTCTAGAGGGGTCTTTTTTCTCCGCACCTCAGTCCAGGCTTACGCCCGGTTTTTGTATTTGAGATGGTCAGTTGTTCTTTTTCAAATGATAACAACGTAAATCAGGGTCTGTAGGATCAGGCTCATTTGAATGCCTAAACGAGAACTTCTCCAACAGTTTTATGGAACTCTGATTCTCTCTGTGAACGAATGCTTCAATTGCTGCAACGTTAAGGGTATTGAATGCATAATCAATCACTTTCTCCAGAGCCTCTTTCATGATGCCCCGCCCTTGAAAGTTTGGCATTAGTTCATAGCCAATTTCACATTGGTCATTTTTATCAGAAAAGCCAAAAAGACAAATTGTCCCGATCAAAGCAGTATGGTTACTCAACGTTATGGCCCAATATAGCGAGTCGTTTTTGATAACATTCTCATTGATCGTACGTATAAAATTCCTTGCATCATCAATGGTATCGCTTGGTGGCCGGTCGAGATATTTATTTATTGCACGATCCGAACGCAGCGTAAATACTTCCCGCTCGTCATCAACCCGTACTTGTCGAAGCGTAAGCCTTTCCGTTTTCAAAATTGGGAAAGGTGTGAAGATTCTATTCAACATTCCGTGGAATTTTGCCGGATAATAAAAACGATAACCATCATCCGTCGGACCGATAAAGTGTCGATTGACGCCTAACTCCTACAAAAGACGCAATGCCTATTTTGTATACTATAGGTAAAGCATGGCAGATAATGCCATTTCCGCGATGTCTGGTTTTACCTCGTTACCGGAAGACCGAAGAGCACCAAACACTAAAACCCAACTAAATGCTTTCATAAGGAATCAATCATCTAGTGCATTAGCGCCCAACCTCCACCAGGCTATGCGTCGATTGGCTATTTCATGAGAAGTTCGGTTGGTGAGACGTTTTCTGCAGTATCCAAAACCGGCTTTCAGGGCTTTCTGCTTAAATTACTCAGTATCAGGTCGGCCAGCTGGATCGTATAGGCCGGAGCAATTTCATGACCCATTCCTTCAATGAGTGTAAACCGGGCGTTCGGTACGTTGCTGGCTACGTCGCGCCCGGCTTCGGGCGTAACCAGCGGATCGTCGCTGCCGTGGATCACCAGCGTCGGTACCCGAATCGTTTGTAGCTGCCGTTCGCGCCCGGCATAAAAACCCGCCAGCGAAGCCGCTCCCTGTCGGATCAGACCAGCGGGGTAATAGGATCGCCGGACATCCTGCTCGACCGCTGCCTGTATTCGAAGAGAATCCAGCGAATCAGCCTTGCCACTGAGCGCCAGCAACGATTTTACTTCGCGCCGGATATAACCTGTCGTATCGGTGGATGGCCACGGTGCCGGAATACCGCTCAGCGCGGCCGGTTTCGCAATCAGGGGAAATCCGGCCTTACCACCACCCGCCATCAGGCTGGTTAGTGTCAACACGCGTTCGGGGTGGTTGTAGGCCAGACGCTGGGCAATCATACCCCCCATGGATGCGCCCACGACGTGCGCTTTTTCAATATGCAGCGCGTCCAGCAGACCGGCCGCATCGCTGGCCATATCGTCCAGCGTGTAGGGCAGGGCGGGTGTTTTCTGTTGAGTTAATGCCTGCCCGATGGCGGTAAAATCAGGTAGACCTGCCTGAGTCAGTTTAGTCGACAGGCCTACATCCCGGTTGTCGAACCGGATCACCTGATAACCCCGGCGGGCCAGATAGTCGCAAAACGAAGTGGGCCAGGTCGTTAACTGGCTGTTCGTTCCCGCAATCAGCAGGATGGCTTCGTTTTTGGAAGAACCAAATCGTTCATAGGCCAGGGTCATCCCGTTGGCGTTGACCAGACCCGTCCGGGGTCTGGATGATTCCCGGCAGTGGCGCAGGATAGCGCAGGAACTTAATCCTACCGTCAGGGCGAGCATATAGGCCAGGGTTGTTTTCATGGTTTTATCGCAGGTTTATTGATTAAACTCCTCCAGAACACTACTCAAATGGTGCAGGGGCTGCTCGAAATGGGTACGGTTTTCCCGATGGATTGCCCATCCGCAGGCGAGTAGCGCCAGTAGGTAGGTCGTAATGGCCCCGGTCCAGTGTTGGGCTACACCACCCGGAACATACACCCGAAAGAGTAACCACACACCCAGGGCGGTACTCAGCGGAATGAGCCCATACTCGTAGATGCGTTTGAACCGGTAAAACGACCGTAGGCTGATGTACTGCTGCTGGATACAGGCCTGTATGGAAAAGCCGCGGGTAGCCCTGCCCGGACTGGCCAGAGCCACCCGTCTGAACTGCCGCAACAGGACGAACGTGAACGGCAAATAGAGCAGCAACCCGGTCAGACAAGCCCACTTCACCTCCGGCCTGTCCCCGTAGCGGATGAGCAGATGACTGAGCATCGCGTAAACAATAATCTGGTAGATCATGGAAGCCCAGAAGTATTGAATGGCCCGGTTGACCTGCCGGGCACTTTTCGCCTTGGTGATGGCGAACAGACTCGCCTGGTCGTAATACATGGATTCCGATACGGGCGCTTTCCACTCATTCTTGAATTCATCCAGTGATAACATGGGTCAATTTTCTTTAGTATCTTTGGTCAAACGGGACTCTAATTCTTTTTTGATGCGGACCAGTCGTACGCTCACGTTGGTTTTCGACAGACCCGTAATCGTGGCGATCTCCTCATAGCTTAGTTCATCTAGATAAAGGAGCACAATTGCTTTATTGAGGGGCGAAAGCGTGGTAATGGCGTCGAAAAGCCTATTGAGATGATCCTGACGTTCATCGGGCGGAGGGTCGGGCACCTGCTCATGGCGGGCCGTTAGCGGCTCTATTTTTCGTTTTTTAGCCGTTCGCTGGTGGGCCAGCGCCGTGTTCAGACAAACGCGGTACATCCAGGTCGAAAACGCGGACTGTCCCGTAAAAGACGGGTAGGATCGCCACAACTGGTAGATCATCTCCTGAATCAGATCGGCTTTATCGTCCGCATCAGCCTGATAGGCCCGACTAATCCGGTGGGCGATGCCCATGTGCTGATTAAGCAGATCGAGAAATGTTTGCTGGATGGTCGTGTTCATAAGGCGGTTTTCGTTTGCCCTTGCTTAGTTAGTAGCCCGGTTGCCCAAAAAACTACACGAAAAGCAAACGTTCACCTTAAATCTTGCTGCCATCTGTTGAATCAGGCAGCGCAAGTCCATCCGGGATCGGGTTTATTTGAGGGCGTCTCGCACAAACCGTTGGTACGACTGCCCGATGGGCAAGTCCAGATCGTCTACCTCAACGTGCGTCGTGCTATAGGCCCGGATTCGATCCACGGCGATGATAAACGAGCGGTGGATTCGTAAAAATTCAGCATCCGGCAGCCGCTGTTCGAAATCCTGAAGGGTTTGATACGTAACAATGTCGCCATGAACGGTCTTAATCTTCACCGATTCCTTTATGCCTTCAAAAAAAATAATGTCCTTCAGAAAGACCTTGACCGTCTTTTTTGCCGATTTGACGTAAATAAACGGATTTGGTACACCGGGCGGAAGAGCTGCTGGCAGGTAGCTTCGGCTGGTTGAGGGTAAGGCCGTGGTTTCAAACTTGTCGATGGCCCGCAGAAAGCGATCGAAGGATATCGGTTTCAGCAAATAATCAATGGCATTCAGCTCATACCCGTCTACGGCATAGTCACGAAAAGCGGTCGTGAAAATAACAGATGGACTGTTTTTGAGGCTTTTAACCAATTCGAGTCCGGTCAATTGAGGCATCTCGATATCGAGAAACAGCAAGTCGACCGTTCCCGCTTTGAGGGCGGTAAAAACCTCAATGCCGTTCTTACACGTAGCCACCACCTGATAGTTTTCAAGCTTGGACAGATAGTTCTCCAATACGTCGGACGACAGCACCTCATCATCGGCAATGATGCAGTTAACCTTCTTCATAGAGTTGTATTTTCAGATTAACGCTGAACGTATTTTCTTCCTGTTTGATCTGTAGTTCATGGCGGCCGGGATAGGACAGGGCCAGCCGCTTGCTGACATTCATCAGGCCAATCCCCTGATGCGGCTGAGCGGTATTGACCTGCGCGATGCTGTTTTCTACGTTGAAAAATAAGTGATACCCCGTTACTTTAATCGTGATGGTGACCCAGGCTTTATGGAGTTCATGACTCAGGCTGTGCTTAAAGGCATTTTCCACAAAAGGAAGGAGTACTAACGGACTGATCAGCTTCCTTTCTACAGGCCCCGAACTTTGAAAGGAATACTCGATCCGGTCGGCAAAGCGCAATTCTTCAATCGCTATGTAGTTCTTTAACTGCGCTATCTCCCCCTCGAGCAGAACGAGCTCGGCGTTGGTGTCGTAAAGTATATACTGCATCAGTCCCGACAGACGCATGACCACGTCGGGCGCCCGGTCGGATTTTTTGAGGGTCAGCGAATACAAACTATTCAAGGTATTAAAGAAAAAGTGGGGGTGAAGCTGGGCCCGTAGGTACGATAACTCCACCTTGTGCCGCTCCGATTCGGCAATCCGGAGCTGTCGTTCCTTCCCATACGAGTTTCTCAGCACCTTGATGAGCATCGTGAGGGCCAGAATGGGGTAAAGCCGGAACGAATTTCGGGCAATGCGAATGGGAACGAAGAAATTTTTCGGCTCTACTAAGTACTGATGTGGTGCATGTTGCCGATCCCAGAGTAACCAGAACTGGTAGCCAATGAATCGGGTCACCAAGGCGTAAGCCACCACCACCACCACCAGGGCCAGCCCATAGGACACGTATTTTCGGGCATAGAGATACCGGGGCATCAGCCCGTACAGATTCAGGTACACAACGCCGATGGTGAGGGGAACATTAGCCCATACCTTGTGAATCTGCGAGAAGTCAAAATAGTCATGTTCCCCCCAACTGGTGTTCATTGTATCGTAGAGGACGTAAAATAGCCAGAACAGAAGGTGAACACTGATCCGTTTGAGTTTGCTATCCGACATAGGAAAACCGCTAATTTTCGGGTAGTCTGATCCCGTGCCAGCCCTGTATATCGCATTGGCCATAGTCATTATTCCCCACGGCAATCAGGGTGCCATCCAATCGAAGGCCGATGGTATGCGTGCAACCCGCGGCCACGGCCACGATGTCATGCCAGGTACTGACATTGCACTGACCATACTCATTCCAGCCTGTAGCCACGAGCGTACCGTCCGCTTGCAGACCGACGGTATGACTACTGCCTACCGCGATGGCTACAATACCACGCCAGCCGCTCACCTGGCATTGGCCGGCCTTGGTTTGCCCCACTGCCTGCACCGTACCATCTGATTTAAGCGCCACCGTATGAAGGTAACCTGCAGCGACGGACACAATGCCACGCCAGTCCCCAACCTCGCATTGGTGATACCTGTTATTTCCCACCGCGATTACCGTGCCGTCTGCTTGAAGACCGACGGTATGCCAGTCACCCGCCGTGACCGCTACCACATCATGCCAGCCGCTTACCGCGCATTGACCTTTCGTGTTTCGACCTGCAGCTACCACCGTACCATCCGATTTAAGCCCAATGGTTCGACGCCAACCCGCCGAAACCGCTACCATATCGTGCCAGTCACCGGTATCGCATTGGCCATCTTTGTTCCAGCCCACCGCCACTACCGTGCCGTCGGATTGAAGACCGACGGTATGAGCATTTCCTGTGTTTGTTGCCATATGTACATTACCAGCCGCAACGGCCGCCATTTCGAACCAGCCGCTTACCACACATTGACCCTGTTTGTTATCACCCACGGCTATCGTCGTCCCGTCCGCTTGAATACCAACGGTATGACGACGACCCGCTGCTATGGTATTCTTTGGCCACTGTTTCAGCTTCATACGTGCTTCCTGGGAAAAAATAGGTTTTTGCCGTACCGTTCGGCACGGGCGTCCCCCACTAAGTATCGCTGTTTACTTTGTTTAAGTTAAGCGTTTTGCAAATGTATGTATCCAGTTGATGCTACGAAATAAACCTGCTCCGGCGGCCGGTCCATTGGCCAATGGACCACCATTACTGGTTAAAAATAGCGCGGTCTTGTCGATTCTTCAGAAAGCATCCGTGGACAGACGGTTTTATACCGTGAATACCGGATTAGCCCTGACTAACGCATACCAGAGGCTTGACCGGAGCTTCGGGATGGGCCAACGCGCTCTTGGCCTGATCGATACCAAACCAGATGATACTATTTCTTTGCTTTGTCGGGTATTAAAGACAAAAGCAGCAGGTATCATGGACTATGTGAATGTTGATGGGCAGACCGCCCTGTTCTACCCGATTGGAAGGCGTTTTTTTGGCCTGGGGATTGCCGGCATTGGAATTATTCATTTCGTTGTCCCCGGTCTCCAACCCGTTATTGTGCCCCTGCCGCCCGAAGCGGTGTGGAGCGGTTTTGGTTATGCCGTTGGTGCCGTGTTAACCGGGGCCGGCGTGGCCATCCTGCTCAACTGGAAACCACAGACAAGTGCACGGCTTTTAGGGGTTCTGCTGCTTCTTTTTCTGGTATTCGGCCACTTGCCCAACCGGCTTGCCCATCACCCCGAAATTCTTGGCTACTGGACGGATGCAATCAAACTGGTAGCCCTGACAGGCGGTGCATTTGCGCTATCTGCTCCGAAACCAGACTTAGCCGGAACGTCGGCAAAATGGAGCCATTTCGCTTCCTATGGCAAGTATCTGTACGCGCTCATGTTGATACTTTTTGGAATCGATCATTTCATTTACGCTGATTTGGTAAAATCGATGGTTCCAACCTGGATACCGGCTCCTCTTTTTTGGACTTACCTAACCGGTCTGGCGTTGATCGGTTCCGGTTTATCAATTGTCATCAATTTTAACGTGTCGTTCATTTTGCGTTTGCTGGCCATCATGCTATTACTCTGGCTGGTTTTGTTGCACCTGCCGTCGACCATCAATGCCCCACTGGGTAATGGCAACCCGGCCATTAGTTCGCTCGAGTGCCTGGCCTTCAGTGGTATTGCATTGTTCCTATCCGATTCACATGAGCCACGGCATCCAACCGGTAGCCGTCTAAAATCACCGAAACCGGCCTGACAATATGGTAAAGCAAACCCCGCCATTCGCCCCGACGGTTGTCAGCGGGCGGGTGTCCTCGATTGATAGCGTCAGGGGAGTCGTGATGATCCTGATGGCCCTCGACCATGTCCGGGATTTACTGCATGTTTCCTCCTTGACGCAAAGCCCGACCGACTTAACAACCACCACACCCGTCCTGTTCTTTTCACGCTGGATAACCTACCTCTGTGCACCAACCTTTGTCTTTTTATCGGGGGTTTCGGTGTGGCTATCCGTCCGGCGAAGCGGAAAGGAAGACAGTCGGCGGTTTCTGGTCAAGCGGGGACTATGGCTCATCCTGCTGGAGTTCACTTTGGTCAATTTTGCCCTTTGGTTCGACGTTCAGTTTCGCCTGCTGATGCTACAGGTCATTGCCGCCATCGGAGCCGGTTTCATCCTCCTTGCGGTGTTGCTGCGGGTGTCTCCCGCAAAAATCGGTATCACGTCAGCCCTGATTTTGGCCACGCATAATCTACTTCCTTTAGTCCCGGCGTCTGATCGTCCGTTGCTGAACACGGTACGAAGTTTACTTTTTACACCCGGTGCACTGCAGGGTTCACCCGGTTTCACGTTTTTCATTTCGTATCCGCTGGTGCCCTGGATAGCCATTATGCTGCTGGGCTATTCGGTAGGAAACGTGTTTGAAAAAAGCCAGGCCGAACAAAACCGGTTGCTGCTAAAAACCGGCGGTGGGTTTCTGGTCTGCTTCGCGGTGCTGCGTCTTCTAAATGGCTATGGCGACCCGATTCCCTGGAAGGTTGAAAAAAGCACCTTGTTTACTCTGTTATCGTTCCTCAATGTCACCAAGTACCCACCGTCACTGGTTTTCGTTTTTTTGTTTCTGGGCATCATGGGTCTGCTCTTATGGTTTAGCGGCAAGTGGCCTCAGGCCGTTCAGCGGGTAGTATCGGTTTATGGGCGAGTTCCGCTTTTTTATTACCTGCTTCACCTCTACCTCATCCGGGTGTCCGTCTTTGTGATGGTATTTGCCCAGGGCTATCGCTGGCGCGATCTACAGTTTGGTCCGTTTCAGTTTGGCCGCCCGGCGGCAGGATCCGGACTCGACTTGTCCGGCGTGTTTCTGGTCTGGCTAGTACTGGTTGCCCTTCTCTATCCGCTTTGTTACTGGTATGACAGGTACAAAAAAGCCAACGCTGGCGTGTGGTGGCTACGGTATCTGTAGGCTGTCTAGGGCTCCGTTTATCGGGTCGTGCGAACCGTAAAAGCCAAATCACGGATTGCCTTCGCCTGGAAAGACTATATGGGCTGAGTTCACGATTCAAGCTTAGTGAACTCTAGGTAAGTATCTGATTTTAAACTAAATACCCAAAGTGTTTTTAAATTAAGTTAACCCAACAAACGCATGAACAACTCTCAGGAACTACCCCGTTATGGTTATTCACATTCCGTTACTCCTGTGCTGGATACCACGATGGCGTATCTGGATGAAGGAACCGGGAAACCCATTGTGTTTCTGCATGGCAATCCTACGTCTTCGTATCTCTGGCGCAACATTATTCCGCACGTAAAAGACCTCGGTCGCTGCCTGGCACCAGACCTTGTCGGCATGGGGAAGTCCGGCAAATCGCCCGCCAGCAGGTATCGTTTCGTCGACCAGGCCCGGTATCTTGATGAATGGTTTGATCAAATGAACCTGGATAAAGACGTTACCCTGGTGTTGCACGACTGGGGTTCTGCCCTGGGTTTCTATTGGGCCTCGCGCCATCCCGAACGGATCCGTGCCATTGCCTACATGGAAGCGATTGTGCTGCCCCGCCACTGGGATGATTTTCCGAATGGCCGGGATGCGCTCTTTCGGAAGCTCCGTTCCGGGGAGGGAGAAACGCTGGTCCTGCAAGAGAATTTCTTCGTCGAAACGGTCTTGCCCAAAAGTATTCTCCGATCATTGGAAGCCGACGAAATGGAAGCCTACCGCCAACCTTTCCGCGATCCACTGTCCCGACTGCCGACGCTGGTGTGGGCTCGTGAACTGCCCATTGATGGAGAACCGGCCGACGTCGCAACTATAGTGGATCACTACGCCCAATGGCTGGCTCACACAACCTTTCCGAAGCTGCTTTTTTCGGCTCAACCCGGCGCTATTCTGACGGGTCGATCACTGGATTTTTGCCGCAGCTTTTCCAATCAGACCGAGGTGGCGATTAAAGGCATTCACTATGTGCAGGAGGATTCTCCCCAGGAAATCGGGGTCGCACTGCGCTCATTTCTGCAGGCTTTGCCCGCGGCATCCTGGGAGAAACCGTCTCGGGTGAACCGTTCTTAATTTATGAGTGACGTCAAATTGGAACTGCAGACCATGACCATTAAAAACGGAACAAAGCGGTTTGCCGGAAAAACCGCATCTGCTTCAACGGGTACCGCACAAATACCGGGGATAGACCCTTTGGGCAGCTCTGCAACAGCGTCAGGTTTGATGTTGGGGTAGACCAGGATTCGCTTGCCTGCCAGTTCCGACCTTTGTGAGTATATAAACCATAAAAACGAATACGAGTATGAACCGGGACTGGGCTCGGCAGTTGGTTAAAGTGAGAACTTTTGAGCAAAAAATACAGGACTGATCGGCGGATGAAAGGAGCAGGGTTAAGGCTCCTGCATTGATTATTGCCGGCGATGCGGAAATTGGTTTGCCAGAACACACTTTGCGGCTTTTATTTGAAAATTGATCCGCCACAATTACTCCGGCGATAGTAGAATATCATGAGGAGACTAGGCTGCAATTGTACGATTTCTCAAACTGTAATTTTCACTTTTACTGAAATTATGACTAAAACAGCTTGTCATTTTTTAAGGATTATCTTAAGATTTTCCTTGTGAAACAGGGGACATGAAAAAGTAAATGAAACGTACCTTTGCAAACAGAAATAGTGATAGAGAGGGAATTGACTTTACTAAAAATGATACTTCTATTAGGATTACATACCTGCAGGTATAGATCGTTTTTCCAGTGTTCAAATTCCATCTGAAAAGCCTGTAGCCCCGCCCAGGTTGTAGGACGGGCAAAACCCAAAAATAAGCCTTTTATGAGCAGCCTTCCACTGCCGGTAATTGATATCAGAAAGCAGACCGACGCGGTCACGACAACCTATGCGAATTTTTTGTTAGCTTCCGTTAACGATCATGTGGTCAAAGTGAGCGTGATGACTGAAAGCTATTATTGGCATTACCATCCCAATTCGGATGAGACATTTCTGGTGATGGAAGGCGGATTACTCCTTGACCTGGAAAGCGAAACCATCGAGTTGCTGCCTGGTCAGCTCGTTACCATCCCCCGAAACGTAGTGCACCGAACCCGGCCTAAAGGCGAGCGTTCCGTGAATCTAACCGTTGAGCATAGTCAGATCGAAACCATTAAAATTGAGCCCGTTGAATAAGTACGGCTTCCGACCCTGGTAAGTTGTGAGGCAGGTTGGTGATGGGGAAGGTGCCGTATCAAAACGACTATGCATGGGATTGTCGTTATCGAACTGGTGGGGGTGGCACAGGGTGCGTTTCTACTCCTGGCCGGGTGGCGCACCGGGCGCCTGAGCGGGTGGCCGGGGCGGCTGCTGACGGCCTTGCTGGTCGTAGACTGTCTGCTGATGGGCTGGCTGGCCCTGCACGATTCGCACCGGCTGGCCGACATACCGGACCTGATTGGGCTGGGGGCGGGCCTGCCGTTTTTGTTTGGGCCACTGCTGTATGGCTACGTGAAAGCATCGGTCGGTCCCGCGTTTCACTGGCGCCGGATGTACTGGCTGCATCTGATACCGTTCGCGCTGTTGATGCTGGGGCATATTCCGTTTCATCTGCAGCCATTTGGTCAGAAACAGACGTTTGTTGTTACCCATTATAGCCAGCCGCATCTGGATTGGTGGGGGCAAGTACCGCTCCTGCATTTCCTGCTCTATCTGATTCCCACGTTCCGGCTTATCCGTCAGCACGATACACAGTTAAAAGCTTACTATTCCGCCATCGAAGCCCGGCAGTTGGTCTGGCTGCGGCAACTGACCATCGGTTTCATTATAGGCTACGGCTTATTTGCGGCCATCCTGTACGGGCGGGGGCTACACCCGGCGGGCTACGCGCTGGCGTTCTGCCTGACCGCGCTGACGTACCTCATTAGCTACCGGCAACTTTACCAGCCTGCCCGGTTTGCCACCGAACCCGGGAACGCACCCGTGGCGGATGCCGGGCCTGAACGGGTGGATACCGCTTCGAACTTACCGGTGCGGCCCAAATACGAAAAATCGTCTCTAACCGCCGGGCAGGGCCGACTGTACGCCGATCAGTTGCAGAACCTGATGCAACATCGGCTATGGTACCTCGACGGTACGTTGACGCTCAGACAGGTGGCCGACGAACTGGCTCTTTCACCCCATACACTCTCGCAGGTCCTGAATCAGACGCTCGGCGTGAGCTTTTACGACTACATCAATGACTACCGGGTAGAAGCCGTCAAACGGGCGCTGGCCGATCATCGGAACGATCACCTGACGATCCTGGCCCTGGCCCTCGACGCGGGCTTTGAATCGAAAGCCGCCTTCAACAAAGCCTTCAAAAAACACACCGGCCTGACACCGTCCGACTACCGCAAGCAACTGCGGACTCAATAAGTGTAGCTTAATCACCACCCCACGATGACCGATGTTTCGAGGTACAGTGGTATCTGTCCGTGTGCGAAACTGAGCAGAATGCCCTGTCGCTGAACACTGACCAGCGTACCGGCCGAAAACTGTCCGCTCCATCCTCGACCCATTGCCCACGCGCCCGTGTAACCCAGCCGGAAACGTTGGGCCGTGGTTCGGTACCATCCGTCGCGGGGTTGGTTGGTGGCTGTTCCGGTGCTGAGGTAGCGATCCATAAACGTACTGCCAACCCGGTCGCTGTGCTGGATACGGGTGAGGAGTGTGGTTTGAAAACCCAGGTCTATCCCGGTCGTCCATCGGTTGCCCCGGCGCAGGGGTAGCAGGCGTATTTCCAGCCCCAGCCCGTCTAACGCACCGGCGTCGTTGCGGTTGCGGGCGTAGTAGGGGAGCAGCGCCAGCCGTCCACCCCAACTCCGTTTGGTCGTCTGCGCGGTGGGATGCCAGTCCAACGCGACCAGGCCATTTAGTCGGACACTTCCCTGACCCACCAGATAAGGCGGCAGCAAAAAACCTGCGCCCAGCCGAATCTGGAACGGACCCGACTGGCGACTCACGCGGCAACTGTAACCCGCCGACGTGGTTAGCTCAGGTTCCAGCCCGCCCCCAACGCCAGCCTGATGCTGGTTTGTGGTAAGCCGAAGGCCGAAAACGCCCTGGGCCATTGTCGGGCAGGCTGATAGGGGCAGGACCAGCAAGGCCAACCCGAAAAAAGAGGGATGAAGAAAGCGGTTTCGGTTCATCAGTAAGCCAATAAATGCGTACGCAAACGTTGTAACAAGGTTTCTTTGTACAGCATGAATAAACTGATATGACCCGCACCCGAAATCGACTCTAAGCGGGCACCGGGCAGGTTGGGCAGAACGTACTGGCGCTGAAAATCAGTCCGGTTGGCCCCACACGTACCCGCCACGATCAGTAAGGGACCGGTGAATTGGCGGAAGGCAGTCAGCCACGATTCATCCGACATACCGCCCGCCGGGGTCTTCGTTAGTACATAATACTGGTAAGCTCCAAACCGCCACATGGGTTCGTCGGTGACGCGTTCGCCCGTGCAGGTGTAGCTGCGGTATGCACCGGGGAGCAGGCTAATGGCCTTGTAGTCAGCAGCCGCGTGGTCGGTGGAGGTCAGGAGTTGGTTTTGCCAGAAAAAATCCTGTCCGTCGGGCCAGTTGATGGTTCCTCCGGCTTCCTGTTTCTTCCCTTCTTTCGTCACCCCGCCCGGCTCGATGAGCACTAACTGACTAACGCGCTCCGGGTGGCGGGCCGTGTAGCGCAGAAACAGGTTTGCCCCCCACGAATGCCCGATGAGCGTAACGGGCCTGCCGGGAACCAGCGCATCCCGAACCGCGTCGATTTCGTCTAGAAACGAGTCGATGGTCAGTTCCGAACGGGTAACGCGCTCGGATAATCCCGCCCCGCGCGGATCCCACATCACGACGTAGTACCGGTCGCTAAGTGCTTGCAGGGGCATCATTAGCCTGAAATCTGCCCCTGGCCCGCCGGGTACTACAAAGGCAACGGGATGGTCCGATTGGCCGAACGTTTGCAGATGCAGCACGCGCCGGTGCCCGGCAATGGTTACTGGAAGTTGGGGCAGGGCCGGGTCCTGCTCGGCCGTGGGCGGTACCCACATACCGGTTTGCTCGATCGTCGGCAATTGGCAGGTGAACAAACCCGCACTTAGGCAAACTAGGCCTAACCTACGTACTAAACCGCGCCAATAGGCGATAAACGTGTTAAGTTTCATGGCGCAAAGGTGCCTTAAGCTCGCACGCCTGTCGTCCATCCCGATGGGATAATACCAATTCTCAGTCCGGTGGTCTGAAACCGCTGGTCTGCGGCTTGGAAAGAATGTAACATTTGGGTGTACTGGCGAGTTAATCACCTATGGCTGATCGAAACAAACAAATCCTCCAGTCGCTGGGGAGTGGCCTCATTGGGGCCTGTGTGCTGACCGTTCTCCACGAAACGGCCCGCCAATTTAGTGACGAAGCGCCCAGGGCCGACATTCTGGGTATGCGCGCCATCCGGAAAGTGATGAAAAAAGCGGATGCCGAGCCACCCGCTGACGATGAGCTGCATACCTGGGCTTTAGGGGGCGATATTGTTTCTAATGCCCTCTATTACAGCCTGGTTGGCCTGGCCAAACCCAAACATGCTCTGGTGGCGGGTACGGCCCTGGGATTGGCTGCGGGGGCTGGAGCCGTAACGCTACCCGGCCCGCTGGGGCTCGGAACCGCGCCCAGCAGCCGCAGCACCGCAACGGCCGCCATGACCATCGGCTGGTATCTGATCGGCGGGCTGGCAACGGCGGGGGCTTATGCTTTCCTGAAACGTCGGTGAAGGCGGTTTATGTCAGGTCAGCGTTCAGAAATCTGAATGTTACCTAACTCCACGGCTCAAAGGCCGGCCGTCATGGTAAACCCCATTTTCAGGTTTATAGGGCTTGTTATGGGGGGCTTTCTGGAAACAGACTAGTAAGGATATGGCACCGAAATCGTGTCGGTTTCTATTTCATTGCTTCCATTCAAAGCACGATCCCGTATCTGAATTCGGTATTTGGTAGGATACTTTTTAAAGGATGGCCCATGATAATAGATTTGTTTCAAGTCAATTGTGCCTTCAATGGGTCCTTTTTGCCCCTCCCGGCTTAAACGGGGAAAAAGTAAGAAATTGTTTTCACCGGTGCTTTGCTCTTTGTATTGGTTGTTCTCCAGTCGAAATGCGCGAATCTTGTAATTTCCCCAGCCGCCCGCTTGCATATAACCCGCTGAATCATGGGCATTGAGTGGAAGTGTGTTGCCCAAGTCCTCATCCCCATCCTTAAACGTAATTGAAATCAGTACGGAGTCTCTTGGCTGCTGACCAACGCCTGTACCTCCTTTTAAGGTGGACCGATTAAAACCCTGGAACTCAATTTGAGGGCTGTTTGGAAAGCTGGGCTCGTGTATACAACCGATCACGGTCAGGCTCAGTAACGCTGCCAGGAGGGAGCCGAAAACGACCATTCGAACGATATAAGACTGTTTCATAAACGTAGAAGAATATAGTCGGAAATCATGAAGAGCGCCGTTTCAACTCCATCCAGCTTGGTATGTCTACGCATACTAACCAGCCAGTCCATAAGTCATTTTTGGGGCTTTTCTACTCTTTGTTACCGGTTTGAAACATCTTGCCAATTCACTCCGTAAAGTGTTAAGGGACGACGGTAGTTGATTGAACACCCGTGCCAAATTTGCTCTGGCTATCATAAGCCAGTCCCAACCCAACGCTGGAGAGTTTATTTTCGTCGGCAATAGCGGCATTCGGAAACAGCCGTTTAAATTCGGCCTGGATCAGCGGCACTTCGGTGGAGCCGCCGGTGAGAATAACCAGGTCGATGGCCTGGTGGCTGACCCCGGCATCCCGCAGACAGGCAGTGGCCGAAGTGACGATTTTTTCAACCTCACCGGATATAGCCTCTTCAAATAACGTCCGTTTGATGGGTATAAAAAATGCTTCTTCCACAAAATCGAACGGGGTATTGTAGTGATCCTGAGCCGTAAGAGCGATTTTTGCCCCTTCAGTGGCGGCCAGAACTGCGTGTCCGGTTTCGTTCTCAAGCACGCTTACCAGCCGCTTATACCGCTTTTTGTCGTGCGATTGATGGAGCAACTGCCGGGTTTGCATGATGAGTTTGGGCGTATACAGAAAATTCACTTTGCTCCATTCTGCGAGGTCATGAAACGGTTTTAAGGGAACTTCGAGCAGCTTGTCGCCGTACGTACTCCGATAACCCAGTTCGGGCATAATAGCCGCCAGGCTCAGGTCCTTGTCGAAATCGTTACCACCAACCCGAACCCCGGTATTGGCTAAAATGTCCTGGGACCGATCCGACTTATGGACGGATTGATTCGACAACCGGATCACGGTAAAATCGGACGTTCCCCCACCCAGATCGGCGACGATCGCCAGTTTTTCGCCGGTCAGCCGGGCTTCGTGCGCAAAAGCCGCAGCGATGGGTTCAAACTGAAATTCGATGTGCTTGAAGCCAATCCGCCGGGCAATTTCTTTCAGTTCGGCCTGTGCCTGTGCGTCGGATTCCGGCGAATGATCGACGAAGTGAACCGGGCGGCCCATCACCACATTTTCAATTTCCTGACCGGCAACGGCATCCGCTTTCGACTTGATCGTTTTTAAAAAAGAGGCAATGATACTGGAAAAATTCATTACCGTGCCGTTCACCACGGTGCCCTGCTTCATGAGCGAAGTGCCCAGAACCCGCTTCAGGCTGCGCATAAAACGGCCCTGCTGCCGGTCGAAGAATAAGTTAACCGCGATTCGGCCGTAAAAAGCTTTGTTGTCGCTGCGCTGAAAAAAAATGGCGCTGGGAATGGTGACATGGGTTTGCTCAACCGGAACCAGGCTGATTTGACGGTCATGGGCAAGGGCTATGCTGGAATTGGAGGTGCCAAAGTCGATTCCGCAGGAGAGTGTTGACATACCGGTTTTGCTCAGATACTACAGGCAAAGCCGGTTTTCGATCAGGTAATGAACCTGACCAAAGCAGGACTACACGGCTTTGATTGGATAAAGGGGCGCAAATTTAAGTTTATTTCTTTATTTTTCGTCCACTTTTCAACAACCTGTTTGAAAAGAAAAAGCTTTTCAACGGACTCCAAAGAACCTGCTCTCAAAATAGGGAGTCCGTCAGACAAGATAACGCACTGTGTACAGTTGTCTTTTAAAAACCGCACCTTCGCAATGGTAACCACTGAGTCATTCCGGAAATTAGCGTTGTCGCTTCCCGAAACCGTCGAGCTTCCTCATGTTGAAAAGGCCTCCTTTCGGGTTAAAAAGAAGATTTTTGCCACCTTGACCGAAAAGCAAAAACGGGCGTGTCTGAAGTTTTCGGAAATCGACCAGTCGGTTTTTACGGCTTTTGATAAAACGGTTATTTATCCGGTTCCCAACAAATGGGGAAAACAGGGCTGGACGTTTGTGGAATTGGAAAAAGTGGAAGAAGAAACGCTTCGGGATGCTTTAACCACGGCACACCGGCATGTTTTCAAACCCGGAACCAAGTAGCCTAAACGATTCATCCGACCCCGTCTTTTTCAAACCCGGGACCTTGCTGGATGTGGAAAACCGGGTACGCCGGCATTGACTTACCTTTCGCTCAATCAGGTAGTTATACGCCGGTAAAGCCGTACTTGCCCGCTGGAATTCGTGATCGTTGCCGTATACTTTAGCAGAGCACTATTGCACTACCTTATTATCTGCACTTTATGGAAACGATTGAAACATCCGTGCGGTCGGCTTTTCTCCGCACCGCACCGGGAAACGCCTTCTCCCTAAGTGACACCCCAGCCTTTCAGATGCCCGATTTTGCCCGGGATTCGGTGGATGAAATCACCCGACGATTCGGGCTTTCTACCTCAGAAGGGACCAAATTACAGAAGCTGGCCCGGCAGGTTGCCGGAACGGAAGAATTGCAAAAAGCGCTGCGTCAAACCGGCACGGTAAATCGCTCGACGGCCGAACTGATGGACCGTCATTTCAGCTTCCGCGCCATGCCCCGGTTTTTAATTGCCGATGTGAAAGCGGAAAGCACCTACCTGCTCAGCCATCTTCCCTTTGCGCTCGAAGTCAGTTTTCGCAACGACTTCGAAAGCCCGGCTGATCTGGTCACCGTCGATGTGGAGTGGGCGGGTGAACCGTTCACGATCCAGCAGGAACTGACCGCGAAAGACCGGGCGAATAAACGGGTTTCCGTTGCTTTTGACCAAACGCGCACGTTACCGGTCGGGCTGGTGCGGTTTACAATCGACCTCTACCGGCGCGACGGCAGCCAGACGTCTTTCATAAAGTCGTTTTACGTGTTGCCCTCCAATCCGCTGTCGCTTCAGGTGGCTCCGGCGGGCGCGACCGTAACGGGCACGTGGAGCGCACGGGGCGCTTTTCAATCGGCCAGCAACACTTTTTTGACCGAATGTCTGGTGACCATTGCCAACGGAGACGCTGCGTCGGTCACCATGAAGCGGAGAATCAACTGGAGTTTTTGGGACGGTGGTGTTGGCAGTGGCTCGCTGGTCGAGTCGGGCGGTTTTGACTTGTCCAGCAATCCGGTGGTTCCGGCTTTTTCCACCTGGCAGGGCTCGTTCTGGTTTAGCTCGCCGGTTGGCAGCGGTATTTACAACAAGTACCACAGCAAGGAAGATCTGGCGCTGGAAATCCGGATGGAAGCAACCGACGGCCGGGTCATTACGGGCCAGATCACCTGCCGGGTGATGCTGGCCTACGGCGTCAACATCATTAAAGTGGGTGATTTTGGCTCGCAGGAGCACATCGATCTGTATACGGCGGTCGACATCATGCGCCAGATTTATGAGCAGCGCGACATTACGTTGCGCGGTGTTCAGCGCTACATCATCAACAATTCGCTGGCGGGCGGGTATACGACTCTCGATAGTGAAAGCGAATTCAGGAACCTGCTGAGCGACTGGTCGGTGCCCAATGATTTTGTGGATGTGTATGTCTGTCAGAGTTTTAACTGGAACACGTACAACGGATACGCGGGTGACATTCCGGGCCCAACGTCGAAAACCGGCAACGAGGATGGCGTAGCGGTTGAGAAAACCGGGTTTACGGATGCCCTCGGCGTCCGGCGACTCAATACCGATGTACTGAGTAAACTGATTGGCCACGAAGTCGGCCATTACCTGGGTTTATCACACCTGGAGGATACAAATAATCTGATGCGCTCCAATACCGGGGTTCGGGGGGCCAGCCTGAACTACGATCAGTACCGGACGATGATGCCCCACGGCTTTATGGTATTTGTTTAACCTGTCACTTTAGTCAACATGGAAACTACAAGACCCCTAACCCGGCCTTCGCGCCTGGTAGAACTGGATAAATTCGAAGCCATCAAAATCCGGATGGATCTCAACCAAAAACTCATGTCGGGCTCCTGCGCTTTCAGCAAACCGCTGGACCTGACGTTCAGTGAACCCGAAATTCAGGTGCTGAAAGTCATGGCCACCGAGCGGTTTTCGGTCAATACGCTCCTGAGAAAACAGGCCATTTACGCGCTGGGGAAACACAAGAGCGTTGAAACGATCGACGAACTAATGCGGCTGGCCCAAACGGACCACGAAGAAAACGTGATTCGGTGTGAGGCCCTCCAGGCGATTCATACGATTTCGCCGGAAGTGGGGCGGGTGGTGATGGAGAAAATGCTGACCGCTGGCGTTCCCGACCTGTCGTTGTTTATCGTCCGTTACCTGAGCCAGTCCGGAGAACCGGAAGGCAAGCAGATGGTCGACCGGTTTTTAGCACTGAAAAAGAATCTGCGCATTCGCCGGGCCTTGGAGCAGGTTTCGAAGCCAGCGGGTAAACACCGTGCTCCTAAACCCGACCGGAATCTGAACGGGCAGTTGCATTAGAACGAAGTGCTGGTTTTTCCGAATAGCTCCGCCGGAGCTATTCGGAAAAACCAGTCTGTGGCGGCAAACAGGCCCCCGGTTTTCCCCAGGGGGCGTCTGCTTATCATTTTTTACCTTCAAACCGGATTTCAACCGAACCATCTTCCGAGGTTCCGGAAGCTTCAAAAACCAGCTTCCCGGCTTTGATTTCGGCAATTTGGGAGCCGCCGTCGCTGAATAGGCCGTAATTGGCTCCGTTGGCTTTGACTTCGTATTCGCCCAGATCCAGTTGCTGATCGTCCTCGCCGGTTGCTTTAAGCAACAGAACCAGCGAAACGGTCCCGTCCGAGGTTTTTTCCATTTCGGCCGTAGCCGACACCGTTACACCTTGCTGGGTTACCGGTAACGTTTTGTAGGTGACCACACTCTTGCCATTTACTTCGTACGCAAACGAACTCAGTTTGTAGGTTCCCGCAACGGCGGTGGCCGGGTCTTTCGGCGTTACTTCTCCTTTTTCAGAATCTTTTTTACAGGAAGCAAACGTAACCAGTGCCAATAAGAGAATCAGTACATTTTTCATCAGTGTCGTTGTTTATTGTTCGTTGCAAACTTAACACGGCGCGCACCCGGTAATCAATTCCGGGTGTCATGAACTGGTATATTTGATTCCTGAAACGGGCGCAAACCGACTTGATTGGGGTTTCGACTCCGGTTTTGGCCTTGTGCGAAAATGCGGCATTTTAAACAAACCCGCGCGCAGGCGGTTATTTTCAAAAGCAATTCTTCAACGTATGAAAACGAAACAATGGATCTGCGGGCTTTCTCTGGCCCTGCTGGCAGCCTCTACTCAAGTGGCCTGTCAATCGAAAACGGAACAAAAAGCCGATAAAGTCGGTGACGAGTACAAAGACGTCATTGAAGCTCAGAAAGAAGGTGACAGCAGTGATGTTCAGGAGGAACAGACTGAACTGGATTCGGCCCGTCAGGATTATAGAGAATTGAAACAGGATTCAACAAAAAAATAGGAGACTAAAAAAAGCTAAAAAAGCCGCCAGAGTGCTCCAGTGAGCGTTTTGGCGGCTTTTTTGGTACATTCCGGTGGTTATTTATGGCCGGATGCTGACTTGGCAAACCGGGCGGTTTAAGCAATGGCCAGGCCTTCTTTTTAAAGTCGGCTGCTGGTTGGATCTGGTAGAGGACGGTTGAAATTACCGGCGTCTGGGCTGGTCGAACGACAGGTTCTCCGAAAAGAATGGCAACACTTTTTTCTCGATGCGTTCGCCAATCCGGTTGATGTGGTCGCCCTCGTATTCTTCGTAGGTATGCTTGATCTGGTAATCATTCAGAACGCTGTCCAGCACTTTATTGCTGGCCGCAATCCCCACGTCTTTCGATCCGGCATCGAACGCAATGGCGTGTAGCTTCTTCAAATTGGAAATGTACTGATCGATCACGGCGAGCGGAGCATTAGCCGCCATTTTTACCAGAATACCCGGCTGCGGTTGCCCGTCTTTTACCGGAAGATCGAGGTAAAAAGGCGGTTTGGTGGGGTTGGGAGCCCAGGCTGCGGCCGTTGAAAAAGCCGCCTTGGTGCCGAAATCGGCTTTCTCCAGTTCCTCCATGCTTTTGATGACTTCCATCCGGGCTGCCGCGGCTTCGTTCCGGTTGGCAGCTAGGTTGGCGCTCATGCAGCAGGGGCTCAGCAGGTAGATACTTGAAAAAATCTCCGGGTATTTCTGACCGATGCGAATGGTGCCGTAGCCCCCCATCGAATGGCCCGTCAATCCCCGGCTGGCGGCATTCGCAAGGGTCCGGTAATGGCTGTCGATGTAGCCCACCAATTCCTGCGCCACATACGCTTCCCAGTTGCCGGTGGTGACGGAGTTGGAATAAAAACTGCCGAAAAATTTGGTGTAGGCATTGGGCGTCACAATGATCATCTCGCGCACGGCGGGGTCGGCAAAGGCCTTGTCGACCACTTCCGGCAGGTTGATCCAATGCCTGGTAAAACCGTACCACTGATCCGCATTGTCGGTAAAACCGTGCAGCAGATACAACACCGGATACCGGCGGTTTTTGTCGGTTTTGTAACTGGGCGGTAGATAAACCGAGACGTCGCGGTCGGGCGAATCGCCGGATAAATTGCCTTCCAGACCTTTCCCGTGCACTTTTATGCGTTCAACGGTTCCCTTTTTGGTGGAAGCGGTTTGGCTGACAGCGGAGGACGGAAGGAAGACGGCGAACAGGATCGCCAGTGCGGAAACACCAATAGTTTTCATGAACGGTTCAGGAATGCTTTCGTCCGGCAACTTACTGATAAGTTGAACAAAGACCAAAGCATTCCCAACGTCGTGATTCAGAATGCGGTTACCACGTATACTGGTTATTGGCTTCCGCAGCATCGTCGGTCCAGGTCGTAAAAACCGAGCGGGTGGCCGACGTCTCGCTGTCTTTTCCGAGCGCCCGCTGTTCACCAATACCGCCCGGGCCGGGTAGCAGCGTATTGATGACCGACAGCACTTCGGCCGTCAAACCCGGTGCAAACCCGTGTACGGCTGCAGCCACTTTGGCGGGCAGCGAAATGATCAGTTCGGCCCGGCCGTAGCGGCAGGCTTCCAGAATTTGCCGGGCGCTTTCAACGGCACTTTTCGACAGAATAGGTAACGAATCACCAATCTTGAACCAGGCGTATTCTTTCTCGTTCTGGCCTTTGAAAAAGGCATTTCTCGGACTGCCCGTTCGCATCAGACCGGGGCAAACCGTTGTTACGTAAATACCGGCTTTGAGCAGTTCGGTCCGTAGCCCTTCAGAATACCCGACCAGCGCAAACTTGCTGGTGGAATAGGGGAGCAGGTGCGGGAATGACACTTTGCCACCAAACGAGGCAATGTTGACAATACGGCCCGCTTTCCGCTCCCGCATCTGGGGCAAAACCGCCTGAATGGAATGGAAAGCCGCCCAGAAATTGATTTCCATCACTTCCCGAAAATCCGCTTCCGTCGCATGTTCGATGGGCGTTACCAGAATCGTTCCGGCATTGTTGACCAGCACATCGACCGGCCCGATTTCCTGTTGCACGGCTTGAATAAAAGCCGTCACCTGCTCTTTATCCGTCATGTCGCAGGCATACGTGAAAACCCGTCCACCGTTGAGTTCAAGGTCTGCTTTGGCGCGTTCCAACTCGTCTTCGTCGCGGGCACAAATGGCCAGATTGGCCCCTTCCTGCGCAAATTCCCGGGCCAAAACCAGTCCCAGACCGCGCGAACCGCCCGTAATGACAACGGTTTTTCCCTGAAAGTCGATTTCGCGCCATTGATTGAACAACGTCCGGACCGTCAGTGCGACGCCAAGCCCCGCCAGTCCCCACAACCAGGTTCTGTTATTGTTGGATACACTCATGTTATTTCGTTTTCGTCTTCGATGATTAGTACTCAACCGGTAGGACTGCGGAATGTTGCTAATTCGACGGATTTCCTTCCGATGGGTGCTCTCGGTTGTATCGCGGAGTTGAGCGGAGAAAAAGGAGATAAGCGGAGAATTATTTAAAAACTCTGCTAAACTCCTTTTTTCTCCGCTTACCTCTGCGATACAACCCGTGAATAGCGAATCAGAACCCAAATGGTCGAAAGAAAATCAACTTTCAGAACTGAGCTCATCACCCTGTCGATCTTTTTACCCGCTTGAAGGATGAATTGTTTCGGTTGAAACGGAATCCATGGCCGAAAACCGTCCGGGTGATCTGACTTTTGCAACACCGAAAGGTGGATAATCATCTTTCCCGACACAACAACAAAAACTACTGAACACATGAAACGCATTACATGCCTATTAATTTGGGTAGGGCTCTATTGTCTGTTTATGGCTGCCTGCAAACCCGACGGAACTGATCTAACCCCTCCGGTGCCTTCCAATCCGGACCCTGCTCCGCCGACGCCGGTCGAGCAAGGCGCTGTTCAGCCGGTGGGAACTCCGCAGGGAACTGCGGTTGTGAAAACCATCGGTCCGGCGGGCGGGTCGATTACCGCCGAAGACGACCGTTTTACCGTGACCATTCCGGCCGGCGCCCTGACCAAAGACGTCGACATATCGGTTCAGCCCATCACCAATACCAACGAGGCAGGGGTGGGCGACGGCTATCGGATGCTGCCGGATGGCCAGCAGTTTGCCAAACCGGTGACGATGACGGTGAAGTATACCGCCGAAGAAGGGAGACGGACCTTTCCGAAAGCCTTTGGCATCGCGTACCAAAATGCCAAAGGAGTCTGGATGGCGGTCGGTGGTACGCAGGTTGACACCACCAACCATACGGTTTCGATTGAGGTCAACCACTTCACGGATTTTACGTTTTTCAAATACGTCTACCTCGAACCCGAATTAACCGCCATCGATCCGGGACAATCCGTCGACATCGAATTGTTCGACTTGGGTTCTATCAACTGGTTACTGGAAGATTTTCCCAAAGGTCAGGAAAGACCGTTACCGAAACCGCACGCCGTTGACTACATCGATGGCTGGGAAGTCCAGGGCGAAGGCAAGGTAGTTGGCGCCGGGAAGAAAGTGACCTACCAGTCGCCCGGCCAACTCCCGGCTACGAATCCGGTACGGGTGGTTGCCCGGTTGAAGTCGCCGGGGAAAGAGGTTGCTCAACTGATTTCGACGATCTACGTACTCAATGAAGGCATTTCGCTACAGGCCGGTGGGGGAGACTGGGTTCATTTTCCGAAAGCCGGGGCTCACCTGCGGGGAAGTATCAAAGGACTTGACGGAGAAAATGGGCAACGCACGGTGAATATTAAATGGGAGGCTGGCCCCAAGCCAGTCGATGCATTGGGGATTTATCCCTGGGCGAAGACTTATCCGGGTATAATCTATCGTCCCGATCCGATCACCGAATATACCCACCTGTATCTGGTCGACAAGAAAGTTTACATCAGCGAGGGATCAATTAAAGCCACCGATATGAAGTACGGCGTCATCTTTGGTACTTTTGATGTAAAATCATCGGGTGCTTTTGTGCTGTCAATACCGCCGGTGGTTTCCACCTCATCCCTGCGCGGAGTTTTCCGGGTGAAATGCATGGATTGTGTGAGATAAGGTATCAAAACCGCAGCCGATGAATTCGATCCTCTATTAACAACCCTACCTATGCATAAAACCGCGTGACTGATTGAGCCGTTGGTAAACCCGTATGGTGACTTAAGTAGCACTTATCGACTAAAAAATAGAATTCATCGGTAGAAACAGGCGGTTTGTCGATGGACGGCCGGTGTTGAAAGAAAAAAACAAAACCGCATTAAACGTTGGGTCGGGTTGCCCCTCTAAGAGGCATATTACAACAAATAAAACACGACCAACCATGAAAACGACCATCCTTACTTTCGTCACCTTAGCCTTATTGAGCACTGGAACGGTAATGGCCCAACGCGGCTACGACAACGATCGCTATCCGGCTCCTAACTCCCGCTACGATAACGACCGCTACGGCAACAACCAACGCTACGACGATATTCAGGAAGATATTAAAATTGACCGGCTGGACGCCATCGTCGGTTTATCGCGCCACCAGGAACGGCAACTGAAGCGCATCGAAGACCGGTATGACTACCGTGAAATGGAAGCCGCCAGACGCCGGGATCCGCAAGCTTACCAATATACGCTGCGTCGGAAAAATCAGGAAATGATGTCGGTATTGACGCCGTTCCAACGCGAACGTTTATTTGCTTACCAACAACAATACCGCCGGAACGATCGGGGAGGTTATTACGGTCGCCGGTACTGATGAACACGTGAGGTTATAAAAAACAAAAAAGCGGAGCCATCCGCTTTTTTGTTTTTGGGCCGCTGAAAAAGAAACGGCGTTAAACCGCCATGCTTTGCGCTCGATTCGCTGACTTTTTGGTAGATTTCGATCCGATACGCTAAAATCAAATCCGAAATTCAGATGAAAAAAGTCGCCATCGCCTTCCTGTTGCTAACCAGCACAATTTCATTGACTTTCGCGCAGCAACCCGCTCCCTCATCAGCACCCGCAGCTCCGCCGATGCGGTTGACAACAACGGCTTTTGCGGATGGCGGGATTATCCCTGTCAAGTTTTCCCAGGCGGCTCCGGGAGCAGTTCCGGGCGGAGGAACATCGCCGGAGTTAAGCTGGACGAACGTGCCCACCGGCACGCAGAGTTTTGTTCTTCACATGCACGATGTGGACGTAGCCCGTAACAAAACGCCGGATGATAACCTGCACTGGCTGGTCTGGAACCTACCGGGTACGGCCACCAGTTTGCCGGAAGGCGTTCCGGCCGGTGCCCAATTGGCAGATGGCAGTTACCAGGTGAACATGCTCACACCGATGTATCGCGGTCCGGGTGCTGCGGCTTCGGGACCGTTGCACCACTATGTATTTGAAATTTATGCCCTGGACATCAAACTCGATGTAAAACCGGGTGCCGACGGGCAGGGTTCCGCAACGCGTTTGAGTATTTTAAAAGCGATGGAAGGGCATGTTCTGGGAAAGGCTGCGTACGTCGGTTTGTTCAAGCGGCCGCAGTAACGTCTACAGTTCGTCCAGAATATCGGCGGCCAGCACGTTGACGGTTTCCCACGAAAAGGGAAGCCATTGACCGCTGTTGTCATCGAAAACTTCGCTGGCGGCTTCATCCGGAAACAGTTTATAGTCGAATTTAGGGTAGTTGCTGACGATGTAGCCGGGGTAATAATATAATTTCTGCTGGAGCCGCGCGTGGTTGATTTTCTGCAGCATCAGGTATTTTCCCAGACTATGCCGGCGGTAATCCGGGTGGTAAAAATTCATGATTCCGGCAATACTCTGCTCACCATTGTCGAAAATACCGACGGCAATCAACCGGGATTCGTCCCGCACTTCAACGGCGTAGGTGTCGAACACGGCGTACCTTTCCCCGTTGAACAGCCAGAATCCGACGGATTCGGGAGCTTCAAAGTCTACGGAGTTTCTATAGATCGCATAAAGCGCTTCGATTTCCTGCGTCAGAACAAACGGCTTTACGTCAACGGAAAACGTTGTATTGCGCCGAAGCAGACTGCGCTGTTTGCTGCCGTAGTTGACGGTTGGCAGCGTAAACCGCAGCCAGTGTACGGGAAAAACCGTATCGTCGAACACCAAATACCGGCAGGTAAACAAATTCTGATGCATCCGAAAATAACCGAGGCTCAGGTACAAATCCAACTGGCTTCCTTTCATCATCAGGGGTAATTGTGCTGCACGTAATGCCGGTTGAAATTAACTACGAAAGTGCAAAAAAACCAGCTAAACAGGTTCATTTCCGGATGCAGGGGGCTAAAGCTTCTCGATTTTCTTCTGAATCGTTTTTTTGTCCGTTTCCGTTCGAGCCAATGCGTAAGCCGTCTGGTAGTTCGTTCTTGCTTTGTCGGTATCCAGATCCGTGTAAAGCTCACCGAGCAACGTATAGTAATACGGGTTGTCGGTTAATTGCAGCTTTTCGGCTTCCCGGATGGCCACCGGTTTTCCGTTGGTTTTCGAGAGGGCAAACGTCCGGTTGAGAGCCGCAATGGGAGAATACGCGATCTGGAGCAACTGATTATAGAGCTGCAAAATGCGTTCCCACTTTTCGTTCGTATCCGCTTTAATGGTGTGATAATAGGCAATGCCGGCTTCCAGATGGTAGGTTGAGAGCGTATTTCCCTGGGATGCCCGGTGAAGAAAATACCCGCCTTTGGCAATCAATGCCTGATTCCACCGTGTTTCGTCCTGATCCTGATACAACACGGTTTCCCCTTTTTCATCCTTTCGGGCCGGAAATCGGGAAGAATGAAAACACATTAGAGCCAGCAACGCATTGACGGCCGGCCGGTTGGTTGGTGGATTTTCGATCAGCAAATACGTCAGCCGCATGGCTTCCAGACAGAGGTCCTCCCGCAAAATCCGGTCCTGACTTTCAGAATAATAGCCTTCGTTGTAGAGCAGATACAACGCCATTAGAACGGTTTCCAGCCGGCTGTTGATCTCCCGTTCGTTCGGGAATTCAATCGCAACTTTTTCGAGCCGCAGCTTTTCTTTGGCGCGAAAAAGCCGCTTGTTGATGGTTTCTTTGTTGGTTAAAAACGCATTGGCGATTTCGTCGATCCCGAAACCGCAGAGAATACGGAGTACTAAACCAATCTGGGCTTCTACGGAAATGGACGGATGGCAAACCGCAAAGACCATTTGCAACTGACTGTCCGTGATGTTTTTGTCGGAAAAATCAATCTCCACTTCCCCAAAATCCGGCGGAGAATCGGTCAGTTTCGGGGCAATTTTATCGGTAAAAAGCTGGTTTCGGGTGAAGTAATTTCGCGCTCTGTTTTTAGCCACCGAATAAAGCCAGGCTGTCGGATTGTCGGGTATTCCCTTGTAGGACCAGGTTTCGAGGGCGGCCAGGAAGGTTTCACTGGCAATGTCCTCAGCCGCTTCCAGGTGTTCAACGCCGAGTTGTTTGCCAAGAACCGCCGTTATTTTTCGGAATTCTGTACGGAAAAGATGCGGTAGAAGTTCCGGATGCTCCATCGTGAAAAATGGCCTCTGTTTGCGGGCAGAGGCCATCATTAAGGTTAAACGCCGTCGGCTCGGGCAATTTTTCGGACTTCCACACTGTTGCCTTCGCCCTGCAAAACCGGGCAACCCTTCGCAAATTCGACCGCTTCGTCAAGGGAGTCGGCCTTCACAATGGTATAACCGCCGATGGTTTCCTTGATCTCACCGAAAGGGCCGTTGGTCACCACATTGTTGGGTCTGACAACCCGGGCGTCCTGAAACGGCAACCCGTTGCCTCCGCTGTATTTGTTTTGGGCGGCAATACCGCCAATCCAATCCATCGTTTGCTTCATCCAGGTTTGCATCTGTTCCGGTGAGACCCGGCCGCTGGCGTCTTCGTGTCTGAAAATTAAAATGAATTCGTCCATTTGATTTGAGTTTTAAAGGTAGATTACAACTCAATGACAATTCAGATCTGGCAAACAGGACAGGGCCGGGCTATTATTTTTCTTGCCGCTGGCATCGTCCGGTAGTTCGGGCCAACTTTGGGTTCGATGCGTGAGGGCGGTTTCTTTCACGGTTTTGCCGGGCGCGATCGTCGAAAATTAAAACATCCCGTTCTGCCGATCCAGGAAATGGGTGCGAGATCCCTCAACTTCGCCGGGCCAGCGCCTGCGCCAGCACACTGGCGGCAATCAGTTGCAAAGCGTGGTACATCATGATGGGCAGCAGCACAATGCCGACGACGTTGGCCGGAAATAAAACCGTTACCATCACGCTGCCCTGCACCAACGATTTTTTGGAGCCGCAGAACAGTGCCGTAATCCGGTCTTCGCGGTTGAAGCCGAGCAGTCGGCTGATCAGATTGACAAAACCGTAGATCAGAAAAAACAAGCACAACATGCAAGCCCCCAGCACCAGCAAATCCAAAACCGTCAGGCTCTGGAACATCCGACGCTCGAAGGATTCGCAAAACGAGGTGTAAACGATCATCAGAATGACAATTTTGTCGAAATTGCTCAGCGCTTTCTTGTAGCGTTCGGCCCAGGTGCCCAGCCAGCGATTGAGTAAAATACCCAGCACAACGGGCGCAATGACCTGTAACGCCAGTTTGCCAATCACGCCCGCCAGATCGTAATCGCCCGACCCGGTCGACAGAAAGAGACCCATCCACAAAGGCGTCAGAAACACGCCGATCAGGCTGGAAATGCTGGCGTTGAAAATAGCTGCCGGAATGTTACCCCCCGCAATCGAAACCATGACGACGGACGACGAAACCGTCGAGGGCAGGGCTGCGACGTAAAACGCACCGAGCCACAGCAAGCGGGTTTCGTCGGTTCCGAACACCGAAAGCGCGGCCCAAACCACCAGCGGAAAGACAACGAAAGTGGTCAGGTGAATGGTTAGGTGAAGTTTCCAGTTGCTCAGCCCCGCCCGGAGTTTGTCGCCACTGAGCCGCAGCCCGTAGAAAAAGAAAATGACCGAAACGCCCAGATTGGCCAGATTGGACAACGAGAACGGCCCTTCCAGAATACCGGGTGTCGGCCAGAGGTAGGCCAGACCGATCATGCTCAGCAGCGCCAGCAAAAACCAGTCTAACCCCGCCCGGGCGGCCAGGGCGCGGATGGATGAGAAGGAAACCGGGGAAGCCGTTGACTTGGTGTTCACAAACTAAAAGTGCTTAAAAAAACGATCGGTCACTGCATCTGCCGCTTAAAAAAGGCCCACGCTTCCAGATAGACATTGATATCATTCGGGTAATCGTGCTTGCCTCCCAGCACTTTCAGCAGCGTAACCTCGGGTTTGCCTTTTTCCCGGTAGGTATACCGCTCAATGGTTTTGCCATCGTTCGGGTCGGTATCCGGCAGCAGCGTTTTCTTAGGAATGCCTTGATAGCCAGCCAGTTCCGACCAGTACCGGAACGTCCGGTCCGTCGACCGCACCAGTCCCAGACTAATACCGTTCGTTTTCACTTCTCCACCATCATAGGGGTTTGTTTGATCCGCCGTTCCGTTCACGATCATCACGGGAATCGCCAGCCGTTTTTCGGCACAATCCAGGTTGTTGGTGTCGGGTAAATTGGCAATGAGGGCCGTAATCGCCCGAAACTGGTCGGGCATTGTCAACGCCAGCTTGTAGGCCATGTGCCCTCCGCCGGAGGTTCCGACTGCAAAAACGCGCTTGGAATCAATCTGGTAGTTTTTACGAAAGTAGCTGATCATTTCGCCAAAAAACGCGTTGTCGTTGATGTTTTCCAGATTCGCGGCCGACTGGGCGGTTTTGCGGCACTCATTCCAGTACTTTTTATAGCCGTCGGGATACACCAGCAGCAGATTTTCGGTGGGGGCTATTTCTTCCAGTTTTTTGGCACCATTCCGAACGCCCTGCCCGTTTCCGCCCGAGCCGTGGAGCGCAAAAATCAGCGTCGACCCGGGTCTGGCCGGCTTCAAAAAATGAAAGGTTCGATAATGCCCCTCAATCAAAATGGAATCACTCAGGAGTTGACTTTTAGCAAGGCCGGATGTCAACACAAATAGAATAAAGATGACCAATCGTTGCATAAAGAAACGGGATGAGGGCGTTGGGCGCGGTTATTTTTTTACTAATTTATGCTGAATGAAGACGTCAGCATACCGCTGGCCTAACGTCCGGGCAGAGGGCGTATCGAAGTGGGTCGAATCCCCTTTGTCGGTCAAACCGGTGGCCAGCACACAATAGGAATCTGGAATGCGCTGGGTCACCTGTTGCAGGGTCGCATTAATCGTTCCGGCGCTGGGATTGCGTTTTACGACGAAATCGCCCAGCGTTCCGACGACAAACGGCACGTTGGGAGCGTTCAGGTCTTTCCGAAACCACTGGACCAGTCCGGCCAGTTTTTCCCCGTAAGCGGAGGCCTTTTCCGGACTGGAATCGGATTCCCCCTGATGCCAGATAAAACCGCCCAGTTGCCCATTTTCGAGGGCTTTTCGGGCCCGGCGCAACGCATCGTCGTACGGATATGACTGGGTCGGTTCGTAGTAGGCCCCCGGTTTCCAGACATCGATTCCCGAACCGCCCACGGCGCAGGGAACCAGCCCGATGTTCAGATTGGGATCAGCTGCCGAAAGCCGTTTCGCGAACGATAAGCCCGGCCCAACGCCGATCACGGCGGGTTTGTCGAAGTGCATTGGATCGCGGGCCGGAACCCAGGTCAGCTCTTTGGTGAACATCCAGACGTGCGGATTCGGTTGTTGGTCTTCAGCTTCGGGTGTGCCGCGACCCGCCATATTCGACTGCCCAATGAGCAGAAACAAGGTTAGGCGGGGCGGTTTATCCTGCCTGAAAGCCAGGCAAATAGTGACAATTCCTGCGAAAAAAAAGGCGTTAACAACGATTTTCATGACGTGCGTTTTGGGATAAAACCCGTCTTACGGCCAATTATACTGAGTTTTTTGTTTTAGAATGAAAAGTATTTTTATTGGCGGTCGGGCACTTGCCCCGGAGGGGTTTGCTGTTAACAGTCTTCAGATTCAGCGAATCAATTTAGCTCCGGAGGAGCGTTCTAATCAGGGCTCAGGCCGCTCCTCCGGAGCTATCGAAAATGGATGACGTGTTCTATTCTATTAACAGCAAACCCCTCCGGGGTACGATTGGAAAGAGATCGCTGCTTTTTTGGTGCCCCTCGCCCGACGATCCCATTAACAGCAAATCCCCAGTGTATGGTTTCAGGTTCAAAGGTCTAGCCTTTGGATTTGACAAAAATGCTTAAGCTCCAGTTTGGTCTGCACTACCCCGGAGGGGTTTGCTGTTACTAGTAAAAATGAACCCTACGTAGTCGAAGCTCCGGAGGAGCGTCCTAATCAGGGCTCAGGGCGCTCCTCCGGAGCTATCGGAGATGGATAGCCTGGTCTATTCTATTGACAGCCAACCCCTCCGGGGTACGATTGGAAAGAGATCGCTGCTCTTGTAATGCTACTAGCTGACTTTTCCATTGACAGAAAACCCCGCCGGGATACGATTGGAAAGGGTTGGCTATTCTGGTAATGCCCCCACCTAACTCGTTCCCATTGACAGCAAACCTCTGCGGGATATGGAAAGGGATCGCTGCTCTTTTAGTGCTACTAGCTGACTTTCCCATTGACAGCACACCTCTTCGGGATACGGCGGAAAGAGATCGCTGCTTTTTTTGTGCCCCTCACCTGACGATTCCATTAATAGCAAATCCCTTCAGTGTGTGGTTCCAGGTTCAAAGGTCTAGCCTTTGGATTTGACAAAAATGCTTAAGCTCCAGTTTGGCCTGCACTACCCCAGAGGGGTTTGCTGTTACTAGTAAAAATGAGCCCTGCGTAGTCGAAGCTCCGGAGGAGCGTCCTCGTTTAGCTCAGGCCGCTCCTCCGGAGCTATCAGAAATGGATGGCCTGTTCTATTCTATTGGCAGTCAATCCCTCCGGGGTAAAAGGCTTGTTGCTTTGATCAATGGGTAAGAGAAATTTTGGTAGTATTTGCAACGAACTACCGGTTTTTCATATCGGTCACCATTTGATATGAAAAGTAACTTAGTAGGATTAGAACCAGCCCGATGGCCACCCAGATCAGCCAGCGGTTTTCGCTAAAAAACGAGTGGGTGATCATTTGTGCCTCCAAAACGGGGCCGACGTTTGTCACCTGAATGATGGGTAACTTGTCCGGTATTTTGTTCTTAAAATACACCAGATCATACGCAGGTGCGCCAACACCGGGACTGGCAAAAGACAGGTGATAGGATCCTCCCGGTTTCAGTTCGGCCAGTAAGTAGGTGGTTAACTGCTGGGCTTTCAGACTTCCAATGGTCAGCGGGATATTGTTCTGATTATCAATTAGTACATACAGGTCTTCCGTCTGAAGAGCAGGCAGATAAACCGTGTGCAGGCTGTCCTGCGAATTGAGTTCAAAAGCCCGGAGCGTTTCGAAAACGATCCGTTTCCGGCCCCGGCGGCCTGTTCGAATCCGGCGTTGGACCAGTTCCGCACTCCGCCGGTATTGCGATGGCGCTTGGATGGCTAGCGTCAGTTTGTCCGGGCGGGCCGGGGTCTGAAAACGGATGTGGACATAACTTCTATGATCCGAACTGTCGATCTGTGTAAACGAAAGGCCGGGAATCTCCGAATAAGTACCCGCTTCGGGGATCGTTTCATAATAGCCCGCTTTAAGAATATTCAGCGGAGCACTCAGGGAGTCGTTGATTTCCAGTTGATAGTATTCGTAATCGCTCAACGGAAAATCGAGGATTTTCGCTTCGGAGGTTGTCTGGCTGCTGGCGACCGGTTCAAGCAGATAGTCGTCCTCAATACCGTACCACGTTTTGGCGTCGTTGCTGCCGCTGAGCCGGGCTTTTTTGCGGATGTTCGTGTTTTTGATGAGCAGACCGAGGGAATTGATCGGACTTTTGGTCGCATTCCGAAGCACCAGTTTCGTTGACGTCTTGGAGGTGATCCTGGTAACAAGCTCATAGTCTTTGAATTGTGTTTTCTGTCCGGGCTGTTCCTGCGTCAGCAGATACGGTATTTCCTGGTTTTTGCCATCGTAAATCCGAATGTCGGTTTTGTCGGCATTCAATCGGCCAACCACCGCGGGTGGCAGCAGAATCCGGTAATACCCGGATTGCTTTACCGGCAAAATCCGCGCCCGATATTCAGCGGCTTGTCCCCTGACTCCCAGCCAAAAAAACAGGAGCGCCGTTGTCAGACTAAGAAACCGGTTCATGCGTCGCATTGGCGTCGTCGGTAAGAATTAACTTTCTGATTTTCTGATACATGAACGAAATAATCAGCAGCAGGACGCCCAGCGAAATGAACGCGGCAATTTTTCCACCTTCCGAAATGCCCTGAATGTCGTAGATGAACAGCTTCAGGATGGTGAGCGCAAACAGACTCAGGGACAGAATCCGGAGCTGGCGGTTTTTGCGGTTAAGCCCAATCCACATAAAAACGAACGCACAAACGCCCCACAGAATCGGCAGGCCCACTTTATTGGTCTGGGTCAGCAGGTCGTCAAAACGCACCAGAGCGGGCTGGCCGACAAAACCGCCGGTTTTCGATCCTGCAAAACTAAAATAAATGACGTGCGCGAATAGTTCCGACGTCGCTAGATACACGATCACGTACCCCATAAACCACGGCCAGAGCCGGAGCACGATGGGCGGAAGTGGTGCCAGCAGGGTTTTGTTTCGGTCGATGAGCCACAAAATGAGCAGCGTGAAAAGGACACTGGCATAATGAAAGGGAAAGCCGATTAAACTCGGTTCGTTGCTTAAATAATAGTCGTTCAGCAGGGTCATCGTCGCCGGGCTATACGTTGACAGATAGGCGATGATGCCGATTAATCCGAGACCGACGGCAACCCAGAGCGTTCCCCGTTTGCCCACCCGCTGGGCATTGAACAGCAATCCGGCCAGGAAAAACAAGTTGTAACAGCCGAGCAGAATGGTTTGGTTGGGACCAAATCCCAGGCGGATCGCCGATTGATAATCCAGTTCCAGCAAACCGCTCAGGTAGAGAACCAATACCGTGATGAAGCGGAGAAACCGGCGGTAACCGGCCACTTCCAGTTGCCCGATCCAGAACCGGAAAGGCTCGGTCTGCGTATTCAATAACCGGTTGACACCCAGCAATCCAGCAATGGATACTACGCTGGTAATGAACGCTTTGTTCAGGATAATCGGGAGGGGAGCGGTTACAACACCACCGTAGAGATCCGCCCAGTCCATGCCCAGGCTCACGAGCATGAGGCCCAAAACCAGCACCGAGGCCGTTGAAACCAGCGTCAGACCGGATTTCTGTGCCAGCCAAAGCAGCAGCACGGCTTCCAGCGCCCAGAACATGGTGATGAAATTGCCTTCCAGTTGCACCGGCACCGCCAGACTCACGAACGTAATGACCAGGCCGATCAGCAAATAAATCAGGGTGCGGTCGACGGACTGCCGCCGGTAGAGAAACGCGGCCAGTCCAAAATTGACAATGGCCAGGGCCACCGTAAACAAACCCTGATACGCCTGATGGCCGCTATGGGCCAGAATTACCATACCGGCTGCGAAGAAGAAAGCGGTATTGCTCAGCAACAAACTGATTTCCAGCGCCGAAAACCGGGTTTTTTCTTTCAGATTATTGATCAGATTCATCGCCAGGAAGACGGCGTAAAAGAGGGTGGCAAAAACCAGGGCACCGCGATAATGCGGTTTGTTTTCTAGAATGCTGTCCGACAGCCACGCGCCGTAGAGCAAAACGGTGAAACCGTAGGCGACGATGTGCACCAGATTCCACTTTTTGAAATACGCCAGCACCAGCATGCCAACGTCCAGAATGAGGATGTAGGTAAACAAAACCACGTAGTTGCCCTCGCCGGAGCTGACCATGAACGGGGTGGCAAAACCGCCCACCAGCGACACCACCGCCAGTTCGACGCGGTCGTAGGAAATGGCCAGCAGAATGGAAAAACCGGTGATGACCACCATCAGTGCAAAAGCCACCGTCTGGCTGAAAATGTGGTAATCGTGGAAGGCGATGGCAATCGTAAAATAGAGAACCGCCAGACCACCGCCGACCAGCACGGAACTGAAAGCCCCGAACGATTTGCGGAGCCGGTGCGCAACGCCAATGAGCGATCCGCCCGCCAGAATGCCGATGAACACCCGGCCAATTTCGTTGATCCAGTCCTGATCGATGGCAAACTTGACAAAATAGCCAATGCCCAGAACCAGAATGCCGATCCCGATTTTGTTGATGAGATTTTCGCCGATGAATTTCTCCAGATCGGGGTTGTCGCGCAGAAACCGCTGGAAGAACGAGAGTTGCGGCTCGGCCCGAACCGGCGGGGGCGTTGGCAAAACCGGCATCGGCGGCACGGCGAGGTCTTTGGGAATGGGCGGAGGAAGAATGTTTTCGGTCCGGCTTTCCGGCTGCTCCACCACGGGCGCTGGTGCCGGAGCTGGTTCGGGCCGAACGACCGTGGGAGCGGGAATTTCGTCGGGAATGTCAATGATTGCTCCCCGTTCATCCAGCATCGTGGGCTTCGCGGAGGGATCGACCGGCCCGGCAGCGGCCCGGAATTCCTGGAAATCGGCCCGCAACTGGCTGATTTCATCACTTTGCCGCTGAATCAGCTGTTTGACATCCGCAAACCGGCTGTAGGCAACCAGGATCAGCACAATGACAATCACGAGTAAAAACGCTTCCATAAGGGTAGTTTCGGTGGAGCTTAGGCCGTAGTAATCAGTTTTTTAACCGTTGGGCGAAGGCGGGATCAATATACGCGATGGGATCGCCGTTGACAAGCCTTTGCCATATAAAGTTGGTGATCGGACGTCCCTACTGCCAGCGGCATCTGGTAAGTTGTCGGGTTGAGTAAACAACTTACGCCCACAGGTTACAGGTTACACGGTGCTTATCGGTGAAACCGCCCGGCTTATCGGGTAAAACCGGCTCCCGGTCGACTGGTCGAAAAGTTCGTTAAACGCCGTGCCGGATTGTGCCTCTAACCTTCAGTAACGAACAAATAAACCAGCAAAATCATGAAAAAGACAATCTTATCCCTCGCAACTGTAGCCCTTTTAAGCATCGGTGTTTCAATGGCCCAACGCGGATACAATCCCAACACCAACCGCAATCCGGCACCTTATAATACGCCTTCCAATTCCCGGTACGACGATGTGAAGGAAGACATCAAAATCGACCGACTGGACGCGGTGGTGAATCTGTCACGCAAACAGGAAAAAGAATTGAAGCGCATCGAAGACCGGTATGACAGCCGCGAAAATTTCAGCCAGCAAAGCAGAAATCCGCAGCTATACCAACGTTTTCAGGCCCAGAAACAGAAAGAAATTCTGGACGTATTGACGCCGAAACAACGTGAGAAATGGTTCGCTTTTCAACAATCCAACCGGTTCGACCGCAAGAATACCGGATACGGCCGCCGGGGCTAATTCGGAGCGATATATCAATCCAAACCCGTCTTCTCTTCGCAGAGGGCGGGTTTATTTTTTGGTAAAAATGGCAATGGGAATCTATTGAGCGATGTCAATCTTTTCGGTAATTTGCCGTATGACTATTCCTCCTCTGGATCTGATTCTTCTGCTGGGCACGGCGCAGGGGTTTATCCTGGCGACGTTGTTGTGGTTCAACCGGAAAGGCAATCGGCTCCCGAACCGGCTGCTGGCTACGCTGGTGGCTTTGCTGGCTTCGGCCAGTTTGGCGGTTGGGATTCCGATTATGAACCCGTGGATCAATCTGTTTGTCGATTTCGTACCGCTGATTATTGCCATGCCGTTCGGCCCGCTGATTTATTTTTACACCCGCGCGTTGCTGGATTCCGAATTTCGGCTGGGGAAACGCGAACGGCGGCATTTCTGGCCGGTTATCATCGACTGCGGGAGTAAGATTATGGCCTGGATTTTCCTGTTTGGCTTGCTGTTTGGCGTATTTGAACACAGTGACAACCGGAAAGTAGGGTGGCTGATGGACGAGTATGATAAGTATGCGGACATTCCGCGCTGGATTTCGGTGACGATTTACGTGATGGTGGCCTACCGCTGGCTGGGCCGGTTTCAAAAGGCAAATTCCGATAAAACGGCGCAACAACGGGCGAGTGTGCGCTGGGTGCGTCAGTTGCTCCTGGTTTTTGCGACCTTTCAAACGATCTGGTTTCTTCATCTGGTTCCGTATATTATCCCCCAAACCAGTAATGCCCTTCTGGATGCGTTTGGCTGGTATCCGCTCTATATTCCGATTGCGATTATGATTTACTGGCTGGGATTGGGCGGGTATATTCATGCCCGCAACCCGGTTCTGCCCGAGCCCGTTCGTAAAACCAGTCCGGTGGTTTTACCCGACGAGCTGATTCAGGAAACCACGAGCGGATTACGCAAAGCGATGGAAATCGATGCGCTTTATCTCGACCCGGAGCTGACGGTCGAGAAAGTCGGGCGGCATTTGCAGCTTCCGGCCAAAACAATTTCGGCGGTTCTGAACCAGCACCGTGGCAAGAGTTTCAATACGTTCGTGAATGAATACCGGGTGGAGGAAGTGAAACGCCGGTTGAACGATGCGGCCAGTTCCAACCTGACGCTCACCGGTATTGCTTTCGAATGCGGTTTCAATTCCCAGGCCACGTTCCAGCGGACGTTCAAGCAGATGACGGGCGTTTCGCCGAAAGAATACATGAACCAGCAGGCGGTGTAGGCGTATTCTGGTATACCCCGGAGGGATAGACTGTTAACCGGCCATCGCCCCAACGCTCTACCCGCTGAGCAAGCGGTGTAAGTACTATGCTGAACAGGCGGTGTAAGTAGTATTCTGTTGTAACCCCGGAGGGGTGTCCTGTTAATAGTCCCGGAGGCTGCGTCAGTCCAGCTCTGGAGGAGCGCCCTAAATTCAGGGCCGTATGTCGCTCCTTCGGATCAGTCAATAGCCGGAATGCCTATTGACCGTGCACCCCTCCGGGCTTATCTCCTGCGCTATTTCGATCCTGTATAGCTTAAATTTCCTCTCAAATCCGGATTTGAGCAGACTGTCACGTTGCTTTTGGCGTGTTTTATCGCAAAAACAGCACCGATGCCGCACACTGCCAAATTCCTTCTTGGGCTTATTCTGACCCTTTTTCCTTTCAGCTTATTTGGACAATCCGGTTACCGATCGCTTTCAGGGAGCGTGATCCATTCCGAAACCGGAGCACCCATTCCGTTTGCCGGTATTTCGGTGGTGGGCCGGAGCATCGGGACGGTTTCCAATGGGCAGGGGGCGTTTGTCCTCAAAATACCGGTCGCGTATTCGAAAGATAGCATCCGGATTGCCAGCGTTGGGTTTCAATCGGTGACACAACCCATGCCGACGGGCCATCAAAATCTCGTTATTCGCTTAAAAACCGCGGCCATTCTGCTGGACGAAGTGCGGGTACAGGCCCGCCGGAAAACCGCACTGGATATTCTGAAAGAAGCTGTGGCCGCCATTCCGCGGAATTACGACACGACTTCGGTGCAAATGACGGCTTTTTACCGGGAAGACAGCCAGTTCGATAGCAAGCCGGTTTTGTTGAATGAAGCCGTATTATCGGTCTATAAATCAGCCAACAATCATCCCGAAGCCAAAGATCAACTGAAATTGATCAAAGGCCGGAAAAAAAACTACGACCCCGCGACGCACAAGCTGCCACCGGTGATCAACCTGAGCAACGGGGCACGGACCTCCCTCTTCGGTGATCTTGTGAAGCTGGCTTCCCACAAGACTAACCTCATCAATGCGCGCAATTACAAATATTATGAGTATCACCTCAGTATGCTCAGGGGCGACCGACCGATGTATGTCATTGACGTCCGGCAAGGGAAAAAGAAACGGAAAGCCTATGTCACGGGCAAGCTCTACATCGATGCGCAAACACTGGCGTTCGTTCGGTCGGAATGGCAGATAACCCAGGCCGGGCTGGACCGGGAAAATAACGATGACTGGCTATTGAAAAAAATTGGTTTCATCGTTCAAAAGCTGAAGTATGAACTGTCTGATTTTAAGGAAGTTGTTACGTATGCTCAGGATAATGCCACCGGAGCGCCGGGCCGGTGGCATTTGAGTAATGTTGAGCGACGGTACGAGATACGCATCAACAGCAAATCGCGGAATCTGGTCGATAAAATCTGGAAAATAGCCACCAGTTTTACCGTCACCGAGGTGGGTCCCAAAGGCATTCCTCCGTTTGCCGAGGGCGATATCAATGAAAACCGCAACCCGATGGGCAACCTGATCGGCGATCAGAACGATCCGAATTTCTGGGAAAATTACAACATTCAAAAACCCATTTCGGAGGATACGGTTTCCCGGAAAATACCGCCGGTTTCGACTACCAGGAAACCGGATTCCACGAAAGTCCGCTTTTCCAACCGCCAGAACGGTTTTACCCGCGCCGATACCCTGCGCGGCAAACTGACACCCCTGCGGAGTAACTACGATGTCACGTTTTATGATCTTTCCGTCAGGGTTGACATTGAAAACAAGGCAATCAGCGGAAGGAATACAATGCGGTTTCGGGTGCTGGCTCCGCTCGACAAAATGCAGGTGGATTTGTATGCTAACATGCGCATTCACCAGATTTTATACGCCGGAAAACCAGTCGCCTACACGCGGGAATTCGATGCGGTTTTTGTGCAGCTTCCGGAAAAACTCCAACCGGGCCGTGAGCGGGAACTCGAAATCGAGTATTCCGGAAAACCGCAGGTTCCGGACTGGACCGTGCCAATGATGGGCGGTTTTTTGTGGGACAAAGACAAGGACGGAAATCCGTGGGTACAGGTGGTTTGTCAGGGTTCGGGCGCCAGTTTGTGGTGGCCCAACAAAGACCACCTGTCCGACGAACCCGACAGCATGCGCATCCGCGTGACGGTTCCGGGCGATCTGATGGAAATCTCCAACGGGCGGCTTTTGCGCAAAACCGCCTTGCCCGACAACTGGACGCAATATGACTGGTATGTGAGCTATCCCATTAATAATTACAACGTTACGCTGAACATCGGGAAGTATGCCCACCGGCGCGAAACCTATGGCGCGGATTCACTGACGCTGGATTTCTACTGCATGCCCTATAATCAGGAGAAATTCCGCTGGGTGTTTGATGGGGTAAAACCGATGCTGACCACCCTGGAAAAGCACTATGGAAAATACCCGTTTCCGCGCGACGGTTTTACGCTGATGGAATCGCTCTACCCGATGGAACACCAGAGCGCGGTTTCGTTCGGGAAACTACCGGCTGGCCGGGCCGATTCGCTCACGTTGGCCGATTCCTTACGGATCATGCAGTTAGCCTGGCATGAAGTGTCGCACGAGTGGTGGGGCAACAGCGTGAGTTGCCGCGACATGGCCGATATGTGGATTCACGAAGCATTTGCCACCTATTCGGAAGGTTTTTATCTGGACTCGGTGGTGCCGGACGATGGTGAACTCGGCTATATCGCGTCGTTGCCCCCGCAGGTTGGCGGGAAAGAGCCCATCATCGGCGTGTATGATGTCAACCACATTCATTATGATATTGGTGACATGTATTCCAAGGGCAGCCTGATGTTGTATACGTTTCGGCACGCGCTCAACAACGATACGCTTTGGGCCGGTCTACTGAAAGGAATTCAACAACGGTTTCGGTATAAAACCGTCACAACCAAAGACCTGGTTGGGTATGTTAACGAAAAAACCGGTACGGATTACACCTGGTTTTTCGACCAGTATCTGACCTGCACGACGCTTCCAACGCTGATGATTAAACTCGTGGAAAAGGAGCAATCGCTGGTTGTGAGCTACCGATGGAAAGCCGACGTACCAAATTTCCGGATGCCGATCCGGGTGACCAAATCCGAAGATCAGTTTGAGTTTATAACGCCCACCACCGCGTGGCAAACGATGACGTTACCCAACATGACCGCCGATGACTTTGAAGTAGACGAAACCCGGTTTTACGTGAAGGTGGAGGAAGTGGAACCGAATTAATCCGGTCAACGGCACTCAGGCCGCTGACCGGATCTTTACTTCACCACAAAGTCGGAATCTTTGACACCGTCGTTGATTTTGACTTTGTCAACGGCAATCTGCATCTGCATTTGCCCCATGCCCTGCGAAAAGGAAGAGGGATATTTTAGTCCTTTAAAGTCTTTATAATCACCATATTGCATGGTTTGTTCGACTTCGCCACGCGGAGACTTCTGGGTTGCCACGCTCTGAACTTTCAGCCCCGAAGCCACATCGTAGTAATCGGTCCACGAAACCGCTCCGTCGGCAGTCGTATGTTTCACTTTATAGGCATCTTTGCCACCGACTTTCTCCGTGCCTTCCACCGTACTTTTCACGCCCTGTTCCGCAAAATGCAATTCCGGAAACAGTGATCCCTGAATAAGAGCCTGCTGGGCATCTTTTCCTTCCAGAACCTGATTACCACCGCGCATGCCGCCCATCGCAATTTTAGTGCCGTCGCTGGTCATCTTAAACACTTCCATGCCATTGGCAATCATCACCCGCGAATACTTGTTGGGCGCTTTTTGCTTTAAGGTAATTACCATCGGGTTGCCCTGCATTTCGGTCGACATCTGAACCGTCAGGTTATCGACTGTCGCCAGAAAATCCTTGCCGCCAATGGCTGTCAGGTACTTAGCGATCACCTCGTCGGCTGCGGGTGTTGTTTGGCCAAAAGCCCACAACGAGAGCGCAGGCAGCATCAGCAAGGTCAGAATGAGTTTCTTCATGGTTTTCAGTAGAAGGTTTGTCCGAAATCTAGGTAAAAAAAGCAGATAATCAAGCGAAAATACTGATTGCAATCGGGGTCCTTAAACTTCAGGCGGGTAATCGGAGTTTAAAACCCTGAACCACCCCGAACCCATGGCCACCTACCAACTTCTCCACGACTGGAATGTCACCCCCGCCGAAGCCGTCGCCCTGCAACAGCAGCTACGGCATCAAATCCAGATTCAACCCCTGACCAAACCGGTCGAGACGATTGCGGGCTGCGATATTTCCTTCAATAAATTTGAGGAAACCGTCTATGCCGGTATTGTCGTTTTGCGGCTGGAAACGCTGGAAGTGATTGAGGAAGTGGGCGTTATCAGCTCGGCTACCTTTCCGTATATTCCCGGATTGTTGTCGTTTCGGGAAATACCGTCGCTGCTCGAAGCGTGGTCGAAACTGAAAACCGAGCCCGATGTGGTGATGTTCGACGGCCAGGGCATCGCCCACCCGCGCCGGATCGGCATTGCATCGCACGGCGGGTTGTTTCTGAACCGCCCGACGTTTGGCTGTGCCAAGTCGGTTCTGGTCGGAAAATACGACGAACCGGCCCCGGAGCGGGGCAACTGGACCCCAATGCGGCATTATGGCGAGGTGATCGGGGCGGCTTTGCGTACCAAAAACAAGGTCAATCCCGTCTACGTTTCGCCCGGCCATCTGATCGATCTGGAAACGGCTATTTCACTCACGTTGCAGTGCGACGGGGGCCGCCGTGGATACGGCTACCGGATTCCCGAACCCACCCGCCTGACGCACAACCTGGTCAATGCGCTCCGGCGCGGTGAGCGAAGCCCCGACTGATGCACCCGGGGATTCTGTTTGATCCGTCGTCGATACACCGGGCCGTTGGCTAACTACTTTTCGGGAGGCCCAACCCTAGGAGCTTTGCCTTAGCCAGTTACCCCGTCCGGTATTTTTAGTTTCTGAAAAAGCCCAACCATCCGAAACGTGAGCGGTTGACTTTAGGTAAACGGTTATTTCACTTTATTTATTCACGTTATGATTTTAAAAATGGACCGGCTCCCAATCGAGCTGCCTACACCCAAAAACCCGTCGCCGAACGATGCGGCTGCCGTTCAGGAACTCCTCGGTGGAAAATTCGGGGAAATGTCGACCCTGATGAACTACACCTATCAGTCGTTTAACTTCCGGGGGCGCAAAAAAATCCGTCCGTTTTATGATGTCATCAGCAGTATTGCTGGTGAAGAATACGGCCATATTGAAGTGGTTGCCTATACGGTCAACCTGCTTTTGACGGGGGCTTCCAAGCGCGGTTTCGACCCGACAACGGCCCCACTGGCCGATGCCGTCAATGCCCGCAACACCCACCATTTCATCGCCAGTGGCCAGGCGGCTTTGCCGATGGATTCGATGGGGCATTTCTGGACGGGTGACAATGTGTTCAGCAGCGGGAATCTGAAACTGGATTTACTCCACAATTTCTTCCTGGAATGCGGTGCGCGGGCCAACAAGATGCGGGTGTATGAGATGGTGAGCGACCCCACGGCGCGAACCATGATCGGTTATCTGCTGGTGCGGGGCGGTTTGCACGTGGTAGCCTACGCCAAGGCCCTCGAAAGGCTGACGGGTGTGGAAGTGACCAAGCTGCTGCCGGTTCCGAACCTGAGCAACAACGCGTTTCCGGAAGCCAGGAAGTTCATGGAAAATAAGCTACACCTGAAACTGTATACGTTCAGCAAGGACGATTACCAGCAGGCCGGACTGATCTGGAACGGGACACACCCCGACGATGGGCAGGAAGTGGAGGTCGTGTTCGGAAGTCCGGAAGGCTTTCCGGCACCGGATCTGGAAGCCGAACCGCAGCTGAACGCGCCCGGTGACGATGAAATCGACCCGGAAATGTTCGCTGATATTGCGAAGAAGCTAGGCATAAAATTGTGAAAAAGAAGTGCCACGGCGGTTTGCCGTGGCACTTCTTCATTTTGCTCAAGTAGTTATTTTATACTTTCGGATCCTCTTTTTTGATCTGAAAAGCCGGTGCTGCCCGGCGGCCTACCCTTCCTTTTACACGCCCCCGACTTTCTCCCGGAAACGCTCCCCTGATCTCAAACCGGGACCATGAAACTCCGCGTTACCGCGCTGGTTGCCGGTTTCCGCTTCGCTGCCAGCCAATTCCCCCACCCATCAGGCAATTTCAGCCGGAAAATGAACCGCTTCGGCTTCTTTTTTTTCGTCACGCATTGCCAAAACGGCTTGCTTTGGGGCATCAATCAACTTCTAAAAATATGCATCGTGTAATTCTTTCCGCAGCTATTGTGCTGCTGCTTTCGGGTCCCCTCCGTGCTCAATCGACCCTTTCTGCCGAACAAAAAACGCAGCTCAAAGCCTGGCAGGAGGCCAATCTGGCCGAACTCAATCTGACCGAAGAGCAAAAGCCTAAAGTGGAAGCCATTCAACAGACGTATAGGCAGGGATTGGCGGATTTGAAAAATTCGAACGGCTCCCGGCTCGCTAAATACCGGACCTATAACGATCTTAAAGAGCGGAGAAACCAGCAGATGAGTGAGGTGCTTACCCGGGAACAATACAAAACATACCGGCAACAGCAGGAGGAGCAGGAAAAGGAATTGAAGAAACGACGTTCGTCCCGGAACTGAGCGCCCGCTTTTGTTTTACCCAATGACTATTTTTCCATGACTCAAGTCTTCAAATGGTGCCTGATGGTTGCGCTGTGCGGAATAAACGCCTGTCAGGAACGGAACGAACCTCCGGCTCAACACCAATACCGCTTTATGGGCAGCCTGCCGGTCGACGGCCGAAATCGCACGTTTGTGCTTAATTTGCCGCCTGATTACTATGAAAAAAAACGGACGTACGCCCTGGTCATCGGACTGCACGGGTTTGGGGGCAACGCCCTGCAATTTGAAGCGGATTACCAGTTCACCCGCAAGGCCAACCAGGATTCCTTCGTGGCGGTGTATCCGGAAGGCGTGGCGAGTGACGGCCCGTTGGGCCTTCGAACCTGGAATGCGGGCGGGTGTTGCGGGTATGCCCAGGAAAATCAGGTCGATGATACCAAATTCATTCGCACGCTAATTGATCGGTTAGTGGCTGATTATCAGATCGACCGCAAGCGTGTATACGTTACCGGAATGTCGAACGGCGGGATGATGGCTTACCGCTTGGCCTGCGAATTGTCCGACAAAGTAGCCGCCATAGCCGCCGTGAGCAGCACCTTGATTAGCGAGATGCCCTGTCAGCCCGGTCGGGCCGTTCCTGTTCTGCACATCCATTCGCTGCTGGACACGAAGGTGCCCTATGCGGGAGGAATCGGATTAGGTGGATACCGGTATCCTCCGGTAGACTCGGTATTGAACGTCTGGGCGTCGATAAATGCCTGCCAGCCGTCGCCGGTTACGCGGGTTGACACTACCGGGTATACGCTCCGGGAATGGACTACGTGTACGCCCAAAACGGGGATTCAGCTGTATCTTACCAGGGATGGTGGTCATTCCTGGCCGGGAGGAGTGCCTAGCCGGCCAGGGGCCGACGTGCCTTCGTCGGCCCTGAAGGCGACCGATATTATTTGGGATTTTTTCACCCGGTATCAATTACCGTGAGTAAATTTCTGCACCAAACCCGAACTTGGGTTCGGGCAAAAATGAAGCGTCTTTTTACCATGAATACGGTGTTTCCCGACTCGATTCCCTTCCGGAGCTGGTTGATTCTGCTCAGTGCGCTGGCTGTGACCATTCTTTTTGCCTTGCCCCGGCTGGCCCTGGTTTATTTTTCCAGTCGGGGAACCCGTATCGATTTTCCCTGGCTGGAATTCAGCGTTCGATCCCTGTATTCTTTCCTGATTGCGATCCTGTTTCTGCTGGTCAATCTGAGTTATCAACGGTTCGGTTTGTCGCGTTTTCCGGGGGTGATCAGTAACTACCTGATTCCGCTGCTGCTGAATGTGGTCCTGCTGATCGGGATTGATTTTATACTCATCCGAATCCATCTGAACCTGTTCGCTCCTCCTTTCAATGAACGCGTGTTCCGCTTTTTCTTCCGAATATCGGTGGTGCTGGAAGTGCTGCTGGTGGTGCTGATCGCCTGTATTTTCCGGCTCATCTTCCGCAACCAGCAGGTCCGGATTGCCAACGAGCGGTTGTTGAAAGCGAACGCGGAAACCCAGTACGAACTGTTAAAAAACCAGGTCAATCCGCATTTTCTCTTCAACTCGCTCAACACGGTAAATGCCCTTATTCTGCACGATCCGGTGGCGGCTTCGCAGTTTGTCAGCCACCTTTCGGATGTCTTTCGGTATAGCCTGACCAGCCGGACCGCCGATCTGGTGACACTGGCAGAAGAACTGCGGTTTATGGAATCCTATATGGCCATGCTGGCGGGTCGATACGGCGAAAAAATAAGGTTTCAACTCGCTATCAATCCGGTTTATACCAACAGCCGACTCCCCCCAATGGCGTTGCAGGTGCTGGTGGAAAACGCGGTCAAGCACAACGTCGCTTCGTATCGGCAACCGCTTTGGGTTGAGCTGGTTACGAACGCCAATCACACCATAACCGTCAGCAATGGACTCCAGGCGAAAAAAGAGCCGGAGCTGTCTACCGGCCTGGGGCTGGCTAATCTCAACCAGCGCTGCCTCTATTTGTCGGGCAGAGAGATTACGATTCAAAAAACAACCCGTACCTTTTCCGTAACCATTCCTTTATTGCTGTAAGCGATGCGAGTATTGATTATTGAGGACGAAGCCCACGCAGCCGCGCAGTTGATGACCCTGCTGCGCACCCTGCCCGGGTCGTTTGATTTTGTGGACGTGATCGACAATACGGAGGATGCCGTTGCTTTTCTGTCGACCAAACCGCCGATCGACCTTATTTTCCTGGATATTTATCTGGCGGACGGAGTCTCGTTTACGATTTTCAAACAGGTGCGCACCGACGTCCCCATCATCTTCACCACCGCTTACGACCAATATGCTATTCAGGCTTTTGACGTCAATAGCATCGACTACCTGCTCAAGCCCATCCGGCTGGAACAATTGCAAAAAGCCCTGGAAAAATACGCCCGTCTGACCGATCGGCAGCAGGGACTCCTGGATACCCGTGTGCTGGCCGAATTAAGTCGGCTAATTCAGGGCGAGAAAACCTACAAACGCCATTTTCTGGTGCCTTTCAAAGACCGGTTGATTCCGGTAGCCGCCGACGAATTCGCCTGGTTTGAAGTAAGGTATGAAGTCGTGCGGGGAATGAAATTTGATCAGGTACCGCTGGTGATGGAAGAGAAAAGTTTGGAAGAACTGAGTGCGGTTTTGCATCCGGCTCAATTTTACCGGGCCAACCGGCAGTTTTTAATTAACCGAAAAGCCATTCGGGAGATCAGCTACTATTTTAATGGCCGCCTGTATCTGAATCTGGAGCCTGCCCCTGCGGAGAAAATCCTCATTAGCAAGGCCCGCGCCAACCAGTTCAAAACCTGGATGCGTACGGCAGTCCCATAATTTCACGGAAACGATACCTTTCTTCGGCCCAAAACCGTACGCGTCAATTTTGGTCCGCAATTCGAACATCCAAAGTGCATTTTCCGACACTTCAGCCGTCCCGTCTGGTCGGGATAAGGTGCTGGAAGCGGCTTTGGGTCGGTTTTAAGGAAGCGTTATTTCGCGGAGTTGAGCAGAGGTAAGCGGAGTTCTTTCCCTATATTTCCTCCGCTCAACTCCGCGAAATAACGCTCCTTTAATAACTCGTCTCCTCCAGTTTTACTTTTCCCCGAAAGGTCCAGAAAACAAATACTGTATAGGTCAATACCAGCGGCATTCCAATGGCGGCAAACAGCAGCATCGTTCGCAGGGAACCATCCGTCGAAGCGGCTTCGTAAATGCTGATGTTTCCCCGGGCGTCGACGTTGGAGAGTACCAGATTGGGATACAAACCCGACGCGAAAAGAAGCAGCAACAAGGCCGTTGTGACGCCGGAGGAGATGAATCCGCGCAAATACCGACGTTTTTCAATCATCCGGCGCATATTCAACACGATCAAAACGGCCGTGACTGGCAAGGCGAACATGACCGGGTATTTGTGAAAAATGGCTTCCATGTGCGGCACATAAATGAGCGTCGCCATCGAAGCTGTGATGAAGCAAAGAATGAAAAATTTACTGGTCTGGTTGATCAGAATCGTCATTTTGGCGTAGAGCCGGTCTTCGGTTTTCATGGCGAGATACATCGCGCCATGCAGCATAAACAGCGACAAAACCGTGACTGAAATCAGCAGGGCATACGGGTTGAAGAAATCCCGCAGCCGCCCGACAAACTGGTGGTCTTTGTCGAGCGGAATGCCCTGAATCAAGTTTCCCAGAATCAGGCCAAACAGCAGCGCAATCGTGGTGCTGGACAGACAATAGCAAACATCCCACGTGGCGCGCCACCATTTCATTTCTTCTTTACTCCGAAACTCAATCGAAATGGCCCGGAAGATGATGGCCACGAGCAGCAGAATGAATGGGAGGTAAAAGACCGACAGCAGAGTTCCGTACACCAGCGGAAAGGCGGCAAAGAGCGCTCCGGCGCCGATCACCAGCCAGACTTCGTTGCCATCCCAAACCGGGCCGATGGCGTTCAGGGCAATCCGGCGGCTTTGTTCTTTCCGGAAAAACAGGTGCAAAGCCCCCGCGCCCAGGTCGAAACCGTCGAGGATGCCGTACCCGCTGATGAGCGCACCGATCAGCAAAAACCACCAGGTGGGAAGGTCGAGACCGAGGATTGTATCCATGACTTTTTAATGATGAATTATGAATGATGAACGATGAATGGTTTAGCTTTAGGAAGTATCCACCATCTCTGTCCTGATTATGAAAAAAGAAAATGTCGTTCGTGAAAAAAGTTTTCAGTTTGCCATCCGTACCATCCGTCTGTCTCAATACATCACTACGAGTAGACAGGAGTATGTGTTGACCAAGCAGTTGCTTCGCTCTGGCACTTCCGTTGGTGCTAATATTCGTGAAGCCAATAATGCTGTTAGTAAGGCTGATTTCATCAACAAAATGGGTATTGCACAAAAAGAATGCGATGAAGTTATGTATTGGCTCGAGCTATTAAAAGCGACTGATTATCTGAATGATGCGGAGTTTGCTAGTATTTACAATGATGCCAACAGCTTGTTAAAGTTAATCCGCACTATTATTCTTAACACAAAGAGAAACCTCACAAGCTGAACATTCATCGTTCATCATCCATAATTCATAATTCAATTCTTGAGCTTGGCGTTTCCGGATCTTCCTGCCCGATGTCGGGGCCGTGCTGGATTTTCTTGTTCAGGAGGTAAATGAACAGCACAAAAAGAATGACGTAAACCAGCGTGAACAGAATGAGCGAAATCAGGACGTGCTCGGCTTTGACGGCCTGGGAGAGGGCGTCGGAGGTTCGCAGCAGGCCGTAAACCACCCACGGTTGGCGACCCACTTCCGCCGTATACCAGCCCACCTGATTGGCGATCTGGGGCAGGAACACCGCGCCGACGAAAACCGCCATCAGCCAGCGGGTTTGAAACAGTTTTTTGCGGTATAACAGAAAGATACCCAGCCAGCAAAGCCCGATCAGCGTCATGCCAATTCCGACCATCAGGTGATAGGTTTGGAATACGAAATTGACCGCGCGTGGCCGGTTTTCGGGTTTGAAACTGTTCAGGCCGGGAATGGCTTTTTTGAAATCCTGGTGGACCAGAAAGGATAACCCGCCCGGTATTTTCAGCCCCGAAACCTGTTGTTTTTCAGCGTCGACCCAGCCAAAAAGATACATGTCGGCCGGTGCCGATTCGAAATGGCCTTCGACCGCGGCCAGTTTGGCGGGTTGGTATTTGGTGATCACTTCCGCCGATTGGTGGCCCGTGAACAGTTGCCCCAGGGACGAAATGGCGGCCACCCACAAGGCGATCGTGAAGGCTTTCCGGGAATGAACCTCGTATTTCCGTTTCAGAATATACCAGGCGCTGACGCTCAGTACGAGGAATGACCCGGCCAGAAACGCCCCGATCAGCACGTGCGAATACCGCTCGATGGACGACGGATTGAAGACCATCTCCCAGAAGTCGGTCACCACGGCGCGGGCTTTCAGTCCCGTTCCTTCAATTCGATACCCCGTCGGCGTTTGTTGCCACGAGTTGGCGACCACAATCCAGAGGGCCGAAAACATGGAACCGAGAGCCACCAGAACCGTCGAAAGGAAGTGAACACGCGGACTGACGCGGTTCCAGCCGAAAATCAGGATGCCCAGAAAAGCGGATTCGAGGGCAAAGGCAAAAATGCCCTCAGCGGCCAGGGCACTCCCGAAAATATCGCCCACGTAGCGGGAATAAACCGCCCAGTTGGTGCCGAATTCAAACTCCATCACAATACCGGTGGCGACGCCGATGCCGAAAATGAGCGCAAAAATCCGGACCCAAAACCGGGTCAGTTCTTCGTAAACCTTGTCTTTTGTTTTTAAATACAAGCCTTCCATGAAAACCAGACAAACGCCGAGGCCGATGCTCAGGGGCGGGTAGATGTAATGGAAAGCAATCGTGAAGGCAAACTGAATGCGGGAGAGAATTTCAACATGATCCATAGTCGGTGGAGATGGGAACGCGGGCAAGTTACTACGGAACTGAACACGAAATAATGGTTTCGAACAAGATTTTCGTGTCTGTGATAAAAAGAGTTATTTCGCAGAGTTTATCAGAGAACATCAGAGTTACGCAGAGTTTTTCTCTGATAAACTCTGGTATTCTCCGCTTAACTCTGCGAAATAACTTTTAAGCTCTATCGTATGCGACCCTATATACTGGCCGAAGCCAACTGGAAACACATTCACGACCAGCCCATCGACCTGGTCATTTTGCCCTGGGGGGCCACCGAAGCCCACAACTACCATATGCCGTATGCGACGGATGTGATTGAAGCCGATACGATTGCCGCCGAATCGGCGCGACTGGCGTGGGAGCAGGGCGCGAAAGTGATGGTGTTGCCCACGATTCCGTTTGGCGTCAATACCGGGCAAACGGATATCCTACTGGATATCAACCTGTATCCCAGCACCCAGAAAGCAATTCTGAACGACATCATCGAAGTGCTGAACCGGCAGGGAATTCACAAGCTCTTGATTCTGAACAGCCACGGCGGAAATGACTTTAAAACCATGTTGCGCGAACTCGGAGTTCGTTTTCCCGACATGTTTCTGAGCACCTGCTCGTGGTTCCATACGCTCGATAAGTCGACGTATTTCGACGAACCCAAAGGCGACCACGCCGACGAGATGGAGACGAGCTTACTGCTGCACCTCCGCCCGGATCTGGTGTTGCCGCTGGAGGAAGCGGGCGACGGAGCGGCCAAGAAATGGAAAGTTCAGGCCCTGCGGGAAGGCTGGGCGTGGGCCGAGCGGAAATGGTCGCAGGTGACGGAAGATACCGGCATTGGCAATCCGAAACAGGCTACGGCGGAGAAAGGCAGGCGGTATTTTGAAGATGTGACGCAAAAACTGAGCGGTTTTCTGGTCGAGCTGGCGAATCTGGATGTGAAGGATTTATACGAGTGAAGGCTTATTGTCCGAATAAGATTCTTTTTCTAATCTGGAAATTAGGCTTTCAAATGATTGAACGTGTTCAGAAAGAATATGCCTTTTCAATTGAGTAACAATTTCACGCTCATAAGCCAAATTGGTTAGATTACGACTTTTATGCATTCGAACCCAGGCAAACCCATCAATATAACCGTCCTGAAATGCTTGCTCAATAACGGGTTTGGGACCAGCAATTTCGCTATATCCTTTATCCCGCAAGAAATCCTGCAAGGTTTTCCAGGCTAATTCGTACGTATACTCAAATGCTTTGATTAGCCCTTGTTCTTCCAATTCATTTAATTCACCTTTTTGAATGAATTTGTTGAGTTGAGACAGGGCTTTTTTGAAATTTCCAAACCGTTGTTCCCAACGAATTTCCTGATTCATACGGTTGAAACTGAAGGGTTAAATCTACTATGAGTTTGGCCTTTTTTCTAAAACCATACTGCCACGGCCGAAGGCGGTATTCCGTCGGGCCGTGGCAGTACTATACTGATTGACGCCGGTTTCTTACTTCTTCGCCGTATACATCACCCGCCAGACTTTCCCTTTCACCGAATCCGTGATGTAGAGAGAGCCGTCCGGTCCCTGCGCCAGACCCATCGGGCGGTGTTTGGCATCGCCGGGGCTGGCTAACTCCAGTTTTCCGGCATTCGCGGCCGTTCCCGGTTTTCCCAGTTCGGCCACACCCGCAAAATTCTCGGCAAATACCTCGTAGTTTCCCGACGGTTTTCCATCACTGCCAAACGGAACGAAGGCGACAAAATAGCCGCCCTGCTGCAGCGGAGCGCGATTCCAGGAGCCGTGAAAGCAAATGAAAGCGCCGTTTTTGTATTTGGCCGGAAACTGGTTGCCCGTATAAAACAGCACATCGTTGGGTGCCCAGTGACCCGGAAAAGCCATGATCGGTTTGTCCTTCCCCGCACAACGATCAACTTTAGTGCCGTCACCACCGTATTCGGGAGCCAGCAGTTTTTTGTTCTGTTCGTGGTCGTTGTAGCAGTAGGGCCAGCCAAAATCAGAGCCTTTTTTTACCATCAGAAATTCTTCCGAAGGCAGTTCGGCACTCACTTCGTCGGTAAATTTGCCGCCCCAGTTGTTGAGGTTATCGCGGCCGTGTTGCAGCGCGTACAGTGCGTTCGAAGCCGTGTTCCAGTCGAGCGCGACGGCGTTGCGAATGCCCGTAGCATAGCGGATTCCGTCGCTTTGTTTCTGGTTGAGTTTATTGGCGTCAAATTCCCAGATACCACCGTAGTTTTCCAGAATCGGGCAGGGGTCCTGGCCTTTGGAACCCGGCTGGCGGTCTTTTTCCTGACAGGCGTTGGAGGGCGCCCCGAAGGTAACGTACATCTTCCCTGCGGGCGAGAAGGCCAGCGGTTTGGAGGCATGCTGGCGCTGAAGTGTCAGCCCAACCACGATGGGTTCCGGTTTGGTTTCCGGATCAACCATTCCGTTGGTCATTTTATACCGGTACACCGACGTATCGGACGAAGCGTACAGATAGCCGTTGAAAATCGCCATTCCGGTTCCGGCATAATTCCCAAACGTGATGGTTTTGTCCGCTTTTCCATCGCCGTTGGTGTCTTGTAATTCAACGATGCCCTTGCCATCTTTCAGGCGATTCAGCTTCACAAAAATGGTCCCTTTCGGGTCGACACTGATGTGCCGGGCCTGCCCCAGATTATCGGCCACCGTCAGCGCGCCAAAACCGGTGATGAGTTTCAGACCGCCGTTGTCGGGGTCGGGAGCCGGAAATGCGGTTTTCCCGGCCCAGCTAATCCGGGAAAATTCGTCCTTTTTACTCGTAAATGCCCAGAGCAGAATAGCGACTGACAGTTCGGCCAGCAACCAGACACGGGTTTTCAAAATAACGGGCTTTTTCATAGGAATGCGGGATTTGGAGTCTGCCGACGTAATTACTGAAATATACAACCGAAATGCACTATTTTTACAACCCTGATCCGTTTGTAAAGTTGAAAAGTTCGGGTTTGGTTTAGGGTAAAAAAAGAGCTTACTTTCCCTTTTGCAAAATAAGCGGTCATTTGATCAAACTTGCAACTTAATTGCTTTAAACACTGAAACTTTACCTATTCGATGAATCCCATTCTACGATGGTTCAACCGGGGAACCGCCCTGCTGTTGCTGGCAGGTGCGTTACCGGTCTGGGGCCAATCTGTTGACGAATCTTTAACGCTTCTTCCCACCGACCGGTTGCCGTCGCTGCCTGCCAACTGGAAACCGGCCGCCGGTATTCAGGTCAATCCTTTCCGGGCCGACATCAAGACCAAAGCCGGGAGCGGACTGCTGGTCGGAACGCCCGGTCAGCCCGTTACCTTATTGACCAATGCCAACGACGTTCGGCTGGTTATGGACGTGATGCTCTCGCCGGGTGCCGAGGCCACCTTATCATTGGGTTCGACGGGCATCCGTCTGGCTGATAATTGGGGAAAATCGGAGATCAATACCATGACCTCCGGCGCTATTGAAGGCAGCGCGACCTTGCTGCCTTTGCAGAATGCCGGCAAAGCACCGGGCTTGTGGCAGCAACTGGAAGTTTTGTTTCAGGGTGGTGGCAAAGGACCGGCTACGCTGGAAAAACTGATCCTCAATGGAGTCGTTGTACACGAAAGCCTGGTACTGCCTAAGCGATCCGGCGGAACCGACGGAACGGTGAGTTTACGTGTGAAAACCGGTACGGTGGCGGTTCGGAATGTTGGTTATCAATTGATTACCGATCGCCCGGTGGCGAAACTGACCAACCTGCGATACAAGTTGTACGAAAACAAAACGGAGACTGTTTCACAGGCGGAACTCGCCAATCTGAAACTGGTAAAAGAAGATACGATTTCGGCGCTGACCTACGAAGTGTCTTTCGGACAGCCGCGCTGGCACGGGATTGTGTATACCGGAGATTTGGTGGTCGACAAAACGGCGATGTATACGGTGGCTTTGCAGCAGGGCGGTTTTGCCTCGCTGCAGATTGATGGCAAAGAGGTGATTGCCAACCAGCGGCTCGATCTGGGTTATATGAATACAGCGAAGCTGAATCTGACTGCGGGTAAACACCCCTTTACCCTGTTTTTCGGACGTTCGTGGCCCCGGCCGGGTCTGGGTTTCTTCATTTCGGCTCCCGATACCAAGTTTCAGGCCCTGCATCCCCGGGCTTCGCTGCCCGAACCCGATCCGGTTGGCGAAATTGCAGTGGAACCAACTACCAAACCGGCGGTGATCCGTTCGTTTGTGATGTATGGTCCTAAAAAGAAAACGCATTGCATCTCGGTGGGGAGCCCTTCCGGCTTGAATTATACCATTGATCTCAATCAGGGAGCGTTGCTGCAGGTCTGGCGCGGGCAGTTTGCCGACGTGACCGACATGTGGTACGAACGCGGAGAGCCGCAATTGTTGAAACCGCTGGGTACTCTGGCGGTATTGTCGGCCCAGAATCCGCTGGCCCTGATGGCCAATTCCGGCCAGTTCTGGCCGGATAGTCTGTCTGACAATGAGTTAAAATATAAAGGGTTGTCGATGGACAAACAGGGCTATCCAACCCTGCAGTATCGGATGAAGGATCTGGACCTGACCGATGCGGTTTTGCCGGATGCCGATAGCAAGTCCTTTACCCGGACGCTGACTCTGAAAGGGCCGGAAACCGAAGCCCTGTATTGCCGGCTGGCGGTTGGTTCATCGCTGGAAGAAGTCACGAAAGGCTTGTATTCGGTCGATGGAAAGTATTATATTCGGATTGACTCCAGGCTGAAACCGACGACGCGTTCCAACTCCGGACGGCAGGAACTGGTGATGCCGGTGAATGTGAAGGAGGGTTCGGCGACCATTCAGTACACACTTTTGTGGTGACCGCCAATGGAAAACGCTATTTCGTGGGCCGACTTTGAAAAAGTGGAGATTGTAACCGGCACGGTTGTGGCGGTTGAAGAGTTTCCGGAAGCCCGAAAACCAGCTTATAAATTAACCATCGATTTTGGTCCAAAAGGGATCAAACGGTCCTCTGCACAGCTAACCCGGCTTTACAAACCGGAGCAACTTACTGGTATGCAGATCGTTGCGGTTGTTAACTTCCCGCCCAAACAAATTGCTTCCTTCAAAAGTGAATGCCTGGTTTTGGGAGCTATTGGGAAGGATGGCGAAGTGACTTTACTGCAAACCGAACGTAAAACAGAAAACGGCTCCCGAATTGCCTAGTTATAAAATCATGAAAAACAGACTCTCGTTTCTTCTTTTTTCTCTCCTGATTTCTTCCCTGGCCGTGGCGCAGCGCCCACTTACGGAAGACGATTATTACCGACTCATTACCGTTCCCATTCCGGAAGGGGTTCAACTGGAAGTGGGCGGGATGGCCGTGCTGCCCGACGGCCGGCTGGGGGTTTCGACCCGCCGGGGTGAGGTTTGGCTCATCAGCAATCCGTATATGAAAGGAAGCCGTATACCGCAGTACAAGCGGTTTGCCTACGGCTTGCACGAACCCCTCGGCCTGGCTTATCACCAGGGCGCTCTGTATGCCACACAACGCGGTGAGCTGACAAAAATGATCGATACCGACGGTGACGATGAAGCCAACGAATACCAGTCCATCGTGAAATGGCCTTTGTCTGGCAACTACCACGAATATTCGTATGGGCCACTCTTTTTGCCAGACGGCGATATGCTCATCACGCTCAACCTTGGCTGGATCGGCCGGGGTGCCAGTTTAGCCAAATGGCGGGGTTGGATGGTGAAAGTAAACGAAAAGGGCGAACTGAAGCCGTTCGCTACCGGACTGCGTTCACCGTCCAGCTACCGGGCGCTGCGTGATGGCAGTATTTTTTACACCGAAAACCAGGGCGACTGGGTCGGATCGGGTCGGATGACGCACCTCGAACTGGGCGATTTTGCGGGAAATCCGGAAGGGCTGAAGTGGACGAAGGAGCCGGGTTCTCCCCTGACACTGAAACCGGAAGACGTACCGAGCACCGGCAAACCGATGCACGAAATGGTGAAGTCGATCCCGCACCTGAAAGAACCGGCGATCTGGTTTCCGCACACCATGATGGGGATTTCGACCTCCGATATTCTGGAAGACACCACCGCCAGCCGTTTCGGGCCTTTCGATGGGCAATTGTTCGTTGGCGATCAGGGACACAGCAAGGTGATGCGGGTTTTTCTCGAGAAAGTAGACGGCAAGTATCAGGGGGCCTGTTTTCCATTCCGGTCGGGTTTTCAGTCCGGTATTTTGCGAATGGCCTGGGGACTCGACGGTTCCATGTTTGTTGGGCAAACCAGCCGCGGCTGGTCTGCCACCGGTAAGGATCCATTCGGGGTTCAACGCCTGGTCTGGACGGGACAGACGCCGTTTGAAATGAAAGCCATCCGCTCGATGCCCGACGGTTTTGAGGTAGAGTTTACGTTGCCGGTCGACAAAAAAACCGCCGAAGACCTGGCTTCCTACAGCATGAACAGCTTCACGTACAAATATCACAGAATCTACGGAAGTCCCGTTGAAGATGCGCGGCCCGTTCCAATACGGGGCGTTGTGGTATCCGATAACGGTTTAAAAGTCAGGATAGTAGCTGACACGCTCCTGCGCGAAGGCTATGTTCACGAGGTAAAAGCGGAAGGAATCAAGTCGGACAAAGGGCTGCCGTTGCTGCACAACACCGGGTATTATACGCTCAATCACATTGCACCGGGAACGAAGCTGACCATTGCGGCCCCCGTCCGGCACAACCATGCTGACATGGCGATGGCCTCCACCAAATCGGTACCGCCGGTTTCGGGCGCCAAAGGAAAGCCCGCGGCTGTCAGTGCAAAACGCGTTACCGAACAACCCGCCGACTGGACGAACGGCCCCGATCAGGTGATTACCATCGGCACGGTACCGGGCTTGAAATTTGATAAAACGCAGGTAGAAGTAAAAGCCGGGAGCCGCATCCGCTGGGTATTCAACAACAACGATGATATGCTGCACAACTGCGTCATTGTGAAACCCGCTACGGCCAATGCGGTAGGGGATGCCGCCCTGAAACTGAACCTGAACGGTTCCCGGATGCAGTACGTTCCGGTAACGCCAAACGTGTTGTTCCATACGAATCTATTACAGCCTGAAAGCTCCGAATCGCTCTATTTCGTGGCTCCAACGACGCCGGGAGACTACCAATTCGTCTGCACATTCCCGGGGCATTCTTCACTTATGCAGGGTGTATTGAAAGTTGTGAAATAAGTATAAAGTTTTTTGTTTATTTTTGTTAATAGGTGATTAAGCCCCCGGTTTAATCACCTATTTTTTTACATACTCATAGGAGAACAACGTTGGAAAACCCACCCCTTTTCAATTTCATTCAAAAGCGATTTAACGTGCTGGTTGGCGTACCCGGAGAAAGCACACTGGAAAGCCGCATCTTCAATTCAATATGTATGATCGGTGTTGTGGCAACGATCTACAATATTCCGTTTAATTATTACATTGGTCTGCCGGAAGCGTCTTTAATTTCTTTTCTGCTTTGTATCGTATTCTCTTTGCTATATTATTTATCCAGAATAAAAAATAAATTTTATATCAGTGTACTGATTGGCGGTATTCTGATTAGCGCGTTGCTGGCCATTAATTATTTTTTTAATGCGGGCGTGGAGGGTCCTTCGCTGCTATTGTTTACGCTTGTTTATCTTCTCCTATCGTTTGTTGCGCCTTCCAGACTGTATGTTTTCTGGTTTTTTTTAAATCTGATTATCGTATCGGGGCTGTTGATGATCGACTATTTTTATCCGGAGTCGATCATTTTACGTTATACGAGTCGGCTGAACCGAACGGTTGATATCGCATCAACGTATGTCGTGGGCATTGTTTTAATTTACCTGGCAACCTACTTTTTCAGGAAAGCCTACCGGGCCGAGCAGCGGTTGGTAGAGGAAAAGTCAAAAGTGCTCGAACGTCTTAATGCCGAGAAAAACAAACTTTTTTCCATCATTTCCCATGATTTGCGATCGCCACTTTCCTCCGTTCAGCAATACCTGGAAATTATTAAGGAAACGGAATTAAATGATTCGCAAAAGAAAGAAATCGAGGCCGATTTGCTGGATGTGGTGAGGAATACCCAGGAAATGCTTTTCAATCTGCTCTCCTGGTCGACCAGCCAAATGGATGGTCTGAAAGTAAACCTGACTCAGGTTACTATTTATGCGGTTCTGAGGCCAATTCTGGAAATTTATAAACCACTGGCTATCAAAAAACAAATACACCTGAATCATTCAATTGATACGACAATCAGCGTTGTGGCCGATCGGGATATGCTCCAGCTTATTGTCAGAAATCTGGTGGGTAATGCAATTAAATTTACTCCTTTTGGTGGTTTAATTACGATTGAAACAATGCAAACCGATACACATTGTTTAATTAGTGTAAAAGATAACGGTGATGGAATAAAACCGGAAGATAAAGAAACTATTTTTTCATTAAAATCGAGGGTGACTTTTGGTACAAATCATGAAAAGGGCGTCGGTCTTGGCCTGTTTTTATGTAAAGAATATGCCGAAGTGCAGCAGGGAAAACTCTGGTTTGAAAGTGAAACCGGTAGCGGTACTTCCTTTTATTTGTCATTGCCGCTCATAAAATAAGCGCTAACAGCGTTGATTGAAGAAGGATTTCATCAACGTTGTTAGCGCCTTTGCCGGTTTAATACCCGATGGTAAACCGCTGACGGATGTGTTTAGGATTTTCCAGTTCGTCGAATAAGGCGACGGCCAGGTCTTCTACCGAAATTTTGCTCACGCCCTGGTCATCAAAAACCGGCTGGTTGGTTCCTTTGCGGAATTGGCCCGTACGTTCGCCCGGTTCCAGCAGAATGGCCGGACTCAAAAACGTCCAGTCCAGCTCTTCTTCTTTTTTGAGAATAGTCAGGTAATCGCGGGCTCCCAGGGCTCCCGGTTTCCATTCGGCGGGGAAGTGGGCCGTGTCGACCAATTGAACACCCGGTGCGGCTTCCAGACTGCCAGCTCCGCCAACCACCAGCAACCGTTTGACACCGGCTTTTTTTACGCCATTCTGAATCGCCTGTGAACCAGCCAGATACTCCTTGTAAATAGCCGGATTTTGCCAGCCGGGGTTATAAGCACTCACCACCGCATCGTGGCCGACTACGCGTTCTGCCACTTCATCTTCGTTCAGCACATCGCCTTGTGCAACCGTCAGATGGGAGCTGTCTACCGTAATTTTCTCCGGATTACGAACAATGGCCGTAACGTCATAGCCCCGGTGCAGGGCTTCTTTCAACAGGGCTGAGCCAACATAGCCAGAAGCTCCAATCAATGCAATTTTCATGGTTTTCGATTTTTAGAAGTACTGAAAAATTAAAACTGTAATTTAAAATATTACAGTTTTGTTCAAAGAAAATTACGCAAACTTTTTACTGAAATCGGCCAGTGTCGTCTGATTCAACTTGGTAACCATGGCGTTTTCGGCTTCCAGATAAAGCTGGTCAAGGTGGGTGTTGATTTGCCGACCCACCGGACAGTCCGGATTGGGGTTGTTCTTGTTTTGCCCCAATAACGATGCCTGCCGCACGGCCTGGTAGACGTCTGATAGCAAAATTTTTTCCGCCGGTTTGGCCAGCCTGCTACCGCCGTTTTTTCCTTCCTTGCTGATTATCAGTCCATTTCTGCGGAGGTTGCTGATTTCCTTTCGCACCAATACCGGGTTGATGTTGACACTGCCCGCAAGGTATTCTGACGACAGCCATTCGTCTCCGGCCCGGGCCAGGAGGGTTAAAATGTGAATTGCGATTGAAAAGCGGCCGTTGTTCATTCTGTAATGTTTTTTATTACAGTACAAACGTAGCGGTTTTTAACTACAAATCAAATGGGGTCTGAAAAAAATGTTTTTAAATCGAGATTACCGCTATTTTTAGACGGAATTACGTAAGTCATAGAACCGGCTATTCTGCCGAAGGGCGGTTTTAGGCCTAAGTCCGGCTAAAACTAAATTTGTCAATAAAATAGAGTGTACTCAAAAATTGTACGTTAATTCAGCATGCGATCTATTTATTTAATTTTTGCAGGGATTTTTCTTGTGGTAACAAGCCAGGCCCAACGACCCGCCGATTCTACCTTTTACCGACCCGGAGCGGCCGTTCCGGCTTATCTAAAGCCGATTGAACGCTCATTTGGGTCGTATTATTACGGTGGTAAACGGTTAAGGTCGTCGAATTCGCTCGAAATTCCCTTTAACGAACTGAATGATCCGTACGTAAACCGTCAGTTTCGAACGTACCGAACGTTTGTCCTGGCCGGGCAAGTGGTTGCCGCCGTTCCGCTGGTGTATGTTTTGACCCGGAAGCGGGGGACGTTTACCCGTTCGAGTGAATACTGGACCGTTTACTTTGGCTCGATCGGTGTCACACTCGGTTTAACAATTATTGGAAACACCCACGTTCGAAAGGCAGTTACTGAATATAACCGGGCGCTGGCCAACGCCCGCTTTGGATTTTCGGTGCAGCCAATGCCCGGAACAACCAAAACCGCCTTTGGCGTTAGTTTAACTCAGCGACTATAACCATGAGAACACCAGAAGATGATCACACGCCCGGAGCGTTTCGGACATTATTTTCGGAAGACGAAACCCGCGAGTTCTACCGGCCCGAAATTCAGTTGCCGACGCGCCGGATTGCCTTCTGGTCGATTGGGGCGTCCTGTCTTCTGGCCGGAGCGCTGGTTATGTCACGGCTTCAGGGACAAAATCGCCCGGTAATGCCTCTAAAACCGGTTCGTCACCTGCTAAAAATCCAGCTTTGAATCCGGCAAAACAGAATAAAGCCGTTACCGCATTGTATCTTAGCTTGCCATTGCGTTAACTTAATCCCTTGCCTGTCGGATGAAATACGTTGCACTGCCGATCCTACTTCTTTGCTTTTCGATGGGTTTACAAGCCCAGACGACCGTCGTCCGCGACCCCGTGATTGCACAATTGGTCGGCCAGGTCTCGGCGGATAGTCTGCGCGCACACGTCACCAGCCTGGTCAGTTTTGGAACGCGGCACACGCTCAGCACCACGACCGATGCCAAACGCGGAATTGGTGCTGCCCGACAGTGGGTATTGAGCAAGTTTCAGCAGTTTGCCCGGCAATCCGGTGGACGATTAACGGCCAGGATCGACGCCTGGACGCTGCCGCCCGACGGAAAACGGGTCGACGTGGCGACGCCCATGGGCAATGTGATGGCGACGTTGAAAGGCACCGATCCCACGGATGACCGGATTTTTCTGGTGAGCGGCCACATCGATAGCCGGGTGACCGACGTCATGAACCGCACCGCCGACGCGCCGGGCGCCAATGACGACGGTTCGGGAACGGCCGCCGTCATCGAACTATGCCGGGTCATGAGCAAAGTCCCGTTTCCGGCTACCATCATTTTTGTGGCTGTGAGCGGGGAGGAGCAGGGCTTGCTGGGTGCCAATCACCTGGCGCAGCGGGCGAAAGATGAAAAATGGAATCTGGAAGCGTTGCTCAACAACGATATTATGGGCTCCAACAACAGCCCCGATACGCGCATCACCGACAACACGCGCGTCCGGGTGTTCAGTGAAGGATTGCCCGGTTATCAGACGGATTCACTGGCGGCCAACATCCGGCAATACGGACTGGAGAACGACGGAAAATCGCGGCAACTGGCGCGGTATACCAAAGAAGTGGGCGAGCGGTATGTCGACCAGCTGGAGGTGGTAATGGTGTATCGCAACGACCGGTTTTTGCGCGGAGGTGACCATACGCCGTTCGTAAACCGGGGTTTTCCGGCGGTTCGGATTACGGAAATGAACGAAAATTTTGCGCACCAGCACCAGGATTTGCGGGCACAGGAGGGTGTAGAATACGGCGACTTTGTGAAGTTTATGGATTTTGAATACCTGCGCAAAAATACCGCCATGAACCTGGCCGTACTGGCCAATCTGGCCAAAGCGCCGTCCATGCCGCAGAACGTAACAGTCGAAGCCCGCAGTCTGACCAATGCCACGAGCCTGTTCTGGCAGGCTCCCAAAGCCGGAGCTTCGGCCAACCGTAAGATCAAAGGCTATTATGTGTTGATGCGCGAAACGTACTGGCCGTTCTGGCAAAAGAAATTTTTTACCGAAAAAGTCGGCCTGACGCTACCGTATTCAAAAGATCATTATTTCTTTGCGGTTCAGGCCGTTAGCGAAGACGGCAACGAGAGTTTGCCGGTGATTCCGAGGCCCGGATTGCGATGACAGGCGGTATGACAATACCGTACCGAATGCTGGAAATTTTGGTAAAATGCAGCCTTAACGCAACGATTTACCCCTTTATCGCGTATCGTAAAAGAGAAAATTCCGGGTTTTTGCCCTGAAATTTACAACCTGACTGTTTTTTTTGTAGCTTTCGTTTAGAACGGTCATCTCATCCAATCACACTAAACTAGTATTTCACAAAAACCTGAAAATTATGAAGCGTTTACTTTATTTGATCTCCGTAGTGGTGTTTGCGGCTGGCCTGAGTTCGTGTAATAAAGATGATGATCCGGCACCCGATCCGGTGGTGGGCAAGTGGGCATCAGATCGGGTTCGGATCAGTGGCTTACCTGCACCTTTTACTGCATCTAACGGTCAGGAACTAGATGCCTTAACTCAATTTGGTATTAGCACATCCTTTGAAATTAAATCTGATAAAACATTTACAGAAACCGATCGTTCGGGCGGGACCGTTGTTGATTTTGAAGGTACTTGGGTTTATACGGGAACTGAGTTAACCAAAAATTACAGTGATGGTGATATCATTAAATTAACCTACGATGACACTAAAAAACAATTACTGAGTGAAACGATTGCCGTACAAGACTCTTTAGTTAATCCGACTACATCTAAGCGACAGTTGGTTTCATTCACCTTACAACTTGTTTATAAGCATCCATAAAATTCTTTTTAGACTTTCTAGCCTCCGAAATAATTCAGCTTTATTTCGAAGGTTTCTTTTTGTTTTCTAGAAGCATTCTATCGCAGAGTTAAGCGGAGGAAAAGGGAGTTAAACAGAGAAAAATAATATCTCTGCGTACCTCTAATTTTCTCCGCTTACCTCCGCGAAATAACTCTTTTAAACGCTAGTCCACCGGCTTCACATTGTCATCCGACACCCGGTCGATCAGCTTGTTATACGGATCGACCCCGGCCTTGGCCGGTTTGCCTTTCACGACCAATTCCAGCGTGTGAACGCCCGGCCCGAGCCACTGCTTTTTCAGATACAGCGGCACTTTCTCCGTCATGCCTTTCTTGTTTTTGGTATCAGCCGCAAAAATTCCGATTTCGATCAGGTCTTTGGCTTTGCCCACACCGGTTTCTTTCCCCGCCTTGTCGTAATACAGTTTTTTGGTCTGCACGGTCATCTTCACCTTGTACTGACCGTTTTTCAGCGGCTCGGCTTTGGCTTCCGTGATGCGGTTTTCGTAGAGCGTGATTTTTTCGAAATTGTCGGTCAGGAAATACCGCATCGAGTCGGGCGTGGCGGCTTTGATGTAACTGTACCAGTCGCGGCTGGTCGTAAACGGCGCTTTTTGCTGGAAAGCATCCTTCTCCACGTAGTCGCGGAAAGCGCGGTTGAGCCGATCTTCACCGATGTAATCCTGCAACGCAAACAGCACTACCGAACCCTTGTCATACCAGACATACGACCGCGTATCGTTGTCGAGCAGCGTTTCCTCAAACTTGTCCTCCGACGACCGCCCGCGCAAATACCGGTCGAGGCTGTATTTCAACCGCGACTGCATGATGTTGTCGCCGTACGTCTTTTTCAACACCATCAGCGAGGCATATTCCGCCATCGACTCCGAAATCTGGTTGGCACCCCGCGTATTGCTCGGCATCACCTGATGGCCCCACCACTGGTGCGCCACTTCGTGGGCCGTCACGTAATAGGCGTAATCCGTTTTGTCGGGATCGCGAAAATCGCCCACCCAACCGAAGCTCTCGGCATACGGCACGGTATTGGGAAACGACTGGGCAAAACTGGCGTACCGGGGAAATTCCATGATCCGCATTTGCCGGAACTGATACGGGCTGAAATAGTGGTTGTAATAGTCCATCGACGCTTTCACCGAATTAACATACCGGTCGATGTTCCGCCCATGCGTCGGGTGGTAATACACTTCAATGTTGACGGCTTTTCCATCCGGCCCTTTCCACACGTCGCGTTTGACGGCGTAGCGGGCCGAACTGACGTTCATGAAATACGCAATCGGCGCGTCCATTTTGTAGTGGTAATACCTGCGTCCGTTCTCACTCCATTCTTTTTGCAGATAGCCCGGCATGATGGCAATCTGGTCGGGGGCCGTGCTGACGGTACCTTCAAACGTAATCCAGTCGCCATTCTGCGTGAATAGAAAATTGCTGCGGCCCCACGGATCGGTGTAGGCCGGCTGCTGGTATTGCTTGATGGGCAACCCGAATTTTTTGCGGTATTTGTCGCTGGTCAGTTCGCCACCGGTATTGTACCCAAAGGTTGGAAAAATACCGGTATCGAAAAACGTGCCGTTGTAGACCAGTTCACGATTTAACCCGCTGTTGGTGAAGCCTTTGGGTTGCGCCATGATCGTGATTTCCATCCGGGCGGTATCGCCGGGTTGCAGCGTTCGGGGCAGTTTATAGATGTAATACCGGAAAACGGTATCTTTCGACAACACGGTCGGACTCTGGCCGTCGATCAGTAACGTCTGGGTTTTGGCGTGATTGTATTCCGGCGAACTGAACAGCAGGTGCAGCGAATCCAGCGGTCGGGCGGTTTTGTTGACCAGGGTAAAAATACCGTTGGCCGTCACTTTTCGCTCTTCCGGCACGAGATCGATTTTCAGCTTTACGTCCGTAATCTTCGGATGGTCGGTGCGTTCGTAGCGGCTGTATTTTTTCTCGTAATCGGCCTGCAATTTCCGCAGCTCGTCGGCGGTCTGGTAGTTGTTCAGGACGCTGACGTTGTAGTAAATCCAGGCACCGGAACCTGCCCAAATGAGCAGAAACAGGCCTAAAGCCAGGGCTGACAAGCGGTTGAACCGGAGTTTGGCCAGGCGCCAGCGGGTTTTGAGGTTACTTTCGCTGCCCCGGTTCCAGAAGAGGTTGCCGATGATGAGCAGTGCAAAACCGAAGGCGGTCCAGTAGAGATTGAACCAGGCCAGGGGTTTGAGAAAATGCCCGAACCCGTTCATGTCCGAAATCCGGTAGCCGGGCGTATAGCTGTAAAAAAACAGGTTATAATCCAGTTCGGCAAAATTCCGCAGGGCGATCAGCACCACCCAGATGCCAATCGTAATGATGTGCCCCGTAAACTTGCTGTTGACCATGATGTGAACAAAAAAGGCCAGCATCAGCAGTTGCAGATACTCGGGAAACTCGATCAGGTAGAGATCGGTAAAGTACTGGCCGAAATCGTACTGGAAATAGCCTTTCAGGGTCTGGTTCAGTACCCCGCTGACAATGACGAGGTTGACCAGAAAGAAGCAGATACCGGTCAGGGCCAGAAACTTGGAACCGTACGTAACCCAGTTCGGCACGGGCAGGGCATCGGCGATGTTGTCGAACCGCACGGCTTTGTCGCGGTGGACACTCTCGCCGGTGTAGAAAATGATGAGGATGAAGACGAACAGGATGTAATCGAAATCTTTCACCTCAATCATGTAATAGGTCGTTGGCAGCGAGCGGGTGCCCATAATCTGGTCGGCAAACCAGCCATCCAGGAACAGAAACAGGACGCCACCCATCAGAATGACCAGAAAATAAACGTCTTTGATGATGTTGCCGAATTCCAGTTTGGTCAACCGGATCATATGGCCGAAATACGCGCCGTTCGAATAGATTTTCTCGGCCACAGGCAGCGTCGTGAGCGGTTTGGCTTTTTCACCGACGACTTCAGCTTTCGATTTTTTACCCAGCTTGACGGCCAGAAACCGCTGGAAGTCAAAGCGGAACAAGGTGTATAACAGGGTGACCAGCCCGATTCCGCCCCACAACAACCGGTTCAGCAGCACATTGCCTTCCAGTCCGGCGTGGAGTTCGTTCTGTTCGGCGGGTGTCCAGTATTTGGTGGCGTTGGTGAAGGTATTGAGGGCAAACGGGTCGAGCAGATCGACAATGTCCTTGTTTTCGAGATCCGATGCCAGCGTGACGCCCACCAGGTAGCCGATAAACAGCAGCAAACTGCCGGCGTAGGTCACAAACACGTTGCGCGTCAGGGCGACCAGGCTAAAAAACAGACTTCCGGTGAAAAATACCGTCGGAATCACGAAGACCAGCATCGGCTGCACATAATCCCACAGGCGAATGGGACCATAGCGTTCGATATTGTCGGCCAGATTGAGCACCGGACCCAGCAGCGACCCCAGTACAATGCCTACACAGGCGCAGCTCATGATGACGATCAGGACGATAAACGACCCCAGATACCGCCCCATCAAATACCCTTTTTCACTGATGGGATAGGAGAAGAAATACGAGCGGGTGTTGTGCTCGATGTCGCGATAAACCGGAACGCCCATGATCGCCGAGCTCATCATGGTTGCGAAAATGCTCATCAGCACCAGCAGGTACGTAATGGCGTACGGTGAGTTGACATTGGCCTTTTCGGATGCCGGGCCGTTGCCGTAAATCAGAATCAAAAACGCGTATAAAAACAGAATCAGGCCGTATAGATACGTTGCCGGTCGTTTCAGGCGGTATTTCAATTCAAACGTAAAGATGTTCCAAAACATGATCTTCGTTAAGCGTTATGAGTTAGGAATGAAGCGTTAAGACGGGAGGCATCGGCTATCCGACGCTCGTGTGGTTATGCGTTAAGAATTGGGCTAATCAAGATTTCAAATCGCCGGGCGACCCCGCTTGATTCTGTCGGTTGAGGATTTCAAATCCGCAACCGTTTCGGCCGGAATTGCAAATCCCGACCAGCGGGGTTATCGTTTAATTCTTAACTCATACTTCTTAACTCACAACTCCCAATTCCTGGTGGCTGGTGATTTTGGAGAAGTAGACGTCTTCCAGATCGGCTTCTACCGGCTCAAACCCGAGTTGCGGGCTGTCACTGTAAATATGAATCTGGGTTTTGCCACCTTTAAGCTGGGTCGAAATGACCTGATGGTTGGCTTTGTAGTTGTCGAGTTCGGGTTTCTCGATGATTTTGCGCCAGATTTTTCCCTGAATACTGGCCACCAGATCGGCGGGGTGCCCGTGGGCGATGACGTTGCCGAGGCTGATGATCGCCATGTCGGAGCAAAGGTTGGTAACGTCTTCAACGATGTGAGTCGATAGAATGACGACGGTATTTTCACCGATTTCGGAGAGGAGGTTGTGGAAGCGGTTGCGTTCGGCGGGGTCCAGGCCGGCCGTGGGTTCGTCGACAATAATGAGGCTGGGGCTGCCAATCAGGGCCTGGGCGATGCCAAACCGCTGTTTCATTCCGCCCGAAAATGTTCCTAAATTCTTCTTCTTGACGTGGGCCAGATTCACTTTTTCGAGCAGCGCATCGACAATCAGTTTGCGTTCCCGGCTGTTGCTGATTCCTTTCAGGCTGGCAATGTGGTCGAGCATGGTTTCGGCCGACACTTTCGGATAAACACCGAATTCCTGGGGTAAATAGCCTAATACCCGGCGAATGGCGTCTTTCTGGCGAAGTACGTCGATGGTTCCGATTGGGGTATCTTCCAGCAGAATCTGGCCGCCATCGGCTTCCTGCAAGGTCGCAATGGTCCGCATGAGCGATGATTTGCCCGCGCCATTCGGGCCCAGAAGACCAAACATGCCCTGCGGAATCGTTAAGGCGACGTCCTGCAAGGCCCGGACACCGTTTGAGTAGGTTTTGTTCAAACCTTGAATGGTAAGTTTCATTTCAGGATAAATTGAGGTTAAGCACGGAGTGCCGTACGGTGAACCGGTATTTTTTATAAGTGTAAGTATATCAATTATTCAGCCTTTTTCTGCCTGGTGTGTTAAATCTTTCTACGCATTTTGGCCGGAAAACTACGTATTTCAAGGCTCCGATAGGTGTGAAGTAAGAAGTGTGATAATTAAGTTGTTTTTATGAAATTCATGTAATTTTTACAAAAACTGGTTTCTATTCAATGCAAATTTTTGGAATAATTACAAAAAGAATATGAATCTACTTTTATTAAGAAGTCAATTTAGAAATTTTGATTATTTTTGAAATAACAAAATTGGATTTGGCATTACTCGGAAATAATAAAATATCATCGTAGTTTAGTACAAAAAGACTACGAACTCTACAAAATCATGGACCATCCCATCTCTCGCCGAAATTTGTTACGTACCGGTGCTTTATTAACCGCCGGCTTATCCGTTAGTCGGGCTTCCCGGGCCGGAAGTTTCTGGAATCCGGTGGCTGCGAATGCCCTGCACGAACAGACGCTCGTTACTGAATTTGCTCAGTTGGGCCGGGAAATGCCCAAGTTAAAAGCCCGCATTGCGTTCAACGAAAACCCGCATGGAATTTCCCAAAAAGCGAAGGACGCTATTGTGAAAGCCGCCGAAACCGGTAATCGGTATGCCATGTTCGAGGGCCAGGAGTTGAAACAGCTGATTGCTGCCAAAGAAGGCGTCAAACCCGAAAACATCATGCTTTCGGCCGGATCGTCGGAATTGCTGACGGCCATGGCGGTTTTTTTTACCGGCAGCGCGGCTAAAGGCGCGGGTGGCACCATCCTGACCAGCCAGTTTACCTACGATGATTTTCTGGGATGTTCTAAAAAGTTCGGAGCGAAGATCGAAGCCGTTCCGCTGACGAAGGAATACCGCTATGATCTAGCGGCCATGAAGGCTAAAATAACGCCGGATACCAAGCTGGTGTATATCTGCAATCCCAACAACCCCACCGGCACGATCATTCCGGCCGCCGACTTGGTGGCTTTCTGCAAGGAGGTGTCGCCGAAAGTGCCGGTATTTGTTGACGAAGCGTATATCGATTTCCTGAAACCGGAGGATCGCCCGGCTTTGCCAAAACTGGTGGCCGAAGGGGCTAACGTCTTTCTGACCCGCACATTCTCCAAAATTCACGGCTTTGCCGGACTGCGACTCGGTTATGCCATCGGTCCTGAAAAATTCCTGACCGAACTTCAGAACTATTCACGGGGCGAATGGAACCCGAGTGTGACGACCCTGAAAGCCGGTATTGCCAGCTACCAGGACGAAGAATGGCAGAACTTCTGCCGCACCGAAAACGACAAAGCCCGCGAACTACTCTATAAAGGCCTGAAAGAGAAGGGCTACGAATACGTTCCGTCGTACGCCAACTTCGTGTTGTTCCCGATTCGGATGAAAACCAAGGTCTTCGAAAAGGAGATGTTTGGCAACGGCATTCTCACCTCCACGCGCGAATACAATGCCCAGCCCTACTGCCGCGTCAGCATCGGTACGGTCGACGAAATGGGAATGTTCATGGATGTATTTAAGAAAATTGCTTAGTAATTATGGATGATGAACGATGAACGATGAATGCTGTGCGTCAGCCCATTCATCGTTCATCGTTCATCACTCATCATTCATTAAATATGACCCGACGGAATTTTATTGAATCAACCGGAGCTACTTACGCCACCTTACTGGCGTGGGGATTACTGAAATCGGCCCCCGCCGAAGCGTTTGATTTATCGGCCAACGGCCTCAAAGACGGAAAAGCCCGCAAAGTGGTGATTCTGGGAGCGGGTTTGGCGGGCATGACCACCGCCTACGAGCTGGGTAAACTGGGGTACGACTGCACCGTTCTCGAAGCCCGCAGCCGGTCTGGTGGCCGGGTCTGGACCGTGCGTGGCGGCACGAAGGAAACCGAAATCGGCGGTACCGAACAGGTTTGTAAATTCGTTGACGGCCAGTACTTTAATGGTGGTGCGGCCCGGATTCCCCATAACCACCAACTGACTTTGCACTATTGCCGGGAACTGGGCGTACCGCTCGAAATCTTCAACGGCTCCAACGAATCGGCCTGGCTTTACAATGACGGCGGAACGGGGTCGCTGGCCAACAAACGCATGCGCATTCGGGAATACCACAGCGACATGCGCGGGTATACGAGTGAGTTGCTGGCAAAAGCCCTCGATCAGTCGGCGCTCGATCAGCAGCTGACCAAAGAAGATGTTGAAAAGCTGATCGATTACCTGAAAAATGAGGGCGATCTCAATACCGGTAAGCTTTACAAAGGCACCAACCGCCGGGGTTACAAAACGATGCCCGGCGCAGGCCCGGTTCCCGGGAATCTCGAAGACCCGTTCGGTCTGACGGAATACCTTCGTTCGGGATACATGCAGCCGGTTTTTTACAACAACGGCGATTATACGTTCGAACAACATTCGACGCTGCTGCAACCGGTCGGCGGTATGGATGCCATTCCGAAGGCGCTGGAGAAAAAACTGGCGGGAAAAATTCTGTTCAATGCGCCGGTGAAAGAACTGCGGAAAACAGAGAATGGCGTTCGGGTGGTTTATCAGAAAGACGGAAAACCGACCGAAATCACGGCTGAATTCTGCGTTTGCGCGCTGCCCTTGCCCATTCTGAAAAAAATCGATTCGGACCTGTCACCGATGGTCAAGCGGTCGGCCGACTTTATTCCGTACATGAAAACCGGCAAAATCGGCCTGCAATTCAAACGGCGGTTTTGGGAAGAAGACGATGCGATTTACGGCGGCATTTCCCGCACCAACCTGGATATCAACCAGATCTGGTATCCATCGTTCGGCCTGATGGGCCAGAAAGGCGTGTTGATCGGGTATTATAATTTCTACAACCGCGCGGGGGCAGTTGGGGATCTGTCGCTCCCGGCGCGCGAGAAAATGGCGCTCGAACAAGGCTATAAAATTCACCCGCAATACCCGCAGGAATTTGAAAACTCGTTTTCACTGGCCTGGCAGAAAATCCCTTACAACGAAGGCGGTTGGGCCTTGTACGACGATGCGGTACGGAAAAAATACTATCCGTCGCTGCTCGAACCGGACGGCAACATCTACTTTGCCGGCGAACACACAACGTACCTGACGGCCTGGATGGCGGGGGCGTTTACCTCGGCCCGGCGTGTAGTCGATTCACTGCACGCCCGCGTTGGCGAATACACAAAGAAGTAATACCCACGGTCGGACGGCCGCTGCCGCTTTGGGCCGTGAATCTGGGTACCCGAGTTTCCTGAATAGACTTCTAAATAAAAACACGGACTTCAGTCCGTGAGTACGTTAACCAATCACATCCATGAAAACTAGCCTACTCCGAAAATGTCTACTGGTATGTTGCGTGCTGGTTGCGCAACTGGTTTCTCAACGCGTATGGGCCCAAACGGCCACTGCCAGCATGTCGCTGGATCAGTTGAAAGCGGTCAAAGCCATCAAAATCGGTAATCTGGAGAAAGATACCTACTTCAAATCCGGTGATTTTATTCTGGACCGCTACGAAGAACGACCCGCCTACGTCTTCAATTACAGCGACGGTATTCCCCGCAAAATCTACCTGTATAAAATCTTCACAGCCGCTGATACCAAAGAACTGGGCTTGCTGGCGGTTTATGAAAATGGCAAAACGAAGGAAATCAAGCCGTTCGTCATTCCCGGTGCCAGCGCCGACCGCAAGGCGTGGGATGCCTACATCGACGATCTGAAGTACGTCGGTGAAAAAGAAGCCGGGCTGATGTCAGCGCTGGGGTTTGTCATTTCCCGCGAAATGTCTTTGCTGCTGGGCGGTGGTGGCGCGAAGGAAGAAGGCGGTGACAAGAAAAAAGAAGAATACAATTTCTGCTTCCCCGCCGACGCCGTGGTGACGCTGGCGGATCGGCAGACGAAAGCCATTCAGGCTATAAAAGCCGGGGATGATGTTCTGGCCTACGACGCCAAAACCAACCTTCTGGTTCCGGCGCGGGTTCGGGAAGTGACCACTCACGCCAAGCCGAATCTGGTCCTTGCGGGCGTCTGGATTACGCCGGTTCAGGAAATTTCGGCCAGCAACACCGCTTCTCTGACCCAGCCAATTTTGCTGGAAGCTACCGCCAACCATCCTGTTCAAACCGCCACCGGTTCGAAAAAGCTGGGGGATCTCCGTAACGGGGATGTCGTGTATCGGTACGACGGAGCTACCCGTGCGGTGTCGGCGTGGAAAGTGGCAGCGGTTCAGGCCAACGTCCGGACGGTTGACAAAGTCTTTAACCTGACGACGGAACGAGGAAGCTACCTGATCAACGACGTAGTTGTACTGGATAAATAAGTGGTAGGTTTACGGTTTTCAGTTTACGGTTTACGCCGGGCCGTCGCTACAGTGGCTGACGCGTTCCAAAACATGCGTCAGCCACTGTAAACCGTAAACTGAAAACCGTCACTACATGCCCCAGGCGGTCATTCCGCCATCTACGGCGATTGTCTGGCCGGTGATGTAACCGGCTCCGGGCAGACACAGGAAGGCGACGGTGGCGGCCACCTCTTCCACTTTTCCGACGCGTCCCAGGGGCGTCCGTTTCAGAATACCCTCCAGTTTTTCGGGATTATCCAGCACGGGTGCCGCCAGTGGTGTGTAAATGTACCAGGGCGCCACTACATTCGCCCGTATACCGTCCGGTGCCCATTCAACACCCAGATTACGAGCCAGTTGGTGGAGAGCGGCCTTGGTCATGCCGTAAATTGAACCGCTGCTGGTGTGCGTCAGCCCCGACACCGACGAAACGAATACGATACTGCCTCTTCCCGACGTCTTCAGCAGCGGATAAACCGACTTGCAGAGTTCATACCCGGCCCGCAGGTTGGTGTTCAGGAGCTGGTCGAACTCCGCCGTCGTGTAGTCGATCGTGGGTTTCCGAATGTTCGTGCCTGCGTTGTTGATCAGAATGTCCAAACTGCCCCAGCGGTTTCGGACAGCTTCCGCCACCAGTTGAGCGGCATCCGGCTGGCTAATGTCCGTTGCCAGTCCTTCCACCGAAAAACCGTCCTGGCGGTATTCGTTCAGTTGCTGCTGCAATAGATCGTTGTCACGGGCCACCATAAAGACTTCAGCACCCAGTTCCAGCAGTTGTTTGACAATCGCTTCGCCGATACCTTTGGTACCGCCGGTCACCAAAGCGCGGAAGCCGTTGAGTTTCCAGAGTGAAATCATGTTGGTCAATAGTTAAAACGGCACGGTTTTCTACCGTCGCAAGAAACGAACTACCTGTCGCATTTGCCAACGCAGAACGGATAAATCCGGCGGATGAATAGCGTCACAAGCCAGGCAGGAGCGACCGATTCCGGTATGCCGCAGTTTTTCCTGGTTTTAAAGCCCATCTGTTAACTTGTGTACGGCTTGATCCGTTGATCGTATTCAGGTGCGGAAAAGCAAAAAATTAAAAACCGGTATATTTTGAAATATTTTGAGATTTATTACAAATTTGGTAATAAATTCCCGTTTAAATGTCTCTGCACGTATTGACCGATACCGAATTGTTAAGTCTGCTTCGTCATGATGACGAGCAGGCTTTCAGGGAATTATATGAGCGGTATTGGTATAAAATGTACGTGGTCGCCCACCGCAAACTCCGGCGGAAAGAGGTGGCGGAGGAACTGGCGCAGGAGCTGTTCGTGCTGCTCTGGCAGAAACGGGAGTCGCTCAAAATCCTGAATTTGCCGGCTTTTCTGGGCGTTACGCTCAAAAACCTGATGGTGGATTACATTCGCCGGAACATCCTGGAGGAACACTACCTCGATCAACTGCGGCAGTTTTTCCCGGTCGAAACGTTTACGACCACCGAAACCGTTCAGCTGAATGAACTGACGGAAGCCATTCAGAACACCCTGGCGCAACTTCCCGAAAAAACCCGCGAAGTTTTCATCCTGCGTCGGTTTGAACAGCTTTCGATCCGCGAAATTGCCCAGCGGCTGGAGCTTTCCGAAAAAGCCATTGAATACCATCTTTCCCGCTCCACGGCATTTCTACGCCAGAACCTGCGCGATTTCGTTGCGGTTTGGGTGCTGTTTTTTCTCTCCTGAGCGGTTTTAGTCACCTCAAACAAAAAAAATAAAAAAAACCGGGTTTGGCCTTAGGGACTTTTCGGAGGTATTCGTCTATGCTTTTTGAACGAACCACTCCGCCCGATGGATAGCGCAAAATACCAGGAATTGCTGGCCAAATACCTGAACGGTGACTGCTCCGAGGAAGAGCGGGAACTGATCGATCAGTGGTATGCGTCGCTGGATACGGAGGTTGAGTTGCCGGCTACGGCCGAAGCAAAGAAGCAACTGCTGGCGCGAAACTGGCAGGGGCTGGCTAATCGCACGCTGAAAACCAAACCCGTCCGACGGATCGATTTCCGGCCCTACTGGGCAGTCGCTGCGGTAGTGGCGGTTCTGCTTGGAATTGGCTGGTACTTTCTAGTTGCGTCAACGGATCGTGTAGCGACGCCGTCAAACGTGATTTCCGCCGTCAAACCGCTCCTGATCGAGAAAATAAATACCACTTCAAAACCCGAACGGGTAATCCTGAGCGACCGCAGTGTGGTGACGCTGGAACCCGGTAGCAAAATCCGGTATCCGGCCACGTTTGCCGCCCGGAACCGGGAAGTGACCTTGACTGGCGAAGCTTTTTTTGAAGTCGAAAAGAACCCGAATCAGCCGTTTCTGGTGTATTCAAACGATCTGATTACCAAGGTTTTGGGAACCAGTTTTCGCATCAAAGCCAATCTGGCGAACCGCAACATCACGGTTTCGGTTCGAACGGGGCGCGTATCCGTTTATTCCCCCGTGCTGACTACCGCAGCCAAACCCAAATCCGATCCCGAAACCATTGGCGTGGTGCTGACCCCCAATCAGCAGGTAACGTACCTGAACCAGGAACACCGGCTGGTGAAAACGCTGGTCGAAAAACCGGCCATACTCGTTCAGAAGGCCGAACTTCCCGCGTTTACCTTTCAGAATACGCGGATTTCCGTGCTGATGACGGCCATCGAAAAAACGTACGGGGTCGATATTGTGTACGATGAAGAGGTGATGAGTAAGTGCTTCATCACAACCTCACTGGAGCAGGAAGATCTGTACGACAAACTCAACATCATTTGTAAACTGCTGGGAGCAAGTTATAAAGTGATCGATGCCCAGATCGTCATTTCCGGCCCCGGTTGTCCCTGATGAAAACAGGTGTTTGATTTGGGGGTAGGTAAACGGCTAATTTGCTGACGAACAGAGGCTTACTTTCTGAAAATTTACGCCTAATCCATAAGCTCGACGAACGATTCTTAACAGAAAACTTTAAACCATAACTTCTAAACCGTAAACTAAAAACCAAAAAAGAAGGTCGGCGATGGGTCCAAGCATCACCGACCGGATCAAGCCCCAGCCGCCGGATCGTGTTCCGACGCATCTTTTCAGATGTGCAGGGCTTCTTTGTCTTTGCCTAAATCCTCAAACAAAAACACCCAAAGGTATGAAATTACCTCGAATCTCTCACGCATTCGTCCTTACCCTTATGCGTATCACGTTTACCCAACTGATTTGCACGTTTCTGGTGGTGGGCGTAACCTACGCTAAAACCGTCAAAGCCCAGGCTCTGCTGGAACAGCCTATTACCTTGTCAATTGAAAATCAGGAAATTAGCGTTGTTCTGTCAAAAATAGAAAAGGTAGCGAAAGTTACTTTTTCGTACATTCCGCAGCAGATTCAGTCCGACCGGAGGGTATCGATCACCGTCGCAAACCAGCCGTTATCCACGGTGCTGGATCAGCTTTTCCGAAATGCGGCCGTTACGTATGAAGTTGTGGGGCGGAAGCAGATTTTGCTCAGCAAACCGCCGGTTTCTCCCCCTGTTCTGCCCGGTATTTCGCCGAAAAGTGCCCGTATTGACATTGAAAAATCACTGGACCGGACGATTACCGGCAGGGTTTCCGACGAAAAAGGCGAAGGCTTGCCGGGCGTCAGCGTGGTGGTCAAAAGCACGACGCGCGGCACCAGCACCGACGCCGACGGGCGGTTTAAACTCAATGTTCCGAATGAGGCCGCGACCCTGGTTTTTTCGTTCGTCGGCTACCTGAGTCAGGAAGTTGCGATTGGCAACCGCCCGGAGCTGGATGTTAGCCTGAAAGTGGATACCAAAAGCCTGGAAGAAGTGGTGGTGGTGGGCTACGGAACCGTCAAAAAAAGTGACCTGACAGGTGCGTTGTCGCAAGTGAAAGCCAAAGAATTAAATGCTTTTCCGAACGGAAATGTGTTGCAGGCGTTGTCGGGCCGGGCGGCCGGGGTCCAGGTTTTGCAGAATACGGGCGCGCCGGGGGGAGGAGTCAGCGTCCGGATTCGCGGAACCAATTCGATTCAGGGGAGCAACGAGCCGCTGTATGTCGTCGACGGTTTTCCGATTTCGGGCAGTAATCCAACCGCACTCAACAATGCCGATATTGAAAGCATCGAAATTCTGAAAGATGCGTCGGCCACCGCGATTTATGGTTCCAGAGGGGCCAATGGCGTCGTTATCATCACCACCAAACGGGGTAAAACCGGTCGAACCAGCGTCGATTTTGAGACCAGCTACACCAGCCAGAAACTGATCAAAAAGCTGGATCTGATGAATGCGAAAGAGTATGCGACGTTCTACAACGAGCAGGCTGTCAACGATAAGTTAGCCCCCTATTTTACCCCGGCGCAGATCGACAGTTTTGGCGACGGTTTCGACTGGCAGGATCTGGTTTTTCAGAAAGCCCCTATGGTCACCTCGGCGCTGAATATTAGCGGAGGAAACGAGAAAACGCAGTTTTCGGTGTCCGGGAGTGTTTTCAATCAGGCCGGAATCGTGAAGGGCAGCGATTACAAGCGGTATTCGCTGCGGGCCAATATCAATCATGAAATCAGTAAGAAGTTCAGTGTCAGCCTCTCCAGTACGCTGACCCGCCTGAATACGGGCCGCAAAGACAGCGGGGGCGGGAGCCGGGGAAATTCGATGATTTCGGGGGCCATTTCGGCTCCGCCGACGCTGACGCCCTACAAGGATGACGGTACGTACCGGGTGCTGGCAACTTCGTATCCGTTTGTGGCGACGGATTTGATCAATCCGCTGAATTTCATCAACGAGCAAACCGACGAAATTAAAGCCAACCTGGCGCTGGTGAATGCGGCTTTGATTTTCAGGCCCATTCCCGATCTGACCATCAAGATTGCGGGGGGAGTCGAAAACCGGGACGACCGGACCGACTCGTACCGCACCCGCAATTTTGTCAACTCAACCGGTGTGGCCAGCATCAGTACCAATCAGATTACCAGCCTGTTGAGCGAAAATACGATCAGCTACACCAAAAGCTTCCAAAAGCACTCGGTTTCGGCGGTAGCCGGTTTTACCTACCAGGATTTTGTGAACACCTCGCTGTTGGGGAGCGGCAACGGATTTCTGAGCGACATTTTTGGAACGTATGATCTGAGTGCCGCCATCACGCCGGGCATTCCCAATTCCGGCTATACCAAATCGGTTTTACTGTCGTATCTGGCGCGGGTCAATTACAGCTACGACAGCAAATACCTGGTAACGGCCAGTTTCCGGCGCGACGGTTCGTCGAAGTACAGCGAGGGCAACAAGTGGGGCGCTTTTCCGTCGGCGGCCCTGGCCTGGCGCGTCTCCAACGAGGATTTTTTGAAGGAAAACACGTTCATTTCGGATCTGAAACTCCGGGCCAGCTGGGGTTTGACGGGCAGCCAGGCCATTAACGCCTATGCGACCTTGAATCAACTTACGTCGGGCAAAACCGTGTATGACAACACCTTATACAACACTTTTTCGCCCGGCACGCGTCTGCCCGGAAATCTGAAATGGGAAACCACGGAACAGAAAGACATTGGCATCGATCTGGGTGTCCTGAAAAACCGGGTCAATCTGACGCTCGATTATTACGTGAAAAACACCCGCGATCTGCTCAATACCGTCGTGCTGCCGTCGTCGCTTGGCTTCACGAGTACGATTCAAAACGTGGGGCAGGTGCAGAATAAAGGGTTTGAAATCGGTCTGGATACCCGGTTGTTCACCGGCGATTTCAAGTGGGATCTGAATGCCAATGTTTCGTTCAACCGCAACAAAGTCGTGAAACTCCAGGGGGCCGAAGACATCCTGGGCGGAAACATCAACGTGGTGGCCATCAATGATGTAACGAATATCCTGCGCGAAGGTCAGCCCATCGGGCGGTATTGGGGCTACGTGGAGGCCGGTTACGACGATAAAGGCAAAATCAAGTACCAGGATATCGACGGCGACGGGGTCATCACCATCAAGGATAAAACCTACATCGGCAACCCGAATCCCACTTTTACGTTTGGCCTGAATTCGGCCATGAGTTATAAAAACTTCGATCTGACCATCTTCCTGCAGGGCGTTCAGGGCAATGATTTGTTCAACGCTAGTTCGATTGTCAACACGATGGACTACGGTTTTGGCCTCAACATGCCGAAGGAGGTTTTTTACAACCACTGGTCGCCCACCAACCCGAATGCGAAATACCCGATTATCAGCAACGCCAGCCGGACCAGTGTCTCAAACCGGTACATCGAGGATGGCTCGTATCTGCGGTTGAAAAACATTCAGCTGGCTTATAACCTGCCGCTTCAAACCTGGGGCGTCAACTGGATTCGGAGCGCCCAGATTTACGCCAGCGGACAGAATTTACTGACCCTCACCAACTATTCGTGGTGGGACCCGGAAGTGAACTCCAGCGGAGGACCCAATTCGACCAATCAGGGCTTTGATTTCAACACCTATCCGTCGTCTAAATCCATCACCGTCGGCGTTCGCGTTGGGTTTTAAAATTAATTAGTGATTGAGTGAATGAGTGAGCTGCCGGTGTGGTGGTTTGTCAGTATGGCGACCTCTTAACTCATTCAATGACTTCTTTTCACTCAATTGCCCATCACACAATCGCCATTGAAACTATGAAAAAGATACTTCTTCTCCTCACAATACCCCTGCTTCTGACAGCTTGCGAAGACGCGCTGGTGGAAGCGCCCAAATCCCTCGTTGTCGAGACGTTTTTTAATACGGCGAGTGATGTTGAAACGGCGGTCAATGCTATTTTTTCACCCTTGCGGAATTCCAATTACGCCGTTTACGAGGCCACGCTCGAATGCCAGGCCGATTATGCGTATGGCCGCGGAAGCTGGGCGCCGTTGCACGATTTCCAGGGTTTAAACGATGCCAATATCACGCGGGTGGCCGGTTTATGGAACGCGTTTTACCTCAGCATCCGGAATGCGAACCTGGTGATTAAAAATGCGCCCACCGGCAAGGCCATCAGCAAAGCCGATGTGGACCGGTATGTGGCCGAAGCCAAGTTTCTGCGGGCGTTCAACTATTTTCAGCTGGTGCGAAACTGGGCGGGCGTACCCCTGCGGACGGAAAGTAACATGACCGATATCAACCTGAAAAGAAGCTCGGCCGATGAGGTGTATGCCCTGATTCTGGCCGATTTAAAAGAAGCCGAAACGAACCTGCCCGAAAAACCGGCCCAGATTGGGCGACCCACCAAATGGGCGGCCAAAACGATGCTGGCGGACGTGTATTTACAGGTCGGTAAATTTGCGGAAGCCCGCGATAAAGCCGATGAAGTAATCAAATCAAACCAGTTTTCGCTGGTTCCGGCGACAACGAAAAGTGACTTTCAAAACAAGATTTATGGCCCGGATCTGGTGTCGACTACGGAGGAGATTTTTTACCTGAAATACGCCCGCCAGGTCAATCAGGGCAATTATATGCTCTGGATCAGCAACCACCCGGATACGAAATTATTCAACTTCGGGGGCGCGTATGTGATTTACGTCGATGTCACGAGTCCATACTATAAAACCTGGGATGCCGGTGATATCCGCAAGGGTCTATGGGACTTGATTAATTTCGGTCTGGGGGCCAATACGCTCGTGAGCTCGAAGTTTATCGACCAGGCCGCGGTGGGTCAGAACGGGGCCGGAAATGATGATCCGGTCTACGGGTATTCGGATGTGTTACTGATCTACGCCGAGGCTTCGGCCAGAGCCGGTAACGGCCCCACGGCCGCCGGTCTGGAAGCGCTGAATCAGGTGCATCGCCGGGCGTTCGGCAAAGCCCCCGCTGTTGCGTCAGCGGTCGATTTCAAACCGGGGGATTACAACGCCACCACCTTTGTGGACCTGGTTTTGAAAGAACGGAGCTACGAATTTCAACTGGAAGGCAAACGCTGGCTGGACCTCAAACGGACGGGAACCGCCAAAGCCGTGATTCTGGCGGCCAAAGGGAAAGTCGTCGCCGATAAACACCTCGTGTGGCCCATTCCGGTTTCGGAAATGAACTATAACAAAGCACTTAACCCCGCCACGGATCAGAATCCGGGGTATTAATGACCGGTTTCCGGTTTTCAGTTTACGGTTGCCGACGCACGAAATAAGAAGCGCAAAAGAACGCGTCAGCTACCGAAAACCGTAAACTGAAAACCGTAAACTGAATACCATAAACCCAAAACTGAAAAACCATGGAAAAAATAAAAAGAAGATCGGCTTTAACATCGCTCGGCGCACTGTCGCTGGGCATGGCCGCACCGACTTTGTCGAAAGGAGAAAGGCTGAGTGAGCCTTACCAATTGATTCAGCAAACCCTGAAAACCGACATTCTGGTGATCGGGGGCGGCACGGCGGGCGTGGTGGCCGCTATCCAGGCGGCCCGGGCCGGACGCAAAACCATCCTAGTTGAAAACGGGAGCCAGCTCGGAGGTACCACCACGACCGGCGGGGTGAATTATCCGGGCATCTTTTTTGCCTGGGGCAAGCAGGTGATCGGCGGCATTGGCTGGGAAATGGTACAGGAAGCCGTTGCGTTAAATGATGATACCCTGCCCGATTTCTCGATTCCCCACGGCAAAAACCACCCCCGGCATCAGGTTCGGGTAAACGGACAATTGTATGCCCTGTTGATCGAGGAAAAAGCCGTGGAAGCGGGCGTGCAGATCCGGTTTTATGAAACGCCAACCAGCGCGACGTTTCAGAAGGGAAACTGGACCGTTCAAACCGTAGGAAAAGGAACCAGTACGCAGATTGTCTGCAACCAGTTGATCGATTGTACGGGGAATGCCTATGCCGCTTCGCTCGCCGGTTTTGACCTGTTGCGGGAATCCGTGACGCAGCCGGGAACGCTGATGTTTAGGCTGGAAGGCTACGACTTTAATTCGCTCGATTTAAAGACCATTAAAAGCCGGTATGAAGAAGCCATCAAAAAAGGGGAGCTCGTAAAGTCTGATTTCCGGAATAATATTGTTGGGCTGTTAAAAAGCAAAGGCGATAACATTCAGCACGTTCTAGGTGCCGATTCGACAACTTCCGAAGCCCATACCGTTGCGAACTTAAAAGGCCGATCGTCCCTGTTGACTACCCTGCGGTTTTTGCGAACCCTGCCCGGGTGTGAGAAAATCCGGCTGGCTGACGTGCAGAACGAAACCGCCGTCCGCGAAACGTATCGCATTGACGGTCATTATAAAATCACGCACGAGGATTACGTTACGGGAAAAGTATTCGACGATGCGGTTTCGTATTCCTATTATCCCATCGATGTCCACGACGAAAATGGGGTGGTTCCCGATCATTTAAAAGAGGGCGTTGTGGCCACCGTTCCGCTTCGGGCGTTGATTCCGAAAAACAGCCGGAATTTTCTGGTCGCCGGGCGAATGGTGAGCAGCGACCGGCTGGCAAACTCCGCGCTTCGGGTGCAGGCATCGTGCATGGGCATGGGCCAGGCCGCCGGAGCCGCAGCGGTTTTGGCCAGTATGCAGAACAAAACACCGCTGGATGTATCGATGAAAGACCTTCGGAAACTGATTGAAGAACACGGCGGAATTGTGCCGGTTTCGAGTCAAAAAGGCTGACATTCCGGGTATGCGAAGTGGTCACAAAGTTGGTTTACTCAACGCGGTTTTTATCCTTCTACTCCTGCTTCCGGCGCATCGGAAGCAGGACCGAATTCGCTATTTTAATGCCCCAACCATTCCGCTAAAACCGGACACGGTTCAGGCTTTTGTGAGCCATTTTAAAGACGATGCGGGCAACGATACGCTGTTCCAGACTCGCTCGAAAGAAGGCTATCCGGTATCGTATTTCCGGAAAATTAAAACGAGTGTCTGCTTCGATAATAAGTGCCGGTTACTCGACATTGTGCTGTATTGGAATGTCACCGGGCGGTATCTGGGATTTGAATTGCCGGAAGGTGAATTTCTGAGTAAAACCGAACACGAACCGTTTAAACCGGAAGAATATGGGCGACTGAACGAGCTGCTGGCCGATCCGTTTTCGCCCCTGGCCAACTTTTCGTATGAAGAACTGGTGCCAAAAGCCGATCTGGCGGCTTCCGGATTGGATGCCGTTTCGTCGGCGACGTCGAAAAATGTGTTGGATTATGTGGTCGAAGGCGCGGTTTATACCACCTACAAAATGTGGCATTTTGTGTATGGAGCCACGCAAAAAGAAGTGGTGAGTTTAACGGAAAAACGGTTGTCGCCCGGTTTCGTATTAAAAATTCTGGAAAGCCCGGATTCCGGTGATAAAATCTGGGCGCTCAACCACATTCGGGGCCGGGTCGAGCTGACGTCCGGTCTGCGAAATACCCTCCTGAGTTTCATCGATAACAACCGGTTTAATCTCGCCGAACGCGCCATAAATGCCTTAAGTCCGGACGAACTCAAATCGGATTCATTGCAACTGCGCTTGTTTGAAAAATTTCCCCAGACGAATTACGCGCTTAAGAATCTGATCGTTACCAAATTCAAGGAAGCTCCGCATCTTAACCCTCAGGTAAAAACCGCGTTGGCCAGGGCTTTAAAATCGGCCAACGGCGAATTACTAAGCAACATTCTCGATCTCTTCAAACTGCACCGCGTTACGGATCGGGAAACCGGGCGGATCATCGCGGACCTCCTCCAGAGCCCGAATAATTTCCTCTCTCAAAAAGCGTTTATCTACCTGAAAAGTGCGAATATTGACGACAAAACCGTCGTGAAACAGCTCAATGACTACAAAGCGAAGCATACTTTATAGCCCAACAAACCCATGAAATGGCTGGTACTGCTAATCGTACTGGTTGCGTTTGGGAGAACACCAACCGAGTCGCACCCAGGGGCAGAAACGCCGGTGGTCAGCCTGGAAGGTGAAGCGCAGGGAACTACTTACCACATTAAGTACGTCGACGAACGCCAGCGAAATTTTAAAAAACCGGTCGATTCCCTGCTCACCGAAATCGATTTGTGCCTGTCAACCTACCGGCCTGATTCGGAGATCTCGCAGTTTAACCGATCCGACTCCCACCGGTTTCTGCGGCCTTATTTTTACCCGGTCCTCAAAAAATCCGAAGACGTATACCGGGCCACCAATGGAGCGTTCGACCCGACGGTAAAACCGCTGGTCGACGCCTACGAACTGGGTAAAAAATCCCGCGACCTCTGGTTGCCCAATGTCGATTCGCTGCTGCAATACGTTGGCTTTCAATATATTTCGTACGACGCGGTTTCGGTTAAAAAGCTAAAAAAGAACGTTCGGCTGGATTTTAATGCCCTGGCCCAGGGCTACACCGTCGATGTGCTGGCGGTTTTCCTGGAATCGAAGGGCATTGACCGCTATATGGTGGAAGTGGGCGGGGAGGTTCGCTGCCGGGGAGAACGGAGCCCCGGACAGTGGTGGAAGGTCGGAATTGAAAGCCCGGTTCGGCCCGGCGGACTTCAGACGTCGGTTCGGATGGCCAACCGGTCGATGGCGACGTCGGGAAATTACCGCAACTTTTACCGGCAAAATGGGGAAATCTTCGGGCATATCATCAATCCCAAAACCGGCTTTTCAAAACCGGATGCGTTGCTGAGTGCAACGGTTTTTGCCAGAGACGCCATGACTGCCGATGCCTATGCAACCGCTTTTCTGGTGATGGGTTTGCAGGAAACGCAACGCTTTCTGAGTAAACAACCTGATTTAGATGCTTATTTGATTTATAAAGCAGAGACAGGGAGCCTGCAAACCATGGCAACCGATGGGATCAGGGAATTTATTCGCTAAAATGGTAAAAAGCGAGGAGGGAGCGGATCCGAAATCTGCCCAATGAAACGCATCTGTTCGGGATTCGGTAAGGTAACATTTGGGTTTTCTTGCTACATTTACACGTTTTATTCCAACTCTTACAAACCTTACGGGTAGTTTATGAACTCAACTCGTTACTCTTCTCTTTTCCGGTTGTCAGGGCGGGCCTTAGCCTGGTCGGCAGCTGGTCTGATTGTCGGTGGTGTCCTGGTTGGCGCCTGGCAAAATGATAACCTGAATCAGGCTTCCCGCGCGTACCTCGATCGGCTGTTTGCCGGGCTTTCAGATGATGACAAGCATGATCCAAAATATGCCGTCGGCAGTCTGAATGTGGCACCGGGGCTGGAAGCGAAACTGTTTGCGGCCGAGCCGATGCTGACCAATCCGACCAACATCGATGTCGATGCCAGAGGCCGGGTTTGGGTTTGCGAAGCGTATAACTACCGGGCGGCTATCAACGGCAACCCCACCCGCCCCGAAGGTGACCGGATTCTGATTCTGGAAGACACCAACGGCGATGGGCAGGCCGATGTTACCAAAACGTTTTACCAGGGGCCGGAACTGGTTTCTCCGCTGGGCATCTGGGTGCAGGGGAACAAAGTGATTGTGTCGGATAGCCCGAACGTGTTCGTATTTACGGACGAAAACGGCGACGATAAAGCCGATAAAAAAGAACTGCTGTTCACCGGATTGAGCGGAGCCGACCACGACCACGGCATGCACTCGTTCGTTTTTGGTCCCGATGGCAAGTGGTATTTCAACTTTGGCAACGAAGGCAAGCAAATCCGCGATAAAAACGGCAAAGCGCTTTTCGACCGCAATACCGGCAAGGAGATCGATCTGAACAACTACCGCCAGGGGATGGTTTTTCGTTGCAATCCCGACGGCAGTGAGATGGAAGTACTGGGCCAGAATTTCCGGAATAACTACGAAGTGGCGCTGGATTCATACGGAACCATGTGGCAGTCGGACAATGACGACGACGGCAACAAGGGCGTTCGGATCAATTACGTGATGGAATACGGCAATTACGGTTATACCGACGAGATGACCGGCGCGGGCTGGCGGGCTAACCGCACCAACCTGGAAGCCACGATTCCGCAGCAACACTGGCACCTCAACGATCCCGGTGTGGTGCCGAACCTGTTGCAAACCGGCGCGGGTTCACCAACCGGTATTATCGTTTATGAAGGTAAATTATTGCCGCAGGTATTTCAGGGTCAGATTATTCACTGCGATGCGGGACCGAATATCGTTCGGTCGTATCCGGTAACGAACGACGGCGCGGGCTATAAAGCCACCATTGTGCCGGTGCTGGAAGGCGTTCGCGACCAGTGGTTCCGGCCTTCGGATGTGTGTGTGGCCCCCGACGGCTCATTGCTGGTTTCCGACTGGTACGATCCCGGCGTGGGTGGTCACCAGGCGGGTGATCAGAACCGGGGGCGCGTCTACCGGCTGGCTCCGCCGAATACGCCCTACAAAATGCCGAAAGTCGATCTGGCCACGCCAGCCGGCGCCGTTGAAGCGCTGCAAAGCCCGAATATGGCCATTCGGTATGCCGCCTGGAACAAACTGCACGACTGGGGTACCAAAGCCGAAAAAGACCTGGCCAAACTGTATAAAAGTTCGCCGGACCCCCGCATGAAAGCCCGCGCCCTGTGGCTGCTGAGCAAACTGGATGGGAAAGGCCGGAAATACATCGAAACCGCCCTGAAAGAGTCGGACCCGAATTTGCGGATTACGGGGTTGCGCGCGGCCCGTGAATTGAAAATGGACCTTATTCCGTATGTCAAGCAACTGGTGGCCGACGCCGATCCGCAGGTTCGCCGGGAGTGCGCCATTGCCTTGCGCCGGAATACGTCGCCGGAAGCGCCGGATTTGTGGGCGCAGTTGGCCGCCCGGCACGATGGCAAAGATCGCTGGTATCTGGAAGCCCTCGGGATTGGGGCGGATGGGCAGTGGGACGCCTATTATTCGGCCTGGCTGAAACGTTCGGGTGCCAATCCGATTGGAACCGACGGCGGTAAAGACATCGTCTGGCGGGCCCGCACCAAAGAGGCTGTTCCCTTGCTGGCGCGGCTGGCGGGTGATTCGCAGACCGATCTGGCGGGCCGGTTGCGGTATTTCCGGGCGTTCGATTTCAATCCGGGGGCTACCGAAAAATCCAGTGCGCTGCTGGGTATTCTGAAGAGTAATGCGAACGATGTCCAGATCACCAAACTGGCCCTGCGTCACCTGGACCCGAACTTTGTCAAAAATTCGCCGGAAGCCATGGCGTCTCTGACCAAACTCCTGAACGAAACGTACGGCAAGCCTGAATACGTTGAAATGGTGGCCCGGTATGAACCCGTCGCCGAGAATCCGCGCCTGCTCGCGTTGAGTCAAAAGCTGTTCAATGATCCGACAGGGCGTGATGCCACCCGGCAGTTACTCAAACAAGGAGGTGGTAAACTGGTGTGGGACGTCCTAAACGGAAGCAACCCGGAAGCCGCCGTCAATATGGCTTCGGCCCTGCGTTGGGTCGGCAACAAGGAATCCCTGGAGATGTTGAAAACCGTAGCCCTGGACGAAAACCGCCCGGCCCCGCTTCGGAAGGAGGCTACACGCGCCATTGGTGGCAGCAACGATGGGGAAGAAATGATTCTGTCGCTGCTCCGCTCCGGACAGATCAAGGATGACTACAAAAAGGCGGCTGTTCAGGGGGTAAGCAATTCGTGGCGCAAGAAAGTCCGGATGGAAGCGGCCAGTTACCTGGACGGAGCCAAAGGGGCTGAAGGCAAAAAAATGCCTGCTATTCCGGATTTATTGGCCATGACCGGCGACGCAGGCCGGGGGGTGAATGTCTTCAAGACGAATTGTTCAATTTGCCACCAGGTTAACAGTGATGGGATGGATTTTGGACCAAAACTATCCGAAATTGGCAGTAAACTCCCGAAAGAAGCGCAGTACCTTTCCATCCTTTACCCCGATGCCGGTATCAGCTTCGGGTATGAAGGCTTTGAAGTTAAGTTTAAAGACGGAAGTACCGTTTCGGGAATCGTTTCCAGCAAAACGGAAACCGATCTGCAAATGAAATTTCCGGGTGGTGTGGTGACCAACTACAAAATGAGCGACGTCGTTTCCATGAAGCAGATGGATGCATCGATGATGCCCGCAGGCTTGCAGGAAAATATGTCGACCCAGGAATTAGTGGATTTAGTAGACTACTTATCAAGTTTAAAGAAAAAATAAAAATCTTTCTCTGGCGGAGGTCAGCAGGGCACCTTTATTCTAGTCCTGCTGACCTCCGGTTAGACACTTTTAACCTTCCCTACTCATGATTCAAAGACGCGATTTCGTCAAATCAACTTTAGGCCTTGCCGGTGTCACCCTGGCTGGTAATGCACTGGCCGGTAAGGAGTCTTCACGACCTGCAACTGGGGCTAAAAACCAGTTCAAATTACAGTATGCACCCCACTTTGGCATGTTTACGAACAGTGCCGGAAAAGACGTCATCGACCAGTTGAAGTTCATGGCTGACAACGGTTTTACGGCCATCGAAGACAATGGAATGATGGGCCGGCCCGTTGAAGAGCAGGAGAAAATCGCGAAGGAAATGACCCGGCTGGGGATGAAAATGGGCGTTTTTGTCGTCGACAAAGGCGGCAATGGCCAAAATACGCTCGCGGCCGGGAAGCAGGAGTATATCGATATCTTTCTGGCGGGTTGCAAAAAAGCCGTCGAAGTGGCGAAACGCGTGAATGCGAAATTCATGACGGTGGTTCCCGGTGATTTCCAGCGGAATCTGCCAATCGGGATTCAAACCGGACACGTGATAGACGCCCTGCGCCGGGGTGCCGATATTCTGGCGCCCAACAACCTGACCATGGTGCTGGAACCGTTGAGCGATACGCCCAATCTGTTTTTACGTACTTCGGATCAGACCTACGAGATTTGCCGCGCGGTCAACAGCCCGGCCTGTAAAATCCTGTTCGATGTGTACCACATGCAGAAAAATGAGGGACACATCATTCCGCACATCGACTGGTGCTGGAGCGAAATCGGCTATTTTCAGATTGGCGACAATCCCGGCCGGAAAGAACCGACGACGGGCGAAATCAACTACAAAAACGTTTTCAAGCACGTTTACGAAAAAGGCAAAGCCGAAAATAAAGACTTTATCTGGGGCATGGAACACGGAAATTCGTTGCCGGGTAAAGAAGGCGAAATAGCGCTGATTAAAGCCTACGTCGAGTCGGATAGCTTTACGGTTTAACCTACCCACGGTGGGTACGAAGAAGCCCGGCCAACTGGTCGGGCTTTTTGTCGTTCGTATCACTTCTCTTTACCAGTTCGGGGTAAACGGTTACAAAACCACCACCGAGTTTTCATCCGCTGAAACCCCACTGGTAACAAACTTATCCGCTTCTTCATCGTTCAACCAGGTTGCCCCGTCGATGAGGTAGCGGAACTGCGTTTCCTGACCAACGGGTAGTTCAACCGTTGTTTTGTAAGAACCGTCTTTTTGTTTCTTCAGAGAAGTAGCCGAAGCATCCCAGCCGTTAAAATCACCAACCAGAGCAACCTCCTTCGCGCCATTAACGGCGTCGGCAGGCAGCGTAAACGTTACTTTGCAAATTGTAGGCTTGCTTTTTACATACTGTTTTGCAAGTGCCATATAGAGTAGAGTGTTTGGTTTACGGTTGTAAATTTATATGTAAAATTTAGTAATTCAATGGTTATCAAACCGTTAAATACAAGCTTTCTTCTAATCGTTCTATTCTTCGATGCAATAATTTAATAAAGCCGAATCCGGAAACGACTTTTTCAGATAAAACGGCATTACCGGTAAAATGTTTAGTAAGACGCTGGTGCGCATTTAACAGCAAGGACACGGTTTGCCAGACAATGGTTGCAATCCCGTTCCGCGTTATTTTCCACCGGAGAAACCGCACTAAAATCCGCGGGCTGGTTCGAGTGCCTGCCAGAATCCAACCGGATTGGCCCTCGTCATTCGGACTGAAAACCGTAAAATGCGGGTAATTTTTTGTCGGTAAACCGGCAATCAGTACCTTGCTCATTATAATAAGTTGGCAACTGAATTCGGGCGCAGTTGAGCACCACTGGCACTGAAATCTGACCGGCTTTATTTCGTGCCGGCTTCGTTTCACACGATCAGTATTTCAATCTTTTGTCCGGAAAACTAGTTACAACCGGTTTGATAACTTACATTTCTTGTTTATTAATTCTTAAATTCCTCTATTCTTTATGCGAAAAATTGCCATGCTGGGTTCCGGTTTTATCGGCCGGTTCTACGCCGAATCCATCCACGGACAACGGGGGCGCGACCGCGTAGTGGCCATCTACGCCCGTCGGGAAGAAAGTGCTAAAAAGTTTGCGGCCGATTACGGGTGTTCCATCTGGGGCACCGATATGGAGTCGGTAATTGCCAACCCGGAAGTTGATATGGTTTGTATTGCACTGCCCAATAATATTCACGAAACGGCCGTTCTGCTGTGTGCGAAATATAAAAAGGCGGTGGTCAGCACCAAACCGCTGGGACGCAATGCCGACGAGGCTCTGCGGATGATGAAAGCCGTGGAAGAAGCCGGTATTTTTGCCGGTTACCTGGAAGACCTCTGCTACACACCGAAATTTCTGAAAGCCCTGGAAAGTGTGAAAAATGGCGCGCTGGGCCGGATTCTGTGGGCCAAATCCCGCGAAACGCACCCGGGTCCACACAGCGACTGGTTTTGGGACAAAGAACAGGCCGGTGGCGGCTGTATGCTCGATCTGGGTTGCCATTGTGTCGAAATTTCCCGAAATTTCATCGGCAAAGACGTCCGGCCCGTCGAGGTGATGTGCTGGGCGGCCACGCAGGTGAAACCCATCGATGCGGAAGATCACGCCATTGCGCTCGTAAAGTATGAAAACGGCGCCATTGGACAGTTTGAAGTGAGCTGGACATTCCGCGGTGGGATGGACCTGCGCGACGAAGTGATGGGTACCGAAGGCACGATCTGGATCAATAACTTCCTGCGCACCGGTTTTGAGATGTTTACCACCGGCAAAGGGGCCGATTATGTGGCCGAAAAAGCGGAAAGCACGTCCGGCTGGCTGTTTCCAGTGGGCGACGAAGTGAACGATCTGGGCTACAATCACATGTTTACGGACATGTTCAACGCGGCTGATGAAGGACGCGAACCGGCCGAAACGTTTTATGATGGGTACGTCGTCAATGCGGTTCTGGACGCGGCATACCGCTCCGCCGAAACCAAGCAGTGGGAACCGGTGAACTTGCCCGTCTGGCGTGGCCGGGAAGGATTGACCCAGGAATCGACGCTGGTGGATTATGATGAGAATTTCTATCTGATCAAAGAAGAGGTGACGCACGATGGTCGGCACAAGGTGATTTTGAAAGACAAAGAAACCGGGCGGATTTCGGAGCGGGATTTGACTTGAAATACGTATAAACGAACTAGTTATACCGTCTTGGTAACGCCCGATAGCCCGGAAACCGGTTCCGAAGAACTGGCCTTTGCGTATTTACCCGGCTTTGCTCAATTCCTCCTGGATCACCACCTGGAGGAATTGACGGCCGAGTTCATCCGTTTATTCTATGAAGTGAAGCTTCCGATGCTGGCCTATTTTAAGTCCATGTCGGACGACCAGCTGTTCGAGCTTTCCAGAAAAGCGACCACCCAGCTTCTCACGGCTTTCGCCGAAAACCGGACCATTGAAAACATTGAGACCACCGTTGTCCGCTGGGCGCAGGATCTGCTGCCGGTTATCGGCCGGAATCAGGTGGCAACGAATGACATTGGCTTGATCAGCTACGTTCGAAAACAGGCCCTGATTGCTTTTTTGCCGCAGTACACGGTTGATCCGGCGGTTTTCCTACCCATTGTCCGGGAACTCGACCGGTATGCGCTCGAACTGGAAAACCGCATGGTGAAGCAGTACATCAGTCTGTTGAACCAGAATATAACCGATCAACTGTACTTTAATGAAAAAGTAACCGATACGTCGCCGGGTGTTATTTACGTATTCGATCTGCTCAACCAAAAAGAGCTATTTTCCAACCGGAAAGTCGAAACGATGCTGGGTTATACACACGATGAAATTCATGAGATGGGCGATTCGTACCTCATGATCATGCAGCATCCGGACGATATTCCCCGGGTAATTGCTCATTTTGAGGCCTTTGCATCGGCAGAAGACGGTGAGGTACGAACGTTGGAACACCGATTGAAAGATAAAAGCGGCCGGTATCGCTGGATCCGGAATTACGAGTCGGTTTTTCGGCGAACACCGGACGGTAAACCCTGGCAGATTATTGGTCTCGGACTGGACATCGACCTCGAAAAAAAGAGCATTCAACTCGTTGAGGAAAAACAGAATTTTATTCGAAAAATAACGGATGCCGCTCCGGCTATTATTGCCACCTACAACATTCATACGGGCCAGTATTTGTTCATCAGCCAGGGATTTGAATTATTGCTGGGCTATTCACCCCAGCGCGTACTGGATGAGGGCATCGGCTTCCTGCTGACGATTCTGCATCCCGACGATCTTGCCAACTTGATGGATGAAAATGCCCGGGCGCTGGAAAAGGCCAACCAGTCGCCCGGAAACAGGGACACTGAACCCATATCGGAGTTTAAATACCGGATGCGGCACCAGAATGGACAATACCGGTGGTTTCAGACCTACGGCACTATTTTCGACCGCAACGCTGACAATGCCGTGGAGCATATCCTGAATATCTCGCTGGATATTACCGACAAAGTAGATGCAGAGCTTCAGGCACAGGAAAAAAACCGGCGTCTGGAGCAGTCAAACGCCAGTTTGCAGGAATTTGCCTACATCGCCAGCCATGATTTGAAAGAGCCGCTACGGAAAATAACGACCTTCGGCGACCGGTTGCTGATGAGTCAACAGGGAAAACTGGATGAAGAAGGCCAGCTTTATCTATCGAAAATTATCGATGCCGCCCAGCGAATGCAGAACCTGATCGGTGATATTTTGTCCGTTTCGCTGATTTCGGCCAATCAGGCTTTTGAAAAACGGAGCTTAAAGCAGATTTTGGACGACGTTCTGCAATCCCTGGAATACGAGATTGAACAGAAAAAGGCGGTCATTCACGCCGACAATCTGCCGGCGCTATCGGTTATCGCTTCCCAGTTTCGGCAGGTTTTCCAGAATCTGCTGACGAATGCGATTAAATTTGCCCGGACAGACACGCCACCGGTTATTTGGGTCACGCACCGGTTTTTACCGGCGAGCGAGGTTTCCAGGCCCGGCCTGACGCCCGCCCGGCGGTATCTTGAGCTGAAGATTGCGGACAACGGCATCGGGTTCGACAACCGGTATGCCGGTAAAATTTTTGCTATTTTCCAGCGATTACACGCCAAAAAAGACTTTGAAGGCACCGGAATCGGTCTGGCAATCTGTAAAAAGATTGTTGAAAACCACGGCGGTATCATCACCGCGGAGGGAGTGCCCAATCAGGGTGCCACGTTTACCATCATCATTCCGGGCTGATCTTAAAACCGTCCGTGCAGAATGTACCGGTCTGTTTTTGCGTAGAGAGACGAGTAAAAACTGAAATCCGGCCGGTTGGTGTCGAGTCGCTTATCGAGCCGCAAAACCGGGCTGCCCATGGTAACACCCAATTGACGCGCCAGATCGCCGTCGGCGGCCACCGCCAGTACTTTCTGTTCCCCGCCCTTTACCAGCAAACCGTACTTCGTCCGCAGCAAATCGAAGAGCGAACGGTTTTCCAGCCGCTGGCGCGAAAAACCGGGTAAATACCGGTTGGGCAAGCTTACTTTTTCAAAAAAAACCGGTTCTTCATCCACCGCCCGCAGTCGTTCCAGATAATAAAATCCTGCTTTGGTGTCTTCTTCGGTTGGCGTAAATAAAAAATCTTCCGGAAAAGAATGCAGCCGCGGTTTGGTCAAAATGGTGGTCGACATCCGCTCGGCCCGGCTGGTATTGGCGGTATTGGCGAGCCGTCCGACAATCGACATCACGCCCAGACCGATGGGTAGGGGCTGAACAATGCTGCCTTTTCCCTGGTGTTTGCGGATATACCCGTCCTGCACCAGCAGCCCCAGCGCCTGACGAATGGTTGGTTGCGTGAGCCGGAACTGGTTTTGGAGGTCTTTTTCAGAAGGCAACAGATCCCCCGATTTGAAATCGCCCCGGATAATTTGCTGCCGTAAGGATTCGTACAGATACTGGTACTGTGGTATGCGGGTTGGCCGATCGTTCATAGAGATTGGTTGTTGATGAACAAGTATACGAAAATCTCTTTAATCCGAAACTTATTATAATAAGTTGTTGCAATACTAAATCCGGCTTTATACCTTCGTCTTTCGTAATTGAAATTTTCGTCTTACAACCCCTAAATCCCCTAAAGGGGACTTTCTGCATCCGGCATTTGCTGTGTCCAAGTCCCCTTTAGGGGATTTAGGGGTATAAAAGGATTTCAACAGACTATTTTTTCAGCATGGATCAACTCTGGTTAGCCAACAAACGGATCGTGGTCATTGGCGGTACAACGGGCCTGGGGCTGTCGGCAGCGCACGCGTTTGTCGGTCAGGGTGCGCGCGTGGTGGTGGTGGGTCGAAATGAGGAAAGCTGCAAAGCCGCCGAAGCCCAGCTGGGCGGTTTTGGCCTGGCATTAAACGGCGACGCCACCGATCCGGCCACGGCCATTTCGGCCATTGCGCTCTGTAAAGGCGAATTGGGCGGTTTCGACGGCCTCTATCACGTGGCGGGTGGCAGCGGTCGGCGGTTTGGCGACGGCCCCCTGCACGAGCTGACCCTGGAAGGCTGGAACCGAACGTTTGAACTGAACCTGACGTCGCTCATGCTGTCGAATCAGGCAGCCATCAATGCTTTTCTGGAGCAAAATACGGGCGGAACCATCCTGAACATGGGCTCGGTGCTGGGATATTCGCCCTCGCCGAAATATTTTGTGACCCATGCCTATGCCGCCACCAAATCCGCGATCATCGGGTTTACCAAATCCGTTGCGGCCTATTACGCCCGGAACGACATTCGGATCAATGTTCTGGCACCCGGTTTGGTGGAAACACCGATGGCGCAACGGGCGGCCAATGACGAGACCATTCTCAAGTTCGTTGCCACGAAACAACCGCTGGAAGGCGGTCGGATTGGTCAGCCTGCCGATCTGGACGGCGCAGCGGTCTATTTTATGTCCGATTATTCCCGCTTCACGACCGGCCAGATCCTGGCCGTCGATGGGGGCTGGACCGTGAGTGAAGGGCAATATTGAGAACGGTTTATGGTTTTCAGTTTACGGTTTTCGCCGGGCCGTAGTGGCAGCACGTTTAAACTAAAAACTATAAACCGAAAACCGTAAACTAGCTAGAAATGAACGCAATCGGCATCGACATTGGCGGCACCCGGATCAAAGGCGTGCTGATCGACCCGAAAACCGGCGAGGTTCTGCACCGGGTCGTTTGTCCGACCAATGACGGGCAGGACGGCCAGTGGAAGACAGCGGTATTCGATACGTTTCAGCAACTGCAAGCGGTTGCTCAGGGGAGCGTGTCGGGGGTCGGCTTGTCGGCACCGGGTTTGCCAACTCCCGCCAACGACGCCATTGCCTGTATGCCGGGCCGTTTGCCGGGGCTGGAAAATTTCAACTGGTCGGCGTTTCTGGGTGTGCCGGTTCGGGTTCTGAACGATGCCCATGCGGCTTTGATGGCCGAAGCCCGGTATGGAGCCGCCAAAGACTGCCGGAATGCCCTGATGCTGACGCTCGGTACGGGTGTGGGTGGCGGTTTGCTCATCAACGGGAATCTCTACCAGGGCTATTACCAGATGGCGGGTCATCTGGGCCATGTTTCCGTCAATGCTGACAGTAATCACCTGGGAATCACGAATATGCCGGGCAACCTGGAAGATGCCATCGGGAACGCCACGGTAGGCCGGCGGTCGTTCGGCAAATACCAGACCACCCAGGAACTGGTCGATCAGTATCGGCAGCAGGAACCGCTGGCCACGCTGGTCTGGCTGACGTCGGTGCGGCAACTGGCCGTCACGATTGCCGGTTTTGCCAATGCATTTTCGCCGGAAACCGTCGTGTTGGGCGGGGGCATCACGCAAGCCGGCGATTCGCTGTTCGGGCCGCTGGAATCGTTTCTGGAGGTGTTTGAATGGCGGCCGGCGGGAAAGAAAACGACTATACGAAAAGCCCATTTTGAAGATTGGGCCGGTGCCATCGGCGCTGCGGGTTTTATTGCAAACGAATCGAGTGAGATAGAAATAGTATGATACAGACCTATTTAGAAAAATGCCGGCAACTGATCGACACGGTCGAACAGCAAACGGAGCAATTGCAACAGGCCGCCCAATGGTTTGCCGACACGATTCTGGCGGGCCGGATGGTTCACGTTTTCGGCTCGGGCCACAGCCGGATCATGGTCGAAGAAATGTGGCCGCGCTACGGTTCGTTTCCGGGTTTCAACCCCATTGTCGAGTTGTCGCTCACGTTTCATAATCTGGTGGTGGGCGCCAATGGACAGCGCCAGGCCATGTTTCTGGAGAATGTCTCCGGGCTGGCCGAACGGATTCTGCGCAACTACGACCTTTCGGAGCAGGATACGGCTTTGATCATTTCGTCAAGCGGCTGCAACGTCGTGCCGGTTGAAATGGCGGAAGAATTTCAGAAACGGGGGGTGAAAGTGGTCGCTCTGATTACGAAGGAACATTCGGACCGAAGCACCAGCAAACGCAAAGACGGCTTGAAACTGAGCGACTTCGCCGATCTGATTCTGGACACCGGTGCGCCCGTCGGCGATGCGATGGTAACCGTTCCGGGTTTGGAAACCCCCGTATCGCCCGGCAGCACGGTCGGTGGCGCTTTGATTGTCAACAGCATCAAAGCCGAGCTGGCGCGCCTGCTGACCCAGGCCGGGCAACCACCCAAAGTGCTGACCGCCACCGCATTGGTGGGTTCCGAACGGGCCACTGAACTCTTTGAATCTGCCTACGATGAACATGCGCACAGGCTGGCGAAACTGTATGCCGAGGTCGGCAAAAAGACTTTCGTTAGCTAAAACCCCTGAATGACCATGAACCGTCGTGACTTTCTTGCTTCCAGCACCCTGACGCTGGCTATACCGGATGTTTTTTCGGCCGTCGATCGCAAACCCGTGGTCGGGCTGCACGTGTGGGTCTATTCATCGGATAAACCCGCTTATGATTGTTTTCCGGTTTTAGATCAGGTGTTTGCGGACGCAAAATACGCCGGAATTGAAGCCGTCGAGTTGATGGAAGTCAACGTGCGGCACGATGACGCCGTCGACCGGATTGGCGATAGTTCCCAAAAGAGCGGGGTAGCCGTCATCGGGGCCTCGTATAGCCAGCCGATGTGGGATAAAAGCAAACAGACGGAGATTCTCGATGATGCGGAAATGGTGGTCGGGCGCCTGAGTAAACTGGGTGGCCGAACGCTGGGCATTTCGGTCGGGAACACTCCGAAAAAGAAAACGCCCGAACAGTTCGATGTTCAGGCCGAAACCCTGAAACAAATTCAGGCCATTTGTCGTAAAAATAAGGTCGTTCCCAATCTGCACAACCACATTTACGAAGTAGCCGATGATTTGTACGACCTGCAAAACACCCTGCAGCGCGTACCCGACATCGCCCTTGGCCCCGATCTGGACTGGCTGTTTCAGGCCAAAGTGGACGTTCTGACTTTCCTGCAAAAATTTTCTGATAAAATCGTTTACCTCCACCTCCGTGACCACCTTTGGACGGGAACGCGGTCGGAGGCTCTGGGCGAAGGCATCGCCGACTGGGGCGCTGTGGCCCGGCAATTGAAGAAAAACCGGTTTGCGGGTGATATCACCGTTGAACTGGCGTTTCCCCCCGGTTTTAAACCAACGCGGCCCATTCGGGAAAGCCTGAAAATGAGCCGTGATGTAATTCGTCAGAAATTTGGAGTCTAATGAGTCGATGAGCCGTCAAATGCATCCATTCGTAAACCCTACCCAACTGCCGCTCCTGGCGGAAACAGACATCCTCGTCATCGGCGCGGGTTCGGCGGGCTGTGTCGCGGCATTATCGGCGGCTTCCCAAAAGCGGTATTCCGTGATGCTCGTGGAGCGGTACGGTTTTCCGGGCGGGACTTCGACGCAGATGCTGGATACGTTTTACGGTTTTTTTACACCTGGTCAAACGCCCCGCAAAGTTGTGGGTGGCTGGCCCGATCGGGTGGTCAATGAACTCGCTAAAACCGGTGCTATTTTTCTGCGGCCCAATACGTACGGAGCCGGAACGGGCGTCAACTACAATCCGGAACGGCTGAAACGCGTGTGGGATCAATTGATTCTGCAAAGCGACATCCGGTATTTGTTGCACACCACCTTAGTCGATGTCCATACGGAAGGCGAACGGTATGCGTGTATTTTCTGGAATAAAGCCGGTTTTTGCAAGGTAATTGCCAGACGGGTAATCGACGCGTCGGGGGATGCCGATTTTTGCCATCTGGCGGATTTTGCCTACGAAACCGCCGGTGAACGCGAACCTGCCCAGAGCATGACCACGACGTTTCGGATGAGCAACGTCGATCTGGACCGCTACGAACGCGAAGGCGGCAAGAAAATGCTGGCTGCCAAAATGCGGGTCGCCGTTGAAACCGGGCAACATCCTTTACCCAGAAAAGAAGGTTCGGCACACGAAATGAATGCGAAGGGCTGTATGTCGACGGTGGCCGTGAAAGTGACCGGTTTGTCGGCGCTGAACGTCGAGGAACTGACCCGGGCCGAGGTGGAAGGTCGTCGCCAGGCGTTTGTGTACGAAGATTTTTTTCGGGATGCCGTCCCCGGTTTCGACCAATCGAACATCATCGGGTTGTCCCACCAGATTGGCGTTCGCGAAACCCGGCGCGTATACGGCGAACACCGGTTGACCAAGGAAGAATGTCTTTCGGGAAACCTACCCGATGACCGGATTTTTCTCTGCGGAGCACCGATTGAAGATCACCGGCAGGGAAAAAACGGAGAAGACGAAACCTACTGGGAGTATATTCCCGGCGCGGGGGTATATGGCGTTCCTTACGGTACGATTGTTCCGAAAGGCAGTCAGTCGGTCTGGGCGGTTGGCCGGTGTTTTTCCGCTACCCACGATGCCCACGCGTCGTGCCGGTCGATGGCCCAAACCATGTCGATGGGGCAGGCTGCGGGGCTGGCCGCGGTGCAGTCCCTGGCGAACGATGAAGCAGCTAATGGGTTAGCTATAAGTCAATTGCAGGAAATTTTGTACGGAATCGGGGCGGTTTTGGAGCTGCCGGATGAGGTAGCCGATACGTCAAGAATGGGTTGGAAAAGATGAACTTCGTTAGAACCGTACTGGGCGATATTGACCCGGAGCAGATGGGAATTACGTATGCGCACGAGCATATTGTGATCGAGGAAAGTTTTCCGACGCGCAGCAATCCGGATTTTTTGCTGAATGATGTCGGTAAAATTTCGGACGAATTGCAGCGGGTTTATGACGCGGGCGGGCGAACGATGGTCGATACGATGCCCGCCAATTGTGGCCGGAACGTGCTGAAACTGGCCGAGGTATCCCGCCGAACCGGTATTCAGATCATCGTGCCGACCGGTATTCATTTGGAGAAATATTATCCGCCCGACCACTGGCGGTATCACTATTCGGAAGATCAACTGACGCGCCTGTTCATCGCCGACATTGAGGAGGGCATTGACGCGTATGATTACGGCGGTCCGCTTGTGGAACGGACCCCTCATAAAGCCGGATTGATTAAACTGGCAACGGGCGACGAACCGATTACCAAACACCAGGAGACGGTTTTTCGGGCGGTTGTCAATGCCCATCGGGCGACCGGTATTCCGATTCTGACGCATACGAACGAGGGGAAACACGCGCTCGAACAGGCGGAATGGTTCGCCAGATTGGGGGCCGATTTACAACATGTAGTCCTTTCGCACGTCGATCGGTTTAAAGACATAGCGTATAACCGGGCGGTTTTGCAGACGGGTGTCCGGGTCGAATACGACAGCGGTTTTCGGTGGAAACCGGACCAGCAAAACTGGACGTACACGCTCCTGCAAGCGTTGTTGCCCGAATTTCCGGATCAGATTACCGTCGGCATGGACGCGGCCCGTACGACCTACTGGCAGTCGTACGGCGGCAAACCCGGTTTGACCTGGCTTCTGACTACTTTTCGTGACGATCTGCGACGGCTGGATTTAGCGGACTATTTTCAAAATCTATTCATTGATACTCCTAAACGACTTTACACATGCAACCCAACCCCATCCGTACCACCGTCATCGGCAGCTACCCCTTCCCGGGCTGGCTAGAATTTGCGTCTCAAAACCTCGATCAGTTTGGGCAGGCCGACATTGAAGAAATGATTGAAGACGCCGTGGTGGCGGCTGTTCACGACCAGACCACCGCCGGACTGGACGTCATTACCGACGGCGAACAGACGCGGCTGGATTTCAATCTGTCGTTTTACGGATACATCAAAGGCTTGCAACCCAATCATTCCGAAACGCGGAAATTCGGCCCGCCCGCCCACGACCAGCGCGGAAAACACTCTATCGTGGAAGAACTGACCGCCCCCCAAGGCCTGGGTGCCGTCAAAGAATTCGAGCGGCTGAAAAGGCTGGCACCCGCCGGCCCAACTTTGAAAGCCTCCATTCCGGGGCCGTATACGCTCAGTGGCCGGATGTTGCCCAATGAGCGGTATAAGGACCGGTATGACATTACTGAAGCACTTCTGCCGTTTGTTCGCCAGGAGCTGGAAGATTTGGTCGCGGCTGGCTGTACGGAAATAACCGTCGATGAACCGTCGATGTCGTGCTATGCCTACAAAGAGGACACCAAGCGGTTTGTCGATATTTTTAACCGGACGGTAGCGCCGGTGGTGGGGAAATGCCGACTATCCACGCACCTTTGTTTTGGTAACTTTAAGGGACGCCCGGTCGGGTACCGTAAAATTCATCCAATGCTGCCGGATTTTCTGGATTTAGCGGTCGATGAAGTGCACGTCGAAATGGCCAACCGCGAGTTTGATGAGATTGAACTGATTGCCGAATTTGCCCAAAAAATGGACGTGGCCGTTGGTATTATCGACGTTAAAAATTATTACATCGAAACCGTCAAGGATGTGATTAAGCGGATTGAAAAGTGCCTCAAATACATCCCAGCCGAGAAGCTGGCCGTTGCGCCGGACTGTGGACTGAGTCAAACCGCCCGCTGGGCCGCACGTCAGAAACTGATCAATATGGTGGCCGGAGCCCGGCAGGTACGGTAATATTCCAAAACCTAAGCACCGGGTTGTTCGTTGTTGCTGAAAGAATCAACGCAACGTGGAGTATGGAAACGGCCTGTGGAGTAAGTTGTATAATTCCGTTTTCTAACGAAGGAGAACGCATTTTTTCAGTTTTACAACAAGTTACCAGTTTAGACGCATTTGAGCAGGTCATCTGCGTCGATGACGGTTCGGACGATGACACACTGGCCCGGATTCGTGCCCGCTGGCCCCGGCTTACAGTGATTCGATTGCCGGAAAATCAGGGAAAAACGGCCGCAGTCAAGCGGGGGTTGCAAGCGGTTGAGTCGCCGTATGTAATGCTGATGGACGCCGATTTGCGAAATCTGGAGCGGGATGAACTGGCCCGGATTGTTCAGCTGATGAGCACGTGTCCGGATGTCGACCTGCTAATTCTGCGTCGTCTGAATGCCGAATGGTTCGTTAAGATGAACCGCGCCGATATTCTGTTATCGAGCGAGCGTATTCTGCGAACCGACGATCTGCGGGCTATTCTTGAAAAACCGGTCGATGGTTTTCCGCTGGAAATGGCGATCAACGAATACATGTGGAAGCACCAGAAAGTGGTCCGCTGGGTGCCGTGGTCGGCTACGACTGCCTATAAAATGGCGAAACGCGGTCCGGTGGAAGGACTGCTGAAAGATTTTTTGCTGTATGCCAACCTTGTCCAGTATGTCGGCGTGGTCAACTTTGTGCGACAAGTAGCCGGTTTCGCCCGAAAACCGCTGCCGGGAAGGTAACTTTAAGGGCGTAACCTGTTTCAATCCTCTTTATGACCAATTTAATTCCTGCCTTTCAAAAAGACCAATCCTTCCTTTCGGATCTGGAAACCGCCCGTTTCCAGCCCGATCAGCTGCACATCTGGTGGTTGGGACAAAGCGGTTTTTTGTTGCAATGGCAGGGGCGTCATCTGCTGTTCGATCCGTATTTGTCGGATTCGCTGTCGGTTAAATACGCTAAAACGGATAAGCCCCACGTCCGCATGTCGGAGCGCGTGGTCGATCCGGCCCGTCTGACAATGATCGATGTGGTAACGTCGAGCCACAACCACACCGATCATCTGGATGCGGAAACGCTGATGCCGTTGTTTACTGCAAATCCGGTCCTTCAGTTTGTAATTCCCGAAGCCAACCGAACTTTCGTGGCTGATCGGATCAAGCGCGACCCGTCATTTGCCATCGGACTGAACGACGGAGAAACCGCTGAAGTGGCCGGATTTACGTTCCACGGCGTTCCTTCGGCTCATAATGATGTGGAGCGCGACGATCAGGGTCGGTGTAAATTCATGGGTTTCGTGGTACAGGCCGGGCCGTGGTCGATCTACCACAGTGGCGACACACTGTGGTATGAAGGAATGGTTGATACGTTGAAACCGTTTCAAATCGACATTGCGTTTTTACCGATCAATGGCAACAAACCGGAACGGCGCGTGGCCGGAAACCTCAATCCCGACGAAGCCGCGCGGTTGGGCAAGGCAATCGGTGCGCGTCTGGTTATTCCGCATCATTACCACCTGTTTGAATTCAACACCGAAGATCCCGCCAACTTTGTCCGCGAAGCCGAACGCCAGCAAATACCCTACAAAGTGTTGCAATTGGGTGAGCGGTGGAGCGGGAAAAAGGAATAAGCAGGAATTATTGACTATTGTAGAACGAATTGCGAATATTGAAGAAAGTCAATCCTGAACCCTCGCTTTCTTCTTCATGAAAAAAATAGCCGCCTTCCTTCTGCTCGCCGTTCCGCTCTACGCCCAGCAGCCCAACTTTAAGCTTCAGGTTGTTGATAATCAGATCGATATTGGGTACGGGCTCGCCATTGGTGACGTCGACGGTGACAAAAAGCCGGATATTCTGATGGCCGATCAGAAAGAAATTGTCTGGTACCGGAATCCGGGCAAACCGGCCGACGCCTGGCAGCGGTACGTGATGGCCCGGAATCTGACTCCGCAGGACAACGTCTGTCTGGCCGCCCGCGACATTGACGGCGATGGCAAAGTGGAGGTGGCCGTCGGCGCGGGCTGGAATCCCTCCGAAACCAGTGATACGACCAAATCGGGAGCGGTATTTTACCTCATTCGCCCGACAGATCCCACCCAAATCTGGGAAGCCGTTCGGCTTCACCACGAAATAACCACCCACCGGATGCGCTGGGCGCGGGTGTCACCTAATCGCTATCAACTTATTGTTGTTCCTTTGCACGGTTTGGGTAACAAAAACGGCGAAGGCCGGGGTGTACGAATTTTGGGCTACGAAAAACCGAAAAATCCGCGTGATCCGTGGCGCATGCAACTGGTCGACTCGACGATGCACATGACGCATAATTTTGAAATTTGGGAGGATGCCGCCGAAACCCGGATGCTGATTGGCAGCAAAGAAGGCGGTAAACTGGTAGCATACCGCAATCAGAAATGGAGTCCGGTTGACCGCTGGATTGGAGCCGGCAATGGAATGGGAGAGGTACGTCGCGGTTTTCAGACTGCTAAAATGCCGTTCGTAGCCGCTGTCGAGCCGATGCATGGTAACAAACTCGTGGTTTATAAAAATGGCCCCCTTGCCGATGCGCCGGATAAACTGATGTACGGTGTTCAGCAAACATTGACGGAGCAGCTGAGTCAGGGACATGCCCTAGCCTGCGGGGACTTCCTGAAACTTGGGTTTGACCAGATTGCCGTGGGCTGGCGAAATCCCAATGCCGATAAGAAAGTGGGCGTCCGGCTTTTCGTTCCCGACAAAACGCTGCATACCTGGCAGGAACACGCTCTCGACGACAGCGTCATGATGGCGGCCGAGGACCTGCAAGCTGCTGATTTAGACGGCGATGGCGATCTGGACCTGATAGCGTCCGGTCGGGCAACGTTGAATCTGTTGATCTACTGGAATCAGCGGTAGGAGTTGGATAGAAAGCGGAAATCCGTGTTAGCGATTCAATACAAAGCCGGATGCAAAACCGCTTAGCCTGATGACACGTAAAGCCGGAAATTTCCTATGCGTATTCCGGGCTGCTCATGTGCATCACCTTAACCCTGGAAGGGTTGCCTGTTAATAGATTTGCCGTTTTCGGTTTTTATAAGCTCCGGAGGAGCGTACTGGAAAAAGGTCGCTCCTCCGGAGCTTAATAAAAACTGAAAGCGGCAAACTATTAACAGGGTGCCCCTCCGGGGCAAATTGGAATTCCTGCACACTGATTAACTTAATCCGGCTTCTCACCATAAGACGCGGTAAGCCATCCTCCGAGGCAAATTGCAAGTTCTTCACGCTGATTAGCATATACCATGAGCCATTTTCGTATCCCCTTCAAACGGTTCATCGCGTCCTCATCCTAGAAAGGTTTCCTGTTAATAGGCATTTTGTTTTGCAATGGGAAACGTACGGTCGCCCACTGTGTCCTCAATCCTGCAAGGGTTTCCTGTTTATCGTCATTACCGGTTCAAACGGTTTATATCTTCCTAACTCTGAAAGAGTTACCCTATTTATAGTCATAACCGGTTTAAACGGTTCATTTCTTTATAAGCCTGCAAGGATTTCCTGTTCATAGCCATAACCGATTCAACTGGTTCATCTCATTATAACCCTGGAAGGGTTCCCTGTTAATAGCCACAACCGGCTATAAAAATTTAAGCTCCGGAGGAGCGTACTAAAAAATGGAATCTCCTCCGGAGCTTTGACAAACCTGAAAGCCTATTAGCGGTATGCCCCGCGGTGGCTAACTTCTCACCATTATTTATGCAAATTTTGCTAAAAAGTTGGTTGAAGAAAATTTGTTTCCTATACTTGCGTAAGTACTTACGTAAATTAAAACATAAAAGTTTGCCCGTATGGATTTAATGGCTCAGTTAGGCCCATTGGCGTTTGGAAGCCGCCTGCGACGTCTTAGTGATTTGATCACGAAACAGGCTTCAGCGGTGTATGAATCGTTCGGGCTCGATTTTGATCCCAAGTGGTTTACGCTTTTCTATTTGCTTTCGAGAAAGTCACCCCTGAGTGTAACCGAGATTGCGGATGAACTCGGTTTTTCGCATCCTGCCATTATTCAACTGGCACGAGAACTGGAGCAGGCCGGTTTGATCGTTTCAGAAAAATCCGGAAAAGACAGCCGTAAGCGGTTGCTATCGCTCAGTGATAAAGGGCAGGAATTGTTGCCGGAACTGGAGAAAATCTGGCAGGCCATCAACGAGCTAAATACCCAACTCATTACTAAACAGCGCCATAACCTCCTGTTTGCGATGGAAGAAATGGAGGAAACGCTGGCGCAGGAGCATTATCTCAGCCGTTTTAAAACCTATTTCAAAATGAAACAGCTCGACGAAGTGGAAATCATCGATTTTGACCCGGCCTACCGGGAACAGTTTAAGCAGCTGAATCTGGCCTGGATCGAGAAGTATTTCAAAGTAGAAGAGCCCGATATCCGCACCTTGAGCGACCCCGAAGGCTCTATCATTGCCAAAGGTGGACGGGTGTTTTTTGCCCGGTATCGCAATGAAATCGTTGGAACCTGCGCACTGCTTGCCGCTACGAATCAGGTTTTCGAACTGGTTAAAATGGCAGTAGCGCCGGAAGCCCAAGGCAAACAGATTGGTAAGAAACTTTGTGTTCACGCGATTGAAACGGCCCGGCAATTAGGTGCCAGACAGGTCTACCTGGAGTCGAACACCAGCCTGACTACGGCGCTCGCGCTTTATAAAAAAGTCGGTTTTTATAAAGTAGAATCCAGCCCGTCGCCTTACCAGCGTTCGAATATCAAGATGCAGATCGACCTGTAAAAACCCGTTTATGACAAGTGATCGCCGGTATTTCGCAAGGCCGCTGCCAGGCCCTGCAACTGCGAAGGAAGCTCGCCTTCTGGGCCAACCTGAGCGCTGAATTCGTCGGTCGCATCGGCAATTTCGTTCAGAATACGCTGAATGGTAGCCGTTTCAACAGAATCCTTCTGGATCGCATCACTGAGTTCCCGCAATTTACGGCTCAGGGGCTGGGTATTTTCGCTCTGGTTCAATACGTCAATCCATTTCTGAAGCAGGTTGGAACTATCATCGCCGGGTTGGGGAGTCGATTCGCTGCTTAAGATTTCAATCGTATCATCGAGCAGGTTGGTCGTATTTGCCAGGGTAGCCATATATTATAAGGAAGAAGCCAAGGTCTGAATTGCGTTCGACAGATTGCGCAGGGGCTCGTGAAAATCGGAACCGTCATTGGAGGCCAGCACACTAAGCTGCTCCGACATATCGATCATGATGGCTTTGACGGATGTCGGATCAGGATATTCACTTTCCAACTGGCTTTTCAGCTCGGTGAGTGAGGTAAGCACCTGCTGGGTGGAAGGCGAAGGCGAACGCTCCAGCGTTTCAATCCATTGGTCAATTAATTCAGGCCCATCGACGGGCACGATGCTCGTTATTCCGCCGTCGTTCAAAGCCGAAATGGTGGTGTTGATGAGTTCAGATGATTGCTCGGTTGTCATAAAGTGAAAGTTAAAGTACGAAGGTAAGGCTTCTGATCGTCCAGAGTAAACCTCACAACTGACTGCTGAAATTAAGTAAAGTATCGACAATTTGCTCGAGTTCGTTGACCCACGGGCCTTCATACGACTGGGCTAGTTGATGGGTGTTATCGGCCAGATCAACCAGCAGCCTTTTCAACAGGTCGGTATCCGGATTGGGCATCTGGAGCATCGAACGAAGTTGCATCAGCCCCTGAAATACCGGTTCACTTGGCTTGCTTTCCTGCAAAACTTTCAGCCAGTCGTCAATAACCGAAAGGCCGTCGCGGGGTGACAGATCGGTCGTATCCAACTCGCCGTCGGTGCCGCTCTTAAGGGTGTTGAGCGTCGATTTTATTACTTTTTGGGTGAGTGCGTTTGAAGGCATCTTTTTATCGGTTAGAAGACCGACAGGTTGAACGCGATCGCGTTCAACCTGTCGGTCCTGGGTTATTTTACGCTAATTGATTACCAAAATTTCGGAGGGCAACAGCCAGACTCTCCAGCCGAACCGGAAATTCGCCACCGGCTTGCGTGGCCCAGCGCTCGGCCTGATCGGCCAGTCCGAACAACAAATCCCGGACGTGGGCATTGTCGATCATGGGACTTTCCAATGCGGTTTTGAGCTTTTGCAAGGTATTGGCTACGTTGTCGGCTTCCGACGTTTTTAACGAGCGGATCCAGTCATTGATGAGCGAAATGCCCTCCTGAATCGATGTATTGAATGGTCCACCGTCGAACGATTCCACCGTTGAGTCAATCAGAGTGGTAGCGTTGGCGTGTGGCGCCTGTAAATGCTGACTTGCCATACGGGTCTAAAAATCTAAAGGTTTACGGTTTTGAGTTGCCCAAAACGGTTCTTTCAAAACTGAATAGATACGGGAAAGTTTAAATCTGGTGACTATTGCCACCACCTTCGCCGGTTGAGGTGCGGGTCGTGCGCGTGTCGGTTCCGGAATTACTACGCCCTGATTCGCCCGACGATCCGGTTCCGTAACCTGAGCCATAGGAGCCACCGCCCTGAACGTTGCCTTCATCGCCGGTACCCGCATTGCCGGAAACAGCCGGGTTCACGCCCGGATTTCCGGCCGCGCTGCCCGTTCCGGTTTGGGTAAAAATCTGCGCCCGACCGTGCTTTTCCTCAATAGACCCGCCTTCGCCGTTAATCACCCGACCAAAGTCCCGCAGCGTCTGAACCAGTTCATTCAGTTGCATCTTTTCCTTGTCGTCGGCCGATTGGGCCGCCTTTTCCGTCTGGTCAGCCAGGTCATTGAGGAGCGCTTTGATCTGACCGGAATCGGGGTCGCTTTCCTGCAATTGGGTCTTTAACTCACTGAGAGTGTGAGAAATAGGGTTGGTGGCTTGATCGGTTTCTCCACTGCGAAGCGCCGTCAGCCAGGTATCGATTAATGAAATACCGTCAAGGGTAGAAATCGACGTGGTATCCCCGTTGAAGGTTTCCATGGTCGAGTTAATCAAAGCATTTGCCTGTTGATTTGCCATTGGTTTTGTGGATAAAGGTGAACGATATGCTATTTGGCCATAGCCCGGCTGAAGTCTTTCAGATTCTCGACCAGCTGATCCAGGGCCTGGCGTTGTCCGCCCGTTGCATTCTGAGCCACCACGGCCGTCTGGCTGGCCAGGTCTTTCAAAAGCAACTGAACCGCCACCAGATCGTCGGCGTCCAACGCATCCCGAAGTTGTTCGAGCGTTGGAACCACCGTTGCCCATTCCGGTTGAGTGCGCAGAATGACGATCCAGTCTTCGGTTAAATTGACACCTTCCGCAGTGGTTGACGACGGAGAACCCCCGCCCAATACGGTATTGGTATCTTCGAGCATGGTTTCAATTTTTTCCCGATGTGCCATAGCGTTTATCTGGTTTATTTTCGAGTACAAGATTGAACAGCCGGTACGCGGGATTGTTTGTACCTTTGCTAAGTTTTGAGCTAAAATGGACCCAACGAGACTTTTTCCGGAATTACAATTTCAGTTTGCCCGCAGTGGCGGCAGTGGTGGACAGAACGTCAATAAAGTGGCAACGAAGGCCGAACTCTATTTCGATATCCCCAATTCGGCGGTATTATCGGACGAAGAAAAGGCGGTTTTGCTCGAAAAACTGGTTACTAAAGTGACCACCGAAGGCGTGTTGGTGCTCTATCACCAGACCGAGCGAACGCAGTTGGGTAACCGAGAAAAAGTAACCGAAAAATTCTACCAGCTCATTCGGAAAGCATTTGAGAAAGAAAAGCCCCGAAAAGCCACGCGGCCGACGAAGGCATCGCGGGAAGAGAAACTGGCTCAGAAAAAGAAGCGGGGAGCCGTGAAAGAACAAAGAAAAAGGGTTGATTTTGACTAAACGCCCATGGACCGTCTTCTCAAACAAACCGTTTCGGCGGAGCTGCGGAATCTTTTTGGCGACCGGGTGACCGAAAACACCGAAATCAGAAACGAACACGGCGCTGGCTACAGCTATCACGCCTGCATGCCGCCGGATTGGGTCGTTTTTCCGCGTTCGACGGAAGAAATTGCGGCCCTCGTTTCCATTTGCGGCACGCATCAGATTCCGATTATTCCATTCGGTGCCGGCACTTCGCTGGAAGGCCACATTCTGGCCCTGAAAGGCGGAGTCTGCGTCGATCTGCGGTTGATGAACCAGATCCTGGAGATCGACACCGCCAACATGTGCGCTACCGTTCAGGCGGGAGTAACCCGCAATCAACTGGACGAAAGGCTGGCGGGCAGCGGTTTCTTTTTTCCGATCGGCCCCGGCGTCAATGCCACCCTGGGCGGTATGGCCAGCACCCGGGCATCGGGCACGAACGCGGTGCGCTACGGCACGATGAAAGACAATGTGTTGTCGCTGACGGTGGTATTACCGGACGGAAAGGTCATAAAAACCGCCAGCAAAGCCCGCAAATCATCGTCCGGTTATGACCTGACCCGTTTGTTTATCGGGTCGGAGGGAACACTCGGTATTCTGGCCGACCTCACGATCAGATTGCACAGCTACCCGGAAGCGATTTATGCCGCCGTTTGCTCTTTTCAGAATGTGGAAGCTGCCGTGAATACCGCCATCAAAACGATTCAGGCGGGGGTGGCGATCGCAAAAATTGAGTTGCTGGATGATTTGCTGATGCACGCCGTCAATCGCTATTCCGGACTCGCTTATCCGGAAAAACCGACTTTGTTACTGGAATTTCAAGGTTCACCCGCCGAAATAGAAGCCCAGATCACGGCCGTACAGGCGTTCGCCCGCTCGTTTGGCGCAACCGATTTTATTTGGGAAAAGGAGGAAGTTGCGCGGATGAAACTGTGGCAGGCCCGGACGGATGCCGCTCCGGCGGCCCGGGCCATGGTGCCCGGTTCTAAACTGATGTCGACCGATGTGTGTGTGCCAATTTCGCGGCTGGCAGAATGCATTGTCGATACACAGGCCGACATTGCCGCAACCGGACTTTTTGCACCCATTCTCGGACACGTGGGCGACGGCAATTTTCACCTGTCGATCCCCATTGACCCTGCTGTTCCCGGCCAGTTCGAGAAAGCAAAAGCATTGAACGAGCGTCTGGTTCAGCGGGCGCTGGCCCTGGAAGGAACCTGTTCGGGTGAACACGGAATCGGCGTCGGAAAACTGGCGTATCTGGCTCAGGAACACGGCGAAGCCCTCGAGGTGATGCGGGCGATCAAGAAAGCGATCGACCCCACCAATCTCATGAATCCCGGAAAATTGTTGCCACCGGTTTTGTAATAATCTTGAAATCAGTTCTTTACTTGTGCTGCGATTTGTAATGCTCCGCCAGCACATCCTCGCCAAAATCACTGGTTAAATCCCGCACCACCGTGTGGGTATGGTTGGCCTGATTCTGCGCATTGTCATATTCGATCAGCAGCGTGGGGCCGTGAATGCGGTAATATTGGCCTTTGCCGGGACCATAACCGGGTTGCCGGTCGCCCGCCCAGGCAAACACCAGTTTGTCCAGACCCACTTTTTTCAGCTTGTCCATCTGCTGGTTTTTCAGCGTCACGTGGTAGTTGTTGAGGTAGGTATCCAGCAAGGACAAAAAGGTTTTCTGCTGACTTTCTGTTAGTTGCGGAAACGGAATGCCCTCCATTTTTTCGATGGATGCTTTCCGAACATTGGTGGTGAAGATTTCCTGCGGAGAGGTTTCGCTGATGAGGGCCATCTTCAACTGATCGCTGTTCAGCGAGTTAACCAGTGCCAGCCCCAACTCGGCTTCCTGCTTCAAAATTTGTTTGCCTTTTTGCGGCACATCGACCCGAACAATGTCCGGATTGCTCCCCAGAAAAGTAGGCGTCATTCCCGATATTTTGCCCGTCAGAGACGAAAATTGCCACAATAAATGGTGCCCATTGAGCCGCCAGCCCCAAGGTTCTTTGCTGTTGGGTTCGCCAAAAAACGTGAAAAAGTAGTTGATCGGATCCCGGTGGGTGTCGTTCGGTGGGCGGTTTTCCTGCACGCGCAACACATTTTCCATGTCCATGATGGCGGTTGTTTTCTCGTATCCCTGCTCACTCATGGCTAGTTTTACCAGCGCCATGGCGGCTTTTTGCTGGTCGGGATTCATTTTTTTCATGGATAACCCTTTGCGCGGCACCGGCGTGTAAAACCAGACAAACCGTTCATCGTCATTGAACGGATAGAGCGCCAGTTTGCGCTGTTCTTCGTCGAGGCTTTTCAGGAAAGACGTCACCGCTGAGGCCATTTCCTTGCCGAGGGGTTCGCGGGAAGGCGGGGTAAAGGCCAGCAAAAACCCGGTCAGGAGAATCAAATACTTTTTCATGTAGGCTTAGGAATTTTACGGGGAAGATACGGAATTTTGCGGGTTATGGAACAAATCCGGTAGAGACGCGATTCATCGCGTCTCCTTCTCCCAATCCCCAAATCCTATATCTGAATCCGGATGGCCATTCGTGGCACCCGGACATTTTTAAATTTAGACGCGATGAATCGCGTCTCTACAATTCGCGAATCCGGATGTTGCGGTACCAGACCACTTCTTTCGGGCTGTGGTTTTGCAGCGCAATCTTGCCTTTGGCGTGCGGTTTTACGTACGCCCAGTCCTTAAATTTGCTGGCGTTGGCCATCTTCTGCCACTCGTCACCGCCGTAGTGGTATTCCACCACTTTCTTGCCGTTGAGGTAGTGCTCGACGTGGTTGTTGTTCACCACAATCCGGCCTTTGTTCCACTCTCCGGCGGGTTTGTTGACGGTCAGGTCGCTGGGCGCAATCAGGTCGTAGTTAGCGCCGGTCAACTGGTTGCCTTTCAGCTTGGCACCGTCGCCCAACTGGTAGCCCGTGTCGTCGATCACCTGGTATTCGGGGCCGGACCAGTACGTCGATTTGTTCGCCGGATCTTCAATTACTTTGTAAACGACCCCGCTGTTGCTTTTGGGCGGCAGTTTGAACTCGAACTCCAGATCGAAATTTTCGTATTCCTTGTCCGTTACGAGGTCACCACCGGTACCGTCGGGCGTAAGGGTTCCGTTCTCAATGTTCCAGCCTACTACTTTGTCTTTCAGGTAACTATGCCAGCCGGTAACGGATTTTCCGTCGAAGAGTGTTACCCATTTGCCGGGTTTCGAGCCAATGGTAGAAAGGCTCATGAGGGTAACTAGACCGGCCAGCAGGCCGATGACGAGGGATGTTTTTTTCATGGTTTTGTAGGGTTTGTAGTTTTCGGTATACGGTTTTCCGTTTACGGTGGCTAACGCATGCGACTAAGAACGCGTCAGCCACCGTAAACCGTAAACTGTATACCGAAAACCTAGACTGCGTTCATAATTTTCATGGTATTCGGATCCCAGTTCACAATCTGCTTCTTGAACAGGCTGATATTGCCGCATTGGGTTGGTCCACAGGCGCGTAAGCCGAACGTGGCATCTTCAACCACCGGTTTCTGATTGCGAACCGAATCGAAGAAGTTGACAAAGTGTTCGTAACGATCACCTTTGTAATCCTTCGGCACTTTGTAGATCATTTCCCGCGGGCCTTCCATTTCGGGGCGCTCGGGATACATTTTCTTGTATTCCTTCAGATACGCTTCCTGCTGGTCTTTCGGGAAATTGCCGATTGACATACCCGGCGCTTTGGGTAGTTTGTGGTGCCGCACCGTCAGGCTATCCCAGCCAACCGAAAGATCCCCTTCTGTACCCACCAGCCGAACCAGATAACCGCCCCCGCCACCATCGACGAAATTGCTCCGCGTGGTCAGGTTAAACTCCGGATGCTCCGGCGTCTGGGGATAATCGAAAATCGCGAGGTGAATATCGGGAACATCGCGGCCATCTTTCCAGAACCGCAGTCCACCGCTGGCATACACCCGGTTGGGGCCTTTGGAACCGGTAATGGTATGCAGCGTCGTCAACAAGTGAACATAGAGATCACCGGCAACGCCCGTTCCGTAATCCTGGTAGTTTCTCCACCGGAAAAACCGCTTTGGGTCCCACTCGCGTTTCTTGGCGGTTCCTAAATAGGTATCCCAGTCAACGGTTTGGGGCGATGCATCCGGCGGAATGGAATATTGCCAGGCACCCATCGCGCTGTGCCGGTCGTATTGCGCTTCGGCAAAAACCAGCTCACCGATGTCGCCGGCTTTCAGGAGTTCTTTGGCTTTGGCAATGATGATTGAGCTGGCAAACTGGCTGCCCACCTGAAACACCTTGCCGGTTTCTTTCTGAACCTTGATCAGCGTATGGCCATCTTCCACTTTCTGCACCATCGGCTTTTCACAATACACGTGCTTGCCTTTGCGCATGGCATCGGTCGAGATTTTCTCGTGCCAGTGGTCGGTGGTGCCGTTGATAATCACATCGACATCCGAGCGTTCGAGCACCTGGCGGTAATCTTTGGTGGTGAACAAACCGTCGCCCCAGAGTTCTTTGGCCCGGCGCAAACGACCATCGTAAAGATCACAGGCGGCAATCACTTCGGTACCTTCGACCATCAACGCCGTTTCCGTATCGCCGATGCCCATACCGCCCGTACCGATCAGCCCGATGCGGACTTTGTCGTTCGCGGCTGTACTGCTATGACTTTTTACCAGATTAAGATACATCGGTGCCGTTCCGGCATTGGCAAGCGAAGAAGGAACAGCCGCAGCTGCGGTTCCGGCCAGTCCTAACGTTTTTAAAAAGGACCTCCGGGAAGGAACCTGTTCAGGGTTTTCCATACAGTTAAAATAGGAGTTTACAGGAGCCGTAATTTACGACTTTTTATAATAAGTAGATAAAAAAGACCCTGTGAAATGAGGTGATTGGGCGGTCGATGGTCTTATTAAGGAGAAAAGTAGTAGTATTGTAAAGCTTACCCGGAAGCCAGAATTAGGTGGTGTTTCCGGTTTTCCAGCCATTATTCAGTGTTCACTAGTATCATTCGATAGTGAAATAAATGATTGACACGAATGCAGTGTAACGAACCCTGCACAGCGAAATATAGAGAATGACGAAAGCTGTAATACAACCCGCTTCAACGAAATTGACGAGATGGAATTAAAAAAGATACCTTCAAGACGTACGTTTCTCAAAAACTCGCTGGGAACCCTGGCGGCTTTTACCATCGTTCCCCGCCATGTGTTGGGGAAAGGGTTTCTGGCACCCAGCGACCAGCTTTCCAAAGGCATTATCGGCGTTGGTGGCATGGGCCGGGGGCACATTCCGTACGCGGGGACGCGCGTCGCGGCCATTTGCGACGTCGATACCCGGCACCTGGAAATAGCCAAAGGCATCATCAAAGATCCGGGGCTGAAAACCTTCGGTGATTACCGGGAACTGATCCAACTGCCCGAAGTCGATATTGTCCACATTGCGACGCCACCCCACTGGCACGGAATTATGGCAGCCGAAGCAGCCCGCGCCGGGAAAGACATCTGGTGTGAAAAACCGATGACGGCCACCATCGGCGAAGGCAAGCGCGTCATGGAAGCCGTTCAGCAACACGGCCGGATTTTCAGGCTCAATACCTGGTTTCGGTTTGAAGACAATTTCTACGGCATGGGAACGCCCGTTAAACCCATCAAAAAGCTGGTAGACAGCGGTTTGTTGGGCTGGCCGCTGAAAGTGACGGTCAGCAAACACACCGGTTTTGACTGGAAATTTTACTGGGTCGGGAAAACGAATCTGGAGCCAATGCCGGTGCCGCCCGAACTGGATTACGAAACCTGGCTGGGTCCGGCACCCTACAAACCGTATAACGAACACCGCGTTCACAATACATTCCGGGGGTATTGGGACTATGACGGGGGCGGTCTGGGCGACATGGGCCAGCATTATTTAGATCCTATTCAGTATTTTCTGGGGAAAGACGACACCAGCCCGGTTTCGGTGGAAATCGACGCGCCCCAGCAACATCCCGACGCCGTCGGCACCTGGCGACGGATCGAATATACCTACGCCGATGGCTGTAAAATCATCCTGGATGGCGAGGGCAAAGACGTCAACATGCCGTATATCGAAGGCCCGAAAGGAAAGCTGTACCCCGGTTTTAAGTCGGACATTCCGGATTTGCAAAAGAAACTGGCGGCTTTTCCCGAGCCCCTGCCGCAGCAAACCGACTTTGTAGACGCCGTTCGGGGCCGCAAACGGTTTGCCCTGAACGAAGCCAACGGCTACCGCTCCTGCACCCTGATCAACATGGGAAAAGTGGCGTTGCAGTTGGGTCGTTCGCTGAAATTTGATCCGGTCAATCAGGTATTTGTTGCCGACGAAGGCGCTAATCGGCTGATTGATCAACCCATGCGTGCACCCTGGACAATTTGACGCTGGCCCTTCCATAACCTCTTTATCCTGTCATGAAACTACCCGAAGTTGCCTTTCTGGGCGCTCTTTTACTCAACACATCTACCTGGGCACAGCCCAAGCCCGATCAACGTCCGCTGCAAAACCGGGTGGCCGACGCCGTGGCTCAAATGCCCGCTTTGGACAGCAAACAGTTGATTACCAGCATGGATGCCATTGCCTCGCTTGGCCCAGGCGGTATTCAGGACCTGGTGATGCTGCTGGTGGCACCCGGCAAAGGGGATAACACGGCGGTGCACTACGCGTTGGGCGGTTTTTCGTATTACGTCACCAAACCCGGCAAAGAAGTGCAGCGGGCGATGGCCGTTCGTGCCTACGGGCAGGCGCTGGAAAAACTGACTGATCCGGAAAGCAAAGCCTTTATGATCAGTCAGTTGCAGATCGTGGGCAAGGACGATGCGGTAATTTTTCTGAAACCGCATCTGACGGACGAGCGGCTTTGCGCTCCGGCGGTTCGGGCGCTGGTCAAGATCAATACACCGTCGGCGCAGAAAGCGGTTTTGCAGGCGCTGACCGAGTCGCAGGGCGCGAGCCGACTATCTTTGGTGAAAGCCCTGGGCGACAGCCGCTATCAGCCCGCAGCATCGGCTTTGATTCCGCTGGTACAGCCAGACAACAAAAAACTGAGCAAAGTAACCTTGTATGCGCTGGCTCGTCTGGCGGCTCCGACTGCCGGACCGGTTCTGGCCAAAGCCGCCGAACAAAGTGGCTATACCTATGACCCAACGGAGGCCACCGCCAGTTACCTGGATTACATTAAACAACTTGCCGTTTCCGGGAAAAAACCGCAGGCCGACGCGCTGGCGCGGAAACTGCTGGAACAATGTATCGATGAGAAGCAGGTGCCTACCCGAACGGCGGCTCTGAAAATTCTGGTCGATGATAACCGGGAAAAAAGTTTACCCCTTCTCACGGCAGCGGTTCTGGATCAGTCTCGCTCTTATCGGGTTGCCGCCCTGAAACTGGCAACGGGTTTGAAAAGTAAAGCCGTCAACTTACAACTGGCTAAACTGATTGCAAAAGCCCCCGGCGAAGTGCAGGCGGATTTGATTACCCAGTTGGGTATAACCGGCGATGCGGCTTTGAAACCGGCCTTGTTGCCGGGCCTGAAAAGTGCGGATCAGGCGGTTCGGCTGGCGGCTGTTTCCGCCGTGGCCCGCACCGGTCAGCAAACCGCTTTGCCGGATTTGCTGGCGTTGATGAAGCGGGGAACTTCGCCGGAAATTACGGCGATTCGGGATGCGGTTTTGACCCTAAAAGGCCCGGAGGTCGTGGCCCAGATCACGCACGCGCTGCCCAGTATGCCCGCCGAGGCCCGGGTGGCTTTGCTGTCGGTGTTGGGTAGGCGGGCGGCTGAGGCCAGTGTGCAGCAGGTGCTGGCCCAGGCGCAGGACAGCGATACCACCATCAGCCAGGCGGCAGCCGCAGCCTTGCCTTTTATGGTCGGGCAGGACCAGCTTCCCCAGCTGGTGACGCTTTTGACCAACACGACGCAGCCCAAAACGATTCGTTCATTGCAACAGGCCCTTGCGGCCGCAACGGTTTCGGTTGGCGATTCCATTCAGCGGACTGATCTGTTAATTAGTACAATGCAACAGGCTGCGGCCGCAAGCCAGCCACGTTTTCTGGGGGCATTTGCCGGAATCGGCGGTCCGAAGGCGTTGCAGGTTGTTCAGGAAGCTTTTGGAAAAGGGGAGGGAATCGCACAGCCTGCCGCCGTTGCGGCTTTGTCGGACTGGCCGACGCCCGATGCCGCCCCGGCTTTGCTGACCATCGCCCGCCAGAACAGCGTAGTGGCCGAATCGGCCCTCAGCGGTTATATCAAGTTAATTGACCGGTCCGCTTATTCTGCCGACCAGCGGTTGTTGTTACTCCGGGATGGGATGGAAGTGGCCCGGAATCCGCAGCAGAAAATTGAAATCCTGAAAGCGGTGAGTCGGTGCCGGACGTTTTTAGCCCTTGTTTTTGCCGGCAATTACCTGGATGATCCGGCTTTGCAGCAACAGGCTGCGGCCACAGTGCTGGCAGTTGCCGCATCCAGCCGGGATTTTACGGGAGATGTCGTGCGGAAGTTGCTGGAAAAAGCCAGTCAGGTGATTACCGGCCCCGAAAGTGACGCCCAGCGTCAGGCCATTCAGCGACGGTTGCAAACGATGCCGGCCGGCGACGGTTTTGTTGCGCTATTCAACGGGAAAGACCTGGCGGGCTGGAAAGGCCTGGTCGATAATCCGGTCAAACGCGGCAAAATGAGCGCGGATTCGCTGGCGCTGAAACAGCAGAAAGCCGATGAAATCATGCGGAGCGGCTGGTCGGTCAAAGATGGTTTACTGGTATTTAACGGACACGGCAACAACATCTGCACCGCGAAACCGTATCAGGATTTTGAGATGCTAGTCGATTGGAAGATTACCAAAGAAGGCGATGCCGGTATTTACCTGAGAGGTACGCCACAGGTGCAGATTTGGGACCCGGCCCGCACGGATGTGGGGGCGCAGGTAGGTTCGGGCGGCCTGTATAACAACCAGAAATTTGCCAGCAAACCGCTGAAACGGGCCGATAATCCGGTGGGCGAATGGAACACCTTCCGCATCATCATGAAAGGCGAGCGGGTAACAGTTTATCTCAATGGTGAACTGGTGACGGACAATACCGTGCTGGAAAACTACTGGGATCGCAGCCAGCCGATTTTTCCGTCGGAACAGATTGAACTTCAGGCGCATGGAACCTACGTGGCCTACCGGAATATTTACATCCGGGAACTGCCCCAGCCCCAGCCGTATCAATTGTCCGAAGCCGAAAAACGCGACGGCTTTCAGTTGCTTTTCAATGGGACCGATTTCAGCCAGTGGACCGGCAATACGAAAGATTATGTCGCCGAAAATGGTGATATTGTCTGGTACAACAACGGTGGAAAAGGCAATCTGTATACGAAGAAAGAATACGCCGATTTCGTGTTCCGGTTTGAGTTTCAACTGACACCGGGCGCCAACAACGGGTTGGGCATTCGGGCCCCGCTGGAAGGTGACGCGGCTTATGTCGGCATGGAATTGCAGATATTGGACAACGACGCGGACATCTATAAAAAGCTGGAACCGTATCAATACCACGGTTCGGTATACGGCGTGATACCGGCGAAACGCGGGGCGTTAAAACCGCTCGGCGAGTGGAATTATGAGGAGGTAACCGTGAAAGGAAATCAGATCAAAGTGGTGCTGAATGACATTCAAATCCTGAACGGCGACATTGCCGAAGCCAGTAAAAACGGAACGATGGATCACAAAGAGCATCCCGGTTTGCAGCAGACTAAAGGCCACATCGGCTTTCTGGGGCATGGCTCGGTGCTGCGGTTTCGGAATATTCGGATTAAGGAGCTTTAAAAAGGAATGCTACCTGTAAACCGGGTTAAGATGCACCTGGCTCCTTAACCCGGTTTACAGGTAGCATTCTCTTCTTCGAAAGACTAAATCACATCTTCCCGGGCGGCATCCGGATCGTTGTATTTCCGGTCGAGCTGATCGGTCGATTTCATATCCGAAGTCGCCTGAGCCGTTGATTCCTGCATCGGGGCTTTTTTTATGGCACTTTCGTCCAGCGTTTCCTTTGGCTGATCGAGCATCTGGGCGGTTTCCTCCGGACGTTCGGCCGACTGATAGTCGTGCGTATCTTTGGCGTTGGCGTCATAAGGCCGGGCCGATGTGCCGGTATCCGGTTTTTCCTGCATGCCTTCTTCGGGATGCTGCAAACGGTCGGTGGTTACGGAATCACTGGTGTTTTTTTTTGTGGTAGTTCCCAGAAATTCGGGAAGTTCTTCATTTTTAGCCGGGTCCTGGCTCTGCGTCGGCACATCCGCGCCGGGCATCGTGTCCACAAGGCTGCTGGTTGGTGTATCCTTCGTCGTGCCCTGGCTGGAAACCTGATTGTCCGACTTGCCGCTGTTGTTCACTTCGTGCGAACGACCGGGTTCGCTGGGTTCCGTGATTTCGGGCGTACCCGGATGTGGAGTCGAAGGCAGGTCCGGAATTTCAGGTCCGGGCGTGTGTGGAGTTGGCGGATTAGGTGAATCGGGCGACGCCGGAATTGGATTGTTCGGGTCGGGTGTCGACGGTAATTCCGGAATCATATCGGCTTGCGGATGTTCCGACTGAATGTCGACTACATCATACGTCCGTTGATTGGGCGAATTCAACCCCCGTTCTTCGTCGTTGGCATACCGATCACTCAGATCGTCGGTAACTTCCGTTTCGAGATTGGCGGTAGAAACCAGCTTCCCATCGACCAGTTTAACCATATGCGTTTCGGCCTGATCCTGGCCGTATTTGGTATCAGCGTTTTCGTTGGATACTAAGTCCGCTTGTTGCGAATCATGAAACACATTCGATTCCATACTGTTTGTTACGAGTTAGTGAATAGATACAACTAATAACTGATGCTGCCGGAAAAGGTTTTTTGAGAAAACGGATATGGGCAGGAAAGTCAACGGTACTGGGAAAGGACTTTACTGATAAATCCGGCTGGATGGGGTGGAGGCTATGCGGAGCCAGAAATTGCAGAGATCTTCCACAACCGACTTATAATCGTTGAACGAAGACGGTTTTTTTACGTACGAATTGGCGCCGAGTTCATACGCCCGGTCGATGTCAGGTTGTTCGTTCGATGTGCTGAATATCAGGACGGGCATCAGGTTATACCGGGGATCAGCGCGCAATGTTGCCAACACCTCAAAACCGCTCATGAGCGGCATATTGAGATCAAGCAGCAAAAACGAAGGTAAAATTGGCAGGGTTTCTAGCCGTGACAGCAGATCCATTCCACTGGATGCAATTACCACTTTCTCCTCTTTCAAACACACCTTAAAAGCTTCCTGTATTAAAAATAGATCATCTTCGTCATCATCGACAACGGCTATGACAGGTCTGTTTCTCATACGTTAGTAACGAGAGAAACCGCCATCAGATTAGGGACTGATGTCCAAACTGAAACTCAGTAAGGGGTGCGATTGCTCAGATTCGAATAAGAGTTTGATGATGAAATATCCTCTGCTTTAATAGCCGGCAGGGCGACGTGTTTTTTCCAATAGGAACAAAAAGGAGCCATGGCTGCCTCCCAATTTGGCGGTTTGGGCATGTAACAGGTTGCGCCCAGACTATAAACCAGCTTGACTCGGTCGGGGTCGTTGCCATGTCCGAAAATAATAACCGGAATTCGGCGAAGCACCGGATGAGGTTTCAACAAGGCCAGAATTTTTTCCGGTTCGCAAGCGTCTATATCCAGCATAATCAGCGTTGGCACAAACATGGCGTCGGCCAGGCCCTGCTGGAAATAGAAATCGAGGGCTGCTTTTCCCTCCGCCGGTAAGTGCCGGTGCGGAACGCCATAGTTACGAAGTGACTGCTCCAACTCGTGAAGTTCAGGCGTTTCAGTGCTAACGATTAATACAGATAGTGGGCCGGTCATCGTTTCGAAAGATGATTTGTAAGGATACCAGTTTTCAGAAACAAAACTATCCTGTGGAGGAAAAGTTATACAAAACCAGTAGTTTTCCAGGCATCTTCGATTTTATGTTATCCTAACCTTCTTATAATCAAACTGTTTACTAAATCGTAAAAAGCTACCGGTTTGAGGGTGCGCCAGTTGTCGATCTCGTCCAGCGTGCCGCCAAAGTTCATGTAATAATCCAGCCGGTAGCGTTTCCATTCGCTCTCGACAAAGTCCCTGAAATTGACGGCGGCAATCCAGCCATCCTCCACATCTTCGAACCATTCTTCGTAGTAACTATCGTCGGACCCGTGAAAATTCAGGATGTTTTCGCCCACCAGAATGAACTTGTTGATGTTTTCATTCACCAGCGGATCGATCACCTGCCGTTTGAGGTACATGATGTCGTTGTGCAGCGTATCGTTCCACTCCCCGAAGAGTTCAATGACGACAAACCGGCGCTCGTAATCGGCAAAGAGAATCTTGCAATACAGCGTTTCCGAACCGATTTCATCCCAAAGCGGGTGAATGTAATAACCATATATGGTATTGGTATACTGGGTCATGTTATAGACGCGGCCAAAAAAAGGCGAATTGGGGTCATCCGACGCGGTATACCATTTTTCCCAATTGTAAAAAGGCTCAATCTCGTGCATAAAAATCCGGCTGTCTAGGAATAAACCGGCTCATACAAAGATAACGAAAGTATTTCGGCCGACCGTTTATAAACGGGGCCGTCTGATAACGAAAAAGTCCAGTAGCTGAGCCTCTGGACTTTCTGTCGGAAACGTGTATGGCTGATAAAGCGCACTACCTCCATAGTGCTCTTTACCGCGTGTTCAATACTTACGAACGAACCCGATGTTTAGATTGCGGAGGTTTTAAAAAAACTTGAAAAAATTATTCTGGATCTATTCCTTGTCTACAACTAGTTGATAATCAGAAAATAAATCAAGAAAAATATTTTTCACTGGTACTGAAAAAAAGCCGTCACCTCCGAATCTTTGTTGCATTTGAACCGAATCCAGCGGGCCTGGAAACTTTTCGGAAACGCATAGTTGAAGGGCTGGCCGGGTGCCACCGTCACTTCTTTATAAACCATCCACGGACCATTGCCCACCGGGTCCACTTCGATGGTGAAGGTAACGGGTGCGGTAGACGTGTGCGAAAGTCGCAGGCTCCGCCGGTCGTAGAAACCGATCAGAAACGGGTCGGAGAATTCGTTGGCTTTAACGGCGGTATTTTTCCAGGGACCGCCGTGGCCGGTGGGTTTTCCCAACTTCCACAGATCATCGATCGCACCGGCCCAGACGGCGGCTTTTTGGTCGTCCGACACCACAATATGCTCGTTCCGGGAAGCCAATTGGGGGTTAACGCCGGTCATGACCAGCAGCCCCCGGTACGAAGCGTAATCGTTGATGCGGAGGTTGTGGGACGAAACCGGCCGGATTTTGGCGTACCCATCCGCATTTTCGGCGGGCAATTCATAAAACGTTCCGTGGCAATTGAACAGGTCGCGCTCGGTGGCCACTTCCCGGCAAATCCGCAAAGCCGCCTGGTTGGTCAGACCCGTATAGGCGTCATGGCCGAGCGGGAGCCGCCAGCGCCGTCCCTTGTCATCCACCACCAGAACCGATGATTCTTCCACGGTAACCGCTTTTTGCGGAATAGCGAACTTGCTCTTAATGAACGACATGGCCTTATCATCTGCCTTGCGAATCAGCTTCATATCACCATCCAATTCGTAATACCCAACTTCGGACGGTTGTCCGCCGGTATACTCCTGTGCCGCCATGCCCAGCACGCGCCGGTTATCGCCCAGTCCGTAGATCAAACCGCCGGCTGTTTTGGTGGAAGTAATTGAACTTAAACCGGCAAAAATCGAATTGGGCGTGGCGGTCCGGGTGTCGTTCGCGGAATAGAAAAAGTGTGCGGAGGCCGTGGTGGCTTTGTCGGGCCTGATCCGAATCCACTCACCGGCTGCGTCGGCGGCAAATTCTACATTCAAGGCACTTTTGGGCGCAATTTTTACGGTTTTCAGCGCCGTCCAGGTGCCGTTACCGGTTTTGTCCACTTCAAACGAAAAGCTCACGTCCGCGTCGCCATTGTTCTGCACCCAGGCCGAGCGATTGGGCCAGCCCGCAAACAGGAAAGGCTCCGACGGCTCGGCGGCCCGAACGGTTTCGTTGAGCCAGACGGCTCCTTCGGCGGTATTGGGGCCCAACTGGTCCGGCAAACTGGTGGACGTAAACCACAGGTTGGAATTGGATTGGCCGGGGCCTTCAATGTTGCCTTTGGCCCCGCGTTTGTTCAAAAACTCCTTCTGTGCCGAGTCATCGCAGCCAAAAACCAGCTGATCGTTCCAGCGAGTATAGTCGCCGATGACTTTCAGGTAGGCCGACCGGGGCCGGATTCCGGCCGTATTGCTGGCCGAAAACTGACCGGGAAACCGCCAGAACAAACCGTGCATGGTCATGAGGTAATCGGGTTTTTGGGCGGTTCCCACGTCCCGGATGCGGGGCCATTCGGTGTTCCAGCCGTGGGCACCGTCGTAGCTGTGGCTCGCTTTCGGCAAGCGGAAAAAGCTCCATTTTCCGGCATCACGAACGCCCAGCAACACCGATTTATGATCCCAGCCCGTGGCCCAGATTGGATCGGTTGCCGGGTTTTTGTTGCCATAGATACCGCCCGGTCCGGTCACCTCCACAAACTGGTTCCGGCGGACCACCTTCCAATCCTTGCCGTTCCATTCCGACAGCGAACCAGCCTCGATGTCGAACTGCTTGAGCGCCTGGGGTCCCGGCTCTCCGTTGTTGGAATAAACCAGCACGCCCTGGCCCGAATACAGCCCTTTGCCGTGCGCACCGGGGAGCAGCGCACCGGCGTGGTTATTTGACTCGTCAGCGCCTTTTTTGGTTTTTACGTTCCCGTCTTCATACAGCAGGGTAGGCGTTAAGGTTTTGACATCCACCTCATAAAACCCTTCTTCCATCGTTCCGTAATAGATTTTTCCGGTCGGATCGGTCAGGTGCCGGGCGTTACCGGTATGGCGGCCCGGCATTGTTTTGTAGGGCATGACCCGCACGTTGCCCTGCGCATCGATGGCGTAGGGGCCGATGAAAAGCTGGTTGCTTTCCGGGTGAATCATCCGGTTGGCCGGGGTGCCGCCAATGCTTTCGGGGTGGACGATCTGTTTCAGATCCGGCGTTATCTCGTACAATTTATCCGACGAACCAAAGGGCAGGTGCGGACCGTACGTGACGGCCCAGAGCTTACCGGCCCAGGGCACCACCGCGCCCGTTCCGCATTCGCCCTCGTTGTTATACATGGCCAGGTGCGGATAAATACCGCTGTACGATTTTCCGGTTTTGGCCTGGGCGTTTGCCTGGTAATGGCTGATCGTTCCGGCGAGTAGCGTGCCAATGAGACAGGCAGAAAGAAAGTTTTTTCTCATCCTTGAAGGAGGAATAGATTAGTAAAGTAAGATTTTGGATAGGAACGCGGCCGGGCCGTGTTCCCATCAAGTGTCAATAACCGGGGTTTTGAACCAAACCGCTGGTCAGGACTTCTTTCGATGGAATGGGCCACAGGTATTGCCGGGTGGCGTCGAACTTCCGGATGGTCAGCTGCTTGATCAAACCGGCCGTGAACATCGGAGTGAAATCCGCCACGCCGTCGTCGTCGATCTCCGGTTTTTGCGGGAAAAACCAGAGGCCCGGTTTCACCACTTTAGCGCGCAAATCGGCGGGATCGAGCAAACCAAAATTGAGTTTATTCAGTACTTTTTCGGCGAGTTTCCAGCGGATCAGGTCCATGTAGCGAATCCCTTCCAGGGCAAACTCCATCCGTCGCTCGATGCGCAGCGCCTTGCGCAATACCGCCTGACTACCAGTTTTCACCGCCGGATACGTCGTTGCCGTCAAGCTTACGCCATACGCCCGCGCACGAACCGTGTTGATGGCGTCCACAACCGACTGATCGATTTCGTTGAGTTCAATTTTCGCTTCGGCATACATCAGCAAAACATCGGCGTAGCGGATGATGATTTTGTCGGGTTCGGTCGTCCACGAGTTCAGCAGCCAGTCGGCATCGATTCCCTTTTTCCAGATCAAGCCATTGAACGAAGCAAATTGGGCAATCGACCGCGTGTCGTTGTTGTTTACCAACGTATTGTTGCTGGTTCTCAGAACTTTGAGTGAGTCCGGGTGTGGCTGGAAAATAAAACCGACGTGGGGCGTCTGGAACTCGACAATCGTGGCGGTGCAACGCGGGTCCCGGTTCAGGAACGGTTTTCGGGGGTCGAAGAGTGGCGATTCGTCGATGGGCAAACCGTCTTTGCAGAGAAACGCGCAGAACAGATCCCACGAAGGATCTTTGGCCGCATAGCCCCCCGCATTCCGGGGAATGTAGTTCTGGGCGTCATCCTTCACCACTTTCAGCGCAATCGAACGGGGAAGACCGAAAATGGTTTCGGGCGAATTCTTGGTCTTCGATAAAAACAGATTGTCGAAGTTGTCGTGCAACTTGTAGATTTTCAGATCCATGCAGGCTTTGGCAGCATCGCGCACGGTTTTCCAGTCGCCCATATGCAGCGCAATCCGGGCCTTCATGGCGTAGGCGGCTCCGGCCGTCGCCCGTTTCAATTCCGCACTGCCGAAGGTGGTTTTCAGTTTGGATGCCGCAAAATCAAAGTCGGCATAAATCTTTTGCAGCACCTCTTCCTTCGGCGATTGCTTCAGCGCCAGAGCCTCTTCGATGCTCAGGGCGGTTTCGGTATAAACGATGTTGCCGTAATGCGAAAGCAGCCGCGAATACTGGCAGGCCCGAATAAACCGCGCTTCGGCGGCATACCGGTCAATCTGCTCCTTGGACAATACCGCAGCGGCCCGGTCGACACTCTGAACCACGATGTTTGCCCGGGCGATGGCTTTGTAGGTGTTTGTCCACCAGGTTCCGACAAAGTCGGTCTGGCCGTTGATCGTGGCTCCGGTAATGGCCGTGGTGGCATCCCGGTAGGTCCAGTCGTCGGTCCATTCGTCCGAGTCCTGCATCCAGAACGCATCTTTGTAAAGCCCGTTCAGCGACATTTCGATTTCCTCGGCATTGGAATTCCAGGTTTCGCTGGAGCCGTCAGACAAGGGATTCAAGTCCAGACTGCCGCAGGCGGTCAGGAAAAACAGCCCGAAAAGGAAGATGGAGATAGTCAGTTTCATAAGGAATCGGGTTAGAATTTAACGGAAGCGCCAAAGACAAAAGACGTGGTGATCGGATAGCCCAGGGAGGTCATCTCGGGGTCCCAGCCTTTGGGAAACCGGCTGATGGACAGCAGATCCGTGACGGAACTGTAGACGCGAATGCTCTGCATTTTCAGTTTCTGAGTTACGGTTTTGGGAATATTGTAGCCCAGGCTGATGTTTTTCAGCCGGAAATAACCGCCGTTGATCAGCCAATAGTCCGACATGGCGTAGTTGTTACCGGATGACGTGTTCGAATACCGGGGGTATTTCGCCTGCAGATTCTGCTCGGGCGTGTTGTAGGTACTCCAGGTCGCGCCGTCCAGAATGGTGGGAAATGTTCCGAAATTTTCGCGCAGCGGCTGAACGATGTCCAAACCGAGTCGGGAGTTCTGTTTAGCCACGCCCTGAAGCACCAGCGAAAAGTCCCAGTTTTTGTAGCCAACATTGAAATTGGCTCCGAAGGAAAGCCGGGGTAGCGATCCTCCCAGCAGCACGCGGTCGTACTCGGGCGAAATCTTTCCGTCGGGCACTCCATTGGGACCGCTGATGTCTTTATACCGAACATCGCCCGGTTTAACGTTAGCGTTCAGTTTGGGCGAGTTGGCCACCTCGTCGGCGGTCTGGTAAAGACCGTCGGAAACGTATCCGTACCATTCGTCGAACTGGCTTCCGCGAATTTTGATCTTGTCGCCAAAAAATACCGTACCGCCGAGGTCACCCATCGTTGATTTGAAGTCCGAGAGGTTAAACGACGCGCCGTAGCTGAGGTCGCCTTTGCGGTCGTTCCACGATGCCTGCGCTTCCCAGCCCGTGGTATACATCTTGCCGGTATTCTGGTAGGGATTATCGAAGCCGACATAATCCGGAATTTCAATCTGGAGTAGCATATCCCAGGTGGTTTTTTTATAGTAATCGCCCGACACCTGCAACCGGTCGCGGAAGAAGTTAACATCAAGTCCGAGGTCGAAAGAACTGGTGGTTTCCCAGGAAATATCGCGGATGGCGTACTGAAACTGGGCCGCAGCCTGGGCCGCCAGAACGGTATTTCCCTGGTAGAACAACGAGTTGTTTTCAAAATTCAGGATCGCCTGATACGGGTATAAGTTGCTGCCAATCCGCTCGTTCCCCAGCGAGCCCCACGACGCCCGGAGCTTCAGATACGACATCCAGGAGGCCACCGGTTTCATGAATGACTCTTCCGAAACGACCCAGCCGGCCGAAACCGACGGGAACGAACCCCAGCGGTAGGCCGAAGCAAACCGGGAGGATGCATCGGACCGGATGTTGGCCTGGAACAGATACTTGTCCTTGTAATTGTACATCACCCGCCCAAACCAGGAGCGGTACGCATTTTCGTTGGCACTGCCGCTGTTGTCGCGGAAGTCGAGCGGACCGAGGTTTAAGTACGGATACGAACTCAGGATGTATTGCCCGCGTGAGGCTCCCAGTGATTCATTGAAAGCGTAAAAATATTCGTAACCGCCGAGCAGGTTCAGGCTGTGGTGGCCAAACTGGCGGCTATAATTGGCCAGTGCCTGCGTGGTGTAGCGGTAACTGTCGTTGCGGCTTTCTTCCAGTTTGGTTTGCGATTGCCCTTCAATGTACCCGGCGACGGTATTTGGACTGTTCCACAGCGTATATGGCACTTTTTTCGTAAAGACTTTGACCTTGTCAAAATTGAAGAAAGGCGACAGAACCCCGGTGATTTTCAGCCCTTTGATCGGTGTAAAATCCAGACTGATCTTGCCGCCCACCTGATTGTACCAGGCATTGTTGAAGCCGCCGTTGATCAGCTTGGCGTAAATGTTGGCGCCATCTTTCCCGGAGCCAATGCGACCGTCCGAAAACGTAGCGGCATAAATTGGCGGCATGATGCCCATTTTGTAAAACGGAAACGACCCGTTTCGGTCGTCGGTAATGGGCTGGGGCGAATACGTTCGCCGGAAATTAAAATCGACGCTGGCCGATAAGTATTTCGTAATCGTGAGGTCGTTGTTGACCCGGGCGGTAATCCGTTCATAACTACGGCCAACGTAGAGCGCTTCGGATTTGTCATAGCCGAGTGAAACCCGCGAGCGCAGCGATTTACCGGATCCCGAAATACTCAGCATGTGGCTTCGGCGGGGGGCATAGTCTTTCAGCATCAGACCGCGCCAGTCGGTATTGGGATACTGGTCGGGGTCCTGGGCGTGCAGGTTGTCGTAATTATCGATCAGCTCTTTGGCGTAGGTCGGGTATTCGTTGGAGTTGTTGCCGTTGTCGTTCCAGCGCAGCTCGTTGGTGAGTTGCATATACCGCTTCGCATTGACGTAATCGGGCAGGCGGGTTGCTTTTTCAAAACCGTATTCCGCCGTATAATCGAGACTCAACTGACCGGCTTTGGCGCGTTTGGTCGTGATCAGAATAACGCCGGAAGCCGCCCGGGACCCGTAGATTGAAGAAGATGCGGCATCCTTCAACACCGAAATGTTATCGACATCGTTGGGGTTGATCGAATTGATGTCGTCGATCGGAACACCGTCGAGGATGTACAGCGGGTTGGATTCGCTGATCGACGTGACGCCCCGCACCCGGATGGTTGCCGTGGCACCCGGTGCGCTGTTGCTGCGCGTTACCGTCACGCCCGGAATGGCACCCTGCAAAGCCTGTGAAATCTGGGTGGTTTTGCGGGCGGTAATTGCATCGCCCTGCACCGAGCCAACGGCCCCGGTGAGGTCTTTTTTCTGGACGGTTCCGTAGCCAACGACAACCACTTCTTCCAGCGTTTTCAGGTCGGGGACTAGTTTTACCGTAAAATTCGACTGGTTGCCAACGGTAATTTCCTGGTTCAGATAGCCCACAAAGGAGAAAACCAGCGTCGTGCTCCCGTCGGGAATGGAAAGCCGGAATTTACCATCCATGTCGGTCGACGTGCCCCGCGTGGTATTTTTGATGACCACACTCACGCCCGGCAGCCCTTCGTCGTTTTCGGCGGTTACCTGGCCCGTGATGGTCCGATCGACGGGTTCCGGTACGACCAGGTTGAGGTAGGCATTCGACCCGTCGTTTGAAGACGCACCCGCGGGCGGCAACTGAATGACGATCTGCCCACTGATGACGTGGTAGGTCAGGCCCAGCGGTTTCAATAACGACTCCAGAACAGCGTCAAGCTTCTGATTATGAGCTTTGATGGAAACTTTTCGGGTGGCCGGAATCGTGTTGGGGCTATACACGAAATCGACGTTGGCGAGCCGCTCCAGCCGGGTAAGGATCGTTTGGAGCGTTACCTCGTTTGCCTTGATCGAAATCGGGCGTTGGAGGAGATCCTGCGCCTTTCCGTCGAGCGCCAATGACGATCCGGCCAGCAGCAGGCTGAGGAATACATGGAAAAAACTGATTTTCATGACGGTTAGGGTGTACAAACCGAGCATTCGACAAAATTTCATACTTTTGTATGTTTTGTTGGGAGAAAATGAATGAATGCGACAAAACAAATCCCGATTCATCCTGGCAGATGAATAATGATGCGCATCAGGGGTAATTCCGGCCGGCAGTGTGTCCGCATTGTCGGCCTTTTTTGAAGAAGTAACGGGTTAATCCATAGGCTCTCAGGTTGGTGAAAAGTAGTGAATTGGTTAAGGATTACAGCCTGAACCCGTGATCAGAATACGCGTACCTTCCACTTCATACTGCGCATTGATCGACCGGCAAATCAGTTCCAGTTTGCTGTAAAGCGGCTGATTGGCGATCTTCCCCGTAAACCGGCAGTTGTTCAGCGAATCATTTTCGATCTGCATCTCAATCCCATACTGCCGTTCGAGTTGTTTCAGCACCTCTGGCAAGGTGCTGTTGTCGAACACGAATGGACCCGGTTCCGGGCGAACGGGATTTTGAATCGGCTCCGGTTGATCGATCAATCCGCGGGTCAGGCGGTTTTCTGCCACAAAAAAGGTTACCTTCTGATTAGGTGTCAGCACCACCGACGCTTCATTCACATTCACGTCTTCGGCTTTGCTGGTTGATTGCAGCTCCTTTTTGAAAACCGCCACTTTGCCGGTATGAACCGCCACCTCGACCGTCGGCGCGTTGGCGGGGGCCGTAACCCAGAAACTCGTTCCCAGCACGCGCGTGACGATGGTGCCGCTGTAGACCAGAAACGGGCGGCTGGCATCTTTCTGCACCCGAAAGAAAGCCTTTCCTTTGAGCCAGATTTCCCGTTTGTGGGGTGCAGACCGGGTGGCGTACTGAATCGTGCTGTGCGGTTGCAGGTGAACCAGGCTGCCGTCTTCCAGCGTGATCACTTCGGGCTTCGCACCGGTATTCGTCCGTTCGATCAAGCCGTTGTCCGAGGCCATCTGATGGGGCTCAGTAGACAACGGAACCGACCCATACCGGTACAAGAGCCAGGAGCCAAATCCGATCAGCGTAACGACGGCTGCGGCCGCCACCCACCGCCGGAAAAGCGGCCGTTGAATTACGTTCGTTTCCGGTAGCCGACTCGGATCTTTGTAGTCACCCGTTTGTAAATCAATTTGTTGCCAAAGTTTTTTCTTCAAATTCTGCCGATCTTCTTCGTTCAACGCAAACGCGGTGTCAGTCCCCAGGCGATCGTACCATTGATCAATCAGCCTGATTTCCGCTTCGGTGCATTGCCCCTTGTTGTATTTGGTGAGCAGTCGGACGAATTCTTCTTTTTGCATTGGCTGTGGAACCGGTCGTTTGCTGTAGTGTCGACAAAGCCGCCCGTTTACCCTAAATGGTTTTATAAAATAGTGGATTGTTTATATAGATTGGCCAAAAAAGTTGTAAGATTATTATTTTTATGCAATTGCTAGTTTGTCTTTGCGAAGAGGCCGGTTTACAATCCTGGCACTTTTTTGTAAAAAAATAGTAATTTGGTGCTTATTTAATTCGACGCTGGTTAACGCATGGCGGCAGATGTACGACTTTCTTCGCTGAAAGAGTGGGACGATGATCAGGTACTGAGCGCGATGTCTGAAGGCAATCGGCTGGCGTTGGCGGAACTGTACGAACGGTATTGGTATGTCCTCTACCGGGTTGCTTTTCAGAAAACGAAATCGTCCGAAATGGCCGAGGAGCTGGTGCAGGATTTGTTCGTTCAGCTTTGGCAGAAACGGGCGTCATTGACCGTTCGCCGGGTCGATTCGTATTTATTCGGAGCGTTGAAATATTCGGTTATCGACTCCATCAAAAGCCGGATCGTCCACGAAAAATTTCAGGAATACCAGCAATTCTTTGCCCCGCAGGTCGATTCATCTACCGAAGATCAGCTGGCGTACAGCGACTTACTAGGAACGATCGAAACCGAGTTGCTGAAACTGCCTCCCAAAACGCAGGAAGTGTTCCGCATGAGCCGGTTTGAAGGCCAGACCATCCCGGAAATTTCGCAGAAGCTCGCCCTGACCGACAAAGCCGTTGAATACCACCTCTCAAAAGCCCTCAAACTGCTCCGTACGCAGTTGCGGGATTACAGTTTTGTGTGGTTGCTGATTTCATTTGGACAATTGTGAAAGGTAAATACCGATTCGTATGTTACCAGAATGCGAACCAGGACAGTATTCCTTGTCGACCATTTAAGTGCCAGCGGCACGTAATGTTACTAGCAAATCGGTATTCTCCGGGGTCGATAATCCCAAAGTTCATGACCCTTCTACGCTCAGAAATCAGGATCAACACGCCAATCTGGTTTTTGCCAATCCGGTTATTTTTGGCTATTTTTAGAAAAAGATTGAAATTATGACGCTGGTGTTGGACATACCGGAACAGAAAGTACGGCAAGCCGAAGCGGTTGCTCAAGCCGAAGGCAAAACACTTCAGCAGGTTTTGGAGGAGTTTGTAGACGGATTAGCGCAACAAGGTACGCAGTCCACTTGGGAAAATCTTTCGAATCGTTTGCCCGATATTGCTGAACTTAAAGAGAGTGATATTGAGGCCGAAATAAAAACCGTACGTGCTGATCGCCGGAAACACACCCAGGCGGAATGAGAATCGTTCTGGATACGAATATTTACATTAGTGCTTTAATCAATAAAAACTTCCGGCAAAGGCTTGCCCGGATTTTCGAAGATTCGTCAATTGCCGTTCTCACGGACGCCTTGCTATTGGCCGAGATAGACGACGTATCAGCCCGACCTAAAATTGCTAAGTATCTTACTCCTGATGAACGGGCGGATTTTTTGAAGTACTTGAAAAGCCGTTGTGAACTGGTTTTGGTTACGTCTACAGTCACCGTCAGCCCCGATCCAGATGATGATTTTCTGTTGGCATTGTCGAAAGATGGGCAGGCGGAGTTCTTAGTTACGGGCAATAAGCGTGATTTACTTGATCTGGTAGCGTTTGAGGGTACGAAAATTGTCACATTGAGCGATTTCTTAGCGTTGTTGGTTTAAAACGAATATTCGTCAGATTGCACGATCTTCCTCTCAATACGTCTTCGTCATATCCGACGGAATGTGCAAAATGAAGCTTGCCAGATTTTGGTTGGCTTTGTCCGGTTTAGCCACGTCCGGCACTTCGACCGACGCAATGGTTACAATTTTAAGGTCCGGCTGTTTCTGACGCAGATACCAGATAATTCCCTCAAAATTATTGGAATGATACGAACCGTTGAAATGCAGAAAGGTATTGCCGGGCTTGCGGTTTTGCAGGATAAAATACGCCATAGTCGCGTCTTTGATGGCTTGCGCCCGGGCAAAATTGGCTGCCTGGTCGGAAGGACCTTTGCCGGTCGAAGGCGCAGCCGCATCGCCGTGCATCATGTCCAGCATGGCTTTGTAACCCGGTAAGGTCAGATCGACGGTAATGGGCAAAGGCGCAATCCAGGCTTTCTGAGATGCCGGAACGGTGTCGAGCGACGCCAGACCCTGCCGGGCCACGGCGCTGGCATACCGGCGCGGCACATTGGTTGCAATCATCGCCAGCTTGTGTTCGCGGGCGAAATCGACCAGCGGGCGGTAGTCGGTCTTGTAATTGTTCCAGAGCCGGGCCTGTTTGGGAAATTCCTTGTCGGTGGTTTTTCCAGAAACATAATCGGATAAAGCCGTCTGATTATCCGCTTCAAACATCTCGGCGCCCAGAACTAACTGCTCTTTTTTCTGTTCGTGCAGATCCTTCGTCAGCTGCAATTCCAGCCAGTGGCAAATCGGATTGTTATGCAATTCCCCAAAAAAAACAATGTCGGCGTCAGCGGCTTCTTTCAGAACCTTCTGATAGCTAACGGTTTTTAGTTTCTGGGTGTAAAACTGATAAGCCGGTTTATCGCTGGTGAAGGCCAGGCAGGACAGTATGAACAGAAGCAGGTATTTCATAGAAACTGGTTATTTAGACGCAATATAAACAAGGAGTGGCAATAAAAAGGGTTATTTCGCCGAGTTTAGCGGAGAACGTCAGAGGTAACAGAGAAAAAACTCTGCGTAACTCTGATTTCCTCCGCTAAACTCGGCGAAATAACCCTTTGTTACTCCGTAATACCCTTACAGTTCCCGGATCCAGATATTCCGGTAACCCACCGGATTGCCGTGATCCTGCAACAGCAGCGGGCCTTTTCCGTGGGGTACGATTTTCGGATACCCGATGTATTCCGTTGTGCCTTTGATGTTGGTATTGTTCTGAACCAGAATTCCGTTCATTAACACCGTCACTTTACCTTGTTCCAGCATCATACCGTCTTTGTTGAAACGGGGAGCAAAATAGATGATGTCGTAGGTTTGCCACTCACCCGGTTTCCGGCTCGGATTGACCAGCGGAATCGCCTGTTTGTAGATGGAACCGACCATCCCGTTCGAGTACGTGGGGTTGTTGTAACCGTCCAGCACCTGCAATTCATACCGGCCCTGGAGGAAAATACCGCTGTTGCCGCGTCCCTGCCCGTTGCCTTCTACTTTGTCGGGTGTCCGGAACTCGATGTGGAGCTGAAAATCCTGGAATTCCTGCTTCGTCCGCAGGGAAGCGCCTTTGGCCGAAAACATCGCACCATCCCGGATTGGCCACGTATTGGAACCTTCCGTTACACCACTCCAGTTGTTGGGATTGTAGTCTTTAACAGACACCCACTTGCTGCCGTCTTTGCCATCGAACAAGACAATCGCATCAGAAGGCGCCGTTGTGCCGGAGGCCGTTGCGGGCGACAAAACACCCGGAGTGACCACCCGCGGAACCGGTTCCCAAATTTCGGAAGATTCCGGATTTTGTTTGGGTTTCTCCTGAGCGACTGCCAATTGGGCCAGTCCCAGAAGCAGGGAAAGGGCTAAAATACTTTTTTTCATTCGTAAAAATAGGATTGTGTGAACAATGGTTTGCACGAAATACCGCCTTCAAAGATAGCGAAATGTCAATGCATTGCCCGCTTTACCTCCATAACTTGCTTGCCATTGTTGTTGATCAGGAAGCGGGAGACTTTCTGGTTGGGATCTTTCACAAACTCCACCTGAAAAGGATATTCCCGCATAAAGAAGGTGGTCTCGGCCTGCGGATAAAGCGAAGCCGTTATAAAATCCTCTCCCGATAGCTTCAACACCTTGTTTTCCCGGGTGATCCGGACGTTTTTACCGTTGGGCAACACATACGTTCCAACGTAGGCATCAATGATCGCATCGGAGAGCTTGATGAGCCGGTAATCGAACGTGGGGTCCGGTTTTATTTCAAGCCCTTCCAAATCTTCCAGGCGGGCAATCGCACCCCAGCCAAAAAAATCATTGGCCAGGCCGATGAGGAGTTCGTTATGACCTTCTTTCAAGGGCAAAATAAAGGACGTATTTTCGATGGAGCAACGCCCTTCCGGCTTTTTTTCAATGGGGCGTCCCTGCAGGTTTTTGTCTACGTACGCAATCTGTCCATTTAAAAACACCCAAACGTCGTCGCCAAACCCGAAATCGACCCGCTTCTTCTGCGCAGTGACCGATTTGATTTTTACTTTCAGCCAGACCAGCCGCCGGGGGTCGCTCTTGCCAAAGGTGCGGGTCAGGTTGATCAAGCCCCGTCGCTCGGCTTCCAGAATTTGCCAGCCGGTTTCCGGTGTTGGTAAAAAATCATAACTAAAATCCACATTTTTTGGCGTGGTAATCGGTTCGCTCACGGCCCAGGTACGGATATACCGCGGGTCTTGCCGGGTGGGATCGACGCCGGGCCGGGCAGAAAGTTCTGCCACCTCGCCGGGCCTGATGGTGAGGTTCGAAATCAGCATATCGCCTTCAAACGCAACGGTACCACTGCCGGTGTTGCCCTCCAGCCGATCAATTTCCAGGGTGGGCTTATCGGGGCTATTGATATAGAGCCGCATCTGAACCCCGGAAATGACCAGCCTGACATGGTTCCAGTCATCTTTAAAGAAGGAGGCATTGGTCTGGTAATGACCGTACATATCCCACATGTTCACACCGTCGATATAAGGGGTATACTGCACGGCATCAATCGCTGTCGGATTTCCGGCCCGGCCCATCCGAAAGTAAAAACACTCGTTTTCACGGGCATCTTTGTATCGAAAATAAAACGACAGGTTGTTGGGTTTGGTGTCGAACTCGATGGTTCCGTCTGAGAAAGCAAGGTCTTTGGCAACCACCTTGCCGGCCCCAAGCGGGATTTTCATGACGGTTTTACCGTTTTCCTGCATAAACTCCACTTTCTGGGAGCCAGAGGTCCATTTTTCGGCCACTAACAGCTCCGGAGTAGGCTTTTTGGGCTGGGCATTTGCCAGGAGGCAGACCAGAAAAAAGGGCAGTAAGCAAAGGTGTTTTTTCATCGTCTTCACCAGTTTTGTCGGTACGGTTTGGTATTCGCTACCCCTTGAGCGGGCAGCGGGAACCGTTTGTCAAAGCTGGAAAAGGGAAGAAAAAACGACAACTCATCTCCTGTTCAAAATTGGGTCAAGTGTGTTCAAAATTGTAGGGAGGTCATTGTCACGGGTTTAGATTAAAAGCCGGTTTTGTTAAAATTGTGATCGATAGGTAAGGTATTGGTATTTTAAAATTGTATATTGAATAAATACTGTTTCACTGGGAGAGGAATCTATATTTTATAAAATTTTAAAAATATGGTACCTTTCCGATTCAAAACAAAAACCAATGAAGTCAACCTCTATGAACACAACGTTTGCCCGTTTGGTGATGGGTGTCGGGTGGGTTTTGGGTGGTGGTCTGGTGATGGCCCAACCGAAAGCCGACCAACCGGCCGCCCTTCCGCTGAACGATTTGAGTGCCTTTCAAAAACCGGGCAGCAACTGGCGGATTGTCGGTGACGTTTCCGCTGATCTCAACCAGAAGGATGTCCTGAAAAGTATGCTTGGAACCGGGATACTGGCCAATTTGCCCGCCAAAGACGGCAACATCGATCTGGTGTCGAACTTTCAGCACGGTGATGTGGACCTGGATCTGGATTTTCTGATCGCAAAAGGATCCAACTCCGGCATTTATTTGCAGGGTCGCTACGAAATTCAGCTGCTCGATAGCTGGGGAACCAAAAATCCCAAGGCGGGCGATAATGGCGGTATTTACGAACGCTGGGACGACAGCAAACCGGATGGACAGAAAGGCTATGAGGGCCACCCGCCCCGCCAGAACGCCAGCCGGGCTCCGGGTTTGTGGCAACACCTAAAGGTTTCGTTTCAGGCACCACGATTCGATGCCAGTGGCAAGAAAATTGAAAATGCCCGCATGCTGCTCGTGGAACTGAACGGCGTGGCGATTCACGAAAACGTGGAATTGTCGGGGCCAACCCGGGGCGCACTCGGCAACAACGAGGTAGCTAGCGGACCGCTCCGGATTCAGGGCGACCACGGCCCGGTGGCGATTCGCAACATCGTCATCAAGAATTACGACAAACCGCGTCCGGAACTGATGAATCTGAAGTATGCGGTTTACAAAGGGAAGTTTCAGAAAGAACCGGATTTTAGCAAACTGCCGCCCGAAGCCGAGGGTTCGTCGGTCTTGCTGACGGCCAATGTAACCCGGATTCCGAACGACTTTCTGATTCGCTATACCGGTACCCTGCGCGTTAAGGAAGCCGGGGATTATGCCTTCAATTTGGGCGCTGCCGGTGGGGGCGGGATGATGAAAATCAACAACAAAGCGGTCATTACGCCCGGCGACCGTCGACAACGCGGAAGCATCACGTTACCCGCGGGCGATGTACCGTTTGAATTGCTGTACGCCAAAATGGAGGACTGGGCCAAACCGTCGATTGGTCTGGCCGTAACCGGACCCGGTATTCGCGAGTACGTCATCAGCGACGCCAGCAGTGCGGCCAATGGCGATCCGACCGATCCGATTCTGGTCGATGCATCATCCAATACCATCCTGCGGAGTTTTATGGATATGCCCGGTTATAAAAACGCTCAGGGCCGGACGTTGCGCGTGGTTCATGCGGTTTCAGTAGGAAGCCCCGAGCAGGTTCACTACACCTATGATATGGACAACGGCGCACTGGTACAGGTCTGGCGGGGTCAGTTTTTAGACACCACGCCGATGTGGCACGAGCGGGGCGATGGTTCGTCGCGGCCGATGGGCATGGTGCAGCGGCTGGGTGCACCGGTATTGGGGCTGGCTAAATTGTCGTCTCCGACGGCGGCCTGGGCCACCGACACCACCGGCAGCGGGTACCGGCCGAGAGGCTATGTGCTCGACGAAAGCGACCGCCCAACCTTCCGGTATCAGACGTACGGTGCCACGGTTACGGATGCCGTCCGCGTGCTCGAAAACAGCCAGGGGATTCGCCGGGAACTGACGGTTCAGAATCCGGCCGGTGATCTCTACGCCCGTCTGGCCGAAGGCAGCACGATTGCCCCGATGGAAAATGGGATGTATATCGTTGACGGAAAGGCATATTACGTACGGATCGACGATGCCGGGGGCGCAACACCCGCCGTGCGGAAAGTGGGCGACCGGCAGGAATTGATTGTTCCGGTGAAGGGAAAATTGACTTATTCGATCTTGTTTTAAATCCAGATGAAACCATTCTATACATCCATTCTTCGCCGGGCGGTGGTTGGCACGATGCTGTCAACGGCTGCTTTTTCGGTAGGTTGGGCGCAGGAATCGCCCAAGGAAGAAGATTTTTATAAAATCCTGAAAGTGTCCGCACCGGAAGGGACGTTGCTGGAAGTGGGCGGTTTGGCCGTGCTTCCCAACGGTGATCTGGGCGTGGCAACCCGCCGGGGTGATATTTTTATTGTCGAAAACCCGACCAGCCGCCGTCCGTTTTTCCGCAAGTTTGCTTCCGGTCTGCACGAAGTGTTGGGACTGGCCTACAAAGACGGCGCTCTGTATTGCGCCCAGCGCGGTGAGCTTACCAAACTGGTCGATTCCAACAAAGACGGAAAAGCCGACATCATCGAGACAGTTACCAACATTCCGGTTTCGGGTCACTACCACGAATACACGTTTGGACCCAAGATTGCGCCCGACGGTTCGTATTTCATATCGGGCAACGTGGCTTTTGGCGACGAAAAATGGTGGGCGGGCGAAAGCCGCGTTCCGTGGCGCGGCTGGATTATGCACATCACCAAAGACGGTCAGATCGAGCCCTGGGCAACGGGCGTGCGGTCACCGGCCGGTTTGGGCATGATCGATGGTGAGTTGTTTTACGCTGATAATCAGGGCGACTGGATTGGTTCGGGTGGCGTTTGGCACGTGAAAAAAGGTGCCTTTATGGGCCACCCGGCGGGTTTACGCTGGAGCGGTGATCCGAAGTCGCCGGTCAAACTGACGCAGGAACAATTGTATGCCAGAATCAATCCGCGCGATAACCGCGACGAGCAGGGCCGGGCGATTAAACCGGAGAACGTCATCGACGAGAAGTATTTCACTCTCTTCGAAATGAAAAAAGAATTTCCGGAAATTCAGTTGCCTGTCGTCTGGTTGCCTCACGGGATTCAGGGGATTTCCAACTCGGAAATTGTAAAAATTCCGGAAGGTTCATTCGGGCCGTTTGCCGGACAGGTGCTGGTGGGTGATCAGGGCCAAAGCAAGATTACGCGCGTGTTCATGGAAAAAGTGAACGGTGAGTTTCAGGGGGCTTCATTCGATTTCCGCAGCGGTTTTCGCTCAGGAGTTCTGCGGATGGCCTGGGCCAAAGACGGTTCGTTGTTCGTCGGCGAAACCAACCGGGGCTGGGGCTCGGCGGGGGATGCCGATGAAGGGCTGCAACGCCTGACATGGAACAACCAGATGCCGTTTGAGATGCGGGCGGTTCGCGCCATGCCAGACGGTTTTGAAGTGGAATTTACGACGCCGGTGGATCGCAAATCGGCGGAAGATCTCGCTTCGTATTCGGTTGAAAGTTTTATTTACAAATACCACCCGGTTTACGGTAGCCCGACAGTGAACAAGGAAAGCTGTTCGGTGAAAGGCGTGAAAGTGTCGCCCGACGGCTTGAAAGCCCGCGTGATTGTTGATAACCTGCGGCAATATTACATTCATAACCTGACGCTGGACGGCGTTCGGGCGGCCGAAGGTTCCTATTCGCTGGTGCACCCGACGGCCTATTACACGCTGAACAACATTCCGGAAGGCCCGAAACTGGCCATGAGCGGTGTCAGTACGTTCAATTCGTCGGCATCCAAAACCGCTCCGGCCAGGAAGGGCGTTCCCACGAAAGCGGGCGTAAAAGCTGGTGCAAAAACGACGGCGGTTTCCGGTGCCAAATCCGGTACGCTGATTGCCAAAGCACCAACGTTTGAGGAAGTGAAACCGCTGCTAAACCGCCATACGTGCGCGGCTTGCCACAATGCCGAAAAACGGCAGGTTGGTCCGGCGTTTGCCGATGTGGCCAAACGCGGGTACAGCAATGAAAAAATTGTGGAACTGATTTACAATCCAAAACCGCAGAACTGGCCGGATTATTCGACTGAAATGCCGCCGATGCCGCAGGTTCCCAAAGCCGATGCGCTCAAAATTGCCGCCTGGATCAATTCCCTGGCACCCGGTAAAACCGCTGCCGCCAAAAATGCAGATGAGCCTTAACCACACGACCTGACAGGTTTTTTCAACCTGTCAGGTCTACCAATTGCCTGTAAAAATAATTGCTTATAAAAAACACATCCAGGACCTGACAGGTTTTTTCAACCTGTCAGGTCGGAAACAGGAAAGCCCGGCCAGTGGTCGGGCTTTCCTGTTTCCGGGGTATTGATTAATCGCTAGATCGTACTACGTCGGCGAATCGCTCCGGCGGATTTCCTTCAGTTGGTACCACCAACCGGTTTGATGGGAATAGAAATTGAAGCGACATCCCAGGCAATCGATACTTCCGACTCCGTTGGAGTGATCGTCAGTTTCTCAACCGGTGTAGCGTTGGTCTTGGCCGGAACCTTGATCTGGGCGACGTCTTTCTTCTTCAATTCAGCACCTTTTACCGGGTCAATGTAGTCATAAGCGCCCCATTGGCCCAGTTTGCTATTCAGAATGACCGTCCATTCTTTTTCGTCAGGGATGGTAAAGAGCGTATACGTACCGGCTTTCACCATTTTGTCACCGAACATCACATCTTTGGCAAACGTAATTTCGGTGGCTTCATCAGCGCCCGTCCGCCATACCGTACCGTACTTTTCCAGACCGTTAGCCCCAAAGATGACACGGCCCCGTTTTGAAGGTTGTCCGTAGACGACTTTAACACTTTTGCCGGGGCTTTCAACTTTCAGGTGTGGGCTCTTTGCCTGCGCAAAAACCAGGGTAGAGGTTGCGGTAACCAGCAACGCAATGATGACTAATAATCCCTTTTTCATAGGTAATAGAAAGTTTTTGGTGAATGATTCATCACAAAGAAAACGAAAGTTAGAGCAAAAAGATACAGCACTGGTTTAATCGGTCGAGAAAATAAGTTAAACGGGAAGTCGAAATATTTCAATCATCTATACTAATACTACCAAAATCGATGGTGAAAAATAATCTCTTTCGCCTTTCCTTCCATTTGATTTTCCCGTTGCCGCCGAACCGCTTACCTTTGTGTTACTTCTGAGAATTACTATGCCGCTGCTTTTTCCGTCGGATTACCGCCCGCCCGCTCATTTGTGGAACGGCCATTTGCAAACCATTATTCCGGCTTTGTTCCGAAAAGTCAGCGTATCCTACACCCGCGAGCGCATTGAAACCCCCGACGACGATTTTCTGGATCTGGACTGGAGTTATGGAAATCCTTCAGGATCTGGACACCTACACCTGTCAGGTTTTGAAAATCTGACAGGTGTAGGTGTCCAGACCCTGAAGGATGTAAGAACGCTGGTCATCCTTTCCCACGGCCTGGAAGGCGATTCGGGGCGGCAATACCTGGCGGGCATGGTTCGGCACCTGACGGCCAACGGGTTTGATTGTCTGGCCTGGAATTACCGCAGTTGCAGTGGCGAAATGAACCGGCAGGCCCGGTTTTATCACCTCGGCGAAACGGGCGATCTGCAACTGGTGATCGATTATGCCTTGCAGAAAGGCTACAAACACATCAATCTTCTGGGATTCAGTGCCGGCGGCAATGTGACCTTAAAATACCTGGGTGAGCAGGGGAAAGCGATTCATCCGGCCATCGAAAAAGCCGTGGTGTTTTCGGTACCTTTGCACCTGACCAGCGCGTCGCGCCGACTGGAAGCCTGGGATAGCCAGATTTATAACCAGCGCTTTAACCGGACGTTAAAGCGCAAGGTTTTTGAAAAAGCCGCCCTCATGCCGGGCGTTATTCATACGGAGGGATTACAAAAAGTCCGTACTTTGCGGGAGTTTGACAACCTGTTTACGTCACGCTTGCACGGGTTTCGCGATGCCGAAGACTATTATGAACAGAGCAGCGCGTTGCACTATCTGGATAAAATCGCGATTCCGACCCTGATTGTCAATGCCAAAAATGACCCTTTTTTGTCGCGCGAATGTTTCCCGGAAGAACTGGCCCGCCAACTGCCCAACGTCTGGATGGAATTTCCGACGCAGGGCGGGCATTGCGGTTTTACACCCGCGGGCCCAAACCGAACCGTTTACTGGTCGGAAGAACGGGCCTTGCGGTTTTTGAGAAATACAAACTGATTAGCTTATGATAGCGCAACATGCCGTTATTCACCCGTTCTTTACCAATCCACCTGTACAACGGGCTTATTTGGTTGGTTCGAAAGCGCGGGGTGAATCCCGGCCTGACAGCGATATCGATATTCTGGTCGAGTTGGATGAGCGGGTCGATATTTTCCAATTTGCCAACACGAAGATTCAATTGGAAAGCCTATTGAAGCAGGATGTTGATGGCGCTGGTCAAATTGTTGGAAATTAGTGGAGAAGCGGCCAACTTTGTTACAAAAGACACACCGAATAAAGTTACCGAAGTGACGTAGAATACGTTGTATGTCGTGCGGAACATACTGGTTTATGCGTACTTCAGAATTAATTATGATAGTATTTGGCAGGCAAGTATAGACAAAATTCCAACGCTAAAAATCAAGTAGAAAGCGTACTACAGCAGTTGTCTATTGATAACGGGTAATCCTCAATTATGTTAACCAAAACACTCGAACAAACGTATTTCGTCATCGACTTCGACAGTACTTTTACCAAAGTCGAAGCCCTGGATGTATTGGGAGAAATCTCACTGGCGGGTCACCGCGACCGGGAAGCAATTCTCGAAAAAATTAAGATCATCACCGATCGGGGTATGTCGGGGGAAATTTCCCTGTCCAAATCGATCGAATTGCGGCTCGAATTGTTGCAGGCCCACCGGGATCATCTGCCCGCGCTGATTGAAACGCTGAAAACCGAAATCTCGGATTCTTTCCAGCGCAATCGCGGGTTTCTCACTGAACACGCCGATCACATCTACATTGTTTCGAGCGGGTTTAAAGAATTTATCGTGCCGATTGTAACCTCGCTGGGAATCAAGGAAGAAAATGTGTTCGCCAACACGTTCGTCTACGATGCCGACGGCAACATTGTGAGTTGTGACTGCGAGAATCCACTCTCGACCGACAAAGGGAAAGTGAAGCTGATTCGGAACCTAAATCTGGAAGGCGACATTTACGTAATAGGCGATGGGTATACCGACTACGAAATCCGGGAGTCCGGGTTGGCGAACCGGTTCTACGCCTTTACCGAAAATGTTATGCGACCCAAAGTAATCGAAAAAGCCGACCACGTTGCTCCGTCTCTCGACGAATTTTTATACCATAATAAGCTGAGCCGCAGTCAGTCATATCCAAAAAGCCGGATTAAAGTCCTGTTGCTCGAGAACGTGCACCCCGTGGCGGTGAAGCTGTTTGAGAGCGAAGGCTTCAATGTGGAAATCCTGAAAGGTGCGCTGGATGAGGACGAGCTGATCGAGAAAATCCGGGATGTTTCCATTCTCGGGATCCGGTCTAAAACCCAGGTAACCAGCCGCGTACTGGAACACGCCAACAAGCTCATGTGCGTTGGGGCCTTCTGCATTGGCACCAACCAGATCGACCTGAAAACCTGTACCGAAAAAGGCATTGCGGTTTTCAATGCGCCCTACAGCAACACCCGCTCCGTGGTCGAGCTGGCCATTGGCGAGATCATCATGCTGGTGCGGAACATCGTTCCCAAAAGCAATAAAATGCACGAGGGAACCTGGGACAAATCGGCTAAAAACAGCTTTGAAGTTCGCGGTAAAAAACTCGGCCTGGTAGGCTACGGCAATATCGGCACGCAGTTGTCGGTGGTGGCTGAAGCGCTGGGCATGGAGGTTTATTTTTACGACATTATTGACAAACTGGCCCTCGGCAATGCCCGGAAATGCAAAACGCTGGACGAATTGCTCGCCATTTCCGACTTCATTAGCCTGCATACCGACGGTCGGGCCAGCAATAAAAACCTGATCGGTGCCCGGGAATTTTCGCTGATGAAAGAGGGAGTTATTTTCCTGAATCTGTCGCGCGGTCACATTGTCGATATTCCTTCGCTGGTCGACGCCTTGAAAAGTGGTCGGGTGGCCGGTGCGGGCGTCGATGTATTCCCGTACGAACCAAAAACCAATAATGAGGAGTTTATCAACGAGTTACGCGGTTTGCCGAACGTGATTTTGACGCCACACATTGGCGGGAGTACCGAAGAAGCACAGGAAAATATTGGCAACTTTGTGCCCGGAAAACTGTTAGAATACATCAACAATGGCAGTACGTACGGAAGTGTCAACTTTCCGGAAGTACAACTGCCGCTGTTGAAAGATTCGCACCGGTTGTTGCATATTCACGCCAATGTGCCGGGTATTCTGGCAAAAATCAACGCCATTTTTGCCAATTACCACATCAATATTCAGGGACAATACCTGAAAACAACCGAACAGGTCGGCTATGTCATTACCGACATTGCCAAAGATTATTCGGATGAAGTGGTGAATGAACTGCGGAATATTGACAACACGATCAAATTCAGGTTGTTATACTGATAAACGGGTAACTGGATGGGAGAGGAAGTAACAGAGAAACGCATGGAATGGCCACCATCGAAAGTGATTCTCATGGCTTTTACTCCTGTCTTGCTTGCCCTGGCAGCCGCCCCAAAGCTGTATACCATTTACGAACGAAAGCAGATCCAGAACGATCAGGCCTTTACGGTTGGAACCATCGAACGGTTTAACTATGAAAGGAGAAAAGTCAGGGATGTCTACCGCGTTGACGTCCAGTACAACGTTGACGGAAAGGTGTTTACGGCGAAAAGCCGGGCTTTCTGGAAGCTTACGAAGTGGCAGCTGGACTCGGTGATGAAACAGAAATTGCCGGTAGTTTATGAAAAGAGCGATCCTTCGAATAGTATTGTACTCTCAACCGAAGAACGGTTTGGGCAATTTGGGTTAATGTTGCCGGATAGTTTGATCTGGACAAGGCAGTATTTTTATTAAACCATTATGAAACAAACCTACTTCACCGCCGGGCCAGCGGAGTTATATCCGACTGTTTACCAACACCTCCAAACGGCGATGGATGAGCAGATTGGGTCGATTTCGCACCGGAGCGCCAGGTTCCGGAGCCTGTATCAGTTCTGTGTTGAGCAATTGCGCGAGCTTTTGACGATTCCGGAGTCGCACGGGATTTTCTTTACCGGTTCGGCGTCGGAGGTGTGGGAGCGCATTATGCTCAATTGCGTCGAACACGAAAGCTTTCACCTGATCAACGGGTCGTTTTCGAAGAAATTCTGTGAATACGCTACCGGGGTGCATAAGTATACCCACAAGCAGGAAAAACCGTTCGGCGAGGGGTTCGATTACGGCGAAATCGTGGTGCCTGACTACGCGGAACTGATCGCTGTTACGCACAACGAAACCAGTTCGGGCGTACAAATGCGGCCGGTCGATATTCACAAACTGAAGCGCAGCAATGCCAAAAAGCTGATTGCGGTCGACATCGTTTCGTCGGCACCTTTTCCCGATCTGGATTTCTCCCTGATCGATACGGCTTTCTTTTCCGTTCAAAAAGCCTTTGGCTTGCCCGCCGGACTGGGCGTCTGGATCGCCAATGAGAAGTGTCTTGAAAAAGCCGAGCTGCTGAAGCACGGCGATCAGCACATTGGTGCGCACAACAATTTGCCGACGCTCTGGAAAAACTTCAAAACGTATGAAACACCGGCTACGCCCAACGTTTTACTGATTTATTTGCTGGGGAAAATTGCGCAGGATTTCAACCGGATTGGGGTCGAAACCATTCGCCGGGAGACTGAAGAAAAGGCGAAGATGCTGTATAAATTCATCGAAAGTCATCCGCAGTTTTCACCGTTTGTGAAAGAAGACCGCCACCGTTCCCGGACGGTCGTCGTGGCCAGCACCCAAAAACCATCTTCGGAAATCATCAGTCTGGCCAAAGACGCCGGTATGGTGGTTGGCAGCGGGTATGGTCAGTTCAAGGATTCGCAAATTCGGATTGCCAACTTCCCCGCAACCGACGCCGGGCAGGTTGGCCGGTTGATCGACGTATTGGCAAAAGCCTAGTCTTTTTTATAGCTCAATAGCCTGTTTTTTTTACCGGACAACCGCAGCAAAGTGTCTGCGATTTCCGGTAAAAAAACAGGCTATTTGCATTTGGACAAACTTTATACGGCCGGTCTGGTTTTAAATAGACAACTCAGCGTAATCCAATGAAAACGTATATAAATCGACTCCTTCTATTCTCTGTTTGTCTGACAACCGGCCTGGTGGCTCAGGCGCAGGAAACCGATACGCTCAAAAGCGATACCCCCGCTCCAAGTTCGCTGGCTACTCCACCCGCAACGGAAGAAGTGCGCTCCGACTACCGAAGATCCTATTTTGACCGCTCCGACTCCCCCTGGTTTCGCTCTGGCGCTTTTCTGGTGGGTGTTTCTCTGGGCTTTGCAACGGGAAAGGGCCAGGGTTTGTATACGGTTTTTAATCCGCGGGTCGGCTATTTTATCAAACGCGGTTTGGCCTTGGGCATCCGGGGTGCGTTTGAGAGTCGGGCATCGACCAGCTACCGGGCCAATTCCGGGGGGGCTTTTGTTCGGTATTACCCGATTCGGAACACGTTCTACCTCTTCGGCGAAGGCGGTTTAAACATCGGAAAATTCCGTTCCAGCGATGTTGGGCCCAATGACCGGCGCGGATTCAGCAGCCTGAATATCGGTCTGGGTGTGGGCCTTAAAGCGATGGAAAAGTTGAGCTTCGAGCTGATGATTGAAAATAATTATTACGATAAAGCGCCGGTTTTTGCGGGCAACAACCGCGGGCCGCAAGTGAAATTGGGGGCCAACTTACACATTGGCGGCCGACGGCGGTATTAACGTACCTGCGGTTTAGTCCGTGTTAAACAAAAAACACGGACTAAACCGCAGGTACATACTTACCAAATCCGGGTTTGATCAACCTCCGGTTTATACATTTTTTCGCCGGGTTTGACGTTGAAAGCCTGGTAGAAAGGGGCGAAGTTGGTCAGGGGGCCATTGACCCGGTATTTAGCCGGCGAGTGCGGATCGGTCTGTACGCGAACCCGCTGGGATTCGTCCCGAATCACGGTACGCCAAATCTGCGCAAAGCCGAGGAAAAACCGCTGCTGGGGCGTGAAACCGTCAATTTTCTGATCAGTTTTCCACTGATCCGTCAGTTTGAAGGCGTCGAAGGCGATGGCCAGACCGCCGAGATCGGCGAGGTTTTCGCCCAACGTCAGACGACCGTTCAATTTCAGGTTGTTCAAAACCGTGTAGCTGTTGTACTGGTTGACCACCTGGTTAGCTTTAGCCGTAAATTTGTCCGCATCGGACTTTTGCCACCAGTCGCGCAGATTCCCTTTAACATCATACTGGCGGCCCTGATCATCGAAAAGGTGAGTCATTTCGTGTCCGATCACCATGCCAATACTTCCGTAATTAATGGCATCATCGGCATCTTTATCAAAAAACGGAAACTGGAGAATACCGGCCGGAAAAACGATCTCGTTGAACGACGGATTGGCGTAGGCATTCACCGTCGGGGGCGTCATACCCCACTCGGTCCGGTCGACCGGTTTTTCAATTTTCTCCATATTCTCCTTGTTCTCGTGTCGGCGGGCGCTTTGGATATTTCCGAAATAATCGTCCCGCTTAACCTCCACATCCGAATAATCTTTCCATTTGTCCGGATAGCCGATTTTATTGGCAATACCGTCCAGTTTTTCCAGCGCAATTTTCTTTGTTTCAGGCGTCATCCAGTCCAGTTTCTCGATGCGGTTTCGGTAGGCTTTCTGAAGGTTGGTCACCAGCGTCAGCATCCGCTCTTTGGCTTCAGGCGTAAAATATTTCTTCACCCACAACTGCCCCAGCAATTCGCCCAGATACGCATCGGCATTGCCAGCCACGCGTTTCCAGCGTTCCGACAGCGCCTGTTGGCCGGAGAGCGTTTTGCCACTGAACTCAAACTTGGCCATCACGAACGGTTTGCTCAACAGCGAGGCATTGTTATCGATGAAATTGAACGCCAGGTGGTCCTTTAAAACCTCAATCGGGGTCGTGGCAAGCAACGTATTCAGGGCCTGATAATATTCCGGTTGTCCCATCAAAACCGTGTCCGTTTTCGCCGTCATCGTGCTCAGAAAGGACTTCCAGTCGATATTGGGCGTCAGTTTAGCCAGTTCATTTACCGAATACTTGTGGTAGTTTTTGATGGGATCACGGAGGTCGGCGGCCGCCTTGTGAGATTTGGCCAAAGCCGTCTCGAACGCCAGGATCGCGTCGGCTTTTTTGCGGGCTGTCGTGGAATCGACGCCGGTTAGCGTAAAAAGTTTAACGATATACTTGACAAAAGCTGTCCGTACCTTCTTGGTTTCCTCGTCATTATTGAAATAATAATCTTTTTCCGGCAGGCTCAACCCACTTTGGACGAAATTGATCCGGTTGATATCGCTTTTGCGGTCATCCGCTCCCACATACAGCCCAAACAGGTCGCCACCCCGGTTGGCTTCGTCGGCGGCCAGGTAAGTAATAACCTGCTTATAATCCCGCAAAGCGGCAATTTTAGCCAGTTCGGGCTTTAGCGGATCGTAGCCTTTTTTCTCAATCGTAACGGTATCCATGCCGCTGGCGTAGAAATCGCCCACTTTCTGTTCCGTACTGCCTTTTGCGGCCCCGGCGGCTGCGGCTTCTTCCAGAATCGACCGGGTTTTTTTCTGATTCTCTTCGTATAAGGTGTAAAATGAGCCCCAACCGCTCTGATCGGCCGGGATCTTGGTAGTCTTAACCCAGTTGCCGTTGGCGTAGGAGAAAAAATCGTTGCCGGGCGATATGGTTGTGTCCATGCCCGATTTGTCAAAAAATACCGTCCGGGCATTTTCTTCTTTTTCAGTTTTGCAAGCGGTAAACAACAGGGTTCCGCCGACCGCCAGCAGGAGAGATTGTGGGAGTTTCATACAATGGTTCGTTCGTTGACTCAAGCAGAAAGGGATAAAAATACTTTTTTTACTGATTCTGACGACTACCGTAAACCGGGGGATATTGACCGTTGGTACAATTATCCGGACCCAATACGATACAATTGCCTCACCGCTATCGGTCTGGGCCGAAATAAGTGGAAAAAGAACCGCTTTGGATGTATCTTTACAGCGGTTTAAAACAAAGGCCGCTGCACACTTCACTTCTTTCCGGCTTCCTGCCTGGACTGGTTTATTGATTGATTAGTCCGGATCGTTCATCACTTTTCTGGTGGTGTGCTATTCTATTGTCTTTACTATCAATCATTTACCAGCTACTCCAATGACTTCTCTTTTTTCAAAACGGTTGCAATTAATTCCATTACCCCTAACGGATCTCGACCAATTGGCAATCAGCCGAACTACGCTGGAAACGGCCCGTGGACTGGAAATTTCGGACCTGAAACTCAGTGGCGATTACGATTTCATGGCCGAATTTCAGGATGCGCTCCCGCAGTATATCATCCCCGGTGTTATCGCTCATCCGGACGACTGGTTTTGGTACACCCATTGGCTGATTGTTCATCGCGAATTGAATCTGACTATTGGTGGCATCGGCGTAGCCGGAACCCCGGATGCGGATGGGCAAACCCTGATCGGTTACTTTATGGATCAACGATTCGAAGGGCGGCAGTTCACGACCGAAGCCGTGGCCTGTTTTCTGGAATGGATTTTTGAACACCCCGACGTGAAGACGGTGGTGGCCGATACGCCAGCCCACCACATTGCTTCGCAGCGGGTGTTGCAGAAAAACGGATTTCTACTGGTTGGCGACGTAGAAGAAGGAGTTCGCTGGAAACGCACCCGCTTCCCGTCAGATCAGGTATAGCGCCAGGCCCACCAGATCAGGAGCAACTGAAGCGGAAGCCGTCCCCAGCGAATCCAGGCCGGTATTTCAGCGAATTTATCGGCCGTAGCCATGTACAGATTGGCCGGGAAAATAGCGATCAATAACAGAATCAACCCCCAGGCTGCCAGCGATCGGGTTGCCGGAAACAGCAACCCGACGCCCAAAACCAGTTCGGCAATCCCGCTGAGCACCACCATGAGCGCATGGTAGGGAATGTAGGGCGGCATGATGCGGAGGTAAGGGTCGGGCCGGAAGAAATGCAGAAAACCGGATACGATGTAAATGGCGGCAATGCTGTAGAGACTCAGGTTATGCATGTACGGTGGAAGTGGTTAGAAGGGAAGCAGCCTGGGTTTTGAACGCGTCCCCAAATGTGCATTTACTAGAAAGTTTGAAAAGATTGACCTGATTTTCTAACAAAAAGAACCATGCGCGGGTAGATTAAGCAACAAGCAACATAATCGGTCGACGCCATGATGAGTCAAGATAGGGAATTTACCGGAAAAGTAGCATTGGTAACCGGAGCCGGTTCGGGAATCGGGAAAGCCGCGGCCCTTCTGCTGGCCCGAAAAGGAGCCCGGCTGGCCGCTTTGGGCCGTACGGAAGACGAACTGCAGGAAACCGTCGACCAGATTCGGCGGGAGGGAGGAGAAGCTATTTCTCTGCTGGCCGATATAGCAAGTGCTGACGAAATGCAGCAGGCGTATGGCGAAATCCGGAAGCAATGGGGCGGATTAGATATCGTTTTTGCCAATGCCGGGGTCAACGGCGTGTGGGCGCCCATCGAAGAACTGGAACCCGACGAGTGGGACAAAACCATCAACATCAACCTGCGCGGTACGTTTCTGACGGTGAAATATGCCATTCCGATGTTGAAGGAAAACGGCGGTTCGATCATCATTACGGCTTCGGTGAACGGTACCCGAATTTTTAGCAACACGGGCGCAACGGCGTATTCGACGACCAAAGCTGGTCAGCTGGCTTTTACCAAAATGGCCGCGCTGGAACTCGCCAAACACCGCATCCGGGTGAACGTGGTATGCCCCGGGGCCATCGAAACCCAAATTGAAGACAGTACCGAAAAGCGCGACCTGGAGTCGGCCAAAGAACCCGTCGAGTTTCCGGAAGGCAAAATCCCGCTGACCGATGGCAAACCCGGAACCAGCGAACAGGTGGCCGAACTCGTGGCCTTTCTGGCGTCCGAAAAGGCGAGCCACATTACCGGCACCCCCATCTGGATCGACGGCGCGGAGTCGTTGTTGATGGGCTGATTTATTCCACCACGTGTCCGACAAACTGCGCACCGTTGTCCAGAATGACGCCACCACGTCGGTAGCCCAGACCGCAACTCTCGCCCGCGTAGAACACACCGGCCTGATACCGCTTTCCGGCTGCATCCGTCGGTAAATCGACGTATTCCTGGTAGATTTTCGGGTAATCACCATATTCACCTTCAGCTTCGGCCGTAACCCGGCCTTGCTCGTCCAGAATGCGGACGTTGGCCCCTTCGCGACCGAACAGCACTTTCTCCACGTAGGGCCGGTCGGTTAACGGGCGGGTTTCGGTCTGGAGCAGGAGCGGGTGATACGGATACAATTCCCACAATATTTTCAGGATGTATTTTGATTGAAACAGCAACGAATAAGCCGGATTCAGGACCACGACCTGCCGGCGACGCACGGCTTCGGTCAGGATGTGCGCCAGATCGGATTCTTCCTCACCAATGTATTCCCACGGAATTAGTTTGAACCAGAAATCGAATTTGTCGAAGTGACCGGTTTGGGGATTTTGCTTGAAAACACCTTCATCGACCGAGAATTCAACCTTGTCAATGTACTCGAATTCGACGGTGAAGCCGGCTTCACGGGCGGCTTCTCCCAAAACCGCCACGTTGCTGTCGTCTTCCGGAAAACCGCGCAGGGCCGATAGCAGCAACGTGGGCTGAAGGTCCTCATTTTGCAGCAGGATGTCGCGGAATTGCCCGACCAGCGTTTCGTAAACGGAATTGAACTGACGCTCTTCATCCAGGCCATTCGCGAGCAGGTGGGCGTATTGTACGACGGCCGTTTCGGGAATGCAGGTCGCCGTATCGGCATTGAATTCAATCAGTTTAATCGGTTGCCCGGCGATGCCGCCTGCCAGATCGAAACGGCCGTACAATTGAATATGCCGGTCGTCGCTCCAGGAAAGTTTGATCAGGTCAACGAGGTTGGCCGGGATGCCGAGTTCACTAAATCGATTGGTATCGATCACGTGCTGCCCGGCTTCCACCAGCATGTCAAACAGTTGGTTGGCCGCTTCATAATATGCATCAGCCTCGGCGGGTTTAACCACCACCACTTCATTGGTCAAATACGCCAGCGTGTCGGTTCCGAGCATCCAGTTCCAGCCGATGTTGCGCAGTTGTTGATCCGGCGAAACCGGTAAGGGGCGGGTTTGTATCATATTCGTTAGGGTATTCGGTTTACGGTTTTCGGAGGCTGACGCATTTGAAGTCGCTTGCGTCAGCCTCCGAAAACCGTAAACCGAAAACTGAATACTGACGTTGGTTTGGTAACAATAAAAAAAATGGTTAAACCGGTCAAAAGCGCCGACAGTCCTTCACGAATGGGCCATTCGGGCGAAAAGAAAATTCGGCTGCGCTGCACCACCGCCCGGGGTTCGCCATCGGGGCTGCTCCAGAGCCAGCGGCTGCGAAATAGGCCGGAAGAATGGAAGCGAAGTTGGCGCCCGTCGTCAAACGTCAGGTAAAGATGCCCCCACCAGCTGGTACGAATGGTGGCAATGGGCGAACCGGTGAGATCGGTAACGGCGATGTTGGTAAACTTCGTTTGCCGTTGAATCCGGTAACTGCCAAACCGGGATTCGATCATAGCCTGTTCGGGTCGGGCAATGGTCAGAACGGCCTGAGGGATACCCAGTTCCGAATAAATTTCATACCGTTCAGCGGGGGAGGGCTGAATCCAGTTCAAAACAGTTCGGTGCTGGCGAGCGGGGGACATGGGTAAAAAAGAGTGAATAGTGACCAATGAACAACGAATCACCCCGTTTCGATAGTCTGTCGTTCATTGGTCAATTCTTAAAACCAGCCCGCGCCGGGAATCCGGAAAGGCCACGGAATGGAAACCAGAATAGCGAGCAGACCCAGCCCAAAAAAGATAAAAACCGTGCGGTGTTTCTGAACCGGACCACTGATCCGGCGCGATTTCGACCGGCCAATCGTAATGAGCACGACGGCAATGAGCATTCCGACGATGTGTTCGATGGTATAAAACCGGTATAGGGTGGTGCGCATGATGGTGCCGAAGTCAATTCCGGAATCGAACAAAGGCACTTTAGGACTCATAAAGTACAAAATCAGCCCAATCAGAAATTGCGTATGCGTAGCAATTAAGGTAAAAAGGTACAGTTGGTTGTTACCGGCGGTGTACTCATCGCGGCCCTGCCATTTGCGAAATGCCGTTATGATGGCTGCGATCAACAGAATCAATACAATCCAGCGAAGGCCCGAGTGGGCATGTACCAGTATAGTGTAAAACATAAGTGAGGAGGTTTGTCGTACGGCAAAGAAACAACATTTGCGGCTAAGACGAATGAGAATAGCTGCAAGATTAAGGACAAAAAGGACGAATTTGCTGTTAGACTTTCCGGGAGGCTCAATTTCGTTTATCGAATACGCGCCCTGTTTTCGCTAATTCACCGATTAAAAATGATTCTTTACAACCTGACGATTAATATTGACAAGACCGTTGAACGGGAGTGGTTAAACTGGATGCGGGCCGAACACGTTCCGGCGATCATGGCAACGGGCCTGCCGTTGAGCCATAAAATCCTGCATCTGCTGACCGAAGTCGATAACGGGGGAGCTACCTACACGTTCCAGTTTTCGTTTCGCATCAAACTGGACTTTTACCGCTTTCAGAAATACCACGGGGACGACCTGATGGAGAAAATTCAGGAGCGGTTTGGTACCCAGTATGTCACGTTCCAGAGTTTACTGGAGGAGGTTTGAGTATGGGTTACGGTATTCGGTTTACAGTTTACGGTATTCGGTGGCTGACGCATGCTTGCTGGCGCAATCAGTCTAACGCGTCAGCCACCGTAAACTGTAAACCGAATACCGTAAACCGAATACCATCAACCGTAAACTGACATTACGCTGCGCTCTCGTTGTTCAGAAGTTCTCTGCGGTTTTTTCGTTTGTCGAGTGAGAGCAGAAAGGCGGGGAGTAAAATCAGGTTCGCGGCCATGCCCATCAAAAGCGTGATCGATACGAGAACACCGAGTGCTACCGTTCCCTGGAACGTTGAAAAGGCGAAAATGGCAAAACCGGCAAAGAGGATAAAAGCCGTATAAATCATGCTGATACCGGCCTGATGAATCGTGGCAGTAATGGCTTTGGAAATGCTCAGCCCACGCCGAAGCTCCTCACGATAGCGGGCAATAAAATAAATGGTGCCGTCGGAAGCAATTCCAAAAGCCACGCTGAAAATCAGAATTGTCGACGGTTTTAGCCGAATGCCGTAATAGCCCATAATTCCCGCCGTGATGATCAGCGGAACGATGCGGGGCAGCGAGCAAATGAGGATCGTTCGAATATCGCGGAGCAACAGAGCCAGCAAACCCGTGATCAGAATAACCGCTAGGTAAACGCTTTCCTTCAGATTATCAACGAGATACTCGTTTCCTTTCGTAAAAATAGTGCTGCTGCCCGTAATCCGTACGTCGTACATGTCGCCGTTCGAAACGCGTTTCCCGGTTTCGCGGTCGACATTAAAAATGGAATCGACTTTGGGTTGCAGGGTCGTCAGTAACTGGCGGATGCGCACCGTTCCGACGTCGGCCATCTGGAAACTCACGCGGGTGTAGCGACGGGTGCTGTCGATAAACCCTTTGAAAAGGTTGGCTTTGCCCTGCATCGGGGGCGCGTAGCTGGCTACTTTGGCTATTTCCAGCGCGCCCGGCAAAACGTAGTATTTGGGATCTCCTCCACGATAGCCCTGATACAGAAATTTAGCCGCTTCAACAATGGAAAGGGGACGTGTGAACTCCGGGTATTTTTCAAACTCGCGCTGCAAAAGCCGCATTTTGGTCAGCGTCTGGGGGGTCAGCACCCGGCCCGGCTGGCGCGAATCGATGGACACCTCAAAAGGGAGAACGCCCCGAAAGTTTTTCTCGAAAAATTTCAGATCAGTATAAATCGGATCATTCTTCGGTAAGTCATCCACCACATAGCCAACGGCCTGAATGCGCAGCGCGCCAATGAGGCTGATAATCACCAGAATACCGATGAAGGCGTAGATGGCACGACGGCGGTGATGAACCGTGTAATTGACCCAGCTCAGGAAGGAAACCACCCAGCGGCTTTCCAAGTGGCCCCGCTGCCGGGACGATGGTTCGGGCAAATACCCAAAAACAATTGGAATCAGAACCAGGCAGAGGGCGTAAGTAACCACCACGCCTAAAGACGCCACCAGACCAAACTGGGCCAGCATGGGGCTGCTGGCGAAATAAAAGACAAAAAAACCGATGGCGGTGGTGACATTGGCAAAAAACGTCATCTCGCCAATGCGTTCCGTTGCCGTGTTCAGCGCCCGCGTTTTGTCGCCGTGGTGGCTGAATTCTTCGAAGTATTTATTGATGAGAAAAATGGTGTTCGGAATTCCGATCACGATGATCAGGGGTGGCAGCAAGCCGGTCAGGAGCGTAATTTTATAGCCAAATAGCACCAGAAAGCCCAGCGACCAGACGACGCCCACACCAACGATGCTGATGGCGGCCAGAACGGCTACGATCGAACGGAAGAAAAACAGCAGAATAATGGCCGTTACGCCAAAGGCCAGGGCCATGAACAAAACCATTTCACTGCTCACTTTCGCCGTAAACTTGGTGCGGATGTAGGGCATTCCGGACATGTGAACCGGGATCTTGAATTTTGCCCCGAACGCTCTTACTTTTCGCTCAATATCCGCCACATAGCCCAGGCGGTATTTCGTATTCAGCTTTTTCTGATCGAAAGTGACGGCCATCAGGTGCGACCGGCCGGCGCTGTCGGACACAAAGCCGCGGTAGAAAGGTAGTGACGCCACCGTCGAACGGATGCTGTCGACTTCAGCCTGCGTTGCGGGTGCACGGGGGGCCAGGGGCAAAAACTGAAACTGCTTGATGCTGTCGTTGCGAACAATTTGAAATAAACTGGCCGCCGATAAGACGGTTTGAACACCCGCTGATTTTTTAATGTCCTGATTCAGAGCATGCCAGCCGTTGAAAACCGGTAACGTATACAAGTCGGGCGTTTCGATCCCGATCACCATCACGCTGCCGTCTTCACCAAAGCGCTTTTTAAACGATTCGTACAGTTCGAAGTCGGGGTCGTTGGAGGGCAGAATCCGGGCAATCTCGTAGGAAAGTTGAATGCGGGTGGCCTGGTACGCCATAAATACCGTTCCTGCAAAAATGATAACGAGCAGGAGAAGGCGATTTTTTAATATGAAATCCGAAACGCGGTGCCAGAACATCAAGCCAGAACAGAAGGTAAGCGTGCAAGGTACTAAATTGGGTTAGTTTTTGAAAATGACGGGCCACTGAACGCGGCTGGCCGACCGCTACCCGAGAAGTGCCAACCTGATCCGGCGACTTGTATATATGCTATTTCCGGTATAAGCAAAAGTAATAGCGTTCTGAAGGGCTACAGCGGCAAAATCCGGCGCATTTCTGCTTAAATCTCCGGTTATGGTTCCGCTTGGAGAAAAAACAAAATACGGCGAAACCGGTCCTCAGGGTTTTAAATCCAAGCAAATTTTAAACAATAGCGGCCGTTGGCGTGTTTTCTTACTGGCTTTACGTACGTGCGATTGATACGCTGTTGTTAATCGAAATTAGTTGCCCGCCAGGATAATTTCTCTACTATTATTTCCCCGTATAATTATGAATTACGCTCCACTACAAAACGTGACCCCCAGTGTGCACATGCCCACAAGTGTTGCCTTTATAGGCGATTACCTACCCCGGAAGTGCGGGATTGCCACGTTTACTGCTGATTTATACAAATCGTTTACAACTTTTTATCCGGAATCGTCGGCTATGGTTGTATCAGTAAACGATGTTCCGGAGGGGTATGATTATCCGGATGAAGTTCGCTATGAGTTTTACCAGCATGATCTGAATTCATACAAAAAAGCCGCCGAGTTTCTGAATTCCATGAACACCGAAGTGGTGTGCCTTCAGCACGAATATGGTATTTATGGCGGCACGGCCGGAAATTACATTCTGACCTTGCTTCGGAATCTGACGATGCCGGTTATTACCACGTTTCATACCGTGTTGCGCAATCCGGATCAGGATCAGTTGATGGTGTTGAAAACCATCGCCGATCTGTCGGCTCGGGTGGTGGTAATGAGTGAAAAAGGCCGCCAGTTCCTGAAAGATATTTATGACGTTCCGGAAGATAAAATCGATGTCATTGCCCACGGGATTCCCGACATGCCGTTTGTCGATCCCCATTTTCATAAAGACCGGTTTGGCATCGAAGGAAAACAAGTCCTGCTGACTTTCGGGCTGTTGTCGCCCAATAAAGGCATTGAAAATGTCATCAAGGCGTTACCCCGGATTGTCGATAAATTTCCCAACATCGTCTACATTGTGCTGGGAGCAACGCACCCGAATCTGATTCGGGATCAGGGCGAAGTATACCGCGATAGTCTGAAAAAACTGGCTGCCGATTGCGGAGTCAAAAATAACGTGATGTTTTTCAATCAGTTTGTTGAACTCGACAACCTGATTGAGTTTCTGGGTGCGGCTGATATTTACATCACGCCGTATTTGAACCCGGCCCAGATTACGTCCGGAACGCTTTCGTACGCTTTTGGGTGTGGTAAGGCGGTCGTCTCGACTCCCTACTGGCACGCGGAAGAACTGCTGGCCGACGGGCGGGGCGTTCTGGTGCCATTCAATGATTCGGAAGCGGTGGCCGACGCGATTATCAATTTGATGAACGACGAACCGCTGCGACACGGGATGCGCAAAAAAGCGTATTTACTGGGTCGGAGCATGATCTGGGAACGCGTCATGGAACGCTACGTCGAATCGTTCGTTCAGGCCCGCCAGCAGCCGATTGCTCTGCCCGGCAGTCCTTTGTCGCTCCTGAATGGCAATGGAAGTGGAACGTATAAATTGCCGCCAATCCGGCTCGATCATCTGTATCGTTTGACCGATTCGACGGGAATCATCCAGCATGCCCGCTACCATTTACCGCACTATGAAGAAGGCTATTGCACGGACGATAATGCCCGGGCTTTGATCCTGACGGTGCTGGTGGAAGAGGCCGGTCAGGGCGATCGCAAACTGGCGAAACTGACCGACGATTTTGCCGCTTTCCTCAATTATGCCTACATCCAGGGCAGAGGACAGTTTCGGAATTTTATGAGCTACAACCGGCAATGGCTCGAAGATGTTGGCTCCGATGACAGCACGGGCCGGGCCATCTGGGCGCTCGGAACCTGCGTCGGGCGGTCGTCGGACAAAAACCTGATTACCTGGGCAATGCCGATGCTGCACCAGACGCTGCCTGCGCTTGTCGACCTGCCTTCGCCCCGTTCCTGGGCTTTTGGAATCATGGGGGCCTGCGAATACCTGAAACGGTTTGGTAACGACCGGCTCGTAAAAACGATTTTGCAACAACTGGTCGATAAACTCATCGTTCGGCATGAGGACAGCAAATCCAAAGAATGGCCCTGGTTTGAAGACTACCTGACGTATGATAATGCCAAACTGCCCCACGCGCTGATTTGTGCCGGTGAGACGTTGCAGGACAGTACCTTAATCGATCTGGGCCTGAAAACGCTGGATTGGCTGATCAGCCTGCAGATGACCGGCAGCGGTATTGCCAGCACCGGCTATTTTCAGCCGATTGGTTCCAATGGGTTTTATACCAAAGGGGGAGAACGGGCTTATTTCGACCAGCAGCCGCTCGAAGTTCAGGGCTCGGTTTCGGCCTGTCTGGCTGCATACCGGATTACGAAAGAAGCTGTGTGGGTGAAACGGGCTACGAAGATATTCAAGTGGTTTACGGGACACAACGATCTGGGCTTGTCGGTTTATGATCCCAATACGGGCGGTTGCCGGGATGGCTTACACGTCGACCGGGTGAACCAAAACCAGGGTGCCGAATCGACGCTGGCCTATCTGATGGCTTTAACGGAGCTGCATTTAACCCAAAAACAAATTTCCGACGCTGAAATTGCAAATACGGCACTAACATTGTTAGTTTAGACGTTGAAGGGCAGAGATACAGAAGGGATGAAATGAACGATAACCGGGACCATTCATTCCCTTCTTCGATAACCCTTCTGTCCGTCAACTTTTTTGAAACTTATGATAAAGGCAACCCGTACCGGCATTGTTCTGCGCCCGGACCCAACCCGCGTTCTGTTTCGGCCCTTTGAACACAGCAGTGCTACCCGTACCTTGAAAATTATCGCCCGGGTTAATGCCATGACTGAAGAAGAAGCTGAACAAAAACTCGGCGAAGTGATTCGTGAATTCGGCAGTCGGCATTATAAACTGGAGCGGTTTTTTCTGAAACGTTTCAATCATATCAAATCCCAATTGCTGACCGATGAACCGTTGACGCTGGAACGGAAATTGCTGCTGGGCGCGTATTTTACCATGGAATACTCGCTGGAATCGGCCGCGCTATTCAATCCGTCGATGGTCTGGCACCCCGACCAGACCAATGTTCCACCGGGTTTCAAACGGTTTATTCTGAGTATGCGGGCCACGGGCGAAGGCCATATTTCGTCGATTACGTTTCGGATGGGCTACATCGATCAGGATAGCAAGATTATTTTGAGAAAACCGTCGCGCTACGTCACATCCCCGGAAATCGTTCCCAACCACCGGTTTAACCGGGCGCAGTTTGAGCGGAAACTCTACGAACTCCGGTTGTCGAATCCGATTTCGGAAATGATGATGAGCGGTTTGGGCGAGGAGTTCGTGGTGGAAGAAATGGAAGACCGCCTGAAGCGCGTGCTGACGCAATACCGCCATCATGCTGAGTATGAAGCCATTGCGAGTAGCCTTCGGACGCTTTCCCGTTCCAATTATGAACTGGATTTCGATGATGACCAGAGCCTCGACGAGCGCTGTATTTTTCCGACGTCTCCCAACGAAACCAACGGAATTGAAGACGCCCGTTTTGTGCGGTTTGTCGATGATGATGGCGAAGTAACCTATTACGCCACGTATACCGCTTACAATGGTCAGGTAACGTTTCCGCAACTGCTTCAGACCAAGGATTTTACGCACTTCAGCGTCAGCACCCTGAATGGGGCCGAAGTCCAGAATAAAGGAATGGCCTTGTTTCCCCGAAAAATCAATGGTCGCTATGTCATGCTGTCGCGACAGGACGGAGAGAATATTTACCTGATGTATTCGGATGATCTGTATTTCTGGCAAACGAAGGAAATCCTGCTGAAACCGACCTACCACTGGGAATTCGTTCAGCTTGGCAACTGCGGTTCGCCCATCGAAACCGAAGCGGGCTGGCTCGTGTTGAGCCACGGCGTTGGCCCCATGCGTAAATACGCCATTGGTGCTTTTTTGCTCGACCTGAACGACCCCGGAAAAGTGATTGGCCGACTGACCGAACCGTTGCTGAGCCCCGACGAAAACGAGCGCGAAGGCTACGTGCCCAATGTGGTCTACAGCTGTGGTGGGCTCATCAACGGCAATGAACTTATTATTCCCTACGCCATGTCCGACTATGCCAGTAGCTTTGCCACCGTAAACATTCACGAATTACTGAATGAATTGACCGGTAGCCAGAAACAGGTTGAAGTCAATGTGGAAGAACAAAGTCTTTAAATCGTAGAATCCATGAAAACCGCTCCCCGACGACAGGAGCGGTTTTTTTATGCTCTTTTTTTAACCTTCAAGTTCTGGCCGGTAAGACATTGTCTGATAACAGAATAAAACAAACCGCCTTTGTGAAAGCCGAACTCCAAATTCTATCAACGACACGAAAGTAGGTATGCTATTCTGGTGGGTACTTTGGCGGAAAACCTTTCGGCTGTCAAGTGCACCCTAAGCCGAGAGACCATTGCTAAAGATCAACTCCGGATTACAACGCGAACGGCTTTCAAATGAACGGCCCACCTTTCGGTCAGACTTCATTTAATGATTGGCTAACGGGCAATTTCCGGACTCAAAAATGCGGGTGTGGCGCAGTGCTATAAAAAAAATGTAAGAAATATACTTTCATTTATGTTGCTTATGTCATGTGATATAACATCAAAATTCGGTTATAAAATATCAATATCAACTTAGTTGGAAAATGGTATAAAAATTCGTTAATTCTGTAAGTATCTGTAACATAAAAGCTTATATTTTAAATAAGCCTCTGGTGGGCTTTTCAATATTAAAATAAGATTAAAGAGCTCGTGCGATAATTAATACAAAGGTTTCGATAAGTTCAAATTAAAAATCCATTATTAATATTTTTTATTAATTGTGACCAATCAGCAGCAATTGAGACCTTACTATTTATTAGTTTTACAAAAATAATCATGTTTCTTTCCACTAAACTACCAACTCCTAATTAATCGCCGTATTAACGGTACTCAAATTCTATGGTAAAACTCTTACTACCGCAAGCCCGGCTTGGCAGGATGATGAGATTATCCATTCCTCAACTCCTACTGGCTTTTGTCTGCACAAATGTCGCTCTCGCAGCGAAAGATCCCAACGCGGGATCAGTCTCTAAAAACGCGCTGGCAACTCGTCTGGTTGACCGGACTCTTTCCGGAAAAGTGACGGATGAGACCAATTCTCCCTTACCGGGGGTCAGTATTGTCTTGAAAGGAACCCAGCGTGGTACTGTATCGGATGCCAATGGACAATACAAACTTGAAGTTCCCGAGCGGGGTGCCGTTCTGGTCTTTTCGTTTGTGGGCTATCTGTCTCAGGAAGTAAGTGTAGGAGCTCAAAGCTCTCTGGACGTAAGCCTGAAAGCCGACAATAAAGTTCTCGAAGAAATCGTGGTGATTGGGTACGGTACGGCCAAGAAAAGCGATTTGACCGGTGCCGTTGGAACGGTAAAAGAAGCCGAATTGAAAGAACGTCCGGCCGCTTCGCTGACGCAGGCGCTGTCGGGCCGTATGCCGGGTGTGCAGGTCAATACCAACTCGGGTCGCCCCGGGGGCCGGACCACCATCCGCGTACGCGGGTTTAGCTCCATCAACTCCTCCAACAACCCATTGTATGTGGTGGATGGGGTGATGTTGCCCCAGGGGAATCAAAACCAGTTCAGTTCGGCCATCGACTACATTAACCCCAACGATATCGTTTCGGTGGAAGTGTTGAAAGATGCCTCGTCCACCGCTATTTACGGAGCGCGGGGTGCCAACGGTGTGGTGCTGGTAACGACTAAAAAAGGCAAAGCGGGCGAAGGCCAGGTGACCTATAACGTCGATTTCAGCGTCAACACCATCGGACCCAACCGGCCTCATGTTTTGAATTCACAACAATACATAGCTACGGAAGACCTGGCGTGGGCCAATATGGCCAAATACGATCCCGTCGGCTGGAATGCCGGTAAATGGGCGTATCTGAACCCCAAACTGCGCCGGACGGACCCCCGGGTCTGGAACTCGGACGGCAGCCCGAAATACGATACGGATTGGCTGAAAGAGTCGAGCCAGAACAAACTCTCGCAAAACCACCAGTTGGGCTTTAGTGGCGGTAATGACCGCACGCAGTATTCGATTTCGCTGGGCTACCGGGATGATCAGGGATTGATCAAGACTTCTTATCTGAAACGTTATTCGGGCCGTTTCACCATCGATGATCAGGTCAAAACCTGGTTGAAAATTGGCGGAACGCTGAGCTACAACAACCAGTCTGAAAACATCGTGGATCAGGGTGATGCAGTGGCTCGCCAGATTGTGGAGGATTTTCCGTTCCTGCCCGTTAAATACGAAGACGGAACCTACGCCAACAACCGGGATTTCCCCTACGCAGAAGGTACGATGAGTTCGGTTCACCGTCTGATGGATACCAAATACATCCTGAACACGCAAACCACTATTGGTAGCCTGTATTCCAATATTACCTTTGCCAAAGGGCTGGAAATGCGCACGATTGTCGGGGCTAACGTCCAGACTCAGGAAAATAACATCTCGGTAACCCGGACGCTCAACATTGGCGGTAACGGGAATGCATCGGCCAGCAACCGGAAAGAATCTTTCTGGTCGTTGGAAAACTACCTGACCTACAACAAGCAGTTCAACCAGAAGCACGCTATCAACGCCCTGTTGGGGATTTCGTGGCAGGAAACGAATATTTTCAACATTGGAGCCAGCGTAAGCGGTTTTGCCACCGACTACTTCGGGTTCAATAACCTGGGGGCGGGTGCTACCAACCCCAGCGTGAGTTCGGGCGCTTCCCGCTCGGCCTTCAACTCCTACTTCGGCCGCATCAACTACAGCCTGATGGAGAAGTATTTGCTGACCTTCACGGGCCGGGCCGATGGGTCGTCTAAATTCGGTGAAAACCACAAGTTTGCCTTCTTCCCCTCGGCGGCTCTGGCCTGGCGGGCGTCCGAAGAGGAATTCCTCAAGGGCAATTCCATCATCTCGAACCTGAAAGTGCGCACCAGCTTTGGTCTGACGGGGAACTCGGAAATTCCGGCCTACTCGTCGCTGTCGCTGCTGAGCTCGAACTACTCGACCGTCTACGGCGAGACGAAAGTGTCGGGCACGGGCATCAGCCGCCTGGCGAACCCGGATTTGCGGTGGGAAAAAACCGCTCAGACGGACGTGGGGATTGAACTGGGGCTGTTGAAAGGCCGCATCAATCTGGAAGCGGATTACTACTACCGCAAGACGACGGACATGCTGCTGGATGCGCCGGTACCACGCACGAGCGGCTACGGCACGATTCGCCGGAACGTGGGCTCGATGCAAAACCGGGGCTTCGAGTTTGGCCTGAACACGGTCAACATCGACGCGGGCGGTTTCCAGTGGAACACAACGTTCAACATTTCCTTTAACCGCAACAAGGTGTTGTCGCTGGCTACCCCGTCGGACATCTTCAACGTGGGTGGACCCAACTTCACCAACCCGACGAACATCATTCGTATTGGCGAACCGGTGGGCTCGTTCTGGGGTCTGACCCGGGTGGGTGTCTGGAGCGAAGCCGAACGTGAAGAAGCGGCTAAATTCACCAGCTACCGGAACGGTTTGACGATTCTGCCGGGTGATATCAAATACCTGGATGTGAACGGCGACAAAGCCATCACGGATGCCGACCGGAGCATTATTGGCAACGGGAGTCCCAAAGCCTGGGGTGCTTTCACCAACACATTCCGCTACAAGAGCTTCGATTTGACGTTCGAAACGCAGTTCTCGTATGGTAATGACGTAATGATGATGAACCTGCACGCCAGCGAAGACCGTCAGGCTCTGGCCAACAGCTACACCTCGGTATTGAATGCCTGGACGCCGACCAATCAAGGTAGCCAAATTGCTGAAATCCGGGATACCCGGGCGGGTTACGTTACCAACGTAGATAGCCACTGGATCAAGGATGGCTCATTCCTGCGCGGTAAAAACCTGCTGTTAGGCTATACCTTCCCGTCGAATGTAACCAGCAAACTGAAGCTAAACCGCTTGCGCGCCTACGCTACCGTGCAGAACTTCTTCCTGCTGGTTCACGATCCGATCATTGGTGATCCGGAAGTGACGCCAACCAACCAGGGTGATGGAAACAGCGCCTTCTCGCAGGGGATGATGTGGCACAACTACCCCAAACCGACGACGTTCATGTTTGGCCTACAGATCGGTTTGTAATTAATTCCAAGTCATTAAAAAAAGCGATTTCACGATGAAACATATAGTGATTAAAGTGAGCAAGATCGCCCTGCTGGGGGCGGTGCTGCTGGGTCCGGTGGGGTGCAAGGATTTCCTCGATGAGCAGGCCCCCTCCAACCTGACGCCCGACAACTTCTACACCATTCCCGACCATGCCGAAGCCGCCCTGGCGGCCGTCTATGCCGACATGCGCTTTATGGGCGACGGAGCCGGCATCTTCTCCTCCAACTGGCAGTTGCTCGAAGCCCTCACCGGCACCTCTACCACCGAAACCGCCCAGAACTCGGATCTCAACAACCTCTACGGGCTGGTGCACGATGGCAACACGGTGCACGTGGTCAACTACTGGAACGGCCTCTACAAGGTCATCGCCCAGGCCAACCAGGTGCTCGACAAGGTGCCCGCCATCACCCCCATGGATGCCGCCCAGAAGACCAAGATCCTGGGCGAAGCCCGCTTCCTGCGGGCCAACGCCTACTTTACGGCGGTGCGCCTGTGGGGTGACATTCCCCTCATCACCAAACCCCAGACGGCTGCTTCGGAGGACTTCCAGCCGGCCCGTACCCCCCAGGAAGCCATCTACAAGCAGATCGTCGATGACCTGACGGCGGCTGAATCGGCGGGCCTGGCCTGGACCGATTTGACGGGTCGGGTCAACCAGGCTGCCGTCAAAACGCTGCTCTCGAAGGTGTATCTGACCATGGCGGGCTTTCCCCTGAGCAAAGGGGCGACGCATTACAAGCTGGCGGCCGACAAAGCCCTGGAAGTGATCACCTACGCCAATGCCAATCCGACGGTGATCGGTTTGTTCGCGTCGCTGGAAGATGTGCACAAGGAAAGCACGGAAAACCGCCTGGAACACCTCTTCGAGTTGCAGTACAACACGCTGGTGGCGGGCAATCCGATGGACAACATGTATCCCAACTTCAAACCGGTGACCTACAACGGTCCCTCGGGCACGGGCAGCACGGTTCCGGTTCCTTCGTTCTACGCGTCGTATGAGCCGGGCGACCTGCGGGCGAAGGATCAGGGGTATTTTTACTCGACCTACTACACCAACGGCAACGGGGCGCCCTTCGCCCTGGGGGCCAATTATGTCTTCAAGCACTTCAACCGGACTTCCAACGGGACGGCGGGGGTGGCCGGCACACGGCAGAACAACCTGAACGTGCCCCAGATCCGGTATGCCGAAACGCTGCTGATCTATGCCGAAGCGCAGAACGAGTTGGGCACACCCACGCAGGCGGCTTACGATGCGCTGAAGAAAGTGCGGGACCGGGCGGGTTTGACCACACCGGCGTTGGGGACTTACACCCAGGCGAGTTTCCGGGAAGCGGTATGGCGGGAGCGGTGGCACGAGTTGTGCTACGAGCAGATCACGTGGTTCGACATGGTGCGGTTGCGGAAGGTCTACAATGACAAGACCAACGGTTTCGACAACTTTGTGGGTCACATCAACCCCAGCTCGAACCAGCCCTTGCAGGAGAAGCACCTGTTGCTGCCATTGGGCAAGCAGGAGATGTTGAACAACCCCAATCTGAAAACTCAGAATCCGGGCTATCCGCAATAAAATAGTTTGCTAATAAAATCGCCCCGATTGACGCTGTCAGTCGGGGCGATTTTGTTTTTAGAAAAACCGGCCCGGTTACAAAAAAGGAACAGGCGAGTTGATGCGGGAGAACGTATCGCGGCAAAACAACAAACGGACTTCCGTCTGCGTTGATGATAATGGGAGTAAAACAGGATCGCTCTCTAAATGCACACTAATTATGAAAGCAATTTCATTTCTTCTCTTGATTCTAGGCTTTTGGGCAGGCCATACACAGGCGCAGTTTTTGACGCCCAATTCCAACTTTGCCAAACTTCCGACACTGCAACCCGGTGAAGCCGTGGCCACGTTTGCCGGTGGTTGTTTTTGGGCGCAGGAAGAAGCCTTCGACCAGTTGAAGGGTGTTCGGGAGGTGATTTCGGGCTATTCGGGAGGTAACCTGAAAAATCCAACCTACGAGCAGGTGGGTACCGATGAAACCGGCCACGCCGAGTCAATACAGGTTTACTATGACCCTAAAGTAATCAATTACAGCGAGCTTCTCGACGCTTTCTTTGCCAGTCATGATCCTACTACGCTCAATCGCCAGGGGCCGGATGTGGGCCGCGATTACCGTTCGATTGCTTTTTACCGCAACCCAACGGAGAAAAAAGCCATTGAAGAAGCGATTCAGCGGGTGAACGATTCCCGGCACTATCCTAACAAAGTGGTTACGGAAGTGGCTCAGTTCTCGGTATTTTATCCCGCCGAAACCTACCATCAGAATTATTGCAAACTACACCCCAATCAGCCGTACATCAGGAATGTTTCTTTGCCTAAAGTGGAGAAGCTACGAAAAGCCATGCAGGGGAAATTGAAAAAAGAAGGCAGTTACAATTCCTGATCGTGGTCGACAATGACTAGAACTCCGGCGGCCAGCGTCTTTTTCGCGGCCCGTATATTCTTCGCAACAACTCCGCGCGAACCGGACCATCCGCGCGGACCGAATAGCTGCCTTATTCGGGGCGCTTCACTTTAATTTGAAGCAATCCCCAATTTCCCCGGCCGGGTAAGGTCTGCAAAGCTCCGGCCTGTGAATCGGGCGTAAACAGCAGTTTTGCCGAACCGGTGGCCTCCGTGGGGCGCAAACCGAAGTAGGGGTGAAGGCTGGCGTAACGACCAACCGCTTCCATATGGAGAGCAGGCCCATCTTTTACTTTCGCGCTTAGGGTGTAGCGCCCTACCGGAACATTCATGATGGTAAAACCGTAATTCGAAAGACTTGCTTTCTTCCGAATTACAAACCTTTTGTTTTCGCCGTACAAACCGGGACCGTCGGGGGTCAGCGTCACCTCGATTTCGGCATTTTCCGGAATATAAGTGGGCGGGTTGAAAGAGCTTAAGGGGTCACTTACGTTGTAGGTGATGTATAAACAGCCTCCTGCGTAGTTCGTTTGGTCCCAGGGTTTCTGGCTAAGAAGGTCTTTGTTGAAGACGCCATACGATAAAAGCACGAAATTTTTCACCAAACCATCCGTGGAAGGAAAGCTTCCCAGCTTGCCATCGGAAGCGGCCAGACTCATTACGGCTCTTCCTTCCCCATAATCAATGGTATAGCCGGCGGCATAAAACTCCGTGGCACCCCACGGAATGGCAATTTCGTAGTAGCCCTTGGCATCTGTTTCGTCGGATGCCCCGGAATAGGCTCCACCCACGGCCGTTGACCGGATGCCAATAGAGGCCCCTTCCAAAGGAGTTCCGCTTAAATCGGCCACATACCCACGCACTACCCCCGGTTTTTTCGTCAATTCCGGGAAGTTTGGCATTCGGGGCGTAGTTGTTCCCATTACACTTACATGATCGTCGGCGGCATTGAGGGTAAAAGTAACTTCGCCATTGACGATCGGTAAGGCGGGCTGATCACCCCAGTTCGTATCTTCCCCTCCATCCAGTAAGGCAGGATCTTTGGAACACCCGGTCAGAACCAATAGGGCGACCGCAAGCAATCTGACATTCATAACTGAAAAACGATTTGTGTTGAACAGCCAAAAGTAGATTCGGGGAAACGTCCAACGACAGGCTGTTATGTTAATGCAATGATTGGTTATTTGAAATGCAGAATTGGAGATGTAAATGAACTGCCTGAGCTTTCATGGGTAAGTCAACTGAAAGCGGGCCGTACCGAGGCTGATTTTGTTGGAAACGATCCGTAAGAAGAACGGGACTTTGCCGGCTGATGCTGGTAACCCAACCCCTCGGAAGCGGGAAAACCGCCGATAAGTGCCAGCGGAATTTGAGCGATTCGTACGCCCGGACGGTGTTCTGTAAAATCCGGACTACCTTTGGCTTTAGCTTAACGCGAACCAGCCGATTTTGGGACGCGTAGCGGAAAAAATAAGACCTTCACGTCCCGTCCGGCGTGCTTTTAAACACAGGGAAGGAGCTTGTGGCCCTTTTTGCTACAAACCTCCCGGACCAATGACCCGCCATTCGATCACCTGATTTTTAAAATTTCACGGTCTGATGTCCGTAGATACATTAGAAAAATATGAAACAGGAAATTGCCCAGATTGCGCTGGTTGTTGATGATTACGACGAAGCCATTCACTTTTACACGCAGAAATTAAACTTCACACTCGTTGAAGATACGGTATTGTCCGAAACAAAACGGTGGGTTGTTATTGCTCCGCCGGGTTCGGTTGGCTGCCGGTTACTACTGGCCAAAGCCGCCAATGAATTGCAAAAAAGCCGGGTCGGTAATCAAACCGGCGGACGGGTTTTCTTATTTCTGCATACGGATGATTTCTGGCGGGATTATAAGCGATACGTCGAAAATCAGGTTGTTTTTGTGCGGGACCCGGCCGAAGAGGTCTATGGAACAGTGGCGGTTTTTGAAGATTTATACGGAAACCTGTGGGATTTGATCGGGCGGAAGTAAGATAAACAAGCGGCTAATTTCATAACCTTTTCCATACTGAGTTGTTATATCCGAGTGGTCTTTACAACCAACCACTCAACGGTATGGAAAAGGATAAAGCTATCAACGAGGAGGACATTGCTGCGATCGACAACCGAAATCGGCCGGAACAGGAAAACTCGGCTAACGGGATGGATAGTCGGGAAATACGCGGTGGTGAGGACGGCCGGAATGATCGGTTTATAGGCGGAAATGATATGGATAGTGCCAACGGATTATTGCGCTTCAACGACCAGGACGACAGCAATCCCGCTGATGATGTTACCGAAGCGGGAATGGAAAGCGCCGGCTCCGAAAGCAGTACATCGACGGTGGATGTGACCACCCACGGCCCCGACGATTATGCGTCAGCCGGGGACGTTCCGACGCCGGAGGCCCAGAAGGAAGCCAAAGAGCAGGACGAAGAGAGTCAGGAGGGCGTAACGGGCCGCAGCAGCGAAGACCAGGCGCAGGAAAAGACCGAGGAGGATGTGGCCCACACCGGCACATCGACGGATTATAAACCAGTTTATTAACCTTCGTTGCGACTGACTAATTCGCAACATTAACTCAACAACGTTATGAGCCTTTCAAGCAAATCCAGAAAAGAAAGTACGGAATCATATGCCGCCCAACGGATGGGCAACACGCAGGGTGTGGCACCCGCTCAAAGCCAGTTGGCAAAAACGGACCAGCCGGGCGATCTGCTGCCTTCCGAGTCGTTGGATACCAATGATGTCGAAGTAGGGGATATTCTGCCGGTTGAGGAGCAGCAAACCAAGAACCGGACCGAAACAAACCCTTCCGATACCAGTCTGGTGGAGGTTTCGGATCAGGCTTTGGCTCGTGATGAAGACGGTGGGCTAACCGATTCCAAATGGAACGAAGACCGCGTTGCGGGTGCCGACTGGAACCGGGACACGGAAGAACCAAGGGGTCATTCATAAAACCGTAAGTTGCATTTTTTTAAGCCCACTTCAGGTGGGCTTTTTTGTTGGCCGGCGATTATTCCCGTTGGTTGGTGTGGACACATTGCAAATCCGTCCTAACTTTACGGCATGCAAACCCCCTTTTATCAGCGACCGGTTTTCTGGCAACTGCTCAGCGTTGCGCTGCTGATCCCCGCTCTTTTTTCCTACCTGGGTTACCTGCCGTTAGACACCGGAACGGATGAGCCTCGCCGGGCATTGGTGGCGCTGGAGATGATTTTATCGGGTGATTACCTCACTCCGACGCTAAATGGCGAATTGTACTTCAATAAACCGCCTTTGTATAACTGGCTGATTGCCGCTTCTTTCCACCTGTTCGGAAATTATTCTTCCTTCGCTCTGCGCTTTCCGATGGCGGTTTCACTGGTGCTCTACGGTCTGACTATTTACCTTCTCGTCAAAAAACAGCTCGGCCCGCGAATTGCCTTTGCAGCCGCGTTGATGCTCGTGACCAATACCCGGATTTTATTGTACGATTCCATGTTAGGGCTAATCGACATTACGTTCTCCTGGCTGACGTACACGGCTTTTATTCTGGTGTATCAGTTTGACAAAAAGCGCAATTACTGGGCTTTGTTTCTGACGACGTATCTGTTGACAGCCTTGGGCTTCATGATGAAAGGATTGCCCTCCCTGGTTTTTCAGGGATTGACCTTACTCGCCTATTTTCTGTATACACGTCAATTCAGGAAGTTGTTCAGTCCGGCGCATTTTGCCGGTATCGGACTTTTTCTGTTGATCATTGGCAGTTATTACCTGGCTTATTTTGACCGTAACAACATCACCCCGGAAAAAATAGCGGCGGTTTTATTTGACGAAAGCGCCAAGCGGACGGTGGTCAAATTCGGCATCAAGGAGACGGTTCTCCACATGCTGACGTTTCCGTTCGAGATGCTGTATCATTACGCCCCCTGGATGTTGCTGGTCATTCTGTTGGTTCGCAAGGGTGTTTTTAGACGAGCCAGCCGCTCGACCGAGGCAGGGACGTTGGCGGAAAAACCGCTCATTACCGGACAGCCGTTCATTTTGTTCAATGCCCTGATTTTCCTGGTAAACTTTGTCATTTACTGGTCTTCTCCGCAGGTCTATGCCCGGTATCTGTTCATGCTTCTACCGCTGCTTTTTACGGTATTTGCCTACGTGTATTACGAACGGACCTCGCCCACCGACTGGCGACGCCGGGGGTGGGAAGGGTTCATGGGTTTGGTGCTGGTTGTGGTAACGATTGGTGCCTGGGTACCGTTTTTCCACCCGGAAACCAAAGTAATCCCGGGTTTGTGGTGGAAATGCAGCGTTCTGTTTATCGTTCTGGGATTTATTGTTTACCACTACATCCGCCAGCCGGAACACCGGCTGGTCATTTTGATTGCGTTTCTGGCGATGTTCCGGATCGGGTTCAACTGGATGGTCATTCCGCCCCGCCTGGCCCACCGACTGGCGTATAAAGACTCGTCGGAGCGAATTGCCCGGCAGTCACTCGGAAAGCATTTATACGGGTATAAACAGACAATCGGAAGCGACGGCCAGACGGATGTCAACAGCTTCCACATTGAAGCGGTTCGGGGCGAAATCCTGCGAAAAACCGACCGGAAACTTCCCAATACGCTGTACATCGCCGATTCGGTCAGTTTAGGACAGGAGTCGTATCAAACTCTTTCCGAATTTGACTTGTTTGACAGGCATCCGGCCAAGCTGGTCCGGTTTTGACTGTTTGCTGCCCCTTGAAAGGGCGTATTTCTTAAAAAAAATAAATTCTGTATGCAACCGTACCTTTCCATCGTAATCTGTGTCTACAACGAAGAGGGCAATATTTTTCCGATGATCGACCAGGTTGAGCGGGCGTTGATTGGGTATGATTTTGAAATGGTATACGTCAACGACGGTTCTTCCGACCGGACACTGGCTGAGCTGAGGGCTGTGCATAATGACCGTCTGGTCGTGGTTGATTTGCAAACGAATTATGGGCAAAGCCTGGCATTGGCCGCCGGAATCGATGTGGCGAAAGGGGAGTTTATCATTACCATGGACGGGGATTTGCAAAACGACCCCGCGGATATACCGATGATGGTTAAAATTGCCGAGGAAGGTGATTATGATCTGGTTGCCGGTATTCGGGCCAATCGCCAGGATGGGGCGCTGCTGCGGAAACTGCCCAGCCGGATTGCCAATTGGATCATTCGCCAAACCTCGGGCGTACATTTAAAAGATTACGGCTGCGCCCTGAAAGTATTTCGGGCTGATCTGGCAAAAAACCTGGGTCTGTATGGTGAACTCCACCGGTTTATTCCCGTGCTGGCGCGACTGGAAGGGGCGCGGATGACCCAAACGGATGTGCAACACCATCCGCGCCGAATTGGTCAGTCAAAATATGGATTAGGTCGCACGTTGAAGGTCGTCAGCGATTTGATTTTGATGCTGTTTATGAAAAAATACCTCCGAAAACCGATGCATCTTTTCGGCAACTGGGGCTTGATGGCACTCATGGCGGGGCTTTTGATCAACGGTTATCTGCTCATTATGAAGCTGCTTGGTAACCACATCTGGGGCCGGCCGTTGCTCATTCTGGGAACTATACTGGTTTTGGCGGGTATTCAACTGATTACGTTCGGAATTATGACGGAGTTGCAAATGCGGACCTATTACGAATCACAGGATAAAAAGCCGTATAAAATCCGGCGGATTTACAAATCGGAGTTGGTTTGAGAATGCCAAATTACCTGAAAACGGCCCTGAAAATTGCGTTATCGGCTTTGTCGCTTTGGCTGGTCTTTCGCAAGATTGAACCCGAACGAGTCTGGGTTATTCTGTCACGGGCCCATATTGGCTGGTTAGTGGTGGCAACGGGTTTGTTTATTTTGTCGAAAGTGGCCTCAGCGGAACGCTTGCAGGTTTTGTTTGCGCAGGCCGGTCTTCGGTTGCGCCGGTTGCCCAATTTAAAGCTCTATTGGCTGGGCATGTATTACAATCTTTTTTTACCGGGTGGTATTGGCGGAGATGGCTATAAAGTCTATTTATTAAACCGTCTGACCGGAACATCAGTTAAGGTATTAATAAGCGCAACGCTGGTCGATCGGCTGATCGGTCTTTTACCCCTGCTCTATTCCCTGGCGGTATTTGTCGTGCTGGTTCCGGAAGTGTCCTTGTGGCTGGAGTTTCAGGTTGGCTGGTTGTGGTTGATTACCATACCGCTGCTTCATTTTGCTGCCAAAAGCCTGCTGAAGCGGTTTTTGCCGCCATTTTACCCAGCCTATGAACGCTCCGTCGATTTGTCCGGCCTGGTTCAGGGGTTGCAGATGCTGCAAATTTTAGCCCTGATTCAGGCGGTTGACGCGCAGGGAAAACCCGAAACCTACGTACTGCTGTTTCTGGTTTCGTCAATTGTTGCCACAATTCCGTTCACCATTGGGGGGGCCGGGGCGCGGGAATTGACTTTTTTGCTGGGAGCGCAGGCATTGAATGTACCGGCCGACGCGGCTGTTTCCGTGAGCTTGTTGTTTTACATAATCACGGCGGTCGTATCGTTAGCCGGTCTGGTAGTTAGTTTTCAATCATCAACGTTAACCAAAGATCTGAGCTCATGAACATTTTACTGACCGGCGGGGCGGGTTTTATAGGCTCAAACCTAGCCAGGCAACTATTGAAGGAAGGCCATCAGATCATTTGTCTCGACAATCTGGATACCTATTATAATCCGGATCATAAATGGAGAAATGTTCAGCAAACATTGAATAATCGGGATTATCACTTTCACGAAGGGGATATTCGGGACTCGGAACTGGTCGATACGCTATTTCGCACCTATGCGTTCGATGCGGTGGTTCATCTGGCCGCGCGGGCGGGTGTTCGGCCTTCCGTGCAAGACCCTGCACTCTATTACGATGTCAATGTCAATGGAACGCTGACGTTGTTGCAGGCCATGCAGCGATCAGGCGTTTCAAAGATGGTATTTGCTTCATCCTCATCCGTTTACGGCGATTCGCCCCAGGTTCCGTTTGTGGAAACCGATACGGCTGATCGACCGCTATCGCCCTATGCCGCATCCAAACGGGCGGCTGAGTTGCTGTGCCATACCTTCCATCACTTGTATGGTTTTGATATTTTTTGCCTGCGGTTTTTTACGGTATACGGGCCAAATCAACGCCCCGAAATGGCCATCAGTCAGTTTACCGACAGCATCCTGAATGGGCAGGCCATTACTGTTTTTGGCGACGGTTCCACATCCCGGGATTATACCTATGTCGACGATATTGTCAGTGGCATTATCCGGTCGCTGGAGAATCTGAGGGGCTATGAAGTGCTGAATATTGGCGGCTCCGATCCCATTTCGCTGGCAGATTTGATTCAGGTTATTGAAAGGGCCCTGGGAGAAACTGCCATAATCAACCGATTACCGATGCAACCCGGTGATGTGCAGCAAACGTATGCTGATATTACAAAAGCCGCCCAACTACTTGGTTATCAGCCTACAGTTCGAGTTGAAGACGGTATTCAGCAGTTTGTCGACTGGTATCGGGCGCGTCAGGATGCCCGTTTTGTTATGCAGTAAACCAAAAGCCCCGGCTCCCGGAAAATTCGTTTCCGGGAGCCGGGGCCATTCAAAAAAAACGTTATACTATTTTATGCATCCAGCCAAAAGAATCCTCGCTGCGGCCGGTCCGCAAATCATTGAGGAAATTGAAGATGCGGTTGGCCAGTGAACTTTCTTTTGGTACTTCGTTCAGCATATAATCCTTGCCTTCGTAGCCAATCAAGGAGTAGGGAGAAACCACCACGGCGGTTCCGGCCCCGAAGGCTTCGGTCAAACTGCCGTCTTCAATACCGGCAATCACTTCCTGAATCGATACTTTCCGTTCTTCAACGTCAATTCCCCAGCTTCGGACTACCTGAATGATGCTGTCGCGTGTAACACCTTTCAGAATCGAATCCGACGTTGCGGGTGTTACCAGTTTACCATTGATAACGAACATAATGTTCATCGTTCCCGACTCTTCAATGTATTTATGTTCCGTGGCATCGGTCCACATCAATTGGTCATAGCCCGCCTGTTGAGCCAGCAGGGTCGGATACATCGATCCGGCGTAGTTGCCCGCACATTTGGCATAACCAACGCCACCGGGAGCCGACCGGATGTAGTCCGTCTCAACTTTTAATTTAGGCGGTTTGGTATAATACGCACCGACCGGACAGGTAAAAATGCAAAACCGGTAGGTTTTTGACGGCGCAACGCCCAGGAAGGTATCCGTACCAAACATATAAGGCCGGATGTACAGCGAACTGTCGGGCGTGTTCGGAACCCAGTCGGCATCCACCCGCAACAGTGCTTCCAGGCCACCCATGAAAATTTCTTCCGGAATCGTCGCCATACACATCCGTTTGGCCGATTCGTTCATCCGTTTCCAGTTTTCCAGCGGCCGGAACATCAGCACTTCACCTTCTTCATTTTTATAGGCTTTCATGCCTTCAAAAATTGACTGACCGTAGTGCAGAGAAGATAGCGCCGGACTGAGGGTAAAATCGCTGAATGGCACCACTTGTAGGTTTTGCCAGTGTCCGTCTGCAAAATCAGCCACAAACATATGGTCTGAAAAATGCTTGCCAAATGGCAGGTTGTTAAAGTCGACCTCCTCAATCCGGGAGCGTCCTGCTTTCCTTAGCTCGATGCTTACTAAGTCGGTAGTCATAATGATAGATGGCAAATCTGACCAACTAAAAAAGTCGTCAGAGGGTTGATAGTCAGCAAATGTATAGAAAACTTCAGGAAGTGTCCAGTAAAAAATAGTTGTTATGCTAATTATTTTTTTAATGGTAGAAAAAGCCGGATCAGAGGTAGCGAATCGACGGCTGAACCGCCAGCCTGCCAGGTTTACCGGATGATTTTTCTATCGATTCACACTGCTTGAGTATAAAGAAACTGCGCTTATGGTGACATCCTTGCGAGTTAAACGCGCGGTTTCCAGGCCACTTCTTCTGCTCCCAGCTCCTGCGTCATTTTCCGGCTTAAGACAAACAAGTAATCCGAAAGCCGGTTGAGATACTGAATCACCAGCGGATCGACGGGTTGTTCTTCATTGAGGGCAATTACCAGTCGCTCGGCGCGTCGGCAAACCGTACGGGCCAGGTGGCAAAACGAAACCGATTGGTGACCGCCCGGCAACACAAACGCCCGCAGTTCCGGCAGTTCGGCATCCATGTCGTCCATCGCCTGTTCCAGCAATGTGACATCCGAGTCCAGAACGACCGGTAGCGGCTTTTTTACGGTTTTTTCCGGATCGGTGGCCAACTCGGACCCAATCGTGAAGAGCCGATCCTGAACCTCTTTCAGCAACTCTTTCCGGTTTTCATTTACCGGCTGATCGCGTACCAGACCAAGGCATGCATTCAGTTCATCCACGGTTCCGTAGGCATCGATCCGGTGATGGGCCTTGCTCACCCGACGCCCGCCAATCAGCGATGTCTGGCCCTTATCACCGGTTTTAGTGTAAATTTTCATTTGAGAAGGAAAAGCTGTTTTGCAAAGATCAACAAAGGAAATCAGAGTTCATTCAGGAATTCTTTGGCTTAGTTTAAACCGGCATTGGGAACACACCGGATCAGCCCGTACCTTTGCGGCCCAAAGCCTGTAGTCAGGCAAACCATTCAAATTCATGAAAATTAGCACGTTTGCCATTCGTCTATGGCGGTTGGCCTCTTTGATAGGCTTTGCCGTCCTGCTTATTTATACGTACGTTTCACTAGAAACCAAAGTGGCCGTGAGTTTTACCCCCGATAGTCGTCCGGATGTTTTCATCAGTCGGGATTATCTGTTTTACGGCTGCGTTGCCATTTTTTTGATCAATAATACCCTCATCAACACGCTAACGAAGCTTTTTCCAAAAGTATCCGGTACGGCTTTGCCCATTCCGAACCAACAGCTCTGGCTCGAACACCGCGACCAGCTGAATGAGATTTTCCGGAACTGGTTCTACAGCCTAATGGCCGCCGTCAACACCGTTATGGCCCTTTCCCTGTATGTGCTTGGACGATTGAATACCCAGTTGGGAGCAACTCAGTTGAGCGGACACCAGTGGTTGTTGCCGGTCTGTACGGCCATCATTTTAATCGTAATCATTTCGTTACCCATTCGTTTGGCGATGAAACCCGCTGCTGAGGAGTGATGATGAAGGAATTGCAACTCAACGATTTCCAGTATGACCTTCCCGACGAACGCATCGCGCGGTTTCCGTTAGCCCAACGCGATCAGTCTAAGTTACTGGAATACCGCCAGGGCATCATTGCTCACCGGTCGTTCCGTGAATTACCGGAGCGGTTGCCGGCGACTAGTTTGTTGATTTTTAACAACACCAAAGTGATTCCGGCGCGGCTGCATTTTCAACGGTCCACCGGTGCAGTCATCGAGTTATTTCTGCTCAATCCGGTGCCCGCCGACCGGCTGGTTTCGGAAGCCATGCAGGACAAAAACCGGAGTGTCTGGCAGTGTATGATTGGCAATCGGAAACGCTGGAAACCGGACGAAATTCTGACGAAGGAAATCCGGTTTGGGGAACATACACTAGTAGTACGGGCGCAATGGCACGATATGGAGCAGTCGCAAGTCCGTTTTGAATGGACACCGGGTGATGAAACGTTTGCCGCTATTTTGCACGAAACCGGTAAAATACCGTTGCCGCCGTACCTGAATCGCGATGCCACGGAGGCCGATAAAGAAACGTACCAGACGGTTTACTCCCGAATCGAAGGTGCCGTGGCGGCTCCAACGGCGGGCCTGCATTTTACGCCGGACGTGCTGAGCCGACTCGCCCAGCACGGAATTCAAACCGATTACCTGACGCTCCATGTTGGCGCGGGAACATTCCAGCCGATTAAATCGGCGGACGTTCGCCAACATGCGATGCACACTGAGCAGGTAGTGTATGCCCGGCAGAACCTGGAAAAGCTACTGACTCACCCTGGTCCGGTCATTGCCGTCGGAACCACCTCGATGCGCTCGCTGGAAAGTCTGTACTGGTTTGGCGTTCGCTTGCTAAACAATGAGCGGGATCCCTTTACACTTGATCAGCACTACGCCTACTTGTTTCCTGAAGACCAGTTGCCGGAGAAACGGGAAGCTTTGGCAGCGGTTTTGACGTATCTCACCCAAACCGATCAGACCCACGTCATCGGCCATACCGGTATCTATTGTGTGCCGGGTTACCGGTTTCGCGTGGTCAACGGTTTGGTTACCAATTTCCACCAACCCGGTTCGACACTGATTCTGTTGGTAGCCGCTTTTATTGGCGAAAACTGGCGCACTATCTATAAGGAAGCGTTGCAAAACGATTACCGGTTTTTAAGTTATGGCGACTCCTCGCTGCTTTTACCCTGATATCGTATCTTTGCCCCGAATTATAGCTATTGATGCGTGAAAATGGAATCCGGCGCTCTGAGTGCCCATTCACCCATTCACTCATTCACTCATTCACCATTGAATTGCTAATGATCGATTTTATTGAAGAACTCCGCTGGCGGGGGATGTTACAGGACATGATGCCCGGCACCGACGAACAACTCCGTAAAGAATCAACCGCCGGTTACATCGGATTTGACCCAACGGCAGCGTCTCTGCACATCGGCAACCTGGCCACCATCATGTTGCTGGTGCATTTTCAGCGGGCCGGCCATAAACCGTTCGCTCTGGTGGGCGGTGCTACTGGTATGATCGGCGATCCGTCGGGTCGTTCCACCGAGCGCGATTTCCTGTCCGAAGAAACATTACGACACAACCAGGAAGGGATCCGGGCGCAACTAGCCCGGTTTCTGACGTTTGACGACAGTGCCAACTCGGCCGAGATGGTCAACAATTACGACTGGTTCAAGGGAATATCGTTTCTCGGTTTTTTGCGGGAAGCTGGTACGCATCTGACGGTCAACTACATGGTTGCCAAGGATTCGGTGAAAAAACGCCTGGAAACCGGTCTTTCCTTTACGGAGTTTTCATACCAGTTGTTGCAGGGCTATGATTTTTACTGGCTCTACAAAAACAAAGGCGTTCGGCTTCAGATGGGCGGTTCCGATCAGTGGGGCAACATTACCACCGGCACCGAGCTAATCAGACGGAAAGAAGGTCGCGAAGAATACCAGGCATTTGCGCTGACCACGCCCCTGATCACGAAGGCCGACGGCACGAAATTCGGAAAATCCGCCGGTGGCAATGTCTGGCTCGATCCTGCCATGACATCGCCGTATCAGTTCTATCAATTCTGGCTGAACGCAACCGATGCTGACTGTCCGCGATTGATTCGGGTCTTTACCTTATTATCCCGCGCCGAAATCGAAGAACTGGAACGCCAGCACAACGAAGCTCCGCACTTACGAATTTTGCAGAAAGCGATTGCTCAAGACGTAACCATCCGGGTTCATTCCCAGGCCGGCTACGACCTTGCCGTGAAAGCCTCGGACGTACTATATGGTAAAGCCACGATCGATACCCTGCGAACCATTCAGGCAGACGAGTTCGACATCATCTTCGAAGGGGTTCCCCAAACGGAGGTAACGCAGGCCGATTTGGCAGGCAGTAAAGACATTATCGATCTTCTGTCGGTCGCAACACAAGGAGAAATTTATGCCTCGAAAGGAGAAGCCCGTCGGGCACTGGCCCAAAATGCCGTTAGCATCAATAAACAAAAAGTAAATGACGCAACGATTCTGACGGAACTGGAGTGGTTGCAGGAGCGGTATTTGATCGTTTCAAAGGGGAAGAAGAACCATTTGATTAAGCGAGCGTAACTTATTTAAAAATTTTTAAATAGGTAACTTCTTGATAACGAAGTAACTACTTCAACCCTCAAAGGGGTTACCTATTTAATTTAGAAACAGGTCTTGACAATGGGGGAAAAAATGCGGTACTTTGCAGTCCCAAATCGGGGGAAGGCCGTAACGAAACGGATGCTAACAAGTTGGTTAGTAGCCACTTAAGAAGCCCAGGCAAAGAAACCAGTCTAAAAATATTTTTTCTTTTTTCTTTGCATTCTTAAAAACAACCGTTACCTTTGCAGTCCCAAATCGGGGAAAGAGTTAAGTAGAAATAACATACCGATTGAAACACCCCTTTTTCGGGATCTTCAGTCACCAGTTTCCCAACGGGGAAATGTGTTCTTTGACGTAGTGGACAGAAGTACCAAAACAACCAATTCGACGACATAACAGCACAACTGTTAAGTTTAAGTTATTTACAATGGAGAGTTTGATCCTGGCTCAGGATGAACGCTAGCGGCAGGCCTAATACATGCAAGTCGAACGGATACCTTCGGGTATTAGTGGCGTACGGGTGCGTAACGCGTAAACAATCTACCTT
>NZ_RQJP01000018.1 GCF_003858645.1 Larkinella knui | reverse complement strand
CTGGGTAAGCCCGTCAACTCATACGTCAAGGGGCTCTGCTCCGGATCGGTGAAGACCGGCAGGGGAGCCGAGCTAAAGGCGGTATGGACCACGGCCGCCAGCGGGGAGACGGCCGGTGGCACCGGCGGCTGGTTGAGCGGAGGAATCCCGCTGCCGGCACAATTAATGGTCTTGGGAGCCCACTTGAGCACAAACTCGGAGCCCTGCACGCGGGCCCAGATGGTGTGGTTGGTGCTGGTTTTAATGCTAGCGGGGATGGGAAAGTCGTACCAGTGCTGGCCGTTGCCCTTGCCGGCATCCTTCAGATGCTGCTGGAAGACGTTGGCCAGCTGGGAGCCCAGGGGCGTACCGGCGGCAATGGAGGGGCCATCGAAGAACTCGACGGTGAGGGGGGTGTTGGGATTGGTGCGGTCCCAGGCCCAGCCCGAGAGCGTGTTGCAGTTGACTTCCTGGGTGAGGTAGCCATCCAGGTTGGTGCTGGGAATGGAACCGGTGTTGACCGTCAGCGTGAGGGTGGCCGTGACGGGCGGATGCTGGGTATCGGTGGCCGCGTAGGTGAGGCTGAAGGTGCCGCTGGCCGTGGGCGTGCCCGACACCACGCGGGTAGCGGGGTTGAAGGTCAGGGGGGCGGGCAGGCCCGTTAGCGAGTAGGTGAGGGCATCGCCTTCGGGATCGGTGAAGGCGGGCAGGGCGTTGGAGTTGTAGCTGACGTTGACCGTGGCGGCATTGAGAGCCAGGGGGTTGGGCGCCACCGGGGGCTGGTTGCCGACGGGGGCGGTCAGGGTAGTGGCGTTGGCGGTATTGCTGTTGGCCGAGGCATTGGCCGCGGCATCGCGGGCGACGACGAGGAAGGCATAGGCGGTGGCAGGGGCCAGGCCGGTGACGGGGTAAGTGGTGTTGGTGACCAGGCTGGGGTTGATTTTGGTGCCGTTTCGGTAGACATCGTAGCCGGTGACGGCCACGTTATCGGTGGCGGGATTCCAGGTGAGCTGGAGGGAGGTGGCGGTGATGTTGGTGGCCGTCAGGGCGGAGGGTGGGGTGGGGGGTTGGGTATCGGGTGGCGGGGGGGTGGCGTTGGTGACGCTGAAGGAGCGTTCGACGGGTTGGGCGTAGCGGTATTGCCCGTTACCGTGCTGGGTGGCCCGGATCGTCACCCGCCCCAC
>NZ_RQJP01000001.1:1707486-2200146 GCF_003858645.1 Larkinella knui | reverse complement strand
ACAGTGTGACCATCACCAACGGCAGTGGGTGCACGGCGGTCAACACCACCCCGGTGGTGGTGGGCACCTGCCCATCGGTGCCCTGCAGTCTGACGGGGACGGTAGCTTCCTCGCAAACGGTGTGCAGTGGCAGTACCGTCAGCATTCAGCTAAGTGCCTCGGGAGGCACCTTGTATCAATGGAAAGGCCCCAATGGCTACAGCAGTACCCAACAGAACCCAACGCTGAGCACTGCGACGGCGATCAACAGTGGCACCTACAGTGTGACCATCACCAACGGCAGTGGGTGCACGGCCGTCAACACCACTCCGGTGGTGGTAGGCACCTGCCCATCGGTGCCCTGCAGTCTGACGGGAACGATGGCCTCTTCTCAGACGGTGTGCAGTGGCAGTGCCGTCACGATTCAACTGACAGCTTCGGGAGGCACCTCCTATCAATGGAAAGGGCCCAATGGCTACAGCAGTACCCAACAGAATCCAACGCTCACTAACGCTACGGCGATCAACAGTGGCACCTACAGTGTGACCATCACCAACGGCAGTGGGTGCACGGCGGTCAACACCACCCCGGTGGTGGTAGGCACTTGCCCATCGGTACCCTGCAGTCTGACGGGAACGGTGGCCTCTTCGCAAACCGCTGTATGTGCTGGCGGCAGTGTGATTTTGACGGCCAGTACTACGGGTGGCGTGGGGAATGTAAGTTATGCGTGGAATAGTGGGTTAGGCAGTGCCAGTAGCGTGACAGTAGGTTCTTTAACAAACACCACTAGCTTTACGGTAGTCATCAGCGATAGCCAGTGCAGTGTAACCAAGGTTATAACGGTGGTGGTCAATCCGCTGCCGGAAGCTACGCTGGTAACGGCCACAAACCCGACTTCCTGCACCGGTAGCAACGATGGTGCTATTACACTAGGAAATCTGACTCCGAGTCAAAGCTATACCCTTAGTTATAGCCGAAACAATGGCGGAGTAGTCAAGCAAAACCTGACAGCGGGAAGTAATGGACAAGTAATTCTAAATGCACTAACCGCTGGTTCATACAGTATTGCCGTTTCTGCAGGCGTATGCAATGGTGAATCGATAACGGCTACTTTAGTAGCTCCTGGGGCGCCGGAGAAACCGATTGTTGCGGTTTCTCCGTCAGTAACGAGCTGTTTAGGGCAGAGTGTAACCCTAACCGCCACTGGTACTGCTGGTGCTACGTTCCAATGGACCGGTTTAGGCTTGTCGGCATCGACTGGCTCGGTTGTAACTGTTACCCCAGCCAGTGCCGGAAGTCAGATTTATACGGTGACACAAACGGTTAATGGTTGTAAGAGTGCAGAATCGGAAAAGATTACCATAACCGGTGTTCAGTGTACAACCTGTTCGGATGCACCACCTACTATTACCTGTACCACAACCGACATCTGTCCCGGCGATGCTGTTGAGTTGCATGCTTCGGATTGTGCCGGAATTATCGTTTGGTCTACGAATCAGACAGGGCAGAGTATTGTTGTTTCTCCAATCAGTTCGGTAACCTACACTGCTCAGTGTAAAACTGCTACCTGTAGTAGTGCGCTGTCGAAGCCGATTGTTATCAAAGTTTCCGATCCGCAGCCGCCAACCATTACAGCCGATGCCGTCAATAGTTGTATTGGTGGCACAGTGAGCCTGACGGCTACCGGATGTGAAGGTAAAGTAATCTGGTCAACGGGCGCAACGGGGGCCGTCCTGACTGTTACACCGGAAGGAGCAACTACCTATTACGCAAATTGCCGTATTCATAATTGCATCAGTGGACCTTCAGCGAGTATCACGATTCGGACCGGTCCCGTGCCCACTCCCCAGATTAGCAGCAATCCCAACCCTCTTTGTCCGGGAGAAAAAAGCACACTGACGGTTTCAAACTGTACGGGAACTCCGCTGTGGTCTACGGGGGAAACAACCACAAGTATCATCGTTTCTCCTACTGAAACCACCTCATACACTGTGGTCTGTAAACAAAATGCATGTGTGAGCCCGGCGGCTACCATCCAGGTTAGTACCATAGCGAAACCCCGGCCACCCCTGGTTGATATCAGCGCAGATGTAGTTTGTCTGGGAGGTTCAGTGCAACTGACGGCAATGAATTGTCCGGGAACGGTGATCTGGTCTCACAATGCCACCGGAGCCAGTGTCAGTGTAACTCCAACAAACAGTATGACTTACCGCGCTTCGTGTAAGGTGGGCAATTGTATAAGTGACCTTTCTCTGCCACTTTCAGTGACGGTGGTCAATCCGGCAGCACCTATTATCAAATCGGACAAAACCCTGATTTGTGCTGGCGACGTCGTCACACTGATCGCGGAAGGGTGTCAGCTTGGTCAAGTCGTTTGGTCAAATGGTTCGACGGGCAACAGCGTAACGGTCATGCCGGGCGCAACCACCAATTACAGTGCGCAATGTAAGGAGCACATGTGTACCAGCGTGGCTTCAAATGTCATAGCCATCAATGTCACCAACAGCAATGCCCCCACGCCAACGGTTACGGCATCGAATACCGTGATCTGTCAGGGCCAGCCGGTTACGTTGACCGCGACGGGTTGTGGAGCGGGAACGGTTGTATGGTCGACGAACGCAACAGGTAATAGCCTGATAGTCAATCCAACGCAAACGACAGAGTATTACGCAGCCTGCAAGATGGGTACCGGATGTAATGGAACTCCAACGAAAGTGACAGTGCAGGTAAACTCCCCCTCGAAGCCGACGATTCGGGTTTGCAAATGTACGGACGGGCACATCTGTGCGGGCGATGAAATCCGCCTGACAGTCGAAGGTTGTTCGGGTACTCCACTGTGGTCGAATGGAGCCACCACGACGAGCATTATGGTTTCGCCGGCACAGACGACGGCTTACACGGTAATTTGTCAAAATGCTTTCTGTAGCAGTACGCCGTCAGAAGCCTATACGGTGGTGGTAAGTACGCCAACTCCACCGGTGGTTTGGGCCTCAAAAACGGAAATCGAACCGGGAGAAACCGTTACCTTATCGGCTACAGGTTGTGTGGGTGGTCAGATCATCTGGTCGACTGGTCATACCGGCAGCAGTATCGAGGTAAGTCCGACAACGACGACGAGTTATTATGCCCATTGCAAGATCAAAAATTGCATGAGCGACCCGACTCCGGTTATTGTAAAAATTAAAGGAGAGTGTGTCGTACCGACACCACAGCTTTCCGCTTCCACATTGGTGGTGTGTTATGGAGGTTCCGCTATATTGACCGCAACCGGCTGTACGACGGGTACGGTGATCTGGTCAAATGGTGAAACCGGTACTAGCATGTCCATCCGTTCGATTACTGAAAACCGGCCTTATACCGCGATCTGCCAGGTTAGTGATGTGTGCAAAAGTGCAGCGTCAGCGCCAATTAGTATATCGGTCATAACGCTTAATCCGCCAACCATTGCAACCGACAAGCAGGTGCTGTGTCCGGGAGAAACGGCAAAATTGACCGCAGTGGGTTGCCTGGGTGTAGTAACCTGGTCAACCGGAGCAACTGGAACCAGCATCACTATTCAGCCGGTATCCACAACCGATTACTGGGCGACCTGCTCACTAGGCAGTTGCGTAAGTGAAAAATCACCGCTGAATACGGTCAAAATAGGCACGCCAACTTCCCCAACCATTACGGCCAGTACATCCTCCGTCTGTTTTGGGGGGGCTGTAACCTTAACCGCAGCAGGTTGTCAGGACGGGAATGTGATATGGTCGAATAACCAGGTAGGTTCCAGCATTATTATCACCCCGGCATTGTCAGCCACTTACTCAGCGGTTTGCTGTACGTCGAGTGACTGTAAAAGCGGCAAATCGAATGATCTGGTTGTAACCGTGTATCCAAAAGTGAAAAAACCGGTTGTCATAAATCTGACCAACGAGTGTCCATTTGCAACGGCTGATCTCACAAAAGCAGTCAGCAGTTCCGTGTCTCAGGTGGGGAGCGTTTTTGAATTCTATTCCAGTGCAATCCCTGATCCGGCTCAAAAAATTGCTAATCCGAAGTCGGTTCAGGCCGGAACCTATTATGTCGTTGAAAAAACCGCGATGGGTTGCTACAGTCTGGCCAGTCAGATTTTAGTGGTCATCATTAATTGCAATGACGTCATACTTTGTGCCACCAATCCGGCTACGGCATCGGCCGGCCCAAATGCCACCATCTGTTCGGCAAAAGAATACAAACTGAGCGGAACCATTGGGGGAGCGGCAACCAGTGCGATCTGGACCAGCAGCGGAACGGGGACGTTTGACAACGCATCTTTACTCGATGCTACCTACAAACCGTCCTTAGCTGACGTGAATGCCGGTTTTGTCAATCTGACCTTCACAACGAATGACCCCGATGGAAACGGCCCCTGTCAGGCGGCTCAGTCATCCATGAAGCTGACTATCGAAGGGCTGAAGATTCAGCCAACTATCGGCCAGGTCAATTCCGTGCTATGCAGCGGTGATTCGGTGATTTTAAAGGCGTTGCCCGATGGATATAAATACATCTGGAATACGATGGCAACAACGCAGAGTATTCAGGTAAAAACCAGCGGTACGTATTCGGTGCAGGTAGTTGATGGCAAAGGATGTACCTCAATCGCTTCCGAAGGCCTGACAATAACCGTCAAAGCCCCGATCGAATCGCCGGTCGCTCCGATGATGGCCCGCAATACCTGTCCGGACCGTACCGTGAACCTGGTCAAGCTGGTTGAGAATGACCCGATTACGGCTGGTGGTGTATTTGAATTCCATATTGCTGATAATCCGGCTTCGCCGATTGTAATGCGCCCGGACTCTGTCGGTCACGGCATGTTCTACGCGTTCGAGCGGAGCAGCTCGGGATGTTACAGTGCCTCTACCATGATCGATGTGGCCATCTTTGACTGTCACACCGACACCTGTCGAACCGATTTATACATCACCTATACAGCCGACAAGGAGCACCCGAAGGTTGGAGAAATTGTGACCTTCTCCGTGAAGCTGGGCAACCGGGGAGACTGTCCGGCGACGCACAGCGACATCCGGATCATTCTCCCGACCGGTCTGGAACTGGTGTCACCGGGTAATATGGTCGTCGATGCACACGGCCACCTCGGTGTCTGGATTCCGGTTCTTCCGAAAAATGACGAGCTTTCCTTCTACTACTCTGCGCGGATTCTGACCAAAGGACCTATTGTCAATCTGGCCGAAATTACGTACCTCGATCAGGTTGATCCGAAGCTGGCCGATAACAAAGCCACCGTTACTATTGAGGATGTAACACCGACCCAGTCAATGAAAGTAGGTCTGGCAAAAGCCCTGAAAGGTGTTAAGCAAAAGGAAGAAAACTTGTTTGAGTTCACCTACGACATTGCCATAACCAACTTTAGTGATCAGGATGCGACACAGGTTCAGGTTACGGATGATGTTCAGTCAGTATTTGATCCGCACGTTATCGAATCCGTTTCGGCGTCAATTGATAAAGCGTCGATGCTGAAATTGAATTTGGGTTACTCGGGCTGGGTTGGAAATACACAGCTGTTGCTCAATGAAAGTGTCGTTAAAGCCGGTACGACTGAACATGTTCTAGTGAAGGTTTATGTTCGGGCTCAGCCGGATGGCAGTTTTACGAAGACGTTTTTAAACAAAGCCTACGTACTTGCCAACCTGAACGGGTTAGCGGTCGATGATGCGTCGACGAATGGGAACAAAGCCGACCCGGATAATGACGGTAACCCGAACAACAACAGTGAACCGACCCCGGCTAAATTCGACTCCGCACCACCGTCGCCGATTGGCGTTGCGCTGGCGGTGACGAACATAAGCGAGCAGGCCGATAGTAGCTACAATGTCACACTGAAAATAATTGTTAAAAATTACGGGACTACCGACCTGAAGCAGGTCCAACTATCGGATAGTCTGGTGTCGGGTTTTGCCGCTCCGGTCTCCTATAGCGTAATTGCTCCGCCGGTCGTTGGAGTTGGTAGTACACTCAAGCCAAATGGGAATTACAACGGCAGTGACCTGTCCACCCTGTTGGATGGAGCAAACAGCAGCCTGGCCGCTGGTGCATCAGACACGGTTCTGGTGACGGTCAATGTTAAACCCAACAGCGAATTGGGGCCGTTCTATACGCAGGTTATTGGCACGGGTGTTCACGCCGATACATTGGTTACGGATTTGTCCAACAACGGATTTAACCCGGCACCATTGGGTAGTGTCCCAACCGGATTCCGGTTCGATCTGCCACCTTCCTTGCTCGGGGTAGCCAAGTCGGTCAGTAAACTGGAAGACCTCGGATCTGGCGTTTACAACATCACCTATACCATCAAAGTTAGCAACCTCGGTTCAGACGATCTGAAAATGGTTCAGGTGACCGATAACCTGACCGGGACGTTTGGGAGTGATGTGCTGATTGGGCCCACTAAACCAACGCTGACCGCCGATGCTGGTTTGACGGTGGATACGACGTATACCGGACAAGGTCTGCTGACCAATCTCCTGGTGGATTCCCTGAGTAACCTGCCGAAGGGTGCTTCCCGGAATATCAACCTGACGGTGCGTGTCGATGTGCGCAATAGCCAGAAAAATAAGTACGATAATGTGGCTATTGGCAAAGCACTGATGGGTAGTACAATGCTGACCGATACGTCGACGGCCGGGTCAAATGTTGATCCGGACAATGATCTTGATCCGCGGAATAACAGCGTACCAACAACCGTAACCTTGAGGGGTATACCCGTAACACCGAACATCGGGGTGGCTTTGGCCGTAAAAGATACGGTTCGACAGACCGATGGCAGCTACAATGTGACTTATCAGATCATTGTGAAAAACTACGGATCATCGGATTTTGTGGACGTACAATTGAGCGATAAAGTATCAGAGGTGTTCAACGCCACGACGGGAGCGACTTTTAGCCTGGTAGGAACACCGGTGATTCCGGTCGGAAGTAAGCTGCAAAGCAATCCCAATTACAACGGCGATACAGATTTTGTCTTGCTGGCGGCTGGAAGCAAGCTGGCGGCTGGAAAAAGTGACACCCTGTTGTTGACGCTCAATGTTAAAACCGATGGCCGAACGACACCGTACCTCAGCACGGTGTATGCAAAAGCCATAGCCGGTTCAGACACCGTCAGCGATGTATCGACCGATGGCTTTGAGCCGGATCTGAACGGAAACAATGATCCGACCGAAATTGAAGAAAGCGTGGCGACTCCATTGAGCTTCAACCGGAATGCTGATGAAGTAATGATACCGGAAGGCTTCTCGCCCAACGGAGATAATATCAATGATCTATTTGTCATTCGAAATACGGGTGGTGCTACGGTCATTCTGGAAGTATTCAATCGCTGGGGGAATACCGTCTATCGGAACCACGATTACAAAAACGACTGGGATGGATCGACCAATACGGGTGCGCGGATCGGCTCCAGTTCAAAAGGCCTTCCGGATGGTACTTATTTCTACATCGTTGAGTTGAGCGATGGCCGCAAGTTTATACGATTCATGACAATTAATCGCTAAAAACAATGTTACGTAATTTTACCAGAAAGTTTGGAAAGGTGGCGCTTCTGCTGGTGGGTATGGCCGGTACCCGCCAAGTTCAGGCCCAGCAGGACCACATGTTTTCGCAGTATATGTTCAACATGATGGCTATGAATCCGGCTTATGCCGGAAGTCGTGATGTGTTGAGTATGACGGCTTTGTACCGAAATCAGTGGGGCGGAATTGAAGGCGCACCGCAAACCACGACCTTCACCATCGACATGCCCGTCAACCGCGAACGGATTGGCCTGGGTTTGCAATTATTCAACGACCGGATTGGTGAATACAATACGACGGGGGCCTACGCATCGTACGCATTTCGGATCAAGGTGGGGAGCCGTTCCACACTGGGTTTAGGCATTCAGGCCGGAGCCAGCAGTTTCCAGGTTGATCTGTCGAAAGTGAAAACCGATCAGGGGAATGACCCGGCTTTTGCCCAGAATGTTTCCAAAATCCTGCCCAACTTCGGTACCGGTATTTATTTGAGCAACGACAAAACTTACATCGGCGTTTCGGTACCGCAATTGATCAAAAATAAAATTAGTGATTATGATTCCGGTCAGGGGTCGAGGGCCACGCAGCGCCGTCATGCCTATGCCATGGCGGGCTTTGTGGTTCGATTGAGCTCCGTACTGAAATTAAAACCGTCTACTTTAGTGAAATACGTAGAGGGTGCTCCGCTTGGAATCGACGGTAATCTTAATTTCTGGATTGCCGACCGGGTTGCGCTCGGCGTTTCATACCGGCGTAATCAGTTTAACAGCTATGAAAGTGCACTGCATCAAGGCAAGGTGTATACTCAGGATGCCATTGTCGGAATTGTCGAAGTGCAATTGTCGGAACAACTGCGGCTGGGATACGCCTACGATCAAATGCTGAATAAATTGCAGACGTTCAAACTGCCTTCCCACGAAATCATGCTCCGGTATGAACTTGGCTTTGGCAAGAATAAAATTCTGACGCCCCGGTATTTCTGACGCATGGCCGGAATTTACAATTCCGATGTTAGCTGATCGGGGTTCTTACTCTTGACCTTGCCTACTACCGGTACAAAGTCGGTCGGTACCACCCGGAATTTAGAATACCGGCCTTGATTGGGGCCGATTACCGGGTCGTTTCGTTTAAATCGGCAACGACAACGCTTATAAGCGGTTCCGACGTCGCGTTCACCGGCCCCTGTTCGACGTTTCGATGAGCAGCGTCATAATTCCATAAATTAGCCCAAACTATGCGCTTTTTTTACCTTACTTGTTGTCTGGCAATTTTCTTTGCCGGGTCAGCGATGGCGCAATCGTTGCTTAAACAGGCCGATCGCCAGTTCGACATGCTGGCCTACAGTAACGCAATCGAACTGTATGAACAGGCACTAAACCGGACCGAATTAGGGGAAGAAGAACGACTGGCTATACGCTCGAGACTGGGTTATAGCTATCGTCAGGTCAAGGATTCGCAAAATGCCGAACGGGTTTACCGAACAATGCTTGGCTCGCTAAAGGAGCCTGCCAATGAGTATATTCCCTGTTATCTCTATTTCGCCCAGGCATTAGCCAGCAATGGGAAATACCGGGAGTCGCAGGAAATGTATGATCTCTATAGCAAATACCAGAATTCCGATCCGCGGGGAAAACAATTAGCCAGACTCTACAACGACCTCAGTATCCTTTCGCGCAATCCCGGAAATTATAAAATTGAATTTTTAGAAATCAATACCACAAAGGCTGAATTCAGTCCGATGTATTACAAGGAAGGACTAGTTTTTGTAACCAACAAAAGGCCGGGCAATGCGTTAAAGCGGGTTTTTAGCTGGGATAATTCGTCTTTTCTGGATTTGTATTATATGCCGGAAACCGCCGTTATGGGTGAAACCGTCGCTAGTCTGGGAGGGGGATCGGTAAGCCGGAAAAAAAAACGAGCCAAATCGGTGCGAACTTTAGGCGAGGATGAATACACCGATCCAACGGCCAATGATACCAGAACGGTCGGTTTCAGTACGGGTGCCACGAGTCAGAGCCCGGGAGAATCGGTGGATACCAAACCGTTTGAGCGTGCTCTGAATACGAAATACCACGAAGGACCCGTCGCGTTTACAAAAGATGGATCAAAAGTTATTTTTACGCGCAATAATTACAACAAAGGAAAGTACCGGGAAAGCGCCGACGGTATCAATAAGCTCAAATTGTATGTGGCTGAGAGTCAGAAAGGTTCCTGGGGCGATGCCGAAGAACTGCCGTTCAATAGTGATGACTTTTCGACCGGTCACCCGGCTTTGAGCCCGGATGACAACCTGCTTTTTTTTGCGTCAGACCGCCCCGGCGGTTTTGGCGGAACCGATTTATACGTTTCTCGTTTTGCGGACGGGAAATGGTCGGAACCGGTTAATCTAGGCAATGAAATCAATACAAAAGGGAACGAAATGTTTCCGTTTGTCGACGACCGGGGCAATCTTTATTTCTCTTCGGATGGTCATCCGGGTTTGGGCGATCTGGATATTTTTTATGCGCAACTGACTGATAAAACCGCCGTTAAGTCGGTGCAGAACATCGGTGAACCCTTCAATTCGTCAAAGGATGATTTTGGTATTGTTACCGATGGCGCCAGAATGCTGGGATACATCAGCAGCAATCGGTGGCGGGGGGGGAGCGACGATGATATTTACCGCTTCAGGCGGGAAGGGTCCTTGTATGCATGCCGCGAACTGACTATCCATGTTTTCGATGCCCAAACGAAACAAGCCCTCAGCAATGCCTGGCTTGATATTGATCAGAAAGACATTCAGGATGGCAAGCGACAGACCCAAACCGACGGCGAGGGAAACATCCGGATCTGTCTGGACCCGGAAAGCGATTTTCGGATTTTAACTACCATGAGTGGCTATCAGTCTAATTTACTGGGATTTTCGACCAAAGGTTTGTCTGACGACCAGCCGTTGCGCCTGGAAATACCGCTAAACAGTACTCAATTGGTGCTTACGCCACCCCGGAAGTCCAAAATCCGGGGCCGGATTCTAACGCAGACCGGTCGTCAACCCATTGACAATGTGGAGGTTATTCTGAGGAATCTTTGCGATAGTACCGAGTTGAAAATGATGACTGGCTCGGATGGAAGTTATGAGTTTCTGGTTGATCCGGGTTGCGAATACAGTATCGAAGCCCTAAAAGATTGCTTGGGAACAACAGGGGCCCGCATTTCTCCGGTCGCCAATGCCAATACCGAACTAACCATGTTTCGCCAGGGTGATATCATTCAGATCGATAACATTTACTATGACCTTGATAAGTGGGCAATTCGCCCGGATGCTGCGGTCGAAATGGATAAACTGGTCGTTTTGATGAAAAAATATCCGGCAATGCGGATCGAGATGCGGTCACATACCGACAGCCGGGCCTCGGCCGTATACAACATCACCCTGTCGATGAATCGGGCAATGGCCGCTGTGACTTATCTGGGAAAAAGCGGTATTCTGGCCCGACGAATGAAAGCGGCCGGCTACGGAGAACGCCTGTTGTTGAATGGATGCCGGGACGGTGTAAAATGCACCGAGGCCGAACATCAGCGCAATCGGCGTACCGAAATTAAGATACTTCAGATTGAATAGCTTTACTTTGTACTTTCGTACACTCAATTTCATTCGTGAATGATTCGACCGCTTGTCTGGAAATTAACCAGCATCGTTGCCTTTGTACTTGCCGGAAGTCAGGCGGTTTTGGCACAACGCGAAGTACTGTACTCGCAATACCTGATTAATCCGCTGACGATCAACCCGGCGTTTGCCGGTAGCCGCGAAAGCCTGACGATGACGGCTGTTTTTCGCCGGAAATGGTTTGGCCTTCAGGGTCAGAGTTTTCCTATAACGCAAAGTTTTGGTGCGGATGGTTCGCTGGCCGGAGGAAAAATTGGCATTGGATTCCAGGCCCTGAACGATCGGATGGGACTTTATTCGACAACGGGCTTTTACGGTAGTCTGGCGTATCGGATTACGTTGCCGTCGATGGCAAAGCTGTCTTTCGGCGCTTCGGGCGGCATCAATGTAATCCCTATTTATGACCCCGCCAGTAGTTCAGGAATAAATAAAGCCATGCCCAGTGTTGGCGCGGGGGTTTATTATGAAGCCGAACGATTTTGGGCGGGTGTTTCGGTTCCTGAACTCGTTAATCGCCCGATATCGATTGCGGGTGGGCAGAATGCACCGGTCCGCTACCAACGCCCCGTGTTTATAAATTTCGGCGGACGACTCGTTGCGGGCGAAGGAATAGATTTCCTGCCTTCTATTCTGCTTACGCAACAGACAGATCACCCGCTCGGTATCGACCTGAACGCCAAAGTCTGGATCGAACAGAAATTGGGTTTGGGGCTGTCCTACCGGGCTAACAACAGTACGCTCATCACCACAATGAATTACTTTGTTGCAATGGCCGAATACGAGTTGTCGAAGAGTATTCGGGTGGGCTATTCGCTCAGTAGCAAGCAGGTTGAAAATCCTTTTTATCCCCAGAAAAGCGTTCATGAACTGATTTTCAGATTTACGCCCAGTCCGACAAAATTCAGATACCACTAATCGGGATACGGTATTCAATGGTACACTTGCCGATGCCCCAGGTGGAAGTCGCCTGGGGCAGACACCACCAACCGGTATCCGACTACCGTAAAACCGCAATCGTATGAAAGTTTCCGGTTTCAGTTTCATCCGCAACGCCATAAAATTTGATTACCCCATCGTTGAAGCCATTCAGTCCGTTCTGCCGCTTTGTGACGAATTTGTGATCGCGGTTGGTCGGTCCGAGGACAATACCCTGGGACTCATTCAGTCGATTCCGTCCGACAAAATCCGGATTATTGAAACCGTCTGGGACGATTCACTGCGGGAAGGCGGGCGGGTGCTGGCGGTTGAAACGGACAAGGCGCTGGCGGCCGTTGCGCCGGATTCCGACTGGGCATTTTACATTCAGGGCGATGAAGTATTGCCCGAAAAATACCTTCCTGCCGTCCGGAAAGCGCTGGAACACTATCAGCATGATCAGCAGGTCGAAGGGTTGCTGCTCAACTACCTGCATTTTTACGGTTCCTATCGGTACGTCGGGGATTCGCGCCGGTGGTATCGTCGGGAGGTTCGCATCATTCGAAACAATGGCAACATTGCGGCTTATCGGGATGCCCAGGGATTTCGGACGCGTGACAACCGAAAACTGAATGTCAAACTCCTCGATGCGACGATGTATCATTACGGATGGGTCAAACCGCCGGAGAAGCAGGCCGATAAGCTCAGCAACTTCGGGCGGTATTGGCACACGGACGAACACATGGCCAAATCACGCGAAGAACTGAAAGGGTTTGATTACCGCGAAGTGGATTCGCTGGCTCTGTTCGAAGGAACGCACCCGGCCGTCATGCAGGCCCGGATTGATCGGATGAACTGGCAGTTCGATTTCGACATCCGGCAAAAGAAACTCTCCTTCAAAAATAAACTGTTGAAAACCATCGAGAATCTGACCGGCTGGCGGGTCGGAGAGTATCGGAATTACAAGTTGTTGTAAGCAGAAAAAACCGCTCTGGGCGGTTTTTTCTGCTTCGACGCGAAACTGAGCTTACGGTTTTGCCTTCATTTTAGCCAGCTCTTCCTCATAGGATTTGGTATCGTTACCCAGGGCTTTCTCTTTGAGAACGGCCTCTTCCTGCATCTTGACAGCTTCTTTTTTACGTCCCAACTTGCTGAGCAGGTGGGCGTTGGTGTCCATATACATGGGCGATGCATCCAGTTCCAGCGAGCGATTCGACCAGGCAAGTGCCTGGTTGAGGTCTTTGGAATCGGAGAGGGTTTCGTAGTAGGCCCAGGCAATGTTGTTGAGTTTGCCCGCCACCTGCCCGGATTCGGCTTTCTTCATATAAGCCCCCATTTTCTTCATCTGCTCCGCGTTTTTAATCGAATCCGGCATCATGGCCTGGCTTTGTTCAAAGCGTTTATACCCGGCTTCATCCTTTTTACGCAGCGACTCCACGGATTGAGACATCAACTTGGTGTCGGCATAGGCGCCCGCTAGCTGGCGGTATTGATCGGTGTTTTTAGTCTGGCGGTAAAAATTCAGGCGGAATTCCAGGGCCATTTCGTCGGCCATCTCCGGTGTAAGCGGACGGAAAAACGAGGCTAATTTCTCGTTTTTGACAATGAGTTTTTCCAGCTTCTGCTCATCTTTCTGGCTAATAACCTCCTTCAGGCTGCTCCGGATGGCCATCTGCATGTTCATCAGCGCTTCCCGACCGATTTTTGACATACCTAATTTGGGTGCGTGCTCCAATAAGATGTCAAAGGCTTTCGAATCCGCCGACGAAACCGAACCCGCCAGCAATTCCAGATTCTCCAGGGTGGTCCACTGCGCTTCCGGAATGGTTTTCAGATAGTCATCCAGAATGGGGCCGGACGGCATTCCCAGGCGCGCTCGTTTCTTTAGATAAGCCGCCAGAAATTCCGAATCCCGTTTGCCGCTTTCGTACTCTTTGTCCCATTCCGACAGCGGTTTGGGATCTTTGGACACTTCAATCGCTTTATCGGCCTCCTCCAGCAACCCTTTGATGCCGCTGTAGCCAATGGCGCGGTAAATCAAATCTCCTTTCGCGCTGACAAACAGGGACGTTGGGTACGCGGTAATCCGGTATTTTTTTGCCAGGTCGATCCCTTCGCCCTTCTCGGCGTCAATTTTATAACTGACAAAATGCGTGTTGAACTTCTCCCCAACTTTCGCATCCGGAAACGCTTCTTTGGACATCAGTTTGCAGGGACCGCACCAGGTCGTATAAATATCGATAAATATGGGTTTGTTCTGCCGCTGGGCTTCGGTCAGCACCTCTTTCCAGGTACCTGTAAAAAAACGAACGCCGGTTGGTTCGTCGGCATAGGCAGCGAAAACTGCCAGTGTGAGCGTAACAAGCACTAGTATCTTTTTCATAGCCGGAGAAATTGGTGTGTGTATGTGCAAGATAAACAAAAAAGCAATGATCTATTTTTCATGGATGGGAAAAATCGACAAAATTTTCGGCACCGGATCGTATTCGCAAAACCACATACTATCGCTTAATGACCGTGCTTTTTTCGGTTATTTCGGCCGGCCTGGTCCTGCATCTTTTCCTGATGACGCTCTTCCGCTTCTTCGACGGAATGGGATTCGGTTACTTTCCGATCCCGCTTCGCTTTTTCAACCAGCACGCCATAATACCGGTGTAGCGTGATCAATTCTTTTTCCGACAAATCTTCAATATTCAGCAAGCGGTTGCTGGCTTTGTTGTGCGATGCAATCAGCTCGTTCAATTTGAGTTGAATGGCCATGGAATCCTTATTCTGGGATTTCTGAATCAGAAAAACCATCAGGAAGGTGATAATCGTCGTACCGGTATTGATAATCAATTGCCAGGTGTCGGAGTAGTGAAAAATAGGCCCGGTTATTAACCAGACAACGATTGTTAAAAAGGCAATTAAAAAAGCCGTTGAGCTTCCGGTCGCTTTCGTAACGAGACCGGCGAAATGTTCGAAAATGGCAACGAATCCCTTTTTTTCCATTAGTGGGGTATTTTAACGTTAATTTTTAAGTTAGGTTTTATTCAACAGTTTGAAAAGCAGCCCGATAAGCACTCCGTACGCAGCGAGAACCAATTTCGTTCTGGTAATGTATGCTTAATATGGCAAAATCCCCAGTACCTGACTTCCCCGGCCGCATTACAAACGAAAAAGATAAAGCTGAAAGTCTTTCCTGGAAAGACCGTTTTGCGGCTCTCCGTAACCTTCCGGCCTTCTTCCGGATGATCTGGCAGGCTTCACCCGGTTTATTTTTGGGCAACGCGGCCGTGCGGCTCGTTCGGGCGGCCATGCCGGCCATAACGCTCTATATTGGTAAACTGATTATTGATGAAGTGATTCGGCTGGCTGGCCAACCCGGCAGCGACACCCGCTGGCTTTGGACATTGGTGGCCGCTGAATTCGGGCTTGCCATTCTGTCGACGGCGTTGGGGCGGCTCACCAGCCTGCTCGATGGGCTGCTGGGCGATCTGGTGACCAACCAGACGTCGGTTCGGCTTATGGAACACGCGGCCACGCTCGACCTCGAACAGTTTGAAGATGCCACGTTTTACGACAAACTGGAACGGGCCCGGCGGCAAACAACGGGTCGGTCGTTTCTGCTTACCGGCGTTTTCGGGCAGGTGCAGGAGTTGATTTCGGTGGGGTTTCTAGCGGCTGGTCTGGCCGTTTACAATCCGTGGTTGCTGCTGCTGCTGTTGCTGGCCGTCATCCCGGCTTTCATCGGTGACAATTATTTTAACCAGAAAAGCTATTCCCTTTCGCGCAGCTGGACGCCCGAACGGCGCGAACTCGATTACCTGCGGTTTGTTGGAGCGAGTGACGAAACCGCCAAAGAAGTGAAAATATTCGGTTTGTCGAATTTTCTGATCAATCGTTTCCGGGATTTGTCGGGGCAATATTATCGGAAAAACCGGGATCTGTCCATCCGTCGGGCGGGCTGGGGAACGGGCCTGACGATTATCGGGACGGTGGGCTACTACAGCGCTTACGTCTGGATTGTGGCCCGGGCGGTCAGTGGCGGTATTTCCATTGGTGATCTGACCTTTCTGGCGGGTTCCTTCCGGCAACTTCGCGCGTCGATGGAAGGCATCTTGTTGCAGTTCAGTAGTTTAACGCAGGAAGCCGTTTACCTGCAGGACCTTTTCGATTTTTTTGACATAAAACCGCTCATTCATTCGTCGGAAAAACCGCTTTTGTTTCCGACGAAAATTCAGGAAGGCTTTGTTTTTGAAAACGTTGGCTTCAAGTATACCAATTCGGACCGCTGGGCACTTCGCAATCTTAGTTTTACCCTTCCTCCCGGCGAAAAACTGGCGCTGGTGGGTGAAAACGGGGCCGGAAAGACGACCCTGGTCAAACTGCTGGCCCGGCTTTATGATCCGGCTGAGGGACGGATTCTGCTCGACGGGCACGACCTGCGTGAGTATGATCTGCTCGATCTGCGCCGGAATATCAGCGTGATTTTTCAGGATTACGTACGCTTCAAGATGTCGGCCGGCGTCAACATTGCCGTGGGCGACATCGACGAACGAACCAACCAGCCCCGCATCGAAAACTCGGCGCAACGAAGTCTGGCCGATACCGTAATTGCCAAATTACCGGGCGGTTACGAACAACAACTGGGCCGAAGTTTTGGCAAAGGCGTTGAACTTTCGGGTGGAGAATGGCAAAAAGTGGCGCTGGGCCGCGCCTACATGCGGGACACGGAAGTGCTGATTCTGGATGAACCGACGGCGGCTTTGGATGCCCGCGCCGAATACGAAGTTTTTCAGCGGTTTGCCCGCTTGACCGAAGGCAAAACGGCGGTTATCATTTCCCACCGGTTCTCGACTGTCCGTATGGCCGACCGGATTCTGGTGCTGGAAAGCGGTCAATTACTGGAAATTGGCAGCCATAGCGAATTGCTGGAAAAAGGCGGGCGCTACGCGGAATTGTTTCAGTTGCAGGCGCGGGGGTATCAATAACCCTTTGTTTAAGGTTACTCCTCAGACGGAAATCCGCGTTGCTAATGCCAGATTAAGTACGTATTTTTGTACGTATTCAAAAACAATTCTGTATGCAGGTAGTAAATTACACCGAGTTCCGGCGAAGCATGAAGGCCAAACTTGACCAGGTCAGTGATGATGGTGACACCGTAATTATCAACCGCAGTGAAAATAAGAACGTTGTTTTGATCTCTTTGCGGGAATATAATTCTTTGAAAGAAACGTTACATCTGCTCAGTTCGGAAAAGAACCGGAAACGCCTGGTGGATGCCATCGAACGGACAAACCGGGGGGACTTCGAAATTCATGATTTGATTGATGACGAAGCATGATATTGGTGTGGGATAAAGATGCCTGGGATGATTATCTATATTGGCAACAAACGGATAAACTGATCCTCCGCCGAGTCAACGGATTGATAAAAGAATGCTTGCGAACACCCTTTGAAGGCAAAGGCAAACCAGAACCACTCAAGGAAAACTTAAGCGGTTTCTGGTCGAGACGAATCACAGATGAGCACCGATTAGTATATCGCGCCGATGCGGATCGCTTGTATATCATTCAATGCCGGTATCATTATTGAGGCTGCTGGTAAGTGGGCTACTACTTTCTTATCGCTTTTTCGATACAAAGAACGTCCGTTGAGAGTTTCCTACAGGAAAGTTGCGGGATATTTCTAGTCGGGGTTACGTTCGCCTTCGTCAAAGCAGTTTCGGGCATGGCTTCGATTGAAGGAGGCACGCCGAAAACATTAATACAAAAAATTACGGAGTATTCCAGGAAAAAGCTTATAAACAGCGCTTTAACCTTCCTTCGGCCTCGGCCCCCGAAACGCATCTTTCTGCTTGATTTCCGTCAGTTTGACCGGTTTTCCTTCCCGCGCCGACTGGTAAATGGCTTCCATGATGCGCTGGTCCTGCAAACCTTCTTCGCCGGGTGTAAACGGTTGTTTGTTCTGCAGGATGCATTCCGAGAAATGATCCATTTCGGTCGCAAACTGGTTCTTTTCGGCCAGTTTGGGTTGATCGGTATGCTCAATTTTTCCTTCGGCGTGCGAGGTTTGGACCCGGATTCCGTTGTACGAAAATGCCGGCGCTGCTTCCATCCAGCCCCGCTCGGCATGAACGCGATACCGGCGCGACTCATGCACTCCGTAGTGCGTGGAACAACTGGCGTAGATTCCGCTCGGAAATTTCATTTGCCACGACACAAATTCCTCCACTTCCCGAAAACGGGCATCACCCGGTGTGCTATACTGCCAGGCAAACACTTCGGTTGGTTCTTCACCCAGCAGATAGCGAACGGTATTGAGACAATACAGGCCGATGTCGGGTAAAGCACCTCCGCCAGCCAGCGCCTTGATGTGTCGCCAGTGCTGTGGATTAGCCGAATTCTGGGCGTTGACGGCTTCGATGAACTTGACGGTGCCGAATTTTTTGTCCTGAACCAGCTGCCGGATCATCCGGTTATTGGGCTCATACTGAATCCGGTAGGCTACCATCAGCTTCCGGTCGGCTTTTTTACAGGCGTCGATCATGGCCTGGCAATCGGCCGCCGACGTTGCCATTGGTTTTTCGCAAAGGATGTGCTTCCCCGCCTGCGCCCCGCGAATGGTGTATTCGGCGTGCATGGAATTGGGCAGCACAATGTAGATGACCTGAACTTCCTTGTTGTCCCGCAGCCGGTCGTAGTTCTGGTAGCTGTAGCAATTTTCGGGTTTGACGCCGTACTGCTTCGCCACTTTCTGCATTTTTTCCGGACTTCCACTCACCAAAGCCACGACTTTTGACGTTTTCGATTCGCCAAAAGCCGGTAAAATTTCGTCCAGGGACAAATGGCCTAGACCGACAATGGCGTAGCCAACGCGCTGGTCGTCGAGCATGGGTGCGGGCGTTTCCGATTCCTGCTCGGTCTTCGCCTTCCATTCTTCCAGTTGAATGGGCTCATCGGCTTTGTCAGGAACTTTCGCGGGCGGTGTTTCCCAGCTTGAAGAAGAAACCTTTACTCCATCAGGAGAAGTGTAAAAGGTTGATTGTGAGCGTGTAGAAGATTGGCTAGTTCGGCAGGAAGCGCCAATTCCACCGACCACACCAACAGCGATGGTCCGGCCCGCCAACTGTAAAAATTGCTGACGCCCCAAACCTTTTTCGCGCATCAGGTCAGCTAATTGATCAAGTTGTTTCATAACGTTGCGTTGAAATTTCTACGTTTGGCAACCGACCGTTTTAAAGAATTGTTTCGGCTTAAACCAGAAACCCAAGAAACAAACCGGCGATAATCAGTAAGTAAGGCGGTATTTTTGAATACTCCAGCAGCAGAATTGTGGCTACCACGATCAGAACCGACGCCCCGCTGCCGGACATGGGCTGAAACAGTAAAATAGCCGCTGAAGCCGTCAGGCCGGTGCTGGCTGCGTTGATGCCTTCCAGGGACGCCCGCACCCCGCGGTATCGTTTCAGCTGGTTCCAGAAGCGGTAGACGAAGAAAATCAGGAAAGTGCCGGGCAGGAAGATTCCGGCGGTGGCCATCAAACCGCCTAACAACTGGCCACTCAACCCATAGTCGCGCATCGACAGAACGCCAATGTAGGACGCAAACGAAAAAACCGGTCCCGGCGTGACCTGCACAATGGCCAGACCCGACAAAAATTCCTGCCGGGATAAGTAGTGTTTGAATTCGACAAACTCGTTGTACAGCATCGGCGTCAACACCTGACCTCCGCCAAAGACGAGACTGCCGTTGCGGTAAAAGTTTTCGAACAGCCGGAGCGGGAGCGATTTGGTGATCGCACCCACGGTAGCGGCCGTAATCAACACGCCAATCCAGAGAAAAAAGTTAGCCCATTTGATCTGGATGGGCGCTTTTTCCATCTTCTCGTGTTTCTTGTAAAAAAAAGCCGTGGCAAATCCGCCGGCAATGAGCACAACGGGTGTAATATACGGTGACGGAAAGGCGTACGACGTGAGCGCGGAAATGACGGCCAGAACAATTCCCATCTGGTTAAGAATGACCTTTCTGGCAATTCGGTAGCCGGCTACGATCAGAAATCCAACCGCCATCGGCTGAATAAACCGCGTGAAGTCGAGCGAAATGGACCGTTGCTGGACGTAGTAGATACCAATGGCCGTCAGCGTCATGATCAACACACTCGGAAAAGCCCAGACAATCAGCGTTAAATAGGCCAGATTGGGTCCGCCGATTTTAAAGCCCAGGGCCGTAATGGTTTGCGTGGACGTGGGGCCCGGCAGGATCTGACAAAGGGCGTTCAGTTCCAGTAATTCGGCTTCCGTCAGGTAGCGCCGTTTCATAACGAAGCGGTCGAGCATCATCGCCAGATGCACCTGGGGACCACCAAAGGTCGTGCAGGCTAAAATCAGAACATCTTTCAGAAAAATAAAATACCGTATACGCCTTACCGGGGTCGGAGGGGTGTAAGTAGAGGGGTAGGAGGCCATACACGGAAATCTTTACTTTGTCGCATCGTGAACCATACGGTAGGTCAGTCTACAGAAACCCGTTCACCATGCGACAAAAGCAAGCTGGTAACATTTAGAGGAAAGATACCACTATTCACTTCTTTTTCAAACCCAGTTCCTGGAGTCGTTCGTCCAGAAAGGCTCCGGCGGTCATATTTTCGTAAATTTTAGGATGTTCGGTTGAAACGCAGCTTTCCAGGCAGGTGAGATCCATGTCACCCCGGGGATGCATAAAAAACGGAATCGAATAGCGGGGGCTGTTCATCTTCTCACGGGGCGGATTCACCACGCGGTGGATGGTCGACTTCAGTTTGTGGTTGGTCAGGCGGTCGAGCATGTCGCCCACGTTGACGATGACCTGATCCGGCAGGGCGGTAATCGGGATCCATTTGCCATCGCGACGCAGCACTTCCAGCCCTTCAGCGCTGGCGCCCATCAGGAGCGTAATCAGGTTGATGTCGCCGTGAGCTGCGGCCCGAACTGCGCCTTCCGGCACCCGATCCGGATTCAGCGGGAAATAATGAATGGCGCGCAGAATGCTGTCACCGTGCGCCACTTTATCATCAAAATACGCTTCCGGTAATTCCAGGTACAGCGCGATGGCCCGCAGCAACGTCCGGCCCGCGTTTTCCAGCGTCTGGTAGGTGACAACGGTATTTTCTTTGAAATCGGGAAACTCGTCCGGGAAGACATTTTCCGGCATGCCGTTGATGGGTTCCGGTTGACCAACGTGGTAGAATTCCTTCAAATCCGCCACCTTGAATCCCTTCGCCGTTTCTTTGTTCTTGCCAACGTAACCGCGCTGGCCGTGCAATTCAGGAAATTCGTATTTCTTTTTGGTTTCTTCGTCCGCCGAAAAAAACGCCTTGACGGATTGATACAGGTTGGCCGTCAACTCGTCGGTCAGACCGTGATTCCGGATGGATACAAAACCGATGTTGTTAAAGGCCGCTCCTAAATCCTGCACAAATTTTGCCTTCCGCTCCGGTTCTCCCGAGGTGAAATCGGCCAGATTTAACGACGGAATCTGGTCGTATAAGATATCGCTCATGGTGTTGATGTCCTTCGTTTTTCAGTGCGCAAAGGTACTAAAAAAAGGCTTTCAGGCCTACCGGTTTTAAACGTACACGTCTGAAACCGGTAGGCCTGAAAGCCTGATTAAGTTGGTTAAGCCTTCACGGCTGCATTGTACAACTCGTTGACTTTCGACCAGTTAACGACGTTCCAGAAGGCCGCAACGTAGTCGGGCCGACGGTTCTGGTATTTCAGGTAATAAGCGTGTTCCCACACATCCAGACCCAAAACCGGGGTGCCTTTTTTCTCCGCCAGGGCCATCAGGGGATTATCCTGATTGGGCGTTGAAACGATGTCGATGTTCTGTCCATTGACGATCAGCCACACCCAGCCGGAACCGAAACGACCGGTGGCGGCTTTGGCCCATTCTTCCTTGAATTTATCGAAGGAACCAAATTTTTTGGTGATGGCTTCCGACAAATTTCCCGAGGGCTGTTTGCCGCCATTGGCACCGAGAATATTCCAGAAAAACGTGTGATTCCAGTGGCCTCCACCATTGTTCCGAACGGCTGCGGGCGTGCTGCTGTCCACTTTTTTCACCAGTTCGTCGATCGACAACGATGCCATGGCCGATCCAGCTACGGCTTTGTTCAAATTATCGACGTAGGCTTTGTGGTGTTTATCGTGGTGAATTTCCATCGTTTGCTTGTCGATGTGCGGTTCCAGCGCACCCGAATCATAGGGCAGTGGGGCTAATTTGAATGGACCTTCGGCCTGAGTCAAGCCGGAAAAGGCGGACGACTGGAGGGCTTTCAGGGTGAGGGCGCTACCAAATGCCAGTTTTAAAAACTCACTGCGGTTCATATTCAGACGGTTTGAGGTGAGATACTCGGTTTGTTGGAAAACACCCGCGAAACGGCAATGTTTTCATAAACCGCAAAGAAAGCGACTTTTTAAAACAAATGATACGGTATTGGGTTTCCGTTCGCTCAAGAGCGGTCGGAAGATGTGGAAGAAACAGAACGGGTTTACTATTATTGCAAAACAGTAAACAACACCCGAAATGCATCGTTTTCCACGCTTTTTTAGTGCTATACTCGCTTTTGCAATCAGTTGTTGCGTTCATCCCAAAGCGTATTCGCCCCAAACCGGTCGAATCCGAACCGTTACACTGCCAACATCAGCCGCCCGGATCGAGCGTGGTCGCTATCTTGCCAACCACGTTGCGGCCTGTATGGATTGCCACTCGAAACGGGATTATGCGCGCTTAGCGGGTCCGGTTGTGCCGGGAACCTTCGGCGGAGGGGGCACCGAATTTGGCAAAGACTATGGTTTGCCGGGGACTTATTACGCCAAAAACATCACGCCGTTTGCGCTGAAAAACTGGAGTGATGCGGAGCTTTTACTGGCGATGACGGCGGGTGTTTCGAAAAACGGGAAACCGCTGTTTCCCCTGATGCCCTACGCCAATTATGGAAAAATGGACGAAAATGACGCGCTGTCGATTCTGGCGTATCTGCGCACGTTGAAACCGGTTGAAAACGCAGTTCCCGATTCGAAACCAACGGCTCCATTGCGAATGGCGATGAAAATGATGCCGCACAAGGCGCGTTTTCGGGCGATGCCGGACCCCAAAAACAGCGTTGACTATGGTCGTTATCTGGTCACGATGGCGGGCTGTGCCGACTGCCATACCAAACGAGGGATGGGCGGTTTGGCCAAAAAGGCGGCTTTTGCGGGCGGGACGGAAATCAGGATGGCGAACGGAACGCTTCGAACGGCGAATATTACCCCGGATCAGGAAACCGGAATTGGCTCCTGGACCAAAACCGCCTTCATCAGCCGTTTCAAAACGTATGACCCGGCCACGTTCAAATCACCCGAAGTGGGCGATGGGTTCAATACCGTCATGCCGTGGTCGATGTACGCGGGCATGTCGGAGCAGGATCTGGGCGCTATTTACGCGTACCTGAAAACCGTCAAACCGGTGCGAAATAAAGTGGAAGTGTTCAGCCGTACCCACGGACTTTAGGCCGTGAGATCCTACATTATTTATGAGCATTTGATTAATACCGGATCTCACGGACCAAAGTCCGTGGGTACGGCTTGGTACTATTCGTATGTGATCCGGCTCAGAATACTGCGTCCCAGGGTGACCTCATCGGCGTATTCCAGATCCCCGCCAATGGGCACACCGCGCGCGATGGTGGAAATTTTGATCGGAAACGGTTTGAGCTTTTTCTGGAGGTAGAACGCCGTCGTGTCGCCCTCCATCGTTGGGCTGAGGGCCAGAATGATTTCTTTGATGGCATCACCATCCGGATTCCGGAGCCGTTCGACCAGCGATTCAATCTTCAGATCACTGGGGCCAACGCCTTCGACGGGCGAAATAATACCGCCCAGCACGTGGTACATGCCTTTATACTGCGCCGTGTTCTCGATGGCCAGCACGTCGCGCGTATCTTCAACGACGCAGATCAGCGACCGATCGCGTTTGTGACTGGCGCAAATACCGCACAGATCGTGATCGGAGAGGTTGTGGCACTTTCGGCAGTGCTTCACCTTCGACCGCATCGCGATCAGCGTTTCCGCCAGACTTTGCGTTTGTTCTTCATCCCGCTTCAACAAATGCAAGACCAGCCGGAGGGCGGTTTTTTTGCCAATCCCCGGTAACTTGGATACTTCGTTGACCGCGTCTTCTATCAGTTTGGAAGGAAACTCCATTCAGGTAAATGATGAGTTATGAATGATGAATGATGAGTTACAGGCAGGCGTCAGCCCGTTCATAATTCATCGTTTATCATTCATCATTTATTTTAAGACTTCTGCGGAAATGCCCCGGCGGCAGATTTCGTTGCGTTTGGGAACCAGTTCCTCCCACGAACCATTTTTAACCCGGCATTTGCCTTTATGGTGGATGATGATGGTACACTGCTCGGCCTGTTCGGGCGTGTGGTCGCACACATCGATCAACGTGTCGATGACATGATCGAACGTATTCACATCGTCGTTGAAAACCACCAGATTATACAAATCGGTGTCAACAACTTCTTCCAATACCTCGACATCATTTTCTTCGAACGGTTGCATTACACGAAATTTCTTGTTTGTTTGCAAATTTACGAAAATTTGGATGCTTTTGCCACGATTTTTTAGCCGGTGGAACAACAAAACATACAGAATAATAACCCATTGTTTACTTAAAAAGTTGCCCCGACTGTATGAATCCCAACATCGCGTTGACCATATTGATTGCGTATTTTGCCATGCTGATCACGGTTTCCTGGTATACTTCCAAAGGGGCCGATACCAACACGTTTTTTACCGCTAACCGGCAGACTCCCTGGTATTTAGTAGCCTTCGCCATGATCGGCACCTCGCTGTCTGGTGTCACGTTTATTTCGGTGCCGGGGGCCGTCGGCAGCAAGGCATTTTCTTATTTTCAGGTAATTCTGGGCAACATCGTTGGCTATTACGTCATTGCCACGGTTTTAATGCCCCTGTATTACCGGATGAACCTGATTTCGATTTATGGATACCTGGAAAAGCGATTCGGATTCTGGTCGTACAAAACCGGGGCGGGTTTCTTTTTGCTGGCCCGAACGGTCGGGTCGGCCATTCGGTTGTACATCGCGGCCGGTGTTTTGCAGATTGCCATTTTTGACAGCTTCGGCATTCCGTTCGAGGTGTCGGTGGCCATCACCATTCTGCTGATCTGGCTGTATACGTTCAAAGGCGGGGTGAAAACCATTATCATTACGGATACGCTCCAGACCACGTTTCTGGTAACGGCGGTTATTCTGACGATCATCCTGATTTCAAGCGACTTAGGAATGGGGTTTGGCGAAATGGTTTCCACGATTTCTAAAAGTGATTATTCCCAGATTTTTTTCTGGGACGCCAACGATCCGAAAAATTTTTTCAAGCAGTTTATCTCCGGCATCTTCATTGCCATTGTCATGACCGGTCTGGACCAGGATCTGATGCAGAAAAACCTGACCTGCAAAAACATCGGCGAGGCCCAGAAAAACATGCTCTGGTTTACGGGAACGTTCTCCGTGGTCGTTTTTCTGTTCCTCTCACTGGGCGCTTTGCTCTATCTATACGCCACGACCAAAGGGATTGCCATTCCGGCCAAAACCGACGATTTGTATCCGCTTCTGGCCCTCAATCATTTCGGGATGGTGGTTGGTATTACGTTCCTGCTGGGCATTACGGCCGCTACCTACGCCAGTTCCGACTCCGCGCTGACGGCTTTGACCACGTCGTTTTGCATCGATTTTATGAGTGTGGAAGGGCGTCCTGAAACCGAACGGGCACGGATCAAGCACTGGGTTCACATCGGGTTTTCGGTTTTGTTTTACCTGGTTATTCTGGTCTTCAATCGGCTGAACAGTCAGGATGTGGTGACGGCGGTTTTCGATCTGGCCGGTTACACCTACGGTCCTTTACTCGGCTTGTATGCGTTCGGATTATTTACCAACCGGCCCGTCCGCGACGGCCTGGTGCCCTTGATTTGCCTGGCCTCGCCCTTGCTGACGCTGTTTGTCAACAACCATTCGGCGGAGTGGTTCAATGGGTACAAATTTGGCTTTGAGCGGCTGGTGCTCAACGGCCTGTTTACGTACCTCGGTCTGTGGGCGGTTTCGCGGAAGAAAACCGTGAATGACCCGGTACCGGCGTAGCAGCGTACGGTTTACGGTATTCGGTGGCTAGCGCCTTTAGTTGCACGCGTCAGCCACCGTAAACCGAATACCGTAAACTTACTTGCTAAACAGATTCGTATCCAGAAACCCATTGCGGAATTTCCCCGTGGGATCGTAGTCGGCCAGGAGTTTTTTGAATTCTGGTAATTTCTCATACCGGGATTGAAGAACGGCGGGCGAGAGCGTAAACAACTTGCCCCAATGGGGCCGCACCTTAAAGGGAGCTAGTTCCTTTTCAATCAGCGGCAAGACCTTTCTGACAGAAGCCCAATCCGGTTTCCAGGTAAAGTGAATGGCAACCGAGGCCTGTTGGTAACACGGACTCATCCAGAAATCGTCCGCGTCGATGGTGCGGATTTCCGAAATCATCAGGTGCGGACTGATGTGGTCGCGCAGGCGTTCAACGGCCAGAATGGCTTCGACGGCGTTGCGGGCGGGAACAAAATACTCCGATTGCAACTCCTTGCCGCTGCTGGGCGTGAACCCCATTCGGAAGTGGGGCAGCCGTTCATACCACGGACCAGGCACGCCCAATTGCTCGGTGCAGTTGACGGCAGACAATTCGGCAATCGGATGCAGGTTCTTCGTGGCGAGTTTGGCGCCAAAAAACTCCGGTTTGGCAACGGACGGTTTGCCTTTTTCGACGCGCTCTTTCAGCCAGACCTCGTTGACGCGTTTCTTCTGCCAGTCCGTAAACAGGCTCACGCTGTAGGCACTCGACTCGATGGCGTCAAAATGATTTTTCACCTGTTCCAGCGGCATGTTTTCGTAGACATATTGCCGCATCTGGAACGTCGGCTGAATGGCGAGCGTGATTCTGGTGACCACGCCCAAACCGCCCAGATGTACCACTGCCGCCCGAAAGGCTTCGCCGTCTTTGGCGCGCGATAAGGTTCGCACCTCGCCACTGGCCAGAACGATTTCCATCGCGGTTACCGCCGTTGCCAGATTGCCGTTTTTAACGCCCGAACCGTGGGTGGCCGTAGCGCAGGCACCAGCAATGGAAATATGGGGTAGGGAGGCCAAATTGTGGAGGGCAAATCCCTTGCTGTCGAGGTAAGTGGCCAGATGGCCATATTTCATGTTGGCATCAACCGTTACGGTTTTAGCCTTTGGATCCAGCTCAGGCACCTGATTCATTTCTACGAGTGAAACGAAGTGATGGGTGCTGTCTGCAATGCCGTTGAAGCAATGGCGCGTACCCAGCACTTTCATTTTAGCATGGCCTCGAACCAGTTTTTGCACCTGCTGGAGCGATTTGGCCTGATCCAGCTCGTTTGTGCTGTATTGATAATTACCGGCCCAGTTCTTCATTTTTTCATCAGCTATCCAGTTTGCGAACGAAGGAAGCGCCGGTGTTGCCAGCAAGCTTGACGACAGCTTAAGAAAAGTTCGTTTTTTCATGATGACGGGCTTTTGTTCGTTCAATACGGGCGGTTTTATGGTTATATTCCAGCCGGATTTCTACAAAAGGCAAGGGATTGGGTTTCATACTGACCAGAGACCGACGTGGAAAATACCGCTAGCTAAAGTTCTTGACAAATCGGTCCTATTTAAGAAATAGAAAGGCGGTATTCTGTGAAGATGGCAAAATAATTGACACTATTGAAAACGATTAATTCCTTAAGCAATGAAGTTGACGATTGAGACGACGCAAAAAGAAGTAGACGTGGTTCAAACGGCTCTCACCCGACTCGTAAACGAACTCAAAGGCAAACCCGACGCGCTGGCGAAATGGGGAATCAACCAGATCGACCTCGGGCGGATCGAGCGGTTTCGCGATACCATCCGTACGGCCCCATTGACGGAGTAGGAAAACCGCTCATGTAACTATTTAGGCGAAAGCCGGTACGTTGACGTGACTTCCGGGAAGCCGTTCCGTCTTACTGGGTATGAAAATACTCATGTTACTTATTTTGTTAATCCCGGCCTTTAAAGTTCTGGACTATGCCTATGAACAGTCGGTACGGTTCGATTCTCAGGTGGATGCTAAAATGACGAACGATGCGGCCATACATACGGATATGTACCTGCATAATCCTATCGATCACTCCAAATTAAAACCGCAACCTATAGAACCGTCAAGCCATAGGGAGTGGATTGCCAAAGGTCTGGTGGTTTCGATGATTATTTTAATTGCCATTGGATTGGTTCGGGGCCGACCCCGGTAGCGGCTATAGTCATTCCTAATCCAATGCATTAAACCGACTTTGAAAGGCTTTATTTCTTTCAATTTTTTGCTGCAACCTACTCACGATTTGTTCGTTTTTGACCAGTAGGGATTTTATTCTGTCTTTTAGCAAAGAACAATTGGTATCGAATCGCTTGCGGACCTGCTCATTTTGGACGGGATCAAATAGAATCATGTTGAGTGCGGACTAAATGGTAAATTGAGTCGATAGAGAGAACGATGAATCAATTTTGCTGAAAATTTACAACGAACACACTACGTTTACCGGAAAAAAGGAATTGATAACAAGCCGTATAAAAAAGATATAACGGTTATCCTTAATTACATTTAAGAAGCGGAATTTCTCAGCCGTAAATCCAGTCGAAATAACCTCATTTCCACTTTCCGTAACCATACATTTCGCCTTGGCAGGTTAAAATCCGGGTAATAAACAGTTGTTACCTCCTGCGTTTTTGCAAATGAGTATTCATTATGCGGCCTATTTCTACGTATTAAATTCCCCACTTAAAACCGTCCGATGGGTTGAAATGCGTAATCCAGCAGGAGTAGATTCAATAGGATCAGACAGAGTAGCCAAAAGTATTTCTTCCGGTAAGGCGGTGGTAGATCATGGCAATAGTTCAGGATAATAACCGCGAATCCAAAGTTTAGAGTAAGGCTGAACAGAAGCATAATTGAATTCTGGAATACAATGGTCTACCAAATAAACGGATATTTTGCAGATAAAGAAGGCTACGAAACGGCTGGTAAAGAAAAAAGTGCGGGTTAGAAACCGAAACAATTAAAAAACAAGTAAGAGAACGGTCCACCTTAATACAGTCTGATGTCGGCATAAAAAATGGCCCAACCTAAGCGCCGGGCCATTTTAACCATTATCGTCATGTTGCTTTAGTAACAAAGTCACTGGTTGAAACCAGGTAATTAAAAGGGTGGTGGATGATCGTGCCGGTAATAAGGGAACGGCCCTGAAAATGATACTACAGTTTCAGCCTTATCCTCAATCTGAGTTAGAAAATTAAGAAGGGGACTCGTCAAATTGAATAAGGGATTTTGTGTACTTTGGACACGACGCTGGCGAACTCCTGGCCGGGGATATAAAAAAATGACATGGATCCTATCCCACCGAAAGTAATTTTCAGACCCGTCTGGCATATGCCGTATTGCCTGCTAACAACAGCAGTGGTAGTTGGGACGGTTGTTCTGCATTGGTTCGCCCACTGGCTTACAAGTGAACTTCTGGGAGAACATTTCAGTCCGAACTTAAATCCAGCTCACTTCGTTCGGCATGTCTATGTGCAAGCTTGGCATGAGATACCGATCACACTCGCTGGTCCGATTTTTACTGTAGTACAGGCAATTTATTTTTATAATCAACTGAAACGGAGTCGCGACATGCTTTTATATCCGTGTTTATTGGCTCCGGTAGTCATGCGAATACTGGCCGGCGTGATGAACGTTGTTAATCCGAATGATGAAGGGCGTATAAGCAGTTTACTGGGTTGGGGGCTCTACACATTACCGGTAATTACGGGTTTATTTCTGTTTTATCTGGTTGTCAGGATTTCAATAGTATGCCAGATAAACTTCAAATTAAATGTCCAAAATATTGTCTTAGTAATTTTTATCAGTTACTTCATTTTTAAATAAAACCCCGATTAAATACCTAGCTAGCCAACTACGTTGGGTCATACAGACCGGCCTTTTAGTTTACTTCTACCGTTTTGATTTTGCGGAATGACTGGATTACGTCGATTAAATACAAGGTTGAAACGCTTTTTAATGGTGGTAATCCTTATTTTCCTGTCAAACACGCAACCGGTAAAGCCATTTTTTGTTCTCTTTCTTGAGGGATTTAAATCGTACCAGTATGCCACTCCATCGGGTGGATTTGAGGATTTTGAGATGCCTCTAAAACACAGAACCTATGAATCTGTAGTGAGAAGATTCGATGCTTATAAGCATGAACATCCATCTGATACCGTTTTGTATCGTCTTTTTAGAAAAGATCCTTTTTTGTTCTGGCGGTGGAGTGATATGATCTCTTCCCCAAAATACCAACTCCCTTATCTCAACCCCGATAGCATCAAAGAAAAAGGTAATGAATGAACGGGTAGGATGTCTAACTTGATAAGCAGGAGATAAACCGTAAAAACGGTTCATTCAATTCAGTCAAAGGCCAATGTTCTGACCTCTTTTGAACTCAATTCCATAACAAGTGACAACTGGGGAATAAAAAAAAGTGCCAATACAAGCTGTATAGGCACTTTTTCGGTATATTCGTGGTCCCACCGGGAATCGAACCCAGATCTAAAGTTTAGGAAACTTCTATTCTATCCGTTGAACTATGAGACCAGAAAAAACCTGTAAGGCAGGTACACCTTACAGGTTGGACTTGGGGTATTTTCCGCAAAAATGCTTAGAAATCTGTTATTTACCAAAATCACCGGTATCATTGGCTTGCTCAGCCCAGTCGCTCAGCGGAACATCCAGCCAGTTGGGGTAGATGGCATAATGCTTCTCTTTCACCATGGCATACAGCAAGTTACGCAACTCTTCGATGTTTTCGCGCGTCTCTGCCGAAATGAAAACTACGTGTTCGGCTTTCTGGGTCAAATACGTCTTTTTCAAATAATCGAGTGCGGTTTGCTTCCGAATCGCTACCGGCAAATCGTCGTCAAAATCATCTTCCTGGTGCATCCACTCGTCACGCGGTTCAAATTGGTCTATCTTGTTGAAAACCAGAATCGTCGGCTTTTCACCGGCCTCTCCGCCGACGCCAATTTCCGACAAAATATCGTTCACAACGCCAATGTGTTCCTCAAAAGACGGGTGCGAGACATCCACAACATGCAACAGAATATCGGCTTCGCGAACCTCGTCCAGTGTCGATTTAAAGGCCTCGATCAGCGTGGTGGGCAATTTCCGGATAAAACCGACGGTGTCCGTCAGCAGAAAGGGAATATTACCCAGCACGACCTTCCGAACGGTTGAATCGACCGTTGCAAACAGCTTGTTTTCGGCAAAAACATCCACTTTGGCCAAACTCCGCATCAGCGTCGATTTGCCCACGTTCGTGTAGCCAACCAGCGATACGCGCACCAGCCGGTCCCGTTCTTTTCGGCGGGTATAGCTCTGTTTATCAATTTTTTCCAGCTTCTCTTTCAGAAAAGCAATCCGGTCCTGCACAATCCGGCGGTCGGTTTCCAGTTCTTTTTCACCCGGCCCGCGCGTACCAACACCGGCTTTCATCCGGCTCAAGTGGGTCCACATCCGTGTCAGACGCGGATACATATATTGATACTGAGCCAGTTCGACCTGCAATTTGGCCTGGGCGGTTTGCGCCCGCATGGCGAATATATCCAGAATCAGTAAACTTCGGTCCAGCACTTTTACGTCGGTAAAAGCCGCTTCGAGGTTGCGAACCTGCGAGGGTTTCAAGTCGTCGTCAAAAATGACCATGTCGACCGGATTTTCAGTCACGAACGTACTGATTTCCTCCAGTTTCCCTTTTCCAACGTAGGTTCGCGTATCGGGTTGTTCAAGTTTCTGTACGAACGATTTAACGGTAATCACGCCCAGAGTCTGGGCCAGAAAAGCCAGTTCGTCCAGGTATTCCTGGGTTTTTTCGGCCGACTGCTTTTGAGTTACCAATGCCACCAGGACAGCGGTTTCGGGCTGTTTGTGATTTTCAATCATAATGGAATGGATTTACAAAGGTTCTGAACGAGCTTTTGGGACCTTTGCCGCGCAAGAAACACTCCGGCAATCCAGTCGTAGCTGGTTCAAAAACCTTAATTTACTAATGGGAATAAGAATTACAACCGCAGAATACACAAACGGTTTTTTAGAAGAAGCGGAAGGGGCCGAAATCGGCAGAACTATTCATGGGCGTACTACTTTAAGCAGTGCAAATTTAACAAAAAAATTTCAAAAAAAATACCGTTTGCTCAACCCTTCTTTTTTGGCCGGAATCTTTCCGTACATTTGCAGTCTCAAAGCTCAAAGCCGATGAACACCGCTACCCTTTAACGGGCCCCTCCACGTCTGATTCAATCGCCCGGTCTGATTGACCGCCGGTCTGAAATTTCCTATTCAAGCTGTTTTACTACACGGCGATTCTGTCGCCTGTTTACTCTTTCTTTCATCCATGACGAAATTTATTCGCCTGTTACTAGCCGCATTACGCGGTACAGAAAACCATTATACCTCCGGTAGTATCAACCGGGCCATTTTCATGCTGTCGGTTCCGATGGTGCTGGAGATGGTGATGGAATCCCTTTTCGCGGTTGTCGATGTTTTCTTTGTTGCTAAAATCAGTACGGAAGCCGTGGCCACGGTTGGCCTGACCGAGTCAGTTCTGACCATTGTCTATTCCATTGCTATCGGATTGAGTACGGCAGCCACAGCTTTGGTGTCCCGCCGGGTGGGCGAAGGCAATGCCCGTGAAGCCGGCAAATCGGTGGCGCAGGTTATTCTCGTTTCCATTGTGGTAGCGCTCCTGATCGGTATTCCGGGGGCGGTATTTGCGGAGGATATTTTGCGGCTGATGGGCGCCGATGCACAACTTATTGCCCGGGGTTCCGGCTTTACACGATTGATCTTTGCCAGTTCGCCCGCTATCATTCTCCTGTATACGTTGAGTGGTTGTTTACGGGGTGCCGGTGAAGCTTCCACGGCTATGCGCTCACTCTGGCTGGCCAACGGCCTGAATATCGTGCTGTGCCCCATTTTCATTTTCGGGTGGGGACCTGTGCCCGAAATGGGTGTCATTGGTTCGGCTTTTGCAACCACCATTGGTCGTTCGGCGGGCGCGGTTTATCAGTGGTATAGCCTCATGCGAAATGGCCGGATTGTGCAAGTTCACGCGGCTGATTTCAAACCGCATACCGCCATCATCCGGAACCTGCTCGGATTGGCTGCCGGTGGAACGGCTCAGTTTCTGGTGGGTTCGGCCAGTTGGGTATTCCTGACGCGTATATTGTCGACGTTCGGCAGCGATGTCGTGGCCGGATACACCATTGCCATCCGGATCATGATATTCACGATCATGCCGTCGTGGGGAATGGCCAACGCGGCAGCAACGCTCGTTGGCCAGAATCTGGGGGCAGGACAACCCGAGCGCGCCGAGACGTCGGCCTGGCGGGCGGCTTTTTGCAACATGCTGTTTCTGCTGGGTGTCGGTATTTTGTTTTATACCGGAGCAACCCAGATTGTTGGTCTATTCAACCGGGACCCCAGGGTGGTTGAGATTGCCGTACAATGTCTGCGGATATTCTGTTTAGGCTACGTCTTTTTTGCCTACGGTATGGTGATTAGTCAGGCGTTAAACGGGGCAGGTGACACCCGAACGCCCACGCTCATCAACATGGTCTGTTTCTGGGTGATTGAAATACCGCTGGCCTATTTGCTGGCCGAGACGGCCGGATGGGGACCCGAAGGCGTGTTCTGGTCGGTGGCCATCAGTGAATCCTTGCTGGCGGTGATTGCGGTTTTGGTGTTCCGCCGGGGACGCTGGAAATTGGTGAAGGTTTAAGAATTGAACCGGGCAGCGGTTGGTCGATAACCGGGCCGCTGCCCACCTTTATACCGTCGGTAACTAGGAGTTTAAAACCTGCAAATACTCCGTTGTTAAGTTATTCATCGAATCGGCAATCGGTTTTCCATCAAAAGCTTCCAGGGGTAAGTCCGTCCGTTTTCCCTCCCTATCGATGAGGAAAGCACTGATCATTTTAAAGTCAGCTACGAAAAATTGATTGATCAACTCCATTTGATGCTCAATCTCCGTGGAATAAAGTTTGACCGTAAACTTTTCTCCATGCGAAGACAGGAGGGAGATGTAAAGCCACATAGAGTTAAGAATTAGGCGCTTGAAGGTAATCTCCTCAATTTTTAAGCCATGGCGATCATAAACAAGAAATAGTAATCCAACGGCCCGGGAAATTTTTAAACACGGGCGATTGCGCTAGTACAACGACTAAAGCAGCATTGAAAGCGAGTCATTTTCTTTATCACTGCGATGATTTTAAGTTTCTAATGAAAAAAAGAAGTAGATTAATGAACCCTATTTTACGGGAAAGGGCGATTTTCTATCAACTGATCTGTACCCGACGATGAAACTTGTAAAGATGTAATATTTCACGAAAAACCATGCTTTTCCGATGAACCTTCGGTAAAACCTGATTTTTACAAACTTTTCAATAAACTTGCTGCATTGTTCACCAGTTTCAAAAACCCATCCTGCTTTTTTTGGGACACATGAAAGATTACATTCGCCCGATTAAACGCCTGCTCGTCGCCAACCGGGGCGAAATCGCCATCCGCATCATGCGGGCCGCCACCGAGTTAGGAATCACCACCGTCGCCGTTTACACCTACGAAGACCGCTACTCGCTTCACCGCTACAAAGCCGATGAAGCCTACCAGATTGGTCGCGATGATGAACCGCTGAAACCCTATCTGAACATTGAAGGCATCATTCAACTGGCAAAACATAAAAAAATCGACGCCATTCATCCCGGCTACGGTTTTTTGTCGGAGAATGTAACCTTGGCGCGCCGGTGTCGGGAAGAAGGAATCATCTTCGTTGGACCAACGCCCGAAGCAATGGAAGCGCTGGGTGATAAAGTGCGGGCTAAAAACCTGGCGACTACGGCTGACGTACCGATGATACCTGACAGCCGGATCGATATATCGGACTACGCCGTTGCTCTATCGGAAGCGAAGCGAATCGGTTTTCCGGTGATGATCAAAGCCGTGGCCGGTGGGGGAGGGCGCGGTATGCGCGTGGTTCGGCAGGAAGAGGAGTTTGAAAAATCATTCAACGAAGCCCGCAACGAAGCCCGGAATGCCTTTGGGGATGACACGATCTTTTTGGAAAAATTCGTCATCGACCCCAAGCACATTGAAGTCCAGTTGCTCGGCGATACGCACGGGAATATTGTTCACTTATACGAACGGGATTGCTCCGTTCAGCGTCGTTTTCAGAAGGTTGTCGAAGTTGCGCCATCGTTTGGGCTAAAACAGCAGACTAAAAACAAGCTCTACGAATACGCCCTGAAAATTGGTCGCCAGGCCAATTACTCCAATGCCGGTACGGTGGAGTTCCTGGTCGATAAGCAGGAAAATATCTACTTTATCGAGGTGAATCCGCGGATTCAGGTCGAGCACACCATCACGGAAGAAGTGACGGGTATCGACCTGGTGCGGACGCAGATCTTGGTGGCGATGGGCTATAAATTGTCGGACAACGGCATTTACATCAACCACCAGGACGAAATTCCGCTCAATGGATACGCCATTCAGTGCCGGATTACGACCGAAGACCCGGCCAACGGTTTCCGGCCCGACTTTGGAACGATCATCGCTTACCGCAATGCCGCCGGTTTTGGCATCCGGCTCGACGAAGGAAGTTCGTATCCCGGTGTGAAAATTTCGCCGTATTTCGATTCGATGATTGTGAAGGTTTCGGCGCGGGGCCGGACGCTCCGGGGGGCTACCCAGCGGCTGAAAAGAGCACTGGTCGAATTCCGGATTCGGGGCGTGAAAACCAACATCCCGTTCCTGATGAACGTGATCGACCACCCGATTTTCCAGGCCGGTGACGCCCGGGTTTCATTTATCGAGAACCATCCTGAACTGTTCGATCTTCGCAAACCGAAAGACCGTTCAACGCGCGCCTTGAATTACCTGGCGGATGTGATCGTCAACGGCAACCCGGAAGTGAAAGTGAAACCGGGATCGAAAGGCCCGGCCCAGAAATTCCGGACGCCGGTTATTCCGATTTTTGACCAGTATGGAGCTTATCCCAAAGGCAATAAAGACCGTTTGACGGAACTGGGCCGGGAAAAATTCGTCGAGTGGGTACGCGATCAGAAGCCGGTTTTGTATACCGACACGACTTTCCGCGATGGCCATCAATCGCTACTGGCAACCCGGGTTCGGACGCAGGATTTGCTGAATGTGGCCGAAGGCTTTGCCAAAAACCATCCGGAATTATTCTCGATGGAAGTTTGGGGAGGAGCCACGTTCGATGTTGCCATGCGGTTTTTGCACGAAAACCCGTGGACGCGTCTGAAGAAATTCCGCGAAGCCATGCCCAATATGCTCTTGCAGATGCTGTTTCGGGGCTCCAATGCCGTGGGCTATTCGGCGTATCCGGACAACCTGATTGAGAAATTCGTTGAAAAATCGTGGGAAACCGGCATCGACGTTTTTCGGATTTTTGACTCGCTGAACTGGGTCGAAGCCATGAAGGTCAGCATCCGGGCTGTGCGTGAGCGAACCGATGCGCTGGCTGAAGCCGCGATTTGTTACACCGGCGACATGCTGGCTCCGGATCAGAAAAAATACACGCTACAATATTACCTCGATATGGCCCGCCAACTCGAGGACGAAGGGGCTCACCTGCTGGCAATTAAAGATATGGCCGGTTTGCTGAAACCGCTGGCCGCCGAAGTGCTGGTTCGTGAGTTAAAGCAAGCCGTCAGCATTCCCATTCACCTGCATACGCACGACACCTCGTCGATTCAGGCCGCGACGTATTTAAAAGCCGTCGACTCCGGCGTCGATATTATCGACTGTGCGCTGGGGGCCTTGTCGGGCTTGACTTCACAGCCTAATTTCAACTCGGTTGTGGCGATGTTGCAGGGTCACGAGCGCGAAAGTGCAATCGACCTGAACTCCCTGAATGCCTATTCGAACTACTGGGAAGATGTTCGCGAATGGTATTATCCGTTCGAGTCGGGCATGAAAGCCGGTAGCGCGGAAGTATATCAGAATGAAATTCCGGGTGGTCAATATTCAAACCTGAAACCGCAGTCGATTGCGCTGGGCCTGGGTGATAAATTTGAAACACTCAAGAAAAACTACGTGATTGTCAATCAGTTGTTCGGAGATATTGTCAAGGTGACGCCCTCGTCAAAAGTAGTGGGTGACATGGCTTTGTTCATGACATCGAACAACCTGACCGCCGAAGACGTGTTGAAACGGGGCGCATCGCTTTCGTTTCCGGAATCCGTAAAAGGGTTTTTCAAGGGTGAACTCGGCCAACCCTATGGCGGTTTCCCGCACGAAATTCAGGAGATCGTTCTGAAGGGTGAAGAACCGCTGACCGGTCGCCCGAACGAAAAACTGAGCCCGATCAATTTTGAGGAAGACTTCAAGAAATTTGAAGAGAAATTTCCGCAGAACGACGGTTTTCTGGATTACCTCTCGTACCAGATGTATCCGAAAGTATACGAGGAATATTACAAAGCCATCGAAGAACACGGCGACGTCAGCATCATTCCGACTCCGGCATTTTTATACGGCCTGAAAGAAAATGAGGAAATTCTGATTGAAATCGACGAGGGTAAAAACATTCTCGTGCGGCTGCTCTACGTTTCGGAACCCGATGAGCAGGGCAATCGGATGGTTACGTTTGAACTCAATGGTCAAAGCCGCCAGGTTCAGGTGCGGGATAAGTCGCAGAAAGTTGATTTTCAGGCGAATGCAAAAGTCAGCAAGGAAGGCGATGTGGGTTCTCCGTTGCAGGGCCGCCTGACGAAAATATTGGTAAAACCGGGTGATGTGATCACCAAGAACCAGCCGTTGTTTGTAATTGAAGCCATGAAAATGGAAAGCATCGTGGCCGCTCCCAAAGCCGGAACCGTCAAGCAGGTGATTCTGAAAGAGGGCATGGTGGTTGTGCAGGACGATTGGGTGATTGAACTCGGTTAGAACGTAGCGAGGGATCTGACTACCAGATCCCTCATTTTTTATCCGAATGTCCCAGCGATTTTTCCGGATTCACCACGTCCCGAATCAGTTGCTTCAACTCCTTGATCTCCGGAAAACGACCGGCTTCTTTCCGGTCGAAGATCTTCTGTCCATCGATTTGCACCGAAAACCGTCCGCTGATTTCGGAGGGATGCAGCATCACGCCGTGAATGTCGTCGGTGAAGGTCGTTAGAATTTCCTGCGCCATCCAGGCGGAGCGCATCAACCAGCCGCATTTCGGGCAGTATTCGAGGGTAATAACCGGTTTCATTTTTTAGATCTGGCGGGCTTTTTGTGAACATCCCGAGAGCGCAGCATTTCGCCCAATCGCTGCTCTTTGTCGTTATCAAAACCACACGATGAGTTGAACGCCTTTGGATTTTGATAGGTTCCAAACAGCATATCCCACCACACAATATCGCCGTAGTTGTTGGTGTGTTTGTTGTATTCGTGGTGAATTCGGTGCAGCAAACTGATTTTTAAACAAAGATTGCGAAAATCATTTCTTTCGCCTTACTTGGCTGTAACTAAATCACTTACCCATATGGAAAATCAACCCTATAACAACCCGCTGCCTCCTCCGTCTCCCATAACGCCCCTGAGCCCTTCCGACGAGCGGATGTGGGGTTTGCTGGCGCATTTGAGCGCACTGGCCGGTTTCATTATTCCTTTTGGTAATATTATCGGACCCATTGTGGTTTGGCAGATTCAGAAGGATAAATCAGCTTTTGTCGATTATCACGGGAAAGAAGCCGTTAATTTCCAGATTACGATGACCATTGCTTACTGTGTGGCTCTGCTGCTGATTATTGTCGTCATTGGCGTTCCAATTCTGATCGTGCTGGGTATTCTGAGTGTGGTTTTTTCCATCATCGCCGGGATGAAAGCCAACAATGGCGAATATTACAAGTATCCATTCACCTTTCGATTCATTAGCTGATCTTTCCGGCCCTGGCGGTTTTTTTCGGTTGCGGTGAGTTTCGTATTTTTGTCGGAAATCACGACACCAAGTCCGCTTTTGAATGATTCGATCTTTCCACTTCCCGCAAATCGTCGCCGTTGTTGTTCCCCAACGGGTCGGTTTGCCCGGTACCATTTTTTTGACGTTGTTCCGGCGATTGGCGGGAATCTGCTTTTTTCTGCTTCCATCCTTCGCGCTGGCCCAGCAGCATCCGCTGGGTACGTGGTTTATCGGTACGGTGCAACTCCCGGCACGTGAACGGGGCTGGGGCGGTTTTGCCGAGGCTCAGGTGCGAGCCAATGCGCTCTTCGATCAGGTAAACTATTTCGAAGTAAAAGGCGGAATCAGTTACGATTTAGGACCGGCTTTTTCGGCCATGATTGCCACCGGTCGGTACCAGACGTATAACTACCGGGATCTGGAGGCTGGCCCGCAGCAGATCGAAACCCGGTTGTGGGAACAGATCACGATGAGCCAGAATGTCGACCGGTTAAAATTTGAACACCGCTACCGGGTTGAGCAGCGCTGGTTCGGCGAGTCGTCGCCGGAAAATCTGGCCATTCAGGGCCGCTTCCGCAACCGGGTTCGTTACCGGATGAACATGATCATTCCGTTAAATGGAACGACCATTAAGCCCAAAACCGTTTTTGTCTCGATTTATGACGAACTTTTTCTGAACTTCAAAGCTCCTCACCTGGAGCGCAACCGGATTTATGCGGGCTTAGGCTATCAGATCGACCGCCACTGGATTTTGCAGGCGGGTTGGATCAATCAATACGACCAGGCTCCGGTGCGAAACGGTGGAAAGGACAATGTGGTGTTGTCGATCATGTACCGTCTCCACCGCAAAAATGGCGAACGGGAGCGCTTGCCTACCCAAATGGATTAACTGCCGTTTAAAACCACGGACGACGAACGCGGAATGTTTTCTTAAGCCCGCGAATGAGCAGGAAGGCCCCTAACAGCCCGAAGATGATGGCGAGAATGCTGATGTTGAGAACGGCAAAAACAATGGCAACGCCAATAACCGGAACCGACGCCTTGAGTTGCCACGGAATGCGTTGCCACCAGTTGAGTTTCTTCCGGGGCTTTAGGCCCAGTATTTCACGCAAGGTCTTTTTCTTACCGGTTTTTGGCCGGGGTTGCGGCAAGGCGCTGGTTTCGGAAGCGCGGGCTGATGAATTGACCAGCGCTGTAGTAGCCTGACGAGCGCGTTGCTGAACCGTTTGCGTGGGTGGAATACCCGTCGCGGAAGCGTAAAAGTCCGGCTGAGAGGGTTCCGGTTCCGGAGCTTCAGCGGTTAATTCCGTGGCCCGAACAACGGCTGAATCACTCGCTGTCGGCCCCGTTTCGGGTTTCCCCGACGAGCGGAAGGATTCAACGGGTATGGGCTGGTATCGTGCGTAGGGACGATGACAGGAGGCAGTGAACAGGCAAACAATGACGGCAAACGGGGCAAGGGCACTTTTTCTCATCAGGCTGGACGAAGATTCAGGATGCAAAACCTTCATTTACAACGAAACCGATCCGCGGGTTTATACTTTCTGAATCAAAAATTATGATCAAAAAAAGGCCCGCAGGGTTTATTAATTCCTACGGGCCTGAAAGTCAATACCTTAAAGTTCAACGATTCTTTCTGTATGGCAGGACTATTTAGCCGCCGTTCCGCTTTGTGGCGCCGTGGCCGGAGCCGCCGGCTGTTTCTGGGCTGGCGCTTGCAAGCCTGCACCCGGAACGGTTTTGGTAGCCGCAGCGTCGACGTTAGCGCTATTGATGCTGGCACCAACGGGATTCCGGTCGACCACGATGTACGTCGAAAGCGTTAACAGCATGATGGCGATGCCAAGTCCCCAGGTAACCTGTTCCAGCAAATCGGTTGTTTTCTTGACACCCATTAACTGGTTGGAACCCAGGCCCCCAAATTCACCGGACAAACCGCCCCCTTTTGAATTTTGAATGAGTACCACCAAAATCAGCAGTACGGTACAGATACAAATTAATACAATGATTGCCGTTAGCATTTCGATTCGCCCTTGCGGTTATTTTAGTATGCGTATTGTGGTTATTGAAAGGAATCCGTTACTGATCCTGTGGCCGTTTTAAAGCCGCAATTTTCTCCGCAAAATAAACCTTTTTTTCCGGATTTTTCAACATAAGTTTCACGTAAATGTCAATCGCGCGCTCCGACTTGCCCTGTCTGGCCAGGATTTGGGCAAACGCTTCGGTGACCGGTGCCCCCGAATTGACCGGCATCCGGCGCGTTAGATCTTCCTGATCGGCCTGTTCGGTGGTGTGCAGACGCGGGCGCTGAATCATGGGTTCCCGTTTGATGAAATCCTCGATAATGCGCAGTTGCCGGTTGCGCTCGGGGTCCGGCGCTGAAACCGCTTCCGGTTCTTCGGCGGCTGGTTCCTGCTGTTCCAGCGTGGTTTGAATCACCGTCTCGGCGATAAGCGATTCATCGATCATCGGCAAAATTTCGGCGATAGCTTCCGGTTGGTCTTTTCCGTCGTCCGGTGGTGTTTCAAGGATGGGAAGCTCACCGACTGATTTGGCAAAATCAAAAATGGGATTGGAGAAGAACGTATGACTTTCCTCGGCTTTCCGTTTGAACAACTCGTAGCTTTCTTTCTTGTAATCGTCCGGAATGGGTACTTGTTTAAGCGACAGCTCATTCAGGCGACTCAACAGATTTTCGGACCACTGAAATTCATTTTCGATCAATTTCCGGAGCGCATTGCGACTCAGGGCGTGGGCTGCTGCCTGCCGGATGTATTCGATGGCGTGGCTTTTCTGGTGGACGGACGTGGCTTTGGCGGCCAGCAAATACAGCGACTGACAATACGGATAAGCCGAGATGGCCTCCTTTAGTTGTTGTAAATCAGAAGGTAATAACTCCTCAGGGTGAGTTACCCAGAAGGAAAAAGTTTCTTTGTCCAATTTGTTCATTGGATGGTCGGGGCGGGTAGGTGATGTCGCTTTGGTCAAATTTAGCAAATTGTTATCAGTTTCCTCTTCGCAAAGCACTTAAAATTAACGGGGTAAAAGGAAACCATTTCCAAAGCAAAACCGCGTTTTTACCAATCTGCGGCCGTTTTGTTAAAAATATCCAATACCAGCTGATCCTGAATCTTGGGTACAAGGCGGCTTTCACTTTGGGTGAGTGTTTGATTCGCCGGAAAATCCTGGTAAAATGAAAAAGGCTGGTCGAAGTTCTTGGTTTCGTCTTTCGAATTGGAAAAACGCACCTGAACGGTGATCTGCAAACGGTTCTGAGCCGCCTGATCCGAAGCCGTTGCGGCAACGGGCAAAACATCGTAGCCCGTAATCGAACCTTCGAGCACAATGTCGCCGTTGGCCGGAACCACCTTCATGTTGGTGTAGCGCTGGTAATATTCTTTCAGCTTTTCGGTAAATGTCAACGTCAAATTGGCCGGACCACCAGCCGCCGACGTCGTGAAGGTATTCACCGTGATGGTCTTGATATTCGGATCGAGCGTCGTGCCCGTAAAGGAATATTTTCCGCAGGAGAGAGTGAAGAGTGAAGCGTTAAGAATGAAGACTAAAACTAAACCTCGGACGAGATTGCTTTTTACTCCTGCTGCATAACTCTTCATTGTTAACCGCCGGGCGGCCCCGTCTTCACTTTTCACTCTTTTAGCCTTCTTCATCGATTTGATATTGTTTAATCTTCCGGTATAACGTCCGTTCGGAAATGCCGAGTGCCTGGGCTGCGTATTTTCTTTTGTTGTTGTTCCGCCGTAACGCCTTGACAATCATTTCCTTTTCTTTTTTCTCCAGCGATAAAGAATCATCTTCTTCAGTCTCGTGGCTAATGTCTTCTACCGTTACATCGCTGGTGGCATCGGCTGCATCATACTCGTTGACATCCAGCAAATTAGCCGGTGGGAGCAGACGGGTTACGGGTTGTTCGGGTTCCGGCATCAAATCGTTCGACTGAACGGTATCGAATAAATCCTTGTGGTTGTTGAGAATTTCGTGCCCATTCTTTTCATTCTTCAGGACGTCGAGTACGAGCCGTTTCAGGTCATTCATGTCCCGGCGCATGTCAAACAGAACTTTGTAAAGCAGTTCGCGCTCCGAGAAATTATTTTCCGCATGCCCCCCCGGCAACACCATCGGCGACTGGGGCGACTGCGATGAAACCGGCGGCAAATACTTGGCCAGTGTTTCGGCTTCAATTACTTTCGTATTCTCCGATTCGAGAATGGACGTCTGTTCGGCGATGTTTTTTAGCTGGCGGATATTACCCGGAAACGGGTACCGTAACAGCAGCAACTTGGCCGCTTCCGACAGTTGGATGGGGGCAATCCGGTAGCGTTCGGCAAAATCAGTCGTAAATTTCCGAAAAAGCAACTCGATGTCTTCCCCGCGTTCGCGGAGGGGGGGCACGTAGATCGGCACGGTATTCAGCCGATAATACAAATCTTCCCGAAATTTGCCCTGTTCAACGGCTGCCAGCAGATTGACATTGGTAGCCGCAACGACCCGAACATCGGTTTTTTGCACTTTTGAGGAGCCCACGCGGATAAACTCCCCGTTTTCGAGGACCCGCAAAAGCCGGGCCTGAGTCCCCATGGGCATTTCACCAATTTCATCCAGAAAAATAGTGCCGCCGTTGGTAGTTTCAAAATAACCCTTCCGTTGATCGACAGCGCCGGTAAATGACCCTTTTTCGTGGCCAAACAGCTCCGAATCAATGGTTCCTTCGGGAATGGCTCCGCAGTTGATGGCAATAAACTGGCCGTGTTTGCGGCTGCTGAGGCTATGGATTATCTTCGAAAATGACTCTTTTCCACTTCCGCTTTCACCCGTTATCAGTACGGTCAAATCCGTAGCCGCCACCTGAATGCCCACGTTGATGGCGTAATTCAGCGCCGGCGCATTCCCAATAATGCCGAACCGCAGCTTGACCGACTGGATTTCTTTTAAATTCATAAATACTGGAAATGGAGAACTCTTAAACCGTAACGCCCCGCAGTGTTGCCGCGGTGCAATCCGTTACCAACACATTGACATACTGGCCTTTCTGATAATCGCCTTTCGGGAAAACCACCATTTTGTTGTGGTCATTACGGCCGCACAGGAAATCGTCGGAGCGTTTGGAAAACCCTTCGATCAGCACCCGCTGAACCTGACCAATGTGCCGCTGATTGCGTTCCAGCGACAGTTCACGTTGCAAGGCAATGATCTCGTTCAACCGACGGAGTTTGACTTCGTACGGTACGTCATCGGCGTATTTTTTGGCCGCCGGCGTGCCCGGACGCTCGGAATAGGCAAACATGTAGCCGTAATCATACCGGACGTATTCCAGCAAGGATAACGTATCCTGATGTTCTTCTTCCGTTTCGGAACAGAAACCAGAAATCATATCGTGCGAAATACCGCAATCTTCGCCCAGAATGGCCCGAATCCGGTCAATTTTCTGAATATACCAGGCGCGGTCGTACGTCCGGTTCATCAGCTTGAGAATCCGGTCGTTCCCGCTCTGGGCGGGCAGGTGAATGTATTTGCAGATGTTGTCGTATTTCGCCATTGTGTGCAACACCTCGTCGGTGATGTCCTTCGGATGCGAAGTCGAAAACCGGATGCGCAGGTCGGGGTCTACCAGGGCCACCCGTTCGAGCAACTGGGCAAAATTTACGTTTTCCAGACCGTCTTCCGAGGTCCATTTGTAGCTGTCGACATTCTGGCCGAGCAGGGTAACTTCTTTATAACCAGCCGCCGAAAGATCGCGGGCTTCGCGGACGATGGAGTGCGCGTCGCGGCTGCGTTCGCGGCCGCGGGTGTAGGGCACCACGCAGAAGCTGCACATGTTATCACAGCCGCGCATGATGGAAATAAAAGCGGTTACACCGTTGGAATTCAGGCGGATCGGCGAAATATCGGCGTAGGTTTCCTCGCGTGACAGAAAAACGTTGACGGCTTTCTGTCCCGATTCCGCTTCCTCCACCAGTTTCGGAATATCGCGGTAGGCATCCGGTCCGGCCACGATGTCCACCATTTTTTCTTCTTCCAGCAACTTGGCTTTCAACCGTTCGGCCATGCAGCCCAGCATGCCAACCAGCAATTCCGGTTTCCGTTTTTTTAGAATATTGAGTTGCTTCAGCCGGTTGCGGACTTTCTGCTCGGCATTGTCACGAATCGCGCAGGTATTCAGGAAGATAACGTCGGCATCGTCGGCACTGGCGGTGGTGGCAAACCCCGCATTCCGCATCACCGATGCCACAATTTCGCTATCTGAAAAATTCATCTGGCAGCCGTAGCTTTCGATGTAAAGCCGTTTTTTGCCCACCGCCAGTTCGTCTTCCAGCACCCGGGGTTCATCTGCGCTTTCCTTGTCGGCTTCAGTCAATATGGATAATGTCTGCGTAATGCGTTCCATAATTTATCGTGTCAGTTACCACCAGCCGGTTCCCGATGTCGGGGAATGTACCGTACCAGCGTTAACCGGTAACTTGTAAAACCAAGTTTCAAAGTTACGAAGATTTTAGGGAATGTGACAGTTTGTCAGGTAGGAAAGTAACCGCAGGCTGGCGTCGTTAGAACGGATAACCAATCCCGAAGTTGATAACGAGCGGGTTGGGGCCCCGAAACATTTTATCAAACCGAAATTTGGGCAAAAAATACCGCTCATCGATAAGATCGCCGGACTTTTTACCTTCGATAAAATAATTCTGGCCGGGATCGTAGATGAAATACCGGGCGGGGTCGTATACTTTAACGGCTCCATCCAGCCGAATGATGAAGAAAGAGAAATCGATGCGCAGCCCGACACCGGCACCCACGGCGATTTGCTGAATGAAGTTGCGGGAAAAATTCTCTCCCGATCTATTCGCATTATCCCGTAAGGTCCAGACATTCCCGGCGTCCATGAAAACCGCTCCGTTGATATCACCCCCTAAATGAAATAGATGAGTTCGCAATTCAGCCGAAGATTCAATGATCATGTCGCCGGGTTGTTCAAAATCGTAACGGAACTGGCCGGGCCGCTTTGGATTGAATTCAGGCACCAGACCTTTGTCGTCGCGGGTATAGGGAATAGCAGAACCAGCACCAAGTCGGCGGGGTAACCAGGCCCGGATACTGTTGCTGCCACCGGCAAAAAAAAGTTTTTCGTAGGGAGCTGTTTTATTAGTTCCATAGCCATAAACCAACCCGGTGTTGAAACGAAAGGCCAGTGAAGTTTTTGGACGTAAAGGAATGTAATGCCGAAAATCTATACTACCACGCAGGTATTTATAATATTGCAACCCACTCGTTGGCGTTGTGTTAAAGAACTTCTGAAGCTTCTCATCATTGAATAGATTCAAGGTTGTTCCGCCCGATTCAAACGACAATCGCAGGAAATTGGCGCGCCGGTTCTGGCCCAGCACATTTGTATTGTAGGTGTAGGTAAAGCCGATACTCGACGCAAAAGCACTCCGAAAACTATTCCGAATGGTGCTGCCCAATGAATCCTGGCGGTTTAAATAAGCCCGAAACGTATCGCCGACGGCCCCGGTCCTGATGGTGGCATTCAAATAGTTGATATCGGCAACGACAAAATTATACTGATGACTGTTGTTTTTTAGCCAGTTATACGACAGGGCGGTTCTTAATATTCTTCGTCTGTATTCAGGGCGACTGGTGTTATTGACGCCAAGACTGACCTGCGTCCGCGGATTTAGTCGGTTGAACAGAAACCGGATTTTTCCGGGAAAAACAATATGAGGGAAAATCAGAGATGTATTTAATCCGAATTCCTGCGCAAATCCTACCGAGCTCTTCAGCGAAGAATAACCGGTTTGCGCTTCAAAACCGTATCGCAAAGCCGTTTCAAAGGTTCCCAGCCCACCGAATATATTATGAATTCGAAATGAAAAATTGCTAAAAGGCCCTGGATACCCTTGCCCCTGATACAATACAAAAACACCGCCTTCGGTCGTCAGCTCGTACTTGTCGATCGGTACTAAATTGACCCGGGTTCGTAAGCGTCTGCCGGTCGTATCCGTAAAACTGATGTTGGCAAACCGGAACTGGTTCAACAAGAACAATTGCCGTTGGGAATCCTGGTAATTTCTGAGACGATACAAACTATCGGGCCGCAGAAAAATGCGGCTGTCGAGCAAGCGAATGGCGTAATTCTGTTTGCCCAACAGAAACCGTAATCCGTTGTAGTTGACCGTGTCGAGCGACGAACGATCCTCGGCCCGTGCCACGCGCACATCAACCTCACCGATCGTATAAACCGGGTGTCGGGCCTGGCCGGGCGGGTTGGCAATGCGGACCAAAATATTCAGGTTACGATGCGAGGAGTCCGTACTCAGGTTTCGTGCCGAATCGACATCGAGCGGAAGCGGTATATATTGTCGCGAGAAGCTGTAATAGCCGTTGTTCCGCAGCAGTTCTTCGATCCGAACACGTTCGGCTTCGACTTTGTCGGCATTGTAGCGTTCACCGGATTTCAATGTGGAGCGGCTGAGGGTTTGCCGGACAATCGAATCGACCCGGGGGTCGGCAATCTGGTAGGTTATCTTGTTGAGGAGGAAAGGGACATTTTCGGTGATGTTATAGGTCACCCGAACCCGGCGTCCGAGCAGTTTACTACTGTCGACCGAATACGAAGCTTTCCCCAGGATAAAGCCGTTGTTGAATAAAAACCGCTGCATTTTCTCCGCATTTTCCCGGGCTTCCGGTTCGTAAAAATAGGCCGGGGGTTCGCCGAGGGAACGCATCACCCAGTTGCCTTCTTCGGCCCTCCGGCGCAGGCGGGTCAGCTGGCGGTTGAACCGTTTCAGTTGTTTCCGATGCGACCGGGTGGAGTCCGGTTTTTCGATAAACTGGTCATACTCTTTGCGTTTGGCCTCCAGGTTCCGCTGGGCCGCTTCCTTATCGAAACTTTGTGACCCCAGGCGGTAAAACCAGAGGGCGGGCGTGATGGGTAATCGAAGGATCCGGCGGTTGGGCTTCTGGGGAATGAGTGCTTCGAATTCGGTGCTTGATACCGTCCGGTTGCCGCGCACGGTCTGACTAAAAAGCAGATACTGGTTTTTTTGTAAGTTCTTCGAACTCACACAACCCGTCAGGGAAGCGATCAGGCCAGTCAGTATACTTAAAAAATAAGCCGTAGAAATTGCAAATTTTGGATGATTGCTGACGTTGCTTCTCCTTAATTTGTAATTCATACGCTTACATTCGTAATTTCTTCCCATGATTTCCAAATCGCTTAGCAAATATATTCAGTCGCTGCATCAGAAAAAATACCGGCAGGAACATGGGGCCTTTTTGGTGGAAGGGGCCATCAATGTGTTTGAACTCAGTGCGTCGGATTACCAAGTCGAATTGCTGCTGACAACGGAGTCTTTTTACCAGGAAAACGCCCGCCGGTTGGATCAACAACGGGTGCGCCTGGAAATGGTTTCGGCCGACGAGCTGAAACGGGTGGGCACGCTGGTTGCCAACGATACCTGCCTGGCTGTTGCCAAAACGAAAGAAAACCGGTTTTTAGTAGCTGAAGCCGACGAATTTGTGCTGGTTCTGGACGATGTCCGTGACCCCGGAAATCTCGGAACCATCCTCCGGATTGCCGATTGGTACGGGATTCGAAAATTGATCTGTTCCCTGTCGACTGCCGACGTGTATAATCCTAAGGTGATTTCGGCCAGCAAAGGCTCCTTTACCCGGGTTGACTGGTATTACTGCGAATTAAATGCGTACTTGAGTCAATTGCCCCATCGGCCCATATACGGTGCTTTCCTGGATGGCGCCAGCGTGCATTCGCTGGACTTTGGAAAGTCGGGCTACATTGTGATGGGAAATGAAGCGAATGGTATTAGTTTGGAAGTAGAGAAGCTTGTTAATCAGCGGATTACGATTCCCCGGTTTGGTCAGGCCGAATCGTTGAACGTCGGTATTGCCACGGCGGTTATCTGCGATAATCTTCGCCGTGCCCGGCCGGGAAAATAAAAATAGCCCTGTTCAACGCAAGGCTACTTTTACTGCTTTCTTAACCTAAACTAAATATACATATTGGTTACAAAAATACGACCGCAGACCGGCTCTACATTTACCCCAATATGGGGGATTTATTAAAAACATCAGAAGGCGTAAATTTGTGAAATAGGGGGATTTTATCCCCCAAACCCAATGAAAACAAATTTGTGCATACTGCTCCTCTGCCTGAGCGGGGTGACGGCGTTCACCCAGGCAACTAAAAATTTGCCAGCGGGGAATTCGATCGAGTCGCGCGGGCCGGTGATGCAGTTTCTGGACCAGATTTCGGTTGACAACGGCCTGTCGCAAAGTGGCGTCTACTGTGTTTTGAAAGACAGCCGGGGCTACGTTTGGTTCGGAACCCAGGATGGTCTGAACCGCTACGACGGCTATCAGATTACGCACTATAAACACAACCCGTTCGATAGCACCACGCTTTCTCACGACCAGATCATGTCGTTGTATGAAGACGCCCGGGGCAAAATATGGGTTGGAACCGTCAATGGATTAAATCAGTACGACCCCGTCACGGGGCATTTCCGGCGGTGTCGGGATTTGCTGGAACCCAAACAGCAGCGGTTTGGCCTGACCACCATCAACGCCATTACGTCCGACCGCTTCGGAACGGTTTGGCTGGCCACCAGTTTGGGACTCAAGCGGCTGATTTTTAAAGATGCCAGCCACTACCAGGTCATTCATTACGTCATCGAAAACCAGGACGACCGGCGCGCCCAGGTCGTGAACGCGCTCCTGACCGATCAGAACGGCACGCTGTGGATCGGCACGGGTAGAGGTCTGGCGCAACTGGCGCTCACCAAACCCGATCCGAAGCAAAGGCGGCCCGTGCCGGTACCACTGGTGGGCTGTGTAGACAACCTGACGTACCAGCTACCCAATGACTGGGTGAAAACGATGGCACTCGATGAATTCGGCACGGTTTGGGTCGGAACCGCCGGCGGAATAGCCCGGATCAATCCCGCGTTGAGGCAGTCGGAAATTTACCCCGAAATTGGTGAGCAAACCGGTGACCTGCCCATCAACTCCATTCACATCGACCGCTACAGAACGCTGTGGATCGGAACAAGCCAGAATGGGATATGCCGCTTTAAAATTGTCAGCGATCAGCATATTCGCTTCATGGACCGCATTCAGGAAGATTTATTTGGTAAAAAAGGACTGAAAACCGGGGCCATCAACATGATTTACGAAGGTCCGGCACCGCTGGAAGATGTGGTCTGGATTGGCACACTCGATGCGGGCGTTCAGCTCTACAGCCGTTCCAAAAACACCTTCCGCCAGTGGCCCACCATCACCAGCCGGCAGCAGTCATCGGCGGCCGGTCTGGTGTTTGCCGTCACCACCGACCATGCCGGAAAGCTGTGGATTGGCACGCACGAAGGGTTGATTCAAATCGACCGGCTGACATCGGCCATTCAGCGGTTTCGGCCCAATCCGGCTGACCCTCACAGCATTGGCAGCGATAAGATTCAATGCCTGCGGGAAGATCGTCAGGGTAATTTGTGGATTGGTACCATGGAAGGGCTTTTTCGGTATGACCGGCAACGAAACCGGTTCGACCGCCGGTTGGCCGGTATTTCCTCCAAAAGCAGCGAGAAAGGCGACGGCGTTCTGAGTCTTTATGAAGACCAGGCCAGCAATCTGTGGGTGGGAGGGTATTCCAGTCTGCGACGAATCGACGCCAAAACCGGTGCCGTCAGTACGTATCGCCACGACCCGAAAGACTCAACTAGTCTGCGGGCTTTTATTGTTTACGCAATTCAGGAAGACCGCAAGGGCATGCTTTGGGTTGGAACGGGTTTTGGGTTGAATAAACTAAACGTACAAACCGGTAAAATTACCCACTATGAGAATAATCCCAAGGATCCGAATAGCTTGATGGGCGAACAGGTGCTGGGTTTTCTGCGCGACAGCAAAGACCGGTTCTGGGTTTGCAGCAACAAAGGATTTAGTAAGATGGTGTATGGTGAAAAAGGGGAGGAGAAGTTTATTCACTACACCGAACGCAATGGCTTGCCCAATGAACTGGTCTACGGGGCGCTGGAAGACGCGCAGGGCCGCATTTGGATGAGCACCAACCTCGGTCTGTCGTGTTTCGATCCGCAAAAAGAGCAGTTTGAAAATTATGACATCAATGACGGCCTGACCATCAACGAATTCAACATGAACGCCTACCACCAGGCACCGGATGGCGAAATGTTTTTCGGGGGAATTGGCTCTCTGGTTAGCTTTCGACCGATGCGTATGGTTAAAAACCGGCATTTACCCCACACGGTTTTGACATCGTTCAAGAAATTTGAAAAACCGGTCAATGTCGATAGTTTGCTGGCAAACCAGGGCCGGATCGAGATCAAGCCGGGCGAAAATTTCTTTTCATTCTCGTTTTCGGCGCTGGATTATACCAATGCCCACAAAAACCAGTATGCGTATATGCTGGAGGGTTTCCACGACGGGTGGATTGAAAGTGGCACGCGCCGGTATGTGAGTTTTACGAATATTCCCCCCGGCGATTATGTTCTGAAAGTCCGGGGGTCAAACAGCGATGGCGTATGGAGTGATGCAAACATGCTCCGGATTCCGATTACCGTACTGCCGCCTTTCTGGCAAACGTGGTGGTTTCTGGTTCTGCTCATAACGGTTCTGGGCGGAACGATCTGGCTGGTTTACAATTACCGCGTCAAGAAAAAGGTCGAACACCTGCTGGAACTGGAGCGGGTAACGCTGGCCGAAAACGAGCGGGTCCGGAAAATGGCGGCTCAGGATCTGCACGATGAATTTGGCAACACCATCACCCGCATTTCGATGCTGACCGAAATCATTAAAAGCAAACTGAACGGCCACGGGGAGGAAATTTCACCACTGCTGACGAAAATCAGCGATAACAGCAACCGGCTTTACCAGGGCACGAAGGATTTTATCTGGGCCATTAATCCCGAACACGATAATTTTCTGGAAATAGCCATCCGGCTGAAAGATTTCGGCGACGACGTTTTCGACCGTAGTCACATCACTTTTGAGGCCATTGGCATCACCGACGATCTGCGGAAAGCCATCCTGCCGGTGGGCACGAGCCGTCACCTGATTTTTCTGTTTAAGGAAGCCATGAGCAACACCCTGAAGCATTCGCAGGCTACGGTTTCGCAGATTCACTTTGCGATGTTCAACCGGCGCATCGAAGTGCAATGGAAAGACAATGGCATCGGCATTCAGAAAAGCAGCCGGTCGACCGTCGGCAATGGGTTACACAACATTCGGAGCCGGGCCGAGAAAATCGGCGGAAAAGTAGATATTCTGTCCGAAACGATGGAAGGCACCACCATCCTGTTTCGGATGGATATCCCGCACATTGGGTGAATACCCGCTCTCGTCGCTTCATCGACATTCCTTTCGTAAAGTCATTTATTCCGTTGGTGTAATAACGGAATAACCGGCCCTAAAAAAGTAGTTTCTTACTCTTGCAAACTCTAATGGACACACTATGAATGTAACTCAACTTTTACGCAGTCCGCAGACGATTCGGATTTGCATTGTCGAGGATGATAATCTGATTCGCGACGGTTTCGCGTTACTGATCAATAGTACGTACGGTTTCAAAATTGCCAATACGTATTTTCGATGTGAGGATGCGATCAAAAACATCCATTCCGACTCACCCGATGTGGTTTTGATGGACATCGAGTTGCCGGGCATGAACGGGATCGAAGGCATCGCCCGCATCAAGAAACTCCGTCCGAAAACCAACATTATTGTGGTCACGGTGTATGAAAACGATGAACTGGTGTTTAAAGCCCTGTGCGCCGGAGCGGGCGGGTATCTGACCAAAAACATGCAGCCCAGCCGCCTGCTGGAAGCCATTCGGGACATTCAGGAAGGTGGTGCGCCGATGAGCACCAACATTGCGCGGATGGTCGTGGCGTCGTTCCAGAAAAACCGCAATTCACCCCTGACCGCCCGCGAAACCGAGGTGCTGGAGTTGCTCTCAAAAGGCAAAAGCTACACCACCATTGCCGAACAATTGTTCGTCGATAAAGAAACCATCCGGACACACATCAAGAATATTTACTGGAAGCTTGAGGTTCATTCCAAAGCCGAAGCAATCGAAAAAGCAATCAAAGAAAGGCTTATTTAGCACTAAAATCACCTCTTATGGGGTAGAGGACCGCCCCATCATTCGCCTACTTTTGTCGTGTTGACTCGCAGGCGGCATATAAGCCATCTTCGAGCTGACAAAGAAAATAAAACCGGGTTCTGTTAATTCCGAACCTATTCTATGAGATGAACGTAAACAGAAAAAACCAGCCGTTTCGGTTGGTTTTTTCTGTTTAAAAATCACCCTCATTGCGGGATTTTTCGACTGTCAAGGTTAGTGACCTTTGTAAGAAGACACTAATCAGCAAACCAATGAAAATACTGCTACGAGGAATCTTGCTAGTACTGTTGGGATATCAGTATGGGCTTTCCCAATCAAAAACGATTACCGGCACGGTTCGGAGTGCGTCCGACAAATCGCCGATGCCCGGCGTTACCATCAGCATCAAAGGCACCACCCAGGGCGCAAGCAGCGACGGGGCCGGGGCCTTCCGGATCACCAATGTGCCGGATAATGCGCGACTGGTTTTTTCATTCATCGGCTTTAAAACCCAGGAAGTCAACGTCGGTAACCGTACTGATTTTGATATTTTGCTGGAAGAAAGTACGGCTATACTGAATGAGGTAGTGGTTACGGCGTCGGCCATCGAGCGCGAGAAAAAAACGCTGGGCTACGCGGTTACCAATGTGAAAGGCGAAGAACTGATTCGGGCCAATGAGTCGAACATGCTGCGGTCGTTGCAGGGCCGGGTTCCGGGGGTTCAGATTTCGAGTGCATCGGGAGCCGCCGGGGGCGCTACCCGCGTGGTTATCCGCGGGGCGCAATCGTTCAATGGAAACAACCAGCCGCTGTATGTGGTCGACGGGATTATTGTCAGCAACAACAACACCACCACGGCTATCATCAACGGAAACGGCACGGCTTCGACCGCCGGAACAGGCGGTGACCTGAACAACGGGGTGGACATTACCAACCGCGCGGCCGACATTGATCCGAATAACATCGAGTCCGTATCCATTCTGAAAGGGCCCGCTGCTGCGGCTTTGTATGGTTCGCAGGCGGCTTCGGGCGTCATTATCATTACGACCAAAAACCGGGGCAAATCCGTCACCGATAAACCCCAAATCAGCCTCAACAGCTCGGTTAGCTTCGAAAACCCGTTGCGGCTTCCGCCGTTCCAGAATACGTTTGGGGCCGGTTTCGATGGCGTTTATGACCTGGTAGATGCCGGAAACGTGAGCTGGGGGCCTAAAATTCAGGGACAGATGGTGCCCGACTGGCGTACGTACGGCCTGTATACGCTCGGGCAACGGGATCAGCCGGATTCCATTCCGCTGGTGGCCAAACCCAACAATGTCCGCAATTTCTTTAAAACCGGGATGACGGTCAACAATTCTTTCTCGGTGCGGAATAACAACGGGACTTCCAACTACATTCTGACGGTTTCGGATGTCAACACCAAATCCATGATTCCCAACACGGACTACCACCGGACGGCCGTGAATGTGGGAGCCGGAACCAAGTTTTTCAACAACAAAGTTTCCACGAATCTGTCGGCCACATTCACCCGTTCGGGTGGTGACCGCGGGGTTCAGGGACAGGGTCGTTCGAACATTCTGCAAACCATTTACAACACGCCCCGCGATATTGAAATCACGGAGCAGAAGGATATCAACGATCCGAGGTATGATCTGAATGGCTATTATCTGGCTGGTTTTCGAAATAATCCCTACTGGCTGTTGGAAAATAACCTGTTGAAAGACAAAGTCAACCGGTTTTTTGGCAATGCCCAGATTAGCTATGATCCCGTGTCATGGCTGAATTTTACCTACCGGATTGGTACCGATATGTATTCGGATTTGCGGACCCAGAAGTTCGCTCAGGGCACGATCAATACCGTTGGTGGCCGTTACGTCGAAGATAATACCAACTTCCAGAGTTTGCTATCCGATTTTATCGTTACGGCCAACCGCGACCTGAGTTCCGACCTCAACCTGAAAGTGATTCTGGGACATAACCTGCAGGATTACAGCTCGTCTCGGGGGGTGTATGACGGTCAGCCGCTGATTGTGCCGGATTTCTACGACCTGAGCAACGCCAGCACCATTGTAACCACCCGGGTCGATTCGCGCACCCGGCTATACGGTATTTACGGCGATGTACAGCTGGCCTACAAGGATTATCTTTTTCTGGACGTGACCGGCCGGAATGATTACTCATCGACTCTGCCGAAGAAAAACCGGTCGTTCTTTTATCCCGGTGCCAGTGTGAGTTTCATTCCCACCTCAGCGTTTCAGAATTTGAGAGGGAATGTCGTGAGTTACAGCAAGATCCGGGCTAATATCGCCCAGGTAGGGAAAGTGGCCAACGCCTATCAGATCAATCCCGTCTTCACGCGAACGTCCATCACCGACGGGTTTCAGGCCCTGTACCAGTTTCCGTTGAATGGAATTGCCGGTTTTTCGGTCGGCAACATCCGGGGAAATCCGGACTTGCGGTCGGAACTGACCACCTCCTGGGAGGTCGGCGCGGAAGTCATGCTGTTTAACAACCGGCTGGGATTTGATTTTACCTATTACAATTCCAAAAGTGCCCAGCAGATTGTCAATGTGCCGATTTCGAGCACATCCGGCTTTTTGGCACAAACCCTGAATGCCGGGGCCATGACCAACAAAGGAATCGAGCTTTTACTGACCGGAACACCGGTAAAAGCACCGTCGGGTTTCCGCTGGGATGTATCGTTCAACTTTACGCGCAACCGCAACAAGGTCACGGAGTTGTATAACCCATTGGCACCCGTTGGTTTGGGTGGGCTGGCGTCACCCGGTTTGCAGGCCCGGTTGGGTGAGCCTTATGGTGCGTTCTTCGGCAGTAAAATGTTGCGTGATCCGGAAGGACGCGTCGTGGTCAACCCCACGACCGGCCGTCCGCTGGCCGATCCGGTTTTGCAGGTACTGGGCAATATTCAGCCCGATTTTTCGGCCGGTTTAAGCAATACCGTTTCGTTTAAAGGGTTGTCATTCAACGTATTGGTGGATACGCGTCAGGGTGGAAAGTTCTACTCCCAAACCGCTAACCTCGGCCGGTTTGGCGGTTTTCTGGAAGAGACGACCTTCAATGACCGCGAACCGTTTGTGTATCCCAACTCCGTAATCCAAAACCAGGACGGCACATTTACGCCCAATACCACGATCAAAACAAACGGCGGGTACGAGTACTGGTCGACGGTTTCGAACTTTGGCGAAAACAACCTGTTCGATGCCTCGTTTGTGAAGCTCCGCGAAATGAGCCTGAGCTACGCTTTACCCAAGTCGCTGATCGGAAAAACCCCGTTCTCGACCATTCAGGTGTCGTTGATTGGCCGCAATTTGATGCTGTGGACCCCCAAATCACAGCCCAATGTCGATCCGGAAGTTAGCTCGTTTGGAACCGGCAACGCCCAGGGCTACGAATATCTGGCGTATCCGTCGTCACGGAGTTACGGAGCTAGTCTGAAAATTGTGTTGTAACCGATCTTGATTTTTCGAACCATATGAAACGGACCTTATTAAAAACCGTGTTACTGTCCCTGTTCGTCGGACTAAACACGGCCTGTGACAAAGAGTATCTAGACATCAATACGGACCCCAATAACCCGACCGTAGCCGACATCAACCTCGCTTTACCCGCCGGGCAGGCGCAGGTCGCTTTTATCGTGGGCGGCCAACTCAACATTCTCGGCGGTATTTTGGCGCAATACTGGACCATTCCGAAAGGCGGAAATCAGTACCGGGCCTGGGATCAGTACAACATCACGTCGTCGACGCTCGATGGACAGGGCGGGCAATTTGCCACGATGTATTCGGGGGCTCTGGAGGATTTTCAGTACATCATCAACCAGGGAAGCGCGCAGAATGAGTGGCGCATGGTTGGCATTTCAAAAATCATGAAAGCCTATGCGTTTGGCGTATTGACCGATTTATACGGGGACATCCCCTTTTCGGAAGCCTTGAATGCGGACAAAACGATTACCCCCAAATACGACGCCCAAAAGGATGTTTATGCGGGTTTGCAGGCGCTGCTGGATGACGCTAAAGCGGATATTGCCAAGAAACAGGGCCGTTTTCCGGGTACGGCCGATATGCTGTATCAGGCCGGGGCAGAAACGGGAATGGATCGCTGGGTTCGGCTGGCCAACACGCTTAAGCTGAAATTTTACATGCGGCTGAGTCAGGTCGACCCCACCACGGCCCGGACCGGTATTCAGGCCCTTTATGCCAGCAGCGGTACGGCTTTCATGAAAGCCGGTGAAAGCCTTCAACTGGCGAACGGTACGGTTACGAATTCGGAAAATCCGCTCTGGCAGGCGACCTTCCGGTTGTCCAATAACCTGACCGCCAGCACCACGATCGGTAATCTGATGCTGCCGAACAATGATCCCCGGCTGCCGGTCTACTTCCTCGATGCGGATTTGCGGACCCCCGAAATCGAGTATGTATTCACGCCCAACGGAACCACATCAACCAACACGCCAACGTACACGTCGTATCCGGGTAAGTATTTTATCGGACAGCGGTTTACCAATGGAACCATCACCGGTACCTCGGCGGCCAGCGGAGTTACGGCCGCCGATGATAACGCGGCCAAGGCGCGTCCGGTGGTTTTGGTGGCCTACGAAGAAAGCCTGTTTCTGCGGGCCGAGGCCATCGCCCGGGGCTGGGCCGGGACCACCGCCGACGATCCGGCCAAGCTGTATAACGAAGCGATTACGGCGTCGATGACCCGGTTTGGCGTTCAGCCCGGCGATTATTTAACCAAACCGACGGTCGATTATACCAGGCAGGCCGATAAAATCAGAGCGATCGCTACGCAAAAATACCTGGCGCTGTACGGACTGAATGGGGTAGAAGCCTGGTCGGAGCAGCGCCGGACCGGTTTTCCGGCGCCATCCGTTCCGGTGGTAAATCTAACGGGCGGCAAATTCCTGAAACGCTTGCCGTATGTCGATTCGGAATTGCAGCGCAACCCAAGTATTGCCACAACCGGTATTGCGCCCGGCGATGTATTGACCCCCGTTTGGTGGGATGTCGATTGACGTGACCGGCCAGTTCACCAGCAGAAAACGATCGATTTTACGCTTAAAAACCAGCCAATTCGGCTGGTTTTTTCTTTATCCGCTCTTTCGACCACTCATCATCCTCTGCACTCCATTCCTTAATATCCCCTCATTTGCGGTACCTGGAGCCGAAGACATCCCGCTACTTTTAGCTCATCAGCCGGTTGCCAAAAATGAATCAGTGGTCACTCCAAAAACAGCAAATACGATGAATCGCGCTATGAAAATGATCGCACTTATCCTGGTGATGAGTGCTCCCGGTATCGCCGGAACCAATACCGCCGGACCCGGCGAAGAAAAAGACAATGCATCGCCGTCGGTTAACGTGACCCGCACCAAGTCGATGGGGGTGGCCGTTTATCGATCGATCAACACCGCCAAGATGAATCTACTGATCGAAAACTACATTGAAGTGCCGCTCAAGGTAACGTTGATGGGCGAAAATAAGGAGGTTCTTCACACGGAGAAAGTGAGCAAACGACTCAAGAAATACTGGCGGAAATTTGACATGGAAACCATGAAAGATGGATTGTATACGTTCGAAATCAGCGATGGATTCACCAAAGTCACCAAGTCATTCCGGCTGGAAACCCAAAAGGTCGAAGTGAAAGAACCCACGCGTTTTGTATCACTGCTGAATTAACAGCCGGGTAGCCTTGCCGGATTCAAACCATCCCTCGCTGACGAAGGAAGGTGGGTAAAAGACTGCCGCGCTTTTACACCTTCCTTCGCAGCGGGGGATGGTTTTGGGTGGATAAAGCGAAACTTTTTGCTACTCCGCCGGTTCCAGAGAGATTAATTCCAGGGCGATTTTCCACTTTCCCTGGCTGTCTTTTTTCCAGATCCTCAGGTAGTTACCCATCTGTTTAACGGCTTTTCCGCCCGTGTTTGCCAGAGTCTGCGTATTACCATATACGTAGCCCATATCACCCGATTCGGCAACGGAGGCATTTAATGGCAGAAAACCGAGGGTAACCGGCTGTTTTAGCAGCGAGTCGATAGCGGCCTGCTCAAGATACGGCTGCTGATGCATCCGGTATAAGCGGGTCTGCGGGGCGAGGTATTGTTTGTAGGTCGTGGCTGCTCCGTTTTTTTCCAGAACCTTGATAAACTGGTTGTCAAACGCCAGGAGTTCTTCCCGATTTTTAACCGTATCCGCGCTCGTCACACTGCGAATACCGGTAGCCGCCCGAATCATATTGACCGGCGGAACTGGCGGAGCCGGATGGGTAATTCCGATGTCGAGGGCAACCCGCCAATTGTTGTCCGGTTGTTTTTTCCATACCGTAACATAATGGCCAAAACCCGTTGGCTTATCCGCCAGCGTTTTCGGGCGCGATTCCCACGGCCCGGTCGTATACCCCAGATCTCCCGAAACCGACACGTCGGCGGCAACCGGCTGCCAGGTTAGCTTTCCGGGATTTTCCGGGCTCTTTTCCAAAAACTCGCGACCATTCGTAACCTTGCCTTTGTTAAACAGAATACCGTCCGGAGCCAGGTAGGCTAAAAAAGCGGCTTTGGTCGTGCTGTCTCTGGCGAATTGCGCAAATTTTTTCTCGCTATTGACCAGGGTTAATAAGGGACTTTGTGCCAGGGCCGAACTCGCCACTGCCAGGAGAAGAAAGGCCGGGAAAATGTGTTTCATACTACATAAACGTACTCATGCTCGATTCGTTTGCCAATTCTTTTGCATGTTCTTTGCCGAGATAGTTATCAATCAGAAAATGAGCGACATACAGAAGCGGTGTTAGCACAACAGCAATAAAAAACTTGTAGATGTAATTGACAATCGCAACGGCGATGACCTGCGAAAACGACCAGTTTCCAAAAATGTAGAAAGCGATGGTCAGAACCACGAAGCTGTCGACCAGTTGCGAAACGAGCGTCGATCCCGTTGCCCGGAGCCAGATTTTGCGGCTACCCGTAATTTTCTTCAGGGATTGAAAAACCGTGGCATCCAGCAATTGCCCCAGCATGAAGGCCGTGATTGAACCGATGATAATGCCGAGCCCCTGCCGGAAAATCATGGCAAACGCGTTGTTGATGTTCACCGGGTTCCCCACCGCATCGGTTTTGTTGACATCCAGCCAGAACTGAGCCGGGGGCAGCGTGGTAACGAAGTAGATGATCAGAAAGCTGTAGGCGATAAAACCGGCCGTAATGTAGGAAATCTGCTTGACGCCTTTGATGCCATAATATTCATTGATGATGTCGGAGGTGATGAAAACCGCCGGCCAGATGACGACCCCCGCCGTCAGGTTAAAATCCAGCACAAAATCGCCGAGTAAATGCAACTGCGCCGGAGCGACACCCAGCAGGGTTTCGGCGGAGAAAATCTTGACGCCAATGATTTCCGCAATGATGGCATTCGTTAGAAAAATTGCACTTAAAAAGATGTACAAACTGGTTCGCTTGCTGGTAAAAGAGGCCATACGGGAGTTAAGAATTAAGAGTTAAGAATGAAGAGTTAGTCGGTGGCGAAACAGCAACAAGATAGAACGCATAACGCTTAAGTCATAATTCTTACTTCGATGAATCTGGCCAACCAACGGCAATTTAATCCATTATTCGGTTCCATGGTTTTTCGGTAACCGCGCCGGTCCCATCGTTCAGGTGTAACTAAAAATTACCTTAGGCAACTGTTTGCCGATTGGGTTCGTTATCTGATGTATGAAAAAGAACGCATCCGTTGTTGAGTTCGATGAAAACGATCTGGATCGAATTGTGGAAATGGCCTGGGAAGACCGCACGCCTTTCGAGGCCATTGAGGCACAGTTTGGGTTGTCGGAACAGGAGGTTATCGACGTAATGCGCCACCAGCTAAAACCCGCTTCGTGGCGGAGGTGGCGCGAACGGGTTCAGGGCCGGGCCACCAAACACGCGGCTATGTCGGCTGTGGATGATGCCCGGTTTAAAGCAAACCGGCAACGCAGTATAACCATGAACCGGATTACCAAACGGCAGTGAGGGCTGTACGTGACGTCTGGTAATCCCACCCGAAACCGCAAGCTGACGTCACTTCCGGCGGCTTTCCAGGAACGCTTCAATCCGGTCCAGGGCCAGCGTCAGATCGTCGACGGAAGGCAGACAGACGATCCGAAAATGGTCGTCGTGGACGTAATTGAAACCCGTTCCGGCCACCACCAGCACCTTCTGCTCGTCCAGTAAATCGAACACAAAATCATCGTCGCTGGCAATTCGGAACTGGGAGAGGTCGATCTTGGGAAAAATGTACAGGGAGCCTTTCGGTTTCACGCAGCTCAGGCCGGGAATGGCCGTAATGCGATCATACGCATACTGAATTTGCCGGTACAGCCGTCCCGTAGGCAGGATTAAGTCGTTGATACTCTGGTATCCACCCAGCGCGGTTTGAATGGCGTATTGGGTTGGCACGTTGGCACAAAGCCGCATACTGGCCAGCAGCGTCAGCCCTTCGATGTAGGATTTGGCCCGGTGTTTGGCCCCACTCAACACCAGCCAGCCACCCCGAAAACCGGCCGCCCGGTAGTTCTTCGACAAACCGCCCATCGAGATGCACAGGGTGTCTTCCACCATCGTCGCCATGGGATGATGAACGACACCGTCGTAGAGGATTTTGTCATAAATTTCGTCCGCAAACAGAATGAGCTGGTGCTTTTCTGCAATTCGGGCGATGCCTTGCAGGACGTGCTTGTCATAAACCGCCCCCGTCGGATTATTCGGATTGATGACCACAATGGCCCGGGTGCGCGATGTGATCTTGCTTTCCAGATCCACCAGATCCGGGTTCCAGTCGGCCTGCTCGTCACAGAGGTAATGGACCGGTTTGCCACCAGAAAGGGCCACGGAAGTTGTCCAGAGCGGATAATCGGGTGAAGGCACCAGCACTTCGTCGCCTTCGTTGATCAGTGCCTGCATCGTCAGCAGAATCAACTCGCTCACACCGTTGCCGATGTACACGTCGTTGATGGCAACGTCTTTGATGCCCAGATTCTGGGTGTAATGCATAACGGCTTTCCGGGCGGCAAAGAGACCCCGCGAGTCAGAATAACCCTGGGCGTTGCGGATATTCAGGATGATATCGTGGACAATTTCGTCGGGCGCGTCGAAACCAAACGGGGCCGGATTGCCAATATTCAGCTTAATAATGGTGTACCCCTGACTTTCGAGGTCCAGCGCTTTTTCATAAACCGGCCCGCGAATTTCGTAACGCAAATCATTGAGCCGGTTGGATTTTAAAAAATTCATAGGGGTAATTGATTCGAAAAGTGGGGCAAAACTACAAAGTTTCCCAGGTGAATAAACGGATTGGTTTAAAGTTGTGTCGGGCCTAAAAACAAAAAAGCCGCCGGTCGTCAAACCGGCGGCTCCTGATTAAGTTTTCCGTGGTCAGACTGTCGCAAACATCGACTTGGCTTTCGCTTCCAGCTGGCTTTCACCCATCAGGAAGAGGTCGGCCGCTCGCGCGGCTTCACGGCCTTCTGAAATCGCCCAAACCACCAGCGACTGTCCCCGGCGCATATCCCCGGCGGCAAACACTTTTGGGTTGGCCGTAGTCTGATAATTAACGGCTTTGACGTTGCCACGCTCGTATTCCAGTTCGAGGGCATTCAGCAAACCTTCCTGCTGCGGATGCAGAAAACCGGCCGCCAGCAACGCCAGTTCGCAGTCGATATCCCGTTCCGATCCCGGAACTTCTACCATGTTCATGCGACCATCGACGTTTTGCCACTCCAGGTCCACGATGCGCAGGGCTTTCAGGTTGCCATTTTCATCCCCGATAAACGCCTTCGTATTGATCGACCAGTGCCGTTCGCACCCTTCCTCGTGCGAGGTGGAGGTCCGGAGCATCATCGGCCAGTTGGGCCAGGGGGTGCTTTCGGCGCGGTCGGCCGGTGGCATGGGCATCAGTTCAATTTGAGTCACCGACTTCGCACCGTGGCGATTCGACGTTCCCACACAGTCGGAACCGGTATCACCGCCACCAATAACAACGACGTTTTTGCCGGTTGCCAGCAGTTCGCCATTCTGGTACGGTGCGCCCCGGTGGTCGACCTGAACGGGACGATCGGCAACGCGCTTGTTTTGCTGACTCAGAAATTCCATCGCAAAATGCACGCCTTTCAACTCCCGGCCCGGAATCGGCAGGTCGCGCGGAACCGTTGATCCTCCCGTCAATAAAATGACGTCGAATTCGGCCAGCAGTTCCTTGGCTTTAATATGTTCACCAACATTTACGCCGGTTTTGAACGTGATGCCTTCGGCTTCCATAACGGTCAGCCGACGGTCGATCACCCATTTTTCCAGTTTAAAATCCGGAATACCGTACCGCAGCAAACCGCCGATCTGGTCGGCCCGCTCGAACACGGTGACGTCATGTCCGGCTTTGTTCAACTGCGCAGCCGCTGCCAATCCGGCCGGGCCGGAGCCGACGATGGCCGCCTTTTTGCCCGTCCGTTTGATGGTTTTGGAAGGCTGCACGAATCCGCGGGCAAACGCAGCTTCGGCAATCGACTTCTCGATGAATTCAATGGCGACGGGCGGTTTATTGATGCCCAGCACGCACGATGATTCGCAGGGAGCGGGGCAAATGCGGCCCGTAAACTCCGGGAAGTTGTTGGTCGATGCCAGGATTTCGTAGGCATACTCCCAGTTCTGTTCGTAGACGGCGTCGTTGAACTCCGGAATGATATTTCCCAGCGGACAGCCGTTGTGGCAGAATGGAATACCGCAGTCCATGCAGCGAGCCGCCTGTTTCTGGGTATCTTCCTCCGCGTACGGTTGTTCGATTTCCTTGTAATCATGAAGCCGCTGCTGAACGTCGCGTTTTTTCGGCAGTTCGCGGGTAAATTCTAAAAATCCAGTGGGTTTTCCCATGTAGATTAAAGCGTATACGGTTTTTCAAATACTTCGTCCCAGGTCAGGTCTTCCTTATCTGCCGAAACTCCGGTTTCAATTTCTGCTTCGATTCGAGCTTCAGCAATAACCCTTTCCCAAATGCTTTGGATGTATGGTACATTTAAAGAAGGCGTATATTCCCTTAAGCTCTTAATTTCAAAGCGGGCATTATTGATCGTCAGAAGCCAGCTTTTGGATCGTTTTTCCGGCTGAATTTTCCATTTAATTATGTGCTGCATCAGTCGTACCAACTGACTCTGCAAAGCCCGGCGCTCAGAACGTGACATGGTTTCAATTAACTGATTGAGGCCACTTTCTGCGTCTTCCAGATCCCCTTCGTCCCAGGAGCGTTTGATCTCCTGTGCGGCTAAAAGCTCTGAAGTCGATGCAATTTCTTCCCAGTTTTTCATGGCATTACCTTGGTTTTAAACAAAGATAACGAAAGAAAATCAGTTGTTATCCGTGGGCCACGTCCACGACGATGTCCTGATAGACCACGTTCTTGTCGCGAATCTGGTCGGCCAGTGAAATACCGCGTCCGGCCAGCGCCTTGCGGAAATCGCCCGGCATTACCTTGACAAATTGCTTGATGAGGTTATCCCAGTCCTGAATCAGCCGCAGCGCCACGTTGCTGGTGGTATACTGGAAGTGTTTCTCGACAAATTCCTTCACAATGGCGATGTCATCGCTGTCCAGGGTTTCCAGATTCACCATCTCGCCGTTGACTTTGGACGCAAAATCGCCCTCCTGATCCCAGATGTAGGCCACACCACCGGACATGCCGGCGGCAAAGTTTCGACCAACCGAGCCCAGAATGACGGCCAGACCGCCCGTCATGTATTCCAGACCGTGATCACCAACGCCTTCGACAACGACCTTGGCCCCCGAGTTCCGAACGCAGAACCGCTCGCCCGCCATCCCGCGAATGTAGGCTTCGCCGGAGGTTGCGCCGTAGAACGACACGTTGCCGACGATGCTGTTTTCTTCCGGTTTAAACGGCGCCATGCGGTCAGGGTACACAATCAACTGCGCGCCACAAAGCCCTTTTCCGAAATAATCGTTGGCGTCGCCTTCCAGTTCGAGCTTGATGCCATGGGTGTTGAACGCACCGAAACTCTGACCGGCCGTACCCCGGAATTTGAAGTGAATCGTGCCTTCGGGTAACCCCTTGCCAGCGTATAGTTTGGAAATTTCGTTCGATAAAACCGTACCTACCGCCCGGTTCAGGTTGATAATGGGATACTCGGCGTATACCGATTCAGCGGCTTCCAGCGCGGGTTTCGCTACTCTGAGCAATTCCCAATCCAGAATATCATCCATGCCGTGATCCTGCTCTTCCTGCTTGTACAAGGCGACATCCAGGTTATTGGCATCTTTGAACAAGACCGCCGACAGATCGACGTGATTGTATTTCCAGTGCTTGATATCGTTGCGCATTTCGAGCATTTGCGACTGACCCACCATTTCGTTGATGGTCCGGAAGCCCAGTTCCGCCATGATCTCACGCAATTCGGTGGCCAGAAACGTGAACATGTTGACGACGTGTTCCGGTTTGCCCGTAAACAGCGCCCGCAGGTCTTTGTTCTGCGTGGCAACACCCACCGGACAGGTGTTCAAATGACACTTCCGCATCATGATACAGCCGACGGTGACGAGCGCAGCGGTGGCGACACCGAATTCTTCGGCACCCAGCAGCGCGGCAATCGCCAGGTCGCGGCCCGTCCGGATCTGGCCGTCCGTCTGCACCGTTACGCGGCCCCGCAATTTGTTGCGAACCAGCGTCTGGTGGGTTTCGGCCAGTCCCAGTTCCCACGGCAAACCCGCGTGACGAATCGAGCTCAGGGGCGACGCGCCCGTTCCGCCGTCGTGTCCCGAAATCAGGATGTGATCGGCGTGGGCTTTGGCAACCCCGGCGGCAATGGTTCCAACTCCGGCTTCCGACACCAGTTTGACGCTGATGCGGGCGGCCCGGTTGGCATTTTTGAGGTCAAAAATGAGCTGGGCTAAATCCTCGATGGAATAAATATCGTGGTGGGGCGGGGGCGAAATCAAGCCCACACCCGGCGTTGAATGACGCGTCCGGCCAATCCAGTCGTCGACTTTATGGCCGGGCAACTGACCCCCTTCGCCCGGTTTCGCGCCCTGCGCCATTTTGATTTGCAGTTCGCGGGCGTTTGTTAAATAATGACTCGTAACCCCAAACCGGCCCGAAGCCACCTGCTTGATGCTCGAATTCATGTTGTCACCGTTCGCCAGTGGCGTATACCGCAGTTCGTCTTCACCGCCTTCGCCGGAATTGCTTTTGCCGCCGATGCGGTTCATGGCAATGGCCAGCGTCGTGTGAGCTTCCCACGAAATGGAACCGAAGGACATGGCACCTGTGGCAAACCGGGTGAAAATGCTTTCGATCGGTTCAACTTCCTCAATCGGTACCGGATTGCCTTTCTTGAACTTCATCAGGCCGCGCAGGGTCAGGGCCTTGCGGGTTTGGTCGTCGATGAGGTTGGCGTATTTCTTATAAATCTGGTAGTCGTTCTTTTTGGTGGCCTGTTGCAGCAGATGGATCGTGTCGGGGTTGAAAATATGCGCTTCCCCGCGTTGTTTCCACTGGTAGACGCCACCCACTTCCAGCCGGGGCGTCAGTAGGTTATTTTCCGGAAATGCCTGCCGGTGACGAACCAGGATTTCGCGACCGATCTCTTCGAGGCCCATCCCGCCAATCCGGGAAATCGTACCCGTAAAATACTTGTCGACCACTTCCTTGTTCAGACCCAGGCACTCGAAAATCATGGCGCCCTGGTAGGACTGAAGCGTTGAAATGCCCATTTTCGAGAAGATCTTGAGCAATTCTTTATTGACGGCCTTGATGTAGTTCTGGTGGAGTTTTTCGACCGGATAATCGGTCTGAATCAAGCCGCGCTCCTTCATATCCGTGATGGTTTCGAAAGCCATGTACGGGTTGATACCGGAAGCTCCATATCCAATCAGTGTCGCGTAATGATGCGTTTCCCAAACGTCGCCCGCTTCGACCAGAATACCAACCTGACCGCGTAAGCCTCTGCGAATCAGGTGGTGGTGAATGGCCGACGTCGCCAGCAGCGACGGAATCGGAGCGTGGTCGGAGTCGATGGCCCGGTCGGACAGGATGATGATCTCAAACCCGTCTTCGATGGCATCTTCGGCGTAGCGGCAAATGCGTTCCAGAGCGCGCTCCAGTCCCGTGCCGTTATCGGCCCGGAAATAGGTGTTGATCGTTTTGGCCTGGAAGTGGTTTTTATCCACAAACCGCAGTTTATCAAACTCCTCGATGGTCAGAACCGGCTGCGCCAACTCGATCAACCGGCAATGTTCCGGATCTTCGCTCAGCAGGTTACCGGTAGCACCAACGAACGAAATCAACGACATAATGGCCCGTTCCCGGATTGAGTCGATCGGCGGGTTGGTCACCTGCGCGAATAATTGCTTGAAGTAATTGGCCAGATGCTGGCTTTGTTCCGACAGAATAGCCAGGGGCGAGTCGGTTCCCATCGACCCCAGGGCTTCCAGACCGGTTTCGGCCATCGGCGCCAGAATCATCCGCAAATCTTCGGAGGTAAAACCGAATGCCTGCTGCCGTTGCGTAATGTCCTGCTTCCGCATGTGGCTAAACGTGCGGACCGGTTTGGGCAAATCGGAAATTTTAATCTTATATTCTTCCAGCCACTGCTTGTACGGTTTCCGCGAGCAGATGTCGGATTTCACTTCTTCGTCACTGATGATGCGGCCCTGTTCCAGATCCACGACGAACATGCGACCCGGTTGCAGACGGCCTTTTTTGACCACCCGTGCTGGATCGATATCGTTGACACCGGCTTCGGAAGCCATGATGACCACGTCTTCGTCGGTTACCCAGTAGCGGGAAGGACGCAGGCCGTTGCGGTCGAGAGTCGCGCCCACAATCCGTCCGTCCGTAAACGAAATCGATGCGGGGCCATCCCAGGGCTCCATAATGGCTGCGTGGTATTCGTAAAAGGCGTGCCGTTCGGGGTCCATGCTTTCGTTGCCGTCCCAGGCTTCCGGAATCAGCATCATCATCACGTGCGGCAGCGACCGGCCCGATAAAACCAGCAATTCGATGGCATTGTCGAGGTTGGCCGAATCCGACTGGCTGAGGTTGCAGATTGGGCGAAGCATGTCCAGTTCTTCCTGCGTAAACAGTTTCGACTCAAGCATGGCTTCCGCCGTTTTCATCCAGTTGACGTTGCCTTTGACGGTATTGATTTCACCGTTGTGGGCAATATACCGGAAGGGTTGCGCCAGTTGCCAGGATGGAAAGGTGTTGGTCGAAAAGCGGGAGTGAACCACGCCCAGGGCCGACACCAGCTCTTCCCGTTGTAAATCCGGAAAATAATCGCGGAGTTGCTTGGTCGTTAACTGACCCTTATACGTAATGACCCGGCTCGATAGGGAAGAGTAATAAAAATTGTTCTGAACGCCAGCGACCGTTTCATTGATGATCCGGCTGCTGTAGTTCCTTACGATGTATAATTTACGCTCAAATTCGTCAGAAGTCAGGGTAATCGGTTTACGAATAAAGACTTGTTCCATCACCGGTTCGACCGACCGTGAGCCGTTGCCCAGATCAGAAGAATCGACCGGAACGACGCGGTAGCCGAGCAGCTCCAGATTTAGTTTTTTGATGGTTCGGTTCAGAATATCGCGGCATTCTTTCCGCAGACGGTCGTCTTTGGGCATGTAAATCATCCCGACGCCATAATCGCCGGCCGAAGGCAGCGAGAAGCTCAGTTTGCGACACTCGTCGACAAAAAGTTCGTGGGGAATCTGAATCAGAATGCCTGCACCATCGCCCGTATTGGGTTCGTAGCCAACCGCACCCCGGTGATCCATGCGCGTAAGCATCGTCAGGGCGTCCTCCACAATCTGATGGGACTTGCGGCCTTTCACGTGTGCGACGAATCCAATTCCACAGGCGTCATGTTCAAACTCAGGCCGGTACAGACCCTGTTGCGGTGCGTTAGAAGAAGACATCGGCGTAAACTCGTTTGTGGTTTGATATTTAAAAATTGGCAAATCTAAAGGTCTGCAAGCGAGTAAAGGAAAAACTAACTATATGTAGCAGACACTACTGTTTTTGCATTGGAAGTGCAAGTTACGTTAAAATATATTTTGTGAAAAGTCCAAAACACGAAATTTCGTTTGCATAGCCAAATTTATGATTTTGGTACAAAATTGTCTTGGTTAGTGAATAAAATTTAGCAAAAATAGCCTTGAATTGAAGGAATTAAAATGAACAATTTGAACAAATTTCCTCTCAAAAAGCCCTACTAAAAATATAGTTAACCTTGAAATGGAACGGCTTGAAGCGATAATCTCCTGAAATTAATGAGAACTTTAAAATTGAAGCAGTTTTTACTTAAAATTGGTTTTTAAGTAAAAATCAGGTTTCATTTTTGTCTGCTTTTAAATGAATTTATGCTAAAAATCAGAAAAATAGGTTTAGAACTAAGGCAATTCACTAAATCATATACGTTGTTTATTGCAAACCTGCTTTTTAAAAGATTTTGTGACCACTTGCCCCCAATCAAGTCCAATAGAACGGTGCCCAGGCCGTAGGCGGATCAAACCGCAGACAATCTCCGGTCGCGATGCTCACCATACCGTTTGCTCAATGGGATACAGTTCAGCCGCGATTTTTGACGACTCATGGATTGAATAGTAGCAGGCCTGATGCTCCATCGCCTACCTTCGTCCCTGTTCAGAACAAACCACATCATGCTCAAAACGTTACGAATCGGATTGATCATACTGGCCGCCAGTGGGCTGTGTATGGCGCAATCCAGGTCCACTTATCCGCTCACGTATCAGAATCGCCAGATTAGTGTTGGCAAAGGCGGAGGATTTACCGGCGCATCGACGGCCTATTATCTGCTGGAAAACGGGAATTTATATGCCAAATCCACCGCAGATTCTCTCTTTACCCATCTGGGCAAAAAATCGGCCGCCGTTACCCGGCGGCTTTTCAACGAACTGGAAAAGACGTGTCAAATCAAAACCACCCGGTTTGACCAGCCGGGCAATGTCTACCAGTATGTGAGCTGGAAAAAAAATCAGCAGGAATTCAAAGTGACCTGGGGTAATCAGCGGCAACCGCCACCGGCCCGGTTTGTCAAATTTTACAAGTCGTTTATGGCGCAGATTCCGGCAACAAAACGCGCTGATTGACAGGATTTTACCAACAACAAATACACCCATGAAATCAATTTTATCCACCTTTTTTCTGGCCTGTGCGGTCGGCGCACTGGCACAGTCTCCGCAACCCGGCTTTGAACGAAAGCTCAAAAGCCAGGCTCCAACGCCCGGATTAGCACAAAAACTGAAGGCTGACGTAATGCCCGTTGCGGCCCAAAAAAGCAATTTCCGCATGGCCGCCGGGGCCAATACCGCTCAATTTGACGCCCGGACCCTGAAATTGCGGATTGTGCACGACACGGCGACCAGTCTGCCGGTATTCATTGAAAACCGGTCGCCCGTTTCTTCGACCAAAGGGGCCAGAATGAGCGCCCGGTCGTCGGCATTTTCGTTTATGACCCAGATCAGGACGCTGCTGAAGATTGAAAAACCGGAGGAGCAATTTCAGATTACCAGGACTGAAACCGACCAGTTGGGGCAAACCCATATCCGGATGACCCAAACGGTTCAGGGCGTTCCGGTTTATGGCAGTGAACTGGTTGCTCACCTCACAAATGGAACGGTTACGCTGCTCAACGGCCACTACCGGGTTGCCAAAAACGCATCGACCCAGCCCCGGCTTTCGTTGAAAGATGCAACGGATCGGGCTTTTGAGGATATTGGCAACGAGTCGATTGTGCGGCCTTTCGGGCAGAATGTCTTCAACCTAAAACCGTCGGAAGGCGCTTTGTGCCTGTATCCGATGGGTGAAAAAATGGTGCTGGCGTATACTTTGACGATTCGGCCCAATATGCTCGAACGGTGGCAGTATATCGTCGATGCGCAAACCGGGGCAGTGCTGAATAAATACAACAATACCTGCGGGGTGGATGGGCCGGTGAAAGCATCGGGCAAGGATTTGAACGGCATAATGCGAAATTTCCAGACGTATCAGTCGGGAACGAACTACTATTTACTGGATGCAACACGATCCATGTACGATGCCAAAAAATCGACCATTAAAAAACCGGTGGGTGCCCTGGTTACGTACGATGCTAAAAATAAGCAGGAGACCGATGGCACTTTTCGTTTTTATGACATCACTTCGAAAGATAACAAGGACTGGAATTCCAACGCGATTTCGGCACACACCAACGCGGCATTGGCCTATGATTATTATGAAAAAACGCACAAGCGGAATTCATTAGATGGCAAAGGGGGAACCATGGTGTCGATTGTCAATGTGCTCGAAGACGGCAAAGCGATGGACAATGCCTTCTGGACCGGAGAGTTTATGGTTTATGGCAACGGCAATGTGTATTGTAAACCCCTGGCGGGCGGGTTGGATGTAGCCGGTCATGAAATGACCCACGGCGTGATCGATCACTCGGCGAATCTGATTTATCAGGAACAATCGGGTGCGATCAACGAGTCGATGGCGGATATTTTTGGCGCCATGGTCGACCGTGACGACTGGTTGATCGGGGAAGACATCGTCTTGAAAACCAAGTACACCTCTGGAGCCATGCGCAGTCTGTCGAACCCGAACCAGAACGGAAAAGGGACACTGGGCTACCAGCCCAAAACAATGGGCGAATTTATTGTTACCAAAGACGACAATGGCGGAGTACACCGCAACAGCGGTATTCCGAATCATGCCTTTTATCTGTTTGCCACGAAAATCGGAAAAGAGAAAGCCGAGCAGGTGTATTACCGCACCCTGACCACCTACCTGACCCTGAACTCGAAGTTTCTGGATTTGCGTCTGGCCGTGATCCGCTCGGCGGTTGATCTGTACGGCGAGAATAGTGCTGAAATGAAAGCGGCCAGGGATGCTTTTGATACCGTCGGCATAGTTGAAACGACTTCGCAGCCGGACGAACCGAAGGATTTGCCGGCCAACAACGGTCAGGACATGATTCTGCTCTACAGCATTGGCGACCAGAAATTGTATACGGCTCCCGTCAGCACCGGCAACCTGACCGCCCGGATCAAGGCCGAAGTGGCCCACCGCCCCAGCATTACCGACGATGGAAAGGCGGCTTATTACGTAACGACGGATGGCCGGATTCGGGCGGTAACGCTGACTGGCGCGGTCCAGGAAGTGATCATTTCTGATGAGCCTATCTGGGACAATGTGGCCATTTCGCGGGATGGCACCAAGCTGGCGGCTTTAACCAAAGAGAAGGATAAATCGATTTGGGTGTATAGCTACGACCTGAAAAAGTGGAAGAAGTTCCCCCTTAGCAATCCGTCTTCTGCCGAAGGCATTTCGACGGGTGAAGTGGAATATGCCGATTCATTCGAGTGGGATTTTGCGGGCGAAATTTTAGTGTACGACGCTTTTAACAAACTAAAGAGTGGCGATGGGGCCGATATTGAGTTTTGGGACGTGGGCTTGATCGATGTCTGGAATAATGATCAGAAAACGTTCGGCGATGGCAGCATTCTAAAGCTGTTCAAAAATCTGGAAGAAGGCGAAAGCGTCGGCAATCCGAGTTTCTCCCGAAACTCCCCGAACATCATTGCTTTTGATTATTATAACGATGTTGACCAAAGCTATAAAGTGTGGATCGGTGATCTGAAAACGGGGACACTCAACACGGTATTGACCAATGTGACTTTGAGTTTTCCGGCCTATTCCCGGCTTGATGACAAGCTTATATTCAATACGTTAAGTACGGGCGGTGATAAGGAAATGGTAGCATGGCTCGATTTGCAGGCTGATAAAATGACCGCGAAAGGCGATGTGAAACCGCTCTACGAAAACGCAAAATGGGCCGTTTGGTATGCCGCCGGAACGCGGGCCGAAACCGGTAAAACGGCGCAAACCATTACGTTCAACGCGCTGCCGGATCGTTACGCCGATGACGGTTCGTTTACGCTGTCGGCCACGGCTTCGTCTAAATTAGCGGTGAGTTTTGAGATCGTGTCGGGTTCGGCGACACTTTCGGGAAACCGCCTGACGCCCACCAAACCGGGGGTGGTGACGGTGCGCGCAACGCAGGCCGGCAACAATGAGTTTGCGGCCGCAACGCCGGTCGAGCGGAAGTTCAACGTGCTGGCGGTTACCGCAATCGAACCGACCTGGGCCGATGTGCTGAAAATTTATCCAAATCCGGTTGGGGCATCGCTGACGGTCGAACTGCCAGCGGGTGAGTATGTGGAGACGGTGACGTTATCAACGGTTTCGGGCGCTACGGTCATTGAGCAGCCGGTAAAAAACCGGGCTAGTCAAACCACGCTGGATACGAGTCTGTTGCCATCGGGTTTCTACGTCTTGAAAGTTCAGACGCCGAAAGGCGTGGTGTTTCGAAAGGTTGTGAAACCGTAAAGCTTACCCCGGCCGGGGCGTACTCATCAGCGGATTTAGTACGCCCCGGCCGGGGCTTAAAAGCGGTGGCTTGCATGCTGGTGGCTGTTGACAGGCTACCGCTCCGGGGTAAAGGATTGCCCTTGCTATGGCGCTTGGTTTCTGTTCTAAATCTCCGTCGTTTCGCCTTCGATGGCCAAATACGTTTCCGGAAAAACCGACCGGGCCTGAACCAGAAATTCGTCGGTGGTTTTGTAGCGCGACGAAAAGTGGCCGATCATCAACCGACCCACTTCCGCCTGAACAGCCGTTAAAGCCGCCTGACGGGCCGTGGAATGGAAGTATTTTTCGCTCAGCGCTTCCATATCGTCCAGAAACGAAGCTTCGTGATACAACAAATCCACTCCCCGAATCTGGTCGAACATCGCTTCATTATACCGCGTATCGGAACAAAACGCGTAGGAGCGGGGCCGGGGCGCGGGCAGGGTATAGTCTTCGGCGCTGTACAAAACCTGCCCCAGATCATCCAGAATGTCGTTTCCATCCTTTAAATGCCGATAAAAAGACACCGGTAAATCGGCGGGAATTTTGTCGGCAATCAGCTTCCGTTTCCGCATTTTCTCCCGAAACAGAAATCCCGTACAGTCGATGCGGTGTTGCAGCGGAATGGTTTCTACGGTGACGTTCGGATGGTCGAAAAGGAGCGTGGGCTGGTGCGGATCCGTTTCCTGAAAATGGAGGGGGTAATTCAGTTTGGTGTCTGAATACCGAAACTGCACCGTGATGATTTCCCACAGTCCGCGGGGGCCAAACAGCCACAGATCGTCGGTTCGTCCACTCAGGTTCAGACTCGACAGAAACGGAACCAGGCCGAAATAATGGTCGCCGTGGAGGTGGCTGATAAAAATATATTTGAGCCGACCGGGCCGCAGGTGGTTTTCAATCAGGCGGTATTGCGTACCTTCTCCGCAGTCGATCAGAAAATAATCGCCTTCAAGGGTCACCACCTGGGCGGTGGTGTGGCGGTCGAGCACGGGCGTTGCCGAACCGCTGCCAAGTATAGTCAGGTTGAATGTCATATTTTTTGTAAACTTGCCGGTAATCCATTCAGTTTCCAAAACGCAACTAATTCTTTCATGGATGCCCATTTGATTCGCGAACTTGCCAAAATGATCGATCATTCGCTGCTTCACCCGACGTTGACGGACGAAGAATTGCGGGAAGGGTGTGAACTGGCCCGACACTACGACGTGGCTTCGGTCTGCATCAAACCGTATGCCGTCAAACTGGCCGTTGGGCTGCTGGCCGGAACCGATGTGCGGGTCGGAACCGTCATCGGTTTTCCGCACGGCAACAGTGCGATGGTGGTTAAAATGGCCGAAACCGAGCAGGCCTGCCGGGATGGGGCCGTCGAAATCGACATGGTGGTGAACATCGGGAAGGTGCTGGGTGGGGAGTGGGACTACGTGACGCAGGAAATCCGGGCCATCAAAGCAACCTGCGCCCAACACGGGGCCATTCTGAAAGTCATTTTTGAAAATGATTTCCTGCCCGACGATGCATTCAAAATCCGGCTTTGCGAAATCTGCACGGAAGTGGGTGCGGAGTACGTGAAAACCTCGACGGGCTACGGGTTTGTGAAAGGCGCGGACGGCACGTATTCGTACGAAGGGGCAACGGAACACGACCTGAAGCTGATGCTCGATCACGTGGGGCCGGGTGTCAAGGTGAAAGCCGCCGGTGGCGTCCGAACGCTCGACGGTTTGCTGAAAGTCAAAGAACTGGGGGTGACTCGTTTGGGAGCCAGCGCCACGGCCGCCATTCTGGAAGAAGCCTACCGGCGTTTCGGCCGGGTGGATCCGCAGGCCGGCAGCGCGGAGATCAAAGAATCAAAAGGGTATTAATAAACGGAAAACCGTAAACTTTTCAACCAAGTACAATGCTGCATCTCGGATTTGTTAGTGCGATTCTGGCGGAGTATGAGCTGGAACAGGTGTTAAAATTTGCGTCTGAACAACGGTTCAAGTGCGTCGAAGTGATGTGCTGGCCCACCGGTAATGCGGACGCCCGGCGGTATGCAGGGGTGTCGCATATCGACGTGGATAATCTGGATATCAAACACATTCAGCACCTTACGCAAAAATATGGCGTGTATATTTCGGGATTAGGCTATTACCCCAATCCGCTCGACCCCGATCCGGAAAAAGCGGAGTATTACCGCGAACACATCAAAAAAGTAATCCGGGCGGCTGCCAGGCTGAATGTGCCGGTGGTCAATACCTTCATCGGTCGAAATCCGTCGCTTACCATCACGGAGAATCTGAAGCTGTTTGCCGAACACTGGCCCGCCATTGTGAACGTGGCCGAGGAAAACAATGTAAAAATCGGCATCGAAAACTGCCCCATGTGGTTTACCGATGATGAATGGCCGGGGGGCAAAAATCTGGCGACGACACCGGCCATCTGGGACCGGATGTTCGAAATCATCCCGTCGCGGATTCTGGGATTGAATTACGATCCGTCGCACCTGATTTTTCAGATCATGGACGAAGTCCGGCCCATTTACGACTACAAAGAGCGCCTGCACCACATTCACCTCAAGGATGTGAAACTGTACCGCGACAAGCTGAACCGCGTTGGAATTATGGCCAATCCGCTGGAATACCATTCGCCCAAACTTCCCGGTTTGGGCGATGTGCGCTGGCGGGATTTCTTCACGGCGCTGACCGACGTGCGGTACCGCGGCCCGGTTTGCATCGAGGTGGAAGACAAGGCATACGAAGGCAGTTCCGAAGACGTTCAAACGGCCATTTTAACGGCCCGGAATTATTTGAGCCAGTTTCTGGCGCTTTCCTGACCCCGGTTTCCGCCCTCTCAATACTTCCGGTAGATTGGCACCCCTGGCTTTATGAGCAACCCGAAACGACTGTTTCCCGGCCTGAGAAAGCGAATCAGCCGATTTCGTCTCAAGCATACCTACTGGACCTTTACTGACTCAACCGGAAGAGCCGGTTTTGCTGTTGTTGGCAGTCCCAATGGCCGTCATCCTTACCAGCGGCTTTACCTCAATGAGCACGAAGGAATACGGGTCCAGGCCCATCTTTACGAAGGCGGTGGGGCCGTTGCCCGACGGCTGATTCCGGGCCGTGGGTTGGTCGTGTTGTCCGAAGCCGACCTTCCGGACGAGTTGGCGAATGAAACCGTGCGGGTTCCTAATTTTATTGATGCGGTGATTTCGCTGCCGATTACGCCGGAAGCGTACTCTTTGGGGTTACCTCATTCTGCCCGGGAAGATGTTCGCCGGGCGCGGAAAGCCGATTATACGTTCGAGATATCGAGGGATGCAGACTGGACAGCGGAGTTTTTTTGCCGGTATTATCGGCCCTCCATGCAAGGTCGGCACGGGGATGAAGCGTACATTATGCCTCAGCAGGAAATCGCGGCTCTGGTAACCGGGCAGAACGCCGAATTTGTCAAAATCCTTTCCGGCGGTATTTGCATCGCAGCGATGTTGGCTCAGGTTGAGGGCGATAACTACCATTTTCTTCGCCTGGGATGGCTCAACAATGATTCGGCGTATGTGAAGCAGGGCGCCATAGCGGCTTTATACTGGTTTTTAATTCAACGCGCTTTTCAGTTGACCTGTTCCACTGTGTTTTTGGGCGGAACGCCAACTTACCTGGAAAGTGGCGTTTTGAAGTTCAAAATGAAATGGGGCGCTCAGCTTTGCGGGGCCAATTTGACATACGGTTTTCGGAGATTACTGCTCGATCCGGCCCAGCCAGTTTGTTACCGGTTTTTACAGAAATATTCTTTAATTGCCTTCGATTCGGATGATTCATTGGTCGTGTTAAGTAGCAAACACCCCGATCAGGTCGGCATGCCCGAGCGCATTTTGTCGTCAATAAAAAGCTGGTATGTATTGCGAACCGATCGAATAGTTCAACCGCAGGAAGGAGGGAAGCTGCCTTCACTTTTAAACCACTGGTACGAGAAAATACCGGTTTCTACACGCTATGCCGAAATTTAAAGCCGCCCTCATCGGAGGGGGGAACATTGCCGATAAAAACCACATTCCGGCCCTGAAACAACGGTCTGATCTGGTCGAAATCATGGCCGTCTGCAGCCGGGATCAGTCAAAAGCCCGCGCCCTGGCCGACCAGCACGGTATTCCGCACGCTTTTGACGATGCTTCCGAAATGTACCGCCAATGCCAACCGAATCTGGTGATCAATTGCACACCGAATAATCTGCATTACCCCTACACGATGCAGGCGCTCGAAAACGGCTGTCACGTGTTGTGCGAAAAACCGCCCGCCCTGCACGCGCACGAAGCCCGGGAAATGGCGGATCTGGCGGCCCGGAAAGGCGTGGTGCTGGCGTATAACCTGCAACTGCGGCAAACGAGCGAGTGGGAGCTGATGATGCGGTGCAAGTCTGAGGGACAACTGGGCGAGATCTATCACATCAAAGCGCATTTTTTGCGTCGCCGGGGCATTCCCGGCTGGGGGTATTTTACCAATAAAAAGATGCAGGGCGGGGGTGCTCTGATGGATTTGGGCGTCCACGTGCTCGATCTGGCCCTTTGCGCCCTCGACTATGCCGTTCCAACGCACATTCTGGCAAATACCTATGATTTCATCGGGAAAACCGGCAGCAAAGGATTGATGGGCTCCTGGGACCCGCAGAAGTTTGAAGTGGAAGATGCCTGTATGGCGTATCTGTCGTTCCCGAACCGGGCGTCGATTATGCTGTCGGCGTCATTCGCGCTGAATACAAAAACCGATGTCGACCGGAATCTGGAGGTATTTGGAAGCAAAGGCGGGGCGAAATTATTCCCGTTTTCACTCTATACCGAAGTTGGCGGTGAACTGGCCGACGTTCACTTTCCGTACCTGGAAGACGTTGATATTCAGCTCAGGAACACGGCGGCTTTTCTGGATGCCTGTCTGGGAAAACCGTCAAACGTCTGTACGGCGGAACAGGGCGCTATTTTGCAGGAGGTGGTGGAGCGGATTTATGGGTCGGCGGAAAGAATTGGATAAGCGAGGTTTAAAAGTCAGGAGAACAGGCTTTTCAAGCATCATCCTTGAAATTTAAAAATCGAACTTTTAAATTTCAAGGATGATGCTTGAAAAGCCAATTGCTGCTATCAATCGTCCGAGCTTCCCCCAAACTCGTAGCTGTCGTCGTCTTCGCTGCGGAAGTCGTTTTCGAGTTCGTTCATAAAAACCGCGTCGATGGCTTCTTCGACTGTGGGCAGAATGGTCAGATCGGGGATTTTTGATCCATCCAGAAAATCAATGACATCCTCGCTTTTCGTAACCAGAATCAACAAACCGGATTCATTGGTGCACTGCCGGGTTATTTTCCGGATGACCGGGACACCCGTAGTCTCCACTTCGGTTACCGGCGTAAAGTCGACAATAATATTGCTGTAGCCTTCCCGGAACAAATTACGGCTGAGGGTCTCGAAGGTTGTCGGGACTTCCCCACCAAATACCGGTTCATTCAGCGTAACGAGCGAATATTGCTCGTTCTTTTCGATTGCATAATTCATAATGAATAACCCTTTTTCCGTTTTAAAAATACGTAACAGTCAGCGAGCGACGGATATTTTCTTCAATACGGTGGTAAATATTGTCAGTTTCGGAGCGAATAAACGCCTGTCCGGTAACCTTTTCGTACAGTTCGATGTACCGATTGGAAATCTGATCGATCCATTCGGCCTTCATTTCCGGAATCGTCTGTCCTTCTTTGCCCTGGAAGTTGTTGGCAATGAGCCATTCCCGCACAAATTCTTTCGATAATTGTTTCTGCTGGAGGCCTTTTTCCTGATTTTCGGCGTACGAATCCACGTAAAAATACCGGGAAGAGTCGGGTGTATGAATTTCGTCGATCAAATAAATCTGCCCATCGAGCATCCCGAATTCATATTTGGTATCGACCAGAATCAACCCGCGTTCGGCGGCCATTTCCGTGCCGCGTTTGAAAAGCGCCAGCGCATAGGTTTCAAGCTGAACGTATTCGCTTTCCGGGACAATGCCCTGAGCCAGAATCTCTTCCCGCGAAATATCCTCGTCGTGTCCTTCCTGCGCTTTGGTGGAGGGGGTAATAATGGGTTCCGGCAGCCGGTCAGCTTCCTTCAATCCATCGGGGAGCGAAACGCCACAAAGGACCCGTTTTCCTGCCCGGTATTCGCGCCAGGCATGACCCGCCAGATACCCCCGCACCACCATCTCGACCGGATACGACTGGCATTTCAGCCCCACGCTCACGTTCGGGTCGGGAACATCGAGGAGCCAGTTGGGAACGAGGTCGGCCGTGGCCCGCAAAAAATGGGCTGCGGTCTGGTTCAGAACCTGGCCTTTGAACGGAATCGGAACGGGCAAAACGACATCGAATGCCGAAATCCGGTCGCTGGCCACCATGACAAGACGGTCCTGGAAATGATAAACATCCCGGACTTTGCCCCGGTAAAACCCGGTTTGTCCGTCAAAATTGAAATTGGTTTCCTGAATGGCCTGCTTCGGATTACTCATTTTGGATGATTCTTAACTTTTACACTCATCGTTGCAATTACAAATGTAAAAGTAACTGGTCCTGTTATCGTTAAACTTTAAATCTTTTCAATCACCAGGGCCGACGCGCCACCTCCGCCGTGGCAGATTCCGACCGCGCCGATATGGCCATTTTGCTGCTGTAAAATGTTGGTCAGCGTGGTAACGATGCGCGCTCCCGACGCTCCCAGCGGATGACCCAGCGAAACCGACCCGCCGTTTACATTTAGTTTATGCTGCGGTATTTCCAGCAATTCGCTGCATACCAGCGCCACGACTGAAAACGCTTCGTTGATTTCGTAAAAGTCAACGTCCTCCGGTTTAACGCCCGCCCGTTTCAAGGCCGCCGGAATCGCCAGCGTCGGTGCCGTCGTAAAAAGGGCGGGTTCCTGCTCGGCATCGGCGTAGCCGAGAATCCGGGCAATGGGTTTCAGCCCCAGCTCATCCGCTTTTTTCTGGCTCATCAGCACCAGTGCCGAGGCCCCGTCGTTGATGGTCGAAGCGTTGGCGGCTGTCACCGTTCCATCGGGCGTAAAAGCCGGTTTTAGTTTTGGAATCTTGTCAAAAAATACATTTTTATATTCCTCATCCTCCCCAACCGTCACACTGCCTTTGTTCGTCGGAACGTCAACGGGAATAATCTCGGCTTCAAATTTACCATTTTTCGTCGCTTCTGCCGACCGCTGATACGATTGAATGGCAAAAGCATCCTGTGTTTCGCGACTGATATTGTATTTTTTCGCCGTCCAATCGGCGAAAACACCCATCGCACACTGGTCATACGGATCGACTAAACCGTCTTTCGCCAACCCGTCGATCAATTGGGCATCGCCGTATTTATAGCCAAAACGTGCCTTGGGTACGTAGTAGGGCGCATTCGACATACTCTCCATGCCGCCGGCAATGATAACATCCGCCTGGCCCAGTTGAATGGTTTGGGCGGCCATCATGATGGCTTTTGTGCCCGAAGCACACACTTTATTGACCGTAGTACAGCGAACGCTGGGGGGAAGGCCCGCTTTCAGAGCCGCTTGCCGCGCCGGAGCCTGCCCCAGATTGGCGGAGACGACATTTCCCATAATCACCTCTTCCACCTGATCGGCTGGAACACCGGCTTTTTCATAGGAGGCCCTGATTGCCAGCGCACCCAGTTCGATTGCCGACAAAGGCGCCAATGCCCCGCCAAAGCTACCGATCGGCGTGCGGACCACCGAGACAATCACTACATCGTGTAGGTTCACTAGATTCTGTGTTTTGTTGATGAAAAACGGCCCACTAGTACGTATTGAATTTTTGCCGGTCTTTCGAGGTCGCCGATTGTTTTCGCTGGTGAATATACTGCACTTCACTGTCCTGCATGGCATTCAGAATGGATAATGCCTGCTCTTCGGACAGGTTCAGGGAGCGCAGCCGACGCAACAGTTCGCCTTTCGTATCGCCTTTCTCTACTTCCGTTCCACTTTCCCGGCCACTTTCAACCGCTGCTTCCGTTTCTTCCTGCCTGGGCCGCTGTTTGCGTTTGGGTTGCCGGGCGCTGGTGGGAGCGGGCTTACCGGAGTACGTTTTTTTAATCAATTCATAATTAAATTGGGCCGCTTCGAGAGCAGGAACGGTATTCAGCGCTTTTCGAAACCATGTCAGCGCCGTGGTTGAATCGCCCTGCAACACGGCGATAACCCCCAATTGCACTTCGGCGGCTGCCGCCAGAGCGGGTTGACTGACTTGGGCAACGAGCCTGTAATGCTTCTGAGCCTGCGCGTATTGCCGGAGTTGAAAATACGAATGCGCCAGATTCAGCCGGGCCGATGGTTCTACAAAAAGCGTGGAATTGACCAGGGCGACATACTGTTCGGCCGCCCGTTTGTAATTACCGGCCTGATAAGCCTTTTGCCCCTCAATACGCGCAATATTATCATGCGAAATCTTATCGAAAGAACGATTGTCATACAACCAGAGCAAAACCGATAAAATCAGGTAAGTCATCTTAGCGTTTAAATGGTTCGCAAAAATACGAACTCTTTCGGACAACTGGAACGTCGTTTAAAGCTTAAACGTTCGAACCGTCACCAGGAGGTCGATGGCAATCAGAACCAGGGCAACAACCAGAAAGTAGTAGTATTTATTGGTTGTTACCTCCAGTTTCCGCTGATCGACCAGCCGGTTTTCCAGATTCTCAATGGCCGACACGAGGGGGGTCAGGTCGCCGGACGAAGAGGCCAGTTCCAGATAGGAGCCCCGGGTTTCCTGCACAAACTGGCGCAAATAGCTGCGATTCAGGTGGGTATGAACAACCCTTCCGTCTTTGTCGAGCAGCTGGCCTTTGGCCGTCGGGATGGTGCTTCCCGTTTCGGTGCCCACACCGACCACAAACGGAGCAATCCCGTATCGGCGTAACTGAACCGCCAGCGCCGGGTCACATTCGCCGAAATCTTCGCCGTCCGTTAGCAAAATCAGCACTTTAGTTTGGTTGACATCCGTAGTTTCGGCCAGTTGTTTGCGGAGCGCCAGTTCGACGGCCGAGCACAGATTGGTGCCGGACTCGGGAACCAGATTGGTATTCAACGACTGGATAAAGAGAGCCAGTGCCCCCTGATCGGACGTCAGCGGGGCGTGAACATAGGCTTCCGTGGAAAAAACCAGCAGACCGAAGCGGTTTCCGGGCAGCGCGTTGATCAGCCGTTTTAGTTCATATTTTACTTTTTCCAGCCGTGTTGGCGGAATATCGGTCGCATCCATCGACTTCGAAAGATCGACGGCGATGTAAATATCTTTCCCTTCCGACACCAGTTCTTTTTCAACCACTCCGAACGACGGTCCCAGCAGTGCGACCAGTAAGAGAGTAAAATAACCGCTTCGCAGAAAAAATTTCGGGATGGTGGCCCAGGCTGTGGTTCCCAGTAGCCGGGCCACCCGAAAGATTCGAAAGAAATAGTAGCCATAGAGCAGTACAAAGACGGCTATGAACAAATATTCCGTTTGGGTCAGACTATGATTCCAATTCATGCAAACAGCGCAGGATCAGGACATCAACCAACCGGCGGTTGTTGAATTGAATCCGTGAAAGTGCGAAATTAGAAGGAAATGACCGGATGCCCTACCGTCGGCGGCAAATTACGGTGAAACTTTTTGGTCAAAATCTTGGCGAAACGGGATGAATACCTCTATATTTGTGACCCCAATCAGCGCAAAGCGGGTTTGGGTTTGTTTCGGAGAGATGCCTGAGTGGCCGAAAGGAACAGTTTGCTAAACTGTCGTACTGGCAACGGTACCGAGGGTTCGAATCCCTCTCTCTCCGCAAGACCGTAAATAAAACGGGAATATTCAGGTGCTGATTTTCTTTTCCGGATTAAAATCGTACCTTTGTGCTCTCGAAAGTAATCGGGGTGTAGCGTAGCCCGGTATCGCGCCTGGTTTGGGACCAGGAGGTCGTAGGTTCGAATCCTGCCACCCCGACGCTAAAAACCGCCTAAATTTAACGATTTGGGCGGTTTTTTTGTGCTCACTAGTTTCAAGGGCAGTTTTTTGTGCTCAATTTTTAGTGAAACAAGAGTTCAAATTCGGCAAAAGAGCCAATATCCCTACAAGCTTCCTCGTTTGGTTCAGTCTTCTAAAGGTGGTATATCATGTATTATAGCTGGAATCTCGATGATGAAAAACTCGAACGGAAACGGGTTAAAGTCATTGACAATACTGAAAAGGAGAAAATCAAAAATTCGGATGAGATAATTGGTTGGCCAACGAAATAATTGAAAAAATGGGTCTATGTAGGTGACAATCCGAAAGCCGAGCAAGAGAAGGAGCTACGCAGGCGCTGCATCGCCGGGCTATTCCTAAAAGCCGCCAAGGGTTGAAACAGGACGACTTTTTATATATAGAATAAATTTGAGATCAGGGTCTTAATAAAGGAGCGTTTTTGTGAGGCCTTGTCCACTATTCACTCACTTATTACGAGGGTCAAACAGGACACTTTTTGGAGAAAATTTATTTCGTTAACATCTCATTAACATTCTTTTGCAAGCCATTAACTAGATCCTAGCAGTAAGATAGGTAGGTTTGCTGAAACCATCGGGCCATAAAAAAGAACCAATGATGAAATACGTACCCGTATATACTTTGTTCTTGCTGTTTGTATTTTATACTTCCTGTAAAGGGCAAAACAAAACTGATCTACCAAAAGATACTATCAAGCCTGAAACCGATATCACTTCTCCCGAATTTCACAGTGTCACTCGTACGATCAGGCAGGATCGAAAGGGCAATATTTGGATTGCAACATTTGGGGGTGTTTTTCGATACGATGGAAAATCGTTTACCAATATCACTGGTAAAGTGAGTTCGGCTCGTTTCTTTTCTGTTTTAGAAGATAGAAAAGGCAACTTGTGGTTCGGCTCGATTGGCGCAGGGGTTTATTATTACGATGGAAAATCCTTTCGAAATTTTACAACCAGGGACGGACTGATTAATAATGAGATCGTTTGTATTTATGAAGATAAATCCGGCACGATTTGGTTCGGGGCTAACGGAGGGATAAGCCGTTATGATGGGAAATTCTTTCGAAATTACAGGCTGAATGGAGGTTCTATAGTTGAAGATAGAACAGGAATCCCCTTTCCGGATTTTACCCGGCCTCCGCATGAAATCAACACGATTATTGAAGACAAAACCGGCAAGTTTTGGATTGGTACCAGGGACAATACCTTCGTTTATGACGGTATAACTTTCACCAATACAACTCATATTGGCCATTCTTTTACCAATGTTCGTTCGATCATCGAAGATAAAAAAGGGTATATCTGGTTGGCAGGCAACGATGGCCTTTGGCGCTATGACGGCAGCACATTTACCAATTTTACCCAGGATTTTGTTGGCTATGTCATCGAAGATAAAAAAGGCAACATCTGGACGAGTTCACAAAGTGGTAACGACGCGAATTGGGTACTTTCCCGTTATGATGAAAAATCCTTGTCTGATAAAAAGCCTACGGTAACCGAAATGAAGCCAAAAGTAGGAATGATTTTTGGGCTATTAGCAGCGAATGATGGCAGTATGTGGTTCGGCTCTGGTGGGGTGTATCGGTATGATGGCACTACCATTACCGACTTTAAAAGGAAAAAAGAGGAGTAGGACTGTGAATAGCCGGCAATTTGAAGGTAGAACTATGTTCATCGCTGTTGGTTAAAACGCCCGTTTGACGCTTCATGAAAGGAGCGTTTTCGCGAGACCGTTGTATCTTTAACATATTTAGTCGAAGTTGGGAAAGGAGCGGGCATAGTCCAGGCCCTTTTCAACCCCGCCGTAGAGGAAGAATTTCAGATCGGGGTGAGCCGAAGCCCACTGCCGGAAGTAGTCCACGTAGGAAAGAAAATCGCCGGAAAGCATCGTGATATAGCTGGTTTAAGGCGAAAATGGGGTATTTGGGAGCTATGTGACAGGACAGGATTAAAAGTGTAATTACAAAAAAATGATCCAATCTTTCTTACATTGGATCATTGATTAACAAAACGGCACTTATATACCTAAAAGACTATGTTTAATCCTACTTGGATGCATCGTATGGGTAAAGTTCTCCTAAATACTGTTATTTATATAATAGTATTTATGGCATCATACCCTTTTATGTTTCTTTTTGCCTCTGCAAGTGAACCACCGATTTGGCAAAAAATCTTAGGGCATATCCTTTTTCCATGGGCTAGTTTGTTAAAGCCAAACTATATGTCGGAAGTCGTAATCTGTCTGCTGTTAAATGCCTTTACATGGGGAGTCATTATTCAATTGTTAATAGCGCTATCTGCGTATTTTAAAAGGTCGTAAAATTTGACTATTGATAGATTGTCGTTCTTATAAATCTTATTGCAACCTAGAAAAACTCTCATAACCTAAGACCAGTGGCTGTTGAAAAAGTTTGGAAGGGGGCCGGAAAGGCTGGTTTGATTGCTATTTTCCTGCTATTGAATAGCCCTAAAAGACCAATTTTTGAGGCCACTAATTGCGGGTAGCGACTTTTGTAACAGCCACGAATCTTATGTTATTCGAATTTTCTAAGATCAGCGGCCGGACAGATGCGAGTAAAACCACGCTTATCAGACCGATATAAGCTTGCTAACTGAGCCATCCTTTTTAAAGATAATATGCATGTCAACTCCAGACCCACCCCCATAGATAGTTCGTCCACTGGTCATCATCGGCTGACCATTTTTGTAAAACATGGGTTGACCATGTATGTCTAATATAGGTCTCGGTTGGGGAGGGGGCGGACGTTTGTTGACTCGAGTACCCACGACTTGAGCTAAACAGGTTTGCTCTTCGTTGGTCAACTTGGGATCATTCGGTAAGAACAAGTCATTATACCAAAGAATAGGTTTGCCCAAAACCGTTGACCAGCCAATTGGTGGTTTTCGTTCAGTGTAATAATCTTTGTAGCTCACCCCAATGTACCATTCTGTTTGGCCTAGTGGATCAATCCGTAGATGAAGCATAATAATGCCCGTATCTGCTTTCAAAAATCCTTTAGATTCACAAAAGCGGATATATTCTTTCAGCACTTTACGCTCTTTACGGCTGATGTTGATTAGTTGCTCACAAGGCTGGGCTAGTAGTGGGGGAGCCAGAATTACCGCAATTAAAACAGTGAGTGCTAGGCGTAACATAGCTTTATGTTAACATATAGGTGATTAATTTACAATTTTAGGTATACAAGGCATAGTCATTTCTTTTCACGTATGAAGATTTATAAAGCGCTTCTCTTAACTGCGGCTATCTTGCTATTTTTAGCTACTCTAGCCGCATTGTCTTTGCCTTATGGCTTTTTTACCTTTCTGCGCATCATAGTTTGTGGCGTGGCAGTCTATGCCGCTATACAGGTAAGGGACTCAGTCGTAGCGTTGATTGGCTTACTGATGGTAGCCTTCCTCTTTAATCCATTGGTGCCTATTCATTTGCCTCAGCAAATTTGGCGTATTATTGATTTGGCAACAGCTGCCGCCTTTATCCGACTGGCATTTAAGCCTTCAAAAAGGCAAAACCAGCAGGAGTTTTAAGCGTCTATTTATCATAATGCCACTTTATAACAGTTTGAAATGACCCGTTTACCCATTGATGATGGCGATCAGGAGCTAATTCAAAAAGCCCGCGATCTGATTGCCCTTCGGTATAAACCTGACCTTCACGCCGTCAGCTCAGTACTTAGAACCAAGTCAGGAAAAGTTTTTGAAGGAATCCACTTAGAAGCTTACATTGGCCGAATTGCCGTCTGCGCAGAAGCAGTTACGATTGGAATGGCAGCTACGCAAGGAGACAGTGATATTGATTCAATTGTAGCCGTTTACCACACTGGAAAAATAGTCGCTCCCTGTGGTATGTGTCGGGAGCTAATCTCTGACTATGCTACTGATGCTTTAGTGATCTTAGAAGATAATTCAGGCATTTTCAAGACTCCAGTACTTGATCTGTTACCAATTAAGTACGAGAGAGAATAAAATTATTGTTAAAACGTGGCTTAGGCCGCAAACAACCCACTTTTCTTTGATAGGTCGAATAACATAAAACTAGTTATCTAACGAGTCATAAGAAATACAAACTCCTCACTTGGCTTCTGACCGCAAATCCTCCATTTGTTTGTTTTCGCGTTTGATCTTCAAATTATTATCCCGCATAAAAATTCAGACGGTGTGTACATTCTGTTTGCAAACCTGATCAAAGTTGCCGAAAACACTCAGTTTGGCAATGTCCATCAGGGACGTTAAAATCCTTTCCCCGTTTTTGTACAGGGGCTGCTCGTCCGGCTCGTCGCTGTCATACACGTCCTGATAGGCTTTATAAAACCGCTTGTTCATCCACTCGAAGTATTTCAAAACCGCCATGACCTGCCCAATACTCATCTTCTGAAACCGGCGGGTGCGTTTGTCGGCCAGCACCGAATTGAACTCTTCGCGCAGATCGCCATTCCAGTCGGCCGACTGCCGGAACGTCTCGGCGTCCTTGCGCATTACCAGGACGGTATTCATTGTTCCTGCCAAACAATTTAGAGTGATCACTAAACGTCAAATCTCATGGCTTTCATCACCGTACTTCTTCCGTCATCGGCTTGTTCCGCAGCGGAACATAAAACATTTAGTAGTTAAATCAATTATGTTATTTACGGAAGACCGATTAGACGGAAAGCAACTTACCCAAAACGATTTAGATGATGAACTTATCCAGCATCTCCTCCCACATACCCTCGACCCAGCCTCAATGGGTGAAGCGTTTTGCCAGGCTTGGTCTGGTGGCCAAAGGAGTTGTGTACTGCCTGGTTGGTATACTGGCGTTTATGGCTGCTTTTGAAATCGGCGGCAGTACGGAACGGAATGTCAACAAACAGGGCGTCTTTCGATTTATACTGGATCAACCGTTTGGGCAGATTTTGCTGGCACTGGTGGCCGTAGGTCTGGTCTGCTACGCCCTCTGGCGGCTAACGCAGGCGTTTCTCGATAACGAGCACAAAGGGACCGACGCCAAAGGCATCGGTCGCCGGGTAGGGTATGCCTTCAGCGGATTGGTCTATGGATTCCTGGCGTATGGTTCTTTCCGGATGGTACTGGGTAGCCGGGGTAGTCAGGGCGGGGGTAATTCGCGCCAGACCCTCGTTCGGGAAATTCTGCAAAAACCGTATGGCCAATGGCTCGTCGGCCTGATTGGCCTGTGTATCATTGGCATCGGGTTGTACCAAATTTACCGGGCCTGGTCTGGTAAATACCTGAAGAATGTCCAGACCTCCTCCATCAAAACGGAACTGAAGGAGATGATCATCCGATCCGGGAAAATTGGTTATATCGCGCGGGGAATCGTCTGGGGGCTGATCGGATACTTATTTATCAAAGCCGCCATGGAGTCTAATGCCAGCGAAGTTGGAGGCAGTAGCAGTGCTTTCGCTTTTCTGGAGAAAGTCAGTTACGGCTCGTTTCTGCTGGGCGCCGTAGCACTGGGCTTGTTTTGCTACGGTATATATATGTTTGTACGCGCCCGGTACGAAGTGATCAACACCAATAGCTAAGTCACCCTGACGAGCAGGTCAACCGGACCGGGTCTCGCAGACTGGGTCCCGCGGACTATCTCACGCAGAGCATCAATAAATTTGCCGATTTGTAGCTTTCAAATCGCACTCTCCAGCACAAGATAGTGTAACATTTTATATACCTCCTACAACGTCATGGGTTTGTAAATTGTGGAAAGGATGGACTCGCTCAAGATCGTGGGGATCAGGGCCAGGTGGGCGACGGTGTATAGACCGAGTTTGGTGCACACCATTTTATTAAAGTGTTGATGTTCATTCGACGGCCCACCTCGCTGGCCTATTCGTAATACTCTTTCTCGGTTTTGCCGGTGGTGGCCATAAGTCGTGCTAAATTATGGCGGGAAAATGGGTCGTTTTGTGTTGATATACAGGAGATTATTTGTTTAGCTTCCCCTGTAAATTCTCTCCACAGAACGGATTAAAAAAGCTTTATTCCGAAATATTTTGTTAAAAATAATGTACGTAAGTATCTCGAAAATAGTATATTAGAGTAGAATTTTTGTGTTAATCTAATAGATACCAATAAACCTACTTCGATGCTATCAATAGAAATTCTAAGACCATATAACTCCATTAAACCCCCTTTTAAATTTTTGTTGAATAAGTTTACTGTATTAACCGGATTTAACGGAAGTGGGAAGAGCCATTTTTTAAAAGCGATATCAGAAAATTTGGCGATAGTTGAATACGATGGCATTAGATTAAGTAAATTCAAATACTATAGTACCGCATCTCTTTCTCCTAATGACGCTACTGCCGAATCAAGTGATAATATACAATCTGAAGTAGCACAATTATACAGTGCTTTAAAGTCTGTATTGAATGGAAATAGTGAAGTTACAATTGAAAATTTATCAAATTTTTTAAGTCATAGTAACTATGTTCGTATAATTAGAGAAGTTATCCAAAATTCAGGGATTAGTTTGTATGAACTAGATGAAAATATTATATATCAATATTATCCAGTTAATTTGATTGAGAATCAAGAATTTTTTCATCAACAGTTTTCGAAAATATTTAAAAGATATAATGATAAACTTGAAGAGAATCATTTCAACGAATATCTAACAAATGTAAAAGGTATAAATAAGCCATATTTCAGCGAAGAAAATTTTATTAAACTCAATGGACCAAAGCCATGGGAACTTCTTCAAGAATTATTGGATATAGCAAATCTTGATTATTTTCTTCAAATTCCTGAAAACTACAAACGAGGGGGCTCATATAGATTACGACTTATACATAAAATAAACAAAAGTAAAGTTGATTTTAATCAACTTTCATCAGGGGAAAAAATATTAATGTCTCTTGCACTGGCATTATACAATATTAACAATACTAAGTTAGCATCAAATGATGAAAAATTTACGGACTTACTTCTACTAGATGAGCCAGATGCGCCTTTGCACCCTTCCATGACTAAGGAGTTACTTAGGGTTATCAAAGATATATTTGTTGATAAACTAGGAATAGCTGTGATAATGACTACTCATTCTCCGTCAACGGTTGCAATGACTCCTGAAGAAAACTTATTTGTCATGAGAAAACAGGAGGAGCCAAGGATCGTTCATATAAAGAAACAGCAAATTTTGAATACACTTACCAAAGGAATCCCTACTTTGGGTGTTAATTCTGAAAAGCGAAGACAAGTATTTGTTGAAAGCGATAATGATGCAATGTGCTTTAATGAAATCTATAGAATAATAAAAGAAAAAATAGATTCCGAATATTCTTTGAATTTTGTATCCTCTGGGCCTGTCAAAAATAACACTGGAAATTGCGATCAAGTTAGATTAATAGTCAATTTGTTAAGATCACATGGAAATACGGCTATATACGGTGTTATAGATTGGGATTTAGAAAACAGTACTGATAGAGAGGGGAAAATATTTGTCCCTGGGGATGGGAGCAGATATAATATAGAGAATTTTCTTTTAGATCCAACAGCTTTGGGGCTCTTATTATTAATAGGGAATATAAAAAAGAAGAACTTTTTTGGAATTGATGATGAGATAAAAATAAGAGACATTTATAAAGATAAAGCAATGTTGCAAAGCATTGTAGATAATATTCTAAGAGACTTAACAAATATTGAAAGTAAGATTCAATTAAAAGATTTTGTAGAAGTATCTTACTACGGAGGTATGTCTGTTTATCTACCAAAAAGTTTTCTTGAAATTAATGGACATCAAATGGCAGACAGATTGGTAGAAGTTTATCCAGAACTAAAAAGATTCAATAAAATTGGCGGTGTTATCCTTCAAATTGTTTGTATAATTTATGAAGAATATCCAGAATTAATACCAACTGAAATATTTGGATTAATTCAAATGTTAAGCAATGATGAAAATTGATTTTAAACTTAAAAAATGAAATGAAAGAAAGGATTGAAGCAATCTTAACAGAATTAAGGAGACAAAGCGAAAGCATTGGAAAACCTTTAATTTTACCGGAGGAGTATAACACATCTGATCCAGTCATGAGAGCAAGAATGGAACGTAACGCTGGCTTTTTTCAAAGTTTAGAATTCTACAATGAACATTTGTCTAGCCAAGCTATGAATGCCTTCAAGGATTTAGCCGCTGTATTTCCTGAAATAACTGATTACTTTGATAATGATCCCAATTTTTTATATGCAAGGAATAAGCAAAGATATGATGAGATAATTCAATTATTGTCTTTCTATAATTCTAAGCTACCGAACTGATTTACAATAATACTGATGTGAGGTTTCATGAATTTTGTATCAGTATTATTGTCAAAAAGGTAGTTTTATAGTCTTTTGATACTGATGCTTCAGTTTACCCTTTACTCCCACCTTTTTCAACGTAACTAAATCTTTGCTAAATGCCCCCTGCAAGTACGCAAAATCTTTTTCTTCCGCATAGATGCTCCGAAACTCCGCCAATCCTCCCGCATTCACAAACGTATCCTTTCAGATCAGCCGGTATTCATAGGCATTTAGGCAACTGATCCAATAATCCTCGTTACAGTGAATCTTCGGGCTGGGTATACAGCCGCCGGAACGCCTTGAGGTCGTCATCGAGCATGAACACGCTGCCGAAATGCCGGATGATCCAGGCCCGCATCCAGATGGGTCATAACCTCGTTTTCGGGGTTGCACAACCGGCAGGCTGTTTCCTGACTTTCCGGAACACAGAGGACGCGCCTTCAACCATGCGGGTCGTCAGTGGCGTTTGTGGCTCGGAATTACGATTTGGCAGCTTTCCCTTATACGGGGGCTTCGCTTCTGTTTTTTCAGCGAAACCTAAGTTACTATACTTAGTTAACCAGGCAAATGGATCGAATCCTTAAAACCAAAATTAAATGTGTACCTTATTTCCCGATTGCCTATCCGTTCCTTCTCGCAGACGAACAAAGCAGTAAGTTAAATTTGAATAGGATACGGGATAGCAAGTTTAGTATTGTTTAGATAGCCTGTTTTGGGCGAAAGAGGCACCGAACCCACTCATGAAATACCTTTTTTTGTTGGCAGCCATTGTGGCCGAAGTCGTGGCAACCAGTGCCCTGAATGCTTCGCAGCAGTTTACCAAATTGCTGCCCAGCCTGATTACAATCGTGGGCTATTTAACCTCTTTCTACTTATTAAGCTTGGCGCTGCGGTCTTTGCCGATTGGATTGGTGTATGCCGTATGGTCAGGAGTCGGGATTGTTTTGACCGCTTTGGTGGGCATTTTTCTGTTTAAACAGGTTCCGGATGTGCCAGCGATCATTGGCATGGTCCTCATCATCGTCGGCGTGTTGGTGATGAACCTATTTTCTAAAATGGCAGGACATTGAACCTGAAAATCGATTCCCGTTCATTGGGGAAAAATGATTAAAAAGATGGCGCAATCGACCCTTTAGATTGTCGTGTTTACACCCTTCTTCTTGCTACTCAGGAGCCTACCTTTGTTGAAAGTGAACCCTAATGCCTCCATCCGAATGGCGCCCTTTACGAGGCACCCGGTTTTGATTGGCAGGCGGATTGAAAATGGATCAAGCAAACAATAAATACACAATCATGAAAATCCAGTCAAAAATCACCCCCTTCCTGTGGTTTAACGGGCAGGCCGAAGAAGCTATGAATTTTTACGTTTCCATCTTTAAAAATTCAGAAATACTGAGTCTGAACCGCATGGGTGCCGACGGGGCGGTTATGAGTGGGACGTTCCAGCTCGAGGGGCAAAAGTTCATGACGTTAAATGCCGGTCCGCAATTTACGTTCAATGAAGCGATTTCGTTGTTTGTAAGCTGTGAAACGCAGGAGGAAGTGGACGAATTCTGGGAAAAGCTTTCGGAAGGAGGCCAGAAGTCGAGGTGTGGCTGGTTGAAAGACAAATACGGGTTGTCGTGGCAGATTGTGCCTTCAACTTTGGGCGAATTGTTGTATGACAAGGACCCGGTTAAGTCGCAACGGGTTATGCAGGCCCTTCTGAAAATGGATAAAATTGACATCGCGACTTTGAAGCAGGCGTCCGTTGCTGCCTAGCCGTGACCAATGTTTTCGAGCCTGACGTAGAAACCAGGAAGCAGGCTACGAATAATTCGGCGGTGTGTTTTCTTGTGGAATTGCGGCTATTGCTGTACTTTTGGGCACCAGTCGTTCTGGTTGCGGAAGGGCTGATTCCGGCTTTTCGTCAAAAAATAAAGTTTTTGAATAACCGGTAACAGAACTCAGTTAATTTTTTACCGCCCGTATTTACTGACTTTAGTTTTTGGTCCCGTAGCTCAGTTGGATAGAGCATCTGATTTCTAATCAGACGGTCTTTGGTTCGAATCCAAACGGGATCACCTGATTTACAGTTAGATAGCCTCTCTTTTTAAGGGTGGCTATTTTATTTACGACCCGATTTAGATCCCTATCCCGCCTATTGCCATTTCTGGTACAAACCGACTTGTCCATTTGAGTAATGAATCCGGAAGAAGAAAAGGAGTTCAATGAAGCCTACCGGCAGATGGTTTACTGGCTCAATGAGCACCTGGAATCGAAGCGGGCGGCCATGGTGGAGCTTGCCAAGACAAAAGGAAAGCAGGGCTATACGGCTACGCAGTACGCGATCATGTCTTTTTCGGGGTCGACGGCCCTGTTTTTGAAAGAGGTGTACGAAGGTAAACGGGATTCATCAAACGAGGTAAAGCCATTAGGCTGATTATCAGGAGCTAAAACGATCGTAAAGCCAAATCGGGGTAGGCTGAATTTGAACTGGGGGAGGCAAAACCTGGAAGAACGTTTTCGCTCAGCGCATTCCAGGGTGGGTCAATTAATCGATGAGTCAATCAAACCGCTGGTTACTACTATAAAGTCAGCCAACCTCCAAAAACAAACCCGGCAATAAAATACCGGGTTTGTTTACTTACCAATCTCTATTAAGGGGCCTTGTAAGGCTTCCACTGCAAAATTACGGGTAGTGGCTTTTGAGATATGATACAATTTTACAAGTTTTCAACAATTTTATTCAGTTCTGTAACCGCCATCTTCCGTAACATAAACGGGAGCTGATCCCGGATTGTAAGGAACCCGTTTCAAGGCTATCCAGCAGGGAGCCCGGTTAGACCGGAGGCTGGTCAACTCGGTTATCACCGTGTTAAATTAGGTGATTCGTTTTGGTCACAACCGGCTGACAAAGCCTGATACCGCTCCCGTTTTAAGACCGAAGCGCCTGCTCATACTCCCGTTGTAATTGACGCATCCAGTCGCCGATGGGCTCGCCATCAAAGGCCTCCAACGGCAAGTTGGTTCGTCTTGCATTCTGATCAATCAAATGAGCAGATAAAACCTTGTGCCCTGTGTTCGTATACTGATTCAGGATTTCCATGTGAATTTCTATTTCATTTGCGAAAAGGCTATGCGTAAGAATCTCACCAAAGAGAGAATAAACGGAAAAGTAAAGCCACATGCGATTACTGGTTTACGATAGGCAAGCGAACACCGTCGCGCTGAAAAAGGAAATATCGTTTGATCATGGTAGTGGTCCGTTGTGGGTGACGCTTTCCATCCTCACTGGCCGGTGACCAGATTAAGAGCCAGATTATAGGAATATCACAAGAAGACCTGCCGCCCCAATTGAGGCCATTAAGATCAATAAAGCCCATAATGTGAAATCTCTAACCGTAGAATTGCGATGCAGCATAAATAGCTAGTTAAAAAAAATAGTGTAACTGGAAAGTAAAGGTATAGAGAATAACTGGAAAAGCCGGTGATTGTTAGATAATTAACAAAGGTTTAATGGAAATTAAAAATAGCTTAATAGAATACGGTTGCCAACGGATAGGGATCAACGGGGTCAAAACTTTAGAAGTCGCCCGGACCACATCGTTCAAAATCAGAACGGAGGAAGGATTGCGGAAATAGTAAAAAAACGGGAACAGGATTTGCCTGACATGAAACGGGTTTTCGGGGCTAATTCCCTGTTTGGGCGGTTTTTGACCTAAAAATAACCGCTAAAACCGTACAAACTACCGGACCAGGTTCTCAAACAACCGCTCCAGTGTTTCGGCCGCATCGTCGCACAAACCGGTATGAACGGGCGACGTCTGCACGATGGTACTGCGGTTGGCCGTGAGCCATCGAAACCGCCCGGCAATCGGCAACTGCCCAATGGTGCCGCCTTCCTGGCGACCCGCGCAGATTTTATGGAAAACCGCCAGCCTTTCCTCCAGTTCCGGCAGGTCGATCCCGTTGCAAAAGGCCCGAAGGCGGGTTTCATTCAGTCCAAAGACGGTTTTCAGAAAGCCCTGCGCCGGACAGTACAGAATGACGCCGACATTGAGGAATTCTTCGCGTTCGACGCGCGGAACGACGCGGATCACGGCGTACTCAAACAAGTGTTTTGGCATTTTGCGCTTCCTTGACAAAGAGTTCTGAGTGGGCGATCCGGGTTTCTAAAAACCGGGTGTAAATAAGCCGCTGATCCTGAGTCGATTCCGTTGCGCCTTCGTGGGTTAACCATTCGTCGGGAACCAGTGCAACGATGGATGCAATGCGTTCGGGCGTCAGAATCTGGCGGAATTCCGCATCGACGGTTTCGAGTTCGCTGGCTTTGGAGAGCAAGACATGGTCCTTCACGGCGGCAAACGGTTTGGTGGCCTGTTCTTCCCAATTCTGCCCGGAATGGTGAAAATAGAGCGATGCACCGTGGTCGATCAACCAGAGCTCCTTGTGCCAGATCAGCATATTCGTGTTGCGGGCGGTCCGGTCCACGTTCGTAATGAAGCAATCGAGCCAGACGATTTGGGAGGCTAGTTTAGGATCGACCGGATTCACCAGAGCGTCGAAGGTGATGGCGCGGGAAAGGTAGTGCAGGGCCAGATTCAGCCCTCCGCTGGCCCGGAGCAGATCCTGAATTTCTTCATCCGGTTCGGTGCGGGCCATAACCGGGTCGAGAATGGCGAACACGATTTCGGGAACCCGCAGACCGAGGGCGCGGGCAATTTCGCCGGAAATCAGTTCGGCAATGAGGGCTTTTACGCCCTGGCCCGCCCCCCGAAACTTCAGGACATACAGAAAGTCGTCGTCGGCTTCCACAATGGCCGGCAGCGAACCGCCTTCGCGCAGGGGTGTCACATACCGGGTCACATCGACCGTTCTGAGCTCAGGTTCAGAATAACGCATGGGAATGCTTACCATTTATTTAGCTCTGTCAGGCGGGCTGCTTGCTACGCCCTTGCGGAGTTTGCGGGAAATTTAGGCCATTTTTTTGAGAAAACCGGGTTGAAATCCCGAATCGTTCAACGATGACATCGGCAGGATGACCGAAAAGACTTACCTTTGCCCCAACGAACATTCTGCTCAATCCGCATGTCTGCCGAAACGACCGATCAATTACCAACCTTCGAAACGGCCCGCAAACTGGGTCTGCTTCCCGACGAATACGACCGTATTATTGCCATTTTGGGCCGCAAACCCAATTTTACCGAACTGAGTATCTTCTCGGTGATGTGGTCGGAGCACTGCTCCTATAAAAATTCAATCATCTGGCTCAAAACCTTGCCCCGCGATACGACCGGCGATGCACCGAGCCGGATGCTGGCCAAAGCGGGCGAAGAAAACGCCGGATTGGTTGATATTGGCGACGGACTGGCCTGTAGTTTCAAGATCGAGTCGCACAACCACCCCTCCGCCATTGAACCCTATCAGGGCGCAGCAACGGGCGTGGGCGGTATCAACCGCGATATTTTCACGATGGGCGCCCGGCCCATTGCCCAGTTGAACTCCCTGCGGTTTGGTAATCTGGCGCTGCCCAAAACCCGGCGGTTGCTGAAAGGCGTCGTCAAAGGCATCGGTGATTACGGCAACGCGTTCGGCATTCCAACCGTCGGTGGCGAAGTATATTTCGATGATTGTTACAATATCAATCCGCTGGTGAATGCGTTTTCGGCCGGTATTGTCGAAACCGGAAAAGTGGCTAAAGCGATTGCGTACGGCGTTGGCAACCCGGTATTTATCGTCGGGTCGGCCACAGGAAAAGACGGTATTCACGGCGCAACGTTCGCGTCGGAAGACATTTCGGACAAATCGACCGAAAAACTCCCGGCCGTTCAGGTGGGTGATCCGTTCATGGAAAAACTGCTGCTCGAAGCCACATTGGAAGTGATTGCAACGGGCTATGTGGTTGGTATTCAGGACATGGGAGCCGCCGGTATCATCTGCTCGACCTCCGAAATGAGCGCCAAAGGCGAACACGGAATGGACATCGACCTCGATAAAGTGCCGACGCGCCAGATCAATATGGAGCCGTTTGAAATCCTGCTGTCCGAGTCGCAGGAGCGGATGCTGGTGGTCATTGAAAAGGGAAAAGAAGACGTGATCCGTCAGATTTTTGATAAATGGGATTTGAATTGCGAACAGATTGGGGTTGTCACCGATACCGGTCGTCTGCACTTTCACCGCTACGGTCAATTAGTCGCCGACGTACCCGCCGACGACCTGGTGCTGGGGGGCGGTGCTCCGCAATACGAACGCGAATACCGCGAACCAGCTTATTTTCAGGAATTTAAGAAGTTTTCAATCGATAGCATTCCGGATGTCGAAACCGCTGAGGTTCGGAAAGTCGCCGAACACCTGCTTTCGCACCCCAACATTTGTTCGCGCCGGTGGGTCTACGAACAGTATGACTCGATGGTGGGAACCGCCAACCGGAGCACGAACGCACCTTCGGATGCGGCCGTTGTGAGCGTCAAAGGAACCGATAAATCCATTGTGATCACGGTCGACTGCAACAGCCGCTACGTCAATGCCGACCCCGAAGAAGGCTGCGCCATCGCCGTGGCCGAAGCCGCCCGGAATATTGTCTGCTCGGGTGGCGAACCGCTGGCGATTACCAACTGCCTGAATTTTGGAAATCCGTACGTGCCCGAAGTGTACTGGCAATTTGTGGGGGCCATCAAGGGCATGAAAAAAGCCTGCGAGCGGTTCAACACGCCGGTAACGGGTGGTAACGTCAGTTTCTACAACCAAAGCTCCGACGAAGGACCGGTATTTCCGACGCCAACGATCGGTATGCTGGGCCTGATGGAAAATCCGGACTACCGCATGACGCTCGGGTTCAGCCAGCCCGATGATCTGATCTACCTGATTGGTGAATCGAAAAACGATGTCGGTTCGTCCGAATATCTGTATTCATACCGGGGTGTCAAAGGCTCTCCGGCACCGGTGTTCGGTCTGGACGAAGAATTTACGCTACAAAGTCTGATAAAAGAAATCATCCGTGAAAAGCTGGTCGTTTCGGCACACGACATTTCCGACGGCGGTTTGTTCGTGACCCTGGCCGAATCGGCGATGGCCGGAAATGTGGGGTTTGCCATCGAAACCGACCACCGGTTCCGGAAAGATGCTTTTCTGTTCGGCGAAAGTCAAAGCCGGGTGGTGGTGTCGGTTTCGCGGAAAAAACAGGCGGAGTTCGAAGCCGCTGTTCAAAAAAGCAAGGTTCCGTTCAGCCGACTGGGTACGGTGATTGACGCTGATTTTGTGATCGATGAGGACGTCGTTTTCTCCGTGGCTGATGCGAAAGAGTTGTATGATAACGCGTTAGGAAAAAAACTGCAAGCCTGATTTTTAAATGAAAATAAAGGTGGTCTAAGTCGATTAAAAGGTTTAACATCGATACGAAAGCAGGATGGTTTCTTCGGATAAAAAAAGAATCTACACGGTGGAAGAATATCTTGCGCTGGAAGAGCGGAGCGAAATTCGGCACGAACTCTATCGGGGCGAATTGTACGCGATGGCGGGCGGTACGGTTAACCATAACCGGTTGACCAGACGTGTAGCTAATCTCTTGGAGAATCAACCTGCTTTGAAGGGCTGTGGCGTTTTCTCCGAAAATCTAAAAGTTGAAGTAGTTCGGGATGGCTATTATTGCTATCCCGACGTCGTAGTTGCCTGTCATCCATTTGATCTGCGGGGTACGAATCAAATTATTAAACAACCTCGCGTGATCGTCGAAGTATTGTCAAAATCGACTGCGCTGGCTGATCGGGGGACCAAGTGGCAACGCTATAGAAAGCTTCCTTCTCTTTGGTATTACATGCTGGTTGATCAGTATTCAGCAACGATTGAGCTATTCAGCCGCATTGAAGAAACGGATGAGTGGATTAACAGTCTCTACGAAAATGGGGATGATCTGATTGTATTACCCCGGCTGAATATGGAAATTTTCCAAAAGGATATTTATAACGGCATTGAACTACATCCTGAGGAAGAGGACGTGCAGGAAGACGCATGAGCCAACGCTATTTTATTCAACTTTCCTACCGCGGAACGGCTTACCACGGCTGGCAATTTCAGCCCAACGGCATCAGCGTTCAGGAAGTTCTCGAGCAAAAGCTGAGCATGATCCTGAAAGAACGGATCGCTATTGTGGGGAGCGGGCGGACGGACGCCGGGGTTCACGCCGAACAGCAGTTTGCTCATTTTGACAGCGAACAGCCGATTGCCCTGACGGATCTGATGATTCATGCCCTAAACTGCATGTTGCCGCCGGACATCGCCATTCAATCCATTTTTCCGGTGGATCCGGAATCCCACGCCCGGTTTTCGGCCACCACGCGCTATTATCAATACCGCATTCGGAAGCAGAAAAGTCCTTTTTTGGATTTTCTGGTCTATGTTTTCCGGCCGGAACTGGACATTGCCGCCATGAATGAAGCCGCCGGACTTCTTTTGAAACACACCGATTTTGAAAGTTTCAGCAAGGTGCGGACGAAGGTTTCACACTTCCGCTGCGTCATTCACCGGGCCGAATGGATCGTGGAAAACGATCAGCTGGTTTTTCACATCAAAGCCAACCGGTTTCTCTACGGAATGGTGCGAACGCTGGTGGGAACGATGCTGGAAATCGGGCAGGGACGAATGACAACCGCCGAATTTGAGCGGATTCTGCTGGCAAAAGACCGTCGGCAGGCTGGCCGTTCGGCCCCGGCCAGTGGGCTGTTTCTGGTCGAAGTGGGGTATCCTGCGGAAGTATTTAGGAAGAAAATGATGAATGGTGAACAATGAACGATGAATTAAGGCTAATTTAGATACAGTAATCGTTTATCGTTTATCATTTCATTTGTAAAAACGTGATCAACGAATTTCAACAAATCATTCGGGCTTACCGGAAAACCGATTTTAGTCAGCGCAAAGCCGCCCTGGCGACGGTCGTTGGCCTGAGCGGTTCGGGCTATCGGCGGCCGGGTGCCCGCATGTACATTACCGACGATGGTCAATGGATGGGGGCTATCAGTGGCGGTTGTCTGGAAGGTGACGCCCTGCGCAAAGCCCGGGAGGTGATGCAAACCCGGCAGGCGCGTCTGGTAACCTACGATACGTCGGATCCGGAAGGCGAAAATTTCGGGATTGGACTGGGCTGCAACGGCGTACTGGACGTACTGATTCAGGCGATCGACCCCAACGATCCGGAAAATCCGCTCGAAACCCTCGACCGTGTGATGCAGGACCGTCGCCCGCTGACGTTTGAAACGGCCTTGCCGGATGGCGCCGGTATTTTTGTGGAAGAACTCAAACCCGATATTCAGTTGCTGGTGTTCGGCGGTGGGTACGATGCCGTCCCGCTGGTAAAACTGGCGAAACAGATTGGCTGGCGGGTCGTCATCACCGACGATTGCGTGGCCCACCTGCAACCCCGGCGGTTTGGCGAAGCGGACGAAATGCTCGCCGTGCAGCGGGACGAAATCCGGCAGCAGATTCCGGTCGACTCCTATTCGGCGGCCGTTCTGATTTCCCATAATTTTAAATACGACCGGGCGGTTTTGCAAGAATTGCTGCAAACGGACATTCGGTACATTGGGCTCTTGGGTCCGAAAAAACGGGGGGATGCGCTGCTGGATGAGGTGGCCGATTTTGTAAAACCGGAGGATGAAAAGCGGCTTTTCTGGCCCGTCGGGCTGGATGTTGGTGCCGATAATCCGCAGGAAATTGCGCTGTCGATTTTAGCCGAAATTCAGGCGGTATTCCGTAAAACGTCGGCCCAACCGCTGAAATTCAAGAATGCGCCCATTCATCAGCCGGTATCCTCCATCAGTCTTTTAGAAAAAAACCAGTAAGGGATTAGCCCCTGCCGCGCCCTGGCTGGCACCTGTCAGGTTTCAGAAACCTGACAGGTGCCAGCCAGGGCGCGGTATCCGGAAATTTATGAACATTGCCATCATTATTTTAGCGGCTGGTACCTCGTCGCGGCTGGGAAATCAGCCCAAACAACTGATCGAGTGGGAAGGACGCACGTTGCTCCGGCGTGTGGTGGACACGGCTTTGGCGACAACGTTCCGCCCCGTTGTCGTAGTGGTGGGGGCCAATAAAGACCAGATCTCGACCGAACTGGACGGATTGCCGATTACCCTGATCGACAACCAGCACTGGCAGCAGGGTTTGTCGTCGTCGGTTAAAACCGGTCTGGCGGCTGTTTATCTGACCCGGAAAGAGATCGACGCCGTGTTGTTTCTGCTCACGGATCAACCGCATGTCGACCGGGGATTGCTGCTGCAACTGGCGCAGGTTTACGAAGAAACCGGGAAGGGCATTGTCGCGTCCAGCTACGCAAATAGTTTGGGCGTTCCGGCCCTGTTCGATCGAAAATACATCCACGAACTGCTCGGTCTGGAAGGCGATAACGGCGCAAAGTGGGTGATTAAAAACCACCCGGATGACTGCGCCGAAGTGCCTTTTGAGTCGGGCAGCATTGACCTGGACACGCGTCAGGACGTCGAGCGGTTTTTGGGGTTGTGAGTGAAGAATTTTGTAAGACACTGCCCTCGAAATGGGTTCATACTCATTGAGATAGCTTCAGGCCAAAATCATACCGTTTAGCAACAATTCGGCTGAGAATCCCAATCTGACCGCAGTGGTACATGGTGTGCTTGATGTTCCAGTCAATGGCCTCAAATTTTGTTGCTGCAATTGGATGTGGAGTGGGGGTGGGTTCGAGTGGGCGGTTTAGTTCTGCACTGGATAGGGAGGCCAGGATTTCGATCGACTTTTGTTGAATGACTTTTAGATCCCGCAACAGGGTCATCGAGTTAGTCTTTCCAACTGAAAGGATCGGGGCTGATACCGTAAAAAAGTCACTATAGTCCTTGATTGGAATCCGTTGGAGAACATCCATTTGATGCCCTCGGATGACCATTATCGCATGGAAGTAATGACTGATAATCAGATGTCCTACCTGCCAGTTGATGGTGGATTCAACGGTATCAGGAATGGTTTCCCACTTGTCGAATGGAACGGCTTCGAGGAGCTTGTTTGTCCATTCGTACGCATTTGAAGTTTGGTTGATTAAAATTTCGGTTTCTGTCATTGAAATGAAAATTTAAACTGGATTGCCCAGCGCCGTTCTACGCGCAGCACGGCATTCAGGTCCTCAAGCTGGTTAAAAATTGTTTAATCGTTACGCTTTCCCAACCGCTACAACCCCCAAAGTCAATTGTCCACCTCCTTAATCGTGGGCCTTCCATCGTCCGTCCGTTTTTCGTACGATAGCTGAAAGACCCTCAAATCCGGGCGGTATTTTCGCTTGCGTTTTAATTCATGCTGGTAAATCGTTTGTCCCAGCTGGTACAAAAACGGGTGAGCAACCGAGTCATATTCGTAGTGGTTGTCATTCAGAACCTCATCCCGGTTGACGTAAATCGTCGCCGACAGCATGAATTCGACCCGGTTTTTGAAATCAGCCACGTACGACGCATCCGTCATGAAACCGTAGGCCCAGCCCACTTTATTGAACACCCGGACGCCTTCGGGCAAACGCCGGTGCAGGCTGTCCCGGAAAAAGAACTTGACGTAACTGTCGTAATACGGGCTGGCGTCGTATTTGGGGTAATTGGTTTCGCCGGGAAACTGCGACAGGTATTGATGCAAAAAGGCATAATCGCTGTCGGTTAAATCAAACCGTTGTTTTTCCGGAACAGACTGCGGGAACAGCACTGTTTTCAGGGTTTGGTGAAAGGCTTCCAGCGGGTATTTGTTGCGGGTTGTAAAATCGAACGGTTCATTCACCAGGCTGTCGCGGGCGGTTAAATAACCCTTGCCCACCTTGTCGATTCGGCGGAAATCAAACGCATCCTGATTGTAGGCGGGCGGCTGGGCATAGAGCAACGTTCCGTCTTCGCGGATAAACCGGACGGGGTTGGTGTGGCGGTTTTCTTCGGGCGTCATCCGGACAAACCGGTGCGTGATGCGGGTGTCTTTGTAGCCTTTGGCGTGCAGCGAACGGTTGATCGTTTCCTGTCCAACAAACTCATACATCCGGCTGTAGGCGTCGTTGTCGCTCACCAGAAAGGCTTTTTTGATGAAATGAGCGATGGACGGAAAACCGCTTTCGGACGTTTCATCCCGCCATTCCCGGGTTTGTCCCCGAAAGGCGCTGTCGAATTGCATGGCCGTAAATTTCGTCACCTCCGGTTTTTTCAATCCGTTCAGTTTTTCCAGCGAAAGCAGGGCCAGCGGCAGTTTCACCGTCGAAGCCGGATTGAAGTAGTCGGTGCTGTCGACGTGAAAATAATAGTTCGTAAACGTCGGTACGTTCCGGTTATCGCGGTCGATTCGGGTGTAGATAATTTGCAGCCGATAGGTTTCGGGATGCCGGATCACCTCCTGAAAAACCGGGTTCTGGTTACCGGAAAAAAGCGTAGTCAGAAATGCATCGGTTCGGGCCTGACCGTGTGCCGCCGATACCAGCCAGCTGGCGGCTAGAAATCCAAAAAGCTTGTTCATGAAGAGAAGAAAGAATAAAGAGGTGAGAATAAAGAAAAATCGCCTAACAGGCAAACAACAAACTCTCTTCTCTTTATTCTAACGTCTCTCTTCTTAAAAATCAACCCGGTAATAAAAAACCGGTAGAAAGCCCAACTGATATTCCCGCTTGATGAACGTGCCGTCGGGTTGCGGGGCATAACTCAGCGTCAGAATGTTTTGAATGCCCAGCACATTGACAAAATCAACGGCAATTGTGTGGGTTAGCCGGGTGCGGTTTAGCTTGTAGTCGACTTTTAGATCGAACCGGCGGTAGTCCGGAAACTGGAGCGTGTTGCGGTTGGCGCTCTGGTAAACAATCTCCTGCGCGGCTTTCGATGCGGCCTCATCCACCAGCCCATACCAGCGACCGCCGATGGCCGTAACTTTCGCGCCCACGTTCAGGCTGTTTCTGCCGAAGGAAAACTCTTTCGCAAAAACCGCATTGAAGGCGTATTTGCCGTTGAAATCCGTATTACGCAACACGCCATCGGAGCCTTTGTATTTGGCATCGAAAAGCGAACCCGTCACCAGAAAATAATAACCATCGCTGAAAAATTTTTCCAGCGTCAGTTCGGCCCCGTAATTCCGCCCCGTTCCCCGGTTGACCAGTTTGCCCGGAAAGATTCGGGTAAAACCGGCACCGGTATTCAGGATTGAAAACGAACTGCGTTGTTCTTCAATCGGCACCTCGAACAAGCGCTGGTAATACGCTTCCACTTTTAAACGCAGGTTGCGGCCCAGCAGCCGGTCGTACGACGTCACGTAATGCCAGCTTTTGGTCAGCCCCACATCCGAATTCAGATACTGCCGGTTTTTTTCCAGATCGGTTCCGTAGAAATAGGTGTAAGTCGGCTGAATCTGACTGTGTAAACCGGCCGCCAGACTGATTTTCTGGCGGTTGGGCAAATCCCAGGCCAGCCCAAGGCGGGGTTCGGCGGGCGAGTAACTGTTCTTGTTGAGCGAAAAATACAGGCTCGTCAGACCCGCACTCAACGTCAGCCGATCCGCCAGATTGACCCGCCACTGGACGTACGGTTGGAGCAACAAGGCCGATTGGCGCGAATCCCAGCGGGTTTGCCACGCGCCCAACTGGGTCGGAGCGTTGGGAATAGGCGTTACCGTTCGGGCACTGTCGATAAAGTTGAAGGAGTACAAATCGCCAATTAATCCGGCTTTTAACGTGCTGCGTGCACTGAATTTATGCGTCAGCGATGGGGCCAGCGACGTCCTGGTTTCGGAAAAACGGTAATCCAGAATGGGAGCCTGGCCGGTGATTTTATACCGGTTATTTTCCACCACCGGCAAACCGTCGGCGCCGTTCTGAAAGAAAAGATAATTGTGGTACGCATCCTGAACATTGCCCGATTCGGCCAGCGTAGCCCGGATAAACGTTTTCGGATTGAGGGCTTTCTCAAACGTGAGACCCACAACGCCCATGCGAGCCGTATAATACTGGTCGCGGTCGTTTTGACCGAAAATATTGCGATCCGTCACTTCCTGTTCGCTGATTAGCAAGTCGATCGTGCTGGTCCCACCAAATCCCCAGATCGCCAGTTTTGCGTTGTTTTTGAGGGGAAAGTTCAACCGGAATGAAGCATCCTGATAGCGGGGAAGCGCCTGCGTGCCGATGTCGATACCGGCTTTTTTGAAAAGCCAGAGATTGGCGTAGCGATACGTTACGAAATACGACGAGCCGCTTTTTCGGGAGAGCGGCCCTTCCAGGGCTGCTTCCGTGCCCAAAAAACCGAATTGCAGGGTCCGCTGGTGTTTTTCGTTGTTGCCGTTGCGCAACCGCAGATCGAAGACGCCGGCAATACCGTTGCCGTATTCGGCCGGGAACGCGCCGGTGAAAAAGTCTGAATTGGCCAGCATTTTGTTGCTGATGATGCTCACCGATCCGCCCGTCGTTCCGGCAATGGCAAAGTGATTGGGGTTTGGAACGCTGATGCCCTCGACCCGCCAGAGGACGCCACCGGGCGAGTTGCCGCGGATGACGATGTCGTTGCGCGAATCGTCGGCGCCCTGCACGCCCGCGAAATTGGAGGCCATGCGGGCGGGCTCGCCCCGGCTTCCGGCGTAGCGATCGGCCTCATCGACGGTAAATTGACGGGCCGAAACCAGCGCCATTTCGTTGCGGGCGTCGCCGGTCCGTTGGGCTTTGACGGTAACGCCGGCGAGTTCTGTAACCGCTTCTTCCAGGTCGACGTCGAGGATGGTTTCACGGCCTGCATCGACGATGATGTTGTTCAACAGCGCTTCCTTGTAACCAATCCGGCTGATTCGGATGGTCCGGCGTCCCACCGGAACGTTGGACAGGCGGTAACGGCCCACGGAATCCGTGAGGGTGCCGACGCCGGGAGTAGACGGAAGGTTCGTAATCTGAATGGTGACGTTGGCTAGGGGATACTTTGATTCGTGGTCGGAAATCCGGCCACGGATAATCTGGGTTAAAACGGGTTGGGCTTGGGTTGAAAAAAAACTAACGCAGAAAAGCAGCGAATAAATGGATTTCATAATTCAGGCCTTTATCTCAGGGTGCTTGACGGATTGAAGCGCTAAAAAAGAGCGGGGAGTAGTGAGAAAACCAGTAATCCAAGAACCGTTCCCAACAACGTCCGTCGAAAGCGCCGTCCTTCCCGTTTGCGTTCGTTGGGGTTCATTTCTTTGTACGGTTTCATATTTTTGGTAAATGCCCGGCCCAGAAAATAAAAACCGCCCGCTAAAATTCCGGTTCCCAACAAAAGAACCATGACGCCAAGCAACCCTTGCTCAGCACAAATTAAGTTGCAGGCTAACCGGCTGGACAAACCGAACAGGAAAAAACTGGCCAGAAACAGTAAAAAGTAGCCAATTTTCGTTCCGGTATGCGAGTCTTCTGCCGAAGAGGATACCGCGGTCTGGCTCAAGGGCTGGCTGGTAGTTAACGAATCTTTTTCACTGGTGGCTCCGTCAGACCGGAACCCTTCGCTGGTGACGCTACCGGATGGTTCCGGATGCAATACCGCCCGCCCACTCATGCCACCGGCTACGATAAAAGCCAGGAAATTGATCAGGAACAACAGCGAATAACTATTTTTTTGGAACCGGAAACGCCGGGTCGAGACCAGATCCGGCAACCGAATGGCGATGTAGTGGCGGAACAACACCCGAAACAAAACCAATCCGGCCAGCAAAAAGGACAGATACCAGCCGGGTTGGTCGGCCAGGAGCGAACTGCCAAGTAGCAGGCCGATGGCTACATTACAACATTCAGACAGGATGATCACCCCGGCTGCGACTTTCGGATGGCGACTGGCGAAAGCCGCAACGGCATAGGTAAGCATAAGGGGGAATCAGGTTTTGGACGGATTCGGGCAACGTTGGCGGCAAAATGAGTTGTCGAAGGGTCAAGTTTACTATTATTTCGGTACCATTCGGATAAAAGGAGGCTCCGATTTACTAAGCGGTCAAAAACGCGCCGGAATTGGTCGGCCCTTAAAAAGCGAAGGCCCGGCATGATGCCGGGCCTTCAAACCAGAGAATAAGGAGTGCCTGATTCGTTACAATAACCGCTTGATCAGTTGGTCGACCGTGATTCCTTCGGCTTCGGCTTTGAAGTTCCGGACAATGCGGTGACGGATGATGGGGTAGGCGACGGCCCGGACGTCTTCAATATCCGGTGAGTATTTTCCGTTCAACAAGGCGTTGCATTTGGCGGCCAGAATCAAAGCCTGTGAGGCCCGCGGACCAGCGCCCCATTCCAGATACGTATTGGCATCAGGAGACGCCATTTCGGTATTCGGGCGGGTTTTATGAACCAGTTTTACGGCGTATTCAACCACATTGTCGACCACCGGAACCCGACGAACCAGGTGCTGGAACGTCAGAAGATCTTCACCCGACAATACCTTTTGAACCTGGTATTTCTGGTCGCTGGTTGTTGATTTAACAATGTCCAGTTCCGATTGATACGAGGGGTAGTCGAGAAAAACGTTGAACATAAACCGGTCCAGCTGCGCTTCCGGCAGGGGATACGTCCCTTCCTGTTCGATTGGGTTCTGAGTGGCCAGAACGAAAAAGGGCCGGTCGAGCGGGTATTTCTGTCCGGCAATCGTCACGGCGTATTCCTGCATGGCTTCCAGAAGTGCCGACTGGGTTTTGGGCGGAGTCCGGTTTATCTCATCGGCCAGAATGATATTGGCAAAAACCGGGCCTTTGATAAATTTAAACCGGCGTTCCTGATCCAGTGTTTCGGAGCCCAGGATATCCGACGGCATCAGGTCGGGCGTAAACTGAATCCGGTTGAAGCTCAGATCGAGCGCGCCCGCGATGGTCTGGATCAGCAGCGTTTTGGCCAGCCCCGGCACCCCGACCAGCAGACAGTGTCCCTGGCAAAAAATGGCCGTAAGCAACAGTCGTACGGTTTCTTCCTGACCGATAACTACTTTCGAAATCTCACTTGTCAATCTTTTATACGCTTCATTCAGCGCTTCAGCAGCCGCAACGTCAGAATTATACTGTACCACAAGCAGAAGAGTTAAGAGTTATGAGTTAAGAATGAAGAGTTAAGAGTGAAGAGTGAAATGCATCAGCCAACTCTTCACTCTTAACTCTTTTAGGGGCCTTCGGTTTTTTGGGTGCCTAAAATATGGCAACTTTGGTATTCGGGATCGACGTTGATGTAGACGTCGCTAACCGCTTTTTTAAACCAGGCATCGATGGCGGTATTCTTCTTATTCACCATGACGATGTTGGCGATTTTCTCATAATCGTCTTTCAAACTAGCGGTATGGGGAGCCACTTTTCGTTTGTAGTACAGCAGCCGTACGGCACTTTTACCGTCTTCGAGTCGATAATCCATCGGCGGACTGATACTGCCCACTTTCATGCTGTCCAGCGTCATAAATAACGTGTAATCCATGTTCTGATCGTGGGGCAGCAGGGTGCTGTTCGATTGCTGATCCCGGATCACACCGCCCGCGTCGGCCGTTACTTTGTCTTCCGAAAAGTCTTTGGCCGCTTTTTCAAATTTGATACTGTCGGCAACAATCAGGGTTCGCAGACTATCTAAAAACCGGCGCGGCTCGGTCAGATCCAGCCGGTTGTAGTCGGGGCGGAGCAGGATGTGCCGGGCATGGTATTCGGCCCCCCGAACTTCGATGAGCTGGATCAGGTGAAGGCCAAATTCCGATTCGACGATGTCGGACATTTCATTGGGCTTCAGCTTCAGAGCGGCCCCTTCAAATTCGGCCACCATTGCACCACGTTTGGCAAAACCCAGATCCCCGCCTTTGGGTGCCGAACCCACATCCTCGGAGAATTCAGTGGCTAATTTGGCAAAATCTTCGCCTTTTTCAACGCGCTCTCGCAAGGCCAGCAACCGTTTTTTCAGCTCTTCTTTCTGTTCTTTGGTCACCTTCGCCAACCGGACAATATGCCCGATTTCGACTTCAGCGGGAATATAAGGCAAACTGTCTTTGGGAATGGCGTTGAAAAATTTCCGGACTTCGTTCGGGCTTACCTTCACATCGTCGGTAATTTTGGTCTGCATCCGTTGCCCCAGCATCTGTTCTTTTACTTCAGTCCGCAGTTCGCTTTTCAACGATTCGATGCTCTTGCCATAGGCTTCAACCAGGTTTTTTTCTGAACCAAATTGCTGAATCATGTACGACATCCGTCCGTCCATCTGGTTTTCAATCAGCTTGTCATCGACGGTTACGGAGTCGATTTCGGCCTTGGCTAACAACACTTTCTGAACGACGAGACTTTCCAGAAGCTGGCAATCGGCCGGGGCCTTTTGATTTTGCTGGACATACGACTGGCGAGCTTGCTCAAGGTCAGACTTGAGCACGTAATAGTTATCGATTTTTGCAATAATCTTATTTAAACTGACTCCTTTTCCCTGCGAAAAGGTTGGAGACGATACCAGAGCCAGCAGCGCCGTCAGGATAAAGTAGGAGAGAATGGTTGATTTCATTAATGAATTTTATTCAGGTTTATTAGCCAATAATACGTATTTCGGCACGATTTATTGATATGCCCACCTACGGAATCTGTTAAATGATGTTAATAACCGGACTATTTGGCCAGCTTGCGTACTTCTTCTTCGTTCATCTGAACCGGGTATTGTTGCTTTAACCGGTCGAGCCACTGCTTTTCCAGAATCGCCTGGTAGTCGTTGATAACCGCACCACGGGCTTCTTCAAAGGTTTTGATGCGCGGAGGCTCAACCTGGTCGATTTTGACCAGCGCTACTTTGCCGTCACGCCGGATCGTTGTCGTTCCCGGTTGCCAGTCTACGGCATCGAGGTAGGCGTTTGTTCCCTTGGCAAAAACGCCCTCCGTCAATTTGACCGCTCCCGGTTCTTTGGCATTCAAAATCTTCTCAACATCTTTTTTAGACGTCGAAAACAGCTGAAAAGTCACGCGCCGGGCCTTGTCATTCTTTCCCGTACCGGTGGTAATACCGGGTCGGAATTTGCCGTAATCTTTTTCCATAATCCGGACAATCGGAATGCGGTTGGCCGTCAGAAAATTAACCACCGTACGAATCCGGCTGGCCGAAACCGTATCCCGTTCGGTGGCATCCGCTGATCCGGAAACTTCAACCAGATAATCCGTATTCTTAATCAGTAACACCAATAAATCGAACAGGGTTTCCCGCTGCTTGGGGCTTAGCGCACTTTGATTCACCCCGTAATTCAGTTCTTCGACCGACCGCCGGAGTTGATACGGACTTTTCGCCAGCATTTCGGATGCCTGTTTCAGCGTTTCATCGTTCGGAACCACCAGAATGGAGGCAGCGGCCCGCTGCTCGTAGCGGTATTTCTCTTTATGGGCTTCGTAATAACTCCGCTGACCGAGCGAATCCGTAAGGGATTTTTCCCAGACGTTGGCTTCCATCACCTGCGACAGCAGGACCCCGTCGCGGATGTCGTTCATCAAAGACCGAAATTCCGGGTATTTTTTTTCCAAACCGTCTTCTTCCTGTTCAATGACTTTATCGTCGACAAACCGCCGGAAAAGCCGTTCCATCTGAACCTTGGCCGAAGACGTCGGGTCCCGGCGGGGTTGCTGACGGCGAACGACGGTTTCCAGAAATTCATTGGCGGTATACGGCTGTTTGTTCACCAGCACGATCGGTTTTTTTTCAATGGCAGGGTCCAGCGTTGCCGGAAGTTTCCACTTGCCCAGCAATAAACTGCTATCGGCCATCGCCAGGGTTTTCGCCAGTATGTCGGGCGATTCGGTAACGGTGTAGGTTTGCCGAAGCCGTTGAACCAGCGCATTCCGGACAAGGTCCGCCCGCGTGTCCGTTACCACCTTTTGTCGGAGGGCTGCGGCCATGGATTCAAACGATTCCAGCGGTTGCCGTTCAATCAGTCGCACAATGTGCCAGCCGTAATTCGTTTGAAACGGTTTCGAAAAACTGCCGGGTTGCGCCAGACTGTAGGCCGCGTCCTCGAACGGCTGAACCATCTGGCCAACGCCAAAGACGGGCAAAATCCCGCCGGTGTTGCGCGATTCGCGATCGTCGGAAAATTCCTTGACCAGCATATCAAAAGGTTCGCCTTTTTCCAGACGGCTATACGCTTCGTCGATCCGGGCTTTGGCGGCTCGCTGACCTTCATCTCCACCCCCTGAAACGGCGGCACTGGGGCTTATCCGCACCAGAATGTGAGCGACGCGAACTTTGCCCCGACTGGGCCGTTTGTCGAGCACTTTCACCAGATGATAGCCCGACCGGGAACGTACCGGCATGGAAACGCTGCCCACCGGTGTTGTATAAGCCGCGGTTTCGATCGGATAAACCACTTGAAAAGCCGTTAGATACCCGAGGTTGCCGCCATTGGTTGCCGCCGTTGGGTCTTTCGAATACTGCCGGGCTGCCGTCGAGAAATCCGTTCCGGCCAGCACTTGTTTCCGCACATCGAGGGCTGTTTGGTAAGCCGCCAGCGTGTCGGCCGGGGCGGCATCTTCCGCAACAGCAAACAGGATGTGCGACACATTCACTTCTTCCTTCAACCGTTCGTAGGCTTCGGCTGTCAGGTGCTCTATGACCTCTTTATTATTGAGATAGGATTGCGCCAGTTGTTTGCGGTACATGGCGATCTCTTCCCGAAAACCCTCCGTAGTATCACGCCCTTCCTGCTCGGCGGCCAGCACTTTGAGCTTCAGATTGGTGTATAAATCGATGTACTCCCGCAGATCGGTTCGGCGGGACGAATCGCCGTTGATTTGGTTTTTAGTAAAGGACTGAAAAAACTCGTCGGTGGTAAAGGACTTGTTGCCCAGTTTGAGAATCACCGGTTCGGGCGATTTGGTGGCAACGGGCGCTGACGATTTACAGCCTGCCAGCAAACCGCAGAGCAGTACGATGCCGGGTACTTTTTTTGAAATACGGATTGAGGTCAAAACAGGTATAAATTGCGGTGAATAGTTTTCTAGGCAGTCAAGGCACATAATCTCAGCGATAAACGAGATCGCAGTATCAACAAATGGCTACGTTTTTAACGACCGGGAGCGGGCTTTATTTTCATTCGTTTTAGCTGAATGTCATACTCGACCTCATATTCAAACGAATCGCGCAGGTGACGACCCGAAAACCGGGCGGGCACGTGTACGACCGACTCTTTCTTTTTAGGATCCTGGCTGGTGTCGCGCAATTCGACGCTGCTTTGCCCCAGAATATCATCTTTATCCAGCCGATCGGTCAACTGAATGCCCATGCCCGCAGCCGCCAGAGCGGTAGTGACGTACTTCAGGGGCGTCAGTAAGTCGGCGCCTATCTCGAAAAAACCGACGGGGACCTGAATCCAGCCGTTGATGTCCCGAATGCGCTTGATGAATTGCTGGGCCTCCGTATAATCATCGACTTCAATCAAGAGTAAGGAAGCCACGACCTTGCCGCCTTTCGGAATAGCTAATTGCACAGTGGCCTGATTATCAAACGATAAAGTGGCTCCTTTCTTCACCTTTTCAACTCCCCACGCACTGGAGGCAACCCCCACCAGGCGGTTTTTGCTATCGAACGCGGTGAGTGACCAGGTCATCATCAGTTCGTCTTTCCGGCTGATGGTTTCTTCCAGATTGACGGCTTTGAGGCTGTTGAGTCTCATCTCGGCCGTAAGGGGTTTCTGGCTTGAACAGGCCGACACCAGCAGGGCACACAACAAACAGGAAACTAATTTCATAGCGATTGATCGGGTAATTCCTCAATGACCGACGTGCCTTCCGAGCCGTCGCCGTTGGTCCATTGCCAGCGTTCGTGCAGCCGGATGCGGCCATCCGGCAGCCTTTCCGGCGTCGAATGACAAACGCCGGTGCGGAACTCACCCGCGGTATTCAAATGCTGATAGACCATATCCAGTTCTCCGCTGCTCCGCACTTTAGCGATCAGAAAACCTTTCACCACCGATCCTCCGCGGTATTCGGCCCAAACCACTTCGCCCTCCTGATGGTACCAGAACGTGGTCGCGGCACTTACCTCGCCGTTGTCGGTATTGGAAACGGAAGCGAAAATTTTCTTGTCGTACAGCATCAGTCAATAGCGGGTTCCTGCTGGCTCAGGCAATGGAAGGCGCCCAGGCCCCAGACAATTTCGGTGGCATCGATGCCGACCACCTTCCGATCCGGGAAACACCCTTCCAGAATGTCGATGGCGGCCTGGTCTTTAGCGCACCGAAAAGTGGGTACAATAACCGAACCATTCGTAATGTAAAAATTGGCATAGGAGGCTGGCAACCGCAGGTCTTCACTAAAAACCGGGTCTGGCATGGGCAATTCAATGATCGTGAGTTGCTTGCCGTTTAGAAGACGCATCGCCTTCACGTCCCGGTGGATTTCCTGCAGGAAGAGGTAATTGTCGTCGTTGGGATTGGTTTCGGTCGCCACCACCACCGTATCGGCATTGACAAACCGGACGGTATCGTCGATGTGTCCGTCGGTATCGTCACCCACAATGCCTTCTTCGACCCACAGAACCTGTTGAACACCGTAGTAGTCGCAGAGGTAGTGTTCAACCTGGGCTTGCGTAAGGTGCGAATTGCGGTTTTGATTGAGCAGACACGCCCGGCTGGTCAGAACGGTACCTTTGCCGTTAAACTCGACCGCACCGCCTTCCATGATAATGCCGGGGTTGACATATTGCAAATGCCGGTAATGGGCAATTTCGACCGGAATCAAGCCATCGCGTTCGTAGGGTGGATACTTACCGCCCCAGGCGTTGTATTCCCAGTTGACGATAATTTTTTCCCCCGATGCCGGGTTGATCAGAAAAGCAGGGCCGTGGTCGCGGCACCAGGAATCGTTGGTGGGGTGGGGCAGAAGCGTCACTTTTGACAGATCGATACCGGCCATCAATAACCGCATCTTGGCGGTCTGGATAACGGTTTCGTTGTGGGCATTGATGCATACCTGCTCGCTCTCGCTGATGGTTCGAATAAACTCCAGGTAAGCCGGAAACATCAATTCCTGCCGCTCGTTCGACCACGACGCTTCGGTATGCGGCCAACTGAGCCAGGTCGCGACGTGCGGGTGCCATTCGGCGGGAAAGAAAAAACCGTTCTGAGCCGGAATAAAAGGAGTGTTTGTCGAATGATGTTGGGATTGTATATTCATGCAATTTTTGCTATCACACCACAAAACTACAAAATTATGTCGGCATGCGGGTTGCGAATCTTACTGATAATTGGTTTGTGCGGAATGGTTTCGCTGGCACCGGCTCAGGATCGTTTGCTAAGTGACTCCGAATTGAACGGGCTGAAAACCTGGTTTCCGGCCTACCGGCCGGCGAGGGTAACGGGCGTAGAATTGCGCGGAAATCATTCCGTGCCCAACCAATACGAAACGATCGCCGAACTGGCTGATCGGGCTGCCAAATCGGAAACCATTCAGTCGGTTCAACTCACCGTTGCGGTATTGCAAAGAGGAAATATCAACCGGCTGGCGGAACTCAAGGACTTGCGGATAGTGGGTCTGGAAATCGATACCGCCACAGTAACCAGTGCTTTGTGGCAGGCCGTGGGCCAATTGAAACGGTTGCAGCGGCTTTCGGTTTCTCAGGTGAATGGGGGCGAACTAAACCGGGCTTTTTCGACGGGATTAGTGGCCTCGTTAGCGCAACTACCGCAGCTCGAACACGTACAACTTCAGATCCGCCCGGCCGACTGGAAGCCCCTTATGACCACGCTCGCCAGCCTGCCCAGGCTGCGGAAACTGACGCTGGGTAGTAACCCCAACATGACCTCCCTACCGCCGGAACTGACCAAGGTCCGGCAGCTAACTTCGCTGACGATTTACGGCAGTGGACCCGGATTCCGGCTTCCGGCCTCATTGGGCGAGTTGACCAAGTTGAAAGACCTGAATTTAAACTATTTACAGCTGGATCAAAACCGCGAGTGGTCGTTTCTGAACCAACTGACCGAACTGGAAACCATTCGGCTGAACTACACCCGGCTGCAAAGCGTACCCGATCTGCGATCACTGAAAAAACTGAAACTTCTTGAACTCCAGGGCAACGAACAACTGGTCATTCCGGCCGAAAACCTCACCGGATTGGATGCGTTGGAGAAAATAGACCTGTCGAATTGCAAAATACGTCAACTCCCGTCGACAATCACACAGTTGAGCGGGCTGAAAGAACTGGTGCTGAATTACAATCCGTTGGGCGAACTCTCGACACCATTCGGCTCGCTGAAACAACTGGAAGTCTTGCAACTGAGTGGATGCCAGTTGCGAAAACTGCCGGAATCGATGGGGGAGCTGATCCACTTGAAAAAGCTGCACCTGGATGGGAATCAACTTGATACGTTAAATTTTGATATTGGTAAACTGACCGGACTCACTTTTTTGTCGGTTTATGAAAACCAACTGCGGTATTTGCCTTCATCAATGGGTCGATTAGGGGCTTTGCAACAGTTGAATTTGTCGAATAATAAGCTCGTTCAACTGCCGGAAACACTGGGTGATGTAACAAGTCTTACGTATTTATCGCTTGTGGGAAATCGGCTGACTGCGTTGCCATCCAGCACGGGTAAATTAGTAAATTTGACGCATTTGGAAGTCAACGGAAATCGTTTGCAGCAACTTCCGGCCAGCATCGGTAAACTCCGGCGATTGAAATACCTGGGACTCGGTTCTAATAAATTAACGCAATTGCCGGACGATTGGGGCGAGCTGGATTCCCTGCAATCGGTTGACTTGGTCATGAACGAGTTGACCGTTTTACCCGGTGCCTTATTTCGTCTCGTTCAATTGCACAGCCTGAATCTGGCCGGCAATAAGTTAACGTCGATCCCTCCTGCACTGGGAAAGCTTACTAACCTGACGAACCTAAACCTGGCAAATAACCGCCTGGTCAGTCTGCCCCCGGAAATTGGGAAATTAACGAAACTTCAGTCGCTACCGATAGCGGATAACCCGCTGGAAGTTTTGCCCGAAACCATCGCATACTGTAAAGAACTTACAAGTATTTTCGCCCGAAATACCAAATTAAAAGCGTTGCCGGAGGGCATCGTTCGGCTTACTAAACTTCAGCATATCGATCTTTCCGGAAACGAACTAACCATTTTACCCGCAGCGCTGGGCAATCTGACCGACCTGCGCTCCCTGCGGCTGGGACGAACCCGGCTGTTGGCACTGCCCGAATCGATCGGACGTTTGACGCACTTAACGTCTTTGCAAATTGGGGAAATGGGCGATGTTTCAAACAACAACCCCGCCGGTTTACACCAACTGCCCGACAGCCTGATTTTTTGTCAGGAACTGATGGATCTACAGCTTATGAATCAACCGGGCCTCGATGGCGACGACACCTTTGCCAAGGTAAGTAAACTGCCTAAATTGACTAATTTGACCTTGTTCAATTGCAACCTGGAACGGATTCCGGCGATTGACTGGAAGAAGTTTCCCGTACGTCAGCTTTCTCTCATGCACAACCGCCTGACCGAACTGCCGGTTGAAATCCTGGAAAGCCCTAAACTACAACAGATTTCGCTGTACGAAAACCTCCTGCCGCAACCGCTTAATACCAACTTTGGCAATAAAGACGCCCTGCGGCTGGCGTTTAGCGAAGCCGGTTTATTGACACTGGATAAAATTGCCAAACCCAACCGGGGTGTTGCCACCTCCTATGTCCAGATGGCTTTTCAGAAGGCCGGTCAGCGCAACTGGGCGGAAGCCTTTGCCAGTTTTGAGAAAGCCATCGACTACGCATCCGACACGATGCGGATTGTGCTGTATGCGCAACGGGCCGACATGCACGTCTTCCGGCAGGAATACAAGGAGGCCATCGCAGACTACGATCAGAGTATTGCGCTGGCCAACCGGCTGACCCAGGGCGTTGCTTCGCAACTGCCGATCCAGAAGCTGCAATTTGATCAGCCCGCCGTGCTGGCGTTGCGCGGTCGGGCCAACGCGAAGGCTAAACTGGGTCAGGTAGACGCGGCCCGGGCGGATATTGAACTGGCCCTTCAACGGCTGGAGGCCATCAAAGGCAATCCGGAACTGAAAGGGAGTTTACTGATTGAACAGGGGCGGTATTTAACGCTGAAAAATAAAGTGACTGACGCCAATGCGAGTTACCAAAAAGCGCTGGAGGAATACGAAAAACTGCCCTACGCCAATACCGGTATTAAACTGACTGTGGTCGAATTGCACCTCATTGCCGGTCAGCCGGATCAGGCCCGCACAGCCTTACAGAAAATTGACAAACGAGAGCTTCAGGGCGGTAACGCCATTCTGGAAAAGTACCTGGAAAACAGCATTCAGGTGCTGAAAGGAGAAAAGCCGGATGCGGAAGTTCTGGCCGACCTCAGTACGTTTCTGGCCAGCCACAACGAGCGAATTATGGGCTGGAGCTTCGAGTTGTACGAAAACTGGTTGTCCCGCTCGAATCTGTCGACGGAAAAGCGGGCGGTTTTGCAACAAATGACCCAGCTCACCAAAGAGCGGCTTCCGAAAATGGATTAAAACAGCTTGCTCCACGCAAAGCGAATCAGCAACAGTAACCCGACGAAGCCGACCAGAATGTAGGCAAAGGGAATGTAGGTGACGGCGTAAATCCGGGTGCGGTCGATGAACCACAGCAGGCCGATGACGGCCGCGATGAGCGTCATGAAACCCGACAATTTGCCAAAACCGGGGATGTAAGCGAAGGGGAGTTTGCGTTTGATGAGCATCAGCGTGGCCACCATCGTCACCACCGGCAAGACCTGCGTAATCAGGTTCATCCGCCAGATGCTTTGCCGTTCAAACAGAAACAGATAGACGTTCAGCGTGAAGGCAAAAATACCGGGAATGCAGGCCAGGTAAACCAGCGTGGCATAGACAAACCGCCACCGCCAGATTTCTTCCGCTTTCTCGCCCGCCCATAGGTTGACGACGAACGCCAGTGCCGGGATAGCCAGCAGAAAAATCGCCAGAATCGCCGGATTAGCAGAAACGGAGTCGAAAAAATCCTGTAAAGTCATGAGCATGACGTTATTTCGCGGAGTTGAGCGGAGAAAAAAGAGTTTAGCAGAGTTTATTATCTCTACTTCTTTTTTTCTCCGCTCAACTCCGCGAAATAACTACTTAACTTATAAAGTCAGCAGATAACCGATGGTAAAGTTGGCATCCCAATCGAAAACGAACTGGTCGCAGTTGGTTCCGTCGGCGATGGCTTTGTAGATATTGACACCGGCTTTGGTTTTGGCTTCCGTGGATTTGTACGCGGCTGGTGCATTCAATACCGTGTAGCGTTCCTTGCCCTTGCGAACCTGTTTGGCCAGCTCAAAAGGCACCCCGCCGATGATGAAACAAGTTTTGCGATTGCCCGCCGGAATTTGTTCGGCTTTGGCTTTCACCTCGTTGTAGACTTTCGTATCGTCGTCGCCATTCTGGAAATATTTGGCACCGTAGCTTTCGAGCGCGCTGGTTTTTCCACCATCTTTCCACGAAATTTTGGTGTTTCCCGAGCCAATATCCACCACAAAGGCGTTGCTTTCAAAATCTTTGGGCAACACCGACCGCAGTGCCAGACGGCCTTCCTGTTCGGGCGTTACGGTATTGACCACATAATTCAGCGATTTCAAGGCCTTGATAATTTTCTGGGTATTATCGGCTTTGATGGCTCCCGAGCTGACGACAAAATGAATATCCCGACCACTGACACCGAAGTTCAGCATTTCGGAAATGTATTTTTTCAATCCTTCCCGGACGTCCTGATCGGTGGCCATATTTTCCAGAACCAGGCTATTGCCGAATTCGGCTTTTTCCAGTTTCCAGGCTTTCTCGGCATCGACGGTGATTATGAACGAGTTAAAACCGCTGGCTCCTAATTCCACTACACCTTTCAGTTTGCCGTTTTGCGGAGCGGGCGGGGTGTAATTGAACGTTGGCCGGGAACCCGCTTCATCGGTGGCTTCGGTATCTGTCGATGGTTTGGCAGATTCCTCGGGCGTTGCTTCGGACGACCCCGACGGCATCGAGGGTGAATCCGAGGTCTGTTCCGCCGTTTGTTTGGGCGCTATTTTTTTCAGCAGATCGACTCCGCCGATGTATTTAAAACCAAAGTAGATAGCGGCCAGAATCAGGGCCGTGATGAGGAGCCTTCCGGCTACGGTTAAGCGTTGCATGGTTTGATCAATTGTGTGAATGAGTGATTGAGCGATTGTGTGAATTGATTGTCGAGTGAAGGGTGATTGAGCAATTAGGTGAAAAATCAATGACCCTGGTTTTCACTCAATCGCTCAATCACAACCCACTCATTAGTCCAGCAGGCTCCGGTAACCTTCGTCCTTGGGAGGATTGACCTGGCGGTTGGCCGGTGTTGGGGGCGGAGTGGTTTCGTCCAGCTTGATGATCTTGAATTCGCCGTGGTTGTAAGCTTCCAGCAATGCCTGGCCTTTGTCCGACAGAATACCGTTCTGGATGTCCACCGAATTGATGAAGTCCATCGACATATCCATCGCCCGTTTCATTTCACCCAGCTTTTTGCTCATGTCGTCCTGGATATATTCCATCGACTCGTCGAAGTAAAACTTCTTGTCGGGATCGCCCTTGAAAATGCTGATGGCCGTCCGGAGTGCGTTCGAGCTTTCCTTAACGATTTGATATTCAGCTTCTTTTAGTTTGACCTTGATTTCGGTTTCCTTAATAATGTAGTCGGCGCTTTTGTTCACTTTCTCCATGAATTCCAGCACCGTCCGCATGTTGCGTTGCAGGGGTTGCAGTTTTTCGTTCATTTCCTGCAAACCGGCTCCTTCGATGGTGGCCAACTGGGCCGCTTCCCGCATACCCGGGCGATCGGTCATGTTGTTGGCCTTGTTGGCTTCGGCAAATTTTTGCTTGATGACGTCGTTGTTCTCGGCAATCTTCCGATTCAGTTTCACCAGCTGCCCCGCCAGCGTATCGATCTGACCCTGCATGCTCCGCCGTTTATCTTTCAGGTCATTGACGTAAATTTTCATGATCGCAATCGGATCGAGCTGGATGACCAGGCCCGTCAGTTTCCGCATAAACGTCTTGTACAAAAAGAAAACCGCCGTGCGGACATCTTTACTCGTAATCAGGAAAATCAGAAAGCCCAGAACTGCCAGCAAACCAGCCAGATACAGCGTATTTTCAGTAACCTTAATCAGAAATTCAACGATTCGATTAAAGTAGACCAATCCCATCGCGCCGATGGCGGCCAGAAAAAACAGCCCCACGATGCCTTCCGGGCGGCTCCAGAACGAGCGTTTGTCACCGTCTTCGGTTCGGCCACCCAGTTGTGAAAAATCAGGAGATGATGCCATGTTTAGTTTAGAGTTATGGTTTAAAGTGTATTCGGTATACGGTTTTTTGTTTACGGTATTCGGCGGCTGAGGCATTCGAGCGTAAACCGAATACGGAAAACCGTAAACCATTATTTAATGTATTCGCCCAGTTTTAACAAATCCCGCTTGATCTGACCGACGAACACGGCCAGCGTCGCTTCGTAATTGCTTTTACTCTGGGTGATTTTCTGCTGTTGTTCGTTCAGCTCACCGCCAATTTTTGCCAGTCGCTCGTTATTCGCGTCCATTTTTCGCTGAATTTCCAGAATCTGCCTGGCAAACTGCTCATTCTCCGATTGCAGTTGTTTCTGTTCGTTGGACAAGCCGCCGACTTTTTCGGTCAGCGTCTCCTCAACGGTTTTGGAAAACGCCTGCTGATCGTTGTTCAAGGCCGTCAGATACTGGTTGGCCGAGCTAACCAAAGCCGCCACATTGGCCGAACCACCCATCGCTTTGAAACTCGCCCAGGCCGCCTGATACTGCTGATCTTCGCTCAGATTGAGGTTGGACAGACTTTTCAGCGCTTCCCGAAACTCAAAATAATCGGGGCCTGGCTGGTTGGCTTTTGACAGTACGGACGCAAAATGGTCCACAAATTTCGTGTCCACTGTGCCCTCCGGTGCGGCCACCGGCCCCGGTATTGCCGAAACCGGTGCGGTTGGAACGTGATTTGGCTGGGCCGCCGGAGTTCCCACCGGACTGCCCTGACTTTGAGGCATAACCGGCATCGGTTTGCTACCGGTCGGTTCGTCTTTAATAAAGAGATTCAGGAGTTTTTTTCCGAAGCCCTCCAGCCCGGAACTCGTTTCTTGTTCTGCCATCTTGTTTTAGTTAAAACCTTTTCGCTTTTGCGGATGAAAGACGGAACAATATTAGAAGGGTGCAAGATGATAAAATAACAGTTTTAAGCCAAACGGTTCACCGGTGGCCTGTAAGGAAAAAAACCGGGCCGAAGTATGTGTAAATACATTTTTCCCGGTTTTTTGTTTGGATGGAGAGTGGAAAATTACGCTTTCTTTCGGGCTCCTGCGGCTTTCGGCATGGTGGCCCGGCCCAGGTAAATTTCGTCGCCTTTCAGATTGATAGTCGTATAAAACTGATAGCCGTCTTCGATATAGCGCACCATGACCTGTTCGCGCTGGCTGGCTTTTCCGTAGGGTTGGGTGGCTGCTACCAGAATCTGATTGCCGTTGACGATGGCCCGCACAAAGGGCACATCCTGGGTTTTCATCTGATTGGCAGTGTATTTATACCAGGTTTTTCCGCCGTCGACGGAGCATTCGGTTTGTTCATTCAGGTATTTTTCGCGGCCATTAAACAGGTCACCGTGGTGTTTGAACAACCGCCAGAGACCGTGAACATAGTGCTCATAGCAGGCGTAGACCCGATCATTTCCAAGGCCCTGCTGATTAACTTCCGCGGGGGTCGGCTGGTCCGGTTTGAGGTCTGTCGCATCATCCCAAAGGAGGGCGCCGTAAGCCCCCGTGAACCAGTAAAATACCGCAATTCCTTCCGCAATGGCGGGTGGAGCGGCATTTTTGGCTTTCTCGCTGTTGTTGAATTCACTGCTTTGGGTATTGAACAGCCATTGCCAGGCAATCCGTTTTTTCGGCGACAGACGCCGGTTTACTTCCTGTTCATGAAGCAATGCTCCCAGCCAGTGGCGCGCGCCGTCGTCGTTGTGGGTAATGGAATAATCGAACTCGGGGTACATGTAGTACGTACCCGGCATCTGAAAATCGACGAAATCGGCAAAGGTTTTACCAACAATATCGTCGGGCATCCCACGCTGGCGCGAAGTCTCCGTGTGTTTGGCCGGCATGGCCCAGAGCCACTCGGCAGAAGCATTGAAGTCGCGGGCGCGCGAGTAGCCATACCCGTTCAGCGGCACCGGAGCAATGGAACCCACTTCGGTGTAAGGACTGAGCCACTGCCGAAGGGTTTTCATCATGAAAACATACATATTGACCTGCTCCTGCCGATTCAGTACATTACCAACGCCTTCATTCTCCAGGTCAAAAAAGACCTTTCCGTACGTAAGTAATCGTTTATCCGGTGGGCAATCCCCAAAATTGGTACACTCCCCGTTCAATTCCAGCATGGCCCACGATACGCTGTTTTTATAATTCTGATCGCCCCACGGTCGCACATACCAGGTTTCCGACGCTTTATCACCCGACCGCGACCAACCGATATGAAAAGGGGCATCAGCCATGTATCCCTGTCCGATGGTCAAGGCCCGTTGTGACGGTTTCAGGCGGCTGGTCCAGCCTTCCGGTTTTTTATTCCATTCGCTGCGAAATTCATCCGGCGACATGCGGGTTTTATCGACGGATGAAAACCCCCGCCGGAACAATTTAGACCAATCCTGATCGACATGCAGATTACGCCCGGCTCCGCTGAACGTTAGGGACTTGGTGGCGGGCAGCGTAAAATCGCCGACAACGTCCGGATTCCAGTACCCTTTTCGGGTAGTGGGGGTAAAGGCCTGCCGGGGTGTCGGATTCAGGGCGGTTTGGGAGGGCAGATCCCCCTGATGAAGGGTAGTAATCGGTTCCGGCCCCCGAACATAACGGGCGTACCAGTAACTGGCACCCAGCGTTCCGGCAAGCAGAGGAATAAGGATGAATCTCATACGTTTGGTCATTCGTCCAAATATCGTTTCGTGATGGGTTGGTACGAATCGATTCGGCGGTCACGGAAATAAGGCCATGTCGTCCGGTATTTTTCGGTTAAATTTAAATCAATCTCTTGTACATGAACCACTTCCTGGTCGTGGGGAGCCAGATACAGCAGCGAACCGTGGGGATTGGCGACGAACGAACCACCCCAAAATCGCTGACCATTTTCGAGCCCTACCCGATTGACCGAAACCACATGCACGCCGTTGGCGATGGCATGGCTGCGCTGAATGGTTTGCCAGGCATTGTACTGTTCCTCATCAATTTTGGGATCGGTTTCTTCCGTATCCCAACCGATGGCCGTGGGATAAAACAGAATTTCGGCTCCCATCAGGGCGGTAATACGGGCCGGTTCCGGATACCACTGATCCCAGCAAATCAGAACGCCGATTCGGGCATATTTCGTATCAAAAACTTTATAGCCCAGGTCGCCCGGTGTAAAGTAAAACTTTTCGTAATAGCCAGGATCGTCGGGAATGTGCATTTTGCGGTATTTCCCCAGATACGTTCCGTCCGCATCCAAAACCGCCGTCGTATTATGATACAATCCGGCCGTGCGCTTTTCAAACAACGACGCAATGAGTACGGTATTGGTTTCACGGGCTACTTCTGATAAGCGTTCGGTTGTGGGGCCGGGAATGGATTCGGCCAGGCTAAAATTATGGTGATCTTCCACATCGCAGAAATAGAGCGAGCGAAATAACTCCTGCAAACACACAATCTGAGCACCTTTGGCGGCCGCTTCCCGAATGCCTGCAATGGCTTTTTCGAGATTAGCGTCCAGGTCGGCCGAGCAGCTCATCTGCACCAGGCCAATGTTCACTTTTTTTGACATGCGATTCAGTAGGATTATCGTTCCGGGCCCGTCCTTCGTGTCGATGGCCCGGTGCCGCGCTTCAACTCTTTCAGATCAAAATCAAATGGCAATTCATTCATGCATTTAAAATGACCTAAAGGACATTGGGCATAGCCAATTTTAGAACACGGACGGCACGGCAACAGTTTGTTTTCCAGCGAAACAAAATTGGTTTTGTAGGGATACATGCCCAGTTGCGGAGTCGTACTCCCCCAGAGCGCGTAGATTTTTTTCCGAAAGGCAGCCGCGATGTGCATTAAACCGGTATCGTGGCTAAAAACCAGGGCTGACTGTTGCAGAATCGAAGCCGACTGGTTGAGGTTGTATTTACCGCAGGCGTTGTAAATCAGGTTATCACCCAGCGCCTGACGAATTTCCTCACCGGCCTGCGTATCTTCTTTACCACCCAGTAAAACCAGCGGATAGTTAATTTTCCGGCACAATTCAATCATCCGCGCAACCGGCAATTTCTTGGTCTGGTGCTGACCACCAATGGCATAGGCAACAAATCCCCGCCGGTGCGTTTCGGGTAGCCACTCGGGCTCAACAATGTCTTTGTAAGGAATAAAATAATCCAGTCCTTTGTCATCATTGATTATCCCCAGTGACTCGGTTGTTTTCAGATACCGATCGACAATGTGCAGGGCTGGCATGGTATTGACCTTGAAGCGGACATAAAGCCATTTTTCCCAATTCAATTTGTCGAAACTACGCGACGGAACGGCCAGCCGGAGTTTGATCAAAAGGGTCCGGAGGTTGTTGTGCAGGTCGATGATGTAATCATACCGTTCGGTTTGCAACTGGCGAATGAGGTCATTCAGGCTGTCATCCAGGTAGATACCTCTGTCGATGTTTGGATTTGATTCGATCAGGGACTGGAACGATCGTTTCGTACAAAAATGAATTTCTGCACCCGGAATCTGTTGTTTCAGGCACCGAACCACCGGCGTCGTCAGCACAATGTCGCCGATAGACGAAAATCGTATAACCAGAAATTTGACAGGAGTGGTGCGCATTTACTGGCGAAAATACGATAAGGCCGGGAGATTTTAAAAGAATGGTTTAAAACCTGCCCGCTTGCCGACAGATAAATGATCAGGTGGTACCGCCTGCGCCCGGTCGCAGATCGCCGGATGCCGGGCTACTGATCCCAGAAGCGCGGTTTATTGGGTGTCCGGTAAATGCTGTTTTCACAGACGAGACAAGGGGCCATATTATCCAGGGCAATGTTTTTCCCGTTGGGAATGCCAACGGCATCTTTTGTCCGGTCCACTTTCAAGGCCATTACGCTGACGCCAGCCGCGCCAAAGTAGCCATACACCACTTCGTCGGGGTTGCTGATGCATTTCAGGTTTCCGCCAACGGTTGCCGGTGCGGAGTCAAATAAGCCACCCGTATTATTGACCAGCTTTTTGACGCTGTTAAAAAATTGAAAGGCCCCCGGACTGATGGATTGCTGCTCAACTTCCAGGTAGTAACTACTGCGCGAGGTAAAGGGTACACTCATGATGTATTGCCGGCTGATGGCCTTTCCATTGATGGCGGCATCCGAGCTAATGTTGATGCAGTTACTGTAACACTGATTGATATTCCAGCAATTGGTACAGCAGGGAATACCAACATAAAAACCTTCGGCATTGATGTTATCACTGAGCTTGCAAGCCGGGGTGAATTCGTAATTTTTCCAGATCCAGCGGTAATAATCACCGGGTGTTTCGGGGTCTTTGGTATCCAGAAATACTTCCCAGGTATTTTTTTTGTCGTTTTCGAAAGGGGCCGGATTATACTGGTATTCGTATTTGAGCTGGGTGATCGGCGGAGCCGGTTTTAACAACTCCAGAGGGGATTCATACTGTTTTCCGCTGGCTGTTCGGATCGAAATTTTGTAGGAACGCCCCGCCACGCCCCGGATGCCGTTCGGAGCGGTCTGGTAGGAGCCCGGGCGGATTTCTTTTAAAACTTCCTGATTACCGGCATTGTCGGCTAAAATCACGGTTGCACCGCTAATGAGCAGATTCAAACTGGCGTAGGAATAGTTGGCAGTTTGGGATAAGTTGACGGCATAAGGCCCTGGCTGATCGGTAATTAATCCTTCCACCACCAGCGCGCTGCCGATGGACTGGGTATCCGGCTGGTAGGGAGTAACGCAGGAACCGACCAAAACCAGCAACACGAGAATGAATGGACTCAACCGAAATTCCGGTAAAATCAGGCCGGTTCTTTTTACTGTTTTCATCATACGTCAAAACTTGAAATTATACGTCAGGGACGGAAAAGCCGACCCGAAAACCGCCAGCTTATAACCATCGCTCAGGGAAGCGGAATTCATCTTGAAAAAGACAGAATAGGCATTTTTCCGGGCGTAAACGTTGTAAATGGAAAACACCCAGCTCCGTTCCCAACGCCGTTTTTTCGCCGGATCCTGGTTAAATTCGATGGCAAAATCCAGGCGGTGATAATCAGGAATCCGTTGTTGATTCCGGTTGATGTAAATCGGAACAATGATCCCATTGACGCGCGCCCGGGCATACGGCTGGGTTACGGGCCGTCCGGTACTATACGTGAAGTTGAAGGAGACGTTCACCCGGTTATTGGGCCGAAATGTCGTCATGGCATTCAGGGTGTGGGGCTTGTCGAAATTGGCCGGATATTGCCGGCCGTTGTTCACCCGTTCGGCCGGATACGGGCCGTTGATGGTATACAGGGACCGGGAATAGGTGTAACTAACCCAGCCAATCCAGTGACCTTTGTTCTTGCGAAGCTGGGTTTCCAACCCATACGCCTTGCCGGTTCCCTGCAATAACTCCGTTTCCGGCGTCGGATTGAGCACCAATTCAGCACCATCCTTGTAGTCGACCACGTTTTTCAGGGTTTTATAATACACTTCGGCCGAGGCTTCAAACGCATTTCCGGCGGTATTTTTAAAATAGCCCACCGACCATTGATCCGCAATCTGGGGCTTCACAAACGAGTCGCTCAGTTTCCAGCGCGAAACGGGTAAGGCGGCTGTTGTGTTGGTAATCTGCTGAATGTATTGCCGCAGGCGGTTGTAGCCCGCTTTGATCGATTGGCCCTCACCAACCGTCCAGCGCAGCGCCAGACGCGGTTCGATGCCGCCAGCCTGATGATAAATGTGTCCTTTCCGATAGGAGGTGGAAGACGTGGCGGTTTCGGGTTCGCGGGGAACGCCTTCCTGGTAAACCGGCACCGAGGCTGGCCCCCGGTTGAGCAGTTCGGAATAGCGAATACCGCCCAGCACCGAAAAGGCATCGTTCACTTTCCACTCATCCTGGGCATAGACCGCCAGTTCATACGCTCGTTCGATGGGCAGCGATTTTGGCAAGACATTCGATTGAAAACCGGGAATCAACTGATTGGGCTGGAGGTAATAATCGATGATACTGATACCGCCCTGCAACTGGTGGTTGTCGGTCAGGGTGTAACTCAGATCGGCCTTGAGCTGGCGGTGCAGAATTTCCGACGAAAGCTGAAACGCGTTGCCGGGATCGGGAGCGGACGTTTCGGGGCGGTATTGGCTGTAAACGGCGGTTGTGGTCAGATTGAGCCGGTTGTTGATGAAGTAATTCCATTTCAACGTTCCATTGACCGTGCGGTATTCAAAAATGGTCGATGAAGCATTGACCTCCACCGTTGAAAGCGAATCCGAAGCCAGTTTAAATTCGTCATGGCTGGTATAGCCCGTAAACGTGATGGTATGTTGTTCGTTGGGCTGAAACTTCACTTTGGTCGTCAGGTCGTAGAAATTGGCTTTCGTATCGCGGATACTGCGGGGCATAATCTTGAACAGGAAATCATTGAACGAGGCCCGTCCGGCCAGCAGGAACGAAAGTTTTTTCGTGAACAGAGGCCCTTCAATTCCCAGACGGCTGGCAACCAGGCCAATCCCACCCGTAACGGACAATTTTTCCACCTCCGGTTCTTTCACCCGAATGTCGAGCACCGAAGCCGCCCGTCCGCCCATACTGGGCGCAATACCGCCCCGGTTGAGGGTTACATCACGGACAATATCGGGATTGAATACCGAGAAAAAGCCCATCAGGTGACTCGAATTGAAGATGGGCGCGTCGTCCATCAGCACCAGATTCTGATCGGTGCTGCCCCCGCGGACGTTGATGCCCGGCGCTCCTTCGCCCACCGTGGTGACGCCCGGCAGCAGCAACAGACTGCGCACCACGTCGGCTTCACCCATAAAAGCCGGAATCCGCTTGATCGTCTTGATGGTCATCTGCGTAACGCCCAGCTCGACCTTCTTTACGTTGCGGTCGGGGGCCTCCGACGTAACGGTGATTTCGTCCAGATCTTTGGAATCGTCTTCCAGCAGAATTTCCGTCAATACGGTTTTATTGAGGGTAATGGTATGGGTTTGGGAACGAAAACCAAGGTGCGAAAACTTAATGTTGTAGGTGCCGACGGGGAGGGAAATGACAAAAAAGCCATCGCGGCTGGTGGTGACGCCCCGGCGGTTTTCCATAATAAAGACATTCACGCCCTGGATAGGTTGTTTGGTACCGGCATCGCGGATGTAACCCGTTAATGAATGATTGGGTTTGCCGGTTTTAGGCTGAGCTACAGCAATAAAAATAGGAAGCCAACTGCACACAAAGGTGAAGTAGAAAAATCGCATGTACGTCAGGTCGTAATAATTGGTTCGATCTTGTAAAGATCAAATATTGAGTAGTAAATAACGAATAAACATGAGATTAAAATTACATACAATATTCGATCAGTACCGCAATCTAGGCCTGCTGTTTCCTTTTTTGTAAGTACGTTTCTATTTCCGGCAAATCCAGCGCATTAAAAGTCATGTCTTTGGTTAAGCCGCCCTTTCTGGCAACGGCAATGCCGTAGTGCATATCGTGAAAACCGGCCATCTCGTGGGCATCCGGATTGATACTGAGCATCACACCCTGATTGATGGCATACTGAACCCAGCGCCAGTCGAGGTCGAGCCGCCACGGGCTGGCATTGATTTCAATCACGACACCGTGTTGAGCACAGGCATCGATCACGGCTTTGTAGTCGATGGGATACCCCGCCCGGGCCAGAAGCAGGCGGCCCGTCGGATGGCCCAGAATGGTCGTATATGGATTTTGAATGGCATTGATCAGCCGGGCGGTGGCTTTTTCGCTGCTCATCGTCAGATTGGAGTGCACGGACGCAACGACGTAATCGAACGACGCCAGAATGTCGTCGCTGTAATCGAGGCTGCCATCGCCCAAAATGTCGGACTCGATTCCTTTCAGGATTTTGAACGAACCGCCGAACTGTTCATTGAGCCGGTCGATTTCTTCGTGCTGCTGCTGGATGCGGTAGGGTTCCAGCCCCTTGGCGTAGGTGGCCGACTGGGAGTGATCGGCGATGCCAAAATAGGCAAACCCCAACTCCCGGCAATAGGCCGCCATTTGTTCGAGCGAGTGTTTGCCATCGGAATAGGTGCTGTGGTTGTGCAGAATACCGCGCAGGGCATCCCAGGTGACAAGGTCGTTGGGCGTGTGGCGCTGCGCCCAGTCAAACTCCGTACCGCCTTCCCGCATTTCGGGAACAATGAACGGAAGTCCCGTCCGCTGATAAACCGCTTCTTCGGTTTCGGCCGGAAAAGCCATGCTGGTCCTGAGCAGGGTCCAGCCCGAAGAACCGATGGTTGCCAGATGCTTTTCAGCCGCCGAATGAATAAAGGCTTGACTTTCAATCTGATCCGGGCTCGTTGTAATCACCTCAATCAGAACCTCATAGCCGCTGGTCTGACCGCGCCACACGAAAGGAGAGGAGTCAATTTCATTCTGTTCGAGATACGAAAGGGAATTAAGAAAGTCAAAAGCCGCAATCGGATCGGTGGTGCTGACGATGAATTGCACCGTATCGACTTCTTCGATTTTGCGCCGGATCTGTCCGGTAATTTCGACTCGGCTAAATTCTTTTTCGAACACATCGAGCAACAGGTTGGCCAGTGCCTCGGCTTTGTCCATGCGGAGCTTGCCGGTCTGGTTTTCCAGAAAAGCCAGTGAGTCCAGAATAGCCTGTTGGGTTTTTTCGCCAAACCCCTTGATTTTGGCAATTTCGCCATTTTCGCAGGCCAGCCGTAAATCCCGCAACGTATCGATTCCCAGTTCGCGCCAGATGACCCGGATTTTTTTAGCACCGATGCCCTTGATCCGAAACATTTCCATAACCCCTTCGGGCGTCTGGGCCAGCAAATCATCGAGGTCCTGGAGTCGGCCGGTTTCAATAATCTGCAATACTTTACCTGCTACGGATTTTCCGATTCCCGGCAACTTGATCAGTTCCGGAAACGACAATTTGGAAAGATCTTCGCTGATTTTGTCAAGATTGAAAGCGGCTGATTGAAACGCTCTGGTTTTGAACGCATCCACATCGTGGAGTTCCATCAATTTTGCGGTCAGTTCCAGAATATCGATAATTTCGGTGTTGGACATGGTGGTGGTTAAAAGGCGGTTTTTGTGACCAGAAAATCAAATAAGTTTACTTACAGTCCCGCTGCAAAAGAAAGTTGGCCGAACGCATGGTTTATGTTTCGAATCTCAGTAACTTAAATTCTCCAACAATCGTAGCTCCCCTACATGGACACACGCGACCCTCATCTTTGGAAGCAGGCGAAAGCCCGGGCTGGCTTTAAAATGCATCTGCGGACTTATCTGTTTGTCAATGTTGTTCTCTGGCTGATCTGGCTGATTATCTTTTTAGTTTTTCGGGAAAGGTGGGGTGTGTATCCCTGGCCGATCTGGACAACATTGGGCTGGGGAATCGGCTTAATCTCTCATTACTTCAGTGTTTACCACGGCTTTAACGAAAAAAGTCTGGCCGAACGCGAATATGAAAAACTCAAACGTACCCACGGACTTTAGTCCGTCAGATCCTAGCATGATCAGCCACTGGCAATATATCGAGAATCTCACGGACTAAGCCCGTGGGTACGTCAGACGGCAACCGGCGCTTTAATCGCCGGATACGGATCATAGTTCTCCAGCTTAAAATCTTCGTATTTGAAATCAAAAATCGACTTCACGGCCGGATTGATTTTCATGACCGGTAGGGGGCGCGGTTCGCGGGAAAGCTGCAGGTTGACCTGGTCCAAATGGTTGAGGTACAGATGCGTATCACCGCCCGTCCAGATGAACTCATGGGCTTCGTAGCCACATTCCTGAGCAATCATCATCGTCAGCAGCGCGTAGGAGGCAATGTTGAAAGGAACCCCCAGAAACACATCCGCACTGCGTTGGTATAACTGGCACGAAAGCCGGTTTTCGGCGACGTAAAACTGAAACAAAGCGTGGCAGGGCGGTAAAGCCATGTTCGGAACGTCGGCCGGATTCCAGGCCGAAACAATCATCCGGCGGGAATCGGGGCGGTATTTCAGTTGCTTCAAAACGTCCTGCAACTGGTCGATAAGCATGCCGTTGGGGGCTTCCCAACTGCGCCATTGTTTGCCATAAACGGGCCCTAGTTCCCCGTTCTCGTCCGCCCATTCGTCCCAGATTTTAACGCCGTGTTCGGTCAGGTAATTGATATTCGTATCGCCTTTGATAAACCACAGCAATTCGTGAATAACCGACTTGAGGTGGATCTTTTTCGTGGTCACCAGCGGAAAGCCTTCCTGTAAATCAAACCGCATCTGGTAGCCAAAAACGCTGAGTGTACCGGTGCCGGTTCGGTCGGTTTTACGGGTTCCGTTTGCCAGAATATGGCGAAGCAGGTCATGGTATTGTTTCATGGTGCCAAAATAAAAAAAGGCTTTCGGGTTCAAAAGCCTTGAAGCATATAAAAGATTTTGGAGCGGAGCGAGTCGACCAGAGAAAAAAGACAAAACCTTCGTAATCTGACTACTAACGACCGGTTTTTCTCATGGCTCTGGTCGGTCCTCCCGAATCTGTTTTTTATTTCTCAATGGTCAGCGAATAGCTGATGCTGGCTGTTGGCCGGAGCTGGGCGGTTGCCGAACAATATTTATCCATCGACAGGTCGATCGCCCGGCGGGCCTTGTCTTCGTCCAGATCGCCTTTTAACGTATAATGCAGGTGAATGGTTTGAAAAGGAGCGGGAACGGTATCGGCGGGCCGCTGCCCTTCAACGGTAATGCGGAAATCCTCGATTACCTGGCGTTGTTTTTTCAAAATCAGAATCACATCGATCGCGCTGCATCCGGCCAGACCCATCAGCAGCATTTCCATCGGCCGTGCTCCGGCATTGTGGCCGCCGATGTCGACAGCGCCATCGATATGGATGGGCACATCAGAAACACCGGTTGCTTCAAAATGGAACGCATCATCGACCCGGTTTAGCTCCACTTTCATCGTTTTTAATGGGGGAGAAACGGTATTGGATTGCTCACTTTGCATGGTTTTTTCGTTAATGGTATACCTACCGGCTACAAAATTGGTAGTTTCTTATAAATTACGTAATTTCACTCGAATAAATTCCTGACAATCATGTCGGACCGACTATTTGATTTAAAAAACGACCGGCGGTTCAGCGTCTATTTATACCGCGCCGGGTTCGGTTTTTGGCTGCTGTATATTCTGATGGGTGCCCGGTTCATGCGGGAAATTTCCGTCTACCGGACCGACTGTGCGGTGTTCTCCTTCTTTTTAATGGTCATGGCCCTGTCCGCTTCGATGTACTATGATTACCACCATCATCCCGCCGAGTTTGAGCAGAAAAAGAAATGGCTGATTGTGATGTATCTGGTGTTGGCCGGGCTGATTTACGTCTTCATTCTACGCAAAGAACCGCTGAATCTGGCGGAATTATTACCCCATTTTTAGGATTTCATCACTTTCGTAATCTCATTCAGCCGCTCCATTTTGTGCTGAAAATCGCCCTTTAGCCGGTTGCGAATCGCTTGCAGATTGTCCAGCGTTTCCTGAAGGGAATCCGGCAGAATTTCTTCCAGCACTTCCCGAAACCGTTTGGCGAAAGTCGGCGATTTTCCGTTTGTCGAAATGGCAATTTTCAAATCTCCTTTTTTGACAACCGAACTGAGGTAAAAATCGCACAAATCGGGCGTATCGGCCACATTGACCAGAATGCGACGGGTTTTGCAATCGACCTGGATCTGACGGTTGACGGCTTTATTATTGGTGGCGACAATAACCAAATCGTTGTTGTCCAGATGGTTGGGAGAATAGAAAGCGTAAATCAGCTGAAGATTAGGATGTTGACCGGCGAGGTCGACGATTTCCTGGCGTATTTCAGGCGATACCAGCGTAACGGGCGCATGGGGGGCGTTGGATAACAAAGCCGTCACTTTCTCCAAACCGACATAGCCTCCGCCCACCACCAGCGTTTGCAGGTTTTCAATTTTTACGAAAATCGGGAAGAGGGTGTTCATACAGCAGCAGGAAAGGAATGGTGATAGGAACGCGGATTGAACGGATGTAACGGATAAAAAGCGGATAAATCTGTGTAAATCCGTTACATCCGTTCAATCCGCGTTCCTATCAAATTATTCATTATCAGCGATGGACTGCTGTAAATCAGTTAGTTGTAATTCCCGCAGCCGGGCAACTTCGCCGACGACGATGATGGCCGGGGAGCTAATCCGGGAGGTGGACACTTGCTCCAGAATGGTCGATACGTTTCCGGTAACGACCTGTTCTTCGGTCAAGGAACCGTTCTGGATGATCGCAACCGGCAAATCGGCTTTGCCGCATTCGCCGAAAACCGTCATGATTTCGGCCAGTTTGTGCATGCCCATCAGAATCACCACTGTAGCTGTCGATTGTGCGGCCAGGTGCAGATCCTGCGAGAGTTGACCGGTTTTTGTAGTGCCGGTAACCACCCAGAAGCTCTCACTGACCCCGCGTGTGGTGAGTGGAATTCCTGCCAGCGCCGGAACGGCATAGCTGCTCGACAAACCCGGTATTACTTCCGTTTCAATACCGTGTTGCCGGGCGTATTCCATCTCCTCATACCCGCGCCCGAAAATGAACGAATCACCGCCTTTCAGCCGCACGACCGTGCCGTAATTCTGCGCATAATGTACAATCAACGGGTTGATTTCTTCCTGCGTACACGAGTATTCGTTCAACCGTTTGCCAACGTAGACTTTTAAGGCATCCGGCTTGCAATAATCCAGTAAATCGGGGTGCACCAACGCATCGTACATGACCACATTGGCCTGCTGTAAAGCTTTTACACCCTTTAAAGTTATCAAATCCGGATCACCGGGACCCGCACCTACCAACGTTAATTTCATGAATAACGAGTTAAGCGTTAAGAATTAAGAATTAAGAGTTGGCTGACGCATACAACTCTTAATTCTTAACTCTTAACTCATCATTTCTTAGCTGTCTTTGGCAATGACCAGTTCGCGCAATTCCGGCAGACCATCCTGTTCAATCTGGCGTTCGCGATACGCTTTCACGTTCTCGATAAAGGACTCGGCCTGGGTGATGAACAAGCGGGCGAATTCTTCCGTTGGTTCATTTTTATTAATGCTGAAAACCAACGCTTTAAAACCGCCTTCTTCAGTATGAAATCCTTTTTCGCCAATGAAGTTTTTGTCGAAATCACTCACAACACCGTGTTGGGTATTGGTATTGATATCTTTCGTCATCAAACTGCCTTTCGCGCCGGTAATGAACACATTATAAGCGTGATAGATGGCATCGGCCCAACGGCTTTCATTAAGCGCTTCGCGCGCCCAGCCCAGTTTTTCGGCGGCTTCGGTCAGCGTGGTAGCAACGAGGTCGATCATGACACTCGCGCACTCACCAATCCCGATTTCGGTCACAAACTGTTCCGTATGATCCCAGTCCGTATAATCATCCTGTGACAGAGTTTTCAGATCGGCCAGCGGTTTCAGCAGCGTGTAGAAATAGTTTTTTCCCTGGCGGGCGTAGTAGTCGCTGTAGTATTCACCTTCGAAACCGTTGGCTTCATAATCATTCAGCAGCATCCGCAGCGAATCCGGGCCGCGCTTGGTCGGGATTTTAATGACTTTATCCCCGAATAAACCTTCGCCTTTGCCATTAAAACCGCCCCCGAGCAATACCTGCAAAGCCGGAATGACATAGGCTCCGTTTTTGACCGAACTGCTGTGGTAACCGATGTTGGCAACCGAATGCTGCCCGCAACCGTTCATGCAGCCCGAAATCTTGATCTTGATATCGCTGTTGTAAATCAGGTCGGGAAACTCGGCGGTCATCATTTTTTCCAGCACCCGCGTAATCCCGTAGCTGCTCGAAATGGCGAGGTTACAGGTGTCCGTACCGGGGCAGGTGGTAATGTCGGCTGTCGAATCGAAACCGGGTGTTGCCAGACCTAACGTATCCAGACCGGCATACAAAGCGGGCAGGTTTTCCGGACGAACGAAGCGCAGTAAATAGCCCTGGTTGACGGTTACCCGAATGTCGTCACCCGCGTATTGTTTAACCAGCGAAGCCAGCGCCCGCGCTTTGTCGGAGTGCATATCGCCCAGCAAAACGCGCAGTTGAACGGCATACCATCCTTTTTGTTTCTGTTCGAAAACATTGGTTTTCAACCAGGCCTGGTACCGCTCATCGGAATCGCCGGACGACCCCGTAGCATTCCCGATGTTCTCTGTTGCGGATTGCAACCCTGAATGAACAGATTCTGCATCCGAGCCACCCAAATCGGTGTTGATAGCATACGTTTTGTTCTTCAATGCCAGGCGTTCTTCTTCAATCCGGCGTAAAAATTCGTCCAGTCCGATGTCCTGCAACAGAAATTTCATCCGGGCTTTATGCCGCCGGGTCCGTTCGCCATAACGGTCAAAAACGCGGATGGCACCTTCAATAAACGGAATGATTTTATCTTCTTCCAGAAATTCAAAAGCGGTTTCGGCCATATAGGGTTGTGCGCCCAAACCGCCACCCACCATAACTTTAAAACCCTGTTTGCCTTCGGCGTTGATTCGGGGAACCAGACCCACATCGTGCATGTATCCGTAAGCCGCATCTTTTTCGCTCGACGACAGGGCAATTTTGAACTTCCGGCCCATTTCCTGGCAGATCGGATTACGAAGCAGATAATCGAAAATAGCGTAGGCGTAAGGCGTTATGTCGAACGGTTCATCGGGATCGATACCCGCTTTGGCCGAACCCGTTACGTTTCGCACGGTATTACCGCAGGCTTCGCGCAGGGTAATTTTAGCGTCCTCCAGATCCGACCAGAGTTGGGGCGTGTCGGCCAATTTTACAAAGTGAAGCTGGATATCCTGCCGCGTGGTGGCGTGCAAATTACCGGTGGCGTATTTATCGGAAATGTCGGCTATCCGAATCAACTGATCAGCGGTAATCCGGCCGTAGGGCAACTTGATCCGGATCATCTGGACGCCCGGCTGGCGTTGGCCATACACGCCACGTCCCAGCCGAAATTTCCGAAAGTTTTCTTCCGGCATGTCGCCCGAAGCAAAACTGCCAATTTTTTCCTGTAGAACCAGAATGTCACGTTTGGCGGCTGCACTGACGTTATCGGTGAATTGAACAGACATAATCGATAGCTTTAGTGAGATAGTCGATAGAATTAAAAGACTAATATTTTGAATAAAAGGCCGGTTTGAATTCCGGCACTTTAGGGTATGGTTTACATACAAATGTACGTCTTTATGAGTTCCGTTTCCGGGGCAAAGCGGCCTACTTTTTATTATGCGTTATAACTTTGGGTTATAGAACGAAACCGCTTTAAAAAAGCAAACCCGATCCTTTGAAAAAGGATCGGGTCTTGAACTGTCGGTCATAGCCAAAAGAATTATTCGGCTTCCCCTTGCAGCATCAGGGCTCCAACCGTTACGTTCGAGGTTTCATCGATCAGGATAGCACCCCCGTTGACCCGGTTCTTGCTATAAGGATCAAAGCTCACCGGTTTGGCGGTTTTCAATATGACGCGGGCAATGTCGTTCAGTTTCAGGCTCTCGACGTCTACGGTTTCTTCGTAGGTGTTTACATTCAGCTGGTAGACAATTTCGCGCACGGCGCATCGCGTCCGGAAAGTGCCGTGTTGAAGTGTGTATTTGCTGCCCACTTTCAGTGGTTTGGAATCCATCCAGCACAGGAGTGCTTCGACATTCTGGCTGACAATCGGCAAGTTATCCGACTTCACGATGAGGTTTCCGCGGCTGACATCGACGTCATCGGCCAGATGCAACACCACCGACATCGGAGAAAAAGCCTCGTCGTAGTGCGTTTCAGCAATTTCGATGGCGTCGATCGTCGACGTTTCACCGGTTGGCAAAACCGTTACCGCATCACCCTTGCGGAAAATACCGCTGGTGATTTTTCCGGCGTATCCCCGGTAGTCGTGCAACTCAGCCGTTTGCGGGCGGATGACGTACTGAACCGGAAAACGGGCGTCCGTGAGGTTTTCGTCCTGGTCGAGCACCACGGTTTCGAGGTAGCTCAGCAACGGTTCGCCTTCATACCACGGCATGTTGACTGACTTATCCACCACATTGTCGCCGTTCAATGCGCTCAGAGGGATATACGTTACCTCACCGACATTCAGTTTCTGGGCCAACTCATTGTAATGAATACAGATATTCGAGTAGACGTCCTGCGAATAGCCCACCAGATCCATTTTGTTGATGGCAACCACCAGGTGCGGAATTCCCAGCATGGAGGCAATCAGCGAATGCCGGCGCGTCTGTTCCACCACCCCGTGACGGGCATCGACCAGTACAACCGCCAACTGACAATTGGAAGCGCCCGTCACCATGTTGCGGGTATACTGAATATGACCCGGTGCGTCGACAATGATGAACTTGCGTTTGGTGGTCTGGAAATACCGGTAAGCCACATCGATGGTAATGCCCTGTTCACGTTCGGAGCGCAAACCGTCGGTCAAGAGAGCCAGGTCAATTTCACCGTCATCGCGGCTTTTGCTGGCGCGTTCGATGGCTTCCATCTGGTCGGCCAGAATGGATTTGGAATCGTATAACAAGCGGCCGATCAGCGTGCTTTTGCCGTCGTCGACACTGCCTGCGGTAATAAATCTGAGTAAGTCCACTTTAAAAAAGGTATTTAGTTAAAAATTCATCCGGTGTACAGATTGCTACATCGTTGACTAAAAAATGCTTCGGGTTACGGGTAATAATTTCTGTAATATCCGGGATGCTTTTGCACTTTCATACAGTACGGCATCTTCAAAATCAGTAAAAGTTGATTTTATAGCGGATTCGGTATGCTGATCTGAGATACTGGAAATGCCAACGTAACTACATAATACCTCAAACTGATTAATAATTGAGGGATGTGGTATCTTGTAATAACTTCTAAGAATGTAATAAACCGTTACGAGTGTAAGAGGACTTATATACGCCTGTATAGTTTCTCGCTCAGCTAAATCGAATATACTTGCTGAGGAGTACCAAAAAGGTTCTCTTTTGGCAAGTAAATCAATGAGGACATTCGTATCGATAAAGACTACAGGTTTCATCAATAGTGTTTTTTTACTATTGCTTCCTCTCGTGCCTGACTGAAATCATCACGAGCTAAAGCCGGAAATGATCCCAGGAGCGATGTGGTTTTAGGTGATAATGAATGCTGAGTCTGTGAATGAGGCAACGGAGAGAGAGAAAGAGATGTATTATCCTTAATTTCCACAAAGGTCAAATGCTTAAGCAACTCAATCACAAACTGAGCTTTTTCATCCGGCACTTCTATTAAAACCTGCATAGGTATCAGAATTTAAAAATATCCGCCCTTTTTCCGGTCTTCCATGGCTGCTTCCGACACCTGATCATCAATCCGGGTTTCGCCCCGTTCGCTGATGCGGGTGGCTTGGATTTCGGCAATGGCGGCTTCGAGGGTGTCTGCATCCGACTCAACGGCTGCCGTACAGGAAATGTCGCCAACCGTCCGGAAACGCACTTTCCGGATGACGATTTGGTCACTCTCTTCGGGTTGAATAACGCCTTTGGCCGTCGCCAGCAGTTTGCCGTCGCGCAGGATTAACTCGCGTTCGTGGGCAAAATAAATGCTCGGCAAGTCGATTTTTTCGCGCTTGATGTAGTTCCAGACATCCAGTTCGGTCCAGTTGGAAATCGGGAAAACCCGCACATTTTCGCCTTTGTGAACCTTGCCGTTGTAGATATTCCAGAGTTCGGGACGCTGGAGTTTGGGGTCCCAGGAGCCAAATTCATCGCGAACCGAAAAAACGCGTTCTTTCGCGCGGGCCTTTTCTTCATCGCGCCGGGCGCCACCGATGCAGGCATCGAACTCAAATTCTTCGATGGTGTCGAGCAGTGTGAACGTTTGCAACCCATTCCGGCTGGCGTTCCGGCCCGTCGGTTCTTTCAGCTTCTTTTCCCGAATCGTATCTTCTACATACCGGACAATCAGCTTTTCGCCCAGACTTTCGGCCAGCCAGTCCCGGAAATCGAGGGCTTCCTGAAAGTTGTGACCGGTGTCGATGTGAACCAGCGGAAACGGAAATTTGCCGGGCCGAAAGGCTTTCAGCGCCAGATGCACCAGCGTAATGGAATCTTTTCCGCCCGAAAACAGCAGCGCGGGCCGTTCAAACTGGCCGGCCACTTCGCGCATGATGTGAATCGCTTCCGATTCGAGTTGATCTAGGTAATCAAGTTTGTAACTCATATTGATCTCTGCTTTCCTCCGTTTATCTCTGCGTAACTTCGCGAAACAACTCTTTGAATTATATCGCGGAGTTACGCAAAGCAGAGTTTACCGGAGGGGATTATTTAGCGTGTAAACCGCATTCCTTTTTCGAATTGTCTTCCCACCACCAGCGGCCGGCCCGGAAGTCTTCCCCTTCCTGAATGGCACGCGTACAGGGCTGACAGCCAATCGACACAAAACCGCGGTCGTGGAGCGGGTTGTACGGCACATTGTTTTTGCGGACGTACGCTTTCACTTCCTCGAACGACCAGTTCATGAGCGGATGGAATTTGATCAGCTGGTGGCTGTCGTCGGCTTCCAGTTGGGTCATGGTCTGCCGGTTTTGCGACTGCTCGGCGCGAATACCGGTCACCCAGATTTTGTTGCCTTTCAGCGCCCGGTTCAGCGGTTCCACTTTCCGGATAAAGCAACATTCCTTGCGGTTTTCGATGGACTCGTAAAAGCTGAACGGGCCTTTCTCACTCAGCATTTTTTCGAGCGGTTCGCCTTTCGGATAATAGGCTTCAATTTTGGTGTCGTAGCGGCTGTTGGTTTTCTGCCAGACCTGATACGTTTCATTGAACATCCGGCCGGTATCCAGCGAAAAAATCCGGATGGGAAGGTTATTGGCCAGAATCATATCCGTAATGACCTGATCTTCATAGCCCAGACTGGTTGAAAAAACCACCTGACCGGGGAACAATTCGGCCAGTGTCTGCAAGCTTTCGACCTCGCTTTTGCCCGCCAGCAGGTCGGTCAGGCTTTCGAGTGTATGGGAAGGTTCTGCTATCATAGTATACCTACGGACTTTAATCCGTGTTTTAAAATTACGGACGAAACGGGGCCGCCCGTGCTATTTTAACGCGATGGGTTTGCCTCCTTCTTTGGCCGAACGACGGGCCGCATCCAGAATTTCCATCACAATCATATTCACTTGCAACGATGACAAATCATCCACGGATTTAGTTTCACCACGCACCACCTGCGCCAGGTAGTCGAACGGATCGGCGACCGGCGCATCGGTTTTGGAAGCTTCGAAGGGCTGCTCCGTTTTGTCGTCTTTCAACCGGATCCGCATTCGGGTGCCATCGAGCGTAAACACATAGCCGGTTTCACCGTAGACTTCCATATCCTTGCGGCTGAACGGCCAGTTCCACGACGCCTGAATAACGACCTGCGTTTTGGGATATTCCAGAACGATGGTGGCATCGTCATCGACTTTCGGATACACATCCGGTTTGATCTGTAACGTGAACGCACTCACTGTCTTAGGTCGTTCGCCCTTCAGGAGCCAGGTCGCCAGGTTGGCACCGTAACACCCAAAATCGAACAGGGCACCGGCACCGTTGGTAACCGGATCGGTCAGCCAGGCCACAAATTCCTTGTTCATCCGGCTCGGCCCGTCGTGCCCGTCGTGGACGACAATCCGGCGAATCGGGCCGATAGCACCGTCTTTTACCGCCATCTGAAACGCTTTATGGTTGCTGCCGTACCAGGTGGTTTCGTAGTTGGTTAACAAATGGATGTTGTGCTTTTTGGCTAACGCTTCCATCTGTTTCGCCTGATCGATGCTGACGGCCAGCGGTTTTTCCACCATGACGTGAATACCGCGGGGCGCACAGATTTTGACGACATTGATGTGGTTGCTGATCTCGTTGAAAGCCGTTACCGCATCCGGTTTGGTTTTGTCCAGCATTTCCTCGACCGTCGGATACACCAGACTCATTGGTAAACCGTACTGTTTCATATACCGCTCGGCCACTTCCCGATTCGGCTCGGCAATACCGACCACCTCAATAGTTGGGTCACCGGTTTTCTTTGCCCGGTTCAGAATCCAGCCAACATGTGAATGCACCAACCCGACAACGCCAACACGGAGCGGTTTTTGGGTGGTTTGGGCGTTGATTTGTGAGCTTAGAGCCATCACAAACAAAAGTACATATAGCGTGGGCATGATTGGCATGTTATTCTCCGGCTTCTTCGAGTATCAATTCATACAAACTTTCGCTAGCCCAAAAATCAGTTTTCTTAATTTTTTCAAGCAATGGACGAACTGTCGAAATTACTCCTAACCGCTTCGCCCGAAGTATTAGACCTAATGTACCCACGTATTTTTGAGAAACTGCTTCCGCATACCGTCTGGCTTTGTTGTCATCAATAAGAACATAGCATTCACCAAGTTCAGAAGCCAATGCTAAAACACTGGCTTCTCCGGCATCCATTATAGCATTTAATTTCTCCTGTTGTATTTTATTACGTGTTTCTTGAACTGTAATCCAAACCGGCAATGAAATTCCGAATTCGCGGGCAACTATCGGGGTCGTGTAAACCTTGTCGAAGCACTTATTGAGAATTTCTATTTCTCCGATTTTATCCAGTAAAATGATAGAAGATGTATCCGAAACAACAAGAACTTCAGGCATTGGCAATTTCCCGTTTGAGATCCTCCACGGAATAATTAAATACACTAAACCCAAACCGCCCCATAATTTCTATAAAAGACCGCTTGCTGATGCCGACAATATCGGCCGCTTGCCCGAGCGATACTTTGCCTTTTTCGTACAATTGCCCCGCAAAAAGCATTTTTGCCTCAAACTCCTCTAGATCAAGGTTGTCGGGTAAATTGATGGTCAGTGTTTTCATATGCCTAGCGATTTGAACTCATAACCGGAATCCCAACTACAACATTCACTGGGCCGCCGACTGCAGCACTTCCGCTGACTTGCGAACCGCCTGTTCGAAATCTTCCACCAGATCATCGGCATCTTCCAAACCGACCGAAACGCGAATCAAGCCTTCGGTAATGCCCAAAACCGCTTTCTCATCGGGTTTCAGTTTGGAGTGCGTCGTTGTGAACGGATTTGTGACAATGGTCCGCGTATCCCCTAAATTAGAAGAAAGTGACGCAATTTTCAAGGAGTCGAACAGGGCCTTTACGCGCTCAAAACCGCCTTCTACCTCAAACGTGACAATGGCGCCACCGGCTTCCATCTGGCGTTTAGCCAGTTCATACTGCGGATGGGAGGGAAGGAACGGGTATTTGACGGCGTGAACATCCGGATGTTGCTCCAGCGCCTGTGCCAGTTTTAACGCATTCGAGCAGTGACGGTCCATGCGCAGTTCCAGCGTTTCCAGACTTTTCGACAGCGTCCAGGCGTTGAATGGCGACATCGACGGACCGGTATGCCGGGCAAAAAAACGGATCGGGGCTATCAACTCTTCCGAACCGACGATAACGCCACCCAGCACACGTCCCTGTCCATCCATGTATTTGGTGGCGGAGTGAACCGAAAGATCGGCCCCGAGATCGAGGGGCGCCTGCAGAATCGGCGTCGCAAAACAGTTATCGACGTTGAGAATAAAACCGTATTTTTTCTTCAAACGAACCAGCATTTCCAGATCAACCAGTTCCAGACCGGGATTCGATGGCGTTTCCAGGTACACCATTTTCGTATTCGGCTGAATGGCCGCTTCCCATTCGGCCTCCGTGGCGTCGGCGTCCACGTACGTATACGTGATGCCCCATTTCACCAGAATCTGCGAAATAATCTGATGCGCCGAACCGAACAAGGCCCGGCAAGCCACCAGGTGATCGCCCGATTGGAGCAGGGCCGCCATACTCGCAAAAACCGCAGCCATACCGGTTGCCGTGGCAATACCGGCTTCGGCGTTTTCGAGCATGCACACTTTGTCGACAAATTCCGTCACGTTCGGGTTCGAGAAACGGGAATAAATGTTCCCTTCTTCCGATTCTTCAAACAGTGCTTTTCCCTGCTCGGCGCTTTCAAACGTGAAACTGGAGGTCAAAAACAAAGGCGTCGAATGTTCGCGGTACTGCGATTTCTTCGTCTGGATACGGATGGCTTTCGTTTGTCTTTTCATGAATGGGAATTGACAAGAGACGTTAGACAAGAAAGAAAAGAAAGAATGGCACTTGGGTACATCTTTTCTTTCTTGTCTAACGTCTTTCTCTCAAAATAAAACAGTAAAAATATTTCGCAAACTTACGATTATTACAACAACGCCGACCATGATCATCATGGCTTTTATCGGCAAACGGGTCGAAAGGAGGGCGGCAATGGGGGCGGCAATCATGCCCCCCAGAATCAGACCGATGATGATTTGCCAGTGCGTTAGCCCAATCAGGGTAACGAAGGTAAGTGAACTGGAAAGCGAGATGAAAAATTCGGCCAGGTTCACCGAGCCAATGGTGTAGCGGGGATGACGTCCGCTGGCAATCAGTGTCGAGGACACGATCGGCCCCCAGCCACCACCACCGATGGCGTCCATGGTGCCACCAAACCAGGCCAGCAGGCCGATTTGTTTGATCGGCTTTTTCTTGATCCGTTTGGTCAATGCTTTCTGAATGATCAATACGCCCAGAATGGCCGTGTAAACCGCCACGATGGGTTTGATATAGACCGAATATTGTTCCAGGGAAACCAGGACGTAAGCGCCCATACAGGCACCGATGACGCCGGGAATCAGCACGGCTTTGAACAGTTTGCTGTTGACATTGCCAAACCGCAGGTGCATGTAGCCCGAAACCCCGCTGGTGAAAATTTCCGAACTGTGAACGCTGGCACTAACAGCCGCCGGACTGACGCCCACCGTCAGCAGGAGCGTGGAAGCCGTAACGCCATACGCCATGCCCAGGGCTCCGTCGATCATCTGCGCTACAAAACCGCCCGCCAGGTAATACCAGAAATCACTATTGAATTCGAGGGTGGTCAGAACCAGCGTCAGCCGATCCAGCGTGAGGTAACTGAACAGCAGATGGCCGACAATCATCAAAGCCAGAGCCGAAGAAATATAAATGGCAATTTCGGTTCGGTTGCGTCGGCGCAGCAGCACGGACCGGGCCGGGACGTCGGGAATGAGATCAATTTCAGACTCCGGAAAAGCCGTCCGCAAAACCTTGACCTGTTCCGCAGCCGAGTCGCCCTGAACCGTTATTTTCAATCCATTCAGGTTCAGCCCGACTGGAGTGGTGGCTTCTGGCGAAGAGTCGGAGGCTGAGATAGATTGCATAAGTAATTAGCTATATATAGTTAGTAGAGAATTCTTCTCATGAAAAACGGCATTTGGAAATGCCGCTTGGATGATCGAATTCGAATACAAAGGTGGGCAATGTGTTGTATTAAAGCAAGAAAATTGACCCGATTATTCTGTATTTGATTCGTTAGGTATGATTTTTCTTATTACCTATTTTCACTAGTTCCTTATCTAAAAGTTACGGGGAAGTACCGGTTTCAGCGTCCTTACTCGCCACCGGCAATGGGATCGGGTTTATTGTCCGGATCATTCCTGACAAAACCGTTGGTGGGAATCGCCCGCCCGCGAATCAGCAATAATCCGGCTACGTGCGGAGAGGCCATCGAGGTTCCCGACAAGGTCGCGTATTTGCCATTTAAATACGTCGATGTGATCCGGACGCCATATGCGCAAACGTCGACCGTGGGGCCAAAATTGGAAAACGAAGCGAAACTTCCGGTTTGGTCCATGGCCGAAACCGTAAAAACATTCGCGTGGTCGATGTTGGCAGGCGCGAATTTCTCGGCCGATTCGCCATCGTTACCGGCCGCAATGGCAAACAGAATTCCCTTATCAGCCGCCTGTTTGATGACTCGCTCGAGTGTCGTTGAGGTGCCCTCGCCCCCGATGCTGATGTTGACGACATCGCCGGCTTTGCCATTCGTAGAAACGTGCGAAACCGCCTGTACCAGCGCCGACAGTTTGCCTTCACCCTCATTGTCGAGCACCCGAAGTCCAACTAACGTGGCCCCCGAAGCGACGCCGGTGATGCCGATGGTATTGTTTTTGGCACCGATAATACCGGCAATGTGGGTTCCGTGACCATTTTCGTCATCGGCGGTTTTGCCGGTCAGAAATGATTTGCTGCGGGCCGCATCGACGTTCAGATCGGGATGATCCAGGTCGATGCCGGTATCGAGAATCCAGGCGGTTTTATTGGGATTCAGATCGCCACGCCCGTACCCGGTTTGCTTCACATTCCAGGTCAGCGTCGACGTAACGGCCACATCGACGCAGCTGCAAAGGGATATAATCCGATCCGGTTCGATCAGCTCGACCGCAGGATCGGCCTTCAATTGCTCGGCGGCACTGGCGTTGATGTGCGCCAGAAAGCCGGTTGATTCGCCGGAAAACAGCACCTGCGCATTTGGATCGGTCAAACCGTGACCCGTCAGAAGCTGCTGGACGGCCGCACCGACCCGCGCATTGGGCGCAACCGGCAAACCCTCCGTTGGCTTGTAGGTAACGATATAAGCACCCGCAATCGCCTGCCCGTTGTTGACCGACGATTTGACCAGACAGTCGCCCGCCGGACCAATGTCCTGGTCGGATTGACAGCCGATGAGCAGAGAAAAAAGAGCGACATTGAACGTCAAGGCCGCGAAGGATGACCACCGCATGAAAAGAAATGGTAAGAAAGCAGAAAATGAAAACGTAGCGGTAGGTCGATAGTAAAGTCAGTCAATTTGAACCTATACTAAAACGAATGCGAAAAACGAAAATTGTTCAGATTTTCTGACGACTTCGATTTTGTAAGAAATAACCCGGAATAGTAGAAAAAGCCGTTAATTTGCTTTTCAGCGTATAATTTGTCCTCATGAAAAATCGACTAGCCGTTGGGATTATTGTTGTCCTTTTCGGTCTGAACCTACCGGCATTTGCCCAGGATACAACCTTAACCGTTCGAGCCATCGAAGGCCTGAAATATGATGTCCCGCGCTTCGTGGTCAGGCCCGGAACCCGGGTCAATCTGACGCTGGATAATTACGATGATATGGCTCACAATCTGGTAGTTACGCTGCCAAACTCGCGGTTGCGGGTCGTCAATACCTCGTTGACACTGGGCGATCAGGCCGTGAAACTGAATTATGTTCCGCGCACCCCGGATGTGGTGGCCCATACGGTGGTTGTTGAACCCGGCAAGTCCGACAAAATCAGTTTTTTACTCACGCAGGAAGGGATTTATGCGTATGTCTGTACCCTTCCCGGCCACGGTTTTGTCATGTACGGGGCTATTTACGTGACTAAAAAACCGGCTTCCGTTCCGACGCTGGACAAAGATCCGAACGTGGCCGCCAACCGCAAAGATGATGCGGCCGGTCATGCGGGTCACCAGCCCGATCATCCGTATGTGTTGACCTACCCGGCCATTTACCGCACCTTCATGCCGGACTCCGGTCCCGCGTCCATCGCCGTCGGATTGACGCCCAGGCAGGCCTATTGCTGGGATGCGGGCGCGTGTCGGTTGCGGTATGCCTGGACGGGTGGCTTCATCGACCAAACCGATCACTGGGATGGCAACGGCAAGAAACCGACGCACGTCATCGGCGATGTTTATTTCCGGGATCAGGGCGGTTTTCCGATCCGGTTTGGTACCGCCGACCGCTTGCCCGAGGTTCATTTCAAAGGCTACAAACTGATCAATCGCTACCCGGAATTCCGGTATACGGTGAACGGCATCGAAGTTCGGGAGATGATCAAACCGCTGCCGACGGGCCGGGGCCTGATCCGGCAGTTTACGCTGGGTTCGGTGGCAGGACCGGTTTATTTCCGGTGCAAATCCGGCGATGGGGTGAAATACCGCCCGTCGGTGGGCAAAATGCAGGACGGCATGGTGCGCCTGCCGGTGGGAACCAGAACATTTACAATAACGATGACCGCGGAATGAAAACGATACCTACGATAGTGATGGGAACAGGGATACAACGGATTAAGCGGATTTTAACGGGATTTTTTTATCTGTTTTTATCCGTTCAATCCGCCCAAGCGAGCGTCGCCCCGGCCGCGTTCCCATCCAGAAGCTTCCCTGCCGATACGATCACGGATTATTACGAAGTGGAAACCATCCGGATGCCCAAAGGGCTGACGGCGGAAACCGATGGTCTGGCGATCATGCCCGACGGCCGGATTGTCGCCGGGTTTCACCGGGGGGAGATCATGCTGTACAATCCCAAAACGAAAACCTGGAAGCTTTTTGCCGAAGGAATTCATGATCCGTTGGGAATTCTGGCGATCAGCAACAGCGAGATTCTGGTCATGCAACGGCCCGAACTGACCCGCATCAAAGATACCAACGGCGATGGCGTGGCGGATGAATACCTGACGGTGACGGATGACTTTGGCCTGTCGGGCAATTACCACGAATTTGCTTTTGGTCCCATTAAAGATAAAAAAGGAAATCTTTACATCGCGCTGAATTGCGCGTCGAACGGGGCCGGTATTTTTCCGGAAGTTCGCGGCAAACTGGACACGCTTGGCCGACCGGGGCGCATGTATTCGGCGGTTCCGTACCGCGGCTGGATCATGAAATTGACGCCCGACGGCAAGCTGCACCCGTACGCCAGCGGTTTTCGGTCGCCCAACAGCATCGGTTTTGACGCCAATGGCAATATGTATGCCGCTGATAATCAGGGCGACTGGTTAGGGACGAGCAAGTTGTACCATGTTGAGGAAGGCAAGCACTATGGTCATCCGGCGAGTTTGTTGTGGAAAGACGGTTTTCCGCACGTAACGCCGTCAAAATTGCCGGTGAAAATGCTGGACAGCATCAGAACCGTCGAAAGTGTCGCGTTTCCCCACAGCCGGATTGCGGATTCTCCAACGCAGCCGGTGCTGGACAATACCGGTGGAAAATTCGGTCCGTTTGCGGGAAAAATGCTGGTCGGCGAGATGAACCATCCGTACCTGGTGCGGCTGATGCTCGAAACCGTCGATGGGCAGATTCAGGGGGCCTGTGCGCCGTTTCTGGTCGGAAGCGGTTTGCACAAAGGCAATAACCGGCTGGCTTTTGCGTCCGACGGAAGCCTGTGGATCGGTCAAACGGACCACGGCTGGGCGGGCGACCGCGGCATTCAGCACGTTCGCTGGAAGGGAAAAGTGCCGCTCGATCTGGCCGATATGAAACTGACGCCAACCGGTTTTGCGCTGACCTTTACGCAACCGCTCAGTGCGGATCAGGTGAAGCAACTCACTAATTTTCAGTTCAAACGGTATTATTACGAATACCACGAAGCGTATGGTTCGAAGCAGTTTGATGTGCAACCGGTGGCGGTTACAAACGCCGTTCTCTCGCCCGATGGCCGAACGGTGACGCTCAAACTGGCGGAATTGAAAGCCGGATACATCTACGAACTCGAACTGGGTAATCTGCGCTCCACGACCCAACAGCACCTGATGAACCACCTGGTTTGCTACACGCTCAACCGGCTGATCAAAGACCGGAAAATGTAGGTTATCGTTTCCGGGGAATGAACTGTACCCGACCCGCCTTTGGCACCTGTGTTTCGGCAATGGGCTGGCCAAAACGCGCATATACTTCCTGAACGCAGGCTGGCTCCAGAAGATCAGGATACAGGTTGATCCCGGCAAAGTCGTAGCGACGGTAAAGCTTGGTCAAGTACGCCCAATCGACGCTTTGACAGTTGCACAAACCGGTGCCGGCCGCGTTTTCACAGTTGCCGGGCAGAACCCGGGCCCAGTCAGCGACTAGAAAAGACTGTATCTGATCAATATGAAGCCTGCCGCCGTAATAATGCCCAACGGTTTTTTTGCCATGATAGCGTCGGTAGGTCGAAACGGATGCTGTTTTGGAATAATACGGGCATAATCCCTGGTTTTGCCCCGTGCCATTTCCGCCGACAATGCAAAAAGGCCAGTCGAGGACGGCCTCACCGGGTTGCTGCCTGACCAGATCCATGTAGTTATAAAAGGTATCGTCGACTTTAAAAGACAAAACCGTACTGTCCGATCGGATCCGGTAGGCGGTGAAGGCTTCCATACCGGCCAGGAGGGCTAGCACGGCCAGGAGGGAGGAATGAAGGCCCGAACGGAACGGCGACGGAATGTGCAGGGCCATCAGGCCGAAAATAACCGGGTAAATCATGGTTGAGCGTTCCCCGTTGCGGTGATAGATAAACCACGGAAACAGCTTCAGGGTTGGAATGTGAGTTGGATGGTAAAACAAACATAACGTAAACAAAACCAGCAACGGAACGAAAATTGTGTATTGCTTGCGGGCGTACCAGAACCCCGTTATTCCTGCCAGCAGAATAAACCAGCCCGGACTTCCCCCACTATACGTTTCATACAGGTTTCTAATCCAGGGCGAAAAGGGGAAATCAAACGTATTGAAACCGGGGAAGTGCGGAATCAGCAACCGCAGGGGATGCGACCAGATTTCCTGCTGAGGAGGCATGGTTTTGAAATTGTATTTTGTTGCCGTCAGAAAGATTTCGACCGACAGGGGGACGTATAGATAAGCGAAAAGCAGTAGTAGCCCCAGCAGTATCGCTACACTGCCGGGGGTGGCCCGGTAATTTGTTGAAAGCCAATCTGCTATCTTGTTTTTTAGCTGAGGATATTCTCCCCCATATCCCCGGTAAGCGGCAACCGATCCTACATACATGATCGACAAAAAAGCCGATGCCAGGGAATAACCGGTGGTGTAGGCGGGTTCTTGCCCCAGAGCCAGCATATGAATCAGCATCCAGAACAGCAGAAAGCGAAGGGAAAGGGGTTTGTAAAGCACAAACCGTTTAACCAGCAGAAAATCGACGATTAGCGATAGGGTCGTATACTGAACGGTGGCATACCCTAAATGAACCGGGTATTTGAAAATAGCGTAAAAATTAAAGAACGTAACCATGATGGCCCCTGCGAAGGAGCGCGACGGACTGTAGCTGCGATGCAGGAGTAAAAATGAGCCGACGGCGCTGATAATCAGGCTGATTACGTAGTAGATTTGAAGTAAGGGCGCATGGTCGAAAAAGCCGTGAAAAAGGGCGTAAAAATAATCCCGTTCCCACGACCAGGGAATAAAAGCGTGATCGGTGCCGTATGGATACAGAACGTCCGTGTTGTTCAGGTCGAGTTGCGGGAGCGGAGTAAAATGCAGATTGCGATAGAAAAAATCCCCGACAAATTCGTATTGATCAACGTCTTCGCCACCGATCATCGGCCCGGAAAAATTCTGGGCCAGATAAGTCCCCAAAATGGCCGCAAGCAGAAAAAGAAAGACCAGGTAAAACGTAAAACTCAACCGAAAACGAAAACTGGAAAAAAACAAAAAGGCACGGTGAGGCAAGGTAGAAGATTCATCCATAATTAAGTTCGGTAGGCACGTTTCGAAAAATAAAGGTTAAACGGATTCCAATGATTTCCAAACCCTGCGCGAAAATGCTAATTTCGTGCCGGTATTGGTATGCCGCGGATTTTCAGCCGTTACCGATCCTTTATGTGTTTAAATTACCATCCAATGTCTGAGTACAACCACAAGAAAATTGAAGAAAACTGGCGGGCGTTCTGGGAGAAAAACCAAACCTTTCGCACTGAAAACAACACGTCAAAACCCAAATACTATATTCTCGACATGTTTCCGTACCCGTCGGGGGCCGGTTTGCATGTCGGGCACCCCCTGGGCTACATTGCTTCCGATATCGTTACCCGCTACAAACGGCTGAAAGGCTTCAACGTGCTGCACCCGATGGGTTTCGACTCGTTCGGACTGCCCGCCGAGCAATACGCCATTCAAACCGGTCAGCACCCGGCCATTACGACCGAACAGAACATTGCCCGCTACATCGAGCAATTAAAAAATATTGGCTTCAGCTTCGACTGGAGCCGCGAAGTCCGCACGTCCGATCCTAAATTCTACAAATGGACGCAGTGGATTTTTATGGAACTCTTCCGCAGTTGGTATAACAAGGAAACCGACCAGGCGGAGCCCATCGAAACCCTGATCGCTAAATTTGAAACCAACGGAACAAGCGGTATTCAGGCGGTTTCCGACGAAGATACACCCCGTTTTACCGCCGACGAGTGGAAGGCGAAACCGGAACGCGAGCAATACGAAATTACGCTTAAATACCGCCTGACCTATGTCGCCGATGCGGTCGTTAACTGGTGTGCGGCCCTGGGGACGGTGTTGGCCAACGACGAAGTAAAAGACGGCGTTTCGGAGCGGGGCGGTTATCCGGTGGAGCAGAAATTGATGCGCCAGTGGATGATGCGCATTACCGCCTACGCCGATCGTTTGTTACGCGGTCTGGATACCGTCGACTGGTCGGAGTCGCTGAAGGAACAGCAACGCAACTGGATCGGAAAATCGACGGGGGCCGAGGTGAGTTTCCAGATCGAGCAACGCGTCGAACACATCAAAGTGTTCACGACCCGGCTGGATACGATCTTTGGCGTGTCGTTTATGGTGCTGGCACCGGAACACGAACTGGTTGCCGAACTGACCACGCTGGCGCAAAAACCGGATGTCGATGCCTACGTCACAGCCGCCAAAATGCGTTCCGAGCGCGACCGGATGGCCGATGCCAAAACCGTTTCCGGCGTGTTTACGGGCAGCTACTGCATTAATCCGTTCAATGGCGAACGCGTTCCGATCTTTCTGGCCGATTACGTGCTGGCGGGCTACGGAACCGGGGCCGTGATGGCTGTTCCCTCGGGCGACCAGCGCGACTGGGCCTTCGCCAAACACTTCGATTTGCCGATCATTCCCATTCTGGATGGTCAGAAAGATATTGATAAACAGGCGGATAACACCAAAGAGGGGCGGTATATCAACTCCGGAATCATCGACGGACTGACGTATCAGGAAGCCCTGCCGGTGCTGGTCCGGTTTCTGGAAGAGCAAGGCATCGGGAAAGCCAAGATCAATTACCGGATGCGCGACGCGGTTTTCAGTCGCCAGCGGTATTGGGGCGAACCCGTCCCGGTTTATTTCAAAGATGGTCTACCATACTTGCTGGATGAACAGGATTTGCCGCTGCAATTACCGCCGGTCGATAAATACCTGCCGACCGAAACCGGTGAGCCGCCGTTGGCGCGCGCCGAAGGCTGGAAATACAAAGGAGAATTTGAGTACGAATTAAGCACCATGCCCGGCTGGGCGGGGTCGAGCTGGTACTGGTACCGGTATATGGACCCGCAGAACGATCAGGAGTTTGCCGATCAAAAAGCCATTGCCTACTGGCGCGATGTGGATTTGTACGTGGGCGGTTCCGAACATGCAACGGGTCACTTGCTGTACAGCCGGTTCTGGAACAAGTTCATGAAAGACCGGGGCTTTGTGCCGGAAGAAGAGCCGTTTAAGAAACTGGTGAATCAGGGCATGATTCTGGGCCGGTCGAATTTTGTGTACCGGCTGAATTTGACGGTAGGTGGAACGGTAAAAGCTGATTCTGGCCTTCAACCTACTTCAAAAATTCCACCTGTAGTATTTGTGTCGAAAACAATTAAAGAAATCGTAGAAAAGTCAAGTGGACCCCAAAGCTTCACCGGTTCTGCTGATTCTGATCGGGTACAACAGTACTTAGACTTTTTTGAAAATCGATTAAGTGAAATTAAGCGTGATTTCGTGGAAAAGACTCCAGGTACGCTGAATAATCTTTATACTTCTAGCTCTGCTTTTACTTCTGCCATACACGTTGATGTTAATATTGTTGACAACGATGTGCTGGATATTCAAGCATTTAAAAAATCACGCTCTGACTTAGAGAATGTCGAATTTATAACAGAACCAGATGGCAGTTACATCTGCGGGGTTGAAATCGAGAAGATGTCGAAATCGAAATTCAACGTCGTTAACCCCGATACCATTGTAGAACGCTACGGCGCTGATACTTTGCGGCTTTATGAGATGTTCCTCGGCCCACTGACCGACGCCAAACCGTGGAATACGAACGGCATCGACGGCGTGTACCGGTTTTTGAAAAAGTTCTGGCGGTTGTTTTACGAAGAACCGACCGAAACCCGCCCCGGCCGCTGGCTGGTGACCGACGAAAAACCGACACCCGCCGAGTTGAAGGTGTTGCACAAAACCATTCGGAAAGTGGCGGAGGATATCGAGCACTTGTCGTTCAATACGTCGGTGAGTGCCTTTATGGTGTGTGTCAATGAGTTGTCGGCATTGAAGTGCAATAAAAAGGCGGTTTTGCAGGATCTGGTGGTCATTCTGGCTCCGTTTGCGCCCCACATCACGGAAGAACTCTGGGCGGCTTTGGGCAACGAACCCGGCACGCTGAGCTACGCCGAATTCCCGGTTTTCAATCCGGCTTATCTGGTGGAAGATACCATCGAATATCCGGTGCAAATCAACGGAAAGGTCCGCACGACGCTGGTGTTTTCGGTCGATACCGTCGCGTCCGATATTGAAAAAGAAGTCCTGGCGAATGAGGTGGTTTTGAAGTGGCTGGAAGGAAAAACGCCGAAGAAAATTGTGGTGGTGCCGAAGCGGATTGTGAACGTGGTGATTTAAGGGGTAAAAGCGAAAACGTTTCCGATATGACAACGCTCGACGCATCGACAGAAACCGGCGAAACCGTTAAAATTCTGACCTACAACCTCAACGGCATCCGGTCGGCCCTCAGCAAAGGGCTGATCGAATGGCTGTCGCAAAATCCGTTCGACATCCTGTGTTTTCAGGAAGTGAAAGCCACGCACGACGTGGTGGATTTGCTGCCGTTCGAGGCCCTGGGCTACCGGTATCACTGGCATGCCGCCGAGAAAAAAGGCTACAGCGGGGTGGCGACGTTTTCGAAACTACCACCGGATCAGGTCATTATGGGGTGCGGAATCCCTGCCTACGACTGCGAAGGCCGGATTCTCCGCACCGACTTCGGCGATCTGACGTTGCTGAATTGCTATTTTCCGTCGGGCACCACCGGCGAAATCCGGCAAACCGTCAAGATGCAGTTTCTGGATGATTTTTTCGCGTATGTTCAGGAACTTCGGAAAACCCGGCCGAATGTGATCGTCGTCGGCGACTACAACATCGCGCACACGGCCATCGATATTCACGATCCGGTTCGGAACAAAACCTCCTCGGGTTTTTTGCCCGAAGAACGGGCGTGGCTGACCAGGTGGTTCGACAGCGGTTTTATCGACTCGTATCGCTACAAAAATCCCGACAAAATCGAATACAGCTGGTGGAGTTACCGCGCCGGTGCCCGCACCAGTAACAAAGGCTGGCGGATCGACTACATTTCCGTCAGCGACTGCTGCCAGGACCGCATTGTGGCCGCCGGACACCTTCCCAACGCCGTCCATTCCGACCACGGACCGGTTTGGCTGGAATTTGCACGATGAAAGAAATCTTCGACATTAATTCGATTTTCTTTACGGTACTCGGGTATCCGATGAGTTACCTCGAGTTTTTCGGAACGGTTACCGGGGCGGTGGCAACGGTGCTGTCGGCCCGGGCGCACCTCTGGAGCTGGCCGGTGGGTATGGTGAGCGTAATCATCTTTCTCTTTCTTTTTTACCAGATTCAACTGTATCCCGACATGTTTTTGCAGGTGTTCTTTTTCATCACCAACGCAATCGGGTGGTGGGAGTGGACGCACCCCAAAACCGGAGAAGAAGATCGCCGGAATGAGCTGAGAATTACGCCCTTATCGTCCAAAAGTTTCGCCTTTTTACTCGGAGCCGGGGTGTTGGCGACGGCGGTTCTGGGCACCATTGCCCGGAATCTGCACGAATGGTTTCCGGTGATGTTCAGCCTGCCGAGTGCCTACCCGTACCTCGATTCGTTTACGACCGTCATGAGCATCGTGGCAACGTTTCTGTTAATCCGGAAGAAGCTGGAATGCTGGTACGTCTGGCTGCTGGTCGATCTGATCAGTACCTACATGTACTTCACAAAAGGCGTAAAAGTGCTGGGCATCGAATACGGTTTTTATTGCCTGATTGCGTTTGTCGGGGCCTGGCACTGGACCCGCGAGTACCGGAGCTATACGACCACCACCGCATGAAAAAAGGATTGATTTTCGGGAAATTCATGCCGGTTCACCGGGGCCACATCGCGCTGATCGAGTTTGCTGCGGGCCAGTGCGACCACCTGATTGTTTCCATGAACTGCACGCCCGCCGATCCGATTGCCCCCGCGCTTCGGATGGAATGGCTGCGGGCGTTATTTGGCCATCGGAAGACCATTGAACTGGTGGCGGTTGTGGATGATTTTTCGGACGACAGCCTGCCGTTGTGGGAAGCTACCCGCTTGTGGAGCGATTTTATCAGACAGCGGTTTCCGGACATCGACGGTTTTTTCTGTTCCGAACCGTATGGCGAGCCGTTATCGCAGCACCTCGGATTGCCCTGCATCTGGTTTGATCCGGAGCGGCAACGGGTTCCGGTTTCGGCTACGCAAATCCGGCAGCATCCGGCCCGGTATTGGCAGTATATTCCCGAGGTGGTCAGGCCGTATTTCGTAAAAAAGATTTGCCTGTACGGTTCCGAAAGTGTCGGGAAAACCACCCTGGCGAAGCAACTGGCCGCGCATTACGAGACGGTTTTTGTTCAGGAGGTGGCCCGCGATCTGATTACGTCCAATGACCTGACGCCCGACGATTACGTGACGATCGGACACGCCCAGACGCAGGCGGTTCTGGATGCGACCAAAGTAGCCAACAAACTACTGATTTGCGATACCGATCTGATTACGACTGAGTTGTACGCGGATCACTATTTACAGGAAGTGCCTCCGGTTTTGTACGAGCTCGAAAAACAGATTACCTACGACCGGTATTTTCTGTTGAACATCGACGTTCCCTGGGTGGCCGACGGGTTGCGCGATCTGGGCCATCGCCGGGAAGAGATGTATACCCGCTTCAAAACCGCCCTGGCACAGCGAAACATTGATTACGTCGATGTGTCGGGCGATTGGGCCACCCGCTGGGCGATCGTGACGGGGGAAATTGACCGGTTACTCGCCTAACTTCAACCGGTCCGCCAGCTTAAAAACTTCTTTCAAACACTTCGCCGTCAATACCGCATCTTCGAGGGCGTTGTGAATGTCGGATTCGCGTTCGAAGCCGAAATGCCCGGCAATGTCCTTCAGGCTCAGCCGCTGCGGAACCGGTTTGCTGTTCTTTTTCAGAATCCGGAAGGCGAAATAACTCAGCGTGTGCAAATCGATTAAAGTTCGCGAATACGGCCATTTGAGTTTTTCCAGCCGATAGGCTTCTTTCAGAAAATTGATGTCGTTGATGACGCTCTGACCGCAGATAATGACATCCCGCAAATACGGATTGTTGTCCGTTGTCTTCTGGGTTTTCTGGATGCCCAACTGCTTGATAATCCACTCTTCCAGCTCGGGAAGCACATCATAAATCATCGGCGCATCTTCCAGATCGGCCAGCGACAGGTTGTGGATTTTCTCGGACGAACTCGAAAACGCTTCTTCGTTTTCGGGGTAGACGTTGGTCAGATACTGGCCTTTCTCAATCCAGTTGTCGTCAAAAAGAACGGCACCCACCTGAATAATTTCGTTCCAATCCGGCTCCGGGCCGGTCATTTCAAGGTCAAGGACTAAAAAAGGCATATGGTTTTATTTTAATCGGGGGTCGAATTGAATGGGTTCTAGGCTGACAATGTACAGCTTCTTATGTTCCGGGTGAAGCGGGTTGATCAGGTAATTGGATTCGGTAGGAGCGTGGATTGACGGGACGCGCATGAGCCAATACTGCCGTTTTTTGATCCACTCCTCCGTAATTTCAGCCAGGCTGAATGGTGCGGGGGTTAAATTCCAGTCATTGGGTAGTGAGTTGCGTTCTACAGCAAAAACGGAGGCCGAATTGGGGATTTCAAGCGTCACCAGTGAAATATCTTCGGGGAGACTTGTCCAGTTGGCCAAGGTTTCCAGCATAGTTAAGGATACATGCTCTGACGTATAAATGATGCGGGTTCCCACGTTATGCCAGCGACCGGAACGGTAGAGTCCGCCGGTTCCAGTTAAATCATCAGCATAAACCGTCGGAGCGATTCGGTATAAAAGCATACAATCGAGCCTGCGTTAGGAATAAATCCCGTATTTCATGCGTCCCAGAATTTCCAGAATTTGTGCTCTCCCAAATGCTGAGTCCAGCAAGTCCATGGGTTTTTCACCACCTAATGCGTAATTTTTGCTTTCCAGCCAAAATCGGAAATCTTCCGGTTTTTTGAATAGTTCTTTGCCGGTTTCAAAAACTTCAGAAAGCGAAATCGCTTTTTCCGTTTCATCTTGCGACAGCTTAGTGCCCGAGCGAATCCGGCGTTGGTAAGTGCTTTCCGAAATGGCGAGAATATGGCTCATCGTTTTATTCGTAAAACCCATATTTTTCTGAAGATGAGCAATGGATTCCATGGGTAATCCTTCCCGGACCATCTCCAGCAAATCAAGTTCGTGCCGAATCGAACGCTTCATAAGCTGTTCTCCTCCCAAAGCCGTCACAATTTGTTTTACCGATACCTGCATGGTTATTTGATTATCCTGATCCTGTCATTTGACAACATCCTGACAAATATATAAATTCCATTCGTATCTATTGGCTTGTGTTCTACCTTTGCCACCGGAAGCGCCGGGCAAAACCCTCCGGCATCTTTAGTCTCAAGTCTAACGTCTATTGTCTCAAAATGGAATACCGGATTGAAAAAGACACGATGGGCCAGGTTCAGGTACCGGCCGATGTGTATTGGGGCGCACAAACCCAGCGTTCGATTGACAACTTTAAAATTGCTCAAGACATCAATAAAATGCCCCGCGAGATCATCCGGGCGTTTGCGTATCTGAAAAAAGCCGCAGCTCTCACCAACCTCGATGCGGGCGTATTGTCGCAGGAGAAATCGGACCTGATCGGGCGGGCCTGCGACGAAATTCTGGAAGGAAAACTGGACAGCCAGTTTCCGCTGGTGGTCTGGCAAACCGGCTCCGGCACGCAGTCGAATATGAACGTCAACGAGGTGGTGGCCTACCGCGCCCACGTGTTGCAGGGCGGCCAGCTAACCGACGAAAAGAAAGCGCTGCATCCGAACGACGACGTCAACAAGTCGCAATCGTCGAACGATACGTTTCCGACGGCGATGCACATTGCGGCCTACAAAATCCTGATCGAAGTCACGATTCCGGGCATTGAAAAACTGCGCGATACGCTGGATGCGAAGGCGAAAGAGTTCAAAAACGTCGTAAAAATCGGCCGCACGCACTTTATGGATGCCACGCCCTTGACGGTCGGACAGGAATTTTCGGGTTACGTTTCGCAATTGACCCACGGTTTACGGGCCATTAAAAACACGCTGGCGCACCTGAGCGAACTCGCCCTGGGCGGAACCGCCGTCGGTACGGGCATCAACACGCCCCCGAATTATTCCGAAAATGTCGCTAAACACATCGCGGCTCTGACCGGTTTGCCGTTCATCACGGCTGAGAATAAATTCGAAGCCCTGGCGGCCCACGACGCCATTGTGGAAGCCCACGGTGCGCTAAAAACCGTAGCGGCCAGTCTGATGAAAATCGGAAACGACATTCGGATGTTGTCTTCGGGACCGCGCGCGGGTATTGGCGAAATCTTCATTCCCGACAACGAACCCGGTTCGTCCATTATGCCGGGCAAAGTGAATCCGACGCAGTGTGAAGCCATGACGATGGTGGCGGCTCAGGTGTTTGGCAACGACGTCGCGATCAACATCGGCGGCTCGATGGGCCATTTTGAACTGAACGTTTTCAAACCGGTCATGATTTATAACTTCCTGCATTCGGCGCGGCTGATCGGCGATGTTTGTGTGTCATTCAACGACAAATGCGCCGTTGGCATCCGTCCGATTGAAGGAAATATCCGCAAACACGTCAACAACTCGCTGATGCTGGTGACGGCTTTGAACACCAAAATCGGCTATTACAAAGCCGCCGAAATTGCCCAAACGGCTCACCGTGAAGGAAGTACACTAAAAGAAACCGCCATCAAACTGGGCTACCTCACCGAAGACGAATTCAACGAGTGGGTGAAACCGGAAGATATGGTGGGTGACATAAACGTATAAGCAGTCAACACACCTGTCAGGTTTTAAAACCTGACAGGTATTTGCACACACTGTGTTCCGGCGGGCGGCTTAGGGGGAGTGCGATATTGACCTGACCCTATACAAACACCGTCTGAAGTTGCAGACGGTGTTTGTATAAAATGCTACGCGGTTATTCCACCACAATGACGGGTGGCAGGGTCCGCAATTCTTCTTCGTTTGATAGCTCCTTCTTCTTCTCCGTTTTAGCTCTCGGTTGCCGTTTCATCGTAATGTCGTATAAATCCGTCCGGCGGTCTTTCAGAATCTGAACCGAACCTTGCTCGTGAAGTTCGGTCAGCAACGATAAATCGACATCCGTAATGAGCACCATTTCGGTGTTCGGCGTCGACTCGGCCTTGATGGCGTTGTTGGGGAACTGGAAGTCGGAGGGTGTAAATACGGCCGACTGGGCATAATGAATATCCATATTGGCCACGCGGGGCAGGTTGCCAACGCAGCCCGAAATAGCCACGTAGCACTCGTTTTCAATGGCCCGCGCCATGGCACAATTCCGCACGCGGGTGTAACCGTTTTGCGTGTCGGTCAGGAACGGCACAAACAAAATCTGCATACCCTGATCGGCCAGAATTCGACTCAGTTCCGGGAATTCGACGTCGTAACAAATCAACAGGCCAATCTTTCCGCAGTCGGTATCGAACGTCCGGATTTCGTTGCCACCAATCATCCCGTAGTGACGTACTTCATTGGGCGTAATGTGAATTTTCCGATATTCCTCAAATGATCCATCCCGCCGGTACAGGTAAGCGACGTTGTATAACTTTCCTTCCTCAACGAGTGGCATACTCCCGCCAACAATGTTGACATTGTACGAAATAGCCAGTTCTGACAGCCTTTGCCGTACTTCGTGGGTGACATCGGCCAGCTTGCGAATGGCAACCGGTGTGGGCAGATCGTTGAAATCCGCCATCAGTGGTGTATTGAAGAATTCCGGGAGAACCAAAAAGTCTGCTTTATAGTCACTAACGGCATCCGCAAAATATTCTACCTGTTCGAGCAGGGCCTGCATGTTGGGAAAAAGCCGCATCTGCCACTGCACGACACCCAGCCGGATGATGGAATCCGTATGCGGTTTTTTCTTCTTTTCATCGACGTAATAGATGTTGTTCCACTCCAGCAAGGTCGCATATTCCAGCGATTCACTGTCGCCGGGTAAATAACCGCGCAGAACTTTCTTGACGTGGAAATCATTCGAAAGCTGAAACGTCAGGGTCGGATCGTAAATTTCCTTTTGTTTCACCTTGGCGATGTATTCCCGGGGTGACATTTCGCCGGCATATTTGACGTAATTCGGGATGCGCCCGCCCGCCATGATGCCTTTCAGGTTTAGCGATTCGCAAAGTTCCTTGCGGGCGTCGTACAACCGCCGACCCAGCCGCAAATCCCGGTATTCCGGATGGACGAACAATTCGATGCCATACAACCAGTTTCCTTTCGGATTGTGCGTATCGAACGTGTAATTACCGGTTATTTCTTCATACGTGTGATTGTCGCCAAAATCGCTGTATTTCACACGAATCGCCAGCGAACAAGCCACGACTTTGCCGTTGACCTCCACACAGAACTGCCCTTCCGGGAAAATTTTCAGCAATTTATCAATGAGATTTTTTTCCCAATAATCCCCGCCAATCCCGCTGTAGACCTCAATCATGGCCTCTTTCAGGTCGGCGTAATCGGATTTCTGTAATGTTCTGGTTTGAATATGCATAGCGAGGTTGTATTGTATAGGTGTTTCGCGGAGTTGAGCGGAGAAACGGAGAGTTGAGCGGATTTTTTTCTTACTTTTCTCTGCTAAACTCCCCATTTCTCCGCTCAACTCCGCGAAACAACCCCTTCTTTTAATTTGAGTTCAAGATTTTCTAAATGCTCGTCCGTAAAGTCCAGGTGCGTTACGAAGCGGACCAGATGCCGGCCGAATGGAACCGCCAGAATCCCTTTCCGGGCCAATTGGTCAACGTAATCAGCGGCTAAGATGTTCTGATTCAGTCGAAAAATAACAATATTGGTATCAATGGGATAAATTTCCTCGACTTCCGGTAAGTGCTCTAGCATCTGGCCGATCTTCCGGGCGCGGGCGTGGTCGAGTTTCAGGCGGTTGACGTGGTGATCGAGGGCATAGATGCCCGCAGCGGCCAAATAACCAGCCTGCCGCCACCCGCCACCCATCAGTTTGCGGTAGCGCCGGGCCTGCTTGATAAAATCCGCTTTTCCCAGCAGCAGCGACCCAACCGGACAGCCCAGCCCTTTGGACAGACAGATGCTGATGGAATCAAACAACGTTCCGTAGGCTTCCGGGCTTTCGCCGGTTTCGATCAGCGCATTGAACAGCCGCGCACCGTCCAGATGCAGCCTCAAACCGTGGTCGTCGCACACCTGCCGGATGGCGGCAATTTCCGGAATCGTGTAATAAGAGCCACCCCCTTTGTTGACGGTATTTTCCAGACACACCAGCCGCGAGATGGGCTTGTGCAGATCGTCGGGCTGAATATGGTCGAGGACGAGATCCGCCGTCAGTTTGCCGCGTTCGCCGTGCACCAGATTCACCGACGCCAGGGCGTTGACGGCAATTCCCCCACCTTCGTAGAGGTAAACGTGCGAAAGCTGATCGCAGATCACATCGTCGCCGGGACGGGTATGGGTCCGAATGGCCAGCTGGTTCGTCATGGTACCGGACGTACAGAACAGAGCCGCTTCCATGCCGAACAGGCGGGCGGCTTTTTCTTCCAGGGCCAGCACCGTGGGGTCGTCGCCTAAAACATCGTCGCCCACTTCGGCCGTAAACATGGCTTCCAGCATCGCCGGAGTGGGTTTCGTAACGGTATCGCTTCGTAAGTCAATTGACATAGCCAGTACTTCACGTTAGATTGACACAAAGGTCGCAAAGAAAACAAAAAAGCCGTCCCCTAAAAAGGAGACGGCTTTCCAAACAGTAACAACAAATACTACTCTACTCTCACTTATGGTTAATTACCTTAAAAGTTTTTCGAGATGCCAAACCCGGCACCACTACCGAAATTAAAATTGACATCCGTCGTACTTTTCGAGGCTCCTTTTACTTTTTGTGATGCAAAACTCAACCCGCCGAAGCTGAAGTTCAATGCAAATCCATTTTTCATATTAACACCAATTGCGGGGAATAAAGTGCCTCCGAACCCGCTCATTTTAAGGTCGCCCGCTTTCCCGGATAAATAATCCGCGTTAAATTGCCCATATACGGCAAAAATATCGGAAAGTGGCATGGCGTAACGAACGAATGGCCCAACACCAAATGTCGATGTTTTAACACCTGAAAAATCTTTCCCGGTTTTGGTTGCCAGTGTCAAACCCGTGGTCCAATGGTCATTGAATTGATACCCCACCGCGGGCGAGAAATTGAAAGTGGAAGTTTTTGTGCCGGATGAAAGCTTTTGCGATTCGGCATTGATTGATCCATAGACTAAAACGGTATTTTTCTGGGCATAAACGCTGGCCATGCTCAGGGCTGAAACCAGCAAACTCATCACTACTTTTTTCATTTTCTTGTGTCTGGTTGTAAAGTGATCTCCATTTTTTGGAGGGTTTACGTTGAGACGTAGAAAAATTTAAAAGTTACACCTTTTGCAGAAAAACGGGTCAGAAGGCTTGAAAACGATATATACGGATCGTTGCAAGGCTGAGTGTAAGTCTGTTTGCCGGGCCACTAAACCAGCCCGGGAGTTAGTTGCATGATTCTGGAAATTCTTCTAAATCATGGATGATACAAAGCGTAGTACAATAAAAAAGAATACCGTGCGCAGTCTGTCGATGGGAATCGGTAACGTCAGGGCTGGAGTAACGACGGTTCCCGCAAAACCACCCGACAATTGCGCGCGGAAGCTTCGGATTTCAAAACGCCAGGGAAAGATGATAAAATTTAGTAAAAAGAAGTAGAAAATGGGGTCATAATCGGTGGATGGAGAATGACTTTTTCGGTCGATGCTATTTTTAATATTTCTTGCGGTAGTCCGGGCTGACCAGGCGATTGTATTCGGGATGGCTTTTGATATAATTGGCTACGAATGAGCACGATGGAATCATTTTTAGATTATACTTCTCGATGTATTCAAACGTACCTTTTACCAACCGCGATCCAATTCCGTTGCCTTCCTGTTTCGTCGGAACTTCCGTGTGCGTCAACACCAGCGTCTGGTCATCTTTGGGCGTATAGGCAATGAACGAGAGCCTGCCATTGATTTCGAGTTCAAAGCGGTTTTCAGCCCGATTGATGGAAACCGCCATTTCCTTAGTTTTCATGATGAGGGTTGTTAGGTTTTGTACGTAGGTAACCATCGAAGAATAGATATGTTAAAATTCAACGGTATTTTATGAGAAAAATAATGCCATTTATCGAATTATGCCACCAGCACTTCCGAATCGCTTGTCAAAATCAACGGTTTTCCTGAAATTAACGCCCCTGAAGCCAGTTTCCGCTGGCTTCAGGGGCGTTAACAATCAACGAAAAAAGCAAACGATCGGTGCCGATCCGCAAATGCCATTACCTGGGGCCATTCGCAAGGTGACTGGTCTGAATGGCACCAAATGCGTAGGGGCATTGCCCAGGGTGGGGCTGGCACGGTTCATCCGGTGGCTTCTGGAAGCGGATACTTCTGCCGCATTCATTGTTTGAAAAAGTCGTTATACCTTAAGCAGTTTCAAAACGAGTTCGATTATGCGATTCAAAACCATACTTCCTCTGGTAGTTATTTTGTGGGTGGCAACAGCTTCCCGTCGAACGGTTCCTTCGCTGGCGGGGTCCTGGCGGCTGGTGGATAGTGGGGGTGCTTCGGTGGCGTTTGTGCTTTCGGATGGGTATATGATGGGTGCTTATCACGAAGACGGCCGGTTTCTTGGCGCGCAGGGTGGCCCTTACCAAACCGATGGGAAACAACTCAAAATCACCTACGAATTCAATACGGAAGACAGTACGCAGGTGGGAACAACCCAGACGCTGACCATTGAATCGTTCAGGGATAACCGCCTGGTTTTGAACACAGATGGCGAAACTGATACCTACGAGCGTACGGACACGCCCACGGCCCAAACGCCTTTAGCCGGTTTGTGGCGGATTACGGGCAATATCGATGAGAACGGGCAGGTGAAAACCCGGCAGCGAACCGCCCGGAAAACCCTGAAACTCCTGACCGGAAACCGCTTTCAGTGGGCCGCTATCAACCCGGAAACGAAGCAATTTTCGGGAACAGCCGGAGGAACGTATACCTTCGCTGATGGGAAATACACCGAAAAACTGGAATTCTTTTCCCGCGACAACAACCGCGTGGGTCGAACACTGCAATTTGACGGCGAACTGAAAGGAAACGACTGGTATCACCGCGGCCAAAGTTCGACGGGCGGGAAGGTGAGTGAAGTTTGGAGCCGGGAAAAATAAGCTTACCTTGGTCCGGAATGCCATTTCGTTCCGTATTTACTGAAAATTACCTGCTATGTTTTTGATTGATGCCCACCTGGATATTTCCCTGAATGCCATTGAATGGAACCGCGATTACCGGCTGCCGGCCCACGAAATTCGGGAACTGGAAGCCGGGATGACCGATAAAATCGACCGCGCAAAAGGCACGGTTTCGCTCCCTGACCTCCGGCGCGGTGCCATTGGCCTGGTGGTTGCCACGCAGATTGCCCGCTTTAATCAGAGCAACGGAAATCTGCCCGGTGCAGGCTGGAATTCGCCCCACCAGGCCTGGGCCATGACGCAGGCTCAACGCGCTTGGTATGAAGCCATGCAGGATGCGGGCGAGATGATCCAGATTCGCGATCTGGCCGGTTTGGACCAACACGTTGCGCTGTGGCTCGATGATTCGATTCCGAATGAACAAAAACCGGTCGGTTACATCCTGAGTCTGGAAGGAGCGGATTCGCTGGTGAATTTAACGTATCTGGAAAAAGCGTACGCGTATGGGCTGCGGGCCCTGGGACCGGCGCATTACAGTACGGGGCGGTATGCACCCGGAACCGGTTTGAGCGGCCCCTTGACGCCCCTGGGCCGGGAACTGGTGCTGGAAATGGATCGGCTGGGGATTATTCTGGACGCGACTCACCTGACCGATGAAGGGTTTTCGGAAGCGCTTGCGCTTTACAAAGGTCCGGTTTGGGCCAGTCACCACAATTGCCGGACGCTCGTGCCGCACCAGCGTCAGCTTTCCGACGATCAGATCCGGCAACTGGCCGAGCGCGGTGGCGTCATCGGCGGATGCTTCGACGCCTGGATGATGAAACCCGGTTTTACGCAACGAACCAGCAATCCGGCGGATTTTGACATCACCATCGAAACCATCATCGACCATTACGATCACATTTGCCAGCTAACGGGTAGCAGCGAGCACATCGCCATTGGGAGTGATCTGGATGGTACCTACGGAACCGAACAGTCACCCACCGACCTGGACACCATTGCCGATTTGCAGAAATTGACGGGTTTATTGGCCGCCAGAGGATATTCACCCGGCGACATCGAAAATATTTTCTATAAAAACTGGCTGCGGTTTCTGCGGAAAGCGTGGAGTCGCCCCCGGTAACATCAGGCTCCCTGCCGGGGTTGTCGCCCTCGGGTCACCATCAGCCGGATGAAGAATATGATGACCACCAAAACCAGAAAAGCGGCAATCAGCGGGAGAAATACGGCGACGAGCGACAGTCCGAATGATGCGACATTTTCGGCACTGGCAATAACCGGGTTGCCTAAACCGCCCGTGGTGGCCGTAGAGCCGATGCGCAGCAGGCTGGTTCCGGCCTGAATTAAACCGGCCGTGCCACCGCCCGCGATCAGGCCAAGTCCCCATTTTAACATGGGAACATCGATGTCGACAAAAGACGTCGTCAGAATGGTTCCGGCAACGAAAGCAATGGGCGTGGCTACGGTGTCCAGCGCATTGTCGAGCCACGGAATGTAATAAGCGCCAATCTCGATGATGGTGGCCGTTGCCAGTAAAAAAACGGCCGTCCAGCTACTCATCCATTCAAAACCGGGTGTTACGGCAATCCAACCCACCTTGATCGCTAAACTGGCTACCAGCAGGGGGACAAAAATTCGAAAGCCGCAGCAGGCACTCAAGGCAATTCCGAGACAAAGACTAAGTAACCATTCCATAAAGAAGCATAAATCAATTCGAGCATGAAAGATAGGTGACGAGCGACAATAGACAAGCCTAAACCGGAAAATCTATTTAAATCACCGTGAATCGAAACCGGGTAGTGATTGTAAACGGGTACGCAGATCAGACCGATTGCCTGAATTTATTCGGCTGAAGAATCCATTGTGATCGGTTCAAGCCGCTTCATGAAGGTTCCCGTCCCGTTGGAAAGTTTAAACCGCTTAAGCGTATAATCTCAGGAATTCCGTATTTTTCGAACGAAAATGTTCTTATTCCCAAACCTTTCATGAACCGTCGTCAGACCCTTGCTGCCATAGCCGCCACGACTGGTGGAGCCGCTATGTCGCCCTCAACGCTGTTAGCAACTACACCGGTAAGCCTGGTAAAAGATCCCCCACCATTTACATTCGCCCTGAATGTGAGCACCATACGCGGGCAGAACCTCGGTTTTGTAAAGGAATTGGAAGTGGCTTCCAAAGCCGGATTTCGTTCCGTCGAAATCTGGATGAACTCCTTTCAGGAATACCTGAAAACGCATACCGTTGCCGATGTTCGTAACTTGCTGGGTGATCTGGGCTTGAAAGTGGAGAATGCCATCGGGTTTGCGCAGTGGATTGTGGATGACGAAACCACCCGCACGAAGGGGGTCGAACAACTCCGGCAGGAAATGGAATTGCTGGCCCAAATTGGCTGTAAGCGCACCGCTGCCCCGCCGATGGGTGCCACTCAGCAACCCGGTCTGGATTTGAATAAAGCCGCCGAACGGTACCGCACCATCCTCGAACTGGGCGACAAAACCGGCGTTGTTCCGCAACTTGAATTGTGGGGCGGTTCTAAAAACCTGAACAAACTGAGCGAGGTGATGTACGTCGCCATTCAGAGCGGTCATCCGTCGGCGCGGGTTTTACTGGATATTTATCACCTCTACAAAGGAGGAACCAGCCCGGCCAGTCTACCGCTGGTGGGCAAACCCGGTATCGAGGTTTTTCACCTGAACGATTACCCGACCAATCCGCCCCGCGAAACCATCGTCGATGCCGACCGCATTTATCCCGGCGACGGAGTTGGGCCGGTTCACGAAACGCTCAGGCAGTTGAAAACACCCGGCAAAACCATTGTGTTGTCGCTGGAATTGTTCAACAAAACCTACTACGCGCAGGACGCACTGGCGGTGGCGAAAACCGGCCTGGAAAAAATGAAAAAAGTAGCCGAAGGAGTTTAAAAGTTGTTTCGCGGAGGTACGCGGAGAAAATGGAGTTGAGCGGAGACTTTCTTAAAAAACTCCGCTCAACTCCATTTTCTCCGCGTACCTCCGCGAAACAGCCCGTCCGTCAATGCGAGTCCCGTTTCACAACCGGTCCGGAGCTGCCTTGCAGGAAATCAAAATCGGCGCCTTCGTGGGCTTGTAAAACGTGGTGAATGTACATGCGCGTATACCCACGTTCGTACCCCAGGTCGATGGGTTGAAAATGCGTCAGCCGTTCGGCCAGTTCTTCTTTTTCAACGTGCAGATGCAGCAGGCGTTGTTCGACGTCGAGCGTAATCAGATCGCCATCGCGGACAAGCGCCAGATTACCGCCGATGGCGGCTTCCGGAGAAACGTGTAAGACCACCGTGCCGAAGCCGGTACCGCTCATGCGTCCGTCCGAAATCCGCACCATATCGTGAACGCCCAACGCCAGAATTTTGGCCGGAAGTTGCATATTGCCTACTTCGGGCATACCGGGATAGCCCTTTGGTCCGACGTTTTTCAGCACCAGCACACACGACGGATCAACGTCCAGGTCCGGGTCATCGATGCGCTTTTTGTAGTCGTCGATGTTCTCGAAAACCACCGCCCGACCGGTGTGCTGCATGAGTTCGGGGGAGGCTGCCGACGGTTTTAAAACCGCCCCGTTGGGGCACAGATTTCCCTTCAGAATGGCAACCCCCGACTCCGGTTTGAAGGGCTCGGCCACCGAGGCAATGACATCCCGGTTGTAACATTCGGCGTTTAAACTATTTTCGCCCAGCGTACGGCCATTGATGGTCATGGCATCATTGTGTAAAAATTGTTGCAGCTCTTTGATAATCGCGGGCAAGCCCCCGGCATAGAACAGGTCCTCCACAAAATGCTCACCCGACGGTTGCAAATTGGCTAATAACGGGATTTTCGCCGATAGGTTATCAAAGTCATCGATCGACAGCGGTACGCCCATCCGCCCCGCAATGGCCGTCAGGTGAATGATGAAGTTAGTCGAACCTCCCAATGCGGCATTGACCATGATGGCATTTTCGAACGCCTGACGCGTCAGAATCTTCGAGGGCCGGATGTCCTGCCTCACCAGTTCGACGGCCTGCATGCCTGCCATGTGGGCCAGCACTTTCCGGCGCGAATCGGCGGCCGGAATCGTGGCATTATCGGGTAAGGCCAGCCCCAGCGACTCGACCATGGCGGCCATCGTGGAAGCCGTTCCCATTACGGCGCAGTGGCCCTGGCTACGGGCCATACAGGCTTCGGCGGCTACAAATTCTTCCTGCGACATTTCTCCCTTTTTGTTCGCTTCGGCAAACCGCCAGAGGTCGGATGTGCCAATGTTGCGGCCCTTGTATTTTCCGGCCAGCATGGGCCCGCCCGATACGACGAGCGTTGGTATATCGACACTACAGGCACCCATAACGAGCGAAGGGGTGGTTTTATCGCAGCCGCACAGCAGCACGACGGCATCCATTGAGTTGCCCCGAATCGATTCTTCCACGTCCATGCTGGCGAGGTTTCGGAACAGCATGGTGGTTGGCTTCATCTGGCATTCCCCGAGCGACATCACCGGGAATTCGAGCGGAAAACCGCCCGCTTCCCACACGCCCCGCTTGACGGCTTCGGCCAGGTCGCGGAAGTGCGCATTGCAGGGCGTTAGTTCCGAAAAGGTATTGCAAATGCCAATAACCGGCTTACTTTCAAACAAATGGTGTGGAAAACCCTGGTTTTTCATCCAGGCACGGTAGATAAAACCGTCTTTGCCCGTGCGGCCAAACCATTCTTGAGAACGAAGATACATGTTGAGATTCGTAGTTAGTGAGTAAAGGAATTTGTGGCTTTTGGGAATTAAATATAGGGTCGTTTGCCCGTTTTGGGCAGTAAGTTAGAAAGTTTTTGGTAAATGAATGCCTCCGCTCATTTCATCGATAATGTTTAATATCTTCGCAAAGCAGACTCAATCGTTTTATGGCATGAACTCACCCGTCACTTGCTTTCTGATCGACGACGACGAAGACGATCAGGAATTGTTTACACTGGCATTGAAAAAAGTAGATCCGAGATTGACCTGTGTGGTGGCCGATGACTGCGGTGAGGCCCTGCAAAAGCTTCGACAGGAGGATGCTTTTATGCCCGAATATATTTTTCTGGATTTGAATATGCCCCGGATGCACGGGAAACAGTGCCTGATGGAGTTGAAAAAAATAGCCCGTATCGAGCACATTCCCATTATTATTTATTCGACCTCCTCAGAACAGAAGGATATTCTGGAAACCAAAGCGTTGGGTGCCACTGATTTTTTGACCAAACCCCCGCTTATTTCAACCCTTACCAACCGACTTGCCAAACTGATTCTCGACAGACCGATGGCCTGAGTGTAACTTTCATGGAAACCATACCCCTTCAAAAAACGTATCAATTCCTCGCGGGTGCGGGCGAAATGGGACAGTTGATCCGCTCGCGTGACTGGTCGAAAAGTCGGTTGGGGTCTATCGAAAACTGGCCGCAAAGCCTGCGGACCACCCTGAGCATCCTGTTGCACTCCAAATTCCCCATGTTTCTGTTTTGGGGACCGGACCTGATTAGTTTTTATAACGACGCCTACCGCCCCAGCCTGGGCGTCGACGGCAAACATCCCGACGCGTTGGGCGAAAAAGGAGAAACGATCTGGCCCGAAATCTGGTCCGACATAAAACCGCTCATCGATCAGGTGATGGCGGGTGGTGAGGCCTCCTGGAGTGAGGATCAACTGCTTCCGATCTACCGCAATGGCAAGATTGAAGATGTGTACTGGACGTTCAGTTACAGTCCGGTGCACGATGAGTCGGGACATGTGGGTGGCGTGTTCGTTACCTGTTCCGAAACGACCGGAAAAGTAGTTAACCTGCGGAAAATCGAGGAAAGTAAAGACCAGTTGCAGTTTGCCATCGATGCGGCTGATTTAGGAACCTGGGATCTGGATCCGGCCACAAACCGCTTTACCGGCAACGACCGGCTAAAAACCTGGTTCGGGTTGTCTCTTCTGGGCGAAATTGATTTAACGATGGCGATCAACGCCCTTGTCGAAAAAGACCGGCAACGCGTAACGGAAGCAATTCAAACCGCGCTGCAGATTGAGTCCGGGGGGAATTATGACATCGAATTTACCATCGATCAACGGCCGGATCAGCGGGAAAGGGTTGTTCATGCGAAGGGGAAGGCGTTTTTTAATGAAACCGGAAAGGCTTACCGCTTCAATGGTACTTTGCAGGACATAACCGATGAAGTTCGCGCCCGCGAAGAACAGCAAAAATTGCTGACACTGGTTGAAAACAGCGTCGATCTGATGTCTATTCTGCGGTTAGACGGTAAAAATTCGTACATCAACAAAGCCGGTAAAGAATTGCTCGGCATCGAAGAGGAGCAGGAAGTTTCGCTGATTCCGATCTCGGAGTTGCACACGCCGGAGCAGTTTGAATTTGTGCGTACCGAAATTATTCCATCGGTTATGGAAAAAGGCCGGTGGTCAGGCTCGTTTGCCGCCCGGAACATAAAGACCGGCGAAACCATTCCGCTCTACAACAACTGCCTCCGGATCGACGACCAGAGCACGGGTTTGCCCATGGCGATCGGGGCTGTCATGCGGGATTTGCGGCCCGAAATGGCGGTGCAGAAAGCCCTGGAAGAAAGCAAGGAGCGGTTTCGGTTGCTGGCCGATTTCATGCCCCAGTTTGTGTGGGCCTCCGACCCTTCCGGAACGCTGAATTATTTTAACCGGGCGGTTTATGACTATGCGGGCTTGTCGACTGAGGAGGTTGAGAATAATGACTGGATCAAAATTGTGCATCCGGACGACCGCCTGGCGAATGTCGACGCCTGGCTGAAAAGCGTGGAAACAGGCGTGGATTTTGTTTTTCAGCACCGGTTTCGCCGGCACGATGGGGTATACCGCTGGCAACTCAGTCGCGCCGTACCGATGAAAGACAGCGAGGGCACCATTCAATGGTGGATTGGTACGAGTACGGATATCGACGACCAGAAAAAAATGTCGGATGAACTGGAACGCATGGTGCAGCAACGAACCCGGGAACTGCACAACAGCAATCAGGAATTGATCAAAACCAACCACGAACTCGAACAATTTGCCTACATCGCCAGCCACGACCTTCAGGAACCTCTGCGCAAAATTCAGTCTTTTTCGGAGCTGCTGCAACTCAGTTTGAACGATGAAGCCGTGGCCGGTCAGTATCTGGAAAAAATCAGTACATCGGCGCAGCGAATGGCAGATTTGATCAAATCGGTGCTCAATTATTCGCGGTTATCCAATACCGCCGACCGGTTTGTGGAGACAGATCTCAATCAAATTCTGGAGAATGTTGAATCTGATTTTGAACTGTTGATTGAACAGAAACAGGCAACCATCCGGCGCAGCCCATTGCCGGTTATCGAAGGTATCCCGATGCATTTAAGCCAGCTTTTTTCGAATTTAATCGGAAATGCACTCAAATTTTCGGTAAAAAATCCAATCGTCGACATTTCTTCGCAGCTTCTTTTGCCCGAAGAAGTTGCTCCGTTACGCGTCCTGAATCCGGATTTTACGTACGTTTATATTCAATTTAAAGACAATGGTATTGGCTTCGAGCCGGAATATTCCGAGCGGGTATTTACCATCTTTCAGCGATTGAACCACCGGAAATCCTACAGCGGAACCGGTATCGGACTGGCGCTCTGCCGTAAAATTGTGGAGAGCCACGGCGGTATGATCCGAGCCGAAAGCGAACTAAATAAAGGAGCCACATTCCATATTTATTTACCGGTAAAGCGGTAATTAAATAACGGCTATTGAATCAGTTCCTTGATTTTAGCCGTCAGATCTTCCCCGCGTAAATTCCGGGCAACAATTTTTCCGTTGGGATCAATCAATAAATTGGCGGGCACGCTGTTGATGCCATATTGCTGCGCCACTTCGTTTTTCCAGCCTTTCAAATCACTCACGTGCGACCAGGTTAATTGATCTTTCCGGATGGCATTGAGCCAGTTCTGGCGGTTGTTATCGAGCGAAACGGAAAATATGGTGAAGTTTTTATCTTTAAACGTTTTGAAGGTTTCGACCAGATTCGGATTTTCTTCCCGGCAGGGACCGCACCAACTGGCCCAGAAGTCCACCAGAACGTATTTTCCTTTAAATGACGAGAGTTTTACCAGGTGTCCCAGCGTATCGGTCTGGGCAAATTCCGGTGCCGTTTTTCCAATATTCAGGCGGCTCATCGCGTCGATCTGCTGCCGGAAGTAGGTAGCCTGTAAGGTCTTTCCGATGTCGGTCTTCTCCATGAGCGTCAACAGACTATCGGCTCCCGCAACATCGCCCAGGCTAATGAGCACGCTTAAAACATTGACACCAACGGCGGAAGCAGCATACGTTGCGATGATTTTCTTTACCCGCAAGCGTTCCTGCGCTATTGCTAGTTCCCGGTCTTTAATGGCGGCCTGCATCGCTTTCCCATCGTTGATCGCACGCGCATTCGTATAATTTAGTTCGGCCCTTTTATAGCGATTGGCAATGGACGTATCCATCATCATTTGCTGGATTTTCTGCCGGATCGTTTCTTCTTTCGAACCGGTTATTTTAACGGCCCAAAGCGAATCAGCGTTGCCCGTAATGGTAATTGGGGAGTTCTCCAAAAAGAAATAGTGCGGACTGGTTTTACCCGCTACCCGAAGGCTGAAAAAAGTAGCTTCATCTAGTTTTCCTCTGAAATTAAATTGCCCTTTGGCGTTGGCCGTCGTGGTATCCGATTGCTGCCGGGATTTGTAAAAAGAGTTTTCCGTTAAAATAATTTTCCGGTTGGCGGCATTTTTTAAATAACCGGAAATTGTATATCCCCCCGGAACCGCTTGCGGTGTTGTTTTCTTGGCGGGTTTTGATTGCGAAAAACCGGTCAAAACCAGGAAGAATAGACTAAAACTCGCGAACAGGAATTTCATAATCTGTAGATTTTAGTGAGATCCGGTCGTTCGACATCAGGTGATGAAATCCAGCCGATAAACCTGGATTCGTCACCTCCGGGATCAATTGCTGACATAAAGATAGCTGATTCTGGCAGTAGTTCATCCACTTTTCACATTCCCGTCCAGCGGGTCAAATCAAAACCGCTTCAAGTTTTACGCCCAGGCAGGAGCCGGAATCGATAGAATGACGCACTAAAAAATAGCGGAAAAGTTATAGTAAGGCTAGTGAAATTTTTAGCCTTATTACTATGAATTTTCCAAGAAGTGCTTGTTTGTCTGCTGTTTAGTTGATAGATTTACAATACGAACTACACCGGCACCGAGGCTGCCATATTCTATTTATCCAAAAATTGCCTCCCGTCAGTATCGCCGAAGAAATAGCGGCTGACCCCAAAATCCAAAAACAAACAAATTCATTTCAGCAGTTGGTCGGGGCGTCATTCGCCTTGTCCGGCATTCGGGTTTGGCCGACGCTGCAACACCTTTTAAATCTCTTGCCATGCATCGCTTTTCCGTTATATATCAATTCAAAAAACAGTACTACCACATTTTTTGTGAAACTCATTCGGAAGCCGATACGGTTTTGCGCAAACTATTCACGAAGAAAAAGAAAATTCCCGTTGGTATTTACGACGCCAAAACGGAGCTGTTTTTTTGGGAGCCCATCCGGCAGCAAAAGTTCGACCGATTGACGCTCGAAGAACAGGGGCGGGTTGGCAACGAAATCATCACCATTGCGCAGACCTTGCGCAGCAACGACGACCATTGGAAACCCACTGAAGCGGAGCTTTTGCCCGACATTCTTCAACGGCCCGTTTTTATGATGCATGATTGATGGGCCGCAGGTCTGGCTCGAAAAGTCGATCTGATTTCGAACTCCTTTGGGGGTCCGTTGGTTAAAAATCACAAAACCCAAGTTGTCATGCAAAATCTGTTTAGCCCACTAACCATCCGCAGTGTCCAGTTTAAGAATCGGATTGCCGTTTCGCCCATGTGTCAGTATTCGAGTGAAGACGGTTTTGCCAACGACTGGCATCTGGTTCATTTGGGCAGCCGCGCCGTTGGCGGAGCCGGTTTGGTCATAACGGAAGCAACGGCGGTTTCGCCGGAAGGCCGGATTTCGCCCGACGATCTGGGCATCTGGAAAGATGAGCATCTGGTTAATCTGAAGCGCATTGCCGCCTTTATTGAAGCACACGGTGCCGTTCCCGGTATGCAACTGGCACATGCCGGTCGGAAGGCGAGCCACAACCGGCCGTGGGATGGCGGCAAGTTTATTGCGCCGGATGCCGAGCGCGGCTGGCAAACCGTGGCTCCCAGCCCGGTTCCGTTTATCCCTGCCGAGCCCGTTCCGCGGGAGTTGACAGCCGAAGAAATCGAAAAAGTGATTGGCGATTTTGTTGCGGCAAGCCGCCGGGCGGCCGAAGCCGGGTTTAAAGTGATTGAACTTCATGCGGCCCACGGGTATCTGATCCACGAATTTCTGTCGCCACTGAGTAATCGGCGGACCGATCACTACGGCGGTTCTTTCGAAAACCGCATCCGGTTTTTGCTCGAAATCCTTGAACGTGTACAGACCGTCTGGCCCGCAGACTATCCACTATTGGTTCGTATTTCGGCCACCGACTGGAGCGAGGGCGGCTGGACAGCGGACGATGCCGTGGCGCTTTCGGCCATCTTAAAAGATAAAGGCGTTGACCTGATCGACTGTTCGACGGGTGGCAATGTGGCTGGTGCCCGCATTCCGCTCGGACCCGGTTATCAGGTGCAGTTTGCCGAAAAAGTTAAGAAAGAAACCGGGATTTTGACCGGAGCCGTTGGTTTGATCACCACGCCGGAACAGGCCAACGAAATCATCGTCAGTGGGCAGGCGGATCTGGTGTTGCTGGCCCGCGAATTTTTGCGCGATCCGTATTTTCCGTTTCATGCCGCCCAAAAACTGGGGGCTGAAGTTGAATGGCCGGCTCAGTATGTCCGGGCGAAGTAAGGAAGATTTAGGGTAAAAAAATACCGCCTGTCCGTTGAAGAATCGGGAAATACGTTTCCAATCAGCCAACGACAGGCAGTATTTTTTTGTCTATTAAGCGTTGACGACCGTTTAACTGCTGACAGGTCAACGGTTGTTACAGCGATTCCCGCAACAGAGCCTCCAGATCCAGCGGTCGCGTATACATTTCCAGTGAACCGTCGGGTTTCTGCGGCCATGCCTGACGCGGCCGGTCCCAGTACAGTTCGACGCCGTTCTGGTCGGGGTCATTCAGGTAAATAGCTTCCGAAACCCCGTGATCGGAAGCGCCCGTAATGGCATATTTTGCCTCGACCAAACGCCGGAAAGCGACGGACAAATCCCGGCGAGTCGGATACAGAATGGCGGTATGAAACAACCCGGCACTGCGAACGGGTGCCGGTGGCGCATCTTTGCTATACCAGGTGTTGAGGCCAATGTGGTGGTGATAGCCGCCCGCGGAAATGAAAGCCGCGTCTTTGCCGTAGGTGGTGATGAGCGTAAAACCCAACAAATCGCAGTAAAAACCCAGCGCCCGCTCGAGGTTGGCTACTTTCAAATGTATGTGCCCGATGCGGGTGTTGTCAGGGATTGTGTAGGCCATAGACGTACGTGGTTGGAATACGAAAGAAATGAGTGGGCCGTAACCGTCTATTGACTGGGTTGCGGATACGTGAGTAACACCTGAACGGTTACAAAAAGTTGGCCTACATGCCGCTGGGTATGTTCGGCCGCGTGAAAAAGGAGCCCGAGCACCGTCGATGGCAGTTGCGCGCGGCCCACACCCCGAAAATCAGTCAGGGTTTGTTCATCGGTCGTAGCCAATTGATCGAGGGCCTGATCCACCTGGTTGTCAAACCGGTTCAGCAACGTCTGAACAGCATTTTCTGTATCAAACGATTTGCCTTCGGCCGCCAGCCAGTCGCGCTGGTTTTGCGACAACGCTTCCCCTTTGGCGTAGGTAAACAAACGATCCAGCACGCCCGTCAGGTGCTGTAAGTGAAAGCCAACGGAAGCCACGCCCGCCGGTTTTTGCCAGAGGTAGCGGCTTGGAAAATTAGTCATCAACGCATTAACTTCTTCGCGGGCCTGTAACAGCGCATGGGCGACGGGTTGCAGCAGGGGAGGAATACCGGCAACGGGTCCGCGCTGCCACACTTCAGGTTTAGAATTTGACATACTTCAGGAGTTGTTGAGTGGATCGTGGTAAGCAATTGGATTCGTTTATAGCGGCCAAAATCCCGCCCAATGCTGGTTCCAATCGGAACCACCGGCATTTAGAAATGAAAACAATTCTTGAGAATTTCGGCAATTTAAGCGAATCAGCGGAAAAGAAGAAGGGCCATGAAAAAGGAAATTGCCCGGTTTTCAGGTAAAATCTGACGGACCGGTTGCTGTTTTTCATCGGCGGTATTGCACGATCTGACGCCTTGTTTTCCCGGACGAAAACCGGCTGACGATCCTGAATCTTCACCAACGTGACGTTGCCCCCGGGCCCGCTGCTTTTTCGTATCCCTGATGCGCCGACAACGATCTTCCTCTATAGAATTTGCTTTAATGCCTACAAAAGTGTTATATTGACCAAAATCTTCTACTTAACCTACCGTTTTTTAGCTTGAAATTCTCAGACTTTGGCTTCGATGATCGCTTGATGGAAGGCATCGATGCCATGAATTACGATACACCAACTCTTGTACAGGAACAAGTCATTCCACTTATACTGGCTGGTAAAGACCTGATCGTTTCGGCACAAACCGGTACCGGAAAAACGGCATCGTACCTGCTGCCCATTCTTCACAAGATCACCTCTGCCGGTTCCGACGATAACATCAAGGCACTGGTGATTGTACCTACCCGTGAACTGGCGATTCAGATTGCCCAGAACCTCGAAGGCTTTTCCTATTTTACCTCCGTCAGCTCCATTGCGGTGTATGGCGGGGGCGATGGCGCTTCATACAGCACCGAACGGCAGGCGCTGTCGGGCGGAGCCGACATTGTGATCTGCACGCCCGGTCGGATGATCAGTCACCTGAACATGGGGTATGCCAAAATCGATAAGCTCCAGTACCTGATTCTGGATGAAGCCGACCGCATGCTGGACATGGGTTTTTACGGCGACATTGTAAAAATTATTTCGTATCTGCCCGCCAAACGGCAGAGTTTACTGCTGTCGGCCACCATGCCGCCCAAGATTCGGGAACTGGCGCGCAAGATTCTGCACGACCCGGAAGAAATTACACTGGCGTTGTCGAAACCACCGGCCAAAATTGTTCAGGAAGCATTTGTGGTTTACCAGAAACAAAAAATCGCGCTGGTCAAGTACTTGCTGAAGGAGCACAATTTCCCGTCCGTATTGATTTTCTGTTCCCGGAAAGAAAACGTCAAGCAACTTGCCCGGGAACTGAAACAGGCCGGTTTTGCCGCGGAAGCGATTCACTCCGACCTGGAGCAGAATGAACGCGAGCAGGTTTTATTGGCTTTCAGAAGTCGCAAATTAAAGATTCTGGTAGCCACCGATATTCTTTCGCGCGGTATTGACATCGACAACATCGATCTGGTGATCAATTACGATGTTCCTCACGATGGTGAAGATTACGTCCACCGGATTGGCCGGACGGCCCGTGCCGAAACCACCGGTATTGCCTACACGTTTATCAGCGAAACCGAGCAGCGGAAATTTGCCGCGATCGAGCGGCTGTTGGGCACGCCGGTAACTAAAGTTCCGCTTCCGGCCCATCTGGGTGAAACGATGGAATACAACCCGGCGAAAAGTGCCGCTTTCCCGCAGCGCAAAAGACGCCCCGGCCCCCGGAAAGGACCGTCGAACCGCCCAAAAGGCAGCGGAAGAGCCGATCGACCAGCCTGACGTCGTACGCACGGACTTTAGTCCGTGTTCTCAGAACATTGAACTTGTTACAGGAAACACGGGCTAAAGTCCGTGGGAACTTACGGAAACAGGAAGGTATTCCTGTTTTTTTATGCCCGTAAAAAATGGAAACCCGTTGCCCTTTCATTCAGTACTGGATTATTTCCAGTAAAAATTTTATCTTTTCATAAACGTAGAAAATACATTTATTATCTATATTTGCCCACCAAAGCCTGCTCGTTCGTAGAAAGGCTCATCCATCACAAGCATTCTCAAATGATTTCTTTTGACCACTTGGAAGTCTGGTTTGTCACCGGCAGTCAGCATTTATACGGCGAGGAAACCCTTAAACAAGTCGCGGAGCATTCCCGGACCATCGTCAACGCGCTTAATCAATCGACCGCAATACCGGTAAAGATCGTTTTCAAAACCGTCCTGACGGGTCCCCATGAAATCTATTCGCTGTGTCTGGAAGCGAATAGCGCACCCAACTGCATCGGTTTGGTGACCTGGATGCATACCTTTTCGCCCGCCAAAATGTGGATCAACGGCTTGAAGATTTTGCATAAACCGCTCCTTCACCTGCATACCCAATTCAACCGCGACATTCCCTGGGAAGACATCGACATGGACTTCATGAACCTCAACCAATCGGCGCACGGCGACCGGGAGTTTGGGTTCATCAACGCCCGGATGCGGCTGGAACGGAAGGTTGTTGTCGGACATTGGGAAGATCCCGAAGTACACGAACGAATCAACGTCTGGGCGCGGGTGGCTGCGGGTTGGCAGGATTTGCAGGGAGCCCGGTTTGCCCGGTTTGGTGACAACATGCGGGAGGTGGCCGTCACGGAAGGCGATAAAGTGGAGGCCCAGATCAAGTTCGGCTATTCGGTTCACGGATACGGTGTTGGGGATCTGGTGGCGTATATCAATCAGGTTACGGATCAGGAAATCAATGCGTTAGTGACGGAGTATGCCCAACGTTATCAGGTTGTAGCCGATTTGCAAAAAGCCGGATTGCGCCACGAATCCTTGCGGGATGCGGCAAAAATCGAAATTGGCTTACGGGGTTTTCTGGACGATCATAAAATCAAAGGATTCACCGATACATTCGAAGATCTGCACGGCCTGAATCAATTGCCCGGAATTGCCGTACAGAGACTGATGGCCGATGGCTACAGTTTCGGGGGCGAAGGTGACTGGAAAACGGCGGCTTTGGGCCGGGCCATCAAAGTGATGGGAGCGGGGCTTCCGGGCGGCAGTTCGTTCATGGAAGATTACACCTACCACCTGTCGCCGAACGGCCAGCGGGTTTTAGGGGCGCACATGTTGGAAATCGACGAGTCAATTGCCGATGGAAAACCGTCCTGCGAAATTCATCCGCTGTCGATTGGCGGCAAATCCGATCCCGTCCGGCTGGTCTTCAACGTAGCCCCCGGAGCCGCCATCAACGCGTCGGTGGTGGACATGGGGAATCGGTTCCGCCTGTTGGTCAATAATGTAGAGGTGGTTCCGACGGAACAGCCGTTGCCCAGGCTCCCCGTAGCCCGCGTATTATGGGATGCCAAACCGAATCTGAAAACGGCGGCAGCTGCCTGGATTCTGGCTGGCGGTGCCCACCACACCGTTTTTAGCAAGGCCATCACGTCCGAATACATGGAAGATTTCGCCGAAATCGCCGGTATCGAATACGTTCTAATCAACGAAGAAACCAAAATCCACGCCTTCAAACAGGAGCTGCGCTGGAACGAAGTATACTACCACCTGAAGAGTTAAGAGTGATAAGTTAAGAGTGTATGCGTCAGCCAACTCTTAACTTATCACTCTTAAACCTTAATTCTTAACTCCTTATGGCTTTTGTGATTGGAGTAGATTTTGGCACCGACTCGGTTCGGGCGGTGCTGGTCGATGCCCAAACCGGTGACGAACTGGCTTCCGGCGTTCATGAATACGCCCGCTGGAAAACCGGTGCTTTTTGTGACCCCGCCCGCTCGCAATTCCGGCAACATCCGCTCGACTACCTCGAAGGGCTGGAGCAGTCGGTCCAAAGCGCGCTCCATTCCGTTTCGGCGGAAGTGATTTCGGGCATCAAAGGAATTTCGGTCGATACGACGGGTTCGACGCCCGGCCCGGTTGATCGAAACGGGACCCCTTTGGCCTTGCTGCCTGAGTTTGCCGATAACCCGAATGGGATGTTCATTCTCTGGAAAGATCACACGGCCAATCAGGAAGCGGAAGAAATCAATCAGCTGGCGCATCGCTGGGACACGGATTTTACCAAATACGTCGGCGGTATTTATTCGTCCGAGTGGTTTTGGGCTAAAATTCTGCGGACCCTGCGGGTGGATGAATCCATTCGCCCGGCGGCTTTTTCGTGGATCGAGCATTGCGACTGGATTTCGGCGGTTCTGACCGGAAATACCAATCCGCTGACCTTGAAACGCAGCCGGACGGCAGCCGGCCACAAGGCGCTCTGGCACGAAGAATTTCAAGGGCTGCCTTCGGAAGAATTTCTGACGACGCTCGATCCGCTATTGGCGGGTTTGCGGGATCGGCTTTTCCGGCATACGTACACGTCTGACGAACCAATGGGTACGATTTCGGCGGAATGGGCACAAAAACTGGGCGTTCCGAACGATGTCGTCATTGGCGTGGGCGGTTTTGATGCGCACATGGGAGCCGTCGGGGCCAATATTGAATCGTATGCGCTGGTGAAAGTGATCGGCACATCCACCTGTGACATGCTCATGGCACCCTCCGAAGACGTCGGCCATCTGCTGATTCGCGGGATTTGCGGTCAGGTCGACGGCTCCATCGTGCCGGGCATGCTGGGCATGGAAGCCGGACAATCGGCCTTTGGGGACCTCTACGCCTGGTTCGCCCGGCTGATTCTGGAACCGGTCGCCGGATTGTTGACCCAACAGGGACAGGCGAATCTGGTTCCGTCGTTGCAATCCGCGCTGATTCCGTATTTGGCCGAACAGGCCAGCCAATTGCCCGTCAATGAAACCGATCTTGTATCCATCGACTGGCTCAATGGCCGCCGGACGCCCGATGCCAACCACACCCTGAAAGGCGCTATTTCCGGTTTGAATCTGGGCAGCAGTGCCCCCCACGTTTTCAAATCGCTGGTTGAAGCAACGGCGTATGGTGCCCGCCGGATTGCCGAACGGTTTGTGGAAGAAGGCGTTCCGATTCATCAGGTCATCGCCATCGGCGGGGTGGCCCGGAAGTCGGCTTTTGTGATGCAAACGCTGGCGGATGTCATGAACGTACCAATCAAAGTGGCCGAATCCGACCAGTGCTGCGCCCGGGGAGCCGCCGTTTGTGCCGCCGTAGCAGCGGGTATTTACCCGACATTTGCCGAAGCGCAAAAAGCGATGGCGTCGGCTTTCGACGCCGTGTATACGCCCCGCCCCGAACGGGCTGCCACGTATGATGTGCTCTATCAGCGGTATTTGAGTTTGGGCGGTTTTATCGAGAAGAAAAGCTAATCGTCAGTTTCTTATGAATAATTATCAGTCACTGAAAGAAGAGGTTTACGAGGCTAACCTGGAAATTCCCCGGCAAAAACTGGCGATTTATACCTTCGGAAATGTCAGCGGCATCGACCGTCAGAAGGGCGTCGTCGGAATTAAACCGAGCGGTATTCCGTACGATGAATTGACGCCCGGCGATATCGTCATCGTGGACCTGGACAATCAACTGGTTGAAGGGAAAATGCGCCCGTCGTCCGATACCAAAACGCACACCTTGCTTTATCGCCATTTTGAAACCATTGGCGGTATTTGCCACACCCATTCGACGTATGCCGTTGCGTGGGCGCAGGCCATGCGCGAGATTCCGAACCTGGGTACGACCCACGCCGATCATCTGGTGGCTTCCATCCCGGTAACGGAGGTAATGTCGGACGCCATGATTCAGGGTGATTATGAACACGAAACCGGCAACCAGATCCTGAATGTTTTTCGGGACCAGAACCTTTCGGCCAGTGAAGTCGAAATGGTGCTGGTGGCCTGCCACGGTCCATTTGCCTGGGGGAAAAGCCCGGCTAAGGCGGTGTACAATGCGACTGTTCTGGAGGAACTGGCCAAAATGGCGTACCTCACGCTGACGATCAATCCCACGACTCCGCGCATCAAACAGAGCCTGATCGACAAGCATTACTTCCGGAAACACGGCAAAGACGCGTATTACGGACAGGATTATTGAACCGTATTCATCCATTTCAATCCCCTTCCCAAAAACCATGACGCTCGGACTCGAATCAGTTGACTATTTCATCTTTCTCATCTACTTCGTCATCGTCGCCGTTTACGGGTACTGGGTATACACGCACAAAGGCAAGCAAACCGCCGACTCGAAAGACTTTTTCCTGGCCGAAGGCTCGCTGACGTGGTGGGCCATCGGAGCGTCGATTATTGCCTCCAATATTTCGGCAGAGCAGTTTATTGGCATGAGCGGGCAGGCGTTTCAGCTGGGGCTGGCCATTTCGGTGTATGAATTGGTGGGCGGTTTTTCGCTCATCATCATCGCGGTTTATTTCCTGCCGATGTACATTAAAAACAAGATTTACACCATGCCCCAGTTTCTGCAAAACCGCTACGACGGGCGGCTGGCGACGATCATGGCGGTTTTCTGGCTGTTTCTGTACATCCTCGTCAACCTGACGTCCATCATTTACCTGGGCGCGTTGAGTCTGGAAAAAATGACCGGTTTTGACTTCATGGCCTGCGCCGTTTTCCTGACGGTTTTTGCGGTTTTTATTACGCTGGGCGGTATGAAAGTCATTGGCTACACGGACGTTATTCAGGTGGTCTGTCTGGTGGTGGGCGGATTGGCCACTACGTATTTAGCCCTCGATCTGCTTTCCGACCGGGTCGGGACAGGCGCGGGTGTTTTTGAAGGATTGAGCCTGATTCGCGAAAAAGCCGACAGCCATCTGCACATGATTTTTAGCAAGGGACAATACCAGGTTCACGACGGAAAAGGCGGTTTTACGGATGCCTACAGCCAGCTGCCCGGTTTGATGATGTTCGTCGTGGGCGGCCAGTGGATTGTCAATTTTAACTATTTCGGGTGCAACCAGTACATCACCCAACGTGCGCTGGGGGCCGACCTGACTACGGCCCGAAACGGCCTGCTGTTTGCGTCGTTCCTCAAAATTCTGATGCCATTCATTGTGGTGTTGCCGGGCCTGGCGGCTTACGTGATCTTTCAGGAGAATGCCGAACCGGCTATTGTTCAGGGGATTACGGAAGGCGGTATTGTGAAACCCGATAATTCGTACCCGGTTTTGCTCAATCTGCTGCCGGTTGGCCTGAAAGGACTGGCATTTGCCGCGCTGACGGCCGCCATTGTGGCCTCGCTGGCGGGGAAAGCCAATAGCATCGCGACGATTTACATGCTCGACATTCACCAGAAGTTTTTCAATAAAAACCTGACCGAAAAGCAAACCGTGTGGCGGGGGCGGGTGGCCATTGTCGTTTCCTTCGTTGTGGCCCTGGTGATCAGCCCGTTTCTGAAGAATCTGGGGCAGGGGTTTGAATACATTCAGGAATACACCGGTTTTATTTCACCCGGTATTCTGGCGATTTTTCTGCTTGGTTTTTTCTGGAAAAAAGCGACTTCCAACGGCGCGCTGGCGGCTGCTTTGCTGAGCATTCCGTTGTCGGCCTACCTGAAATTTAATGCGCCGGGTATTCCGTTTTTGAACCGGATGGGGCTGGTTTTCTGGGCGTGTGTCGCGGTGCAGGTGGTGATCAGTCTGGCGGAATCAAAAGGGAAAGATTCGCCGAAAGCCTTCGCCGTGGAAGCCAGTTGGTTCAAGGTTTCAAAACCGTTCCTGATTGGTGCCGCCGTTATTACCGGACTGGTTCTGGTGGTATTTGCGGTGTTTTATTAACGTACCCACGGTCGGGCGGCCGCAGTTACATTCAATGGAAATCGTATATAATCAGCACGAAAAACACTTCGTAGCTTTAGACTGCATTATTTTCGGATTTGATCAGCAGGGACTCCAGCTGTTGCTGATCAAACGCGGATTTGAACCCGAAAAAGGCAAATGGTCGCTCATGGGCGGTTTTTTGCGAAGCGACGAAAGTGTGGATGAAGGGGCCGAGCGGATTCTGGAGACGCTGACGGGCCTGACCGGCGTGTATATGGAGCAATTATATGCCTACGGGGACGTCCGGCGCGACCCGGTGGCCCGCACCCTGTCGATTGCCTATTACGCCCTGATTCGTACCGATCAATACGACAAAAAACTGGCGGATTCCCACAATGCCCAATGGTTTCCGGTATCCCGAAAGCCGGATTTGATTTTCGACCACAATGCGATGGTCGAAAAAGCACTGGCCCGACTTCGGCGTCGGGCGCGTACGCAACCCATTGGTTTTGAGCTTTTACCCGAAAAATTTACCATTCCCCAGCTCCGAAGTCTCTACGAAGCCATCAATAACCAGCCGCTCGATCACCGTAACTTTAGCAAACGTCTCAATTCGATGGAATGGCTGGTGAAGCTGAACGAAAAAGACAAGGCTTCGTCCCGCAAAGGTGCTTTTTACTACCAGTTTGACCCGAATTTATACCAGAAACTAGTGCAGGAAGGCAGCAGTTTTGACCTGAAGTGAGGCTGTCCCGCCGAACATTAGTCTTTGCTATACGGCTGTAAAACACGGACTAAAGTCCGGGGACGGAACGGCAAACCAGATTGTATCTTTCCTTCTTGACCCTAATGCAAACGATACCGGTCAGGGATGTCAAACCTGACCGGTATTGCTTGTTCAAATCCGCAAAGCTTTCAATTCCCGCACCGCAAAATCGGCTGCGCGGGCAGACAGGGCCATATACGTCAGCGACGGGTTGACGCAAGCCGATGAGGTCATGCAGGCTCCGTCGGTAACAAATACGTTTTTGACCGCATGAATCTGGTTGTTGCCGTTGAGCACCGACGTTTTGGGGTCGCGTCCCATGCGGGCGGTTCCCATTTCGTGTATGGCCTGGCCCACAACCGAGCCCTGGTCGTAGGTTTTGACGTTGATTAACCCCGCCATTTCGAGCATTTCCTGGGCGTCGTTGATCATGTCAACCCGCATTTTTCGCTCGTTTTCGCCGATTTCGGCGTCGAAGACCACCGTGGGCATACCCCATTTATCCAACTGGTTTTTATCCAGATACATCCGGTTTTTGTATTCGGGAAGTTGTTCGCCAAACCCGATCAGGCCCATCGTCCACAGCCCCGGTTTGGTCAGTTCCTCTTTCAGTGACGCTCCAAAGGCCAGTTCAGCCACCTGATGCTGCCAGCCCTGCCGACCACCGCCCCCCTGGTAACCGAAACCGCGCAGGTAGTCGCGCTTATCCGATCCGATGTTTCGATACCGGGGAATGTAAATACCGTTGGCCCTCCGACCGAAATAATACCGATCCTGCCCGCCTTCCCACTGCCCATTGGCGCCAATCCGAAAGTGGTGATCCATCAGATTATGGCCCAACTGGCCCGAATCATTGCCTAGGCCGTTCGGAAAGCGATCGGATACCGAGTTCATGAGCAGCGCCGTAGAAGCCATCGCGCTGGCACAGACAAAGATAATTTTTGCAACGTATTCCTGACTTTCGAGGGTCAGCGCGTCGGTCACCCGAACGCCCGACGCCCGTTGTTTCTGGGCGTCGTAAAGCACCTCCGTTACCACCGAATTGGGGCGGAGGGTGAGCCGCCCCGTTTTGACCGCGGGCGGGAGCGTGCAGGATTGGGTACTGAAATACGCGCCGTACGGACAACCCCGAACGCATTGGTTGCGGTATTGGCAGGGCGACCGGCCGTTGTCGACCTGTACTTTTTGTGCTTCCGACAGGTTGGCGGTTCGGCCAATGGTCATGATGCGGCCCGGAAAGTTTTTCTCAATACTTTTCCTGACCTCTTTTTCGACCAGATACATGTCCATCGGAGGCAGAAATTCACTGTCGGGAAGTTGGGGCAATCCCAGCTTTTCACCCGAAATACCCGCAAATTTCTCCACGTAGGAATACCAGGGAGCCAGGTCTTTGTAGCGGATGGGCCAGTCAATCCCGATGCCTTCTTTGGCATTGGCTTCGAAATCAATATCGCTGAACCGGTACGACTGGCGGCCCCACAAAATGGATTTTCCGCCCACGATGTTCGGCCGCAGCCACCGGAACGGTTTCTCCTGGCGGTAGGAGGTGTCGCCACCGGGCATCAGATACGTCGGGACGGTTTTTGCCGGATCCGGCAATGCCTGCGGGTATTTCAGAGCCAGTTCACCCAGTCGGGTCGTTTCCGGCATTTCCCAGGGCGCTTTCAGGGCTTCGGTGTAACCCGTTACGTGTTCCAGCGGTCGTCCCCGCTCCAGCATCAGCACCCGCAACCCTTTCTCCGTCAGTTCTTTGGCGGCCCACCCGCCACTCACGCCCGACCCGATTACAATGGCGTCGTAGGTCAGGGCCTTTACCGCATCGATGTTGAGATTCATAGTTTTCTACTGTTCAGGAAGCGAGAATTCGTTTAAATGGCCCACACCTTTTGACCCGGTTTTAACGGAATGTCGCCCTGAAACCGACCGGGAACGGGAAGGTACGCCAGCGTTTGGGTGGCCCCGGCTTCCGACGTAAAGTAGCCGACGATGGTTAGCTCGCGGAGGGTTAGAAAAAAGGCCTTTTCGCGTTGGGTAAGCTGACGGACCACCTCGGCCCGTTGCGGGTTGTCGAGATCCGAAAAGGGCTTTCCAAAGGCGGTTTTACTGAGAGCATCCGTTTGCTGCAATCCTTTCTGAAACGTTTCCTGCTGGGCGGGTGCCGTGCAGTTTCCAATAACATGCCCGATAAACCGGGGAACCCCCGCATCTTTCGCACCGGGCGTATCGGTGGCCGGAATGATCACTTCCGCGAGGTCTGCGATGAGTTTTTGCTGGGGTGCCGTGAAAATCAGCGGAACCTCGGCCGTGGTTTCACCCCGGAGAGCCGCCTGCACGGGCAGCGATAGGGTAGCACCTACCAGTAGGGCCAGCCGTTGTAAAGCCTCCCGGCGAGGAATCAGATGAATTGCCATTGATTGGATCGGTTTTAGAAACAATAGGCGAAAATCAAGATAAAGAATCTGACTGGTTAAAGCACCTGAAGCCGCTTGTTTACTCATTAGCCAGTAGCCAACCCTACGGAAAGGGTTGTCAATAAGCCAGTTCAGGGTAAATAAAGGGGTGATAAATTTCGTATCTAACCGACCCAAAGCAGGCTGGAGGATAAGAACACGTTTATACCGGATTGGGCGCCATGAGCGGCAGAGCAACCGTAAAAAAGGAGTTGTCGGCGGTAACGATGGGGTCATTTTGAGCCAGCAGGCGGTATTTAGCCATAATATTGGACAAACCAACCTGATTGGAAATTACCTTCCCGGTTTTGCGCTGGAGGTTGTTGCGAACGATCAACCGACCAACCTGGCTCGTTTTGATCTCAATCAGCAGCGGTTTATTGGCGTGAATGACGTTGTGTTTTACGGCATTTTCAACCAGCATTTGCAAGGTCAACGGCGGTAATTGGTACGTTCGGAAGGGTTCTGCAATCACCACTTCCAGCTGAATACCAGCCCCATACCGGGTTTTGAGTAAGTGGAAATACGACTGGATGAACCTCAGTTCGGCTTCCAGCGTGGTCAGTTCGCCTTCGTTGGTCTGGAGCAAATACCGGTATACTTTTGACATTTCATCGACAAACTCCTCCGCCCGGTGGGGTTCGTCGGCAATCAGTGACGAGAGGGAATTGAGGCTGTTGAACAGAAAATGGGGATTGACCTGGCTCTTCAAACTTTCGTACTGACTCTGAAGATTAATTTTCTTCAACTGTTCTTTTTCCAGCGTATTCTCGCGCCAGCGGTTGAGGGAGTAGACGCTTTCGTCGATCCCGACCGATACCAGATTGGCCGCCAGATTGAGTAGCAGAATCTGCCCGGTCGAAGATGGATTGTGTTGATAGCCAAATAGATGAAAATAGTCGTACACGGCTATGCCGCCCAGAATGAAGAAAGGGGTGACGAGCAGAAACACCAGCAGGAGCCGCCAGACCCGTTGCCAGGTCTGGCCCAGATTCGGATACCGACGGACAACCCACTGGGTCAACTGATCGAGGGTAAATAAACAGACACTGGCGATGACCAGATTCAGGAGTGTAGCCGACAGAAAAGTTCCGACATGGGAGAGGTAGCGGTCGCCAACCACCCAGTAGGAGATGAGCGGAATGAACCACGGAAAGAGCAGCAAAAAGTGCCACTGGCTCTGTTTGCGAAGGCGCGGTAAACGACGCAATAGGCTGAGAATAACTGACTTCATAAATCAATCGCATTCGCTTAATTTACCGATAGAGAAGGCTTGGAACACGAACTTAGTACATTAAATGCGGGAATTACCGCCTGAATTGTACAATAAGCGACCTGAATTGGGATCGTTTAGCTGGGTTTGCCGGGAGCGGTGGTGCTGTTGAGCAAAGGCAATGACACTTCAAAATGCGTCTCCGTCTCCCGCACCTGCCCTTCATCACCGCTTAGCAACCGGTATTTCGCCAGCAGATTCGCCAGTTTGGCCTGCGAAACCTTCATCAAAACCGTTTTGCGCTGTAGCGTATTCCGAACCAGCAGACGCCCATTCCGAGTGGTCGATATATCAATCGAGAGTGGATTGTCCGGACTCATGGTATTGTGTTTGATGGCATTGTCGATCAAAATCTGGATGGTCAGGGGAGGCAGTGCATACTCCAGAAAAGTGATAGCGGTAGTCTGGTTGATCCGCAGACTCGGGCCGTAGCGGGTGTGTAACAAATCGGCGTAATTGGCCACAAACTCCAGTTCCGTTTGCAAACTGACCAGGTCACGGGTGTTGGCCTGCAGCAGATACCGGTAGACTTTCGAAAGCTGGTCGACAAACGTTTCAGCCAGCTGCTGATCTTCGCCGATCAGCGACGAAAGCGAGTTCAGGCTATTGAACAGAAAATGTGGATTGATTTTCATCTTCAGGGAATCGAGTTGGTGCTGAAGAGTAGCCTGCCGGAGCTGTTCGTTTTCCGTCTGGTCGCGGTGCCACTGGTTGTAGGTATAAAAAGCAGTGAGCGCAACGCAAAAACAGAGGTCAAAAATGAGGCCGAGTACCAGAATGGGTCGCACCACTTTCCAGGAAAATGACACTTCCAGACTCGGGAAGAGACTGTAAGCAAACACATCCAGCGTGGCTAAACCGACGGTCAGTACGCCCACGACGATCAGCATCACCAGCGTTCGGCGCGTGGCCCGCTGAGCGTCGGGGTAGTGGCGAATAACCCAGCGAACTGCCAGCGTCAGGGTGATTACCGAAAACCAGTACAGCCCGAAAATTACCGTGTTTCCCACCAAAAAAAGCCGCCAGTCATTAAAATACCGGGGGCCGACGAAATAATAGTTGCCGATTGGAAACAAAACCGGCATCATCAGAAGGTGGTACCAAAGCTCCCAGGGGGAGAAAAAAGAGGTCAATCGTCGGTAAGGCGTTTGATTCATTCGCAAAGTCCGTCGGAGGTTGCTAATTTTTCAAAAATCTCTTAAAATTACGCTTTTTAAATGATGATTTAATCCTGTATCTACAAGAAGAGGGAAGATGGTAAAAAAGCAGCGCCAGCGATAGGGTTTTAAAAAATCCTTATCGAATGGAATAGATGATTTAATGCCTTTTTAAACTGAGTTTAATTGAATTTTAATTATAATCCAGCACTTTTGATCTCATTGATCTTTGCGGCCTGCCCATTTTTTTCTCCAACACTATCCCTTCATCAAATGTAATTTTTCGAATACAGACTGATTAAGATGAGTAAAAGTAAAGGATAGAACAGGTATATTTCCGGAGCATTATGAAAAAGAAGAGCTACATGCGTTCATTGATGAGCCTGGTAGTGGTTTTGTTTTTATATAATGCTACCCCCGGTTTATCGTCCTCCCTATCCAGGCTTAACTCGACAGGTCAAAAGAACCGGAGGTCCTCCAAACCACCGGAGCCATATCAAGGTAATGATACGGAAACCCGGCGCAAAGAAAACCCAGAAACAACAACCTCTGATCATTACGGCATCAACATTCCTGCCGTAGCTTCAAAATGGGCAAATACCGGAGCCCGGCTTCCTGATAATTCAGACTATACATCCCGTTTCGGAATCTTATCCTTTTTGTCTTTGTATGTCACACAGGAGTCCTTTGTGATCGAATGTTTTGTTAGCCCATACTGGTGTTTTGTGCACTGATTTTCTGATTTTATTCATGTATAGTTTTTTAATAAAATAGTGTAAAACCTGTTGAATGGAACCCCACAACTCCTCTTTCGATGAACATAAAGTACTTCATGATTTGAAGCACTATTTACCGGCCCAGTCACCGTTAAAAGATTTTATCCATCATAATACGCTCCACGCATTTCAGAATTTAAAATTTCATGATGCCCTGCGTACAGCGTCTGAATTATTCGGCTATAAAGTTTCTTTATCCTTGGAAGAATACCGATCCCTGTTCAAATCAGGACGGATTCACGAAGATGTCCTGGATAAAATTATTACGGATAAAATAGGGGATAAAGAGCTGAAAAGCTGGAAAGAAAAAATGATTTCGAAGGTGTATAACACCGCAACTATTCCACGGATTGGCATGCTGCGTTCCAATTGGAAGAAGGTGTATCATACCGACCTGGATTCAATGGTCCATCCGATTCTTTTCCGGATTCTCTGTAGTTATCTCGATCAGGGGATTGCAATCTGGAAATTTCCAGGTAGCGAAAAGAGCTTTCTGAACGCCTTAAAGGAAATGGAGAGCAACAGCTTTAGTAGTTTGTTTCGGGGTAAACGGGCTCGGAATCTGTTTTTAAACAGTACTTGTGAAATAAACGATTTGTTGAAAATTCTTGTCGGAGACGAATCCCTCTATGCACAATACCTCTACGATCAACAGTTTGCGCATCAGGGTTGGTCCGGCATGGTTTCGGCCATCGAAGATCAGCCACAAACTTTGCTGGATAAACGCGATATATCGACGCACGACCTGATTGTCTTTGAACTTCTATTGGAAATAGATGCCCTTGATTTTCAATTTGGCGCGAACTGGTCGCCCTTGTGTAAGGGCCTGACCCAAAAACCAATCGAGTTATTTGCCGAGGTTCCAAAGACGGAGCACAGCCAGGTGATGGCCATCTGGCAGGAAGCGTTTGAATGGAGTTATTACGACCGGGTGCTGGCCGGTATTCAGATCGAAAAAAAGAGTACTGTTGCCCCTCAAAAGAAAAGTTTTCAGGCGATGTTCTGTATCGATGATCGGGAGTGTTCATTCCGCCGTTACCTGGAACAGTTTGACCCCGCCTGCGAAACATTTGGCACGCCCGGATTCTTCGGGGTTGAATTTTTTTATCAGCCACTCGACGGGAAATTCTACACCAAAGTATGCCCCGCCCCGGTTACGCCAAAGTATTTGATTAAAGAATTTGGTTCGAAAACCAAACGTCAAAAGGATATTCATTTTTCGAAACATTCCCATTCGTTTTACAGTGGCTGGTTAATTGCCCAGACGCTGGGTTTTTGGGCGGCTGTTCGGCTATTCTTCAATGTTTTCAAGCCATCGGTTACGCCGGCAATGGCTTCGTCGTTTAAACATATGGATAAGTTCTCGAAGCTTACCATTGAAAACAAAAATACCGATCACAAAGAGAACGGTTTGCAGATTGGATTCACGATCGAAGAAATGGCGATACGGGTCGAAAATCTGCTGAAAAGTATTGGGATGGTAACCGATTTTGCCCCAATTGTTTACGTGGTCGGACATGGTTCGAGCAGCGTGAACAATCCGCATTATGCCGCCTACGATTGTGGCGCCTGTTCGGGTAGAGCGGGTTCCGTTAATTCACGGGTTATCTGTTTTATGGCTAACCATCCGGATGTGCGCGAAGTTCTTCGGACAAAGGGCATTATGATCCCGGAAGAAACGCAGTTTGTCGGTGCGTTACACGACACTACCCGCGACGAAATACAATTTTATGATGAAGATTCGCTGACCCCATTAAACCGTAAATACCATCAGAAAAATGAGTTGGTTTTTGATAGTGCGCTGGATTTTAATGCCAAGGAAAGGTCCAGACGATTTGAGTCGATCGACACGCACCTGAGCCCGGCTAAAATTCACGAGGCCATACGGATTCGCTCGGTTTCGCTGTTCGAGCCACGCCCTGAACTGAACCACGCGACCAATGCCCTGTGTATTGTGGGCCGCCGGGAGTTATCAAAAGGCTTGTTTCTGGATCGTCGGTCCTTCATGAATTCATTCGATTACCAGGTGGATCCGGAAGGGAAATACTTGTTGAACATTCTGAATGCTGCGGCTCCGGTATGTGGTGGGATCAATCTTGAATACTATTTTTCGCGGGTCGACAACCAGAAGCTGGGTGCCGGCACCAAATTGCCCCACAATGTGATGGGTCTTTTTGGGGTAGCCAACGGAATCGATGGCGATTTAAGACCGGGATTGCCGAGTCAGATGATTGAAGTTCACGATCCGGTTCGCCTGTTAATTATTGTTGAACACGAGCCAAATGTCGTACTGAATACGATTCAAAAAAATCTTGCGACCTACGAATGGTTTGTCAATGAATGGGTAAATCTAGTCGTTGTACATCCGGTAACACACCGGCTTTTTGTGTTTAGAGAGGGTGATTTTGTTCCTTACGAACCGTTGATCTACCCGGTTACCCAGGTTAATGACTTAGCGACCTTATTAGAATCCAATCAGGAAAACATTCCGGTTTACGCACTTACTTAGCACATTTCATGACATCCATTCTCCACTATTTTATTCTCCTGCCACTGGCTGGATTTCTGATTAGTTTACTGATTCCGGAAAAAAAAGAATCACTTATTTCGTGGACGGCTTTCTCTGTCGTTGGGCTGCACATGGTCTGTGCTTTCATCTTTCTGGTATACTGGCTTCTGCACGGGCATTCGATCCTGAATCAGAAAGATTTTGTTGTTTTTCAAACGAACGGCTACGAATTTTTTATTGATTTTTATTTTGATAAAATCACGGCATCGTATCTTTTTGTTGGCTCATTCCTTACTTTTTTAGTAACGGTTTATAGCCGGTATTATCTTCACCGAGAAGAAGGGTATAAGCGGTTTTTTAATGCCATACTTTTTTTTTATTTGGGGTATATAATCACCATATTTTCCGGGAATCTGGAAACCTTGTTTATTGGGTGGGAAGTGCTCGGTATTTCGTCATTTCTCTTAATTGCGTTTTATCGGGATCGGTATTTACCGGTAAAAAATGCAGTGAAAGTATTTTCGATTTATCGCATCGGTGATATCGGGCTGATTATCGCCATGTGGCTGAGCCACCACCTCTGGCACGAAAACATTACCTTCCTGCGATTAAGCAACTATGAGTTTGTTCACGAACACATTCAGTCGCACAGTTTTATCGGAGCTTTTTTGTCGCTGATGATCCTGATTTCGGCATCGGCTAAATCGGCCCAACTCCCCTTTTCGTCGTGGCTACCGAGGGCCATGGAAGGTCCTACACCGTCAAGCGCTATTTTTTATGGCTCTCTTTCCGTCCATTTGGGCGTTTTTATCCTGCTGAGAACCTATCTTTTCTGGGAACATCAAACATCGATCCGGATTCTGATCGCGGTTCTTGGATTGACTACGGCCATTATTACCACCGGTATTGCACGGGTTCAATCGTCCGTAAAAAGCCAGATTGCCTATGCATCTATCGCCCAGATTGGGTTGATTTTTATTGAAGTTGCGGCCGGTTTTGGAAATCTGGCGCTCTTCCATTTTGCCGGTAATGCTTTTTTAAGAACCTATCAGTTGCTGGTGTCGCCCTCGGTCGTTAGTTACCTGATTCGGGAACAGTTCTATAATTTTACACCCCATGAGCATACCGTTGAGGATTCATTTCCGGCCAAACTAAAAAATACGCTCTATATTCTGTGCATCAAGGAATGGAACCTGGACTCGATAATGTACCGATTTCTGTGGAATCCTTTGAAATGGGCCGGGAAGAAAATGGATTTTCTGACGGTACAACGCGTTGTCATTTTCTTCATCCCGACGTATTTAATTGGCCTCTATTGCCTTTATAATGAAGATACCGTTCCGGCTCGTGTGCTCGCGACTTTGCCAATCCTTTTTTCACTCATTGGCTTAGTTATGGTTCTGAAATCATTTGCAGAAAGAAAGCGAGCGGTGATGAGCTGGATTTTAATTATTATGAATCACTTTTGGATTGCGCTGGCGGTTTCGTTTAATGAACATTTTAAAAGTACCCAGACCTTTATTTATTTAAGCGGTATTGTCGTTTCCGGATTTGTTGGTTATGTGTGTTTAAGGCGCATTAAGTCGCTCGAAAATAGCATTGATCTTGACCGTTTTCATGGACACTCGTACGAGTATCCAAAAATCACTTTTATCTTTCTGCTGGCCTGTTTGGGGTTGTCCGGTTTTCCGATCACACCAACGTTTGTGGGCGAAGATCTAATCTTTACTCATATCCACGAAGATCAATTTATGCTGGCTTTTTTCACGGCTTTAAGTTTCATCATCGACGGGCTGGCCGTGATCCGGATTTTTGCCCGCGTGTTCCTGGGTCCGCACGTGAAGACGTATCATGAAATTGCGTACAGATCATCCTGATGTAGACAGTATTCGATCGGAAAGTTGACTTTTTTTTCAAATTTGGGGCATCTTTGCAGCAACCTTTTGTAACCCCCATGACTTTCCAAACTCAGACTGCCATCGTAACGGGCGCGGGCATTGGCATCGGTTTCGCCATTGCCCGCCAGCTGGCCCGCCAGGGTGCTTCCGTATTACTCAATGACCTGGATCAACGAGCCGCCCAACAAGCGGCCGACCTGATTCAGAACGAAGGAGGCCGCTGTTTGGCGTATCCGGGGGATGTTTCCGATGTGGCGTTTATTCAGGAAATGGTGGATAAAGCCGTTGCCGAGTTTGGCAAACTGACCCTGGTGGTGGCCAACGCAGGCATCACAATTTTTGGTGATTTCTTCGAATACCAACCCGCGGCTTTTCAGAAAGTAGTCGACCTGAACCTGCGGGGCAGCTTTTTCCTGACTCAACTTGCCGCCCGCCAGATGAGGGACCAGAACGAAGGGGGCAGCATTTTGCTGATGTCATCCGTAACGGGTCACCAGGCCCATCCGGGGCTGGCCGCCTACAGCATGACCAAAGCCGCCCTTGAAATGATGGCCAGAAATCTTGTGCTGGATTTGTCGCCCTACGGCATTACCATCAATGCCGTGGCTCCGGGTGCAACCCAAACCGAGCGAACGCTGGATGATCCGACGTATGTGCCCATCTGGTCGCGGATTACACCGATGGGACGCCCGGCTACGGTCGACGATATTGCCAATGCCGCCTTGTTTCTGCTTGCCCCGCAATCACGCCACATCACCGGCCAGAGCCTGGTTGTGGATGGCGGGTGGACGTCGGTAAGTCCTCCGCCGGTTTAACCGGAAAGCCTCATTTTCGGCCTAAAGTAATCAGAACCACACCCGATAGAATGACCAGTGCCGCTAAAATCGAAGCGCTGGTCAGGGTCTCGCCAGCGAACGCCCAGCCGAGTAGCATGGCAACAACCGGGTTGATGTAGGCATAGGTCGAAACCAGTTGGGGCGATGCGTTGCGGGCTAGCCAGGCAAAAGACGAAAAACCAATGATGGAGCCAAAAATGATCAGATACACCAACGATCCAATGGCTTCCACCGGGGCGTGACCAATGCTCGTCAAGTTGACGTTTTCCGTGAGCAGGCTGATGAGTAACAGGACCAGACCGCCCACCAGCATCTGGATTGCACTGGAAATCAGTTGCGGAGGGAGCGTTAGCCGGGAGGAAAGCAAGGTGCCAACTGCCCACGAAACGTTGGCAATCATGATCAGTCCAACGCCTAGCCAGAGGGTATTCGTTGGGGAAACGCCCATACCGGTGGGCTGAACCAGCAAGGAAACGCCCATCAACCCCAGAACCAGACCCGCCAGTGATAAGTTGGTGGGCCGGATGTGACCGAAACTCACCCAGTTGAGCAGAATGATGAACAGGGGAACCAGCGCGGCCAGAAGTGCGGCTATGCTCGACGGAATATATTGAAGTGCCAACGACATGCATCCGTTGGCAATGGTAAGCAGTAACACCCCGATAATGCCCGCTGAAATCCACTGTTTCGGAGCCGGAACGGGGGTTCCGGTGATGCGGGCGTAAAGAAATAAAAGCAGGCCGGCCGTGCTCAACCGTAAGGATGCCATGTAAAGGGGTGGCATCTTTTCGGTCATAAAATGAATGAATAAGTAGGTAGATCCCCACAACGTGTAGACGGAACCTAGCGCCAGCCAGAGCGTTAACCGGGGTGACTGGACTTTTTTAACATATACCGTGTTCATCGCGCCTGAATTCTTTGTTGTTTAACAACACCAAAGAAATAGAAATATTTCCAGAGATGAACTGCGATAATTTTTAATGGAAGTGATTAATTTTAATAATAGTCAGAACAAGACTCCTGCGGTCTAATTATAATGGCCGGGATTGCCCAGGGTAAAGGGCGTTTTCTCAACCACGGTAAATGTAACCGTATTGCTGAGGACTTGACGATACCGGTGGATGTATACCAAAAATAAGGCATCGAACAGCGAAGGATCGTCGGTCGTTTTTAGTCTTTGGAGGATTTCAGTTACGTAAACAGTGTCGTTCATAGGGTAAAGGATCGTTGTGACGTCAATCAAGGGAACTGCTACTCGTCAAGTGTGGATTCGAACCAGCTATTTAATGGTGGATGCTGTTGTAAAAGATCTTCAAAAATAGTGTCTGTCTGTAAATTGACGGTTTTGAGCGTGTGGATATGGGCGTTAAACCGGCTCATGGATTCCGCGTTTTCGTTGGACAGGCGGTGGGTAGACGGCGGTAGGTCCTGAATCAGGCGGGCGAGGGTACTGACCAGCATTTTTTTTAAATTGACCAGTTGATTCCGGGCCTGCTGCGGAATGAGCAGGACATCGCTCTGCCGAAGGGCCAGATCCAGAAAGTGGTAGTTTTGATAGATTTCGTCCGCTGCCTGCCCCCATTCAGGCAGTAGATTACTAAATTGGGTAATCGGATCAGGGCTTTGGTAATTACTCATTCAGTGAATGGCGTTTGAGTGAAAAAATGAAGCGACTTACTTCACCCATTTAGATGCCATAACCCCCGAAAAGTAACACCCGTTTTCAAACCTTCTCTAAATAAAATCGTATTCTGTTTTTTCTCTGACAGGTAGTTTACTTATTGTCTGTTAATTAAAGCGTCAAATCACGGCGGTAATACCGCAAGGAGTCGATGGCTGGCAGTTTTCAGAATCCGGCCGGGTCGGAATTTCGCCAGTCCGGACAAAACAAAACCGCCGGAAGCCATCAGCTTCCGGCGGTTTTGTACCGTTTGTATGTTTTTGGTTACAGATCGGCAACAGCTTTATGGATTTCGTCTTTCGTCTTACCCGTTTTCTGTTGAAGCTTGCCCCACATTTCGTCTTCCTGTCCTTCCGCGTACGTCAGATCGTCGTCGGTCAGATCACCGTAGGCTTGTTTAATTTTGCCTTTCAATTCATTCCAGCCGCCTTTAAGGGTTGTCTCGTTCATGATTGATTATCGTTTACAACGTTAGTAATAAGGACGCGATTCCGAAGAATCTTGCTACTATAACAAGCCGTCGTGGAAAATGTTTTGGGAATCGAATACAGACCCGGACAGGAACCCCGTCCTACGGTTTGACCCGTCAGTTTACCCGGGTCCAGGTCTGGGTTTTGCCGAGCAGCGAAATACCGACATAACCGCGAACATCGAGCGTGTTGGGATTTTTCAGGGTCATTTTGCAATTGTATTCCTTGCCATCTTCGGGATTATAAATGTGACCATCCTCCCAGACTTTGCCGCCGTCAAAAACAAATCCCTGCATGACGTCCATTCCCAGCAGGGGGCGGGAACGCAGGGCGGACTGGTTGTTTTTCAAGTCGGTTTTGGGTTTTCCGGTCGAAGGGTCGGTCGGTTCTCTGAGCCAGACCAGTTTACCAAAATAGTGTTCGCCTTTTTTGTAAATCTGGATGTGGCCCCGCTTCGTTCCGTTCAGCCAGGTACCTACAACGGCGTCCGGATTATATTGCGGAGTAAAGGACATTAACGTACTGACGCACAGGAGAAAAAAGGCACTTAAACGAAACGACTTCATTTGCTTTAAACGATGTTGATGGAAACCCGGTTGATTTACTGAATTAAACGTAAAAATAATTAAAAATGTGTGCGCCCGAATTACACGGATTTGCGGAATAAGGCTGATTTTTGCAGGAAATTCCTGCCAAGGCAGCCGTTTGTACAAGAAATTGGTCCCAGTACCGCCCATGTAGTCCGAAACGGACGATTCTGATATGATAAAACTAGATCCCACCAAAACCTATCCGCACGAAACGGAGTCGCGTACCATTATCCGTTTTCAGGACTGCGATCCGTTGCAACACCTCAACAACGCCAAATACCTCGACTACTATTTCAACGCGCGTGAGGATCAGGTCGCTACGCAATATAACTTCAGCCCGGCCCAGTTGTTTCGCGAATACAAGACAAGCTGGGTGGTTTATCAACACCAGATTGCCTACGTGCGCCCGGCCGTCGTCAGCGAGTGGATCCGGATTGTATCACGGATTATCTATTATAATGAAGATACGATGGTCACCGAATATTACATGACCGATGATAGCGGGAAGCAGTTGAAGAACGTTTTGTGGATGACTTCCAAATACGTCAGTGTCGTAACCGGTCGGCGCATTCCGCACGATCCCGACGTGATGGCTTTTCTGGCCGCCATCTGTGTACGTGATGTCGATTTCCATAACCTGAATTTTAACGACCGAATCCGGCAGATCAAGGATCAGTTGCTGGAGGAAAGGTTCGAGGGCGATTAGGAAACCGGTGCCGGTACTGTCCGGGCTTCTTTTCCATCACCCAGGCTAATAAAATACTTCCGTTTTATTGCCCTCCAGTTCTTTAATCAGGCTGGTCGAAACCGTTTTGGTTTCACTGACGGGATTTCCGCGCACATACAATTTTTTGAGGGTTTGAATTTGGGTCAGCTCCGTGGGTAAGGTGATCAGGCGGTTATGACTCAGATCAAGTTCTTCCAGATTGGGCAGCGTTGAAACCTGATCGGGAACCCTGCTGAAAACGTTGTGACTAATATCCAGAATTCGTAAATAATAGAGTTTCTGGACACTGGCGGGCAAACTACCGAGAAAATTGTGGTGGGTGTACAGGACCTGAAGTTGCCGCAGCCGCCCCAGTTTTTGCGGTAACTCATTGAGTTTGTTGTTGGAAATGGCCAGTTGTTGCAACCGGCGTAACCGGCACAGGCGCTCCGGAAGTACGCGTAAGTTGTTGTAATACAGGTCCAGAACTTCCAGCCGCTTCAACCGACTGATCGATCCGGGCAACTCCTCGAGTTTGGCCCGGTATAAATTGAGATCTTTCAGGCGTCGCAGCCGTCGCAGGGGCGTGGTGGTGATGCCCCCCGAAAAATCATTCAGCCCAAGCCACAAACTTTCCAGCCGCCGGTTGCGGCTTATCGCTTTCGGAATCGTGGTAATTTTCGTCGACTGGATGTTCAGCACTTTCAGGTGTTTGTTCCGAACCACGTGAAGACCTTCATTCCCCAGCGGATTACCGGAAATGTTAAGTTGTTTCAAGGTCCGGATCGTAAAGACCTTGCCGGGAATTTCGCGGAGGGAATTGGTGCTCAGATCGAGTATTTCCAGATTCGGGAACCGGTAGATGACTTCCGGTATAGCGCTTAATTCCAGCGTATTAAAAACCAGGTTTTTGACAGTATCCGGGCGCGTTGTTTTTTCGGCTTCTTCCAGGGTGGCCATAATGCCGGGTCCCCGGCGCAGTTTTCGTTTGGAAGGAATTTTGCCAATGGCCAGACTGGACGTATACCGGTACGGTTGATCACCGGTTACCGGAAAGTGGTAGGTGGAAAACCACTGACACAAAACCGGTCCAATCCGGTCTTTCAACCGGATCGTAGCCAGGCTATCCGAACGCATTCGGGTGAAGTCGCGCCCAAATTCATAATGCACCTGTCTGACGGAGCCGTCGGCGTTGGCATAGAGATGCACGATCAGGTAACAGGTCGTGTCCTGCAACAGGTTAGCCTGCTTCAACATCCGGTTGATTTCTTTGCCAAACTGTTCGTTCAGTTCAAACCGCTTCTTTTCGCCGGGATCCATTTCGTCTATCGTTCGAAAACCGGGCTGGCGGGTTCGAAAACCGGGGTCGATAATCGTTTCGACCGGTATATAGTTTTTCGCCAACGTTTTGGAAACCGCGTCGTGTTCCGATTTGGTTAAACAAACCGTTTGCGCGGTAACGTTTCCGAAGATCAGGATACCCAGAAGCAACAGAAAGGATTTAGTCATGACTACTAGTCTTTAACGTATTATATAGGTGAATAACGGTAAATATAGTTCAAATTCAAAATCCGATGGCTTGACTTTACTTTTTTGGCCAAAAAAAGCCCATTTAACATTTATTACGAAAAGTTTCGTAGCAAAAACTTGACAACTACGAAACGATTCGTATATCTTTGTTACGAACTATTTCGTAGATCAATTTCCGAACGAGTATTGTCAGCCAATTTACCGATTCGAACAGTAAACAAAAAACCATGAAACCAACAGAATCTGAACTGGAAATTTTGCAGGTATTATGGGCCAAAGGGCCCAGTACCGTGCGTCAGGTGAACGAACAATTGAGTCAGGGCCGGGAAGTGGGCTATACCACCACGCTGAAACTGATGCAGATTATGCACGAAAAAGGCTTGCTCAGCCGCACCGAAGAAGGCCGGTATCACATTTATCAGGCCCTGATTGGCGAAGAGGAAACGCAGCAACATCTGCTCGACCGGTTTGTCGATACCGCATTTCGGGGTTCGGCTATGAAACTGGTCATGCAGGCATTGGGCACCAGCAAGGCAACTCCCCAGGAACTGGCGGAATTACAACGGCTTATTCATAATCTGAACCCGGAAAACAACTAATCCGATGACGGCATTCAACTTATTTTCAGAACCGTTCACGAACGCACTTGGCTGGGCTTTGGTGCACACACTCTGGCAGGGAACCATTCTTGTGGCTGCCGCAGCCCTGGCGCTGCGCCTGACTCAAAAACAGCCGGCGTCGGTGCGCTATGGCATCGGAATCGGTGCTCTCGCGTTGCAGTTACTGATTTTTATGGCAACGCTATGGATTTGCTACGAACCGGTTCGGTCGGCCGTTTCAATCAGTGGCGATCCGCAACTTACCGGACCACAAACCACCATCGTCCGCAATTTATCCCTAAGCAGCGATTGGGGGGGCACACTGAGCTTCTGGCTAAACCGGCATTTGCCGCTGTTGGTAACGGCCTGGCTCTGTGGCGCGGTTTTGCTTCTGGTGCGGTTATTTGGAGGCTGGTTGTTCGTTCAGCGGTTAACCCGGAGGAACATCCGTTCGGCTCCGGAAGCCTGGCAGCGCTACCTGCACCAGACAGCCCGTCAACTTGGAATCACCAAAGCCGTGCGGCTGGTCGAATCGGCCGAAATTGCCGTTCCGATGACGATCGGCTGGTTGAAACCGATCATCCTGTTGCCCATCGGTTTGCTGGCCGGGTTGTCGCCACAGCAGGTCGAAGCGGTTCTCGCCCACGAACTGGCGCACATTCGGCGGTATGATTACCTCGTCAATCTCGTGCAGTCGGCGGTCGAGATCGTTTTATTTTTTCACCCGGCCATCTGGTGGCTATCGGCTCGGGTTCGGGAAGAGCGCGAACATTGCTGCGACGATGTGGCTATCCAACTGCGTGGCGAACGGGCGAGTCTGGCTCAGGCCCTGGTTCACATTGAAGAACGTCGCCAAGCTGTTTCAACGACCCCAGCCTTAGCCATGGCATTCGGCGCCCGCAAACAGTCATTCATGCAACGTGTAAAGCGGGTGATTGGCGTCAGCGAGCAGCAGTCTGCCAAACCGAACGGTTTGCTGGTCGCGGGTTGTCTGGTCATGCTGGCCGGTCTGGTAACCGGTCAGCACGTTTACCGGCCAGCGACCATGAGCCAAAAGCAGGGCAATGCCGTGGCCCGTATTGGGTGGAAGAAGGACACTGCCATTCAGCCGTCGATCCCGGAAGGCAGAAAGGTGGGTAGCCTTGCGAAATTGGAGCCGGTTTTGAATGATACGATTGATCCCGCTACCCGAATCAGGCTGGAAAAAGAACTCGAACACCACAATCGGCAGGTAGAGCGTCTGGAACTGGAAATGGAAAAAATACAGTTGCCACTAAATGGTCTCGAAAAGCAACTGGAAATGCAGGATCAGGTGATGCGGCTTTCCGACAAAGAGCTGGAAAAGGTGACTCAGCAGCTGGAGAAAATGCAAATTGAGCTGGAACGCAACATCGGCAAGGCGACCGAGCTGGAACTAAAAAAGTCCCGGTTGAACGGAAAACTGAATCAATCGGAACGGTTACTGCTGGAGCAGGCGCAGTTGAATAGCACGAAATACCAGAAACAGATGGAACTGCTCAATGACAATGTCATCGCCAGAACCCACGAAAAAATGCAGGCACTGGTCGACGGGCCATTGCGGATTTTACACGATTCGATGGGTGTATTTTCGGCAAAAGCCGCTGCTCTGGCCGAAAAAGCCAGTTTCCATGCCGTAGAATTGATGAAGCTGGAAGGGAAACTTTTCGGGTTGGATTCGCTCCCGGCTCTTCCTCCGGTTCCGGAGCCGGCACCCATACCCGCCATCGCTCCGGTTCCGGCCCTTGCTCCTCATCCCGCGCCAGTGCCCAGACCGGCCCGTGCCAAAGGAGCATACGAGTACAATGGCAAACGCTATACGAGTCCGGATGAAATGCCTAAACCGGCCAAACCACCGGTTCCGCCAGCCCCCGCAGCCTCGGGCCTGCCGGCGCTGGCCCCCACACCACCCGTTCCGCCCACTGAACTAGTGGCCCCGCCCGAACCGGCAGAGCCGACGAAAAACGTACGGATGAAGCATCGGAAAAGGGCGGACTCTTTCAAAACGAAAGCGCCCCAGCCGGCCAAATCGGGAAGTACTCCCCGCTAGAAAATGCAGATGAGGGCGGCTAAATCCGGATTTAGCCGCCCTTTTTATGACGCCGTCCACCAACTTATTTTTCACAAAACCGGTAAGTAAATGGCCCGCTTGTCTTTTGTCGATAATTCAATGGATTTCTTTCCGTTTTTAGTATCGACCAATGATTCAAATTAACTACGCCCTTCAACCGGCCGACTTCAGGACCCGACTCAAGCAATTCTGGGATTTATCCGCCCAAAAAATCAACCTCATCGATTCCCATTACGATACGGCCAAAGGTTCGCCGGTTTTTACGGTGCAGGGTCAGTATACAACCCGCGGCTGGACCGAGTGGACGCAGGGCTTCCAGTTTGGGTCGGCCATTTTGCAATTCGACGCCACCGGCGACCCGCATTTTTTAGACGCAGGGCGGCAAAAAACGCTCGATGTGATGGCTCCGCACATCAGCCACACCGGTGTTCACGACCACGGTTTCAACAATGTGAGCACCTATGGGAACCTGCTGCGGCTCATGCGCGAAGGGAAAGTACCGTTCGACGAATGGGAAAAGAACTTCTACGAACTGGCCCTCAAACTATCGGGTGCCGTGCAGGCCAATCGCTGGACAACCGTCAAAACCGGTGGATTTATTCATTCTTTCAACGGGCCGCATTCACTCTTTGTCGATACGATCCGGTCCTGCCGGGCGGTGGTGTTGAGCCACAGCCTGGGTCACGTTTTTCAGGGCGAAGGCGACGTGAAAATTAACCTGCTCGAGCGCGCGCTGCAACACATGAAGGCCACTGCCGAGTACTCGGTTTTCTACGGTGAAGGACGCGACATCTACGACCTCTGGGGACGCACGGCCCACGAAAGTGTTTTCAATACCAAAGACGGCAATTTTCGATGCCCCAATTCGCAACAGGGCTACACCGGTTTTACGACCTGGACGCGCGGTCTGGCGTGGGCCATGTGCGGTTTTGCCGAACAACTGGAATACCTGACTTTGCTCGGTGATGCTGAACTGGAACACGCTGGCGGTCGGCAGGTGGTGGAAGCCTTCATGCTCAAAGCCGCCCGCGCCACCTGTGACTTTTACATCGAGCAGACCCCCATCGATGGCATTCCGTATTGGGATACCGGTGCACCCGGTTTGGCCAAGCTGGGGAATTACCTCGATCGGGCGGCCGAACCCTACAACGATTTTGAGCCGGTGGATAGCTCCGCAGCCGCCATCGGGGCGCAGGGACTGCTCCGATTGGGTAAATACCTGAACGAAAGAGGTGAACTTGAAAATGGCTCCCGCTATTGGCAAGCGGGATTAACGGTGTTAGATTCACTTTTCAAAGAGCCGTATCTCAGCACCGACCCGAACCACCAGGGCTTAATTCTGCATTCGATCTACCACCGCCCGAATGGCTGGGATCACGTTCCGGAAGGTAGCAAAATTCCCTATGGCGAGTCGAGCATGTGGGGGGATTACCACGCCCGCGAAGTAGCACTTTACCTCCAGCGGACTGTGGACAACGCACCGTACTACACCTTTTTCGGAGCCATTGGATGAGCGCAACTCCTTTAACTGAAACACCGGGCCAGGAACCGGCCTTCCAGGAATCTCCATTCCGGGACTTCTCGAAACTCTGCGTTCATACCATCACCACTAAACCGTGGTCTATCGAAGAGGCCGCCGGGCATTTTTCACGATCCGGCATCGGCGGTATTACCGTCTGGCGGGATGCCCTGGCCAACCGCAACATCCGCCAAACCGGCGAGTTGCTCCGGGACCATAATTTGAGCGTGGTTTCCCTCTGTCGGGGTGGCTTTTTCCCACATCGGGACGCTGCCGGTCGGCAAGCCGCGATTGACGACAACCGTCGGGCCATCGACGAAGCCGCCGAACTGGGCGCGCCCCACGTCGTGCTGGTTTGCGGTGCCGCCCCCGGCCAGCCCCTGACCAAATCCCGCAAACAAATTCGGGACGGTATTGCCCATCTGTTGCCCCACGCCGAAGCCAACGGCGTCCGGCTGGCGATTGAACCTTTACATCCGATGTATGCCGATAACCGCTCGGCAATCAACACGTTAGGTCAGGCAAATGACATGGCCGAAGAGCTAAATTCGCCGTATGTGGGCGTGGCGGTCGATGTCTATCATTTGTGGTGGGACCCGAATTTGGAGCAGGAAATCGCGCGTTGCGGTAAAAACGGGCATTTGTATGCTTTTCATATCTGTGACTGGAAAACCCCGACGCTGGATCTGCTCAACGACCGCGGACTCATGGGTGAAGGCTGCATCGACGTTCGCCAGATCCGGTCGTGGGTGGAAGCCACGGGTTTTAGCGGTTTCAACGAAGTCGAGATCTTTTCAAACCGGTATTGGGCGGAAGATCAGGCGGAATTTCTGGAAAAAATCAAACACGGGTACCTGTACCACTCGTAATGAACCATTCAACCATTTCAGTCATCTAACCATTTTTTAAACGGTGAAAGAACACAAAGTCGGTATTATCATGAACGGCGTAACCGGCCGTATGGGTACCAATCAGCACCTGATGCGCTCCATTGTCGCCATTATCAAACAGGGGGGCGTTCGGGTCGGTCCCGATGAAGTCATTATGCCGGATCCGATTCTGGTCGGCCGTGATGTCAATAAACTCGAAAAACTTTGCCAGCAGTCGGGTGTGCAGAAAATGACGACCAACGTCGATGAAGCCCTCGCTGATCCCCATAACATCATTTATTTCGACGCCCAGACCACGGGCCGCCGGGCTGAGGGCGTTCGCAAGGCCGTAGCTGCCGGAAAGCACGTGTATTGCGAAAAGCCGACCGCCGTCAGCACCGAAGTGGCGCTGGAACTCTACAACCTCTGCAAAGCCGCCGGTTTGAAAAACGGTGTGGTGCAGGATAAACTGTGGTTACCGGGTTTACTGAAACTGAAACGGCTGATTCAGAACGACTTTTTCGGCAAAATCCTATCCGTTCGGGGTGAATTTGGCTATTGGGTGTTTGAAGGACACACCATTCCGGCGCAACGGCCATCGTGGAATTACCGCAAGGAAGACGATGGTGGTATTATTGTGGACATGCTGTGCCACTGGCGCTATGTGCTTGATCACGTGTTTGGTAAAGTAAAATCCGTATCTTGTCTGGGTGCGACGCACATTCCCGAACGCATCGATGAGCAGGGAAAACCGTATGTCGCTACGGCCGATGATTCTGCCTATGCAACCTTTGAACTGGAAGACGGTATTGTGGCTCATTTCAACTCATCCTGGACCGTTCGCGTTCGCCGGGATGATTTGCTGACGTTGCAGGTGGACGGCACGAAAGGATCAGCCGTGGCTGGCTTGCGGGAATGTTACATTCAGCATTATGGCAACACGCCCAAACCAGTCTGGAACCCCGACATTGAGCAGCCGATCAAATTTTTTGAAGGGTGGGCCAAAGTTCCGGAGCAGGAAGTATTCGAAAATGCCTTTAAAGTCCAGTGGGAGCTGTTTTTGAAGCACGTCGTAAAAGATGAGCCGTTTCCCTGGGATTTGCGGGAAGGCGCCAAAGGGGTTCAACTGGCCGAAAAAGGCATCGAAAGCTGGGAAAAACGCTGCTGGGTCGACATTCCTGAACTTTAATAGGAACGCGGATCGAACGGATTTTCACGGATACTAGTGAAGAAAAATCAGTACAAATCCGTTCGATCCGCTCAATCCGCGTTCCCATCACTTTAAAATGAAAAAAATAGCCTTTGTAACCGGCGGCAGCCGGGGAATTGGATACGGTGTTGCGGAGCACTTGGCGAAAGCCGGGTTCGATCTGGCCATCAACGGCGTTCGTCCGGAAGAATCGGTAGGAGAGGCCCTGGCCGGTTTGCAGGAATTAGGGGCCGAAGTCCTGTATTGTCAGGGCGATATTGCCTCGCGGGACGACCGTACCCGAATGCTCGACCAGATCCGGGATCGTTTTGGACGGTTGAACGTACTCGTCAATAATGCGGGTGTTGCCCCGAAAGAACGCCGGGATATTCTGGAAGCCACGGAGGAAAGCTTCGAGTATGTTTTGTCGACGAATTTGCAGGGAGCGTATTTCCTAACCCAGGCCGTAGCGAACTGGATGGTTCGTCAAATTGCTGACGGAAAGGGTTTTACGGGCAGTATAATAAATGTTTCATCGATATCGGCAACGGTTGCGTCAGTGAATCGGGGCGAATATTGCGTAGCCAAAGCGGGCTTAAGCATGGCAACCCAGTTGTTTGCCGCCCGCTTGGGCGAATACGATATTCCGGTTTATGAAGTACGTCCGGGTGTCATCCGTACGGATATGACGGCAGGAGTTGTCGGCAAATACGACAAGCTGATCGAAGACGGATTGATGGTCCAGAAACGCTGGGGTTTTCCCGACGATGTGGGCCGGGCAGTGGCCTCGCTGGCCCGCGGTGACTTTCCGTATTCAACCGGGCAAGTGATCATGGTGGATGGTGGCATGACCTTGCCAAGACTTTGAAAAACGGAGTTGTTTCGCTGAGTTAACCGGAGAAAACCAGAGTTAAGCAGAGTTTTTTCTCTCTTTCTCCGCTCAACTCTCTTGCCCTCCGCTCAACTCCGCGAAATAACTAATTTTCCTAAACCGCTTAAACATGAAAAACCAATCCGATTCCCGGAGGACTTTCCTCAAAACCGCAGCCACCGGCTCACTCGCCGTGATGGGTTTACCCACCTTCATTCCGGCCCATGCCTTTGGGGCCAACGACCGAATCCGTGTGGCCGTCATCGGCGTGAACGGGCGTGGGAAAGACCACATCGCTAACTTTTCCAAATTGCCGAACGTGGAAGTTGTCACGCTCTGCGACGTAGACAATGTCGTTTCCGCCCAGCGTGCGGCTGATTTTGAGAAAACCTACTCGCGAAAAGTGAAAACCGAGCAGGATTTGCGGAAGGTGTACGAGGATAAAAACATCGACGCTGTCAGCATTGCCACGCCTAACCACTGGCATGCGCTCGCGGCCATCTGGGCGTGTCAGGCCGGAAAAGATGTGTATGTCGAAAAACCGGGTTCGCACAACCTGCGTGAAGGGAAGAAAATGGTGGAAGCAGCCGCTAAATACAACCGGATTGTGCAGCACGGTGTGCAATTGCGCAGTTCAACCGCCATTCAGGAAGCCATCAAGCATCTGCGCGACGGTTTGATCGGAAACGTATACATGGCACGGGGACTGGTTTACAAATGGCGTCCTGACATTGGCAATAAAGGCAACGGCCCCGTTCCGGCCGGACTCAACTGGGATTTGTGGCAGGGGCCGGCCAAAGCCCGCGAATTCAGTCAGAACTACGTTCACTACAACTGGCACTGGTTCTGGGATTATGGCAACGGCGACATTGGCAACCAGGGCATCCACGAAACGGATTTGGCCATGTGGGGGCTGGATGTCGGCTTGCCGGAAGAGATAACGTCTGCCGGGGGAAAATACCTCTGGAAAGACTGCAAGGAAACGCCGGAACTGCTCACGTCGACCTACAATTATCCGAAAGAAGGCAAGGTGATTCAGTTTGAAGTACGTCCGTGGATGACCAACCGGGAAGACGGCGTCGAAGTGGGTAACCTCTTTTACGGTGACAAGGGCTACATGGTCATTAATGGCTACAACGATTACAAAACCTTTCTGGGAAAAGAACGCACGCCGGGTCCGGCGGGCCACGCGGGGGGCGATCACTACCTGAATTTCATCGAAGCGGTTCGGGCGCGCGACAAATCGAAGCTGAACGGCCCGGTTGAAACCGCCCACTTATCGGCGGGGCTGGCCCACCTCGGTAACATTGCCTACCGTCTGGGACGCACGTTGAAATTTGACCCGAAAAAAGAAGAATTCATCAGCGATTCGGAAGCTAACGCACACTTAAGCCGTCAATACCGCGCACCGTACGCGCTGCCGAAGCAAGTCTAATTTCGGTTTACGGTATTCGGTTTATGGTTTACAGTTTACGGTATTCGGTTTACGGTGGCTGACGCATTCCTAAGCGCGCGTCAGCCACCGTAAACTGTAAACCGTAAACCGAATACCGTAAACCATAAACTGTAACCCATAAACCCGTTAACGAAAAAATGATTGAGCAACCCAAATCCCAGGAAAGCCTTCGTAAACAATTGCTTCAACTTCCGGTGCTGGTAGCCGCATTAGGCTATTTGGTGGATATGTACGACTTATTTCTGTTCAGTGTAGTGCGGGTTCCAAGCCTGAAAGCACTCGGTGTCGGAGCCGACCAACTCTTGCCCGATGGGATTATGCTGTTGAACTGGCAAATGGCCGGGATGCTGATCGGCGGTATTTTCTGGGGCGTTCTGGGCGACAAACGGGGGCGGCTTTCCGTCCTTTTCGGGTCCATCCTGATCTATTCACTGGCCAACATTGGCAACGGTTTCGTCACCAGTTTGCCGCAATATGCCGCTTTGCGGTTTGTGGCGGGTTTGGGTCTGGCGGGCGAACTGGGCGCGGGCGTTACGCTCGTTACGGAAGTGCTGCCAAAGCAGATTCGGGGCTACGGAACCACCATTGTGGCCACGATGGGCGTTCTGGGCGCTATTATGGCGTACTTCGTGGCCGATCTTTTTGAATGGCGAATCTCTTATTTTGTCGGCGGAGGACTCGGTTTGATGCTGCTGGTGCTGCGGATGAACGTGTTCGAATCCAAGATTTTTGAAGTGGTAAAAGAACGCCAGGTCAAGCGGGGTGATCTGATGATGTTGTTTAACGACCGGAAGCGGTTTCTAAAGTATTTACAGTGCATTCTGGTTGGATTGCCCATCTGGTTTGTCGTCGGAATTCTGGTTACGTTTTCGCCGGAATTCGGCCAGGCCATGGGATTAACCGAGCCGGTGGTGGCCGGAAAAGCCGTTATGCTCACGTTTACCGGCCAGGTTTTTGGCGACATTGCCAGCGGATTGCTGAGTCAGTATTTCAAAAGCCGCAAAAAAGTGATGGGGAGTTTCATCGCACTCTCGCTGCTTTTCGTGCTGATTTACCTGCTGGCTCCTTTAAAAAGCCTCTCCATGTTTTACCTGGTTTGTATATTCCTTGGCATTGCCAACGGCTACTGGGCGTTGTTCGTGACGATTGCCGCCGAACTTTTCGGTACCAACTTGCGGGCAACCGTCGCAACCACGGTGCCCAACTTCGTTCGTGGGGCGGTTATTCCGTTAACCTCGCTGTTTGTTTACGGGAAAGGTCAGGTTGGCACGCTCAATAGTGCGCTTGGCGTTGGTTTATTAACCGCAGCGCTGGCGTTTATCGCCCTGTATTTTATGGAAGAAACGTTCCGGAAGGATTTAAATTATGTCGAAACGGACTAGCTGTTTTCGGGTCTTGCTGGTGGCTTCCCTGGCCTTTTCCGGTTCGGCGCTCCTGGCGCAACCGGAGGCAACATTCCGCTTGCATCCGCAAAATCCGCATTATTTTCAGTATCAGAACAAGCCTATACTGATCGTTGGTTCGGGAGAACACTACGGCGCGGTCGTTAATCTGGACTTCAACTATGTCCGGTATTTACAGGCCACAGCCACCGACGGCATGAATACCACCCGGCTTTTTACCGGTGCTTACATTGAAAAACTGGGAGATTTTGGCATCCAGAAAAATACCCTGGCTCCGGCAGAAGGTCGGTTGCTGCTGCCGTGGCGCCGGAGTCAGGAGGCCGGTTATGCGTTGGGCGGCAACAAGTTCGATCTCAATCAGTGGGACGACGCCTACTTCGATCGGCTGAAGGATTTTATGACCCAGGCCCGGCAGCACGGCATTATTGTGGAAGTCAATCTGTTTTCAGCGCATTACAGCGACGGATGGAAATACAGTGCGCTGAATCCGAAAAATAACGTCAATAAAACCGATAGCCTGCCTTCACAACGGGTCAATACCTTGCAGAATGGAAATTTGCTGGTCTATCAGGAACGGTATGTGCGAAAAATTGTCCGGGAATTGAATGGGTTTGGTAACTGTTATTTCGAGATTCAGAATGAACCCTGGGCCGACCAAACGGAGATCATCCTGAAACACAACGAGTATGGTCCCGAAAAAGACTGGCGTTCGACTTTGCAGGTGGTTTCGCAACGCTCCAATGACTGGCATCGGCAAGTGGCCCGCTGGATTAGGGACGAAGAAAGCAAGTTGCCCGTGCAGCATTTGATCTCCCAGAATATCAGCAATTTCCATTATCCCATTGCCGATGCGGACCCTACTATTTCAATTTTTAATTTTCATTACGCCCTGCCCGAAGCCGTCACTGAAAATTACCAGCTCAACCGGGTGATTGGTTTTAATGAAACCGGTTTTGCCGGTCGTGACGATGCGACTTACCGCCGACAGGCCTGGCGGTTTTTGATGGCGGGGGGCGGTTTGTTCAATCAACTCGATTATTCGTATTCCGTTGGTGCCGAAACCGGTCAGGATACGTCATATAAAGCGCCCGGCGGAGGCAGCCCGGCTTTGCGGGCGCAGTTCAGAATCATGAAGGATTTCTTCGGGAAACTCAATTTCGTCGACTACAAACCGGATCATCAGGTGGTGGCATCGGCTCCCGGCGCAATGGCTCAGGCCCTGAGTAACGGAAAGTCGGAATGGGTTATTTACTACGAACCCATGGCCGTAAAACCGCATGACGTCCGATTGAATTTGCACAAAGGTACGTATCAGGCTGCGTGGACCGATGTGGCAACGGGCCGAAAACTGAAGACCGAAACCGTAATCAACGGACGGTTACCGGTGCCGGCCGATGGCAACGAAAAAGTGGTCGTCATCCGGGTTGCAACTGGAAAGTAGCTCTCGTTTCTGTCCCAGGCATAGACTGCCGGAAGGCGGTATCGGGCCGCGCCACAGGCCGGGAAAATACAGCAAACGATAAGTCGGGAACCGTCAGTCGGGGTTTCTGTTGCGAAAAGGCTTCTTTTTAGCAACAGAAACCCCGACTATTTTTAATTATTCGTACTTTGGGAATCGATCCCCATTTCGGTTTTCGCGAATTTCCCCGTTCTGCCAATGCTGCGACATTATTGTACCGTTGTTTTTCGAACCATCCTCCGAAACAAAGTCTATACCGGCATCGTCGTCATTGGCTTGGCTTTTGGAATGGCGGCTTTTCTCCTGATTTCCGGCTACGTCCGTTTTGAACAGAGCTACGACCGGATTCACCCCGGTGGCGACCGGATCTACCGCGTCGAAAGCCTGTTTTTCAAGAACGGCGTCAAAACCGATCATTGGGCCACCAGCACCAACGGCTATGCACCAGCCATGAAACAGGCCTTTCCGGAGGTGGAAGCCTACACCCGCATTGCCTGGCGGGGATCAACCCGAATGGTTCGGTATGAAGCCACCAAATTTCGGGAAGACCACGTTTGCTTCGCCGATTCCAACTTTTTTACCTTTTTCAACTATCCGGTTCTGAAAGGTGACCGAAATTCATTTCTGACGGCCCCTAATACCGTTGTTATTTCGGAATCGGCCGCCAAGCGGTATTTTGGAAATGCCGATCCCCTGGGCAAATACCTCGATGTCAGTACGATAGCCAGCACGTTCCATTGTCAGGTAACGGGCGTGTTCGCCGATTTGCCCCAAAATTCCACCATGCAGTTCACGATGCTGCTGTCGTGGACAACGGCCCGACGAATTACCTGGGATTTCTGGTATCAGCACGAAAGCTACTCCTTCGTGCGGCTTCGTCCGCACGCCGATCCGCAAAAGCTGATTGCGAAATTCCCTGCGTTATCAGACAAATATAAAACCGAAGAAACGATGCGTGAAAGTGTCTGGAGCATCGATCTGGTTCCGCTCTACGACCTGCATTTGAATCCGGCTAAACAGAATGAGATCGAAGTGAAAGGAAACCGGCAGGCGGTTCTGTTTCTGTCCGCCATCGCCTTCGTCATTCTGATCATCGGCTGGGTCAATTACATCAACCTCTCGACGGCACGGGCCATGGACCGCGCCAGGGAAATCGGTATCCGGAAAGCCGTTGGCTCCCATAAATCCCTGCTGATTTTCCAGTTTTTGTTCGAATCACTGCTTCTAAACGGCCTGGCGTTGGTGCTGGCAATCATTCTGGTGATTAGTTCGGGTTGGGTTTTACCCGGTTTTCTGGATATCCAAACTTACTCCTTTGACTGGTACAGCCCCGGTCAGTACGGACTATTTGCCCTTGTCTTTCTAGTCGGGACCGGCATTTCGGGTCTCTACCCGGCGCTCGTCCTGTCGAAGGTAAAACCGGCTTTGGCGTTAAAAGGGCAATACCGGTTTACGGGGAGCGGGGCCCTTTTGCGCAAAGGGCTGGTGGTTTTTCAGTTTGTAACGTCGATGGTGTTGATGGTGGGGACGTTCGTTGCCTGGCGTCAATTGTCGTACATGATGAATCAGGACCTGGGCGTTCGGGTCGATCAGATTCTGGTGTTACGAGCGCCGGTGAAAACCGAAAACTACGACCAGAAAACCCAGACGCTGAAAAATGAGCTGAAAGCCATTCCCGGAATTAGTGAAGTAACCGGTTCGGGTGCAATTCCGGGCAAGGAAGTGGGGCAAAATCTGGCTAACCGCCGGTTGCATGATAGTCCGCAGGACGACAAGCTGTACGAAATGCTGATGGTGGATTTCGATTTTATGAAAACCTATGATTTGAAACTGGTCGCCGGTCGTTCATTCGACCGCAATCGTCCGGCCGATTCGCTGGGCTTGGTTCTGAACGAATCGGCCGTGAAGCAATTTGGGTTTCAGTCGAGCGAGCAGGCCATAGGAGAAAAAATCCTGCTGGAAACGACGCATGACCGTCCGAACGAAATCATCGGCGTTGTCAGGGATTACCACCAGCAATCCCTGCAAAAGCAGTTTACACCCCTGATTCTGTTCATGGACCCGAGATACCGCTGGCTTCCGACGGATTATTATTCATTGAAAATCAGCACGGATCAGGTCGACGGCTTAGTCGATAAAGTGCAGGCCGTCTGGGGTAAATTCTTCCCTGAATCGTCGATGGATTACTTTTTTCTGGACGATTTTTTCAACCGGCAATACCGGCAGGACCGGCAATTTGGCCGTACGTTTCTCCTCTTTTCGTCGCTGGCCATTTTGATCGCCTGTATGGGTTTGTTTGGAATGACGTCATACAGCACCGCCCGGCGCACGAAAGAAATCGGCGTTCGGAAGGTATTGGGCGCGTCGGTCGCGAGCGTTCTGAGGTTGCTGGCCTGGGATTCCGTACGGTTGCTTTTGCTGGCGGGATCACTGGCGGTGCCGGTTTCCTGGTATTTGATGCGCCAATGGCTGTCGGTTTACGCCTTCCGGATTAATTTAAACCCGGTTCACTGGCTGGTTCCATTGCTGGTGCTGGTGTTCATTGCACTGGCAACCATCAGCTATCTGACGGTCAAAGCGGCTTTGGCTAATCCGACAAAATCGCTGCAAAATGAATAGTCCGTACCCACGGACCGCCCCGTTTAGTCCGTGTTTAAAATTTTGAAAGGTGTTAAACAAGTTATTACCAGAAATTACGGACTAGAGTCCGTGGGTACATTATGAAAATACGGTTTCTGATTGGTTGGTTTCTGTTCGTTTCGATTGGCTGTTTCGCCCAGGGGCCGGCGGCAAACCCCTTCATTAAGGAAAATTACGACAAGTTTGAATACCAGATTCTGATGCGGGATGGGATCAGGCTGTTTACGGCGGTGTATGTACCGAAAGACATTTCGGCGGAAAAAAAATACCCGATTCTGATGCAGCGGACCCCGTATTCGTGCCAGCCGTACGGTGCCGACCAGTTCCCCCGGCGCCGGTTTGGACCCTCCGAATTTGTCATGAAAGATAAGTATATCATTGTCTATCAGGATGTTCGGGGTCGCTGGATGAGTGAGGGTGTTTTCCAGGAAATGACCCCGCAGATTGCCGTGAAAAAGTCTAAGACGGATGTGGATGAAAGCACGGATACGTACGATACGGTGGATTGGCTCATCAAAAATATTCCGAACAACACCGGCAAAGTCGGGCAGTGGGGCATCAGCTATCCCGGTTTTTACGCTTCCGTAGGGGCGTTAAGTGGCCATCCGGCCCTGGTCGCGTCTTCTCCGCAGGCCCCCATGGCCGACCTCTGGCGTGACGACAGCTACCACAACGGGGCTTTTCTGATTCCGCACAACTTCAATTTCTACCCGTATTTTACCAACCGCACGGATGGGAAACCGACCAAAACGCCTTCCAACAAAGAGTTTAAGTACGGTACGGAAGACGGTTACGAGTTCTTCCTGAACCTGGGGCCCCTCAAAAATTCGCAGAAACCGGACTTGTACGGGGGCAAGGATCCGTATTGGAATGGAAATCTGGCGCATCCCAATTACGACGAATTCTGGCAATCGCGGAATATTTTGCCGCATTTGAAAGGCATCAAACATGCGGTGATGATTGTTGGCGGCTGGTACGACGCCGAAGATTTGCACGGTATTTTCAAAACCTACGCGGCTATTGAAAAACAAAATCCGGGCATTTATAACATCCTGGTGGCCGGTCCGTGGACCCACGGTGGCTGGAATGATACCGGCGACCAGTTGGGAAGTGTGAATTTTGGCGAGAAAACCGGACCGTATTTTCAGGAAAAGATTGAGCGGAAATTCTTCGCCTATTTCCTGAAAGGCGAAGGCGATGCCAAATTTCCCGAAGCGCAGGTCTTCGAAACCGGAAGCAACACCTGGCGGAGTTTCGACGCCTGGCCGCCCAAATCGGCCGCCGAAAAAAATCTGTACCTGGTGCCGGGCGGAAAATTAACCTTTGAGGCTCCGGCCAAAAATACCGGTTTTGCCGAATTTGTTTCCGATCCGGCGAAACCGGTACCGTTTACCGAAACCATTTCAATCGACATGAACCGGGATTATATGGTGGAAGATCAGCGGTTTGCGGCCCGTCGGCCCGATGTGCTGGTGTTTGAAACCGACGTTCTCGCCAGCGATGTGACGCTGGCCGGGAACATTCTGGCCAACCTGAAAGTCTCCACGACCGGCACCGATGCCGACTGGATCGTTAAACTCATCGATGTTTATCCGGGGGATGCGAAAGACAATCCGAATACGGCTAAAAACGAGAAAATGAGCAGTTTTCAGCAACTGATCCGTCACGATGCGTTTCGGGGGAAATTTCGGGAAGATAAAACCCGGCCGAAACCGTTCAGGCCGGGTGAGGTAACCAGCGTCAACTACGAATTGATCGATGTCCTGCATACGTTTAAAAAAGGCCACCGCATCATGGTTCAGGTCCAGAGTACGATGTTTCCGCTCTATGATCGTAATCCGCAGAAATTTGTACCCAACATTCACAACGCCAGCGAAGCCGACTACCAGAAAGCCACGCACCGCGTGTATGGCGGGAGCTTTTTGAAAGTACGGGTGGTGGAGTAACACCCGTTTTCGCTAAAAAGATACTATAAACCCCGGCTTCCGTCAGGAAACCGGGGTTTATATTGAAAGCTCGTGCTACTAGGATAAATACTTCCGAAGCATCCAGGCCATTTTTTCGTGGGCTTCCATCAACGCGGTCAGGAAGTCGGCCGTTCCGGCGTCGTCCAGTTCCTCACATTTGCTGACGTCTTCCCGCAGCTCGCGAATCGATTGTTCATGATCATCCAGCAGCCGTTTGAACATATCTTCCGTTTTTATTTCGGCACTTTTGTCTTCCTTCAGGCTGGTATACTTCAGGAAATCTTCCATGGTCGACAGCGGCCGTCCGCCCAGCGTCCGAATCCGTTCGGCTACTTCATCAATGGCTTGTTCGAGTTGTTTGTACTGTTTCTCGAAAAACTCGTGGTATTCCAGAAAACTTGGTCCGCTAACGTTCCAGTGGTACTTGCGAGTTTTGATATACAATACATGCTGATCGGCCAGCAGGGCGTTCAAAAGCTCGTTAACTTGTTTAAGGGTGTCTTGATCAAGACCAATGTTAAGTTTCATGTTGTGTGATTTGTACGATGTCTTACCAATAAAACCGGCTTTCTGTAAGCGGTCATCTTGAAAACCACTGAGAAGCCGGTTTGTTTACCGAAAGGCCCAAACAACGCCCTGGTATTCTGGTTTACGTACTGACAGATTAGAAACGAGCACGGTGAGACCACTGGCAATCTGATCGACAACGTTATGGCACAACCAAACTACAAACGATTCTTCAGCGATGCCTGGATCCTGCTGAAGGGGGCGTTCACCGGTTTCAGCGACGACCGGGGCCTGAAACTCAGCGCTGCCCTGGCGTATTATACGGTATTTTCGCTCGCTCCTTTGCTGGTGCTTCTCATCTCGATCACCAGTATTTTTTTTGGCGAAGAAGCCATCCGGGGGCAGGTTTTTTCGCAGATCAACGGTCTGGTGGGTAATCAGGCGGCTAAACAGATTCAGGATATGATCAAGAGTGTCGAGCTGTCGGGTAAAACCAATGTGGCACTCATTTCCGGTATTGCCACACTGCTGCTTGGTGCCACCAGTATTTTTATTGAAATTCAGGATTCGATCAATCTGATCTGGCGGGTAAAACCCAAGCCTAAACGGGGCTGGCTAAAAATCGTGAAAGACCGGCTTTTGTCGTCCTCACTGATTGTTAGCCTGGGCTTTTTGCTGATCGTATCGCTGGTGGTCAACGGGGTTATTCTCGCACTGAGCGAAACCCTGATGGGCTTTTTACCGGATGTAGCCGTGATATTTGCCCAAATCCTCAACGCCGTGATCAGTTTCGGGGTTATATCGGTCCTGTTCGGCGTGATTTTTAAAGTGCTGCCCGATGCCAAAATTGCGTGGAAAGACATCCGCTGGGGCGCTATTTTCACCGCTTTGCTTTTCATGATCGGCCGGTATTTGATTGGTCTCTATATCGAAACCACCGGAACCGGTACAACCTACGGAGCTGCGGGTTCACTGATTGTTATCCTGGTCTGGATCTATTACACGGCAGCAATTTTATACTTCGGGGCCGAGTTTACGCAGGTTTATGCGGAACATTACGGCATCAAAATCGAACCCGCTGACTATGCGGTTTATGTCGAACAAAGCGAAAAAGAACGGGAAGTGAGTGAATTGCCTCCGCAGAAAAATACGGAAACCGCTAAATAAAGACGGTTATTTCAGGTTGGCGTACCCGTATTCTTTCCGCAGGATTTCCTTTAAAATCACCTCTTCCTCATAATCCAGACCCGTGACGGTCAGATGGGTGGCATCGGGTTCAACGGAAATCGTGTGTTCTTTATTCTTATTCAAAAAAGGCATGCGTTTTTCAAGAACCTCGGCTGCGTCCTGCTGTAATTTTTCCTGCTGTGGGCTCATTTTGGGATGGCTTAATTCTAAAACTAGTCGAATAGCCCTATAAACAGACGGTTCAATGACGAACCGTCTGTTTGAATTCAGGGTTGAAATTGGTCACGATTTGCGCTGTTCCTTCGCCCAGGTATCTTTCAGCGTTACCGTCCGGTTAAAGACCAGTTTGACTTCGGACGAATCCGGGTCGATGCAGAAATATCCTTTGCGGATAAACTGAAAGCGATCGCCGGGTTGTGCCGTTTTCAGCGTGGGCTCAACGTAGGCCCGAACGATTTCCAGCGATTTTGGATTGATAAAGTCCTTGAAATCACCTTCTTCCGCCGACGGATCTTCGCTGGTCAGCAGCCGGTCATACAGCCGGACTTCCGCTTCGACCGCGTGGGGTACTGAAACCCAGTGAATGGTTCCTTTGACGTTGATGCCCGATGTATCCGAACCGCTCCGGCTTTCGGGAATGTATACGCAGCGGAGTTCCAGCAACTCACCGTCCGCATCTTTTACGACGTCTTCGCATTTAATGATGTAAGCCCCCTTCAGACGGACCATGCCGCCGGGCGATAACCGGAAGTATTTTTTAGGCGGATTTTCCAGAAAATCATCCCGCTCGATGTACAGTTCCCGCGAAAAAGGTACCATGCGGTGGCCGCTCTGGGGATCTTCGGGATTGTTTTCAATCGCTACCTCATCGACCTGTCCTTCGGGGTAATTGGTCAGAACCACTTTGATCGGTTTTTCGTCGACTACCGCCATGACGCGCGTGGTGGTTTTATTCAACTCCTCGCGGATGCAGAATTCGAGCAATCCAACGTCGATCAGATTATCGCGCCGGGCAATTCCGATCCGGTCGGCAAACTCACGAATACTGGCCGGTGTATACCCGCGTCGTCGTAAGCCCGCAATCGTGGGCATCCGGGGATCGTCCCATCCGTTCACGTGGCCTTCGTTGACCAGTTGCAGCAGTTTCCGCTTACTCATGACGGTGTACGTCAGGTTCAGCCGCGCAAACTCAATCTGGCGGGACGGAAAAATCTCCAATTTCTCGATATACCAATCGTAAACCGGCCGGTGTACGACAAACTCCAGCGTGCAAAGGGAATGCGTAATCTGCTCGATGGAATCCGACTGTCCGTGCGCAAAGTCATACATTGGATAGATGCACCAGGCATCACCCGTGCGGTGGTGATGAACGTGTTTGATGCGGTACATGATCGGGTCGCGGAAGTGCATATTCGGCGAGGCCATATCGATTTTGGCCCGCAAAACTTTGGCACCATCCGGAAATTCCCCGGCTTTCATCCGTCGGAACAGATCCAGGTTTTCTTCCACCGGGCGCGTACGATATGGGCTGTCTTTGCCGGGTTCGGTGGGTGTACCTTTCTGAGCCGCAATTACTTCCGCCGACGAATCATCGACGTAGGCGTAACCTTTCTCGATCAGCTTTTCGGCAAAGCTGTACAGCTGGTCGAAATAATCGGACGCATAAAACTCATTTTCCCATTCAAATCCCAGCCAGCGAACGTCGGCTTTGATCGACTCAACATACTCGGTATCTTCCGTAACGGGGTTGGTATCGTCGAAACGCAGGTTGGTTTTTCCGCCGTACTTATCCGCCAGTCCAAAATTGAGGCAAATGGACTTGGCGTGACCAATGTGCAAATACCCATTCGGCTCGGGTGGAAACCGCGTGTGTACACGTCCTCCATTTTTACCGCTGGCCAGATCTTCTTCAACAATTTGCTCGATAAAATTTAACGACCGTTCCGCTGGCGCATCGCTCCGGCGGGCTGATTCGTCAGCAATACGAATATCCGTATCTTTGGGTATTTCAGGCATACCGCAGTAGTCAGGTTGTGAAAATTCTAAATTACGACCCAGGATTGGCTTTGACAAAAAGAAGCCTAATTACGACGGCTCATTTCGTCCCGAATTTTGGCCGCCTTTTCGTATTCCTCCTTCTTGAGGGCTTCGTCCAGCGATTGCTGTAATTCGTCGTAGGTCATATCTTTCAACTGTTCGGTCAACGAACGCGACGAGCGGGACGATGCTGGTTGGGGAACAAGCTCTTCTTCCTCCGTTTCGTCGGTGGCGCTGGCGGTGATGCCAGCTTCTGAAAGAATGGATTCGTAGGTGTAAATCTGAACGTTGAAGCGGATTCCAATCGCAATGGCATCGGACGGGCGGGCATCGACCACGGTTTCGCGCGTACCATCAGTACAAACAATCCGGGCGAAGAAAATCCCTTCCCGAAGGTCAGAAATCACGATTTCGCGAACGGTAAATCCAAATTTATCGGCAAATGATTTGAACAGGTCGTGGGTCATCGGGCGGTTGGGCACAATCTTCTCAATCTCGATGGCGATGGCCTGAGCTTCAAACATACCGATAATGATCGGCAACCGGCGGTTACCATATTCTTCACCCAATACCAACGCAAATGAACCCGACTGCGATTGGCTGGGTGATAAACCTAAGATTTCAAGTCTAATCTTCTCCACGGCGCAAAGTTAATATAGTTTGGGAGTTTAGCAGTTTGCGGGTTTAGGAGTTTTTTTACCAACTACTAAAAAAATCCTGATCCTGTACCCGCTAAACTCCCGAACTCGCAAAATTACAGCTCTTTCACCGCTTTTGTCAGCCGGGGCAGCACATCGAACACATCGCCGACGATGCCGTAATCTGCGGATTTGAAAAACGGTGCATCAGAATCTTTGTTGATAACTACAATGACCTTCGATGAGTTCACGCCCGCCAAATGCTGAATAGCTCCGGAAATACCGCAGGCAATGTACAGATTCGGGCTGATTTTGATGCCGGTTTGCCCAACGTGTTCGTGGTGGGGCCGCCAGTCGAGATCCGAAACCGGTTTGGAGCAGGCCGTGGCCGCGTGCAAGGCTTTGGCCAGATCTTCGACGATGCCCCAGTTTTCCGGACCTTTTAGTCCGCGGCCTGCCGAAACGACCAGGTCCGCTTCTGGCAGCAGAATGTCGCCGGTGGCTTTTTCAACGTTGGTTACTTTCACCGCAAAATCGGCCTCGTTCAAGGTCGGTTTGAAGGCTTCAACCGTCGCCACGGCGTCCGTTTCTTCGGGCGTAAGGGTGTTTTTTTTAATCGCCAGAATTTTCGTGTCAGCTGTCAACGCTGTGAAGGCGAAGGCTTTGCCGGTGAAAATGCTGCGCTTGACCCGAAAACCGTTCGACAAATCCGGCAGTTCGATCACATTGGCCGCCAGACCGGCTTTGAGTTTTCCGGCCAACCGGGCCGCCATCGAATCGCCCAGCGACGATTTGGCCAGCACGATGATGTCGGCCCCTTCCTGGTGAGCGGCTTCGGCCACAACACTGGCGTAAGCCATTGCGTTGCCTTCGTTCAGTTTCGGGTCGCTGGCGTGCAACACTTTCGTTGCACCAAACCGCCCGGCTTTCGCCAGTTCGTCGGCATTTCCCTCGCCCAGTACAATGGCGGTGGCGGATGATCCGGTGAGTTCGGCCACTTTTGACCCGTAGTATATGGCTTCGAGCGATGACTTTTTCAGCGCTCCTTCATCGAGTTCGGCAAAAATTAAAACAGACATTTTAGAGAGAATTATAAGGTTATGGAAGGGGCTGTTTCGCGGAGTTAGGGGAGGCAAAGGGAGGGGAGCGGAGTAAAAAGAAAACTAGTTCTTTGCTTAACTCCTTTCTTCTCCGCTCAACTCCGCGAAACAACTCTAGAGTACTTTTGCTTCGGTTCTCAGCAACTTGATCAACGTTTCGGCTTCTGAAGCGGGAATCATTTTGCAGGCTCCGCGGGCGGGTGGCAGTTCGTAGTTGGAAATTTGGGTTAGCGTATCCTTTCCCGTGGGTTCAACTACTTTGAGCGGTTTGGTCCGGGCACTCATGATGCCCCGCATGTTGGGGATTTTCCATTCGGCGATTGGTTCCTGACAACCCAGAACCAGCGGCAGGCCCGCTTCGAGTTCTTCGTGTCCGCCTTCAATTTCCCGGGTAATTTGGGCGGTAGTGCCTGCAATGGCCAGCTTCATCACCGGCGAAATGGAAGGAATGCCCAGCATCTCACCGACAATACCGTGAACCTGACCACCATTGTAGTCGATCGATTCGCGGCCCATCAGGATGAGGTCGTAGCCGTTTTCCTTCGCAATGGCGGCAATCTGTTCGGCTACAAAATAGGCATCGGTTGGCTCCGCATTCACCCGAATGGCGTCGTCGGCACCAATGGCGAGGCATTTCCGGATGACGGGTTCGGCGTCGGATTCGCCCACATTCAGAACGGTAACCGTGCCACCGAGTTGTTCTTTCAGTTCGACGGCCCGCGAGAGGGCATAGTCGTCGTAAGGCCCGGTTATGAATTGCACCCCCGCTTTATTGAGTTTGGTATTGTTGTCCGTGAGCGTAATTTTGGTGATGGTGTCCGGCACACTGGTGACACACACTAAAATTTTCATGTTGTCTGTGGTTTAGTTATACTGACTGCAAAATTACAAACTTGTCGGAATAAACGTATGCTTGCATACTATTATTTGGTGATTGATTTACGGTTCACGGTTTACGGTGGCTGACGCGTTCACAAGCTGCGTCAGCCACCGTAAACTGAAAACTGAAAACCGTAAACTGTAAACGAAAGCCCCATGAATAACATTCGAATTAAGCAGTTGCTTGAGTTTATTGAAGAACAACCGGACGATCCGTTCAACCTGTATGCGCTGGCGATGGAATACCGGGACGAGGCTCCGGGGCAGTCGCTGGACTATCTGGAAAAATTACTCGACCAACACCCGGCGTATTTGCCGACGTATTACCACGCGGCTGCGCTGTATGCCGAACAAAATAATCGTTTGAAGGCCGAAGAAATTTATACGCGGGGAATAGCCCTGGCCAGGGACCAGAAAAATGAGAAGGCTTTTCAGGAGTTAAACCGGGCCTACCGCTCATTTCAGGACGATGACGACGAATAGGGGTACAGTAGGCCGTACGGGTTTCGTACTTATTAAGACAAATCTACGATACGATCATGAAAAAACAGTTCCTGCTGACTTCGTTGGTCTGCCTGATGGCGGTGGCAGCGTTTGGTCAACGATTTGGTAAAACCCTGAAAGATACGCCCGGTATGGTGTCGTATACCATGCGCAATGAATTTGCGAAAGATATGCCCGGCACACTCGACAAAATCAAGGCGATGGGCATTACAAACATTGAATTTTCGAGTCTCTTCGGAAAAACGGCCGCCGAAATCCGCGCCGAACTCGACAAACGCGGCATGAGGTGTTCCAGCCACGGCGTTGGCTACGACGACCTGATGAACAAAATGGATATGGTGACCGGGAATGCTAAAACCCTGGGTGCCAAGTATGTCCGGCTGGCCTGGATTCCCCACACTGGAAAATACACCCTGGAAGCAGCCCAGAAAACCGTCAGTGATTTCAATGAAATTGGCAAAAAGCTGAAAGACAAAGGGTTCACGTTTGTGTATCACAACCACGGATTCGAGTTTGAACCCTACGAAAATGGAACCCTGTTCGATTACATCGTTCAGAAAACCGACCCTGAAACGGTGAGCTTTGAAATGGATGTGCTGTGGGTGTATTTTCCCGGTCAGGACCCGGCCAAATTACTCGAAAAATACCCGAAACGCTTCAAGCTGATGCACATGAAAGACCTCAAGAAAGGAATTCAGGGAAACATGTCGGGCGGCACACCACCGGAAAATGACGTAGCGCTGGGCACGGGGCAGATCAATCTGGAGGCTGTTTTGAAAGCCGCTAAAAAATCGTCGATCGAATATTTTTACATCGAAGACGAAAGTCCGTCGGCGCAGCAGCAGGTGCCGCAGAGCCTGGCGTATCTCAAAACGATTTGATGGGATGGGCACACGGATGCAACAGATTGACACGGCTAAAATCAGTTTTGATTCGTTGCATCCGTTCGATCCGTGTGCCCCTATGAATGTCCTTCGAAATACTTCCGCGTAGTCGCCAGCGAAACCGAGGGTTTGATCATTTCTTTTACGAACGGGACTACTTTCTCCTTCCGCAAAACCTTTTTCGGAAAATCCGGATTGGCGATTGCGTAGCGGCCAATGGCTAGCAAATCTCCGTGACCTTCGGTCAAAATGGATTGGGCAAGTTCCAGATCGTGCAGGCCGCCGTTGGCGATTACCGGGCAATCGAGCAGTTGCCGGGCAATTCCGGTCGATGAACTACCGTCGGCATACACACATTCCCGTTGCCAGCCTCCGCCTTCCGCAGCGATGTGGAGGTAATCCGGGGCGGCTTTTTTTACCTCCCCAAAAAGCGCTTTCGCCATGTCGGCGCCCTCTTCCCAGCGATACGCCAGGTTATTCACTTTCCCTTCCGACAACCGCAGCCCAACGATAAATCCGGCCGGAACCACCGCCCGGATTGCGGCACTAATTTCGGCCACAAACCGGAAGCGGTTTTCAATCGAACCGCCGTATGAGTCCGTCCGCTGATTCGAATACGAAGTGATAAACTGATCCGGCAGATAGCCGTTGGCACCGTGAATCTCAACGCCGTCGAAACCGGCTTCAACGGCATTTCGGGCCGATTGAACGTAACCGGCAATGGCGGTTTTGATGTCGCTCACCGTCATCGCAACCGGTGTGGAGAACGCACTCTTTCCGCCGGACGAAGCCGACGGTTTTCCGAGCGGCTTGATGGCCGAGGGTGCCAGCGTTCTGGTCAACACCTGCGACAGGGCTCCGGCGTGCATCAGTTGACAAATAAAAACCGTGGGGTACTTTTTGACCTGTCGGGTGATTTTTTGCCAGGCTAGAACCTGCTGGCGGGTGACGATTCCGGGTTGGTTGGGATTGCAGATCGAAGCGATGGCGTCGGTGTAAACACCTTCGGATAGGATTGCCGCAAAACCGCCTTCCGCAAAACCTTCGTAGTAATTGCCCATTTCAGGGGTTGGAATACCGTCGCTGGTGGCGCTGATGCGGGTCATGGGAGCCACCACAAACCGGTTTTGCAGGGAATGATGACCGAGTTGACTTGTATCGAAAAAAGAACGTTGTGACGGGTTCATTTTGGGTTCTGTTTATGAACACAAAGTTCCGCCTGTCCCGCGTCTTTGTTCTGAATGCAGATGAAGAAATTGACTAAAACCAGGTTTATAAATTGGCCTTTTCCCGTCTTAGTTTGCTCAGAAAAACCGGCGTGATGCCCAAATACGAAGCGATGTCTTTCAACGGAATCCGCTGAACGAGTTGCGGATAAGTTGCCAGAAATTGCTCATACCGTTCTTTGGCGGGAACGCTCAGATTTTTGATAATCCGCTGGGACGTTGCGATCAGCGCGTTCTGGTTGAGGAGCCGGAAGAAGGTTTCCATTTTGGGAACCGCCAGATAAAGGGCGTCCAGAGCCGGTTTGTCGATGATCAGCACCGTGACGGGTTCGAGGGCCTCGATGTTGAACGACGACGGCGAGTTGTTGAGAAAACTGTCCAGGTCACCCGCCCAGTGGTCTTCCGTCGAAAACCGCAGGATGTGATCGTTGCCCTGATCATCGGTATGGTACGACTTCAGGCAACCGCTCACCACAAAACTTTCGTACCGGCATACATCGCCCTGCTGGAGCAGAAATTGCCTTTTTTTGAGTTTCCGAACCGTAAAAAGGGAGGAAGCCCGGGCAAATTCCGCATCCGTCAGCGGGGTCTTTTTCTCGATATGATGGCGCAAAACATCAAACATGGGTCTGAAATTAAGCCGAATAGAACGTTTATCGGTTGTTTAACGGAAAATTAAAGCCAAACAGGTATTTGTATTGCAGTGAATAAAAATGATGCGTAGCCAGGCCCCGGTGATCGGCACCAAGCTTGGTGTTGGTATAATCAACCCAGGCGCCCTGCAGGTCGGTTTGTAAAAAGAAATACTTGAGAATATCGAGTTTGAACCCTCCGCTTAGCGCTGCTACAACGCCGTGGTAGTGGAAATAACCGGGATCTTCGTTGCCCAGCACGGTCGAAATGGTGTACGAAATCAAAGGCCCGGCTCCCGCTTTACCAATTGCACTCAGGTGAAAGGCTCTGGAATGCCAGAGTTGTTGCCGCTTTACCAGATTGATCATCAAATAGTTATTCCCATTGGTGTGCTGTAAATGCACAAAACCGGGGGTAACGAGCGTGTCTTTATCAATCGGACGCTCCCTGATCTGCCCTTTTACATGGATTACCTGATTATCGGTAACGATGTACTTGAGGTGGTCCCAGCTTACCTCGATGCCCAGATCGCGTTTGTCGTTGAAAAAATAACCCAGATTCGCGTCGTATTGGGGGATGGTGAGGCTGGTGAGCTTATAAAAACTTCTCAAGTCAGACCGGTCATGGGCCTTCGCATCGATGAACGTAAAGTCGTAGTTGTCCGTCGTTGTATTGCGAAAACGGATCGTGCTTTTGGTATACCAGTCGCGGTTGTAACCCCAGGTGAAATACAGACTCCCTCGCTTTTTAACGGGTTTAGCAGAGAGTTCAGGAAGTAACTGTTGGGCTAAAACCGGTAGCAATGAACACACCAATAGACTGGTGAGCAGTAAAGATTTACAATTCATACAGGACAGATCAAGTGACGGTGGTGGCAATCGTAATCGATAACAAATGCTAGGTAAAGCGTAATCAGCCTGATTGAGTTCCTGAACTCCCGTCTTTGAATTTTGGCCAGTGGTTTACAGCGCCGAATTTCGATGCTAACGAATGAGCCCCTTTTTCGGGCCAACCAACCGGATACTACCAAAAAACCGCTTTGTTACGTTGCGGAATAGCAACCAACAAAGCGGTTTATAAAGGCAGAAGGAAGCTTACAGACTTACGCCGAGGTACGACACATTGTAATCATAAGCCTCCGTTTCGAGCAATTGGGGGTATTGATCGTCGAAACGTTTCCGTTCCGTTACATACCCATCGGCGTTCAACGAGTACGTAAAATTCGACCCGTGATAGCCCATGCCTTCCACATGCCAGTTGGCGGAAGCCAATAAGTTCTTACTCATTTTGCCGTAAATTTTCAGATACCGTTCCGGAATTGCCTGCGCGTAATAGTCGATGTAACTGTATGGAGTTGGCTGCAGAATCCAGTTGAAGTTCGTCGGATATTTATCCTCTACGTACTCGATCACGTTGATCTTGCCGGGGTTTTGGTTTTGACGCGCATTATTTTCCAGGTATTTCAATGAAATGGTATACCAGGGGTTTACCTTCGACATCGGTTCCCAGTAGGTCGTTACCAGATCCAGGTTGCCCTGCGCATTGTAGCTGTATTCCGTCCGGGTACCCGCTTTGTATTTCTCTCCGCAGCTGATCAACTGACCCTTGGCATTGTAGGCATATACCCAGGTTCTGGTGCGGAACGGGTCGTTCAGATTTGAATTAAAAGGCGTTTGTAACACTTTATAGTCGATTTGCTCCGACTCGTAGCAGCGATTGGTAGCCGGGTCGATCAGGTACGTATCCTTGAACGCCATTTTGCCGTACCGGTAGGAGATGGCCTGGATCGTATTGCCCGAATAGGTATAATCGCGGTGGAAATCGGCACCCTGAGTCACTTTTTGCAGCCGACCATCCGGGTAGTAGGTTAAAACCGCATTGCCTTGTTTGATTAACGTGTACTTTTTTGCCATGTTCACCACGATTATATCATCAGCGGCTTTTTTCGATGAAGAATTGTCGAGTTGTGGTTGATCGGGTGTGATGGCACTGTCTTTCTGGCAGGAAACCAGCCCGACTGAAAGGGTCAACCCAATGACCAGGGCGATTTTTTGAATGGAATGATACATGATGTGGAGATAGATGAGTAAATGTTGATTACGCTGCAAAGGTGGACTGAACCCCGGAAGTAACCGCGTCGAAATGGATAGTGGGTCGTCCTCAGTACACAACTCGCCGGAAATCGCCCTTTTTGAGTGATCTGGCCTGACTCGAAAACCTTTTGGTGAAGTGCACCGTTTTAACCACTTTCGGGCTCTCTAACTTATTCCCGGTTTTCCCCCTGGGCCAACCGGTCTTTACTTTAACTAGCTTATCAGCCGATTGAATGGCTGGCTTATTCCGTAACGTATACGAATGACAAAATCGAACCTGCCTCAGGCGTTCCGCCATCCTTACAAATTTGACCCTCAGTTCGCAAAATCCGTTGCCTATTTTTCGATGGAATTCGCCATCGACCAGGCTTTGAAAACCTATTCCGGTGGCCTGGGCTTTCTGGCCGGTTCGCACATGCGGAGTGCCTACGAGCTGAAGCAGAATGTAATCGGTATCGGAATCCTGTGGAAATATGGCTACTACGACCAGACGCGGAAAACCGACAATGCGATGGATGTGCTGTTTCGGGAAAAAATATACAGTTTTCTGGAAGATACCGGTATTCAGTTTACGATCGAGGTGCATCATACGCCGGTTTGGGTGAAGGCCTATTACCTTGATCCAAAGCATTTTAATACGGTTCCGATGTTTTTTCTGACCACCGATATCGACGGCAACGACTGGCTGGCCCGTTCCATTTCTCACCGGTTGTATGACAGCATTACGTCCGCCAAACTTGCCCAGTGCATGGTGCTGGGGCTGGGCGGGGCCCGGCTGCTCGATGAACTGGGCTACGAACCGGAGGTCTATCACCTGAACGAGGCCCATGCGGTTTCGGCGGCTTTTCACCTCTATCAGAAGTATGGAAGTGCGGAGGAAGTTCGTCGGCGGATGGTCTTTACGACCCACACTCCCGAAGAAGCGGGGAACGAAAAGCACGACATCAACCAGCTCAACGTCATGAGTTTTTTTGGGAAGGTACCGCTGGAGACCGTGCGGGAAATCACCGGAACGGAAGACAATGTGTTCAATCACTCGCTGGCGGCTTTGCGGCTGAGTCGAAAGGCCAACGGAGTTTCCCGCTTGCACGGCGAAGTGTCGCGGCATATGTGGGGAAGCTATGCCGGTATTCCCGAAATTACGCACGTTACGAACGCTCAGAATCAGCGGTATTGGGCCGATACGGAACTGGAAAATGCCAGAAACCGAAATGACCTGAAGGCCATTGCCGGGCGCAAAAAAAGCCTGAAAGCAACCTTGTTTAAAACCGTGGCCGATCAGGCAGGAAAATTGTTCGACCCGGATGTGCTGACGATGGTCTGGGCCCGCCGGTTTGCCGGATACAAACGCCCCGATTTGCTGGTGCAGGACGATGAGCGTTTCCACCACCTGATGAACCATCCCAAGTATCCGATTCAGTTTATCTGGGCCGGCAAACCGTATCCGTCCGACGAAGGGGCCACCCACACCTTCAATTCGCTGGTGTATCGGAGCCATTTACACAAAAACATGGCGGTTTTGACGGGCTACGAACTGGCTTTATCGAAACAGTTGAAAGACGGTTCGGATCTCTGGCTCAACACGCCGGTGGTTACACGGGAAGCATCCGGCACGAGCGGTATGACGGCGGCCATGAATGCCGGGATCAACTTTTCGACGTTCGACGGCTGGATTTGCGAGTTTGCGGAACACCAGAAAAATGCGTTCATTGTTCCGGTTGCCGCGCCCGGTTTGTCGCCCGAAGAGCGGGATGCGCACGACCGTACCTTTTTTTTCGATCAGCTGGAAAACGAAATCCTGCCGCTTTACTACGAAAAACCGGATGAGTGGAATAAGCTGACGCTGCAAAGCATGAACGATGTCAATGCGTTTTTCAACTCGAACCGAATGGCAACGGAGTATTTCCAGAAAGTATACTGAGTACCTGGGAATTAGGCCAGTGGGAACGGCGATTTCCCTTCGTGATACACATTAGTCAGACCACCCAGCCGGGCGCGTCCCTGCCAGTCGTAGTCCAGTTGATCGAGTCCCAGCATGGCAATATCTTCCATCGTCACAATCCGTTTGTCGGGTTTGAGGGTGCCGCCAAATTCGCCGGGCCGGGCCGACGGATTCCACTGGTATTGCGGATCGACCAGCGTCCCGCGCGGATACATGATGCCCGGTTGCCCTTTTCCAATCAGGTTGAGATCCAGCGGATGGCCGTCGGGCGTACCCGGAACGAGCCCCCAGCCGTGCCCAACTTCGTGAGCCTCGGTGGTCGAGCCGTCGAAGGCCACGTTGTCGAGTCGCAGAAAACCGGTGTTGCTATTGCGTCCATCCATATACGAAATGCCGCCCAGCGGATTGTCGGTTTCCGTTTCGATCCGAAAAAACAGCTTTTTGTAATCCCGGTTTTTGGTCAGCAGCGGTCGGGGATCGTCGATGTAGATACCGGTAACCTGAAACCGGATCAGGAAATCCTGTTCGTCGAGCGAGAGAATAATTTCGGGACGATCCCAGACCCGCTCCACATTGTAGGCAATGCGTTGGGCCAGGTCATCCGATGCGACGGAACCATACAGATACAGTTGAGCTACGACCGTAAGGGTGCCGGTCGACTCGTTTTTGAAGACGTTGTGATTACCCGAAAAATCGGAAGCTGGATGGAGGACAGACATCGTTGCAATACAGTCTAGATTCGGTTCACCAATTCCTTCATCAAAGCCGTCAGCTTTGGTTCGGCTACTGCGGCTGCCGCCAGAATTTTTGGTAGACTGGCTTTTTCCAGGTTTTCCGGGATGCACAAATCCGTAATCACCGAACAGGCAAAGACCTGAATACCCATTTGATGGGCCACAATAACCTCCGGCACCGTCGACATGCCAACCGCATCAGCACCCCATTGGCGAAGCAGCCGGTATTCGGCTTTGGTTTCCAACTGGGGGCCGGCGACGCCCACATAGACCCCTTTTTGAATCGGAAAGCCCAACTCGTGCGCGATGGCAGTAGCCTTCCGGATCAGATCCGGGTCGTAAGGTTCGCTCATATCGGGAAAGCGGTCACCAAATTCAGTGGGATTTTTTCCGGTTAGCGGATTCTGAGGCAACAGCAAACTAAGGTGATCTTCGATGATCATCAGATCGCTCACCCGAAAAGCGGGATTCAGCCCACCGCTGGCGTTGGAAATCAGCAGGGTTTTGATGCCCAGCCATTTCATCACCCGGACGGGAAACGTCACCTGTTGCATCGTATAGCCTTCGTAAAAATGAAACCGCCCCTGCATCACCACCACCGGTTTGCCCGACAAGGTACCCAGGAGCAGTTTGCCCGAATGCGATTCGACGGTGGATACCGGAAAATCGGGAATGGTTTCGTACGGTATTTCAACATCGACTTTCACCTCTTTCGCCAGCGCGCCCAGGCCCGTACCGAGAATGATTCCCATCGTGGGCTGGGGTGCGTTGAAGGCTCTTATAAAGTTGACGGCTGCCTGAATCTGTTCGATCATCATTGTTTTAAGGGCCGGTTCAAAGGCCAAATGGGAACTAATCGAGTAGGTGACACAATAGTATGGATTTCTAAGCGCCTAACTTACTGTTTACCGACGAATTTGCGGCCCATTTAACAATGAACACATTAAATTCACGGGGAGTAACACCGCCAGGATTGTTGAAATCCGGGGGCGGGTTTGCTGAAAACGATCCGGGAATTTGTGACGAAGTGAAAAACGTTTACGCCAAAATCGCCTACAGTCCAATGTGTTTACCGGCCACATAGCCCGTGGTCCAGGCGTTCTGGAAGTTAAAACCGCCCGTAATACCGTCGATATTGAGCACCTCGCCCGCGAAAAATAAACCCGGATGGGCCTGACATTCCAGCGTTTCGGGATGAAGAGCGTCGGGCGAAATACCACCACAGGTCACAAATTCTTCCTTGAACGTGCTCTTTCCGGAAACCGCATAGGTGCTGTTTGTCAACAAGTTGATGAGTCGGTTCTGGGCTTTTCCGGGTAATTCGGCCCAGCGTTCGGCGGGCGAAATACCGGCCTCGGTGGCCAGCGCCGACCACAACCGGGCGGGCAAACCAAAAAGCGATTGGGTGGCAACCTGTTTTTTGGGATGCTGCTGCTTGAAGGTTTGCATCTGGTCCCGAATCTGGTTTTCGTTCAGGGCGGCCAGCCAGTTGATGCGGATTTCGTGGCGATAATCCAGCTCTGCCAGTTCGCGGGCGGCCCAGGCCGAAAGCCGCAAAACCGCCGGTCCGCTGAACCCCCAGTGCGTAATCAATACCGGACCCCGCTGTTCCTGTTTCGTTCCGGAAATCCGGATCATGGCATCCGGCACGGAAACGCCCGCCAGGGCCAGCAACGGGCTGTCGGGCGTATTGAATGTAAAGAGTGAAGGAACCGGCGAAACCAGGGTTTTGCTGGCGGGTTCCGGTTCGTCGAGCCCCGGAATCCAGCCGTACGAAACCGCCTGTGGATAACCGCCAACGGCCAGCAGAATCCGGTCGGCCACCAGGGTTTCGTCGGAAAACGTTTCGATCTGCCACTGTTCGCCAACCCGCGACAGGGATTTCACCCCACAACTGGTGCGGATTCGTACGCCGAATCGGGCGGCTTCCTGGAGTAAACACGAAATGATCGTTTCGGATGAATCGGTAACCGGAAACATCCGGCCGTCGGCTTCGGTTTTCAGGCGAACGCCCCGGTTTTCGAACCAGCTGACGGTCGATGCCGCATCGAATTGTTTGAGCAGCGGACGCAAAAAGGTTTCGCCACGCGGGTAGTTTTTGACCAGTTTCCGGTTGTCGAAACACGAATGGGTCACGTTGCAGCGCCCTCCGCCCGAAATTCGGACTTTATTCAATACCGCTTTACTTTTTTCGAGCAGCGTGATATCGGCCTCCGGAAAACGTTCTGCGGCCGTGATGGCACCAAAAAAACCGGCAGCACCTCCACCGATTACGATAATTTTTAAGCTTGACATGCAGTTCAACGGGGAGTGGGCAAGAAGGACAAAATTAATAACCTTTATCTTGTATTCAGTAACAATTATCTTCTGCCAACTATTGATTGTATTCGTAACTTAGCGCCATGTTTTTTCGTTCGTCCTCTCGTGCCCGGCGCTACTACCAGCGCGGATTTAGGTTGCGTAGCAATACGCTGGTTATTCTGTTTGTTTTTTTTCTCATTGGTCTTTTTCTGCACTACGGCGGTCGTACTGAACCCGTTGTGGCTTTCTGGAATGATATAAAAAGTCTCGTCGGCATCAAATCGTCCCGCCGGGTTTCCGAACAGAATCCGTACAAGGCACCCGAGCCAACGACGGAAGCCGAATCGGACAACACCGACACGGAAGCCAGTGACGACCGTTCGATGTTGGAGAAAGCCAAATCGGAGGGGAAAACAGCGGGCGGTATTCCCGGCGGTAATTCCCGGAAAACGCTTTTTGATTTCGAAAAAGCTGTCGATTTTACGCTGCCCGCTTTTCAGCCTACCGACGAAATTATTCGGCACGACGGCTACACCCTGCGGTATCGGGAAGACTATGAGCAGGCCGACTGGGTGTCGTATCCGTTGCTGGAAGATGAAATTCTGGGCGATGCCGAGCGGAAAAATGAGCAGTTTCAGCCCGATCCGCTGGTGGAAACCGGCTCGGCGCTGTCGTCGGATTATTCGCGCTCCGGCTACGATCGGGGGCATTTGGCGCCGGCGGGAGACTTCAAGTTTTCGAAGCAGATGATGAAGCAAACGTTCTATATGAGCAACATCAGTCCGCAGGTTCCGGATTTTAACCGCGGCATCTGGAAACGGCTTGAAGAACAGGTCCGGGTCTGGGCTTTGCGGGATAAAGGGCTTTATGTGGTCACCGGCCCGGTTTTGCGCCCCGGTTTGCCAACCATTGGCCGGAAAAACCAGATCGCCGTTCCCGAATACTACTACAAAGTGCTTCTGTATTGCAACAACCCGGACATCCGCATGATTGCTTTTCTGCTGAAAAATGAGGAGTCCGATGGTTCTTTGAAACAGTTCGTGGTGACGGTGGACGAAGTTGAAAAACGGACCGGAATTGACTTCTTTCCCAAAATTCCCGACAAAATGGAGCAGCAGCTGGAAAGTACCCGACCTTCCCAAATGGTCGCCAACTGGTTTAGTTTGTGATGTCAGTTGAACAGGCTAAAATAGCATTTCAGATAACGATTCACGCACTTTAGATAGTTTGGCATTTCGGCGGGGGAGAAACTTGAATTACTTGTAACCGATTTAAGTAATTCACCTAGTTCTCGTATACGGAAATGTACTCACAACCGACCCCGTTTAACTCGTTAAAAACCATTCTGAACGTCGCCCTGAACGGCAATAAAGACCACATCGACGCTATTTGCCATCGGATGGGAATCAACCCGAACGATTTATACAACCGCGTTTGTCAGGCAATGGAATACGGGACGGGTTATCTGACAACCCAACCCCTCGCCGAACAGGCCCGGACGATTGTTCTGCGTCGGCTCGATCACCAGCAAAGTGCGCAGATTGAAGATGTGGCCGACGAACTGGGTTTATCGGTTCGCTCGTTGCAACGCCGTTTGCAGGCCGAAGATGTTACGTTTCGCGAAATTATCGACTACGCCCGTCGCGATATTGCCCTGCGCCTGATTCGCACGAACCAGCATAATATCAATGAAATTGCCTCCGTCATGGGCTACGACGAACCCAGTTCGTTCCGCCGGGCTTTCAAAAAATGGACCGGTCACAATCCGAAAGCGTACCAGCTGACCGCCGGTTAATTTTTGGGTGCGGCTTTGAAATGGTTATCCGCAAACCGCAGATACTGAGACCAGTCATACCATAAAACATCGTGCCCACCCGGCCGGATGTGGTACCCGATCTGGCCCTGAACCGATTCATTCAGGGGCGGCATCGTTGCGGTCGGCAAACCGTTCGTTCCCAAAAACCGGTACACTCCATCGGCGGCTTTTGCTGCGGCAAACTCACCGGCCGGATCCGAACCCTTGTCGTCCTGAGCACTGGCAATATAAACCGGTCGCGGGGCAATGAGGGAAATAACCAGGTGCTGATCGAAGGGCAGAGTTGTGTCCCGGTCCATGTATTTTCGAAAATTTCCACAATACCAATGCGGGAATACCGTATTGAGTCGCCGAATGGTTTCGCCCACACCCCGCCGAAACAGCTTGGCTCCCCCCGCTCCGGACTCGTGGCTGAGCACCATCGCAAAACGCGGATCGGTGGCACCCGCCCACAAAGCCGCCTTCCCCAACCGCGACCAGCCAAATACCGCCACCCGTTTTGCATCGATGGCGGGGTCGGTTTGCAGATAGTCCATAATCCGGCTCAACCCCCAGGCCCAGGCGGCAATGGTGCCAAAATTATCGCCCTGTTTTTGAAATTCCGGATACAACACGTGAACACCGGTCGTAAACCGGGTGCTGGCTTCGTCGGAGGCAAGGTCTTCGCGGTAGGCCGTCACCAGGGCGTAACCCCGGCTCAACAGGCTGTCGACGGGCGGATGCTCAAGAAAGGGCCGAAAAGAGAAATTCTGCCGACAGTGCCCGCAGAATTTCCAGATTTAACCTGAATTTATGAACAAGCGTTTATTTTTTGGTTTCCAACTCGTTTACCCAGTTTTGGGCAAATGAACGGGCTGCCAAAACCGGCTCTTTCCCCATTCGGAACAACAGTTTCCAGTTGCTGGATTTGGTGCGGTATTCCGGATTGACAAATTCCATTTTAGAACCGCGTTTCATAAGTTGCGCATCAAAGTCGACGCTGCCGGTGAGAGCAATGAACTCGTTCAGCCGCTGCTTCAACACGGTATTAAGATTGGAAGCTGCTTTGTAGTCAGCCAGTCGTTTCTGGTAATCATCAGCTTTATGTTTCGATTTTGCCAGATCGTCTTCCAACCTGTCTGCATTCTTCGCCATTTCCTGGTGAAGCATCTTGTCGAAGTTGGCTACGTATTGCTTCTTAAACTCGTCGGGTTTCGTTTTCGACAGCGCCTGCAACCGCTTCAACTCGGTCAATTCCTTCGTTTTGGCGGTTTTTTCATCCCCTTCGGCTTCGGAAACAGCCTGTTGCAGCATCTGTATCTGACTTTGAATCATCATCGCCAGCGTGGCCGGGGGCATCTGGCTATAAGCGTTCTGAACCTGGGCAGCCTGCTGATGATAAGCCGTTTGCAGGTCATCCACGGAGGTGTTTTTGGTTCTGGCAGCCTCGCGGGTCTGTTCATCGGAAATTCCGTATTTGGATTTCAACCAATCCTGATACCGGTTTTTAAAAGCGGTTGAGCTAACGCAGGACCGAACCACGCCCCCCAGCGCCTGCACGGCGGCTACCCTTGAACCGTTCGGGATGTTCTTGGCCAGTTGCCGGACCTTCGGCGAATACGGAGCGGTGAGCTGGTCGGACGTAACGTTGGTAAAAGCCGTCTCCTGCACCTGTTCGTTCGTCAGACCCAGGTCGGTCACAATGTCGCCGGGACGGGCGGCTATCCACCACCCACCGGCGACCACTATGAACGCTACTACAAAAAAGTTCTTTTTCATGGACGTGTGCCGTTTTACTTGAATTTGGCCGTCAAACCCAGCCGTAAAACGGAAACACCGTAGCCCACTTCGGCAAAACCGCCGATTTTTTCCGAAAACATATACCGCGAACCCAGGTGAAGACCGAGGAACATGCCGGTGCCGTAGGGGCTGTAATAATCGCGCGAAGAGCCGTAGGAATCACTATAGGATGACGTCCGAACGCCCAGGGAAATACCGGCATACGGGTCGAATTTGCTGTCGCTCACGTCCAGGAGTTCACCGAAGTGGTAAGTGCCGCGGGCGGTAAAAAACAGAAACGTATAATTCCATTTGTAACCACCGCTGTTGTACCCATAGCGGGAAAAATCGAACGAACCGCCGACGGACAGATTGTCTTTTACGGTATATTCAAAAGAAGCGCCGATGGGCAACCCCCGGTAGGTATAGGTGCCCAGACCAATACCGGCGTTCAAAAATTTCTCGCCTTTTTCGACGGTTTGCGCTTTGGCAGAAGGCATTAAGGCAACGGCGATGAGCCACGCCAGGAGCGTCAGTAGTGTTAATTTTTTCATGTTTTTCTAGTAGTTGTTGTTTGAATTGACGGGCTTACCAGCCGATCTTGGGTACAAAGATACACGGGGAAAAAGGTGCGGGAGGTGCCATTTTGCGCAGAAAACGAGCAGTTTACGACACATCCCGACCGTTTACTCATTGGCAGAAGGCGTGTGGATTATGGATAAAAACCCGATTTATTACCAGGTTGTGGTTTTGAACGAACTTCCCTCGATCATCAGCCACTTGCCGTCTTCCGTGAAGCTGTATTTGAACGTTTTCTGTTGTTTTTTCAGTTCTTCCGAGGTGGCTTTGCGGTTGAAATTCCGGTTCGACGCACAGGAATAGAATCCGCGGTAGGTGCCTTCGCTGGGTGTGATGGTGAAGGTTTTCGCGGCTTCGTCAAAATCGACTTTCCCTTTGAAAGAACTCAGTGATTCCGTTCGGCAGCCGTAGTCGTTGGCGACACCGATGTAGTACATTTCGAAATGGCCACTGGACTTGAAATCGAAAGCAACGGATTGTTCAAACGGATTGCCCTGGTAGCTGCCGTCGTAGCCCCAGAAATTGGCCATGGCAAAGTTGCCGTGCAGCCACTTACCTGCCATATTTTTAGGTACGAAACCGCCGGGGCCGGGTTCCGAATCGTTGTCTTTGCTGCAACTGGTGATGGCGGTACTGATTAGGAGAAGAACCAACAAGGGGCTAATGACCCTTAACGCTATTTTTTTCATGGTTGTGTTTGGTGTGGAAAAATGGAACGTTATACCAGCATTTTCACGCTTTCAGGGCTGGATTTGGTTTGTGGCCGGAGTGATTCCCCCAATACTTCAGCGATGTAGGTTTCGCACAATTCATTCGGATTGTAGGCCGAGAATTCACCTTTCAGTTTGGCAATATTCCGACGATATTCGGGATCACTCATCACGGTTTTAACCTGCGTGCGAATCTGGTCCGGTGTCGGCGTTTCGGTTTTCAGGTTGACGCCGAGTTTAAAATACCCAATGCGGGCGGTAATCTCGCTTTTTCCTTCATGAACCCCCGCAGCTACCATCGGTAACCCGTTCTGAATGCTCAACATCACCCCGCCGTAGCCGCCATTGGTAACGTAGACATCACAATACGGCATGATTTCGTTGAAGTCAATAAAATCTTCGATGATGAAATTGGCTTGCGGATACCGGGCCCGCAGGGCATCCGTTTGCGACCCGCCGGTGGTCGCAATCACGAGGTAATCTGAATTCTTGAAGGCTTCGAGCGTGGGAACGATAATTTTCTCCGGATCACGTTCGACCGTTCCCTGGGTAACCAGAACAATTTTCCGGTAAAGCTTAAGTTGGTCGTAGTGGTTGAACGAATGCCGGTTGCCTTTGCTGAAGGGCAGGAGAGGGCCCACAAACCGCACGTTTTTGCTCATATCCTTCCGGGTATATTCAAAACCGGGAACACCACTTTGCAGATACACATCGGCACTACGGATGAAGGCATCGAACACAAAATCCTGCGTTGGCTTAAGACCGTGCTGAATCAGGAATTTGTTGTAAAGATCGGTACAGGGTTTAAACAGGATGTTTTGGGTCACATAACGCAGCACGTCCTGCTTGCGTTTTCCCCAAAAACCGGTTGCCGGTTCCAGGCCCATTCCGGCGGGGGGCAGATCCCTCGACGTTTCGGAGAGCGGAACAATGCCAATCGCGACGACCGGGACATTCAATAATTGCTTGATAAAAGGCGCTCCGGTAAATAACACATCGCACACGAGCAATTCGAATGGGAATTCCTGGTAGAGGTCGGTCAGATCAGCGACAAATTCGGGAGCCCGGTTCAGGAAGACGTTGTTGATGTCGAACCGAAGCCGGTCGATGGTGCCTTTGATTTGCTTTCTTTCGGGAAACAGTTCTTCCAGATTGTCCTGATTCACTAAGTTGGCCGTCTGAAACGGATAGACCGGAATGCCAAGTTTTTCGGCTTTGGTCAGGTAGTGACCGCCGGTATACCAGCGCACATCGTGGCCCAGCTCCTGCAAATGCTTGGCAATGCCCGTCAGCGGATTGAAATGCCCGTCGGCGGGAATGGTGGCGAAAAGGATTTTTTTTGCGTTCATGATTTGTTGTTTGGAAAAGTAAGACACTGGTTTACAGACGCATCGATTCCGGATGCGCAACGTTCGTGCGGTATTGGTCGATTACGAAATCTGTTAAATAAAAGAAGCGTATTCGGGGGTAATGCTGTAAAAATACAGGCAGGAATGCCCCGACTGATTGCGTAACGTATGCCGGCTTCCGGCGGGAACCGTTAGCGATTGACCGGCTGTCAGGCGAATCCAGCGATCATCGACGAAAATTTCCAGTTCGCCGTACTCAACCGAAAAATATTCATCTTCGTCCGAATGCGCGTGCAAAGCCGTACCGCTGGCCCCGGCCGCCAGCCAGACCACGCCGGAATCAACCCTGGAGTTGGGCAATGTCGGCAAAAACCAGTACTTGATGCCGCAGGTAGCCGCCAGATCGAGATCGGCCTCGCGAATGGCCACATGGGATAAGTTGAGCGTGGCCTGGGTGGTTGCAAATGAGTTCATGAGTTTCGTGTGTGGTGTTGTTTACTGTGGTGGAAAGCCGACGCTTTCGTACACCAAAGGTCACACCTTTCGGAACTTCATTCAATGATGCAGTCACTGAACACGTAAGTTTAGTGGTTGAAGTGGAAACTTTGGGAGATGAAACCGTTGGATTTTAACGGCATCGCACACGGCTAGTTAGATGAGAAAAACCAAAAATCGGGTATCGAGCGTCAGGATTTAACCAGACGCTCGATACCCGATTTTTTACGGTTTATAGTTTACAGTTTATAGTTTACGGTTTACGGTTTATAGTTTACGGTGGCTGACGCGTGAAGGATAAAGCGTCAGCCACTGTAAACCGTAAACCATAAACTAGTTCTACGTTTTCTGCTTTTTCTTTTTGGCCGCCGGGAACAGGATGTTGTTCAGAATCAGACGATAACCGGCAGAGTTGGGGTGCAGGTTCAAATCCGTTGGTTCTTCGTTGATTTCATGGCGGTAATCTTCTGGGTCGTGTCCACCGTAAAACGTAAAGAATCCTTTTCCAAACGGAGCATGAATATACCGGGCTTCGTTGGCGGCCCGGTTTTCGGCCAGAATCACCACTTCCGGTTTGATGAAGGCTTTCTTAAAGGCCGTTGTCTGCCCCATAAACCCCTTGATGATGTTCATGTGGTTTTGGGTCAACATGGTCGGAATCGGGTCCCATTTGGCCGAGAACTGGAACAGCGTAAAATAATCGTTTTGCTCGATCAGGCCGCGTTCTTCGGGCTGGTTGTCGATGTTCGAAAACTCGATTTGGTACGGATTGATGTAGACCTGAAAATTGCGGAAGGCCTGCGTCTGGCTGTAATCCAGTTTGCTGTTGGCTGCCGGGTCGGCGGCATCACCGTCATAGATCGATTCCGCGATGTCGGTGTTCTGGGTAGCCAGCGCGATGTCGTACGTATCGGTAGCGTTACACATGGCGAACATATACCCACCCCCCAGGCAGTAATCCCGGATTTTTTTGACCACATTCCGTTTCAGTTCCGACACTTTGGTATAGCCGTATTTCTTGGCAATCAATTCGGACTCCCGCTTCTGTGCCTGGTACCAGGGCTGATCGCGAAACTGAAAAAATTTGCCGTACTGGCCCGTAAAATCTTCGTGGTGAAGGTGCAGCCAGTCGTACTGAGCCAGTTTGCCATCCATCACATCTTCGTCAAAAACCGTTTCGTACGGAATTTCGGCGTAGGTCATCACCAGCGTCACGGCATCATCCCAAGGCTGCTTGGTTTTGGGGGAATAGACGGCAACTTTGGGCGCTTTCTGCAATTTAACGGCATCCATATTGACGTCGGGCGACGACACTTCGGCGATGATCTGACCACCCTGCGCATCGGAAATGACCTCATAACTAACACCCCGAATCACCATTTCATTGACAAATTTCTGGGTATGCGGCATCATGAAACTGCCTCCCCGGTAGTTCAGCAGCCAATCGACTTCGGTGTCGTACTGGCGTAATACCCAGTAGGCAATGCCATAAGCTTTCAGGTGATTCTTCTGACTTTCATCCATCGGTATCAGGATTTTCGACGCAAAGAGTGGCGTCGTTAATGCCAAAATCAGGATGAGCGGTAATAGCAGCCTTTTCATCGGTAATCTTTTTTTTAGCTGTTTTGAGTAGCTTTGTATCTACCCGTATTCAACGAAGATAAGCAATTTTTATGCTAAAAAGTTATGGGGAGCGAAGGAATGAGAACCTGGAGGACGGATTAAAAGTCAGCCTTCACTTCTTAAATCGTTCACGCCACCAACCCGACAAGCTATGAATCTCCTCGAAAATATCCGTGAAGGCCTGCGATCCATTATCTCAAACCGTTTGCGAACGATTTTGACGTCGCTCATCATCGCCATCGGCATAACGTCACTGGTCGGCATCCTGACCGCGATTGATGGCATACAGAGTTCCGTTGACAACAGTTTCGCCGGACTTGGTGCCAATACGTTCGACATTCAGGGGCCGCAGATGTACCGGCGGTTTGGCGGTCGTTCCGAAAAGCGCGTGCCGCCCATCGATTATCACCAGGCGATGACGTTTAAACGGCGGTTTCAGCAAGGGGAAAATATTGCGGTTTATGCCGCCGTGACCGGAGCCGCCCAGATCAAATACGCGTCTAAAAAAACCAATCCGAACGTTCAATTGATCGGTATTGACGATAATTACCTGGGTATCAAAGCTCTGAAACTCCAGTCGGGCCGGAATTTCTCGGCCACCGATTTAGAGAAATCCCTGAACGTAACCATCATCGGCAATGAAATCGTCACGACGTTATTTGACCGGAACCAGAATCCGTTGAACAAGGAAATTAATATTCTGGGGGGCAAATACAAAGTTGTTGGGGTTCTGGAAAAAAAAGGCGGTTTTTCGGGTGGGGGAGACGACCGGCAGGTGCTGGTGCCGCTGGAAAATGCCCGGGCGATGGCGGCCAACCGGACGCTGACCTTCGACATAACGGGATCGGTTCCGAACATGGGCGATGCCGAAACGGCAGTCGACGAGGCCCGGGGGCTGATGCGCCAGATCCGTCATGATCCGCTCGGCAAGCCCGATACCTTCGAAATCAAGCGGGCCGACGAGCTGGCGAAGGACTTTGAAAACATCACGAGTTACCTCCGCATCGGCGGTTTTGGCATCGGATTCATTACCCTGTTGGGGGCGGCCATTGCGTTGATGAACATCATGCTGGTATCGGTTACGGAACGCACCCGCGAAATTGGCATCCGCAAATCACTGGGAGCAACGCCAAAGCGTATCCGGGAGCAGTTCCTGATCGAAGCCATTGTGATCTGTATCATCGGCGGGATTGGCGGTATTCTGTTAGGCATCGGGATTGGCAACCTGATTTCGACCGTGGTGAGCCGGGGTAACGGAAGTTTCGTCGTACCCTGGTTCTGGATGGCGATCGGTATTCTGGTCTGCGTGTCAGTCGGCTTATTTTCAGGGATATACCCGGCTTTTAAAGCGTCCCGTCTCGATCCAATTGAAGCGTTACGGTATGAATAACCGGATCTGAGTGGGCGGTAAAAGGAAGGAATTTAGCGTGCAGGGACTGCTTTTGACGGCCCCGGCACAAAAAATATTCAGTATTCATTGTTCATTATTCATTATTAATCCTACTTTTGCACCCACGTTCGCTTGAGCGACACGCGCCGTAAGAATGCCGGGATGGCGGAATCGGTAGACGCGTTGGTCTCAAACACCAATGTCTGCAAGGGCATGCCGGTTCGAGTCCGGCTCCCGGTACAAACAACACCTTACAAAAAGCTGAATTTCAGTGATTTGTAAGGTGTTTTTGGTTTGTTACTGTAACATTACTGAAACATTTAGAACAGCGGGCCAATTCAGGCAGGCAAGGAGGCCCTTGAGAAATAGTTGAATACTTCATTAATTAGACGCAAAGCATTATAAAAAAAGACCTGACCTACATAAGCTGAGATTTTCTACTTGTCATACTACCTCAATAAATTTTCTTCCAGTTTTTCTTCCAAGCAGCATCAATAGAATGCTTCTCTTGCAGGCAGAAATCTCACTATTTCTAACCTAAGAGGTAGGGCTACATTCTACCAACCTTCTACCTATGTAATTCTACCAAGTTTTTGGATAAGGTGCTTGCTTAAATTCGTACCGAAACAAACACAAAACCGTCCTGTTTCGGTAAAAACAGATTGAATTTTATGAAATCATTTAAAATAACACTAAGTGTTGAAGGATGCCTTAATTGGATTAAAAACCAGGAAACTTCCATTCGGAGGCGGTCACAGATTGTTCAAGGTGAGATTAGAATGTATGATGATGACTATTTAAGCGTCCGACTACAAATTAGTAAACGTACACTACAGGTATGGCGTGGCCAGGGTTTAATAGAATTCCACCAGATTAATCGCACGATCTTCTATTCGGAAGAAACATTACTGCTTCTTCTTAAATTAAGAAATGTCTTTCATTATGCAAAGAATGTACGGCTTCTGCTTGAATTGAGAATGGAAAACATTGTAAATTAAGAAATGACAATCCCAGTAGCGGTAAATATGCTACTGGGACTTTTTTATATCATTCTCAATTAATAGAGTTTTAATCAAAAATATGTTTAGCCAAGCAAAGGAGTACTATTGAAATTTTGTCAGTATACTTGCGCCCAAACTACTATGTGATGACCTCTATTTGGCCTAAATACTTCGCTTTTTATGAAGAGATATTGACAGATGAAGGGCGAGATCGTTCTATTACTTCCTATATATTTGAAGCTACTGACGAAATCGGAAACGAATTTGGTTTTGAGGAAGAGCATGTTGATGATGTCCAATATGACTTTGATAACCATCAAATTCGGGTACATTTTGTCGGGAAATTTTATGATGATGGTCAATGGGACGTATTTTCTCTTGACTACTTCGTAGATAAAAAAGCAAAACGCGAAGAAAAGTTAACTATTGAAAAGATTGATCGGGAATATAATGAACTACTGTCAGCAGAAGACTGGAAATTGCAATTGCCTAGCTTAGTGCAATATCTTCTTCGCTTAACTGCGCAGACAGAAAAGTCTACATTTAGTTACAAAGATAGTTTAATGGAGTCGCTGAACCGGATATTTGATCATATCAGAAGCAACTATCGACCTTCTCCGTCTTTCTTTCAATCTGCACCTAGTAACCAAGATTTTCAAACTACTCTTCCCGTTGCATCTTCAGAAAGTGGCCACTTCAGGGTCAAGTTAACGAACAAGACAATTCTTTATAATTGTGTTGATGCGATCTTTGTTAAGCTCAAACTTCGAGGATTAATTTCCCAAAATACGGAACTCAAAATTTTTAGAAAACTTTTTATGAATCCAATCGAGGAAAAAGTAACCTGGCTTGGAGCAACGAATCAGTTACAATATCTGATTCATGAAATGATTGATGTTGGTTTTTTGGAGAATGGGGAACACTGGGATATGGCGGTCAAAGCTTTTCAATTGCAAGGTAAGACCTTGGAGAAAAAAGATTTACACCGTACGAAACACCCCAAAAGTGAATTAAAGTTAAGAGATATTAACATCGTGATCGATGCACTAAGAGAAGAGCTGCCCGCTAAAAAATCTACTTGACGATCTACCCTTCTAGAAACTTTTGAAATTTCTTAGAAATAGTTTTTTGCCAAAATTCATTTAAGGCCGTTTGGGAACCCCATTCGGCCTTTTTTGTGATTCTACCCCCATTCTACCTGGCTCATTCTACCCCCATTCGCGCCATGCTATTCCGAGTACGTTTGTCCCATTCTACAGCACGTAGCTATACGAATTAAACCAAACAAACATGCATGTTGAATTAATGACTAAGACCGATTTCGTAGGCTTGGTCCGGGACCTGGAGGAAATGATTCAGGCAACCACACGAAACACCCATGAGGGTAGACAGGCTGTCTACGACAACGACGACTTATGTAAAAAGCTCAAGGTGAGCAAACGAACCCTTCAGAACTGGCGGGATGATGGATTGATCGAGTTCAGCCAAATCGGTCACAAGATCTATTACACGGAACAGGCCGTTAATCAGATGTTAGAGAAAAGCAAGGTTAAAAGTTTAAACAACAACTACCGTGGACGCTGAGAATACACCATTTATTCCGGCGTCGGTGTACGACCGGTTACCTCGATTTCTTAAAAACTTATGCGAGGAGTTTAAAGACAACAGAGAACGGGATGTTTTCTTAACCTCTGTATTAGGGATTTTGAGTGGATGCTTTGATTCAGTTTCTGGCATTTATGCTGGCAGCCGAGTACACCCAAATTTATACATATTTATTATTGCTCCGCCTGCCAGTGGAAAAGGAAACATGACTTGGGCCAAGCTATTAGCATTACCACTTCATGAAAAAGCAAAGAACATTAGTGATGAGGCAGTTGATCCTGAGTCTAAAACGACTTTTTACCTCAATGAAAACGAGGGTGAGCTGAAAATGCTTTTTATCCCTGCCAATATCAGTGCAGCCGCAATAATTGATCAGCTGAACAACAATGGAGGGTATGGGATTATTTGTGAAACGGAAGCTGACACGCTGGCGAACACTTTAAAGCAGGAGTGGGGTAATATCTCGGACATTCTTCGGAAGGCTTTCCATCATGAAACCATTTCCTTGCGTCGGAAGACCAAAAATGAGTATGTAGAGATCAATAATCCTCGACTGGCAATGGTTCTGACCGGGACACCAGGGCAACTGAGGGGAATTATTCCATCAACCGAGAATGGGTTGTTTAGCCGGTTTATTTTTTATACCTACCATGACGTTCCAGAATGGCGCAAAGTTGCCCCTTCTAATCACACAACCGACAAAGAAGCAAAAATTGAAAAATTCGGGCAATGGTTAGCTGAACGAGTAAGTCAATTAGGGAAAAGTTCGATTGAGTTCCGGTTGACTGATGGACAATGGGAAGAACTTGATGTGCACTTTAAGGGGCTGTTAGAAAAAACGCAAAAGGAGTTAGGGGCTTCCGCCAGTGCGATTGCGACCCGATTAGGCTTAATTACTTTCCGACTTGCAATGGTACTGAGTGCAACCCGTCGGTTGGAGAAGATCGATAAAGAAGGCAAGGTGTCTAGTGGGGATATCGAATGCAGCGATGCCGATTTCAAAAGTGCCATGGAGTTGTCGGATATATACTATCGACATGCCCTCGATACTTACGACTTAGTACCTAGCGGGGATCTTTCAGACCTGACTGGAGCGGAAAGAAAATTCTATAATGCACTGCCAGACGAAGCTTGGTTCCCACGAGCTAGAGCCATTTCAAATGGCGTTGATGCGAGCATCCCGCTAAGAACGGCCTACGCATGCCTGCACAAATTGTACAAAAAAGGATATCTGGAAAGGGATAAAGAGGGGCTCTTCCGCAAAATCAAATAGTTAACACTTCGACCAGTCGTGTACAAAAATGTGAAGGCAATGCGGTTTTGCAGCTTTTGCTAAAATGCACGACTGGTATTTCTAAAATTATGAACCATAATGACAACTAAAAAAGTAGTATTACTACCTGAGAACTTGAATCTGGAGCAGCTTTTGGAAGCACATCCTCCACATGTCCGACTTTGGATCGAAAATCTCAAATACATTATCGGCCTGATCAGCGAATTACCAGCTTACGACCATCGGTTATTTGCCACCGACGAAGCTGACGATGTTTTGTACATTCCTTTATACTCCAAACTTCTAAAGTACAAGATACGTGACTATCAACATTACCTGCGGTACTTAGTAGCAGTTGGGGTACTGGAATGCGATAAGGTCTATATGGTTGGCTTTAAATCGAGGGCTTACCGCTTTACAGAGCCGTACCGGGTAAAAACAGTCATGGAAGAATTAACGAATCCTAAACTGGTCAGGCAGACAATTCTTGAAAACGCTTTAGACCAATTAGCCCATGAGCAGTACCCGCATTTAATCCGCCACTTTGAAGGATTGGAGATTGACAGAGAACAAGCTCAGCATTATATCGATCAGTTGTATGAACAAGAATCGCATTCCGCGGATCATAGAGTGAGACAAAAAGCAGCTAGTCGGTATAGCGCATACCAAACCATGATCAATCACCTGGTACTGAAAACGGGTAAGTTTCGGGTGGATCAAAGCGGGCATCGGTTTCACTCGCCGTTGACCAATTTAAAAAAAGAGTTGCGTAACTTTTTGACTTTTCAAGGTGAGCCATTGGTGGGTATAGATTTAAGCTGTTCACAACCTTATTTTTCGACCATTTTGTTTAGAAAAGAGTTTTATCAACCATTAGGAAGTACTGAAACAATGGATTTAAAGCAACTCCCTAGTGATATTCAGTGCTTACTAACTGAATCTATTATCAATGCTATACTAGTATATACTATAGATAGTAATAGTAACGCACCCTTCCCCTCACCCCCCTGTACCCTTATGTGCGCAGATTCTGAGATTACTCCTTTAACTAGCTCACATAAACAATCAGAGTTAGTCTATGTAAATGAAGCAGAATCTTCATTAGTAGATGGAGTAAAAACGTTTACAGATCGTATTAGTAACGGTCAGTTCTATGAGTATTTAGGACAGGAGGTAGAGCGGATAACAGGCAGGAAAGTTAAGTCCAGGCAACATCTAAAGGATATGGTTTTCTCGGTACTGTTTTCCCGCAACGACGAAAAGAGACCCTTCATTGTAGAAAGAAAGCATGTGTTCGAGCAGGTGTTTCCATTAATCGCTGAGAATCTTAAGCTACTAAAATCAGAGGATCACCGTACTCTTGCTTTACTGTTGCAATCGATTGAGGCAGAAGTCTTCCTGAACCGGATTGTTGCCCGAATCACCCAGGAACGACCTGAAGTACCCCTCTTTTCGATCCATGATTGTCTTGGAACGACTGAACAGAATGCCGAGTATGTAAAACACACGATGATCGAGGAGCTTAAAAGGTCAATTGGCGTAGTTCCAGACCTTAAAACAGAGGTGTGGATACCAGAGGATATAGATTATGTCATAAATGCGTCATAAATGCCCCTAGAATCGATTATCTTATCAAAGTTGATAAAGAGTATAGCTTGAATTTTTAATGTCTTAAATCGCTCGAAAATAACCTTAAATCGATTTCTAGTTAAACGCCAAATTGACAGATAATATTTGATCCATTTAACTGGTCTGTGATTAAAGTTTAAAGCAAGTTTATTTCGACTTTTATTGTGTGCTTGGCATGATATGGTTTTCGATTTATTAGGATAAGTAATAGAAAGGGATTTTCGATTTTTGTTAAAAGTGAAATGGCTTATATCAGCGTATGATATAGGCCATTTTACAAATAGTCAGAGCTTAGATGGCTAAAACAATTTGTTTCTATATAAATTGTTTTAGCAAATGGCTTTGGTGAAGGTATTTCTAGGAATACTAAGCGAATACCTCATCCCAATCAATTTCCAACCCTGACAGTACCTGAACGTGTGCCAGGCCTGAATTACTTTTTTCAGCCAGTAGCTGATACCGTCCATTTGAGTCTAAAACATACTGAACCACCTGCCTTTTATCCGGTGAAACGATCCAATACTCCCTGACGCCAAAATACTGGTAAAGGTTGAATTTCGCGGTTCGATCCGTTTCCTCCGTTCGGGCGTCGGTTACCTCGACAATCCACGCCGGTACCCCGTGCCAGCCGCGGTCATCAAGATAGTTCGGCGGATGTTTCCCCATCACGTATACATCGGGAAGCACCAGATTGTAGCTATTTTCAAGCTCTTCGTATCCCAGGATCAGCGGAAAGGGCAAAGACCACGTTTCATACGCCGGATCATTCCACCTTTCAGCTACCTGCATTCCGATTCGACTTACCACCTGTTGGTGAGTGGGTGACTTGCCGGGGCTACTGAAAACCGAATACTGCCCACCCAGTAACTCGACCCATTCCCCAAACTCCCAGGTCAGGTAGTCCGCATACGAATAGGGCCTGTTTGGATCCAGTTGCGAGAGAGCGGTGATCGTTGACATGGTTAAGGGTTGAATAAGGTCGTATTGATTTCTTCTTTACGGGTAGTGGATTCAGCGCGGGTGACCGATCCCAGCCGCAGCATGTTCTCATCGACTAATTCACTAAAGATGTGCAAATAATTTCGTTCCAGCGTCCTCAGGTGCTGAATCCCTAAAATCTTTTGAACCGCTTCGGTTCGGTAGCCTCTCAATAAGAATAAGGCTCCGGCCGTCTTGCGGCAAATCTTGGTCGTTAAACGAAAGGGCAAGTTCATCAGCTTCTCGATGGTCTCCAGGTTGCGGTTCACCCGTTGAATCGTCACGTCGGGCCAGTCAGCAGCCCCTTCCAATAAGCGTTTAGCTTCTGGCAGCAGCGGAATATGAGAAACGCCCCAGTCGGGTTTGGCCTGGTGGACAGCCTGGAACTTCTGACGCCGGATAACAATCTTTTGTCCAAAAGATAACTCCACCAGGTGTTCCCCCGGTTTACGAGCCAGTTGCACGGCATCTTTGAAATCCAGCCCGGTATAGCAACTCAAAAGGGCCCAATTGCGCACCGTGTTCAATTGCTCCGGCAAGACCAGTTCCGCTAGTTGTTGAACTTGTTCGGGGGATAAACAGCAAACCCTTTTGGCGGGCTGGGCGGTGAAGTGCAACTCGCTGAGTTTGTTGTGGGTGATCAGTTCCTGTTCGACACTAAATTGCAGTATCTCCCGAAGCTGGCCGATGTAACGGGAAGCCGAATCAATGGACAAGGGGCGCTGGCGGAGCCAGGAATAGTAGGTCTTGGCCCAACCAATCGAAACGGCATGCAGATCCAAATCCGGCACCTGATTCATATTCAAATACGACGCCAGCAGGTGATAGCCCCGGTTCCACTTGTAGAGCGTACTGGGGGAACTGCGCTCGGGTAAGGGGGTCTGGTGTAACTGGGTCAGGTACTCTTCATACATCGACAGCAGCCGAACCGTGATTCGCTCACCCGAGAGCCAGTACCGTTTTATCAATGCGGGGGTAGGAATCTGATTCGACCGCTGCAAATCCAGCAGAATGCCCCGGTGATCCGCACGGATGTCCGACAGGCAGCGGTTAACCACGCGGGCTTCCCGGGTTGGCCCCTGGGCATGCTGGCCAGCGGGGTTCCAAAGGGAGCGCAGGAGAAAGATGCCTGATCCGTACGGGGGCAAGTCCTGGTCATCGACACGTAAATAACATTGCAATTCATCAAAATCCAGATGCGTGTCCTGGGGAAAATCAAAGGTAAGCTTGAGACTCACCCGTCGGCGGGAGGAGTCGGGCAGGAGTCGGGACGGTGGCGTCATGGGGTGGTTTGGTCAGCAATGGGCGCAAATATATTTCAATCATATGAATAAACCGGTGATTCATCAGTAGGTTTGCCGCATGGATTCGTTGACGCTTACCCCTTCCTTACCCCTTCGCAGTCGGGTTGCCCTTACGGTATGGTTTGATTTTGCCCCTCCATCAAAACAGGGCCTGGCCGAATTACAGTGCCATCTGACGGTGAATGAGACCACGGTGGAAGCTTATGGATCGGGCGTCTATACATTACCGTCTTTGTGGAATGCCCTAAATCAATGCGCTCAGGGTGAATCTGCCGAGGCACGTCTGGTCAATCAAATGCTTTCGGATATTAGGGCCGGCCATCTCTCGATCCTTCAAGCACTGGTTCGGGCAGAGCTTTCAGTGAGTGCCGAACGAGTGCAGCATCATTGGCTCAGTGGTGAACCCATTGCATCCCGTTTACTCTACGTTTATGATGAATACCTGACGACGTTACTGGCGATGCCCGAGCCCGAGCGTCGGGCGGTCGGTACCCTTTATAAATGGCAATTGAGTTACCGGTATCTGAGAACGTACCTGGAATCCACCGGTCAGTCCGAACTGTTTCTGAATCGGATCACAATCGGATGGGCGAAAGAGTATTACCAGTGGCTAAGGGCTCGTCCACTGGCCATCAACTATGCCACCGAACTGGTCGGCAATGTACGCGAAGTACTTCAGTTTGCCCTGGAAAACGAATTGATAGTGGAGAACAGGTTGAATAGCCTGAAACTGACCTGGCAGGCCGCTAAACCGATCTACTGTTTGTCTTTGGGTCAGCTTCAGACGCTGGAGCGGCTCGACTTACCCAAGCCGCTGGATCTGGCCCGGTGGTGGGCGCTTTTATGCTGTTATACGGGCCTGGATTATCCTGATGCAGTAACGATTGCAAAAGACCCCAAACCGCACATCGTTCATTTGCCGCAAGGTGACAAACTTGTCTGGAAGCGCTTAAAAGTCAAACAGGTGCATCAAGCGTATCCCGAGTGGGCCATCTGCCACATTCCGCTGCTGGAAGAGACCCAGCGGTTGTTGCCCCGGATGCAGGTATTAAGGGCACCTTCGTTTACCGGCTTGAATCAAAATTTGGGAAAGATCGAAAACCGATTGGAGTTGCCCTTTCGATTTACCACTAAAGTATGCCGCAAAACGGCGGGAGCGATGTTTATCCATCGAGGTTATCGGATGGAGGCCGTTCAAAAGATTCTAGGTTTGAAGGATTTCAGGACGTTTCAGCGGCATTACCTGTCGACGTGGCAGGAAGTGGTTGATGACAATATGGAACGGTTGATGAATTCCTAACAACCTACGAATCAATCCATATTAACGGATTTAAGATAGGCGTAGATACGCTCGCCTAACTCCAATAAGCTAAGCGTCGCAATCTCATAGCGGGAATAGTAACCCGCCACAATCAGAGTGGTTTGCTGGCAGTAGCCCTGCTCGTTGGCGGAATAAGCATCGCCCTGATCCCAGTTCAAATCAAACGTGACATTGCCGATCGATGGGTTAAAGAATAGGGTATAATGGGTCAAATCGAAGGGGGGGATGGGTTCTGAACCCGGTCGGTTGATTGCCATATCAAAGGCCTTGGGTACCGTTTTGGCGATGGCGATACATTCGAGTTGACGGTCGATTACTTCTTTTTGCATGCTAGCTCGAAATTACAGAGCAAAGTGGAACCTGTCAATATTTTATATCAATGTCAAAATATGTTGATATTTGCCCTGTCTGTTTCCCGTTTCTTCCTGAAAATATTTATACATATACAATAGCGTAGGTACAGACAATCATCGTTAAATAAGTCACTTCCATGCAGACAGAAATTTATTTCATATTATAATACTATAGCATTATTTTTAAATTTTGCCATCCCGACTGACAGTGAAAGATGTTTGAAATGTCATCAATCAATAGTCGAATTCACAAAAAATTACTATAAATATAGTTTGGATTTGAATCTTAGGCAACCCAGAGTGAAGACTATTTATCTTCTATTAGAAGCTAGGTAGGGTAACTAGAAATTGTTAGACTTTTATCATTTTGAAAGTTTGCACGGTTTGCAACTTTTATGCAAAATCAAACGATCTCACAAATTCAGCTGTTGCGCTAATAATGATTCATTGATGCCTGAGATGACAATTTAGGACTGTGTGTGACTTTTGAAGGATATTGCAATAGAAACTTTTAAGTATCTCGCGAAACGAGTCTGGCTGTTGCACAACTCTTACTGTCAAGCTTTTTTTCTACTACTTATATTGTAATTTACTTAACCTACTTACCCAAAAGACCTACTCAAAATCAGTTATTTTTATTTTGCTTGGCTACTCAAAAACGATTTTCTACTTAAAAGTGAGTATTGAATATAACTGAAATGAAGTAGTTGTCATTTGAGTCAGAAGTATAAGTTTAGAATGATGGAGGCAGTTATTGCAAAACCCCAATAATTTTCTTCGCCCTTCTTTACCCCGGCATTGCTTTTCTAAATTAAACTATCTTGCCATTCTAGGGAAAGTGAAAAAACGTAGGACTTTTTGGTAGATACGATACGTACTTTCTCGTACCAATCGTACTGGTACGTGGAGTACGAATAGGTACGAACCTGTGGATGTAATTTTTAGCCGATAAAATCGTAGATGAATTGTCAAATGAAGTCTTGCTTTCCGCCCTGAACGGATAAGTAGCGTGAACCTTAAATCGCTTCTAGGGGTGTGGCATTATTATTGCCCATTAAAAAGCATACCAGCCACTTTTGCACTTCGGATCAAGGGGTTATTACCTGATTTTTTTCGGCTCATACCCAATTTGTTAGAAGTCGAGGACTAGCAACGATTTGGCCCTAAAGCCGAAAAAAAACAGTGTTCTGGACAGCATCGCTTGGTTTAACTTCAGGGAAATTTTCGTAAAACAGCTCAGCGAACGAAATGATAAAAAAAGGCTTGGTGATCATTTGGCTACTGGTGCTAACGTCAGCGGTGGGAGCTTTGTTCTGGTATCAGGATTGGCTCTATCAGTTACCGACGCCGGTTCCGAAAAACTATAAACTAGTAACCACCGGAAGCGTGATCGAATTAAAAGGCCTTTTAAGGGAAAAGTCTAAAAAACCCGTATTCCTTCATTTCTTTAACCCCGATTGCCCTTGTTCCCGGTTTAACAAAATCCATTTTCAATCCCTTGTCCGTCAATATAGCCAACACGTAACCTTTATCGTAGTAGTAATGAGCATTAAAACCTATTCGGTGCAACAGATACAGGAAAAATTAGAGCTGAATCTACCAGTCATGTTTGATAAGTCTATCGCTGCTGTATGCGGGGTGTATTCCACTCCCCAGGCGGTACTGTTGGATTCGAAGAACCGTTTGTATTACCGGGGTAATTATAACCGGAGCCGCTACTGTACGGACGAAAGAACCAGTTATGCCAAAAGGGCTCTTATCGGGTTATTGAACAAGGATGCCAACCAGGTGATCGACCCACTGGCCGTAAGGGCGTACGGCTGTAGTTTGCCCTATTGTAAAAACTAGGATTCAACTGGTAAAAATGATCGTGGATTATAAGTATGCTCTTTTAAGAAATCCTGCCCAAGGTTTGTTGGTTGGGGTCCAGGAAAGGTCAGACCGTTTAATGAATTATTTCTTAAGCGGCTATTTTATTATCGGCTTTATATTCGCTGCTTTTTATGACACGTGGCTCATCGCCCTGGGGGTTGGCGGCCTTTCGCTGGTGGCTTATTATTCCGTCAAAATCCTACAACCTTACTCTGACCTCTATCAGTATGTATTAAGTGCCGTGTTTGGGGTGTTTATGGCACAGTATATTTACCAGATGCATGGGCTCTTTGAAATGCATTTTTTCGCATTTATTGGCAGTGCCCTGCTGATTACGTACCAAAAATGGAAACTGCAACTTCCCTTTTTGGCCGTTGTTCTGGTCCATCACGCCGTTTTTGGCTATTTACAAAACAATGGGTTTAGTAAAATTTATTTTACCCAGTTGGACTATTTTGACCTGCAGACCTTTGTCATTCATACTGGACTGGTTGCTGTGATTTTTTTTATCTGTGGCTTGTGGTCCCACCTACTTCGGAAATATAATGAGTTGCAACTCAGCCAGACCCTGGAAATGGCGCACTTACAACAGGAAGCCCAGCTGTCTCAGGAGCGGAAACAAAACGAGGAGATCCTGAAAGTAATTAATGAACAACTTCGGGCATCCAACCGGGAATTGGAAAGAGCTCGCCAAGACGCTGAAAAAGCGAACCAGGCCAAAAGTATCTTCTTAGCCACCATGAGTCACGAGATTCGTACGCCGATGAATGGGGTGATTGGAATGGCGACCTTGTTGCAAGAAACTCCTTTATCCGAAGAGCAACGGATGTTTACCGAAACGATTTCTAGCTGTGGGGAAACGCTGATCAATTTGATTAACGACATTCTTGATTTTTCCAAAATCGAATCGGGTAATCTGGAATTGGAACATGAGGATTTTAACCTGCGCCAGTGCATCGAGGATGTACTGGATATGTTCGGCGCAAAGGCTACTAAATTAGGTCTCGAGCTGGTTTACGATATGCAAGAAAACGTCCCAGTACAAATCTTAGGTGACCATTTGCGGCTGCGGCAAGTACTGATCAACCTGGTTGGTAATGCAATAAAGTTTACTCACCATGGTGAAATCTGTGTCTTGGTAACTACCGAAAAAACTGACCCCGGGGGTAAACTTCAGGTCAGATTTGATGTAAGAGATACGGGCATCGGTATACCGGCCGATAAATTGAGTCGGCTTTTCAAGGCCTTCTCACAGGTGGATTCCTCTACGACGCGTCAATACGGGGGCACGGGTCTGGGCCTAGCGATCTCTCAGAAGCTGGTCGGATTAATGGGTGGCGAAATCAACGTTATTAGCCAACCTGGGGTAGGCTCGACCTTCTCCTTTACGGTGCTTACCTACCCCGGAACAAAACAGCTTGTCTCTAACACCCGTTCCAATCTGGCCTACCAGGTGGGGAAACGGGTCCTAATAGTGGATGACAATGTCACCAATCTGGCAATCTTGAAACGACAATTAATGTCTTGGCAGTTACGGCCAGCCCTGGCATTCAACGGCGGAGAAGCGCTGGAGGTGCTGTCTACAGACTCCGACATTGACCTCGTCATTACTGATATGCAGATGCCGGGTATGGATGGAGTGATGCTGGCAAAGCAAATTCGAATGCACTTTCCAAAACTCCCTATTATTTTACTAAGTTCCATTGGGGAGGAAGTAAAAGATGAACATCGGTCGCTTTTCGTCTCGATCCTTTCGAAGCCAATTAGGCAGCAGATGCTGAGCAAACATGTACAACAGGCCCTTCAACCGCAGCAGCCTGTGCTCTCTGAGGCAGTGATCCAGAAAAGGCTATCCAATGATTTTTATGCCACCTATCCCTTTGTTATTTTGGTGGCCGAGGATAATACCATGAACCAGCGTGTGATCCAGCATTTCCTGCAAAAAATGGGCTATCAACCAGACGTGGTAAGTAACGGACAAGAAGCGCTTGAAGCCGCGCATCAAAAGGAGTACGAGCTTATCCTAATGGATATACAAATGCCGGTTCTGGATGGGTTGGAGGCGTCCCGGTTGATTCGGCAAACCCTGGTAAAACAGCCTGTTATTATTGCTTTGACTGCTAGTGCTCTGGCAGGGAATGAACAGGAATGTCTAGATGCTGGTATGAATGATTTCCTCAGTAAGCCCCTCAAACTGGAAGATCTCATGACTAAGCTTGAGAAGTGGTACCAACAACTGGCTGAGGCCAAGCGGTAGGTCTTTTTTTGATATCCCTACTTGGTATCAATCAACACTTACCATGAAAGCTGAAGTAACAAAACGGAATTTAAATATTGAGACAAAATTCTGCCTATGAACAACCATTACCCTTTTCCAAACGATTATCTCTTTAAAGTATAAAAAGCGGTAAAACTTTTTGGAAATTTACTTGCTCTACCAACTCAGAAGATTACTCAAAACCAGGTATTTTATTTTGCTAAGCTACTTAAAAACGATTATTTACTTAAAAGTGGAATTGAGAATAACTGAAATGAAGTAGTTGTCATTTGAATTTTTGTTATATGCGTAAAACCGCTGAGCCGGTCATTGACCATCCCCGGTTATCTAATTTGTCATTCTATACCCCGGCACTATGTTTCTGAACGAAACTGACTTTCCACTCTAAGGTAAGAAGGTAACTAAAATCGGAAGACTTTTTATTGAATGGGGCTCGTACCTATTCGTACCAATCGCACCGGTTCAAATAGTACGATACTGTACGAGTTCGTAAAATTAGTATCTTGCTTCTGTTAAAGGTCAATATCAGTTAAAGTTTGTCACTTTTATTCAAACCGGCTGCACGCATGAATGTGACGACACAACCTGACACGCTTTCTGGTGATTATTACGGCGTGGTTTATAAAGGCCCGATATTGCACATTTTTCTATTAGTGATACTGGCAGTAACGGTTTGGCTGCTTTTTAGGAAACGCAGACTGAGTAAGTAGAGTAATAATTACATATAGGTGTGTTGAAGAAATTTAAACGACACCGTAATAACTGACACTATGGATATGGAAACCCTTTTTACTAAATTCGAAGAACGGTACTTGACGAAAAACCTTAAGGATTGCAATAACCAATTCATCCGAGATGGAATCATCAATCCGGTTTTTTATGCGGCTCAATCTACCAAGGTTCTTTTTATTGCTAAGGAGCATAATTACCGAAGTCAGCACGATTATAAAAATAACCATGCGGATTACCGTGAATGGGCCAGCAAGGTTGTGTACCTACGATTTGCTCACCGTCTAAGCGAATGGGCACACGGTATTTTAAATAACTTTCAAGCAGATGTGGATCAGCTAACTTACGATCAGAAGCACACTGCATTGAAATCTATGGCGTTCATCAATGTCAAAAAAGTTAGTGGTGGTGCTACATCGGATGCAGATCTCATTGGCGAATATATTGTTGAGAGCCGCGATTTGCTGCATCAACAAATTGGCATGATAAAACCCGACTTGATTGTATGCTGCTTCCGATACGATGGGTATGTCACCCAATTATTCGATATTCCTTTGGAGAAACCGGTCTCTAATGCGTATAGTGTCGGTCGTTGGGAAGGGATTGGTATCATTAATTTTTGGCACCCATCTGCAAGAAAAAGAAAAACACTGTTGTATGCACAGTTGAAGGAAGCTGTCGAGCAGATAAGAAATCTAGCCGATAATATTGAATAAGAAGAAAGGTAAAAATGTAAGCCTTTTTGGTGAACATGATTCGTACCAAATCGAACCAGTCGTACCGGTACGAGGAGTACGAGTCATTAGAAATTCTACCAAAGTATTGCATTGTACTTTAGTGCCACTCAAGACTATAAGTGCTTCCCTTGTATAGACTTGCAATAATAGATCAAAAATAGCTATCATCGAAAGTTTTCTAAATTGGAATAACCCAACCCATTGTGTTTACTCACAACAAGTTATTTCTTCTTAGAGCAAATGCTTGAAAGCGTTTATATTAATACCAGATGATATAGATGCTTAACATGTAGCAATTACCATTAAACTTCTTTAAGTATGTTTGCAGAAATTAACCATATATTGTACTTTTCTAATTATCAGTGAGACATTCTCCAATTCCATAACATTAAAATAGTTTGTAAGCATCTTTAGCATTTAGCCCCATCTTGATTGATTTTGTTCATTATGCTTTCTATCCCCAATATCCAATATATGGCTGCAATAAAAATTCACTGCCCAAGTTGTAAAAAAACTACTTACACAAGGTCAATCCCCACTTATAAAATATATCAAAATACAAATGAAGGAGACCCTAAAGCCAGACTTCTATGTAATTCAAAACATGCTGATATTCTTTGGTATAGAAGGGGTCGAGAGTGTCAAATTTGCGGTAAAATCTTTCTATCAGCTGAGTTAGATGAATCTTTTATTGAAGAGTTAGTTCAATTGAGAGAATTAGTAATTGAAAGAAATATTAGAATAATCAGAAGGATAAAAAGGAATATTCATTGGATTAAATATGATGAGAAGGTACCAGAAGATTTTGCAAAATCTTTTATAAGAGCATGTGCATGGTGGGATAAACATCCTTCTGGATTTCCAGCTAGAGCGCCTCGCCATGCTGATAATATATATTTATCATCGTATTATGGATGGGTTCTTGAATTTGGTGCCAATAAATTTTTAGTAGGCAAAGCTATTATACGTTCAGCAAACGTTGTGAATACATACATTGAAAATGCAGCTAAAGGAACATTAATAAGAAAAAATGAACTAGTTAATGCTATATCCAATGCAATTGCAGGCAGTGTGGCTAATTTCTACGATGACGAATATTATACTTACCCAATTTACTCAGGGCAACTAGAGTTTGGGGTACATGCAATTGATTTAGCTGATGCGGCAGAGTTCCTTATAAAAAACTCTGACTTGGAAGGGTTATTTGTATAAAATTGTATAATTGGAAATCAATGCCCTCAACTTTTTTAGTGATCTTCTGAACTCCAATATGTGGGTGTAAAAGATGACCCGGTATTAACATCTCCGGCAACTTAATTCTGTCGTTGGGTACCCCCGATGGTTCTGAACGGCATGAATTTCATTCCAGTCATCTTTTCACTCTCAAAACATTCAGAAAAATGGGTACTCTCCTCACAGTACTGGGCATTGCTTTTGCCCTGTTTATCCTCAAGTTCGTTTACGATAACTTCTTAACCGACAATGCCGAAAAGGACTGGCAGAAACTCAAGCAGCAAGATCCTGAAGCAGCCAGGATGATTGTGCAGAACCAGGGTCTGAACCTCCGCACCAATTACCTCATTCGAGAAGATGGTTTGTACCTGTGGACTTATCAGGGCAATGGGCCAAATGGGTATATCTCCGGTATCTCAATGGGGCTCATGTTCGAAGCTGGCAAGGTTTGCAAGTTTGAGGCTGACTTTGTGGTCACCTTAACAAAGGGTGAGGTTAGACAAGTGTTGGAAAGCAATTCCGGTGACTACCTTAAAGAAGTCTCGCCTGACGTTACAGACTACACTCTCGATGGCAAACAGATAAGCTTTCGGTTTTATCCTGATCCGCAGAAGACCAACACGTACATGGAATTGGCTGGAGAAATCACCTCGAATGGGCTTCGTCTTACAATCACTCAGCACTTTATCAACTACGTAATAGCTGATTTCGATAGCCAGATTCTTTTTACCGGTGCCAAATTTGTCTTTCTACCTGCCTGACCAGAATCTTCAATTAGGCTCATTCTCTTTCATTCACTTAACCATCATTTCTATGCATTTACGCTATGCTGAACGCAGACAGGCACGAATACGGGTTCTGTTGCAAGGGCCTTCGGGCTCCGGAAAAACCTATTCCTCATTACTGCTGGCTTATGGTCTTACGGGTAGTTGGGCGAGCATCGCTATTATTGACACTGAGAACAAATCCGCTGACCTATTCGAGCATTTAGGTAAGTATCGGGTGCTTGTATTAGAGCCACCGTATACACCCGAACGTTACATCGAAGCTTTGAAAGTGTGCGAAATGGCGGGAGTTCAGGTGATCATTATTGATTCACTCTCCCAGGAATGGCAACATCTTCTGGACGAACACTCGGCTATGACGGGGAATTCCTACATCAATTGGAGCAAATTAACTCCACGTCACGACAGCCTGGTGAACGCATTATTGCAAAGTAACTGCCACCTGATTGCCACCGTCAGAGCTAAGCAGGATTACGTCCTGGTGGAGAAGAACCATCGCCAAGTGCCAGAAAAGGTAGGTATGAAGGGTATCACCCGGGAAGGGATGGATTATGAATTCACGCTGGTATTTGAGCTTGATAACCGTCATTACGCCCGAGCTACGAAAGATCGCACCGGTCTGTTCACCGACAAACCGGATTTCCCCATTTCAACAAAAACGGGTCAACAGATTCTTCGCTGGTGTCAGGAAGGCACTACCCAACAACAAGTGGAAGCGATGATCAAAGCTGCGAAGGATACGATTCGACTTAAGGATCTCTATGATCTGTACCCGGAATTCCGGGAGGCTTTAACGCCCTTGTTTACTGAACGCAAAAACGAATTACAATTACTCTCATTACCAAAACACCCCAAATCTTATGCAAACTCAAATCATGCCGCTTGAAGAAAGCTGTGAAGCCGTTGTTATTGACTCAGCCCCTTCTTCGGAACGGGCTTTTTTATTGGCCAATACACTGCCCTCAACTCTGCGTGAAATGCAGGAAAAACACATTATCCCAGTGTACAGCAAGGATAATGAACCGTTAATCTCGCATAGTGACTTTATCGAGTCAGCTCTAGAAACCGTCGAGCGTTTATTTCCTCACGAAAGTATCCTGGAACCAGCGATCCGCGTCTCTCACCCAATCAAAGGCCGTATACCATCAGCACGGAACAAACCTGCGAAAGACCTGGAGGACTGGGAGAGGACGTTGTATTATGAACGCGCGGCCTTCGTGATTGAGATTCCATCAATTCAGGAATCGGTAGGGGACAATCAACTTTCTTTAACCATTGGTGGAGTCAAAGCCTACAACCATGACAGCCTTCACCAAAAAAAAGGTGTAGACGAACATTTCAAGGTGTTCATTGGCTTCCAGAATCTGGTTTGTACCAATCTTTGTGTTTCGACAGATGGTTATCTGGCTGATCTACGGGTGAAGTCGGTGGCTCAGCTCATTACGGCAATTGAAGAATTGATTCGTCGGTATAGGCTCAATAACCACTTGTCACTAATGAGGCAGTTAACGGAGTGCTACTTGACCGAACAGCAGTTTGCTCAATTGATTGGTCGATGTAGGTTATATCAATACCTTCCACAAGCTCAAAAACGGGAGATTGCACCACTTTTGATAACGGATCAGCAGATCAGCATAATTGCCAGAGATTACTACCGGGATCATTCGTTTTGTCGGGAGGCTGATGGAAGGATCAGTCTGTGGAAACTCTACAATTTGTTAACTGGTGCAGTGAAGAGTAGTTACATCGATACGTTCTTGGAGCGGAATGTGAATTCGCTGGAGCTAACGAGTGGAATTTTGCAGACATTGCAAGGTTTGCACACTTGGCAAAACTGGTTTTTGCAATAAGAAAGAAGCAGGAGACTTGTAGCTCCTGCTTTAACTATTATGGGACGAAAAGTATACTAAAACATCTTAAACTCTGTGGTAGTATTGTTATAAATGCTTATTGTGTCCAAAGGAATTGTGGGAAAAGCTTAATGTCCGAGACTCGCACTATGTATTGATTAACAGAATCTTTTTAGGCATTAGCTTTGGAAAGCTTTGGCGTATTTACTATGATTGTAAGTGAAGCGGTCTTTGCACACAAAGCTGAGTAAGTTATTCAATACAATTCATATTTTCTAGTTGATTGATAAGGGTTTGATATTTAGAGAAGTTGCTTATAGTAGTTTGATAGATGCTCCAAACAAATACCTGAAAAGCGTGTGTACAAATTTGGGTCTCCAGGGCCCCGACACGGCATGGCAGACATTTGTTCGTTTGACAGGTTTCGGTCGTCACGGTAAACCCATTATTGTTATTGCCAAACAAAATAGGTATATAATATTCGAAAGGTCAATCTGTTATATACTGAACAATAAATATAAAAAAGTTTAAGATTGTTAAATAAAAACATTTGAAAAGCTTGAAATAGCATCAAAAGTTAACCAATGGAATCAACTCATTCGAAAGACCAAGAGGAAAAAAGATTTTTTGAAACTAGGATTTATGGAAGAATATATATATCAAAAAGATTTGAAGACTTGTATTCCGAGAAGAAGAAAAGATTTGCTTATAAAATTACCCAAAGTGAACAGCAGGAACGGTTTGTTCGAGAAAAAGGCGAAGTTATATTATCAGTTAGTAATGGAGGTAAGCATCAACTTAAAGCTTTAATTATTGAAGATGATGATCGTATTGATAGTTTGGTAGTACAAACTTTCTCAGCAGAATCCGGTAATCCGCATAAAAATGGATATTCTTTTAGGGGACAAGAAGTAAATAATCTATACCTTTTTTTAAAAGGGTTAAACGAATTAGATTTAGAAAATGAGAATAGTTTTAAAATAGATGACTCTTCATTAAAAAAATTACTAATTGATAGCGAACAAGCAACGAGAATAGTAATTGAAAATCAGGATTTAATTATTGATGCGCTGAAAAATAATGTAACAAAAACAGATATAGTAGCATTAGGTTATAGGAAATCACAATTAAATATTTTTAAACTTTTACTTGAAGATGAGGCATTTTTTATAAGTGAGAAAGAGAAGTTGAATAAAGGAGATGAGGCTGTATGGCAAAGTTTCTTTGAAAGAAACACATGGATACTAGGTTATGGGTTAGATTATATAATTAATACACCATTAGATAATAAAAAATTAGAACAAGTTGTAAGTGGATATTCAATAAGTTCAAGTGGGAAAAGAGCAGATGCATTATTGAAAACAAAAGGGATAGTTAATGCATTGGGGTTTTGTGAAATAAAGACGCATAGAACAACCCTATTAAAGCAAATTTCAACCCCTTATAGATCGAGTTGTTGGGCGATTTCAGAGGAGCTAGCTGGAAGTATATCGCAGTCACAAAGGACAGTACATCAATCAATATTAAATATTAGAACATGTTTACGCTTGACAGATGACGAAGATAACTTAACGGGCGAAACTGCTTACATATATAATCCTAAATCTTATGTAATTATTGGCAGTTTAAGTGAGTTTATTACAATTAAGGGAGCGAATGAAGCCAAATATTCGTCTTTTGAAATGTATAGAAGAAATACAAAAAGTCCGGAAATTATTACATTTGACGAGCTGTATGAAAGAGCCTCTTACATTGTAGGGCACTCTATGTAGCGAAGAACTCAATGGGTAGTGGTAAGCTTGATAGCTTGCATAGAATAACTTTTGGTTAGTTTGTAAGTTTCGGTTGAAACAAAAATGCCTCAGTAGTTTACTAAATTATAAATAGAATACGTGTGAAAATTCAGGAACTTTACAATATTGTAATTGAACCAATTACGGACAGAATTTCCCGGTCAAATGGACTAAACCAATTTGCGCAGCGGCGAGCAAAATTTGAAGGATGGTTAAAGGTGGAGTTAATAGATATATTCGTCAAGTTTAATATTAATGCATTGCCAGAAATTGACCGTATTGATATTTCATTCGATGATGTAGCTATAGAACTTAAAACGGCAAATACAAACATTGGATATGAAAACGTCATTTCCACAACTAGACCAATTACAAAGAATACAGCTGATATTATTGAGGATATAGCGTGTTTACAGACTAAAAATCACCTATATAAGTTTGTAATTTTTGTCGTGTTTCCCATTCATCATGAAAATAGTTTTTGGCAAAAACAGTTTCAAAGGATCCAAGTTTGCCTTGAATCTATTATGCATAAAGAATTTACCTTTGATAATAATGTTCCAGCCGTCATATACATTGGTAAAGTTCCAAACCTTATTATAGCTGAAAAGACTATTGGGTCTCAATTTCCGGGTTGCAGTCGACAGGGAAGATAACCCGACAAGTCAACTTTAGCTTTTCGAGACAAGTAATATCTGACAATACGATACATTCTAAAAAATGCGAATAAAAGTTTGGTAAGTTGCCAGCGACAAAACACCATGACCTTTAATTGATAATATCGAAATGGATAAAGAGCATTTAAAGTTAGAAGATTGGTTGTCTTCAGACAAAGTTCTAACAAAGGAAGCTTTCTTCGTTTATACACAGCAGACAAGACGATTGCAACCAAATGATCAAATTCTATTTTTAAAAAAAGTAATAAGCCAAATTGCGAAAGGCTATATAAGTCTAAAAATTGAGGATTTATGCAAAATAAACACATTCAGTTTAGAAGCCTATCAAGAATTTGGAGAACCTGTAAATATTGATTATACTTTAGATCTCATAATTCATATTTTAGAATTTGTTGCCTTTAAAGGTAAATTCCCAAGAGAAACTAAAGAAATATTTGATTTGGTGAAAAGTATAGCAGATTTCATTTGTAATTATTTACAAGATAATGTTGATTATTTATCAAAAATTGACTTACTTTTTGATGATTGCCCTGGTAGAACTGCAATTGTTAGGAAGTCAACAAATGACTTCTACATCCATCTTAGAGGGAATGATTATAAAGTTTACGATATATATCAAGGTTATTCTATCAAAAACCAGGATAAAGATGGTAATGGGACTTTAGTTTTGCATTTCCAAAAAGGAATTTATGCAAAAGGAAATATTTGTTTGCTCGAAGTATTAGAGAGAAGAATAAACACATATACAGACGATACAATTAAATATGGAAATAATATTGAGTATCAAGGTAGGAAATTTCCCTTTTCTTGGAGGAGAAATGAAAGTAATTTTTTGATAGTGCCTGAGAAAGCTCCCGTTACTAGTTGTGAGGGGCGAAAGTCAGATAAATCATGTGAACTTTCTTCAAAAGAATTTTGGTGGTGCTATGGCAGAAAGTGTTTTAAAGCTAATCAAGTAGATCATGAAGTGAACGATTGGAATAACTATACGCTTAGGGATTTTTTAAAGATTTTAAGTCTTTCATATAACGATTCAGGTTACTATATTTTCATAAGTGAGATAAATAGGTTAAACAGGCTATTGGAGCGAATTAGATGTACTGACTGCTCTAAGGTATTACGACCAGCTAAACTATCTAATTTTGGATTTTATCGTGTATCTTATTTTTATTGCTTAAATAACGATTGTAGTTCAAAAGGTAAAGAAGTTTACTTGACTCATTGTCTTAATAGTAAATGTACAAATGTTATTGATAACAGAGTCGCGAAGAGATGTTTAAACGGGTTTATCATATGTGATAAATGTGGAAGTTGTTGCTCAAATGATCAATTTTTAAAAAGAAGTGAATCGCTTAAAATATTGGGAAGACCATTGCCTCAAAAATTAAGTACGATGCTCACAGAACAAAAAGGACATTGGGAAAAAGCTGAATGTTACTGTTATAAATGTCAAAAGGAAATGATTGAGAAAAATGGTTCTTATAATTGCAAAGAATGCTCTGTAACGTATGATAGAACTACTGTTTATGTTAAATTTTATCGAGATTATAAAAAAGTATTTGGGCAGAAATTTAAAAAATATGAACAGAAGGGTGCACAGTAAAATGTTAGATTGACTGTATATTTTTTTTAACATCATATCTGGGCCGATGAAATTTTCCTGATCATCATAATTGCCAGTATCATCTTCCTTAATAATCTCCCCAGTTACAGCTTCCACTTATGTATTATTGGTCTTCTCCTAGGAATAGCCTCATAGGAAAAGGAGTTTCATAACGTGCCTAATTCTGAAAAAGCGATTTAAAATTTTGGTTAGACATGACTTTGTTCGTATCGACTGACATAGAATAATGTTGGATAAGAGGTAAGGAAATTACGAACAGTCTACACTAGAATCCTTCAAGTGCAGACTGTTCATATTGATGCAGATTTTAAGAATTGAGAAAAATAAGATCTTAATCACCAATTTTCAATGCTGGAAGCCCGTTTACAATGGCTACAGTCTGTACACTGACGTTTATCACACTTAGCAATAGATCGAGGATGTAACGAGGATTTCCTACCTCAGTCGCCCAATCGTTGGGATCGTTTCGGATACCGCTATCTTTATGGACTGTAATCTGATAGCGTTCCATAATCCATTCGATTGCACTCTTGCCATTTACTACGTACTCGTAGGCTTCGGATGGAATGTTTTCAATGGTGATTTTGCTGTTGTAATGAATAACGCTTTTGTTGTCCTTGCTTGGATAACGCATCTTTTCAACGCGAAAATAACCATTGTCAGCACCGTTAACGATAACGTTACTTGCGGGGGGGACGCTCTCATAGTCGATATGTAAATCAGCTAATTCCCGTCCAGCTTTGCTGAACGCCCAGAAATCTTTAGACTCTTCGACAAGGAACAGCCGAGGTAACATTTTCTTTAGATCGCTGGCAAATTGAGTTCGATAGCCTGGGTTATGCAGAAACCCGTACACGTAATAGAAAATATCCTCTTTTGTCACCCGTGGCCCATATGACTTCTTTGCCTGTTCCAGTATGAAGTTTGATATACCATCACGGCGGACAAACTTTGTTTCACCCGGTTTGTCAAACAGACTCGGAGCATCGTTGTTTCGCTCTTCGTAGTAGTATAAAGGAAAGCATTGGGACTTACCAATCAGTTCTAGATCCGGAATGGTATCTGTAATGATTGTTGAAAAATCTTTTGTTACACCAATACCTGAAACACAGATAATTCGATTCTCTAAGCTTAGATTTGGAAAGAGCTTAGGCATCTGATAGACTCGATTAAGTAGATCCCTATTGAAATAAAGATTTTGCTTAAAAAATGGTCTATAAATAGAAGTTATGATTGACTGTTGAGCAAACTCATATTTCCTGTGCTTGGCCAGGTCAACTTTTTGGGCATAATCCCAAGATAATTTCGAGCTATCAAATTCAATAAAGTCTTCTATTGTCAAGCTTGCATCTAATTTTTTCTTTTGGCTAAACAGATCTACCTGTTCATTAAAATACTTTATAGATTTAGTGACGTTTGCTTTAAGAAATGGCTTGGATGAATTGTAAGCCCATGCATCTCTATTACTTTTCACTCCATTTGAATAAAATGGCACAAAAAAGGCATTAGCCTGTTTGTTGTCTTTATCCCCCAATGGGATAAACGTCCCAAATACATCATTTCGTTGATTCAGCCAATCGCCATGTTCATTAGGTGAAAGCGTTTGCCACACCATCTTTGCACTGCTCATAGACTTAAAATCACTGACGATTTGTAACTTATCTTCTCGTGATAGATAATCGCCAATGTCGTGATAGTATATCGTGGCCTCTGTATTCGTTAGAGCCGGGTTCTTCACCAAAAACGTAATGCTAATAGGCGTTCGTGAACCTGATCCGAATATCTTCCCCCCTTCTTTCCGCGATAGTTCGCCACTGGTTCGCTGATTCCCTCGAAGGTTAAATACGTAAATGCTCGAAAACTCTTGCTCCAAGCATTTCCGAAACCCCGATGTAGCGTTTCCATCAATCCATGCACCATTCGAAACAAAAGCGATGATACCTCCGTGTTCGGGGTCTAGTCGATCCGACGACCAGCGAAATGCTTTGATGTACGAATCATAAAGTGAGTTCTGTAGCGTAGCATTCGATTTTGCTGCATACGTTTTAGAAATACGGTTATCCAGTCCCGGATAACTCTGATTCTGCGCATTGTCATTAGCCGATGATTGCCCTACAGAATATGGAGGATTACCAATGATAACCCGAAGTGGTGCTTTCTTCTGAGCCTCAACACGAGCAGAGTTTTGAGGAAATGCATCTGAAAACAACTCGTCGCTTTTGCCCTTTTCGCCCAACTGAAAGGTATCCGTTAAGCAAATGCCCTCAAATGCTTGGTAGCTTGTCGCATCGAGCAGATCATGGTAGGTGTTTTCAATGTTAACAGCCGCTATATAGTAAGCCAGCAGCACAATTTCATTGGCATGGAGTTCCTGGGTGTACTTCCGTTCCAAGTCTTTGGATTCAATCAGCCCGCTTTGTAATAATCGGGTCATAAACGTTCCGGTACCCGTAAAGGGGTCCAGCACATGAATATTCTCGTCGGAAAGCGAGCGTCCAAATTTCTTTTTTAGCAAGTCGTTTACCGAATGAATGATGAAATCCACGACTTCAACGGGTGTATAAACAATACCCAGTTTCTCTACCATTTTCGGAAATGCCGACTTGAAAAACTTGTCGTAGAGTTCCACAATAATGCGTTGCTTTCCAGCCGCGTTATCGATACCGGATGCCCGCGACCGCACCGATTCATAAAACCGTTGCAGTGTTTCGTTGTCATTATCCAGCGATTGGTCTTCCAGCAAATCCAGCATTGTTTGCATCGACACCGAAATGGGGTTATTCTTCACGAATGAATACCCCTGAAACAGTGCTTCAAAAACCGGCTTCGTAATGACGTGCTGCGAGAGCATTTCTACGGCTTCCCCCTGCGTAATGGATGGATTTATGTTCTGCTGTAAACCGGATAGAAATTTGGCAAAGGCTTTGCTATGGGCCTTCTCGTCCCGAATCAATCGGTTGATACGCTCCATATATCGCTCGGCAATTTGGGCTACGTCTTTGGCCCATTGTTCCCAATAGCGACGGTCACCTACCTTTTCAACCATCCGGGCAAATACCACGCTTTGCAATTGCTCAAACTGAATCGACATCTGGTTGGCCATATTCGTGGCGGCGGCCGAAGAACCACTGTCCCGGCTCTGGCCTTCTCCTGCACCGGTATTGTCGATCTGACCAATCAGAATCTGATCTGGTTTGTGCTTATTGAGTTCAATCTTATTCACAATGGCATTAAAGCGGTCGTCATGCGCTCGCAAAGCGTTAAGCACCGTCCAGACCACGCGGTAACGTTCGTTATCGTCCAACGCTTTTTCGGCTGATGCCTGAGCTGGTATAACCACCGGAATAATAATGTAGCCATATTTTTTGCCCGGTGACAGACGCATAACCCGCCCCACCGATTGCACCACATCTACCTGTGAGTTACGCGCGGTCATAAATAACACCGCATCCAGCGATGGTACATCTACGCCCTCACTCAGGCAGCGCACATTGGTCAGTATGCGGCATTCTTTATCGTCAGTATCAGCTTTAAGCCAGGCTAGTTTTTCGTCCCGGTTGGGTGCCGACATAGCCCCATCCACATGGTCGGCTGTTACAGATACCAGGTTCGATGTGATACCGTCGGGCATACTTTCGATATAAGCCGCTCGAGTATCGTTGAACGCTGTCGCTATTTTCTTGGATACCTTAATATTCTGGCAGAAGGCCACGGCACGGCGCATCGGCTCCGGATCACTGTCTTTCAAAATACCCGCATCACCCAATATCCGTTTCGACAACGCATTGATACAGCCTACGAGTTTCGACGCATCATCGGTATTGATTTCGTTGTTTGGGTTGGCTATTATCTTCTGTATGACCGCCGGAACGTCATTCTCACTCATGGTCAGAATCAGCACCTTGTAATCGGTCAGTAATCCTTTTGCTACGGCCTCACCAAAGCCAATACGGTAAATCTCCTCGCCATACAGCGTCACGTCATCCATCGAGCAAAGCAAGGCATCATACTGCGCTGCTCTGGATTTGGAATCGTCGTTAAAAAGCCGTGGGGTAGCGGTCATATATAGCCGCTTTTTCGCCTGGATAAACTCGTTATCGTGGACTTTCACAAAAGCCGATGAATCTTCTCCTGCCTGAGTAACGCCCGTAGTACGGTGGGCTTCATCGCAGATGATAAGATCAAAAATCCCCGGCGTACTTGTAGTGGATTTCAGTAGTTGTGCCTGCGCCTTAGCAATTACATCAATGGATTGGTAGGTCGAAAAAACAACCGTCATACCCGGTTTATCACTGGTCTGGGCATGTTGAAACTGCTTGACAATATCCGGCACATTGGTAGAAGCTGGTAATGCCAGATCTACCACACTTGACCCATCTGAATCTTCGTTTTTTGTGGTCTTTTTACTTACCCCGGCGTCCGAGCAGATGCAAATAGCGTTAATAGGTTCATTAGCTTCGGCATACCATTCGCGCAGGGTTTGGCCCAACAACGCAATCGAAGGAACCAGAAATAAAACCAGTCCTTTAGCTTTGGTTTCCCGTTCGGCAATCTTCAGGGCTGTAAAAGTTTTGCCTGTACCACAGGCCATAATTAACTTACCCCGATCAGCGGTTTTAAAATATTCGCTGGTCTTTAGTACCGCCGTTGTCTGGTGTTCCCTAATGAATTTTTTTGCTGTCCGCGACTCTTCACCAACGAGTCCTTTTTCCAGCTTGGCCCAATCGACCGGCGCTTCCTGAAGATCATATAAATTAATTCGGGAAACGGGAGGGTGTTGGTTCTGGATGGCTTCCTCGGCGTTGGTGCCCCAATGGTTTGTGGTCGATATCCAAAGCCGGTGCGAAAAGCTTACCGCTTTCTGTTCTTCATCCTTGAACTTCCGGCTCGATGTTGACAGAAACGAATCTACAGTGGGTTTGTCAATGGTGGCTGATTCGGCATAGCATTTACACTGTATCGCCCAAAACTCGCCATCGACGGTTTTAGCTACCAGATCAATCCCCGTATCATGGCCGCCAAAATCCCGACGACCGAAGAAGTCAGACCATAGCCAGACGTTGGTAAAAAGCGATATATATTTTGGATCAGTTTGCAGATAGCCCTGCATGAGTCGTTCAAACTGTTCGCCTTTATGCTTTTCAGAGAATGAATATTTACGGAACTTGGTGAGAATAGCTTGGAAAGCTTTTTGGGTACTCATAATTCAGGATAGGAACAGGATTAATAGCCTATAAATAAGTAGGTTACGCTTGATGGGTTAAAATAATAATACGTTGTGTTGATTACACTGGTTCAAATTACTGAACAATGTGCAAATTTTGATGTGACCCCATTACCAATTCATTCATTTTTAAATATAATAATCATGACGATAAGCTGGAAACGATATTTCCCAATCGAGGCTACCCTTGATTGATCTGGAATTATATACTTACACGAGTGGGAGAATTGACCATTTTTGGGATAAGACATGAGGTTCCCAATTGCCTGCTTTTACATGCTTGAATGGCTGAAATTCGAATAATAATCTTGCTTTAGTGAGTCCAGCTCCGTTCGCCCATACATCAATTTTTAGACTAAGCTTTTACTCTCATATTGGCCCAGTTTGAATCGGCGCACACGGCTCACATCAAATCTGTAAAGTTAGTTAAGACTTCAACCAGCTCAAAATCTTAAAGAGCAAAGATTAGGGTTTAAGCGTTAGAGCGGTAAACTGGTTTATGCAATGTTGCAATCCTTGCAAAGTTTGCAAACTCTGCAAAACTGTATGTTTTGGAATTGATAAGCGAAAATCAGTTCAGCCGAATATCGACCCCAATGCCTTATCCGTTGTCTCAGTATCGAATATTGAAAGGTACTCTATGGCAAGATTAATTTCTAATTTTTTAACCAGAAACCCTTAATCCGCAATTTTCTTGTCAAAATGTGATTTCGTTTTAGTTGAAAGGCGGAATTTTGCAGACTTTGCAAAAGTTGCATAGTTGTATTCAGAATAGAGCAATAATTGTTTAGCTCCTGATTTAACCAAAATAATAAGAAAATGGGCGGAGAATCAATTGCCCTTGTTCTCGTATTTGTATAAGTGTTTATCGTGTCTATAGAAATAGGTTGGGAAACCCTCGATATTCCAAACCCGCTAAATTTACTGATTAACAGAAACTTTTTTAGTTATCGTTGTTGCAAAGCTTATGCTTATTTTCTATGATTGCCACTGAACTGTTATCGAACACGATACTATGAAATTTACTTAATGCATTCCATATTTTCTTGCTGATTGCGGGTAGGTTTGTATTTAGTGAAGTTGCTAATAATTTTTGTTGGGTGAAGAAGCCAAAAAGTACAAGTGGGGTATGTCAGCTTTCTTGCGACTGGGCGTGCAACATAATCCCCACAGCAAGCCAATGTAGAAAAGTTGTAAAGGTCTTTCGTATTAGCTTTCAAGCTACATTCTTGATTATAATTAAAACCTAGAAGCCTCAGTAGCAGTGTAAAGTGCGCTTGTGGCTTAAGGATTACGGGACAAATTACAGTTAAGGTAATTTTTTGTGCCTCTATATATGCAATGATTGCCTACTAAATGTTATATTTATTAAAACGTTTAATTTGATTGTATACACTTATATACATAAGTTTTCCAAAGCAATCACCCAAACTATTTTTAATTTAAATGATATCCTATTCCCATGCAGAAAAGATACCAAGTATTCGTCAGTTCAACTTTTAAAGATTTAGAGGAAGAACGGGAGGAGATAATGAAGGTACTTTTAGAACTTAATCTCTTTCCGGCTGGAATGGAAATATTCCCGGCTGCGGATGAAGACCAAATAAAATATATCCATAAAATTATTGATGATAGTGATTATTACATACTGATAATTGCAGGTAAATATGGGTCTACTAACAGTGAAGGTATTAGCTACACAGAATTAGAATTTAATTATGCGCTCGAGACTAAGAAACCAATCTTAGCATTTGTTTTTCAAGATATAGAGACTTTGCCAGGTAATAAAATAGAATCTGATATTAATAAAAGGAAAAAATTATTGAAGTTTAGGCAAAAGGTTCAAACTGGTAGACTGACGAAGTACTGGAAAAGTAAAGATGATCTAGCCGCAAAAGTCAGCAGGTCTCTTGCACATGCAATAGAGAATTATCCTGCGAATGGATGGATTCGATCTAATATTACAACACAAAATGCTGTTATCGATAATACGGAAGCAAAACTTGTTGAAAAACTCATCTATTATAAATTTATTCATCTAAGTGATGAATCTGAAAACAATCTACCTTTATATAATAAATTTGTTAAGAGACTTGATAAAACTGTAGGTGTATTTGATGAATATATTACGTTTAGAATAAGTAGGTTTACAAAGGATGTAAACCGTTTTAAAAGCTACGACAGTACAAGAGGCTCTGCAGTTGAAGTTAATTCTTTATTACCTTTTGTTTTTAGTTTACGAGACACTGATGTTACGGTTGAAAGCAATCCAAAAATAATTCAGCCAATTATTTTTGGCCCTTCTAATGTATTCGTGACCTCATCTCATTACTATAATGGGTTTCAGAAAGGTAATCGAGATACTGCTGTAAAAGCAGATAAAGATGTTGAAATAGTGAGACTAGTGGTTGATTTCTCGTCAATAGTTGATTTTGAATCTTATATTTCGGACAACCCTAAAGTTTTTTATAGATTTCATGATCTTGAGAAAAGAGGTAAGTTGGTTAATTCTATTGTTGAATCTGCAACAAAAATAGCAAACGGAGTTTATTATGCTGAAATGAAAGATGTTAGTGAAGGTGATGTTTTAAGGATTGAATTCGCAAGTGATTACTAAAGTATTTCAAATATGACCTCATGATTACCCTAAAAAAATATGTTTTTGGATATGGATCTTTGATTAACTGTTCTAGTGCCTCAAAAGCTTTGAATAGAAATCTTTCAAAGGAAGATATAATATTGGTTAACCTTATTAACTTTCAGAGAAATTGGTCATTGTGGGATGAGGTTTTTTCTTTAAAACTTCAAAAGAATGTAAAAGGTATATTTCTAAACATTCTTCAAAGCCAGGGCAATTATATGAATGGAATTATTATAGAAGTTAGCGATGAGGAACTTAAAAATCTTGTTATCAGAGAAAAAAATTACGATTGTATTGATGTTACAAATAATATAGAATTTACTGATAAAAATTTATCTGATAATTTTGAAGTTTACTCATTTATTGGGAAAAATGAATATATATTTGACGAAAATATTTTGGATGGCTATATATTTGAAAACTATATTAAAATTGTTGATGTAGGACTCATTAATATATCAGAAGAGTTTCGCAATGAATTTTATAAAACTACATTAAATAGAAACACGTCTATTTTGGAAGGAGCATATTCTTTTATAGATTATAATCAACAAAAATTGGTATAGATTTAGAATTTCGCTTCTAAAAGTGAGTTATTAATCCACTTCTCATATGCGTTTTTCGGGTGACAGCTAGCTGGCCGCAAGGTCAAGCAATGCAACCCAACGATACAGGGGAGTAAAGGCCAGAGCTATAGAAAATTGTCTTGATTATAAGCTATATAGATATCAATTATACTAAATACTCAGATTTTTTGTATTTGCAATCTTGCAAAGTGTGCAAACTATGCAAAGATATGAGATTTAAACTCTAGGAGGGAAGTGACGATTAACCAAATATCGACTCCAAAGCCTTATCTGTCGTTTCAGTATCAAACTCTGAAAGATACTTTTCAGTGATATTAATTTTCGAGTGCCTTAGCAGCTTTGATATGGCATATACATCCTTAATTTTCCTACGACCTAAATCTGCAAAGGTGTGTCGAGCAGAGTGAAAAGAAACCTCTTTGTTGATCCCAGCTAATGAACAAAGCTTCTTGAGATATTTATTGATCAGGGCGTTCTTTCGGCTGATTTCAATCAAAAGCTCAGCTTCTGTAGCATAGGTACGATTCTGATTGAGAATTGGCAGCACATAAGCTTCTGGATCGATTTTTTCTGGTTTGTATTGTTGAATAATTTCTTCTGCTTGTGCAGGTATTTGAATTGAATGGCCTTGTGTAACGGTGTTTTTTGTTTTGCGCATTACATAGGACAATCGCTTACTATCGATATTTTTCCATTGCAAGCAGGCAATATCGCTGAAACGCATTCCGGCTAAATAAAAAGCACATAGCCAATAATTTCGAGTATGCCACAGTAAGGAGTCGGAGGGAAGGGCAATTTCACAGAATTGTTTGATTTCTTCTTCGGTGAGCCTTACTCTTTCGGGTTTTCCTTCCTTAATTCTGATTTGAAGAAATGGGTTTTCTTGGATTGGAAGAATGCCCTCCTTTACGGCCTGGTTGAAAATAGTTCGTATTTTGGAAAGCCCTTTTGAAATGGTATTAGTGCTATTGCCCTTCTGTTTTCGGAGCCAACCTTCGTAATCATTAAGTATTTTAACAGAAATATCAGCGAATAGAAGCTTTTCATCTTTGACATATTCCAAAAACTTATTGATTTCAGTTCGAACATTCCTCGCCGTATTGTAAGGCTTGTTATTTAAATAACCGTATGCGTACTGAAAAAAATAGGTCGAAGACTTACCCTTCAAGTTATCGGCAATTACAGCAGAGGAGACGTCTTTGACTTCGGCTTTAAGCTGAGTTGCATCCGCTTTTATAGAATCGATTTTTGCATTAATTACAGCGTGTAAACGGAAAGTACGTCGTACCTCCTTCTTCTTTGGGTTCCAATCTTTGATGGGAATGTCAAAGCCAATATAAACCCGACGGTGTTTTCGGTTCTCTGTTATCCGGAGGAATAGGGGATAGACATCTCCTTTCTTAGGCTTATTGCTGATCTCAACCGTGAAGGAAATAGAGTTGGTTCTCTTTCGACCTCTGGTTGGCAGAGCTTCGGATTCAGACATATTTTTAAACTTATAATTGCCTAGCTAAGGTAAACAATTTTGAAGTTTTACTGTAACATTACTGAAACATTTCTTTCTTTTGATTAATATCGCCTGCTTTCACTTGCTTCTAAATGTGCCATTCTAGCCTATATAAGGCGTATTCTGCAAAAATCTAATGCATCTAAATGCAATTGTTCGAGTCCGGCTCCCGGTACAACTAACACCTTACAAAAAGCTGATTTTCAGCGATTTGTAAGGTGTTTTTGGTTTAATTCAGGTAGTGATTCAGGGAGCGTGGTCAAATGAGCAACGGACGTTTCTATCGCCAGCCCGTTACCCAACGACCCAGGGTGGAATCAGGACGGGACAAAAGGGCGTACCCTACCGATCGGATACGCCCCAAAACCGCAGTCCGGCAAGTCTAAATCGTATACGTGACCAGCACGAACAGATTCGACAGCTCCGCTTCGGAAAGCGCGGGCTGTCCGGCTGGCGGGCTAAAGGCAAGTTTCCAAACGCCCGGCGACTTTTCGGCTCCGTCGTACTCGCGCACCGACCGCAGCAGTCCTCCGTACGGATTGAACGGCTTGAGCGCCAGACCCACCTCGTCATCGCCGGGCGCATACGTGATTGTAAATGATTTCAACTGGGGCAGATCGGCGTCCGCCAGCAGCTCGACCCGGTAGATTTTCGGCCCGGCGCCCAGTTGGGCCAGCAACGGAAACCGCCCGCGCAGGTCGAAGTCCAGGACCTGATCCTGCCCGGCCGCCGGGTGCAAAAACCGGTACCATTCCGTCGGAAAGTCGTGTTTCAGATTGAACAACCGCCGGAGGGGGAGCTCACTGCCCGCCAGTTGTAAGGTGTTTTTCAACGATTCCACGGTTTTTTGCTTGAATAGCCCCGCATCTTCACGGGCCGTATACCGCAGGTGTAGCAGCACGTCGGAAATGGTGTCGTAGTCGAACTGCCGGAGTTCCTGCGGTTCGGTCAGCTCCAGACTCCAGGTGCTGATGACGCCCGCGCCTTCAAATGGCAAATACCGCTCATCGCGGAAATTCAGCTCGAACAGGCCCGCGTCGTTCTGGGCGCTGCTGGTTGCCAGGGCTTTCACCGGCGTGAAACTGTCGCGGAAACGCAGGTCGTCGGTCCAGACGCCATCATCGTTGTTGTGGTCGTATTGCCCGGCGTTTAGCCCACTCGTCACCCGGACGGTATTCCGCAGCAGCCGGAGTGTACACGAAATGGTGGTGTACGGACCGGCGACGCACGGAATGGACAGGCTGACGGTTTTGATCCGCCGGAAATAATGGCCCTGGTAATCGAGGTCGAACAGGGCTTCGGGCAAACTCACCAGACAACGCCCCGATTGCCGCAGTTGAAGCAACGCTGCCGGTGCCACCAGGGCCAGCGAAATGTGTTTGGTCAGTTCGAGTTCACGCCGGTTTTGATCGAAATACGCCTTTTCCAGTCGCCGTAAATCCACCTGCAAACGTTCGCCACTGAGCAGCCCCTTGCGCAGCGAATCCCAGTAGCCGAACTGGATGTAGCCCGAATTTTCGACGCCCAGTTCAAATTGAAAGCATTTTTCGGCTTTTTTCGCCAGATCGTAGGCCAGTTGGTAGCTCTGGAAAAAGGCCTGCGAGGTTTGCGTGAGCAGATATCCGTACAGTTCGACGTTGGTGTATTTGGTTTTCATGAAATCCTCCACCTGCTTCGATTGCTCGATTTGCCGTTCCTGATTGAAGAGTTCCTTTTCGGCCAAGGCCACCCGGAGTTCGGCCCCGGCGATCTGGTGTTCAAGCTGCTTGAGTTCGCGGTCGGCGGTGTCTTTCTGAAAATCCCACTCTTCCTTCCGACGCTGGTAGCTGGCCAGCGTTGAAACCATGCCCGCCGATTTATCGAGAATCGTGGCCGCATTATACAAGCCATTGGCCCCGCGTTCGGTTGCTTTCCCGACGTGACTACCCCCGGTTTTGGCCGACACGTGCGGAGAACCGCCAAAGCCCGATGCGCCAATCTGAAAATCGGGAATGATGAACATGACGCCCGCCAGCACATCCGCAATCGTACCCGCCGTGTGGGCAATGACCGACAGGCCCGACAAGCCGAGGGCCACGCCTTCGGGCGCATTCATAAAGTCTTTGTTTCCGTAGTAATCGCGCCGGAATTCGACCAGTTCCTTGTACTTCTGCAATCCCTGAAGCGCCTGTTTGGCTTCATCAATCTGCTGCTGTTTTACATCGCGAACCAGTTGGAGCAGCTTACGTTCGTGGTCCTGCCGCAGCAGCGCCAGCGACTCCGCATCCCGTTTCTCCAGGGTAGACAAAACCGCTCCGCCGAGGCTTTTCAGATCGGCACAGACTTCGTTGGCTTTTTGGAGCAGAACCGGAAACCGGTAGAGCGGCAGCGGAGCCGTCAGCTCTCCCAGTGCCGCACCGATGTCGAGGCCCCCCGCCACGGCCCGGACCAGGGCCGCCGGGTCGATGGGCGGAGCGAAGAGCGAAAGCTGACGCGCCACGCCTTCGATGTTGAGGCAATGCCGGATTTTGTACAGCCGGTCGGCCACGGTATCCCAATACCCGAGCAACTGGTCATTTTGCGGGATGCAAAAATACAGCAGCAGGTGCGGCAGGGGCGGAACATCCGCATCGTCGACCTCGCCACTTTGGGGCGGCACAAAGTTTTCCAGCTCGACGAGGGCATTGGAAAAATCGTCGAAATGCGGTTCCAGCTCGTTGAACGTCAGGGACGGTGGTCGTTGGGCGGGGGGCACCCGGCGCGGACGCGGCCCCAGGATTTCGGCCGCCAGCACGTACAACTGCGTCGCGCGGTTGACCGATTCCATCGTATCCTGCCGGAACTGCTGATCCCCCCAGGCGATGAGGTTGTCGAGGTACTTCATCACCACGGTTTTCTGGTAGGCCACCGTCCGGAACTGGGCGATCAGGTGGGGATCGAAGGGGTTTTTCCGCCACAGGGCCACGGCATTTTCCAACTGCTGCCGCCAGAGTGGATCGTAGCCGGGAACGCCGGGGTCGTCTGCCAGCATCCGCAGAATGTTGTCGATCCGCTGCTGCTCGTAGTCCGCCGACTGCCGCTCGAAAAACGGTTTGGTAATCCAGAATTTCTGGGGTGATCCCACCGCCAGCCCCGTCCGCGGATCGGTATCGTGGGCACCCGTCGGGTCGAAAATGTAGTGGAACCAGCGCGTGGCTTCTTCAAATTGCTGGTTGGTGCTCAACCGCTGGGCGATGAGCAGGGGAGCGTGGTAAAATAATTCCCAGTTGTAGGAAGAATAGCTTCCGTCGGCGGAAAAATCCACTACTTCCTGCGGGTATTTCGGGTCCACGATGAACATCGGCTGGTACATCGCCTTGAAATCCAGCTTTTTATCCGCCAGTTGCGTTTTGCGGTTCATCAGCCCGTCGACACCCCGATTCAGCAGTTCCTTGGCAAACAGGCAGGAGAACGGGTGGTAAAAATTCTGGAACAACAGCTTCGTTTCCGGCAGAAAGGCACCGTATTCCTCCACGATTTTTTTCAGTCCTTCGATATCCTGCGTGATCAGTGCGACGAGGAATTTGGCAAACCAGTCCTTGAAGTCCTTGTAAAACAATACCTTTTTGAGCTCCGGGACCTTGAAGTCGCCCCGCCCCCAGAACAGGGCTTCGGGTCGTACGAAAAACGTCCGTTCGCGGTCGGCATAAAACCAGGGCAGCCAGGTACCGAGGGTGATGGGAATAAGGTTGATGTGGCCGCGAAAAAATTCCTTGCCTCCATCCTGAATGATTTTCAGGAGCCAGAGCAGAAAGAAAAAATAGTCGAATGCCGACGGTTGCAGGGCGAGTTTGTTGTTAAACCGCCCCGGAGTGAGCCCCAGAATACCGGCATCCAGGCCGAGTACCTGGAGGGTGAGCGGGTCGCCGGGATCTTTCTCGAAACTTTTCAGAAAGGTGTAAATGCCGTTGTCACGGTCGAAATGCGGCAACAGTGGATCATACCCAATTGGCCCTTCGTATTTTTCGGGATAGCCCTTGCAGCCCAGCAATTCGAAGTACTGACCACCGCTGTCGGTGGGGGCAACGAACACCACAAACGTCCCCAGTCCCGGAAACGCCGTCATATCGAGCGGCACAAAGACAAACCGGGTGCGGTGGTCGGCGAGGGTTTCGGGGTCGGTATAACTCGTGGTCACCGAGTCTTTGGAGACTTTCTTCGGCGACCATTTTCCGTTGCGCAATTCCGAAAGCGCCAGAAAAACCCGCAGCCGTTTGTTAGGTTCGGGAATGGTCACGCCTGTGTCGCCCTGGCTGGGAATATTCATGGTGCTGACGGGCTGGGCCTCCTCCCGAAATTCGGGCCAGAGCAGGTACAACCGTTCGTTCATCACGAGCGGAACGAGGTAATCGCTCTTGATGTCGGCTTCAATTTTGGTCCAGGGCGTCCAGTAGGCGTCATCCACCCACTTGCGGTAATAATACAGGTGCGGTTCGGCCCCGGGCGTTCGGCCCACCACGTGCAGGGTGTTCGTTTTTTCTTCGTAATACATGCCCGCAACATCAAGCTGGGCCACGCCGTCGAGCTTTTCGATGTAGTGCAGAAAAGCGGTTTCGACGTTGTCGCGCGTGATGTCGCCCTGTAAAAGTTCGTCTTCCAGTTCCTTGAAAAAAGGAGATTTATCACGCCGGAGTTCGGGCTGAATCCAGTTTTCGGGATACAGGAAAACCTTGCGATTGGCTTCCCAAACCCGGTAAGCCTGCATCCATTGCCACTGTTTCCAGGCCGGATCGTCGTCGGCGTTCGCCCGTACCTGCGGCTCGAGTCCCATCAGGCAGCGCTGCACAAAGAGCTGCACGGAACCGGATGCCTGAACCAGCCGCGACGTGATCATGCACGAGCACATTTCCACATCGAGTAAATAATAGGCAAACAGGTCGTTGGTAGTCGCCCACTTGCCCGTCGGTACGTCGGCGGGTGCCGGTTGGGTCAGCAGGTACGCCGTCAGGGCATCGCGTTTGCCCTCGCGCAGCCCATCCTGAATGGTTTTACAGACGTCAAGCCACTGCTCGGGTTCATAGGCGGCTTTGAGCAACTGCTTGATGCGCTGCGCTTCGGAAACCCCCACCACGGGCGCGGCCAAAGGCAACACTGAGGACACCTGGGCGCTGAGATAATCGAGCATGGCGAAAGCCCGTTTGAGCCGTTGCCAGGTGGCCGGTTCGCGGTAATCGGTGGGGAAAACGGGCGACGTTCCGGCAATAAACGCTTCCGTTTCGGTGGCCGGCCATTCCGTCACGGTCTGCAAATCGGCGGCAAAAAGGGCGGGCGTGTAGGCCGGATCAGCGAGGAGTTTTTCGGTCACATCCAGCCACGTCAGGGCGTCACTCACGTACCGGCGGTGCCATTCGAAGTAGGCCAGCAGTCGGGTCAGGTGTTCGTACGTGGCAATGGGTTTGACCAAGGCCGGAGCCGTCAGATCGAGCGTTCCGGTTCCCGCAGCATTCCGCAAAAGCCAGTCGGTTTCGGCATACGACGCCCCGATTTTTCGCAGCACCCACGCCAGCCGGGCGAGCCAGTGGTAAGTGCCGGAGCGGTCGGTATCGGAGGCAAATGTGTCCCCGGCGAAACTGTCCAGCAGGGTATTCGGGGCAAAAAGGGTGAGCGAATTCAGCAGCAGCTCCGTGGTGGCTTCCGTCAGGCCAAACTGGCTGGCAACCAGCGCAATGACGGTTTCGCGCTGACGCCGGGGCCGGAGGTAGGCCAGTACGCGGGTGGTCAGGTCGTTCAGCACGGCGATGGGCGCATACTGGGCTGGCGTGTCGAACCAGGTGGTCAGGTCAACGGCGGAGGCCCAGATTTCGTCGGCGGGTGGCGCGGCAAAAAACGCATCACTGGCGGTTTTTAGGTCATTCACGGCGGTCTGGTAGGTTCCCTCCGCCGAAAGGCCCAGCAACGTGGCTTGCTCCGAAGCGTCCAATTGTCCCGTCAAAAACAACATCCGGCGCTCGGCATCGAAGCGAATGCGAGCCCGCAACGGGTCGTCGAGCTGGTCGGTGAAAACCACATCCGCCGGTAGTTGACGCAGGGTCGCCACAAAAACGGGCGTCCGGAAAAGCTGCAGGTTTTCGCTTAAAAAGTCGCGCTGTTGTTGAAACAGAGCCTGCACGGCGGTTTGGTAACCCGCGTCGGCATTCAGCGCGAGCAGGACTCCCCGTTCGGCGGTAGTCATCAGACCGGTATAACTGAGTCGCTGGTTGCTGGCATCGTAGCTCACGGGCAGCGTCGTGTTGGGAACCGACGGATGGGGCACCGAATCAGGGAATTCAAAACCGGCACCGGGCGTCACCTTGAGCGCAAACGTGCGCTGGTTGGTCAAAACGTCCACCAGTCCGGCTACGGCATCGCCCGACCAGCCCAGCGCGGTAAGCTGGGCCGACAATAGTGCGGCATTTTTGGCCCCGTCGTCCGTCGTCAGCTGCGTTGGATCCGTGTCGAGGGCGATTTTTTTCAGTTCGTCCCGCAAACCGGTCAAAAAAACCGTCACGGTTTTTTCGGCGACAGCGGCCTTGCTGGTCAGGTCGAGGTTGAACAGATACGCCAGTTCGTCGGGCGAAATTCCTGCAGTCCGGAGCGCGTCGAAGGCGTCCAGCCAGCGGAGCGTATCGTCGGGCGACGCAAAGGGGTCGAACGGAATCAATTTCCGCCACCGCACCCAGTCGGCGGGTTTTACGCCCAGCCATTTCGCCAGGGTTACGTTGGCATACAGCAACGACAGATTCGGGCCTGAAAGGGGGACATCGGCGGGTATTACCGGATCAAACAGCTCCTGTAAAGCATCGAAATCGCCCTCCTTGATGCGCAGGGCGGCACTCACCACGGCTTTTTTGTCGGCGAGTTTCCGGGCAGGGTTGGCCGCCATAGCTGCCGGAGCCAGGTCCGGATCGATGGGATTGGTAACTTTTTTGTTTTGAAAAACCTGGTTAAACAACGATGGCGTGGCGGTTTTGAACGCCTGGGTGAACACCTCCGCCGTGGGCAGGTCGCCAAACAGGCCCACCACCTGTTCCACCGTCGCGCGTGAAAATCGGTTGAGCAGCTGGCGAAAGGGCTTCAGGGCAAGCAACAGTTTCCCGAAATCGACATCGGCGGTGGTCGGGTCGGCCTGTAAATCCGCGTGGGAAATCTGTCCGATTTTCGGGTGTAGCAGCATCAGGTCCACCTGCCAGGCTTCCCAGCCGAGTTTGCGCCAGACCCGCAGAAAGCGGTGAAACCGGTCGAGGTGTTCAATTGTCAGCGTTTCGAGGTGTTTTTTGCCAGTATCGCACGATGGATCTTCGTGAACAATCCGCAGGTTGCCATCGGGATTCAGGAACGGGAGCGTCAGCAAACGTTGAAGGTCAGCGTATTCCAGACCGGTTTTGGTCAGAAAAACGTCAACCTGAGCGACCTTGTTCAGCACCACCGGGTTGGTGGTTTCGCCCCAGAACTTGGCCTGTCCCGCCGTTTTCTTGGCCATAACGAGCGTCAGTTCATCGGCCGAAAAACCGAGGAATTCGGCGGCAACCTCCAGCGGTTTTGCGTTGTTAGGGGCCGCCGACCCGCCGAACACCTCCATCAGCTCCCAGCGGCTGGTTCCGGCCTGTGACGCATACCGCCGGATTTCTTCGTTGAACAAATCGAAGGGCAAAGTCAGCGGATAAACCGCCTTGCGGAGCTTTTCGTACGCCAACGGGTTGAGGTAGCGGGGGATGGCCGCCAGTTCGTCGGCCGATTGCAGGGTCTGCGGCACTTCCACCACCCCAAATTCAGCGCCTTCGGGTCGGATGAGGTACGTGGCCGAGGTGTCGCGCAGCAGCCAGTAGCCCGCCGGGCTGGGTGCTTCCACGAAAGCGTCGTCGGACAGGGTGACGCGCAGTGGCTGGCCGTCGGGCTTGACAAAGTTGAAAAATTCGCTGCGCACCGGTCCGCTAACGGGCGAAGGCACGGCGGGCAACGTGGCTCCGGCACCCGCCGGGAGCATCAAAAACCGGTATTCGGGCGCAACCTGATTTTCGAGAACCTCGGAAACCACGTCCACGTAGGGCAGGGGCGTGAGGGCGTTTTCGCACGTAAGTTCAATAAAACCGAGATCGGGACGCCGGGCGAAGAGCACATCTTTGGCCGTGCCCGCCGAAGACGGACGACCCTTGAGGTAATTCAGAATGTCCGCAAAATAAGCCGCCGGGCCATACACCGAGCGGCAATGGTCGCACTCGCACACATCAGCCGCTCCGAAAAGGTTGGGCAGACTGGGCGCATTGGCCGCCGGAACTGCTTCGACCGGTGCCAGTTGAACGGCACCCAGATCGCCCGCATTTTTCAGCGAAATCAGATGCCCGGCCAGCGTGAGCGTAGTAGCGTAGGTCTGGGCGGCCCGCTGGTAGGTTTGCCGGGCGGCTTCCGCGCTAAAACCGGGCTGGTCACCGTAGGTTTTGACAAAAGCCGCCTGACCCCGTTCGTACACCTGTCGGGCGGAATGGACGTTGTCGGCGAGCAGCGCACGGGTAGCCGCGTAGTCGGGAGCCAGTTTGAAAACCCGCTGGGTGATTTTCAGATCCTGCACAAAACCCGCATTTTTCAGCAACGGTTTCAGTTCGGGCTTCAGGCGGTTTTGCAGAAACTCATCGACGGGAGTGTTGAGTAATTCAAAATCGGGGTGTGCATCCAGAAACCGCAGCAGCGAGGGCGCTTCGGGCTGGGCGGGTTGTTCGTCGCGTTCGAGGTCGCCCAGAAAAGAGGTAGTAGGATACGTGCGGGCGAATCGTCCGGCGAGCTGGCGGGCGTAATTCTCGCGCTTCTGTTCAGGGGAATCGCCCACCAGGTAATCAGGAATGGCCTGGTTGGCCACCAGATCAGCCCAGTCTCCGGCGCTGCGTTTGGCCAGCAGTTGAACACCGAGCGGCCCGTTTTGCCCGATCTGGGGTGCCAGCGTCCGCAGCAGTACCGGATTATGATCGGTTAACCGGTTGAGGGTAAAACTGGCCCGGATGGCGTCAGTTTCGGCCGGTTTGAAACTGTGTTCCGTTTGCAGCTTCTGGAGAAATTCGTCCGTCAAGGCCGTTTGACCGAGGTATGCATCCAGAAAAACGGTCTGCTTGTTGTCCGGTAATTGGGCCAGATCCAGCGCGATCCGAAAGGCTTCGGCACGCGGCTGTCCCGCATCGACAAGCTGTTGCCGGGCCACTTCGCGGAGCATGGCCAGCCAGCGGTCCATTTCGTTGGCGCGGTTACGCGGAATTCGGTTGGCACTGAAAGCCTGCTTGAGGGCAGCCGCAGCGCGGTCGAAATCGAGTGAAGGCAGGTTGGTCAGAATCTGCGTCGTTTGCTCGTCCAGGGTTTCAATTTCGGGGCGGGAAAGGGCTTTTTCGGTCAGCAAACCGTACCAGCATTCGGGGAAAAGCCGGGTCCGGGCTTCGAGCCGGAAAGCCACCAGCAGGGTTTCGATGACGGATCGGTCGAGGCCGGTTTCGCCGGTCAAAAACGTTATGTCGCGGTTTTGGGCGGTTTCCTCCAGTTCGGCAAACGTCAGATTCCACAGAACGGGTTGCAGCCGGCGCACCAGCCGTTCAAATTCTGACAAACCGGCGGGAACGGACAACGTCAGATTCCACCGGTAACTGGTCGGGGCGTTGCGAACGTAATCGTCGACGGTGGTGAGCAGCGGACGGCGTCCCGGCTCGGCGTCGGGCCATACTTCCAGAAACAAATCAGCACCCCGCCGGGCCAGATCGTCGCCGTCGGCATACTGAATATCGGCGTACCCAATTTCGTAAAAACCGGTCGAATCGGTCACCGCATCGCCCAGAGGCTGGTGGGGCGGACGGATTTCGCGGTCGAAGGCGCGGACGGTCAGCCCTTCCACCGGTGAACCGGTAACATCCCGCACAATCCCAGAAACGCGGTTGGATCGCGTAGCGGGGTCGGTCGGTTCCTCGTCGAGCAGGCCGTTTTCTTTCAACAGGCGGTTGATGAGATCGGCCATCGGCGCATCCACCAGCACCTCCGTAGACGGCGGAATCTGGAACCGATCCTGTAGGATATTGATGCCACGGACTGTCGTTTCGCCAACAAACCGCCGGAGGGCTTCCCCGTCCGCAATCTTAAAATCCTGAAAGCCCAGCCTGGGCAACAGGCGATTCAGGGCCGCCTGGAGGGTAGCCACATTGTCCGATGCTTCGCGGAGCTTGACGGGAGCAAGAATGAGTTTCATAGAAATTATTTGATTTTGGCGCGGTATGCCGGATATAAATGTGCAGCTATAGTTGGGTCAATTCGCAGCGGATGGAAGGTGGTTTTACTCAGCAGACTGGGTTCCTGCAAGATGACATTTAGTTCCATGATCGTAATCTCTGTGGTCAATGGATGTTCGATGCCCTGTAAATAGAAATGAATGTGTTCAGCCTCGTACAGGTATTTCATTTCCCACCAGACGATCGATTCATTGCCCATCTCCCGGACGAACCGGGGAACGGCTCCATCGCCTAACGCGTCTATAAATCCAAGACTCCGGGCTCCAACTTTTGAGGCTTCCTCTTGAATTGCTATGGCACCGAAGCCCACAGTATATTCTACGGTAGGACCATAGTGGCCCATGGCCACGGGCGATCCGGGTCGGTTCAGGATGTTACCATACTCGGCTTCGCTGAGTGGGAGGGTGATTTGTGGCGTTGCACCCATCATCCGGGATTCCAGGTTCGCCATGCTCATGGGTTTGAACATGCCCCCGGCACCCACAGCCGCCGACCCCATGTTGGCAAGCAGGTCGGTAGACTGCCCGACGGCATGGGCTAATTTAGGATCGGCCCCGGCGGCATACGCCCACCCGGCTCCCGCCATGAAGGTGTAGGTTTTGGAATCGTTGCCGGTGGTCATGGTGGTCCAGCCGGACGATGCGATATCCAGCCCGTGGCCCAGCAAAAAGGCCCCACCCAGCAGACCGACGCCCGTTTCTGCGGTCGCCAGTCCCCCCACACCCCCAATTCCGGCTTCCAGCGCGCCCCCGGCCACCTGAAGTCCGCCAAAAAACTGCCGGACCGGTTTTGGGTAAATCAGCTTGGGCGCCATCGCATCCACCACATCCATCAGCAGATGAATGTCCACGTCTTTGGGTTTTTCGGCCTTCGGTTTTGGCTTTGGTTTAGCGGCCGCTTTGGGGGCTGGTGTGGGCTTGGCCGCAGCCAGCGACGGCGCAGGACGGTCTTCGTAGACGGTGGCCGTCCACGAGCCGTCGTCGTTCTGGTAGCCGTTGGTGGCCGAACTTTTTGCGTACTCATCCAACGTTTTGAACGTGACCTGCCGGGCGTATTTACCCTCATTGCTTCCCCCTAATCCCGTCGTTCCACTGGGGTCGGTGCCCGAAACCGGGTTGTTCATCACGTAGACGTACACGTTCAGACCGTCGCCAATACCGATGGGGTCCGCAGCCGTCCAGCGGGCGAGCCAGGGTGCGTAATACCGGGCCCCGTGGTAATACAGCCCACTTTCCTCGTCGCGTTCCTTGCCCGTAAACCGGTATCGTTTCAGATTCACTTCCGCCGTGCTTCGCCCCGACTGAAAAGCCGTCGAGCCGAACGGATAATATTCTTCGTAAGAGATAATGGCACCCTCGGGATCGAGTTCCAGCGCGGACGTGCCTAAGTGGTTGGTATACTGGTAGCGAATGACCTGCGCCGGACCGTCGTCGGCACCATCCGTGCGGGTTTCCACAAAAGCGATGCGCTGCCCGCCGTCATTGACATGGAGGGTTTCCCGGCGCAGCGACAGACCACCGCCGACGGTTCTGGTAAACACTTCAACGCCCGCCAGATACAGTCGTTCCTCCTTAACTCCCCCGGGCTTTTGCCAGACTTTCCGTACGCGCTGGCCCGCGCCGTCATACTGGTAAAAAACCGTACCGCCCCCTCCTTTGTCCACACGGATCAGCTGGTTTTGAAAGTCCCAGGCCAGTCCGCTCAGGTGCGGCAAACCGGTCATGTTACCGTGGAGATCGTAGGTGAAAGATTGGGTTGTTCCGGCAACGGTGCTGCTTATCAGGCGGTTATTCGTAGCCGCGTAGTCCAACTGGCGCGTCCAGCGTTGGAGAAAGGCTCCGCGACCGGCGTCGTGGATCATCCGCAGCAGATTCCCGGCCGGGTCGTATTCATAGCGCTGGGCGTAATTCTGCATGGCGGTTTCATCGCTCGGCGGTGCCGTTCCGCGCCGGAACAAATCGGTGTCGTTGGGCGGTTGCTGTCCTCCGGCGTGTTCGCGCCCGGTGGCCCGGATAAGCCGGTTCAGCGAGTCGTACGTAAACTGCTGGTGCGGCAGGATGAGGGCGTTATTAAAAAACAACGTCGGCTGGGCCAGATCGCGCAGCGCCGTGATGTTTCCGGTCGCTCCGTAGGTGTAATTCAAATCCTGCAAAACCGCCTGGTCGCTGCTCCGGGTGGTGGTCAGGCGCAACAACCGGGTCGTATCGGCGTCGTAGGTGTAGCGGGTCTGGCTCCCATTGCCGTAGGCGATCCGGACGCGCTGGCCCTTCGCATCGTACTCGATTTCGCTGATAAACACCCGCTCGGCGCCCCCCCGCACGCTAACCCGCAGGGCATCGAGCAGGTTGGCTTCGTTGTAGCGGGGCCGCGCCACCGACTGGTCGGGCGTACGAAGGGTTACGGGCCGGTTCAGGGCATCGTAGTTTGTTTCGGTCGTAAACGGCTGATTTTGAAGTAATACTGCCGCCGGAGTCTGCCAGTTGGGTGTTGTCGTACCATCGGCCACGAATGTGCGCGTGCTGGTAAGAAGGTTGCCCTTGAAATCGTAGGTCAGGTCGGTGAGTCCCGCGCTGTCATAGTGCCGGATCAGTCGTCCGTTCTGGTTCAGGGTGGCACTGGTTCCGTAGTCGAGTTTTTCAAAAACGATTTCTGTCAGATCGGCGAGTTGCACCCGTCGTTCGGTGGGTCGGTGCAGGAGGTCGTAGCGGCTGGCAAACCGGCGTCCGAGGCTGTCCCAGCCGTAGAGTGGTTGGCCGGTGCAGTCGTTGAGAGCCCACCGTTCGCCCGCGTCCATGCTGGTCTGATGAACCCGGTGGCCGAGCATGTCGTAGTCATAGGTCATCACGGTATTGCCCCGCGTGTCGACCACGGACCGGATATTGCCTTCGATGTCGAGTACGGTTTTTGTTGCCGAAAACGTTTCCTGGACCGGAAACGGGGCAGGAACTGAAAAATCGAGAAACCGGTTTTGGGCTACGGCGTAAACCGTGCGGCCCAGCGAATCGCCGTAGGCCTGAGCGGGCGTCGAATCGTGGACGGCCGATTCTTCCGCGGCCTTTTTTTCGAGGAGCGGATCGCGCCCGCCCGCGTCAAACGTCCCCCCAATCCGCCGGGCATACCAGTCGCTCAGCAACACCGTGTCCTGGGCGTCGTACTGCAGCTGCCGCCAGGAACCGTACTCCGTTTTGGTAAAGGTGCCGTCGGGCAAAACCGTCCGGATGAGCCGCCCGGCGGAGTCGTAATGAAGGATGGGCGATACCCCGGTTTCCCGCAATTCGGCCTCCGCTTCGTACTGATGGGAATCCGAAAAATAAGGCTCGTACTGCCGGACCGGATTGCCTTTGTTGTTGAGAATCGTTCGGCCACTGCCCGACCAGCGCGGGTTGGCGTTTTTTTGGTCCAGCGTGCCGTCGGGCTTTTTGACCAGCTTGCCCGCCCCGTCGCGGAAAGGAGCCGGTCCAGCTTCCGCCCGTGATTTTTTCAGCAAAACGTTGCCGAGTCCGTCACTGTATTCAAACGCCAGCTGCACCGGCGAAACGGCTCCGGGTTCCAGATCGGCGAGGTGGATTTCCCGCGTCAGAGACCCCGCAACCGACGGCGTTCGCTGACCGGACGGAAGCCCCTTCCGGTAGCGGTCGAGGTCATACACAAACCGGCCCGTTGCCCCGGCCAGCAGGCTGGGAGCGGTGGCGATCGGATCGCTGAAAAAAGCGTCGGTTTCGGCACTGCTGAGGTCGGCCCGAAATCCCGCCAGTGAATCGCCCTCCGTGCCGTCGTCCTTGCCCAGAATTGCCCCGCCTGCCACCAGTCCCAGGGTGTCGAAAGCCACTTCGCTCCGGTTGTTATTGGGATCGCGGATGCGCTCGGGCGACAGAACCCGGTAATTGAAGCGCTCAACGACGGTTTCGTTGCCCAGTTCGTCGGTGGTTTTTTCGATAAAGAGGTGGTTCGGCTCATACGAAACCGTCGTTTTCGTGCCGAGCGGATCTTCGTAGCGCGTGGGCTGGTAGAACCGGCTGGCCGCCGTAGCTGCCGTTTCGCCGAGCGCCGGATCGAAGAAGAGCGTTAATCCGGAACGAACCCAGAACTGCCCGCTGCCGTCGATGTCGCTGAAATGACCTTCGGCCAGCAGCGTCGGTGTAACCCGGTTTTGGTCGCTATTGAAATGCAAATCAATGAGTTCGGGCGTAAAGGCGAGCTGGTACGATTCGTGGGTAATGCCCAGCCGTCCGTGTGTGCCGACCGGCAGAACGGCCACCAGATTGTCCGCCCGGTAGCGCAAATCGGCCATTTCGATGAGCCGGAGCTGCGTGCCGTCCGCCGGGTTGAACGTCTGCTCGTAGCGGAGTCTCGTTAGCCCGGTATCGTTTTTCAGGTTTTCGAAATCCGCCAGGGTGAACAGGGTAAAACCGGCCTGCTGGCTGGTGGTGATTTTGGCTTTTTCGAAAAACTCATACGTGGCCACGCGCTGCGGAAGCCGCAATCGGTAAACCGTATCGCCGTAAACCGGATCGTCGTTTTTCAAATCTTGCGTAAACGTATTTTCGGTATACGTCACGTGAAGTGCCGACTGAACCTGGTGAACGAAAGCAAGATCGGCTGCAATCGGCAAGTCAGTGGAGAGCGTAGCCAGCCCGTCCGGTTTTCTGGGGTAAACGATGGAAACCGCCTTCAGAACGTTGCCCACATCGTCGATCGCCAGATTGATCGTGTGGGCAATGCGGGGGTCGGTGAGCTGGCGTTCGTAGCTGGCCGTCAGGGATTCGCTTTCGGAAACCAGCAAAACCGGGTGTCGGTTGGGGCCGCGAAGCTGCACCAGCCGGACGTTGCACGAGTGGCTGGAAACGGCGTAAGGGCGATTTTCTAGCGGGCTGCCATCGAGGGCGTAGGTTTCTGTGCGGAGCGCAACGCCCTTGCAGGCGCGGTATATTTCCTGCCAGTCGTGGGTGCGAAGCTGGTCGAGAGCACCGGCGGGCAGGTCGTCGGCACCGGTTACTACCGCATCGGGCAACACCTCCGCCGTGGGCCAGTACTCGGTTGCGAACTGATCGAGAATCGCATCCTGGCGGCCGTAGGCTCCGGTATGATACCAAGTTTTGGTCAGCGAAGGCGGTTCGTGGAACTCGGGTGCGGGCGCGTTGGCGGCTCCTGCCGTTTTGAGGTACTCATATTCCTCGGTATCCAGTTGATCGACCCGGCCAAATCCGCGAAACTCGCGTTCGGGGTGGTCATAATACCCGTGGTGGTAGCGGAACTGGCTGACAAACCGCAGGTCCGACACGTGATCGATGGTTTCCACCCGGCTCAGGCACTGCACCGGAAAAGGCAATTTGGTGGCCCAGGGCGTGCCTGCCTTGAGATCGTCCAGAAAATAATGGGTAGAACTCTGGTAGCTCAACCGGGTTTCTTTCCCCAGATTGTTGACGTAGGTCGTCAGCAGATGCGGTTTTTTCCCGCCCATCAGGTCAATGTACCGCAGGGGCGCATCGGCGTGGGCCGGCAGGGGTGACGACCACACGAGGCAGGCGGTACCATTGCCGAGCAAGTCGATGACCGACAGCTGAGTAGGGGCTGTTGTTTCGGGAAATTCGGGCAGCTCGACGGTTTGGCCCCAGGCGTTTCCGCCCTGATTGAGCCAGGCCCGGAAGCGGTTTTTTCCCAGATACAACAGATCGGTCGCGCCCGTTCCGCTCACATCGGCGAGGTGGAGAAAACGGGGGTCGAAGGCTTCCAGCGTGTCGAAAACCGGCGCATCGGACATGGTGATTTTCGCTCCGAAACGGCCGTATCCCCGGTTTGGCCAGTAGCAGATTTCGCCGTTGCGGATGCGTACCAGATCGGTGAGTCCGTCGCCGTTCAGGTCGGCCAGAAATACGCTCTGCCGCTCGTCGTTGCGGAGCAGCGTCGGGCCTTTGTCTTCATCGAAAAACTTCGGTGCCAGTTCGGGAGCGTCGTAGCCCGCCGTTCCCTGGGACGGATACCAGCGAAAAACGGCTTCTTCCGCCACCAGCAAATCCGCCCGGCCATCGCCATCGAGGTCGATGAACTGCACATTCGGATCACTAAGGAGCAGAGTGGGCAGTTGGCGGAACGGGCGAAACGGTTCCCATTCCGAATCGTCGTTCAGTTCAAAATAGCCGCCCAGGTCGTGGCTGACCACCTGCCGCTTGCCGTCGGCGTTCAGATCCTGCAACGTAAGGCTGCCCGTGGCAAGGCCCGTCCAGGACGGTTTGGGCTGCACCAGCTGGCTGGGGGCAAAGTGCCCGTTGCCGTAATTTTTCTTGTAAAACCAGCCTTCCGCCTGTTCGGAAAAAATCCCCGGCAATCCTTCCTGAAACAGATCCACCCACTGGTAGGGCGAAGCCAGTCCGACGGGCGCATGAACCCGGTTTTCGGCAGAAACCGCCTGAACGTCGCGGTGCCAGCGCAATCGTTCGTAGGTAAATTCGAGCGGGGGCAGGGCGCGCGATGCGTAACTTCCGTCGGGGAGCCGCCGGTAGCTGCGCTGGTGAATACCGGTCAGATACGTCACCTCCGTAAACGGATCTCCGCCGTTGCCCGACGGTTCGTAGGTCAGGTCCAGCGAGCGGACGAGGCAGGGGTCGGGGCCGAGTTCGGGAACGTGATGGAACTGGAGCACCCGGCGGCACTGCCGGTAGGTGCGGACTTCAAAACCGGGCCGGTAGTCGGAAAACGGGTCCGACCGCACCGCCCAGGGTTGTATTCCGGTCGGTTCGGGCCGGTCGGGGTCGTGTTCGCCGTAGTCGAATACGGTTTCGAACAAAAAGGACGAGCCATCCGGCAGCGTGGGCGAATAGAGCGAAACCGCATCATCGGGATTCTGAACGTAGGCCGGAAAATAGGGGCTGCGAATGCCGTAGCGGATGGTTTTGGGGTAAATCTGGGTGAACCGGGGCACGCCCGCGTCGTCGAAGCGGTTGCGGTCGTGGAGCGGCACGGGGCCAATTTCGCCATCTTCGGTTTTGTAGCCGTACAGGATCACATTCCCCCGGTCGTCGAAACTCAGTTCGGGCAACCACCGGAAAACGCGGTTCGGGTCGGCCGGGTCGGCCAGGCGGCATTCGGGGCTGCGCCCGAAGAGCGTGACGACGTTGTCGCGGGTGGTGATTTTCCAGAAAAAAGGACTTCCGTTCGCTGGCGTAATTTTTTCGGTTCTGGAAAAACCCGACTCCAGCCGGGGGCGGTAGCGCGCCACCGTAAAACCGGCGGGGTGCCGGACCTCGGGCGAACCGTCCGGACCCAGATACGGCACCAGTTCTTCCCCGCCCAGTAGAAAAACATCGCTTTCGTTCCCGTCCCGGTAGCGCGGGAGTTTTTTGTCCGTACTCCGTTGAACACCGCCTACATCCGCGCTCCAGCCCAGGGCGAACGGACTGTTGCCGCTGCCCGAATTGTAGGCCAGATCGAGCGAGGGCGAAAAACCGCCCCGGCCCGGCGAAAACGGCAGGGGGACCGAAAAACCGCCCGTTCCGGTGGCGGCATTGACCTGAAATTTCTCGTCGATTCCCCGCAAAGCCCCACCGCCTTTGGGCAGGCTGAGTTGCGGAATCTGAATGGACTGGGATTGGGTTGCGGCTTCGCTTTCGGTGATAAAAGACCCGCGTGGCCCAATGCCACCGTTCGATTCACCATTCTGGGGTTTGCTGGCAGGGGTCATTCCGACTGAGATTAGGGTTCGCGTTTAGGAGATTCGGAAAACGGGGGTACTCAACCGGCAATCAATCCGGTAAGAATAACAAGAAGGCGAGAGGAAGCCAAAAGAACTTAGCAACCGGTCGGATGAAAGAAAATCGGCAGGGGAGACCCAAAGGGAACGGGGTCTGAATCGAAACCGAAACCGTGGCCACGGCTTCGTCGATCGGGAAGGCAAAACGTCGCCGATAACCCAGGCCCAAAAAATAATTTCCTGCTTTCGTTTGATCCTGAAGTTCCAGCAACCGGAACGACAGGTACGGTTTTTGCCGCTGGAATCGTTGAAAACGAATCCGGAATGGCGATCATAAAATGAACAATTCCGAATAAAGTACGTTTTCAGTTTAAAATAAGTTTTAAAAGGTCTTGGAGGACGGGGGATAGCCAATTGGATTGGTTGTCGGCAAAGAAGATGACCGGAAAGCAAAAAATACTGGTAGTAGACGACGATGCTACCTACCGACAATTGATAACCTACGGATTAACCAAAGCCGGTTATGAAGTACTGATTGCGAACGATGGGCGGGAAGCCCTCAACTGGATCCGGAACCCCCAGCAACGGCCCGATCTGGTCCTGTTGGATCTGCTGATGCCCCGGTTGAGCGGTATTGAGGTCCTGGAAAGCCTAAAGGCCCTGTCCTACAAATTGCCCGTTATTCTGATATCGGGAGCCGAATGGCCCATTGCCCGGCAGGGTGTAGCGCAGGCGGCTCCGGATGCGTTTTTGATGAAGCCGTTCGCCATGCAGGCACTTCTGGATAAAATTGAAACCCTGCTGCAGCCGGTCTGAAAAACGGACCATGGAAAAGAACGCTCTTCGACCAGGTCCACCTTCTTTATGCCTGCCCAAGCGGTTTTGCTTAGCGGTTTCGGTTATCAACCGGAATTTTCCCGCTCATGCATTTCCGTCGATTGACCACGCTCCGGGGAAGCCGTGCGCGTTCGGAACAGAAAGCCCCGGATGATTTCAATCCAGACCGTAGTCAGCAGCATGCTGAGGGCCACCACCGATAAGGTGATGTGATATAGGTAGTTGTCGATTAAACCCAATTGGTAAGCGGTTAGACCCAAAACAATACTGAACTCACCCAATTGCGACAGTAAGGCCCCTGCGTATACACTATCCCGCCAGGAAACACCAAGCGCCCTGAACACGAGCATGTTCAATAAGCTGTTGACAAGCAGAATTATCAACACCAGTAAGCCGATTAACCACCCGTTTTCTCTCAGAAATGCCAGGTTGATCTGTAACCCCACGGCCACAAAAAACAGGGCGAGAAAAAAGACCCGGAACGGAAGCAGGCTCCGCTCCAGCCAGCGGGTCGAACCGCTGCGGTTGATAATGATGCCAGCCATGAAAGCGCCCAGCGCGGTGGAAAGCCCCAGCCAGTTGGTAATCCAGGCCATGCCGAAGCAGAGCAGCATACCGACAAATACCTGCAAATCATGGTCGTTGCGAATCAAATCTGCCGCTGGCAGCTTCAGCTGGGGCCGCCGGCTGATTTCGCGGATCAGTACCGCCGTCAATCCTACCCCCAAGCCGATCGACGCCAGTTCGGGCCACGCCAACTGGTCCTGACCCAGCAAACGCAGCGTCACCAGCATGGGAATGGCCGCAACATCCTGCATCAGCAGAATTCCGGTGGTGAGCTGTCCCAGGGCAGTCGTCTGCTCGTTGTGTTGGGTCAGGTAGGGATAAATAATGGCCGAGCTGCTCAGGCTGAGGATAAAAGTCATCAGCCACTTCACGGATACGGTCCAGTTGAGTACGTTGCCTACCACCGCAACGGCCACGCCACACAGCAGAAGTTGGGTGACCATGCCGAACAGGGGCAGGCCCACCTGACGGCGTTCAATGGGTAACCTGATTTCTGTACCGATGAAGAACATCAGCAGGATGACGCCTAACTCACCCAGTTCACGGATCAGATCGGCATTGGTGAGCACTTTCAGTCCATGCGGCCCTACCAGAATACCGCAAAGGATATATGCGATGGAATAGGATTGATTGAGCCGGCGAAGAAACAGAACCAGCAGCAGGTTGAGCAATACCATGATAACCAGCCCGTTGAGTACCGATAGGCCACCTGCCACCTCCGCTAAAATCAGATGCATAAGCCCTTAAAATATAAAATGGCATTGCGGGGCTAAAATTAGCCCCGCAATGCCATCGACCCAATGGAATGTACTTAGGAAATTTGAATCTGGGTTGGTTTTTTGCGCTTAGCTTCTTCTTTCTTGGGAAGGCTAATGTGCAGGATGCCATCCGTGTAGCGAGCATCAATGTTGTTCTGCTCACAGGTTTCGGGCAACCAGAAGGAGCGGGAGAACGACTGGAAGGTAAATTCCCGTTTGGTATAGCGGGCTTCCGGGTGATTCTCTTCGTGCTGCTGTTGGGCCGATACCGTCAGTTTACCCTGATCGAGCGTTACAGTGAAGTCGTCTTTCTTCATACCGGGAACGGCAATCTCCAGATGGTACGTCTCGTTGTCTTCCCGGATGTTGACCGCCGGTACTGACATACCCACCCGCGACCGGGCGAAAGCCGGCCAGTTCCAGTTAAACAAATCATCTCCGTCTCTGCCCATGAATTCATTCAGCAGAGAAGGCAGTTCGCCATTTCCATTGAACTTAACCAGTGACATGGTAGTAAGAATTTAAAAGGTTTAACATGAATTAACTTCGCTCTTTCTAAAACAAGTCAAATGCCAAAACCGGGTGGTCCTTTAAAAAATTGGAGTAACTGACATTTTGTCACCTGCAAAAAGACGATCTGTCGGTGCCTATCCGGTTGGTTCGGTCGTCACAACTACCGGATCGACCGACGGCCGGTAAACCGCAATTTGGGCACTGCTGGCCCGTTGAAGCGGAAATAAAAAAACCTTTAGCAATCTTTTGGCCTTCATCGTAATTTTAATTACGTAAATGTTTTCATTATCTAATATGAGTCAAGCGACAAAAAAAAGAGGCCTTTCCAAACGCCCCAAACAGGCCAAAATTCTGGTAATTGAAGATAACAGGGACCATTGGAACCTCATTGAAAAAGCCATGAAAGAGTGTTTCGTGGAGGTTGAACCGGTGTGGGCTGAAAATAGTCAGCAGGCGCTGGCTTACCTGGAAGATTGCCTTCTGGTGGGTCAGGGATTGCCCCTGTTCATTCTGCTGGATTTGTACCTTCCCGAGCGGGAGGATGGTTGGAAGCTACTGGAACAGATTCGGTCCAAAAAAACGCCGATTGATTTGCTGCCCATCGTGGTGCTGAGCTCATCGGTCTATGATGAAGATATTACCGAATCGTATGATCGGGGCATTACTTCGTATCTGGTCAAACCGTCCGATTTCAAGGACTGGATCTCCAGTTTTCAGGCCCTGAAGGAATACTGGGTGGATACGGTGGCATTGCCCGATCTGAATTACCGGTATTGAGCTCATTATAGGAACGTTAGCCGGGCTCAATCAGTGGTCCAGCGCATGAGCAGGCGAACGCGAAACAGGGTTCCTTCACCCGTTTTGGTTTCAATTTCCAGGCTGGCCCGTAACAACTCACACAACCGTTTGACAATCGACAGGCCGATGCCTTCTCCTTTGGAGGATTTGGGTGCCTGAACGACCGCTTCTTCCCGGGCATTCTCTTCCGCGTTCGGAAATCCAAACGCAGCGGCTGATTCGGGCGTAGGAGCCAGGGCCTGAGACAAGGAACCGGCATCCTGATTACCGGGTAAACCCGGCCCGGAATCCTGCACGCTGATTAGCCAGCGAAAATCGCTTTCGCGGGCCCATGAAACCGATATCCATCCGGAGTCGGTGTGTTTCAGGGCATTCAAGACCAGGTTTTGTACGACCCGTTGCACCTGGAGGGGATCGCTTTCGACCTCCAGGTCCGACGGGCCATCGGCCTGCAGCACCAGCCCTTTTTGGGTGGCCAGGGGTTGGTAGCTTTCAATGAGACTGCGCAAGAGTTCTCCGGCATTAAAGGACCGGATGGCAACCGATTCCTGACCGGCTTCCAGCCGGGCCAGATCCATCAACTGGATGACCATCTCCCGCACGGTGGTCAGGTTGCGGTTGATCATCTCGAGCATCTGCTTGCGCTCCGGCTCATCAGCCTCCACCAGATTCAGATACGACGTGGCCCCCTGAATGACGCCGAAGCTCCCCCGCAGATCATGCGAGGCCGTTCGCAGCAGGTCGCCCCGCTGGCGGGTCATCTCGTTGAGGTCATTGAGGGCTCCCTGCAGGAACTGGGCGCGGCTGCTGGCGTCGATTCGTTGCAGATCCGTGTATTGTTCCACGCTGCCATTGATGCTGAGCGTATAAAACCAAGACAGGTATTCGTAGGATTCGGAAATCCGTTCGGTTTCCGGCGTAGGATACAGCTTCCAGTACTGGCGCAATTCATTCAGCATCATCTGGTTGATGTGGTGGATTTCAACCAGCAATTCTTCCAGAATATACGCTTTCTGCCAGCGGTGTAGGCCGTGCTCCTCGGCCAGCACCTTAATATCCCCGTTTAATGGCAGGTGGCGGAGCCGGTCTTCCAGTACGTTGAGCATAAACGGAACCTTATTGTTGAACTCTTCCCGGCTCAAATTAGCCATGGTGTTGCAGGCCGGATCATTCTGGCAGGCGGTTCGCCAATTGTTCAAAATGGCCTCCCGACGGGCAGCCAGGTAGTTTGCTAACGACACTAACGGGGATTCAACGGGTGTGTACATAGTGAAAGATGGGTTAAAATTCGGGCCGGTTGCTAGGGATAACCAGTTGAAAAAAGAATGGTTGTAAAATTGGGGCTCGAATAAATGGAAAACGTTTAAGGGAGAGCGTTTTTTTAGAAAGCTGCGGTATTCAATAAATTTTATAAACAACACCTACGCTCTTCGGTTCTACCAAATAAGCGGTCGGTGACAGGGGAATTCTCCCGATCGACACGACAGATCGCTTTTTTATATCAACAAAAACAATCCCTAAAAGCATGGCAACGTCACAAAAAGGAAACAGTGAAGGCGAATTGAAAGAATTGTTTGTCGATGAGTTGAAGGACATTTACTGGGCCGAAAAACATTTGACGAAAGCCCTGACCAAAATGGCAAAGTCGGCCACCTCGGAAGAGCTGCAAACCGCCTTCGAAACGCACCTGTCGGAAACCGAAAACCAAATAGCCCGGCTGGAGCAGGTTTTTGAGGCCGTTGGTGAAAAGGCATCGGCCAAGAAATGCGACGCGATGGCGGGGCTCATCGAAGAAGCTGAAGGACTGATTGAAGACACCAAAGAAGGCACGCTGACCCGGGACGTGGCCCTGATTTCGGCCGCTCAGAAAGTCGAGCATTACGAAATTGCCTCCTACGGAACCTTGAAGACCCTGGCTGGCGTACTGGGTTATTCCGACGCGGTTCAGCTGCTGGAAGAAACCCTGGCCGAAGAAAAGAAAACCGATTCCCTGTTGACTGAAATAGCCGAAGGCTCCATCAACGAATCGGCTAAAAGTGAATAATAGCTCCATCTAAAGGGGAATAAACAGGGCGTAAGCGGGGCAACAAACCGTGCTTACGCCTGTTTCTTACCCCGGTTTATCGAAATTTTACTCCAGAATTAACCCGGTTTTGTATGAGGCAATTTCTTCGGGATAATGGCCTGTCCCTCGTTGTGGTCTTCATCACGGTGTTGACCCTGGGTGGCCAGATCCTGGTGGGTTGGCATGACTTTAACAATGAGCTGAACGACTATGGCCGGGCGTCCATCGCTTTGGGAGCCTATCTGACCAGCGGACACTGCATCGAAGCGGTTTTTGAAAACTGGGAAAGTGAATTTTTGCAAATGGGACTTTATGTTCTCCTGACCGTGTCGCTCTACCAGAAAGGCTCTTCCGAATCCAAAGACCCGGACAAAAAGGAAGCCGTGGATCGGGCGCCGTCGCCCGGTCGGCCCGGGGCTCCCTGGCCGGTTCGGCGCGGAGGATGGGTTCTGAAACTGTACCAGAATTCGCTCAGTATTGCTTATTTTATCCTGTTCAGCCTCTCGTTTTTTTTGCACGCGCTGGGGGGCGTCAAAGCGTATAATACCGAGCAGGCGCTCAAAGGAAAATCGGAAATGCTGACGCTGGGGCAGTTTTTGGGCACCAGTGAGTTCTGGTTTCAGTCCCTGCAAAATTGGCAGAGTGAATTTTTGTCAGTGCTTTCCATTGTGGTCCTTACCATTTTCCTGCGTCAGAAAGGGTCACCCGAGTCCAAGCCGGTCGATGCACCTAATCAGCAAACCGGCGAATAACGTGAATGCCGTAAACGTATGAAGAATAAAAATGAAGACTTGCACGGCAATGTACCGGATCGGTTTCCGGTTGCGTTGCTCATCATCGATATGATTAACGATCTGGAGTTTCCGGAAGGGGAGCGGTTTTTAAAACCGGCCGTGAAGGCAGCTCAACAGATTGCCACCCTGAAACGGCGGGCCAAAGATCTCAAAATACCGGTTATCTACGTCAATGATAATTTTGGCCGCTGGCGATCCGATTTTAGGGAAGTGGTGCAGCACTGTCTGAAAGATGGAGTCCGGGGACAACCACTGGCCGAATTGCTCTATCCCGATTCCGACGACTATTTTGTGCTGAAACCGAAACACTCCGCCTTCTTTGCCACCACGCTGGATACGTTACTGGAATATCTGAAAGTGGAGCGGCTGATTCTGACCGGTATCAGCACCGACGTTTGCATTCTTTTTTCGGCCAAAGATGCCTACATGCGCGATTTGAGTCTCAGCATTCCGGCCGATTGTGTTGCGGCAGACACGGTGGCGCACACCAAAACGGCTCTGGAGTATATGGAACGCGTGATGGGAGCCGATACGACGTCTTCTGCCCGACTCAATCTGCCGGAGTTGTGCCAGAACCCGGTGCCGGCCCAGGAAAAAGTGTCGGAATAGGCAGCAATCGTCCAGTCCACTAACCAACACGTTCGATTTGTGTGAAAAAGCTTTCGCTACTACTGGGATTGATGGCCTGGAACCTGACGACGCAGGCCCAGCAAACCATTTTCAACGTACCCTCATCCGATATAACGCCCCGCCATAAGGTGCTGGCGCAGCAGCAGGTGGAAATGAATTCGGACCTTTGGCGTTCGACCACGACCGTCGATTACGGGTTGGGTCACAACTGGGAAGTGGGTTTGAATCTGTATAACCTCAACTATCTGCCTCCCCGGCATACCTGGATGCGCAACGATACGACCACGCACGTTGCCTACGCCCCCTTGTTGCTGCTCAACGCCCAGCGGACGTTCGATCTGACGGAAAGCCTGCACCTTGGCATTGGCGGACAAACGGGCCTTGATCCGGTGCCGACGCATCGTACCGCCTGGGTCGGCTGGGGGTATGCCAACCTCGGGGGCGATTTTGCCGATGAGCATTACAAAGCCGTGTTGGGTGTTTACGCCGGTGATCGGCGGTATCTGGCCGACGGCCCGACGGTGGGGGCCCATGTGGGGTTTGATGCGGGAATCTGGTACGAGAAAGTTCATCTATTGGGCGATTGGGCGTCGGGTAGCCACGATTACGGGCAGTTGATTCTGGGAGTCGAGGTCTATCTTCAGAAACACCTGCCCCTGGCTGTCGGTTGGCGACGAGCCAACCAGGATGGGGAGCAGGCCCTGGTTTTGCAGTTGACGTATACGCCGAAATGACGCCAGTCGAAAGGGACCCAAACCGGCGGCCGTGCCCATTGACTAATTAGAAGTCTAAAAGACAAACAAGCGGGTCGGTATGCCGTTAGATTCCCAATTGCAATGGTAGCATTGCTTCTAATTCCAGACCGGGCCGGCCGCCGTAGTTGCCAGGCTACCGCTCCCAAACTCAAGCCAATACGTTATGAAAACCAATCCAGATCAGGCTTCCCTTACGTCCGGTCATCATGTAAGTTACTGGACCGATTCCGTGGAACCAATCCGGTTTACCCCGTTAAATCAGGATCGTCAGGCCGATGTCGTCATCGTTGGTGCCGGTATAGCGGGTTTGTCGGTCGGCTACAATCTGGCCAAATCCGGCAAAAAAGTAATCATCCTGGAAGATGGCTATGTCGGCAGCGGAGAAACCGGGCGCACCACGGCCCACCTTTCAAATGCGCTCGATGATCAGTATACCGAAATTGAGCGCTATCACGGTATCGAAGGGGCGCGGATCGCGGCTGAGAGCCATACTGAAGCCATCAATTTTATTGAACGGATCTGTCAGCAGGAGGGTATTGACTGCGATTTTACCCGCCTGGACGGTTATCTGTTTCTGCACCCAACCGACCAGCCGGACACCCTGCAGCAGGAGCTGGAAGCATCGCACCGCGCCGGTGTGCTCACCCAGATGCTCGACAAAGTACCCGGTTTGACCAAAGACGTTGGTGCCTGTGTGCAGTTTCCCCGCCAGGCTCAGTTTCACCCCATGAAGTACCTTAACGGACTGGCGGAGGCTTTCATCCGGCTGGGAGGAGAGATTTTTACCGAAACCCGGGTGACGGAGGTGAGCGAAAACGAGGTTAAAACGGAACGCTATTCGGTTCGTGCTGCGGATGTCGTGGTGGCAACCAATACGCCCATGAACGACCTCTTCACGATGCATACCAAACAATGGCCGTATCGCACGTATGTGGTGGGCGTAAAAATTCCGAAAGGAAGCGTCCCGGCGGCTTTGTGGTGGGACACCGGCGATCAGGAATCGAAGTGGATTACCCAGCCCTACAATTACATCCGGTTGCAACCGCTGGACGACCAGCACGATCTGGTGATCTGTGGAGGACACGACCATAAAACCGGTCAGGCCGATGAGGAAGGAATTCCGGAAACGGACCGCTACCAGAAGCTGATCGACTGGGTAAAAGAGCATTTTTCGATGGCAACCGACGTGGCTTACCGCTGGTCGGGGCAGGTCATGGAACCGCTGGATGCGATGGCGTTTATTGGCAAAAATCCCGGTAATGAGCACATTTACATCGTAACCGGCGATTCGGGCAACGGAATGACGCATGGCACGATTGCCGGTTTGTTGCTCACCGATCTGATCAACGGCCTGGAAAACCGCTGGGCCACCTTGTATGATCCGTCCCGAATTACGCTGAAGGTGACCGGCGATTACCTGAAGGAAGCCGGAAATTTTGCGGCCCAGCTGGCCGATTATTTTTCCTCCGACGAGGTAAAAACCGTGAATGAACTGGAGCGGGGAGCCGGGGCAATTCTGACGTCCGGTTTACAGAAAATTGCTGCGTACCGGGATGAGGAGGGTGCCTTACACACCCATTCGGCCATCTGTCCGCACCTGGCCTGCGTCGTTCAGTGGAATGCGGACGAACGATCATTCGATTGTCCCTGCCACGGGTCCCGTTTTACCGGGAAAGGCGTTCTGGTGAATGGCCCCGCCGACAGCGATCTGAAAAAAGTAACGATAAAATCCTGATAGCCAACCTTAAAAGCGGTATTGGGCCAAAATCTGAACATCCGGCTGGCCGCGTCTGGAAACATCGGGCGGCAAAATTTGTTCGATTGGCATGGCATCTGCGAAAATTGCAATCTATACGGCTTTAGGAGCCAATCTGGCCATTGCCATCACCAAGTTTATTGCCGCCAGCGTTACCGGAAGTTCGGCGATGGTTTCCGAGGGAATTCATTCGCTGGTCGATACCTTCAATGAGGTTCTGCTGCTGCTGGGAATCAAAAGAAGCCAGAAGCCTGCGGACACAAAACGACCGTTTGGCTATGGCCGGGAACTCTATTTCTGGTCGTTTGTGGTTTCCCTGCTGATCTTCGCGGTCGGTGGGGGCGTTTCGTTTTACGAAGGCATAACCCATCTTCAACACCCCGAACCGATCGAGAATCCGGTTTGGAATTATATCGTTCTCGGCATTGCGTTTGTGCTCGACAGTATTTCGCTGGTTACGGCTCTGCGTGCCTTTAACGCCCAGCGGGGCAACCAGCCTTTCTGGGCGGCTGTAAAAGAAAGCAAAGATCCCGCTACGTTTGTGGTTCTGTTTGAAGATGCCTCCGATGTGCTGGGACTTATTCTGGCTTTCCTGGGCGTTTTCCTGGGGCATCAGCTCGACAATCCGTACTTCGACGGCCTGGCCTCCATCCTTATCGGCTGTCTGCTCATGGCGGTTTCGGCGGTATTGGCCCGCGAAAGCCGGAGTTTGCTGATGGGCGAAGGCGCCCATCCGTCGGTGGTCCAACAAGCCGTCGAACTGACGCAGTCGATTCCCACGGTGTTAACTTCCGTTGAAACGCTGACCTTTCAAATGGGGCCGGAAGAAGTCGTGCTCATTCAGCGCGTCGCCTTTCAGCCGGGATTGACCACCGCAGACATTACGCGGGAAATCATTCACATTCGACAAACCATTCAGAACGCCATGCCGACCATCCGCCAGGTGTTTATTGAACCCGTTTCGGAATCGGATCCCCCAAACCAGACACGGTAATACCAGTGGTTGCGGTTTGTGCAAGCGCCAATGCCGCCTGAACATCCCGCAGGGCTTCGGCGTAGGGCTGGTTCAAGACCCGACGCGGGGGATCCTGGGTCACAACGCCCTCGGCCGAAACCTCCGCATCCCAGAGTCCTGCCTGGTGCCAGGGGTCGAGGTGGTCCCAATCGGGCCGGTCAATAATGGGATACAGGCAGATTCCCCAGAGCGGAATGCCTTTGCGGATAACAGCCGCGCTTTCGTCGCCTACAAACCGAATCCAGAGGGGGCGGTCTTCGCCCGGATGACTCGTTTCCGACAACACAATCGGTCGCTGGTAGCGCTCATACACCTGCATGAACAGGTCCCGAAGCGGCACCCAGCGGGGATCGAACCCGTCATTGGCCCAGGGTAAAAACTCGCCGGTGCCGACGACCCACTGGTTGTTGTAATAAAAATTCAACCCGACCAGATCGAGGTATTCCGGTTTGCCCCCCAGTTCCGGGCACATGCGGCCGCTGAGCATGTCCGTTGCCTGAAATTGATTCTGATGTTCGTGGGCCGCCACGGCCACCTGCTCCGGCGTAGCCTGAAGAACCGGCACCATGTTGACCAGCGGTTCGGTCGTCAGAATGCGGATGGCGGGGTCGGCTTGCCGCAAAGCCGCTACGCCTTCGATGTAAGCCCGCATCAGGTGATACTTGACCTCCCAGCCCTGACCCACGCAGTAGGGCGACGTTCCCCGGGCATCGCCCCCGAGCCACGACAAAAAACTAACTTCGTTAATGGGCGTTACAATCAGCGTGCTGTCGGGATCGATGGAGCGGTAAAATTCGACAAAGGCCCGGCACAGAGCCGCAAACCGGCGCGCAAACAGGGGATGGAGGGGCGTCAGATCGTCGGGAAAACCGAAATGGCAAAGATCCCAGACCTGCTGGATACCGGCCCGTCGACCCCGTTCCATCATATAAGCCACGGTGTTCCAGTCGTACTGATACGGGCGTGTTTCGACCTGGCTCCACCGGATGCCTTCCCGAACGGTTCGAATGTTAAAGGAGTGTAAATCCCGGTAGTCGTCGTCAATGAGCTGGAGATGGCCCGTGGTATGAAGAAAATCGACCCGGTTTCCCCAGGCGTTGAGTTTATCGGTGCACTCATAACCGCCCATCCAGAAGGACTGGAAGGGATTTTCGACGGCGTGACGGGTCAAAGAAGGGGGTAGAAGCGGGTTTACGTTCATGGAAACAGGACTGGTCTGATCGTAAATGTAAACACGAAGAACCTTGCAACCGGATCGTTCCGTCAAAAAGATAGGCAACGGCCTGCCGCTCAAAAACCCATTCAGCCGCAGAGGAGTTATTCACGAGTCGGCTTGCCATGAAGGCCATAGGCTAATTTACCCGTTGGTTTTTAATCCGCTCGCCGGTCGATCCGGTTACGTTAACAGAACTTTGGTAATTTTTTCTCCAGAAATCCATGAATCGACGTCCATACCATCGACTCAACGACCCGATTAGCCGCCGGGACTGGGTGCGCTTTTGTGGCGCAGCGTCACTCGCTCTGCCCGGAATTCTCGCCTTGTCGGGCCTGCAGGCCTGCGGAAATAAAAACAAGCAGGCGACAGAAGAATCCGGAAAAACCGGTACGCCGGAATCGGGTCGAAAACTGGGCATTGCTCTGGTGGGGCTGGGCAAGTACAGCGAAGGCCAGCTGGCACCGGCCCTCGAAGAAACCAGGCTGTGCAAACTGGCCGGTATTGTAACCGGGACGCCGGAGAAAGCGGAAAAGTGGAAGAAGAAGTACAACCTTCCCGATAAGAACGTCTACACCTACCAGACGTTCGACCAGATGGCCGACAATCCCGACATCGATATCGTCTACGTCGTTCTGCCCAATTCCCTGCATGCCGAATACGTCATTCGGGCGGCCAGGGCCGGAAAACACGTCATCTGTGAAAAACCGCTGGCCACCTCGGTAGCCGATGGTCGCAGGATGATTGAGGCCTGTCAGAAGGCGGGCAGGAAACTTTCCGTGGGCTACCGGCTTCATTTTGATCCCCACAACCGCGAAATGATGCGGCTGGGCCAGCAGAAAGTGTTGGGGGCCGTCAAAAAGATTTACGCGCAGAACGGCCAGAAAGAAGGCTACGATACCCCCTGGCGCCTGAACAAAAAACTGGCCGGGGGCGGCCCGCTGCCCGATGTGGGCGTCTATTGTATCCAGGGGGCTATTTATACCAAAGGCGAAGTGCCCATTGCAGTGAGTGCGAAATACCACCCCAAAACGGATTTGAAGAAGTTTAAAGAAGTAGAGGAAGGCATGGATTTTCAATTGCATTTTGCCGATGGAACCGTCGCCGAGTGTAAAACCAGCTACAACGATGCCTACAACCAACTGCGCGGTGAGGCCGATCAGGGGTGGTTTGAGTTGTCGCCCGCTTACGCCTATTCCGGGCTGAAAGGCCAGACCAAAACCGGTAAAATGGAGCAGCCCAACGTCAATCAGCAGGCCCGGCAGATGGAAGCCTTTGCCGACTGCATTCTGAACAACAGGGAAACGACCGTGCCGGGCGAAATGGGCCTGCGGGATGTGCAGCTGGTGGAAGCCATCTACCGGGCGGCCGATACCGGTCAGAAGGTGCCAACCCAAGGAATCATTCAGCAGGCGTTTGATTTGGTAAGCAAACCGGTTTAAGGCTGGCTGGCCGCGGTGAAGGGTGACTCTGTAGCATAAGGAGTCCATTTCCTCACGCAGACCCACGCCCGCAAACCTTTCTTTTCCGTCCGGATTAAAAAAAAACCGGGCGAAACCCAGCCTGTTGGATAATGCAGGTTTTTAACACGTTAGCCGAAAGGCTCTACTTCATAACTATGACTAATCCGATTTCTACGTATCGCATCCAGTTTCATCGCGATTTTACCTTTAAAGATTTCGAAAAAATAATTCCTTATCTGAAAAAACTGGGCGTTGGCACCTTGTATGCTTCCCCCATTTTTGAATCGGTGGCGGGGAGTCAACACGGCTACGACGGCGTCAACCCACACCGCCCCGACCCGGAAATCGGCACCGAAAACGCCCTGAAAGCCATTAGCAAACAACTCCGCAAAAACGGCATGGGCTGGCTGCAGGACATCGTTCCCAACCACATGGCGTTTCATCATCAGAATCCGTGGCTGATGGACGTCCTGGAAAAAGGCCCCCGGTCGCGGTTTGCCCATTTTTTTGATACCGTCTGGACAAGCCAGCTTTTTCACGGACGGCTGGCGGTGCCGTTTCTGGGTGGGCCGCTGGAGGAAGTGGTTACCAATCAGGAGCTTACAGTGGCTTATCAGGACGGGCGGTTTGTTCTGCAATACTACGATGCGGCTTATCCGTTGCAACTCCGTTCGTACCCAACCGTTTTGCAGGCCGTCGACCGGCCCATACCCGATTCGATGCAGCAGTTGCTCGATCAAATCAGTCAGATTCAGCAGGTTGAAGAGCCGGAAGCCTACGCGTTAGGGATGAACGAGTTCCGGCTGCAGCTGACTTCGTTACACAAAAATCCAGCGATCAAAGCCTATATCAACGCGTGCCTGAAAGCCCTCAACCAGCAGCCGCAGCGAATCCGCCAGTTGGCTGATGAACAGGTTTACCAGTTGAGTCATTATCAGGTTACCGACCAGCGGATCAATTTTCGGCGCTTTTTTACGGTCACGAGCCTGATTGGCCTGAACATTCAGGACGACGATGTTTTTTCCTATTTCCACCAGCGAATCAAAGCCCTGCTGGACGAAGGCGTGTTCAACGGGTTGCGCATCGATCACATCGACGGATTGTATAATCCGACCCGCTACCTGAACCAGCTCCGGGAGCTGGTGGGTGATAAAACCTATATTGTTGTTGAAAAGATTCTGGAACCGGGCGAACCGCTTCCGGATGCGTGGCCCATTCAGGGCACCTCCGGTTACGAATACCTGTCGCTGGTGAATAATGTATTTACCCAGCCGGAAAGCAAAGCCGCTTTTACACGGTTTTACGAGCAGATTGTCGACGACAACACGCCCATTCCCCAGCAGATTCTGAACAAAAAAGCCTTTATTCTCCACCAGTACATGAAAGGAGAACTGGACAATTTGTGCCGGTATTTTCTCGAATTGAATCTGGTTGACGAGAACGAACTGACCATTCTGCCGCCAAAATCCCTGGAAGCCACCATCGGAGCGTTTTTAATTTACTGTCCGGTCTACCGGTTTTACGGGACCACTTTTCCGCTGGAAGAAAAAGAAGGTGCGGCTGTTCAGGAAATGCTGAATCGGATCTGGAGTCAGAAACCCGACCTGGCGACGGCGGTGAGGCTGCTGGAGGCAATTCTGCTGAAAAAACCGCAGGAGGCCGATGCCGGGTATAATCAACGGGTGGCCCGTTTCTACCAGCGATGCATGCAGTTTACCGGCCCGCTCATGGCCAAAGGGGTGGAAGACACCCTGATGTATACCTACAACCGGTTTATCGGCCACAACGAGGTGGGTGATTCGCCGGAACTATTTGGCCTCCTGCCCGCCGATTTTCACCAGGCCATGCAGGACCGTCAGCAACGCTGGCCGCTTGCGCTCAACGGCACATCGACCCACGACACCAAGCGGGGCGAGGACGTGCGGGCGCGCCTGAACGTGTTGACCGACCTGCCCGACTGGTGGCTGACTACCGTGCGGGAGTGGCAGCAGTTGAACGCCGATTTCAGGACGAATGGCATGCCCGATGCCAACGACGAGTATTTTATTTACCAGACACTGGCAGGAGCGTATCCGATGCCCGGTCAGGACGCGGATGATTTTGAAAACCGGATGGAGCAGTATCTCGAAAAGGCTTTGCGAGAGGCCAAGCGCCATTCGAACTGGAACACCCCCAACACCGATTATGAAGAAGCGGCCAAAGCCTTTGTCCACCACCTACTGAACAAAAAAGGCGCTTTCTGGAAAAGTTTCCGGAAGTTTCATCAACAGCTGGCCGATTTTGGTATAATCAATTCGCTGGCGCAGGTCGTCCTGAAAACGACCTGCCCCGGGGTGCCCGATATTTATCAGGGGTGTGAATTGTGGGATTTGAGCCTGGTGGATCCCGACAACCGCCGACCCGTCGATTATGAACAGCGTCAACAGTGGCTGGATGAATTGACCAGGCCCGATTCGGAGTCAACGGACACGCTGTTGGACGACCTGTGGCAAAACCGGTATGACGCCCGAATCAAGCTCTGGCTAACGCAGGCCCTGCTTAATGAACGCAGCCAGCAGCCGGAACTCTTCGCGGAAGGGCAGTACATTCCGCTGGCGGTTGAAGGGCGGTATAAAGATAACGTGCTGGCTTTTGCGCGCCGACACCGGCAAGCCTGGCTGGTGGTGGCCGTGCCGTTGCATCCGGCTACGATCAGCAGCCAGCAGAACAAGCCCGTAACGGCACTGGACTGGAAAGACACCCGGCTCGTTCTGCCACCGGATGCACCCGATGAATGGAAACACGTTTTTCTGCCAACCAGCGGAAAAACAACGAACGGTCTGGCCGTGAAAGACCTCTTCAGGCATCTGCCGATGGCGGTCTTGAAACTTCAACCGGCTTTTACGGATCGCAGTGCTGGCTTACTGCTGCCCGTGAGTTCCCTGCCTTCGGCTTTTGGTATCGGCGATCTGGGTCCGGAAGCCTGGGCTTTTGCTGATTTTCTGAGCCGCAGCCGTCAGCATTACTGGCAAATCCTGCCGCTCAATCCCACGGAATCGGGCACGGGCCATTCGCCGTACAGCACCTATTCCAGCATGGCCGGAAACACCCTGCTGCTGAGCCCTGAATCGCTGGCGCAGGACGGGTTGCTGGATGCAAAGGCGTTGCTGAAACAGAAACTTCCGACCACCGATCGGGTGGATTATGGGCGGGCGGAACAGCTTCGGGAGGAGCTTTTCGAAAAGGCGTACCGGACTTTTTCTGCGTCGGAATCGAGCCCGTTGTCAAGTCCGTTCCGGGAATTCTGCCAGCGCGAAGCCCACTGGCTCAACGATTTCGCACTGTACATGGCGTTGAAACAGCAGCACGCCGGTAAGCCCTGGTATGCGTGGCCGGAAGAATACCGCCTGCGGCAACCGGACGCGTTGCAATCGTTTTCGGACACCCAGGCGCAAGCCCTCGATAAGGTACGGTGGTTGCAGTTTCTCTTCAGCCGGCAGTGGCAGCGTCTCAAAACCTATTGCAACAACCTGGGCATTCAGTTGCTGGGCGATTTGCCGTTTTACGTTAGCTATGATTCGGCGGATGTCTGGTCGCATCCGGATATTTTCAGTCTGGACGAATCGGGCCAGCTGCTCACCGTGGCCGGTGTACCGCCCGATTATTTCAATTCGGATGGGCAGCTTTGGGGTATGCCGGTTTTTCGCTGGGATCGACTCCGGGAACGCAACTACGATTGGTGGATTCGGCGCATCCGGAAAAATGCGGAGCTGTTCGATCGGGTGCGCATCGACCATTTTCGCGCCCTGTCGGCGTATTGGGAAGTGCCCGCCGGGGAAAAAACCGCCATTCGGGGGGCGTGGAAACCGGGTGCGGGACCTGATTTTTTTCACGTCCTTGAAAAAGAATTAGGAACGCTGCCGCTGGTCGCCGAAGATTTGGGCGAAATTTCGGAGGATGTCTATCAACTGCGGGATACGTTCGGGCTGCCGGGGATGAAGGTTATCCAGTTTGCGTTCAGTGATGAGCTGCCCGTATCTCCGCACATTCCCCACAACTATACGCCGAACTTTATTGCCTACACGGGGACCCACGACAACAATACGACGCGGGGCTGGTATCGCGAAAGTTTGACGAACGAACTTCGTAAAAAAGTGGCTCAGTATGTCGGAAAACCGGTATCCGAGAAAAACGTGCATCTGGCGCTGGGCCAGTTGGTTTACGCTTCGGTGGCCAAAACGGTTATTTTACCGGTTCAGGATGTATTGGGACTCGACGAAACCGCCCGGATCAACACCCCGGCGGGAACGGAAAATAACTGGCTCTGGCGGCTCTTACCGGATCAGCTGGGCGAAGAGGCCGAAAGCCTGCTTCGGGAGTGGGCAACTTTGTATAATCGGTGGTGAAATCCGGCCGGAATCGTAGTTTTGTAACGTACCTACGGACTTCAGTCCGTGAGGTCCAGCGACTGACTGGCTACCTGAAAATTCAGGATCGCACGGACTTTAGTCCGTAGGTACGGAAATCATGAAAAAAAGAACCGTCCTGATTACCGGCAGCACCAGTGGAATTGGGCTGGCAATCGCCAAAGCATTTGCCCAGCAGGGGCACAATCTTATTTTTAACGGGCTCGAACCCGACGGTCGGCAAATTGCCGAAGCCGTGGCGAATGAACACCAGATCGAGTACGTATTTGATCCGGCCAATATGCTGCACCCCAAAGCCCTGCGGACGCTCGTCAGGCAGGGCGAACAACGGTGGGGAACCATCGATGTGCTGATCAATAATGCCGGGATACAGCACGTCGCGCCGATTGCCGATTTTCCGGAGGAGAAATGGGAGGCCATCATCGGGATTAACCTGACGGCGCCTTTCCACCTGACGAAAGCCGTGTGGCCCGCCATGAAAAATCAGCATTTCGGTCGCATCATCAACATTGCCTCGGCCCACGGCCTGGTGGCTTCCGAGTTTAAAAGTGCGTATGTAGCGGCCAAACATGGGCTGATCGGCTTGACCAAAACCGCTGCCCTGGAAGGGGCAACCTGCGGCATTACCGCCAATGCGATCTGCCCCGGTTATGTACGAACCCCGCTGGTGGATCGCCAGATTGCCGATCAGGCCGTGGCGCACCGGATCTCCGAAAGCGATGTTATCGAAAAGGTCATTCTGGCTAAACAGGCCCTCAAGCAGTTTGTGCCGCCCGAGTCCATTGCCGCCCTGTGTTTGTTTCTGGCCTCGGATGCGGCCGCTACCCTGACCGGCGCGGCCCTGCCGATCGACGGCGGCTGGTCTGCGCAGTAGCTCTCGGGCCTGTTATTTCAAGCGAAACCAGTGGTAACCATAGCCCGCCAGCTGGATGGGAAACTTGCCATCGTTTTCCCGGCGGTTTTCGCTGTTATCCAGTAAGCTAACGAGCGTTCGGCCGGTTTTCGACTCCGAGTTGAGCCGGAATTTCTGCGCATCCGGGCTGAAATTATGGAGCATCAGCAACGACTTGCCTTGCCAGTCATACCGGATCGCCAGCACGTGTCGGGATCCCGTATCGATGAGTTTCCAGTTTCCCCAGCCAATTTCGGGACAGGCTTTGCGCAGCCGGGCGAGGGCCGTAATCCGGTGGAGCAGCGAGGTCGAATCGGCCAGCTGACGGTCCACATTCACGGTTTGATATCCATAAGGCCCCTTGCTGATGACGGGGCGCACGGTTTTCGCCGTTTTCGAAAAACCGCCGTTGGGCGCATTGGACCATTGCATGGGCGTCCGGATCGACAACCGCTCTTTCAGCGTCAGATCGTCGCCCATCCCGATCTCTTCACCATAGCGAATAACCGGGGTGCCCGGCAGCGAAAACAGCAGGCTGTAGGCCAGATCGATCAGGCGACGGTCGCCCAGCATCGGAGCCAGCCGACGCCGGATGCCCCGGTCGTAGAGTTGCATGGTGGAATCGGGACCGAAGCGGGCGTAGACTTTATCGCGTTCTTCGTCACTAAGCCTTCCGAGGTCGATTTCGTCGTGGTTCCGCAGAAACTGCGCCCACTGCGCCGTCGGCGGAATGTCTTTGGTGTCTTCCAGGGCCTTGGCCAGCAAGTTGACTTCACTGGTTGCAAGGGCGTAAAAAAGGTGCTGGTTCGCAAAAAAATTAAACATTGTCTGCATACCCTGCCCGTCTTTTCCGAAATACGGTTCCTGCTCTTTCGGATCAACGTTGGCTTCGCCCAGCAGAATGGCGTCGTTCTTGTGCCACTGAACGTATTGGTGGAGTTGGGCAATCATATCGAACTGATGTTCAGGATGATCGGGGTCGAATTCGGCATTGGCAATTTCGATCTGGAACGGAACCGCGTCGACCCGAAAACCGGCTATTCCCTTGTTGAGCCAGTAGCGGACGATTTTCCGCGTTTCCTGCATAACGAGTGGGTTCTGGGTGTTCAGATCGGGCTGAAAATCGTAAAAACGGTGGTAAAAGTATTCGCCAGCCTGTTGGTTGTAGGTCCAGATTTCTTTCTGCACCCCGGGAAAAACCATGCCGGAATTCCACTTTTTGGGCCGCTCCTTCGACCAGACATACCACGAGCGGTACGGGGACGACTTGCTCTTGATGGCTTGCTGAAACCACGGATGCTGGTCGGACGTGTGGTTGGTAACCAGGTCCATCATCACTCGAATCCCGCGTTGATTGGCCTGACGCATGAATTCAGTAAAGTCCGATTCGGTGCCCAGATGCGGATCGATACCGTAAAAATCGCTGATGTCATAGCCATCGTCGCCGTTTGGGGTGGGCTGAAAGGGAGCGAGCCAGATCGCATCGACGCCGAGGTTTTTCAGGTAATCCAGTTCCTGCGTGAGCCCTTTAAAATCGCCAAAACCGTTGCCGTCCGTATCTTTAAATACCTCGACATCCACGCTATAAATGAAGCTGTTCTTATACCATAACTCCTGGATGAAATCGGTTGGAACCGGGGCGGGTTGGGCCTTATCGGAGGTGGCTTCCGTTTTCGTATTCTGGCAGGCCATCAGCAGATAACCGGCCAAAAGAAACGCGATGAATTTCATAAACTGAAAAATAGATTTTCGAATTACTGATCCTAATCAGGTGAATAACCCGGTTGGCGGGTTTTTTCTTTTTTTCCCGATTGTCTGGTCTTCCGGTAGCTACTTATTGCCCTATTTGTAGATATAGAATAAATTTTTCCGGAATGAGAATCAATTCGGATCAACGAAAAGTTACGCACGGTATGAAGAAAGAACAGATCCATCTGGAAGACTGGCAACGCATTTTAATCGGGAATGCCCCTGCCGAATTTTTGCTGGAGGTTTTTATCCGAACCTTTCTTATTTACTTTATCCTCCTGGTTATTATGCGCCTTCTGGGAAAGCGGATGAACGGGCAACTCACCAACCTGGAAATGTCCGTCATGCTTACCATGGGGGCCATTGTTGCCCCGGCCATGCAACTACCCGACCGGGGCGTGTTGTCCGGAATTGTGGCCCTGATTGGTGCGCTGACCTTTCTGAGAATGACGAATCTGGCCGGTTTTAAAAGCAACAAAGCCGAAAAACTTATTCAGGGAACGGAAACCGTGTTGATCAAAGATGGCATTCTTCAATTGGAAACAATGGCCAAAAACCGCCTGTCTCACCAACAGATTTATGCCGCTTTGCGAAGCAGTAATGTCTATAATTTAAGCAAAGTAAAACGGTTGTATCTGGAAGCCTACGGTTTGTTTAGTACCTATCAGAACGAAGGTGAAAAACCTGGGTTATCCGTGTTACCGCCAACCGATACCGAAATTGAAACGATTCATCAGACTGGTGATTCTAACACGCTGGCTTGTAGCAATTGCGGTAATACCGTTCCGGCAACTCCCCGGCCGGACGCCTGTGCGCTGTGTGGGGCCGATCAGTGGGTGAGAGCGATTTTGTAATGTAGCGAATGGAAAAGGAGGAGATTCATTTAAAAGACTGGCCGCGGATTCTGGTGGGTGAAGTTCCCGGTATTTTTTACGTCGAAATCCTGATTCGGGTGGCGGCTGTTTACCTGATTCTGGTGGTTTCGATGCGGCTGATGGGCCGGCGAATGGCCTCCCAACTCAGCCGGAACGAGATGGCCGCCCTGATTTCGCTGGCGGCCGCCATTGGTGTTCCGATTCTGGACCCCAACCGGGGCATCATCCCCGCCGTGATCATTGCTTTGGTGGTGATTTTGGTGCAGCAACTGATCTCGTACTGGGCCGCAAAAAATGAACGATTTGAAGGTATCTCGCAGGATATCGTGAGTACGATGGTGGAGAATTCGGTGCTGCAACTGGACAATATGAAAAATGCGCGATTGACCCGTGAATTGCTGTTTGCCCAGCTCCGTTCGAGTGGTTTGACCCACCTGGGCAGCGTCAAGCGTTTGTATCTGGAAGCCAACGGGGCTTTTACGTTGATTCCGCACCCGAAAACCCAACCGGGTTTGTCGATCCTGCCCGAATGGGATACGGAATTTGTGGCGCAACAGCATCAGGTTCCCGGCATGCTGGTTTGCCACCATTGCGGTAATTTACAAGCGAAAACCGCCAACGACAAAGCTGGTAAAACCTGCTCCAATTGTGGAAAGCAAAAGTGGGTTCCCGCCATTCAGTAAACCACGCCCGGTTTAGTCCGGGCGAATGATATGACCGCTATAAATCGAAACACTCCAGGGCGGCAGGGTGAGCGTCTGTCCGGGCTGAGCCGTTGTTGGAAGGAGTTGGTCATCAGCGGGTTGAGTAGGCTGCCAGTGCGGTTCTTTCGAGTCCAGGATCTTATTCCAGGAATGCGTCCAGGTGGGCATTGCATACGATACGGCCTCGTCGGAGAGATTAAACAGGCAAAAGAAATGGCATTGGCCGTCCGCGCTTTGCCGGTTTAAAACAAAACCGGCTTGCCCCAGAACCGTTACCGCGATAGCGTTTTTGCTGATGTTTTGCAAAACCGGCTCCGTACGACGCAGGTCGATCAGTTTCCGGTGCCAGTCCAGAATGATCCGGTGCTTGCCTTCGGTGCGTTTCTGCCACTGCAACTTCGAGCCGGTAAACGTCGCTTCGTCGAACGGGTCCGGTGGCTCGGCATTCCAGCCAAAAATCGAAAATTCCTCTTTACGCCCTTTCTTGACAGCCTCGATCAGCTCTTTTTCGGAATGGTCGACAAAATAGAAAAAAGGAGATTCATCGGCATATTCCTCCCCCATGAACAGCAGGGGCACATACGGCGACAGAAAGACGGCGGCTGTGGCTACTTTTAACTGCTCGAAGCTAACCAGCTGGCACAACCGTTCGCCACCCACGCGGTTGCCCACCTGATCGTGGTTGAGGTTGAAGGCAATAAACCGATCGCCCGGAACGCCCGCCGACGAAGCCCCAAATTTCCGTTTTCGAAACGAAGCATATTCCCCGCTGAACACAAAACCGTCGGTGTAGGCTTTGGCCAGCTGTTCCATCCGGCCAAAATCCGAATACCGCTCTTTCCCGTTGGGATCGATCAGCACATACAGCGCATGGTGAAAATCGTCGAGCCACTGGGCATCGAAGCCAAAGCCGCCCAGTTCGGGCGTTTTGATGACCTTTGTGCTGTTCAGATCCGATTCGGCCACCAGATACAGCGAACGGCCCAGCTGCTGTTCCAGGTGTTTGACCTTATGATGAATGAGTTCCCAAATCGATACCGCACCCGTATCGAATACCGCATGAATCGCATCGAACCGGAGGCCATCGATGTGGTATTGCTCAAACCAGTGCAGCGGGTTGTTGGCAAAATAGTCACGCACACCGTCGGCCCATAATCCATCGAAATTAAGCGCATCCCCCCAGGGCGAATGGTATTTGTCGGTAAAATACGGTCCATACTGGCCGAAATAATTGCCTTCCGGACCGATGTGGTTGTAGACTACATCCAGAAAAACCGCTATTCCGCGGGCGTGGCAGGCATCGACCAGTTTTTTGAGTCCGTCCGGACCGCCGTAGGAATTCTGGACGGAATACGGAAAGACGCCGTCGTAGCCCCAGTTATGGCTTCCGGCAAACTGACAAACAGGCATCAGCTCAAGCGCGTTTATGCCCAGGTCCACCAGATCGTCCAGACGCGGAATGATGGCTTCAAAGGTGCCTTCGGGCGTAAACGTGCCCACGTGTAGTTCATACAGAATCAAATCGCGAAAGGGCAGGCCCCGCCAGTTCTGGTCGTGCCAGGCAAAGGCCGCGTGGTCGACCACCGCCGACGGGCCGTGTACGCCGTCCGGCTGAAAATGGGAAGCGGGATCGGGACAGGCTGGCCCATCGTCCGGCTTGAAAAAATACCGGGTATCCGGCGCAATGTCATTGACTTCGACGCGAAAATAACCCCATTCAACGCGTTGCATGGCAATCTGCCGTTCGACCGGCTCAACCAACTGCAAGGTCATACTTTCTTTTTCCGGAGCCCAAACCGTAAAAACGCACGGGCCGTCACCGGTGTACTTCGCACCTAGTATTTTCATGCTGGATTAATCAAGTCGCACGATAATTCCTTCATCCCCGCCCAGGTTGATTGCTTCGCCCACCTCATGGCCCTCCAATTCCGGGAAGGTAGCGATTTCAACGACGCCTGTCAACGAAGGGTCCTGGGATTTAAAATAGCCGGGTCGGTGGCTCAAATTCAGCACAACCAGAAACCGGGCATGGCCAGCCGCCTGGCGGATATAGGCAATGAGTTGCGTATCCGAATAAACCGGCAGGTACTCACCCGTCATCAGCGACGGCTCCTGCTGACGCAGCGCAATCAGGCGTTTATACAGCGAGAGCATGGAGTAGGGGTCCTCTTTTTGCAGCTGAACATTTTCGCGCGCGAAATTTCCGGCCAGCCGGAGCCAGGGTTTGCCGGTGGTAAAACCGGCATTTGGGCTGGCGTCCCACTGCATGGGCGTTCGGGCGGGGTCGCGGCTCAGGTTCTTGTCGGGCATGTTCAGTCCCTGCGGGTCCTGCACCTCTTCAAACGGAATGGGCACATCGCGCATCCCAATTTCATCGCCGTAGTAGATGGTTGGAGTGCCTCGCAGGGTCAACAGCAACAGAGCCGCCACCCGGGCCTGTTCCCGACCCACGCGGCTGGTAATCCGGGGCTGATCGTGGTTGCCCAGCACCCAGTTGGGCCAGCCGTCTGCCGGTAAAAGCGCTTCGTACTGGGCAACGGCTGCTCCAATCTGGCGGGCTTCCCACGGCAGGAGCAGCAATTGAAAATTGAACGGCAGATGGGCACCTTTTCCATTGATCCCGTAATAGGCCACCAGCTGGTGGATGGGCAGATAGATTTCGCCGATCATCATGCGTTCGGAATAGCCGTCCAGCACCTCCCGCATTTGTAAAACCAGGTCGTGTACCTCGGGCTGATCGGTGGAATACACCGGCAAAAGTTGCTCGTAGGTTGCCATGTGCGGCTTGTAATCGGGGTTGGGCGGGTTGTCACGCAACTGGTCATCTTTGATCATGTGCCACATCACATCCACCCGGAAGCCATCGACGCCTTTGTCGAGCCAAAACCGCATCACGTCCAGCATGGCTTTCTGCACCGCCGGATTGCGCCAGTTGAGATCCGGCTGCTCTTTCAGAAAACCGTGGTAATAATACTGTTGGGTAGGTTCGTCCCATTCCCAGCCACTGCCGCCAAATACGCTGAGCCAGTTGTTGGGAACCGACCCGTCGGGGAGCGCATCGTGCCAGATGTACCAGTCGCGCTTGGGATTGTTGCGCGACGACTGGGATTCCAGAAACCACGGGTGCTGGTCGGAGGTGTGGTTGGGCACCAGATCCAGAATCAATTTCATATTCCGCTGATGGACCTCCGCCAGCAGCGTGTCGAAATCGGCCAGTGATCCAAACAGGGGGTGAATACCTTGATAATCAGAGATATCGTAGCCGAAATCGGCCATGGGGGATGGGTAAATGGGGGAAAGCCAGACGGCCGTAACGCCGAGCCATTTTAAATAATCAAGGCGTTGCAGAAGGCCCGGCAGATCGCCGATACCGTCGCCGTTGCTGTCTTGATAAGACCGGGGATAAACCTGGTAAATAACACCTTTCTGCCACCAATAATGGGTTTTCTGACTTTCCTCCATGCCTGTATGCGCTAATCGAACGTTGGTTTAAGGGAATTATAGAACGGATTTACACCTTAACGTTCCGCGTTTTTCTTGCGGGTTGCGGCTGCTTTCCGGGCCGACGCCGAACGCTCTTCGGGCGAGCGGGAAGCCGAAGCGGCTCCGCCTTTTTTCCCGCCAACCTGCGCCGGTTCCGTGTTGACGCCCTGACCCCGACCCGACCCGCTCTTTTTGCCTCCGCCCGACGATTTGTTCACCGTCGCCCAGGCCCGGCGTTCGGCTTCGTCGTCGGGCACTCCGCGTTCTTCATAACTTTCCTCAATGTGTTCGGCTTGCCGTTTTTGCTTATCGGTGTAAGCCGATTTGTCTCCTCGTGGCATAGTTGTACATGATTTGGTTCAGAACTACCGTTTCGTCGCCGGTGGTCGGAGTCGCCGGTTCATCTCGTACCTGTGCAGGCAACCCGCTTCACATACCGGTCGTTTCTGGCAATAAACTACGTTCGAACCATTATGTTTTGCCTGGAACCGGTTTGGTTTGCCGTAACGCCGACATGCGTTCCGGAGGTCACTTTCGTCCTGTTGGCTACAAAGTCCTGCTTTTCAGGGCGATTCGGCATGCTGGGATGAACGCGAAAAAAACACGTTTGTCAACCAAAAAATACGGTTGCCCGGTTTACCAGGCAACCGTATTTTAAAGTGGTTATTCCCTCCAGCTAGTAAAGAAACAGCATAGGGGATGGAGAGTCTGCCCGGTCAATAGCCCGGATTCTGTTGCAGCAGGGCGTTGTTGTTAATCTCGGTTTGCGGAAAAGGAAACAGCAGGTAATTGGCGTCCGGGGTGTTGCGCTGTTGCCGGATCAGGTCCAGTGCCGTGACGGGATGGCTCACCGTTGGCGTTGCCAGTTCCTGCCGCGCATACCGGAGCAGATCGAACCAGCGTTCGCCCTCAAAAGCCAGTTCCAGCCGCCGTTGCCGGTCGACTTCGTTCCGAAACGCCTGTTGCGATGTCAGATTGGCCAGCGTCAGTGCTGGTAAACCCGCCCGCGTTCGAACCGCATTCAACTGGGTCAGCGCAGCCTGATTCGGGCCGTTTTGTTCGTTGGACGCTTCGGCAACCATCAGCATCACATCCGCCAGCCGCAGCACGTAGTAGTTGTCCGGGCTATTGAAAGCGTTGGGATTACTGCGCCATTTATACACGAAATAACCGTTGTCGTTGGCATTCGACGACCGGGACACGACAAAGCTGGCGTGGTTTCGGCCCGCCGGGGTGACTTCACCCGTAAATTTCCACCGCAGATCGGTGTTCGTATCCGCATACTGGATCAACTCGTTGGTGGGGATGTTGAATTTCGGAAAAGAATACGTCGCCGGGGGCGAAGGCAGCAGCAAATCCGGCAGAATAAAACCGCCGTCGGCATTCCCGGCAAACTGCACTTCAAAAATCGATTCGGATTTATTCTCCGGCGGAAACAACTCATTGAAATTGGGCATCAACTGGTACAAACCGCTGGTCAGTACCTTGTTGGCGGCTATCACCGTTTGCGCCCACTGCCTTTGCGTTAAAAATACCCTGGCCTGCAAGGCGTTAACCGCCGTTTTAATGACCCGGATGCGATTGGCTGCCGGACTGCCGAAATTGGCTGCCGTGAGCTGTTCGGCCCGTTGCAAATCACTGACAATTTGGGCGTAGACCTGTTCGGGTGGTGAACTGGCGAGGTTGACGATGCTGTTTTCACCGGATTCGGTAGGCTGAAGCCGCAGCGGAACGCCCCCGTAGAGACGAACCAGGTTGAAGTAATGCAGCGCCCGCAGGAAAGAGGCTTCGCCCAGAATCTGGTTCCGGCGAACGGTATCCATCGCGATAGTCGGCACGTAGTTCAGCACCGCGTTGGCCCGGTTGATGCCGATGTAGGCGGCCTGAAAAACGTTGTTGACCTGGCTGGTCTGGGGCGTCCAGATGATGCGCTCCATCGCGTTGACATCGCCGTTGGTGCTGGTCGCATTGTCGGACGGCATTTCGCCCACCACGTTCAGATCCTGGCCGTAGGTCCCGCCCTGTTGCAGGGCGTCATAGGCCGCCGTGAGGGCCGACTCGGCATCATCGGCATTCTGGAAAAAATTTTCGGGGGTAATGCTGGGCAGCGGGGTTTTGTCGAGGACCTGACAGGCCGCCAGAAACAGAAAAGGAACGCAGGCAAAAAATATCTTTTTCATGATAAGAAATCCGTTAGAACGTGACGTTAATACCGGCGGTGTAGGTCCGGGCCTGGGGATAGACGCCGTAGTCGCGGCCAAAACCGACCGACGAGAAAGGGTCCGCGCTCACCTCGGGATCGTAACCGGAATAGTTGGTAAACGTGAGCAGATTCTGGCCCGTCAGGTAAACCCGGATGCTGCTGACTTTGGCCCGTTGCAGGGTTTTGGCCGGTAGATTGTAGGCCAGCGTCAGGTTTTTCAAGCGGGTGTATGTGCCACTTTCCACAAACCGGCTCGAAAACCGGTTGTTCTGGTTGGGATCGTACCGAACCGCCCGTGGCACGTCCGTCGCCGTGTTGCCGGGACGCCAGCGGTCGAGCACCCGCGTGGTTTGGTTGAACGGGTCGGACAGGCCCTCGATACTCATCCGGTTCTGGTTGTAGATATCATTTCCGAAACTGCCCTGAAACAGAAAACTGAACTCAATGCCCCGGAAGGTGAAGGTGTTGGTCAAGCCCGCAAAAAACTGGGGATTGGGATTTCCGATTACGGTCCGGTCGTTGGCATCGATCACGCCATCGTTGTTGAGGTCCGCAAAGCGAATGTCGCCCGGTTGCGGGTTATTGGGTTGGGTAGCGGCCTGGCTAATTTCGTCGGTCGACTGGAAAATTCCCCGAACCACGTAGCCGTAAAATGCGCCCAGCGGATCGCCCTTGCGGGTAATCGTGTAATCGCCGATAATCTGCCGATCCACTTCCTGCCCGGTTTCGTTCCGGAGCGTTCCAATGTCCAGCACCTTGCTGCGGTTCAGACTCAAATTGAAGTTGGTCGTCCAGTTCAATCCACTGCCTTCGTGCTGGATGTTGGTGCTGTTGATTCCGAGTTCAAGCCCTTTGTTCTGAATATCGCCGATGTTCTGGATAATTTGCGGATTCTGCGCCCCCGCGTTGTAGGGCAGCGGTACGTTGGTCAGCAGGTTGGTCGTCCGCTTGAGGTAGGCGTCCACCGTGGCCGTAATCCGGTTGCTGAACAGGCCCAGGTCAACGCCCGCATTGAACTGCTTGGTGGTTTCCCAACTCAGGTTGTTATTGCCGATTTGCTGGGGTGAAATGCCACCCTGAATACCGCCCGTTCCGGCATAATTGGCCCCTGAGCCGTAGGTGCTAAACCGCTGATATGCCCCAATTTCCTGGTTGCCGTTGGCCCCGTAGCTAAGTCTCAGCTTCAGGTCGTTGATCACTTTTGACTGGGGGAAAAAGCTTTCGCGCGATGCTCGCCAGCCGAGCGAAATTGCCGGGAAATACCCAAACCGGTTGCCCTCCGCAAACCGGCTTGATCCGTCGGCCCGCAAGCTGAGGGTGGCCAGATAGCGTTCCTGGTAATTGTAAATCGCCCGCGCAAAAAAGCTGAGCAAACCCCACTGATCCTGGTAGCTGGAGGGGGCCGTAAACTGCGTACCGGCGGTCAGATACGGCACCGCATTCGATGGAAAACCGGTAACCGAAGCTCGGGACGTAAACCGGTCGGATGCCTGGACCGACTGCCCGGCCAGCAGCGTCAGGTTGTGGTTGTTGCCCAGATTCGGGTCGTACGTCAGCGTGTTTTCCCACAGCCAGACGATCTGCTGATTGGTGGCCGTACTGGCGCTGCCCCGGGTCGCCGGGCTGGCGTTCTGGGTTCCGGGATAGTCGCGGCTGATGAACTGGTTTTCCAGTTGTGTCCGGAAATCCAGACCCAGCGAGCTTTTCAGGGTTAGATTTTTCAGGATGTCCAGCTCGCCATAAACGTTCCCGATGACCTGATAGATGAGGGCCCGGTTGTGGGTTTCGAGCAGGTTCCCCACCGGATTGTCCAGTTGCTGAAACGGATTGGTGCCGTAGCTGCCGTTGGGGTTGCGCACGGGAATGGTCGGAATCTGCGCCAGTGCGCCGAGAACGGTACCGGAGTTTTGCAGACCAAGTTCGCTGCGAACGCTGGTGTTGTTGTTGGTCCGGCTCAGGTTCAGACTGGCCCCCATCCGGAAGCGGTCGCCCATCTGCTGATCGAGGTTCAATTTAAAACTATACCGATCGAAACCGGAGTTGAGCAAAATGCCTTCCTGGTTGAAATAACCGCCGGAAAGGTAATATTTCGTCCGTTCGGTACCGCCACTCAGGCTGAGCTGGTAGTTCTGGATGGCACCGGTGCGGTAGACCGCATCCTGCCAGTCGGTGTTGTAGGGAAGGGTGTCCAGGTTGGAAAACGCGGGGGCATTCCCGGCGGCCACCTGGGCTTCATTGAAATAGTCACCAAATTGCCGGGCGTTGAGCAAATCCAGCTTTTTGCGCAGTTGCTGAACCCCGTAATACACATTCAGACTCACCTGGGGTTTGCCGGTTTTACCCCGTTTGGTGGTAATGACAACCACGCCGTTGGAAGCCCGCAGCCCATAAATAGCCGCTGCGGCCCCATCTTTCAGGACGTCGATGGACTCGATGTCGTTCGGATTGATCGTGTTGAGCGGGTTGGGTCGCTGGTTGCCGATGCCGAGTTCCTGGTCGTAAGTAGGCAGCACCTGAACGCCATCGATGACGTAGAGGGGCGAGTTGGTGAGACTAATCGAGTTATTCCCCCGGATGCGGATGTTGATGCCCGCGCCGGGTGCGCCCGTCGGAGCGGTCACCTGAATACCGGGTGCCTGCCCCTGCAACGCCTGATCGAAGCCCGCAACCGGTTGTCGTTCAATGGCCTGGGAGCCCACGGAGGTCACGGCGGTGGTGAGTTCCTGCCGTCGCTGCGTACCGTAACCCACCACAACCACCTCCGACAACGCCTTGACATCAGCTGCCAGGGTGACATTCAGGGTCGCGCGCCCGCTGATCGGTATTTCCTGCGTTACAAAACCGATGAAACTGAAAACCAGGGTGCCATCCGCAGCGGGTAACCGGAGCGAGTAGTTTCCGTTGACATCGGTCGTCGTACCGGTTGTGGTCCCTTTCAGCAGGATGCTGACGCCGGGTAAGGCGTCGCCGTTATCGCCCACAACCTTGCCTGAGATGCTTTGAGCCAGCGAACAGCTCACGGCAAAAAAAACGCATAGAACTAGTAGTACGGTTCGTTGCATGGATCCGAGGGCCGGTTCACGCATTCGTAGTAGATTTTTCATAGAGTTTTCAACGTAAATTCGATTCAATCACCCCCACACAATGGATTTAAGCCAGTTGTTACACCGAATTCAAGCGTCAGCCCGATTAAGCCAATCGGCACCATACCGACTCCCATAGCCGTATTGTACTGGTTTCTCAACAAACCGGACCCGGGAAAGCAAAGGGTGGTGTACAACGAAATAGTGAGGATTTGGACCGACGCAAATCCGCTGTAAAAAAGGTCGGAAACCGGGCGTTTGGTCCATTGCCTTATTTCCCGCCAACCCCGCGTGAGTCCCTACGCATCCGGGGGTTAATAATGACTACTTACGGGTCTGAAAATGCAAAAACTGACTATTCTCATCTGGCACATCCACGGGGCTTACCTGACGGCCATTACCCAAACCGAACACAACTGGTATCTCCCCACCAAACCCGGTGGCCCGGAAGGCTATGTAGGCCGGGGTGTCGATTCATCACTGCCCGACTACGTTCGGGAAATTCCCGCCGAGGACGTCCGCCATCTGGACCTTGACCTGATTATTTTCCAGACGCCCCAGAATTACCAGACGGACCAGTTTGAGATTCTGTCACCCCGGCAGCTGCGGTTGCCTAAAATCTACCTGGAACATAACGCGCCGGAACCGCACCCGACCCACTCACGGCACCCGGTGGCCGACGACCCGGAGGTGGCACTGGTACACGTGACGCATTACAACCGGCTGATGTGGGATAATGGCCAGACACCCACCACCGTCATCGAACACAGTGTGGCCATCGACCCCACCATTCGCTACAGCGGACAACGCCCGGAAGGAATTGTCGTCATCAATGAAATGCAGCGCCGGGGACGGATGGCCGGTTTTGACATTTTCGAAGACGTCCGCCAGCACGTGCCGGTTACGGTGGTCGGGATGAAATCACAGGATATTGGTGGACTGGGCGAGATTCACTACCGGTATTTACACCGGCGCGTGGCCGACTACCGGTTTTTATTCAGTCCCATGCGGTATAGCAGTTTGCCGCTGGCGGTAATCGAAGCCATGACCATCGGCATGCCCATTGTGGCGCTGGCGACCACCGAATTGCCTACGGTAATCGAAAATAAGGTCCACGGCTTTGTATCGTGCGATCCTGCGGAACTGGTCGAACAGATGAACTGGTTGATCGAGAACCCCGCCGAAGCCAGACGCATGGGCGAGAAGGCCCGCCAGCTGGCTCTCAGTCGTTTTGGACTGGAGCGGTTTGTGCAGGACTGGAACCGGCTGTTGAATGCGGTGGCTTTGCGGCCAGCAGGTTCAATGCTTCGTCGATAACCCGCCGGGAGTCGGTGGCTTCTGCTTCGCGGACGGCCCGGTGCAACTGCTGATTCAACGGTCCCCATTCGTCGGGCCGTGAGGTGGAATAGATAATGACACTGGGGGTTTTAAGAGCGGAAGCAATGTGCGAAACGCCCGTGTCGTTGCTCACCAGCAGGGCGGCCCGGCTCAAAACCCAACCGATGACACCCAGGTCGGTTTTTCCGGCCAGACTGATGGCCGGCGCTTTCATGCGGCTCCTGACGTCCTCGATGATGGGGGCTTCACTGGCGGTTCCGGTTAATACCACCGCGTAGCCGTTCGCTGCCAGGGCATCGGCAACTTCGGCAAACCGGTATTCGGGCCAGCGCCGGGCCGAAATACCGCCCGCATGAATGCAAACGTAGCGGTGAGGCTTTAGCGACTGTAGCTCGGACACCTGCCGGGCGCGCTGGCTGTCGGCTTTGGTAAGCGGAAATTCGAGGTCGTAACCCTGGCCCGGAATACCCAGAAATTCCATGAGCTGCACATGCCGCCGGATTTCGTGCTGCCCTTCCAGATACGGCCTGTAAAACGTAGAATCCAGGCAATACTGCGGTAAACTCTCCGGATAATAACCTGCCGTCAGGCGGGCACCCAGCAGCCCCATCATCGGATTGACACAGGTGCCGTTTCCTTGCAACTGAAGCACGACATCGAATGCTTTTCGTTGCATCCGTTGCAAAAACTGCGTGGTTTTTTGGGCGTCGACCGCCTGTTCGGGCAAACCGGGCCAGCCCGGAAACGGGATGAAAGTATCCAGATACTGCGGAAAGCGTCTCACAAAATCAACGGCCCACGGCAAACTGATGAGGCTGATGCGGGCCTGCGGAAAGGCGTGGCGCAGCGCCCGCAAGGCGGGGATCGATACCAGCAAATCGCCGAGTTTAATGGCCCGGAAAATGGCAATGGTTTCGGGCGGGCGGCCCAGTGCGGCCGTGATTTTATCAGTATCCATTGGTTAATAAACAGATTATAATTTTCTGAACCCGGCTGGCGACCTGACGTAAACCGAATCACCAGTACAACGCCCGGTATTTGATGGCTCCAAAAAGCCGCCAGTAAACCGACAGAAAAGGCGTCACTGCCGACGTTAGCACCGTCTGCCCGAACTGGCTGAACGACCAGGCCGTTCCCCGCAAACGCCGGCCGGTTAACACCAGCAACAATACGCCCCAAATCACCAGCGCAACCGTTGCCGGAAGCAAATTGCCCGCCAGCCACAGGCCGGTTCCTGCCAGAAAACTGAGAACGAACAGGTAATACAGCAGCACCAGACGGCGGTATTTCGGAATGCGTTCGCGGAACAGTTTCGGATGCTGTTTGTAGAGCAAGGCATCATAGGCATTCTTGCGTTCGTCCTTCAGGCAAGCCCACCACGGCGCTTTCCGGCAGGGATGCACAATGACAGCGTCCCGGTTTTTAGTGATGGAAATACCGGTTTCCAGCAATCTGAACTGCAGGTCGCTGTCTTCCCGCCACGCAATATCGAACCGTTCGTCGAGGCCGCCGACCTGTTCCAGCACCGACCGTCGGCAGAAACAGTTGGCGGTCACAAATTCGGCTTCTTCCAGCATCGCCACAATCCGTTCCTGGTCGGTTGGGGGTGTATGAATCGGCACCCGGACGTGTCCGGACACGACGTTCGCACCCTGTTGAAAAGCCACCAGGGCCGCTTTGAGCCAGTTTTCGTCTGGAATGCAATCGTCGTCCGTAAAGGCGATGATCGGTCCCGTCGATGCCCGCCAGCCCCGGTTTCGGGCGGCTGCGGGGCCCCGTCGTTCAGGCTGACGGAGGTACGTAAGGCAGACAGCACTGTTCCGGGCCATCTCTTCAACAACCCGCCGGGTTTCGGCATCGGCCCCGTCGTCGACCACGACGACTTCAAAGTGATCGTGGTCGAAATCCTGACGCATCAACGCTTCCAGGCAGCGTTTCAGCAATACCGGTCGCTGGTAAGTGGGAATAACGATGGAGATCAGGGCGCTCATTGGATTATGACACCGGTCCATTCCTGATTTTCTTTGCGGACTTCCCGGCCCTGCCACGGGGCTGTTTCGTTGGGTAAACGCTGTTTGGTCAGCATAAAGGACCCAATGACCAGCGCATCCAGCGGAGAGGTCCAGAAGGACTCGATGGCATCGCGGGGTGTACAGACGATCGGCTCTCCGCGCGTATTGAATGAGGTGTTGATCAGCACCGGAACGCCCGTTTGCCGGTAAAATGCGTTGATCAAATCGTAATACAAAGCGTTCTGCTGCCGGTTGATGGTCTGAATTCTGGCAGTGCCGTCCGTGTGCCGTACGGCCGGAATGAGGTCGGCTTTTTCGGGGCGGATGTCGTTGATAAACAGCATGAACGGCGATTTTCGGGCATCGACGAAAAACGCATCTGCGCATTCTTCCAGCACCACCGGTGCCACCGGCCGGAAGTCTTCGCGGTCTTTCAGATCGTTCAGGCGACCTTGCATTTCGGCGGGAAAGGGGGCTGCCAGCAGCGACCGCGCACCCAGCGCCCGGGGACCAAATTCCGCTCCAACCTGGTACCAGCCAATGATATGGCCGTCGGCCAGGTAGTCGGCAACCTCTTCCGCGACGTTTTCCAGCCGTTTATACGGTAATTTCGACCAGTTCAGAAACGATTCAATTTCGGTGTCGCTAAACGCCGGGCCGAGGTAAACGTGGTCCATCGTATAAGCCCGTTCGTTCGTCCGGCGCATCTGGGTATCGATCCAGAGGGCGGCACCGAGGGCGGTTCCGGCGTCACCGGCGGCTGGCTGAACCCAGATGTTTTTGAACGGGCCGTGGTCGCGCAGCCGGGCGTTCATAACGCAGTTCAAGGCAACGCCACCCGCCAGGCACAGATTTTCAGCACCGGTTTTTTCGTGGAGCCAGCCAATCAATTCCAAAACCGTCTCTTCCAAAACCGTCTGGACCGAACTGGCTATGTCGAAATGCAGGGCTTCCAGCGGCTCGCCTTTGTCGCGGGCCGGGCCAAATTGCGCTTCCAGTTGCAGGGGCGCAATGGCATAGCGTCCGTTTTCCTGAAGTGTAATCAGGGATCGGAAATAATCAGCGTAAACCGGTTTGCCAAAGGACGCCAGTGCCATGACTTTGTATTCGTCGGACGAATGCAAAAAGCCCAGATACGTAGTCATTTGCTCGTATAACAAGCCCAGCGAATGGGGGAGGGACACTTCGCCGATCAGCGTCATCTGGTTGCCTTCGCCGAGCCAGTAACTGGTCGAAATGGCTTCACCCCGGCCATCGAGCACCAGCACGGCGGCTTTTTCGTAAGGGCTGGGCAAAAACGCACTGGCCGCGTGCGATCGGTGGTGGTTGACGAAATGCCAGCGGTACGGCCCGTTTTGCCGGGCTCCTTTAAACCGTTTGGCCAGATGCAGGGGAACGCCGTCGACCAGATGGCCCGGCGCGTTCAGGATCGACGACAGGAATAAACCGTCGTAGGGATTCATCCAGCCAGGGAGGGACGTCACCCCCGGACGAAGCGGTATCTCGACGGTTTTCTGCCCCTGTGGTGCACCGGGGAAAATTTCGGGATCAAACGAGTAAGCAATATGATCGATGTCAACCAGGTTGATTCCCGCGGTTTTTAGACAGAAATCAATCGCGTGATACGGCAATTCGTAAGTGGAAAATGGAATGGGCCGTTTGCCGTGCTTGACGTGCGTGAAGCGCTCTTCTTCCGCAGCCGCCAGTACGACGCCATCTTTGACCAGAACGGCCGCCGGATCGTGGAAGGCGGCATTAATACCTAAGGTGTACATACGATGTCGTCTAATGAGTTTTCAATTCGGATCGAAACGGATGCGTTTCTAAACTTTTCGGGGCCGTCAATTCCGCAACGGCCTGCACAATACCCGCCACGGAGGCCCGGGGTTCGGCGGGTTCCGGGAAGTGTTGAAGCAGCCGGTTTCGGGAACGCAACGGGCCGGGCACCTCGAAATACAACACCCGGCTGGGTACCATCCACGGCGTATGTTGCGGATTGGTCATGGCGTAGAGCACCACCACCGGCGTTCCCACCGCCGAGGCAATGTGGACCGGACCGGTATTGTTGGAAATCAGCACCGGTGCCTGCGCAACAAGGCCAATGAAGGTTTCCAGCGAAAAATAACCCGCCAGATTAAAGGCGTTTTCGTCCAGGGCCTGACGGATTTCTTCCACGTAATGCCATTCCGACTGGCTGCCGGTCAACACAATCTGGTAGCCCATTTCGGACTGAAGCTGCCGGGCGGCCCGGATGTACTGTTTCTCGCAAAACCGCCTTTTAACTTCGCTGACACCCGCGTGTAAAAGCAGCCAGGGCCGGTTTGGCTGCACCCCGGATTTCCTCAATAAGTCCAGTGCCTGTTGTTGGGCTTCTGCGCTGACGGACAGTGATATACGTTTATGGGTTGTCGTACTGCCGATTGTTTCTACCAGGGCGAGTTGCCGGTCTACTTCGTGCCGGGTCGCCACCAATACCTCCGGATCGGGCACCCAATCGGTCATGAGCCTGTACGGATTTTCCCGACAGTATCCCAGTACCCGGGGAATTTGGGCCATGTAGCAAAGCAGGGCCGAGGGCAGCGGGTTCTGGCTCTGGACGTTGAAAATGATAGCCGCATCGAACTGCTTTTCTTTCAGCTGCCCAATGAACGGTTGCAGTTCGTCACGGCCTTTTTCGTTTGCCGGTTGGACCCACGGCACATCGAACGGAATAATAGCATCGATTTCGGGAATGAACCGGGCAATACCGGCACCTGCCGGGGACGTCAAAAGAGTTAGTTTTCGATCCGGGACCGACTCTTTCAACGCCCGGAATGCCGGGGTGGTCATCAATACATCGCCCATGTTATCGGGCCGGAAACACAGCACATTCTTACACGCCTGCCACACGGACGAATCGCCGGGTGGGCCATCCGGCAGCCGGTTGGTGGGGTCGTGGGTTGCTATTGTATTGATTTCCATAGGGATTAAGCTTTTTCAGGCCGGGGTGATCGTTTCATTTGCCAAATTGCCACGAACCAGTGCGGCCACTTGACGCCAGTCATAAACCGTATGCGTTGGGGTTCTGTACGGCCCCGGTTCCCACTCGGTTTCGTGACCGGTATCGAGCAGGATCGTTCGGCAGCCCGCCCGGTTTCCGGCCTCCACATCATGGAGAATATCCCCGATCATCCACGAAGCCGTCAGGTCGATCGCGTGTTCGCGGGCGGCCCGTAGGAGTAAACCGGGGTGCGGTTTGCGGCACGAACACGCGATGGCATAGCCCGGAACCGTTCCCTCCGGATGGTGCGGGCAGTAATAAAACCCATCGAGATACACCCCAAAAGGTCGCAGCAACTCCTGCAGGCGGTTTTGGACGGCCACCAGGGCGTTTTCCTCAAAATAACCGTGGGCGATTCCCGATTGGTTCGAGATAATCAGAAGCCGATACCCCGCCTGTTGCAGATGCGCCAGCGTACAACCCGCATTCGGGTTTAGGGTAATGCGTTCAGGGTCAACGTTGTAGGGGACATCCTGGATCAGCGTACCGTCTTTATCAATGAATACCGCTTTCATGCGTCAGGCCGACCGGCTCAATTGTGTCGGGGACAAACTCCCGAGCAGACTCTTTTCGACACCCAGCTGGGCCGGGCGGGGCATGCCCATCTTTTCGTACATTTCGGCGGTTTGCTGAGCCACATTCAGCCAGGTAAACTCCCGGTGTATGCGCCGGAGTGCCCGGGCCCGCAGGGCGTTCGTCAATCGGGGATGCTGAATCAGAAGATGAATTTTTTCGGCCAGGGCTTCGGGCTTTTTCGGCGGAACCAGCAAGCCGGTTTGTCCGTCGATAACGGTATGCTGAATGCCGCCGACCCGGGCCCCGACAACCGGTGTTCCACACGCCATGGCCTCCAGTGGAGTAATTCCGAACGGTTCGTACCAGGGCGTGGTCACAAATACATCGGCTGCGCTGTAATAATACCGCAACAAGTTGCGGTCCCGGCGACCCGTAAACGTAACCTGATCGGCAATATCCTCCAGCTCAACCAGCTTTTGCAACCGGCCAATTTCGGGCGTCGATGCCGGATCCGGCAACTCCGATTCACCCCCAACGATCAAGAGCCGGGTTTTGATACCGTATTTTTTTTTCAGACAACTCACGGCCTGAACCACATTGTCAATTCCTTTTCGGGGAACGATCCGGCCCAGTTGCAGAATGATAAATTCATCCGGTTCCAGCTTCAGCAGCGTTCGGGCCAGCATTTTGCCGACCGGATAAAATTCCTGCGGATTAAATCCGTTGCCGATGATGGTTATTTTAGCGGGATCGGCGTCGTAGAAAGAAATCAGATCGTCGCGGTCCTGCGGACAAAGGGCCACCAGGTGATCGGCTTCCCGAATCACCCGCTCTTCGATGGTGAACCGTTCGGCCGGAAATTTGTCCCCGTCGCCCTGACTGATGCGCCGGACTTTGCCCAGGGCATGAAACGTGACGGTAAAGGGAATGTGCAGCTTTTTTTTGACTTCAGCCGCTACCAGCGCCGACATGAAAAAATGGGCGTGAATAAGCCCGTAAGGTTGGGATTCACTTCGGGCAAAACGGATGAGGTTTTCGGTGAATTCGGGCATGAACGGAAGCAGTTGTTCTTTGGGAAGACACTGGATCGGTCCCGCTTTCAGGTGAATGACCCGGATGTTGGATTTCCAGGCAACGATCTGGGGCAAATGGGGGTGTTCCCAGCGGGTAAAAATGTCAATTTTATAGCCCAACCCGGCCAGATGCTGCGCTAACTCCGCAACGGCAATGTTCTGTCCTCCCGCATCGACTCCTCCCACCACCGCCAACGGGGAAGCGTGTTCGCTGATTAAAGCTAGTGTTCGTTTCATTGCGCGACGCCCAACCAGAAAACCGTCCGATGCAGTTCGAAGCGTCCCGGTTGGATGCCATTTTGAACGCCCTTCTTCTGAAAAGGTTACATGAAGAAGGGTTTATGTTCCCGCAAATGAGGAAACGGACCACCGGAAATAACCCGGTTTCCGGCCCTCGGGCGGAAGTCTTTTTTGCTTTTATTTTCCCGAAATCAACAAAAAAATGGCCCGGCCTGTCTACAGGCCGGGCTGAACAAATCTGGTTGTGAAAATAAGTGTAAATAATTGACAATGAATAGATTGGTAGTATAGAAAACGGCGTTAAAAAAATACGTAACGCAAGCTGCAACCGTCCTTCAATACGAAATATGGCCTTCTTTCCAGTAAATTTCACTATGGCCGTCGGCAAAGTTCCGGGTGGTGACCAGCACCGGCGTGGTGTTGTTTTTCAGGAAAAGAGAACTGTAATACGCGCCTTCATTGACCGGCAGATTCGGCCAGGGGTAGGAAATGCCCGTGAAGTTTTTGGCGACGCTGTTGCCCGCCAGCACCAGCATGGTGTTCTTGCGCCAGTCGCTGCTGATGGCGCGTCCGCCCGCATCCTGCGTGGAGAGCAACGTCTGACCGGTTGGCAACTGCACCAGATAGGGTGCGCCCCCCCAAACTTTTTGGGTGGTAGCCAGCCATCGGCGGTTGTTGGCGGAGGTGCCCAGACCCGCATACTGCCACTTGGCGGCCACCGACGACCACAGTATCCAGGGCGACTGCGTGTTGTTGACCGACTCGATGCCAAACACAATGCCTTTGTTGTCTTTTAAAACCAGGGGTGCGGGCATGCCGTCGCGCATACCGGCGGTATAAGCCACGTGGGCCGGTGAGGTCCAGTTCTGGCCGTTATCCGTCGAATGCACCATCAAAATTTCCTGTTGGGGATTGGCACCGGGCCACCAGGCGGCTTCGCTGGAATAAAACAGCTCGATGTCACCGTCAGGAAGTTGTACCATGGCCGGTTCCCAGGAACGGCCGGTTGCCACAATTTTGGGCGCCCCAAAGGTCCAGCCGTGGTCTTTACTGAGTCGAATCTGGATGTTATCGTGGACATTGTCGTCCGGTTTTCCGCGACCCGTGAACGCCAGCATGACCTCGCCGTTCTGCAGGACAATGAGGTCCGGATTGGCAAAACCGTAGTAATTGGGATCGGTATCGGCCATCAGGATTTCCACTGCCGACCAGGTTGTGCCGCCGTCGGTGCTGCGCCGGATGGCGATATTATCCCAGTAATTTTCCCGGTCGCCAAAGTGATAGGTCAGCAGCAGGGTGTCACCCCGCACGCGGTGAATCCGGCCATATTCGGCAAAATAAACATCGTGGGAAAGTTTGCGGGCCGTATTATCCCAGGTAATGGAAAGCGACGGTACGGTTTCGTCGGCCGGGGGCTGATCGTCGGGCGCGACGGTCGACGGCGGTGGCGTAACCGGTGTGGGAGTCTCACCGGAATCACTCTTGCATTGAACCAGAAACAGCAGTCCGATCAGCCAGATCAAGCCATTCAATGGTAAAATGGGGTTGCATTTTTTGGTATACATAGGAAAGTCGTTGCTCAGCGAATCAGGCAGTGACCCAAGTACAGGCCCGCAATTAAAACCGTGGGCCTGTACTTGGGTCACTGCCCTTTGGGTATCAATAACCGGGATTCTGCGTCAAATTGGGGTTCAAATCCCGGTCGGTTTGCGGAATGGGCAATAGCTCGCTCCGGCCTTTAACGAACGTGGAAAAAGCCGGGTCGCGGGTTGCCAGCTGCGGCCCCAGATCACCCCAGCGGGCGAGGTCGTTCCAGCGGTGGCCTTCCCCCGACAGCTCCGTAAGGCGTTCGTGTTTGAGCTGGGCCAGAAACTGGGCCTGGGTCAAACCCGGTTTGACGGCCGACAGCCGGGCCAGACCCGCCCGCTGCCGCACCTGATCGACGAAGGGATACGCCTGGGCGGTTTTTCCCGTAGCGTTCAGGGCTTCGGCATACATCAGCAACACGTCGGCGTAGCGAATGTAGCGCCAGTTGTTGGGCGAACGGTAGCCTTCTTCGTTCTTCCAGTGGTCGTTCTGAAACTTGCGGAACCACACGCGTTTGTTGTCGGTCCCGTAGCGTTGCAGAAACGTCTGGCCGTAGATCATCGTAAAGGCAGGGCCGCGTACATCCGTGGAATCAAACAGAAACGAAGCGTCCAGACGCGGATCGCGGGCACCGGTGGTGGTGGGTTCGTTGAACTCCCGGGTCACCCAGCGCTGGGCCTCGCCGTCGGACCAGCCGATGCCGCTGGGGCCGAAAAACTGCGCGATGGAGGTGCCGTAGTTCTGATTGGGCGTTTCCGTATCGTCATCGGTGTACTCGGCCGGATTCAGCTCAAACTGCCACTCGAACACCGACTCGCGGTTGTTCTCGGTCGAGATCAGAAAATTTTCGCGGTAGTTCGGCATCAGGGCATAAATGCCTTTGCCCTCCCCTTCGGTCAGCCATTGCAGGGGCGTGATGGCTTCCGCATACTTCCGCTGTTGCAGATAGGCCCGGGCCAGCAGCGCGTAGGCCGCGCCTTTGGTGGCCCGACCCAGATCGGCCGGTCCATACGTGGTGGGCAGGCTGGTTGCGGCTTCGGTCAGATCCTTCTCAATCTGCGCAAATACCTGCGCCTGCGTAGCACTGGACGGTTTTTCGCTAATAACCGGAGTGGTCAGAACCAGCGGCACATTCCCCCACAAGGTTGCCAGGTGAAAATAAAACATGGCCCGCAGAAATTTGGCTTCCCCGATATACCGTTGCTTCAGGGCTTCGTCCATCGAAATGGCCGGTACGTTGTCGATCACCTGATTGGCGCGGTTGATCCCGATGTAATTATCGTTCCAGACCGCGTAGGCATTGCCGTAATTGAAATCGGTAATCAGGAACTGGTCCATGTTATTGACAATGTCCGTTGCGGGGCTCTGACTCCGGCCTTCGTCGGAGCGGATGATGTAGTAAAACGGCATCCAGCGCGAAATACCGCCCCGGTGCGTCGTGCTGTAAATGGCATTCACGCCCGCCAGCGCATCATCGGCGGTTTTCCAGAACGATTGGGTCGTTACCTGATTGGGATTGACGATGTCCAGATTTCGGTCGCAGGCTGCCAGGACCGTGGTTGCGGCCATAAGCAGCGAAATAAATCTATTTTTCATGATGAGTTTCGACAAGGAGTTGGCTTAAAAATCAAGATTGACACCGACAGACACCACGCGGGGCGTTGGCCAGTGCCCGTTATCGACTCCGCGTTCCTGAATATTGGCACCCGTAACGTCGGGGTCCAGACCCGAATAACTCGTGATGGTAAACAGGTTCTGTCCGCTGACATACACCCGCGCGCTCCGGATTTTGGCCCGGTTCAGCAGTGCTTTGGGAACCGTATAACCCACCTCGATATTGCGCATCCGGACGTACGATCCATCTTCCAGCCAGCGATCGCTGTAGGCCAGGTTGTTGGAAATAATACCCTGGTCGCCCTCCGCCAGACCAATGCGCGGGTCGGTGGTGCCGGTATTGGTGGCCGACCAGGGGCTAACATCCCGCCGGAAGTTGGTCAGCTGGTAGCTATCCAGACTACGCCGGACATCGTTATACAGCGTATACCCAAATACGCCCACCAACTGCACATTCAGCGAAAACTGTTTGTAGGAAGCGTTGAACTGGGCACCCGCCTGCAGGGTTGGCCAGGGGGAAGAGACAAACTGGCGGTCGTTGACGTCGATGCGGCCGTCGTTGTTCAGGTCTTCATACCGAACATCCCCCGGTTTGGCAAAAGGCTGAACAAGCTTACCATCCGGGCCTTTGTAGTTGTTGATTTCTTCCTGACTCTGGAACAAACCGGCCGTTTTCAGCAAAAACCACTGCCCAACGGGATTGCCCACCTGCGAACGGGTATTTCCGCTCAGGATGTAGTTGATGTTCTGCCCCTGATTTCCCACGTTTTCGACCCGGTTTTTGATGGTTGTGAAGTTTCCCGATACCTCCCACCGAAACGGGTGTTCATTGTTGCGGTAGGTAGCCGCAAACTCGATGCCCCGGTTGCGGATCGATGCGGTATTCACGTACGGATTGCCACGCAGGTTGCCCAGATAACCGGGAACCGTCAGGTTCAGAATGGCATTCGACGACAGCGAATTGTACACGTTGATTTCGGCCGTCAGGCGGTTGCGGAAAAAACCGGCGGTCAGGCCGTAGTTCTGCTGCACCCGTTCTTCCCAACGCAGATCGGGATTCGCCAGCTGGGCCTGATACGCGCCCACGTTTTCACTCTGATCGGCACCAAAAATGGCCCGCGGATTGCTGTTGATGAAAGCCGTATAAGGGAACGACCCCAACGTTGGTACCACAATGCCGAGCTTGCCGTAGGATGCGTTCAGTTTCAGATCCGTTACCCAGTCGACCTTGAAAAACTTCTCCTGGCTGATGCGCCACGCAACGGCAACAGAAGGGAAAAAACCGGTCCGGTTGCTGGCTCCAAATCGGGAATCCTGGTCCACGCGCCCGGTCAGCGTCAGCAGGTAGCGGTCGTTGTAAGTATAGTTGACGCGGCCCAGATACCCCAGAATGCGGTAAAATTCAGGAATGCCGCCGGCTGAAGTCGAGATACCGGTAGCCGCACCGATGGTATTGAAATACTGACCGCCGGCAAAACCGAGGTTGGTGCGCCCGCCGGTGGTTGACTCGCGCCGGTTGGTTTGCTGGCTGATTCCCAGCACGCCGTTGATGCTGTGGGGCCCGAACGTCCGGTTGAAGTTCAGGGTGTGTTCGAACAGCAAACTCGTAAACCGGGAGCGATCTTCCGAAACGGAGGTCGGCACCGGAGCGGCATTGTATTGGTAGGTGCCCAATAACCGCAGATTCTGAATGTAGTCGAAACTCACGTCCAGACCGGCATTGAAGCGGTAGGTGAGCCAGTCGGCAAATTTGAAATCCAGAAAACCGTTGCCGACCAGCCGGGCGAAATTAGTTTTATTGGTCGACAGGTTGCGGGCCGCTACCGGATTGAAGGCATACGTCGGAGCGTCGGGGTACGTACCGATCCCGTAGCCGCCGGGGTTGCCGGCGCTGATGTAGCGCGGGTCCTGCACCGGAATCACCGGCAGATTCGTCGCCATGTCGTAGATCGGATTGATGCCCACGGGAATGTTATTGCCGTTCGAATTGGTCAGCACAATATTTTCCCCAATCGTGAACCGCCCCAGCTCACTCCGGGTATTGATCCGCAGGCTGGCGCGGTTGAAGTCACTGCCCCGAACGTAGCCCGCGTTGTTGAAATAGCTGCCTGAGATGAGATACGTACCGGTTTTGGTCCCACCGGACAGGGACAGGTTGTAATCCTGCAAATTGCCGGTGCGCAGTACCTGATCCTGCCAGTCGGTATTGATGTTCGGATTGAAGGTTGCGGTGGCCACGCTGGACGGGGGCGTTTGCCCCGCATTCTGGTATTGGGTTCGCTGCAGGGCCGCAAAACCGGCTGCGTCCGTCAGATCCCAGCGTTTATACGCCTGTTGAACCCCGTATTTGCCCGAAAACGAAACGCGGATGGGGCCTTCCTTGCCCTGTTTGGTGGTGATGATAATGACGCCGTTGGCCGCCCGCGAACCGTAAATAGCCGCTGCTGACGCGTCTTTCAATACCTGAATCGATTCGATGTCATCCGTATTGATGGTCGGATTGGCGTCGGCGATCATGCCGTCGATGACGTAGAGCGGATCGGTATTGAGGAAACTGGCCACCCCGCGAATCTGGATCGAAGCCTGCTGACCCGGAACCCCGGTATTGCGAACGGTCACACCGGGCGACAACCCCTGGACGGATTCCGCCAGCGACTGGGCCGTCACCCGATTGGCATCCGTCGGACTGATAACGGAATTGGCTCCCGTTACGTCGCGCCTTTTCACCGCCTGGTAGCCAATCACCACCACCTCGTTCAGGGCCGTGGCCGTTGGAGACAAGGTCACATCCACCGTGCTGCGGTTGTTGATGGGCACATCCTGGGAAGCATACCCAATGAAGGAAAAGGTCAGTACACTCGCCCCTTCGGGCACATTCAGGGTGTAAACGCCTTCGGTGTTGGTGGTCGTTCCGTTGCTGGTGCCTTTGATGAGCACCGTTACACCCGGCAGGGGCTGGCCGCGTTCATCGAGAACACGCCCGGTGATGGGTTGCACGACCGGTTTTAGTTTCGCTGTTGGAGTAGCCTGGAGTAAGGAAGGGCTGAATGAACTGAGAATAAGGGCCAGCCATGTCGTTTTTAGTAAACGCAAAGCCGATACGGTTGCCCGTCGGCAGCCGTGGGTCAATACATACTTTTTCATAAGTGAGTTTGATAAATGAATTTCTGACTGTGTTTTTCGACCAGCTACTGACCACCATCGTCCCGCAACCGGAGTTGCTCAGGGTCCGGGATAACCGGCCTTGCTCGTTCACAAACCGCTTTTTTTCATAGGCAAATGGATTATAGGAGTATGCTTCATCGACGGAACCAGCTGGCAAATCATCGCACCGGAACCCGACATTCGTCCGTAAAGGCAACCAACTCCCTAAACTAAATTTTGTCTGTTTTGTATAAAAAAATGGGTTGTTCGTAGATTTTAACAGTAGTTGCTTTTTAGTAATGTACTGTTATTCAGGATTTTAATGATCTTTTAGTTCAATTGTTCGCCCTACGAAAACCAGGAGCCGGGGACCATTCCCTTGTTTACGACCAGCCGCACCGAACATTCACGGCCATCGGTCATTTCATCAGTCAGCGGATTGGCCGATACAACCGGCGTTTACCTCACACTCACTAACCATACTATGGATGTCAAGTTGAAAGTCTGGCGACAAAAAAACAGCCAGACCCCGGGCAAACTGGTCGACTACCAGTTAAAGGATATTTCCCCGGACATGTCGTTTCTGGAGATGTTCGACGTGCTCAACCAGGATCTGATGCTTCGTGGCGACGATCCGGTCGTGTTCGATCACGACTGTCGGGAAGGAATTTGCGGTTCCTGCGCCATGTACATCAACGGCCGGCCCCACGGCCCCCAGACCGGCGGAGCCACCTGTCTGCTGCACATGCGGAGTTTTGCCGACGGTAGTACCATCGTTGTCGAACCCTGGCGGGCGAAGGCTTTTCCCATCATTAAAGACCTGGCCGTCGATCGCTCGGCTTTTGACCGGATTGTTCAGGCGGGGGGCTATATTTCCGTCAATACCGGTGCGGCACCCGATGCCAATGAAATTTTGATTCCCCGCGAAACCCAGGAAACCGCCATGGATGCTGCCGCCTGTATTGCCTGCGGAGCCTGCGTGGCGGCCTGTAAAAATGCGTCGGCCATGTTGTTCACGGCGGCTCAGGTTTCCCGGTATGCGGTTTTGCCACAGGGGCAGCCCGAGCGCCAGCTGCGGGCCGAACGCATGGTGGCGCAAATGGATGCCGAAGGGTTCGGGGCCTGCTCGTTTACGGGGGCCTGCGCGGTGGAATGTCCGGCTTCTATTTCTCTGGACCACATTACCCGTTTAAACCGGGAATACCTGAGTGCCAAACTGACCTCCAACCATGATTGAAACAAACCGGAATGCCTCGCTCTCCGTCTGGCTGCTTCTGGCCTTGCTGACGGCTTGCGGAGGGAAAAATACCGACTCCAACGTAGCGTCGCCCGGGGCCGAAAAGTCGACAAAAACCGGGGTGCTCGAAACCGGGGCCGACCTGCTGCAAAACAAAGCCCCGCTCAATGCGATGAGCATGTACCTCGATGGGTTTCATTTTTACAGTGGCTATATGAAGGGCCAGATGGAAGCGCATCACTACTGCACGCAGGTGAATGACGATCTGGTGCAATGCCTGATTTTTGACGGAAACGGCAAGGATGCCAAGATCATGGGAGTGGAATACATCGTTTCCGAACGGCTTTTTAAATCGCTGCCCGAAGAAGAAAAAAAGCTGTGGCACAGCCACCACCACGAAGTGAAATCGGGCACGCTCATTGCACCCGGTTTGCCGTTGGCGGCCGAACACGAACTGATGGAAAAGTTGGTTTCGACCTACGGCAAGACGTACCACACCTGGCACACGGACCGCGATCTGACCCTGCCGGTTGGGCATCCGATGCTCATGATGGGATTTACGAAGGATGGTCAGCTGGCCGACAGCCTGATTGCCGGGCGGGACAAACGGTTTGGCATTTCCACGGCGGAGAAACGCCGGAACCGGGCGGATATTCCCATGCCGAAGGTTCAGCCCGGGGCCAACGCCTGGGAGAAAGGCGAAATCCGGCAGTTGAAAGTCACGGAGGAAAGCCAGCCCGTGGCGGGTCATTCGCATGACCCGGACAATTAAACAAGAGGATTTACCGGAAATTGGGCAAAGCCGCTACTTCCCACCAGTATTCTTTGAACGCCCGAAAACTCTCGAGCCAATCCTTGAAATCAATGGGCTTGACAACGTACGACGTGACCCCGGAATCGTAGGAGCGGGTGATGTCTTCGACCTGGTTGGAGGCACTCAGCAACACGATGGGCAGATACCCAATGGGCGCCGGCAGCGATCGAATCTGCTGCAAAAGCTGCCAGCCCGTTTCCTTGTCCGGCAGGTAGAGATCCAGGAAAATCAGTAAAGGGGTGCGGATTCCAATCGTCAGACAGTCATTCAGGTACTCCAGCGCTTCCGCCGACGTGCTCGCCCATACCGGCGTGGCCTCCATGAAACTGGATTGCATCGCCTTCTGAATAAAAACCCAATGATCGGGATTGTCTTCAATGACCAGGACCCGGTCATTTTTAAGTGGTTGAGCCGGGTTTCTTTTTTGAGTGTGAATGCCCATGGTTCATCTTCGGTTTCCTTATACTACTCATATTGGTATAGTTTTGTTTGATCATTTAAAGTGGAAAAATACAATTAACGGACCGTTTGTGAGAATAGGGCCGTTGGCTTATTTTAAAAAGAGTTGTCGTTGGCCGATTAAACAAACGTATGGAGGGGATCGTTTTTACAAACAGGGAGTAAGGTTTTCCTCAGCACGTAGGTTTTGGTAGAATGGTTATCGTTTTGAACGGAATTAAGAATGGTGTTAACTGGACGAATCTGACGCTCAGTGTCAAGTCGCACGAGGCTGCGTTCGAAAGTTTATCTACCTACGTCGCCAAAGGCCTGGTTCTGCTCGATGCCTGTCTGATCGATGGGGATAACCGGTTGGAACTCCCGATAGAAGTGTTCGATGGGCAACCGTTTAGATGGCCTTTGCAACAACTCCAAAACGAGTGGGAGCTAATCCTGGGCGACCGTTCGGTCCAGGTCGTTCAGCAGAACAGGCAAAGGGCCAAAGACTGGGATGATCTGCTTATCATCTATTATGAGAAGCAGATAGACCATTTCAGCCGGATTATTGAGCAACTGGAAAAAGCCGCCACAACCAATACGACCAAGCGCTCTTCACCCAAAAAAAATCGCCTGGCTTATCAGTATGAACTCCTGATCCAGCGGCACACGCAGCAACTGGCGGCCATTCAGAAGTCCCATCAAAAAGCCCTTGAGCACCTGCGTCGGCTTCACTCGTAGGGCCGGTCCGAATGCTCATTCGTTCGAGTGCATACCAATCCAGGGCACCTAGGTTCGGTTCTATCAGCAGATAGGAACGGATCGATTATGGAAAAAAAAGAACCTTTTCAGCACGCCTTCAAATACCAGGCCTGGCGCCAGCGACTGCTCGACAATCAAATTCGGCTTCGCGCCGTGGAGGATGCGTATACCCACTATGGGTCCGATGGAACGGTGTTGTATTCGCTGGTAAAGCTCGACGCCCGGACGCCCGAAGGAACGGCCCTCGCTCCCCTGTGTTTTATAAAGGGCGATGCTATTTCGGTGTTGGTGGTGCTGATCGATGAAGAAACCGGAGACAAGTTTGTGCTGCTGGTACGGCAACGGCGCGTCTGCGATGGGTCAGAAACGTATGAACATCCGGCGGGCATGATCGACGAGGGCGAAACCCCGTTCGACGTGGCGCTTCGGGAACTGAAAGAAGAAACCGGCTTGCAAATACCTCCGGACAACCTGATTCCGCTGGGGTCCAAAGCCTGGTTTTCGGCCACCTCGACCAGCGACGAATCCCTCTACTTCTTCTATTGTGAATGCCGGATGCCGGGATCCGACGTTCGGGCTCTGCACGGAAAATCGACCGGCAAAGCTTCCGAACAGGAACACACCCGGCTACACATCGCGACCTTTCCGGAAGCCCACCGGCTCATCAGTAACCTGCACGGCATACTGGGGCATTTTCTGTATGTACAGGCCACCGGCGATTATGAAACCATGAAAGCGCTTTCTTTTTAGGGACAGGCCGTCCTGGCTAAAACCGTCTTGTCAGCATGAAAGAAACACGCGTCAGCAGCTGGAATGAATTGATGGACAGCTTCTATGAGCGGGCCTGGACGCCGAATCTCAACCGGTTTCGACCGACGTTTGCCTTTCGGGGTTTGCCCGATGCGGCCTACACGCTCAGCACGTCGCTGATGCGTCTGGCCGATCACCACGCTCAGCTGGAAGGCCACCTGCTTCGCAATTTTAAAAAATACGCCCACCGGGTGGTTGCCGAGGAGGAGTCGTTCTGGTACTGGCTGTCGGTGGCCCAGCACCACGGCCTACCCACGCGGCTGCTGGACTGGACGTTTTCGCCGTATGTCGCCCTGCATTTTGTGACTGCCTGTGTCGACCTTTTTGATCGTGATGGCGTAATCTGGTGTGTGGATTACAAGGCCGTTCACCGCCACTTGCCTCCGCAGCTGACAGAAAGTCTGGCGAAGGAAGGAGCCGACGTCTTTACCGTAGAGATGTTGCGTCAGATTCCGTCGCTTGCGGAGTTCGACCGGGTATGCGATCCGGCTTGTGCGTTGTTTTTTGAGCCGCCTTCGATGGACGAACGGATCATCAATCAATATGCGCTTTTCTCCGTGGTTTCGTCGCCCACGCTGGGCTTGAACGACTGGCTCGGCGAGCACCCCGAAAGCTACCGGAAAATCATTATTCCGCACGCCCTCAAGTGGGAAATTCGCGACAAGCTGGATCAGGCGAACATCAACGAACGGGTGTTATTTCCGGGCCTGGATGGCCTGAGTCGCTGGCTTCGGCGTCAGTATATTCCCATGAACCTGCAGCCGCCCTGATGCCGGTTTCGGTTGGTCCGAATCCTTACTTTTCAACGGATCGAATCCGGACCGGTAACACTTGGAAAGAAGGCCGGTTGTCAAAGCAGACAAAAGGACTACCGGTCCAGCCTTCCAGCGCTCTTGGGACAAACCGGTATGCTGCACACTCAATTTATACGAAGAATCACAAATCAGATGAAAGTTTCATTCAAGCCCCTGAAAGAGCAGGTCATGGTGATTACCGGAGCGTCAAGCGGAATTGGCCTGGCAACTGCGCATGAAGCGGCAAAACAAGGAGTCAAACTGGTGCTGGCTTCCCGCAACGAAGCCGCGTTGGCCGAGGTGGTGGCGCAAATCAACGGCAGGGGCGGACACGCCGTTTACGTGGTGGCCGATGTGGGTCGCCGGGAGGATGTGCAGCGAATTGCCGAAACCGCCATCGAACACTTTGGCAGCTTCGACACCTGGGTTAACGACGCGGGACTATCCATTTGGGGTCGGCTGGACGAAGTCAGCGACGAAGACCATCACCGGTTGTTCGATACCAATTTCTGGGGCGTGGTATACGGTTCGCTGGTTGCGGTGCCTTACCTGAAAAAACAGGGCGGTACGCTGATCAACCTGGGCAGCGTAGCCTCCGATGTGGCTTTTCCGTTGCAGGGCATGTATTGCGCGAGCAAACACGCCATCAAGGGATTTACCGATGCGCTGCGAATTGAACTGGAAGAAGAAGGTGCTCCGGTTTCGGTGACGCTCATCAAACCCGCAGCCATCAATACGCCCTTTACCGAACACGCCCGCAACTACATGGACAAGGAACCCAAACTGCCCCCTCCGGTCTATGATCCGCAGGAGGTGGTGAACGCCATTCTGCACGCGGCTACGCTCCCCGAACGGGATATTTACATCGGCAGCGGAGGAAAAGCCATGAGTTCATTCAATAAATACGCACCCCGGCTGATGGACCGGGTGAGCGAAACCGTCATGGTTGGCCAGCAGCGACGCAACGAGCCACCGCGCAATCCGGCCGGTGCCTTGCATCAGCCGGGCCGCGACGGCCGGGTTTACGGCGACCATCCCGGCCATGTTATGAAAACCAGTTTTTACACCCGCGCTTCCCTGCACCCTCTGATTACCGGGGCCCTCGTGGCCACGGTCGGGCTGGCCACCGCAGCCCTGCTTCGTCGGGACGGAAAGGGCACAAAGGCTAGATGGAAGGCTCTGGTTTAAGAATGTATAGTCAACCCAACTTTTAACACCAACTTTTTAGTTTCAATGAAAACCATGCAGGATTTTATGGAGCACACGATCCAGGATCTGTACTCCGCCGAAAACCAGGCCCTCGAAGCGATGCCCCAGTTGATGGAGCGGGCACAGACTGACCAGCTGAAAGAAGCGATGGCCGTTCACCAGCGCGAAACCGAGCAACATGTGCGACGCCTGGAGCAGATTGCCCGGCAAATGGGCATCGATCCGGATGGCGAAACCTGCGTGGCAATGCAGGGCCTCATCGAAGAAGCGCAGGATCTGCTGGATCAGCTCGAAGACAATCAACTGGCGGATGCCGCCATTATTGCAGCCGCGCAGAAAATGGAGCACTACGAAATTGCGGCTTATGGAACGGCGCGGACGCTGGCGCAGCAGGCGGGTCAGGATCAAGTTGCGGACCTTTTGCAAACGACGCTGAAGGAAGAAAAAGCAACCGATGAAAAACTGACGACCATTGCCACCGGCACTGTCAATCCGAAGGCGGTTCAGTCGTGACAAAATGCGGAGGCAGACCAGTGGCTCACGCGTGGGCCGTCTGCCTCCGCATTTTTTGTTTTTTGTAGAGACGTGCCTGTTCTTTCATTCGTTACAGCCATGAGACTGATTCCAACCAAAGTCCACGGTATGCTGGACTACATCAGTGGTGTTTTCTTCGCCATCTCTCCCTGGGTTCTGGGCTTCGCCACGGGGGATGCGGCCCAGTGGGTTCCGATCATTCTGGGGGGTATGGCCATCGTTTATTCGGTCTTTACAGACTATGAACTGGGGTTGGTCCGGCGATTGCCCATGCCGGTGCATCTAACACTGGATGTGTTGAGCGGGGTGGTGATGGCGGCTTCTCCCTGGCTTTTCGGCTTTGCCGACCGGGTGTATCTGCCGCACGTTGTTTTCGGTATAATTGAGATAGGAGCGGGATTATTTACCCAACGGGCACCCTATGCCGCGCGTTCTACGCGTTAATGCATGATAGGAAAGATTTTTTCACGATCAAAAATCCATGGAGCTTAAACATCCTAACACCGGGCTTTCGGCCAGCCTTCCCGAAACGAACACAACTTCCGAACCAGAGAATCTGCTCCCCAGAGCGGTTTTACGACCCAACGGGTCTATTTTATTGGATGGCGAGTGGCGCTTTGCCCTCGATCCCGACGACCGGGGGCTGCTGGACCGGTGGTGTCTGGGCCACGACTACGACGATACCGCCCACTGGCCCGGTTCCATTGAAGACCACATGGCTCAGGCCAAAGGCCGCACCTCCTCACCGGGCGGGGCCGGGTGGCAGGACAAAATCGTTGCTTGGTATGAACGGGAATTTACGCTGCCGGTTCGCAGCGAATCGCACGCCCGGAACAGCCTGATCCAGCTTACTTTCGGGGCTTGTGGCTACGAAACCCGCGTGTGGCTCAATGGCCACCCACTCCGTACCATCGAGGATGAGGAGGTGCATTTGGGCGAATACACCTCCTTTTCGTATGAACTACCCGAGAATTGCCTGCGCCCGGTCAACCGGCTCACCGTGCGCATTGCCGACACGATGGATGCCGAAATTCCGCGGGGCAAACAGGAGTCACACGTGTACAAACGGGGCGGTATCTGGTATCAAACCTACACGGGGGCCGTCCGGAGTATCTGGCTGGAAACCGTGGAGCGCAACCGGTTACGAACCCGCGTCGGCGTGGTGAGTATTGTCGAAGACCGGCTCGTTCGGTTCAGCTTCACCACCCGAATCCACGATCCGGGCGATTACGTGCTGCGGCTACAGGCCTTTGCTCCGGGGGCTACTGAGCCGATGGCCACTTCCGATTATCCGTTGCGTCTGGACGCCGGACAAAAGCAGCAACGGGTCGTGCTTGATCTGAATACGGCCCAGTTGTGGTCGCCCGACACGCCGATACGGTATAAGCTCGTGGCCCAACTCATTGATTACGAAGGGTATGTTGCGCAGATAGAAACCCATTTTGGCCTGCGGAAAATCGAAGCGCGTGGTCGCTACGTGTACCTGAACAATGAATCCATTTACCTGGATGGGATTCTGTACCAGCCCGGAACGGCCACCTACGAAGAAATGCGGCTGCACATGCGGGCCATGAAGGAATTAGGCTGTAACCTGGTACGGGTACACATTGCCGGGGTTGACCCCCGAATCTATAATCTGGCCGACGAATTAGGCCTCTTGCTGTGGGTGGAAGTACCCAGTCCGCACGTTTCGACCGCACTCAGCCGAAAAAACCACCAGGCCGAATTGATGCGCATGGTGGCCCTGATCGGAACGCATCCTTCGGTGGTGATCTGGAGCCTGTACAATGAAGACTGGGGCGCTCAGGACATTGCGACCAATCCCGACACCCGGAAATACATTATGGATATGTACCATTTTATGCAACTGGCGTATCCGCAGTTTCTGGTGGTCGATAACGACGGCTGGCAGCATATTTCGTTTGAAGGACGTTTGAAGTCGGACCTGCTGACGGCCCACCTGTATACCCCCGATCTGGCCCGGTGGCGGACTCTGCTCGACCGGCTGGCTTCGGGTGACCTCTCGGGGGTGGCCGCTTTTTCGCTCGTGGTGGGCGACCCGTTTTTCTACCGCAAACAGGTGCCGCTGGTGATCAGTGAATGGGGCGGTTTTGGCTTTGCCGATTATGGTGGCCCCACGGAACTGAACGACCGGGCGGAGCGCATCCGGCAGTTCAAGCATGAATTGCGGCAACACGCCATAGCCGGGGATATTTACACCCAGGCAACCAACATTGAAGACGAGCGCAACGGCCTCATCGACCCGCATACCGGCGAACTCAGTGTGCCCGCCGGGCTGCTTAATTCGAGAACCGCCGATCCGCCAGCGCCCCAACCCGGTATTCAGGTGAAACCGGAAGACGCACCGGCAAAAGTGAACGGAACCGAAAATCGGCCCATCGCCTAGGAGATTCCCCGATTGTTAACTTACCTGATTCAATACGTATGTTCACCATTGCGATACACGGCGGATCCGGAACCATTAACCGGTCGGAAATTACAGCCGAGCAGGAGAAAGCGTTCCGGCAAGGACTGGAAGACGCGCTGGAAGCGGGCTACAAGGAATTAGCCCGGGGGCATAGCGCCCTCGACGCCGTGGAGCAGGCCGTCCGAAGTCTGGAAGACAACGAGCTGTTCAACGCGGGGCGGGGAGCGGTTTTTTCGGCCCGTGGAAAACACGAAATGGACGCATCCATCATGTGTGGGCGGTCGCAGAAAGCGGGCGCGATTGCCGGTGTAACCAACATCCAGAATCCGGTCTCGCTCGCGCGGGCCGTCATGGAGCAGTCCGAAAACGTCTTTTTGCTGGGCTCGGGGGCCGAAGATTTTGCCCGTGAACTCCGGTTGCCTTTTGAACCGGATGCGTATTTCTATACGGACTTCCGTTTCAGGCAACTCAAGGAAGCGCAGAAAGCCAATAAAACCCAACTCGACCACAGTAAAAGTAATACCGGCAAAGGAACCGTTGGCGCAGTAGCCCTCGATAAAGACGGAAATCTGGCCGCGGCCACCTCGACGGGGGGATTGACCAATAAAAAGTATGGCCGCGTGGGCGATACCCCCGTCATCGGGGCCGGAACCTACGCCAGCAACCAGACCTGTGCGGTTTCCTGTACGGGCTACGGCGAGTATTTTATCCGGGCGGTTGTGGCCTACGATATTTCGTGCCTGATGGGCTATAAAGGCCTGTCGCTCAAAGCCGCCTGTGAGTATGTGGTGCAGGAAAAATTAAAAACAATGGGGGGCGAAGGCGGACTGATCGCCGTTGACCGGGCCGGCAATGTGGTATTGCCTTTCAACTCCGAGGGCATGTACCGGGCCTGGCGGAACGAAGCGGGTGAAGGCGAGGTGTCTATTTTTGCATAATTCCTACGTAAACTTCTTGTTGCGCAGCGTAAAGTTATTGCCGTGCGACAGCACATGGACCAGCAGGTTTTCAATGAAAATATCGTGTTTAATCTGCGCAACCGTGTGGTTGGTTTCTTTCAGACTCCGACCGTCGATGAGCGTAACCAGACCTGAGCCAATCGCTTCGAGTTTATTGCCTTTTCGGATGATGATGCCCGTGTCTTCTTCCAGGCCGATGCCGATGTGAGTCGGGTTGCCGGCCACCGAAAACGCCAGGCGACGGAAGCGCCCCCGAACCAGGAAATGGGTGTCGATGATGGCTTCGTGGACCAGCGCCAGACCCGGCAGCAGGTCGACTTCGGGATTCAGGACATGTGCCGGGCCGCGTGGGTAAATCATCAGATCCGACATGGCCATGGCGCCGGCGCTGGTCCCGGCAATAACAAAATGTTCGCGAACATATCGCTCGTGAAGAAGCCGCGCAAAGGCGGTATTGTTAAAAACCGAGGTTAATTTCAGTTGGTCACCACCCGAAAACAAGATGCCGCCACAGGCTCTGATCCGCGCCAGCGTTTCGGGCCGATCGGCTTCTGCGGGCGAGGTGATGTGCATCAGCCGGATGTTTTCATGACCGAGTTTTTTGAAAGCCCGGCTATACTGGTGTGCCACGGCTTTGGGAATACTGGACGCCGTGGTGACGATTTCAAGGACGGCATCGGGGTTGTTGAGTTCGTAAATAATTCGGTATAAAATACCGGAATTCATAAACGAGTGAACGGTATCGTGGACGTGAAGGGGCTGGTTTTGGGTTCCTTTGTCCTCATTTCCTCCAATTGCAATCAATGTACCTCGTATCTGCATACCATGAGCCGGTTATAGAGTCACCGGTAGAACGTACGGTCATTAAACCATGGATTAACCACTCTATTCCTAACACTATACAGGTCGATTGGTTCTGGATTTTAGTAGAAAACAGGCAGCAACGTAAACGGCAGGCGCTATGGAAACACCAAAAGGAAAACTAGTTTCGATTGGAGGCAGTGAGGTAAAAGATTCAGCGGATAACGCAGCTTCGAGTGAGCTTCGGCAGTCCAACTTTTTCGAATCCGGCATACTGGCCGAATTTTTAGACGAGCTAAAAGGCCGGAATGCCCGCATCGAGGTTATTCCGGCAGCTTCGGAGATTCCGCGGGAAATGGGCAAAAACTACCGGGAAGCCTTCCATAAACTGGGGTGTAAAAACGTGCAGGTGATGTACATCGACAGCCAGGAGGAAGCCGATCAGGATGAACACCTGCAACGGATTGAAAAGGCGGATGCGGTTTTGTTTACCGGGGGCGATCAAACCACGCTGATCGATAAGCTGCTGGATACCAAGCTGATCGCTCTGATTCAGAAACGGTACCAGAACGATGATTTCGTCATTGCCGGAACCAGTGCCGGAGCGGCCGCCATGCCCCGGCTGGCCATCAAGGATGGCAAAAGTGCCGAATCGCTGATCAAAGGGATGGTGGAAACCGAAAAGGGCCTTTCCCTCTTGCCGGATGCCATTATCGACACGCATTTTATGCAGCGCAGCCGGTTTCCCCGGCTTACGGAAGCGTTGCTCCGAAATCCGGGTCTGCTCGGCATTGGGCTCTGCATCGACTCGGGCGTCGTGATTTCGCAGGGAAATATCCTGCGGGCAATCGGCTCCGGGGGCGTTTTTATCATCGATACCGATGAGGTGAAAAATACCAACTATTACGAAATTCCCGAACTGCAACCGGTTTTTGTCAGTAACCTGCGCGTAACGATTCTGGCCCGGGGTGGCTCTTTTCACCTCAGGGAACGAATTTTTACAAAAACCGAAGAGACGGCCGTATCGGGATGATGGCCAAAAAGAAATGCATAAGGGTGACTTTCGGCGGCTAATTCCGGGACACTTTCGGCCTTAAAAGCAAAACGCCAACGGTAAAAACAGCGGATTGAAAGCTGTTTTTACCGTTGGCGTTTTGCCTGCTACCTAAACATTTACCAACAAGTCGGGATGCAGTTCAAACCGTTCCTCCAGTTCTTTAAAACCCCGCACCAACTCGACGGATTGGTGAATCCGATCCGACAGGTGAACAATCATTGTCGCATTCTGCACATGCTCGATGGCGTAGGTCAACGCTTCGAGTTCGTCCGGTATGACTTGCACCGGTATGGCCCCGTTGACTTCCCACACGCCCTGCCTGATCAGGTCGGCAATCTGGGCTTTGTCCCGCCCCCGGCTGTCTTCGTCGAAGCGAATGATGAGTTCATCGAAGATTTGCCCGGCCACCCGACCGACGGCACGAATGTCTTCGTCGCGCCGGTCGCCGACGCCGGTCAGAATTCCGATCCTGCGGGCCACACCCGCCTGTTTGATGTATTCACCCAGCGCCGTCAGTCCGTGCGGATTGTGGGCATAATCCACCAGAACGCAGTAATTCCGGAAGCAGAAAAGATTCATCCGGCCGGGCGTATTTTCGAACGACGGCAGGAACGAACGGAGTCCTTCGGCAATCAGGTCCACCGGCAGATTCTGGCAGTAAACCGCCAGCACAGCCGCCAGGATGTTCTCGATCATGAACGGCGCTTTTCCCTCGAAAGCCAGCGGAATATTTTTTATGTTCTCAACCGGTATTCGCTCGTTTCCGCGCCGGATCATTACAAAACCGTCTTCGTAAACAGCCGCCAATCCACCGGCGCGGTAGTGCGCCACCACGCGTTCGTCGGCCGGATTCATGCTGAACAAGGCCACGTTACAACTCAGGTCGTAGTGCATGGCAAAGGTGTAGGGATTATCCGCGTTCAATACCGCGTAGCCATCCTTTTTGACACTCTCGGCCACAATGGCTTTCACCCGGGCCATGTCTTCCACCGAGTTAATACCGCCAAGACCGAGGTGATCGGCGGCCACGTTGGTCACAATACCGACGTCGCACTGGTCGAAAGCCAGGCCGGAACGGAGCATACCGCCCCGGGCACATTCGAGAACCGCAAAATCCACCGACGAGTCCTGAAGCACTTTCTGAGCGCTTTGCGGACCGGTGCAGTCGCCTTCCTCAATGAGCGAATCGCCAATGTAAATTCCCTCCGTGGTCGTAAAACCGACGGTATAACCAGCCTGCCGGACCAGGTGCCGCGTAAGCCGGGTGGTCGTGGTTTTTCCATTCGTGCCCGTAACGGCGATGATCGGAATACGGCCTGCCAGCGGTGTCAATGCCCGTTCCCGGGGTTCAGGAAAGAGCATGTCGGCCACGGCTTTTCCGACGTCGCGCGGCTGGCCCTCCGTAGGGTGTGTGTGCATCCGCAAACCGGGACCCGCGTTTACTTCAATAATGACGGCACCCGACGAGCGCAGCGGACGGGTAATGTCCTTCGCAATCAGATCGATACCGCAAATATCGAGGCCAATCACCCGGGCTGCCCGTTCGGCCATGGCCTTGATTTCGGGATGAACCTGATCGGTTACGTCAACGGACGTACCGCCGGTGCTTAAATTGGCCGTTTTCTTCAGGTAGAGCTCGTGGCCGGCTGGTAAAACCGAGTCCACGGTCAGATTATGTTCTTCCAGAAGCGTAAGAGTCGCCTGATCGAACTTGATTTTAGTCAGCAGATTTGAGTGGCCTTCGCCCCGTCGGGGATCGCGGTTTACCTCCTCGACCAGCTGGCTGATGGTGGACGAGCCGTTGCCCAACACCCGGGCCGGAACACGTCGGGCCACCGCACGGAGTTGATAATCGATAACCAGCAGCCGGTAATCGTCGCCGGACGCAAACTGCTCGATCAGGACTTGATCGCCCTGCGTTTTTGCCAGTTGAAAAGCGTTGAAAAGCGCTTCGATGGTTTGGATGTTGGTGGTGACACCACGCCCGTGATTGCCGTCGAGCGGTTTGACCACCAGCGGAAAATCAAGGCGACGGAGCACGTCTTCGAGTTCATTTTCGGTTTCGATGACTTCGCCGGCTGGCACCGGAATGTTGACGTTGCCCAGCCTTCGTTTCGTCTCGTTTTTATCGGCGGCCAGTTCAACGGCAATCGTACTGGTCTGGCTGGTGACGGTGGCTTGAATCCGTTTTTGCCGCGCTCCGTAACCGAGTTGAACCGTGGAATCGGCGTCGAGCCGCATGTACGGAATCCCTTTCCGGACGCAGGCGTTGACAATGGCCGAAGTGCTCGGTCCCAGGCGATCGGCTTCATACAACTGGCTGAGAAAATCGATATCGGCCTGTAAATCATACGCGGTGCCGTCGATCAGGGCCTGGGCGATATCGACCGCGCAGCGGGCGGCATACAGACCGGCCCGTTCTTCCTGATACGCAAAAACCACGTTGTATACGCCGGGTTCATCCGTTACGCGCGTCCGGCCAAACCCGCACGCCATTCCCGCCAGCGTCTGGATTTCCAGGGCAATGTGTTCGATGACGTGACCCATCCAGGTTCCGGTTTGTACGCGGTAGAAAAAACCGCCCGGGCGGCCTTCCGAACAGCGGTGTTCATACAAACTGGGGATCAACTGCCGCAGACGGTCATAAAATCCGTCGATGGTGTTGGTCGGAAAGTGTTCCAGTTGTTCCAGATCCAACTTCATCACGATCAGCTTGTGACGGCGAACTGACCAGTAATTGGGCCCTCTCAGGGCGCGGATGTCTTTGATTTTCATGGTATGGTTTTCCCAAATTAAACGTATAAAGGCCGGTGGATTTTGTGGTTCCGATTGAGGCATCGAGTAGCAAACCGAACAACAAACGCAGCCAGGACGACCCGGCTGCGTTTGTTGTATTCACTAATCACCTCACTTTGCTATTACCGCTGGGTTCCGCTTTTTGGCGTGCCGCTCGACGATGAACTGCTCCCCGAGGTACTGCTGCCGGACGAACTTCCGCTCTGTTTGTTCGAACGTTTCATCTTTTTGCTGCTCCCCGAGCCGCTGCCCTGCATATCGCCCTGCGTGCTGCTTCCGCTCGAGCCAGAACCTACCGACGAGGACTGCCCGCCCGACCGTTGATTGCGGCTTTGCTGTCCCGTTCCGGTGGTGCCCGACGAACTGCCGGAGCCTGTGCTTCCCTGCCCAACGGAACTTCCGCTGCCCGACGTCCCGGAACTGCCCTGGCTCCCCGACGTGCTGCTGCCACTCGAGCCGCTGGTTTGTCCACTGCCACTGGTGCCGGGCCGTTGCTGGCTCGACGAGCTACTTCCGGATGTTGACTGCGCTTGCGACTGAATGGTGTTCAAAGCCACGATCATCGCTGCTACCATTACTACCTTTTTCATCGTTGAGTTTGATTGCTATTCGTTTGATTATTTTTAATCCGTGAATAATCAAATTAACTCGTATTCATTTCCAGGGTTCATCAAAACAGGTCAAAGAATGAGGATTCGGCCGGGGCAGTTGCCAACGTCCCAAAATCCGCTGCGGGTTCTCTGATACTAACCCGTTCGGGCCGGATTCTCATCCGGTTCAGCCCGTATCAATCGAGGTTGGCCCCGGGCTGTTGTACCAATTGGAATTACATAACGCCGTCCGGCCTGCGCGTGTTTAAGAAAGGCCAACGGATTAACCGAAACCGGGTTGTCAACGGTTTTCCTGAATCGAACCCTATCGCTGATGCCCATGAAAAAGACACTCCGGAATGTAGCGCGAATCCTGGCCGCGGCAATCGGGCTGCTGCTGGCCGGTAGTATAGGCTACATCGCCTGGAACAGCCCCGGAGAAACCGCCCCAATCCTTGACCCGGCGGGTAGGCCACGGCGCAAAAGCATCGCCGTTCTGAAACCGGTATCGATCAATGGAACGCAGCAATGGTTGCTCATTCGGGGTCAGGACCGCACCAAGCCCGTCCTGCTGTTTCTGCACGGTGGACCCGGTTTGCCCGAGCTGTCGATGTTGGTAGGGCATGAACTGGAAAAGCACTTCGTGGTTGTCAACTGGGACCAGCGCGGGGCCGGAAAATCCTATTCGGCGGAGGTGTTTCAGAAACAATCCGGAAACCAGCCCTTTACGACAGACACGTTTGTCGAAGATGCGGCTCAGGTAAGCCGCTATCTGGCCCGGCAATTTCACCAGCCCAAGATTTACCTGATGGCTCATTCCTGGGGCACTTTCCTGGGCGTGCTGGTCGTGAAAAAGCATCCGGAACTTTTCCGGGCGCTGTTCTGCATCAGCCAGATCGCCCGGCAACTGGAAGCGGAACAACGATCGTATGACTGGGTAGTGCAGCAGGCCCGTCAACACCACGCCAGCCGACAGGTCAATCAGCTTCTCAAACAGGGGCGACCGCCTTACCCGCCGGAAGCCTGGCTGGATTACCTGATGTGGCAGCGGGAACTGGTGGCGAGCTACGGCGGAGGAATGTACAAGGCCCACTTCTATCCGCTCTTTATCCGAAGTATTCTGGAATGCCGGGAATATACGCTGATGGACAAAATTCACTATGGGCTGGGAGCCCGGGAGTCGGTGCGGTATTTGTGGCCGGAAGTGGTCGCCACCGACTTAGGGGTGGTGGCTCCCGACTTGAAAGTGCCTTATTATCTGTTCCAGGGTATTCACGATTACCAGACGCCGTATCCTGTCGCGAAGCGGTATTTCAGCCGGTTGAAAGCGCCCCGGAAAAAGCTGTTTACGTTTACCGAATCGGCACATAGCCCCATTTTTGAGGAACCTGCCCGGTTTATGCGATGCCTCGATAGCGCCCTGGTGTCCTCACCCTGAAAGAAGGCTTTTTGGATGGATGATGACTTTCAGGACTTGATCGCCGGCCGGGGATCGTTGCCCAGGAACGGTTTCCCGACCTTTTGCAACGATCCCGCCGGCGGCCGGTTACTCTTCACTCTTATTTCGACGGACCAGGGCAATAACGGCGGTGGTAACGAGCGCACCGATCAGAATTTTTTTGGCCAGGGCCTGCGGATTGTGCTTCCACTCCGCCGGCCAGCCCTTTTCAGCGATGATGTTGGGAATATGACCCCGTTTGAGGTCGTCCACAATCCCTTCCACCGCATTGACCCGATCGGCTAGCAGCAGGGGGAGCCAGTGCCCGTATTCTGACTCACTGAATTTGAACGCAAACCGGCGTATGACTCCGCTAAGCCCGGAAGGCGGAGTTGAGGTTCCAAAAACCGCACTCACGTTCGGGCGTTCGATGGACCGGAGTACTTCGATCGTTACCGGCTGTTGCGTGGGCCGTTCCCAACTGTAGCCCGTTTGCTCGTCGTCGGTCCGGTTTTGTTTCATTGGATACGTGGGATCATTTTTCGGATCCGCATCGATGCCCCAGCCTTTAATGTGGGAATAATCCTTGGCCAGGTTTGAATTCTCTTTGACGGGTGTTTCCATAACAATGGTGCTTTATACGCGGGCTGATGGTGGAATGAGAACGGGTTTGATGCAATTATCCAGCTTATCGGAAAAAATCCGGTAGGCATCGGCAGCGTCCTCCAGGGGTACGCGGTGGGTAATTAGTGCTTTGGGATTCAGAATCCCGTTCTGGACGTGCTCGATCAATCTCGGCAGCAGCCGTTTCACCGACGCCTGATTGGCCCGGATTGTAAGCCCTTTGTTGACGACATTACCGATTGGAACCAGGTTGTCGGTAGGACCGTAGACGCCCACGATCGAAACAATACCGCCTTTCTTGACCGAGTTGATGGCCCAGTGAACCGCCGTGGCCGATCCGGCCTGAATCAGCGTTTTTCGGCCCGTAATGGTTTGCAGCGCGCTGCCGGCGGCTTCGGCACCAACGGCGTCGATGCAGACGTCGGCCCCCATCCAGTCGGTTAACTTTTTGATGAACACCACCGGATCGCTCATTTCCTTGAAATTGTATACTTCACAATTCGCGTAATTGCGCACAAATTCCAGCCGGTAATCATACTGGTCGATCACGATCACGCGACCCGCTCCGAACAACCAGGAACAACGGGCGGCCATAATGCCCACGGGACCCGCACCGAAAACGACCACCGTGTCGCCGGGCTGAATACCGCCCATTTCGGCCGCCTGGTAGCCCGTTGGCACCACATCGGTCAGTAGAACGGCATCGTCGGGGTCCATACCCGGCGGAATAACCGTTGGGCCCACGTCCGCGTACGGTACCCGCACAAATTCTGCCTGTCCGCCATCATAGCCCCCGGCCGTGTGTGAATACCCGTAAATACCGCCAACCGCTGTGGCCTGGGTATTCGATTCGTGGCAATTTCCAAACAATCCCTGCCGGCAGAAATGACATTTACCACAGGCAATATTGAAAGGAACCAGCACGGTATCGCCCACTTTGAGCTTCTGGACTTCCGAACCAATTTCTTCAACAACCCCGATAAATTCATGCCCGAAGGTCATGCCAACGCGGGTGTCCGGCACATTGCCATTGTACAAATGCAAATCGGATCCGCAAATACAGGAACGGGTTACCCGAACGATGGCATCTTCGGGGTGGTTTATTTCCGGCATTGGTTTCTGGCTGACGCGAACCCGGCGGGGTCCGCGGTAATTCATAGCAAGCATAGGCGGTTTCGTTTAAATACATTTTAGAAACTGGGTAATGAGTAGCCAACCGGCTGATGCGTGAGCGGTTCACTTTTAATTAGGGTACGGTCCACCGTTCAGGGATTAATAAACCGGTTTTTCTGTCCCGTTTTCTACCTCCACTTCACCCAGCAGAATGGAAGCCAGTTTGATGGCCTTGGAACGGTCCGCAGCCGGAGTGGGGCCGTGATTGACCATGATGTGAAACACATGCTGGCCATCCAGAATGTGCAGCGTCCGGCTTCGGTTGTCCCACACGGCTTTTTCCCACATGCCCGGAAACGAATTGGGGACCGCCCGCATGGCCTCGTTATCATTGAGTTGGCTGGTTGGCGCTCCCGGACCGGTGTGCGTCCGGGACGAATCATTCAGGGCGGTGGCGGGGGTGGTGCCGGTTCCCTGTGACGGACTGGCGGTGACGCCCGGCTGGGGTGATTCGGCGCCGGTGCCTTCCGGGTTGGGTCCGGTATAGGCATGACGACGTTTCTGGAGCCGCTTCGCAAATTCGGCGGGCTGATACAGGCTGTCAAAATAATATTCGGCGTGGAATACGGACTCAAAAGGGCGAATTCCGGTGGTCGAAAGGCTTACCTGTTTTTTAGAATTCCAGGAGGCCTCGCAGGTCGTCTCGGATTCATTCCAGGTAATGGGCGTATCTTCGTTCAGGTCAAACGTAGAGTGTAAAAAGGATTCAGTGACGTAGGCGCAGGGCATACCGTACTTATAATACTCACTGAGTTGCCGGCTGCCGCTGACAAAGCGACCGAGATCCGACTCTGATTCGACCCGGCGCCCGCCGTCATTGCTGCCGGTGGAGCCTTTGTTCCCGGAATCGCCACAGGCCAGTAGGAGAGAGAGGGGGATGAGGGTCCAATACTTTTTCATACGCGTGTGCTGTTTAATCAGAAAAACCGTTTTCGTGGAACTGGCCACGTTGGGTAGCCATTCCTCACAACCGCATCGGTACACTAGCGTTCCCGGGAAGTAAGCCAACGGACCCGCCAACGGCCGGAATGAATCACCCTACAACCAGGTCGTGAACCCGGCGAGACCGTTCCAGGGCGCGTTTTGCCCGTTCCCGGTGTTCCTGGGCAGCGGTGGTGTCGCCCGCTTCTTCCAGCAGGCTGGCCGTTTTTTCCAACAGCATCACCAGCTCTTCCAGGCTCCGGACGGCATTCCACAGCGATTCCTCGATGCTGTGGGTTACCCCGGCCAGCAGCGATCCCGACGTGAAGCCGTGGCCGGTGTGGCAACGGAAACGCAGGAGCCGCCCTTCTTTGATGCTCACCAGCGAGCCGTGGCATTCGGGGCAGGTAAGGGATGTTAACTCGCCTTCTTCCATGATATTCATTTCAAATGCGTTTCCTGCGGCTGCTATTTTTAGTTCTGTATCCATGCGCTTCTCTTCCAGCTCGGTGAGGGGGGGCTTGCCATCCACCTCCTGCTGAATCAATTCACCCAGTAACGAAGCCAGTTGGGGGATGGCAACGGTATAGTCAACTTCCACGTTTTGCCGAACACTTTCGGGCATGCTGGGATACAGGGCTTCCTCGGGATGCTGAATGACACTCACCCCGCCCAGGCGTTTGATGGACCACATTCCGGATGTGCCATCGTTGAGAAGCCCCGTCAATACGACGCCAATTACGCGGGGGCCATACCCGTAGGCGGCCGAGCGGAACAACGCATCGATCGACGGGCGAAACTGGTTTTCTTTGGGTCCTTTTTTCACCAGAACCGTGTCGTTCTCGATCAGCAGATGATGATCGGGCGGAGCCACGTAGATCCGGCCGTTCTGGAAGCGTTCTCCATCCTTGGGATGGGTGGCCTTTACCTTGCCGGCACGGGTGAGAATGTCCGGTAAAAAGCTTGGAGTGTCGGGAGATAGGTGCTGTACGATAAAAATTGTCGCCGGAAAGTCAGCCGGAAAATTCATAACAAAATCCCGGAGGGCGTAGACGCCACCCGCCGAAGAGCCAATCACAACGATGTCTCGTTTAGCCATGGAATTCGTTCAGTAAAGTGCTGGTATAAAACAGGTTCATAAAAACCAACAGAACCCGGACGGGGGCGGTTTTGCTCCATTCAGGCCGGATTAATGAGGGAACGGGGCGTAACGGTTTTGCGGTTTTTGTTCAAAAAAAACCGCATTTTTTAGGGATTGCACCGGCCCTGGACCATATCCTCATTTGTATGAAGATTGTCTAATTTGTAAAGAACCGGAGGCAGACAACTTAGTTTATTGATCGATCTTCTTCAGAAGATGATTTTCAATCAATAATCTAAAAATTCAATGGAAAAATTTAACACTTTGACCGAGAAAAAAGCGGGGCCAACGATACCGGTAATTCCTTCGGTAGAACGGCGAATGTTTTTACGTAGTCTCGGGCTCGCGTCAGCTTCAGCGCTGGCGCTATTGTCGTCCTGTGCCCAGGAAAAACTCGTAGCACCCAGTACGGGGCTAGGTCGGTCCGGTGCCCGGATGGGGGCTACCATTTTACCCGATGGCACGATTGATCTGGGGCCGGGTGATATCGGTATTTCCAATCTGGCGTATGCGCTCGATCAGCTCGAAGTCGCCTTCTACCACACGGCGGTTGAAAAAGCGTACGGCCTAAATGAAATGGACCGAAAAGTACTCGTTGAACTTCATGATCACGAGATTGTACACAAGGAGTTTTTCAAGGCTCTGCTGGGCGATAACGCCATTCCCATGCTGGACTTCGATTTCAGTGCCATCAATTTCAATGGGCGCAATGACGTGTTCGATGCCGCCCAGAAATTTGAAAGCGTGGGTGTAGGCGCTTTTAACGGCACCGGGCCGCTGATTCAGGATCTGGAAATTTTGAAAATTGCCGGAAAAATGGTTTCCGTCGAAGCGCGCCATGCCACGCTGGCCCGGAACATGATTTATCCACGCACCTACTTTGCGCTCGGTCACGAAATGATCGATGGAAACGGGCTCGACTGGCATTTGACGCCGGATGAAGTGCTGGCAAAGGCACAACCGTTTATCAAACAAAAATTAAGTGCGGCAAATCTTCCAAAAATGTAATCCTGAAACGTATGAACCTGTTAAGAATTTTGTCTGATATTGAAAAGGTTGACGCCGATGCCAGTGAACGTTTCTTGTTTTCACGGCGGAAACTTCTTAAAACAACGTCGGTGGCGGCCCTGGCAACACCGGCTTTTTTCGCAGCCACGGTCAACAAGGCGTTTGCGTCGCATGCCGACGTGGTGGCTGTTTTGAATTTCGCACTGACGCTGGAGTACCTGGAAGCGGAATTTTATAAAATGGGCAACATGACCCCCGGCCTGATTCCCGAAAGTGACAGGCAAGTGTTCATGAAAATCGGGGAACACGAACAGCAGCATGTGAATTTCCTGAAATCCCAATTGGGCGGGGAAGCCATCCCGATGCCGAACTTCGATTTTACGGCGAAAGGCATGTTTCCGAATCCATTTTCGAATTATCAGGTTTTTCTGACCCTGTCGCAGGCTTTCGAAGACCTGGGCGTTCGGGCCTACAAGGGGCAGGCTCCCAAATTGAAAGATGACAAACCGGTTTTGCTGGCAGCTCTGAAAATCCACTCGGTGGAGGCCCGTCATGCGGCTGAAGTACGCCTGATTCGCAACCAGCGCGTCTGGGCATCGGAACAGGAACCCGGTGGTGTGCCTGCCATGGTTTATAAGGATGAAAACAACGTCAAGCATCATGACGCGATCGACCTGATTTCCCTGGTGGATGATCGCCTGCTGCGACAGAATGGTACGCAGCAGATCGCCGAAATGGTGGTGCGTGAATCGTTTGATGAGCCCCTGACCAAAGAAGAAGTGTATATGATTGCCAGTCCCTTTATTCGGGAAAATATGCCTTGATTCAGGGCTTCAAAACATCCAAAAGCCGGGCTGCCAGTCCGGCTTTTGTGTTTAGGTTGCGGAACGGAATCGGTCTTAATCGACCCGTGGCGACGAGCCCGGAAAGAGTTTTTGTAAAGAAATCGTTCACCCCAAAAGCCCGCAGTCTGGAACGTTTAGGGTGAACTAAACGGGGGCGGCTGCCCATACCGCCCGTCAGCCGGACCACTTCGTATCTAGTAATCCTCTGAAAATCAGGTGTTTAAATGAGGTTTTGGCCGTCTTCAATCTGAAGCAAAGCGGTTTGGCCGCCTAACCGACCCGAACGGGTTTAGCGGGTTGCACGAAAGAATCCAGCAGGTTTACCACCTGCTGCACATCCGGTAGCCGATAAGTCGCGGCTGTGGGCCCATGGCCCACTTTAACCGGATACTGGTGTTCCTGGGTCAGCACCGCCAGCATATCTTCGTCGGTCTGGTCGTCGCCCACCGCCAGCACAAAATCATACCGGCTGCCATCGATCAGTCGTCTGGCCAGTTTTCCTTTGTCCCAGTCAACCGATTTTATTTCTATAACCTTGTTGCCGTCGATGATTCGCAGCGTATGGGGGAGCAGGTGGGTCAGCGTGAGCAGCAACTCCCGGGACCGTTCAAAACCGATCTCCTCGTTGGCATTTCGGTAATGCCAGACCAGCGTTGTGGCTTTTTCTTCGATGAAAGACCCCCGGCACCGGTTTACCATCTCGTCCAGCAAAGGGCGAACCCGGTTTTTCCAGGCGGCATTATCCTGGTTATTTTTTTGCCAGCTTCCGTTTTGTTTCTGCTTGTCCCCGTGTTCGGCCACCAGGTCGATGGGCAGCGAGCCAAACCAGCTTTCGAGCGTCGGCTGATCCCGTCCGCTGATGATCACGACTTTGTTTTCGGGCTGGCTGGCCAGCTTCCGCAGCGTTTCCAGCACTCCGGCCGAAGGAGCCGCCAGGCCGGGCTCGGACGTAAATTCCGCCAGGGTGCCGTCATAATCCAGCAGCAACAGGCGCGACCGGGCCCTGGCAAAGTCTTTCAGTACATTTTTTTTGATTTTCCCTTCCAGCAGCGCGCCCGTTCCGGTGTGTTCGGCCGGTGGGGTGGTTACCAACACCTCGATGAAGTCAGAAGCCCATTTTTTTACATCGTACTGCGAAATTCGTTGCTGCATGGCCTCCATTCGGCGGGTCTGTTCGTCCGGTGACATCTCCAGCGCCTGCTTCAGCGCATCGGCGACTTCAAATTCGTCCAGCGGATTGACCCGGAGTGCTTCGCCCAACTCGTTGGCCGCCCCCGTCAGCTCGCTCAGCACCAGAACACCCTGCTGATCCGACCGGGAAGCGATAAATTCTTTGGCTACCAGATTCATTCCGTCCCGAACCGGCGTAATCATGGCCACATCGCAGGCCGTATACAAGCCCATCAATTGCGGAAACGACAACGGAGCATACCGGTAAACGACGGGTAACCACGTCAAGGTGGCAAATTGGCCGTTGATGCGACCGACGGCCTGTTCAATCATTTGTTTGCGCTCCCAATACGATTGAATTTCGTCCCGGGAAGGAATAACCACGAGTAGAAACACAATTTGCTCCTTCCATTCGGGATGCAGGGTCAGAAACGCTTCCAGGGCGTCGAGACGCTGCATCACGCCTTTGGTATAGTCCAGGCGGTCGACGGAAAAAATCATTCGACCGGCGTAGGAGGTCCGGAGTTGCTGCCGTTCCTGCTCGACGTCTTCCTGGTGGTAGGCATCGTGAAAAAGGGAATAGTTGATACCAATGGGAAAAACGCCCGAATCGACCATTCGTTCTCCGCAAACGATCTGTCCAAACGTCGTGGGCAATCCCAGGGCCATCTGAACCGACTGCAAAAAATGAAGGCGGTAATCACTGGTATGAAAACCAACCAGATTGGCACCCAGCAACCCCCGTAGCAGGTAATTCCGGCAGGATTTGGGTAATAACCGCAGGAGTTCGAAGGACGGAAACGGAATATGGAGAAAGAAGCCAATTTGTGCCTCCGGTTGCCGCTCCCGAATCAGTTGCGGGAGCGGAATAAAATGGTAGTCATGCACCCAAACCAGGTCATTGGGCTGTAAGGCTTCCGCCACTTTTTCAGCAACCTGTTCGTTTGCCAGCCGGTAGGCCTTGAAATCGTCGTCGTGGTAGTCGACGTAGGTCGAAAAATAATGAAACAGCGGCCAGAGTACGGAATTGGAAAACCCGTTGTAAAACTTTTTGTGGGTGCGCTTATCGATGAAAACCGGGAGATAAACGAAACTGTCATCCACCAGTCCGTGGTGTTTGTCCCAGGTTCGCTGGGTAAAATCCGCACAGCCAATCCAGAGCGGTTTTTCGGCAAACGAGGATAATTCCAGCGATTTTACGGCCGTCACCAGCCCTCCGGCGGATGGTTTCAGCGTCGTCGTTTTGTTTTCAGTCGTAAACGAAAACGGCAAGCGGTGAGAAATGATCACCAGTCGATTATTTTTCATAGAAAATGGTTACAGGATCGATCCCCAGCCGGGTTTTTACCCGATTAGGAGCGCGATTGAGGGAATTTTTCGGCGATCCGGGCCACTTCCCGCGCCAACTGGCTGGTGATGCGCGATGGGTTACCGACCGCATTCTCCACCCATCCCCGCCAGATGAGCTGTTTGGTCCGGGCGTCGACCATATCGACCACGACGGTTCCGGCTTCGTATTTTTCCTGCGTATACATCGGTCCCCAGGCATTCCAGCCCCACCACGATGGTCCCCAGCCGCGCCAGCCCCAGCGACCCCAGCCGTAATAAGGGCCGTACATGCCGACCGGCCCGCGATTTTGAGCGACGGTCCGGGTTTTCTCCTCCACAAAAAAATGATAGCCAATCAACAGATCGGCCCGGCGGTTCGATTGGCGTAACCCGCGTTGGGCCAGAGCCTGTTCAATGGTTTGCTCGACATTCTGCGTAGCGATCTGGTTGTAATACAGCGGATTCTGCGATCCTTTCACGTCGGGGTCCATCCAGGCATAAGTCTGGTAGCGACTGAAATCGATATTCTGAGCCGTGTCGATCTGTACTTTGGGTGCGCAGTTTGCTAAACCGAACAGCAAACCGGCGGCTACGAGCCCGTTCTTTTTCCAGTTTTTCATCGTTCATTTCTTGTTTTAATCCGTTTGTCGACTACACTTCCTCGGAAGTGCGCCCCGTGTGTTTTGAAACCGAACGAACGCCAATCGGGATAAGAAATGAATAGAGGGAACTAATGAGGTTCCGGCCCCTCCGGAAAAGGGTGGCTGGCGGGGGATAAAATCAGTCATTGGCTCTCTTTTTTAGTTGTACGATCATTTTTTGGGCCGCTTCCTCATTTCTCGCCGACCAAAACTTCCAAGTGCTGTTTTAAAAAGTTACATACGTTGATAGGGATTCGCCGAAACGCTTCACACCCGCGTTTGCCGACTCAGAGGCTACTAACCATTTATTTAATTATTCAAGCATGTCGAATCATCAAACTATAGCCGGAGCTCAGAAAGGGTCCCAGGAAAGCGTTCAGTTGCTTTTAGCGAACACAAAAACTTCAACCCCATCTGTCTATCTGACCCAGGATTTACTTTGCTTTTCCCATTTGCGCTGGAATTTCGTCTACCAGCGACCCCAGCATCTGCTCACCCGGGCCAGTCGGCATTACCGCGTCTGGTTTTGGGAAGAACCGGTTTTCGACAACCACGCCTGGCTGGAAGTGCGGGCCGTAACGTCCCAACTCCACGTCATCGTTCCCCACGTTCCCCACGGAACCGACTCCGAAACCGCTAATGAACTGCAACGCCGGTGGCTGAATGGGTTTCTGGTTCAACACAAGATTGCCGATTTTGTTAGCTGGTATTATACGCCGATGGCGCTGGCCTTTACCGACCATTTGAAACCGCAGGTGACGCTGTATGACTGTATGGACGAACTGTCGGCATTTCAGGGAGCATCACCCCAGTTACGCCAGCGCGAAAAACAACTCATGCAACGCGCCGAAATGGTTTTTACCGGCGGCTACAGCCTGTATGAGGCCAAACAAAAACTCCATCCATCGGTTCACGCCTTCCCCAGCAGCATTGATCATTCACACTTTGCCCAGGCCCGGAAAGGGTTGACCGACCCGGCCGATCAGGAATCGTTGCCCTATCCCCGCATTGGGTACAGTGGGGTAATCGACGAGCGGCTGAATCTGACACTCCTGCGCGAACTGGCCCAGACACGCCCCGACTGGCAGTTTATTCTGCTGGGTCCTGTCGTCAAGATCGATCCGGCAACGCTGCCACAAGGGCCAAACCTGCATTACCTGGGCATGAAGGCGTATGAAGATTTGCCGGCCTATTTCAGCAACTGGCAGGTGGCCTTGCTGCCCTTTGCCCTCAACGATGCCACGCGCTTCATTAGTCCGACCAAAACCCCGGAATACCTCACCGGCGGACTGCCGGTGGTGTCGACGCCGATCCGGGATGTCGTCACGACGTACGGGGGCAGTGGTCCGGTCTGGATTGCCGATACGGTTTCGGCCTTTGAACAGGCCATTGCGGAGGCTTTGCAGAATCAGCCCACGTTGGACTGGAGCCAGATCGATGCGCAACTGGGCCAAAACTCCTGGGAGCAAACCTGGAAGGCCATGCATGAATTGATTGAAGAGCAGGTGCAAGTTCAGGGCGCTTCGGTAGCCGCCGACACCAAAGCCCTTCCTTTATGAGGAACCACAAGGGTACCGCAACGCTGATGAAGAAGGCGTTGCGGCCGCTCGAACTGTGGGGTGGAATCGAGTGTACCGTTAACCGGGTGGGCGAACTGTATCAGGATCAACTGCTGCGAAACGGTCACCACGTCCGTTGTCAGGACCTGGATGAGATAGCCGCTCTGGGCCTCAAAACACTTCGCTATCCCGTGCTTTGGGAACGTACGGCCCCGGAACATATCGACCGGCCCGACTGGCGGTGGCCGGACGAGCGTCTGGGCGCATTGCGGCAACGGGGGATTCGGCCCATTGTGGGGCTGGTTCATCACGGCTGCGGACCTCGCTACGCACTCTTTACGGGCCCCGAATTCGAGCGGCAGCTACCCAGGTATGCCCGGCAGGTAGCCGAGCGGTATCCGTGGGTGGATGCCTATACGCCCATCAACGAACCCTTGACGACGGCCCGGTTTTCCGGCTTGAGTGGCCATTGGTATCCCCACGCCACGAAGCCTCTTGCTTTTGTCCGGATTCTGCTTCGCGAATGCAAAGCTACGATTCTGGCCATGGAGCAGATCCGGCAGGTGCGGCCCGATGCGCAGCTGGTTCAGACGGATGACCTGGGCCAGACCCACAGCACTGCGCGGCTGGCTTACCAGGCGGAGTGGGAGAACCACCGCCGGTGGCTGACCTGGGATCTGCTCTGCGGACGCGTAACGGCTGATCATCCGCTGTGGGGCTACCTGATTTGGATTGGTATCGATCAACGTGAGCTGGCTTTTTTTAGTGACAATCCGTGTCCACCCTCGCTCATTGGCATCAATCATTACATTACCAGTGAACGGTTTCTGGATCATCAGATCTGGCAGTATCCGGCGCATTTAACGGGTGGAAACGGGCGACACCGCTACGTCGATACGGAAGTGGTGCGGGCGGCTCCCGAACAGCGCCTGGGCCTGAGCGGGTTGTTGCAGCAGACGTGGGAACGCTACGGCATTCCCATCGCCGTTACGGAGGCCCATCTGGGTTGCACCGTCGATGAACAGATGCGCTGGTTATGGGATATGTGGCAACAAACGGAGCAGGCCCGGCAAGCCGGGGCGGATGTTCGGGCGGTAACGGCCTGGGCTTTACTGGGTTCCTACGACTGGCATTGCCTGCTGACGCGCCGGGAAGATCACTATGAACCGGGCGCATTTGATGTGGAAACCGGCCACCTGCAGGCCACGGAACTGGCCGGACTGGTGCAGCGGCTGGCTACGGGGCAAAATCCGGGAGAGGTGGTGCCACCCGGACCGGGCTGGTGGCAAACCGTACAGCAGGCCGACCTGGCGGATCCATAAAACCGGTACTACAGCCGCCGACCAGCCACGGTCCGCCTTTTACCTTATTTCACTTATAAACTTTATTTTTTCCCATTTATGCAGCATTACGATTATGTCATTGTTGGTGCCGGTTTTGCCGGAAGTGTATTGGCCGAACGGTTGGCTTCGCAGGCCGGCAAAACCATTCTGCTGATCGATAAACGTTCCCACATCGGCGGTAACGCCTACGATTGTCTCAATGAAGATGGAATTCTGATCCATCAGTACGGGCCCCATATTTTCCATACCAACTCCCCGGAGGTGTTTGCCTACCTCTCGCAGTTTACCGAATGGCGGCCCTACGAACACCGGGTGCTGGCCTCGGTCGATGGCAAGCTGCTGCCCATTCCCATCAACCTGGATACGGTTAACCAACTGTACGGCTATTCGTTTACCTCGGAAGAACTGGCGGATTACTTCAAATCCGTTGGCGAGCCGGTCGAAGATATCCGGACCTCCGAAGATGTCGTTGTCAGTCAGGTGGGACGGGATCTGTACGAGAAATTCTTCCGGGGCTACACCCGCAAGCAGTGGGGCGTCGATCCATCCCAGCTCGACAAAATGGTGACGTCCCGGATTCCAACCCGCACCAATCAGGACGACCGCTATTTTACGGACGAGTTTCAGTACATGCCGCTGCAGGGTTATACGAAGATGTTCGAAAAGATGGTCGATCAACCCTGTATTCATCAATTACTGAGCACCGACTTCAAGGAGGTGAAAGACCAGCTGTCGTTCGATGAACTGATCTACACCGGTCCCGTCGATGAGTATTTTGACTATTGCTACGGCAAGCTGCCGTACCGGTCGCTGCGGTTCGATCACCAGACCCTGGATGTGGCCGATTATCAGCCGGTTTCGGTGGTCAATTATCCCAATGACCACGCGTATACCCGCATTACGGAGTATAAAAAACTAACGGGGCAGGAGCACCCCAAAACGAGCATTACCTTTGAATATCCGCAGGATGAGGGCGATCCGTATTACCCGGTTCCGCGGCCCGAAAACGCGGCTCTGTATCGACGCTACAAACAACTGGCCGACGAGCAGCCGTCGGTTCATTTTGTTGGCCGGTTAGGTACCTACCGGTATTACAACATGGATCAGGTGGTCGCTCAGGCGCTGACCTTGTATAAGAAGCTGGTCGGCATCGAGTCGCTTCAGGAAGCCGTTAAGAGTTAACGGGCTGGTTCAACATCCGATTACTCCGCGGGTAGTCGGATGTTGAATTGGTTTCAGGAAGGTACTTTAAACAGCGACGGCAGAACCTTCTCGCCAAAATCGTCGATATAGCGTTCCTGCTCCCGGTTGACATTGTGCAGAAACAGCTGGTCAAACCCTAATTCAATATCGTCCTGTAGCCAGTCGATGTGCTGGTGGACATCGGACGAAATCCGAACCATTTTATCGACTTCCTTCAGATTGACCAGCGAACCGGCCATATCGAATTGCTCGGGCGTTCGCAGTTCGGTGAGCATGGCATTTGGATAAATATTGGCCCGCCACTGGTCATATGCTCCCTGCCGGGCGGTTTCTTCGGAGGCCGCATACGAAAGTTGTACCTTCAAATGCATCGGTTTTCCTGCTCCGCCCCCGTTCCGAAACGCATCGACCACTTCCCGCAACTGCTCCCGGGGCTGCGAAATCGTGAGCAGGCCATCGGCCCAGCTGCCGACCCATTCGGCGGTTTTACTGGTAACGGCGGCTCCAAAAATCAGGGGTTTAACGACCGGGCGGGTATAAAGCGTGGCTTCCTCCACCGTTACGAGTCCCTTGTGGGATACGGTTTCGCCATTCCACAAGGCCCGGATCACCTCGACGCATTCTTTCAGACGGGCGTTGCGGTCGGCTTTGGCGGGCCACCTCTCGCCGGTGATGTGTTCGTTGAGCGCCTGGCCGGTTCCGACTGCCATCCAGAATCGTTCGGGAAACATTTCGGCCAGTGTCGCTGCGGCCTGGGCAATGATGGCCGGGTGATACCGCTGGCCGGGGGCATTGACGACGCCAAAGGACAGGGTCGTGGCCTGCAAAGCCGCCCCCAGCCAGGACCAGGCAAAACCGCTTTCGCCCTGATTCGGACTCCAGGGGTGAAAGTGGTCCGAGCAGGAAACGGCTGTAAAACCCGCTTGCTGGGCCAATTGCACATAAGACAGTAACGTACTGGGTTTGAATTGTTCGTGGGATGCGTGATAGCCGATTCGGAGCATGAGGGCGATGCAGTTGATGAAAGGAATTAAGCGTTGCCATAAATGACGATTGATTCAGGCTGAACCGTCAGGGTTCCGGCATCGGGGACCTCGTCGGGTGCGGGTTCCCGAAATGCCGGGCCGGGCAATACCGGGGGCTGCCATTCCGGTTCCGACGAGTCGAGCAGTTTATGCCAGTGTTCCCGGAACGCGGGCAGTTGAACGGACTGGGGTTCTTTGGCAAAATTCAGACAGCAAAGCACGTGCTGATCCTGATGCCAGCGGTGCAAAAGTATCGTTTGCTGCTTTTCGAGAACGCTTACGTCCAGATTCGCCCGGTTCAGATGACGCAGGGCCGGGTGCTGTTTCCGCAGGGCAATCAGCGTTTGGTAATACTGAACCAGCGTTTGATGGGGCTCTTCCGTCAACAAATCCCATTGCAGTTTCGACTGCTGAAACGTTGCTTCGGCACTCGGATCGGGGACGTCGCCCTCCGCGTGAAATTCGGAAAATTCTTCCTTCCGGCCCTGGCGCACGGCTTCGACCAGTTCGGTTTCGGTATGACTCACAAAGTACAGGAAGGGGTTGGGTTCGGCCCATTCTTCGCCCATGAACAGCAGGGGCAAATACGGACTCACCATCACGGCTCCCGCCATTAATTTGAGGATGTTGAAGCTATACAGCTGACTCGAACGTTCGCCCAGCATCCGGTTGCCAATCTGGTCGTGATTCTGGGAAAACACGATAAATTGCTGCCCCGGACGGTTTTCAACGCTGCTGCCAAAATACCGCTCGCGGGTAACCGAATACTGCCCGTCATACACATAGGCATCTTTGTACGATTTGGCCAGGTGATTGATGCCGGTAAAATCGGCGTAGTATCCCTTGCGGGCTTCGCCCACCGTCACCCGCAGGGCGTGGTGAAATTCATCCATCCACTGGGCATCCATGCCGTATCCGTGTTCAGACGGCGGACTGATGAACCGGGGATCGTTCAAATCACTCTCGATGATCAGGTAATGCCGCCGTCCGGTGTTTTCCATCAGCAGATCGACCTGTTCCCGAATTTCCTCCAGAATGTGTTTGGGGCTGAAGTCCTTGATGGCATGAACGGCATCCAGGCGCAGGGCATCGATGTGAAAATCCCGCAACCACATGAGCGCATTTTCGGTAAAAAACCGCCGGACGCCATCACACCAGGCATCGTCGAAATTGATGGCTTTCCCCCAGGGCGTACAGTATTTTCCGGTTAGATACGGGCCGTAGTCATTAGTGTAGTTGCCCTCGGGCCCAAAATGGTTATAAACCACATCGAGCACCACCGCCAGGCCCTTTGCATGGCAGGCATTCACCAGATGGTGCAGGCCTTCGACACCGCCGTAGGAGTTTTGGGCCGCAAACGGAAAAACACCGTCGTACCCCCAATTGCGGGTTTCCGGAAACTGCGCAATGGGCATGATTTCGATGGCCGTTACACCGAGTGATTTCAGGTAATCCAACTTCTCTTCAATGGCCGCAAAAGTGCCTTCGGAGGTGAACGTGCCGGTATGCAGTTCATACAACACGTAGTCTTCCAGCGGATGATTGGGCCAATCCTGATCGGTCCAGTCGAAGTGGGCGGTATTGACGGCCTCCGAAGGCCCGTGCACACCCTGCGGCTGGGAGAGCGAGGCCGGGTCCGGCCGTTCGGTTTCACCATCCAGAATGAACGTATACAAATCACCGGGTCTGATGTCATCGGTTTCTGCGCACCAATACCCCAGTTCTTCCGATTTCAGGGGCAGGGCAGTCGGGTGCCCATAGACCTTAATGGCTGCGTGCCGGGCCTGCGGAGCCCATAAAACGATCTCCGCACGGTTTTTAGCTGGAAATGTGATTCCAAGTGATCGTCTGGTGTTGGTTAGCTGATGCATATTTGGGACACTTCCGGCCTGCGTGTAGCGCGTACCGGCAGTGTATTGGTTCTATTTGTGGATGTATGGGTTTAACGGCGGGAATTTTCGATTGTCACCCGCAGCCCGTCAAATGCAAGTGGCAATGAGGCAACGGCACCCGTTTGAGCCGTTTCGACCGGCGGCAGGCCCAATACCGCATCCGAACGGGCCCAGCCGGAAGTCAGAGGTTCGTGGCCATTGCCTCATTTGTCACCTTCCGGGCAGACAATGGACACTTCGGGCAGTAGAACCATTACCTGTACACCGGACCGATGAAACCGAATCCCAATGCCCAAACCACCGACTGGATCGTGGTGGTTGAGAATGGAACCGAAAGTTGGATGAATCTGCAAGCGGCTTTCGGGAAGCTGGAGCCTAAGATCGAAACCGTTCATGCGAGCAATGGCACCACGGCGCTGAGCTATCTGGAAACCTGTTTGCTGGAACAGGAAACGCTGCCCCGGCTGATTCTTACCAATTTATATTTGCCGATGCGGGAAGATGGGCTGCGATTCCTGAGCGCATTGCAGGACAACGCGTCCTTTTGTGTTCTGCCGGTGGTGGTGCTGAGTGCTTCCGACGATCCCGCCGACAGGCAGGAAGCCCATCGGCGGGGAGCCAGTTATCGGGTAATTCCCACGGATCCGGGAAAATGGGATGATTTTCTGCGTTCCATACCGTTACGTTGGAATGAGGGTGCCGCCCGGAAATGAAGGCGCCTTTCCGGGCGGTTTTAGGCATGAGATTGGTATTTTCGGATGGCATACGGTGCCGAAACCGTCGACAGCCAATACCGAAACACCTTTTCCAGCCCCTGAATAAAATAGGTAAAATTAACGGAATGGAGAATGACGGAGTTGGCCCCCAGGGCATACCCGGTTTCCGCCAGGCCCTTGTTACCCAAATCAGCCAGGAGTAAAGTCGGGATCTGACGCAACCGGACACTGCTTTTTATGGACCGCAGCGCCGACAGGCTGAGGTCGGTTTCCTGCCCGGCATGCAACAAGATGACCGCCGGCAAGTCCGTATCCCGACTGGTTGAAAGTGCTTTCAAGAGACTGGTTCCCGTAGAAAAGAAATGGAGATTCCAGTTAGACCATTGATCTATAAGCAGTTGCTCGACCAGTCCGGCTTTGATTTCGTCACCAATGGCAATGTATAACCGCTGCGGAATGGCTTGCTGATCTGTGGGGATGGCCAGAGGCACGGTGGTAACGGTAACCGTATCCTGGGTGGCCGTTGAAATGGATTCTTTAAGCTGATTCCACCGGCGACGACCGACGGGCAACGTCAGGTCATTAATCAGATGAATAGCCCCCTGCATCTTAGTGCGGGGTGGGGGGGTGAATCCCTTGATATAAGTAGGATTGACCATGGCCGTTTTATGCACCCGTATAAATTCTGGCAATCGTTCTTCAAAATATTGCAGTGTTTTTGATAACAGTAATTTACGTCCGTCCCGGTAATACAGCCACGAATAATTATTAGCCCCCTGAATGTGGGTAATCAACGCAGGTTCTTTAATGGCATCGAGGATAAGATTCATTATAAGAATTGATAAATAGTTAATAACGACTTGCCGGCGGAATTCAATTTCAGGCGTCTTGCCACCGGCTTGCTGGATTCTTGTAAGGTTAACCGGGGTTATAAATCAGGGTTGCAAATAGTGAGGCAAGGGACCGCAACCAACCCGGAACCCGCAGAAATCCCCGCCAGGTGGGACCGTTAACTTATTCGTTGTCCGGATTTAGGGCTCAAATTTTCAAATTCTTGTCTTACCTGGCGTGCCCGGAATCGTTTATTCGGCGTGTGGCGACTCACCCGAGCAATCAAATGACCTGATTTTTTGATGGGCCTGCTGAAATCCTATGTTTACCGTTGATCAACCGGCTCTTGCCATTCTGCTTTGTTTACTCACCATGCTGTGCTGGGGTTCCTGGACCAATGGTCAGAAAATCGTAACCGAATCGGCCCCACTCCCTCTTTTTTACCGGGATTACGTATACGGTATTCTGGCTATGGCGCTTCTGCTGGCTTTTACGCTGGGCAGTTTTGGTTCGAAAGGGCGTCCCCTGCTAACCGATGTTGGTCAGGCGGAAATGGCCAATCTGCTGCTGGCGCTGGCGGGTGGGGTGGTCTTCAACGTGGGTAATTCACTGCTCGCGATTGGCATCAGCCGGTCGGGAATCTCGATTGCCATGCCCATCGGAACGGGCCTTTCGCTGGCCGTTGGGCTGGTTGTCAATTACCTGGCCGAGCCGAAGGGCAATTTGCCACTGCTGGCGGTGGGTGGCGGAGCGGTTTTGGCCGCCATTGCCTTTAGCGCCCTGGCTTATCGATCGAAAGAAGAAAAAAACGCCCCGGCCGAACACGACCAGAGCGGCATCTGGATTGCGCTGGCGGGCGGTCTGGTAGCGGGTTTTTTCTTTCGGATTGTTTCCGCATCGATGGCCAAAGAGCCGGCTAATCCGGAAGCCGGTTTGCTCACCCCGTATTCGGCTCTCGTCCTTTTTTCCATTGGCATTACCCTGAGCAATCCGATCATCGAACGCCTGACCCGCCGGTTTGGGTTGGCCGATACCGGTCCTGCGAAAACGGCGGACCGGCGTCTGACGCTTCGCCAGCACGGCATCGGACTGGCCAGTGGTTTGCTCTGGAGTTTGGGCATGGCGGCTCTGTTGCTGGGGTCTCCCCAGGCGGGTGATGCGGTTTCCTACGGCTTGAGTCAGGGGGCCACCATCGTATCGGTTTTGTGGGGTCTCTTCCTGTGGAAAGAGTTTGAAGGTGCCCCTGCCCGGGCCTACCGGTATTTGTGGCTCATGGGAATTGCGTACGTGGTGGGCTTGCTGCTGATCGTACTGGCCCGGTCCTGAGGGTAATTTTCGCGGGATTTCGCAGGGTCTTACGTAGCTGCTTTTCGGGCCTGGGCCGTAGCCTCACTACTTGGAACGGGGTATAACTATTTTTTTTAGCAGTAGTTAATTTCAACTATACAATCACTTCGAATTACCAATCCGTGTCATTTCCCGAAAAAACCGTACCGGGTTACTTAGCTATGGTAGCCCCGATGATCGATAACCGGCCACCCTTTGTGCCCGGCCTGGAAACCTATTTTGCCGCTTATCCGGTGGTCATGTATGAAACCGCCCAAGAGTTATTAGAGAAATTGAGTGGACCTGCCGCACCCGGTTTACCCAAACTGATTGTGATGGATCTGGCCCGGTCGACCGATAGCAGCCTGAGCGTTTTGCGCGTGTTAAAAGCCGACGAACGGTTGCGCTCCATTCCGGTATTGATGCGCCGGTCTGCCCGGGTGTCTTCCGCTTTCCGGACAATTACCAGTAGCGCCCATCCCGAAAAAACGACATCGTTATCCATTGACTGGAGCCATCCGTTACAGTTTGCTTCTTAAGTTAGTTAGTCCGCAACAACCGACGAGTGATGAAGATAGGCGCAGCATTGATGAAGCATCTCGTTAAAAAATACGAGCCGTCCTCCCTGATTTCTTTCACGTTTAATCGCTACGACGTGGCGTTGAAAACGGATGAAGACGGAAACCCGGTTTTGATGTTCATTGGGAAGGCCAACGAGCGGGGGATCATTAAAGGCGACCAGTTTACACGACGCCTGCTCAAAGATGCCGCCGGAGTCGTTGTCAAAGATCATTGGGATTATAAAGGAAAAGTTTAAAGCAACTTCATAAGCAAACCAAAACCGTTCGGATTAAAATAAAAAGACTCCGGTTGTATCAGGAACGGCTTTTCAGCACCTGATGCAACCGGAGTCTTTATCTTGCCAGCGGGCACCTACCGCATCCCGGTACTGCCGCTGCCGCCCATTTTAGTCATCACCTCCTGCGCTACTTTCAGGTGGGTTTTCACCAGGGGATGGGCCGCCTTTTCCACCTCTTTCAGATTGCTGTCCGAAGCGTTCTTCTTTACGTTACTCATGACCGCATCGAGCTTCTCGTGGCCTTTTACGCCACTTTCACTCACGTACATTTTGTCGAATTCCGTCCCCGACATCCCCTGCATTCTCGTCACCATAGCCTGTGTGTCCGCATCGGGCGTGGTGGGCAGGGTAACGCCTTTGGCGTCGGCGATTTCCTTGAGTTTGGCCGATAAACCGGTTTGTTCTTCCACTTCAGCCTGAGCCAGTTGGCGAACTTCCGGGCTGGTGGCCTTCTGAACGGCGGCCCGGCTCACTTCCAGCTGCATCATGCCACCTTTGGCAACTTCCAGCATCAGCGCCTGATCGGCACTCGACAATTTAGCGCTGGTTGGGCGGATGGCCGCCACGGCTTCGGCCCCTTTTTTGTTCAGGCGGTCAAATTTTTCCATACTTTCCTTCCCAACCATCATAGAACCGGATTCGCGAGGTCCCATACCCGTTGAGCCCGAGCCCATACGGGTAGACCCGGTGGTACCACTTCCGGTGGCTCCGGTCGTCCCGGTTCCGGCTGAACCCGAGGTCCCGGTTTCAGTCGACCCGGTTGAACCTGAGGTTCCGGTTGATCCGGTTGTTCCCGATCCGGTGGTGCTAGTGCCGGTGTTCGTACCGCCGGTATTGGTTGTGCCACCCGTTTGCTGGGCAAACGAAAGGCCCGATGCGAATAAGGCCAGCAAGAGGCCCAGCGTAATTGATTTTTTTTTCATGGTTCTTTCCTGGTTGATCATTCCGTACTGTCTTTTTGTAACAGCCTGAAAATGACAACTGTTTGGTAGTTGATTCCACGGGGCGAAAGGGATTAGGCAACGGTCTGCCGAAAGAAAAAAAGAAGCCGCACCCGGGGAGCAATCTGGCCAGGACTGAAAACGGGCATTTTTGAAGTGGGTTCCTGCCAGCCGGTTTTTATCGATTCTTGCTGGAGCTGGTTCGGCTATCCGGAAACTTTTTTCGGCGGAAAACCCGAATTAGGACGTAAACGGCTATCGTAAAAGTCGCAATGAGCAACAGAATGAGCGGCCACAGGGCCTGGCTCATGTCGCCATTTTCGGCCAGGTACGTATATACCAATACGGCAATGGTGACCGGAATAAAGGCTTTTAGGAAATCTTTCATCTCACGGGTACGTTTTATGGGACACTACCTGACTGCGGAGCGGTCAGCTCATTTCGCTTTTATAACCTGCGCTCCGGCCAATGGATACCCGCTAGTGAGGCAACGGACCGCTTTCAACGGCTGATTTCGACTAGTTTCCAACCATCTTTTCGGCTCCCGAGTTACTGGAAAAAAGTGTTCATTAACCCGTTTTAACGAATCTAAACAAGATGGCTGACGAGGATTTGAAGGCGTATGAGGAGATGCTTGGCGGTGGAGAAGCCGGCGACAAGCAGAACAATGGAGCCCATCACGGCTCGACGGGCGGGCGCAGAGGCACGTCGAAACCAAGTGGTAGCAAAGGAAAACACAGTGGTGGCAGCGCATCGGGCGGCACCAAGGGTGGGCACAAGAGTTGATCCGCGAAGACTGCGCAACACACAAAATGATCCCTGTAAAACGCCAAAGCGGGTGGGATCATTTTGTGTTTATACGGGGTTACGAACCACCCGCTACTTTCACGCGAATGCTTATGAAAACCTCATTGGCTAAAACCAGACTGGATTTCCCCACGTCAAAATCCAGTCGATTGATTTGTAAATTTCCCACAAACTCATTTTTCGGCGATACGCTAAACGGCATTTTTACGTCGCGGTGAATGGCCTTTATTCCCAAATCAAAAAGACCTTCGTACGTATCCCGACCGGTTTTTCGAATGGTTTTTGATTGCAGGGTAATAACCGGATTTTGTTCCGCATTAAAATAATCCGGTTTTTGCAAATGCCGGTCCCGAAACGAAAGACCGGTTTTGATGGTATTCACCGGCACCGAGGCCCGGATGCTGGCCTGTTCGGGGTGCACCGGGTCAAACCGGATGTCGGCTTCCAGACCCGTCAGACTTCCCTGCACGGTTAACCCGGCGTTGACAATCTGAAAGCGGATTTCCGACTCTTCGACGGTTGGTCCTGCCGTAGTGAAACTGATCAACGCACCAAGTGCCAAACCAATCCAGATGAATCGTTTCATGGTTACAGGGTGTTGAGAAATGCCAGCAAGGCCGAGCGGTCGGCAGCGGAAAGCTCCAGACCAAACTCGTGGCCCCGCACGGCGCGGGTGCTGACATTGGCGCCTTTAAAACCGGTAGGAACGTAGTCGTCACGAACGCGTTTGGGATCGAGCAGATCGTCGAGCTTCGCCAGTGAACCATCGTGCAGAAAAGGCCCCCGATACCAAACGCCTTTCAGCGACGGCACTTTGTAATACCCCGTACCACGCCGGGTTTTTAGCGCATAGCCGGGGTCGGTACCCACCGATATTTCAAAAATATCGTACTTTTTACGATGGTCGTCCGGCACCTCAAAACCGTCGACGGGCGTTAGCATATTGTTGGTATACAGCGGGGGCGTATGGCAGGTCACACAGCCCTGTTCAATAAAAATCCGCTCCCCGCGTTTGGATTGTCCACTGGGTTTGTTAGGATTAACCGGCGGTTTCAACGCGTAAATGTACTTCGACAGGGCGTAGAGCTGCGCTTCACTGTGGCGGTCGTAGGTGCCGACAAACCGGCTTTTTCCGGCTTCGGGCCGGGTTTTGTTTTTGATTCCGACCGGAATGTAGCCGTCGTAGTCGCTCAGGAAATCCATCGCCTGGTTAACCGCAATGTACCGCATCATATCGCCAATGCCACGGTGCCGAGCCAGGCCGCCGTGATCCAGGTACGTACGGTCTTTCACCCCGATCAGGTCAGGAACCGACGGCGGAAACAGAATACTGGTGCCCTGACGGCCCATCGTGCCGGCCGGAACCGCTTCGAAGGCTTTTATGATTTCGGCGCTGGACTGTTGACTCAGCTGCGTATTGGGATCATCCTTCACAAAAGGAGCGTTGAACATCAGGCTGGTAAAAAAACGAATGCCTGCTTCGGGCGTATCGGCTTTGCGAAGCCCCCAGGCCGTAGCCCGATCGCCCGGAAAATTGCCCTGCGCGCCTTTCAGCACCAGGCCGTTCGGTTCGACCCGGGTATGACACATGCCACAGGAAATATTGCCGACGAGCACTTTGCCTCTCTCCGAAATAACATACCGGGCATACGGCATAATCCCGTCTTTGGTCAACGGCATTTTAGTATACGCATAAAAAGCCGGGTCACGCACATCCTCGTTGGTTAAAATGGCACCCTGGTTGTCGATAGGAGAATCAAATAGCAACTCCCCGGCTTTAATCCAGTCGGCTTCAGTTTTGAGTTTCGCCGGGTCAAATACAATTTGCGGTTCCTGTTTGTGGAGCCATTCCCAGTATCCTGCCGGTTCGCGGCCCGGGGCATAAACCGGATAGGTTTTATAAATTACCCGCTCCGGGAGCCGGTAATAGTAGGCTGTCGGCACATGCCGCGGAGAGGCTTTGGGAGTTGCCAGCGGTAGCTCAAAATCCGCCATAGCCGTACTGTCCCAGGTCCGCGGAATATCCGCCGTAGCCCGGAGCGATACCGTTGCATTCTCACCGTTCAGCGGGTTGGGGTTACGAACGAGACTCGCCAACACACTGGCAATGAAGAGGAAAAACGATAAGGAAGTAAACAGCTTCATAAGCAATCGGTTTTGAGCAAAATAGGTAAAAAGGCGTTGGAAATGGCTACATTTTGAGCATTCGGTCGTCGGCAATACGGAGAATACTCAAAAAGCCGCTTATTTAGTAGTTCGTTTTCATTCGATTACCGCAAAAACCGATATGGCACGTCCCCACGGCCTGCTCCGCTCGTTTCGTTTGCCCTTTTTCCGGTTCGCCTGTGTCGTACTGCTGGTTCAACCGGTTGCCGGGCAGGTAGTTAAGAAGCATCGTATTCCCATCGCCGATTCGAAGTTGTACGTGGAAGAAAGCGGCAAAGGCCCGGCTTTGCTGTTGTTGCACGGGGGCATGATAGACCATCGGATGTGGGAAAACCAAGTGGCTGAGTTCCGGAAGTATTTTCGGGTTTTAAACTGCGATATGCGTAAACACGGGCTCACGCAGGATGGCGATTCCACGTTTTACAACGCTTCGGCCATTGCCCTGATTCTGGATTCGTTCGGTATTGCTAAAGCGCACGTCATGGGTTTGTCGCTGGGGGCCGTTGCTGCCACTGACTTTGTGCTGGCCCATCCGCAGCGCGTGGATAAATTGATTTTGGCGGCTCCCGGACTTATTGGCTATGATCTTAACCACGACTCGGTTTTGGTGGCCAATACCAGGCAGCAGATCGCTGCCTACCAGCGCAGGGATACGGTGGCTTTTGCCGAGTATTTCGTTCGCTCGTGGACGGACCCCCGGCGCATCCCGGGGGCCGTCGATCCCAAAGTGCGCGGTTTCGTACTGAAAATGGTTCGGGATAATTTAAAATTTCACCGCTGGAACACGGCATTGCGGTTCGATGAAAACCCACCGGCTAGCGAGCGGCTGAGCCGCATTCAGTCCCCGACGCTGGTGCTGGTGGGGGATCTGGACATGGTCGATATTCTCAGCATCAGTGACAAATTGAAACGCCACATTCCGAACGTGAAAAAAGTCGTCATTCCGAATGCGGCTCATATGCTAAACCTGGAACAGCCGGTGGTTTTTAACCGGGAAGTAAAAAACTTTCTGCTCAACTAAAATTACCGGAAGAGAAACAGATACGAAGAGGGCACCGGAAAGACCGGCGAAATAGGGAGGAACGGAGGTAGAAAAGACCAATTTTCTGCTTTTGTGGGAGAATGCCAATCGTTGCTAATCGATGAATCAAATTCCCATGAAAAGACGCACGTTCGTTAAAGCATCCCTCGTTACGAGTTCCGCTGCCGGTTTACTGAGCCCGCTGAATCAGGCTTCGGCCCAGGCCAATCCCCGGCAAAATGCCAGCCGCGAGTTTTATGAACTACGGATTTATACCTTAAAAAGTGGCAAACAGCAGAAGATGGTGGAAAGCTATTTTCAAAATGCCGCCATTCCGGCTTTCAATCGCCTGGGAAGTAAAGCGATTGGCGTCTTTACCGAATACCTCCCGCAGGGATTTACCAAACTGGTGGCCGTCATCCCGTTCAATTCCCTGGAAGATTATTTCAATGCGCCGGATAAACTGGCCGGCGATTCGGCCTATCAACAGGCTTCAGCGGATTATTTAAATGCTCAGGCCACCGATCCGGCCTATGAACGCATTGAAAGTTCGTTGCTGAAATCGTTTTCGAACATGCCCAAACTCGAAGCACCGGAAAAAAAACCACGGATTTTTGAATTGCGTCGCTACGAAAGCCACAACGAAACGGCCGGAAAGAAAAAAATCGAGATGTTTAACGAGGGGGGCGAAATTGCTATTTTCAAGCGCGTCGGACTGACGCCGGTTTTCTTCGGCGAAACGTTGATTGGTCCCATGCGCCCGAACCTGACGTACATGCTGACCTTCGATTCCATGGAAGAACACGACCAGAACTGGAAAACTTTTGGCAGTGATCCGGAATGGAAGAAAATCAGTTCCATGCCCGAATACGCCAACGCCCGAATCGTCTCCAACATCACCCGGACGTTCCTGATTCCGACCGCCTTTTCCCAGATTTAAAACCGCCTGGTTTTGCCGCAATTCCTGACTCGATCAGGGGTGATGGGTGGCCAGGTAAATCAGAATCGTTGAGAAAAGCAGGGCGGCCATGAAAAACATCGCAGACTGGATGTAGGTATAAAGCCGGTTTGCTGATTGGATGCTTTCTTTTCGGGCTCTGAAAAGTAAACGGCATCCGTAGCCGATGTAGACGACCGTTATCGTTGCGATCAGAACAATCATACGCCTGTTATGCTTCTTGGATGGCTGCGCGCCAAAACCTGGTGGATACAATAGACTGCCGATGCGATCAGAAATTTTGACTCATGCAGTTCCGCATCAGAAAGGAACTGCATGAGTAACAGGTGGTTCTATGTAGCCCAAACCCCATCCCGGCCCATAACGTGCCCCAACCCGTCATTAGTGAGACAACGGCCCACCGATAAAATTGAATCCGGCCCGATGACGTCCCAGCTACCCTATACGTTGGGAATAGATAATTTTTAAAATAGGTGTCCAAACTCAGGATGCCGTAAACTAAAAGTGTTAAAAATAATATAAGTAAGTGACTTTTGGCTGTTTTCTTTCCTTTTTATGACATATATTTGCTATTCGTTATAGCATAACTTAATTATAGGAAGAACGATGCAACCCATCCAATCTCGAATTTGGGACGGCCAAAAAATGCTCTACCTGGCCGGGCTGCCCATGACCCCTGAGCCTTACCTGACCATCTGGCTACAGGAGGCCATTTCGCTTGTCAGTCAGGTGCCTGAAGCCCCCGAAGTTGTGCCGCCGACCAGTTTTTCCTGGCGGCTGATGCGCACGATCGGCCAGTCGGACCGGCAAGGTATTTTACTCTACGAAAGTGATCTGGTGGAATGGGATGGGCGAATTTTTGAGATTGGCTGGTCGAGCCACCGGTGTGGGTACGCCCTGTTTCAGCCTTTGGGAACGGGCGAGTTTCCGGCTTTTTCGCTCAGCGCCCTTCACGCCCGCCAACTGCGCGTGCTGGGAAACCGGTACGAACATCCGCACCTGTTGGAGCAGCGGTTTTTGTCACAGGCGGCCTGAACCCGCCTGCCGACGTGTCCACACCCATATATGCAGCCCGCTAAATCGCGGATAGGCTCGCTCTAAGAGTCCTGATCATCAATCGACTAGCTGGCTTTCGAGGTAGCTGGTATTAGATTATTTCCAAATTGAGCGAATTGGTTCCGGGCGGGAAACTTTCGCCCGTCAGCTTTGTTCTTCGGGTATTGGCAAAGCGATCATGAAACCATTCGTTGCTCTTGTGTTAGCATGCTGGATGCTGGGTGGCAGTTTGCTTCCCGGTTTCAGCATCGACCAGTCGGCCCACTGGGGCGATCTGGTGCAACATTATGAGCAACATCGAAAAACGGATGCCCAGCTGAGTTTCATTAACTTTATCAAAATGCATTATGGCGCTGATTCTGAGCACCATAAACACCCCAATCATAGTCACCAGAATTTGCCTTCCGTTAGCCACCTGACACCGGTTTTTACGCCCAGCATCGTGTGGCTGCCAGCACCCGTACGCTGCCCGGTGTCGATCGTGCCCAAAGCCGGTTTCTTTTGCAAGGCGGACCTCTATTCTTTTCTCGCGGTTTTCGCGCTGATCAATCCCCCCCGACGGTAATTTCGGTTCGCCCCCGTCCGAAGTGTGTCCATTCAAAAATGGCGGTATTTGTCCTGTCAGGAGCGATTTATTCCTAAATCCCCTGCTTGAGACTTGAGACTGGCCCTATCGGACGTTCCATGTATAGGATTTAGGGGTGAAATCGCTTCAAGCTGATTCATTCTATTGATTTTTTGGTAATCAATCCCCTCATCCTGAATGCCGTATGCTCAATGCAATTATTCATTTCTCGATTCACAACAAGCTGATTACGGGCCTGTTTACGCTGGCACTAGTGGGGTGGGGAGCCTGGTCGGTGTCCCAACTGCCCATTGATGCCGTGCCTGATATTACCAATAACCAGGTGCAGGTTATCACCAGCAGTCCATCGCTGGCCGCCGAAGACATCGAGCGGCTGGTGACGTTTCCAATTGAAGTAAGCCTGTCCAATATTCCGGGCATTACCGAACTGCGGTCGTTTTCGCGCTTTGGTCTGTCGATTGTCACCGTCGTTTTTACCGATGCAACCGACGTTTACTGGGCCCGCCAGCAGATTGCCGAACGCTTGCAAAAGGTAGTTGGTGAAATTCCGCCCGGAGTTGGAACGCCCGTCATGGCACCAGTGACCACCGGACTGGGCGAAATTTTCCAGTATGCGGTTTTAGCCAGGAAAGGCTACGAAAACAACTACTCACTCACCGACCTGCGAACCATTCAGGACTGGACCATCCGGCGCGGCTTGCTGGGAACCCCCGGTGTGGCCGACATCAGCGGTTTTGGCGGACTCCTGAAGCAATACGAAATTGAGATCGACCCCGACCGGCTGCGCAGTATGGGCATCGCCATCTCCGATATTTTTACGGCCCTGGAGCAGAACAATCAGAATACGGGTGGGGCCTACATCGACAAAAAGCCCAATGCGTATTTCATCCGTTCCGAAGGTCTGATTACCTCTACCGGCGACATTTCAGATATTATCATTCGGCTGAATGAACAGGGATTACCGGTTCGGATTGGTGATGTGGCCCGGATTCGCATCGGCTCGGCGGTGCGGTATGGGGCCGTCACCCGCAATGGAGAGGGTGAAACCGTGGGCGCGGTGGTGATGATGATCAAAGGTGAAAATTCGTCGGCCGTAATCAAACGGGTCAAAGCAAAGATCGCTGAGATTCAGAAAACCCTGCCCGAAGGGGTTCAGATTGTTCCGTTTCTGGACCGCACCAAAATGGTCAACAGTGCCATTGGTACCGTAGAACGAAACCTGCTCGAAGGAGCCACAATTGTCATTTTCGTTCTCGTCCTGTTGCTGGGCAACTTCCGGGCGGGTTTTGTCGTGGCGTCGGTCATTCCCCTGGCATTGCTTTTTGCCATTGCCATGATGAATCTCTTTGGGGTTTCGGGAAATCTGATGAGTCTGGGTGCCATCGACTTCGGGCTGATTGTCGATGGTGCCGTGATCATTGTCGAGGCAACCCTGCATCACCTGCAAAACCGGGTGACGGGGCCGTTGGGCGATGAAACGGGAAAAGATCCCAAAGCCACAACGGGTTCACAGCGTCATGCCATTGAACTTTCGCAGGCACAAATGGACGACGAGGTTTTTCAGTCAGCGGGCCGGATCCGGTCATCGGCGGCTTTTGGTGAGATCATTATTTTGATCGTTTACCTGCCCATTCTGGCACTTTCCGGCATCGAAGGCAAGATGTTTCGCCCTATGGCGCTGACAGTTGCCTTCGCCATTCTGGGAGCCTTCATTTTGTCACTAACCTACGTCCCCATGATTTCGGCGCTGTTTCTAAACAAGAAATTAGCAAAGAAAGAAACGTTTTCAGATCAGATTATGAAGCGGATTCAGCGCGTTTACGAGCCGCTGTTACTGAAGGCACTGAAACACCGTCTCATCATTCTGACCAGCGCCGTTGCCTTACTGGCCGTTGCGGTTTTCTTGTTTATGCGGATGGGAGGGGAGTTCATTCCCCAACTCGATGAAGGCGATTTTGCCGTCGATACCCGGACGTTGACGGGAAGCTCACTTTCCGAAACCGTGGAAGCTACTTTGAAGGCCGAGCGGGTTTTGCTCAAACAGTTTCCCGAAGTCGAGCAGGTGGTTGCCAAGATCGGTTCCGGCGAAATTCCGACCGACCCGATGCCCATCGAAGCCTCGGATTTAATGGTTATTCTGAAGCCACGCGACCAGTGGACGTCGGCTGCCACGCGTGACGAGCTGGCGGGAAAAATGGCTGAAGCCCTGTCAATCATTCCGGGGGTGACGTTTGGCTTTCAACAGCCGGTGCAGATGCGGTTTAACGAACTGATGACCGGAGCCCGGCAGGACGTTGCGCTCAAGATTTATGGCGAAGATTTGGGTCAGTTGACCAAACTGGCCGCAGAAGTGGGCCGGCTGATTGCCACCCTCGACGGCGCGAAAGACCTGTATGTGGAGCAGGTGGCCGGGCTTTCCCAGATTTTAATCAAACTCGATCGGGCACAGATTGCGAAATATGGCCTGAACGTAACCGATGTCAACCGGGTCATCAACACGGCTTTTGCCGGACAGTCGGCGGGGCTGGTGTTCGAGGGCGAAAAACGGTTTGATCTGGTGGTTCGATTGGAGGCCAGCAAACGGCAAAGCGTGGAGGATGTCCGGAATGTGTACGTGACCACACCGGCGGGCGCATCCGGTCGGGGACAACAAATACCGCTCGGCCAGATTGCCCGGGTCAGCATCGAACAGGCTCCCAATCAAATCCAGCGTGACAACACGCACCGGCGCATCACGCTGGGCTTCAACGTGCGGGGGCGTGATGTGGAAAGCATCGTCACGGAATTGCAGCAGAAAGTTAGCCACCGGATTCCGTTCCCACCCGGCTATTCCATCACCTACGGCGGTCAGTTTGAAAATCTGGTCGATGCGAAAAAGCGGCTGGCCATTGCGGTTCCCATTGCGCTGGGCCTGATTTTTGCCCTCCTCTATTTTACCTTCGGGTCCGTTCGCCAGAGTGTGTTAATTTTTATGGCCATTCCGATGGCCGCCATCGGGGGCGTTTTTGCCTTGTTGCTGCGCGGCATGCCGTTCAGTATTTCGGCGGGCGTGGGTTTCATCGCCCTGTTTGGGGTTGCCGTGCTCAATGGCATCGTATTAATTGCCGAGTTTAACCGGCTGCGTCATGACGAAGGGCTGACGGATTTGACGGAAATCATCCGGCTTGGTACCGAAATCCGGCTACGCCCGGTGATTATGACCGCTTTGGTGGCTTCGTTTGGGTTTCTCCCCATGGCGCTCTCCAATTCGGCCGGGGCCGAAGTACAAAAACCGCTGGCCACCGTCGTGATTGGTGGTTTGCTCACGGCTACGCTGCTGACGCTGATCGTCCTGCCCATTTTGTATTCCCTATCGGAAAAAAAAGCGGTGGAGAACGAAGCGGCCCAAAAATCGGGCCGTCAGAAAACCGTGGCGTCAACCACGGTCGCTAGTCTGTTCTTTCTACTGCCATCGCTGCTTCTGCTGACGGGCTGTAGTTCGGGCGGACGCGGGGAGGAAACCCCTGGCGCCGGGCAGTCGGTAACGGTAGATTCCACGGCAACGGCGAGTGATTCGGGCCACACGGCCCCGATTCGGGTATCGCTCACCCGGGCGCAGTTCGAGATGGCGGGTATTGCGCTGGGTCAACCGGTTTTCCGTACCCTCCGTACCACGCTGAAAGTCACCGGAACAATCGACGTTCCGGCCCAGAACCGGGTATCGGTTTCCGTTCCATTCGGCGGCTATGTCCGGCAAATCAATCTGGAACCGGGCTTGCGAATTCGGAAAGGCCAGCCGCTCGTGGTGTTGGAAAATCCCGATTATATCCAGCTTCAACAGGAGTACCTGGATACGAGAGCAAAACTGGAATTTGCCGATCTGGAGTTTGCCCGGCAACAGGAGTTGAGCCGCGATAACGTCACCGCACTGAAGACGTTCCAGCAAATCCGGTCGAATCGGCAGAGTTTACAGGCCCAGTTGGCGGGTATGGCGCAACGTCTGGCCATTTTGCAGATCGATCCGGCCAAACTCAGCCCCGGTCGGCTTACCCGGACGGTAACCATTCCTTCGCCCGTATCCGGTTTTATAACCAGCGTTCCGGTCAACAACGGCCGGTTTGTGAACCCCGCCGATGTGGTGGCTGAAATTATAAACGTCGATCACCTGCACGTTCAATTGAGTATTTTTGAGAAAGACATCAGCCGGATTCAGACCGGGCAAACCGTGCGTTTTGGCGTTGGGGGCGATTCGTCGCTGCTGCACCGGGGGACTATTTTTCTGATTGGAAAATCCCTCTCGGCCGATCGTACGGTTTCCGTGCTGGCCCATCCGGAAGGGTTTTCCCGTGATTTTATTCCGGGGGGCTACGTGTCAGCGCAGGTGGAGGTGGAAACCCAGCCGTTACTGGCTTTGCCTGAATCGGCGGTGGTTCGTTTCGGCGGCCTGTCGTACCTGTATGTACTGGAGCAAAAACGGGCCAATCCGACACTTTATCAGTTTCGCCAGATCGAGGTAAAAACGGGCGTTCGGCAAAATGGGTATGTGGCCATTACGTTGCCGCCGGATCTGGAGCCGAAGCAAACGCCGATTGTCGTTCAGGGGGCCTACAGCTTACTCTCCAAACTGAACAACAGCGAAGAAGAATGAGCTGAACGGACAAGGAGAACCTTACGGTATTACCAGATAGGGTCCATAGAATAAAAGAATTAAATTTCTTATTCTATGGATCAAGTTATTAATTGAACAATTCTTATCTTTCATTCATTAATTGTATAATTAAATGGAGAATAGAAGCGTTGACAGTACCAAAAGAAGTCGTATTCTACTGCAAATCCCTTTCTGGATCTCTACGGATGACGCCGTCGAAATTTTAAAAGAACCGTAGGATGAGGCCAGGACGGTTTTTCGGACGGAAAAGCCCATAGCCCCGTTTATCCAGCCTTCTGACCACCTTCCAACCCAACGCCTATCTGTTTTTTTACACATCGTGCACAGACATCTTACTTACGGTTCGGTATATTGACTAGTACACCAATGAATATTTCGCGTGAAGAATATGATCGCCAACCCCTGCTGATCCGTGAAGGGGCGATAAAATTGTGGGGCGTTCCTTTAGCCAGGAGTGTGGATTTGTGCCGAACCCGTCAGTTATTCAGTTTCAATGATTTCTTTGTTGAAATCTGCCACGATAATTCGGATCAAAAGCTCACCTGTATCTGCTCGTTTTCGAGGGTTCAACGGCTGGATCTATACCTTGAACAGATGGACCTCAGCCCGTTAGTTACGTAGTATTTTATAACATCGGTGCCGGGATTTCAGTTGATTGTGTATTTGAACAGGTTTTCAACGCTCAACTACCAAACCAGCATGCGCCAATCCAGATGGGTTATTCTGATCCTGCTCAGTAGTTTACTTTGTCTGATTGCCTACGGCCTGTCGGTGATTGACTGGGTACAGGACATGCAAACCGGCGTTTACAGCCAAAACCGGTTGGAGGGTTTTCTCGAAACGTCTGCTCAGGTTAGCTACCTCTATTTCGCCATTCGCTTCCTGCGAAGCCACATCAATATTTCGTAAACGACCCAAAAAGGTTCTTTCGGGGTGATCCGGAAGCGAGTGGTCGAAAGAGCAGATTCGGTGTCTGATAATTCCATTCGTTGATGGACAAGTCAACATGGCCGACCTTACCGATGAACGCCAGGTGTAGCGTACGTGCCAGATAGCTTCTTTGTGTAAATACAGTAAAAGAAAAATAATGCTTGGTTTTTTGTGGGAAAATGCCGGTTTGATTAGGGAAATTGCAGATATTGTAAAATAGTATGCAAGTGTTATTTTGGCACGCCTGGCTTCCTGTTTTGCTTAAGCGGGTTGGCGTTGGCCACTGGACCTCAAATCAGATTCCATGAAAAAAATTGTACTCCTGGTAAGTAGTATTCTTTCTTTTTTCTCCGCCATAAGTCAATCCCGATTACCCTACAAACAGGCTGAAATTCTGTGGGATACGTGGGGCGTCCCCCATATTTATGCCAAAAATGATGAGAGCCTGTTCTACGCGTACGGCTGGGCACAGACCCGGAATCACGGCGATTTGCTGCTGCACTTATACGGTCAGGCGCGCGGAAAAGGAGCCGAATACTGGGGTGAGTCATACGCCGAAGCCGACCGCTGGGTGATTACCAACGGCGTATATGAGCGGGCGGAAGCGTGGCTGAAAGCGCAAAAGCCGCCTTTTAGGGCTAATCTGGAAGCCTTTGCCAAAGGGGTCAACGAATACGTGATCCAGAATCCCGATCAGATCGATCCGGCGGCCAAAGCGGCCTTGCCCATTACCGCCGTTGACATCCTGGCGCACATGCAGCGGATTACGCATTTTGTTTTTGTGGCCCCATCGTCCCGGCTGAATTCGGCGTTGAAAGGCGCAGACAACGGCTCGAACGCCTGGGCCGTAGCACCCCGGAAATCCGCCAGTGGAAATACGCTTTTGCTGACGAATCCGCACCTGCCGTGGGCCGATTTTTACCTGTATATGGAAGTGCAACTGGTTTCACCGAACATCAACGCTTACGGCATTGCCCGCATGGGTTTCCCGATGCTAACGATGGCTTTCAACGGAAATGCCGGGTATTCGCAGACCGTTAACACCCACGATGGACAGGATTTTTACGAACTCAAACCGGTGGAAGGCGGCTATCGGTTCGATGGTCAGGTAAAAACGTTTACCACCAGAGTGCACACGCTGAAAATCAAGCAAACCGATGGGAGCCTGAAAGAAGAAAAAATGGTGGTCCGGCATTCGGTGCACGGGCCCGTGGTGAGCGACAAAGGAGGAAAAACCATCGCCATGCGCGTGGTCGGGCTGGATCAGCCGGGTATGTTCGAGCAATACTGGGACATGGCCCGCGCTAAAAACGTCACTGAATTTCAGGCGGCTGTCAGTCGTTTGCAGGTGCCGATGTATACGCTGATGTTTGCCGACAATTCCGGCAACATTTTCAACCTCTTCAACGGGCAGGTACCGGTGCGGTCGCAGGGCGACTGGAACTACTGGTCGGGGATTGTACGGGGTGATACGTCGGCGACCCTCTGGACTAAAACGCACCCGTACAAAGACTTGCCGAAAGTACTGAACCCGCCGACCGGCTGGCTCCAGAACACGAATGAGCCGCCCTGGACAGCCACCTGGCCGATGGTGAACCAAGCCGCCGATTTTCCGCCTTATCTGGCTCCGGTGCCAAACATGTCGCTCCGGACGCAGCGGTCGATCAAGATGTTGATGGGATATGATAAAATTACGCTCGATGAATTCATTGCGTATAAATTATCGACCCGCATGGAACTGGCCGACCGCCTTGTGGATGACCTGCTGCTGGCCGCGAAAAAGGAGGGGAGCCCCGAAGCGACGGAAGCCGCCGAGGTGCTGGCCGCCTGGGATCATCAGACCGAAACCGACAGCAAAGGCGCTTTCCTTTTCGACCGGTTTGTGCGGTTGTGGGCTCCGGGGTTAACCGACCTGGGGACCGCTTCGAAACGATTTGCCAGGCCCTGGGACCATGCTGATCCGGTGAACACCCCCGACGGACTGGCTGATCCTGGGGCTGCTGTGAAATTTCTGGTGGCAGCCGCCAAAGAAGTGAAGCAAAAATACGGTCGGCTGGACATTCCCTGGGGTGACGTGTTCCGGTTTCGGATTGGCGACGTCGATTTGCCGGGCAACGGCGGTCCCGAGCCGATGGGCGTTTTCCGATCCATGACGCTGAGCCCGGCGGGCGTCGACGGTACGTTTACGCCGGTGCACGGGGACACGTATGTAGCCGCCATTGAATTCTCCAAACCGCTCAAGGCCCGGGTTCTGACCAGCTACAGCAATGCCAGCCAACCCGGTTCCAAACACCGCACGGATCAGTTACCGTTGCTTTCCCGGAAGAAAATGCGCCCGGTCTGGTTTTTAAGGAAAGAAACGGAGGAGCATTTGGAGGAGCGGACGGTTTTTAAATGAAACGGTTTTACCGCAAGGGAACGGAAAATCTGGCATCGCCTACTCCAGTAGGCGATGCCAGTCAACTGAAACGTTACAGCAACTCAAGGGCATATTTAATGAAGTCGGGCATGTCGAATTTCTCTTTTTTACCAATTTCCGGTGTCCACGCCGGGGCTTGCCGTAAGAAAGAATGGCCATCTTCGAGAAGGAGACCCACAAAGGTTTCAACGACAATACGGCTACCGACCTCACCGAGTTGAACGGGTGTTTCGGGCAATCCGCCATTTAGCAGCCAATCATGCTGAGCTTCAGCCAGAACGTAGTACCAGAGAGGAGCTTTCCCGATGAAATCCTTGTGGATAGACCTGAGGGTAGGCAAGTTGTTGTATTCCAGTGCATTGGTGGCTTTTCCGACTTTGAGTTCCTCATCCTTAAGAGGAGTTAACCCCATTGCCCGGGCCACATCCTGGCCCGAAGGCAGCGACATGGCCATGCCACGAAGCAGATTCCGCAGAGCGAGGTTGTTTGGAATATGTTTGTCTTTGGCATGAGCCTGTAGCTTCCCAACATCGTCCAGGGGTGGTTTTTGGTCAATTTTCGAAAATTCAGGCAGAAAGGCCAACGGGTTGACTATCGAAGTGTCAATTTTGTACGCCGGTTGGGTGCGGTCTTTGCCAAAACGGGTAGCCTTGTCGTCGGTCAGGTCAAAGAAAAGGTTCCAGTCGATTCCCCATTCCTTAGGAAATGAATCGAAACCGTTCAGACCCCGTCCGGGCAAACCGGCAAAAATGAACTGGCGTCCGTCGATTCCCCGGGCAATTTCGTTGGGATCCGTGGTGTCGGGATTATTGCCACCCGTTAAGGTGGTATTTAACCGGTAAATGGGCCGGACCATTGAGTGTCCAAAACGGTAGACGGCTGCGGCAAATTCAATCGGAATAAAGGCGTCGTTTTTCGGATGGAAAAACCGGAGCTTAGGCGAATCTTCTAAAATAGATCGACGGGAGGCCAAATGGGGCAGTACACTATAGAGCACACTTTGCTTTGCAATTTTAAACAGAAAGTCATGCAAAATGACATACTGGTAATGCCAGCGGACCCAACGCTGCACTTGCTGGAACGATAAGTCGGAATGATCGGTGGCATACCGGTTGTGGAATTTCAGGAAAATACCGTGCAACTGGCTAATAATGACGTTTTCATCGTTTCGTTTATCGCCAATCAACGCCCGGTTGAATTGGACGTCTTCCAGTTTTCCCTTGTGCTCATTCCAGATGGTTTCGTGCCACGAATGGCGGGGAAGATCATTCGATCTGATTCCTCCGGTCAGTGCGTTTCCGATCTGAAACAACCGCCCGTCTGACGAATACATGTAGGGTTGATCTTCCGGGCCCCGGCCATACACCGAATCCAGATCGAGCCGGGGCGTCCGGAAATCGACCAGCGCATTGACATCGTTCTGACCTTGCAAACTGCTGGCGGGGTCGAACGTCATGTCGTGGTCGATAAACTGGCCCAGATACGTATACCCCGCGTCGATGCCTTCGTTTTCTTCGTCATCGTGCAGGCGGTTTTGACGAGGCTGGTTGGAATCATCGACATCTTCGCGCGGAGCTAAAGGCAGAAATACTGGTTTTGAATCCAGGGTGCCTATCACCGTCTCCGGCTCTGCGGCCATGCGGTTTTCGGCGTGCCCATCGCCGGCAAGTTCTTTTAGAGCTGCTTCAGACCAGGTAGCGGCTGGCAAACTCCGAAAAATCCGGCCGAAAAGACCTTCAAATTGCGAAGAACGACGATCGAGGTTATCACCCCGAATACCGCCGTGCGGACGGAAAGGGCCAATTTTGTGAGGCTGTTTAATCATGAGATAGAGGAGGGTTTTCAATTAGTAAAGCTGAAGAGATTGTTTTCTATTTACAATGGGAAATTTCCCGGTATTTTGTAGGGTTTTCCTTTTTTAGTTGCATTTAAATTGAGACTAAAAGTTTAATAATGATGGCCATTTAAAATTTAAAACTGCCTCCAACGCTTAATCTGGGGATTAATGCATCGTTTGTTTTGTACATTGTTTTCGTTACTTTATCAACTACAACAGCACTAAAGTCCAGATAAATATTCAGGGGTTTATCCGCGCCGTTTGCTATGAAAAACCGTGTTCCAAGTGTGATAAAATTATTCGATCCTCTTTTCATATCCGTGTTATACTTTAATAAGGGATCTCTATTTACAACAGGTAATAGAAAATTTATGTCGCCGTAAAAACTCAATATATTTGTGATTGGAATGACTTGTAATCCTAACTTCAGGTGTGCGACATCAGAAGTAAAACGAAGCGTATCTCCAACGGTTTTATCGTCCTCGGAAATACCCTGAAGGTTTTTTCCGAGGTAGTTTGCTTTAAAATAAGCGCAAAACCATTCAACTTCCTGCTTTTCGCCGTTGGCTTTTATAAAGTTTACTTTTTTAAATGGAAGCCAGTTGAAACTCATTGAAATGCCGTATACACTGGTTTCCGGGAAGAATAAACTTAGATTCGAAAAACTTTTCAGTGCAAAGGCGGACGTGAAAATCTTAATATCGCCGTAAAAGGAATCATGGGTGTTAAAATTAGTCATTCCATTTAATTCAATCTGTGGAAGTAGTATATTTTTGCCTAATAAACTAGTAAAATTTGGCAGCGCACTCATTTTATTGATTGCATTATTCGAATCGGGTTCACTTTGTCCTTTGGCTTTAGCGTCTTCTTTAGCATCTTCATCTTGCTTTTCCTTTTCCTCATAGGCCTGGTTAAATTCCTGCATCTGCTGGGCGTTTGCGGTGAACGATACCAGGAATAGAATTGAAAGTATAAATGGTTTCATGAGTGAAAGATGGTTTGGTTGGTTACTGGATAGTCTGGGTTACGTATCGGCTGGAATCGTATAGCAGATATGTTTCTCAGGCGGAAGGATAAAATAGCTGCCGGTTTTGGAGGGCAAGAACATCTAACGTGAAAAAAGCGCGTTATTTTTTGGGTAAAAGCTTATTAAAAGCGCCTTCGATAAAATCCGCTCCGGCGTACCCGGCGGCTATGATAGCTAGCTGAACCTCCGGAGTAAATTCGCCTTTGGGGCGGCCCAGATTAGCCAGACAGCCAGCGATAAATCCAATAAACAGCGAGAGCCAGAGCTGGCGGACGTCGAACTTGTCGTCAAAAGCCGCCTTGGGATTGGGGGCGTTCTCGGCTGCGGCTTCTTCACGCAGTTTCTTCAAGCCGACAATGACACGGATACCTTGTCCGATCAAACCAAGCAGTCCGCTCAGAAGAAGGGTGATAAGAATACATTCGGGACTTGTACAGTTTGTAGTCATGGTTTTAGAAAAAATTGAGGTAGAGGTAGATACCGGGCAAAACGGAATGAAATGCGGGCGTCATCGACGGCGTGTTCGTGGCCGCCGGGATTGATAACTTCCTGGCTGTCGATGAGGTCGATCTGACGATTGGTGATCAGGTAATGGGTAACGATTGCCATAAAGGGTAGGGAACAAGTTTGCACCAGCTCTTTTTACTGTCCGGCTGACGGAGAATGGGTCAGTTGTACCGGTAGCTCAAAGGTCTGCATGTAACTTTTGTAACCAAATCCTTGATTATGATGATATTGTATCCTGAAATTTGAGGATATTTACCTGTTCTGATTTCTACTTATATGTAATTAGCCTGATCTGCTCCCGCTTTTTATGAAAAATCTGCTCCTTTGCCTGATTCTGGTTGCACACGCCGGGTTTTCTCAGAAGCTGAAGATCGATAGCCTGAAACGGGAGTTGAGAAGTTTGCAGAGGCAACCCGCCGGATACCGCACCGACACGCTCCGCGGTGAGGTTTTAAAAGAACTCATGCGTGCCTATTCGGATGTAAATATTGATACCTCGGCTTACTACAATGCGCAGTTGATTAAACTTTGTGAAGATTCAAAGCGGACGAAAGAACTTATCTATGCCTATCAGTATGCCGGGTATCTATACCAAATCCGGGGGAACCACCACCAGAGTATTCTGATCTATTATAAAGCACTGACCCTGGCTGAAAAACTAGAACAATACGCCCGGGTGGTGAGATGTTATAGCGGGTTGGCCCACGCCTATACCAGTCTCAAAGAATATGAAAAAGCCATAACGCTCTGTCAACAGGGGCTGGCGGTTTTGGGCAAACATCCGGACGTGACCATACAGTTATCCATTCTGAACGTACTGGGGGCCATTTACCGGGAACAGGGCAAGTTGGATGCCGCCTTGAAGGTAAATCAGCACCTGTATAAGCTCGCACGGCGTGAGCATAAATCGTGGTTTGAATCGCAGGGGATGCACGCCATCGGATGGGTCTATCAAAAGATGGGCAAGCCCACACAAGCGCTGGAATATTATAAAAAAGCACTGGCCCTGTGCCGGCAAATAGGCAGTGTCGATCTGGAAGGCAGCATCCTGCTTCATATTGCCGAAGTATACGTTCTGCAGAAAAACTGGCCGCAGGCCTTATCCTACTGCACCAGAGCCCGACAAACGGCGGTGCTCGTGAAGAATAGCGGTATTGCTGCCGAATCGGAAGAGACGTTCTATAAAATTTTCAAGCAAACCGGTCAGCCTGCCCGGGCCCTGAAGGCGCACGAAAGCTATGTTCAGTTGAAAGACAGCCTTTCCAAAGAAAATAATCAGCAGCGGATCGGCTTGCTAAAGGCTGATTATGACAATATTGAGAAAACCAATGAGCTGAGAAAAGTGCGGGTGATTCAGCTGCAGCAGGAGAACGAGAATCAGCGAATGGCGCAAACCCAAAGCCTGCTGTTTGGAGGAATCGGGGTCATCATGCTCGTTGCGGTTTTACTCTATTGGAACAACAAGCGGCTGCAAGCTAAAAACCGGGAGATCGACCGGCAGAAGGCTTTGCTGGAAACCGCCCGGGAGCAGCTGGCCGACAGTAATAAAACGCTGGAGATTCGGGTCGAAGAGCGGACGGCAGAACTTGTCAAAGCCAATCGGGAACTTGCCAGTCAAAATGAGAAAATAAAAGAGGCTATTTACAAAGGACAAACCATTGAGCGCAAACGGGTTGCCCTGGAACTGCACGACAACCTGAGCGGCCTCCTGAGTGCGGTTAACATGAGCATTCAGTCGATTAATCCCATCAATCTGTCGGAGTCCGAACAGTCCGTGTATGGGAACCTGAAACACCTGATCCAAAACGCGTATGCCGAAGTTCGGAATATCTCACACAACATTCTTCCGGCCGAATTGGAGCGGGAAGGGTTGTCGTTCGCACTGCATACGCTTATCGATCAGTTAAGGCAAAGTTTACCGCTGGATTTCTCGCTCACCATCACCGGTTTACAAAACCGGCTACCGGTAGAAATCGAGTTCAATATCTACAGTATTGTGTTCGAATTGATCAATAACGTCATCAAGCACGCCAAAGCTACCACCGTTGCCATTACCTTATTCCGAACCGATACCGGAGTGGATTTGTCCGTGATGGACGACGGCATCGGGCTGCTGCTGCATCAGCCCAAACGGGGCGTAGGGCTGCAAAACATTCAGACGCGTTTGGATTCACTGGGCGGCACCTTCAACACGGTATTGCCACCGGAAAAAGGCACCTGGATACTGATAAAAATTCCCATTGAAACCGTTCGTTCCAATGGGAATGTCGCTTGAACAAAATCCGGACCCGGTTTTGATTAGCCCCGTCCGATTGGGGGATCAGGCGGATTCATAACATTTCGGTTTAGGTCGGTTTCTGTAATTTTGTAGTAGGTCTTCGGAAAATATTGGTTCACTTCCCCGCTTCGTTCGAGCGCTTCGAAGTTGGCCTTATCACATTGTAGTATCAGGTCTAACGAAGCTGCTTTGAACATAAGCGGCTTCGTTTCGCCCGTATCTGGATCTTTGGTGGCGCTGAAGGTGATGGCCCTTTTCGTGGGATTTCCATTATCATCCAGAAAAATAAGCTCAAGCTTTTCGGCACTGACAGGCTTAAGTTGTGCTGAACCCTGGAATAGGACATAGATTTCATTTTCCATTAGGAAAGCGGGGTTTAAAGTGAAACAACTGGGTTAAATAAGATTGTATTTGATCGCGTACTTTACTAAACCAACCGTCGTCTGCACGCCCAGTTTCTGCATCAGGTGTTTGCGGTGCGTTTCAACGGTGGTCGGGCTGATGAACAGTTTTTCGGCAATCTGCGTCCCCGAAAATTCCTGCGCAATTAATCTCAACACATCCAGTTCACGCGCAGTGATCGCAATTTTCTGCGGTTTATCAGGATCGGTCGTAATTTCCAGGCCCGTATCGTGGGCCAACTGCATCAGTACCTGTTCGCTGTAAAATTTATTGCCCCGCATGATCGTGTTCAAAGCGGTTTCCAGTTCGCTCCGTTCGGCACTCTTCAGCACATATCCGTCCGCTCCGGCCCGAATGGCCTCTTTGATGGCTTCGGGCTGGTCGGCCACCGTCAGCAAACAGATCTTGACATGCGGAAACCGTGCGCGGAGTTGAAGCGTCAGCTCAATACCGCCCATGATGGGCATTTGTACGTCCGATACGACGAGATCGATGGTTGGCTCAATTTCCAGCCTGGTCAGCACTTGCCGGCCATTCGTGTGTTTCGATACAACCTCGACACCCTCTATTGTCGACAAAAGCAGGGCAAGGCTGTCCAGAATAATTCGGTGATCTTCAGCAACGAGAATACGCATGGGTGTGAGTATCGACGACAAACCGGTTGCAATCGGATCAATATACAATCAAAAGTCAACAATCTGTCAATCAATGTAATCGGATCGGGAATAAATGTGCTAAACCGTAAAACGCTGTAAAGGTCGGGGCTTTTGTGTCACCTGACCATCCACAATTTCAGGGATTTTATATCCTGTAATTTGAGGATATTACCGAATTCGATGCCGGGCTTCCGCCGGATTGAAAGGCAACTGCGAAATCGCTCAGGTTTTTAGGGTACCTTTTTGGCCTGAGCTTCCAGAATCAATTGTAACTGAGCCTTTGATTCAGTAACATGCTCGTAATTACCTTGGCCTAAGGCCGCTAGCCTTTTTAGATTTACTGAATTAATCACATTTCGACTAAAGGTTAACACTGTAAGATTGATGTCTTTACGGGCCGATTGTCCGACTAATTCATAAACCGATTCGCTGATCGGAAATTCGCCGTCGGTTGCCAGAATAATCCGGTTGTTGCCCGACGGTATGAAGTGTTTCCCGACCACCTTATACGCCGTTCGGATGCCGTCGTTCCCGTCGGTTTCGCCCGTCGATTTGAGCTGGTCGATGGCCTGGGCAATTTCGGTCGTCTTTGTGCCGGAGGTTGGCGGCAAAACCACCCGGGCTTTTCCCGAATACACGACAATCGAGACCTGATCTTCGGAACGCAGCAGCGGCAGCAGCGATTTAATGGATTTTTTCAGCAGCGGCAATTTATACGGCGACTCCATGGATGCCGACACGTCGAGGAGCAACACCAGGTTGTTGATTGCAAAGCCGTCCAGCGTTGGAGCGGCTTCGGTTGGTGCCGGATTGGCCGGTTTCGGGATGGTTGGCTCGGTTTTCTCAACAACCGGATTGGCCGGTTTCGGGGCCGTCGGCTCCACGTTTGCCATAACCACGGCGTCCGGTTTAGCGCCAATCGGACGCCGGAACGCAAACACGTTGGGTTCCAGGATCGTTTTCAAAACACCGGTTTTGGCCAGTTCGCTGAACTTGTTGTACTGATAAACCAACTCGTTATTGTAGAAATAATAAAACGATTCGTAGGGGTGGGAGCCGGTCGATGAAACCGGTTTTACCTTCTGCGCCATCTCCCCGAACCGCCCGGAATTTTCGGCCAAATCCTCGTACGGCGAGTAGGGGCAAAGGCCGTTGCTGCGACCGTAACGGGTCAGCCCTTTCAGGTTTTTATATTCATCCGTGATCAGCGAACGGCGGTCCGCAGCCACGTTATCCGTGGGCGGAATCTGGGCGGTTTCTCCTTTCAAAAACGACCGGACACCAAACAGAACCGCTTTGGTATCGTCGATCGTTTTGAGCAACGCATTCCCCGCCAGGTGCCAGGAACTGGCCGGATTGGCGGGTTTATAGCTTTCGTGAACCCGGCGCACATCGGTATACAACTGTTCTTTTTTCTGATCGAACATGTCGAACAAAACCGCATACCGATCCAGAATCTCATCGGAGCGTTTTAGCCCATCCTGCTCATAGTGTTTCGCCTGCGTATAACCTACCAGCTCACTGCTCAAGCCATCCATTTCCTTCAAAATAGCCATTAAAACCTCAGCCTGAACGTTGAGGGCTGTCCGGTAAACAGCCGGAATCGTCTTGCTTCCGCTGACTAAAAGTTGATAGTCGGCCGACGGTATTTCAAATGCCTTGTGCGAATAGGTCAACGGACTGTGTCGCCGGTTCCGCTCCGAATCGCGGTGGTATTCCGCCGTCGACTGGTAGTCGCGCACCTGATTCTGCAAGTGATTCATCTGCCGAAGGGATTCATTGATGAAGTCGACATAGGCGTTCAGCGCGTGGAAAGTGGCTTCGGAGGCCGGGGCGGCTGACGGGTTGGTTTTGAACGGAATCAGCGGAAGGTCATTGAACGGTGGTGTTCGCGTCGTTTTCGGCGTGTTTTTTTCGGTCGATTCCAGCGCGAAAACCGGGCAGAATTTGGGATACTCCAGCAGGCGTTTGGCCGGAATGCTGTACTTGACAAAGGCCTGATACGAAGCTAGTAAATCATTATTATAGTGATTAATAAGGCTCAGATAAACCGCATTACCGTGCCGCGCCGTCTGTCTGGCGGTAAACGTATAGGCATTGACGGCGTTCTGTTTAAGTTCCAGAATCGATTGCAGTGCGTTCCTGAAACCGCTAATCATGCCGGAAGCCGGATAGTCGATAGCCGATGCATTTTTGCCAAAATCGGCCAGCCGTTCGGCCTCGGTCACCAGGCTGTCCCGGATGCTGTCGACCGGCCAGCCCGACCCGGTTTCTTCGTTGAGAAAATACGGCCAGCCCGCCAGCGTCTGTTTCTCCCGAATCAGAATCTGGACCATTTCCCGTTCCATTTTCAGGTACACATCGCCGGGATCGTAGGGTTGATGGATGCGGTAAATACGCTGAATCTGGCGGTAAAAAGCTTCCCGCTTCCGGCTGATCTGGCCCACCTGTTTCTGCATTTCCGCCAGCAGCACATCGGATTTTTTCAACCCGTCGCGCTGGTAATCATTCAGCCGGACATACGTTTCCAGCGATTTTCCCGTCTGGTCGAAGGCTTCCAGGAGTTGCCAGAGTGCTTCGGCTTCGGCGTTCAGCTGCTGGGTTTCCCGCGCACTCAGGCGGCTGTTGGCGGTTTCAAGGGCTTTCCGGTAATAAAATTCCTCCAGCGGCCCCGAAGAAGGCAATCGCAGGAGCATCGATGGATGGGTGCGGTACTGTTTCGTGGCGGCATAATACGGCTGCAGTAGCTGAAACCGGTCGGCCACCACATCCACCGACTGATTCAGGAAGGCAACGTATTGATTGAGCGTTTGCTGGGGTGGATCCGCCTGTGAGAAAGCCGAACTATACGCTGCCACGAACAACATGGCGAGAAAAAGAGAGGTATGCATGGTGGGTGTAGATGCCGCAGAAGGTTCGTTCAAAAACCGTTCAACTAATTTATCCTGCAAGATCTAACCTTTGATGCAAGTTACCGTTACCGTTCACGAAAAACGGGACGAATACTGGGTGAAACGGCTTGCGTAGCAGCCTGATGCGGTGTGAATGACCTGATTTGGCGCAGCAAAAAACCGTTGCGGTTCAGGTGTCGCAAGAAAAGATGAGTTTTTGACTTTTCTTTCATCCCTACTTGAAAGCCGCCCGGCGCAGCCGGTCGTTTACCGCCCTGCCCAGACCCATCTCGGGCAGCAACTCCGTAATAATGACGTCGATATCGAACGCATCCAGGGCGCGCATGGCCGCAAACAGGTTCTTGGCCGCTTCAGAAACATCCCCCGTAACCGACAGAATCTGCTGGTGCTCCACCGGAATCAGCCGCGTAATTTCTTCAAAGGCCAGCACGCCAATTCGCTCGGGCTTGTAGGTTGCCAGGGCTTCCTCCGGTTTTTTTAGCAAAAGCGGCTTGCGGGGTGCGTAGTGACTGCTCAACATCCCCGGCGCTTTGGGATTGGACGTCGAGTGACTGCGAACGGAAACCCGCCCGACAATCGCTTCCAGCTTTTCCAGCGTCATCCCGCCCAGCCGGTAAACAATCGGCCCGCCTTCGGCAAAACCGATGATGGTCGATTCGATGCCGACCTGCGACGAGCCGCCGTCCAGTACGTACGGAATCTGGTGGCCCAACTGCTCGGCGACGTGCCGGGCCGTGGTTGGACTGATGTAGCCGAATGGATTGGCACTCGGAGCTGCCAGCGGGAAATCCAGCATGGCGAGCAGTTTGAGCGCCAGCGGGTGGTTGGGAATCCGGATGGCAACGGTTTCCAGACCCGACGAAACCAGGTCGGGAATGATGGCTTTTTTGGGCAATAAAATCGTCAATGGACCCGGCCAGAACCGTTCCGCAAGGCGTCGGGCTGGTTCCGGTATTTGGGTGACAAACGACTCAACTTTATCGATCGAATCGGTATGGACGATGAGTGGATCGAAGGAGGGGCGGTTTTTTACCTTGAAAATTTGCAGAACCGCATCCGGATTCAGGGCATTTCCTGCCAGTCCATAAACCGTTTCGGTGGGTATGCCGATCACCTGCCCCGACTCCAGATAGTCTTTTGCTTTTTGTACGTCCGTTCCAATTTGTACCATACTGTAAAGGTACGATTTTGATTGGGAACGCGGATTAAACGGATTGAACAGATTCACCTGGATTAAAATCCGGATGGATCCATTCATTCCGTTTAGTCCGCGTTCTGACTTTATCAGTTAGTTCCGAAAGGTAGTATTCACAAATAAATAAACTACTGATAATAAGTTGGTTATTGGTTTGGGTGTTCCTGTTGACGCAGGAAAAACGGCCGACTGAAAAAAAGTTTTGAATTTCCTGTCCGGTTTCCATTTCTTCGTTCGTCTTACCGTCAAAAATGAATTAATCACCTCAAACTTTACGTACGCACATGGAAAAATTTATGCTCATCTTCCACGGACAACGAATGGATGAAACGATGTTTCAGGCGTTGTCGCCCGAAGATTTTCAGGCCGAAATTGAAAAATGGAACACCTGGATTGGCGGGATTGCCGCCCAGGGAAAACTGGTCGGAACCGAAGGGCTGTTGCCGGAAGGTAAAGTGCTGACCGGGGGCGGGAAAGTGGTTACGGACGGCCCGTATACGGAAGGCAAAGAAATTGTGGGCGGATACATGGTTTTCAACGCCGACAGTTTCGACGAAGCCATTTCCCTCGCCCAAGGCTGCCCCATGTTTGATACCGGTGGAAAAGTGGAAGTGCGGCAGATTCAGAAATTCATGTAATTGAATGATGAGTTATGAATGATGAACGATGAATTTTGATGCGTCAGCACATTCATCGTTCATCATTCATAACTCATCATTTTTTAACCCCATGTCTGAACCGCACACCCTTGTTGCTCACCTTTTCCGGCATGAAGCAGGCCGGATGGTATCGGTATTGGCAACGATGCTGGGTTTCGACCGCATCGGGATCGCGGAGGATATTGTGCAGGATGCGATGGTTCAGGCGCTGCGAAACTGGCCGTTCCAGGGCATTCCCGAAAACCCGTCGGCCTGGCTGTATCGGGTGGCAAAAAATAAAGCCCTGGATCTGGTTCGTCGCGAAAAGCTTTTCCGGCAAATCAGCGGAGAGTTGGCCAGTGAACACCAGCAAGCAGAAATGATGGAGCGGTTTTTTTTCGAAGAGGAGATCAACGACAGCCAGTTGCGCATGTTGTTTGCCTGCTGCCATCCGTCGCTACCGTTCGAGTCGCAGGTGGCGATGTGTCTGAAAATTCTGTGTGGATTAAGTATTCGTGAGATTGCCAATGCCTTTCTGACCAGCGAAGAAACCATAACCAAGCGGCTTTACCGCGCCAAAGAAAAGGTTCGCTCGAACGAAATCCGGCTCGAAGTACCGTCCGGTCCACAACTGCCCATCCGCGTTGATGCGGTTTTAAAAAGTATTTATCTGTTGTTTAACGAAGGCTATACCTCATCGCATCCTGACACGCTCATCCGGCAGGATTTGTGCGAAGAAGCCATGCGGCTGGCACTCCTGCTCACGCAAAATCCGCAAACGACCGTGCCGGCTGCGCATGCCTTACTGGCGCTCATGTGCTTTCAGGTGGCCCGTTTCGACGCCCGGACGGATGCGTCAGGAGCGATCGTTCTGTTAAAAGATCAGGATCGGACCCACTGGAACCGGGACCTCATTGCGCAGGGTAAACACCAGCTGGCGGCTTCGGCAGCGGGCAATGACCTGACCGAATACCACCTTGAAGCGATCATTGCCATGCAGCATTGCATCGCACCAAGCTACCAGGCAACGAGCTGGAGTGACATTCTGCGGTATTACAATATCTTGCTTGAACGAAAACCCAGCCCGGTTGTGGCCCTGAATCGGGCGGTGGCGCTGGCCGAAGCAGAAGGACCCATGGAGGGTTTGCTGGCGGTTTTGCAAATCAAAGGACTGGATACCAGCCAGTATTACCACTCCATCCTGGGCGACCTGTACGCTCAGCTTCACCAGGCCGACCGCGCGCGGCAACATTATCAGGCCGCCATCCAACTGACTTCATCGCTGGCCGAAAAGCAACTGCTGCAGAAAAAAAACGAGCAGCTCCCGTAGTCTCCCCGAAGTGGTTCAACGTATAAAAGAGAGGATATTTGCTTTTCTGTTAAAAAAATGGATATTTAACGTATTCAGTATTACTTTTAACGGCTAATTCAGGTATTCATTTCAGTGACCTACTCACTAAACCAAAAATCAATGGATGTTCCACAAATAAAGAAGGCAGCGAAGGTTTACGACGTTGTTATTGTAGGCTCAGGAGCCGGGGGCGGAATGGCGGCTTATCAACTTTCCAAAGCGGGTGCCACTGTTTGTTTGCTCGAAGCCGGGGGGTATTTCGATCCTGCTGATCCTAAGTATATTAACCAGCTGAAATGGTCGTATGAGTCGCCCCGTCGTGGTGCCGGAACAACCCGTGCCTTTGGTGATTTTGATGCCGCCTGGGGTGGTTGGGAAATTGACGGTGAACCGTATTCGGCCGTAAAAGGGACCGAATTTCACTGGTTCCGTTCCCGGATGCTCGGCGGACGAACGAACCACTGGGGCCGGATTTCTCTGCGGATGGGACCCGATGATTTTAAACGGAGAAGCTTGACGGGAATTGGTGAAGACTGGCCGATTGGCTACGAGGACTTATCGCCCTATTATGACAAAGTAGACGATCTGATTGGGGTTTTTGGTTCCAAAGAAGGTCTTCGGGATGCTCCCGATGGCCGGTTTTTGCCGCCACCCAAACCGCGTCTGCACGAATTGATGATCAAGAAAGCCGGCAAAAGCATTGGCGTACCGGTTATTCCGTCGCGGCTTTCGATTCTGACCAAACCCATTCATGACCGCGGGGGCTGTTTTTACTGCGCCCAGTGCGGCCGGGCCTGTCAGGCCTATGCCGACTTCTCATCGTCGTCGGTATTGTGTATTCCGGCGGTGAAAACCGGTCGGGTAACGCTGATCAACGGCGCCATGGCCCGGGAAGTGATTACGGACCCCAAAACCGGTCTGGCATCCGGCGTATCGTACGTCGATGTGCCCACCATGACGGAACAGTCGGTGATGGGGAAAGTGGTCGTTCTGGCCGCCAGTACCTGCGAAACGGCGCGGTTGCTGCTCAACTCCAAGTCGGCCCGGTTCCAGAACGGTCTGGCCAACTCCAGCGGTGTGGTTGGAAAATACCTCAATGACTCCACCGGTGCGTCGCGCGGAGCCTTCATTCCTGCGCTCATGGACCGCAAACGGTACAACGAAGACGGCGTCGGCGGGGCCCACGTTTACTCGCCCTGGTGGCTGGATAACAAGAAACTGGACTTCCCGCGCGGTTACCACATCGAATACGGTGGCGGTATGGGAATGCCGATGTACGGCTTCGGATTCGGCATGGAAGGACGCAACAGCATTGTTCCGGGCCGCGATGGAAAACCGAGAGAAGCGGGTGGTTACGGTGAAAGTCTGAAGGATGATTTCCGCCGGTTCTACGGTGCCAACATCGGAATGGCCGGTCGCGGAGAACCCGTTCCGCTGGAAAGCAATTATTGCGAAATTGACCCGAACACGGTCGATAAATACGGGATTCCGACGCTGCGTTTCAATTACAAATGGGGCGAAGCCGAAATCAAACAGGCCAAGCACATGCAGGATACGTTCGAGGAAATCATCCACGCAATGGGCGGTATTGCCCTGGGCAAAAAACCGGGTCCGGAAACGAACTACGGTCTGGAAGCTCCCGGAAAAATCATCCACGAAATCGGTACGGCGCGGATGGGCAACGACCCGAAAAACTCGGTGTTGAACAAGTATTCGCAGGCCCACGACGTGAAAAACCTGTTCGTCGTCGACGCAGCGGCTTTCCCGTCGCAAGGTGACAAGAACGTTACGTGGACGATCCTGGCCAACTCCTGGCGGACTTCCGACTACATCATCGATCAGGTCAAGCAAAAAAACATCTAAACCTCCGCCAAACTCCCTTTTTCTCCGCTTACCTCCGCGAAACAAGTTAAAGCTATTTCGCAGAGTTGAGCGGAGAAAAGAGAGGTAAGCGGGGAAAATCTCAGACTATGAAACGTAGAGATTCCCTTAAAGCCATCACCTTGAGCAGCCTCGGGTTTGCCGGTTTGAACCCGCAGATTTCCGCTGCTGAATCCCTGTCGCCACCGGATGTCAAACCGCTGAAAGTGCCCGGCGGCCGGCAGAAGTTTGAAGCCGAGCGCGACGCCAAACTGAATGCGGACAAGTTTTTTACCCCGCACGAACTGAAAACCGTAACGGTGCTGGGCGACATCATCATTCCGGCCGATGCCAAATCCGGCAGTGCATCCCAGGCGGGAGTACCGGCTTTTATCGAATTTATGATGAAAGACCAACCCCAGTGGCAGACGCCGATGCGCGGTGGAATCCGGTGGCTCGACAATGTATGTGTGAAGCGTTTTGGCAAGAAGTTTGCCGATTGCCTCAAAGCGCAACAAATTGAAATTGTCGATGAAATCGCCTATCCGGCCAAAGCCAAACCGGACATGTCGCAGGGCGTTACCTTTTTCAATACCATGCGCGGTTTCGTAGCCACCGGCTTTTTCACCAGCCAGATGGGCATCAAAGACCTCGGCTACGTGGGCAACACTCCCAACCAGTGGGAAGGCGTCCCCGCCGATGTTCTGAAGCAATACAATTTAAGCTACGACGAATAAATTAAGAGTGAAGAGTGCAGGGTTGGCTGTCGCAAGCTGAAAACAAATGCGTCAGCCAACGCTGCACTCTTAACTCATAATTCATAACTCATCTATGGCATCTCGACGTTTGTTTCTTCAGCAATCGGGTTTGATTGCTTCTTCGCTGGCTTTTTCGCCGTTGACCATTGCGCAAGCTCCTAAAAAAGATCGCCTGGGTATTGCCCTCGTCGGCCTGGGCTATTACAGTACGGACCTGCTGGCACCGGCTTTGCAGCTGACCAAAAATTGCTACCTCGCCGGTATTGTAACCGGTACGCCATCGAAAGCCGAGCAGTGGATGAAGAAGTACAACATTCCCGAGAAGAATGTGTACAACTACGAGAATTTCGACAAGATTGCCAACAACCCCGATATCGACGTCGTGTATGTCGTTTTGCCACCGTCGATGCACCGCGAGTATGTGGTGCGGGCGGCCAGGGCGGGCAAGCACGTCTGGGTGGAAAAACCGATGGCCGTCACGGAGAAAGAATGCCAGGCCATGATCGATGCCTGCAAGCAGAACAAGCGGCTGCTGACGGTGGGCTACCGGTTGCAGCACGAACCCAACACCCAGGAATACATTAAATTTTTGCGCGAAGGCAAGATCGGGAAGATTAAAATGGTCAGCTGTTCGGCGGGCTATTACGACGCCCGGACGGACCACTGGAAGCAAAAGAAGGAAATGGGCGGGGGCGTGATGTACGACATGGGCGTTTACGTCTTGCAGGGCGCGCGTCTGGCAACAGGCGAAGAGCCGATTTCGCTCACGGCCCAGCAGTATACAACCCGGCCGGAAGTCTACAAAAATGGCCTCGACGAGACCACGATGGCTCAACTGGTGTTTCCCAGCGGGGCGCGGGCGGCCGTGCAAACCAGCTACGGAATGAACATGAATTTTCTGCATGTTACCGGCGAAAAAGGCTTCCTGAAAATGGAACCCTATTCAGCTTACAACGGGCAAAAAGGCGAAGCATCGGGCGGGGTCAAAATTGAGCATAAGTATGATGTTCCGCGGCAGCAGGCCATGCAAATGGACGACGATGCCGACGCCATCATGAACAACAAACCGGTCATCGCGCCGGGTGAAGAAGGACTCCGGGACATCCGGATTGTGGAAGCAATTTACCGGGCGGCCAAATCCGGTCAGTCGGTTAAATTGACGTAATCGCACGCAACAGACCGATGAATCTCGCCAGAACCGCACCGCATTTTTCCGGGATTCTCCTGTTTTTTTTATTTTTCAGTTTCTCCATTAGTCAGGCCCAAACGGACCAGTGCGCACCTGCGGGACAATTTACCGGTTCACTCCAGGTTGACCTGGGAGTTGGTTGTCTGCCCTTGAAAGTTAAAGCCTCCAGCGGTCTTCGGGATGCAACAAATATCCGGTACGTATTTGATTATCAGGGCGGCACGGTAAAAGAATCCGACTTGACCCGTGACCCGGTTTTTACCTATCGAAAGCCCGGTTTGTTCCGGATTCTTCAGTATTCCGAACAGGCGGGCCGCCAGCTCCGCGCGTGTGCCATCATTCAGGTATACGATACGCTTCAACCGGAAGTTGTGCTGACAGGGTGTTTGACAAAAGTCACCCTGAGCATTCCAAAAGCGGCTGAGTATCAATACGACTGGTATTCCATCGACTGGGGCGACGGCAGCCAGGAGCGGTTGGCCGGTGGTGCAGCTCCTTCGGTTAGTCATACGTACTCAACGGCTACTCAACGGGTTATTTCGGTTCGCGGCCTCCATTTATATGGGAATTGCGGGGGAACGACGCGGGTTGCTTTTCGGCCCGATACGCAGGCATCTGCGCCCGTTATTGATCAGGTACGGGCCATTAGTGCAAACGCCATCGACCTGAGTATCAGGAATTCAAACGGAAACCGCTTCTACATTGAGCAGCGGGTGCCCGGTGGTGCCTACGTGCGAACCACTACTCGACCAGAAACCACCAATCCGGTGATTCGCGTTACCGCCGATACAACAACCGCCGTCTGTTTTCGGCTCGTATTGGCCGATACCTGCCTGCAGGCTACGCCTTCTGCCGAGGTTTGTTATGCACCACCCAAACCACCCGATCCGGTTCCGGTGGCCGATTCGACCGTGTTTATGCCCGATGCGTTCAGCCCCAATGCCGACGGCATCAACGACCGGTTTCAGTTGCAGGGGCTGTTGAGCGGAACCGCCCGGCTGACGGTATACAACCGGTGGGGCGAAGTCGTCTTTTTTACCACCGATGTCCTGACGGGCTGGGATGGGAAACAGAAGGATCAGGCAGTGCCGCCGGGTTCGTATTCGTACCTGCTGGATGTGGAAAAACCGGGCGGTAACCGGATACAAAAACGGGGGGCGGTTCTTGTTATGAAGTAATTAGCTGATTTTCAATCCCAAATTCGTCGGCAAACCATCCAGACTTTTCAGGTTTTTTTCCGTGATATACTCCTGAAGTCCTTCTTCGCCTTTCTTCTTTGCCCAGTCAAAATGGATGTCGCGCTCACCAACGTAGTCGAACAGGGGCACGCCGTAACCGCAGGAGGTTTGTACCAAATCGATTTCGGCCAGGATGAGTTGGCGGGTACTCGGGTAAATGGTGAAGTGTGGGGCAAAAACCGCCCATTCTTCCGAATCGGGCAAAACCGTACGTCCTTTTCCGTATAACCTCAGAATCAGGGGCGCACCGGCAAACGAGCAGAACATGAGGGTGATGCGGCCGTTTTCCAGCGTATGCGCAGACGTCTCGTTTCCGCTGCTGATCAAATCCATGTAGCCAACCCGGTTGTCCGACAGTATCCGGAAACAATCCAGCCCTTTGGGTGACAGATTGACGCGTCCATCGGCACTCAGCGGAGCCGTACTGACGAAAAAAACGTGCTGTTTTTTGATAAAAGCCTGGTGGGGAAGCTTAATGGTGTCGTGAAATTTACCCATAGATTTACTTAAATTTTCAGTAATTCGTTGACTGTCAAGGTCAGGTCGGGTACAACTGGAGCCGCACTAATTAAATCATCCTCCGTGCAGATCACAACGGTTTTGGGCGATGTATACACCGAAACCGTTCGAATATCCGGAATGATTCGCCAGACCACTTGTACACCCGCCTTAAAATATTCGATCAACTTCCGCTCTACTTTCCGAATATCGTCATACTCCGAAATGATTTCGATGACAAAAGCAGGAATTACATTTTTACCAGCCGCCGTTTCCCGAATTTGTTCAGCCGTATACAATGACAGATCAGGTCGGCGCATTTGCTCATCGGTAACCCAGCAGTTTATTTCAGAAACCAGTTCAGAAAACTGTTCATAAGCGACAGTTCCGGTGAATCGACGTGTAATTCGCTGGATAATATACAATTCGTCCTGCTTCATGCCATAGGTGGGTTCCAGTACGCCATTACTCCATTCGTAGACAAAACCATCGTCCGGTTTCCAATTCAGGAAGTCGGTTTTGCTCATCGACTGTCCGGCATAGACCGGGAGCCATTTTTTTGCTTCGTTCGGCACTTCTATCGTTTCCATCGCTCGTTGAATAGGCGTTCGTTCGTAAATATACCAAAAAAGCCTATTGCCCGGCCTGCTCCAGTTGCCGCAGGTTATTCCTGGCTTCGTCGTAATCCGGTTTCAGCGCAACGGCCCGTCGAATGTCGGCCAGTGCACCGGCGCGGTCGCCGAGGTAAAACCGGTCGACACCGCGGTTGTGCAAAGCCGTCGGATCGTTGGGTTTATGCTGAAGATAGCGTTGGTAATCGGCCAGTGATTCCCGGTATTGTTTGAGTTGCAGATAGGTGAAACCGCGTGCCGTCAACACGGTGGTATCTTTGCCGGGTGCCAGCGCCAGCGCTTTATTGAAATCGCCGAGGGCGTCCTGGAAACGGTTGGTTTTGTTGTATGTCAGCCCCCGGTTATAATACACATCGCTCTTGGTCGAATCCAGCCGGATGGCCTGATTATACATTTCCAGCGCCTTCGGAAAATCATTTTTCAGACCGTAGGCATTGCCCAGTCCCTCGTAACAGTGGTAACGACTGCTGCCATTGTCAACGGCCGCCCTGAACTGCTGCAGGGCTTCGTCGATGCGGTTATTTTTGCCGTAATAATCGCCCAGCCCTTCACGCATCTGGTCGTTGTCGGGATAGTATTGCAGGGCGTTTAGCCAGAGCGTTTCCGTGTTTTTCCAGACTTTCACCTGCTGCGTGGTCCGGTAAAAACACAAAATCAAAAAAGCACTTAAACCAAGGGTCGCCAGTCGAAACCGGGCGGGAGACAGGCTGGTTGACCGGTATAAGCTATAGACAATCAGGAATATAAGGCCGAAGTAGGAGAGGTAGCTGTACCGGTCTGCCATGATGGCGGCCCCAACCGTCATGAATTGTAAAACCAGAATAATCGTAATCAGAAAAAAGCCGATGCCGAAAACCACCAGTCGCTGCCGTTCAGTTTTGGCGGTAAATAACTGCCAGACTGCATAGCCAGCGATGCACAGAAAAGCGACCGGCCCCAGCCAGTGCTGCGGTTCGATGTTTCGGACGTTTTCGGGATAGGGATAAAAGGCCGACAACCGGAACGGCGCGACGAGTTTGACCAGATACATCAGAAAGCCGTAGCTGCCGTAGACGAACCACCGGGCGGCAAACGGCTCCTGCCCAACGGCGTCTTTTTTCTCCGCAATCCGCAGTAGCCAGCCGTGAAAATCGCCCCCGGCCTGCACGTTCGTTGCCACCAGACCCACCCCAACCGCAACCAGCAGAAACGGTATTTTTTCGATAAAAACGGAGGTTTTCCAGCCTTGCGTGGTGCCCGAATTTCCGTTTTCCCAGTAGTCGATCAGCAACAAAACCAGGGGGAGTACCACGGCCATGGCCTTGGTCATGCATGATGCGACAAACAAACAAAAAGTCAGCATGAGCCACAAAACAGCGTTTGATTTCCGGTAGCGGAGGTAGGCGAGGCAGGCCGAAAGGAAGAAAAACGTGTAAAGAACGTCTTTGCGCTCCGAAACCCAGATAACCGACTCAACGTGCATGGGATGCAGCCCCCATAAAGCCGCCACAAAAAGCGCAACCCACTGATTTTTACGGCTTAGCTGGTAAGCCAGACCAAACACCAGCAGCGTATTCAGGGCATGGAAGAAGGTGTTGGTAACGATAAACGAAGTGGCTCCGGGGCCAAAAAGGGCCGAATTAGCCGCCAGCGACAGCATTGTTAGCGGGTGGAAGTTGAGGGCGACGACCGATGTTAACAACCGGCGAACATGCTCGCCGGTGGGTTCCAGAACATACGGGTTTCCGAAAACGTATTCCGAATCGTCCCAATCCACAAAGCCGTTGCCAAACCCGAACGCATAGGCGACGAAGACGGCCACCAGCACCAGTGCGAGCCAGCCATACGCTTTAAAACCGGTGTTGGCCGACGGTGGCTGAATGGTGGCTGCGGGTGTGGATTGCCGGGGCGGGTTGTCGGCGGCTGACGAACGAGGATGGGGACGCGGGCTGGGCGGTTTTTGTTTGGCCATGATAGGATCAAGTTACGGAAAATGTTCCGCAAAAGGCGTACCACACGGCACTGTGATGAATCAGGAATCGATGGTGGTTTCCAGAAAGGTCATTTCGTGGTGGCGGATCACCTCGTCGCACTGGGCGCAGGCGGTTGCTCCGCGTTGGTGGAACCACCGGCACCGGCTGCGGATCGGGCAACCGGGCAGATTTTCAACTGCGGTTTTCTCCAGTTGATCGATCAGCCGGTCGACCAGCGTGCAGACCTGCTTCGCTTCGCTCCATTGGTGACAGCCGTTCCGAACGCATTTGCCGGCAAACCGGAATCGCTCTTCGGGCGGGCGTCCCCGGCGGGCGGCTGCAACGAATGTGGCGTCGATGACAAGGGGCTGTTGGAGAAACGAAACCCGCCCGTCGGCTCGTACGATGCCAAAAAGTCGAACACCCGGTTTGGCCAGGTAACTCGGGCAAAGAAGTGACGCTTCTTTGCCCGGTTGCCGATTTTCAGGCGTAATCATCCGTTGAAGAGGCCCTTTTGGACCAGTTTCAGCCGAACGCCATTGATCAAATCGCCGGGGCGAATGGTAGCCGAACCAAATTTGAAGCGTTTGGCGATGGCGATATCGGCTTGGGTGTCGATGTGCGCTAATTCCCGCATCACCACTTCCTGAATACCGGATGAGATGCGTTCGTGCTGTTCTTTCGTCAGTTCGATTCCTTCCAGCGCGGCTACAAAATGAGCGGCTTTGGTTTCTGTATTTGGCTCCATGATACAAAGGTGAAGTTTAAGATAATTGACTGAATCAAAGGTAGATAAGTGCTTTGCCTGATCATAGAGCAGGACTACGCATTTTATCGGGCAGGTACCTATACGGGCCTGGGCGTAGTTCTTCGGGCGTAGATCCGGCAACAAAAAAAGCCCCGCATCGATGCGGGGCTTTATGACTGGAAAATGGCGGTTATTCTTTGACAACTTTCGCTATTTTTCCTTTTTGATCTTTCAGTCTGGGGCGCGTCACGCCGTAAGAACCGCGCCAGATTTTACCGCGCTTGGTTTTAACATCTCCTTTACCCATGTTCAGTTAGAATTTAGTTTGACTCTAAAACGGACTATAAATCGGGTTTATAGTCAATAAGAAATCCTAGTTAATCATTTAATCGCACAAATCAAAGTCCGGGGGACTTCAGCACCACGCCCGTGCCTAAAATTTCAGGCCTGTGTCCGCTCTTGCCTCGGATTTCCAAACAACTGCCAGCGGAACGGGTTAGCCTATGAAAGTTCAACATTAAAACTGCAAGGTATGGCAAATGAAAAAAGACCGGTTTCGGACGTACTCGGAATGGGTCAAATTGAACCGGAGGCAAGTGGGTCGAGCCAGATTAATGTCGGCGCTTCCGAGCGGATTTTGTCGGCAGCCGGTGGGGCGCTACTCCTGTCCTACGGTCTTCGAAAAGCGTCGTTCGGCGGGTTGCTGCTGGCGGCTGTCGGTGGGTATCTGACGTACCGGGGCACCTCAGGGTATTGTCCGATGAATGAGCGGCTGGGGCGAAACACGGCGCAGGAAGATGAAATTGTGGATGCCATTGAGATTTCGAAAAGCCTGACCATCAATAAACCGCGCGAAGAAGTATTCAAATACTGGCGACAGCTGGAAAACCTGCCGCGGTTTATGTTCCACCTGAAGGAGATAAAACAGATTGATCCGAAACGGTCACACTGGGTAGCTCAGTTGGCCGACAACCCGTTCGCCAAAGTGCTGGGTTCGGTGGAGTGGGATGCGCAGATCATCGATGAGGTTGAGAATGAGCGCATTGTCTGGAAATCGGTGGAAGGTGCCCGCATCGACAACGCCGGAGAAGTGCGGTTTATCGATGCGCCCGGTGGCCGCGGAACGGAGGTTCACGCCACGATTCAATACCGCCCGCCCGCCGGACAGTTGGGCGGGACGATCATGAAGTTGTTCAATCCGACCTTCAAACAGATGGTCAAACAGGACCTTCGGCGGTTTAAGCAGTTGCTGGAAACCGGTGAAATTGCCACCATCAAAGGCCAGTCCTCCGGCCGGACCAAAGAGAATGAATCTTTAGAAAAACCGTCATCTGAATACGCAACCGTCCAGGAAAAGCATGAAAGCCTTATGTTATAACGGCGTGGGCGATCTGCGCACCGAACGGGTGCCCGATCCCGCCATTCTCAATCCGAAAGACGCCATTCTGCGCGTCATTTATTCGTCCGTCTGCGGTTCCGATCTGCACCTGATCAACGGCTACGTCCCCACCGTGATGCAGGGCGACATTCTGGGCCATGAGTTCATGGGCGAGGTGGTCGAGGTCGGAACGGAAGTGAAAAAACTGAAAAAAGGCGACCGCGTGGTGGTGGGTTCCATCATTGCCTGCGGAGAATGTTCGTACTGTCAGTCGCAGGCATTTTCGCTTTGCGACAACTCCAACCCGCACGCCTGGATGCTCGAAAAAGCCTATGGCGATTCATCCGCCGGTATTTTTGGGTACTCACACGCCTTCGGCGGCTATGCCGGTTCCCACGCGGATTACATCCGGGTGCCGTTTGCCGACCGTGGTGCGTTTGTCATTCCGGAGGGCATTTCGGATGAATCGGCGGTGTTTGTTTCCGACGCCGTTCCGACGGGCTACATGGCCGCCGACATGGCCGACATTCAACCCGGCGATACCGTGGCCATCTGGGGCTGCGGGGGCGTGGGGCAAATGGCCATTCAGTCGGCCTGGATCAAGGGTGCGGCCCGGGTGATTGCCATCGACCGTGAACCGGAACGGCTAAGGTTGGCCAGGGAACACGGAAAAGCCGAAACGCTGGACTTTTCCAAAGTGAACTTGCAGGAAGCTCTGCGCGAAATGACGGGCGGGCGTGGTCCCGATCGGTGCATCGATTGTGTGGGCATGGAAGCGGTTTCGGACAGTTTTGCCTATTATTATGACAAAGCAAAGCAATACGTGCGGCTCGAAAGCGACCGTCCGCTGGTGTTGCGCGATGCCATTATGGCGTGCCGGAAGGGCGGAACCGTCTCGATCGTCGGGGTGTACGGCGGTCTGGTTGACAGCATTCCGATGGGAGCGGCCATGAATAAAGCCCTGACGTTTAAAATGGGTCAGCAGCACTCCCAAAAATACATCCCTGAGTTGTTCGACCACATGCAAAACGGCCGATTGGACCCGTCCTTTCTGTTCACCCAGAAAATGTCGCTGGACGACGGGATGAAAGGCTACGATCTGTTCAATAAGAAGCAAACGATGCGCGTGGTGTTTGCCCCGGGCGGAGTGGCTTAGGGTTCAGAATGATGAAGTTAATTGGCTGTTTATCAGCAAATTTTGAAATTTCTTATTCATTTTTCAGGATCTAAAATAGGGGTGAGGTTGCTTACGATTGTCATTGGTTCGAACAGTAAACAACGAACGAATGGATTTGCAGCAACTGGAGCAGGACTTGCTCCCCCTGACCGCCTATGCCGCTCCGGTGGTGTTTGGGTCGGTATTTCTGGAATACTGGCTGACCCGTCATGACGAAGAACACCGGTATCAAAGCCGGGATTTCTGGTCATCCGTCGGAATTGGCCTGGGCAGTTTGCTCATCAATGCCATTCTGAAAACGAGCGTTTTCGGAATGGCATTGTTTTTCTACAAAATCGTCCCCTGGCGCATCGAAACCCACTGGTGGACGTGGCTGGTAGCCTACGCACTGATTGATCTCTGCAATTACTTTGCCCATTTCATCGCCCACAAACAGCGGGTCTGGTGGGCCACCCACGTCACCCACCATTCCTCCGAACACCTCAATTTTTCGACGGCCTTCCGAAATTCGTGGACGCAGCATTTAAAGCTGATTTTTTTCGTTCCGGCCTGGGTATCGGGTATCAATCCGGTGGTGATTCTGACGTGTTACCAGATCGATTTGCTGTACCAGTTCTGGATTCATACCGAAGTGATCCGCAAAATGCCGCGCTGGTTTGAATTTTTCTTCGTCACGCCCTCGCACCACCGCGTTCACCACGGCAGCAACGACCGGTATCTCGACAAAAACTTCGGTTCGTCGCTCATCATCTGGGACCGGATCTTCGGAACGTTTCAGGAAGAAGATGAGGAACCGGTTTACGGCCTGACCAAACCGGTGGCGTCTTTCAACCCGGTTTATCTCAACTTTCACGTCTGGGTAGACATTGGCCGGGATTTGCGGAAGGCGAAATCGGCCCGCGAGGTTTGGGAAATCCTGTTCGGCCCACCCGTCTGACCCGGCTATTGGTACGTTCCGACCAGGGTCAGGACCGACTTCGGTTCCAGCCGAACCTGGTTGGTTGGTACGGTGGATCGGGTCAGGGTTTTCGTTGCCGAAGTCGTGTAACCGGCCCATTGATTCTTTCGGATTTTCAGACCGGGAAGCACCAGCGGCTGGGTGTCGGATGTCATGTTGATGCAGACCAGCACGATCTGGTTACGCCGGGAATCTTTGTAAGCCGATACCATACACTGACCGGCCTCCGTCACCGGGTTGCTGGCCGTACCGATGCGAACCGCAACCCGTTTCATACCCGGACGCACAAACCGGGCATAATTACCCAACGCCCAGAGCTGTTTCGAGTCGATTACCTGCCCATCGTGCCGGGCGTTATTATGCGCTTTGTAGGTGCCGTCGGGACCGTTGATATAGACGAGTCCGTCGCTGTAATCGTACGGATTGATGGCCAGCCACCACTGCCACGACGTTACGTTAGCCAGTGTCAGGTCGTGGTGAATCACTTTGGCCACATACAGGCCATAGGCGATGTCGGTGTGGCGCGGACTGCCGTTGTATTGCCCGCAAATGTCGCCCAGCACCCCGAACTCACTTTGCCAGAGCTGCGGATTGCCAATGGTTTTCACGCGTTGCGCTACTGTCTGACGCATGGCCACCAGGGCCGAATCCCGGCAGGTTGAAAAGTAGCTGTGATAGGTCCAGATGGGTTCAACGTTGGGAAGTTTGGCCAGAGAAGTGGGTTGCCTGAAAAAATAATCAAGCTGATTTCCCCGGCCGCTCTCGGCTTTCCCGTAGAGATAATCCAGCTGGCCCGCTTCTCCGGTCACCACCGTTGTCCGGGCTTTGCCGGCCGCCAGTTTTTCCGATAAGGCTCTGGCGACAGCCGCAATATCGGTGTTTTCGGCCGGTGAACCTTCCTGGTTGGCTTTGCCATTTTTACCCGCGGTCCAGTCCCACTGCGGTTCGTTGATCGGACTTAGGTAATCGAGTTTGAAATGGTCGGCCACGGTCGCCAGAAAATCGGCGAATGGGCCGAGAGCCGCCGGTTTGAGATTAAAGCTTTTCCCGCCGGGCGAAAACGCTTTGCCGTTGCGGGTCATTTGAACGGGCGGAGAGTTCGTAAAGCCCAGCGTATAGCGAACCCCGCGCTTTTTGGCCGCCTGCAAAAACCACTGATTGCCAGCCTGTTTACTCCAGTCATACCGTCCGTCGGGGGTCAGGAAACATTCTTCCCGGCGCCATTCATCGCGAATCGCGCTGCTGTCTTTCTGTTCAAAACTGCCCGCTCCGATGTTGACGCGCCACAGTGAAAGGCCGATTCCTTTGGGTTGCCCGTTGGCCAGCGTATCGAGGCTGAACAGCAGATCGGCGATCTGATTCTTTTTCGTCTCATCGCGCCAGGTTCCGATAAACTTGGCCGACCAGCAGTCGGATGCTCCGAAACTGTGAATGGTCTGGAATTCCTCTTTTAAATCAACCGTAACCGTTTGGGCCAGCGGTGGCGCAGGCTCGACAAGGGGACGACTCGCGCTGGTAAGAATAACCAGGTTGAACAGAGCGGCTTTTGCAAGTAGTTTCATCGCATCGACTAATGCTATTATGACCGGATTCAGACTTCCGACAATTGTTTCTTTACCACTTCGATTCCGCGCGCTACTTCGGTGTCAAAATCGGTCCAGTTGCACTCCAGCGACAATCCGCCCTGGTACCTGATCTGTTTCAGGGCCCGGAAATAGGGTCTGAAATCATCACCTTTTACGCCGGGGGCGGTTCGGCTTTGTTTCTCGGCAATATGGCAATGCGTGATGAAGTCGGCATATTTAATGATTTCCTCCGGTTTTTCATCCTCTTTCAGCATGTGGTAAATATCACATTGCAACTTAAACCAGGGATTGTTTACAGCCTGAATAATTTCGACGCCGTCGGCCAGGCTGTTAATAAAGTTGGTTTCGCCCCGGTTCAGCGGTTCGACCGCCAGGGTTACGCCGTGTTTTTCGGCCAGCGGAGCCATTTTCTGGCACAGGGTGATATGTTGTGCTTTGGCGGTGGCCCGGTCGAATCCGTCGGGAATGGCCCGCGAACCACCGCTGCCAAACACGATGTTTTTGGAACCGCATTCCTTCGCCCGGCGGAGCGCCAGATCGGCCCGCTTTAAAATGGCTTCGTGGTGGAGGTCCGGCCCAACCGACTTTAAGCTACCCGGAAAAAAATAGATGTAGGACCGAACCGGTAACCCGCCCGACTGGAGCGCGACCCGGTTTTTTTCGTACTGTTCATCTCCGGCGTCCGGGATTAAAAACCGCCCGACGCTTTCCTCCACAAACGAAAAACCCATACTTTTTAATAAACCGGCCTTGTCATAGGAGGTGCAAACGCCCAGCGGCAGGGATAAACCGGCGGTCATTTCACCCGCCAGAGCACCTTTAACCAGCGTAGTAGCTCCGGCGATACCGGCAACCAGACCGGTGGTACGCTTGAGAAAAGATCTTCGGGAAGTCTGTTTTTCGACTAAATTCATGGGTACGGAGCCAATCAGATGCTTTACAAAGGAATATAACTGAATAAACCGTTTTCCCGGATATTCTACCTATCTACCACCCGCAAAAGGAAATTTGACATAAAATCAATGCATTTGGCCAGGTGATGGAGAGCAAAGTAGAGGGGGCTTCGCTAACTTTTTTTAGGAAGATGATGGGCTACTCTTTACTTTTAGGAGATTATTCTATTTGTTAGCGTATTAATTCCTTTTTTGTTTATAAAATATGAAAGTTGATTCGCAGGCCAATAAAGTATATAGTGAATTAAGGCGGAAAATTCTGTCCAATCAATTGGTGGCCGGCACTCGCTTGAAGGAAGATATTTGGGCCAAAAAGCTGGAAGTCAACCGGATTGCGGTTCGCGAAGCCCTCACCCGGCTTCAAGGAGAGCAACTGATCGTTCCCGGTGAGAAAGGCGGTTATTTTGTGAAGATGATGACCGCGGCCGATATCAAAGAAATCCGGGAGTTGCGGGAGATTCTGGAATTGGGGGCCATCCGGCTGGCCATTCAGAAAATAACCGCCGAACAACTGGCTAAACTGGAGGAAATCTGCCATGATTTTACGTCGATGGTGGAGCGGGGGTATTTTGGCGGAGCGTGTGAAGCCGACGTCAAGTTCCACGAAACGCTGATCGATATTGCGCAGAATGATAAACTGAAAAGCATCTACGAAAACAGTAATGTTCCGCTGTTCCATCAAAAACTCGGCAAAACGCAGATTTACATGGATGATTACGAGCAAACCGATCAGGAACATCGGCTGATTTTGAAGTCCTTACAAGAAAAAGATTTGCAACTCGCCCAGGATGCGCTGACCAAACATCTGCTGCGCGGTGAGGCCGCTTCATTGGAAATTGAGTAAAAAAGCCCCAAAGCGGGTTTAACTGCACGGTTTTGAATCGGATACGTCGATGAGAGTCAACCCGCTGGCTCTGATCCCCGATCCGCATCCGGTCTTTCCCTTCTACACGCCGGAATTTCCCCTTTCCTCATTATCCATTCCATTCTCGTACGTACGCTCCCCGTTTTTGAATTGGGTGATCCTATTGTCAGACCTAATTTTTAATCCGGCTGTCCGAATCAGATTTTCGGAAGAAAATTATTTTATTTTCTATTTCTATTTTGTTTACAAAATTTGCTTTTATTTGTAATCAAAATCAGGACGGAATTGCATTGCCTTTTTGTCGATCAGCCGAATAAAAGATGCTATCCGCATCAGTGGCCCAAATACGATAGGGGTCGACACCAACGGTTTTTCGACCGCTAGTGATTCGAATGGCAAACGGAAAACCGGTGGTGCTACCCGAAAGCCCCGGATACGTTCGGACCCCGGCGCATCCCATTCTTCAGCGTACGCTTAACTCATTCATACACCCTTTATTATGCGATTTTGAGAACAACTACCTTATGAAAACACAAGCCAAATCATCTGTCATTGGTCCTGATCGCTTTCCCGGCAAGCGCATCCGACGGGTTTTCCGTCTAACCCTCTTCCTGCTGGGGATCGAAGGGACCATGAGTCTGGTCAGTTTGCCGACGGCGAACCAGGCGATGGCCCAACAAACGAAACAGATTACGGGTCGGGTGCTGGATAATCAGAAAAATGCTGTTCCGGGGGCATCGGTCGTGGCCAAAGGCAGCAACACGGGCGTGACCACCGACGCGGAGGGCAAGTTTTCGCTTTCCGTTTCCAGCACCATCAGCACGCTCGTCATTTCCTACATCGGAATGACCCCGCAGGAAATTGAAATCGGCAGCCGCTCGGCGCTGGGCGACATCACCCTTTCCGAAAGCAGCATGGTTCTGCGCGAAGTGGTCGTAACGGCGCTCGGAATCGAACGGGCGGCCAAAACGATTACGTATTCGATCCAGAAAATCGGCGGGGAACAGATCAACGAGGTGCGGGACGCCAACTTTACCAACACACTTTCGGGCAAAATCGCCGGGTTAACCATTACACCATCGGCCAACGGCCCCGGTGGTGCCACCCGGATTGTGCTGCGGGGCAACCGGTCGATTCAGGGCTCAAACAATGCGCTGATCGTGGTGGATGGCGTGCCCGTCGATAACTCAACGCCCGCCGGTCAGATTCGCACGGATGCCGGAGGGCAGAGTGGGAGCGACGGTGCGTCGAGCATCAACCCCGATGATATTGAGTCGATTAACGTATTGAAAGGCGCGGCTGGCGCGGCCCTGTATGGCAGCCGGGCAGCCAACGGTGTGATCATCATTACGACGAAAAAAGGCAGAAGCGGCAAGATCGACGTGAACATCAATTCCGGCGTAACGATGGACCAGGCGCTGACCACACCGGATTTGCAGAATTCGTATGGCCAGGGCGCGGGCGGTAAATACTCGACGCAGACCAACGGAAGCTGGGGACCGGCCATTGCCGGACAAAGTGTGACCGACTGGCAGGGCAATACCGTGGGCCTTCAGGCGTATCCGAACAACATCAGTGACTTTTTCCGGACGGCCGTTTCAACCAACAATTCGATTGGCGTCAGCGGTGGTTCCGACAAAATACAGACTTACCTCTCGTACTCCAACAACTACATCAACGGCATCGTACCGAATAACCACCTGGCCCGAAATACCTTCAACGGGCGGTTGAGCGTGGATTTGACGAGCCGCCTGACCGTCGATGCGAAACTGACCTACATGCTCCAGAATATCTACGACAAACCCGGTGTCGGCGGAGATGGCCTGGTGGTCGCCAATATTTTCAGAATACCGCGGAGTGTCGATCCGGCCACCCTGAAGACCTATAAGAACGTGAGCCTGAGCGGGGTCGAAACGCCGACCTACTGGACCAGCCCCGATCCGGTATACATGAATCCGTACTGGACCATCAACAACACGCACCACGACGAAAACCGGAGCCGGATGACCGGTTTAATGGTGATGCGCTACAAACTGACGGACTGGCTGAACATCCAGGGACGCATCAGTTCCGATAGTTACAACGATTTTATCAGCCAGAAATACGCCAACAATACGGTTAATTACGCCCGTCAGCCGGGTGGTTTTTACTCGGAAGGCAACGATTACGTGGCCGAACGAAATGCCGATATTCTTTTGACGGGCACGAACCGCCTGACGTCTGATCTGAAAATCAACTACAATCTGGGTGGGTCGCTGCTGAACCGCAGCCTGCGCCACCGCGTCAACATTGCCGATGGACTGGGTTTTCCCAACAAATACGACCTGAGTTACGCCACGACGCTGAAGGTGGAAACCGCAACCACCAAACGGCAACTTCAGTCGCTCTACGGAACGGCCCAGCTTTCGTACCGGGATTATCTGTTTCTGGATCTGACCGCCCGCAACGACTGGTCGAGCACGCTGCCCGCACCGTATTCCTACTTCTATCCCTCGGTTGGCGTATCGGCCATCCTGTCCGAAATGTTCAAATTGCCCACCTGGGTTAGTCTGGGAAAAATCCGGGCCTCCGTCACCAAAGTGGGGAACGACGCCAATCCGTACCTGCTGGGCCAGACGTATACGTACATCCGGGGCGGTTTCGGCGGGTATGTTGCCAGCAGCAGCACCAAGGCGATTGCCGATCTGAAGCCCGAATTGACCCAGTCGCTCGAACTCGGAACGGAATGGCGGTTTTACGAAAACCGCCTGGGAATCGATCTGACGTATTACAAAACCAACTCCGAAAACCAGCTGCTGCAGGTGGCATCGCCGGCTTCTTCCGGGTATTCGACGCTCAATGTGAACGCGGGCAACATTCAGAATACCGGCTTTGAGGTCATGCTGACGGGCAAACCGGTCGTGAAAAAAGATTTTGCCTGGAATGTCGGGTTGAACTACGCGCTCAATAAAAATAAGGTGATTGCGCTCTACGAAGGCGTGAGCCTGTTCTACCTCGGTTCGTCGGCCAACGTGCGCATGGCAACGCCGGTGATCAAGGAAGGCGGTTCGTACGGCGATCTGTACGGGTATACCTGGAAAAAGCTGAACGGTGAACACGTGGTCAATGCCAATGGCGTACCGGTAAAAAGTGACGCGATCGAAAGGCTGGGCAACTACAACCCCAAATTCACGCTGGGCTTCAGCAACAGTTTTACCTACAAAAACTGGAACCTGTCCGTTCTGGTCGATGGTAAATTTGGTGGAATCGTTACCTCGGGGACGGCCGCCCAGATGGCCTACGCCGGTACGGCCGCCAGCACCGTGGCCAATCGGGAAGGCACTTCCTGGGTGCTTCCCGGTGTGACGCCCGAAGGCAAGGCCAATGCCGTTGCCATTAATGGTGAGAAATTCTGGCAAACCGTCGCGCAGGGCGATTACTCCTGGGGCGAATTCTTTACCTACGATGCCACCAATGTTCGGGTGCGTGAACTGACGTTTGGCTATAACTTCAAAAACCTGCCCGGTTTCTTCAAAATGGCCCGGTTGTCGTTCGTGGCCCGCAACGCGTTTTTCCTGTACCGCGGCAATGCGCTTCTGGACATTCCGGGCGTCGGCAAACGGAAAATGGATTTCGATCCGGAAGTTAGCTTCGGCAACAGCAACTACCAGGGCGTGGAATATTACAACCTGCCTTCGACCCGCAACATTGGCGTGAACCTCAAACTGTCATTCTAACCGCTATTCCCATGTTAAAACGGCTCAATTTCCTTTATTCGGCAACCACGCGGCTCGTGGTGATTGCCCTGGCAGGCATTGGCCTGGCCAGTTGTACCGATCAGTTCGATACGATGAATACCGATCCGACCAAGATCAGCAGCGTGGGCACCACGGAATACCCGTTTCTGTTTGCCTATGCCCTGATGACGCCAACGCTTAGCCCCGACAATTTTGAAGTGGGCGAGGGTACGATAGCGTCGGTGTATTCCCAGTTTTTTGCCCAGGCCGCGCAGTCGTTTCCCACCGACCGGTATGTGGTTCGGCAGGACTGGATGCCGGCCTGCTGGAACCCGGTGTATACCTCGGCGGCCCCGCAGCTGAAAACGATTCTGAATGGAACGTCGGCGCAATCGTCCGAAAACGCCCTGGCCAACATCTGGTGGGTGTGGATGTTCCACCGCGTGACCGATTATTTCGGACCGGTTCCGTATTTCGATGCCGCTTCGGGCAAACGCTACATTGCCTACACGCCCCAGGATTCCATCTATTATGATTTCTTCAAAAAGCTGGAAACCGCAGCGACGGTATTGAAGGCGCATCCAACCGAAAAACCGTTCGGTACCTACGATCTGGTTTACAACAAAAACGCCAGCCCGGCTACGGCCTGGATGAAATTTGCCAACACCCTGCGGTTGCGACTCGCCCTGCGAATCTCGAAAGTGAACCCCGCGCTGGCCAAACAGCAGGCCGAAGCGGCCGTGGCGGCCGGGGTGTTGACGGATGTCGCCGATGACGCGTACATGCCGAAATCGACCACGACCTACAACGAATACAATGGGCTGGCGGTTACGGCCGGGTGGGACGACATCCGGATGAGTGCCACGATGGAATCCATTCTGAAAGGCTACAACGATCCGCGACTGCCCATTTATTTTCAGCCTGCGGTCGCCACCGGTACACACGAAGGCGTTCGGAACGGGCTGTTTACGTCCGAAAAAATCATCGACATCAATTCCCGGCCTTATACGTCCAACATGGGTACGCGCTGGGTCAACCGGGTGGCGAATGACTGGAAAACCAATTACAACGTTTCGCAGGACCTCATGCATACCGCCGAAGCGTATTTCCTGCGGGCCGAAGGTGCACTGAACGGCTGGAACATGGGCGGTACGGCAGAAGAGTTCTATAAAAAAGGGATCGAAATGTCGATGACCCAATGGGGCATTACCGACCAGGCCGCCATCAGTGCCTACATTGCCAGTACGGCGGTTCCCATTGCGCCGAAGGACGGCATGAATTCTCCCGCCGTCAATGATTATCCGATCAAATGGAGCGGTTCTGCCGACATGCAGCGGAAACAGATTGCCCAGCAGAAATGGCTCGCGCTGTTTCCGGACGGTATGGAAGGCTGGGCGGAAGTACGCCGAACCGGTTTGCCCAAATTATACCCGGTTGTTCACACCGAAAACACGGATTTGCCCGCCGGTACGTTCATTCGGCGAATGCCGTTTCTGGATGCTGAAAAGCAGACGAACGCTGCCGAAGTGGCCAAAGCCGTCAAGATGCTGAATGGCCCCGACAATGCGGCAACGCCCTTGTGGTGGGATAAAAATTAAGCTGGTTTTCGTCGTGTCAGGCTCAGTAGCCTGACACGACGAACCCGTTTTGTGCCACCTGAACCCATCTTTAACATGCGAATTCTTTCCGCGCTTGTTGTTTTTCTGCTGGCTGTAGGGGCGGTCCGGGCTCAGGTAGCGGCCCTGGATACCCCCCGGTTTTTACCGGCGGGCCTGGTCCTGCCCGAACATCCCAGGCTGCTGTTGGCGAAGGGGGAAGAAAAAGCGATTCTTCAGAAAATCAGGACCAATACCACCTGGGCGGCCGTTCACGCTCACATCCTGCAGCAATGCGACAGCCTGCTGCCGACCAGGCCCGTGGAGCGGGTACTGTACGGCGTTCGTCTGCTCGACAAATCCAGAACCTGTCTGTTTCGGGTATTCCACCTCAGCTACGCCTGGCGGACGACCCGCGACCGGAAATACCTGCAACGGGCCGAGCAGGAATTGCTGGCAGTGGCGGCTTTTTCGGACTGGAATCCGAGCCATTACCTCGATGTGGCCGAAATGACGATGGGCGTGGCCATTGGCTACGACTGGCTCTACCCGGAACTTTCGGAAACGTCCCGGACCAAAATTCGGACGGCCTTGCTGACCAAAGGCGTACAAACGGCTTTTGATCCGGCCTTTCCGCATTACCGCAAGTGGCTGACCGTGACCAACAACTGGAATCAGGTGTGCAATGCCGGACTCAGCTTCGGGGCGCTGGCCCTTTATGAAGACGCTCCCGAACTGGCTTCCCGGCTCATCAACCGATCGATTGCCAGCGTGGCAATTGCCATGAAGGATTACGAACCCGATGGCGCTTTTGCGGAAGGGTACACGTATTGGGGCTACGGCACCACGTTCAACGTGCTGTTCCTGAATGCATTGGAGAAGGTATTTAAAACGAATTTTGGGCTGGAAAAAAACCGGGGATTCTATAAAACCGCCGATTACCTGCTGCACGTCGTGGGACCCGCCGGCCAGTCGTTCAACTATTCCGATGCCACCGAACGAAGCACGTTGCAACCCGCCATGTTCTGGTTTGCCCACCAGCGGAACGACCCCTCGCTTTTGTGGTCGGAACGCCATTTTCTGACCAATCCCGCCCGATTGAAGCAGGTTTCCGAGCGGCTGTTACCGGCTTTGATGATTTGGGCGGACACCACTAGGCTCGACCGCATCGAAGCCCCCAAAACAACCTTCTGGACCGGTGCCGGACGAAATCCCGTGGCCCTGATGCGCACCTCCTGGACCGATTCGAGTGCTTTGTTCGTCGGGATAAAAGGCGGTTCTCCGCTGGTAACGCACGGGCACATGGATGCCGGTTCGTTTGTCATGGATGCCGATGGCGTTCGCTGGGCGATGGATTTCGGGTTTCAGGATTACACCCCGCTGGAACTTAAAAACGTAGATCTGTGGGATGATCGGCAGCACGGTCAGCGCTGGCAGATTTTCAGGTACAACAATTTTTCCCATAACACCCTCACCGTCAATGATTCCCTGCAACGGGTGAAAGGCATTGCCCGAATTACCCGGTTTTCTGACCAGCCGCATTTCAGAAATGCCGTCGTTGACCTGAGTTCGTTGTATCAGGGGCAGTTGGCCAACGCCAGACGGGGCATCGCCCTCCTTAAAAACACCGGCGTCCTGATCCGGGATGAAGTGGAAACCGGGTCGGCCCCGGCCACGGTTCGCTGGAGTATGCTGACCGCAGCTTCGGTAAAAATGATCAGCAACAACCAGGCGGAATTGACCCGAAACGGAAAAAAATTAACCCTGTTTAGTCCCGATGGCGACATCCGGATCCAAACCTGGCCGACAACGGCACCCCGTGCGTATGACGAACCGAATCCGGGTACGATTCGGGTTGGATTCGATACGCGGGTTCCGGCCCATACAAAAAAAGCCGTTCAGGTTTTCCTGATTCCCGGCTCAGTTCCGACAACGAATGCCCGCCAAACGAGCCTTCCGTTGCAGGACTGGCCGGGAAAGTAACCAGTAGTCAAAAATGAAAAAGTGTAGCATGCGATTTCTGCTCTATCTGGGGGTTGCCAGCCTGCTGGTTACCTCGGTTCTGGCCCAAACCCGACCGGTTTTGTTTCCCGAACCGCAGTCGGTTCACTACGGAACGGGCCGTTTTTCCGTGTCGAATCTGGCGGTTTTTCTACCGGTATCGGCCCCGAAAGACGTTTCATTCGCTTTAACCACGCTTAATCAGTATGTTCGGGAGCGAACCGGAAAACCCCTCAAAAAAGCCAGCTCATCCGCAACAGCAACGCTGACGTGGGTCATTGCCGAACCGGGCCGCGAGCTGCCGGAAGTGGCCGACCGAGAGGGCGCCAGTCGCCGGGAGCAGTACCGCATTCGGCTAACGGCCCGGAAAATCGAGATCACGGCCCAGACTTCAACGGGGCTTTTTTACGCCATTCAGACCCTCCGGCAGTTGATGCAGGGGTCGGGGGAGGAGGCTGCCTGGCCCGTCGTGTCGATCGACGATGCGCCGAAACTGACCTACCGCGGCATCATGATGGATTTTGCCCACGGCGGTTTGCTGACGCTGGACGAAATAAAACGCCAGATCGATTTTCTGGCCCGCTGGAAGACCAACCAGTATTATTTCTACAACGAAGTCAGCATTGAACTGGACGGTTTTCCGACGCTGGGCTATAAATCGGGCTACACCAAAAAAGAGATCCGGGAAATTATTGCGTACGGCAAGCAGCGGCACATCGACGTCATTCCGTTTCTGAACCTCTACGGCCATTTGCACGAACTTCTGCGCAAGGAACACTATGCTGATCTGGCCATCGGTGCCTACGGGCACGAACTCGACCCGCGCCAGCCCGCCGTGAATGCGCTGCTCAAAAACTGGCTCCGGCAATATACCGCGCTGTTTCCCAGCCCTTTTATCCACGTTGGCTTCGATGAAACCTGGGAAACCAAACGCATCGCCGACGACAAAGACCACGCCATCAACTCCGAGAATCTGTGGTTGCAACAGCTCGATTTTGTTCAGACGGAGCTGAGGCAGTACGGCAAAACCGTCATGGCCTGGACGGATATGAACAACTATTATCCGGACATTATGAAAAAACTGCCGCCGGACGTGATACCGGTTATCTGGGAATACAAACCCGATACGGTCGAAATAAACCGGTACCTGAATCCGGTATTGAGTGAAAAGAAACCGTTCCTGATTCAGCCTGCCGTATCGGGCTGGGGCCATATTTACCCCGATGCCGACTATACCTACACCAACATTGATCTGTGCCTGCGGGCCGGAATGCGTCATAAAACGCTGGGGTTCATCAACTCGGTCTGGACCGATCCCGTCGAGCCGTTTGTGCGGGCTTCGTGGCTGTTTATGGCCTACGGCAGCATTGGCGCCTGGCAGGGAAAAAGCCCTGCTAAACAAGCGTTTGCCCGATCGTATGCCGCGATCGTGTACCCTTCCGTTGCCGCCAGTCTCGACTCGGCCTTCAACGATCTGGCCCAGGCCAATGTGTATCTTGATCGGTGCCTGGGGCGCAACACCAACGGCATGCCGCGGGGAACGCTGGTCGAAAGCTGGGCCAACCCGTTTTTGCCCTACTACCTTAAAAACACGCAGGAGCACCTCAGCGATTTCAAAAAAGCGCGCAAACTGAGCGAAAAGGCGCAGGGCGAGCTCATTACGGCGCTCCGCAACTGTGATCCGGCCGATGCCGGTATGATCAATTCACTGCTGGTTTCGGCCCGGCTGATTGCGTATTCCACGACCCGTTTTTTGTGGGCGAAAACCATCTGCGACCGCTGGAATCAATCGATGCTCGATAAAAAGAAAAATGACTTTGTTGTCTACGACCTGACCTATCCCTGTCACGGTCTGCTGGTCGACCTGATGGATGAAAACGGGGCCTTAAAATCGGAATACGAGCAAGCCTGGAAATCGGAGTATTTGCCCTACCGGCTCAACACGATTCTGGGGCGGTTTGACGTAGAACACGCGTTCTGGCAGAAATTAGCGCAGAAAGTAAACGACTACCGGATTCAAAACCCGCCCCAGCACGTAGCCACCCAGCCGTTTGAAGAGCTGTTTAAACCCGACTTTTAACACCACAGCCGCCCAACTTTTCTGGAAGACCGATTAAAATTGGTGAATTTGTTTATTTGTTAACAAAAATATGCTTTTTTTGTAGTCAAAAATCAGTGACCCATTTATGCTCTTTTTTGCGTCTACCTATCGTGACATTCAGCAGGCTGGTAAAGACAAGGTTATCTTGCTGCCTTTGGGCGCTGTGGAGCAGCATGGTCTGCATCTTTCTGTTTCCACCGATACCGATCTGGTAACAGAACTGGCGCAACAGGCCGAAAAAGCCTTGCCCGATACGGTATTGCTCTGCCCGACGCTACCGTTCGGGTCGAGCCACCACCACCTGTCGTTCGGCGGTACCCTCAGTCTGAATCCGGAATTGTATACGCAGGTCGTGATCGATCTGGTCCATTCGCTGGTAGGGTCCGGTTGTCAACGCATTGTGTTGCTGAATGGCCACGGTGGCAACATCACGCCGGTCCGGCAGGCGCTGGCGGTATTGTGTCACCGGTTCGACGCGAGTCACCAGCCCACCATTGCCCTGGCGACCTACTGGGAACTGGCGGGAAAAGCCTTCGCCGGGGATCCGCCGATGGAAAGTCCGGCCTTGAGCCATGCCTGCGAATACGAAACCAGCCTGATGCTACACCTTTTTCCCGAAAAAGTCTGGATGGATCGGGTCGAGCGGGCGCAACGCCCCCCCAGCAACGGCTACGTTCCCTGGGAAGACGACGAGCCCTACCGGGGCATCACGGTGTTCAAGCAGACGGCGTTTGTCTCCGGCAACGGCAGCAGTGGCGAACCCCAGCTGGCAACCGCCCGGAAAGGGGAGCACCTGTTCGGGCACGCGCTGACGGCGCTGGTCCGGTTTCTGGAAGCGTTTCAAACCTGGCCCTTATCCCACAATTTAGCCGAAAAGTCATGAGTAAACTGGAAATTAAACACCCCGATAAAGCCACCCATACCGGCTCGTATTCAGCGGGTGTACTGGCGGGCGACCTGCTGTTCATCAGCGGACAAGGCCCGCTGGACCTAACAACGGGGGAGGTGATTCACGGTACGATCGAGGAAGAAACACTCCACACCCTGGCCCATATTCAGACGATTGTCGAGGTGGCCGGTGGCACGATCGATGATATCGTAAAATGCACCGTACACCTGGAAAATATCGGCGACTTCGACCGCTACGATGCGGCTTACGGCTCGTTTTTTACCGGAATCCGCCCGGCCCGCACCACCGTTCAGTCGGTGCTGGCCGACGGCATCAAAATCGAAATCGACGCCATCGCGCGAATAACCCCAAAAGCCCCATGAGCCCAAAAATACGCATCGGAACCGTGGGCCTGGGACTCATGGGCAGCAGCATCGCTACCTGCATTCTGGCGGCTGGCCACGAGGTCACCGCCCTGGTGAAAGAACTGGACCAGGCCGACGAAGCCCGGGTCCGCATCCGGGAATACCTGCACCAACTTCGGGACGAAAACCTGCTGAAGGCCAGCCCCGACGACGTGCTGCAAAAGTTGGCCATCACCGATGACGTCACGCAGCTGCGCGACCATTCTGTTGTCATTGAGTCGATTACCGAAAGTGTAGACGAAAAAAAGCTTGTCTACCAACAACTCGAAACCGTATTGGCACCCACGGCCATCATTGGCAGCAATACGTCGGCGATTCCGGTGACGGTGCTGCAACAGGGCCTGAACCATCCGGATCGGCTGCTGGGCATTCACTGGGCCGAACCCGCCCACATCACCCGGTTTATGGAAGTGATTTGCGGCCACGAAACCGACGTGCGGTATGCGCACCAGATCAGCGAACTGGCCGAAAGCTGGGGCAAGGAGCCGTCGCTGCTGAAAAAAGACATTCGCGGTTTTATCACCAACCGGATCATGTACGCCATGCTCCGCGAAGCGTTCAACCTGGTCGAAAACGGATACGCCACCGTCGAAGACGTCGACCGCTCCCTGCGCAACGATCTGGGCTACTGGATCACGTTTGCCGGACCGTTTCGGTTCATGGACCTGACCGGTATTCCGGCCTACCTGACCGTGATGAAGGACCTGTTTCCCGACCTGAGCAACACGATCACGACGCCAAAAATGATGGAAGAACTCGTGGCCGGAGGAGCCAGAGGGGTACAGAATGCCCACGGCTTTTACGCCTACACGCCCGAATCGGCGCGGCAGTGGGAAGAACAGTTCATCCGCTTTAGTTACGACATCCGGAAGCTGGCCCAAAGCTACCGGCCCACGTTCACCGACCCCGAAAAATGAGCCGTATTCAATCGATCAAAGCCACCGAAGTTGTGGTTCCGGCCAAACCCAACAGCCTGAACTCGGAGGAAGTACGGGACCGGGATGCGGCTTTCGCCCGGAAATTCCTGACCGGCGAAAGCTGGACTGAATTTGCCAACCAGCCCAAATGGATTCTGGAACTGACGCTGGAAAACGGCCTGACGGGCATTGGCGAAACCTACCGCAGTGCCTCGGAACCCCTGCTTCACGAAGCCATGAAGCAGTTGGTGGGGCAGGATGTGCGGCAGCTGAACTGGCGACGGCTGCCGGTTTCCGACCAGCGGATATACGAAGCGTTCGAGTCGGCGATTCTGGATGTGGTGGGCAAATGGCTGACGGTTCCGGTGTGCCAGTTGCTCGGCGGAGCCTACCGCGACCGGGTCGACTGTTTCGGCTGGACGGGTCGGCGGACGCCCGAAGATGCCGCGCAGAAAGCTTGGGAAGCGATGCAGAAAGGCCATAAAGCGTTCAAATTCAAATGCTCCGACGAAGACCCCGTTCGGTTGTGGACGGAAGAAATCCGGAAGAAATGTGGCGACGGTATCAAAGTTTTGCTCGACCCGAACCAGCGGTGGACCGACGTGGAAACGACCCTCCGGCTGATGGAGGGTGTGGAAAAAGACCTCATGCTGGGCCTGGAAGATCCGGTTCTGCACACTGATCTAACGGGTTTCAAGTACCTCCGCGAAACGCTGGGTATGCCGATTTACCGCCATATTTCGCTACCCTACACGCAGGACATCCGCGACATCATCGCCTTTGTTCGTGCCGACGCCGTCGATGGCTACAACATCAACGGTTCGGCGTACAACTCGGTTTTACTGGCCGAAATCGCCCACCTGGAAGGCAAATCCTGCTGGCGGGGATCGGAGGTCGATCTGGGCATTTCGGAAACGATGGGGCTGCACATTGCGGCTGCCAGCATCAACTGCACGCTGCCGTCCGATCTGTTTGGCGAACTGGTCCGCACCGACGATCTTATTGTGGAACCCATCCGGTTTGAGAACGGGGCGGCTTTGGTTCCATCGGGAGCGGGGCTGGGCATCGAACTGGATTACAGTGCCTTAACTACCTACACCACCCACCGGAATTTACGCGTCAGCCTATGAAAAAATCGCTTTTGTCGTGGGGCATTCTGTTTTTCTGCAATGTCATCTGGGCCTTTCATTTTACGAGTATCAAGCTCACCCAGGCTCAGGTAAAACCGTATTTCACGGTATGGGCACCGATGTTGCTGGCCACGCTTTTTCTGGCACCGTTCGTGGTTCGGGATTTTCGCAAAGGCGGTAAAAAGCTGTCCGACGCCTTGATTTTCGTGCAGCTGGCGGCCGTTGGGGCGTTTCCGTCGCAGGTGCTCATGACCTGGGGAACGCAGTATTCGCTCGCCAGCAATGCCGCCATTCTGGTGATGACGCTGCCCATCATTACCGCCGTTTTTGCCTTTCTGATTCTGAAAGAAAAAATGAATACCGCCCGGTGGATCAGCTTCGGCATTGCCATTGTCGGCGTCGCCCTGTGCTCGACCAACGACATCAAGCAGGTGGATCTGGGTTCGCGATACGCGCTGGGCAACCTGCTGATTTTTCTGGCGATCCTCGGAAATGCTTATTACAACGTGGGTTGCAAAAAAATCGCCGACCGGTTTACCGAAATGGAGATGGTGTTTTACACCTACCTGGTGATGTCGATTCTGCTGACTCCGCTGGTCCTGTATTACGAACCGGACATGTTTGCGCGCATTCCCGAATTTACCACCAACACCTGGATCGGCATGATTTCGCTGACCTTGTTTCACAATTTCCTGTCGATGCTCCTGTTTTTCAAGGCGCTCAAAAATCTGGATGCCACCCAGGTTGCCCTATCCAACTACCTGATCACGTTTATGGGACTACCGATTGCGGCCATCTGGCTCGGCGAAACGCTCAACGAGCAGGCCATCATCGGCGGGGTGCTCGTTCTGGCTTCCACCTTGCTTCTGTCCATTGTCGATTACCGGGTCCAGCAAAAGAAAACAACTGTAATTAAAAGAGAACCAGCATAGTTATGACAAACCAAGACAATGCACTTTTTGGGGTTGTACCGATTATTCCTACCCCGTTTACGGAAAATGAGGAGATTGACGAAGCAGCCCTTTGCCGGTTGGTGGATTTTGCCATCGACGGCGGCATCCGGGCGGCCTGTCTGCCCGCCTACGCCAGCGAGTTCTATAAACTGACCGACGATGAAAAACTTCAGGTCGTTCGCGTGGCGGTGAAACACGCAGCCGGGCGGCTGAAGATCGTGGCCCAGTCGAACCACCCGTCGCTGAAAGTGGCCATCAAACTGGCGCAGGCCAACATCGAAGCCGGGGCCAATGTGATTTCGCTGGCCGTACCGCGCATTTTCAGCTTACCCGAAAATTCCCTGAAAGAGTACCTGTCTACGTTCCTGCAGGCCATTCCGGACACGCCGGTTTTGATTCAGGATTTTAACCCCGGCGGGGCATCGATCAGCGTCGGTTTTATCCAGAACCTGATGGAAGAAAATCCGAACTTCAAATACCTGAAGCTGGAAGAACCGCTGTGTGCGCCCAAATTTGAAAGCATCATCAGCGCCACGAACGACCAAATCGGGCTGTTTGAAGGCTGGGGCGGTTTGTACATGCTCGAACTGGTTCCGATCGGCATCCGGGGCGTCATGCCGGGACTGGCCGTTGCCGACATCCTCCAGAAAATCTTCGACCTGCGCTCGGCGGGTCAGACCACCAAAGCCTTTGAACTATTCGAAAAAGTGATGCCGCAGATCTTTTTCTCGCTGCAAAACATGGAGTTGTTCCATTATGCCGAAAAAGAACTGCTGATGGCGCGGGGCGTTTTGAGCAACAGCATCGCCCGAAAAGCGGCTTATATTCCCGATCCATCGTCGATCAATTATATTCGCGAGCTCAACGACCGGATTCTGACGCTGGTCAACGACGACGCGTATGCCATTCGTCCGGTTGCGAGCAGCATCTATTAACCCCTTAATCCAACATTCAGAATCACATGGGAGAATTTAGCGGGCAGGTTGCCATCATTACCGGAGCCGCTTCGGGAATCGGGCTGGCCATCGCCTACAAACTGCTGGCCGAAGGCGCATCGGTGGCGCTGTTCGATTTTAACGAACCAGGATTGCAACAGGAATTTGGCACCGTGGGCGAACGGGCTTTGCTGATCGGGCTGGATATCACGGACGAAAACCGGGTCGCCGAAGCCGTCACGCAGGTGAATCAGCGGTTTGGCCAGATCGATATCCTGATCAATTGCGTCGGCATCACCGGCATCACCAACCTGCGCAGCCACGAAGTGAGCAGCGAGAATCTGCACAAGGTGTTTGAGGTCAACTTCATGAGCTGTTTCTACACCTCGAAGGCGGTGGTTCCGCTGATGCTCGCCCGGCAGTATGGCCGGATTCTGCACATTGCCTCCATTGCGGGCAAAGAAGGCAACGCGGGCATGCTGGCGTATTCGGCTTCGAAAGCCGCCGTCATCGGCATGACCAAAGTGCAGGGCAAAGAATACGCCGAAACCGGCATTACGGTCAATGCGCTGGCTCCGGCGGTGATCCGGACGCCCCTGGTCGATGCTATGCCGGAGGTGCAGGTGCGCTACATGACCGACAAAATTCCGATGAAACGCTGCGGAACGCTCGACGAAGCGGCCAACCTGGCGACCTACATCGTATCGTCCAAAAACAGTTTTACCACCGGTTTCACCTTCGATCTGTCGGGCGGGCGGGCGACGTACTGAGGCCCCGGCTGCGTAATCCGGCTTGTTGATAAAATACGTTTCGATTATGAAAACCCAACCTATTCAGTTTATTAGCCCCATCGATGGCGATATGCTGCATGCACGCGACGGCGAATCGACCCCGGAAGGCGTCTTGATTGACGTGCGGGTAGCGGCCCCGTCGGCCCACCGGCTGACCATCAACGGCCAGGACGCTGTTGATGAGAACGGTATTTTTTCGGCGAAAATCAATCTGACGCAGGACAAAACTACGATTGCGGTTCACGATCAAACCAGCGGGGAAACCTCGGCCATTACGGTTTTCCGGCTTCCGCATTTTGCGGGAAAATACCGCCTGTCGATCGATGATAACATCTGGTTTCTGCGTGACATCGGCCAGCAACCGGCTGCGTATCCGTCGTTGTTCGATCATCCGTATCTGGGATTTCTGAAACACGTTCACGAGACGTACGGCACCAAAATTCACCTCAACCTTTTTTACCAGACCGACGGTTTTACGCTCTCCGAGTTTCCGGACCGCTACAAACCGGAGTGGCAGGCCAACGCCAATTGGTTGCGACTCAGTTTTCACGCCCGGAGTGAGTTTCCCGATAAGCCGTATGAAGCTGCTGGATATGAGCAGGTTAGTCGGGACTGTGCCGTGGTCGATGCGGAAATCCGCCGGTTTGCGGGTCAGGAAGTGATGGGACCGGTTACGACCATTCACTGGGGTGAAGCGACCGTTGAGGGGTCACGGGCTTTGCGCGATGCGGGCTACGCGGGGCAACTGGGCTACTTCAATGTCGATGACGACCTGCCCACCGCGTCGTATTACCTGACGGTGGAGCAACGGCGGCACCTGAAAAAGCGGTTTGTCTGGCACGATACGCAGGAAGGCATTTCGTTTGTCCGGGCCAGCATCGTCATTGATAAAAAAGAGTTGCCCGACATTGTTCCGTTTCTGGACGCGTATGCCGAAAGCCCGTCGGGCAAGCCGCCGTTTGTCGATTTGCTGGTTCATGAACAGTATTTCTATCCGTTCTACGAAGCCTACCAGCCGGATTACCGGAACCGGATTCTGACGGCGGTGAAGTGGGCCACCGACAACGGCTACACCCCGGCTTTTCTGGGCGACGCGCTTTTTACCCACTAAACTACCTGACTCGCAAATGAGTATGGAAAACAGTCGCAGAGACTTTTTGAAAACGGCGGGACTCGGTTTGCTGGCAACGTCCCCGCTTTCAGTCTACGCCAGCACGCCCGATGCGCTGGCTGGCATTCCCGAACAGGCGAACCGGAGGCCCCCGCAGTCGTTTAACATGAGCGGGTATGCCGCCCCCAAACTCGATGTCGTGCGCGTGGGCATTGTCGGTATCGGAAACCGGGGGATGGGGGCCGTCGAACGGCTGAACAAACTGGCGGGCGTCGACATAAAAGCGCTGTGCGACCTGCGCGCCGAACGGGTTAATCTGGCAAAAAAGGAAATTGAAGCGAACGGCCACCGCCCGGAGCTGTATTCCGGCCACCCGGATGCCTGGAAAAAACTCTGCGAGCGCACCGATCTGGATCTGGTTTACATCCTGACGCCCTGGGCTTTACACACGCCGATTGCGGTTTTTTCGATGACGCACGGCAAACACGTCTGCGTGGAAGTACCGGCGGCCAAAACCCTCGAAGAGTGCTGGCAGCTAGTCGAAACGTCGGAAAAGACCCGCAGGCATTGCATGATGGTTGAAAATTGCTGTTACGATTTTACCGAACTGCTGAACCTGAATCTGGCCCGGCAGGGGTTTTTCGGCGAAATTGTCCACTGCGAAGCCGCCTATATCCACAACCTGCAGGACCTGGTATTTTCGAAGGAACACTTTTACCAGATGTGGGAACTGAACGAAATGTCCCGCCGAACGGGTAATCTGTATCCCACACACGGTTTGGGGCCGGTTTGTCAGGTGCTGAACATCAACCGCGGGGATCAGATGGACTACCTGGTATCGATGTCGAGTAACGATTTTGTGCTGGGCAAGCTGGCGAAAGAACTGGCCGCAAAAGATGCGTTTTACAAACCGTACGTCGACCGACCGTTCAACGGGAATATGAATTCCAGTACGATCCGCACGAAAAAAGGCAAAACCATCCTGGTGCAGTTCGATGTGTCGTCGACCCGGCCCTATTCACGGATTCAGTTGATCAGCGGCACCAAAGCCGTGGCGCAGAAATACCCCGAACCGGCGCGCTACTCGACGGGTCACGAATGGATGACCGAAAAGGAGGTGAAGGCCCTCGAAGAAAAACACCTGCCGCCGATTGTGAAGAAAATGGGCGATATTGCCAAAAACGTCGGCGGGCACGGCGGAATGGATTTCCTGATGGACTGGCGCACGATCGACTGCCTGCGCAACGGTTTGCCGCTCGATCAGGACGTATACGATGCGGCTTTATGGAGTTCAATTGGTCCGCTGAGCGCCTGGTCGGTGGCGCACCGCTCCAATTCCATCGACGTTCCCGACTTCACGCGGGGTGCCTGGACCAAAAACCAACCCGTCGACATTTCAATGAGCCGGGGCGGCACAACGCAAGCTCGGGTGTAAGAAGGCCTTACCGGATTAAATAGTCAGAAACCAGTCCATCGGAACCTCGTGAAAGCCATCACAATCAGCCCCCAAATCATGACGGTTTCGGGTGGGAACCCACTTAAAACCGTGCGGCATAGGTCCCACAAAAGGAGTTCGTACCTCTGGATCGTAATTTTGCTGAGTAGTATCGCCCTGCCCGCCCGGTCTCAAACCTGGAAAGCCGGTGTGGCTACCGTGCGCATTACGCCCGGCGAGTCCCTGTGGCTGGCCGGATACGCTTCCCGCACCCACGCGTCTGACGGCAAGTTACACGATTTGTGGGCCAAGGCGCTGGCGCTGGAAGACGGAACCGGTCAAAAAGCCGTGCTGGTTACCTCCGATATTCTCGGTTTTCCCAAAGCGATGTCCGACCGGATTCGCAGCCGCCTGAACAGCCAGTTGGGGTTGTCAAAAGCCCAGATTATGCTGAACAGTTCGCACACCCACTCGGGTCCCGTGCTGGCGTATGCGCTTCAGGATATTTACCCGCTCGATGCCGGGGAGCAGGCTAAAATTGATCGGTACGCACGCTGGTTGGAAGACCAGATCGTTGCCCTGGTTGGGGCGGCTTTCCGGCAACGGGAACCCGTTACGCTGTCTGCCCAAAATGGCGTGACGCGCTTTCAGGTCAACCGGCGCAACAACCAGGAAGCTACGCTGCGGCAACAAACCGAATTGCGCGGCCCCAATGACTACGCCGTGCCGGTTATCAAAGTGGTTACGGCAACGGGCAAACTGAAAGCGATTGCGTTTGGCTATGCCTGTCATCCCACCGTACTGGACCTCTACCAATGGTCGGGCGACTACGCCGGTTTTGCCCAGCTGGAACTCGAAAAAGAGCATCCCGGCGTTACGGCCCTGTTTTTTCAGGGGGCCGCCGGCGATCAGAATCCGTTGCCCCGCCGGACCGTTTCCCTCGCCCGCCAGTACGGCCGCGAGCTGGCGGCCGCGGTCGACCGGGTGCTCGACGAACCCATGCGAACGTTGCCCGCACAACTCCGCACGGCCTATTCGGAGATAGACTTACCCCTTTCGGCTCCGCCCACCGAGGCCGAACTGACGAAAATTGAAAGCGAAAACGAGGGGTATCTCAAGCGTTGGGCCACCCGAATGCGGGCCGACCAGAAGCAGGGCAAGCCGTTTATGACCCACTATCCGTATCCAATGCAGGTTTGGCAACTCGGTAATCAGCCGATCTTCAGTTTCGGTGGCGAACTGGTTATTCAGTATGCCATCGACTGCAAAAAACGCTTCGGCCCCGACATTTTTGTGGTGGGCTACGCCAACGATGTAATGGGCTATATTCCTTCCGCCACCATTTTGCAGGAAGGCGGTTACGAAGGGGCTTCGTCGCAAATGGTGTATGGCCTGCCAAGCCGTTGGGCACCGTCGGTGCCCGGATTGATCGATCAGGAAATCAACCGTTTAGCCGAACAGGCCGGGGTTCCCAGGCAAAATTAAAAGACCACTAACCGTAATTTATCTTTGCTATGCTGTTGATTCACAGGCGGTTTTCTGCTATTGGTATCGTGCTGCTGACGGGTTTGGGCCTGTCTTGTTCGCACTACAAGGATTCGCTGACGCCCGAAGAAGCCCTTAAAAGTTTTACCCTGAGCGACGACCGGCTGAAAGTAAGCGTCTTTGCCGCCGAACCGCAGGTGCTGGACCCCGTCGACCTGGTTTTCGACGAAGACGGCCACGTTTTTGTGGTCGAAATGCCGGACTACCCCAGCCGGGTCGACTCTACCAAACCGAACGGCTCGATTCGAATGCTGACCGATACCGACGGCGATGGCCGTATGGATTCTTCGACCGTTTTTGCCGATCACCTGACCGAAGCCACCAGCGTTCTGCCCTGGCAGGGCGGTTTGCTGGTGGCGGCCGCGCCCACTATTCTGTTTCTGAAAGATACGACGGGCGACCACCGCGCCGATGTCAAAGAAGTGTTGTTTACGGGATTTTTTGCGGACAATTCGGAGGCTCAAATCACCAACCTGCGCTTTAGCGTCGACAACTGGATTTACGCATCCAATACCGGTCAGGCCGGTGAAATTCGGTTTACCCGCCAGCCGGATGCCCCGGCAGTTTCGGTAAAAGGGGGCGATTTCCGGTTTCGGCTGGATCGCGGGCAGTTTGAAATCGAATCGAGTTCGGGGCAATTCGGGCTGGCAATCGATGACTGGGGAAACCGGTTTTTCACCGAAAACAGCCTCCACATTCAGCAGGCACCGATTCCGGCGCGGTACCTGAAGCGGCACGCCTTTCTGCCCGCCGTGGAGCCAACGGTCAACATCTCCGATCATGACCCGATCATGTTTCAACAGACCCCCGCGCCGTATTGGCGCGAGGAACGCACGAAGCGCCGGAATCAGCAATTTCAGGAGTCCGGACTGGATCGCCACGAATATGCCGACGACCATTTTACGGGGGCCTCGGGCGGCACATTTTACGGCGGGGATGCGTTGCCCAAAGACTATTACGGGTCCGTTTTCACCGGCGATGTGGCGGGTAACCTGGTTCACCGCGATGTACTGACCACTTCGCCCGTCAGTGCCACGTTTGTCGCCAGTCGGGCCGCTTCTGAAAAAGAACACGAGTTTCTGGCGTCGTCGGACCCCTGGTTTCGTCCCGCCAATTTCACCGTTGGCCCCGATGGGTGGCTGTACCTGATCGATATGTACCGGCAGCACATCGAAACGCCGACCGCCATTCCGGAAGACCTCAAGGAGGAAATGGACTTTTTCAATGGCTCCAAACTGGGGCGGATTTACCGGATTGGGCCGAAAGAAACCGGCCATCGGGCTGTTCAGCCGCGGTTACGGAGCAAATCCAGCGCCGATTTACTACCGCTTCTGGCGCATCCCAATCAGTGGTGGCGGCTTCAGGCGCACCGGCTTTTACTCGAAAGAAAGGATAAATCGGTCGTTCCCGCCCTGCGGACGATGTTGGCGCAACATACCAGTCCACGCGCCCGCTTACACACCCTTTTTGTACTGGAAGGGCTTGACGTTCTGGATGTTGAGCTGGTAAAACAAGCCATGCAGGATTCGCAACCGGAGATTCGGGCCTATGGCGTCATGCTCGCCGAGCGGTTCCCGGTTTGCCTGCCCCAGATTATCGAAAAAGCAAACGATGCCTCGGTTCGGGTGGCTTTTCAATCCTGTTTGAGCCTGGGGCAATTTCCGGCCCGGCAGGCGGCACCGGCTTTGGCGGCTTTGGTGGAAAAACACGTTTCGGACCCCTGGTTTTGCACCGGAATTTTGAGTTCGGAAGCCGGGTCGTCGCTGGATTTGCTGACCCAGTTGCAAAAGGGCGATTTTTTTCAAAACGTCACGCCGGAAAAAAGCCGGTTTCTGGAGCAATTCGCCCACGTTGTTGGGGCCCGCAACCGCCCGGGCGAAGTGGCCCAGGTAATCCGGCTGCTCGAAAAATATCCCAACTGGCGGAGTCCGGCCCTGACCAGCGCCCTACAGGGACCAAAGCCATCATGACCACCCAAGATTATGCGTGACTCGTATTCAAGACGAAAATTTATTGAGCAGATTTTTGCCATCGGACCGGCCACTCTGGGGGCTGGCCTTTTAATCAGCAGTTGTCAATCCGAAACCTCATCGAAGCAGGAAGAGCCAAAATCAGGCACGGATCCGTGTAAAGATTTCTCCGGCGTCAGCGAAAATGATCTCAATACGCGGAAAAAGCTGGGCTACGTCGACAAATCGCCCCAACCGGAGTCGAAGTGTGGCAATTGCAACCTGTTTCTCCCGCCCAAAGTAGCCCGGGCCTGCGGGGGGTGTTTGCTGTTCAAGGGGCCGGTTTTGACCTCGGGATATTGCACCTACTGGGCTCCGATCAGTAAATAACCTGAGCCCTAAAGCCCCAATGCTTTTAAAAAACCGTCCCGGTAATTACTGCCGATCGGTATTTCGATTTTGCCGATACAGACCCGGTTGCCTTCGATGTGCGTTATCTTCGATTTGTTGATAATAAAGGAGCGATGGACCCGAAGAAAGAACGGTTTAGGGAGCAGTTCTTCAAAACCTGAAAATGTCATACCGGGAAGAATAGTGCTTTGGGAAGTAACAATTTTGGTATAATTACCATTGGCTTCGGCATATAGTAATTCGTTATAAAGAATTTTATAAATCTTGCCGTCGGTTTTTATAAAAATAGAATCATCTGGTTTTAAATCCGCACTTTCGCTGACTAAAACCGGTTTATTTTGTAACCGTTCCACGGCCTTATCGACGGCAAGAATGAAGCGTTCCAGTGAGAACGGTTTTACTAAATAATCAATGGCCGATAAATCGAAGGCATCCAGCGCGTATTCTTTGTAAGCGGTTGTGAAGATAACCTGTGGCTGGTTTTTGAGTGTTTTCAAAAATGATATGCCGTTTAAAACCGGCATATTGATGTCCAGGAAGAGAATATCGATGGCGTATTTTTGAAGTGCCGCCTTCGCTTCTAGGGCGTTTCCGCAGGAGGCTACTACGTTTAAATGCGGGAAATGACCACAATAGGTTTGGATAATTTCCCGGGCAATGGGTTCATCATCGACGATGAGACAATGGATTGGATTCATTTTGCTTTCAGCTGCAACAGTACTGTATAATAACCGTCTTCGTCCTGCACCGTTAACTCATACGCATTCGGATACAGAAGTTCAAGTCTTTTCTTCACGTTGGCCAGGCCCAAACCGCTACTTTTTTCAATAGCGGTATCCGTATGGGCCGGAGTTCCGTGCGAATTCTTTATAGAAAACAGAATCGAATTTCCCCAGGTTTTTAATTTGATATCAATCGAAATGGCAGGATCGATGGTGTTTTTGGAATGCTTGAACGCATTTTCGATGAAGACGATCAGCAGCATCGGGGCGATTTTGATGTCGCTATGGCTTAAATCTTCCAGTGCGGTGGTCAACGTCAGGCGGTCTCCAATCCGTATTTTCTCGAAATCAATGTAGTTATCAAGGTACGTCAACTCGTCTTTCAGGGGTACGAATAATTCTTTGGCGTCATAGACCGAATACCGCAATAAATCGGAAAGTTTTAACAGGAGAGTTGGTATTTTTTCATGCTGGGTAATCGAGATACCGTACATATTATTGAGCGTGTTAAACAGGAAATGCGGACTTAACTGCGACTGGAGCAAGTGTAGTTCGCTCTGGCTTTGTGCGGCCACCGACTTCGCTTCCTGCAACTGGTTTTTAACCGTCATTCGGCCTAGTTTAATCAACATCCCTATAGTGATGCTCAGAATAAATAAGGGTAAATAAAACAACAGTAAATTGAGAAAAGCCCGGTTCGGGCTAAGCGGAAAATCGGCGTGAAAGAAAATCCAGCAAAGGCATAAAATACTGAGGAATGATAAGCTAATAAAAAGGGTGGACGGTATTTTTTTTGATGTCCACATCATCGACAAATACCGGCCAGTATAGATGCCTCCTAAAAAGAAAATGGTTGCGGCTAAAGCCGCTTCTTCATCATCCCTTGTAACGACTGATTGCGTATATAAATTACTCGCCAGATAGATCGGAATGGCGGCAAGGATGACAAAAACAAGGTGTTTTTGAAGTTCCGTAAGTCCTGCAAAGTTCGTATTCTCTCCGTTTTTCATGCTGGATGCAAGCGCATAGGCTGGTTTGAATCCCAAAACTGCCTATTTCTCTTCACTTCACTAAACGTACCGGACGAATTCCCGAAAACCGCTGATGGAAACCCGGCAGGGGTGTACCAACTGCTTTGTCCACCCAAAATCGGGTTCTGTCATCCCTTTCGTTGGGTACGACCTGAATTCTTGTCAGAGAGTCTCACCCCCCCAATATTTGCTGCGATCCCATTGAAAAGGCGCTTACAACCCATAAACGTATGAAATCGATTTTTCCTCTTCTCCTGCTTCTCGTCATTACTTTTCCGTCGTCGGCCCAGGTCGTCAACCGGACCATCAGCGGAGTGGTTAAAGATAGTCAAAATGAACCCGTGCCCGGTGCGACCGTTCGTTTATTTCGGTCCATTGATTCGACCCAGGTGCTGGGGGAAATCACCAGTCAAAACGGCAAATTTGAATTGAATGGCCTGACAATCAACCCCTATTTTCTGCGCATTTCGAGCGTGGGTAGCAACGACTACCAAAGTGGCACCCTGACGATCGATGATCAACATTCCCGTATTGTGTTGCCGGTTATTATCCTCAGTCCCTCAAAAACAGTGCTTAAAGAGGTAGTTGTGGTAGCCAAACGACCCTTGATCGAGCAGGATATCGACAAAACCACCGTGAATGTGGACGCCATGATGAGTGCCGCCAGCAGCAATACGCTGGAAGTGCTGGAAAAAACACCCGGTGTTACGGTCGATCTGAACGGTGAAATTAGCCTCAACGGCAAAGCCGGGGTGCTGGTTTTGATCGATGGGCGGCCCACGTATATGTCCGGGCCGGATCTGGCATCGTACCTGAAATCGTTGCCCGGCGGTTCACTGGATAAACTGGAGCTGATGACCAATCCACCCGCCAAGTACGATGCGGCCGGAACTTCAGTAATTAATATTCGCCTGAAAAGAAACCGGGTGAAAGGCTTTACCGGGGATATTTCCGCGGGTTACAGTCTGGGCGCTGTGGGACGAACTAATGACGTTATCAACGCAAATTACACTACTAAAAAGCTAAACTTTTTTGGTAATCTGGGCTATAATCAGGATGCTACCTATTCGGATGATTCGTATAACCGGACCTTTTATGAAGAGAATGGACTCGTGAATTCTTCCGTCGCCTTGCAGAATCACTACAAGTATACGGTGCAGGGGGTCATGACCCGGTTGGGGATGGATTATGCAGTTTCGCCAAAGACAACATACGGTTTTACTATTAATTTTCAGAACCGGCCAAGACGGGATAGGCTGGCGTATATCAGTAAAAATTTTAACGCGGGTTCGGTGCTGGATTCAGTGGGTACTGGATCGACGGTTGGTGAGTATCGTTGGAAGAACATCGGCGGGAATTTTAACTATCAACACAAATTTAACACGGACGGAAGAGAGCTGGTCGCTGATTTAAATTACATCTCCTATCGATCCCACGGTAACCAGACGCTGCATAATTTTATGAATTTACCCGACGGAACGCTCACTACTCGGGACGATTTTTTGTATGATCTACCTTCTGATATTACGATTTACACGGCTAAAACGGATTATGTCCACCCGCTAAAAAAGAAGGCGATTCTGGAAGCCGGTTTTAAATCTAGTCTGGTAAATACCGATAATGATTCGCACTATTATTCGGTGCAGGGACCTGAGACCGTGCCGGATTATGGGAAGTCCAACCACTTTATCTACCGGGAGAACATCAATGCGGCTTATGTCAACAGCCGGAAAGAAGGGAAGCGATGGGCGGCACAACTCGGTTTTCGGCTGGAAAACACGATGACCAACGGCCATCAGCTGGGGAATGCGGAAGTGAAAGCAACCACGTTCACTAAAAACTATACGCGTTTATTTCCAACGGCTTTTTTGCGGTATAAAATAGACAGCAGTGGCCATAATTCGCTGACAATTAGCCTGGCCGAGCGGATAAATCGCCCTAACTACCAGCAATTAAACCCGTTTTTATTTTACCGGGATAATTACTCGTATACGACCGGAAATCCACTTCTCAGGCCACAGTACCATTTTCAGTATGAAGTGAAATACCAGCACAAAAACGATTTTGGTATGGCATTGCAGTACAACCGGTTTTCCGATGTGATTTTTCAAATGACGGAAGCGATCGATGCCATCTTTATTACCAGTCCTACGAATGTTGCCAAAGGACGTATTGTATCACTTGCTACCAATTTATCGTTGTCTCCCGCTAACTGGTGGCGGTTTACAACCAATGTAACCTTTGCGAATATGGCTCTCAGGGGGGTGGCGTATTCTGAAAAACTAACGCCAACTATCAACAATGCGCGGGTAACTATCCAGAATCAAATTACCTTTTCTAAAAGCTGGACTGGGGAGTTATCGGGGTATTATTCATCAAAAAATCTGGCCGGACAAACGATAACGAACTCGCTTTATCGCTTCAATGCCGCAGTACAAAAGAAAATTTTAAACAGCAAGGGAAGTGTTCGGTTCATGCTGGAAGATCTATTTCATTCCTGGAAACCAACCGACCGAACCGTTAGTCTGAAACAGGCCGCTGCGTTTCATACCAATCGATCCGATACGCGCCGGATTGGAATTGCATTCTCGTATCGGTTTGGGCAAGAAACGTTTGCCCGTAAACGCCGACACTCGGACAATGCCGCCGATTCGGAAAAGGGGCGGGTTGACTGAAGGAGTTGGTAAATCGCAGTTCAACACCGGCATAGTTTATGATAGGGCCTATTTCAAACCGGACATTTCTTCGGAGGACCCAAATCGACCACGATGACGTTTATGTACCTTGAGCAATCGCTGGATGTCTCAAAAGAACACGAATTGCTTTTCAAAAAGAAAGACTTCCCTTTTGGGGTGAAGCTCGAAATTCTCTACAACCACCGCTACCCGGATGATCCGCGAATTGGCAATACGAGCGGGGAGATTTACCATAATCTAACCCGGTTTCATTACCGGTATAATGCCGAAAAGGCATCGTTTAAGCCGGAAAGGGAGGTGTATTACCTCAAAGGGGCTGTCGGCTATTCGGTACTTGAACTAGCGGATTATGATCCCAAAAAGCACCGGAACGTTCTGAAAGGCATTTCGTCCTTTTCCGGATTTCACTCGGCCCTTCAATCCCGTTTCCACGGCGCGGGCTGCACGGTGAATAATGGATATATGGCGTCAATTGTCATTAAAAGGGCCGAAAAGCGGGAAGACCTGTTCTGGCACGAAATCCGATAACGGGAAGGGGCGAGGGTTGATCCTGTCAGTAAACCAGCGGTTTTGCCGAAAATCATTGATTTCCGGCAAAACCGCTGCCAGAGAAAAAACCGGTCCGGAACCTACTTATGAAGGTCTTCCCGTTGTTCCTTGATGCGTTCGTCGGTCAGGTATTCGTCATACGTCATCAGCTTGTCGAGGTGCGCTTTGGGCGCAATTTCGATGACGCGGTTGGCGATGGTTTCGCCGAACTGGTGGTCATGGGATGTGAACAATACCGGGCCTTTGAAATCGATCAAGCCGTTGTTGAGCGCCGTGATGGATTCGAGGTCGAGGTGGTTGGTGGGTTCGTCGAGCAGGAGCAGGTTGGCGCCCGAAAGCATCACTTTGGACAGCATACAGCGCACTTTTTCGCCCCCGGACAAAACCGTCGATTTTTTCAGTGATTCTTCGCCCGAAAACAACATGCGTCCCAGAAAACCGCGGATGAAGCTCTCGTCTTTTTCGGCGGAAAACTGCCGCAGCCAGTCCACCAGATTGAGGTCATTCTGAAAATATTTGTCGCGGCCCGTATCATTCGGAAAGTACGACGGCGTGATGGTGACACCCCATTTGAACTCCCCCGAATCGGCTTTGCGTTCGCCCGCCAGGATATCGAACAAGGCCGTTACGGCCAGACCGTCTTCACTGAACAGGAAAATCTTGTCGCCTTTGCGCATCGAAAACGACAGGTTGGTGAACAGCCGCGTGCCGTCTTCACTGGTATACGTCAGGTTTTCGACGTTCAGAATCTGGTCGCCGGGTTCGCGCTCCGGTTTGAAATTGATGTAGGGGTATTTTCGCGACGAGGGCGCAATGTCATCGAGCGTCAGTTTTTCCAGCAACTTGGCGCGGCTGGTGGCCTGCTTCGACTTGGACGCGTTGGCCGAAAACCGGCGGATAAATTCCTCCAGTTCCTTGCGTTTGTCTTCCGTCCGCTTGTTCTGATCCTGCCGTTGTTTCAGCGCCAGTTGGCTCGATTCGTACCAGAACGAATAGTTGCCGGTGAAAAGCCGGACTTTGGCAAAATCGATGTCGACGATCTGGGTACAAACCTGATCGAGAAAGTGGCGGTCGTGGGAAACCACAATGACGGTATTCTTGAAATTGGCCAGGTAATTTTCCAGCCAGATGCTCGATTCAATGTCGAGGTTGTTGGTCGGTTCATCCAGCAGCAGAATATCCGGATTGCCAAAAAGGGCTTGTGCCAGCAGCACCCGCACTTTTTCCGAACCGTTCAGATCGGCCATCTGGCTGTAGTGGAGGTCTTCCTTGATGCCCAAACCGCTCAACAGGGAGGCTGCGTCCGACTCGGCATCCCAGCCGTTCATCTCCGCAAATTCACCTTCCAGGTTGGCCGCCCGCTCGCCGTCGGCATCGGTAAAGTCCGTTTTGGCATACAGCGCGTCCTTTTCCTGCATGATGTCGTACAGGCGCTTGTTGCCCATGATGACGGTCTGCAAAACCGGAAACTCGTCATAAGCGAACTGATTCTGGTTCAGCACCGAAAGCCGTTCGCCCGGGGTAATGACGACCGAACCCGTTTGCGGTTCGATATCACCCGATAATATTTTTAAAAACGTTGATTTACCGGCTCCGTTGGCTCCAATGACGCCGTAGCAGTTGCCCGCCGTAAACTTTATATTGACGTCGTCGAACAAAACCCGCTTGCCGTAGCGGAGTGAGACGTTCTGTACTGAAATCATTCGATTGCTTTCTTATTGAAATGAAGGGGCAAAGGTACGGAAATTTGCCTTTTTTCGCCATTTTAAAAACAAAGGAATCTCGAATTGCAGCAAAAACCCTGACAGCGGCCAGCGACCCTGTCAGCGGTTTTTGCTTTTCATAACGAAAGGGTGTGGGTAGATAACTTATTTCTGTCGGCGGTTTAATTCCGTTCCACCTTGCTGCCACCCGTAGCATTCTGATTGACGTTGGCCGGATTGCCCTTGTACCGGATTTTGCTCGCGCCACTAGCCTCAGCCGTCAATGATTTGTTAACCGTGATTTCCGCGTGACTGGCGCCCGATGCCTTTACGTTCACTTCGTTGGCTGCGTAGTCAAAAGCCTCAACGTGCGAACCGCCGGATGCGTCGATACGGAGGTGGTCGATGAAGCCGTTTATGGAATCATCATCGTTTGCAGTGGCCTTTGATTCAGTGAGTTGCAGTTTCGAGCCGCCGGATACAACGGCGTTCGTGCGGGTTGCGATCACCTCCCAGGTTCCGTGCGAACCGCCGGAAAGTTCGATATCCAGATCCGGCAAACTGCTGAAACCGTGCACGTTGGCGTGTACGCCACCCGAGAAGCTGGCCCCTCGCAGGGTTGGCATCGTAATGGTAAAAGCGGTGGAATACTTCCGGTTTTTGTTCGTGCGGTAATCGGCTAAAAGGGTACCGTTGCGCACCACCAGATTCAGATCATCCAGGTTGCGCTGGTCGCCTTTGGCCATGATTTTAAAACCCGGCCCGGCTTCAACGGTGACTTCAAAACCGCTGCCCATTTCCAGCCGGTCGAAACCGGTTATCAAAAAAGCTTTCTCTCCTTCCTGTAACGGCCCGACATCTTCGCGGTTACAACTGGATAAAAAAGGGAATAAGGCCGTTAAGAGGCCTAATAAAATCACAAATCGTTTCATCGGTAGTTGTTGTTTATTTCGCTCCAAAATTGGCGGAAACCGGGTGGTTGTTCAACAATCAGTGGGATCAATAGGGAATTTTGCGGTCTGAATCGTTGTATAGCGGTTCTTAAAACAATTTCCGTTAAGTTGGGCTTGAATAGGAACGCTGATTGAACGGATCAAAACGGATTACTTGATCTGCGTGAATCCGTCCAATCCGTTCAATCAGCGTTCCCATCCAAATTGTCCTGAACCCCATTGCTTATGGTACATCGTTCCTTTTTATCTTTTTTCGTTCTCGTCTTCCATTTCGCGGCTTCCGCCCAATCGCCCTACAAACCGTGGATGATCGGCGAGTTCGTCAAGCAGAATGCCGCCAACCCGGTTTTGGATGCCCGAAAAACGACGACGTTTGCCTGTCCGATTCGGGGCGAAGTCGTTCGATGGGAAGAAAAAGACGTTTTTAATCCGGCGGTGGTGGTTCGGAAAGGCAAAGTTCACCTGATATACCGGGCTGAAGATACCGTGGGCAAACACGCCGGAACGTCGCGGCTGGGGCTGGCGGTGAGCGCCGACGGCATTCATTTCAAACGACGGCCTAAACCGGTTTTCTATCCCGATAACGACGCCATGAAGGTGTACGAGTGGGAGGGTGGCTGCGAAGACCCGCGGATTGTCGAAAGTCCGGCCCGCGTGTATATTATGACGTACACAGCTTACGACGGCGACAAGGCCCGGCTTTGTGTGGCAACCTCCAAAAACCTCGTTACCTGGAAGAAGCAGGGGCTGGCTTTTGACGATTTGAAATACCGCAACGAATGGTCGAAATCCGGTTCAATTGTATGCAAACGCATTGGCAGCCGGCTGGTGGCGCAGCAGATCGATGGAAAATACTGGATGTATTGGGGTGATCAGCCGCAGTTGTATTGCGCTTCGTCGCCCGACCTGATCCACTGGACGCCCGTTGAAACCACCAACGGAAAGCTCTTTGCGGTGGCCGAGCGCCGGAAAGACAAGCACGATTACCGCCTGCTGGAACCCGGCCCACCGGCACTGTTGACGGCCAACGGGATTGTGTTGCTGTATAACGGGATGAACCACGGCAAGGAGGGCGACCGGGATTTGCCCGACGGCACCTATGCTGCGGGGCAGTTGCTGTTCGATGCCAGCGAACCCACCAAACTGATCGACCGTTCGGAGACGTATTTCATGAAACCGGATCAACCTTATGAGATCGTCGGCCAGGTCAACAACGTCTGTTTTATCGAAGGGCTGGTTCCATTCAAAGGGACCTGGTTTTTGTATTACGGTACCGCCGATTCTAAAATTGCCGTAGCGACGGCTCCGGTCGATTAGCCTGACCACCGGAAGGTAGTTGGGTGTGGGTCAATAGCTAGCGGTTTCTGGTTTGGAAAAGGCCTTTTGTTAAGGCGTTGGCAGCCTGCCCGGTTGGGGTTTTAAGAGCCCGGCTACGATACCTGGTCGGCCAAACCCCGATCGGCCTAGCCCCAGAGGGGCTCCCTGTTAATAGCCCGGCAGCCAAACCCGGCCGGTCAAACTCCGGAGGGGTGTCCTGTTAATAGCCCGGCTGCGACATCCGGCTGGCCAAACCCCGGAGGGGTGTCCTGTTAATAGCCCGGCTGCGACATCCGGCCGCCAAACCCCGGAGGGGTTTCCTGTTAATAGCCCGGCTGCGATACACGGCCAGCCAGACCCCGGAGGGGTTCCCTGTTAATAGCCCGAAAGTTAGCTAACGTGTTGAAGCCCCGGAGGGGCGTCCTAATTCCTAAATCATCCATCAGAACGCCCCTCCGGGGCTGGGCTGGCCGGGTATGGCCGCCAGGCTATTAACAGGGAACCCCTCCGGGGTCTGGCTGGCCGTGTATCGCAGCCGGGCTATTAACAGAGAACCCCTCCGGGGTTTGGCGGTCGGGTGTCGTAGCCAAGCTATTAACAGAGAACCCCTCCGGGGTTTGACCAACCGGATGTCGCTGCCAGGCTATTAACAGGGATCCTTCCTCCGGGGTTTGACCGGTCGGGTTTGGCTGCCAGGCTATTAACAGAGAACCTCTCCGGGGTTTGGCCAAACGGCTTTCCTGATTTACTGCAACACAAACAGAACGAACCCGTTGGCTGGCAAGGCAACCGTAAGAACGCCCTGGGAAGCCTGGCAAATCGCTCCGCCGTTGCCTACATTGGCCCCGCCATAGAGTTCGGAGTCGCTGTTGAAAATCTCTTTCCAGCCCCCATCCGGCAGGCGGTAGGCATCACTGTAAAGGGTGTATCGATCAAAGGGCGTATTGTTCAGGCTGGCCACCACCAGCACCTGTTCGTTGCCGAGCCAGCGTTTGAAGGCAATTACCCGGCTGTTGTCGTGCGTGTGCAAAATGTCGATGTTCCGGCTGCGAATCGAATGGAGCCGCTTGCTGACGGCAATCAGATCCTGATAAAACCGGAACAGCCTGGCACCCGCCCCGATTCGTTCGCCCAGCAGATCCTCCCGCAAATCGATGAAGGTATCATACTTGTACCGATGACGCGCCCCGATTTCTTCCCCCATAAAAAACATCGGTGTTCCGGCCGACAGGATCGATAAGCCGACTATGGTTCGGGAACGTCTTTCGGCCCAGAACCGGGTGTCGGGCGTCATTGCGGCATCATTCACGGCCACCACCATCGTCCGCGCCGTGTTCTCGGAAAGCGGGTCGTTGTGATTTCCGGCTTCGTCGTGCGATTCATGAAAAACCACTTTGTTGTACTGACTCTGGTGAAGTGACGTCGCAAATTGACTCATGGCCAGCGGGTCGTTATACCCAAAACCGGCTTTTTTCAACAAGCGGGCTTTTGAATCCTGCCCTTTGGCATCGCCGATCAGGTGGTGGTAGAATTCCGCAAACCAGGTGGCATCGAAGCCCAGTCCTCCACCGGCGGCCGGTTTGGTCACCGCATCCCAACCGGTATGGTCTTCGGCAATCAGCATGACGTTGGGCCGGATCATTTTCAGCGTTCGGCTCCATTCGCGCAGCAACTTCTGGCCAAACTGGTTGGCGTGCCCAACCGACTGCCCGTTGGCGTGCAGGACATTATCCCGGTGAATGGCCTGCGTCAGATCGACCCGTAAGCCGTCGATGTGCATCTCGTCGATCAGAAAAGCCGCACTGCTGATGAACTGCTGCCGAACGACTTCCTCCGAAAACCGGGGTGTCCAGCCGCTGGAGCCGTTGTCCAGATAACCACCGTCGGGGTGCGCGTAATCGGTGGAATGACCTTCGTACCAGTAATAGATATTGTCTTCGGGAAGGGTCGAATCGTACTGCCACTGCGCCCGGTCGGCCGCATAATTATAATGATTGTAGACCACATCCTGAAGAACGGCGATGCCCCGCCGATGGCATTCCCGCACAAAATGCCGGTATTGATCGCGACCTCCGGCGCTGGATTCGATTACAAAATGGTGCGTTCCGCCGTACCCCCAGGCGATGCTGCCGGTAAATTCGGCCATCGGCAGCAGCTCGATGGCATTGATTCCCAGCGCCGTCAGATAGTCCAGCAGGGCCAGGGCATCCGTCAGATCGCCAGGGCGGTTTTGCCCAAATCCCAGGGCACCAATGTGTAACTCATAGATAACCAGGTCATCCACGTGCGTGGGCAGGGGCAGATTGGGCGTAAATTCGTTCGACCAGAATTCGTCGGCCGGAATCAGAACGGGAAACTGGTCAGCGGGTGGCTCAAAATCGCGGCTGATGGTGTCCGGGTCGATGATCAGGCTGCAACTGATGGCACCATCCAGCGTCTCGATGGTGCCGGGCCAGGTCGGGTCTTTTTCCGGATTGATGGCCCCGCAACCAATCTGGCTGCGGGAGAAAATATCGGTCCGGTAGACCGTTTCGCCCTGCGCATTCACCAGTTGATACAGATAGGGCAACCGTTCGTACGACTTAAAATCCGCCAGAATTTCACTTTGCCAAATCCCGTCACCGGCTGATTGGGCCAAAAGAATCGGCGGGCGGGTTGGATCGATCCCGACGCCCGCATTGGTAATATACCCGTTGTCGGGTAATCCGAAAACCACCTGAACCGCCTGGGCATTCGGTGCCCAAACGGAAAACTGGAGACCCGGATCGGCGTCGGGTTCTGAATACACTTTGTTGGCACCCAACCGGCGACTGAAGGTGAGATAATACCGCTCGGTCTGGTTGGGCGAGTCGGCTTCGATCTGAAAAGAGCGAAACCGTTCCACCGAAAGTGCATTCGGTACTTCGGTGGGAATCCCCCACAGGTTTGGCCCATTGGGTCCATCGAGCAATACGCCCCAGTGAAACTTGACATCGGGCGCGGGCGTCTGGAACGGGATCGAAAGTTGAAACGCCGGACAACCGTCGTCGGCCGTAATGGCCTGCATGGGCGTTTCGGTCCATTGTTCCGAAAAATGCCCCGTCTCATCCCAGCTTCCGCGCAGCCGGGCGTTCGAAAATAACGGACTTTTAATACCGGTCAGGTAGAGGAAGGTAACGGTTTGGGTGGCCATACGAGTCAGGGTGTATCCTGAAAGGAAGATACATACCGTCGACTGGGAATGACAGATTTATTGAGTATTCGGCGGATAGCCCAACGAGCCACCGCGTCCTTCAGGGTAACGGTGCCGGTGCGTCCGCAAAATGCTTGTATTTCCCCAGAAGCCGCCCGATCAGATAGGTGATCGGAATGATCACTTTTTTGACAAACGTCGGAATGTCGGCCATGTCGTATTCACTGGCATAGCGGGTCATCAGGTAGGCTGCATCGAAGGCTTCGGGCTTCTCCGAACCCGATTTGTTCTGGGCGGCATAGATGGCCGACAGAAAATAGACAATCGTATTGGCGGGCTGGACCCACCCCCGGCAGATCAGGGGAGTCTGTCCGGCATTCCAGAATTTGTGCGGAATTCCGCGGTTAAACCGGACGCTTTCACCCGCCTGGGCGTAGTGCGCTTCCTGTCCCAATACCTGATACCCCATTTTGCCGGACACCACCGTCAGTTCTTCGTCTTGCCGGAAATGGGTGTGCATGGGTGGTCCTGAGTTTGGACTTACCTGGTTCTCTACCAGTACTTTATCGCCCTCGGGGCTGGTTTCAACGGAGAGAAAAGTGAGCGTTTCGCCCAGGCAGTTCTGAATCGTGTGAGGATAAACAATCGTCATTTTTTTGTAAGTTTTTTCCAAACTTAGTATGTTTAGGACATTGTCCAAATTTCAAAATGACCAAAGAGGAAAAAATCGTCGGTAAAGCGTTAGAAATGTTCAATGAACGGGGAATTGAGTACGTTGGCCTGCGGGAACTGGCGGCTACGCTGGGCATCCGGGTTGGCAACATCACCTATTATTTTCCGACCAAAGACGACCTGGTAAACCGGCTGGCCCAGGACCTTTCGGCCTTGAACGAACGAACCATGGGAGAGGAAAACCGCAGCCTGTTTTCGTTTCTGAACCAGTATCGCCATGTCTTTGAGAATCACGTTCAATACCGGTGTCTGTTGCTGAGTTTTGTGCACCTGATGGAGCAGAACAAGGTGATTTCGGCGCGGTACAAAGAGACGGAAAAAAAGCGGTATTCGACCATCGTGGCCAATCTGTCGTCGCTGCAAGCCTTTGGGTATCTGGTTCCGGAAGCCGATACGGATTTTCTGGTATCGGTTGTCACGCTGGCGGCCCGGTTCTGGATTTCCGAAGCCGCCCTGTCGTTTCGTCACCTGAGTCCGCCGGAACAGATCACGCAATACATCACGTTGCTGGCTAAATTATTTATACCGTATGCGACGGAGAAAGGGAAGGACGATATTCAGCGGTTTCTGGCGAGTTTATAAGGAATCGTTTACTCAATTGTCCCCCAACCGTCGTCGGCCGTAAAGGCGCACCTTACCTTTTTCGTCTCGCGTCTATCAAATTCAAGATTAAAATCTCCTCTTTTCACGTAATTCGCCCGTACTGATTCCCGGCTGCTTGTTGGCATTTTCTAATGAATTTTCCAGTTGAGCTACAAAATCAGGATGGTTACTATCAAAATGAATTTCCCGGCTGTTGAAGAAAAAATCAATGGTAGCCGACAAGTCTTCTATGTCGTTTTCGTCATTCAACAAATCGATCTGACGATGCATTTGTTCTTTTAATTCAGTTACAGACATATCGCTTTCATTTTTCTTCTCCGAAAATAAGCAAAATTATGGAATAGGCATTGACCGTAGTTGAATTAAAACCGCTCAATCGTCCCTCTTCCCGCATCCAGCCGCAACACCTTGGTGACACATGTTGGAATCTCCTCGGCGTAGTGCGAAACATACAGCAACGTTCGTTCGTCCGACTGACACAGCTCATCCACCAGATCCCGAAAACGGGCGATGTGGGCCGGATCGAGGTTTTGACAGGGTTCGTCGAGCACGAGCAGGGGCGGATTTTTGGCCAGAGCCCGGGCCAGCAGCACCCAGCGTTGTTCGCCCGTCGAGAGTTGGGAAAGCCGCTTGTCGCGGAGGTACTGAATGCGCAGTAAATCCAGCATGAACTCAATTTGTTCGGTTTGTTCGGGCGTCATTTTTCGAAACAAACCCGCCGTGTCGAACAAGCCCGAAGCCACCACTTTCCAGACGGGTTGCTCGCGGGGAAAGTAAAGATGGAGTTCCGGCGACACGAAACCGATGTTGCGTTTGATGTCCCAAATGCTCTCGCCGGTGCCCCGTTTTCGATCAAAGAGCTCATAATCATTGCGGTAACTTTGCGGATTGTCCGCCGTGATCAAACTCAGCAGCGTGGATTTTCCCGAACCGTTGGGGCCCAGAACGGCCCATTTCTCGCCCCGGCGCACCGCCCAGTTGATCGATTCCAGCACCACTTTCTCACCGTAACTCACCGAAACATCGCGCATTCGGACGGCGAACGTGAACGGCAGGGCGGAGGTGTTCAGCCAGCGGGGCAGCAGAACCGGGTCGGTCAGGGTTTCGGGGGCGGATTCGGGCACGGACGGCATTTCGGCTTTCAGTCCCTGCCAGCTGATTTGCCCCGCATTCAATTCAACCACGTGCGTGATGCAATCCGGAATTTCACGGGGCGTCGTCACCAGCACCAGCGTCGTTCCTTCGGCCGCAATGCGGTTCAGAATACCGTGCAGCCGCTCCCGGCTGCGAACGTCCAGACCGCCGAACGGATTGTCGAGCAGCAGGATTTTGGGTCGGCGCAAAAGCGAGCGCGCCAGCAGCGTCCGGCGGGTTTCGCCGTTGGAAAGGGAAGTGAGGTGGCGATCCAGCAGGTGGGTAATGTGCACCCAGTCAGCTACTTCGGCAAGCCAGTGTTCCGGGAAAGCCGGGGGCGGCAACGAAACCGACTGCTCGTTGACGGTTCCCGTGGGCTTGATGCGGTGTTGCAAAACCTCCCAGACCGTCGGCGATTCTTCGGCCGAATCGGCGTTGAACCGTTGCTGGTAATACCGGGCCGACGAAGCTACCTGCCGGTCGAACTGGTAATCATTGGCGACCTCCTCGACCACCTCCCGCAAGACGCCAGCCGGGTGCGAATAGGTTCCGGTTGCGACCGGCAGACGACCCGCCAGCGCATCCAGAAATGAGCTTTTGCCCGAACTCGTTGGCCCCAGAATCGCCCAGTGTTCTCCGGCGTTTAACGTCCAGTCGAGGGTTTGTAAAACCGGGCCCGCGGGCCGGCGAACGGTGACATTATGCAAAGAAAGCAGGGGAATTGCAGCCATTTCCGGTCAGGTTTCAAACCTCAAACTTAACAAGACCGGCCCAATAAGTGGCTTTACACGTTAAAATTTATGGTTTACGATACCCGGTTTTGGCGTCAGCACCTTCACCGGATACCGTACACCGAAACCCCCGGTTAGCCTTCTACTTTTCGGGGCGAACGGAGTTGTTTTACGTTGGTGGTTGCCGAATTTTTCCGGCGGGGCGCTCTTTTCGCGGGTGCCCTGAGTTGGGCACCCCGGGTCAGTGAAACCGCAGCTGGCAGGGCCGACAGCAAAACCTCATCGAACCGACGCGCCATATCGGCGATGGTCTGGGCCTTGTCTGAACCGTTGATGATGGCGCGGGCTTTTTCGTATTCGGGTGCCACGTTGTCCTTGATAAACTGGTCGAGCCGTTTGCCGGTAAACCAGCCTTCTTTCATGCCCTGAACGGCAATTCGATACGCCAGCTCCGGGTTTTTCGCCAGCGGGGGATCGGAAATCAGGTCGACGTTGAGGAAACTTCCGGCGCGTTTGTAATTATTCCGACCCGTTAACTGCACATAGCCGCGACCCTTGAAACGCGCGCCGTCGCCGGGCTGCGTGTTGCCCAGCACCTTTCCAACCGCCGTGCCCGGGCCATACAACCGGTTGAAACGCTCCTCGGTGCCAAATTCGTCGATCGGTGCCATCGTGTGGGCGGTTTCCCATTTGAAGGTTGCCAGACAATAAGCCAGTTGCCGGCGGTCTTTTTCGGAGTCGCCAAAGCGGTCATCCTGCTCGATCTGGTCAATCAGAAAATCCAGCGCATCGACCAGCGGCTGGGTCAGTTTTCCGAAACGGTTGCGGTACGTCTCGAAGAATTTCTTTCGGTTGAAGGATTGCATGGTTCGGGAGAATTTGGGAAGAAAGGTCCGTTTTAAACCATACTAAATTGCTGTATTTTAGGCAGAGAACAGCCTAGTTTTTATTTAACGGCAACGGGGTAAAAGCTAATCCCTAATCCCGCAACAAGTTCAACAAATCATTCCGGTTCAGCGATTTCAAAATGGATGTATCGGTTTTGACCAGGTGATCGGCCCGTTCTTTTTTGGCTTCCTGAAGCTCCAGAATCTTTTCCTCGATCGTATCGGGACAGATCAGCCGAACAGCGACTACGTTTTTTTTCTGCCCAATGCGGTAACTCCGGTCGATGGCCTGGTTTTCGACCGCCGGATTCCACCACGGATCGACCAGATAGACGTAGTCGGCCTGGGTTAAATTCAGGCCCGTTCCGCCCGCTTTCAGGCTGATTAAAAAGACCCGAACGGTTTCGTCGGTTTGAAACCGGTTGACGCGGTCGGCCCGGTTGGTGGTTTGGCCGGTCAGGTATTCGAACCCGATTTGTCTGATTTCCAGCTGTTTCCTGATTAGATCGAGCATGGAAACGAATTGTGAAAAAACCAGGATCTTGTGCTGCGGAGATTTGGTGTCAATCTGCTCCATCAGTACGTCGATCTTGGCCGACGCGTCGCCGTAATCTTCCTCATCGTTGAGCAGGACGGCGGAGTTGCAAATCTGCCGCAGTTTGGTGAGGCCCTGCAACACGTGCAGGCGTTCCCGCGGAATGTCGCCTTCCTTCGTCGTCAGCAGAAAATGGCGGAATTCCCGTTCGTAGGCGTCGTATACCTTCCGCTGCTGCGGCCCCATTTCACAATGGAGAATCATCTCGGTTTTGTCCGGTAACTCCTTGGCTACCTGCGCTTTGGTCCGGCGCAGAATAAATGGATTGATTTTCTGCTGGAGTTCGCGGGCCCGTTTCCGGTCATCGAATTTGTCGATGGGTGTCGAATAATGCGCTTTGAAATAATGAAAATTGCCCAACAAACCCGGACAGGCAAACGAAAGCTGGCCAAACAGATCGAACGTGTGGTTTTCGATGGGCGTGCCGGTCAGCACCAGTTTATTGCGCGATTGCAACAACCGCACGGCCTGATACCGGAGTGATTCCGGATTTTTGATGGCCTGCGATTCATCCAGAATGATGTAATTAAACGAATGGTCTTTTAGCGATCGGATGTCGGAGACGAGCGTGCCGTAGGACGTCAGAATCAGATCGTACTGGTCGAAATCCTGCTTTTTGAGCGTGCGGTTCGTGCCGTAAAAGGTGTAGATCCGGAGCGTTGGGGCAAATTTTTCCACTTCGGCCTGCCAGTTGAACAAAAGGGAAGTCGGCACAACGACCAGGTTGGCAAGCCGGCGGTTTTTGGCCTTTTGAACCAGCAGAAAGGCAATAATCTGGAGCGTCTTTCCGAGCCCCATGTCGTCGGCCAGGCAGCCGCCAAAGCCCATTTCGTCCAGAAAATTCAACCAGTTCAGCCCTTCTTTCTGGTAATCCCGCAGCGACGCCTGTAGCTCACCGGGGACGGGGACGGGTTGAATGGATTGAAAATCAGCAAACTGGGTGGCAAGCGAAGTTAGCTGGTTCAAAACCCCGCTGCTGAGCTGGCCATCGTCGTACACCTGCCGCAAATCCGAAAAGCTGATCCGGGGTGTTCGAATCCGTTCATCCACCACTTCACCCGCCTGAAAATAGGCCGAAAACCGCTCGAGCCATTCGCTGGGCAACACGCCCTGCGTCCCGTCGTCGAGTTGCACAAACCGACTCTTGTTTTTTACGGCTTTGTGGAGGTTTTTCAGGGAGGCTTTTTGCTTGCCGTAGGAAACGCCCAGTTCGGTTTCGAACCAGTTCAAACCGCTGTTGACCACCACCGAAACCTTGGCTTTGTTCGGATTGAGCCGGTTATTTTTCAGGGTATTAAAACCCAGAATCCGGATGTTCTGGCTGTTCCAGGCGTCGAAAGTGTCCAAAAACCAGCTTTCATCCAGGAAGTGTTTTTTGTGCAGGTAAAAATAGCTTTGTTCCAATTGCTCCTGAAAATGAGCGTGTTGATTGGCAACGGCCATCGTAAACTGAATCTCCGCCGTTTCGTCGCGCTCCACCGTGAACGGTTTGCCCTTGCTGTCAACCGAATAAATCTGTTTTTTAGATAAAACGGGAACCTCAACGGTTCCATACTTCATCACCGGCGTCAGAATGACATACTCTTCGGAATCGGCCAGGTAAATGATCCGTTCGCGCTCCTGATCGAACCCGTTCTCGGCGAGCTGAGCGGACGTTGCGGGTTGTAAATACGAATAGGTGATCCGAATCTGGCTTTCGAGTCTGGACAAAACCGCTTCCCGAAACTCGGTGTACTTCGACTGGTGAATGTTAATTCTGCTGCCTTTCTTGCCAAAAAACTCGATAACCCGCAGATAATCAGGATTATCGATTAAATACAAGGTGTCGTTGAGCAGAATGAAATAGTCGTATTTGAGAACGAGGGTATGCAACTCCTGCGTGGCGCCATCGACCGTCAGCGTTCCCCGGATTTCATAAAACGGATCGATTTGACGAACGGCTAAACGGAGGTCGGCCCGCAACGTTTGCACCTTCACCGGAATGAGCGAGTGGGAGGAAATGTTTTCCGAAACCCGGCTATCGTGGTAATAAAACGACAGCTTCGTGGGATTGCCGGCCACCAGCCGCAAGCCTTCCAGATCCGTCCCCGTTTTTTTGGTGCGGTGCTGGTTCTGAAATTTGGCCAGAGCCGAATAGAATTTCAGTTCATTCAGTTGCTCGATCCGGCTGATCAATTCAAGCGGCTGAACCGATGTCAGCGGATTCTTTACTTTCCCTTCCCGGGTGGTCGAAGCCTCAAAAAGCTCCAGACAGAACTGATCGGAATAGCGGGGTTTCGTAAAAACGATAATTCGTTTCACATTCGGGGTCTGCTCGTCCGAAACCGGTTCGTGACGGGCTGATCCGGGCAATAAATTCGCGATCAGTGATTCTTTGTCTGCTGCCGAAAACCGCAGGAGTTCCGGGCTTTTGGGCGTGATGGTGAAGGATTTGCTCTGATACTCAACCTGAAAAAAAGAATCCAGCTGCCGCTCATTTTCTAAGCCATACGCTTTGGCTACCGTTTTGATGGCTTCATAACGCAGCCCCTGGTCAAAAAAGATCCGGAATTCTTTTCGTCTGATAATGCTCGATAAAACCTGAACCTGATGCTCGCATAACCGGTCTTTGGGGGCCTGGCACGCGCAGGAAATACGGAGGGATTCGTCCGATTGGTGGACGGTGACCAGTGGAAAATGAATCTCCCGGGACGTGTTGGAAAAGGTGCCTTGGTCGACGGTGAGGTCGATGGCCTGAATGTCGGTATAACTGCCCGTTGAAAAGGCGGATGCTGAGCTGTGTTTCAACAAGATTCCATCAGTCAGGGTCGAAATGGTAACCATTTCCAGACAATAGGCTTGGTCAGCAGAACGGTTCAGCATGAACTACGGGTGGAGGTTGGTTTGAGTAATCCCCTGCAAGTTACGCCATAACCCGCGCTTGCCACAAAATAATGCAAAACCCGTCGGGTTGTCTTGGAGCGTTGCAAAACTTTGATCAATTCCTTCTATTTTTGAATTCTGCTTTGCCTCGATCCTAAACCTGTATGACGCCAATGACCACCCGATTTCGAGTTTTTGCAACGGTTTTATCTGCCACGGTGAGTTTGGCCGTCGATGCGCAAATACCGGTGAAGCGGTTTGAACCCGTTCGCTTTTCGCAGGTTGATATTACCGATCGTTTCTGGCGTCCGAAGCTCGATAAAGTCGCTACGGCCACCTTGCAGGCCTGTATTTTTCAGACGGAAGAAAAGACGGGCCGCATCCGGAATTTTGAGAAAGTGAAACGCGGCCAGCACGAGAAACACGAAGGAATTTATTACGACGACAGCGATGTATACAAAGCCCTGGAAGCCATTGCCTATTCGTTGAAAAACCGCCCCGACGCCGAACTTGAAAAGAAAGCCGACGAGTGGATCGATAAGATTGCCGCGGCCCAACAGCCTGACGGTTACCTGAATACGTATTATACGCTGGTTGGCCTGGACCAGCGCTGGACCGACATGGAGAAGCACGAAGACTACTGCGCCGGTCACCTCATCGAAGCCGCCGTGGCGTATTACAATACCACCGGAAAACGGAAATTGCTGGACGTCGCCATCCGGTTTGCCGACCACATCGACGCAACATTCCGGCAACCCAATCGCCACTGGGTCAGCGGCCACCAGGAAATTGAACTGGCGCTGATGAAGCTGTATCACCAGACTAAAAACGACCGGTATTTGAAGCTGGCCGACTGGTTTCTCGATCAGCGCGGGCGGGGCTTCGGAGTTGGCAAGATCTGGGATCAGTGGAAAACACCGGCCTATTGTCAGGATGACCTGCCGGTGAAAGCCCAGAAGGAAATTACCGGACACGCAGTGCGGGCCATGTACCTGTATACCGGGGCGGCAGATGTGGCGGCAACGACCAACGACGCGGGCTATATGAATGCCATGAAAACCGTTTGGGAAGACGTCGTCTACCGGAATATGTACATCACGGGCGGCATCGGTTCGTCGGGCAAGAACGAAGGGTTTTCGCTGGATTACGATCTGCCCAACGAAACCGCCTATTGCGAAACCTGCGCGTCGGTCGGGATGGTTTTCTGGAATCAGCGGATGAACCTGCTGACGGGCGAAGCCAAATACATCGACGTGCTGGAACGAAGTCTCTACAACGGCGCACTGGATGGGCTGAGCCTGTCCGGCGACCGGTTTTTTTACGGCAACCCATTGGCTTCCACCGGAAATACCGCCCGCAGCGAGTGGTTCGGAACGGCCTGCTGTCCGTCGAACATTGCCCGGCTGGTGGCGTCGCTGGGCGATTACATTTATGGCAAAAATGATTCGGGTCTTTGGGTCAATCTCTACATTGGCAGCAATACGACGCTGAAAATCGGTAAAAGCGACGTTCCGGTTCAGTTGGAAACGAATTATCCCTGGGAAGGGAATGTGAAATTGATGCTGAATCCGGCAAAAAAAACGCCATTTGCCGTGAATCTGCGGATACCGGGTTGGGTGAGTAACGTGCCGGTGCCGGGCGATTTGTACCGGTTTTCGGACGACAGCAAGGGCCAGATTTCGGTTCAATTGAACGGGAAGCCCGTCGAATACCGCGAGCAAAACGGCTATGTGGTCGTCAATCGCACCTGGAAGAAAGGCGACATACTTGAACTGAATCTGCCGATGGACGTGAAGCGGGTGGTGGCTAAAAATGAACTGGTGGCGGCCAACGACCGCGTGGCCATCCAACGCGGCCCGTTGGTGTATTGCGTGGAGGGTGCCGACAACAATGGGCAGGCCTGGAACCTGCTGGTGCCTGCTCAAACGACGTTTACCACCAAGCCCTATCAGGTTAGTACCGAGCCGGTTGTGGCCATCCAGGCCAATGTTCCGGTGGTTGGCCCTTCGGCGGATGGATCGAGTGTGGTGACGGAAATGAAGAACATCACGGCTATTCCGTATTACGTCTGGGCCAATCGGGGCAAAAGTCCGATGCAGGTCTGGTTGCCAACCAAAGCAAAACAAGTGAAATTAACGGACTAACCGGTTTCGGGTCAAAATCCCATAACGTTTGCCAAAGTTGTTGTTGTAACGAAATGCCCCTGGCAGGGGCATTTCATAGAACCGGGTTGCCCTCCATAGCGTGTAGTGCGGTGTAGCTCCGGAGGAGCGTCCTGTTCATAGAAATTCCATCGCCCAAAATTGCAGCTAGCTCCGGAGGAGCGCTCTGTTCATAGAAAATCGGCCGTTCACCATTAATTATAGCTCTGTGTCGCTCCGGAGGAGCGTCCTGTTAATAGAAAATGGGCCGTCCAGCATTGATTATAGCTCCGGAGGAGCGTCCTTAATGCGTTTTAAACCACTCCTCCGGAGCTAGCTGTAATTTTGGACTGCTGGGGTGCTATTAACAGACCGCTCCTCCGGAGCTACAACAGGAATTTCCAGACGCCGATTTACTAGTAACAGGACGCTCCTCCAGAGCTAGCTACCATTTTGGGCGATGGAATTTCTATGAACAGGACGCTCCTCCGGAGCGACACAGCGCTATAATCAATATTAGCGACCAGGTTGCTATGAACAGGACGCTCCTCCGGAGCTGACCGCTTTTCTGTTCTACTCATTTAAAATTCTTCCTCGATCACTTCTTTACTGATCGCCACGGCGGCTTTAAGGCCATTCGTGGCGGCTACCGAAACCTGGCGCATCATCGTATGGGTATCACCGGCTGCAAAAACACCTTTTACGCTGGTTCGGCCAAATCCATCAACGGTTACAAATCCCATTTCATCCAACTGACAGCCTACTTGTTCGGCCAGATCCGACGCCTGACGCAGGGGTTGGCGGGCATACATCGCCTGGAGTGGAACAACCGAATGATCGGCAAACTGTACGGAAATTAACTGCCCGTTCTGGTGTTGCAAGGCGGTTAAGGGCGTTTCAACGATCGGGATGGCGTGCTTTTGCAGCGTAGCGGTTTGTTCAGGAGTCAGAGTGGACGGGCCATTGGTGAACAACGTCATGCCGGGATTCCAGTGGTGAATCATTCGGGTCAATTCAAAACCCGCATCACCATTCGCCAGAACGCCAACCGTCTGATCTTTCACTTCGTAACCGTGGCAGAAAGGGCAGTGCAGAACGGAGATTCCCCAGCATTCGGCAAAACCGGGCAGGTCGGGCATGACATCGGTTAAGCCGGTAGCGAGCAAAAGCCGCCGGGCTGTAAATTCTTCGTCGGCATCGGTTTTGATCAGAAAGGACGACCCCGATTGCCGGGCCGTCGTGGCCGTTGCTTCCCGGATCGTAACCGTAGGATAGGCAAGGGCTTGCTGTCTGGCAATTCGCGTCAGTTCGGCGGGTGTTTCACCGTCACGGGTCAGAAAACTGTGGGAGTGGGGCGTCTGGCGATTGGCGGGTTGGCCGTTGTCCAAGACCAGAACCGTGCAGAGTGCCCGGCCCAAAACCAGGGCCGCACTCAGACCGGCATAACTGCCACCGATGATAATGACGTCGTATTCATTCGTTTCTACTTCCATTTTCCAGGCTTGTTTACCAGCGTATCGTTCGTGCAAAAGTACAGGTTATTTTTTAAATGCAACAACGTTGCAAAAATAAATCTGATTTGATCTTTTGATGAGGTATTTCGAACCCGAAACTTGAATGGCAAACCGCAAAGCGTATTTAAAATCGGTATTTTTTTAAGTTATTGGGGCCAAATTTGAAGTTCAAAAACTATTATACGGAGTCAGTACCATGATTACTACCATTATTTTTGATTTGGGAGCGGTTTTGATCGATTGGAACCCGCATTATCTCTATGAGAGAATTTTTGAGCGGGAGGAAGAAAGGCACCATTTTCTCGAAACCATTTGCACCCCCGCCTGGAATGAAGAGCAGGATGGGGGACGCACCCTGCAGGATGCTACGCAGGTCTTAATTGCTCAATTTCCGGAACACGAAGAAAACATCCGGGTCTATTATGACCGCTGGCCGGAAATGCTTCGGGGCGAAATACCGGGTACGGTGGCGTTGCTGAAGACGATGAAAGAAAGCGGAAACTATAAAATTTATGCCCTGACCAACTGGTCGTCCGAAACATTTCCGATTGCCCTGGAGCGTTTCGAATTTCTTTCCTGGTTTGACGGAATCGTGGTTTCCGGGGCTGAAAAAGACCGAAAACCGTTTGCGTCCTTTTACCAGACACTGTTGAACCGGTATGCTGTTAATCCGGAGGAAGCTTTGTTTATCGACGACAATTTGCGTAACGTAAAAGCCGCCGAAGAACTGGGCATTCATGCTATTCATTTTATTAATTCTGAACAATTAAAACAGCAGTTGATCGAATACGGAATTGCCGTTTAAGACGCTTAGGCAACGGTTGCCTACCTACCAGTCGGCTGGAAGAATAAGGTACCCTTCCTACAAACATTCGATGCCGTGAGGCATCTTGACAATGCTCATGGATACCATAATTCATGGTAGTATTAGGTGTAGGCCAGCGGCCTTTCCTGTTACTAGCCACGAACGAGTTTCTTTCCCGTAGCTCCTCCGGAGGAGCTACGGGAAGTTGGGTATGACCAATACTAGTACCATACCGCCCTTCCAGGGCTTTCTGAACGGGCAATCGCAAGACTTTATCTAGGGTTCCAGGGTTCGCCGGTAGTGTTCCGTTACTAAAAGTTAGCGGAGTGCGGCTTTTCAATTTTCCTAAACACCCCTTTATTCATGAAAAAATACATCGTTGGTTTCCTGGTGCTGTCCGGATGGATAGCCCGGGCGCAAATGAGGGTTGATCAGACCGGTTTTCAGCCACAAAACGGGGCCACCATCAGCAGGCGGGGAACTGATCTGGTGGTGAACTGGCCGGCGAGCGCCAACGAAAAAGGGAAGCTGGTGCTCAATCTGGAAAATGGAAAACCGCTTTTTAACAGCATCCAGTTGTCGAAGCGGGGGGCGTTTAAAGAAATTGCCAAAGCCCTCGACCCGGCTTTCGTGCTGACGGTGGGCAAACGGGATCTGATCTCCCAAAACGGCTGGAATATCTTCTTCGATAAAACCAACAAACTGCCCCACAAGGCTTATGCCGTTGCGCTGAACAAACGGAGCGCGAGCGTCACGACCGTTGGAAGTCGAACCGTGGTTCGGATTTCCGATGTTCAGGCGGCAACCTTTAAAGGGGCCATCGAAATAACGGTGTACAATGGCAGCCCGTTGTTCAATGTCGCTGCGGTTATGGCCACCGAAGTAGACTCGACGGCGATTCTCTACGATGCCGGTTTGGTAACCACACAGCCGGTTTGGAAAAGTATTGCCTGGTCGGATACGGAAAATAAAATGCAGCGCATTCCGGCGCGTCTGAACCAGGAAAACAAAGCGCAAGCCGTCAAATACCGCACCATCATTGGCGTTGGCGACCAGGGCAGTCTGGCGGTTTTTCCGGCTCCTCACCAGTATTTTTATCCGCTCGACGAAGCGTTCAATCTGGATTTTACCTGGTATGGTTCCGGTTACCGGCGTCTGGTTCCGGCGTTTGGCATCGGCATCCGGCAGGACCTCATGGGCGACCGACGCTGGGTGCCGTGGGTCAATGCGCCCCCCAAAACTCAACAGCGGCTTAACTTTTTTTGCCTGCTGAGTACGGAAGCACCCGATCAGGCGCTCGATGAGGTCAAGCGGTTTACCCACAACGACAGGTATCCGGTGGTGGCGGGTTACAAAACCATGTCGAGCCACTTTCACAATGAGTTTACGATGAACGTGGTGCTGGCCAACAAGCCCATTCCCGAAAAACCGGCCTTTGTCGATGTCTTCAAAAACGCGGGCGTCAACATCGTGCATCTCGCCGAATTCCACGGCCCCGGCCATCCGAAAGGCCCCGATTCGTTGCGGCTTCGGGAATTAAAAGCCTTGTTTGAGCAATGCAAGCGGCTGTCTACCAACGATTTCCTGTTATTGCCCGGCGAAGAACCGAACAATTTTTTCGGCGGCCACTGGCTGGAGTTTTTTCCCAAACCGGTTTACTGGATTATGGCCCGAAAACCGGAAATGCCGTTCGTAACGGAAGATCCGGCGTATGGGAAAGTGTACCGGATTGCCGATAAAAACGACATGCTGAAGCTACTGCAACTGGAAAATGGGCTGGCCTGGACGGCCCACGCCCGCACCAAAGGCTCGACGGGATTTCCGGATGCGTATAAAGAAGAAGAGTTTTTCAAATCCGATCATTTCTTCGGAGCCGCCTGGAAAAACATTCCCGCCGATTTGTCGGAACCGCGCCTGAGCCGCCGGGTGCTGGATTTGATGGACGACATGGCCAACTGGGGTCACAAAAAACACGTTATCGCCGAGTCCGATATTTTTACGATGGAGCCGGAAAATGAAACCTACGCCCACCTCAATGTCAACTACCTGCAACTGGACAAACTCCCGGACTACAGCCAGGGCTGGCAACCGGTGCTGGATATTATGAAGCAGGGAAAATTCTTCGTAACCACCGGCGAGGTGCTGTTTCCGGCGTTTTCGGTCCATGGAAAAGGCGCGGGCGAAACCGTTCGTTTACCCGATGATGGAAAAACCACGATCGCGCTGGAGGTGGACTGGACGTTTCCGCTGACGTTTGCCGAAATCGTGTCCGGCGATGGCAAAACCGTGTTTCGCGAGCGGATCGACCTGACAAAAACGCTACCGTTCGGGAAACAGAAATTCACTTTCAACACCAATCTCAAAGGCAAAAAATGGGTGCGGGTAGAGGTTTGGGATGCCGCCGTCAACGGGGCGTTTACGCAGCAGGTTTGGCTGGAGTAGAATTTTCGGTATTCGGTGCCAGACGTACCCACGGACCGTCGTTTTCTGTTTTAATGACCTTATCAAGGGAAGCCATATGCCGGGTAAATTGAGCGAAACTTCTACTTTTGATCCAGAATCCCGAAAACGCCAGCTACCCTTATCTTCTCATGAAAAAACCGTACGTTCTGACTTTGCTTTTTTGCCTCGCTTTAACTGGTTTTTCCCAGGCCCAACTCCCGCCAATTTTTGAACGCTCCCGGGCGCAGGAAGCCCAGAAAGAAGCCACCGTCCGGCGGTTTCTGTCGCCCGTCAAAATTCTGTGGCAAACGGGCAAGATTCAGAATGCGGAACGGCTGCTGAAAGTCGGAAACGGGCAGGCGGATTTGTCGGGGAAGGATATGTGTTCGCTGAAAAGTGACGCCAACGGCAAACCGGGTTTGCTGCTGGATTTTGGACGAGAGATGCACGGCGGTTTGCAGATTGTGACGGGGCAGTGGAAGGAAAGTAAGCCCATTACCGTCCGGATCCGGTTCGGGGAATCGGCCAGCGAAGCGATGGCGGATATCGAGCCCAAACAGAATGCCACCAACGACCACGCCATCCGCGACCTGACCGTTCAGGTGCCGTGGCTGGGCAAACTGGAGATCGGCAATACCGGTTTTCGTTTCGTCAGGATCGATCTCGTCGATGGCAATACCGAGCTGCTATTGAAGGAGTTGCGGGCTATTTTTGTGTTTCGTGACATTCCGTATCTCGGCTCGTTCCGGAGCAGCGACGAACTACTGAATAAAATCTGGGCGACCGGCGCGTATACCGTTCACCTCAACATGCAGGATTACCTCTGGGACGGCATCAAGCGCGACCGGCTGGTGTGGGTGGGGGATATGCACCCGGAAGTGGCCACCATCAATGCCGTCTTTGGCTACAACGAAGTGGTGCCGAAAAGCCTGGATCTGGCGCGGGACATTACACCCCTGCCCGGCTGGATGAACGGCATCAGTACCTATTCGATGTGGTGGATTCTGATTCAGAAAGACTGGTATCAGCAAAACGGCAACCTCGATTATCTGAAGCAGCAGAAAGACTATCTGGTGAAACTGGTCGATTTGCTGACGCAGAAAATTGACGAAAAGAACCGCGAAAAACTGGACGGGACCCGGTTTCTGGACTGGCCTTCCAGCGAAAACCCGAAAGGGATTCACGCCGGATTGCAGTCGATGCTGGTGCTGTCGCTGAATGCCGCCGGTGAGTTGAGCCGCATTCTGAACGATCCGGCGACGGCCAAAAAATGCGCCGATGCGGTGGCCCGACTCAGGCAATACGTTCCGGACCCGAACGGCTCGAAGCAGGGGGCGGCTTTGCTCGCACTCGCTGGTTTGGTGCCCGCCGAAAAAGCCAATAAAGACGTGCTGGCGGTGAACGGTGCGCACAATTTTTCGACATTCTATGGCTATTACATGCTGCAGGCGCAGGCCAAAGCGGGTGATTACCAAGGGGCGCTGGCGAACATCCGCACATTCTGGGGCGGTATGCTCGATCTGGGTGCAACCACTTTCTGGGAGGATTTCAACCTCGATTGGGTAAAGAATGCCGGGCGGATCGATGAACTGGTGGCCGAGGGCAAAAAAGACATCCACGGCGATTGCGGAGCGTATTGTTACGTTGGTTTTCGGCACAGTTTGGCCCACGGCTGGGCATCCGGCCCGACGCCCTGGCTGACCGAGCATGTTTTGGGCATCAAAGTGGTCGAACCGGGTTGCAAGGCCATCAAAATCGAGCCCCATCTCGAAGATTTGACCTTTGCGGAAGGGACCTTTCCCACGCCGTATGGTAGTGTGAACGTGAAACACACCAAACTGGCGAATGGCAAAATTCAGACGGAGGTGAGCGGGCCGAAGGAGGTGCGGATTATTCGGTGAGGAATTGGATAGGAACACGGATTAAACAGATTTTACGGATCAAAACGGATTTTAACCGGCGTGGATCTGTTCAATCTGTGTTCCTGGCAAAAAGGCTTTCGGCCTTATTTCAGCCATTTCAATCACAATCTGCCAGCGTAAACGTGTTCAGCCGTTTTGTGCCGCCTTCCTCGATGGTCTGGGAAACCGCCAGGTTCCGGCTGTTTTTGACTACGTTCGTGATCTGGAAGGATTTTGGGGAAACGGCTTTGCCCGATTCGTCAAATTCATTGGTTTTGAATGCTTTCAGAACGTGGCTTTTCCACGGATACAAATTAAAAATGTCAAAAGGCAACCCTCGGCTGGCCAGGAGAGATTCGGCGCTTTTGGTGGCAGGATCGTAGGTGTGTTCTTCAAAATACAGCTTCTCTCCGTCTTCGGTGTACAAATAGGTATCATTTCCGTTGGCATCATACGTGAATGACTTTTCAAATGGAGGCTCATTTTTGTTGGCAGGAATGCAGTAAAAACGCGTGATGCGGTCCTGAGCATCGTAGCTGATGGTGGTGGTCAGGATGGTTTGTGTGCCCAGCAGGTCTTTAATTTCGGTGAGTTTGCCATTGGTCCAGCGGCATTGGATACCGCTGCCGACTCCCCAGTCGGTCAGCTGGTCGGGGACTTTTCCGTCGACGGTAATCGTTGCCCCGGTGATCTGGTTGCTGCCGTTGTAGTCAAAAGTGTAGACGTATACCTGCTCGGGTTCGGTTGCGGTCGAGCCTTTGAAACGAATGGTCCATTGGCTGACCAAACCAGCCGCGTTGTAGGTGTACTGGTGCTGATTGCCGTTGCCCCGGTCGATGGCGGTCAATTTACAAGTCGCTTCATTTGGGTCGGGCGGATCGACTTCTGATTTTTTGCAGTGGGTGAAACTCAGCGTCAGGAAGCTGAAAAGCAGAACCGTCAGTGCTTTTTGCATAACTAAACAGGTTGGTGTGAATCGTACTTATCGCTGCAAACCTAAGCGGCAGCACCACGGCACACCAGGGCTGATTATATGAAAAGACCGAACCGTTATCTGAAATGGCCGTTTTACGGTAAGAATGGATGAACGGTGAATCGAACCCCGCCTGATCCACCCGGTTCTAAATCGCTTTCCGGCGTTTCTCCGTATGTATGTTGCTGATCACCCGAATTGGTAAACCTTTTGATGAAAAGTTGGCTGATTCGGGACTTCGCTTTCAACCCGCAACTCAATCTTCCGTATGAAACGATCCTTTTCTCTGTTTTTCCTGCTTTTTTATGTAATTCAGTCCGGGTTCGCCCAGAAAGCAACCGGCACCGTCGAGGCTATTCGGTACATTAAACTTTCCAGCACGCTTCGGGCCCTCAACAAACCGCAGGATGCGATCAGCCTGCTGGAAAGGGCTTTGCCGGCGGTTCGGGGAAAAAATCCGTATTGGGAAGCCGTAGCCTGCGAGTTTCTGGGGTTGGCGTATTACGAAAATGACAACAGCGAGAATGCCGATTACTACCTGAAAATTGCCCGCAGCCGCTACGAAAAACTGCGGTATGTTGCCAGTGCCTGGGGCGTCAATGAATTGATTCGGGATATTTCCGGCAAAAATCTGTATGCCGGAATTCAGTTTGGAGCCTCGGAAGTGAAACTGGCCATTTTCAAAACCAAGTACGAAAGTGATTTCTACGAGAAAGACATCCGAACAAAATTCGAGGTGCCCAACGTCAGTTTTTCGGCCAACACGTCCGCGTCGCTGGAAGCCGGGCAGAGCGCACTTAAAGTGTGTCTGGACACCATCAGCCGCTATAACATTCCGACCGAGCGGATTTTTATCGTCTTCAGCAACGAAATGAAGGAAGGTCTGGCCAAAACCCCGGCGACGAAAAAGATGCTCTACGATCAGTTGTCGCGGGCATTACCGAATGGCAATCTGCGCATCGACACCACGCTTTCCATCGACCGCGAAGCCGAACTTTTTACCGTGGGGTCCATTCCCCGCAAAGTCTGGCCCACCACCTCATCGCTCAACATCGGAAGTGACGTCACGGTAGGCGGTTATTTCGATGCCGACAAAACCTTTCACCCGATTGAAATGCCGGTGGGCATCAACACGCTGGTCAGCCAGATTGAAAGCAAGCGTTCGCTGAACACCGACGCCTTTAAAAAAGAAGCCCAGCGGGTGATCAAAACCGTGGCCGACACGGCCCTGGCTCCGCGCTTCAAAACCAGCGGTGCGGGACTGCAACAGCGCCGGACGGTGGGCCTGGGGGGCGATGTGGCCTGGGCGCTGGTGACGTACCTGCACCCCGAAAAATCCGGCACGACGGCGGTCGCCATCTCGCTGGACGATGTGGAACGGTTTAAAAAACTGGTGTTGGATGAGTATCAGTCGCTAACGCACCCCAGCGTAAAAGACATCGCCGACGCCGGTATCCGCGCCAAAGCCGAACGGGAAATCAGTACGGTTCGCGATCAGGTCAGCGAAAAGCAGCTCGTTGCCGGTGCCTTATGGCTCGAATCCATCATGAAAACCTATTCGACGCCCTCGGCCCCCAAACGGTTTGTGTTCATCCGCAATTCCGATATTGGCTGGGTAACCGGCAAGTTTTTAGAGACCATCAGTGGCGAATACGAATCGACCATTGCCAAGGGCGCTCTGTATACCAGATAAGAAGTGTTTGAGGGTATTTGTGGTGTTTTAGTAGGTCTGTTTCGGCACATTTGCGTATATTCATACGCAAATGTGCTTTTTTACGAACAGCAAAACCCAATAAAACCAATGAATTCGAATCGACGCGACTTTATCAAAGGGCTAACCGCAGCTTCGGCGCTGGTGGCTACCCAGAGTGTCGCCAAACCGTTTAACATCATCCGGGATCTGAAAAAGATCAGTCCCAACGACAAAATACGGATTGCCACCATCGGCATGGGTATCCAGGGAAACTACGATACTCAGGCGGCTTTGCGAAACCCCGATGTTGAACTGGTGGCCGTGGCCGATCTCTACAGCGGCCGGCTCGAACACGCCAGAACGGCTTTCGGACAGCAACTGTTTACAACCCGCGATTACCGCGAGATTCTGGCGCGCCCGGATGTCGATGCCGTGCTCGTCGTCACGCCCGACCACTGGCACGACCACATTACGATTGCCGCCCTGAAAGCCGGGAAGCACGTTTATTGCGAAAAACCGATGGTGCAGCACCTGAACGAAGGCAAAGCCGTGATCGACGCCTGGAAGAAGTCGGGGAAAACCATGCAGGTGGGCAGTCAGCGCATCAGCAGTGCGTCGTTTAAGGAAGCCAAGCGAATGATTGAAGCCGGCGATATTGGTCAGATCAACTACATCGAATCCAACAACGACCGTTTCAACGCCATCGGCGCCTGGAATTATTCCGTGCCGCCCGATGCGTCCCCCCAAACCGTTGATTGGGACCGGTTTCTGGGTGATGCGCCGAAACATCCGTTCGATCCGATCCGGTTTTTCCGCTGGCGGAACTTCAAAGATTACGGCACGGGTGTGGCCGGCGACTTGTTCATTCACCTGATTACGGGGGTCCATTACGTTACGAATACGCTGGGGCCGACGCGGGTGTATTCCTCCGGCAATCTGGCCTACTGGAAAGAACACCGGGACGTTCCCGACGTGATGACGAGCATCATGGATTATCCGAAAACCGATCAGCACGAAGCTTTTCAGATGGTGTTGCGCGTGAATTTTGCCAATGCCGGCAAGATCAGCAACGTAACCCGCATCATCGGCAACGAAGGCACGGTTGAGTTCTCGGAAAACAACCTGATTCTGACCAAGAAAAAACTGCCGATTGCGCCCGGCTACGGCAATTACGATAGCTTTTTTACCTTTACGGAAGACGTGCAGAAGAAATTCGTGGAGCAGTACGACGCCAAATATCCCCCCGAAACCCGCACCGCCGAACCGGTAAAGGAGATCAAGTTCGAAGCGCCGAAAGACGACGACGCCCACGCCAAACACTTCGCCGATTTCTTTACCAATGTTCGGGCAGGCAGCCAGGGAACCGTTGAAGATCCCGTTTTTGGCTTCCGGGCGGCCGCGCCGGTTTTGGCCTGCAACGAAAGTTACTTCGAAAACAAAGTCGTACACTGGGATCCGGTTACGATGACGCAGAAAAACCCGGAAGGCGCCAAAAGCAAGAAACCCGCGGCCGGAAAGAAAAAACCGGATGCAATTAAAAAAGCCGTTGCGGTGGCAAAAAAACCGTAAATAAACACGCTGTTTTGGTGAGATAAGGATGGCCCGTATGCAAATGCGGGCCATCCTTATAAAAGAATATACCATTTTTTATAACGGCTGGATTGCTCATTAAATCTGCAAAACACACGGGTGGAAAACTACAGTATTGTATTGTTTATTATGGCGATTATGGTTGCTTTATCGGCGGTCGCCAGCCGGATTAAACTTCCTTATCCCATTTTATTGGTCATGGCGGGCATCGGTATCGGATTTATTCCGGGCATACCGTCGATTGCGCTGAGTCCCGACGTGGTGTTTCTGCTGTTTCTACCGCCCCTGTTATACGATGCCGCCTTTAACATTTCGGTTCCTCAATTCAAAAGCAACCTGGCCACCATCGGAACCCTGGCGATCTCGCTGGTTTTTCTGACCACGACCGCCATCGCGGTTACCACCTATTACCTGATTCCCGGCATGACCTGGCCACTGGCTTTTGTGCTGGGTGCCATCCTGTCTCCGCCCGACGCCGTTGCCGCCACCAGCGTAACCAAAGGCCTGGGCCTGTCGCACCGCACACTGACGATTCTGGAAGGCGAGAGTCTGGTCAATGATGCCTCGGGGCTGATTGCCTACCGGTTTGCCGTGGCCGCCATCGCCGGGGCCGGTTTTACGCTCTGGAATGCCTATTTGCAATTTCTGGTAGTCGTTATCGGCGGGTGCCTGGTGGGCATAGTGTTCGGGAGGGTGCTGGCTTATTTCCTGAAACGGGTGCACGGCAACAGCCTGATTGCGATCAGTGCCATGGCGCTGGCCCCTTTTATTGCCTATGTTTTAGCCGAAGAGTTTCATGTGTCGGGCGTTTTGGCGGTGGTCGTTCTAGGTATATTATTATCGGTTTATACCAATCGGTTATTTTCGTCGACGACCAAAATTCAAAACAAATCCTTTTGGGATATTTTGATTTTTCTGCTCAATGGACTGGTTTTTATTTTAATCGGATTGCAGTTTCCGCAAGTTGTTAAAAGCATCGACCGCACGTTTATTGGCCCCCTGATAGGCTTCGGATTTCTGCTGAGTTTTATTATGCTGGTGATTCGGATTCTGTGGGTTTTTGGTCATAATAATAATTTAAAAAAAGCCATCAACCGGCGCAACCTAAACCCGGAACGCTATAAATTCAAAATTTATTCAGCCGAAAAAATCAACTGGAAAGACGCCCTGATTATTGGCTGGTCGGGTATGCGTGGCATCGTTTCACTGGCTTCGGCGCTGGCTTTACCAATCACCCTGGCCGACGGTACGGTGTTTCCGCAACGGAATATCCTGATTTTTATGTCCGTCGTCGTGGTGCTGATCACGTTGGTGGTGCAAGGATTGAGCCTGCCGTTGCTGGTGCGGTTCCTGAAGATGGAAGAAGAGTAGTTTCTTTGTACTTTTTTGGTATATTTGGCTGATAGTCATGTCTTTGAGTGAAACAAATTCGGGGAGATTCCCGGATTGGAGGCAAGCGAACGTTTACCCTGGAATTTTTACCTTCAAATCTCTATAACCACGATGAAACAACTCAACTGCCGCGACGCAGGATTCGACTGCGATGCTCAAATCAAGGGAAACACGGATGAGGAAATTCTGGCCCAGGCTGCCGACCATGCCACCAACGTACACGGCGTAACGGTGACCCCGGAACTGGCCGAAGGCCTTAAATCGCTGATTCACGACGAGTAGATGTGATCCCGTCGGGAAGGCCACTTCCGGATTTTCCCGACGGGATCTAACCCGTTGGCCGCCCAGGAGTCTGAAAGCACGCTTCGATTCCTGCGCGACCATAAGCATTCCCTGGAAAGACGCCGTTTAAGCAGGGAAGCCATCGGCAGGGATTCGCTGCGCAATGGCGATGCCGCTAGGTCATCAGGTGGCGAATCTGAATCTGTAAGTATTCTTCGGCCAGCAAAGCCCATTCCATCCATTTCTGGGAGTCGGCAGTAACTTTTTCGGCAACTTTCCCGGCTGGAAGCGACTGATTGTATTTCGCCAGCGTTTCGGCCTGATCCCGTGATCGGCGGGCGATGATGTCAACTTCCGCGATTGAAAGCGTTCTTAATTTTTCGAATTTATCCGGTTGGTCCATACGGCTCTATTTTTTGCAAAGGGGTAGTTTGCCGATTCATACGCCAGTAGGAAATTTAGTTGACCGGCAGATTAATTCCTAACCAGTAGCGGCTGATCAGGGACATCATTTCTTTGAGCTGATCAAACTCCGTCGGCTTGGATAAAAAAGAATTTACGCCAGCCTCATAACAGCGATTTACCTCATCGGCCGAAGCGTCCGAACTCAGCATCACGACTGGAATGGTTTTGTAGACAGGGTCTTGTTTCAAGAGAAGAAGGAGTTGGTGGCCGTCTAAATCGGGCATGTGCCGGTCCAGAAGAATTAAACCGGGTCTTTCCGTCATCTTCGGCAATTCCTGAACAAACTCCTTGCCACCCGAAAAGAAGCGGACCTGATTTTCCGGAAAAAACCGTCGAAATATGGTTTGCACTAAAAAACGGTAATCGGCGGCATCATCAATGATGCAGATTAATGGAGTAGCTCCCATACGTTTCCGGATAGATCTCCATTTAAAGAAGGATTCAGCAGGTATTGTTTCTCCTTTTTGCTGAAAATACTAGTAAATGGAACAGATCGGCCCTCCGGAACCATTGCCTCATTGGGTCTGGCGGCTTTCGGGATCGGATTAAAGGTCTGAAAAATCCAGTCGGCGCACGCAACCAGACCAACGCCACCGATGGAAATGTATCGAAAGAGTTGGTTCCTGTCGAATCGCGTTTCCGTACGCTAATTTTCTACGGGAACGGCATTGTTTTTGCCCATTTATGGAAAATATAACCTTTTTTCATCAATGGAATATTGCATTGTCTATTTAAGTTCTTCCAAAGAATTGCTCTCCGACGAACAGTTAAATACCATTCTTCATAAAAGCAGAAGTAACAATGCGGCCCTGGGCATTACCGGTATTCTATTATACGCCGATGGCAGTATTATTCAAGCTCTGGAAGGGCCGGAAGAAAAAGTCAAGGCGCTTTACCAGACTATAAGTCGCGATCAAAGGCATTTGAATGTAACAAAGCTGTATGGCAACCGCATCGACCATCGGTCGTTTGGCGACTGGTCGATGGGCTACAAAGTCTTGTCCGCAAAAGAATTGGAAGCCATAAAAAACCTCAACAATGGACCATCCGAGCCGTCCAGGAGGGCCACAAAGACGAATAAAATTGTCCTGGGATTGATTCAGCTTTTCTACCAGACGAACTTTCGAATCTAACGTTTCTCAACAACCCTTTCGGGTGTTGGAAAAACGCGGGATTGTGAGGTGCTAATGGTGCAGAATCGGCTCATTATCAGCCTTTTAATCCCAGCGTATTGTCCTTTTCTAGCTCTTGTTTCTAAGCAATTTCACCACTCATGGCCGGGTCGGTAAAGCCGGCTTTACCGGTTTCAACCCGGCCCGCATACCGCTTCTCAAAAACCGCATTGCCCGCCACTTTAACGCTGAAATCGTACCAGCTAAAGCTGCGGCTCAGGTCCAGAATCAGGCTCATCTGACTGCCTTTCGTACCCGCCACCGCCAGCGATTTGGTCTTCGTACCGGTTTTGTAGGCATTGTCTTTTACCTCGATCGTCAAGGCCCGGGATTTGTCCAGATTGCTGATTTTCAGTTCAATTGCACCCGTTAATGTTTTGCCTTGCGGAGCCGTGCGCTGGTATTCGACCTGAACATCGAGGAGCGGGTCGTTGGCATCACCGATGAATTCGCGGAAGAAACCGTTGGGGCCGTTCACCCGAAACTGATACGTCTCCTTTTCGAATTCGCTGATGTTCCAGCGATCGCTCAGGCTATCGCCGGCGGCTACGGCGTAATCGCGGACTTTAAGCTCCCGCTCCGGTTTTTCGTTCTCGGAAACGTAGTTGTTCAGGGCGTAAACCGTAAAGGGCGAACCCGCCGATTTGGCACCGAAGATTTCTTTTTTAGCCTGAAACGTCAGGTCAAACGTCTTTTTATCCGCGCTCAAGTTGCCATCGGCATACAACTGATACGGCAGCGCACAGGCCGCCCGGACGCCTTTTTCCTGGCGGGGCAGGAGCGGAGACGCGTAGGATGAACGCCTGATCTGTTCGATTTCTTCTTTTGTAAGCCGCTTAAAATCAGACGGTAATTCCTTGAATTGTGCTTTGTGAATGCTCTCGACAAATTCGTTTTTGGCCACAAACGCCGGGAGCGGTATTTTCTCGCCTTTGTAGGGCCGGAAAACCGACGTTAGGTTTCCGCAGACGGTTCGTCGCCAGGTGCTGATGTTCGATTCTTCAATTTTTTTGCCGGTTTTCTTGCTCAGAAAAACTTCCAGAAACTGTAGGATGGACGTGTGGTCGAAGACTTCCGACGCTACCATGCCGCCCCGGCTCCAGGGCGATGCAATCACGAGCGGCACCCGGTAGCCGAGCCCGATGGAGCTGGCCCGCGCATCCCGTTTGGCACTTAGTCCCTTGCGCTTCAATTCCTGTTCCATAAACACATGCTCCACACCGGTGTCGATGCCTTTGGAGGTCGTTCCGGTTTCGGGCTGGTCGGGGTGGGGCGCAACGAACGGGGGAACGTGGTCGAAATAGCCGTCGTTTTCGTCGTAGGCCAGAATAAAAACCGTCTTTTTCCAGACATCCGGATTCTGAGTCAGGATGTCCAGCATTTCCGAAATGTACCACGCGCCATACCAGGCCGCGCCCGGGTGATCGGAGAAGTTTTCGGGCGCCACCACCCACGAAACCGTCGGCAGGGTGCGGTTTTTAACGTCGGTCCGGAACTGGTGCAGCACATCGCCTTTCGGAATTTCCACTTCCCGCTCGGTGCTGCCGTCGTGGTATTTCAGCTTCGTCAGTTCGTGGTAATGCGGGTCATTTTTATTGGTCGTAAACGCTTTTTCGTGCAGGTTTTTCTCCCGCTGCGACAACTTTTCGAACTTCTCCCGGCTCCATTTTTCCTGGTGTTCCCGTCCGGTTTTTAATTCGAGTTCTTTTCGGGTCAGTTCTTTCTTTAGTTTGTCGGTTTCGCTGTCGGCTTCGGGCAGGGACTTGATTTTTGTTGTAAGCGCCTGAATTTCAGCGGGCAGTTCGGTCACTCGCTTTTTTAAATACCGCTGGTACGCTTCCGAAAAACCAACGTTATACTGCTCGAACCACTCGATGGGATTGTCCGTAAAATTGGCCAGCCAGCCTTCCTGTTCGCCCTCAAAGCCGACGGGTAAACTCAGTTCGTTCTGGTAAATTTTCCACGAAATACCGTGGTCTTCCAGCCGTTCGGGAAACGTCGTCCATTTGGCCGGATCGCCGTAATCGACGTCTTCATTGCGGACATTGGCTTTCGCGGCCCGGTTTTGCTCCGCCCGCACGGTGCCGGTCCAGAGAAAAAGCCGGTTGGGCGTGGTGCCGGTCAGTGATGAACAGAAATTCTGGTCACACACCGTGAACGCATCGGCCAGGGCGTAATAAAACGGAATATCTTTCCGGTTATAATAGCCCATCGTCAGCGGCATTTTAGCGTATTCTTTATGGCCGGACCGTTTGGAATCCAGCCACTTATCGTATTTTCCGTTGTTGCGGGCATCCACCTGATTCGTCCACGAATGCGGCAGCGAACTCATCCAGGTAGCTTTGGTATCTTTCAGATTCAGCCGGAACGGGGCGTAGGTTTCCCCGGCGGCATTGGTCTGGAGCCAGACCGGATTTTTGTTGGGCAGCGTAATCGCCCGCGGATCGTTAAACCCCCGAACGCCCTGCAACGAACCGTAGCAGTGGTCGAAGGAGCGGTTTTCCTGCATCAGAATGACGACATGTTCGGCATCCAGGAAGGTACTTCCCGGTTGGGGATCGATGGCCAGGGCTTTGCGAATCGACTCGGGTAAAACCTCAAAAAGGCTGGTGCCACCGGCGAGCAAGGCGGCTTTTTTCAGGAATTCTCTTCGGCTGTCCGTCATTTCGGGTTGGAGGTTGTGGTCAGTAAAGATACTTTTTTTTCGTTCCCGATTGACAAAAAACCGCTCTATTTAACAGTATGATAACTTTTCAATACTTAACGATACAAATTTCGAAGGTCTTTTTCGAAGACCGTATAAGGGTCGTGGTAGAACCGCAGAAAGTCGGGTACGCTCGCCTGACCGGGAAACGGCGCGTAGAAATGCGTCGGTGAGCGGGTGTCATTTCGCCAGACCAGCACGTAACACAACCTCATTTTTTCGGCTTTCATTGCCCGCAGGAGCGTGGCGGTCCACCACGTAGAATCGGGAAGGGATTCGAGACCGGTTTCGGTAAAAGCCGCCAGTTTTCCGGCTTTCCGGGCGTAATCCGAAACAATTTTCAACTTCTGAATACCGGCAGCCACGTTGTAACGCCCGTTGCGCCCGAAATCCGCGTAATCATCCATGCCCACCAGATCGACCCACGCATCGCCCGGATACCGTTCCAGGTACTCGGCTTCGGTTTTGAAAAGGCAGTCGGGCGAGAAGGCATACAGGAAATTATGCACGCCCAGGGTGTCGCGGAGGTACGAAACGGTAAACTGCCAAAGCGCAATAAAATCGTCGCGTTTGCAATGCGGTTTTCCCACCAGAACCAGCCGCCGTCGAATTCGTGGAAAGGCCGGAAAATCATGGGGGCCAGCGTGCCGTCTTTTCCTTTCACGGATTTGGCAAAATCACCGATCGTGCGCAGAATCTCCTTGTACTGTTCGTGGTGTGAGCCGCCCGGAATCAGGAGCGCAACCGCCGGAGCCGACACCGAATCGACCCAGTAAAAACCCCCTTGGGAAGCCGGGTTGGAAAAATGCCAGGCCACCGTCGTTAGCCCACCCCGGTCGTAGGTGTCGGCGACCTGTTGCCGTAACGCTGCTTTTGTTCGTTCGATGGCTTCCGGTGGGCGCCCCGACAAACCGCTGAAGTCGACGCCGATCACGGCGGGATGCGAACCCGTCACCGATTTAACATCCGAACGATCGGCGTCGCCCGACCAGCCGTGGCCGTATTCCGTCGCGTGCTGATGCCCGAAGAGGGTGTGCTTTTTGGCTATTTTATGCAGATTATGGTACAGAGCCACGGTTTCTTTGGTGGCGTTTGGATCCGTTGGTTTTTGGTCGGGTTTCACCCGGTTTGTCCATCCGGTCAGGGGTATGAGGGCGAATGGTAAAAGGCAAAAAAGAAATTGGGCAAGACGGCGCATCGGTACGTAGGGCTAAGAATTTACGGCCAAGATAGCCGATTTCAACGGTCATCAAACCGGCTTGTTTCGCTAAAGCAGTGCCGGTTGAACAGTATAAATTAAAGAATGTTGATTTTAGGATTGTGGCACCATCGCTTTGGTTTGATTTTAAGTAATTTGCGCGAAATTTATTCCTAAATGCGTTTCCTTTACCTTTTCTTCTTTTTTCCAATTACCCTCCTTGCCCAGCCCAAAGGGTGGCAGGAGATTACGATTTCCGATGGCCTGTCGCAGGGCATGATCTACAATCTCAGACAGGATCAAAAAGGATTTATCTGGATTGGAACCAAGGATGGCCTCAATCGCTACGACGGTCATAATTTTAAAGTCTTTACCCACGATCCCTACAATCCCTACAGCATTTCGGAGGATTACTGCAATACGTTGCTGATCGACCGGCATCAGCGGCTTTGGGTCGGCACGCTCAACCAGGGTTTGAATCTGTTCGACAACCGCACCCAGCGGTTCTACCGGATCAGCATCGGCGACCAGGCTACTTTGAATGCGGGCAATTATGAAATTCTGGCGCTGGCCGAAGATCCCGCAGGCAACATCTGGGTGGGAACCAACCAGAACCTGATCTTCAAAATCAGTCTGCCGGCTTCGCTCCGAACCGGTTTTCCGGACCGGCCCGATTTTACGGCCCTCGTTCACCTCGAACGCATCCCCATAAACCAGAAAAAAAGTACGAGTCCGACCTGTTATTTTAATTTTCGACCGGATGGCCGGGCCTTTCTGGGGACTGGCAGTGGCCTTTTTTCGTTCAACTGGCAGCGACCCGCCAACGCCACCCGACTGGCCTTGTTTTCAGATGGGCCCCTGGATTTTCACACCTGGTATGCCGCCCCCCGTCAGGATTTCTGGTTTGTGGCCACCGGCGATTATATCCTGGGTTCGCACCAGGGAGTTACCAAAGTCATTCCGCTGCCCCATAAAAATTATTTTGGGGTACGATTGTCCGGTATTGATACCCAAACAGTTGCCATCGCAACTCCCGACCATTTGTGGCTCATGTCGCCCGGTGAGCTTTTCCGGCAGGACAGCCTGAGGATTCCGGATGCGTATGTAGCGCTGCCGCCCAATCTGTCCACGATCACGAGTTTGCTGAAAGACAAAACGGGTTCGATCTGGGCGGGAACCAGCGGGTATGGGCTGCGAAAATTCAATCCCCGCATCAAGCAATTTCAGGCCTATGTGCCCAACACCTCACTAACGAACCTGTATGTTGACCGCCAGGGCCGAACGTACGTGCGCTACCAGTACGCGTATGGGCAGCTCGACCGGAAGCACAACCGCCTGACTGATTTTCTGGACCCCAATCTGCCCGAAGCCGACCGGCGGCAGCGGAATCTGTTTCAGGACCGGAAGGGTTTTTTCTGGGTTTCCAATACCCATTTTCAAAACCACCAGCATACCCTTTTTAAGTTTTCGCCCGACTGGGGATTGATCAAAAAATACCCGCTTCCGCCGAATACCGGTTTCGGATTCGTTGGTAATCAGACGGTTGAAACCCCGGATGGTACCCTTTTGATTGGCGTTAACACCGGCAAACTCCTCCGGTTTAATCCCGTAACCGAAACCTTTGACGTACTTAGCTACCAGCATCTGCTGCCCAAAACCGGTGCTGAAACCGAGACGTTCGTGCTGCATCAGGATCGGTCGGGAACGGTGTGGATTGGAACCCAGAAAGGGCTCGTTAAAGCAAAAAGCCCGCTGTCAAACCCCGTTTTTACGCTTTATAAAAATAACCTGAACGACCGTCGGAGTCTGAGCAATGATTTTGTATCCAGTCTGGTCGACGATCCCGATCAACCCGACCGATACCTCTGGGTGGGTACCAAGGGCGGAGGGTTGAATCGGATGGACAAGCAAACCGGTCAGTTCGAGAACCTGGGCGAAGCGCAGGGATTGCCCAACAAAGTCGTGTACGGGATTCTGGTCGACGGGTTTAAAAACTTCTGGCTGAGCACCAACCGGGGCCTGGCTCAGTTTAATCCGAAAACGCGGCAGTTTCGCAACTACACCAAAGCCGATGGCTTGCAGGACGACGAATTCAATACCGGCTCATTTTTTAAAGCCCCGTCGGGTGAATTGCTGTTTGGGGGTATCAATGGCCTGACGGCATTCCGGGCGGAGGACGTGGCCGGAAAAACGAATCAAAAACCGCTGGTCAACATTATCGGACTAAAAATCAACAATGAAACCGTCGACGTGGGCGGGGCAGACCACCTCCTGTCCGAGGGAATCGAATACACCCGGCGGCTCGATTTAGCGCACAATCAGAATCTGGTGACCCTCGAATTTGGCGTGATGGATTACACCAATTCGGCCAAAAACCGCTACCGCTACCGGCTGGCGGGCATCGACCGCGACTGGGTGGAAGCCGGTACCAACCGGTTTGCCAATTATGCCCAGCTGCCCGATGGTGACTACCGGTTTGCCATGATGGGCTCGGCCGATGGCCAGGTCTGGAGTGATCCCGTCGAATTGCAGATTCGCCTTCATCCGCCATTTTACCGCACCTGGTGGGCCTATCTGCTTTACGCAATGCTGCTGGCCGTGGTTGGCTGGCAACTTTACCGGTTTCAGACCCAGCGGTGGCTGCTGCAGCAACAGGTGATTTTTGAACAGAATGAGGCCAGCCGCCTGGCCGAACTGGACGCGTTGAAAACGCAGTTTTTTACCAATATTTCCCACGAATTCCGAACGCCACTGACTCTGATTCTGGGACCCATCGAACAACTGACGCAGGAATATGCCCAGGATGCCCGTTTTCCGCTGCTGCAGCGAAATGCCAACCGGCTGCTCAACCTGATCAATCAACTCCTCGATTTGAGTAAACTGGAAGCGGGTCAAATGAAAAGCGAGACGGTGGAAGGCGACATCACCGCGTTTTTCAGAACCCTGGCCAGTTCGTTTAGTTCGCTGGCCGAAAACCGCTTCATTCAATTCAGTTTTGGTCAGAACGCGACCGAACTTTGGGCGGATTTTGATCGGGACAAGATTGAAAAAATTGTCAGCAACCTGCTCGCCAACGCCTTTAAATTTACCCCGGCGGGGAAAGCGGTACGCATGGAAATCGACTATTCGGCCCAATCATTAGAAAACACATTGATTCTGACTATTCAGGACACCGGGATTGGGATGAATTCGGCGCACCTGGAACACATCTTCGAGCGGTTTTACCAGATCGACCAGAACATCGGTCGAACCGTCTATGAAGGCACCGGTATTGGGCTGGCGCTGGTCAACGAACTGGTCAAAGTACTGAAGGGTACGATCCGGGTAACCAGCACCGAAGGCATCGGTACGGCCTTTACGGTAACGCTGCCCCTGCGGATCATGACCCGGCCCGAACCCGTGTTGACGCCCGCCGGCGCGTCGGCGGTAGTTGATCCCGGGTGGTTTGAAACCCCGGCCCGGGTGGATGACCACCCCCGGAATGAGGTTACGGAAAACTGTCTGCTTATTATCGATGATAATGCCGATATCCGGGCTTACGTACGCAGTATTTTTGAAACGGATTACGCGATTATCGAAGCGGTCGATGGGCAGGAAGGGCTGGAAAAAGCCACCGCTATGCTGCCCGATCTGGTCATCTGTGATTTGATGATGCCCCGGCTCGACGGCTACGGATTTTGCCGGACGCTGAAAACCCAGGCGGCAACGAGCCATATTCCGGTGGTGATGCTGACGGCCAAAGCCGCCGTCGAAAACCGCATCGAAGGGTTTGAACTAGGTGCCGATGACTACCTGACCAAGCCTTTCAACCGCGATGAAATTCGGGCTCGGGTGTGGAATCTGTTGCAAAAGCAGGCGCGTCTGCGGCACTTTTTCGGGGGGCCGCCTAACGGACCCGTACCGGTTTCTGACCCGGGTCAATTGAAAGAACAGGCCTTTCTGCTGAAAGCCATCGCGGTGATTGAACAACACCTGGCGGAAAGCACCTTCAGCGTTGAACAATTGAGTGAAGCGCTGAACCTGAGCCAGCGACAGCTGGTTCGGAAGTTGAAAGCCCTGACCGACCAGACCGGGGTGGAGTTTATCCGGAACCGGCGACTGGAGCGGGCGGCTGTGGTGCTCCGGCAAGGCAACCATACCGTATCGGAAGTTGCGTATCAGGTGGGCTTCGAAAGTCTGTCGTATTTTACCCGGGTATTTCAGGACAAATACGGTGTATTGCCTTCAGCTTTTACTCAAACCTGAGCGATGTCCGACGGCCTGTAATTAACTTGATTTAGCTCCTTCGGGGGCTTTTTTTGTGGCTAAAAGAGCGACTTGGCTAAAACGAGCAAACGATTGTCCGAAATGAGTTAATAGACAGAATCGGGAATGAACCTCCTTTGCAGGGCGTAAAAACCAATTGCGTACCTGCGTATGATACAACCCGTCTACCTAAACCATCCAACCTGCTTTGCACCCGATTTGGCCCTAAACCATTCGGAAGAAGCGATCAAAATGCACCTGCCAAAACGCGGGAAGATCGTTCTGCCCGTGATGGATCTGATGTTTCTACAGGCTACCGGTAATTACAGCTGGCTGCACTGGAAAGATGGACAGCGAATGCTGCTTCCCCGCACTTTAAAATACTACGAGCCCCAGCTACCCCACGCACTCTTTGTGCGCCCGCACCACAGTTGCATCGTCAACGTCCGGTATATCGAGCGCATGGAACGGCTCTACCCCGACAAAGGGGGACTCATCCATCTGCGTTCGGGTGTGTCGCTGCCCGTATCACGCCGACGCTGGTTGTCGATGATACCGCTCTACAAGCATCTGCAGGCGGGTTCGGTTTAGGCCCGATCGGATGCTCAATAACTGTTGATTTGGGGTTAACCGGAATCGGCAGCAGAGTTCGGAGGGGTGCCGATTCCAGGTGTTCGGTTTTAAATCATTTTTTTGATCGGTCACTCCGGATGCGTCCAAGTCCGCTTTCAGGAAGTGAATCGCTTGATCTCTTTTTACACTACTATGCTAATCAAACAGTTACGTTTCCTGAACCTGCTTCTTGGAACAATCGCCCTGCTTGGTCAAACGTGGGTCGAGGCCCGAAACCTGACCGTATCCACTGCGAGCGGCACGTTAACCACAACCGTAGTTCCTCCGAACATTACCACCCAGCCGGTATCGCAGACGGTTTGCAGCACCAGTCCGGCGAGCTTCTCGGTAGCGGCCACCAATGCCACGAGTTACCAGTGGCAGCGCTCCGTCGACAATACCTTCAGTTTTCCTTCCAATCTGAGTAATACCGGTGTTTACAGCGGGGCCGACACCCCGGTGTTGACCATTTCGTCGGTTACGAATTTGAATGGGGCCTACTTCCGCTGTGTGGTAACCAACGGCGGAGAATCCACCAACTCCGACGGGGTGTTGCTGGCGGTAACGACGCTGCCCACGGCGACGATATTTTATACCAATCCGCTCTTTTGCAGCCTCGATGGTAATCAGACGGGGATAAACCGCTCGGGCCTTGGCGGCAACGGCGGAACCTACAGCAGCAGCCCCGCGAGTTTGTCGCTCACCAGCGGTTTTGGCCAGGTAACCCCCGCGAGCAGTACGCCGGGCAGTTACACGGTCACCTACACCATACCGGCGCGCGGAGGCTGTCCGGTGGTGACGGCCACAACCACGCTGACCATTACGGCCGCGCCGACCATTACGGGCAACGCCCTCACCCAGCCCACCTGTGCCAACCCGACAGGAACCATCAGCGTGACGGCAACCGGCAGCGGTACCATCGAGTATTCGCGGAATGGCACCGATTGGCAATCCAGCGGAACCTTTGGTGGGTTGGCTCCGGGCAGTTACACGATTCGGGCTCGCTCGTCGGACAACCTTACCTGTAGCCGGACCATAACCTTCATGGTGAACGCGGCCTCGGTACCAACGGTGAGCAATCCGGCGGTAACCACCGCGACAACGGGGTCGGCTTTCAGCCGGAACTTCACGGCTGCGAGCGGCACCGGGCCCTACAGTTATTCGCTGGCGAGTGGTACCCTGCCCACGGGTTTGACGCTGGCAACGACGGGTGTTTTGTCGGGAACGCCAACGCAGGGAGGCAGCTTCACCATTACTGTTCAGGCAACGGGCAGCAACGGGTGTTCGGGCGTCGGGCCACCGTATGTGCTGGATGTAACCGCTATTCCGGCTGTCGTGATCAATACCGGGCCGGTTTCGCAGTCGGTTTGCAGCACCAGCCCGGCTAGTTTCTCGGTAGACGCCACCAACGCCACCAGCTATCAGTGGCAGCGTTCTGTCGACAATACCTTCAATTTCCCCAGCACCCTGACGAATTCCGGCGTCTACAGTGGTGTTGACACGCCGGTGCTCACCATCTCGTCGGTTTCGGGACTGAATGGCTACTACTTCCGCTGCGTGGTCAGCAACAGTGGAGGTTCTGTAAACACAACTGGGGCCCTACTAACGATGACGACGCTCCCAACGGCCACCATATTTTATTCCAGTCCGCTCCTGTGTACCACGGGGGGATCAGTGGGATCCGTGTCACGTTCGGGGAACAACAGCAACGGAGGAGTCTACACCAGCAGTCCCTCAAGTTTGTCGATTGCCAGCAATACCGGAACCGTAACGCCCGGCAGCAGTACACCGGGAAGTTATACGGTAACCTATACCGTAGCGGCCAGCGGGGGCTGTCCGGTGGTGACGGCCACCACCACCTTGACGGTGACAGCCCCGCCGACGTCGGCGGGCAGTTCGATTACCCAGCCCACCTGTGCCAACCCAACGGGAACCATCAGTGTGACGGCAACGGGCAGCGGTACCATCGAGTATTCGCGGAACGGTACCGACTGGCAGACGAGTGGCTTTTTCAGCGGGTTAGATCCGGGTTCATACGTTATTCGGATTCGCTCGTCGGACAACCTTACCTGCACCCGGAACCTGGGCTTTATGATCAATGCGGTTCCCTCGGGGCCAACGGTGAGCAATCCCGCCGTGACGACGGCAACCGTGGGTACGGGCTTCAGCCGAAACTTCACCGCGGCAAGCGGCACGGCTCCCTACAGTTATTCGCTGGCGAGCGGTTCACTGCCCACTGGCGTAACGCTGGCTACGACGGGTGTTTTGTCGGGAACGGCCACGGAAAGCGGCAGTTTTACAATCACGGTTCGGGCGACGGGCACGAATGGGTGTTCGGGCGTTGGGTCGGCGTATATTCTCACCGTTGGTGATGCCCCCTCCGCCGATTTGTCCATCACCAAAACCGATGGTGTTTCGAGCCTGGTTCCCGGCGTTCCGACTACTTACACGATCACCGTTAGCAACGCCGGGCCGATGGCGGTCACCGGAGCCACGGTGACCGATGTTTTTCCCGCATCCATCACCTCGGTAGCCTGGACCGCAACGTTCAGTGGCGGGGCTTCGGGTACGGCTTCGGGAACCGGCAACATCAGCCAGTCCGTCAATATGCCCGTGGGGAGTACGGTGATCTATCAGGCGGTTTGTGCCACGAACCCGGCTTCCACGGGAACTTTGACCAACACCGCAACGGTCGCTTCGCCCGGCGGTATTACGGACCCCAATCCAAATAACAACAGTGGAACGGATGCCAATGCACTGGCTCCTGAGGCCGATCTGGCGGTCACGCTATCCGGTAGCGCCGATCCGGTTGCTTCGGGCAACCGCCTTACGTTTACGGGTCAGGCTACCAATGCCGGGCCTAGCACGGCTGGCTCCGTACAGATGTCGATTCCGCTTTCGGTCAGCACCACCTTCTTTTCGCTGAGTGCACCGGGGGGCTGGAGTTGTACCACGCCGTCGGTAGGAACCACCGGTACGGTTTCCTGTAGTCAGGCCAGTTTTCCAACCGGTGGTACCGCCAGTTTTACGCTGGTTGTGACAACCGCACCGGGTTCGGAGGGCAGTACCCTCATCACATCGGCAACGATTTCGTCGGGTACGACGGACGGTAATCCGAACAACAATGGGGCTTCGGTCAGTACCCCTATTGTGTCGGGCAATGCCAACCTGTCGAACCTGACCTTGACTCCGGGGAGCCTATCTACCGCTTTTTTTGCGAGCGTCGTCAGTTATTCGGCCACGGTGGGTAATGGCACCAGCAATCTGACCGTGACACCCACGGCGGCAAACAGCAATGCAACGATTCAGGTGCGGGTCAATGGCGGAAATTATAGTTCCGTAACCAGCGGCACCGCGTCTGATCCGCTGGCGCTTAGCGTGGGCGAAAATTCCATCGATGTGCGGGTGACAGCGGAGGATGGTGTGACGACGAAAACCTACCGTGTAACGGTTACCCGGGGAGCAGAAGCACCCCTGATCAGTACTCAGCCAATTTCGCAGACCGTGTGCAGCAGCAGTCCGGTGAGCTTCTCGGTAGGAGCGGGCAATGCCACCCGCTACCAGTGGCAAATCGCCTTTGATAATACGTTCAACTTCCCCAGCAACCTCGGCAATTCGGGCGTTTACAGCGGTGTTGACACGCCGGTGCTGACGATCTCGTCGGCTTCGGGGCTGGACGGGCGGTATTACCGCTGCGTGGTGAGCAACGAAGGGGGGCCTACCAACTCGGATGCAATATTGCTGACGGTGACGACCTTACCTACAGCGGCTATTAGCTATAACAGTACGGTATTTTGCAACAACACCAATGCCGTGGGGCTGGTCACCCGCTCGGGAATGGGCAGCAACGGAGGAACCTACAGCAGCATTCCATCCAGTCTTTCAATTAACCCCGGCTCCGGGACCGTAATTCCTGCGTACAGTCCGGCGGGAAGTTATACGATTACTTATACCGTACCGGACAGTGGTGGCTGTCCGGTCGTCACCGCCACCACTGCGCTAACGGTGGTGGCCCCGCCAACCTTGACCGGGAGCACAGTTACGCATCCGACCTGTGCGTTACCAACGGGGACCATCAGTGTGAGTGCGACCGGCAGCGGCACCATCGACTATTCACAAAATGGGACGGACTGGCAATCCAGTGGGGTCTTCAGCAGTCTGGATCCGGGTTCGTACGTGATCCAGGTGCGGTCTTCGGTCAACCCCACCTGTACGCTAAACCTGAGCTTTTCAGTCCATGAAATTCCATCACCACCCACGGCGGTGATCACTCCTTCGAGTGCAACATTGACCTGCGCCAGTCCGGCGGTAAGCCTAACGGCCAGTGGGGGCAGTACCTACCGCTGGGAAGACCAGTCGACCAATGCGGTTCGTTCCATCACCAGTGCGGGCACGTACTCGGTGACGGTGACCGCGGGCAACGGGTGTACGGCCTGGGCCAGTGTGGTCATCGGCGGTGACAGTCAAGCCCCCACGGCGGTGATCACTCCCTCAAGTGCAACACTGACCTGCGCCAGTCCGGCGGTAAGCCTAACGGCCAGCGGGGGCAGTACCTACCGTTGGGAAGACCAGTCGACCAATGCGGTTCGTTCCATCACCAGTGCGGGCACGTACTCGGTGACGGTGACTGCGGGCAACGGGTGCACGGCCTGGACCAGCGTGGTCATCGGCGGTGACAGTCAAGCCCCCACGGCGGTGATCACTCCCTCAAGTGCAACACTGACCTGCGCCAGTCCGGCCGTGAGTTTGACGGCCAGCGGGGGCAGTACCTACCGCTGGGAAGACCAGTCGACCAATGCGGTTCGTTCCATCACCAGTGCGGGCACGTACTCGGTGACGGTGACCGCGGGCAACGGGTGTACGGCCTGGGCCAGTGTGGTCATTGGGGGTGACAGCCAAGCCCCC
>NZ_RQJP01000001.1:0-1707481 GCF_003858645.1 Larkinella knui | reverse complement strand
CCCTGGGAAGACCAGTCGACCAATGCGGTTCGTTCCATCACCAGTGCGGGCACGTACTCGGTGACGGTGACCGCGGGCAACGGGTGTACGGCCTGGGCCAGTGTGGTCATTGGGGGTGACAGCCAAGCCCCCACAGCGGTGATCACCCCCTCGAGTGCAACATTGACCTGCGCCAGCCCGGCGGTAAGTCTGACGGCCAGCGGGGGCAGTACTTACCGTTGGGAAGACCAGTCGACCAATGCGGTTCGTTCCATCACCAGTGCGGGCACGTACTCGGTGACGGTGACCGCGGGCAACGGGTGTACGGCCTGGGCCAGTGTGGTCATTGGGGGTGACAGCCAAGCCCCCACAGCGGTGATCACTCCCTCGAGTGCGACGCTGACGTGCGCCAGTCCGGCGGTAAGCCTAACGGCCAGCGGGGGCAGTACTTACCGTTGGGAAGACCAGTCGACCAATGCGGTTCGTTCCATCACCAGTGCGGGCACGTACTCGGTGACGGTGACTGCGGGCAACGGGTGTACGGCCTGGACCAGTGTGGTCGTTGGGGGTGACAGTCAAGCGCCCACGGCGGTGATCACCCCCTCGAGTGCGACATTGACCTGCGCCAGTCCGGCGGTAAGTCTGACGGCCAGCGGGGGCAGTACCTACCGTTGGGAAGACCAGTCGACCAATGCGGTTCGTTCCATCACCAGTGCGGGCACGTACTCGGTGACGGTGACCGCGGGCAACGGGTGTACGGCCTGGACCAGTGTGGTCGTTGGTAGCCAAATAGTGACGCCAGCCGTGCCGAATTTGACCAGCACCACCGTTGCCCAGGGAGCGCCTGTCGTAAACCTGACGGCTGATAACTGCGCAGGAACGGTTACCTGGACCGGACCGGGAGGAACGTCCGGCACCGGTTCCATTCTGGTTGCAACCACATCTCCCGGCACGTTCAGTTATCAGGCTACCTGCACCGTCTACGGATGCATCAGTGACCCCGCCAGCGTGGCCGTTGTCGTAGCATCTCCCACGGTGACGGGTTCGTTCGACGGGTTTATCTACGGGGCCGACTGCTCCACTTTCCGGGGCTGGGTCTGGGACCGCAACAAACCCAATACCGCCATCACCATCGATATTTTGGACGGCACTACGGTCATTGCCACCATCTCCGCTGGCGAGTTCCGCCAGGATCTACTCGATGCAGGCAAGGGCAACGGCAAACATGCGTTTTTCTGGTCCATCCCCACTAATCTCAAAGACGGCTTGGCGCACAGCCTCTCGGCCCGCGTGACGGGCAATACTTTCGTGCTGAAAGACTCGCCCAAAGCCCTGATCTGTTCGCCCAACACCACGCCCGGTGGCAACAAACCACCCCAGCCGCCCGTGCCAACGGTGCTCATTGCTCCGCTGGTCGCCCAGGTCGGGGTTCCTTTCTCCGGAACACTGGTGGCCTTCACTGACCCCGAAGGCGGTGCCTTGACCTACACCTTGACCGGTTTACCGGCCGGTTTAAGTCTGGAAATGCCCAACCGCATCATCAGCGGTGTTCCCACCCAGGCGGGTACGTTTGTGCTGACCTATCAGGCCACCGACGGACCGGGTGCCAGCAACAGCGTAAGCTTTCAGTTGACGGTCAATCCGGCCGAGACGACGACGGTAACGGGCAGTTTCGAGGGGTATCTGGATAAGCTCGACTGTGGGGGCATCCGGGGCTGGGTCTGGGATCGGAACAAGGCGAACACGCCCTTGACGGTGGAGTTTTATACCGAAAGCAGTCCGGGAAACATTACGGTATTGGGCAGTACGCTGGCCAACATTTACCGGCAGGATCTAAAGGATGCGGGAAAGGGCAACGGCGCTCATGCCTACAACTTTACGGCTCCGGCCGGGCTGACGAATGGCACGCTGGTGTTGGCGCGCATACTGGGTTCGACGTACCTGTTGAAGGGCTCACCCAAGGCGTACCAGTGCGCCGGAGCGCGGTTGTCGGCTGAGCCTATCGAGGACCTGCAGGTGGCGGTTCTGGGTAATCCGGTTGTCGGAGATCAGGTAGAACTGGAGGTGCGTGGCGCAGCCGGGGAGCGGCTGGAGATTCAATTGACCGATCTTCAGGGACGCGCCGTGGCTCATCAAACCGTAGAAAAACCGGCGGTGGTCGAGCGGCTTCGGATCTCGGTCGCCGGTCAGGCACCCGGACTCCTGTTGCTGCGGGTGAACACCCTGAAAAAGACGAAAGCACTGTCCATTCTGAAAGCCAATTAATGAAAGCAGGCCCGCCAACTCATCGGTCGGCGGGCCTGCCTATACTGCATGAAATCGTTATTTCGGCTTTTCTTCTTTGGGTTTGAGCGTGCCCCGCGCAATCATTTCCGGTTTGGATTTGGGGTCCGCAAAACGCAGCAGAGTTGCCGTCGAAAATACCGCTTTCGGTGATTTGGTAATCAGCAATTGATACGAACGGGTGCCAATCACCAGGTTATAATAGGTCATGTCTTTGCCGGATTCCTGCGGCAGTCCCCAATTGGCTACCGGTTCTTTCGCCAGCAACTTTTCGTCCTCGTCCGACAAAGCCGCGATCGCCGTGTCGGGCAGAAAGCGTTTGTCGGTGATGCCTTCAATGGCGGTAACCACCGATGGGGGTGTTGCTGTTGCCGTTTTGGTTTGGGCTACGGCTGATCCTCCCATCAGCAGCAGCAGAATGAATAGTGCTTTCATGATTTTGCCGGTTCGTTTTCCGTGACTATTACCACCAGTTTCCCTTTTACATGCCCCGCTTCGCTTTCGGCATGGGCCAGGGCGAGTTCATTCAGTCGGTAAGTTCGTTCAACCACCGCCCGGAGTTGCCCTTCCGCGGCCTGTTTCAGCAGCCAGTTCATATCTTCCCGCGTAAAACGAAAGAGCAGCGATTCGGCTTTTTGCTGGGTAAAGGTGGTGACGACCTGTTCAAGAACCTGTTTGGGCGAAGGCACGGTCGTGACGTAACTACCGGATTCGGTCAAAATAGCCCGGCATTCATCGAACGAGCTTTTGGCCACGGCGTCGAAAACCAGGTCGTACTTTTCAATGCTTTTGGTAAAATCGGCCACGTTGTAGTCGATTACCTGATCGGCCCCCAGCTGGCGGGCCAGGGCAACGCCGTTGGTGCTGCAAACCGCCGTCACCAGACCGCCCAGTAATTTGGCAATCTGAATGGCAAACGTCCCCACCCCGCCGGTGGCACCGTTGATCAGCACCCGGTCGCCCGGACGCAGGTGGCCTTTGTCGCGCAGGGCCTGCAGGGCGGTTCCGGCGGCAACGGGCATGGCTGCGGCCTGAACAAAATCCACTTCATCGGGCAGTTTGGCGACATTCGTATCCTTCGCAACGGCGTATTCAGCGTATCCACCGCCCGTCATTCCCAGGGAAGCCACAACGCGGTCGCCGGGTTTCAGGTCGGTCACCATCAGGCCCACCTGCTCGATGATGCCGGCACACTCGAGACCGAGAATTTTCGGAAAATCACCTGGTTGCACGACTTTTAAACCGCCTTGCCGCAATTTGGTATCGACGGGATTGATGCCAGCTGCATGAACGCGAATCAGGACCTGGTGCGGATCATCCTGCCGGTCGATCAGGGGATTGGGCACTTCCTGCACAAGTAATTCATGGCTGTCGCCGTATTGATTGATGATGGCTGCTTTCATCGTTGTTGCGTCTGATTGATGATTCACCAGTAAACCGTCCAGCGGGACGAGAGGTTTATTTATTTTAGGACCCGGCGTATCCGATGATCGGGAAGTTTTGTGTCGCAAAACATTTTTTTGCCACATTCCGTTAAGCGGTATTCATCAAAACAAGGACGCTCATGGTCAAAAAAGGAGATTCGGTGCGCTGGCAGTATGCCGGTAACCAGGCCGAAGGGAAGGTGGTGGAAGTCCACAAAGAGGAGATCGAAAAGACCATCAAAGGCACGAAAGTCAAACGGAACGGATCGGCTGACAACCCGGCCCTGGTGATCGAACAGGACGACAAACAACTGGTCCTGAAACTGCAAAGTGAGGTTGAAAAAATGCACCAGTAACGGGTAAAACGCGATGGATGAGGCAGAAAAAAAAGCGGTAATCGACGAATTTGGCGAACTGGTGAATATGTCGCCTTCGGAACTGGCAAACTGGTTGAAAACCGACGAATCGAAATCGGTCGGTATGGATAGCGGAGACGGCGAATCGGTCGGGCATAAGTCGGGCGAAAAAATCATCAAGATCAAACAGAAAAAGCGGGCCGACCTCGATGCGCAGGATATTGAACACATGCGCAAGGTGATCGGCTACATCAAACGCCACCGCGCCCAGCGTCCCAAAGACGAAAAAGGAAGCAACTGGGCATATTCGCTCAAAAACTGGGGGCATAATCCGGAGTAAGATACGGTATCGGGTTGCTGGCGCGCGGATTAGGCGGTGGCATCAGGCGCGCGTCAGCAACCCAATACCGTTTTTTCCGTAAGTTTGCGTAGCACCTATTCTGATCATTCATGCAACGCCGATTTTTTATTCAACAGACCGGTTTGCTGGCTGCGGCTGTCAGCGCTTCCGGACCGGCGGTTTTGGCCGCACCCTCGCCCGCGGCAAAAAACAAACTGCCGAAATGGAAAGGATTTAATCTGCTGGATTTCTTTTCGCCCAATCCCGCCCAGGGTCGTAAGGCTACCGAAGAAGACCATTTCAAGTGGATGCGCGACTGGGGCTTTGATTTTGTCCGGCTGCCGATGGCGTATCCGGCGTATGTAAAATTCGACAGAAGCCGCAACATTACACCCGACGAAGTCTATCAAATTGATGAACAGGCCGTTGACCGGATCGATCGCCTGGTGGCAATGGCCCACAAATACAACATTCACGTCAGCCTGAACCTGCACCGCGCACCGGGTTACTGCGTCAATGCCGGATTTCACGAGCCCTATAACCTGTGGACCGATCAGAAAGCGCTCGATGCCTTTTGTTTCCACTGGAACCTGTGGGCAAAACGGTATAAAAACGTGTCGTCGCAAAAGATCAGTTTCGATCTGTTGAACGAACCGAGCATGCGGGAAGACATGAACGACCAGCTTTCCAAACGCAGTTCGGTGCCGGGAGCAATCTATCGAAAAGTGGCTCTGGCGGCTTCGGAGGCTATTCGCCGGGAAAATCCAAAACATCTGGTGATTGCCGACGGCAATGATACCGGCTCATCGGTTATTCCCGAAATTGCGGATCTGGACATTGCCCAAAGTTGCCGGGGCTACAATCCCGGTATCATTTCGCATTACAAAGCACCCTGGGCCAACAAAGATACCGAAAACCTGCCGACCCCCAAATGGCCGGGGCAGGTGGGCGAAAAATACCTCAGCCGCGCCCTGCTCGAAACGTTTTACAAACCGTGGATCGAGTTGGTGAACAAGGGCGTCGGCGTTCACTGTGGCGAATGCGGTGCCTGGAACAAAACCCCCCACGATGTTTTTCTGGCCTGGTTTGGCGACGTGCTCGACATTCTTTCGTCCAACGGAATCGGGTTCGCACTCTGGGAATTCAGCGGTGATTTTGGCGTGCTGGACTCGCGCCGGTCCGACGTGGCGTATGAAGACTGGCACGGCCATAAACTGGACCGGAAGTTGTTAAATCTGATGGCGAAATACTGATGGGAGAGGAGTTGCCGGTTTTGAATCCAATCAACGAGCGTAAAATACTTTCCATTCTGTATCAATCGCCCGATCTGGTGGCAATCAACAAGCCGCACGGTTTGCTGGTTCACCGGTCGATGATAGCCAGTGACGCCAGCGAGTTTGCGGTTCAGTTGCTGCGCGATCAATTGGGGCAGCGCGTGTATCCCGCCCACCGGCTGGACCGGAAAACCAGTGGCGTTCTGCTGTTTGCGCTGAATGAAACCCTGAATTCGGCCCTGCAACAGCAGTTTGCGGATGGGCAGGTACACAAGACCTATCAGGCCATTGTGCGGGGCTATACCGACGATGAACAGGAAATCGACTACCCGCTCCGGCGCGACGACCGAAGCGTCGGCCCGGGGGTGGTGCAGGAGGCATTTACCCGGCTGAAGACGCTCCGGCGCACTGAAGTGGCTTTGCCGTTCGGCAAACACGCGACATCCCGGTATTCGCTCGTCGAGCTGACGCCCACGACGGGCCGGATGCACCAGCTCCGGAAGCACATGGCGCATATTTTTCACCCGATTATTGGTGACCGGCCCCACGGTTGTAACAAACAGAATAAGCTGTTCAAGGCGCATTTTGGAATGGAAACCATGCTGTTACACGCGCAACAAATCCGGTTTCGGCACCCGGTTTCGGCAGAAAACGTAGTGATTGACGCGCCGTTTCAGTCCGAATTCAGGCGAATGCTGGACGTTTTATTTGGCGAAAAGCTGCCATAAGAAATCGACCCGGATTTCAGCCTGACCCCGGATCGGTTTCGTTGAAAATAATGGATCGGCGATCCAACGGGAAGCCACATTTAGGGGTCAATGCTAAACCAACTCCTGGGCAAACGGTCAAAAGGCCAAAAGAGTTGACGGTATGATTCGTCCGGTTCTGTTTTTCGGTTTAGTCATTACGCTGCTAACCGCTTGCAGTAGTGGCAAAACTGCGCTCAAGCAGGGTAATTTTGACCTTGCTGTTAAAAGAGCTTCCCAGCGACTCAATCAGCCGCGCGGCTTCTTTAAACGCGGCCACGAAATGGCTCCCCAGGTGTTGAAAGAAGCCTTCATCCATGCTTATAATCAGCATCAGGCCGCTATCCGACGGCTATCTTCGGCACCACCCTCAGACCCCAATCAACCCGCTTTTCGATGGGAAACCGTGTTTCGGGAATATACCCAGCTTCAAACCCTGACGGATAACGCCCGGCGTGGATTCGCAGGGCGGGGGTCAGCCCGGCCCTGTGATGCCTGTCTGGCGTGGTTGTCGGCCTACCCCTCTTCGTACGTCGATCGGCAAAATGAAGTCCGGGAGTTGGCCGCGGCCGACCGCTACCAGGTTGCCGAGCAAGCCTTTTCTTTCCGCGAAGAAAACCGTTTGGCGGCTAAAGAAGCGTATCAGAACTACCAAAAAGCGATGGACTGGGTACCCGATTACCGGCAAGCCCGCGCTAAATCGGCAGCGGTTCTGCCGTTTGCCATCCTCCGCGTCGTGATCGAACCGCTGAGCCCGACGGGAGAAATTAGTCCCCGCGATAATCAGCAACTGCAGCAGCTTATTTTTGGGCACATTGACCGAAATCCGAAACCCTCGACCTTTGTACAACTTTATCTGCCCAATGAACAGGCTGGCGATACCTTCATGATTCACCAGGCCGTCCAGATGCAGGTGACCGGTTATTCGCCCTTCAACGAAACCATTTCGGCCACTTCCACCACCGTTTACAGCAATCAATTGTATAAAGTAGGCGAGAAGAAGATCAATGACTCGACTAAGGTCGATGTAATGGAGAAGGTAAGTGGCACCCTGACCACCCATCGTCGGGAAATTCGCGCCGGGCTGGACTTGCGAATGCGGGCGTTGGATACGGAAACCGGAAAAGTTTTGTGGGAGGAACCCGTTTGGGAAAGCCGTTGCTGGGTTACCGTGTGGGAAACTTTCAGTGGTGACGATCGGGCGCTCAACGGAAATTCGCTAAAAACCGCCGACTTTTTTGCCCCAGCCCGCTGGCAACTCTACGATAGCATGCGCGATGAACTCGCCTACGATGTCGCCCGGCGGCTGCGCTCAAGATATGCCCATGATTAGGCATACCACGCTACCGATTCATGAAATCTAACGGCGTTAACCAGACAGGTACTTATGTTTTAATTTATTGTAAATGGTGTTGTAAGGGAATTTAATTATCTGGTAATCAGGAGTGAATACATAACACGAAAGCGTTAAAACTCCCAGCGGTAATTAATTACCGGAATTAGTCCAAGCTGGTATTTTTGAATTACTTTCCCCTGAAAGGCATCGAAATAACTGTAAAAAGCATTCTGGGCATTGGTCAGATTTTGCAGATCGAGCGAGAGGGTTCGGCTGTACCGCGCTTTGCTTTTTTTCCAGTAAATCCGCAGATCGGTTCGAAAGTAATTCGGGAAACGAACGCTGAAAAGGTCGCTGCCGTAAACCGTCGTGTTGGTTTGCTGCGACAAAACCGGGTCGATGGGCCGGTCACGCAAACCACCCAGGTACGAAATCCGCCCGTTGACACCCCAGATCCGGCTTCTGGTTTCCCGGTTTCTCAACCATTCTTTCCCGGCCGTTAAGGTGGACGTAAAACCGCCATCGAAACGCGTACTGCGCCATACGCCGTCGGCGGCCTGGTATTTCGAATCGTAGAGCGAGCCAGCCGCCAGCAGATAATAATTTTTCGATAAATACTTCTGATACGTGACCTCTATACCCCGGTTGCGGCCTTTTCCCGCATTCACCAGCGGCTCATTGACGTACGCTTCGATCAGGTTAAGGGCCGAAAACGCACTGCCCGCCAAACGGCTGATCGGAACATCGAACAGCATCTGGGAGTAAGCCTCGATTTTCCAATAACTATCCGGACTTAACTGGTGCGTATAGCCCGCTACCACATGGTGCGCTTTGGTAAATCCGAGCGATTCGTTGTTGTAGTCCGGCAAAGACGGCAACGCTCTTTTGGAAACGTAAACCTGCGGCAGTTGCGGCTGGCTGTGTAAACCGTAGGCCACCGTCAGGGCTTTGCCGGGTATCGGCTCCCAGCGAATCGAAGCCCGGGGCTCCAGCGACCGGCTTTTATTGAAAGTAAAGGTATTGTAGAATAAACCCGCGTTAACGGTCAGGTTGTCAGTGGGTAACCATTGGTAATTGGCGTACGGCTGGATGATCCAGCCCTGAACCGAACCCGAAAACAGGGCTCCGTTGGCCGAACTGGTCAGTGGCGGGTTAATACCCCGCCAGACATCCACGGAATTGTACGCCCGGGTCAGGTATAAACCCGCTTTGAAACTGTTTCGGGCATTGATCCGGTACTGTAACGAACTGGTCAGCGACGACCGGGCGCCCGATTGGTCGTCCATTTCGTAGTTGGACCGGAAGCGGGCATTGCCCGCCGACTCGAGATTGCGATTGCTGTTGTTAGCCGACAAAACCAGGGCCGTTTTCCACAAAATCCGCCTTCCAACCGGTTGAGTCAGGGTCAGGCCCCCGGCCCCCATGCGCGTGGTGAACGAGATGGAATTGCGGTCTTTGTCCTGCGTTTGTTCATTTTCTGCCAGGGCTTTAAAGTCGTTGCTGCTGTTGCCCGCTACGCCAAAAACCGTAAACCGGCCACCCTGGCGGGTCGGAAAGGTAAGATTGAAGGACAAATCCTGAAACCGGATGTCTTCACCCCCGAACGTGACGCCGAGTGCGCCCAGCAATCCCGTAAACGAATACCGGTAGTTGACGAGATAGGAAGAACCTTTTTGCTTTGAAATCGGTCCCTCGGCTGCCAGATCCAGGCCGATCAAACCGGCCTGGGCGATGAATTCGTGGCGCTCGTTGTTGCCCGGACGCAGGCTCATGTCCATCACCCCACCGACAGAATTGCCGTATTCGGGCGAGAAGGCACCGGTCAGAAACCGGGTGGTGCCCAGGAGCTGGGCACTCAGCATATTGACACCACCGCCCGACGCCGTGGGTCGGTCGCCGATGGTTCCGGCATTGCTCTGGTGGTTGGGATTGACGATTTCAACGCCTTCCAGCCGCCAGATCAAGCTGTTGGGCGAATTACCGCGTACCGAAATGTTATTGGTGCCATCGTTGGTCGTAACCACTCCGGCGTAGGCCGATGCCAGTCGGGCCGGGTCGAGATACGACGCCGGAAACCGCAGGACCTGTTCAATGGTGATATGTTCGGCGCTGATGGTCCGGTCGGTGCGGGTGCCGATGGCCGTGGCTTCACCCAATTGGGTAACCCCGGGTTGGAGGTGAATTTCCAGGACCTGCTCTTTGCCGGATTCCACCAGCACTTCGTTGATGATGCTCGGTTCGTAGCCCACGAAAGAAACGCGAAGCTGATGGCGACCTACGGAGACAGGAGTGAGCCGGAAATGACCCTGCTCATCGGTAATCGTTCCCAAATTGGAAGGGCCCGCTCCGCTGCTCTGCACACTCACGGAAGCTCCGGCCAGCGGGCGGCCCTGAGGACCGTCGTAAACGGTTCCGCGGATGGTTTGGGTGGGTGTTTGGCAAAAACCGGCCAGGGCCAGCAGCGTTACTTGACAAAAAAATAGAGTTCTTCCAAAGAAAGCCGTCGTCATTTTGGGTTCGCAGGATTAGGCTGTATACGGCAGTAAAAGTACAACGACAATTAACCAAGTCTATGAACAAAGCGTTGTTCTTGAAAAAATCACCTGATCATTTTTTCGATGGTAACTGATGACGCGACCGGGAAAACGCTGCTGGTTCACGAAATTCTCAATCAACACTATGGTATTCAGGCCATTTATGGGCGATTGGAACCCATGCACGAGTTGATTGCCACGGTTTTGTCGCACCGGACTACCCACGCCAATGAAGTAACGGCTTTCCGCACGATGATGGCACGATTTGGCACCTGGGAAGCCATTCGGGATGCCCCGGTCGAGGAGTTGACGGAAGCTATTCAGACCTCCAACTATCCGGAGATCAAGGCCCCGTGGATCAAGCAGATTCTGGCCCGGATTATTGCCGAACGTGGGGAAGCAAACGTTGATTTTCTGCGGGAAATGACCAACGAAGCCGCCATGACCTGGCTGACGGCCCTGCCGGGTGTTGGGCTAAAAACCGCCACGCTGTTGTTACTCTTCAATTTTCAAAAACCGGTATTGCCGGTGGATACCCACGTGCACCGGGTTTCGCAGCGCCTGGGTCTGATTGGTCCGAAAGTCAGCGCCGAGAAAGCGCACGCGATTTTGCTGCGGTATTTGCCCCCGGATGCCACGGTTCTGTTCAATTTTCACAAGCATTTTTACTGGCACGGCCAGCGGATCTGTACCTGGAGCTACCCGAAATGCCAGTCGTGTGTTTTGAAACTTCACTGTGATTATTTTCAGGGTAAACAGTAGGAATATAACCGAACCTGAGCAACGATCCCGAGTGACTGATAACTATTCTCAATCACTCGGGATCATTGCCCAGATTCGGTTCTTTAAAAGCCGCGTTTTAATTTGTTGCGGTGATTTTTATGATCAATCCCGGTCCATAATACAGGATGTAGTAGGTGTCGGCATTGGTCGTACTGGCGAGTATATCGACAGGTGTAATCGCCGGTGTAAACAAGGACACGGTGGCATCGTCACCGTTGGCTAACCGTCCCGTCCCTGAAAATCCAAACTCCGTAACAATGGGTTTTCCACCCGGAGTTAAAGCAATGTCAGTCATGCCGGTAAATCCTGATTTATATTCGGTAACAACCCCCGTATTTCCGGACGGCGTAACCTGGTAAATACGGGCTACTCCGTTCACGAAAGGCGCACCCGTCAGGGACGAAACCCAGAATTTTGTCCCATCGAAAATGATTCCGGTAGGCACTACATCACCCGACAGGGGGCCTGTTATGTCCGGAAAAACGGCATAAACGCTCAATTCACCATTCGATTTGGCCCACCGGATAATGGCATTTGCGCCGGAATCGGTGATAAACAGATCACCATTTGGCCCGAAAGCGAGATTGAACGGATTGGAATGTTCCTCATCCGGTGCGTTGGGGTGGGCCTTGCGCACGAACGGGCCAATGTCAATTTTGGTGAGCAAGGGAGAACTGGCCGAAATCGGGGCACTGGTGCCCGGAACGAAGGTGGAGACATCCACAATGTAAAGAGCTTCGTCGGTGCCGTGGAGGATATAAAGCTTGCCATCTTTATAAAGCAGGTGGTTCAGCCCTTCGGGTGAATTCTCGGGACTAATGCCAGATTTAAAACCGGTAATTACCGGGAAGGTTCCGGTTGGCGTGATCACCGAGACCTGACCGTTGTTGACGGTTCCGCTTCCGACTTCGGTCACCCACACATTGCCTTTGTTATCTTCGGTCAGTCCGATCGGAAAATTGAGTCCGGCAGCAAAAGGCGGGCCTTGGGCGGCTGAAAAGGCCGTCGGATTCGGAAACCGGTGATCCTGGATTTGCTGGAAGCAACTGGTAACGCCGAAAAGTAAGCTGCTGACCAGTAACAGGGCCAGCAAAGACTGAATGGTAATACGGGTCGTATTCATTATCGACTGTTTTGTAGGGGTGATGAATGGAAAAAGGGTAGTTTTCAAACGTGAAACGAACTGGGTTGTAGTAGAACAGGCTGGTTTTTCAGGCTATTCTAGGTTGGTGAAGTGCATTCGGGTGATTTTAAAGTGGTTTTCATACGACGAGAATGTTAGGGTTATTTGTCACAATCGGGAGTGTTCCCAACGCCCCCAAAGGTACCCGGCGACTCCCATCGGAAACGATAAGGAATGTTCCAAAAACGATAAGAGATGTTTCAGGTGGCCCAAAAAAGCCGGAAATCAGGCGGAAAAACCGCCAATTGAGTGCCAGGCGGTATATTTACAGGAATTTGTTGTCCGAACTGCCGGAACGGGTGGTGGGCCAGGCACGCCATCCAGTGGCCCATAAACCGGAACGGAGCTTGTTGCTGTGGTGATGAGTTTCAAAAAAATTTGCGGATTAATCTCTACCTTGCTTCGTTTTTTAGCCTGCGAATAGCCCACTGAACCCCTGTAATGAGCAACGTAGAGTTTTTTCTGATTGGATACGCCTGTTTTGTTACCGTCATTTCGTTTGTACATCTGATTCGGATCGACGCCTGGTGGATCCGGATCTGGGATTTTCCGCACCTGCAGCTTACGGTGCTGGCCGCCATTGGGCTGCTGGGCTGGGCTGCGTTGAGCCGCAATACCGAATGGCCCATGCTGCTGGCGGTGGGCGGACTACTGGCTGCGTTGTTGTATGAAGGCTGGCTGATTTACCCTTTTACGCCACTGCACGCCAAGCAGGTTAAATTCGCCGGGAAGCGTGCGAAAGACGACCCGTCAGAGCCAAACCGCATCCGGATTTTGAACGCCAACGTGTTCATGGACAACACGAAGTGCCCCGATGTGTTGAAACTGGTAGAAAAATACCAGCCTGACGTGGTGCTGATTCTGGAAGCTAACCAACGGTGGAAATCCGCTTTGGAACCCCTGGAAAACCATTTTCCCTACCGAATTCTGCACCCGCTCGAAAACACCTACGGGTTGTTGTTTTATTCGCGACTGCCGATCCGGCACCAGGAACTGCGGTTTTTGATTCAGGATGATATTCCTTCGATTTACGCGCAGCTGGAGATGGATTCGGGGCAACGGATTCATTTTTACGGCATTCATCCCATGCCGCCCAGCCCGACGGAACATTACCGGTCGACGGAGCGCGACGCCGAATTGCTCCTGGTTGGCAAAGAAGCCAAAAACCATAAGGAACCCATTATCGTTTCGGGCGACCTGAACGATGTGGCCTGGTCGCACTCGACGCGGCTTTTTCAGCGCATCAGCGGATTGCTGGACCCCCGCATTGGCCGGGGGCTCTACAACACGTTTCACGCGCGGTATTTCTTTTTACGGTGGCCGCTCGATCATGTTTTTGTCTCTCACCATTTTAAATTACGCTCCCTCCGCCGGTTGCCGAATTGCGGTTCGGATCATTTTCCCATCCTGATTTCCCTGATCTACGCTCCCGAAGCCGTTGCGGATGACGTTCCGAAACCCGAAAAAGATGATCTGCAGGAGACCGAAGAGATTATTGAGCGGGCGGGCGAATCGTAACGACATCCGGTAAAGGACCAATCTGCCGTGCGGTTTTTATAACTTCACGTTGTGGGGTATATTGCATCGACCACGTCCGATTCATCAACGCCACATGGCTTACTCGTGCTTTATTATTGGTAAGGATACCTTGTTGATTGAATGCGCCACGATTCTCCGGCAAAATGACTTTCAACTGAAAGGTATACTTTCCGATGACCCCGCCGTCCGCCGGTATTGTGAAGAGTCGGGCATTCGGTATCTGGATTCCGGGCGGCCATTGGAGCCGGTTTTAGAACCGGAAAACTTCGATTTTCTGTTCAGTATCACCAACGATCTGATTCTGCCCGAGTCGGTGCTTCGCCTGCCCCGGCGCGGTGCCATTAATTACCACGACGGGCCGTTACCCGCCTACGCGGGCGTGCATGCCACGTTCTGGTCGCTGGTCAATCAGGAAAAAACGCATGGCGTCACCTGGCACCGTATCGATGCCGGAATCGACACCGGTGCTATTCTGAAACAGCGCCGTTTTCCAATCGATTCCGACGAAACGTCCATTCGGATAAACATCAAATGTTATTCGGCGGCAGTCGCATCTTTTCGGGAACTGGTTGCTGACCTGACGTCCGGTTCGCCAGTAGGGCAGCCGCAGGATAGGGCTCAACGGTCGTACTTTGGGCGGCAAAAGCGCCCCGACACGTTCATCGATTTTCAGAAATCAGCCGCAGAAACCACCCGCTTATTCCGGGCCCTCGATTTTGGTTTTCATCCCAATCCGTTTGGGTACCTCAAGATCCGGTTTGGCGGGGATTTTCTACTGATTAAAGACCTCAGTGACTTGGATGCTACGGCTGAATCGGGCACTCCGGGAACCATCATGGCCCTCGAAGCCAGTGTGTTACGGATTTCAACGGCCCACGGTTCGCTGGTTATCCGGGCTTTGACGACGCTGGCCAACGAGTCGGTTTCCATTGGCGAACTCGGTCAACGGTACGATCTGGCCGAAGGTCAGGTGTTGCCACCGCCCGATGCCGGTTTTCGTCAGCACTATCATCAGGCCGATGTCAAATCCGTCCGGCATCAGGCCTTCTGGCGGGAACAAATCCGCGGTTTTTCCCCGACCGCCCTTCCGCTGGTTTCTCCCCGAACCGTTGAAAAAAGCCGGAAACCAGCCGTTGAATTTCTTGAAATCGATTTAAGTTCCGTTGGCATACCGGCTTTTGATGCCGTGGAGTCGCTGGTCGAAAAAACCGACAGGCTCCTCACGGCCTTTCTGATTACGGTGGCTCGATTCAGTAATCAGCCCGCCGTTGGCGTTGGGTATTGTTCGGCGGTAAGTGCACGAATGGCGGCTGAAACGGCCGGTTTACTGGCCGATTGCCTGCCGTTTACGGTGGGTTTCGACTGGGAATCGGGGTTCGAAAAAGCCGTAGCCGAGTTTCGCCGGAAGCGGGAAATTCTTGACGAAAACCTGACCTTCGCCCGCGACTGGATGGCGGGCCAACCCGCGCTTCAGCCGACCGCCCAAGTCCTCCGGGAGCACGGGTTTCCGATCGTGATTCAACGGTCGGCCGACGAAAATAGTCCGGCGACGTATTCAAAAACACTCACCCTGGTGGTTTCGGACGCTGGCAGTTGCCGGCTTGCTTATGACTCCGCCGTTTGCGACGCCAGCCCGGTGAAGGAACTGGTAAACCGCTGGTTGATCGTACTGGAAAATCTGGAAAACGATCCGTCACAACCCCTGAAAACCGTAAGCACACTTACGCCGGATGAGCGCCAGCGCATGCTGGTGGATTGGAACGCAACCGCGGTTCCGTATCCTCGTGATCAGACGATTTCTGAACTTGTGGAGGAGCAGGTTCGGCAACGGCCCCAGGCTATTGCCCTGCGTTGCGGGTCGGTTAGTCTGACGTATGAGCAGGTCAACCAGCGGGCCAATCAGCTGGCCCGGTACCTGCAACGACAAGGCGTAAAACCAGATTCGCTGGTTGGACTTTGTGCGGAGCGCTCACCGGAAATGATCATCCATTTGCTGGCTATTCTGAAAGCCGGGGCCGCTTATGTGCCGCTCGATCCGTCTTACCCGGCCGGGCGACTGGCCGAACTGAGCAACCAGACCAACCTTCAATTCATTCTGACGACCGAAGAATGGCTTGACCGGTTCCCGACGGAAGGTCGTACCTGCCTTCTTTCCGATCAGGAACCGGCCCCCTGGGCGAGTGAAAACAGGGACAATACCAACACGGTTTCCCGCGCAGATCACCTGGCTTATGTGCTGTTTACCTCGGGTTCTACGGGTCAGCCGAAACGCGTTGCCATTCCGCACCGGGGCGTGGTCCGCCTGGTCAAAGGGGCCAATTATATTCGTTTGGACGAATCCACCGTCATGTTGGGGTTGGCTCCACTGGCTTTTGATGCCTCGACGCTGGAAATCTGGGGCTGTCTGGCAAACGGGGGGCAACTGGTTCTGCTCACCGACACGCACCCCGGTCTGGAGGAAATCAAACAAACCATTCAAACCCATTCCGTCAATACGGCTTTTTTTACCACCGCCCTGTTTAACGTGCTCGTCGACAGCGGTATTGAACACCTTCATTCCCTTACACAGCTGGTGACTGGCGGGGAGGCCGCTTCCGCCGAACACATGCGCCGGGCCCGGCGGCAGGTACCGCACTGTACCTTGATCAATGGCTATGGGCCAACGGAAAGCACCACATTCGCCAGTTTTCATACCCTGTCTGCGGCTGATTTGGCAGCCAGTTCCGTTCCGATCGGCAAGCCCGTCAGCAATACCCAATTGTATTTGGTCGATTCATTTCTCAATCCGGTTCCGGTGGGAATTCCGGGGGAGTTGCTCATTGGCGGAGACGGATTAGCCCGGGAATACCTGTTTCAGCCGGAATTGACCAGCCAGAAATTTATTCCCGATCCCTATGCTCCGGAACCGGGTCGGCGGCTGTACCGCACGGGCGATCTGGCCCGATACGGGAGCGACGGAACCCTGGAGTTTCTGGGTCGACTCGACGACCAGGTAAAGATCCGCGGTTTTCGGATCGAACCGGGCGAAATTGAGCATGTGCTTTGTCTTCATCCGACGGTGGCCGAAGCCGTGGTGGTGGTTGCCGAACCCACGCCGGGAAATAAGGCCCTGGCGGCTTACCTCGTTTCCCGACCGGACGTGACCATTGTGCCGGAGGAGTTGCGGGCGTTTCTGCAAACCAAACTTCCCCGGCACCTGATCCCGGCTGCTTTTGTTCCACTGGACGCCCTGCCGCTTACCGCCAACGGCAAACTGGACAAAAAAAAACTCCCTCCGGCCTTCCGGCAAAATCATACGCCCGGTGGTGAGGCCCGGACGCCAACCGAAACCGCCCTGTTGCCCTTGTGGACGGCTGTTTTAAACAACCAGCCGAGCAGCTGCGAGGATAATTTTTTTGAAATAGGAGGGAGTTCCATCCTCGCCATGCAACTGACGGCCCGAATTCACCGCCATTTTAACCGGCTGCTGACGTTAAAGGACCTGTTTGACCACCCGACGGTTCGGCAATTAAGTGCCTTTATGGATCAGAATCCGGCCTTGCGTCAGCCCCTGATTTCTGCCACCGAACCGTCTTCAGAACCGGAAATGGAATCGGTTGTCCCCCTTTCATTTGCCCAGAACCGCCTGTGGATTATTCACCAGCTTCATGCCCTGAACGGGGCGTATCATGTACCGATTATCTTAAAAATCGCAGGCCCGCTCAACGTGCCGGTTTTGCGGCAAAGTCTGGAAGAAATCGTGCGTCGGCACCCAATTTTGCGGACTACGTTCCGTCACACGGATGGGTTGCCGTTTCAGCAAATTGCCCCCCCGGGTCCGGTTCCTGTTCAGGTGGATCAGAAAACCGGGTCGCTGGCGGAGTGGGTTCAAACGGAAGCCTATCGCCCGTTCGATCTGGAAACCGGGCCTTTGCTGCGGATCAGGGTCGCTCATCGGGGGGCAGACTCCTGGGTTCTGCTTCTGGTGTTTCACCATATTATTTACGATGGCTGGTCAACGCGGGTGCTGGCGAAGGAACTGAGTCGGGCCTATACGGCGCTGGTGCAGCACCAATCCGTTGCCTTGCCAGCGTTATCCCTGCACTATGCCGATTATGCCCGCTGGCAGCTGGCCCATTTCACCCCGCAAACGCTGCAACGGGAACGCCATTACTGGAAAAACCGCCTGAGCGGTGCGCCGGTGCTGTTGAATTTACCCATCGACAAACCGCGCCCCGCCATTCAATCATTCGAAGGAACCGATTATTCCTTCCCGGTGCCGGATGCCTTCTGGCACCAGATCCGGTGGGGGCTGGAAGAACCGGGTACCACCGTATTTTTGCGCCTGCTAACGGTTTTTTCAGTGTGGCTGAACCGTGTAACCCGGAGCCATGACCTCATCGTAGGCATTCCCGTGGCCGGGCGCAACCGCCCGGAACTGGCGCACACCATCGGTTTTTTTGTAAACACCCTTGCGCTGCGAATTGAAATCCGGGAAAATTGTTCATTCCGGCAGCTATTGCGCCAGATCCGTCATTGGGCCCTGGAGGCTTATGATCATCAGGAATTGCCGTTTGAACAGGTTGTGGAAACGCTGAAATTGCCCCGGACATTGGCCTACTCTCCGCTGGTACAAGGCTTCTTTGATTTTCAGGAGGATACGTCGAAAGACTGGAACCTAGCCGGTTTACAGATTGAGTCCGTGCCTTTCGAGCAGCATACCGCCAAATTTGATTTGCATTTATCGTTTCGTGAAACCCCGGCTGGCGCGCAGGGAACGTTTAATTACCGGTCCGATCTGTTTGCGAATCAAACGATTGAACGATTTGCGCGGGATTTTCTGACGTTGCTGGACGAACTCGTCGCGGAGCCCGACAAACCAATTGCCTCGCTAGCTGGGTCGTTTGCAAACCGGGCTGAAAAACCGCTGGTTACGAAGGTTGTAGAGCCCGAAGCCCACGATCCGTTTCACCGCGAAATCGCCCCGTCGCCAGGAGACAGCCCGCTGGTCGACTTGCTTCGGTCTCTGTGGTGTTCGCTGCTGGAGCTTCCCGGCGTGGGGTTGGACGAGGATTTTTTTAACCTCGGCGGTCACTCACTCATGGCTTTCCAGATGACCGCCGAGTTGCAACGGCAAACCGGCCATTCGATTCCGGTAGGCAGTGTTTTCGCTCACCCAACGATCCGGAAGTTGGCCCTGCATTTAAAAACGACCCATGCGGATCGAATCTGGGCTTCTCTGGTGGCCGTAAAACCCCAGGGCGACCGTCCTCCTCTGTTTTTGATACATCCTGTTTCCGGCGAAATCGGCTATGTTTATCAACTGGCTCCTTACCTGCCCGAAAACCGTCCGGTGTATGGATTGCGAGCCGCTGGGCTCGATGGAATTGCCACCTCACTGTCGTCCATTGAAGCCATGGCGGCTTATTATCTTCAGTTGATTTTCGAACAGCAGCCGGAGGGGCCATACCTGCTCGGGGGCTATTCCATGGGCGGTATCCTCGCCTTTGAAATGGCCCGGCAGTTGCAAAAAGCTGGAAAAGAAGTCAGCCTCGTGGCCCTCATCGATAGTTACCCCATGAATCCCAATGAAGCGAACGAAATTCCATTGGGACCGCTAGTCGACTACTACTATCAGTACTGGCGTTCGTTGCCAAAACACCCCCGTCAGCTCTGGCGGTTTATTCATAAAAAGGCCCCGGTTGCCGGTCGCTTTTTTTTGAATCGACTCCGGCATTCATGGCTACACCGGTCGGCAAAAAACGGCGTTTCACCGGGGCAATCCCCGTTGTCAGGTCCGCATAAGGAGTTGATTGAGAAAAACTTACGGGCCTGTCGCAACTATTCATTCAAACCCTATGACGGAAAGGTCGTGTGGTTGAGAGCCATCGGAAAAGACGGTTTGGTTGACCCCCGGCGGGTCGTGTCGTTTGGCTGGGATCGGTACGCCAGACAGGGCGTCGAAGTCCATGCCCTGCAGAGTGACCATTATTCGCTCTTCAGGGACGAAGCCATTATTGCCAGAATTGGAGCGATTTTGTCCGGGTACCTGACCCGTTGATGGTAACGCCGTTGTGAAAATGCCGAAAACCGGTCGGCGGGAGCCTTTTACTGGAAATACGATTTTCCGGGCGATCGAATCCCGCGAATGTCTGAGTAAATCAGTAAATTGGTAGCCATTAAAACGCATCGTTATGTTCAACAAAACCATACTGGCTCTGGCCGCTCTCGGCGGCTGGATGGCCCTGAGTTCGTGCAGCAAAGACCCGGATCCGGTTGATCCTCCGGTTGTTACTGGTAGCTACGTCGTTGCCATCCGGGATGTAGGAAGTGCCAAATCAACGGATTATCTGTTGCAAACTACCTCGATTACGAGCGGTACGCTGTCCGTTGCCGGAAAAGGAATCGAGCAATCGGGAAGCCGGACGTATGTTCAGGCCGGAAAAACGATTTTCAGCATTGGCGGGAGCGGAACCAACCAGGGAACGCCAACCGCGGTCGGCTATGTGCTGGACGCATCGAACAAACTGGTTCAGAAAGGCAGTTTTACGTTTGATAAATACTTTGACGTTCCGACCGCCATCGACAATAATACGCTGGCTGGCATTCAGATTCCGCGAACCGCGGCCGAAAACCGGAGTGCCACGTTCTATACGGCAAATGCCACCAGCGCAACCCTGACCAGCCAGGTCAAAAGCTCGCTGGCTCCGCTGTTCAAGGATGATCTGGTTTGGCCGTCGGGCATGAAAGTTCGGGACAACAAGGCGTACGTATCCTATTACCTGCAAAACCGCACCAATCAGCAGACCACCAATACCGATACGGCGTATGTGGCCATCTATACCTACCCGGCTTTTACGCTGGAAAAAATCATCAAAGACGTTCGCACCGGTCCGGCGGGTGCTTCCAACAGTAGCAACGGTCTGATAAAAACAGAAAACGGCGATCTGTATACGGTAGCTTCCTCGGGTTATACATTCTCGCAACGGACTAAACCGTCTGGTTTTCTGCGGATTAAAAACGGCGAAACCGCCTTCGATCCCTCGTATTTCTTCAACCTGGACGAAATCTCGAACAACCGCAAAATCTATTATTGCCAGTATCTGGGCAATGGATTGGTGCTGGCCGAATTGGGCCGTTTCCCAACCGTAAACGGACAGTGGGCCTACGAAGACGTCAACCTGAGTGTGGTTATTATCGACCTGAATGCCAAAACCGTGAAAGAGGTTTCCGGCGGTATTCCGGCGCATGCCGGACAAGGCGGTATTACCTTGTCGGTGCCGGTCGAAAACGGGAAAACCTACCTGCCCGTCACCAGCTACACCGACGGTACCTACATCTGGGAAATCGACATTGCCACGGCTACGGCCAAACAGGGTGCCAAAGTCGATGCCAAATACGTGACGGGGATTTTTAAGTTGTAAATTGGTTTAGGGTTTATAGTTGGCTGACGCGCTTGCCGTGAATGCGTCAGCCACCGTAAACCGTTTACTGATTACCGTAAACCGTCATTTCACCTCCGACACAATCACAAAATTATCATTCCGGGTAATACCGTAGAGCACGACCTGGTCTTTCACGCTGCGGTCGATGGCGAAAGCCTGTCCTTCACTGACGGTGGGAATGGTTTTAACGTACTGGAGCGTTGAACCGCGATCGGGCAGTTTCAGGACGTAGAGTTCGGGTTTATCGTGACCGGTGCAATAGATTAAACCGTCTTTTCCCCAGGTGCCACCCGATGTGCTTTTGGGGGCGAATGCCTGCACGACGTTGGCCGGAAACTGCCAGGATTCCAGCCGCTCCCAGTTTGCGTTGAACTTGACCAGCATTGTCCAGCGATTGTCGCGCCCTTCGGCGGAGGCTTTGTCGGAATAATTGGCAAAGGCCACCCACCAGAAGCCCCGGTAAAAATCGGCCCAGGTGGCCGAGCCGGGATACAGCCCGAAGCTGTGGGTGCCCCGATGCCGGAGGGTTTCGGTATCAAAAATTTCGATGGAACTCACCATCGGAACATCCGGGTAATTGGAATGCACGCAGTAGAGTTTCCGGTCGATCACCACCCCGCTGTTCAGGTGTTTCAACAAACCGGTGGTATCCTGCCAGGCCGCAACTTGCCTGCCGTCGGATTTGGTGTGCTTGGTCAGCGAATGGTTGTTGATGACGTAAAAATGAGCCGCATCCACCGCCACCCCCTGTTTCACTTCCTTCAACTGAAACCGCCGGATTTCCCGGGCCTGCTGGCCAACCGCCGTTTGAACGACGAGAAATACCGTTACGATGAAAACGTTCAAAAACCGCATGGAGGGTCAGTTGCTTTTTTTCGGCAGATACGCTTGCGGATCGAGCGACTTGGGTGACCACTGCTGTAAAAATTCCGCAACGAGTTTCGGACTGTGGCCTTTGCCCTCTTCCAGATACGCCGAATTCTGGGTGTGCAACCGGTTTCCTTTTCCGTCCAGAATCACAAAAACCGGAAAGCCAAACCGTTGTGGATAGCCCAGTTGTGCCAGCGTTGCCTCGTTCTTGTTTTCCGGACTGTAGTTTACCCGCAACACCACATAGTTTTCGTTCAGGATCCGGCTGAGTGTCGTGTCGGTATGGGTCAGGGTATGAAACCGGATGCACCACACGCACCAGTTGCCACCCAGTTGCAGCAGAACGTGCTTGCCTTCCTTTTGCGCTTTTGCCACCGCATTTTTGATGTCCAGCTGGGCATCGGCTTTGGGGTCGTAAATTTTCGGCGACTCGGGTTTGGCGGGTCCCTGGGCTTTTACTTCGGCAAGCAGACCCAGCAGAAGTGTGCAGGCAAAAAGAATACGTTTCATAAAGACGGTTTCTGGTGATTTGGATTGTGGTATTGGGCTGATCAGGAGGGCAACCGCGACGACGGCTTGTTCTGGATCAGCAGCACTTACAGCATCACCGGCTGGCCCGTCCGCACCGATTCATCGCAGGCAAAGGCGATCCGGAGGCTGTTGACGGCATCCTGCAAATGATCCGTCAAATCAATATTTTCCCGAATGGCCTTCAGGAAATACCGCTGCTCGCGGTTGCAAAGTTCCTGGTGATCCGGCTCGTCCTGCATGTCGATCCAGGTGTCTTCCTGCACAAACTGGTCGTTTTTGTCGAGGGGCGCGTGGTGAACCCGGAGCGATTCGGTTTTGGTGTGGGAATCCACATTGTCCGATTTTCCGGCGGCTCCGGCATTTTTGGCCACAATGGAAACACAGCCTTTCGGCCCGATCACATCCTTGACAAAAAAGGCCGTTTCGCTCATCATCGGTCCCCAGCCGGCTTCATACCAGCCCACCGAACCATCTTCGAACCGGATTTGCAACTGACCATAATTGTAGTTGCCGGTCGGGATTTCTTCCGTCAGCCGGGCGCCAATGGCGTTGACCTGAACCGGTTTTGAGCGGGTCATCTGACACATGACGTCAATGTAATGCACCCCGCAGTCGACAATCGGGCTGAGGCTTTTCATCAGGTTCCGGTGAACGGTCCACATGCCGCCGTGGCTTTGCTGATTGAGGTTCATGCGCATGACGAGCGGTTTGCCCATTTCGTGCGCAATTTCGATGAACTTTTCCCAGGACGGATGCTGGCGCAGAATGTAACCCACCACCACTTTTTTACCGGCTTTTTCGGCGGCTTCCACCACGCGCTGCGCCCCTTCGACGGTATCGGCCAGCGGTTTTTCGATAAACACGTGGCAGCCGTGTTCAAGTGCCAGGATGGCAAATGCTTCGTGCGTATCAGGATAGGTCGAAATACAGACCGCGTCGGGTTTGGTTTCGGATAAAGCCGTTGCCAGATCGGTAAACAACGGATAACCACCGCCGAGCCGTTCGTTCAGCACTTCCTTGCTTTTGCCGGTGGAAACGATTCCGCAGATTTCAAAACCGTCGTTGGTTGAATACGCTATGGCGTGCGATGCGCCCATGTTGCCGCAGCCGACAACGAGAACCCGCACCGGAGGATTTGGAGTTGACATGTACGTTTGAGTTAGAAACGGCAAGTTGGGACAGGATTGGGAATAAAAAAAGAAGCATTTTTATTTATTGTGACCAGACCTGAAATGTTCCTTCACTAACCGGTATATTCGTAGCGATTCGGTCGAAATCAACATCATTATGAACAACCCTTAAGTTGAACTGCATAGCATAGGCCGCAATCAGACAATCATTGGGTTTACGAATGGTGATACCTTGCTGGCGAAGAGATCGATACAACCGCGCACTTTTATCAGCCATAAGATAAGGATCAACTTCGAGCCGTTCCAGAAAGTTGAATTTATCCTGAACCATGCGCAGTTCATCCGCAAATTTTATCCCTTGTAGAACTTCCTGTCGTATTGGCGGACAGAGCCAGATTGTCCAGTCATACAAGAGACCATTATGAAGCAAATCGGTTTGTGGGCTACTGGTTTTCCGGAAATAATGTATCCAAACGGAACTGTCAAACAGCAAATCATTCATCAGATGTGGTGCGCATTTGATCTAAATCCCCTTCCCATTGGACATTGCCCCGCAGCGTTGTTAATTCCCGTTTTTTTAATTTACGGAGAAATTCATACAAGGCGGTCCTGATTAACTCTTCAGGGGTATGAATATGACTTAGTTGCATGGTTTGCTGCACTAGTTCGTCGTTTAACTCAATAGTCGTTTTCATACGGGGAATACCGGTTTTAAACAAAGATAGGTTAACGAAACAAAAAAGCGGCACTAGTTGTCGTTACAACCGCCCCAACCGGTAATTCAGCCCCACAATGCCCTGCAATCCGGGCAAGGAATTTTCCGAATTTAACAAGCCAACCCCGGGCTGGTGCGACCGAAAGGATTTAAAGAGAAAATAATCGGTTCGATTCTGGAACCCGATGAATTTCTGAACGCCCAGATCGAGGTTCCAGCGGGCCGAAAACCGGATGTTCATGGTGGCTGTTATGCCCAAACCCATCAAAAAACCGCTGACCGACTGGGATCTATAAACCGATGTGCCGCTGGGAAACGATTCGATGGTGCCTGTCTGCCGGTAGTGCGAACCGATCAGATTGACGCCAATCGGCAGCCCGACTTTGGTGACCCGCCCGGCCCGGCGAACCAGATCAAAACGATAGCCGGCTTTGAAAAATGCTCCGGATGTTTTCAGGTTTTCGACGCCACAGTCGCACATCATACCGGAAGGCAAACCGCCCCACGCATTTTGATGCGTATAGCCGGCGTTGAAGGTCAACGCCCACTGGTTCAGATGGGGGCTCCAGGCCGAGGTGAGTTCCAGCGACCGACCGGGCAACGTGGCCAGATTGGTGCCGATCTGACCCTGCCAGCGTTGCGCCCGGGTGGTATAAACGCAAAGAAGCAGGAAACCGATAAGGGTAAATGTTTTCATGGGCGAAGCTTGTTTTGCTGGGATTACGTTTTGATTTTTTCGATCACCTTGACCAGAATATACCGGATACTGGAGCCATCGGCCGGGGGATTGTCAATTTTCTCCCGCTTCACCGTCAGTTTGTATTCAAATCCTTCCTCGTAGTTAAACCCCTCAATACCAAAATAATGATACGTCCAGTTCGCAGCACCGTCTATCTTGACCAACAGGCATTTCATCGGGCCGACTCCCGTGCAATCCTGATAATGGTCGGCCACCTGCATCGTAATCAAATCGGGTTTGAGGGTGCTTTTATCACAGCTTGAAAACAGGAGGAATAGACCCACATAAAAAGCAGAAAGAACGCGGTTCATTCGATTAAGATTTTTAAATTTTTTGAATGGGATTGAAGTAAGGCCAGTTACCAGAAACAACCTGGTCTTCTGCATGGACCGCTTTTACTATCAATCCGTTGTAAAGCTATCGGGGAGAATTTACGGGTTTTTCTTTAGCAATTTTCGTTTGAAAAAATCCGCCATGGCCTGACCCACTTTCAAGGCGTTGGCATGTCGCATCCAGTGGTGCGTATCATCCACAATCACCAGCGTTTCCATCGGGACGCCTTTGGTTTCCAGCCGCCGGACCAGGTCCGCACTCTGGCTAAACCCCACGTTGCGGTCGTCGTCGCCGTGAATGATCAGCACGGGCGACGTCCAGGTATTGACCGCCGAAACCGGCGACGATTCCCAGGCGATTTTGGCCGCCTGCCGGGCATCCGGAACCTGCTCGACCCGGTTGGAGAGCAACGACGACTGGTAAACCGTCCAATCGTGTTCGCCGTGAATATCGACACCGGCGGCAAACAACTTCGAGTCGCGGCCCAGCGCCAGTGCCGTCAGATAACCGCCGTATGAACCGCCGTAGATCCCGATGCGACCGGCATCGATCTGCGGCTGACGGGCCAGCCACTCGCCAGCCGCGCGAATATCCCGGTATTCAGCGGCCCCGTTTTCACCCCCGTCGGCAACCTGGTGAAAAGCGTGACCGTAGCCGATGCCCAGCCGGTAGTTGACCGACAAAACCGCAAAGCCGAGGCTGGTCAGATACTGATTCCAGGCGTAGGCATTGGAATAATAGTCGGAATAATTCCAGCCCAGTTGCATCTGGCGCGACGGTCCGCCGTGAACATAAATAATCGCCGGTTTCTTGGCCGAAACGCCCTCGGGTTCAAATAATTGCGCATGAACCGAAACGCCATCGGCGGCTTTGAAAATCACCTGTTTGGGAGTCACCAACCGGGTTTGTGGAAACTGGGCTGAAATCAGGTTTTGAGCCAGAAGCCTGGGCGTTCCTTTTGAAAACGGCATAACGGCGGGTAATGGTGGACGCTGGGCTGTGGCACTAATCAGCGCAATCGTTGAGCCATCGCCCGTTACGACCGGGGTCCATTCCAAACCGGTACCCGGAGTCAGCACTTCCGGGGCGGCCTGATCGACCGGCACCCGCACGACGTGCCGCCGGTCGATGTCCTGTTTATCGGGGCCGGTATTGCCGCTAAAAACCAGCCATTTGCGGTCCGTGCTCAACCGGATGTGTTCGGCCATGTAGGAACCGGGCGTCAGCAACAGCGGGGTTCCGCCCGACGCCGGCAGTGAGTACAAATGCGGCCAGCCGTCCTGATACGACACAAACACAATCCGGTCGTTGGCGGCCCAGTGCAGATTGACACCGCCGTGGGTGGGCGGCAGGGAACCCGCCCGCGTTTTCGGTGCCTGCCAGATCGGGGCGGCTTTTCCGATGGCGACGTCTGCCGTCCAGATGGCCCAGGGTTCAGGTTTGGGGGTTAAAAGGGAATCCGGCGGGCCACCCAGACCGGGCGTTCGGACAAAAACCACCTTCGTGCCGTCGGGCGACCAGCGGGGTGAGCGGTCGCGGGAAAAGGAGGGATCCAGCCAGGTGATGGGTGTTTCGGAATTGGTAAAAACGCCGATGAAAGCGTGATCGCGCCGGTGGCTGACAAAAACCAGCCGTGACCCGTCGGGCGACCATTCGAGCGACCGGGTTTCGCCACGGGCCGTGAAAAGGGCTTTTGCCGGTGCCGATCCGTCGAGCGGTGCCGTCCACGCCTGGCCACTTTTCAGGAAAGCAATCTGATCGTTTCTGGGCGAAATAACGGGTTCGTCGCCTTCGGACAACGCCTTGGGTACGCCACCCGCAAACGGCACGCTCCAGATCTGTACTTTAATCGGAACCGGCGACGACAGCGTGTTGACCGGGAGTGCTTCATCCCAGTTCGAGCCGTGGTCTCCACCCCGCACATACACCACCCATTTACCATCGGATGAAACCGACAGACTGGTGATTTCCTGGCCGTCGTCTTCGGTATAGGCCGTGAGCTTTCGGGGCGAAAAATCCGGTCCTTCGGCTACGTAAATATTGCGTTTCCCCTGCTCGTTGAAAACCCACGCCAGCCGCGAACCCTGCGCCGAAGCGGTCAGGTCTGAAGGAAAGGGATAACTGCGTACGGCTTCCAGTTGGAACGACTGAGCCAGCGTTGGAGTCGGTTTATACAGAAAAATGCCGGTGATCAAACAAACGAAGAGTATTGTTTTCATGGGCCTGAAAGTACATCTCAAAAGAATTATTTCGCGGAGTTGAGCGGAGAAAAAGGGAGAAGTGCAGAGAAATAATTGAAAAACCTCCGCTCAACTCCTTTTTTCTCCCCTCAACTCCGCGAAATAACCCCGCCAGGATGAACAAACCGTTTTGGCGACGGGTTAACTAAGTCAACTCTACCGTTTATTCTAATTCCCCTTTGCAATGAAAACCACAACCCAATCCATTGAGCAGCTAGGCATCAATACCGTCCGGGTGTTGTCGGCCGATGCGGTGCAGAAAGCCAATTCCGGCCACCCTGGTCTGCCGATGGGAGCCGCGCCGATTGGCCATATCCTCTGGACCGAAGCCATGAATTACAATCCGACCAATCCGGATTGGCCCAACCGCGACCGGTTTATTTTGTCGGCGGGTCATGGTTGTATGTTGCAGTATTGTTACCTGTACCTGACGGGTTATGAGCTGAGTCTGGACGATATCAAGCAGTTTCGCCAGTTGGATAGCCAGACGCCGGGCCACCCGGAATACGGTTTGTCGCGAGGCATCGAGATAACGACGGGGCCTCTTGGGCAGGGATTTGCCAACGGTGTCGGTTTCGCCATCGGACAGTATCACCTGGCCGCCCGGTATAACAAGCCGGATTTTCCCCTGTTCGACTACAAGATTTACGCCCTTTGCAGTGACGGTGACATGATGGAGGGCATCACCTCCGAAGCGGCTTCGCTGGCGGCTCATTTGCAGCTGGGCAACCTGATTTATTTTTACGACGACAACCACATTTCCATCGAAGGCAGCACCGATCTGACCTTTACCGAAGATGTTGCCCAGCGGTTTCTGGCCTACGGCTGGCATGTTCAGGTGGTGCCGGATGGCAATGATCTGGAAGCGCTTTATCAGGCCGTGAAAGCCGCCCAGGAAGAAACCCGGCGTCCTTCGCTGATCAAAGTTCGGACGCACATCGGCTACGGAAGCCCCAATAAAGAAGACACGGCGGAAGCGCACGGGTCGCCCCTGGGCGCGGACGAGATCAAGCTGGTGAAAGAACGGTTTGGTTTTGATCCCGAACAATCGTTCGTGGTGCCGGAGGATGTGCTGCATTATTACCGGGAAATCGGGAAAGAACGGGCGAAAAAAGAGGACAAGTGGAACGACCTCTATAAAGCCTACAAAGCAAAATACCCCGAGCTGGCGAAAGAATACGAGCTGGTGAGCAATGGGAAATTGCCGGACGGCTGGGAAGACAAGATTCCGGTTTTTCCGGCCAGTCAGGAAAAAATGGCGACCCGAAAAGCTTCCGGCAAAGTGCTGAATGCCATTGCCGATAGTTTGCCGCACCTCATCGGTGGTTCTGCCGACCTGTCGCCCTCGACGGATACGGATCTGAAAAACTATAAATCGTTTTCGCCCGAGGATCGTGAAGGGCGCATTTTCCATTTTGGGATCCGCGAACACGCGATGGGCGCGGTTTTGAACGGTCTGGCCGTTACGAAAGGCATCATTCCTTACGGGGCCACGTTTCTGGTTTTCTCCGATTACATGCGTCCGCCGATCCGGCTGGCCGCTATCATGAAAATCCGGCCGGTTTTTATCTTTACGCACGACAGCATCGGTCTGGGCGAAGACGGCACCACCCACCAGCCCATCGAGCAACTGATGGCGTTGCGGGCCATGCCCAACCTGATCGTGATCCGACCGGCGGACGCCAACGAAACCGCTCAGGCCTGGCGGGTCGCCATCGGGCATCCGGGCGGGCCCGTGGTCATTGTGCTGACGCGGCAGGGATTACCGGTACTTGATCAGGAAAAGTATACGAGTGCGCGGGAATTGGAAAAAGGCGCTTATATTTTGTCGGATTCGGAAAAAGAGCCGGATTTGATCCTGATCGGCACCGGTTCGGAAGTTTCGTTACTTCTCCAGGCGCAGGAGCAATTGAAACAGGAGTCGATTGCCGCCCGCGTGGTGAGCATGCCGTCGTTCGAGCTGTTCGACCGGCAGGATGCGGCTTATAAAGAAAAGGTTTTCCCGAAAGCACTGAAAAAGCGGCTGGCCGTGGAAGCCGGTGCGGAAATGGGCTGGTACAAATACATCACCGACGAAGGCGGTATTCTGGGCATGACTTCCTTCGGCGAGTCGGCCCCGGCGGAGGATTTGTTCAGGAAGTTTGGCTTTACGGTGGAAAACGTGGTGAAGCGGGCGAAAGAATTACTGGGTTAAATTAAGTTTACGGTTTTCAGTATTCGGTGGCTGACGCGTTTCTATTCGTGCGTTAGCCACCGTAAACCAAAAACCGTAAACCGTAAACTGTAATGAAATGAAAATAGGCATTGCTGCTGATCATGGCGGGTTCGAACTCAAAGAATCGCTGCATACATTTTTGACCGGCCTGGGCTACGAAGTTGTCGATTTCGGTGCTCACCAGCTTGACAAACTGGACGATTACCCGGATCTGATCATTCCGCTGGCGCAGGCGGTTGCCAGCCGGGAGGTGGAACGGGGCGTGGCGGTTTGTGGAAGTGGCGTTGGGGCGGCCATTGTCGCCAACAAAATACCGGGCGTTCGCGCCTGTTTGATCAACGACCATTTTTCGGCGCATCAGGGTGTGGAAGACGACGATATGAACTTAATTTGCCTCGGCGGACGTATTACAGGAAACCGGGTCGCCGAAGAGTTCGTCCAGGCGTTTCTGGAAGCCCAATTCAGCGGAGCCGAACGGCACAAGCGCCGTTTACAAAAGGTAATTGAATTGGAAAAGAAGTAGGTTTACGGTTTTCAGTATACCGAAAACCGTAAACCAAATAACCAAAACCATAAACTACAAACCCCCTCAACACATGGCAAATCGCGTAAAACAAATTCACGAGTTTGGTCAGAGCATCTGGCTGGATTTTATTGACCGGAAAATTATGAATACCGGCGAACTGCAAAAACTGATCGACGAAGATGGCGTTCGCGGCATTACATCGAACCCGGCGATTTTCGAGAAAGCCATCAGCAGCAGCTCCGACTACGATGAAGACATCAAGAAGCTGGCAAAAGATGCCAAAAGCAACGAAGATATATTTTACGGTCTGGCCGTCAGCGACATTCAGCGGGCGGCTGATTTGTTTAAGCCGGTGTATGAAGAGGAAGTCCGCGGAGCCGACGGCTATGTGAGTCTGGAAGTTTCGCCCTTTCTGGCGCTGGATGCGGAAGGTACCATCAAACAGGCCCGCGAACTCTGGAAAGCCGTTGATCGCGAGAACGTGATGATTAAAATTCCGGGAACCGAGCCGGGCTTGTCGGCCATTCAGACGGCCATCAGCGAAGGCATCAACATCAACGTGACGCTGCTGTTTGGGCTGGATCGCTACGAAGCCGTAACGGATGCCTACATTTCGGGTCTGGAAGCCCGCGCGGCCGCTGGTCAGCCGATCGACGGAATTGCCTCGGTCGCCAGTTTCTTTCTGAGCCGCATCGACGTGATGGTCGATCCGATTCTGGACGAAAAAGGACTGCCCGAACTGAAAGCGCAGGTAGCCATTGCTTCCGCCCGGAAAGCCTACGAAATCTACAAGCGGGTATTTAGCAGCGAACGGTTTGCGAAACTGAAGGAAAAAGGGGCCAAACCGCAGCGGCTGTTGTGGGCCAGTACGAGCAGCAAAAACCCGGCGATTCCGGATACCAAATACGTGGAAGAACTGATCGGGCCGGATACCGTCGACACCATTCCGATGGAAACGCTGGTGGCTTTCCGGGATCATGGTGTGGCAGAAAGCCGTCTGGAAAACGATCTGGACAAAGCCACTTCCGTTCTCGACCAACTGAAAACGGCGGGAATCAACATCGACGAAATCACCCAGAAACTGGAAGACGAGGGCATCGATAAGTTCAATAAACCGTACGAAAAACTGCTGGCGGCCATCGAAACGCAGAAAAAATCGCTTCAGACCGCCTGATCATGGATTTAGCGCCACTTAAAATTCTCTTTCTCGATGTCGGGGGCGTGTTGCTGACCAACGGTTGGGGGCACGAATCCCGGCAGCGGGCGGCTGAAGAATTCGGATTCGACTATCTGGAAATGGATGTTTTACACGATTTCATGTTCAACACGTACGAAATCGGTCGCATTACGCTCGATGAATACCTGGATACCGTCGTTTTCAACCAGCCGCGCGATTTTACGCGGGAGGATTTTAAGGCGTTCATGTTTGCGCAATCGCTGGAGTTGCCCCATATGCTCCAATGGCTGACGGAGTGGAAAAAAGAAAACCGCGACATCCGCATCATTTCAATCAACAACGAAGGGCGCGAACTGAACGAATACCGCATCAAAAAATTCAAGCTCCACCACTGTTTCGATGCGTTCATTTCGTCCTGCGAAGTGGGCATGCGCAAACCCGACCCCGGTATTTTCCGGCTGGCGATGGGCGTTGCACAGGCCCCACCGGAGCAGTGCGTCTATTTCGACGACCGACGGATGCTGGTCGATGCAGCCCGGAAGCTGGGTATCAATGCCTTGCATCATCAGGGGTTTGAATCGACCAGAGCCATTCTGGAAAAGCTTAAAAACGAACCGATAAACTTTCACGAGTTCAATGACAGAGTCTAAGTATAATTTTGGAATGATCGGTCTCGGTACGATGGGCCGCAATTTGCTGCTCAACATGGCAGATCACGGTTTTCCGGTGGCCGGATACGACATCAACCCCGATCAGGTGGCCGGTTTTGAAAAAGAAGGCGAAGGAAAACCGGTCAAAGGGTTCACGGATCTGAAAGCCATGACCCAGAGCCTGACCAAACCGCGCGCCATCATGATGCTGGTGCCCGCCGGTAAACCGGTCGACAGTGTGATTGAAAACCTGTTGCCGCTGCTGGAGCCCGGTGACATCATTATCGACGGCGGTAATTCGCACTTTACGGACACCATCATTCGTGACAAAGCCCTGGATACCAAAGGGTTTCATTTCTTTGGTATGGGAATTTCCGGTGGCGAAGAAGGCGCGCGGAAAGGGCCGAGTATGATGCCGGGTGGTGATCAGGGCGCTTACCTGACGCTGAAACCCATCTTCGACGCCATTGCCGCCAAGGTCGACGGCGTTCCCTGCGTGACCTACATCGGGCCGGGCGCTTCGGGCCACTTTGTCAAAATGGTTCACAACGGGATTGAGTATGGGTTGATGCAACTCATTGCCGAAACCTACGAGATTCTCCGCAAAGGGCTGAAACTCGATAATGAAGAGATTTACCAGCTCTTCAAACAATGGAACGAAGGCCGGTTGCAGTCGTTTCTGATCGAGGTGACGCGGGATATTTTCAGTTATAAAGAAGCCGGTTCCGACCATCTGCTGCTGGACGATATCAAGGATCAGGCCAAATCGAAGGGCACCGGTAAATGGACCTCGCAGATTGCCATGGACCTGGAAGTGCCGATTCCGACGATCGATATGGCCGTGGCCATGCGCGACCTGTCCAAATACAAAACGCTGCGGAAGAAAGCCGCCAACTTGTACGGTGACCAGCCGTCGCTGCTGGAAGTCGATAAAGATACGTTGCTGGAAAGTCTGGAGCAGGCCCTGTATTTCAGCATGATCATGACCTACGCGCAGGGGCTTGATTTGCTGTATCGCTCGTCCATTTCCTACGGATATAACCTGAACCTGGCCGATATTTCGAAAATCTGGCGGGGTGGCTGCATCATCCGGGCGGCTTTTCTGCGTGAAATCTATACAGCCTACGAAAAAGCGCCCAGTCTGGAACACCTGTTGCTCGATGAGTCGGTGGTTTCGCTGGTCAATGAAAGTGTGCCGGGTATGCGGTCGATCGTTGCATCCGCCATCACAGCGGGCATTGGCATACCGGCTTTTGCCGCTTCACTGACGTATTTTGATGCGTTCCGCAGCGAAAACATGCCCTCGAACCTGATTCAGGCGCAACGCGATTATTTTGGGGCGCACACCTACGAATTAATTGGAAAAGACGGCGTTTTCCACACCCACTGGACGCCATTACCGAGTAAACCATGAAATCAACGAAGCAACCTCAGCCTACCGTATTCATTATTTTTGGGGGCACCGGCGATCTGGCCTGGCGCAAGCTGGCTCCGGCCTTGTACAATCTGTATTTAGACGGCTGGATGCCCGAGCATTTTTCCATCATCGGAACGGGCCGGACGCAACTCAGCGATGACCAATTCCGGGAGAAACTGCTGGAAGGAATCGACCAGTTTTCCCGGAGCGGAAAAGCGAAAGCCGATCAGTGGGCCATCTTCAGTAAAAATATCTATTACCAGGTTTCGGACCTGAAAGACGCCAAAACGTACCACGAACTGGGTGCCCGGATCGAGTCCTACGAGGCCGAATGGAATGAGAAAGCCGACCTGATTTATTACCTGGCCGTGGCGCCGAATTTCTTCCCGATCATTGCCGACAACATCGCGAAAAAATGCCCGAAAGAGGGAATGGATCGCACCCGGATTGTCATCGAAAAACCGTTCGGACACGATCTGGAATCGGCAAAAGCTTTGAATAAACAATTGCAGGGCATCTTTGACGAGACGCAAATCTACCGGATCGACCATTATCTGGGCAAGGAAACCGTGCAGAACATCATGGCGTTCCGGTTTGCCAACGCGCTGCTGGAACCGATCTGGAATCGCAATTACATCGACCACGTCCAGATTTCGGTGACCGAGCAACTCGGCGTCGAAGACCGGGGCGGGTATTACGACGGGGCGGGGGCCATGCGCGATATGGTGCAAAACCACATTCTCCAGCTGCTTTGCCTGATTGCGATGGAACCGCCGATCAACCTGGACGCCGACGAAATCCGGAACCGCCGGGTAGACGTGTTGCGGTCCATGCGCCGGTTTGACGCCGACGCGATCCGGTTTTCTGCCGTTCGGGGGCAATACGGTCACGGCTGGATCGAAGGCAAGGAAGTGCCGGGCTACCGGGAAGAACCGGAGGTCAATCCGGAATCCAATACCGAAACGTTTGCCGCGGTGAAGTTTTTCGTCGACAACTGGCGCTGGCAGGATGTTCCGTTTTACCTACGAACGGGCAAACACCTCAACCAGTCGGCATCCGTCATTTCGATTCAGTTCAAGAACATTCCGCATTCGATTTTTCCGCCCGAAGCCGCCGAAAACTGGCAGCAAAACCGGCTGGTTTTCAGTATTCAGCCCGAAATGAGCATCCGTTTACAGATGCAGGCCAAACGGCCCGGTCTGGATATGACGCTCAATCCGGTGGATCTGGTGTTCGATTACAGCGGAACGTACCACGGAAAACCGCCCGAAGCCTACGAAACGCTGTTGCTCGACACAATGATGGGCGACCAGACGTTGTTCATGCGGAGCGATCAGGTCGAAGCCGCCTGGGAGCTGATTATGCCGATTTTACACGCCTGGGAAAGTAAAAAAAGTTTGAGTTTTCCGAATTATCCCGCCGGATCGTGGGGACCCGAAAATGCCGAAGCGCTCATTGCGCAGGACGGTTTTCACTGGTTCACCCTTCCGGTTAACGGCAAACACGGATGAGTCAGCCGATCTTGCATATCTCCGAAACCGCCGATGCGGTGGTTCTGGAACTGGCCGAATTTTTCATCCGGACGGCCAAAGAAACGATTGCCACTACCGGGCGGTTTTCGGTGGCGCTTTCGGGCGGTAGTTCGCCAAAAAAGCTGTATGAGTTGTTGGCAACCCCCGATTTCAGCAGCCAGCTGGACTGGGAAAAAGTCGATTTTTTCTTCGGCGACGAGCGCTATGTGCCCGCCGACGATCCGGACAGCAATGCGTTGATGGTCAAAAAAGCGTTGTTCGATCCGCTGCGAATTCCGGCTGCGAATATTTTTACGGTCGATACCAGCCTGCCACCGGACGAAGCGGCCCTGAAGTACACCCAGGCCATTCAGCACCGGTATCAGGCCGAACAGGTCCGGTTTGACCTGGTTTTGCTGGGCCTGGGCGATAATTCACACACGGCTTCGCTGTTTCCGCACACGCCGGTTTTGCACGACACGTCCGTTTCGGTCAAGGCGGTTTTTTTGCCCGATCAGAACGTATACCGCATTACGATGACCGCGCCCTTGATCAATCTGGCGCATCACCTGGCGTTTCTGGTGTATGGACAGGGCAAAGCCGAAGCGGTGAATTCGGTTCTGAATGGACCGGAAGATAGTGAAAACCACCCCGCCCAACTGATTCGGGCCGCCGAAGGAGACGTGCACTGGTTTCTGGACAAACCGGCAGCATCGAAGTTGATAAGTTAGTTTATAGTTTAGGGTTTAAAGTTCATAGTTAACATAAGTACTATAAACCCTAAACTATAAACTAATTTGACCTTTTCAACAAACCATCTTTGAGCGTTTCAACAAAGTTGTCCGCGGAAATTCGACCGACCTTTGTCAAAAATAAAAACAATGACAATGGCAAAAGTTTGGTTTATTACCGGAAGTTCCCGCGGACTGGGACGCAGCCTGACCGAAGCGGTTTTGGCAAAAGGGGATCGGGTGGCCGCAACGGCCCGGAATCCTGAAACGCTCAAGGACCTCCTTTCCCGGTACGAAGGTCAGATTTATCCCCTACAACTGGACGTGACGAAGCGCGACCAGATCGATCAGGCGGTAGCTGATGCGGTCGCGCATTTTGGCCGGATTGATGTATTGGTAAACAACGCCGGTTTCGGCATCATCGGCGCGGCTGAAGCTTTTACGGATGAACAGGTTAGGAGCCAGTTGGAAACCAACCTCTACGCACCCATCGAAATCACCCGCGCGGTGTTGCCCCACATGCGAAAACAACGCTCGGGCCGGATTCTGCAAATTAGTTCCGTTGGGGGGCGGGTTGGCAATGCCGGACTGACGATGTATCAGGCAGCCAAATTTGGAGTAGGTGGTTTCAGCGAAGCATTGGCAAAAGAAGTGGCTCCCCTTGGCATTCACGTTACCAGTGTGGAGCCCGGCGGTTTTCGAACCGACTGGGCCGGCGATTCCATGCGCTATGCTCCGCCGGTCGAAGGCTATGAAACGACGGTCGATCAGCGGGCCGAATACATCAAAAACGGCTCATTTGTTCCGATGGGTGACCCGGAAAAAGCCGCGAAGGTAATGGTCGATCTGGTGGAACATCCCGCACCGCCGGTACATTTGATTCTCGGAAGTGAAGCCGTTGCGCTTTTAAAACAGGCGGACGCAGCCCGCACTGCCGAACTTGAAAAATGGCTCCCGGTCAGCATTTCTACGGATCACGATAATGCCGAAGATTTTCTGCAAACGGACTATGGAAAATCATTTCGTACTGATAAGTGAATGGGATGGGAACACGGATTAAACGGATCAAAACGGATTTGCGCAGATTAACTAAAATCCCGTTTAATCCGTATTTCTATCCAGACGTTTCCCGACCGGATTAATCTGGAAAGGTGAAAAATTAGACGGTATATGGAAAGCCTGGAGCAAATTAAAAAACCGCAGATTGTTTATTCCTGCTACTTCACGAGAAGTCGGGAAGGGGAGCAATTTGTGCCCGAACATGTTTTAAGTTATCAGCTAGCGGGAACGCTCGTGATGAATACGGGCGACCAGGATTTTGTTTTTAAACCCGGCGATTTCAGATTTATCCGGCGCAACCAGCTGGTTAAATTCACCAAGTATCCACCGGAGCACGGTGAATTCAAGGCGGTATCGCTTTACCTTGATCAGGAAACCCTGCGCGCTTTTAGTTTTGAATATGGCTACAAAGCCAAAAAATGGCAGCATGATAAAACGGTTCTGACCCTCAATCCCAATCCGCTTTATAAAAGTTATATGGATTCGTTGGTGCCTTATTTGCAGGAGAATCAAACGATTAGTGCGAACCTGCAATCCATAAAGTTAAAAGAAGCCATTCTGATTTTATTGCAGGCTAACCCGGAATTAAAAGATATTCTGTTCGATTTTACGGAACCCGGTAAAATCGATCTGGAGGCTTTTATGAACAAGAATTTTCATTTTAATGTGGAATTAAAGCGGTTTGCCTACCTGACCGGCCGAAGTCTGGCAACATTTAAACGGGATTTTGAAAAGATATTTCACAACACGCCCAGCCGGTGGCTGCTGCAAAAAAGGCTCCAGGAAGCGCATTTCCTGATCAAAGAAAAAGGCAGAGCACCTTCGGATGTATACCTGGAATTGGGGTTCGAAGATCTGTCCCACTTTTCGTTTGCCTTCAAAAAAACGTACGGATTGGCCCCTTCAAAACTACTGCTCGCTTGATGGCCGGGTTCCGACTGCTCTGGCAAATCCCGGCGGCCCTGCTGGTCCTGATTTTCCTGCTGGTGTTTATCAATGAATTTGCCACCGCGCGGCCCAGCCAGCGGACCAAAGACATTCCGTACGTGACCGCCGATTCGCCGGATTTTGATGCGGACCGGCACGTGCTCGATGTGTATCAGCCCCGCCGGAAATCCGCTCAGCTTCGGCCTGTCGTGGTTTTTATCCACGGTGGAAACTGGGACAGCGGCAGCAAAAATCTCTATTCGTTCGTTGGTCGGCGACTGGCCAGACAGGAAGTCGTGGCGGTGATCATCAATTACCGGCTTTCGCCTGCGGTTCGGGTGCCCGGTATGGCCGACGACTGCGCCCGGGCCGTGCGCTGGACCTCGGAACATATTGCCGAATTCGGCGGTGATCCCAACCGGATTTTTGTCATGGGGCATTCGGCGGGTGGTGGACTGGCGGCTTTGCTGGCGGTTGATAATTCGGTTTTTGAGAAAAATGGCCTGGCCAGAAATCCCGTTAAAGGCGCTATTCTGGATGACCCGGCCGGACTGGATATGTTCGACTACCTGAAAAAAATGGCGTATCCCGGTGATAAGCAGTACCTTGTTCCCTTCGGGAAAGATACCGCCGTTTGGCGGGCGATGTCGGCATTGTATCAGGTCAACGCCCAAAGTCCGCCGATGTTGATTTACACCGGAAGCCGCACGTACCCAGGCATTGCCGGGAGTACGCAGAAATTCCATGAGCGGCTTCAGCAACTCGGTGTAAAACACGGCTACAAGGTTCTGGCAGGTAAAAAACACGTCGGAATGGTGACGCAATTGTACTGGAAAAACAATCTTATTTACCGGGAATTACGGGAATTTATCAAGGTAAAACCGGGCAGTGGTCCGGAAAAACGCGGCTAAACGCCAACATTTTTCCGGACTACCGCCATCGTTTCCCGCTGTCGTTTGGCCACAAATTGCTGCGCTTTTTTGACTTTCAAGTGCGCCGTTTGGGGATTTTTCGCCATTTCCAACACCGCCGGGACGATCCTGTCCACATCGTTGGGCGTATCCAGGTCAAACAGCCAGTCGCTCAGGCCAATATCCCGCCACATCGCACCTTTGCTGGTCTGCTCTTCAAACCGGCAAACCAGGGCCGGAATGCCCAGGGCAATGCACATGATGGGCGAGTGCATCTCGATCCCGAACAGGCCCGCCGACCGCGCATACGTGCTGACGGCTTCGTCGGTGAGCCAGTACCGATCGCGCCAAACGACCTTGGCTTTCACATCGTCCGGCAGCGGATCGTACAGCATTTCCTTCCCAATTCGAACCTGCGTTTCGTTTTCCGGAACGATCAGGATTTTCAGGGGCGTCTGGCGAACCACGGCCACGATGGCATCGCGAATCGGCTTATTGTCCTGTTCCTTCATCTGCTCGTTGCGGGCGTGTTTTTCGGGGTTAACCGACAGCTTTTTCTGCGGTAATTCCCACCAGGGCGAAAACCGTAACTGGGGTATGGCACACAGAAACCTGCCCGTTTCCAGGCCATGCTCTTTCAGAAAGGCGTCGGCGGCTTTGTCGTTGCGGATGTCTACGGCGAACGCTCCGTCGGGGCAAAACTCCATAATTGGACAGGCAACGCCCTTCGACTTCGCGAATTCCATCGAAACCGAATCCCGGAAATAGGCAAAACGGGCCTGGGTCAGCAACGCAACATCGGCCGGATTGAATTTCCAGCGGTCTTTTTCAAAACCATACACGCCGGGCCAGGTGATTCCATAGATACCGTACGGCTTTCCGGTTTCCCGCCATTGTTCAATTTCTTTCCGACCCACCAGCGAAGGCCCGGAGCCGTGCAGCAGGAACACGCAGTCGGCCAGGGCTGCGGTTTTTTCTTCCGCCGTTTTGAGAATGACCAGAGCCGGAAACCGCTTTTTCAGCAGTTCTTCCACACCGTTTCCGACGTTGGACGGCCACAGGCGAACCTCCACATCGGGCAAATAGTTCTCCAGCAACGTCAGCACGCCCGGCGTATGGGCAATATCGCCGATGTTTTCCGTTTGCCACGACGAGCGGAGGAGGATGGATTTTTTGGCGGAGAAACGGGTTCTGGCGAGGGCCGGAACAGACATCAGCAGGCCCAGGAGCGCTGGTGTTTGCTTCAGGAATTCCCGGCGGTTGGGCAGAGTGGATGGGTTAGGCATTCAGGTTTTTCTTTAAAATTTCCATGGTCTCGCGCTGACGCTCCCGGACGAACTGTTGTGCTTTTTTGATCTTCAGTTTGGCGGCTTTCGGGTCTTTGGCCATGGCCAGTACGGCGGGCACGATCCCGGCTACGTCTTTCTCATTATCCATATCGAAAAGCCAGTCGCCCAGGCCAATATCGCGCCACATGATGCCTTTGCTGGTTTGTTCGGAAAACCGGCAGACGATGGCCGGAACCCCGTTGCCAATGCACATGATGGGCGAGTGCATTTCAAGCCCGAACAAACCCGCCGACCGGACGTAGGTGCTGATGGCTTCGTCGGTGAGCCAGTAGCGATCCCGCAAGACCACTTTGGCTTTCACATCCTCCGGAAGCGGATCATACAGCATTGTTTTGCCGAGTTTTACCTGCGTTTCATCTTCCGGAACAATCAGGATCTTCATCGGCGTCTGCCGAACAACCGCCGTGATAGCTTCCCGAAGCGGGGCGATATCGTGTTCGCGCATTTCTTCGTTTCGCGCATTTCGTTGCGGGTCGAACGCCCGTTTTTTGGCGGGGATTTCCCAGTACGGCGTATACCGCTGGCGCGGAATCACGCACAGGAATTTGCCGTCTTCCAGGCTGTGTTCTTTCAGGAAATCCTTCGCTAGCGGATCATTATGGAGATCGACGGCAAAAGCACCATCGGGCCCGAATTCCATTACCGGGCACGTTACTCCATTCTGTTTGGCAACACCCAACGAAACCGTGTCGCGGAAAAATACAAACCGGGCGTTGCTTAAAATATCGATGTCGAGGGCCGACGCTTTGCTAAGGGCTTTCGAATCGTCGCCATCGCGCGTAACCGAAAACGTAATGCCGTAAATACCGTACGGTTTGCCCGTTTCTTTTCGCCACCGATCCACGTCTTTCCCCGCCACCAGCGAAGCGCCGGAACCGTGCAGCAAGAAGTCGCATTCGGCAAACGCCTGCTTCACTTCCTCGGGCGCTTTGGCGATGGTCAGTTTGGGAAACCGCTGCCGAATCAGCTCGTCGACACCGTCGCCCACGTCCGACGGCCACAGCCGGACGCTGGCAGTGGGGAGGTATTTTTCCAGCAGCGTCAGCACACCGGGCGTATGCCCAATGTCACCGATGTTGACGGTTTGCCAGGACGAGCGAAGAAGAATAACCGGCGCTTTTTTGGCCGAAAAGCCGTTCAGGGAGGCCAGGAGGGAAGCCGAAGCCAGCCCCGCACTTTTCAAAAAAGTCCTTCTGCTTGAGTTCATGGGATCAGGTATCATCCGTTTGCGGTATGGTTCTAAAATTGTTTCTGGTTCGAATGACTAGGGATAAGCCGCTTAGTAGCCGGGATTCTGGACCAAACCGGGGTTGGCATCCATGTCCGATTGCGGAATGGGCAGCAGGACGTGGAAAGGCTGAATGACCGGATTCCGGTTGAAGGTATTGTCCGCTTTTACGGCCTCCACTAATTTGCCCGTCCGGACGAGATCGAACCGGCGGCTGTTTTCAAACGCCAGTTCCAGCCGGCGTTCCAGCCAGACCGCTTCTTTAAACTGCTGGTAATTGAGGCCGGTCAAAGCCGTCAATCCGGCCCGGATGCGCACTTTGTTAATGGCGGTATAGGCGTCGGCAGTCGGACCGTTGTTGGCTTCATTGAGGGCTTCGGCCTGCATCAGCAGCACGTCGGCATACCGCAACACCGGGATGCTGGTGCCTTCACCACCGTTGGTTTTGGCCGATTTGTCCCATAACTTCTGGAATGAAACCGCTTTGGTTGGATCCGGATCGGTAATGGAAAGCGTCGTGGTGGCACCATTGTAGACGTAAGACGTGATGAACGTCACCGGTTTTCGTTTGTCAGCCGCCGTATAGGCGTTGAACAAACTGGCGCTCACCCGGGCAATCCCGGCTCCTCCGCTGGGATAGATCAGGGCCGCCCGCACGCCAAAACCCCGTCCAAGACTGTGTCCGCGCACATCGGTCAGGTACTGAACTTCAAAAATATTCTCTTTTCCACCCCGGGCCGTGAGGGCAAAGGCATCGGCAAAATTGTCGTACAGGTTGTAAACGGCCAGGTCGATCACCTCCTTCGCCTTGGCGGCAGCCTGCGCCCAGTAGGGTGATGCTGCCGTTGCACCGGCCCGGGTGAGATACACCTTGGCCAGTATTCCTTTGGCGGCCCCTTTGGTGGCCCGGCCGGATTCGCTGGCGGGATACGAAACGGGCAGGGTGCTTTCAGCTTCCTTTAAATCGGCTTCGATCAGGGCGTAGATATCCGCCACCGGCGACCGGGAAACTTCCAGCCCTTCGAGCGAGGTGGTTTCCTTCGTTACCAGCGGCACATCGCCGTAGAGCCGCACGAGGTTGAAGTAGTGCAAGGCACGAAGAAATTTCGCTTCGGCGATGTACCGCTTTTTCAGCGTTTCGTCCATGGCAATACCGGGCAAGCGATCGATGACAATATTGGAGCGGTTGATGCCACGGTAAGCCGGTGCATACAGACCAACGTAGGTGTTGGCCGGGGTAATGTCATAGCGCCACAGCAGTGGCCGGTTGGCATCACCGGTTAAAAACGGAATGGCGTCGTCGGTGGTGGTAATGTCCACATTCGGGTCCAGATTACCGATGGCGCTGTAACAGGCCCCCACAGCCGCCCGGGCATCATCGGCGGTTTTGTAGTAGGTGGCATTGGTTAAATTCGTAACGGGAGAGAGGTCGAGCTGGCTTTCGCAGGCGGTAGCCAACAGCAGAACGAGCCCCAGTAGTGGGTTGATTTTCATTAGCTTATCCGATTAAAATTTCAGGTTCAGTCCGAGTAAAACCGTTTTTGCCGCCGGGTAGCCGCCGTAGTCGATGCCCTGGCTCAGCGACGAACTGCCGTAGCGGTTTACCTCCGGGTCGTAGCCCGTATACGAGGTGAGGGTGACAAAATTCTGGGCCGTCACGTATACTTTCGCCGAACTGACCGACAGGCGGTTTACCAGGCTTTTCGGAAGATTATACCCCAGTGAAATGTTTTTAAACCGCAGATACGAACCATCTTCGACGTGCAGGGTAGACAGCAAACGGGAGCCGCCCCCGGCGTTGGCGCGCGGAATGGTGTTGCCCGGGTTCGCGGGCGTCCAGCGATCCAGCGCCCGGGCCGACTGGTTGTTGCCCCCTGTCAGGTTCAGCTGGTCGAAGGTGGCAAAATTCAGGATGTCATTTCCGGAGGAGCCCTGCACAAAAATATTTACATCGAAGCCCTTGAAAGAGAATGTGTTGTTCAATCCGCCGAAGAAATCCGGGTTGCCATTGCCAATGATATCCCGATCCGAATCATTGATGACACCATCGCCGTTTTTGTCGATGTACCGAAGATCACCGGGCTTGGCCGTTTTCTGGGCGGATCCATCAACTTCCGCCTGTGTTTGGAAAATACCATCGGTAACCAGCCCGAAGAAATTGCCGAGGGGGCTGCCTACCCGCAACAGAATGGGGTTTTGCGAGGTGTTGGAAACCGTAGCGTCGGAACCGGTTCGGAACTCCTTGCGGCCATCCAGAAACAGGATCTTGTTGCGGTTGAAGGAGATGTTGAATTCCGACGTCCAGCGAAAACCGCCGTGGTCGACATTGATGGTATTTACCGAAAATTCAAATCCTTTGTTGCGAACGCTCCCCAGATTTTTCAGCGTGGTGGAAAAACCGGACGATGTCGGCACGCCCACACTGAAAAGCAGATCGGATGTCTTCTTGATGTAGTAATCCGCCGAGACCTGAATGCGGTTGTTGAACATTCCCAGATCGAAACCGACGTCGAACTGGGCGTTTTTCTCCCAGCGCAAATCCGGATTGCCAATGCCCGCCGTGGCCGATCCGACGTTGAGCGCACCGCCAATGACGTAAGGGGCGGAACTGATGTTGGCCAGATACTGGTAATTGCCGATTTCCTGATTGCCCGAAAGACCGTAGCTGACCCGCACCTTGGCATCGGAAATAAAGGTCAGGTTTTTCATCCAGGCTTCATTGGCCAGCTTCCAGGCGAGGGCTCCCGAAGGGAAAAAACCGAATTTATTGTTGGGGCCAAACCGCGAAGACCCATCCCGCCGACCGGTAAGTGTCAGCAAAAACCGGTCGTTGTAGCCGTAATTAACCCGGGCGAGGTACGAAATGAGCCGCCACTCGCTGCTGCCCGAACTCGGGGCCACCAGCGAAGAACCCGCTCCCAGGTTATTATACAAGGCAAAATCGTCGGAAAACGTATTGGCATTGGCCCCGACGCTTTCCGTGGCTAGGCCCTGAATCGTGTACCCCAACACCGCATTCAGACTATGGCGGGCGCTGAGTTGCCGGGTATAATTGAGGATATTTTCGTTCAGCCAGTTGATACTTTGGGAGGCCGTAACGGAAGCGCTTCCGCCGACGCTAGCACCCAGCACCGCCAGACGGGTAATGTACGAGTTGTTTTTCGAGCTTTGCAAATCCGTGCCGAAACTGGTTCGAAAGCTCAGCCCATCCAGAATTTTGTAATCGAGATACGCATTGGCCAGCAGCCGGATCAGGGCGGTTTTGTCCGTAAATTCATTGGCCATCGCCAGCGGATTATCGGCACCGAGTCCGTTCAACGCACCCTGATTCTTGTAATAGCTACCATCCGCATTCGTGACGGGGAAGGTCGGTGAATAATTCAGGGCCGAGCTGATGATCCCATCCACGGCCCGGTTTCCGGCAATTTCCGTGCGGGGATTGTTGGTAATCGTATAGGCACCCTGCATGGTTAACCCAACTTTCAGGCGGGAATTCAGGTCGTTGTCGAGGTTAGCCCGGAGCGTATAGCGTTTGAAACCGGATTTGAGAATGATGCCTTCCTGGTCGTAATAGCCGAACGAAATTGCGTAGCGGGATTTTTCGGCCCCGCCCGAAACCGAAAGCTGGTGATTTTGAATGGGGGCATCCCGCAAAATGACATCCTGCCAGTCCGTGCCTTCGCCCAGGGTAGCGGGCAGCGGTCGATCGGCCGTGCTGCCGTCAAAATACGCCTTGCCGCCGTTGTTGATCTGGGCGTCGTTGACCAGTTCGGCAAACTGGCGGGCGTTCAGCATCGGGAGTTTGCGCCGGACGGATTGACTGCCGTAATACCCGTCGTAGCTGATGACGGTTTTGCCCGCTTTGCCGCGCTTGGTCGTAACCAGCACCACGCCGTTGGAACCCCGTGAGCCGTAAATGGCGGTGGCCGACGCATCTTTCAGGATTTCAATCGATTCAATATCGTCGGTGTTGATGGAATTGAGGTTTCCGGTCGGAAAACCGTCGATCACATACAGCGGATCATTGCCCGCATTGACGGAGCCCGAACCCCGGATCCGGATGGTGGAATTGCCCCCCGGCCGAGCCGAATTCGCCACCACCTGCACCCCGGCGGCCCGGCCCTGCATGGCGCGGTCGAGGGAGGCAATGGGCGTTGCCTTGATGCTGGATTCACCCACTTTAGCGACCGAACCGGTCAGATCCGATTTTTTCACCGTGCCGTAGCCCACCACGACGACCTCCTCCAGGCTCTTGTTGTCGGTTTTTAGCGAGACATTCAGGCTGGTGCGTTTATTGACGGCAATTTCCTCCGAAACAAACCCGACGAAGCTGAAAACCAGCACCGTAGCTTCATTGGGAACCGCAATCTGGTACTTCCCGTCTCCGTTGGTCGTCGTCCCGCGCGTGGTGCCCTTCACCAGCACACTGACACCCGGTAAGCCTTCGCCTTTTTCGTCGGTTACGGTTCCCGATACCGTCAGGTCGGCCAGTGCGTCGGTGGGATTTCCCGCATTCGGCATCGGCAGTTGCCCCGAGTTATCGGCTCTGAAAAGCGCAATTTGTTTGCCGGTCACTTCGTAGCGAAGGTGCAGGGGCGTCAGCAACTCCAAAAGTGCTTCTTTCAGCGTCACAAACCGGGCGTCGAGCGTCACCTTCCGGCTGGCCTGAATTTCTCGGGGGTTATAGACAAACAAAACATGGGCCGTGCGCTCGAGGGTGGAAAGAGCGGCTTTGAGCGTGGTGGTTTCCGTTTTTATCGTTATTCGCTGATCCAGCACTTCCTGTCCATGGGCATGGTGGGCATACGTCGCGCCCATAAACAGGAGGGTCATCAGAAGCTGAATAACCGAAAGTTTCATGAGGGTCGGAAAGGAGAAGTACTTTTGATAGAGTTGATCCATGAGCTTAGGCGTTTTGCTCATGGATAGCGACGAAACCGGTTAGATACTGCTTTCCGGTAATTTTTTTAGAAAAAATAGACCAGAAACTGCTAACCGGTTCAAATTTACCTACTTATTTTCACACCCCTTGCTGTGAATTACGATCTGGCCATCCACCATTTCGTACGAAGACCGGGTGATTTTGCAGATTAGATTCAGTTTTTCAAACAGCGATTCGCCGGCCAGATTGGCCGTCAGGTAGCATTCTTTCAAGTTCGAGGCATCATAAATGAAGGTGAGCCCGTAGGTTTTTTCCAGCAGCGAGAATACGTCCGTAACCGGTGTTTCCTCAAAAACGTAAGCATCCTGCCGAACTGGGTGAAGCGTGATGGGCTGTTCGACGACGGATTTCACCAGGCGCTTTTCGGTGGTCGAGAAAACCACCTGCTGATTGGGCGTGAGCACCATTCCCACCAGTTCGTTGTTGCGGGTGGTTTCTTCTTTCACCACATCTTTCCGCATATACACCGACACCCGTCCCGACCGAACCTCAACTTTGGCGTCGGTTTCTCCCGTTGTAATCAGAAAACTGGTGCCCAGAACCTGCGTCGAAATCTGATCGGTATAGACCCAGAACGGCATTTTTGGGTTTTTTTTGACGGAGAAAAACGCCCGCCCGCTCAAATAAACCTCCCGTTTGGTGGCCGCGAAATGATTCGGATACCGCAACCTCCCATTCGGATAAAGAACCACGGTGCTGCTGTCGTGGAGCAAAAACGTGCGCGGTTCGGCGCTTTCGTTGACGGTTTCGGTGTAGTCGCTGGTGAGGGCGGGGCTGAGGTCATCCAGCGACGCCATTCGGGAACCGACCGGTTGGCCCGCCCTGGATTTTGTCAGAAATGAATACGAGACGTAGCCCAATCCGATGAAAAGCAGGAGGGCAGCGGCTATCCGGAAAACCGTAGTTCGCCAGAAGGGAATTTCCTGGCGCTGACTGGAGTGGAGAATGTCGTTGAAAATCTGATCCAGTTCGGCCGGTTGCAGGGCGGTATTTTTCTCTTCGAGGGCTTGAAGAAACGCCCGGGCAACCTGCACTTTGTCGGTACAATCCGGATTTTCGGCCAGCCATTCCGACCAGAATGCGCCACTCTGCGAATCACGATCGATGACCCACTGGCGGAAATATTCGTCCCGTGTCAAGTCGTCGACGCTATAGTTTCGGTAATCGGGATGCCTCATTTTGGGTAGAATTCATGCTATGGACAGATGGCGGATTCGGTTTCGAAATACCCGCTCTGGTCCGTTTATTTAAAAAGAACCGGTTTTGATCAGCTCGACCAGGAGGAAAAAGCCCACCCAGTTGTCGCGGAACGTTTTGAAGGCCGCTTGCAGCAGATTCGATACCGATTGCGGATTGACGCCCATAATTTCGGCAATTTCGTCGCGTTCGAGGTTCTGGTAATACCGGAGATAAATCACCTCGCGCTGTCGCTTGGGCAACAGATTCAGCGAATCGGCAATGCGTCGGGTGGTTTCGGCCAGACTTTCCTGTTCGATAACCGACCATTCCGGTGAAAACTCCACAAAGTTCAGATCATTTTCTAGATCGGCGGGTTCGTCGTCCCGGTTGATTCGCTGGCGGTATCCTTCGCGCAAAACCCGTTTCCGAACCGAACTGAGCAGGTAGGCACGGACGCTTTCGGGAACCGCAACGCGTTCGCGCCGGTTCCAGATTTCAATAAACACCTCCTGAACACAGTCCTTGACGAAGTCTTCGTCCCGCAGAAATTTATAGCCGTAGTTCTGTAAGGCGTTGAAATACTTCTCGATCAGTTTTCGCAAACCGGCTTCATTTCCATTCTTTAGCTGTTGCCAGAACAGCAAATCCATACTGGCCGCAGCGTTTCCACTGGTTTTCATACAACAGAAGTCCGAACGAAAGCATCCGGACTTCTGGTAAACGTGAATGTTTCAAATTCCTACTCGTAAATCCGGTCAAAGTTCACGGATTAGGACGTCTCTTTGGTCCTAAAATCCCTTACCGAAGGGCCGGAATGCGGTTCGTCTGGCCGCTAAAAAGACCCTCCAAGGGTTTTTAATGAAAGTCCTGAAATGTTGGTAGTGTTGTTGTTTAGTCTGTCCGGAGGTAATGGGGCAGGGGTAATGCGGTGCTCGATGCATCGGGAATGGCCGCCAGCCGAACCGTTTCGAGGGGAATGACGCCCGACCAGATCGGCAGATTGGCATCTTCCGGTTCATCCTTGGGATCGCCCGTCCGGATTTTGGCGGAAGCTTCTTCCAGTGAAAAGGCTAAAACCGTTGTTTTACGAATCTCGCTTTCGGTTTCCTTCCGCAAATCCGGCCAGCGGTTGGGTATCAGTTTGTTGGTGATCAGCACTAAAGCGTTCACTTTCTCGTCATAGGCTTCCACTTTTTCGGCGGTTGCAAAAACAACGACGGACCGGTAATTGACCGAATGACTGAAACCGGATTTCGCCAGCACCAAACCGTCGAGCAGCGTAACGGAAATGCAAACCGGAATGCCTTTCTCCACTTCCCGGATAAAATGACTGCCGACCGAACCATGAATCAACAGCCGGTCATCTTCCCGCGCGAAGGCGGTTGGCAACGACCAGGGCTGCCCGTCGACGGCGTAACTGATGGTACAATAGAGCGCTTCATCCAGAATCGAATAAATCGTCTCGGCCTCATAATGAGCGCGTTTGGCCGAGCGGCTGGGTGTGGTACGTTGGGTTTGCATGGGTTAGACTGGTTTACGGTATTCAGTTTACGGTATTCGGTATTCAGTTTTCGGTGGCTGACGCATGCTTGCTTACGCGTCCTTATTGAATGCGTCAGCCGCCGTAAACTGTATACCGAATACCGTAAACCGGTTAATTGTTGCGAGTTGTCGTGCAAAACTGCATCTTTACCGGACTAGTTGAATCATCCAGTTTTTCAAAAACAGGTAGTCCGGTATGATCCCGTTTAAATCGCTGATTGAAATTGACAAAACCGCCGAAGTCTCGGTTTTCCTGCAACTGGCCGAACAGCTTCGGCGGCTGATCCGTGAGGGCGTTTTGAAAACCGGCCAAAAATTACCGGGAACGCGTCAGCTGGCCGATCTTCTTCAACTCCACCGCAAAACGGTCATTGCCGCCTACGACGAATTGCTGGCGGAAGGCTGGCTCGAATCGAAACCGGGCAGTGGAACGTTTGTGTCGGTTCAACTGCCGCTTGTTCTGCCGCAACCAATTGAAAGTCAAGGTATTAATCAGACAATCAATCAGGAGCCCGGATTCCGGTTGGTGTCCCGGCCCCACCTGATTCGCCCCCTGCTGCTGATGGGCGACGGCCTGCGTCTGGACGATGGTTTTCCGGATATCCGGCTGGCACCGATGGAGGAGCTGGCCCGCGCTTACCGGAGTTATTTTCGCTGGGGAAATCCGCAACACCATTTTGGGTATGGCGACCCGAAGGGCAATCGGTTGCTGCGCGAAGAATTGTCCGTTTTTCTGAACGAAACCCGGGCCTTGCGAACTACCGCAGACAACATTCTGATTTCGCGCGGCAGCATGATGGGCATCCATCTGGCCAGCACGGTTTTGCTGGAACCGGGTCAGACGGTGGTGGTTGGCGAAACCAACTGGTCGGGTGCCAACATGAATTTCCAGCAGGCCGGGGCGGAGGTGTTGACGGTTCCCGTCGATCAGCACGGCATTGATGTGGAGGCTCTGGCCGTTATCTGCGAGCGTTGCCCGGTCCGGCTGGTGTACGTGACTCCGCACCATCATTATCCGACTACGGTTACGTTGCCACCCGACCGGCGGCTCCGGTTGGTGCAGCTGAGTCGGCAACACGGGTTTGTGATTCTGGAAGATGATTACGATTACGAGTTTCATTACCTCCGCCGACCGGTTTTGCCGCTCGCGAGTGTCGATCAAAACGGCCTGGTGATTTACATCGGCTCGTTGTCGAAATCGGTGGCCCCGGCTTTTCGGATTGGCTACGTGGTGGCGTCGGAAACCGTGATCGATGAAATGGCCCGTTTGCGACGAATCATCGACCGGCAGGGCGATTCGATGCTGGAATTTGCGGTCGGGCAACTGTTCCGAAATGGCGACATGCGACGGCATTTGAAAAAAGCACACCGCACGTATGCCGCCCGTTGTGGATACTTTTGTTCGCTGTTAACCAGTGAGTTATCCGGTAGCATTGCGTTTGCTAAACCGGAAGGCGGTTTGGCGGTTTGGGCAACGTTTGATCCCCGGATCAATCTGCCGCAAGTCGCCCAGGCCGCCAAAACCGCAGGCCTGATTTTTTCTGACGGACTGGCCCATAATCCACCCGGGCAAGTGCTCAACAGTACCCGCCTGGGATTTGCTTCGAGTACTGAAACGGAACTGGAACAAAGTGTGGCGATTTTGCGAAATGTGCTAAAGGCAGGGTGACACGAACGAGGGAGTTTTGTTTTCAAAGCCATGCGTAAATTAACCAGTCCGTCTTCAAAACCCAACCGATCGTCAGTAGGCGATGCTATCGGTGCCACGACTCGAACTGAAAGGCAAAATGGGTAAACGATTTCTTACCGGCATTCAAAATACCGTAGGTAGGTGGGATGCTAGGAAGATGATGTCGCCCACTTTCGCCGACGGCATCAGGCCGTCGGTGCGATGGCTGGTTTTTTTCTACTTTTGGCCAGATGCTTTCTTGTTGGTTCCCAGAGATAGGTATTGTCATGAAACTTCTGCAAACGGTAAAAGGCGATAGCCATCAAAACCGTGGCCGGAAATGCGGCATACCAGCCCAGGGGAGCGATGGCTAAGCCGAAAATCAGACCATCCCAACAACCCAGTCGAAACAAATCGCCTTTGAGTACCATGGTTAATGCAATCAAAACCTGACAAGCGGAAATGACCAGAATCATGGGTTTGATGATGGTGACAAACGGGCCTAAAATGAACCATTTATACAACGGAGCAGCCGTGTCGGCGTAATCCTGATAAACCCAGGGAGCCTCCAAAACCGTTGACGCATTGAACCATGCCGCCCAGCTAAATAAGAGCAGGAAAAACAGGCGGGTCAGGCGGGGCCATTGTTTACTGCTCCAGATCGAGAAGAGAAAGAGCAGATTCACCACCGTGTAGGTGGTCCAGAAAAGCGTTAGCGAAAAAAACATGACGTGAAGCGTTTTAGGGTTATTGGCGCGATGAAGGAGAATATTGAAATCCACCCCCACCGATCGTTAGTGTAAAGTATAAGCCATTGAGAGCATATTCCGGTTTAAACTGGGTCGGTTGACCTTCCGGAATCTGCTGCCAGTGGGCGGATTTGGCACTGACTACATACCCTATACGCAAGCCCAGCCAAAGCCCCCGTACGGCGGTTGGTTCGGCAGACCGTTCCGACACCAATAACCGGTTCATGTGCAGTGACAGATCGGTCGAATGTGTGGGTAACATCCAGATAACCGGCTCCGAACCGTTCTGGTGGACCGTGATCAGGGAGGATGAAATTCCCCGGCCAACGGCTGAGTACAGCAGCCATCGGCGGTTATCAAAAAGTACATAGCTGATTTTCAACTGCCCCATCCCCGTTACGCGTTCCACGCGGGTTTGCTGGACAGAAACGCTGCGGGCGGTGAGAGCCGATGCGCTGAGCCCGGCCATAAACCGATTCCGGCGTAACCAGCCTTCGGCTCCGCTGTAGATAAAATGGTCGTTGAGATGAGGAAACCAGTCGGGCGCAAAGGTCTGGGCGACGGCCCCCGATTGTGGAGCGTTGAAATAACCCAATTGAAAGAAACCGAAGCTTCCCCGCACCGACTGAGCCCGGGCGGGGGAACTTCCTGACAGGGTGAACACTCCAATAACCAAGAGTAAAAGTGTTGATTTCATCATTATTTCCTGTTAATTGTCAGTCGTTTGGTAGGATCGCTACGCGATGATAAAACTGCCATTTAATCGGATCATGGGGTATGACAAATGCGCTTCAATCCGCTGATTGTCGTCAGATCGTGTTTACAATTCCGTGTTGATTTATCGAGTACAACGGCAGCCACGATGAACCCCGGCACCGAATTGTTTCATAAAGCCAATGTGAAACGATCAATCAAGTTTTCAACAAATAACTTGATTATAATCAGGCATTACCCTTACCGGAGTCAGTGCCATTCGCGACCCGGAGCGGTATTTTTGGGGTAATTTACCTTACCTCTGACCCGTATGACTGTTAGTCGGCTGAAAGCCAAATCAACTCCCCTCGTGGGCCTGACTTCCCATGAGGTTGACGAAGCCCGACGACGGTTTGGCCGGAATGAAGCCGCATCGGCTGCTACTACGTCCCTGGTAAAACTGGTGGCCGAGGTGGTTTCGGAACCCATGTTCATCCTGTTGGCGGTGGCGAGTCTGCTTTATGTTCTGCTGGGGCAATGGCAGGAAGGTCTGGTATTAGGGCTGGCGATGCTATTGGTTGCCGGAATCTCGCTGCTCCAGACCGTTCGAAGCAACCGGGCTTTGCAGGCGCTTCGGGCGTTGTCCCAACCGCAGGTTTCGGTACTCCGCAACGGGACACTTCTGCCGGTTGCCACGGAGGACGTGGTGGTTGGCGACCTGATCTGGTTATCAGAAGGTCAAACGGTTCCTGCCGACGGCATTCTGGTCAACGCCAACGATTGCTCCGTGGATGAGGCCATTCTGACGGGAGAATCGGTGCCGGTGGCCAAAACCGTTCCTGAGAGTGACCGGTTTCTGGCGGGTACGATGCTCACCTCCGGTAGTGCCTATGTGCGGGTGACGTCGGTGGGTGAGCAAACCGAGTTGGGTAAGTTAGGCCGTTCGCTGCAGTCTATCGAAGTGGAGAAAACACCTTTGCAACGTCAGATTAACCGGTTCGTGCAACGAATGGCCTGGGCCGGATTTGGCGCATTTGCTCTGGTATGGGGTATTAATTTTGCACATTCCGGTAACTGGACTACGTCACTCCTGTTGGGATTAACCATTGCCATGTCAGTATTGCCCGAAGAAATTCCCGTGGCCTTTAGCAGCTTCATGGCGCTGGGAGCCGCCCGAATGATTCGTCTGGGCGTGTTGACCCGGCAACCACAAACCGTAGAAAGCTTAGGGTCGGCTACGGTCATCTGCACCGATAAAACCGGCACCATCACCCAGGAAGGCATGACGGTGATTGCCCTTTACGATGGAATAGCCCACGAATTAGTGCCCCTGAATGGAAATCTGTCGGATTCGGCGAAGGATCTTCTGGTTTTTGCGCGCTGGGCCAGCGAACCAACCCCCTTCGACCCCATGGAGCGGGCCATCGAGTCGGCCTATAACACTCATTTTACCGCGGAAATTGCTCCGATCCAGTACGAATATCCACTGGAGGGAACGCCCCCCATGATGACCCACGTCTATGCTTCCGGCGTTGGCCTGGTTCGTGTAGCGGGGAAAGGAGCAATCGAACGGATTGTCAGGGTATGTCATTTGTCGGAGGCTGATGCGGCCGAGGTGCTTGAGCAGGCTACTAGCCTGGCCAGACAAGGGTACCGCGTGTTAGGCGTATCGGGCAGCGCCTGGCCAAACCCGGACTTTCCGGCCGATCAGGATGGTTTTTCGTGGGTGTTCAAAGGAATGATCGCCCTGGAAAATCCGCCCAAAAACAATGCCCGGGCGGTTCTCGACCAATTTCGTCAGGCCGGAATTGCCGTTAAAATGATCACCGGTGATTCCCCGGAAACGGCCCGGGCCATCGCCCGGCAGGTGGCATTGCCCAATGCCGGGCATTTCCTGACGGGTGAGCAGGTTATGGCATTGCCGGAGGCAGACCTGCAAGCGGAAGTGAAGCGGGTCACCATCTTTGCCCGCATGTTTCCCGAAGCCAAACTGAAGGTTATCCGGGCGCTAAAAGCCGACGGTGAGGTCGTGGCCATGACGGGTGACGGAGTCAACGATGCGCTTGCTCTTAAAGCCGCCCACATTGGCGTGGCAATGGGCCAGCGCGGAACCGAAGTGGCCAAGCAGGCTGCGGCACTGATTTTAGTGGATGACGATCTGGGCGGAATGGTCAGTGCCATCGCGCAGGGCCGGCGCATATACCAGAACCTGAAGCGCGCTGTTGGCTACATCGTCTCAATCCATATTCCCATTATCTTAACCGTCACGGTACCCTTGCTTTTTGGCTGGCGCTATATTAATCTCTTCAGCCCGATTCACGTTATTTTTCTGGAATTAGTCATGGGGCCAACCTGCTCCATTGCCTTCGAAAATGAACCGGCCGAATCCGGCCTGATGCAGCGGCCCCCCCGCCGGTTTACAGATACCTTTTTCACCGCCAGCGAGTTAGGTTTGAACGTTTTGCAGGGAATCGTAATCGCAGGGGTTGTTCTGGATGTCTACCATCAGACCATGCTAGCCGGTGAGGCCATCGATAAGGTACGAACTATGGCTTTCGTTACGCTGGTTCTGAGCAATACCTGGTTGACGCTCGTAAGCCGGTCGAATCGGGAATCGGTGGTGTCTACATTCCGCCGACCTAATTCGATGTTCTGGCTTATGCTCATACTGACTCTGGTCATGCTGATCAGTACACTCGTCGTTCCATCCGTGCGCAGCGTCGTTCAATTTACAGAACTGACTGAGAGTGAGATGCTCCGTTGCTTTTACGGGTCCTTCTTCGGTGTACTTTGGATTGAAGGGTATAAGTACTGGAAGCGTAAATCAACCCTCTGAGACTCGAACCGCAGATCAGTGGTTTCCGGCCTTGCCATTAACGGCTGAATTTTTCACTTAAGCGTTCATTCGAACCCTACTCGAACTGAAACGCAAAGTAGGTACACGATCCCTGACCGGTATTCAAAATACCGTGGGGCACGTTGGATTCCAGGAAGATGATGTCGCCCACTTTCGCCGACTGCATCCGGCCGTCGATACTTTCCTGGGCGGTATTTTCGGTCAGCATCAGGATTTCGGCGGCCCGGTGGGTGTGCGGTGGGTGGCTCCACAAACCCTCATTCAAGGTCGTGACGTGCATCTCGAAGCGTTTGCACATGACCGTCGCCCGGTCGAACATCGTTCGCCGACCGCCTTTGGCATTGGGCTGATAGGGGACATCTTTCCAGTCGATCCAGAACGACTGACCTTTCATCCGGTCCAGATCCAGATCCGGCACTTCTTTCGACGTATACCGCATGAGGTGAAAGGTTACGGGAGCCGCCCCTTTGTTTTCGAGCCGGTGCGCATCGCCCGGCATAATCAGAACGACGCTGCCGGGCCCCAGGGTTTTCAGGCGGCTTCCGAGTGAAACGGTCAGTTCACCGGTTTTGATGATGATCAGGGCTTCGTCTTCCAGCGTCTGGGCGGGTAGGGGCGTGTGGTTGGGCGGGAGAGTGATGCCGTGGACGGAGAAATTGTTAAAATCCCGCGTGGTGCCTTCCAGAAGGGTTCGATCCTCTACGCCGTCCTTCTTCACCACCGGTGCCTGGTCCCAGGAATAGACTTTAGAGGGAATGGTTTGGGCAATGACCGGAGAAACAACGCAAATCAACAGGATTAATACGACCAATTTCATGAGAAGGGCGACGGTTTAGGAAGCAGTCACGCCCAAAAATAACTAAAAATGGGAAACTAATTATTTCTGCCAGACCACCAGTTACCAGCTTTTCGCTACCAGTTACCATTCGGTGATTGTGGATTTTTGACCGGGCCGGTACTTTTGAATCATTAACTGGCTAACAGGGTATTCAAAACCAGCCTGTTAAGGTTCCTAAAAACGGGCAATCGCCCAATCAAACTACAAACAAATACTACTAAACACACACAACAATGAACACTTCCATTCCATCTTCCACCGGTTATTCGATTCTGGACAACTACGTAGCGGTCCTCAAAAAGTACAATGATTTCAACGGACGGTCCCGGCGCAGCGAGTACTGGTATTTTGTCCTGATTAACGTTTTGGTTTCTCAAGTTTTTAATTTTACGAATATATTGCTCTTCGACGGCCTGGTGCTGATTGGCTGGATCAACCTGCTGTTCAATCTGGTGATTCTGGTTCCATCGATTGCTGTCGCCGTTCGTCGGATGCACGATGTTGGCAAAAGCGGCTGGTACGCCCTGATTCCGGTCTACAACCTGATTCTGGCCTGCACCGAAGGCGTAACCGGACCCAATGAATATGGCAATAACCCCAAAACGAAGGCGGCTTGATCGTCCGGTTTTGCGAATACCCAAAATAAGCGTATAAAAAAGAGCCCAACCTAGATCGGTTGGGCTCTTTTTTGGTATGAATAGAACCGGTATACCTTACCGGTGCCGACCGCCAAAGCTACCACCCCGGAAACCGCCACCACCGTGGAAACCGCCACTGTAACCCCGACTTCCGCCGAAAGAACCCATACGACCGCCTGGGCTGTAGGACCGATTCAGGCCACCGACCGATGGAGAACGCATGCCCCCAAAGTTGCCCCGGCTACCCAGGTAAGGAGGTCTGGCCGTGCGGCCGTAGTTTCCATAGGTCCGGTAGGTCGGTACAAAACCATACCGCGGACCCACCGTTCGGTAATAGCCACCGAAGCGGTTGTACAAATGCGGGTAGGCATAATAGCCCCGGTTGATAAACCAGGAATTGAAGCCAAAAGCCGGAAAACCGTATAATCCAAAACCGCCCAGCCCGTAGGTCAGACTAAAACCTCCCCAGAACGCGCCCGGATACCAGAGGGGAGAGCCGTACCAGTACGGATAGCCAAACCAGTAGGAGTACGGATTGGCAAACATCATGCCGCCACCGTATCCCATCGTGGGCAGGATGTAGCCGTTGCTTTGGGCAAACGAACGGGCCGCCTGATTCAATTCCTGACCCGCCTGGGGATCGGCGTCGATTCGCTTTTTGTAGTCGGCTACTTCCCGGTCGTGCTGAACCGCCAGGTTGTCGTGCAAGGTTGCCAGCTGCTGATTCAAATCCGTGCCATTCGCGGCCACCTGCTGGCCTAATTCCGCCGTCAGTTCGATGTTATTGGTCAGCAGCACCAGTGCGTCCGGATAATTCAGCAATTGCCGGAAAGACGCCTGCGTCGACCCATCGAAGGGTCGAATCAACTGGTCGAATGAGCGACTGGCCTGTTGATTCAGGTTATCGGCCTGTACCAGATCGCTGGTGTGGTTGCGGTACAAATGCCAGGCCGCATCGTGAAGATTTTCGTCGGAATTGGGAACCAGCCGGTCGATGGCGTCGCGGTTCAGCCCGTTTGGTGACTGCGCCAGTGTATGCAACAGGTCCGGATACCGGGTTAATTCGTAAAACCACCCCTGTTTTTTTCGGTCGAAACCGTTGATGAGGTTTTCGAACGAGGAACGCGTATCGTCGCGAACCTGCTGTAACTGCGTCAGCACCTGCGGATATTGACTGGCCGTCAGAATCGACTGCCGAATGTCGGCATCGTACGGGGCAATGGCATTCAGTAACCCTTGCTGGGTTTCGAGTCGGCTGGACTGGCCAAAAACCGTAACACTCAACAGGAAAAATAAGATTGTCAACAGGTTGCTGCGGAATTCCCAACCTCCCATTGGGGTTTTCCGGGGAGCAATCCCATGAGCATGAAAATGCATTTTCATGGCTATGATTTTGAATAAATGAATACGAAGATGGTGATGCAATGAAGCGTAACGTTTCCTGCTTTCGCTACCGGCAGGGCTCAGTTTCGGGGTATTATTTTCCAGGTGTGGAACAGCACAAACAGAGGGATGGATTGCCGCGGTCTGGTTAATAATGACCTGGAAGTCAGACCAGAAGGTGTGACAAACCGGAAGCCTTCGCTAAAATTGAAAAGCGATTGGGAAGCAACACCGCAGTCATTGAGGTGGTCGTTTCCGAGCGAATTGTCGTCATTCGGCAGGATCCATTCCGCATTGGAATGGTAATCGGCAGGCTGGGTACACGCAACCGCAACGGGATTGGACAGGGCGGCAAATGAAGGGTGTGAGGGGCCTTTTTGGGGAATGGCAAGAGCCCGTGCCGATGGCATCAACGACCCCGCTCCCAAAAAAAGGAACCACCCAAGGATGACAACTAGCCTGTTCATATCCGCACCGATTAAAAATCGCCTACCGGTATTTTCTAAACGTACAGGGGGGCAAATTTGTTCTTCAGGCTAGCTTTATAAGCTTATTTTAAGTTCAGTCCGTTTGGCTATTTTTCTTCTTCACCTAACTCGAAAAAAGCGGCTGCAACCTGATTTCGGTAAGGATGCTGATCGTGTAGAATTATGGAGATAAAAGTGAATTTATCACCGTCAGGTATGATCTTGTTCAACTTAGCGAGGTGGACATGACTATAAGCATAAAACCAGGCATCGAATTTACGGGCTCGGGCCGATTGTCTTTTATCCGATGTGTCACACACATAAACGACAACTTGTTCATGAGTCTGAAAAAAGTCAAAGAAAATAGCTGCGATAGTAGATGGAATGAGTGAGTCCGCCGGAACCCGGCCTCCTGCCGGGTTTTCAGCCACGGAAATGCTTATTTCAAAAGCTTGTATCTGAAATGTGGGTTGAGAAGCAAAAAGGTAGTCTGATGGTACAAACTTGATCTGGTATGCCACTTCCCTGTCAGTTACAAAGAAATAAGCATTCTGGTCACCGCCTGCGTATAAGAACTCGTAGTTATTTTGTGGCGCGTCGCTGGGCATTTTTCTTTTTCAATTCTTCAAAGATAGCCCGGACTTTCGGATCATTGTGGTACGCTTCCTGAAAGGACTTTTGTTCCTGCTCTTTCAGGTCCACTAATTTACGAACCACCTCAATACCCTTCAGTGGTTTTTCTACAGTTGCCATTTTTGGTTGGTTTTAAGGTAAATATACGATATAACGTCATGAAACCGAAAATGGGTCATGGGTAATTAGGCCGCTCCACGGATGTTACATGACGGTAAGCCGTAAACTTTCCGCCGACACTCCGGGTTATCCCATCAGCTTTGCGAAGCTTCCATTACTCATTTCCATTATCAGAATTATGGCAGAAACTATCAAAACCGCCCTCATCACCGGCGGATCGAAAGGCATTGGTTACGGCATCGCCGAAGTGTTGATCAACGAAGGAATCCGGGTGGCCGTCACCAGCCGCTCGCAGGAAAATGCCGAAGAAGCTGCGGCTTCCCTCAATACATTGAAAGCCGGTTTTGCGCTCGGAATTGCCGCCGACGTGCGTGATCTGGTGTCGCAGCAACGGGCCGTCGATGCCATCATCCAGCAATGGGGACGGCTGGATTACGTGATTGCCAACGCCGGCGTGGGTCATTTTGCCCCGATTCAGGAGCTGACGTCCGAGCAATGGCAGGAAACGATCGACATCAACCTGACCGGCGTTTTCAACTCCATCAAGGCCACGCTGGATGCGTTGAAGGAAACGCAGGGCTATTTCATCACCATATCGAGTCTGGCCGGAACCAACTTCTTCGAGAACGGCACGGCCTACAACGCCAGCAAATTCGGACTGGTCGGTTTTTCGCAGGCACTCATGCTCGACTTGCGCAGCGAAGGCATTAAAGTTTCGACCATCATGCCGGGTTCCGTCGCGTCGTATTTCAACAACCACGAACCAAGCGAAAAAGACGCCTGGAAAATCCAGCCCGAGGACATTGGCCAGATCGTTGCCGACCTGATCCGGATGCCCGCCCGGACGCTCCCCAGCAAAATTGAGGTGCGGCCTTCCCGGCCCGGCGGAAAATAACGCATTCATTTTTAGTCAAAAAAAAGCCGGCTTTTCAGTCGGCTTTTTTTTGTATGGAAGAATGCTTAGTTCATGGCAATCTGGCGTTCGGTGGCAACCGTTGGCGCGCTGGTCTGTAGTTTCACTTCTTTCACCTGTTGCGTGGTGCCGTCAGAAATCACAACCTGGTAAATACCGTCTTCCAGTTGATTCATATCAAACCGGATTGCGGATGATTCGTGTCCTTTTCCCAGTTGTTCGACCGCCAGCGTTTCTCCGGCTTCGTTTTTCAGACTGATCTTGATTCGGGCACTTTTGTCTTTGATAACGTTGACCCTGACTTTCGTGGAATTGATCACCGGGTAAACCACCGAGCGGTATGTTGTTTTGGCTTCGGCGACCTCTTTGTTATCCGTGGCAAAGCTGGCGGATAAACTCCCTAAAGTTAAAGCGATTAAAGCGGATGCGAATAGCGTTTTCATGGTATTTGTTGTTTTAGAGTTGTTCTTAGTATCTGTTGTTTTCAGCGTGTTTGCGGCTGTTCGATGGGTCAAAACAACAGCGAAACGGGGTACCTTGCTATGCATAGTTCTCCGGCGGTTAAACCGAACGATGAATGGTTCATTGGCAGGATGGATAAAAAATAGCCGCGAACTGTGTATCTTTAAAAACCCATCAAAATCCTCCTTATGAGATCACCAATACACTTCGTCGCCCTCTTCCTGATTAGTTTCCTGAGTTTCAGACCGGCCTCGGGGCAGGTAATGACCTCACCCCAGATCGATCAACTGGTCGAAAAAACGCTGAAAACTTTTGAAGTGCCGGGCATTGCGGTTGCCATTGTCAAGGATGGAAAAGTGATTCACGCCAAAGGCTACGGTGTTCGGTCGCTGAATTCGCCCCAGAAAGTAGACGGCAACACCCTGTTCGGAATTGCTTCGAATAGCAAGGCATTTACCGCAGCCGCCCTGGGCATTCTGGTTGACGAAGGCAAACTGACCTGGGATGATAAAGTGATCGATTTCATTCCGGAGTTCCGGCTATACCATGCGTATGTGACCGAGGAATTTACCATCCGCGATTTGCTGACCCACCGCAGCGGTTTGGGCCTTGGTGCCGGTGACCTGATGTTTTTTCCGGATTCCAGCGATTTTACACTGAAAGACGTGATCCATAACCTGCGGTATTTGAAACAGACGTCTGGTTTTCGAACCAAATACGACTACGACAATTTGCTGTACATGGTGGCGGGTGAGGTGGTGACGCGCGTGTCGGGCAAAAGCTGGGAGGAGTTTGTGGAAACACGGATCATGCAACCGTTGCAGATGGAAAACAGCCGGGCGTCCTTTTCGCGCTTGCCGAATAAAGCGAACATCATCGACGCCCACGCAGTTCTGGAGGGCAAATTACAGGTTATAAAACGAGGCACGCTCGACGTTGGCAATTCGGCTGGCGGTATTTACAGCAGCATCAACGATCTGAGTAAATGGGTCATTATGCAGCTTAATGGCGGAAAATACGGCGATGGTCTGGCGAAAACCCTCTTCAGTTCCAAGGTTCAGGACGAAATGTGGACCCCGCAAACCATCATTCCCGTGCGAAATCCGGGTGCTTATAACACCCACTTCAATTCGTACGGTTTGGGCTGGCGATTGAACGATGCGAAAGGGTACAAACAGGTCTCGCACACGGGTGGATTACCCGGTATGGTTACGCAGGTGATGTTGTTGCCGGAACTGAAACTTGGCATCATTGCCTTGACGAACCAGCAATCCGGGGCGGCTTTTACGGCCATTACCAACCAGATTCTGGATAGTTATTTCGGCATGACCGGCACCGATCGGGTGAAAGAATACAGCGACCGGGTGCGCGAAAATACCGCCAATGCCGATAAGGTAACCGATGCCGTCTGGAAAACCGTTGCGGCCGAAAAACAGAGTACCGCAACCAAGCCACCCATCCAGTTTTACGCCGGAACCTACCACGATAACTGGCTGGGCGACGTGTCGATTCGGGTTGACGAAAACAAGCTGCTGTTCGTTTCCCGGCGCTCTCCGCGTTTGACCGGCGAACTGTTCTATTACAAAGGCAATACGTTTGTCGTTAAGTGGAACGACCGCAGTCTGGAAGCCGACGCGTTTGTGATGTTTGGACTGGATTACGAAGGCAAACCGGTTTCGATGAAAATGAAGGCCATTTCGCCCTTAACCGATTTTAGCTACGACTTCCACGATCTGGATTTTACGAAGGTGAAGTAACGACAAGAGAGGAAAAACTGCAAGTTTTTCTTCTCTTGGCTCACCTCCCTTGTCACATTTAAACTTACCGCGCCACTTCAATTTTATACTTTTTCCCTTTCATTTTCTCGTCCTTGATTTTTGCCAGCAGGTCCTTGACTTTCGAGGTTCGGACGGCCGCAAAGGAGATGAAATCTTTCACTTCGATGAGGCCCAGATCGCCTTTTTCAAGACCGCCTTTTTGGGAGAAAAAGCCGACGATGTCAACTTTGTTGAGTTTGTTCTTCTTGCCGCCACTGACGTAAATCGTCTGAAACCGGGGCGGATTGGGCAGCGGCTGGTTGGTCGGAATGATGAATTCTTCGAGCGAATCCGGCAAATACCGGGGACGTTCTTCGTTGCGATGCAGCAGAATGTAGGCGGTTCCCGAAGCGTGCATCCGAGCCGTCCGGCCGTTGCGGTGCAGAAACTCGTGTTCGTGCATCGGTAAATGGTAATGAATCACGTATTTCATCTCGGGAATGTCCAGCCCGCGGGCTGCCAGATCGGTCGTAATCAGGTAACTAACGCTGCCGTTTCGGAACTGGATCAGGGCGCGTTCGCGGTCGTCCTGCTCCATGCCGCCGTGGTAAAACGTCGAATAAACGCCCATTTCATTTAGAATCGCACTGGTTCGTTCGGCAGCATCGCGATGGTTGCAGAAAATCAAAGCCGCTTCCGAATCCAGCGAACAGAGCAACCGGAACAAGGTATCGACTTTGTCCTTTTCTTCCGAAATAACGATTTTGGTGGTCAGGCTTTTGTCGCGGTCATCGTCCGGAATAAAGTCAAGTCTGGCGGGCGAACGTACGCCGGTAAAATCCGGGATGGAAACACCGGCAGTTGCCGAAACCAAAACCCGTTTTTTGAGATTCCGTAACCCACCGATGATGAACGACATTTGGTCGTGAAAGCCGAGTTCCAGCGATTTATCGAATTCATCCAGAATCAGCGTGTGAATTCCGTCCGGATCGAAGGTCTTCCGGTCGATGTGATCGGCAATTCGCCCCGGTGTGCCGATCAAAACGGCGGGCGGATTGCTCAGGTTCTGAATTTCTGTCGCCATCGGATGGCCGCCGTAGCAGACGTTGACTTTAAAACCGGTCCCCATTTTTTTCCAGACCTGCTCAATCTGCAACGCCAGTTCGCGCGAAGGAGCCAGGATCAGACATTGGACGGTTTTTTGCTCGGGTTGGAGCAGTTGCAGGAGCGGTAACAAAAAGGCTATGGTTTTTCCCGAACCCGTTGGAGCGAGTAATAAAACCGCTTTTTCGGCTAAAATGGCCTCCCGAGCCTCCTTTTGCATGGGATTGAAAGCGGTAATTCCCAAATTCGAAAGAACAGGGGCAACGTCTTGATTGGTCTCCATACCGCAAAAGTAACGGATTTTAACCGACCCCGGCGGCTGATCGGGAATAACCCGTGGTTTTGGTCAGTTTGGGTTAGAAAAAGAATTTTTTAGAAAACCGGACGGCCCTGCTTCTATTCGGAGAATGTTGTCCATTTTTGTCTTTTTACCTCAGCTACAAATCGAATTTTTATGAAAGAACAATCACGCAGAACCTTTGTGAAAAAAAGTGTCGGGGCCGGACTGGGTCTCGGATTATCAGTCGGTGCACCGAAAGAATTGTTTGTCCATCATGTTTATTTTTATCTGAAAAATCCGGACAGCAGGGCCGACCATGCGAAATTGCTGGAAGGCTTGAATAAGCTGGCTAAAGTACCGACTATCAGGATGGTGCATATTGGAACACCCGCGCCGACAACCCGTTCCGTCATCGAACGCTCCTATGCTTTTTCATGGTTGTGCTTTTTTGATAATTTGATCGAGGAAGAGATTTACCAGACGCACCCCATTCACCTCAAATTCGTGGAAGAGTACTCGGCTCTGTGGGAAAAGGTAATTGTTTACGATTCCGTAGGGCCGAAGCGTTAATGCTGACAGCGGTTATTTTTGGCCGTCTGTTTTCCTCCGTAAATGACACAGTAGCATATACTCGTTTTTGAAAGGCTATTCGCCGAAATTAACACCTGGCCGTGCCGGACCGACAGTCCGGCACGGCCAGGTGTTACATACACCTAAACGTAATTCCTTGATCACCAGATGAACTACCGCTCAATGGCTCCCATGAACAAACCCGTTCTTATGCTTCTCGCAGGCAGCTTCCTTTTTCTCCAGGCCTGTTCGCAAAAGCAACCGGCCGAAGCCGCCAGCACCGCGCCGGCCCCCGATTTCATGTACCAGTATTCCATCATCGATGCGTTGTTAGCCGGGGTTTTTGATGGAAATCTGACGCTGGGGGAGCTAAAAACCAAAGGTGATTTTGGCATTGGAACCTTCAACCGGGTCGATGGCGAATTGATTGTCGATCAGGGCAAAGTCTATCAAATCAGCCACGACGGAAGCATTCACGAAATGGCCGATCAGGACAGCACGTCGATCGCTTTTGTGAAGTTTTTCAAAGCCGACACCAGTTTTATGGTCAAAAACACCGAACTCGGCCAGCTTGAAAAGGACCTGATGGCGGCTTTACCCGCGAATGAAATGTACGCCATCCGGATGAAGGGTCATTTTTCGAAGCTAACTTCCCGCGCACCCGGTCCCGCCAAAAAACCGTATCCAACGCTAAAAGATCATCTGGCCAAAGCGCAGTATCTCTTCAATCTGACCAACACGCGTGGTGTGGTCGTTGGATTTCTCTTGCCGGGCTATCTGGCGAAGGTCAACGTGCCCGGTTTCCACTTCCATTACCTGGCCGACGACCACAAATCCGGCGGTCATATTTTCGATTTTACGGCGACTGAACTAACGGTTGAAATCGATAAAATCAAGGGGTACAGCGTGGAACTCAATACAAATGCCGATTTTGATAAAATCAGCCTGGACAAAGACCGGCAGGAAGAACTAAAAAAGATCGAATAGGTGATTTTCTGATTGACGGCATACAATCCCTTTAGTTTCTGTTAATTTCAATAAAATATAAGGCAATTGTTATAAATGATAAAATTATATTTTGTAACTGATTAACAGTATTGAGAAAAATAGTTTATTTCGTCTTACCAACGAACTAATCCCGTTCCTATGAGAAGACATTTTTTACGAGGCTTATTCTGCTTTTTGGTCTTGAGCCAGACGACCGTTCACGCGCAGTCGGGCGCGACCCCGGCCATTCCTTCGCCCAAAGAGCATTTCGGTTTTAACATCGGCGACGATTACCAGCTGGCTACGTATACCCAAACAGAAGCGTATTTTAAGAAACTCGCGGCATCGGACCGGACGAAACTGGTGGATATTGGCCTGACCGAAGAGGGCCGACATCAGTACATGATCATCGTATCGTCGCCCGAAAATCTCAAAAAGCTCGACCGCTACAAGGAAATTTCTACCAAACTGGCCCGCGCTGAAGGCCTTAGTGACGAGCAGGCCCGGGCGATGGCCGCCGAAGGAAAAGCCGTGGTCTGGATCGACGGCGGCCTCCACGCCACCGAAACCGTGGGCACCATGCAACTGATCGAAACCGCCTGGCAACTCGTCAGTCGCAAAGATCCCGAAACGCTGCGGATTCTGGACAAGGTGGTGATCCTGCTCACCCACGCCAACCCCGACGGGCAGGAACTGGTCAGTAGCTGGTACATGCGCGAGCCCAAACCGGAAAAGCGATTGTTGGAAAATGTGCCGCGACTCTATCAGAAATATGCGGGTCACGACAACAACCGCGACTTTTTTATTATGAACATGAAAGAGTCGCAAAATATTGGCCGTCAGTTGTTTGTGGAATGGTTGCCGCAGATTATGTACAACCATCACCAGCGCGGTCCGGCGGGTTCGGTGCTGGCAGGACCGCCCTACCGCGACCCGTTCAACTACGTATTTGAACCGTTGATGATTACCGGAATCGATGCGCTCGGAGCGGCTATGATCAACCGGCTGAATTCCGAAAACAAACCCGGTTTTACGCGATTGGGCGGTTCGGTTTTCTCAACCTGGTACAACGGCGGATTGCGCACCACGACGCACTTCCACAATATGATCGGTCTGCTGACGGAAATTATTGGAAATCCGACGCCGGAGGATGTGCCGCTGGTGCCGAACCGGCTGATTCCCAACGGCAACACGCCCTTTCCGGTAACGCCCCAAAAGTGGCACTTCAAGCAATCGATCGATTATTCGATTTCGCTCAATTACGCGACGCTCGATTACGCGGCCCGGCACGGCGATCAGTTGCTGTATAACATTTACAAGATGGGCAAAAACGCCATCGAGCACGGCAGTACGGATTACTGGACGCTTTCGCCAAAACGAATCGACGCCATTACTCAATTGCACCAGGCCGATCTGAAAAAAGCCGCCCCCGGAACCGCCGGTGCGACCGCACCCGATCAATACGGTTTGCTGCCGCGCGGAGGAGGAATTCCGGTCAAGTATTTCGAAGCGGTTTTGAAAGATCCGGCGCTGCGTGATCCGCGCGGGTTCATCATTCCGTCCAACCAGCCGGACTTTCCAACGGCGGTCAAGTTTGTGAACGCGCTGATCAAAACCGGTATTCAGATTCAGGAAGCCACGGCCGATTTTACGGTTGCGGGCAAGAAATACCCGGCGGGGTCCTACATCGTAAAAACCGATCAGGCATTCCGTCCGCACGTTTTGGACATGTTCGAGCCGCAGGATCACCCGAACGATTTCCAATATCCGGGTGGGCCGCCGGTTCGTCCATACGATGCTGCGGGCTGGACCCTGGCGTTTCAGATGGGTGTTAAAGTAGACCGGATTTTAGACGGTTTCGAGGGACCGTTCAAAAAACTGCCATACGGAGAGTTGCAGGTGCCGAAAGGGAAAATGGATGCCACTGCGGCAGCGGGTTATACGCTGAGCGCCCAGGCGAACAATTCCTTCATTGCGGTCAACGATTTGCTCAAGTCGGGGGTCGACGTATACCGGTTGCCGACCGGTCCGGGTGGCAAATCCTCGCTGGGTGCGGGAACGTTCTTTGTTCCGGCATCCGCCAAAGCGAAGGCCGTATTGGATAAATCCGCGAAAGAGCTGGGATTGGACATTGCGGGTGTCGCTAAACGTCCGACGGGTGCGCTGGTGAAAGTGGCCCCGATGCGGATTGCGTTGTGGGATGCCTACGGCGGCTCGATGCCGTCGGGCTGGGTGCGCTGGCTGATGGAGCAATACCATTTTCCGATGCAGGTCATTTATTCGCCGGACATCGACGCCGGTGATCTGCGCAAGAAATACGATGTAATTGTGTTCGTAACCCGGGCCATTCCGGCGGTGGGTGCCACGGGCACGGGTGGCGGTGGGGGCGAAGGCGGTTTTGCCAGCCGGGAGCCAAAAGCGGAAGAGTTGCCTGCCGAATACCGTCCGTGGCTTGGCAAGATTACTGCCGACAAGTCGATTCCGCAGCTGAAGGCCTTTCTGGAAGCGGGCGGCAACGTGGTCACCATCGGCAGCAGCACAAATCTGGCGTATCATCTGGGCTTGCCGGTGAAAAATGCGTTGGTTGAAATGACCAACAGTGGTCAGGAACGGCCCTTGTCGAACGAAAAATACTACATTCCGGGCAGCATTTTGCGGATCGATCTGGATTCGACGCAGCAGGCTACCTGGGGCCTGTCGAACCAGACGGACGTCTATTTCGATGCCAGCCCGGTTTTTAAAATCGCTCCCGACGCCGTGGCCAAAGGCACCGTGAAACCGCTTGCGTGGTTCTCCACCAACAAACCGTTGCGCAGTGGCTGGGCCTGGGGACAGGCGTATTTGCAGGACGGCGTCGCGGCTTTCATGGCCCCCGTCGGTGCCGGAAAACTCTACGCCTTCGGCCCGGAAATCACCTTCCGCGCGCAGGCGCAGGGAACCTTTAAGTTGCTGTTCAACCAGTTGTATGCGACGTCGATGCCGTAAGGTCAACGGAGTTGAGCAGGTTCTACGGGCCGGGAATGGACGCTATCGGGGTTCATTTCCGGCCCGTGTTTTTTGGTGAATCAACAGAATGGTGGAAAACACATAAACATGCACAATCCGGTCGTAATCCTGTATCGCGTCGGGGTATCGGCTGCTTTACCTTCGTACTTAAAATAAATAACGGTCACGATGAGACATCAGCATCACTATGTTCTACACGGAATTACCCAGTCTCAGGACGTGGCAAAGGTTCTGGATGTCCTTCGAAATCATCCCGGTATTTTGGCTGTCACGGGTTCCTTGCATCCGCCCGAAGTCTCCATCACGGTAGATAAACATCCTGATTTAGCCGAACTTCAACAACGGGTTTCGCAGGTTGGTGCTTTTCACCTGATGGAAGTTAAAACGGAGAATGAAGCTGTCGAGTACGAAGGGCAGTATGCTCATCACGGAACCCGTGGCAGCGAAATGCCGGTTTCCTCTGAAGCCAATGCACATCAGCACCATACGGGCCACAGCAGCCATGCGGGGCACGATCACGGCGCTATGATCGCCGATTTTCTGCGCCGGTTTTGGATTTGTCTGGTCCTTTCTCTACCGGTTGTTGCTTTTTCCACGATGTTCCAGGAAATTGCGGGTTATCACCTCGATTTTCCATACCGCGACTGGATCGTCCTGGGCCTGTCATCGTTCATTTATTTTTACGGCGGCTGGCCGTTTTTAACGGGTTTTGTCGGGGAAGTTCGCAGTCGGCAACCCGGCATGATGACGCTGGTGGCCGTTGCAGTAACGGTCGCGTATGTCTACAGTATAGTCACGGCGCTCGGGATACTGGCCGGTATGGATTTTTTCTGGGAACTGGCCACGCTGATTGATATCATGTTGCTGGGTCATTATCTGGAGATGAAGTCGGTGGCCGGAGCATCGCGTGCGCTGGAACTGATTGTCAAAATGCTGCCCTCGGAGGCCCACCTGGTGCACGGTAGTATGATTCATGACGTGAAGGTGGATCAACTGGCGGTCGACAATATCGTGCTGGTTCGGCCCGGGGAACGGATTCCAACGGATGGTGAGGTAATCGAGGGGAGCAGTTCGGTGAATGAAAGCATGCTAACCGGTGAGAGCGTACCGGTGCAGAAAGAACCCCACGATACCGTCATTGCCGGGGCCATCAATGGAGAAGGGGCCTTGACCGTGAAGGTGACCCATCAGGGCGCCGACAGTTACCTGAACAAGGTGGTAAAGCTGGTGCAGGAAGCGCAGACCGTCAAATCGAAAACCCAGACACTAGCCGATCGGGCGGCTGGCTGGTTGACCATCATTTCCTTATCCGTAGGACTGGTTACCCTGCTCGTCTGGCTGGTGAGTGGCAGGGATACGGCTTTTGCCGTTGAACGCATGGTGACGGTTATGGTGACAGCCTGTCCGCACGCCCTCGGTGTGGCCATTCCGTTGGTGGTATCGATTTCGACGGCCATTTCGGCCCAGAAAGGCTTGCTGATCCGAAACCGGACGGCTTTTGAGGAAGCCAGAAAGATAACGGCGATGGTTTTCGACAAAACCGGTACGCTGACGGAAGGTGCGTTTGGCGTCACGCGCATTGTTCCCCTCCAGGACAAGATTTCCGAAACTGATCTGATTCGCCTGGGCGCAGCACTGGAACAATCCTCGCAGCACCCGATTGCGCAGGGGATTGTTCGGGAAGCTCAAAAACGGAAGCTGGCGCTGGTTTCCATTGCGGATTTTCAGTCCATTACCGGTAAAGGCATTTCGGCTACCGTAGAAGGAAAACAAATGGCAGTTGTGAGTCCGGGGTATTTGAAAGAAAAACGCATTGAATTGCCCACAGATGCTTACCGCAACGAAGCCGAGACGGTGGTTTTTATTCTCCGGGATCAACAGCTCATCGGATACATTGCGCTGGCGGATCAGATTCGGTCCGATTCTGGAGAAGCGGTTCGGCGTTTACAGGCAAGCGGTATCAGGGTGTATATGGCCACGGGTGATAACCGCAAAGTGGCCGATGCGGTGGCGAAGGAATTGGGTCTGGATGGGGTATATGCCGAAGTGTTGCCGGATCAAAAAGTGCGTATTGTCAGAGACTTACAGGAAGAAGGTCAGTTCGTAGCCATGACTGGCGACGGCGTGAACGATGCCCCGGCTCTGGCACAGGCTAACATCGGGATTGCCGTTGGCTCGGGAACCGACATTGCCGCCGAAACCGCCGACATTATTCTGGTGAACAGCAAGCCCACGGACATCTCCAACCTGGTCGATTTCGGAAAAGCTACCTATCGCAAGATGATCCAGAATCTGATCTGGGCAACGGGCTACAACGTGGTCGCCATTCCGCTGGCGGCCGGGGTGTTGTATCCGAATTTTGTGTTGAGTCCGGCGCTGGGTGCCGTGCTGATGAGCGCCAGCACGGTGATCGTGGCCCTGAACGCGCAGTTGTTGAAGCGAGAAATCAGGTAAACTTTCCGACGCCCGGATGGACCACCGACGTGTACGCTCTTCATACAATGGGGCTTAACCAGGTCCTGAACAGTTTCCTGATCGGATCGTATTCAGGACCTGAAAAGTCAGGAATGTTTCCGGTGTTTTTCCTGAAAACAGGCCAGCGCGCAGGCTGAGGCTTTTAAACTGCTGTGAACGTCGCCTATTTTTTTACCTGCGGCATTAAAAATCTCACACGTATTTCCATTATCTTTCATTTTGAACTCCAGTTCCCCTTCCGCGTTGTAATAGTTTTTTCCGTCCTTGCCCATGCGTCCCATCTTTTTATTCGTCTTCGCATCAATCAGATTACCCTGGTTATCAATAAAGGCGATTTTCTGGCCATTAAAGTCTTTAATGATCTGATCTTTCGAAACGGTGCCAATGGTAAGTCCCTTCTCGTCTTTTATTTCGCCACTTTGAGCGATATGTTTGTAATTCCGGCTCTGGGCCATCGTAGAAAGGGATACCGAAAGTAAACCCAGAAGGAGGAAAATGTGACTAAACGATTTCATAATGATTCAGTGGTAAATGATTTACAGATTGGACTTGGACAAAGGTGCGTAATCAGGTAGCCGGAAAAACTGAGCCTTGTCATACAAACCCCTGATTTTTAATGTTCCCTGGTCTTATTTCGGCGTCTTCCGGAAATGGATTTCAACAAGCGGGAACCTGGACGTGGGTAATTTGCGGAAGAAATTGGATGGTATTGTATTTGTAACCCGGGAGCGTACGGTGATCGTGGCCCTGAATGTGCAGTTGTTGCGAAATAGTATGAAATGAATGGGTAACGTGTAGGAAACGCATTTATTCCGTCCGCAATCTATGAACCGGATTGGCAATGGCGACTTTGATAGCCTGGGTGCTGACCGTTAATAAGGCGACAAGAATCGCGGCTGAGCCCGCAAGGACAAAAACCAGCCAGCCGATAGCAATCCGATACTCGTATTTTTCCAGCCAATGGGTCATGGACCACCACGCCAATGGCGATGCAATAAGGCAGGCGATGACTACCAACCCGATAAATTCCCCGGAAAGGAGTACCCATAAATTGGTCACCGAAGCGCCCAGTACCTTGCGGATGCTGATTTCTTTGGATCGGCGCTCGGCCATGAACATCGTTAATCCGAACAAACCCAGGCAGGAGATGAGAATGGCGAGTCCGGCAAAAATACCGGCTAATTTGGCAACCTGGTTTTCGGTAGTAAATTTCTTTTCAAATTCATCATCCACAAAACGATAGTCAAAAGGGGATGCGGGATCGTACTTCTCAACGATCGGTTGTATAGCGGCCAGCGATTGCGTTAAATTTGCACCCGTCTTCAGCCGCACCAAAATCACACTGAAGTAGTCTGCCGTAAATAGGATAACGCCTGGTGGAACAGGCTTGAATGGGTCGCGCATCACGACATTTTCGATAATACCGACAATCGTTAATACCCGATCGCCGTCTTTGATGGTCTTTCCAATCGGATCTTTGTAACCGATTAAACGCAACGCGGACTCGTTCAGAATGACCGCATTCGAATCGGTTTTATAGGCCTTAGAGAACGGTCTGCCGGCTATAAATTTTAATCCGGCGGCTTTTTCATAATCCCATTCGGTTAGGATTAAATCGAGCATCGGATTTTCGTTCGGTTTTTTTCCTTCCCAGCTGAAGCCGTTCCAGTCGTTATTTACGGTCGTCATCGGACTCGATACTTTAGCTACGGCTTCAATCTGACCGGTATTCAACAAATCACGTTTTAAGGCATTATAATTTTTTGAAAGCTCCCCACTGGCCGCCAGGGTGATCAGATTGTCAGCCTTGTACCCCAACGAGCGGTTTTTGGCATGATTGATCTGTTGAAATACGATAATGGAGCTGATGATCAGGACGATGGAAATGGTAAACTGAAAAACCACCAGAACCTTGCGGAAATTCACCGCGTTCGAGCCTTGCCGACGGATGCCTTTTAACACTTTGGCGGGTAAAAAGGAAGACAGGTACAGGGCCGGATAACTTCCGGAAATAAGGCCGGTAATGACGCAAACGGCAAATACAGAAGCCAATAAGGCGGTATTGCTGAGATCGAACCGGATATTCTCAAAACCAAGATCTTTGATGTAGGGCAGCAGTACCTGGATTACAAAAAGAGAAAGGAAAAAAGCGAGGAAGGCCGTGAACAGGGATTCGGTTAAGAATTGCCCGACGAGCTGGTTGCGTTGCGAACCAATTGCCTTGCGGATACCAACTTCTTTTGCCCGTTTTTCAGATCGTGCCGTACTCAGGTTCATGAAATTAATACAGGCGATGAGCAGGATAAAACCACCAATGATGCCAAATAACCGGATGTATTCGATGCGACCACCGGTATTGGTCCAGTTTTTAAAATCATCGAACAAACGCCACTTGGCCAGCGGATGAAGAAAGAGGACCTGCGGTTTTATTTTTGTTTCTTTTTTTGACAACAGGGGACCGATCTCTTTCGAAAAAGCGTCCATGGAAACGCCCGCTTGTAGCTCAACCATCGTCTGAAGAAAGCTATTGCCCCAATTGGTTCGATTATCTTTTACATAGCTGTTGTTTTGCACCAGAAATTCAAAAGGAGCCAGGTAATCGAACGAAAAAGAGGAGTTTTTGGGAATATCCTGCATCACCGCACTCACCTTTACAGTATACTGCTGATCGAGTTTTACGATCTTCCCAATGGGGTCGTGGGTGCCAAACAGGGCTTTGGCGAGCGACGCGGTTAGTACGACGGAATTCGGATCGTTTAAAGCGGTTTCCGGATCGCCTTTTACCAGTGGAAACGTGAGCATTCTTAAAAAATCAGGATCTACATATTCACCTTTTTTAGTAAACTTATTGTTGCCGGTTACCAGGTTCGATTCCAGCCCGATAAGGCGGGAAGCCCGTTTGATCTGTGGATACTTCAGTCTTAATTCGTCATACAGCGGAAGCATGACGCCGTTGGCGGTCACCTTTTGGTTGTTGATCACCTGGTGCCGTTGTACCATCGCAATACGATCCCGGTTTGTATGAAATGTATCGTAACTTCGTTCGTACTGGATCCACAGACCGATCAGAATGGCAAAGGCCATTCCCAGGGAGAGCCCTAAAATATTGACAAACGACAACGTCTTGTTTTGAAAGAGATTGCGCCAGGCGATTTTTAAGTAATTTAGGAGCATACAGGTAGAGAGCGGTTAGTGGCTTCCTGGTGTCCGCTCAAGGATTATACCAGAACGGAAAAACCGTGCTACGGTGCTGTCAGGCCCATAATTAGCGCGGCCAGTTGTCCATTTTTGGACAGTATTGTCCGGTTGCAGATAGGCGAAGGAGGATTCAACCAGATCTTCCCAACCCGCCAACTTACTCCCCCGGCCGCTGTTGAAAAATCTCCTCCAACCTTGCAAACAGCTCCGGGTGCTTCTCCTTCAGCAAATCCGGGCGTTTGAAGAAATACTCCGAAACCACGGCGAAAAATTCGGCTTCGTTGGTCATTCCGTACGGGTCGATGTCGGAGCGGTTGGCCTGGATGTCGGCGATGCTGGCGTGGATCAGTTGCAGCCAGGGCTTGATGTGGCTACGGTCCAGCAGGTATTCGGGTGCGCCGTCGGTGGAACCGTCGGCTTTATCGAGGAGGTGGACAAACTCGTGAATCCCGGTATTTTCGGTGCTGGTTTCATTCGCAAAGCCCTCGTGCAGCGCCGGTTTCGATAACACCATCGTGCTTTGCAATGCCCCGCCTTCGCCCACCATGCCCAGGATATTCCGTTCGTTTCCCTCGGTTTCAAAAGCCGCGTTGAAGCGGTCTTCGTACAGCAAAACCGTCGTAAGCCGGTAAAAGGACCAGTCTTTGAAGCCGAAAATCGTAATGACCGCGCTGCTGGCCACCAGCACTTTATCCAGATCATCGACGGTCGTGCCGACGCCTTCGATGCGCGTGTGGCTTAAAAACTGGTTGACGCGTTCCTCAAATACCCGTTTCTGGTCGTCACTCAGAGCGCGGTAATAGGCAACGTGTTCCTGCAATAAATCACGGTACGGCGTCGCTGCGGGCGGGCTAACCGGTGCGTTCCGTCGCCGGTAGTTCCAGATTAGTCCGCCCAGCAGCAGAATGGTCAGTCCCAAAATGAGGTACGACATTTTAATCCGTGTGCGTTTTAACGTTCGTAGTTAAGGTTAACCATGTGATGCAGAAATAGTTGTTTTTTAACTACAACCCTCGACCGATTCCCGTTTAATCACTTTAAAACCGGCAGCAGGATTCGGCTGGCGGCTTTTGCGCTGTGGTGGATTTTGATCGTTGCTTTCTGGAAATCAGCGTCTTTGGCGTGATAAATGTCCACAAATTTCTGCGGATTCCGGTCCACCAGCGGGAACCAGCTACTTTGAATCTGCACCATCAGCCGGTGACCTTTTTTGAACGTATGGGCAATGTCCGGCAAGGCATACCTGACGGTTGTGACCTGATCCGGCACAAAGGCCACCGGCTGTTCGAAGCTGTTGCGGAAGCGGCCCCGCATCACTTCGCCCCGAACCAGCATCTGGTAGCCGTTCATGATGTATTTATCGCCTTTTCCGTAGTCGAAATCATCCGGAAAAATGTCGATCAGCTTCACCACAAAATCGGCATCCGTTCCGCTGATGCTCACCTGCAAATCGGCGGTGAGTGGCCCGGCCAGTGTCAAATCTTCCTTCAATACCTCGGTTTGAAAAACCAGCACGTCCGGGCGAGTGGCCGCAAACCGCTGGTCATCCGTCATGTATTCGCGCGTGCGGAGCGACTTGATGCCTTCGGCGTAGGGCACGGGTTTGGCCGGATCGCTGACGTAGGCCGTAAACGGATCAGCGGGTGAGGCTGGTTTTGTAAAGGACAGTGATCCAGAAGGTTGCAGGTAGAGGGCGGTTTCGGTGGTATTGGCCGGGGGCCACTTCTCCAATTGGTGCCACTGGTTTTCACCGGTGAAAAATACCGTCGCTTCCTTGATCGGGTCCGCGCTGCCTTTGCCTTTCAGGTAATAATTGAAAAACGGAATTTCAACGTTGGTGGCATACCAAGTACTGGTCGGACTCCCAAACTGCACATTTCCGAGGGACGAACCATCGCTGCCGCGCCCGGCCCACTGCCCGTGAAACCACGGCCCCATGATGATTTTGTTGGTATTCCGGGCTTTCCCTTCGATGGCTTTGTAGGTGTTCCAGGCACCGTAACAATCCTCCGCATCGAACAAACCGCCCACAATCAGCGTGGCCGTTTCGGGCGCAATGTTGCTGACATAATTGCGAACGTTGCGGGATTTCCAGAACGTGTCGTAGTTGGGATGGGCCATCAGGTCCTTCCAGAAACGAACGCTGTCGCCGGCGAATTGGGTCAATTTCGGGAGGGTCCCGTTGCGCAGGAAAAATTCGTAACTGTCCATCGTGCTGACGGCCATCGGTTTCGGTCCGAGGGTCGTTGGTTTGGGGCGGGGCATTCCAAAACCGCGCCGGATGTAGAAGTTAAACGCATCCATCAGCATCAGCGCCCCGTTGTGGTGGAAATCGTCGCCCAGAAACCATTCCGTTACCGGTGCCTGGGGGCTGACGGCTTTCAGAGCCGGGTGGTTGCTCAGAGCCGCCATCGTTGCATAGAATCCCGGATACGAAATCCCGAACACGCCCACTTTTTCGTTGTTGTTGGGCAGGTTTTTGATAAGCCAGTCGATGGTGTCGTAGGTGTCGGTGGCTTCGTCTATATCGGTTTTTGATTTTTTGGCGGGATTAAACGGGCGCACATCCTCAAACGTACCTTCGCTCATCCAGCGTCCCCGTACATCCTGCACCACCAGAATATACCCTTCCTTCAGGTACTCCTTGTAGTGGTTGCTCCAGAAATTCCGGTACGCAGTTTCGCCGTAAGGTGCGCAGGAATAGGGCGTTCGGGACATCAGAATCGGGTGTTTTTCCGAAGCAGATTTGGGGGCATAAATGGACGTGAAGAGCCGGGTTCCGTCCCGCATCGGAATATACAATTCCTGTTTGGTGTACTGATTTCGAAACCAGGTCGAATCGGGGGCTTGGGCATGCGAAAATACCGGCAGCAAGGCCAGGAGAATCCCGTAAAGTTGTTTCATGGTTGTATTTAATTTCAAGAGCGATGAACGGGAAGTAAGATAAGGAAGAAACACAGAAAACCGCTAACTTGCCCCAACGAATTGACCGGTTTCACTCCTAACTTTTTTGATTTTCATGCGGTTTCTGTGGTTGATTGGTCTGTTTTTTTCCCTCTCCGGGTTGGCTCAGGAGAGCAAAGTGTTCGATGATTTGACGATCAGAAGCACCCTTCTGAAGAAAGACAAGAAGTTTGCGCTCTATTTGCCGCCCGGCTACGAGACGTCCCAGCGATCGTACCCGGTTTTGTATCTGCTCCACGGTGGCGGTGACGATCAGACGGCCTGGCTCCAGTCGGGAAACATGCAGGCAATTGTCGACAAGGAAATTAAGGAAGGCCGAATACCGCCGATGATCGTGGTGATGCCGGATGCGGAAATGACGTTTTACATGAACAACGTCGCCGGGAAATACCCGTACGAAGACTTTTTTATGAAAGAACTGATTCCGTTTATTGAGAAAACCTACCGGTGCCGGGCCGAAAAACGGTTCCGGGCCGTGGCGGGTTTGTCGATGGGCGGTTTTGGTTCGCTGCTCTACGCCATGCACCATCCGGATTTGTTCGGCTCCTGCGTGGCCCTGAGCGCGGGCGTTCGTACCGATCAGCAGATTCGGGAAATGCCCCATTCGGAGTATCTGCGCCGGTATCGATCCACGATGGGCGAATTGAAGGAAGGCGATAACCGCATCACCGACTACTGGAATCAGAATAGCATTCTGTATCTGGTTCAGAAAATGCCGGAAGCGCAAAAGAAAGCCGTCCGGTTCTACCTCGATTGTGGCGATGATGATTTATTACTTTACAAAGGCAATTCCGAATTGCACACCCTGATGCGGGATTTGGCCATTCCGCACGAATACCGGGTCCGAAATGGCGGCCATACCTGGGAATACTGGCGTACGGGCTTGCCCGATGCGCTGCACTTCATCAGCCAAAGTTTTCAGTAACCGAATTACAACTTTTTGACCTGAACCGCCACCTTCGATTGAACGTAGATGAGCGCCTGAATACCGTCGGGCCGAATCGCTATTTTCTGCGGTGTAAACTGAAACGACTGGATGGCGAGATTGGTTTTTTTACCAGCTTCACCTTTCTGGAACGACTCACTGATCGTCTGCGGTAATTTCTCAATATCTCCGCCCAGTGAGATCGTCAGAAACTGTTCCATCACCTTGATCATGCCGTTGTGAATCAGTGAGTTGGAAACCCGGGAGAGTTCGCTCACCGTTCCGGCATCGAAGTCCAGATCCTGAATATGCAGGGTATTGGTGAGCGTATCGAACGTTGGTCGTCCCCGCAAATACAGCGTTCCGTTCAGCAAACCACTGACGTCGGTTTTGACGATCAATGCCCGTTGGCCGCCGTAAACAGTAGCTTTTTGGATGGTCAACGCTCCCAGCAGCAGCTTCTTTTTTTCCCTGGCTAACGTACGGGCCAGCATCCGGTTAATATCGGCATACGGAATAAAACTCAGTAAACGCAGATCCGAGGTTTGGGAAAGCGTATCCCGCTTTTGTAAAACCGGCAGTTTGACTTCCGAATAAGCGGGTTTTTGGGGCTGCAACACGGTTTTTGTACTGAAAGCCACCCGAAGGTGGGTGGTAATTTTAACCGCGTTACCGTCAATCGGACTGGCCTCGACGGCGAGCGGCTTGGGCAGCAGCCAGAGGCCAAATTGCCGGTCGATGAGCAGCGGTTTTTGAATGCTCTGCCAGATTGGTTCCACCATCCGGTCGAGCCGCAGTTCTTTATAAATCGCCAGATCGATGGCCGATTCAATGATTGACTGGCTGTTGTCCAGAATTTTCTTCGCAAAATTGGTCAGTGAAATTTCCTTTCCCAAGAGCCGGATTTCGGGCTCTTCAATCCATTCATAGTTGGTAAACTGCACTTTACTGGCTAGCCGCCAGTTGGGCGTCACGGTCAGCGGACTTTGAAAATTGACGTGCAGTGAACAGAAGGGTTTTCGTTCGGAAACGGATGCGGAACTAAACGGCTTCTTGAGGTATAAGCCCAACGGTGCCGAGAACTTTAACTGGTTGCTGGCATACTGAATTCGCACCGGCCCCGACCGCACCACCTGAAACGGAAACACACCCGCCCGTTTCCCGTTTTCCGACCCTTTACCCACCAGTATCGTCCCCAGTTCCTGGTTGATTTTTTTCTGTAATTCGTTCAGCGTAAACGTAATAGGACCCGCCAGGTAGGAAGTGTCGGCAGGGATGGCTGCGTCGAAGCCTTCGGCTTTGGGCGGTCGGGGTTGGGCCTGCTGACAGTGCGTCATGGCGACCAGGATGGCCAAACCGACTAGTAAACGGGTAAAAGTAGCTGAGGTCATTCAGAAAGTAAGCCGTAGAACAGCGGCCCTACGTAGGATAACCCCGGTTTATTTCCGGTTGTTTATCCGAAACCCTAATTTGTGCCGGGTTAAATCCGCTTACCGGAATCAACCCGGCACGTTTTTTAGTCCTTCGATTGGGTAACGTAATAGGATTTGTAGTTTTTTTCGATGACGGCGTCCTTGAATAATTTCAAGTGCTCGGCCGCTTTTTGTTTTCCATACATTTTTGTCAGCAACGATTCGATGCCGTAATCAGCTCCTTTGATAACCGGATCCATGATGAACAGGTAGGCATACGACCCATCGGCTTCCGGTTTGGTGGGGTGCATGACGCGGGTCTGTTTAAATATTTTCTGCTCGGCCGCCGATAAATTCCGGGCTCCGGGCCAGAATATCTCGTGAATAAACCGCTCGTACTGGGCGCGTTTATTGGCTTTCACCGGATAAGCAATTACCCAGACGGTTTCGTTGGGTTTGGCTACAGAGCGCGTGGTCTGACTCAGGACGGGCGTTGTCAGGAGGGCGATCAGACCGCAAACCATTGACAGGCGGAGATGGTAGTAGGACATGGCGTTAGATTTTGAAAACCAGTTGATTAAGAAACGTACCTGGGCGAATGTTTCTCAATTTTGTTTGCTTTTCAAACAAATCCAAATCCGGCAAAAGGGAATTGCTGAATTTATTTTCTCCGCCTTTCAAGCTCTCCTTTTTTCGTTAAACCCCCTCGTACTGAACCGCTGTAATTTCCATCACATCCTCTCCCTGTACAGTTCGCAAGGTGACCGTATCGCCTATACGTTTTCCCTGCATGGCCCGGGCAATGGGGGCGGTAAAGGCAATCAATCCCTGCGTGGCATCGGCTTCATCGACACCGACAATCGTAAACCGCCGTTCGTTACCCGCCGATGGGCCGGTTTTCGTTTTCAGAACAACGGTTGCCCCAAAACGTACTTCATCCTGCGGATGAGAATCGACCACTTTCGCACTCGAAATCCGTTGGTTGAGGTTGGCAATCCGTCCGTTCAGCAGCGCCAGTTGGCGGCTTCGTTCATTTTCGTCCGTCGCTTCCGTTGCCTGCAGGTGAGCATGTTCAATTTCCAGTTCATTGAGTTCGGAACGCAGCAGGGCCAGACCGCGGGGTGTGACGTAGTTGGTGGTGCCGGGTGGCAAGGGGGCCCGGGCGGGGATAACCACCGGCGCATCGGCGGTTTCATTCTTCAAAAAAGCACTACTCATACCCTGATTCGTTTGAAATAATTCACGTTCCCAACTGGAAAAACCGCCGGGAACGTGAATTGTTTCGTGCTGATCAAGAACGGTCCGTTGGCGCGGTAGCAATCTTGATCAGCTTCATCAGCCTTACGAGACCCCTTTGAATACTTCGGTTTGGACGAACGGCTGGTTGTAAAGCCGTTTGCCGGTGGCTTTGAAAATGGCATTCGCCACAGCCGCGCCCGCCGGTGGGAGCGAGGGCTCGCCCAAACCGGTCGGATCGATCTCATTTTGAACAAAATGGACTTCAATCTCCGGTATTTCGTTCATGCGAATCAACTTGTAATCGTTGAAGTTTTTCTGATCGGGAATGCCGTCTTTGAACGTGATGTTGCCGTACATAGCGTGCCCAATACCGTCGACGACACAACCGCGAACCTGCTGTTGCGCCCCGCTCTGGTTGATCACCACGCCACAGTCGGCGGCTGAATACACCTTTTTCAAAACCGGTTTGCCTTTCTCCATCACCACTTCGCCGACCTGCGCCACATAGGAGCGGTGCGAGAAATACACGCTGATGCCCTGGGATACGTTTTTGTTTTTGCCCCAGCCGGATTTTTCCACCGCCAGCTGGATCACGCCCTTCATCCGGTCGATGTCGTACGTAATTTTTCCGGTCGGGTTTTTCTTCGCTTTGTCCAGTAATTCCAGCCGGAACTGCACCGGATCTTTCCCGGCGGCATGGGCCACTTCATCCAGAAACGCCTGCTCGGCAAACGCCAGGAAGTTGGTGATCGGCGCCCGCCAGGGACCCGTCGTGATGGGTGATTTGTGGTCGATGCTGTCGATCAGCAGGTTTTCCACCGCCCCCGACGGGAAGTTATCCTCCCGGGTGGCATTCCCGGCGTTGATGCTGGCTCCCCGCAGTTTATAGCCAATCAGGTTGTTTTGCGCATCCAGAGCCGCTTCGAAGCGGTAGCGAACCGCCGGGCGATAAATTCCGCCGGTCATGTCGTCTTCGCGCGTCCACATCACTTTCACCGGCGCATTCACGGCTTTGGAAACCTGAACCGCTTCGATGGCGTAGTCGGTATTGAGCCGCCGGCCAAAACCGCCCCCCATGCGGGTTAGCTGTACGGTTACTTTTTCGGGCGGCAATCCCAGCAGCTTGGCGGCCTGATTGCGAGCGGATTCCGGGGTCTGGCTGGGGCCAACCAACTCTGCACTGTCGGCTTTGACGTGGGCGAAGAAGTTCATCGGTTCCAGCGGATTGTGGGGCAGGAACGGACACTGGTATTCGGCCTTTATGACTTTGGCGGCATTCTTGAAAGCGGTTTCCACATCGCCGTCTTTCCGCCGAACGGTCGTATTCGGACTGTCCAGCATTTCTTTGAACAGGCGGTTGTGGTCGGACGTACTCTCCAGGTTGCCGTCTTTTTCCCACTCAATTTTGAGCGCATCCTTGGCTTTCTTCACCTGCCAGGTCGATTTGCCAACCACGGCCACGCTGTTGTTGATCGTCACGACGTTGACAATTCCGGGCATGGCTTTGGCCGCTGCCGAATCGACCGACTTGAGTTTATAACCAAATGCCGGGCGTTGCAACATCCCGATGAGCATCCCTTCGCGGTAAAAATCGAGACCAAAAAGCGGTTTTCCGGTTATGATGCCCGGATTATCCACGTTCCGGATCGTTTGGCCGATCAGCTTGAAGTCCTTGATTTCCTTCAGTTTAACGTCGCTCGGAATCGTCATTTTGCCGGCTTCCGTTGCCAGCTCGCCATAACTCAGTTTACGGTTGCTGCCCGCGTGAAGCACGAACCCCTTGCTGGTTGAACAGTCCGCTGCGGACACGTTCCAGCGTTTGGCCGCAGCGTCGATTAACATGTGCCGGGCCGTTGCGCCAGCCTCGCGCAGACGCTTCCAGGAATGCGGAATAGACCCGCTGCCTCCGGCGACCTGCCGTTCAAATTTTTTGGTATCGAGTGGGGCCTGCTCAACGACGACGTTTTTCCAGTCGGCGTCCAGTTCTTCCGCCACAATGATGGGAAAAGCGGTTTTGATGCCCTGCCCGACTTCCGGATTGGGCGACAGAATGGTAATGACGCCCTGTGGATTAATCGACAGGTAGCTATTGAAATCAACCCCGGGAACGGCCGAGATTCCTTTCGTCAGAACGGTCTGCGTGGCGGCTTCCGATTCGGTCCAGTTGAAGCCCAGAAAAAGGCCTCCTCCGGTTACGGCGGCAATTTTCAGGAAATTCCGGCGGTTATGACTGAGTTGTGAAGACATGTCGGTTTGAGGTTTAAGGTTTTCAGTTTACGGTTTTGGGTTTACGGTAGCTGACACGTGCTTGCTGGCGCGTTTTTATTTCGTGCGTCAGCTACCGTAAACCCAAAACCGTAAACCGTAAACTTATTTTGTTTTTGCGGCCACTTTAACGGCTTCTTTGATGCGGTGATAGGTTCCGCAACGGCACAGATTACCGGACATGGTGGCTTCGATTTCGGCATCGGTTGGCTTGGGTTTGCGTTTGAGCAGGGCAGCCGCGGTCATGATTTGGCCGGCCTGGCAATAGCCGCACTGGGCTACATCGACCTCATCCCAGGCTTTTTGCACCGGATGGTCGCCATTTTTGGACAACCCTTCGATCGTTGTAACTTTGGAGGTGCCGATGGCAGAAACCGGCAATGTGCAGGAACGGGTCGCTTCGCCATTCAGGTGGACGGTACAGGCCCCGCATTGGGCAATACCGCAGCCGTATTTGGTGCCCACCAGCCCCAGATTGTCGCGCAAAACCCAGAGCAGGGGCGTATCGGCTTCGGCTTCGGTCTGGTAGCTTTTGCCGTTGATTTGCAGTTTAAACAAAGCCATAGTGAAGAAGTGAGTTTGGAATGGCAGCTAAATTACAAAAAATATACACTTTCGTGCAGGTTAAATCCGATTAATGCGGGCTTGTGACTGCTAATTAGTGCACTGCTTATGGATCAGTTTCTGGTGAAACGCACGTCGGCTTCAGACCCGGATTTTCTTGATTTGATTCGGGAACTGGATGCCGACCTATGGAAGCGGTATCAGCCGTATCAGGCAAAGTACGATGCGTTTAATAAAGTCGATGACTCGGCGCGGGTCGTCATTGTTTTTCAGGCGGATCAGCCGGCTGGCTGTGGTTGTTACCGGCCCATATCCGAACCGGATTGCGTGGAAATCAAACGCATGTTTGTCAAACCGGCTGGTCGGGGCCGGGGATTGGCCACCCGGATTTTGCGGGAACTGGAAATCTGGGCGGCTGAAGAAGGGTACAAAACCGCCCGGCTGGAAACCGGTATCAAACAACCGGAAGCCCTGGCTTTGTACGAAAAAGCCGGTTACCATCACATTGAAAAGTACGGCCCCTATGTTGGTTTAAACACCAGTATTTGCCTGGAAAAAAGTCTGTCGTAACTGATATTGTAAGGGAATTATCCCAATTTTTATCCTGTAAAATTTCAGAATTTATAGCGGTAGTAATGATCGGGATTACCCGTTTTTCTGAACGAAGCTGTCGTTGAAAAATGAATTCAGTCTGAAAGTCATGGCGATACAATCGGCGGCTATCGGTAGAATAAGCGTTCGATTTTTTTCTGAATACTTTGTTTTTCTGATTCTGTTTTAGCCAGGTCGTACGCTTTTTGAAAATTCTGTTTAGCCTTCAATTGATCACAATTGCTGTAAAGTTCTCCCAGCAATACATAATAAAAATGATTGTTTTCCAGTTTGAGTTTCTCCGCTTCAACTAACGCGGTCTCGTATCCGTTCGCCTTGTATAAAGCAAATGTGCGGTTTAGTGCAACGCTCGGGGAATAATTGATCAGCAGCAGTTGGTTATATACCTGCAAGATGGCCTCCCATTTTTCGTTGGTATCCTCTTTAATACAATGCCAGGAAGCAATTCGGGCTTCCAGATGATACGAACTGATTTCGTCGCCCTGAGCCGATAAATCTAGAAAAAACCGACCCTGGCGGATTAAAGCGGTATCCCATAGCGCTTCGTTTTGTTGTTCGTAGAGGATCAAAGCGCCGTCGCTGGACTGCCGAGCATCAAACCGGGAGGCATGAAAACACATCAAGGCCAGCAACGCATTGGTTTTAGGCCGATTCGTGCGTTCATACTCCGTCAGCATAATGCCCAGTCTCAACGCTTCGATGCAAAGGTCTTTTCGTAAAATCTGATTTTGGGTTTTGGAATAATACCCTTCACTAAAAAGCAGATAGATGATGTGTAAAACGTTATCAAGCCGATTCACAATTTCGTTTTCGGTGGGCAATTCCATGCGGACTTTTTCCGCCCGCAATTTTTCTTTTGCCCGGAACAGACGTTTATTAATCGCTTCTTTATTGGATAAAAAAGCCTCCGCAATTTCATCGATGCCAAAACCGCAGAGAATGCGCAGGGCTAATCCAATTTGCGCTTCACTCGCAATGGCAGGATTACAAATGGCAAAAAGCATTTGCAGCTGGCTGTCTTTTATGTTTTCCTGCGAAAAGTTCACGTCCCCGGCTTCATAGATGGACTCCTGCCTGGATGTATATTCACGTCGGATCTTTTCATTAAATAATTTATTTCTCCTGAAATGATAGAGCGTTTTCTGCTTTGCTACGGCATATAACCAGGCCGCCGGATTGTCCGGTATTCCTTTACTTTCCCAAGATTCGGTAGCCAGTAAAAACGTTTCGCTCACAATGTCTTCTGCTATTTCGATATGCTGTAAGCCAAACAGTTTGCTGATTACCGCAACCATTTTTGCGAATTCCTGCTGGAAAAGTTGTTTTAAAAAGTCGTGCTCCTCTGTCATACACACCAGCGGAACTCACTTTCATCAGTGAGTTCCGCTTTAAGAAGGGTTATGGATACACCGGTCGTATTTCAACACTGCCATTGGCGTCGAGCGCCGGGCAGCCGTGCGCCAGGGTCGTGGCATCTTCCAAACTGTCGGCTTTGACCATAATAAAACTACCCAGCCTTTCCCGGATTTCAACAAAGGGGCCGTCGGTCACAACGCCCCCGGCTTTCAGAACCTTGCCCTCGGGCGCAAGCCGGGCACCGTTGCTGATGAATTTTCCCTGGGCTGCGATGCCGCCAACCCAGTCGGCCCATTTTTTACCAAGGGCCTTCATCTCTTCTTTTGACGCGTTGCTGTAGTCATAGCTCGGTTGCCGGAACAGTAACATGAAGTCTTTCATTCGTGATTTTTTGGTTCATAAGTGAATGAAGTTACCTGTTTTTCCTTTTACTACCGCTAATTGGCCTGAACCGCGTAGGCACCGGGCTGGTAGGCACCCGCCGTCGTACGGAAGGCGACATTGATGCGATTGTAACCGTTGATCGTGATGACGGCCATCGTTAGATCGATCACGTCTTCTTCGGAGAATTGCGTACGCGCCTGTTCGTAAATGTCATCCGGAACGTGGCCTTCCGTAAGGTTGGTGATGGCTTCGGCCCAGGCGAGAGCGGCCCGTTCGCGATCGGTGTAAAAAGGCGATTCCCGCCACGCATCCAGCAAATACAAACGCTGTTCGGTTTCGCCCGCAGCCCGCAGATCTTTTGAGTGCATATCCAGGCAACAGGCGCAGCCATTGATTTGCGAAACCCTAAAATAAAGTAAATTGAGCAGCGGTTTTTCGAGGGAGGATTTTGCCAGATACCCCCCCAAACCGTACATCGCCTTCAGAGCACTTTGCCCATTTTCGTGCACATTGATTCTCTGTTGCATGGTATTTTTGATGAAAATAAAAATGAATGATCGATTTACACCCCAATAATGGGTGAGATTCCGGAAATTGGACATCTTTGAAAAAAAATGTCAGCCATTTTTATTTCGGTTATAGAGTATACGAAAAGTCAACTGAAAACCGAACCATCGACCACACGACAATTGAAATGGAAGTACCGGTTTATTCAAAACGAGCGGGCCTTTTTCGCAATCCGGCGGTTCGGCGCGAACTCCGGCAGCTCGACCCGGAGCGGGATTACCAGCGGATGGTGCAACTGCTGGTAGGCTATGAATTTCCGTTCGACATCACGCGGGCGCTCGAACTGGCCTTGTTTCATACCTACGCCAGTCCGCGCACCTCGGCGCTTTTAATGCGCACGGGGGAGTTTGAGAAACACGGTCAGAAGCGGTACGACGATACCGGTATTCTGATTGCGTGGTTTATGCAGTACGGCCTCAATACCGAAACCGGGCTGCGGGCGATTACGCACATGAACCGCCTGCACGGTTTTTACAGCATTCCGAACGAGGACTTTCTGCTGGTGCTTTCGACCTTCATTTTTTACCCCATCAACTGGATCAACCGCTACGGCTGGCGGAAACTGACAACCGCCGAAGAACGGGCGTTCTTTCTGTTTTTCCGGGAAGTGGGGCAGCGGATGAACCTGACGGACATTCCCGAAACCATCGAAGACCTGAAGGCTTTTACGGATGCGTATGAAGCCGAGCATTTCCGGTATGCCGACAGCAACCGCCAGGTTGCCGATTCGACGGTGCGGATTGTGGAAGGCTGGTTTCCAAAACCGCTGCGGTTTGCCGTCAAGCCGGTTTTTTCGGCCCTCATCAACGACAAACTCCGCGAAGCGTTCGGCTACCGTCGGCCGGCGGCCTGGTTCTGTAATCTGCTCGAAGGGTCGTTCTGGCTCCGCAAGTGGCCGTTGCGCTGGATTACCTTCAAACCGTATCCGATGCTGGTGGAAAATACCGTCCATCGCTCGTATAAAAACGGACTGCCTGCCATTGAAGAATTGGGGCCAACGAAACTCCTTGCGAAAGAACAGCGACAGCGCAAGTAGACGGGCTCGGATTTATTCTTCCTACTGATGTCACCTTAACGTTTTGGACCGATGGCGTATTTAAATGAAAAATTGTTTCGCAGAGTTAAGCGGAGATTAAGGGAGTTGAGCGAATACTCTCTGAGTAACTCTGCTATTCTCCGCTTAGCTCTGCGATATAGCCTCTTCGCACTCCTCTTCCACCCGGCTTTTGCCCAGAAGAACGACCCGAAAAAAGAGGAATGGATCAAGCTTTTCAACGGCAAAGACCTGACGGGCTGGGATATTAAAATTGCCGGTGAAGACCTCAACGCCAACTATAAAAATACGTTTCGGGCCGAAAACGGCATGTTGCGGATCATGTACGACCAGTATAAGACCTTCGACAACAAATACGGCCACATTTACTACAAAGAGCCTTTTTCGTACTACATTCTCAAATTTGACTACCGGTTTCTGGGCGATCAGGTACCGGGGGGTGCCAACTGGAATGTGCGCAACAGCGGGGTCATGATTCATTCGCAGTCGGCCAGGAGCCTGACCAAAGACCAGGATTTCCCGATTTCGCTGGAGATTCAGACGCTGGGCGGTTTGGGCAAAGGGGTGCGGCATACGGCCAATCTGTGTACGCCCGGAACCATCGTTGAAATGGGAGGGAAGGTGATCCCGGATCACTGCATCGACTCGCAGTCGAAAACTTACGACGGCGATCAGTGGGTCCGTGTGACGGCCGTGGTGCTGGGTGGCGAAATCATTCACCACATCATCGAGGGCGACACGGTTTTGACGTACGAAAAGCCGAAGATTGGCGGTGGGTACATCAGCAAGCAGAACGATTTTGCCTCCGGTCACGTGGGGAACCCCGACTACTGGCTCAAAAAAGACAACACCCTCCTAACCGAAGGCTATATCGCCCTGCAAAGTGAAAGCCACGCCATCGACTTCCGGAACATTGAGGTCCTGAATCTGAAGGGTTGCATGAATCCCAAAGCGTCCAATTACAAGGCGTATTACCGGGTGGCGGATAATTCGAAGTGTACGTTTAAAAAGTAAGTTGTAGGGTGTAGCTGAGTGTCTGGCAGACATAGGCTTCCGGGAGACGAAGCAAGTCGAATTGCCGCGTTATTTTGCGGATTACTATAAGCGTATTCCAATTACGGATACAAGCGATTTAGTCGGAAGTCACACATTAAAACGTACGGTTCTTTTCCGCCCACAGCGGCTTTATAAATTACTACACCAGGTCGATTAGGATCAGGTACTAAGTAGCGGATTTTCCTCCTATTTCCTCCAATAAAAACGTCCATACACGGGCAGAGAGTGATGCGGTTTGTATCGATTCTACGCACGTTGGTAAGGCCGGAAGTGCTGTAAACTGCCTGTTTTTTGAAATTCTGCCGCGCCCTTTTTCGGGCGCGATCATTCATTTTTACGCTATTTTTATGCTTTTGATTACCTGAGCAATCGGTGTTTGGCTGAAAACTTTTGGCAGAGAAAACAGCTATATATTTTGTACTTTTCTGATGCATAATCCGAATTATGAAACCATTTTTTTACTTCCGGCCTGTACGGCCCGCGTCGGGATTGGTAGGGTGAATACCTGCAAAAAGCCATTTGAAGGCTTATAAGCAGCATTTGGCTGGGAAAAGAGTTACCTATAGAGCTGATCTAGAAATATATAAATAAGAAACGTATTAAATTCCAACGGCGCGGTATTCGCTGAAAATGAGGGGCGGTTTTAGTGAAATTAGTAAAGAATTATAAAGCAGATAACCGATTGAAAAATAAGAATGGATTCACAAGTTAAATAATCATATATTGCTGCGCTAACGCGTTTTTATACAGACTTTCCCATGTCGCTCTTGCCAGTGCCTCCCCAAAAAGGCCAGATTGAACAATTGATTGACGGTTTAAGTCATCTTCCAACCTATAGCATTGGCCGGAAGACGGATAATGACATGGTCATACCGAATGGAAAAGTGAGCGGTGAACATGCCCGTTTAATTCAGTGTACGGCGACCCATTTTGTGCTTGAAGACCTGGTTAGTAAAAATGGTACGTTCGTAAATGACATGCGGATTACGCGGAAGATTGTCGACAAGCAGGACAAAATACGACTAGCCGACACCGAATATACACTTGACGAACTGCTTGATCTCTTGCCTGGTAAGTCGGCCAAAGCGGTTGAAGCCAACCCGGTCGCTCCTGCGGTTGCCGCCCAAAAAGCGGAAAAACCTACCCTGGACTTTCGTGCTGAATTTGCCGAACTGAAGCCGGTTTATGAACAGTATCCGAAACTCCGGCGGGATTGCCGGAATCGCGAAAAAATGATCCGGACGGGCAGCATCATTCTGTCGTCTGTGGTGGGCATCAGTGCCGTATTGACAACGGGGGGCGGGGGCTTGCCGTTCCTCCAGATCATGTCGGGAGCCGGGTTGAGCATGTTGATCCCGACCTTGTGCTCGACGCTCCTGTCGACGGACGAAAAACTGGAACTCATCGATCAGGAATACCGGGAGCGGTATCGGTGCCCCAACCCGGCTTGCCGGGATCCGTTTGGTACGCGGGAGTGGGAGCTTCTGGCCCAGCAGAAAACTTGCCGACGTTGTCAGGCTGTCTGGGTCAGCTAAAAAAATTTCGTCTTTTTCACTCACCTTTTGCGGGTTACTCCGATAAACTGACAACATCGCTCACTTTTACGTATTTCAACCCCTATGGCACCCTTTTCTGACCAGACTGACCTTCATACGGACGCATTTCCGTTAGCCCAATCAACCACACCAGCCAAAGCGGGTTCGGATACCAATAAAAAGAAAATGGTGGGAATCACCGCAGCGGCCATGCTGTTAGGCGGGGCTGCCTGGGCGGTCAAACAAAAGATTGATGCACATGAAACCGGGCCGGGTTCTTCAAATGATGAGGCCGCTATTCCAACAAATTCACCGGTTACCGAATTGCCTGCCGACATCGACGTGGCGGGAAAAGTGACGGATCGCATGTCCTTCGATGAAGCTTTTGCTGCGGCCCGTCAGGAAGTCGGTATGGGTGGCGTTTTTGGCTGGCAGGGGCACTGGTACAATACTTTTGAGAAAGAAGAATGGAGCAGTCTGTCGCTGGAGCAACGGCAGGAATACACCGAACAGATTACCGGAGAGCAACTTCCGGTAAAACCTTATGGCCCGACTTCTGCGCCGGCACCCAACACCCAACCCGCCCCTGAGCCAACCCTGATTGAAGGTTCCCTGAACGGTCAGCGGGTGATGGGCCTCGATTTCGATCACGATGGCATCATCGACACGCTGGTGCTGGACGGTGCTGATGGCAAAACCTATCGCGTTGTGGATGCAACGGGTGATGCAGGTCTGGATACGGTTTATCAATATGATTCCCTGGATGGTGAACTAACGGGCCTGGTTCGTCTGGAACAGCCGATTATTCTTACCAACGACGACTTTAGCAACTACCTGGAGAGCACGATGTCCCAGGAAGTGGTCGATTCGATTCTTGAGCCGGATGCGGCAACCCCGGAACCCGTAACCGGCGATGGTGAGGGACCCGATGATACCGGGGATGACGACACCAGCTATATCGCCGATGCCTATCAACCGGATGACGATACGTATATCAACAACGGCGATGTGCGCGACCTGGATGAGTAATGGGTATGAATGGATTTAAAACAACGCTGATCGCCTGTCAGCACTGTGGTCGGCGAATTATGGTTCGGGCCGCCGATGCCGCACGCGGATCCATCACCTGCTCGCACGTTGGGTGTGGCGCGGTGAACAGTCTGCAGTCGGCTTTTCAGTACGATGAGGCTATCGTGCAGGGTCTCCCCGAATTTGGAAAATTGACGTATCTGAACAAACCGGAAATTACCTACCCGTTGCAATTTGGCCCGAATGTGATCGGCACCGGTGATTCGTGCACGGTACAGGTTGAACGGTTTGTCCACAACGGTCGCTGTTTCATCAGCCGCCGGCACGGCACACTGACCGTTACGTTCGACAAGTGGAGTGGGCGGTTGCGCTACCAGCTTCAGGACGGAGCGCTGGATGAGTCCCGCCAGCACCTGCAGCCGAGTCTCAACGGGACCTTACTGAACGGGATTCCCTTGCAGAAGATGGAGCTTATCGACGTTGAAAATGAAGGTGTTATAACCCTGGGTGGCGCGGATCGTTTCCGTCTGGCTCATTTTTCAATTCCTGCGGCCATGCTGACGACCTATAAAGTTGACCTGGCCTTTAACCCCGACCGAACCGAGTAACATATGCATATCCAGCCCAATTTGCCCTTTGCGTTTTCGCACATTGGCCAGCGAACAATCAATCAGGATACCGTATATCCCGATGAAAATAAGGCCGATGAACAAACGCAGTTATTCCTGGTTTGCGACGGAATGGGCGGAGCGGACAAAGGCGAAATAGCCAGTCAATTGCTGTGTCATGGCATTGCCGATTACGCGGCCTCGATGGGCTATCCGGTTTTTGATATCGTGCATTTGCAGGCGGCTCTCGATCAGGTTTATGAGGCTTATCAGGACTATCTAAACCAGCATCCGCTCGTGAATCGCATGGGATCGACGCTCACCCTGCTGCAATTTCACCACCACGGAGCGACCGTAGCGCACCTTGGCGATAGCCGGATTTACCAGCTTCGGGATGGAAAAATTATCTTCCGGACGAAAGACCACAAGCAGGTGAACGACATGGTGGACGCCGGTATCATTACCGCCGTGCAGGCGCTGACCCACCCCTGGCGAAACCGGCTCAGCCGGGCGGTAGTCATCAATGCCGGGGACAAGCTGGAGCAAGCGGCCCGTTCCGTACCGGATTGTATCGAACTGACGGATGTTCAGGCCGGTGATTACTTTTTTATGTGTACGGATGGTGTCCTGGAGCAGATCGATGCATATGCGCTGGAAACCATTCTGTCGGGCAACATGCCTGATGAGGCCAAAGTAGCCTCGCTGGTGGCGCTCTGCAGTGGACAGACAAAAGATAATTATTCCGGCTATTTGATTGGTATTAAACAGGTAACCCAAACGGCTGACCGACATTCGTCCATTGTTACTTCCTAAGTTTTATGACAACGTGTTGGCTGTTGTGTTTGAGCCTCTGGCTGAGTTACGGACCTGCTGCTGCGGGTCAAACCTACGCCGTTGTAGTCGGCATTTCCGATTATCAGGCCCTTTCTTACGCAACGGGCGATTTGCGGTTTGCGGATCGGGACGCCCGGCAGGTAGTTCAATTCCTGCAAAGCAAACCGGGTGGTCAGGTGGCGGCTTCCCGCATTCGGCTGTTGACCAACCGGCAGGCCACCTGGGCTAACATTCAGCGGGCTCTGACGCTGTTTCGGGAGGCTCACGCGGGTGACCGCGTAATTCTCTATTTTTCGGGCCACGGCTTGCCGGATAGCTTCGTGCCGTATGATGTGGTGCCCGGCAGTCAACAGAAACTGCTGACGCATCGCCTGATCAAAACCGCTTTTCATGATTCCAAAGCCACCACCAAATTGTGTATTGCCGACGCCTGCCTGTCGGGAAGCATGACCCGCCCATCCCGGCAGCGAACCGTGGCGCAGTCCATGACCAGTGATGGCGGCAAAGGAAATAATGTGGCGATGATCCTCGCCAGCCGGTCGACGCAGTCTGCGATCGAAAGCCGCCGGTTAGCGGGCGGGGCCTTTACGTATTATTTGCTACAAGGACTCAACGGACGGGCCGATTTTGATCATGACAAAATCGTAACCATCCGTGAATTGCACCGGTATGTGTCTCCGCAGGTTCGGCAGACGACCCGGGGAAAACAGGCACCGGTTTTTTATGGCCGTTTTTCAGATACGCTGGCTTTATCGTATCTTTGAAGACGAGCTGTACTGAGTAAAATATACTAGGTAATGTAATCGAAACCTATGGCCCCAACGTTTACTTCGTTTCAGGAATTTAAACGACGTTACCCCATTCGCCCCAACGACAAAGAGTCGCTGTTGGGGAGTGGTTCGTATGGCCGTGTTATTAAAGTGGAAGACCAGCTGGAGACCGAATGGGTGGCGATTAAGGTCAGTGAATTTAAAGGAAACGATACCAAATCGCTGAAGGCCGAAGTGAATCTGGCCCAGCGTGTGCCCCGGCAGGCCAATATTGCCCGTTACGACGCTTGTTACCGGCTTGAAACCGACACGAGCATCAGCGATTTTGCCATTATGAAATACTACCCGGATGGCAACCTGGCCGACCTGCTCAAACGGGAAACCCTGTCTTCGGCCCAACTCTACGAAATCACGCAGGGCATTCTGCTGGGTTTGCAACACCTGCACCGGCACCGGATTGTTCACCGCGATTTCAAGCCCGCCAACATTCTGATCTCGCGCGATAATGCCGGACGGTTTGTGCCCAAAATTGCGGATTTTGGCCTAAGTAAATTGGTGACTGACGAAGAACTCGACAGCTCTGATTTCGACCTGAGCGACGGCCGGGGGACGCCATCCTACAAAGCGCCGGAGCAAATAGAAGGCAGTAAAGTCAGCTTTAACCTCGACTTGTGGGCCTTTGGCATTATCTTATATGAAATGCTGACGGGCGAAAAACCGTTCAAGGCCGACCTTAGAAATACCAGCGAACAATCTGCCCGGCGCGAAATTGAGAAGAAAATCATCACGGTGGAATTACCCGCCCGATTGAACGAGATCGGTGAGCCCTACCGGTCGATGATCCAGCGCTGTCTGGTTCGTGATATTCATGAGCGGGTTCGGAAAGAGGAGGAGTTGCTGGATTTACTGGACCGGATTCCGCAACTTCTGGACGAGGCCAGCCGACTGGTTGAGCAGCAGGATTATGAACAGGCTCTTTTACGTTACGAGCAAATTCTGGCCAAACGGGAAGGTCATGCCGAAGCCGAAAAAGGAGCCAATCGGTGTAAAGCAATCCTGGAGCAGCACTACGTGACTCGTTTACTAACCGAGGCTGATGGGTTTGTTGAACAGCAGCAGTTTGAAGAGGCTAAAAACCGCTACGAGCGCGTATTACAATTCAAACCGACTCAGAAAATTGCCATTGCAGGGTTGGCGTTGTGCATCGAAGGGCTTCGGCCCCGGCTGGTGGAGGCTGAAACCGAAGCAACCGACGCCTATCCGCAGGACCATACCGACGTGTATGTGGAACCGTCAGCGCCCACTGTTGCCGCCGTCGCGCCGAAACCGGAACCGGAACCAGTCAGTGAGGCAATACCGGTGCGAAATACCTTTAAACCGTCTGTGTCCGGTAAAACACTCGATCAATTTGCTATTTATCAATACGTTATCAATTTGCCCAGCCATTCTTTCTCCTGGCGTATTGTCACATCGGTGGCGCTCGGTATTGGCGGCATTGCGTTGTACATCAATTTAAGAGGTCCGGCAAAAACGGCAGATACGTTAATACCAACACCGGGTGCGGGCTCTTCTGTCGAAATGAAACCGAATACGGAACCCCTTAAACCCAAGGTCGGAGAAACGAAAGAGGCTTTGAAAAAACGGATTGACATTGCGCTCAGTAAAGCCCGAAAAGCGTATCGTCGGCAGGGATACGAAGAGGCCGTTGTACTGACCAGCAGTGCCTTACTGCTTGACCCTACCCGCAAGGATGTGGCCGCTCTGCATACGGCTGCCACTGCGGAATTTGAAAAGAGAAAGCTGGAAAATGGCGGAAAAGTAGCCATCCCGGACCCCGCTACAGCCGGTACGTCAACCACCCCAGCAGAGGCAGAAAAGCCCGCTGCCGAACCCGTAGTTGACCCCAAAGAAAAGCTCCTGAAAGAAAAGCAGGTGCAGCAGGATGCGTATGATCAATTGATCGATGACGGCATGAAAGTTATTAAAAACAGCAACGACAAGGCAAAAGCCATTACCATGTTCAGCAAGGCGCTGGCGCTGGCGAAAGAGAATGACTTAAATACCGCCCGAGCAGAGGAAGCCTACAGTTCCTACCTGGCAAAAGCCAATAAAATCTTCGCTACGGATGAGTTTGAAGGCGCAAAAGCGTGGTACCAGGTTGCCCAGGCGCTGAAAGACACGGACGAAGTTCGACGGAAAATCAAACAATGCACCAACCAGTAATCCAATGCTATGCGTAAAATTCCACACCAATTTATTTTAAGCCTGCTGTTCTTATTCGTTTTGGCGCCCTCCGTGCAGGTAGTGGGCCGAACCGGAACCGTGGTCGTCGATGACGAGTATGACCGGTACAAAAAAAGAGGGGATGACTTCTTTAAGGAGGGAAAGTATTTCGACGCCCGCCGGCAATACCAGAACTGCCTCGAAGTTCCCGGTTTTGAAAATGATGCCTATGCGAAGAAACGGATCGAAGAAAGCACCACCGGTCTGGAACTCCGCCAGAAAGTTGAGGAGAGCGTGCGCCAGGGCAACAGCCAGGCCGTGGTTGACCTGCTCTACCAGCTCTTGAATCTGAATCCCGACGATGCCCTTACCAAAAACCAGTTTGCCGACCATTACGAGCGCCAGGCCAATCTGCTCTTTAACAAGAAAGAATACCGGGATGCCCGCAATAATTATTTGGCCGCGATCCAGTTCGCCAATGCAACCAAAAAGGAAACGCTGCTGATTCAGGTCCGGATTATCGACGAGATTCTGCGCCCTAAATACCCGAAACGAATGGGTTTGAAGATCGGGACCGGTGTGGTTGCCGTTGGAGCCGGCGCCGTGGCCCTGTTGCTGCGGAGTGATTACCAAACCAAACTCAGCGCGCTGAACCGGATCAGTGAGTCGGCCGACCCGACCGGTACGGGGATCATCGCCAACCCGGATACCTACCGCCAGTATGACGATGCTTACAAGGCGGCTGAAGCGGCCAAAAACAGGAACAGCTTGTTTAAAGCCTGCCTGGGCGTGGCTGCCGTGGCCACCATCGCCGAAGTTTATTGGCTGGTACACAAGCCCAAACCCCGCAAAACGGCCTGGAACTGGCAACCCGCTTCGGAATCGTGGGGGCTGGCGGTTCGTTATTCATTCTGACATTTTTCCCCACAAGGTGCTCTTTCCACATATCTATGAAATCATTATCTACTAATATACTGCGCGTTTCGTTGGTTTGCCTGCTGGGTGTAATTTTACTGGGCTGCGAAAAATGGGAATTGCCGTCGCGCAAAACGAAGCGAAATTGCGTGAAACCGGCGGGTAGCCTGGAAGCGCAGATTCAGCAGAAAAAAGTTGATTTTTCAATCGCGAACAGCTCGGGTACAATTGATAAAATAACCTGGGATTTCGGAAACGGCAGTTCGACCGTGACGACCGGTTTAACGGTTAGTTATACGTATCCGGCGTCCGGCAGTTTTTCCGTCAAGGCCACGCTGTCGAATACGTGCAACGAGGAGACTGTTCTTTTGCGGACGGTAACGGTGGCCGATGCCGCCCTGCCGACGGTTAGCCTACAACCCGCTTCTGAACTGTCTGTCAACGCAGCTACCTTCGGAATGACCGTGACCTCGACGGGCAACGCCAACCTGACCAGCTATGGAATCGTCTATTCCAGCACGAATCCAGTGCCGGAGCGGGGAAAACCCGATGCTACCACTCTTTACAAGGATGAGTCAATAGCCCTCAATACGCCGGTTTCGTTCAATTTGACCAATCTTCAACCGAACACGCTTTATTACATTCGCAGTTTTGCGGTCAATCTGGCCGGGGCGGGGTATAGCTCGCCGGTGCAGACCTTTCGGACGGGGTCGAAACCTTCACTCAGCAATATGGGCGCGACGCCCGGGGTTACAACCGGCAACGTCAATTTTGTCGTGACCAATACCGGCAGCCCGGCCGCGATCGAATACGGTATTTGCTATTCCGCCAGTAACCCAAACCCGGAAATCAATAACAACTCAAATTCCGTTAAGGTAGCCAATCCGGCCCTGGGCACCAATACCGTGGTTGCCTTGCTGGATCTAACGCCCAATACCAAGTACTACTACCGGGCTTATGCTAAATTACCGTCGGGAGAAATCGTTTACAGCACCACCGATTCGTTCACCACGCAGGTCGATACACTGGCGCAGGATTTGATTGCCTCCGTTTCGTTTACCGACGGATCAAAATTGGATGTGAGCGGGAATAATAACCACGTCATTCTGGTCGACAACCCCACATTTGTTACCGACCGCAAGGGAAAGGCGAATTCGGCGATTCAACTGGATGGTCAGAATGATTATTTCTTTATGGCCGAAAACAGTACGTTACGCCCGGCTTCGCTTTCGATCAGCATCTGGATTAAGCCCATAACGGTAGACCGGTGGATGCAGATTTATAACAAGTCCCGCTTCAGTGATGGGGCCAATGAAATGTATAGCTCCTTGATTCGCCCCAATGTGGGAGCCGCCGGCATTGTAATCAATACGGACATTAAGCAGAACAGCAACTGCCAGGGCGGGTTGGGCTGGCAAACCTTTACGTTCACCAGCGGCCTGCAACTGAACACCTGGCACCACGTCGTGATGACCTACAGTGGCCGTTCGGCCCGGATGTATTTTGATAACGTTTTGCTGTATACTACTGAAAATCTGCCGAAAAACACCATTGACGAATGCATTGGTGGTGACTTGAAATTTGGTGCGCAGGCGCTCAATATTCCCAATTACTTTTATGGTTCGATGGATGACATCCGGATCTACAAACGGGCGCTGACGCCCAGCGAGGTTCAAACCTTGTATAACCAATAACCGGCGCTACTGAATCTTCCTGATTACGCGTTGCGCCAGCGACTGAAAAGGGTGAGCCTGGTCCGAACTGATTCGTTTCAGAAGGGGCAGGGCTCGCTCTTTCTGGTTATTCTTGACATAGGCCAGGGCCAAAAACCACTCCGTTTTCTGATGCAACTCGGGCAAGGCGGTCTGCCGGGCCTTGTCCAGCAGCGGAATGGCCTCGGTTGGTTGCCTGTTGGCCAAATAGCTCAGTCCCAACAGATAATTCTTGTAGTGAATCGTTTGTTTATCGGCGGGCAGGGTTTTTAATTGCCCGATGACCCGATCGTAGTTTCCGGCTTTATAATTTTTGAAAGCCTCAAAGAATGTCGTCCGCGTTTGCGTCGAAACATGCTCGGACGGGAAATTTTTCATCACCTCGTCATTGTCCGTAAACGTTTCGGTATAGGCTAGATCGGCCTGACGACTGGCGGTTTGCTGATAGGCATAATAGCCCACGCCCAACACCACCACCACCGAAGCGGCCGCGGCCCAATACCGCAAACCGTTCAGCGGCAGCACCCGGGCCGCTGGTTTTGTGGCCGCCCCATCGGCCAGGGCATTTTCTTTGTACTGCGTTTTGGCCCGTTCGAGTGCCCGCTGAATACCAACGGCTTGCAGGCCTAACCGCATCTCGCGCTGGCGATCAACCGCTGACCGGAGTTCGTCCTCGGCCTGCAGGTCACGCTCGAACGAGAGCCGGTCGGTCTCGGAGAGTTCATGGTTCAGATAGGCCTCTATTAATTCAAATTGTGCTTGTGTCAATTTCATACTCGTTGTTGCTTAGCGGTTTGATGGTAAAAAACCTTTCAACTTTTCAGCGCATTGATACCGTTTTGATTTAACCGACTCTTCCTTCATTCCGAGCCGTTCCGCAATTTCCCGCAGCGGAATTTCATCCACATAAAACCATTCCAGGACCTTCCGGCAATCTTCCTTGAGTTGCTGAAGGGCCTGCTGAACCGTTTTAACGACATCCAGCCGCTCCAGATCGTTGACCACATCCGCCGAATCCGCCGTATCGATGTGGTCAGGCATGGGGCCGTGATTACGCATCCGGGCCGATTTTAATTCGGTGAGCCACACCCGTTTGCAATACTCGAAGGCCACGGTTGTGATCCGGGCGCTCTCCTGAAGTTGATACTTCCCGGTTTCGATATTGAGCAGAAAATTCATCAGACCTTTTTGAAAAGCGTCTTCGGCGTCCATTTCAGAACCGCTGTTCGTCAGGATCCAATGCCGGAACCTCGGAAAGACGTCGGCATATAAAAACTGATAAGCCCGCTCATCGCGCCGGCTCAGGGCCTCGTAAAATTCGTGATCAGTTTTGTAAATAAGTAACGGTCGGGATGCCATAAGACAGGGGTGTGGACAAAGCTAAAACCGGGTAAACTACCTTTTTTGCATTCGTTACCTCGTCATTAATAGGAGACACGGGCCAAAGGTGATCGGCCACTGAGCCAATTTTAATGCTATTTCCTGAAAAAGTGTATATAAAAAAAAGGTCATACCACCATTTACCTTGTCAAGTCGATCCCGATCAACATCTGAAGGTAGGTGAACTAACTGGCTAAAGCCGGATCAATCAATACGCTATTAGCCACCCGATTTAGGTTTAATGCAGTTCTGTTTGATTCGAAGTGTTCGAGATACGGGAAGCCAATGGTGTTTTTTTGTTGGTTCCAGGCACGTTTCGAAAGAAATAAAAGCCGGGCGGTAGGCTGTTCGGCAACAGCCTTTTACTCCGCCCGCCAACAAAACCTTATTACTCACTCTTCAACACGTTCGCCGGATTGCTCCGGGCCGCTTTCAACGTTTGTGAGCCAATCATAAAAAAGGCAATGAGCATAATTACCACCACACTCAGCAGTAATTCACTCATCCCGATGGGATGATGATAAACAAATTTCGTCAGAACCACCTGGTCGAAGAACAGGTAAGTAACCGGCAAGGCAATCAGGGTGGCGATCACGAGCAGAAACAGGAATCCTTTACTGAGCATGAAAATCAGGCCGACCTCGCTGGCACCCAGTACTTTACGGATGCTGATTTCTTTCAGCCGGGTTTCAGTCGTAAACACCACCATGCCAAACAGACCCATCGACGCGATGCAGATGGCCAGGAAGGTGATGAAACCGATGACCTTCACCATGACCTCAAATTGGCGGTATGCCTCTTCAATCTGCTCGTCGTAGAAGGCAGCATTCAGCGGATGGACCTTGTCAAATTTCCGCCAGACGGCTTCGATGCTGGCCAAAGCCGCCGGGTAATCTTCGGATTTAATGCCCACATTCAGGTAACCACCGGGCTCTTCGGCAGAATACCGGAAAACGGTCGGCTCAATTTTATGATCCATCGTTCCGTAGTGAAAATCTTTCAAAACTCCCACGATCGTCAACGGCTTCTTATCCACAATTACCTGTTTACCAATCGCTTCGGCCGGGTTGCCGGTGGTAATCCGGAAGCGTTTCAGCAGCTGTTCGTTCACAATGACTTCCGTTTCGTTGCCGCTGGTCGGGCGGTTTTTAAAATTGGTACCGGCTATCAAGTGATGCCGGTGGAGCGGAAGATAGTTTTCATCGACAAAATTGAGCCAGACATTAGCCGAATCCGGCGTCCCTTTCGCCTGATACTTCAGGTTGGTACCATAGAGACTGCCCAGGCTCGTGATCATTCGGGACGTGGCGATCTGGCGCACCGCCGGAATTTCGGCCAGTTCCTTTTTCAACAAATTACTTTTGTTGCCCTGCATCCGGATGTTCAGGATATTTTCGGTGGTAAATCCGAGATCGAACGAAAGAAACCCCCGGTATTGCCGGTAGCCGATCAGGGTGGTCGAAATAAAGATCAGCGAAAAGGTATATTGGATGACGAGTAAGGCTTTACGCATGCTGACATGCCGAAATACCTTAATCGAAGAGGCATCCTTTAACACCTGAATCGCTTTGATGCGGGCAAAAAACAGCGCGGGAACAAACCCGGCAGTGAGACCAACCACCACGGCCAAAATAAAAAAGTAGAGGAAAAGTTGCGGTGATAATTCGAGCGAAACAAGCCCTTCCTGGGGAATAAGGGCCAGAAACTGAGTTCGCAGGACCAAAAAAAGAGGAAACGAAAGCACCAGCGCCAGCAGGGAAATAATCACCGATTCGGCTAAAAACTGTCCCAGAACGTGGCCTTTGAGCGCACCGACGATTTTGCGAACGCCCACCTCACGCGAGCGTCGCATCGAGCGGGCGATCGACAGGTTGGTATAATTAAAACAGGCCGACACGATCACGACGAGGGCCAGTCCAATCAATACCCAGGCCACGGGCTTGGGTATATTGACACCAATCTCGTTGGACAAACGCTCTCCAAAGACAATTTTATCCATTGGCTGGAGCGAAAGGGTAATTTTCTGGTGCTCAAGCCGGGTATTTTCGGCGGCACTCAGTTTGTCAAGGCCAGCCTGAATGCCTTTCAGATTGGCGTTTTCGGGGAGCGTCAGATATACGTAGTTTTGATAGATGTTGCTCCAGTCCATCACACCACCGTCGGAATCGGCTTTTTGGCCGAGCATCGACACCAGCGAAATCAGGGCTTCAAACCGAATGTGCGACAGTTTGGGCAGGTCTTTTAAAACACCGGTAACCGTGTAATTGAGTGTGTCGAAGCGGACGGTTTTTCCCAGTGCTTCAGCCTCCCCGAACAACTTCCGGGCGGTTTTTTCGGTAATCACCAGCGAATACGGTTCTTTCAGGGCCGTAGCCGGATCGCCTTTGAGCATCGGGAACGTAAATACCTTGAAAAACGACGGATCCGCCCACGTAGCCTCAAGGGGAACGATGGTTTCGTCGCTGACTTTCGCATCGCTGTAAAACCCGCGCCGAATCAGTGTTACGTCTTCAACGCCCGCAATCGTTTCCTGGATCTTGTAGCCGGCTTTCAGCGAAGTGGACGCAAAATTCATCACGGTTTTGTCGTCCGACTCGGTGTGGGTCAGCAGCCGGTAGGTGCGGTTTTTCTTTTCATGAAACCGATCGTACGAAAACAGGTCGGACAGAAATGCCACCACCAGCAAACCCACCGACATGCTGACGGCCAGCCCGATGATGTTGATGGCGGAGAACAATTTGTTGCGCACCAGACTGCGCCGTGACGTTTTGAAATAGCTGCCGAGCATGAGCCAATGGATGAGTAAGTTGAGGAATTCGGGTTTACGGACGGTATAAGGTCTGAAAAATTTCAGGGCATCGAGCACGTAAATCAAGCGGGCGCGCCGGGCTCCTTTGGTTTTCAGATTGCGCTCGAAATATTCATTGAGGTCACCTTCCAGGTCTTCGAGCAGGTCGGGGCGGCAATACCAATGGAGCAGATTCCGGGCCCAGCGGGGCGGTTCAGGCGGTTTGTTGGCGGACGTTTTCATACGGAACCCTCCAGGTTGAAGCCGGGAATAATCCGCCAGAGCGCTTCGCGAACCTCTTTAGAGCGTGTCAGGGCGACTTTTCCCGCGTGCGTCACCTCGTAATACCGCTTGCGCTTGCCACCCCGCGCCTGGGTGGCTTCGCCCATCCGGCTTTTGACCAAGCCCTTCTCTTCCAGGCGGTTCAATACCGCATGCACGACGCCCAGCTTGGCAGCCCGGCCGGTGTATTTTTCCAGTTCGTCACAAATTGCTACACTATAAGCATCATTGATGAGCGCTGCAATGGTCAGCAGCACCAGCTCTTCAAATTCGCCCAGATTGGTCCCTTTCACAGGCTTGGTGGCTTAACGGGTTTCGTAATTAATTCACCAAATGTATGTAAAATGGGTTTATTAATTCATGAAATGTATGTAAAATATTTTTACGACCTGTCCGTCCTTATCCCGTTCCGAATGGTAACGAACTTAATTGACGCCTTCGTTGAGCTTCGCGTTTTGCCCCGCCAGAATTCGCCAGTCCCCATCCTTGTTGGTCAAGACGATCGTTCGTCGAAAACGGAAGGTCTGGCCGGGATAGCGTTCATCACCGCTTAAATCTGTACGAACATGCACTAAGGCCATATCCGGTTTGATCAGCGTTATATCCTCAATGGAGCGGGTCGTAAAATGAGTGGTCTTAAAATAGGTACTGTGCGTGGTTTGATAGTGCTGCTCAATTTCGGCCCGGCCCTTGTAATAGGCACCAAACCAGTTGACCCAGGTTGCATCGGTATGGTATTGTTCCGCTAAAGCTTTGGCATCGTGGCGGTTCCAGGCCTCTTCATATTTCTTAATGACTGATTGGATCGCTTCCTGAGCTGGATTTTGGGTGCTCTGCTGGGCACGAATGGCGTACGGGAGGAGGGATAACAGGGCGATTGCTGCTAGATGACGTTTTTTCATACCCGGAATGTAGGTTTGTAGGGTCACAAGGTAGGCTTCAATGCATAAACACAGACCTGTTTTTTATTCAATGGTAGACCGTCGTAAATCTGACTTCTAAAAGGTGTTTCAGTCTAGGGGTAAAGAGAAGCTGGAAAAATTGATCGATACCGCCAAAAAAAAGCCAACGCCGTTTAATTGCGTTGGCTTAATAAAGATTTCTGGTTGAATCGTCGCCTAATTCTGCTCACTTATTTCCAGAACCACGCTGGTCCTGCGGGCATCTACGACAGGATTAAAACCAACCGTCATCAGATAATCGCCCGAATAAACGGCCTGATTGCGGTTGATGGGCGAATTGTCACCCGGCATGGTATTCACTTCCTGAATCTTGTATTTTTTGCCGGGGTTGAGGCCTTTCAATGGAATCGGTGCCATACTGCCTTCTCGATACCGGTTTCCGACCAGGTAACTGAACCACACGGCTTTGTCCTGCTTTTCACTGACGTACAGCAAGGAAGCCATATCGTTGGTTTGGGGAGAAATCAGGCGGAACAAATCACCCTGCCAGATCACGTCTTTCACCCGGCTGTAGGTTTGAAGCGCCTGCTGACTAAAAGCCAGTTCCTTCTCGTCCAGCTTGCTCACAACGATGTCATACCCCAGTTTCCCCATCATGGCAACATCCGTGCGGAATTTGATGGGTTGTTTGCCCCAGTCGGTAATGTGGTTACACATTGCGATAGCCGGAAAAAAATACGAGTAATTCCATTGAATAAAGATGCGCTCCAGCCCATCGGTATTGTCGCTCGGCCAGAACTCGGTAAAGTAGTTGAGGGCACCGTAGTCGACCCGGCCACCACCACCCGAGCAGAGCATCAGCGGCAAGGTGGGGTATTTGGCCCGCAGGCGCTCCAGTACTTTATACAGCCCCTGCACATACTCGACGTACAGGTGCGTGGGATTGGGGTTCGTTGCTGAAAAGGCGTTGTAAATCACCGCGTTACAATCCCACTTGATATATCCCAAGGTCGGGTTTTTTGTCAGAATACCGTCTACTACGCCGTAAACGAATTCCTGGACCTTCGGATTGGATAAATCCAGTACCAGCTGATTCCGGAAATAATACTCGGCGCGGTTCGGTAGTTTGATCACCCAGTCCGGATGCTTTTCGTACAACTCACTTTTCGGACTGACCATTTCCGGCTCCAGCCAGATCCCGAATTTGATGCCCGCCTTCTCGGCTTCTTTCACCAGATAACCCAGGCCGTGCGGAAGCTTCTGTTTGTTTTCCTGCCAGTCACCCAGACCGGTATGGTCGTCGTTGCGGGGGTATTTATTCGCGAACCATCCATCATCTAACAGGAATAAGTCGACGCCCAGTTTTTTGCCGTCTTTGAACAAGGTCGTCAGTTTTTCTTCATTAAAGTCAAAATACGTGGCCTCCCAGTTGTTTAACAGTGTTAACCGGTTGCCTTCCCCCTGCGGAATGCGGAATTTGCGGGCCCAGCGGTGCAAATTCCGGCTTGCTTGACCCTTGCCCGAATTTGAATACGTGAACAAAAAAGCCGGGGTTACAAACTCCTTGTCCGGGGCTAGCATATACTCCGAAGCGTAGGGGTTGATGCCGGCAATAAGCCGTAAATTCTGGAGGGGATCGACTTCAAACTGAATCTGATAATTGCCCGACCAGGCCAGCGTTCCGGCAATCACCTCACCGGTTTCTTCTTCGGCCGGTTTGTTCAACGAAAGAAGAAAGGAGGGGGGCTGGAACAAATCGGCGCGCGTTCCGAGCTTGGAATCAAGTACTTTTAATCCGGCGGTCAATTGAATTTCCTGAGGATTCATCTCCCGCGCCCAGTCGCCGTGGAAATGGGTCAGGTAATAGTTTTTGGCCGGAACATACAGATTGGCCGACGCGTATTTCTGCAAACGAACGGTTTTTTTCTCCGTATGACGAATACTGGACCATTGTTCGATCACATCTTCGTTCTGGTAGGCCTTGTAAAACAGCTTGACCTCAAAAGGATACTGGGGATCTTTAAGAAAAACCGTTGTCAAAACAACGCCATCGGCCACCGTTTTCGTCTCGTGCCGGACGTATTTTAGATCGGAAGAAGGATTGCCGTCTGCGTGAGCCACTTGCAGGGCCGGTTCGAGCAAATTACGTGAACCAGCCGGTGTGTAAGCCGAATTGTAGAGATTGGTATAATCTTCACCGCGTTTATTATTGTCTGACAAAAGGCCATATTCGGCGGAATTTTGCAGCCGTTTCCCCAGGTGAACCACCGTTGGATCGCCCTCCTTATTGACCCGGATAACGAGGGCCGTTCGTTGGGTTTCAATGGCAATTTGGGTGTTGCCGGGCGCAGTAGGGCGTGCAACGGCATTCAGGGAAAATAAGGCAAGGAATAAAAAAAAGTTTCTCATGATAGCGAACGGTAAAGGTTGCAAAGCTAACAAAAAGAAACTTTATGGGTGGCAATCAAAACCATGACTTTCGCGGGTTGCCGACCTTTAGAAAGCAGGGTCGTACCCGGTAAAAGGTAGTTCACACACTTCGGGTGAAATTAAACGGATCGCCCGGCTAGTTCCTCCATCGAACCGAAAACGGCAATTCCCCGTCGCCGGGCCTCAGTAATCATTTCGTCCGCACCCCGGGATGGCCCGCCAATTCGCAGAACGGCGTTGCAATGGGCTAGAAGGTCGACGGCGACCGGATGAAAAATCCGGTCGAAAACCGCATCGCCAAGGTGGCGGGAACCAGCAGCCTTGATCAACGGCAACGCGACCCACTCGCCCAGCATGGGCAAATGACCCATTTCGAGCAGTTGAAGGGCGGTTTGGGTCATCAAAAGAACATTATCTGCAATTTTTTCAGGATCATCGTTCGTGCCGGAGCGATACGGACCGGCCACCAATATCATTTTTTTCATTCGATCAGTTGGATTTTTTGAACCTTACGTAAACAAAGGTAATAAATTTGATCAATATTGATAAATTATGATCAAATTTGATTGAATACTTACGGATAACCCAGTTTAAATCTGATCTATTTATGGGCTTACTATACTATTAATTCTATCTTGTTTGAAAATTGGATGATAGATGTAAAATAGGCTGGCGATGAAGAAAATTGTGATTACGAGAAGTTTTTTAAAAAGACCGAATTTTGCCGTTTATTCGTTGCTGGTTGTCTTTGTCATTTTTGAAATCACCTATTGGCAACTTGTCCCCGGAAGAAAGCTGGATGCAGTAAGCAAGTATGAAGCTGGGCCGGAATTTCTTTACATAGTAATTCGAGGTGGCATTCTCCCGGAACTCGTTACGGTTTCGATTGTAGTTGCCTTGATCGATATCCTGCATAAGGTGCTGAAAATTAGCGCGATTGAGGTGTCCTGGCGGTCGTTGCTTCGCTATGAGCTTTCTTTTCTGCCCGTCATGTTGCTGGCTTTTTTTGTCTTTAACCCAATTACGCAATCCGTGCGGTATTTATTGGTTGAGTTTCCTGGTTATGATTTCGCGATTTACCGGGACCATTTCATTCTTGGCTCGTATACTTGGAAATCCTATTTTCAATACGTGTTTGCCGTCCTGCTGATGGGCTATTTCACGCTAAATAGCTCGCTTTTGCGCGATTTTTTAAAAACTAACCATGATTCGGTTGAGTAAATAAAAACCCCTCCTCAGCGCCAGAGGGGCAGCCGGGAGGGGATTTGGAATGATTGGCTACGGACGGTTACTGCTCCACTTCAACAATCATTTCCACTTCGACGGCGTAATCCGAGGGCAGGGCCGCTACCCCAACCGCCGACCGGGCATGCTTGCCTTTGTCGCCAAATAGCTGAACCATTAAATCCGAGCAGCCATTGACCACTTTGGGGTGATCGGTGAAGTCGGGAGTGGAGTTAACCATGCCGAGCACCTTGACAACCCGTTTGACTTTATTCAGATCGCCAATTTCGGCTTTCAGGGAAGAAAGCAGGCCAAGAGCCGAGAGCTTGGCCGCTTCGTAGCCCTGCTCAACGGTCAGGTCTTTTCCCAGTTTGCCTTTGATGCCGGTTCCGTCGGCCCGGTTTGAAACGTGGCCGGATAAAAACACCAGATTGCCCGTTCGAACGGCTTTTACATAATTCGCCAGCGACGCGGTGGGTTTAGCGAGTTCAAGGCCCTGTTCTTTCAATTTCGCTTCGACCGACTGGCCCACTACGGCACCCGAGTAGACGGAAATACTGATGACCAGAAGCGTACAGATTTTTCGCACAACGAGTAGAGTTTATAGAGTTAAACGTGGGTAATGCTTTACTGGTCAGGGATTTATCAGCTTCTCATTTCTTTCATAACCTGCTGAATGGTATCGACAAATTTTTCGGTCACTTCCCGTTTGGGCGTGGTGTCCCAGTTGCCGACCAGACCGTTACCGCCCAAATAGATGCCATCTTTTCGGGCAATGATGCTGGCTCCTCTCGCATTGAGTTTATACGTTACTTCGGGCTGGGGAATCAAACAGGCCAGCTGGCCGGAGATCGGCGTCAGTTCTTCATCATTAAAAATTTCTTTTGCTCCTAAACCCATGCAATTGACCACACAAAGCTCGGGTAAAGCATCGATATCTTCCAGCTTTTTGATCTCCTGAACCTTGATTTTTCCGCCCAGCATGATAAAGGTACTGAGTTGATGGTGAAGATAACTGGGAATGTTGAACATCATGCTCGACCGCCAGGAAACATACCTGGAGCCAAACGAATGTTCGTTCGGGCTGAGGTCCCTGCGCTCGGGAATCAGGCCCGCCAGGTGGTATACTTCGCCACCCAGCGCCACGTCCGTTTGCTGCCGGAACGGTTGGTCGCTGACCCCATATTCATCGACCCACGACACAATATCGTCCAGACCAAGCATAAACTGAAACCGCCGGAACGAAAACCGGGTGGCTTTTTCCCACAGATCCTGAAACTCCGGAGTCGCCACTTTCGGGTCACACACGCGCGAAGCCGGCGACCAGGTTCCTGTTGCCAGATTGCTCGTGACATTCGGGGGCAGGTCTTTGGTGTAGATGGTTACCTCGCACCCTTTTTCCTGAAGCAGCCGGGCCGTGGCCAGTCCAACCGTACCACTGCCTAAAACGGCTACTTTTTTTTCGCCGGTCGAAAGCACCAGCTCGCGGGCCAGATTGCCCGTTCCCCAGGAGAGCGACCAGCCGCTGCCGCCGTGACCGTAATTGTGCACAAGGGTTTTACTGCCCAGGGTTTCCTTCGCGATGCGGGGCCCGGAAGCCCGGAAAGGCCGTAACCCAACGGTTTCTTTCACGATTCGATCCAGGGAAAGCTTCAGTTTGGGAACGCGGTGCATAACCTGGGCCGATGATGCGTTGAATCGCGGAGCGCAGGAGGTTAGGCCGGAGGCCAGCGCGAGTGAACTCAGGCCGGCCGTGTTCAGAAAATTTCGACGGTTCATAGTCGTACACCGGACCGACTGCCCGGCTTTGGATAAGGTGATGATTGATAGGATAAATAACCCAGATAAGAGCATCTGGAGGAGTTGTATGCGGCCGGAATAAATCTACTATAATTTTTGATATATCAAAATAAGCTTTCGGAATTACCTAAGATATATCCTATTAATTTCTTGATTAGGCCAATTGGGTGAATTATTGTTTTTGTTGATCAGGAAGATTTTGCGAGTGATTGCATGCCCGCCTGGCACGAGCGAGTCAACCCTTTCTTCGTTCAAGGGATTCGGTTTCAATTAACGAGGAGCGGGCTGGCCGGATCGGCGTATAGAATCAGATTTAGTGCAGCCCGTAATCGGTCCTCCGGTGGTTTAAACCACCAGTGGGCTTTGTCGTTGACTGGAATGCCATCCCGCAAACGGTCTTAAAAAATCGTACTCTCTGGCAATTCTACTCATATCCCATCACTTCAACAGCGCCATCACAGCATCGTCGCCCATGACGGCATTGGCCGGGCGTGGATGAGCCTCATTGAAAACCTGCAAATCGGCGGGCTTTAAAAGAACGTTCGGGCTTTCGTCGATGTGGCCGTCTTTCAGTACTTTATTGAGATCGAGCTTCAGGTGTAACGCCAGAAACCGGTAGGCAGCCGCACGTTTGGAAGGGCCAAAATCGTGCTTTTCGTTCGGAAGGTGAACATTTTCGACCCGGTTTTTGGCGTTGTAAAAACCGTAAATGCGCTGAATATGAGGAAACTCTACATTCGGCGTATTTTTGGTCCAGTCTCCGCCGTCCGAAATCATGATCATGGGACGGGGAGCTGCCAGTGCGGCAATTTCGACGTTGTTGGTTTCAAAAGTGGGTCGTTTATGAATGGGCATCCCACTCTCGCAAATGCATCCGCCGAAAAAATGGGCCGAAACCATAACGACCGGCACCGAAACCTTAACGCGGGAATCCAAAGCCGTGAGCAAAAACGTCTGCGTACCTCCGCCCGATTCGCCCGAAACCGCCACCCGGTTGGTATCGACATCGGGCAGGCTGGTCAGAAAATCCAGCGCCCGGATGCTGTTGAGGGTTTGTAATTTAGCGGCTTCCGGAAGCTTGTGGTCACACTGCTTCGAGTCGCCGTATCCCAGCATATCGTATACGAACACAACGGCACCCATTTTGGCCATCGTGATGCACCGTTGTTGGGTCTGTTCCACAAACCGCGCATCGGCGTTGGCAACGTGGCCGTGCGGACAGAGAACAGCGGCCGTTTTTCCGGAAATACCGGCCGGTTTATACAGGTTTCCGGTTACATAAAAACCGGGCAAACTTTCAAAAGCCACGTTTTCGACGGTGTAACCGTCCATCTTCCGGAGGCTGTGGCGGATGGGGTTGAGAGCGGCAAATGCCGGTTTTTCCGGCAGCTTCAACCCCTCGCGGATGCCCTGCCGGATTTGGGCCGCCCGTTTTTCCCACGAAGCCCGGTCGGTATAGGCAAGGGCGCAATTCTGAAGCGCTTTTGCCCCGTCGGGTTCCGAAAAATAGGCCCCTTGCCGCAACTCGGGCCGGGCCGGATTGGGTTGGGCAAAAACATGGAGGGGTAAGGCGAGCAGCACACAGAGGGAGGTAATGGAAGAGCGCATTTCGGGTCAAATTTAGGGTTGTGCTAAAGTAAATGTTTTTGCCATGGAGACAAAATAAGAAGCAGGTTCCCGTGGACTAATCCCGTTTAAAACCGTTTATTTGCAGGTAAAATCAAAAACTGTACGTCTATGACTCCTTTTTTCAGAACCGTTTGGCTTTTTTCTCTACTGGTACTATCGGCTTTCTATGATGGTAAGGCGTAATCGACCCCAAAACCCAATTTTATCATCATTCTGGCCGACGATTTGGGCTATGGTGATCTGGGTTGTTATGGTCACCCGACCATTCGGACGCCCCATCTGGACCGGATGGCGACGGAGGGAACCCGGTTTACGCAATTTTACGTGGCCGCCAACGTCTGTACACCCAGCCGGGGGGCTTTGCTAACGGGACGCTTACCGGTTCGGAGTGGTCTGTTCGGCAAGCGGGTCGTGTTTTTTACCAACTCGGCCAATGGCCTGCCCCACAGTGAGATAACGATTGCCCAAGCCCTGAAAACCAAAGGGTATCAAACCGGGCTGGTTGGAAAATGGCATCTGGGGTCTCAGCCCGACTACTTACCGCTGAACTACGGATTCGATTCCTATTTCGGACTTCCGTATTCCAACGATATGGGAAAAGTGGGTGCGTTTTCGAGTTCGAACTCCGCCGGTTTGCCGCCCAATACCAACCCGCCGTTGCCGTTATACCGCAACAATCAAGTGATTGAAACCGAGCCTGATCAGCGGTTATTGACCAAACGCTATACCGACGAAGTGTTGAAATTTATTACGACCAACAAAGGCAAACCATTCTTTATGTACTACGCCAGCCCATTTCCGCATGTACCGTTGTATGCTTCTGACGATTTCAAAGGTAAAAGCAAACGGGGTTTGTACGGTGATGTGGTCGAGGAACTGGACTGGAGCGTGGGTCAGATTTTGAAGAAGCTGAAAGATCTGAAACTGGATAAAAATACCTTTGTCGTCTTTCTGAGCGACAATGGCCCCTGGCTGATTAAAAACCGGCTGGAAGAAGAGGGCGGTTCGGCCGGTCCGTTGTTTGAAGCCAAAGGGTCTACTTACGAAGGCGGTATGCGCGTTCCGGCCCTATTCTGGGCACCCGGAATTGTAAAAGCCAACACCGTATCGAGTGCCGTAGCCACCTCGATGGATTTATTTCCGACCATCCTGAAACTGGCGAACGTGGCACTTCCGAACGATCGGGTACTGGATGGGCAGGATATCAACGATCTGTTGACCGGCAAAAAAGAAAAGGGGAGCGAACTGGTCTATTTTTACGATTCAGACCGGTTGTATGCCATTCGGAAAGGGCCGTGGAAAGCGCATTTCACAACGCATCCGTCGTATTCGCCGGAGGCCCCCGTACCGCATGATCCCGCTTTGCTGTATAACCTGGAAGTGGATCCCGGCGAACGCTATGAGGTGGGTAAAAAACACCCGGAGATTCTGGAAGAGCTAAAAAAGGAGTTCGAAAAACACCGCGCGGGTGTGGTGCCGGTGGCGCCTTTGCTGGATGCTGTTGTAGAGAAATAGACGGTTTTACCGCAGAATACCGTTTACTTTGTGTTCCGGTAAAGCCGTTTCTAAATCCTGTTGTACAGACCGTATGAAAACGATACTCGCACTGCTGTTTCTGGCTACGACCTCATGGGCCAACGTTTCGCTGCCTTCCATTTTAAGTTCCAATATGGTGATGCAGCAGCAGACCGAAGTCACGATCTGGGGCTGGGCCGATCCGACCGAGAAAGTCACCGTTACGGCCAGTTGGGAAAGTCGGCCCGTCAGCACCACCTGTGCCGATAATGCCGTCTGGAAAGTGAGTTTGCGGACTCCTAAAGCCGGTGGACCCTACACGATCTCGATCAACGGGTACAACAAAATAGAACTCACCAACCTTCTGATTGGCGAAGTATGGCTTTGTTCGGGTCAGTCGAACATGGAAATGAGCGCGGGTGGTGGAGCAAAAGACGCCCGGGCGGAACTGCCTACGGCGTATAACGCAAACATCCGGTTTTTCAAAATTCCGAAACGGGCAACCGAATCGCCCCAGGTCGATGTGCGGGGCAACTGGGTGGTTTGCGACTCGCTGACGCTGAAGTATTTCAGTGCCGTAGGTTACTTTTTTGGGAAGAAACTCCAGACGACGCTGAATGTTCCCATCGGTTTGATCGATATGTCGTGGGGCGGTTCGTTCATGGATTCGTGGGTGCCCGAAACCGTCGCCATGCTTTATCCGGAAACCCGGCGTTCGGCCCTGGCGATGCCAAAAGCGCCCTGGGCACCCAACAAACCGGGTGTACTGTATAATGGAATGACCGCGCCCATTACCTCGTTTCCTATTGCCGGCGTCATTTGGTACCAGGGCGAAGCCAATCGGCATGATGCACCGGCGTATTATAAACTGACGCATACGCTGGTTGACTCCTGGCGGGGTGTCTGGCAGAAGGATTTTCCGTTTTATTACGTACAGATTGCTCCCTATACCTACGGTGATAAATACCAGACGGCAGCTACGCGTGAAAGCCAGACCAAAGCGATGGATATTCCAAAATCCGGCATGATCGTGACGACGGATCTGGTTGATAATCTCAGAGATATTCACCCGGCGTATAAAAAAGAAGTGGGTAACCGGCTGGCTAACTGGGCATTGGCGGAAACGTACGGACAAAATGCCGGACTTTATAAGAGCCCGCAATACCGCTCGATGCAGGTTGAAGGCAACAAAATCCGGCTGACGTTCGACAATGCACCCAATGGGCTCGTCAGTAAAGGATCTGAAATTACCGAGTTGGAAATTGCCGAAGCCGATAAGGTTTTCTCAAAAGCGCAGGCGCGAATCAAAGGCAATACGGTGGAAGTTTGGGCCGATAACATCAAAAATCCGGTGGCGGTGCGGTTTGCATTTCGCGACGCACCCGTACCCAATCTATTCAGTAAGGAAGGCTTGCCGGTCATACCGTTCCGAACGGATTCGTGGGATTTGGGGCTGAAACCGGTTACTAACCAGTGAAAAAAGTTGTGTCGCGGAGTTAAGCAGAGAGTAGGGAGGTAAGCAGAGTAAATAAGAAAAAATGACTCCGCTTACCTTCCTAATCTCCGCAGATCTCCGCGACACACTACCAGCCTAACTCATAACTCTTCACTCAATATCCCGGATTTTGGGTCAGGCCGGGATTCAAAGCTCTTTCGCTGGCCGGAATTGGGAATAACCGGCGGAAAAGTTCTTTATTATCTTTGAAACCCCAGGCATCTTCAAACTTGCCGAAGCGGATGAGGTCGTTCCGGCGCCAGCCTTCCCACGATAATTCGCGGGCGCGTTCGTCCAGTAAGTCATTCAGGGTAAGAGTCGTAACCAAATCCGTTTTGGCACGTTTCCGTAACTTGTTAACCAAAACGACGGGCGTTTGCAGCTCACCGGCGACGGTGGTAGGGGCTGCTCCCCGCAGGATGGCTTCGGCTTTCATCAGGTAAATGTCGGCCAGGCGGAAAACCGGGAAGTCGTTGCCCTGGTAGCGGGTGCTGGCGTTCGAATTCTTGTCGGGATAGAATTTTACCGACCGAATGCCTTTCGCCTTGGCCAGATCGTCGTTCCCCACATCCAGTTTGGCGGGAATCACAAGCGTCAGATCGGGCGAAAATTCGAGTTGCCATTTAATGGCAGTCGCTCCATCGGTACCCGCATAGGTTGCATCGAGTCCTTTTTTGGTGGTGTTGACCAGAATCGGGGTGCCGTCAAAGTTGAACTGTTTGCCCACCAGCCAGGTATCATTCCGAACATCGCCTTTCAGATTGAATTTGGCGTAAAATTCCTTGATCGTACTCATGGCGATACTGGGGCGGAACGGAATGCTGTATTTGGCCACCAGTTCCGGGTGCGTGGCAAACCGGGTAAAGTGGTTGCCCGGTACGACGTTGCCATCGTAGGGAATGGCAAAAATGATGTCTTTGATCTGGGGGCCATTATCACCCGCGAAAATGCTCTGGTAGTTGTCGTCGAGGGCGTATAACGAACCCGCTCCGGTCAGGATGGCGTCGCAGGCGGCTAGGGCATCCGCGTATTTTGGCGTACCTGTGTATACTTCCGCATTCAGATACAGCTTGGCCAATAGCGCATTGCCCATCCATTTGTTCACCCGCCCGTACGTCAGAGCGCCTACTTTGTCGTTCAGATTCGGGATCGATTCTTTCAGCTCTTTTTCAATAAACGCAAAAACATCGGCCCGTTTCGAAGTCGCCGGCAGTTTGGTATCGCCGAAAACCATAACGATAGGAACATTGCCGTACAGATCCATCATGTAAAAATGGAACAGCGCCCGCATGGTTCGTAATTCGGCGATTGCGGTGGTTTTGGCCGGCGAATCGGGCGACGCTTCGAACAGTTTGATGATGCGGTTGGCCGTATTGATACCACTGTAGCCCCATTGCCAGACGCTGATCACGTTGGTATGATCGATGGTCCAGTTGTGCTGGTGCAATTGGCGGTATTGACCTCCATCGTCGAAGTTACCGTCCCGAGCCGGGATTATGGCTTCATCGGTCGAGAGCGTCTGCATCCGCCAGTATTCAACGGCGTAGCTTACACCGGCCTGGTTATAAGCCAGTTGGGTATAAACCGGACCGCTGGCCGCCACAAATTCTTCCGCTGTTTTGGGGAAGTTCGAATCCGTTAGTTCCGATTCGATTTTTACATTGAGGTCGCTGCACCCGCTCCCAAGGAATCCGAGTGAAAGCACCATCAACGCAAGTTGTATCGTTTTCTTTTTCATGTTTTTAGAATCGTTTTCAGTTTTCTGTAAACGGTTTTCCGCCGGGACTAACGCGGGTTTTGCTTATGTTTTCATGCGTGCGGCAGCCACCGTACACCGTATACCGTAAACTGGATTAGAATGTAATGTTAGCGCCCAGCACAAACGAGCGGGTTTTGGGGTAAAAATTGTTGTTGTCGATTCCCGGTGTAATCCCGCCTAAGTTCATTTCCGGGTCGATACCGCGGTACTTCGTGATCACGAACAGGTTGCTGGCCGTTACGTACACCCGTAGGTTGCGAATGGCCGGCGCACCGGTTTTGATCGTATACCCCAGCGTGGCATTATCCAGCCGCAGGTAGGAACCACTTTCCAGATACCGGTTTGAAACCAGATACGAGTTGATGTCGGCAAAGGGTTCGTCGAGCACAATCCGCGCCTGGTTGTAGGAGTTGGCATCACTCGGGCCGTTCAACTGCGCCAGCGATGCATTCAGGATTTTGTTCCCCGTAACGCCCCGTACAAAAATGTTCAGGTCAAAATTGGCGACGGTGAAACTGTTGTTCCAGCCGTAAATCAGTTTCGGCTGAGCGCTGCCGCCGATCACGAAATCGTCGGAAGTCGGCGAGGTCGTCAGTGTGCCGTCGGCTTTCCGGAATTGCGATATTCCTTTTTCATTTTTACCCGCATACTGCCACAAATTGAACGTGCCGATTGGGAGCCCTTCTTTCACAATCTGCGACGAATTTCCCGATTGGCCCCGGCCACCGACAAAGGCTGTCCGGATGAAATTCAGCGTAAATTTGTCATTCGACAACGTGGTGATTTTATTCACGTTATGCGCCAGGTTGAGGCTGCTGCGCCAGGTAAACCGACCGGTTTTGATCGGCGTGGCCGACAGACTCAATTCCACACCTTTGTTGCTCATCTTCCCGGCATTGGCCGTCAATGTACTGACGAAATACTGCGTAGTTGACACCGGATACGTCCAGATGAGGTCCGAAGTCAGTTTGTCATAGTATTCGAGCGTACCGCTTACCCGACCTTTCAGAATACCGAAATCAAGCCCGACGTTGAGCATGGCTGTTTTTTCCCATTTCAGATCCGGGTTTTCGTTCTGGGTCGGACCAACGCCGTTGATGTAGCTGCCGTTGTAGTAGAACCGGCCCGTCGAACCGTAGCGGAGAATGGAAACGAACGGATCGAAGCCCAGCGAATTCCCCGTAACCCCATATCCGACGCGCAGTTTAAGATCACTGACCGCCGTGACGTTAGCCATAAAGGGTTCCTTGCTGATCTGCCAGCCCGCCGAAACCGTTGGAAACAAGCCCCACTGGTTGTTTTTTCCGAAAGCGGACGAGCCGTCGCGACGAACCGAAGCCTGGAGCTGGTATTTTTCGTTGTACTGGTAATTGATCCGGCCGTAATACGAAATCAGGCGCAGGGTTTTGATAACCGTATTGCCGAAGTCGGAGACGAAACCGAGCGGTGGGCTGCTCAGACCCAGGTTGTTATACAGCAAGGCATCCGATACGAAACCCCGTGTCGACGTCTGAAAGCCATCGCCCTGGCGGTCTTGCTGCCACGAATAGCCGGCCAGCAATTTCAGGTCATGGTTGCCAAACTGCTTGTCGTAATTGAAATACGACTCGATGATTTTCTTGGTATTGGCGTAGGCCGAACGAATGGCGATCCCACCGGTGGTAAGGGCTCCCTGGGCGTACCGATTCGCGTAGTAGTTATAATTGATCTGCTCATCCTGAATGGCCAGGTTGGCGTTGTAGAACAGATTCGGCAGAATCTCGGCCTGGATTTTTCCGTTCGCCATGAAGGTTTTGGTCTTCCGGTTTTCGGTAATGCTTTCGATCAGGGACACCGGATTGGAGTTGCCCCGACCAAAGTTTTCCTTGAACGTGCCATCCGGGTTCCGAACGTTCACCGTTGGCAGATACCGAACCATATTTTCATAAACGCCACTGGGAATGGTTTTGGCGGTATTGAAGGTATTTCCTACCGAAAGATCGAGCCGCAGCCGGTTGTTGAACGCTGAATGCTGTACGTTGGCCCGAATAATGGTCCGTTCCCGCGAGGACCCGCGCAGGACGCCGGGATTGTCGAGGTAATTGACGCTGGCACCGTATAACGTATTGTTGCTGCCCCCCTGAAACGAAATGGTGTGGCTGTGCGAAACCGGACTGCGCATCACTTCCTTCTGCCAGTCGGTATTGACGTTGTCTTCATCTGCCGGCGCCAGAGTTTTGCCGTTGGCTTTCAGGTACGACCGGATTTCGTCACCCGTCAACACATCGATGCGGTTGGAAACCTGCTCGAGGGCGGTATAGCCACTGTACGTCAGTTGGGATTGACCCGCTTTGGCCCGTTTGGTGGTAACGATAATAACGCCGTTGGCGGCCCGCGCTCCGTAAATGGCGGTGGCCGAAGCGTCACGCAGTACATCGATCGAAACGATATCATCCGGCGGAATCAGGTCGATGGACGCATCGGGCACCCCGTCGATTACGTAGAACGGCTGTTGGGCCGCCCCTTCGCGCAGGGTTGAAGGACCGCGTAAGGTGACGGAAGGGGTGCCGTTGGGGTCACCGGAGCGGGTGATGTTCAGACCGGCCACTTTGCCTTGCAGCAATTGGGCGGGTGACACCACGACTCCGCGGTTGAAATCTTCCGGTTTGATGGAGGCAATGGAACTGGTCACCTCCCGTTTCGACAGACTTCCGTAGCCCGTTACGACCACTTCACTCAGTTGCTTCAAATCCGGAGCAAGCTGGATGTTGATGACTGGTTTGCTGCCAACGCTTACTTCCTGCGAAAGATAGCCGACATAAGAAAAAATCAGAACGGACTGGGGCCCGGCCACGGTAATGGAATACTCGCCCGAAGCGTTGGTGGCCGTACCGGCGGTTGTTCCTTTGGCGATGACGGTTGCGCCCGGAAGGGGCTGGTTTTTTTCATCGGTAATCTTGCCCGTAACCGTTACCTGGGCCGCCTGGGCGTGGGTGGCTGATCCGCCTTTGCCGGGCAGGATGGTGGCCTGAGCGGGTAGACCCGCGCAGAGCAGGGCCAGAGCGGCCCAGCCCGCCGGGCGAAATGGTTTACGTAAAATTGGAGGCATCATTTGAAAAGGGGTTTGATTTTTAATTGGTTCGTACGGTTTTGACTGCATGTTAGACGCAGCTTGGCCGAAAAGTAACCTTTTCGGAAGGGCAGTTCCTGCGTTTATTCGGGGCAAAGGTACAGGAAAGGGTACTTGACGGGTATTTACAGGGCGTTAAGGTTTAATTACGATTACGGGTACGTTGAGCTATAGACTGTGAATCTACCGGACGTAAAACCGCTCTGACAGGTAAGCCGGAAAAGCAGAGAGATTGGCGTGGTAAACAGCTTGGAAAATGACCACTGGTATTAGTTTGGCGCAAAATAGAGCAATTGTTTTATGACAAGCAAATGCAGGAGCGGGAGAATGTGATGAATGGGTTTCGGGAAATGTGTTTTTGGGAATTGCAAGGTAACCGCCCGCCAAATCTCGAAAATGCGGGCTTTTTTCGTAAGTTTGATAAACCGCAAAGCGCCTATCGCTTGCCCTCTTTTCGAGAAAATACCTTCGGATAAAACCACCCACTCATGCACTACGGAGATACTGTAAAACACAGCAATGCAGGCATCAACAACGGCCACCCGATGACGGTTTCGAGTATGAATGAAGACGAAACCCAGGCGCTGTGCCGCCTGGATGACGATTCGGAAGAATGGTTCGACGTACAGGAGCTAACCGTAGTGGGCGAACTGGACGACAGCTTTATCTGAGCGAAACCGGGTTTTGATAAACCCGGTTTATAAATACGTGAAGGGGTTTTTTGAGTCCACGTAGGTGATTTTCAGATCGGGTAGTTTGGGTTGCAGCCAGGGCACCAGCCACTGCATGCCGGGCGCTTCACTCATGATGTGGCCCAGGATTCCAAGGGACAGGTTTTGCCCCTGTTGCCGGGCATCCCGAACGTATTCGGCGGTTTCCCACTCGCTGATCTCCCCGCACAAAAGCACATCCGGTTTGTCCTGCTGCAGAGCCATGATGTGGCTCCGGCCGCCCGAAGCGCCCGGCATGAGCAAAACCCGCCGGCAGAGTTGCGCCGGATCGCCCACCACCCGCATCTGGGCGATACCCAGTTTTGCCTTCGCATGGGCAATAATCTGCTTGAGCGGCATCGGCGCGGGGAGCGTGATCAGGCGCGGATTTTTCTCGTCCAGGTAGTTCTCCCAACCCAAAGCGGTCACCACGCCCATCCGGATGCCGTCGGGTCGGTGGGAATGCCAGTAATCGTGGAACCGCCAGACCGCAATGCCGTTTTTTTCGAGCAGCGCGTGCTTTTTCTGGAAAACTTCGTCTTTTTGCAGCCAGTCGGTTTCGTCGGCGTGGTTGTAAAAAGTTGGTTCGTGAACAATGATGAAGTTGGCTCCCAGCCGAATGGCTTGCTGGATGACCTCCATCGTGGCAAACATGGTGGAAACGATACCGGTCACTTTCTGCTCGGCATTCCCGGATTTCAGGGTGTCGACGGTTTTTGGAAACGGCGCATTCGGGATGGTTTTCAGAATCAGTTCCATCACCTGGCCCACGGTAACGGGCTGGGCGGGTTGCCGGAAATGTTCCGTGGGGTTGATTCCCGGAACCGTCAGTAAAAGAGAGGCTTTGGTGAGGGTGCCGACAAACGCCCTGCGGCCTGGTTTTTCCGGTGATATCATGGTTTCTGGTGGTAGTTAAAGGCTTCCATTACTTTTGACCGTTCGATGGGTGGCATAAATTTGAAAAACGTTCAGCAGCAGCGTAGGGAACAGGATCAGGATTTTTTTCATGGGAAAGGTCGTTCTACTCCGGCAAGCTTAACCATTTTTGCGGACTTTTTAGGGCTGGACCCATAAAAAATGCCCCACCAGGTGGCGGGGCATTTTCGATTCACATGTTAATAAACTTTACATTCTTCTTAAAAAAACCGGTGGGTTATTTTCCGATCATTTCCGTCGGGGCGCTTTTTTCCACGGCTTTCATGACCCGAAAAAAATTGCCACTCCAGATTTTCTCGATGTCTTTTTTGGAATACCCGCGACGGACAAACTCGACGGTGAAATTTTCGTATTGACCCACATCGAAGCAGTCGGCCAGCGCACCACCGCCGTCGAAGTCGGCACCCATCCCGACGTGGTCGATTCCGATCAGTTTAACGATGTGGTCGATGTGGTCAACGGCGTCTTTCACGGTAGCCAGCTGAACGGGGTATTTTTTGTTCAGCTCCATAAAGTCGGCCCGCAGTTTCTTCTGATCGTCTTCCGACAGCTTGCTCATGGCTCCCATCATCGCCCGGCGGTCTTTCACGCCCCATTTTTCCAGCATGGCTTTCTGCGCGGCTTCACGCTCCGGGCTCACCGGAATGGTTTTGACATAGTCGCTCAATAGATTCAACTGTACCACGCCACCGTTTTTCGCCAGTGCCTTCAGCATGTCGTCGGTCAAATTGCGGGGGTGATCGCAGACGGCTTTGGCCCCTGAATGCGAAGCGATAATGGGTACTTTCGACAGCCGGACGACATCATAAAAGGTCGAGTCCGAAACGTGCGAAACGTCGATCATCATGCCGAGCCGGTTCATTTCGGCCACCACCTGCTCGCCCAGGGGGCTGAGTCCCTGGTATTCGGCTCCTTTCGGATCGGTGGATGAGTCGCAGATGTCGTTGTTGCTCGAATGGCAGAGCGTCATGTAGCGGGCGCCGAGGTCGTAGAATTTCTTCAGCATCGACAGGTCGTGACCCATCGGATAGCCGTTTTCTACCCCGATGAAAATCGCGCGTTTCCCGGTTTTACCGACGCGTAAAGCATCCTGTGGCGTCGTTACCAGCTCGGCTTCGGAACCGGTATTTTTGAGCGTCGTATGAATCGCATCGAAAATGCCCAGGGCTTTTGTTTTCGCGATTTCGTGGCCTTCCGGCGTGCGGGGCCCCTGGCCCAGATAAACCGCCCAGAAAATAGCATCCAGACCGCCTTTCCGCATCCGCGGATAATCCACTTTGCTGTTGGTGGTGCGGGCGTCGTTGTCTTTTGTGACATCGAATCCGGGTCGCGAGAGCAACATCGGTGTATCGGCGTGGGTGTCGACGGTAAATGCTCTTTCGTGAATTTTCTTCGCTTTTTTCAGCAACGCTTTTTCATCATCGCCCGCCGATGCCGGGATAACGCCGGTGGCGAGGCAGGCAAGCAGGGTAGGGTAAAGCCAGTTTTTCATGGGGAAATTAGTTTAGTAGAACTAGAAAAAAGGGTACGTATGGTTCCGTACCCTTCTGATGGATAGTTATTTGGCAAACCAGAGTTTGGTTTTCATGTCATTTTTGCCGCCCTGTTTCGTGAGGGCATCGCTGAAATTCTTGAAGTTCAGCGACTCCTCCGTTCCCGGATACGGCAGCCGGGTTGGAATCACCCCGCCGTTGGTGTTGATCACCGCCGGTGAAAGGGCCGGAATGCCCGTGCGCCGGTATTCCGCCCAGGCTTCCAGACCCTGACCATACAAGGCGATCCATTTCTGCTCCATGATTTGCGTATACCCCGCTGCGCCGGTTTTCAGGGCGTTGGCCGCTAGATAAGCCGCATCGGCCGTCAGCTTGTATTGCGCAAACGAAGCGTTGATGCCGGCCGTATAGTTGGTGGCCACATCGCCCGCCGTGGTGATGCCTTTGTAGGCAAATTCCGCTTTAATGAACAGCATTTCGGCATAACTCATGATGACGCCCGGGGCCGTTGGTGACACGAAATACGCGCCAACCTTGGACGTTTTGGCCAGGCCCAGCGCATTGGCATCCGCACCGGAAAGTCCGTTGGGAACCCCCAGAAAATCACCACCGGCGGCCGGTTTGTCGGCGTAAACCGCCAGCCGGGCGTCGTTCATGGCTTTCAATTTGTTCACCAGCGTGGCACTAACCCGGTGGTCGTCCCGCGTTTTGCGGTTCTGGTTGATCGGGTTATTGTTGTTGGTAGCATCGAGGTAATTCAACTGAATGTTATCGGCATTCGACTCCATAACCGGGTATTTCGCCGGGTCGCTCAGAATCCGGTTGATCTCCGCTTTTACATCGATCGGCGCATCCGCTTTTCCCAGCATCCGGTTTAGCAAACGCAGGCTGAGTGAATTGGCAAATTTCTTCCATTTGGTCAGGTTACCGGCAAACAGAATGTCGCCCGCGATGCCTTTGGTGGCATCGTTGAGCACCAGCATGTCATTGGCCGCTTTCAACTCCGCAATCAATCCCGCATACACATCTTTCTGGGCATCGTATTTGGGGGATAAGGTGCCTTCCAGCCCCTGAAGTGCTTCCTTGTAGGGAATGTCGCCGTAGATATCGGTCAGTAGCGAAAACACCCACGAGCGCATGATCACCGCCACCGCCTGGTAGTTGGGATTATTGGTTTCCTTGCCAAGTTTATAAATGCGCTGGTAATCGGCTAGGGATTCGATGTAGAATATTTGCCAGGACGACCCGCCGTACACATCGCTGGTGATGGTATACTGATCGATGTCCGTATATTGAATCCGGGCCCAGTATTGCGGAATCAGATCCCCCACGTCCATGCCCAGTGAGCCGCCCCAATAGGCATCGACGGCACTCTGAATACCGTGTGGCAGGAACAGATCCGCCGAGGCAACCGTCGGCGCATTGGGGTTGGTATTGATTTCATCAAAGTCGCCCGTACAGGCGGAAGCACCCAGCAGGAGGGCCGCCAGAACGGTTTTATTTTTCAAGGTATGAAGAATGCGTTTCATGATTTTAGTTTATGATTTATGATTTATAGTTTTTGGTTGGTAGTGAAGCTGTTAGCCAACTATAAACTAAAAACCTTAAACGGTTTTACAGATTGAAGCTGATGTTGAAGCCCATCGTGCGGGTGGTCGGCGTCTGGCCGTTTTCAATTCCCTGCAGGTTTCCGTCGTTGTAGTAGCTGGTTTCCGGATCGATGTGCGGAACATTGCTGTGGAGCAACGCCAGGTTACGGCCCACAATCGAGAGAGCGATGTCGCGGAACGGTAGTTTTTTGAACACCTGACCGGAAATCATGTAAGTCAGTTTCACCTCGCGCAGTTTCACGTAGCTGGCATCAAACAGCGTTACTTCGTTGTTGGTCAGCGAGTAGTATTTTTTGTGCCACTCTTCGGAAGAGATTTTGGTCGTATTTGGCGTATAAACCGGGCTTTCGGCGGTTCCGGTATTGACCACGCCCTGACCGATAATGCCATCCTCGCGACCCACCGTGGTTTCTTTCAGGACGCCGGTATAGCGACCGATATTCACGCTTTGCGAGAAGATGTCGCCACCCGATTTAACGTCGATCAAGGTGCTCAAAGACAGGTTTTTGTAGCGGAAGGTGTTCTGGAATCCACCAATCCAGTCCGGGGTAAAGTTGCCCAGAATCCGGCGGGCTGGATTGATCTGTGGATAACCGCTCTTGTCGTAGATGACATTGCCGTTGGGGTCACGCAGCAGACCCTGGCCAAAGAACGTGCCGTACGGTTGGCCAACGCGGGCTTCGATCGTCATACCGCGCACCGTTCCCAGGGTGTAGGTCGTCAGGCCGTCTGGTAGTTCGACCACCTTGTTGCGGTTGCGGGCCCAGTTTACACCAATGTCCCACTGAAAGGCACCGGTTTGTATGGGCGTTGCGCTCAATTGGACTTCAATGCCCTTGTTTTGCAGTTTACCGGCGTTCAGTACTTTCGAATTAAAACCGGAAGCCTGGGAAATGTTTACGCTCAGTATCTGGTTGAACGACTGTTTGTCGTAATACGTCACATCCAGCCCGATGCGGTTATGCCAGAGTTTTACCTCAGCACCCACTTCGTAGGAACTGGTAATTTCAGGCTTCAGCGTGGCGTTCAGCATCGTGTTGTTTTCGGCCAGCGACGGCGTGCTTCCCCAGGGATTCTGATAGGTATACGCCTGAATCAGGTTATACGCATCCGTGTCGTTACCAACCCTGGCAATACCGGCGCGTACTTTGGCAAACGACAATACCGGTGAGTTAAGATTGAACATGTCGGTCAGAACGGCGCTGAGGGAAGCCGACGGGTAGAAATACGAGCGGTTATTGGCGGGCAGCGTACTCGACCAGTCATTACGGGCGGTCAGGTCCAGAAACAGGTAGTTGCGGAAACCGAGGTTGGCCGATGCGTAAGCGCTGTTGACCTGCTTTTCTGTGTACGAGTTTTCGGCTACTTTGGCCTGGCGGGAGTTGCCCAGGTTCCAGACGCGGGGAATCGCTAACTCCGTAGCACCCATGTAATTGCGTTGGTAGTAGTTGGTCCGGTGGTTGCCCCCGATATTGGCCGTCACATCGAACTCGCCGAATTTATGGGTGGCATTCAGCAGGAAGTCGGAGTTCGACTCGCGGATGAAAATCTGCTCTTCGTTGTAGCTGTCGTACTGTTTGGCGCCGTTCAGGTTATCGATCCGGGCGGCTCCTTTTGTTTTCCGACGATCTTCGTAAACGTCCGTTCCCGTGCGGGCCGTCAGCGTTAGCCAGGGCGTAAATTTGTAGGTGGCTGCCAGATTGCCGTAGAGCCGGTCTTTTTCGTTGAATTTCGTACTCAGGTTCAGAACATAATACGGGTTTGTCCAGTAATTGTTATTCCAGTTGTTCTGGTAAATGCTGTTGGGCGCCGTGTAGTTTTTCAGGTTTTCCATGTCCACCTGACGGCCAAACCAGATAAAATACAGACCCCAGTTCGTGCGGTTGTCGCTGCCATCTTTCACATAATTACCCGTGGCCCGGATGCTTAGTTTCTTGGTGAGATTCCAGCCGGCATTCAACGAAACCGTCTTCCGTTTGTAGTCCGTATTCGGCAAAATACCGGTCTGATTCAGGTCCGTCAGCGACAGGCGGAAATCGCCTTTATCACTTCCGCCCGTGATCGACACGTTGTTGGTTAACGTGCGGCCGGTCTGGAAAAACTGGTTGACATTGTCGGGATGGGCAATCCAGGGCGTTGGTGTCCGGGTGCCGTCGGCCGCAATCGGAGAGTCGAACTGCGGAATCAGGCGACCATCCAGTTTGGGCCCCCAGCTTTCATCTACGCCATCGTTGACCCCTTTTCCGGTACCATCGACGTAAGAAAACTGACCTTTATTGCCCTGTCCGTATTCATTCTGCCATTCCGGCTGGCGAAACGGGGTATCGAAAGCGGTATTGGAGTTAACCGCAACGCCGATGCCTTTCGTGCCTTTGCCGCTTTTGGTCGTAATCAGAATCACCCCGTTGGCACCGCGTGAGCCATATAAGGCAGCCGCGCTGGGGCCTTTCAAAACGCTCACGTTATCGATGTCGTCCGGGTTCAGCGAAGAAGCACCGTTGCCGTAGTCAACCCCGGTTCCCGAGCCATAGTTGCCATTGTCGATCGGAACACCATCGACTACAAAGAGCGGCTGGTTGTTGCTACCGATCGAACTGGTACCGCGAATCAGAACCCGGGAGGATGCGCCCGGCGATCCATTGGAATTCGTTACCTGCACCCCGGCAATCTTGCCCGACAGGGCGTTGACGAAGTTGGTCGAACGGGCCTGGGTTAGTTGTTTGCCACTCACTTCCTGTACCGAGTAGCCCAAGGCTTTCTTTTCACGGGTAATACCGAGTGCCGTCACCACCACTTCGCCCAGGAGAGCCGCATCTTCTTCCAATGGAATTTCGATGGAAGTTTTATTGCCGATGGGCACTTCAATCGGTTTAAAACCAATGAAGGACACAATCAGGGTGGCGTTGGCCGGGGTGTTGATCGTAAACTCGCCGTTTGAGTTGGTCGTGCTGCCACGATCCGTTCCTTTGATCAACACATTGGCTCCGGGCAGGCCCCCGCCATCGGTTTTCGACACAACCCGTCCCTTCAGGGTCAGATCCTGCGCGTAGCTGGCCAAACTGATCAGGATGGCAAACAGCACATAACATGGGGTAGATATTCTTTTCATAAAAATGAAAAATTAACGAAGTGAGATGAACTAGGATTATTTTTAGTGAATTGGCGAATTGAGAGGATTTTTACTGCTTTAAAAAAAATACTGTTTTGGTAATTATTTTGCTTTTTAGGCTAAATCAAGTTTGTTTTTGATGTCGTATGTGATCTAATTATTAAATTAATTAAAAATCTAATATAAAAGACGAGGTAATCAATAACCAAATTTTATTCTAATTATAGCTTATAATTTAAAATTAATATTGTAAAAATAGAATTCTATCATAAGATTTGGTAGAATATGCCTATTGGGACCATATAATAAATAAAATGATGCAGTTCAAACTAAGGTTAAAGTTTATAGTATGAATTTTCAAAGCTGATGGTTCATTTTTAGGTGTTATTCCGGCGTAAAAAGGGGGCTATTGAAGTCGGTGTGAAAGCTGGTTTCTACCGCATTCCGGGGGAGACGCGGGCTGTTTCCAGACCCGGATGGTAGACGTTCAAAAGAGTAAATCGGCCGTCACGCTGGCTTTACTAATTTCAAAGCCAAACCTGATGAAAAAGCGTTGTCTGTTGTTTGCCGGATTGTCTGTCCTGTGGTTTTTTAGGGTTGTCGCCCAACCTAAACCGCCCCGTCTGATTGTCCGCGGAGACGACATGGGCTATTCGCACTCGGGCAATGAAGCGCTGGTGAAATGTTACAAAGAGGGGATTGAGTCGTCCATTGAGGTGATTGTGCCTTCGCCCTGGTTTCCCGAAGCAGTTGAAATGGTAAACGATATTCCCGGGGTCGATGTCGGAATTCACCTGGCACTGACCAGCGAGTGGGACAATGTAAAATGGCGCCCCGTGTCGGCTTGTCCCAGCCTGCGCGATGCCGACGGGTATTTTTACCCGATGATTTACCCGAACAAAAACTACCCCAAACGCGCCCTGGTGGAAAACGACTGGAAACTCGACGAGGTCGAACAGGAATTCCGGGCGCAAATCGAAATGGGCCTGAAAAAGATTCCCCGCATCAGCCACATTTCCGGCCACATGGGTTGTACGGGCATGGGCGACGACGTGAAGGCGTTGATTCAGAAACTGGCGAAGGAATACCAACTCCTGATTCTCGATCATACCAGGCAGGAAGCGGGCGTTACGGCTGCGGGTTACCTGGGACCGCACGCGACTTCGGCGGAAAAAATCGAGAGCTTTTCCAAAATGCTCGAAAGTCTGGAACCGGGCAAAACGTATCTCTTTGTCGATCACCCTGGGCTTGATACGCCGGAATTACGGGCTATCCATCACATTGGTTATGAACAGGTTGCCGTCGATCGCCAGGGTGTCACCGACACCTGGACCAGTCCGCGCATCAGGGAGTTGATCAAAGCCAAAGGGATTCAGCTAATTGGATACCGCGATTTGAGAAAGTGAACGAATCGGGATTCCGCATCAGTGGCCGGTTCATGAATTCGTGCCGTATTGCAACGGGCAGGAACTTTCATGCGTACCGATGAGCAGACTCCTAACGGCAAACCAATGGCTATACGGTACAGAAACCCACTGATGGTCCGCCTGCTTCTGCTCCTGATGTACGCTCTGCCCGGACGCATTCCGGTCGCATTGGGCCAGGGGGTCGATTGCGCCAATGTCGGCTTCGAAGAAGGTACTACCCGGGGCTGGGTTTTGTCGAACGGGGCGGTGGAGGACGTCAATCAGAAAGTAGTGTACCAAAGTGAAGTGCCCGGAACGATCGAGAATGAACACCTCATTACCCGGGCCAGCGATGGCAACGATCCCCGAATCACCAGCGAAGCCATTCCGATGGTGGCCCCCGGCAGCAACTACTCGATCCGGATCGGTAATGTGACGCGCGGAGGGCGGTTTGACCGGATCAAAGGAACGTTCCTGGTGACTCCCGATAACACCTTATTCCAATACCGGTTTGCCGTTATTCTGGAAAATCCCCGGCACGAAGTCTGGCAGCAGCCGGAGTTCATGATTCGCATCACGACGCAGGACGGGACTACCATCGGTTGCAGTCTTTACAACGTGACGTCCGCCGGTACGATCGATGGGTTTAAAAGCCAGGGCGATTTCCGGTTTCGAAACTGGACGACGGGGGCAATCAATCTTCAAAACTACGTTGGTCAAACGATTACGGTGGAAGTAACGGTGCATGGCTGCACGGAGCGACGACACGTCGGCTACGCGTATTTTGACGCGCAATGCCTGAAAGCTCAGATCAGCCCGGCCTTGTATTGCCCGCTGGTCGATCCTAAAATGACCTTGAAAGCGCCGGAAGGTTTTGCGTCATACGTCTGGAATACCGGCGAAACCACACCGACGATCCGCATCGACCCGGTGCAGGGAGCCCGTTACTGGGTGAAAGTCAAGCCGTTTTCCAGCCTGAATGAAACCTGCGAATTTCAACTGAACCACATCGTCAGTTTTGAACGTCAGAATGAACCGGAGCCGATGGCCGTGTCGATTTGCGAAGGGGAGGGCTATGCCGTCGGCGATTCGACCTATCGTCGGGCCGGTACCTATTTAACCCGCATCAAGCGGGGCACCGAGGTGTGTGATAGCCTGGTAAAAACCGTACTGACCGTTCGCCCTTTGGCCCGCAGTTCGCAAACCGTCACGATTTGCGAAGGCGAAAGCTATACCGTGGGTTCGGCGGTGTATAAAACCGCGGGCTCCTACGACACCCGGATTGCCCGGCCCAAGCCCCTTTGTGACAGCCTGGTAACGACCAATCTGGTCATCAGCACGATTGCCCTGTCGGTTACGCCCGATACCCTCATTCGTCCGAACGCAAGTGCTCAGCTTCGCGCGGTGGTGTCGTCGCCCGGAACTTACCGCTACACCTGGAGTCCGGCCGACGGTTTGTCCTGCCCGACCTGCGCAGTTACTACCGCAAAACCGCCGGAGACAACCCGCTACACCGTAACGGTCGAAAATACGGATGTCAGCTGCCGAAAAACCGCATCGGTGAACGTAACGATTGGCGATTGCACGATTCACACGCCGAGTGCTTTTACCCCAAATCATGACGGGAACAATGATGTTTTCCTGATCCTGGGTACCGACTGTGTGGCTGAAATTAAAGAATTTGTCATCTATAACCGCTGGGGCGAAGTCATTTTTACGAAACAGAATTTTCCGGCATCCAACCCCGACTATGGCTGGAATGGCGAGTATCTGGGCACCATTTCGGAGGGTGGCGTCTATTCGTTCCGAATAAAAGTAGCTTTTATGAACGGGAAAGTCGACGAACGGCGGGGAACGGTTACCCTGATTCATTGAGGATGGCCTACTTTTTAGGTTCCCATATTGAAAAAAGAGTAACTTTAGTAGCTAAACTGGTTTTTGTCAAAAACCACGCTCGTATTGCCCATTTCTACTCTCTGACCTATGCGCCCGTTTGTTTACCGAGCTTTGCTCTGGCTTCTGTTGCCGGGCTTGGCCTTTCCGGCCCTGGCTACGCACCAGGTCGGCGGACAGATTGAAATGCGCGCCATCGGCGATGTGCCGGGGCATTTTCAAATCACGGTTACCAATTACCTCGAAGACAATAACCGGGCCGCTATGACAACCGGCGGGCAGATCGGAATCTTCCGCAAACGCGATAATGCCCGGATGCTGGTTTTTGATGTGTATGAAACGGCTCAGCGTCAACGGGTTGTGTTTACGAACGAATCCTGCGCTACCTCCAAAAACCAACGGGTTGTGGTTGCTACCTTCGGCGCCGAAATCCAGCTCAACCCGACTGTTTACAACGATGCCGGGGGCTATTACATGTCGTTCCAGACCCAAAACCGGAACGATGGCATTAACAACATCAATAATCCGGTACAAACCGGTTTTACGTTCTACCTCGAATTTCCGGCCCTGCAAAAAAACGGGCAGCTTTTTACCAATTCGTCACCCCGGTTTTCTACCATCAATGGCGAATACCTCTGTATAAATGAGGCTTTTACGTTTCCATTTGGCGGTTCCGACCCGGATGGCGATGAACTGCGGTATTCGATGGTGACGCCCCTCAACAAAAACGGGACGGGCCGCAATCAGGAAGTGTCGGCGGGACCTTATCCGGATGTGCAGTGGCTGGGCGGTTTTGAGGCCAACAATGCCATTCCGGGTAGTCCGACGCTGACCGTCGATGCCAGGAGCGGCCAGCTCTCCGTTACGCCAAACCAGTTGGGCCTCTTCGTTTTTGCGGTGAAGGTGGAAGAATACCGGGATGGTCTGAAAATTGGCGAAGTACGCCGGGATTTTCAGTTTCTGGTTATCGACTGCCCGCCGGTCACGACCCCCAATCCGACGGTTTGGGCCACCAATCAGCCCACCGGTACCGAATTTACGATCTGCAAGGGAAAGTCGCTGGAACTGCAAACGACGGTCAATCCGGATTGGAACTACCAGTGGCGACGGGACGGCCTGAACCTGGCAGAGGCCACCGGTACCAAATTAGTGGTCAATGAACCGGGAACCTATTCGGTTTTTGTTTCCATAAAAACGCAGTGTGGCAAAGCCAGTGGCTCGCAGAACGTGAAGATCAACGTTATCGATCTCACGTCAGCCATCAACACAACCGGCCAGCTCTGCGCCAAAGACGGCTCGGTGTCGCTGAGCGTGTTGGAAGGAACCGGGCTTGTTTACCAGTGGTATCAGGATGAAAAGCTCCTGGCGGCTCCGGCTACCGGGCCCGTCATCACCACTAGCCAGCCGGGCCAGTTTCGGGCCGTCCTGACCCAGCCGCAGTACGGGTGTAGTTATCGTACCGAAACCGTCTCCCTGACGCGGGCGGCCCCGGTTCAAGCGGCCATCCGGTCAGCCCAAACCCGGCTTTGCCCCGGCGGATCGCTTTCCCTGGAAGGGGTCGGCGGGGTCAATTTTGCCTGGCAACGCGACGGGCAGGCCGTGGCTACGGTTACTGATCCGGTATTTTCGGTGCAAACCGCCGGTCGCTACGTCGTCGAGGTAACCGCTCTAAACGGGTGTAAAGCGACTTCCACGCCGTTCGTGGTTGAACAGATTCCCGGGGTGCAGGTGACCATGGAGGCCGTTCCGTCCGTTTGTGGGACCAATGGGCCGGTTTATGCGCTCACCGGAACCCCGGCCGGAGGGACCTTTGCCGGACCCGGTGTGTCGGGTGCCCGGTACGATTCCAAAGCTGCGGGCATTGGGAATCACGTTCTGACGTATTCGGTCAATTTTGCGCCCGAATGTCCGGCGGCTGTGGCGCAGCAAACCGCCATCGTTGCGCCCATTCCAACGATTTTGCTTCCCGAAGAAGTCATCACTTCCAGCGGTAAATCATTGACCCTGACGCCCGAAATGACCGGCGATCCGGTGGTTTTCCGGTGGTCGCCACCCACTTACCTGGCAGACACGACCGAAGCGAATGCGCGGGTGGTGGACATTACTGACGATATCGTCTATACGTTGAAGGTTGAGAACGCAACGGGTTGTAAAGCCGAGGGGTCAGTCGTAGTGACGGTATATGAGCGAATCTGGGTGCCGGGCGCTTTCACGCCGAATGCCGACGGGCAGAACGATGTATGGGAATTGAAAGGAGTCGAAGCCTTTCCGGAAGTTGAAGTGACCGTTTTTAATCGCTGGGGAGAAGTCATTTATAAGTCGGTCGATGGGTATTCTCATCCGTTCGACGGGACTTTAAAAGGGGAACCCGTACCGCCGGGTGCCTACGTTTATACCATCCGCTATGAACCCAAACGGCCCTTGCTGCGCGGAACTTTGGTGATTTTGCGGTAATCAAAACCAGCTTTTTGGGTTTTAATAGTTTATAAAAATAGCCGCACCGGCTTTTTCATACCGGTGCGGCTATTTTTATAAACTATTTGCAAATTGTACTTATTTAACCGGGATGGTTTTCACGGCGATTTTCGCACCTGCCGCTGACGTGATGTTAAGTGGCTTGCCATAGGTATCGATCAGATTTTTCCAATACAAATCACCCGGAGCGGTCGAGTTTCCAGCAATTGTACGATTCAGATCGAGATTCGTTTCAGTGAGATTATCGATCATCCAGACATCACCCGCCGGAAGTTGAGTCGTCGTTAGTGTCAACTTTGTATCATTTTCAGACAAAGCCCACTTGCCCGTTGAAGAAGCACCTTCAAGGCTGGTTTGTACCAGATCTCCGTTGCTTTTAAATTCAAGACGAAACTTACTCATATCCACCAGGTTTCCTGGATTACCTTTTGTGTAACCCGGCACTGCCAAGGTACCTACCGTTATAACACCCGTTTGAACCTCCCAGGTACGGGCAATCATCTCCGCTTTGGTTTTTACCGCCGGAGTATCGTCTTCATCTTTGCTACAACTTACGAACAGAGTAGTACCCATTAAAAGGAGTAAGATTGCTTTTTTCATAAATCAGTTTTTTTCAGGCTTAAGTTTTCCGGCAGCAATTTATTGAAATATTTTTAGACCGGCTGGCAAAAGGACCGTTTAATAAACGCTTTGTCCGGCTAATATATTATATGGCAGTTTTTGCCTGCCCCGACAGCCAGCGCACCCATCCTCGGAACGCCTGAACCGATGCAAACCGGTTCAATGCAATCCCTGACAAACACAATGGATATGCCCGAAACTCTGGGTTTCGGCGTGCCAGTCAAAAGCGTCGTTGTAGCGGTTATGTTCCCAGAAAAACTTGCCGCGTGTCCGGTTGTAATTTCCGGTTTCGTTCATCGTGGCCGCATCGAAAAGCCGCCCGTTGATCATCACGTACCGGATCGATTCACTGTTGCGAAGGTCCTGCAACGGGTTTTTGTCGAGCACCAGCAAATCGGCCAGTTTGCCGACTTCCAAAGACCCGATTTCCCGATCCAGCCCCAGGTTTCTGGCCGGGCCGATGGTGGCCTGTTTCAACGCCTGAAGATTTGAAATACCGCCCTGACCCAACATCCAGAGTTCCCAGTGCGCGCCCAGTCCCTGCAACTGACCGTGCGCACCGAGGTGTACGCTCACGCCGGCGTCGGCGAGTTGTCGGGCCGTTTGGGAATTGCCAATGTGGCCGAATTCCTCATCGGGCAACATCAACCGCCGACGCGAGCGGCTGTCGACCACGGCGCGGGGTGTAAACCGCAGCAAGCGTTCCTGTTCCCAGACGTTCATTTTCTGATACCAGTAGTATTCGCCCGAAACGCTGCCGAAACTGACAATCAGCGTGGGCGTATACCCGGTTTTGCTGTTGCTCCACAACGACACGACATCCTTGTAAACCGGATCGACCGGCAGGTTGTGTTCAATCGTCGTGTGGCCATCCATAATCATCGTCAGGTTGTGGTTGAAGAACGACCCGCCTTCCGGCACCACCATCATGCCCAGTTCACGGGCGGCCTGAATGATCTGCTGGCGCTGGTTTCGACGGGGCTGGTTGTAACTTTTAACCGAAAACGCCCCGACGGCTTTCATCCGGCGCAGGTGCGAACGGGCATCGTCGAGGCTGTTGATCACGGCCTTGAAATCGCCTTCGGCCCCGTAAAGGATGGTGCCCGTCGAGAAGACCCGGGGACCGAGCATCCGGCCGGATTTCACCATTTCCGACTGACTGAAAACCATTTCCGTATTCGATGAAGGGTCGTGAACCGTGGTGACGCCGTAGGCCAAATTGGTAAAATACGACCATTGTTGCTGAGCCGATTTGCCGTCGCCGGTGCCGATGTGCGCGTGGGAATCGATCAGGCCCGGCATGATGGTTTTGCCCGTGGCATCGATGATTTTTGCGTTGGCCGGAATGGTCACCGAACCGGCCGGGCCAACGGCCAGAATTTTGTTATCCTGAACCACTACGATACCGTTTTCAATCACCGCGTCGTCTTTCATTGTCAGGATCGTCGCGCCCTTGAAAGCCACCACGCCTTTCGGAACATCGGCGGTTAATGTAAGACCAATCGGAATACCGGTCGTATCGATGGCGGGAAGCTTTTCGGGGGCACCCTCCACAAAGGCAAAACTGTTCCGGATGGACCGCGTGAAGTAGTCCGGGCCAATCGTCCAGTGCAGATTCTGGCTGTCGTTCGACCAGTGCAGGTAGTCGCCCGCGTCGCGCGTTACTTTATAAACCGGAAATGCTTTGGTGCCACCCGAGAGCTCCGCGGCTTTCCCGGCCCTTGGAAAAGGGGCAATGTAAAGTTGAAAAAGCTCCTGAAACGCAATCCAGCGGTTGTCGGGACTCGGCACAAACCGGGTGGCGTAGGGAGACGTAAAATGCGTTTGCTCGTCGGCGTTGTTGAGCGTAACACTTTTGAAGGATTTGGTAGCCCCGTCTTCCACGAAGAAAATCCGGTCGCCGGTGCTGTTGAAGAGCGGTTCTTCGCCATCTTCCCGAATGAACCGGGGCGTTCCGCCGTTGCCCGGCATCACGTACAAACCCGGTTCCTTGCCAAACGCAAAACCCATAAAACCGTTCCCCGTGCCTTTTCGATAAACCAGTTGCGAGCCATCGGGCGAGAAAACCGGCGTGTTGTAAAAGCCTTTTTCGCGGGTTAAAGTCTCCATTTTGCGGGATTGCAGGTTCAGTTTCCGGATGCTGCCCGCCAGTGAATCGTTCCAGGTGGTATAAACGACAAATTTTCCGTCGGGACTAAAACTGGGTTCGTATTCAAAACTGGCGGTTTCTTTGGTCAGCCGTTCGGGCTGGCCGTTGGGCAGGGTTTTCTGGTAGAGATACCCGGCCGCGTGGAAAATAAGCGTTTTTCCGTCGGGCGAGGTACGCGCGTGGCGAATCATTTTCGACTCGAAGGTGGGTGAAAAAACCGTCTGCGGGAACCGAACGGCCTCCTGAATGGTCAATTTAGCGTTCACCGTAAACGGAATTTCAACGGCTTTCCGGGATTGCACATGGACCCGGAACAGCTTGCCTTTGGCCCAGATCACGAGTTCTTTGCCGTCGGGCAACCAGTCGTAATTCGGATACAGCCCCATGATCGCCCAGGCTTCCTGCTGGTCCTTGTTGAGCTGATCGAAAACCGGGAATTCTTCCCCCGTTTTCAGGTCGTGGATGTACAGCACGGTTTTGGTGCGAACCCGCCGGACAAACGCCAGTTGCCGACCGTCGGGCGAAACTTGCGGCCGTGTGGCACCGCCGGGACCCGTCACGATGTTTTTCACTTCGCCCGTCTGACGATCGACGCGCCGGATGGCGTAAATCTGGCCATTGGGGTCTTTATTGTACTGGAAAATAGGTCCCGGACTCACATCTTCACTGAAATAGACATACCGCCCGTCCGGCGAAACGCAGGGTTCACCGGCATCCTGCTGGTCGTTTTTCCGCTTTGTCAACTGCAAACCGCTCGTTGTTCCGCCGGAATGATACAGCCAGAGCTCGCCGGCACCGAGCGAACGGCGGCTGGTAAAGTGCTTACGGGCAACCAGATACTGGCCGTCGGGTGTCCAGACGGCATTGTTGAGCAACCGGAACTCTTCGTTGGTGATCTGTCGCGGGTTGGAGCCGTCGCGGTTCATGGTCCAGATGTTATCCCCCCCGGCGCGGTCGCTGGTAAACGAAATGCGGTTGCCATCGGGGCTATACCGGGGCTGAACATCCAGCGGCAAACCACCCGACAGCAGTCGGGCCGTTCCGCCGGTTATGGGCAGGGTATACAGATCGCCGAGCAAATCGAAGACCAGTTCCTGACCGTTCGGACTGACATCCAGATTCATCCAGGTGCCTTCACGGGTTGTAAACGTAACCTCTTTGGCGGGGCCGTGCGACGCGGCCACATCCCAGGCTTCCCTGGGTTTTTGGGCAAATGAAAAAGTAGAAGCCAGGAAGGCAACCGCAACGGTATAGAGTTTCTTCATCGGGAGCGTTTAAGAACTCGAAAGATACTGAATGAGCCGTAAAGGTAACGGGTAAAATGCCCAAATTCTGCCGTATGACTTTTGGAAGGATTACTTTGAAAATTTCTCCGTATAGTAGACTATTCCGATATTGAAAATGACAATACGGTAATTCGATAGTAAGAAGCGAATTTTCTAAAACTCTTTTAATCAGAATATTGTAGTATACTATAGATTGATGTCGATCCAATTTAACGAGTGTATATATAGTCTATAAATTGTACTATAGTAAGTATCAATCCATCCATTAGACCTACAGAAATGATGAAATCCATTGAAAAACAACTGGCTGATTTACAGCGGCAAATTGAGCATTTGACTACTCAAGTTACCGTACTTCTTGCGCATTCACCGGGCAATGCGGGTGGTTCGGACCGCACGCTGGTGCGGAAGCATCAGCCAAAACTGATTCAGGACGACCGTACTTTCAACCCGGCAAAAGGGCTGAACCGGTTTCGGGCCTTGCAGAGCAACGGTTGATACCGGTTTTTACAAAGGGTTCTTTCAAATCGCTGACGGCTGCTACTTCCTTTGCGCCGGTCACCGCGCTCCTTTCAGTTGCCGTTGAAAACCAGCCGGATAGCTCCTTCTGAGCCACGGGTTTTTGTTCCGGCCGTATGCTTCAACCGACGGGCCGGCTCGGCTTTATCCGGTTTTGTGCCGACCGGTTTCTTTGATTGGATACCCCCAAAGTTGGATCCGCCACAGGCCAGCATCCACATCCCGAGCGCCAGTCCCAGGGCAGACTGGATTAATTTACCGTTCGTGTTCATCAGCAGAATTGTTGTTTGAAGTCGCGAAGGTAGGATGCGGGTTGCCTTGTGGGCAATAAAATGAGGTTAAGTGGAAAAAATAGGGGGTAAAGCGGACGATTTTTTTTCTGAAAGAGCCAGCGCCCAGGACAAAGTGGCTAACAATCCGGACCTTCTTGGAAAATAAATAGTAAAAAACCGGGTCTTGCATCTTATAGGCGTATACCAGGTGTGTTTTCCACGAAAAACCTCTTCAACTTATACTTTTTTATGGCAGCGGAAAAAAAATCGGGGGTCTCCCGGAGAACATTTCTCGACCTGACCGCCAAAGGAGCCCTCGCCACCACGGCGCTTATCGGCGGGTTTCCAACCATCGTACCGGCCTCCGTATTTGGTAAAAATGCGCCCAGTAACCGCATCAACGTTGGCGCCATTGGCGTTGGCCGAATTTCACGAACCCACGATATGCCGGGCGTCTGGCAATACGATAATGCCCTCATCATGGCCGTATGTGATGTCGATAGCCGGCGGGTTGAAGAAGGAAAACAACTTGTCAACGGGGTTTATTCGAAAAAAACCGGTAAAGACTACGACGGTGTTCGCGGTTATTCCGACTACCGCGAGCTGCTGGCCAACAAAGATATCGATGCCGTTTTGATCAGCACGCCCGACCACTGGCACGCGCCGATGGTGGTTCATGCCGTCGAAGCGGGCAAGGATGTTTACATGCAAAAACCGGCTTCCCTGACCATTTCGGAAGGACGTCTGATGGCCGATGCCGTGAAGCGGACGGGCCGGATCATGCAGGTGGGCAGCCAGCAGCGGTCGACGACGCAATTCCGGTATGCCGCCGAACTCGTGCGCAACGGCCGGATTGGTCAGCTGAAAACCGTATACGTCGGTTTACCCGGCGACCCCTCGGGCGACGAAGAACCCGAAATGCCCATCCCGAAAAATCTGAATTACGACATGTGGCTCGGCACAACGCCCGAGGTCTATTACACCGAAAAACGGGTGCATCCGCAGGTGGGGTACGACCGTCCGGGCTGGTTGCGTTGCGAACAGTTTGGGGCCGGGATGATTACCGGCTGGGGGTCACACCACATCGACTGTTCGCACTGGGCGATGAATACCGAATACACCGGTCCGGTGGAAATTTGGGGTAAAGCCGAGTTTCCCAAAAAAGGATTATGGGATGTGCACGGTATTTTCCGCACGGAAGCGGTATACGAAAATGGCGTTCACATGATTGTGAGCAACGAATTGCCCAACGGCATTAAATTTGAAGGAACCGACGGCTGGATTTTTGTGTCACGCGGGGATGCTGCCGTTACGGCCAGCGATCCGGTTGCCAAACAGAAAGCCGCCAAAGCCCTGGATGCCAGCGATCCTAAACTGATCGAGTCGGTGATTGGGCCGAATGAAATCCATTTGCCCGTCAGTAAGGAACACCACGGCAACTGGCTGGAAAGCATCGTCAGCCGCAAGGAACCGATTGCCCCTGCCGAAGTGGGTCACCGCTCGTGCTCGGCCTGTCTGCTCCACCATGCTGCCATGAAACTGGACCGGAAACTGTATTGGGATCCGAAGAAAGAACAGTTTAAAAATGATGCGGAAGCCAATAAATTATTGTCCCGGACGCAGCGGTCGCCCTATGCCATCAAAGCAGTGGCATCCACCAAAACCAAATCCCGTTAATTACCGAATCTATCCGAATGAACGTATCGCCTGTAGTTGGCAGCCTGTTGTTGGCAGCCCTGTTTACCGCTTGTCAGTCTGGTCAAAAAAAAGATGACATGATTCAGTTGATTACCCTCGATCCTGGCCATTTTCATGCGGCACTGGTGCAGAAAACCATGTATGAGGGCGTCGATTCGACGGTTCATGTCTACGCACCGGATGGGCCGGATGTCGAGCTTCACCTGGAAAAAATAAAAACGTACAATGCCCGACCCGAGAATCCGACGCATTGGCACGAAGATGTGTATCTCGGCACGGACTTCCTGGATAAAATGCTGGCCGATAAAGCGGGGAATGTCGTTATAATGGCGGGCAATAACCGGTTGAAAACCGATTACATTCAGAAAACGGTTGCCGCCGGTTTTAACGTTTTGGCGGATAAGCCGATGGTAATTAGTGCGGCCAATTTCAATCAGTTAAAAGAAGCGTTTGCTACTGCCGAAAAAAAGAAGGTATTGCTGTATGACATCATGACCGAGCGGTATGAAATCAGTACGATGTTACAACGGGCGTTTTCGCAGCAGGCCGGGGTGTTTGGTACGCTGGAAAAAGGAACACCCGACAATCCGGCGGTGACCAAGGAAAGTGTTCACCATTTTTACAAGAACGTCTCCGGCAGCATCCTCACCCGCCCATCCTGGTTTATGGATGTGGCCCAGCAGGGCGAAGGGATCGTGGACGTAACAACGCACCTGGTGGATCTGGTACAGTGGGAGTGTTTTCCGGAACAAACAATTGATTATCAGAAAGATATTAAGTTGAATTCGGCCCGCCACTGGACCACCGACATGACCCTGAGCCAGTTCAAAGCCATTACAAAGCAGGACGCATTTCCGGATTACCTCAAAAAGGATGTGGTGAAAGACAGCGTTTTGCGGGTGTATAGCAATGGCGAAATCAATTACCAGCTCCGTGGCGTACACGCCAAAGTTTCCGTGATCTGGAAATACAAAGCGCCGGAAGGAACGGGTGACACGCACTACTCGATCATGCGGGGAACGAAGGCCAATCTGATCATTCGTCAGGGTGCCGAGCAACAGTACAAACCGACTTTATACATCGAAGCCGTTGACAAAAAAACGGATCTGGAAGCGGCTTTAAAGACGGTTTTGCCAACGATCCAGCAAACGTTTCCGGGCGTCGATGTGAAGAAAATAGCCACGGGCTGGGAAGTCGTCATTCCGGAAAAATACAAGGAAGGCCACGAAGCGCATTTTGGCCGGGTGGCTCAAAAGTATCTGGACTACCTCAAAGCTGGGGCCTTACCCGCCTGGGAAGTTCCGAATATGATCGCCAAATACCATACGACCACGCAGGCACTGGAGTTGGCAAAACGGACCCGCGGACTTTAGTCCGTGCTGGTTGTTTCGTAGAAGTAGACACTAAATCCATCAAAGATCACCTGGACTAACGTCCGCGGGTATACCATGAACAAATCACAAGCCAACCGGCGCCGGTTTCTGAAAGAGTCCGTCACGACGGCGGCTGGATTAGCCAGCCTGACGGTTTTGCCTAAAGAACTTTTGGCAACGCCCGCAATTCCGCATTTTGTTCCCAGTACGGGCAGTAGTCGTTTGAAAGGGGCTGCCCGCATCCGGTTTTCGGCCATCGGGCTCAATCATGGACACATCTATGGCCAGGTCGAAGCGGTGATCCGGGGCGGTGGCCAGTTGGTTTCTTTTTATGCCAAGGAACCGGACCTGGCGGCTGCGTTTACGAAGCGTTATCCGGAAGCAAAGCTCGTCAAAAGCGAAAAAGAGATTCTGGATGACAACTCCATCCAACTCGTGGTCAGTGCCGCAATTCCCGATGAACGCGCACCACTCGGTATTCGCGTGATGAAGGCCGGGAAGGATTTCATGGCGGACAAACCCGGTATTACGACGCTGGAACAACTGGCTGAAGTTCGTAAGGTGCAGAAAGAGACCAAACGGATTTACTCCATCATGTACAGCGAACGCTTGGAGAATAAGGCAACTATCAAAGCCGGGGAGTTGGTGAAAGCCGGCGCTATTGGAAAAGTGATACAAACCATTGGTCTGGGACCACATCGGATAACTCCTAAAAGCAGACCTGAGTGGTTTTGGGATAAACAACGGTTTGGCGGTATCATCTGCGACATTGCGTCTCACCAGTTCGACCAGTTTCTTTTTTTTACGGGCTCAACACAGGCCGAAGTAGTGGCTTCGCAGGTTGGCAATACCAACCATCCGCAGCACCCGAAATTTGAAGATTTTGGTGATGCGATGGTTCGTGGTAACGGCGGAACCGGGTATATCCGGGTCGACTGGTTTACGCCCGACGGACTCAATACATGGGGCGATGGTCGGTTGACGATTCTGGGTACCGAAGGGTTTATCGAAATTCGAAAGTATGTAGACATCAGCGGACGTGAGGGGGGCAATCACCTGTTTCTCGTTGACAATAAGGAAACGAAAACCATCGATTGCAGCCAGGTCGAAACGCCTTATGGTAAGCTTTTGATCGATGACATTTTAAATCGCACCGAAACCGCCATGACCCAGGCCCACTGTTTTCTGACTACCGAACTCGCGCTGAAAGCCCAGAAACAGGCGCAGGATGTAAAAATGAAGGTTTGATTTTTGGATGCCGGATTGAACGACGAAAAACGGGATGATTCGGATTTTCCGGCTCCGGAGAAGCCTTCAGCACCCATCCAAACGAACCGTTACTCCATTTCAAGCTCCGCAGGGACGCCCGAAAACCGTCCCTGCGGGCGATAAAACAGTATTTTCTTACAAACATTCCATGAATCGATTTGCTACGGTTTTTCTTGCCGGTTTATTCCTTGTCGGGCTCGCGTCTAGCGCGGCCTGGTGTCAGAAGGATGGGGTTAACTGGAAGAAAGTCAAGGTGTTGGTCTACACCAAAAACGGAAAAGGCTACGTTCACGACAACATTCCCTTTGCTGCGAAGAGCATTCAGAAACTAGGGGAGGAGCACGGTTTTAAAGTGGATGTGTCGGACCAGCCGACGGTTTTTACGGAAGATAACCTCAGGCAGTACACACTGCTGGTCTTTCCCAGTACGAACAACGACGTTTTCGACACCGATGAGCAGCGGCTTTCATTCCGGCGCTACATCGAAGCCGGGGGTGGGTTTGTGGGCGTTCACTCGGTAACGGGGACCGAGCGGAACTGGACCTGGTTCAAGCGGATGATTGGCGGGACTTTTGCCTGGCATCCCAAGTTTCAGAAGTTCAAAACGCACGTAATCGACACCAAGCATCCATCGATGCAGGGAATTCCGAAAGTTTGGGAGAAAGAGGATGAGTTTTACTTTACCAAAGAAATGTCGCCCGGACCAACGGTGGTGATGGCCCACGATCTGACCACCCTCAACGGCGAAGAATCCGAAAAAGTGAAGATGTTCGGCGGTTCCTTTACGCAACTGTATCCGGCAGCCTGGTACTACAACTTCGACGGGGGCTTTACCTGGTGTACGACGCTCGGGCACGATAAAAAAGACTATTCCGAACCGTTGTTCATGAATCATATTTTTCAGGGAATCCGCTACATCGCCAGCCAGGTCAAAAAGATCGATTTCAGTAAAGCGTACGCCGATTCGAGAGACACCCCGCTGCGGGATAATTAAAACCGCTAGTCTTCCATCAGTTTCAGAATATCCTGCCAAACGGCATCGGCACTGCTGGGTCGTTTGGCATTCAAATCCGCCATCTGCCCTTTTTTGTCGATCAGGATGTACCTTGGGATACTCTGAACACCAAAATACTGCACGATCCGCGACCGCCAGCCCCCTTTCGACCAACCTTGCTCGCCGGGTAGCTGGTGCGTTTTCAAGGCATTTTTCCAGTTAACTTCTGAATCGTCGATGGAGATATACAGAAACGCTACTTTCTCCAACTGCTTCTTGCTCAGTCGTTCGTAGAGTTTTTTGGAATGCGGAATTTCGCCGATGCAGGGACCGCACCAACTGGCCCAAATATCCAGATAAACCACTTTGCCTTTAAAATCGTCGAGCGTGACGGATTCGCCATTTTGATTTAAAAACGAGAAAACAGCCGGGTCGACCGGTTTCTTTTTGGCCGCAGCCACCTCCGGTTTTGGATCCTCTTTTCGGGCCATCACGTCGCCACAGCGGGCTTGGACCAGATCCGTGTACGCCGTCGAATTGGGCGTAGCGGTTAAGGCCGCAAATACGTCACGCACGGAGGACGGAGTGGCTTTTTCGCAATTATCGAGCAGAAGCCGCGCCAGGGCATACTGATAGGGCTTGCCCGTCAGCACCTGACGGGCAAAACCGGCTTTTTCCGGCAGCATTTTGTGAAGGTCGTTCGGCGTGTATTTGGCAAAATTCCGGCTTTTGGAATTGGAATACGTCACGTAATAGAGCAGAAAATTCCGGTAGGGTTCGGCCGTCAGGGCGGCTTCATCGTTGACCTTCGTTTCATCCAGCCCTTCCAGCATCACCGCGGGCAGCGACGGCACGGTTTGCTGCGAAGCCTGGGCATTTGTCCGAACGATGGGCCAGGCCAGGAGCAGGTGCCAGTAATTCCAGCGAATGCAGTTATCGACGTACTTTTTGAAGGAGTCAGAAAACTGAGCCGCCTGCGGATGCTCCTTATAAAAGGCCAGCTGGGCTTTTCGGGCCGTAAACAGATTCATTTCCCATCCGTCGACTCCCATCGTTTGGGCCCTGGCATACTGGGCTGTCGCGTCGAAATCTGCTTTGAACTTTTCGTTGAACTCGTTCAGGAAACCGTGTTCGGCTGCCGCCGTAAACAGGGTTTCGGGTTTTGGACCCGGGTAACTATCCTGCGGGAAGGCCTTCACCAGCCACTGGGTGGAAAATAGAAAGAAGAGAGCGATTTTTTTCATGATTCTTTATTGAGTAGACAAGCAAATAACATTCCAAACCGGACAGAGAACGCCCGGGCTCCTGGTCTTATTTGATTACGTACTGGTAAATCAGGCCGGAAACGCTGGCCAGCGTTTCGGTTGCCGCTGCGTCATCCTTCATTTCCTTTGAGAGCAGGACCAGAACGTATTTGTGGCCATCGGGCAGATAAACAATGCCGGAGTCGTGACGAACCGTAGCAAAAGAACCGCTTTTGTGGGCCACTTTCACCTCTTTCGGCAGTTTGGCCGGAATAACGGAGCTGAAATGTTGATCCAGTAAAACCTTGATCATCGCTTCCGATGCTTCCGGACTGACGGCTTTCCCGGTGGCAATTTTTTCGAAAATCACCAGTAAATCGTAAGCCGTTGTGGTGTTATTGAGTCCTTTTTGAAAGGCTTTGGTATCTTCCACGCCCCGCCGGATCTGTATATCTTTTGCACCCAGATCGCGCATGGTTTGTGTCACATTCCGGGCTTCCACAAGGTCGATAATGAGGTTGGTAGCCAGATTGCTACTCAGTATAATCATGTCATACATGAGCCCATAAAGCGTGCGTTTGGTGCCCACTTTTTTATAAATCAGGGTGTCACTATCGTCCGACGCTTTCAGACTGAACGGGCTTCCGTCGACGATGCTTTTAAATTCATTTTTGACCAGAACCGAATCCGAAAGTGAAAGCCGGTGTTGGGCGGCTTGTTTAAAAACCTCGATCATGACCGGTGTTTTCATGGTGCTGGCGGCATGGAATTCTTCGCGTTCACGGATGAAAAGCTGCTCGCCGGTGCTTAAATCTTTGAAGGCCACCGCAAACCGGCCCGGCTGTTTGGCCAGTTCGGCTTCGATCTGCCGGCGTAATTGGGCGAGCGCCGGTTTTGATTGGGCGAAGGAGGGGAGTCCATTACCTAAAAAAAGGAAAAGATAAGTACTTAGTAGAATGATTTTATTTTTTTGAAAAACCATAAGCTGATTTACTATAGATGGGGAATTTAGTTGCCTTTTTTTTGTTTACCTCTACGGAAGTGAATCCTGTTCGGGCCGTCGATGAAAGCGGTTGAGGTTGATTAGTCGATTCGCAGCGGCAATTTATTTAAAAGTTAGCTCATACCGGTCCTCGGTGAAGAATATCCATTGAATCGCCGACCTGAGCGTTCTGGAGAACATTCAAATTAATCTTGAAAATAGTACTATTCTCAAGTGACCTTTTGCCATTAATTCGTCCAAGTTGAAAAAGCTTTTCCTCCGGCACTGAAAAAAGGGCCGATTGGGCGGTATTCGTAATGGTACTTTTAGAACAAATAACGGACAAACTATGTCTTTTTACTGTAATTTATTGCTTTCATGTAGTTTAACCTAAAACTTTAATCATATGGTTAAAATAATCAGTTAATTTTTTGTTTCTTATTTTTCCAGCAACCACCTTTGTGCCATGATAGTAAGTTTTTGTGATCGCGGGCCTGAGGAGCAGATTAAGGAAGCAGCCAAAAAAGTCTTTCTGGAAAAAGGATTTGATGGCGCTACAATGAAAGAAATTGCCCATTCTGCCGGCATGAACAGTGCTCTTACCCACTATTATTTTCGTAGTAAGGAGCGATTGTTCTGGCTGGTTTTTGAAGGTTTGTTAAAAGAACTGATGGATGGAATGCAGTATACACTGGACATGCCCACTAGTTTGAGGGAGAAAATCGGAGATATTGTGGAGCAGCAATACCAGTTTCACCGGAAAAATCCTTCGCTGGTGTTATTCCTGATGAGCGAAGCACAGCGGGATCCGGTTGGGTTGTTCGAAAAAATGGGAGCGCGACCTGCCCTGAAGGATTCGTATTTTTTCAAACAGGTGGAAGAAGCCATTCAATTGAACCTGATTCGTCCTGTTTCACCAATCGTTCTTTTATCCATCGTATTCTCCAGCATTAAGCAGGTATTTGCCGGAAAAGCCTTGCAAATGCATTTGTTTAATCTGGATGAAGCCGGCTTTGCCGCCTATCTGGAAGAATATAAAAATATATCGATAACCATGTTACTGAATTATCTGTATAAACAATGAGCTTTTTTTAATTTGATTTTAATCAATCGTTTTAATTGATCGCTTAAGCCTTTGAAATTGCTCTTTCTTACAAAATTACCGGAATTAATGGCCGTACAATCGAATCAGGAAGGCGTTTTGGGCAACATAAACTATAATAGAAACTTATTGGTTTACTCAGCAATTGATAAATAACCAAGTGATGACCGGAGCGTGAACATTTTGACACCAAACAATTCATGAGCAAAAAACTTCATACCAAAGTCGCTGCATTTAAAGATGTAGCGGTTGCAAAAGCAAAAGGGATTTATCCCTACTTCCGGCCGATTGAGTCCGGACAGGATACCGAAGTCATTATCGGAGGAAAACGCGTCCTCATGTTTGGCTCGAATTCGTACCTGGGTCTTACCAATCATCCCGTTATTAAAGAGGCTTCTAAACGGGCCATTGAAAAATACGGTACCGGTTGTGCCGGTTCCCGGTTTCTCAATGGAACGCTCGACATCCATGAGGAACTGGAAGAAAAACTGGCGGCCTACACCGGTAAACAAGCCGCGGTTTTGTTTAGCACTGGCTATCAGGCCAATCTGGGGGCTTTGTCGTGCCTGACGGGGCGCAATGATTACCTGATTCTGGATGAAAGTAACCACGCTTCCATCATTGACGGGTGTCGTTTGTCTTTTTCCAAGGTGATCAAATACGCCCACAATGACATGAATGACCTCTGGAAGAAGCTGAGTCAGCTGCCGGAGGACGGGATTAAACTGATCGCTACCGACGGGGTTTTCAGTATGGAAGGCGATATCGCCAAATTACCGCTGTTGAATCAGATCGCCACCGAATTCGATGCTTCCGTCTTGGTCGACGACGCCCACGGTCTGGGAGTTATCGGGCATATGGGTGCGGGAACGGCGTCACACTTCGGACTGACTGATACGACGGATCTGATCATGGGGACGTTCAGCAAATCGCTGGCTTCGCTGGGGGGCTTTATTGCCAGTGATATGGAAACGATCAATTACCTCCGGCACCGGGCCCGTTCGCTAATTTTTAGCGCGAGTATGACGCCAGCCGCTGCCGCCAGCACCCTGGCCGCACTCGAGATCATCCAGTCGGAGCCGGAACACATTCAGCGGTTGTGGGAAAATACCCGGTATGCGAAAGAATTACTGCTGGCGAATGGTTTCGATTTAGGAGCCAGCGAGAGCCCGATACTACCGGTATATATTCGGAATAACGAGCATACCTTTCTGATTACCACCATTTTGCAGGAAGAAGGCGTGTTTGTAAACCCCGTGGTTTCACCGGCTGTGCCTCCTCAGGATTCGCTGATCCGGTTGTCGATGATGGCCACCCACACCTTTGCCCAGATTGAAGAAGCGGTTGATAAGCTGGCCCGGGCCTACCGGAAAGTTAATCATATGCCCCTAACCGAAAGTGTATGAAACAGGTCGTGCCCGTAAGCTCGAAAAAGGAGTTAACCCAGTTTATTGACTTTCCCCATAGTTTGTATCAGAACGATCCAAACTATGTTCCGGAGATTTTTATCGGACAGCGGGATCTGTTGACCCCCGGTAAACACCCTTTTTACGAGCATTCACAGGTCCAACTGTTTCTGGCTTATTCTGATCGGACGATAACCGGGCGAATTGCCGCCATCCATAACCGGAACTATAAGGCGTTTACGAATACGAACGATGGTTTTTTCGGTTTTTTTGATTGCATCGATGACCAGGAAACCGCGAATCTTTTGTTTAAAGCCGCAGCGGACTGGCTTCAGAAGCAGGGATTGACCAGCGTAATGGGCCCGGCCAACCCCACCACCAATGATGTTTGTGGCTTGCTGGTGGATGGATTTGACCGCCCGCCCCTCGCCATGATGCCTTACAATGCTCCCTACTATGAAACACTCCTACTCAATGCCGGTCTTCGCAAGAAGATCGATTTGCTGGCCTACGAACTGAATGTTGCCACGGCTAATGAACGATCACTCCGACTCCAGGAAGCACTGGAAAACCGCCTGAAACGCAGTGGAATTGTGATTCGGAAAGTGAACCTGAGCGATTTCAAGAACGAGGTACCCAAAATTCGGGAAGTGTATAATACCGCCTGGGATAAAAATCTGGGGTTCGTTCCGATGACGGATGCGGAGTTCGATTACCTGGCGAAAGATCTGAAACTGATTCTGGACCCGAATTTCTGTCTGGTCGCCGAAAAAGGAGATAAAGTGGTCGGGTTTATCCTGGGAATTCCCGATATCAACCAGATCCAGATCAAAATGAAGCGGGGGCGGCTTTTTCCGACTGGAATTTTCAAGCTGCTTCTGCAAAAAAAGAATATTACGCGCATCCGGGTTTTGACCCTGGGCGTGCTCGAAGGGTACCGTAAACTCGGTATTGAAGCGTGTCTGTACGCGTCGGTGATTAAAAATACCTACGGCACCAAAATTACGGGAGGAGAATGCTCCTGGATGCTGGAAGATAATTACCTGATGAATCACGCCATCGAACAGATCAATGGCGTATTGTATAAGCGGTACAGGTTGTTCGAAAAAGAACTATGAAAGATCGGGTTTTGATTACCGGAGCTAGTGGATTTATTGGCTATCATTTGGTTCAGGCGGCTCAAAAAGCCGGTTTGGAAGTCCATGCGGCTGTACGTCGCACCAGCGACCTCACGCAACTGAACGAATTGAGTCCGGTCCTGGTCTATCCTGATTTTAGTTCAAAAGAAACCCTGAAACGAACCCTGGAGGAAGGAAATTACCGCTATATCATTCATGCTGCCGGAGCAACGCGGGCAAAAAATTTAAAAGCCTATAATTTAATCAATGCCGACTATACGCTGAATCTGGCTCAGGCGGCCTCGGCAACCTCCACACCGGTGAAGCGATTTATCTTTATGAGCAGCCTGGCCGCTGTGGGGCCCTTATCGTATCAGGAAGAACAGCCCATAACGGAAACCACCCTGCCCATACCCGTCACCAGTTACGGAAAAAGTAAACTGCTGGCTGAACACTACCTGGGAGAATTGAAGGAAAAGGGCCTGCCCATCACCATTATCCGGCCAACGGCGGTGTATGGCCCCCGCGAAAAGGATCTGTTTATCCTGTTTAAAACCTTGCAAAAAGGGCTGGATCTATACATCGGCAAAAAACCGCAGCGATTGAGCTTCGTGTATGTAAAAGATCTGGTTTCGGCGACTATGGCGGCCCTGTTTCAGAAACAAAACCAAAACCGGGTGTATAACATATCGGACGGAGGAGCCTACAGCCGGTATACGCTGGCGAATTTGTTCCGGAACTTGAGCGGGAAGCACCCGTTTCGCTTTCATCTGCCCGTCAGTATGATGGAAGTGGTGGCCGGGCTGCTGGATGTCGGGTATACGTTTTCAGGGACCGCTCCTGTCCTGAACCGGGAAAAAATCAGGGAGCTGACTGCACCGAATTGGGTCTGTAGCATCGAAGCCGCCCGTGCGGAATTGAACTACCAGCCACAGTATGACTTGTCGAAGGGATTGGCCGAAACACTTCAATGGTATCGGGAAAATAAATGGCTGTAACACGACGAAAAGAGACATCCCACCAGATGGAAGCAATTAAGGGCTGAGGAAAACCGAAGCCAACACGAACATGTTAAAATCACTCATCACACACGTAACGCTACTGCTCGGCATTGCCCTACTTTCTTTGGGTAGATCAATGGCACAATCAACGCAGGTAAAAGGCGTGATTACGGACGCCAGAACCGGCGAAACACTGCCTTTTGTCAGTGTAATTATACCGGGTACTACGCAGGGTACATCGGCCGATGTTGACGGCAAGTACGTTATAGCGGTACCGGCCACCCATTCCCGCATCAAGTTTACCTATGTGGGCTATCAAAGCATTGAAAAACCCGTAACGCAGGGTGCGGAGCAGGTGATCAATATAAAAATGAGCGTGGATGCCACCATGTTGACGGAAGTAACCGTGAAAGGGAAAAGCCGGTATCGCAACCGCGACAATCCGGCGGTTCAGCTCATTCGTCAGGTGATCGACAACAAGGAGAAAAATCAGGCGGGTAATTATGCCACCGTAGAATATGAGCAATACGAAAAAATCTCGCTGGCACTGAGCAATCTTTCGGAAAACTTTCGGAGCAAGCGCATTTTTCGCAACTATCAGTTTCTGTTCACCGATCCGGATTCGACCGACCAGGACGGGAAAAGCCGCTTACCGGCTTACATGGAAGAAAAACTTTCCCAGTTTTACATCCGCAAAAACCCGGCCACGAAAAAGCAATGGGTGAAGGCCAATCGCCGGGCCGAATTCGATCCGCGGTTCATTGATAACAAGGGGCTGAGCAAATATTTTAACCGGCTTTACGCAGACATCAACATCTACGACAACAACCTGTTCATCGCCACGAATATGTTGTTGAGCCCGATTGCCAATACCGCTCCGACTTTTTATAAATATTTTATTCGCGACACGATTAAAACGCAGACGCCCTGGCTTATCGAACTGGGTTTTGTGCCCCGAAACAAAACCGACCTGCTGTTTGAAGGAAAACTCTTTGTGACGCTGGACGGGAATTTTGGCGTTCAGAATGCGTATCTGACGGTTAATAAGGACATTAATCTCAACTACCTGCGTGATCTGGAAGCGCGGATTGAATTTGAGAAAAGCATCGACGGGCGCTATCACCTGAGTAAAACAACGTTGGGGATCGAATTTGCCCTCGGTGAAAATACACCCGGGATTTTCGGGCAGCGGGTGGTGAATTTGAAAAACTACGAAATCAATACGACCCGACCTGACAGCGTATATGCCGGACCGTTAGTAGAAATGGTCGATAATCCTGATGAAAGGCAAAACGAGGCCTACTGGAACCTGATTCGACCCATTCCGCTGGAGAAATCGGAATCGGTGATTTACAAAAACGTCGATACCCTGCAGACCATTCCTTCGTTCCGTCGGACGATGAGTTACGCGACGCTTCTGATTGCGGGTTACAAAACGGTGGGACCCCTGGAGATCGGGCCGGTCAACACGTTCTACAGCTTCAACCCGGTCGAGGGCTTCCGGCTGCGATTCGGGGGCCGAACCACCACGGAGTTCAGCAAACGGATGTATTTTGAGACCTACGCGGCCTACGGTTTCAAGGACGAGAAGTGGAAGTATTTTTTAAGCGGGACCTATTCGCTCAACAACAAGTCGGTCTATAGTTTTCCTCTGAAGTACGTCCGCGCCAGTTTCCAGCGTGATACCAAAATACCGGGGCAGGATTTGCAGTTTGTTCAGGAAGATAATTTCCTGCTGTCGTTCAAACGCGGACAGAATAACCGCTGGTTATACAATGACATTTACCGGATAGAATACATCAGTGAGTTTGAAAACCACTTCTCGTATAAACTCGGCTTTACGCAGTGGAACCAGCGTCCGGCCGGCATCCTGCAGTACATTCCGGTTGCTCAGGAAGGAAACCTGCCCACAAATACCGATTTGAACAACACCGAATTGAATATTGAGCTGCGGTATGCTCCCAATGAGCAGTTCTACCAGGGAAAACTATACCGCACTCCGCTTTTTAACAAATACCCCATTTTTACAGTGCGGTATGGCGCCGGACTGAAGGGTTTTCTGGGCGGAGAAAATCAGTATCATAATTTCAATGCCAACATCTTTAAGCGCGCCTACCTGTCCCAGTTCGGTTACATGGATTTGACGGCGGAAGGCGGGTATGTGATCGGCAAAAACATTCCTTTTCCGCTGCTCACGATTCATCGGGCCAACCAAACGTACGCGTATCAGTTAAACTCCTATAACCTGATGAATTTTCTGGAATTTGTCAGCGATCACTATGCGAGCATCAACGTCCAGTATTATATGAACGGTTTTCTGTTCAATAAAATACCGCTGCTGAAAAAACTGAAATTGCGTGAGGTGTTCAGCTTTAAAGCGCTCGCCGGTGGGTTGCGGGATGAAAACAATCCCGATAAACGGGCGTCGGTATACCGGTTCCCCGTCGATGAACAGGGAAAAACGATTAGCTATGCCCTGGGAAATGTCCCCTATATGGAAGGGAGCATCGGGGTGGCAAATATTTTCAAAATTCTGCGGCTGGATCTGGTAAAGCGTTTCAATTACCTGAACCATCCTAATGTGGCAGAGTGGGGAATTCGGGGACGGTTCCGGTTTGATTTTTAATGAGTTGTTTTTTAAACGGAGGAGTATGAATTACGCGATCATTGCGGCAGGAGAGGGGTCCCGGCTGGCCCGGGAAGGAATTACGCTGCCAAAGCCGATGGTGAGTCTAAACGGACAGATGCTGATCGATCGGTTGATTGGCATTTTTATGGATACCAATCCGGAATCCATCCGGGTGATCATCAATGAAGATTCCGACCCCCTGGCGGAGCATTTACTGGCGTTGAGCGAAACGCTTCCTATTGCTGTGGTCCGCCAATCGACGCCCAGTTCCTTGCACAGTTTTCATGAACTGTTGAAAACCATGCCTGCTGTCGACGCACTGTGTCTGGCCACCACGGATACGGTTTTTAAAGAAGACGAATTCAGGGCCTTCATCACGGAGTTTGAACGACGTCCTGAACTCGACGGTCTGATGGCCGTCACCACCTTTGTCGATGATGAAAGCCCGCTGTTTGTCACGGTGGATGCTACCCAGGCCATTGTGGCGTTTACCGATAAAAATACCACGGACACACCCTATATATCCGGTGGCGTGTATGCGCTGAGGAAAAAAGCACTGGAGGCCGTGGGTCAGGTTGTCGAAAGCGGCAACAGCCGGATGCGGAATTTTCAGCGCTACCTGCTGGAAAAAGAACTGGCGATCCAGGCTTATCCGTTCGCAAAAATTGTGGATGTGGATCACGTGCGGGATATTGAAACGGCGGAGCTTTTTTTAAGCGAGGCCAACTAAAACACCTATTGACGTCTACAGCTCCGGCTGGAAACTTAAAGTTTATTACCTTGGAAGTACTTGGAGTTCAGAGAAACCGGAAATTTTCACCAAATCACATCGGGAATGATGATGCTATTTTTTCACTAACCGCTCAGGCGCTTGAAAAACTGGGATGCCACGTTCGCCTGTGTTGTGAAGATGACTTTTTTAAGCAAGATGAAACCCCCGAACGCTACATCTTCACGATGGCCCGACAGAAAGCGGTGGTCAAAAAGCTGCAAACGGTCGAATCCGACGGAAAAATTGTGGTCAATTCGGGATTTGGAATTGAAAACGCCTTTCGTATCAATATGCATAAGGCGCTGTTAGGTAGTAATATACCGGTTCCGGAAAGCGTCATTGTGTCTACGGCAGAAGCGGGCGAAAGCGTTTTTGATCAGCTACCCGGTAAGGGATACTGGATCAAGCGGGGCGATTTTCACGCGATTCACAAGGAAGACGTCACGTTTGTGTCGAACCCGCGGGAAGGCAAGGAAATGCTGCGGGAGTATGCCTTGCGTGATATTTCGGATGTGCTGATTTCGCAGCATCTGGTTGGTGACCTGGTGAAATTTTACGGGGTGTTGGGCAGTGATTTCTTCTTCTGGTTTTATCCGTATGAACATAATCACCACAAGTATGTTGATTACGAACAGATCAATGGCAAATCCCTCCATCATCCATTCGATCAGGCGGAGCTACTGAAGGTTGCCTCGGCCTCGGCCACTGCGCTGGGAATCGATATTTACGGTGGCGATGCCATTGTGGGAAAAGACGGATCGTTTCACGTAATCGATCTGAACGACTGGCCCAGTTTTGCGCCCTGTCGTCAGGAGGCTGCCGCGCCGATTGCCGCAGTGATTTTTCAGAAATTTACCCAAACCGCGTCATGAATACAGTGACAAAAAGCCCCTCCGGGCCGGAAACCGCGGAAAATACCCGCACTTCATTTGAAAGTACCCTGAAATCGTCGGACACCGAAGAAACCATCGATATCTGGTTTTACCGGCCCATTGGGTACCAGATCGCGCGGTTTTGCGCCCGCGTAGGCATCACCCCCAATCCCGTTACCATCGTCAGTATATTCTTTGGGGTAGCCGCCGGTATTCTTTTTTATTACCAGGAACTTTGGATCAACGTCATCGGGATGCTGCTGCTGGTCTTTGCCAATTCGCTCGACAGTGCCGATGGGCAGCTGGCGCGCATGACCAACAACAAAAGCCGTCTGGGGCGCATTCTGGACGGTGCCGCCGGTGATTTCTGGTTTATTTCCATTCACATTGCCATTTGTTTGCGGAGCCAGAACGAAGGCTGGTCGGCGCTGATCTGGGTTCCGGGGGTGGTCGCCGGAATTTCGCACGTAATCCAGTCGGCAATGGCCGATTATTACCGCAACGTCCACCTGTTTTTTATCAAGGGAACCTCGGGTAGTGAGCTCGACAACAGCCGGGATTTGCAGAAAGAATACGATCAGCTTACGTGGGGCCGCCATTTTGGCCAGAAACTGGTGGCACGCACGTATTTGAATTACACCAAATTGCAGGAAAGCTTTTCACCGAACCTGCAAAAATTGCTGGCGGTTGTTCGGCAGAAATACCACCTGGGTTTACCCCAAACTCTGGTCGATGATTTTCGGGTAAAAAACCGCCCGTTGATGAAATATACCAACATTATCCAGTTCAATACCCGGGTTTTGTTTCTGTTCTTATGGCTGTTCATCGACCAGGCGTGGATCTATTTTTTCTTCGACATTTTTGTTTTGAACCCCATTCTGATTTACATGTGTGTGAAGCAGGAAGGCGTTAGCCGTCATTTTTACCAGAAGATTACCAGCGAACGTGAAAATCAGTACCCAACACTATAGGACGCTATTTTTTATCCTGGGAATCCTAACCCTGGGCTACATGCTGTACGTCATGGGGCTGGGTGTGATCTGGCTCAATATCACCAAAACGGGGGTCTGGTTTATTCCGGTGGTGGGTAGCTGGCTGCTGATTTACGGCCTGAATGCGCTGGCTTTCAACGCCATCATTCAGGACCCGGAATTGCCGGAGAGCAAGCTGCCTTTCCGCTCGATCCTGCGACTCACCATCACCGGCTACGCCATCAATTACATTACTCCCTTTGTGGCGCTGGGTGGTGAGCCCTACCGGATTCTGGAATTAAAACCCGCGCTGGGCGTTCAGAAAGCCACGTCTTCGGTGTTGCTCTACAGCCTGATGCACATGTTTTCGCACATCATTTTCTGGCTGGTTTCGATTGGCCTGATTGTCGGGTTTTTACCCTTGACCAAACCGCTCCTGCTGGGTTGTGCCGTTTTGGCGCTGGCTGGTTTAACGCTGGCGTACTGGTTTATACGGGTTTATAAAAAAGGATTTACGGTAAGTACATTTCAGTTTCTGGAAAAAATACCGCTGGTAAAAAAGAAAGCAAAGGCGTTTGCCCGTGAGAAAGCGGAGTCTCTGGCAGAAATCGACCAACAGATCCGGGTGTTGTATGCCGACCGAAAACCGCGGTTTTATGTGTCTCTGGGGCTGGAATTTGTGGCCCGCGTGATTGGGTGTCTGGAGATTTATTTTACAGCCCGCGCACTCGATCTGGATATGTCACTGGTGCAATCCCTGATTGTCAGTTCGGGGTCTTCGCTGTTTGCCAACCTGGTTTTCTTCTCGCCCATGCAACTCGGTACGCGCGAGGGTGGCCTGGCGCTGGCCTTGAAATGGGTCGGATTTCCGGCTGCTGCCGGGCTATTCATCGGGGTAGTCATGCGCATCCGGGAACTGGTCTGGATTCTGATCGGGCTGGTATTGTTGCGAATAACCCGGGCCAAAACCGTGTCTGAGCCTGCCGAACTGGTTACGAACGATTGATTTTACGGATTGATGACGATGATAAAAGGCGTATTATTGGATTATGGCGGCACGATTGATACCAACGGCTTGCATTGGGGTGGAGTTTTGTGGGCGGGTTATCAAAAATACCGGGTACCTGTCGATAAAGCTGCTTTTTCCAAAGCGTATTCGTTTGGCGAACGGGCGCTGGCAATCCATCCGATTGTGAAGCCGGAACATTCCTTTTACGAGGTTCTGTATCTGAAAATTGAACAGCAGTTCGCCTATTTGACCGACAATGGGTATACGGTCGACAAGCGGGACATTGCAACGGTTGCTGCGGATTGCAATGCGTTTGCGCAGCGTACGGTAGAAAAAGCCAAACCGGTTTTGACCAAACTGGCGGACCGCTATCCCCTGGTGATGGTGTCGAATTTTTACGGAAATCTGAACACGGTCCTCACGGATTTTGGTATTCGGTCCTGTTTTAAAACCGTCGTCGAATCGGCCGTGGTGGGCATCCGGAAACCTGATCCGGAAATTTACCGGCTCGGCGTCACACAGTTGCAACTTCCCGCCGAAAACTGCGTGGTCGTTGGCGACTCGTATTCCAAAGATATCCGACCGGGTAAAGCGGCCGGCTGCCAAACCGTCTGGTTGAACGTTGCCGGCTGGGAAGAAACCAACCGGACCAGTGACCCATTTTCGGAGGCCGATGCGGAGTTAACCGATTTCGCCCAGCTTCCTGAATTGCTCACCCGGTTAAATGGGTAAAACCGGCTTGCCCGGAATGATGACAAAGAAGTTTACGACACCAAGATTTTAAGAACCATGTATGATATCTGCACCATCGGACACATTACGCTCGACAAAGTTGTAACCGATCAATTGGTAAAGTTTATGCCGGGAGGTACGTCTTTCTATTTCTCGAAAGCGCTCCGGAATTTCGATGTTAACTATGTGCTGGTGACGGCTTTAGCCGCTAAAGAGAGTGCCGTTGTGGATGACATTCGTCACGACGGCATCGATGTGTGGGCCTTGCCCAGCGAGCATACCGTCTATTTCGAGAACATTTACAAATCCAACCAGGATCATCGCGAGCAGAATGTACACCACACCGCGGCTTCGTTTACCCTTGCCGGCATGCCGCCCGTCGAGGCCCGAATTTTTCATTTAGGCCCCTTGCTATCGGACGATATTTCGGTGGAACTGGTGCAATCATTGGCCCGGAAAGGAACGGTTTCGCTCGATATTCAGGGCTATTTGCGGTATGTAAAAGCAAAAAAAGTGTTCTACCGCGATTGGGTGGCCAAAAAAGAAGCCTTACCGTCTGTTACTATTCTGAAAGCCAACGAGTTTGAAATGGAAGTGATTACCGGAACCAGTGATGTGCGGGACGGAGCCCGGTACCTGGCTGATCTGGGCGTTCGGGAAGTGATCATTACGCTGGGGAGCAAAGGGTCGATTGTCTATACCGGCGATCAGTTTTATACCATTCCGGCCTTCACGCCCTCGGGTATTGTCGATGCCACCGGTTGCGGAGATACCTACATGGCGGGCTATTTGTGGAAAAAAACGCAAGGCGCTTCCGTGCAGGAAGCCGGGGAATTTGGTGCCGCCATGGCTACGCTCAAAATTGAATCGTCGGGCCCGTTCTCCGGAACTCCCGAAACGGTAGAAAACATTTTGAAACACAGCCGGTTAGGTAAAGCAGGAAACAGAGTCGTAGTGCCTACTTTTTAATTGATTAAAAGAGGCTGGAATTCATTTGGAAAGGTATGAAAAAGGCTGTCATTTGTATTGTTGCCATTGCTTCCTTGCTGGTTGCCTTTAAAGGTAGTTTAGCCCCGGAACGGAATCGGCTTACATCATTGAGTAATCCGGATACCTTTCCGGTTCCCCGCAACATTCCCGGTCTTCTGTTTTATATTCAGCGCGATCCGAATACCAATACGATTTGCTACGAATTAAATACGGACGATCAGGGGAAACTGCAGAAAAATAGTCCGGTTCATGTTTTCTGGATTCGATATCCGGAAGGAGGGAAGCGCAAAGATTTAAACTTTATTCAGCGCAAATTTGCGTACGGAATAAATGTCAAATCGGTCGGAAATGATTCGTACGAACTGCGATCCGTAGCGTATTCAAAACTGCCGATGGTGCTCCGGAAAGATGCGAACAACCAATACCATGTTTATACGGATATTGATCGAAAAAACTGTCAGTTAAGCCGAATTTTTATTCGCATCGATGGGGGAACATTTTGGTCTCCCAATGTGGTTTATATTGAGTTGAAAGGCGTTGATCCGGCTACCGGAAAAACGATTGTGCAGCGAATAAAACCATCGTAGTTATGGCTAAAAATTATGTCTCCAATTCACAGGAATCTACCCGAATGTTTAAAAGTGATCTTCTGGAAAGTTTATCAAAAGTCGCCTACTGGGTTCCACTTGTCATTTACGTTCCCGTCATTGTTTTTTTTAGTTATTACGCCATAGGGGTCAGTAAACTTCCAATCTGGGTATTCAGCGTGCTGGTAATTGCGGGCCTTATCGTCTGGACCCTGACGGAATACGTGCTACACCGGTTTGTTTTTCATTTCGAACCCAGGGGAAGCATCGGCCGGAAAATCCATTTTATTTTTCACGGTGTGCATCATGACTTTCCCAACGATGCAAAACGACTGGTTATGCCACCATCGGTGAGTATTCCGCTGGCCACCGGATTTTATTTTCTGTTTTATTCTTTCCTTCCCGCTACGTATAACTACGCTTTTTTCGTCGGGTTCATTGCCGGTTATCTGGTTTATGATATGATGCACTATGCCCTTCATCATCATACCTTTAAAAGCGAGTTTATGAAAAGGATAAAAAAGCACCACATGCAGCATCACTATGCTGATCCAACGCACGGATACGGGGTTAGTTCCGACTTCTGGGACCGTATTTTTAGATCCGGTTTTGAAAAACAAAAAGCCTCGTAAACTCGTGTGCCGAACCGGCGGTTCGGACGGACGCCTTTTCGTCTTTTTGGTCGAAACAATTTTATCTTCTCAAAATACGAAGTACATTTCGTAAACTGAAAGATCGTTTTGTTACGATGACCAATCTTGAAATTGTTTTAATTTTGATGGCGATTCTGGCTGCTCTGGCGTCAGTAACCCAAAAATTAAGAATACCGTACCCCATTTTGTTAGTGATTGCCGGGCTGGTGCTGGGCTTCATTCCCAGCATACCGGACATCCATCTGGAGTCAGAAGTCGTCTTTTTGATCTTTCTGCCGCCCTTGCTTTATGAAGCGGCCGGAAACATTTCGTGGCACGAATTCAAGGCCTACCGACGCCCGATCGGGTTGCTGGCGGTTTGGCTGGTTTTCCTGACGACCGTCGCCGTTGCCGTGGTGGCTCATGAATTCATCCCCGGTTTTACCTGGCCGCTGGCGTTTGTGCTGGGCGCCATTATCTCCCCGCCCGATGCCGTTGCCGCCACCAGCGCCACCCGCGGCCTGGGCCTTCCCAAACGGTTGATTACGATTCTGGAGGGCGAAAGTCTGGTGAATGATGCGTCGGCCTTGATCGCCTACCGGTATGCCGTGGCGGCAGTAACCAGCGGCAGTTTTGTACTTTGGCAGGCTGGCCTGCAATTTTTGATCGTAGCGCTGGGCGGAATCGCCATTGGAATTGCCATTGGCTACTTATTCAGTCACATCCATAACAAGCTCGAAAACCCCACGGTGGCCACCACCATAACCTTGTTACTGCCTTTTCTGGCGTATCTGGCCGCCGAACACCTGGGTACCTCCGGTGTGCTGGCGGTGGTTTCGGCGGGTTTGTATCTGTCCTGGAATTCGTACGAAATCTATTCGTTTCAAACCCGGATGCAAATCAACGGGTTTTGGAATATTTTAATTTTTCTTCTGAACGGTTTCGTTTTTATTCTGATCGGTTCCCAATTGCCGGTTATTCTTAAAACCATTGGTAATGAGTCGCTGACGCTGTTGATTGGCTACGGGTTACTCATCAGTTTTGTGGCTATCGTTACGCGTATAATCTGGATTTTTCCGCTGGCTTATATCTACGCTTTACTCGATCGTCGAAAAAAAAATCTTCACCGGTTTAGCCCCAACGAACTGTTCATCACGTCCTGGGCCGGCATGCGGGGCGTTGTTTCGCTGGCAACGGCGCTGGCCTTGCCGGTAACCCTGAGCAACGGGCATTCTTTTCCGATGCGGAACGAAATTCTGTTTATTTCCTTCATGGTGATTTTTGTCACGCTGGTGCTGCAGGGACTGACCTTACCCTTCTTTATTCGGCGGCTCAACGTGCAGGAACCGATGGAAAAAACCGTGCTGGAGGAAAAGAAAATCCGCCTTGCCATCACTACCAGTTCGATCACCTTTATTGAAGGAGAACTTTCCATGAATCTGCACGATGAGGTTTTGAGTGAGTTGAAAACCCGGTTTGAGCAGCAGACCAATTACCTGAACGGGGTTTTGCGAGTGGATGAAAAACCCAAAAAGGGAGATGTCCTAAAAGCGCCCAATTTTTTTAAAGAGTTCGTGGAGAGTGAGTTAGCCATTGTCAACCACCAGCGGGCTTTGATTATCCAATGGCACAAAGAGGGCCGGTACAGTGAAGAATCCATCCGCCGGATCGAACAGGAACTGGACATTCGGAGCCTCAGTCTGCAAACGCAATTGCACCGGCTAAGCCCGGTTGAAAGTTAACTGCCCGCCAGGACTCCAGCGATGGCGGGAGCCCTGGCGGATCGGCTTCCTTAGTGAAACCCAAACAGGAACGGAAACAGAAAGGTAACGATACTTGTCCACAGGCCGTAAAGGGGCAGGTAAAATGCCATGGATTTTCCCACATCGGTGCTATCCGCCTTCTTTAAAAGTACCCGGAAAAGTTGCCCCGCTACTACCAAAAGATTGATTAATATTAACACATTGCCGCCCAGAACCGCAGCCCGGTTGGGCGTAATTCCCCATTCTGAAATCCGGAACAGGATGGCCGACAGCGCAATGCCATTGACCAGTATGGTAAGAACCGATAGCAGAAAAAGAACCCAGATTTCCGTCGGGGTTTTGGTTGTCTTCGATGTTTCCGCAATGGAAAAAAAGATGATGGCCATAACGCCAATTAATAACGCATTGAAAATCAGTAAAAACTCCCGATCGTTGTAAGGATCTTTGCCCGAATACACCATGGCGATCAGATAAATTGCCAGCATTACCAATACCAGCGGACTGAATAGCTTGGCAATTACCGGCGAAACTTTTCCTACTAACTGCGGATTGGTCTGCGTAAGGTAGGTGCCCACTACTGGTGCCGCGGCAAGCCCGAAAATGCCAACATAATCGAAATAAACCTGTTCAATATTAAAGCCGATCAGCTTGAAAAGACCGATGGTTATTCCGGTCATAATACCACCCGCAATCAGAATTAAGGTGGTCATAACGACCAGATCGCCGTTATACCGTAAATAACCCAGCCGCTTCTCAACGTCCGTTTTTACCTCACCAACAAAAGAAAAACCGGTTATTGACCACAGAAACAAGACTAGATGCAGGCACGATAAAAGTAAGGTGTCGCTCTTCTTACCATCAGGAAAGAAATTGATAAATAGTAGGCCGGCAAGCATTGCGCCAGCTATAAAAGCCGTTTTACCGGTTGATAATTTGTTCTTCCAGGCGAAGTAACCTGCCAACACCGGAAATATAATAAAACCACAATTGCGGGAATAAAAATACTCCTCGTTGATCGATAAAAATACCGGTAGCTTGGCAATGAGACCTGCCACTAGCGAAGCAATAAACACCCAGACCAGTTCCCGGCGGGTGCCCCAGTTGATCTCGTCGCTTTCGTAATTCAGCCTCTCATTCCAGAAATCGGCGAGGATGTTGCCTTTGATGGTCGGGTAGAGTGTACTGAATTCCCGTTTAAAAGGCACCTTGTTGGTTCGGTACATCTTTTCGAGTTGCCTGGGGTCGTTCAGATGGGTCAGTATTTCGTCTCTCATGAATTGATAGGGTAACGTTTTAGTGGTAAGTGTTTCATTATTAGCTATTTAGGGTGAACTAATTCCACAGCGTACCGTTCAGTCCCAGAACCGTGCCTATCCACAGCACAAAGAGGTAGCCAAGCAAGCCCAAAACCAGGGCCGCTATTTTCTTCCAGCCACCCTGGTACCGCAGATGATCCATCAAGTAATAGAAAACGCCACCCGCAGCACCGGCTATCGGTACGACCAGGAGCGGTTTGATCATCCAGAATTTCCCCCAGGCGGGGTTAGGATTTTTGACGCCAAGCAGAAAAACCACAATTAGAAGGAAAGCAATTCCTGCGCCCTGCAGCATTCGTGTGCCAACCGAAACCGGATGAACGGGCCTTGTTGATAAATGCGTTTTCGTTGCCATAACCTGTTCACTTTATAAGGTATAAAATAGATAATTACGGATTTCACTATAAACCCAACCCTGTGGCTTTTCAAGTTAGTTGTTGGCCAGCTCAACCACCGGGCGGGCGTTACCAGTCATTGCTGAATTGGTGTTGAAATGGGCTGCCTGTGCTATTAATTTCTGGTTGTATAAAGTACTTTGTGTTTCAAAGTTAATTAGAAGTTATAAATAAACAAGAGCGACCGGAATTATTTTTGCACCGATTTATACTCCACTGAGATACCGGGTATTAGCTCCCGGGAAATGCTCTATTTCCGGTTGGCCGTAGGCGGTTTTTCTTCGCTTCCGGTTTTGGTTTGCACCGGATAAGGACGGCTTTTGGATGGAGCCTTGAGGGACGATGCCGCGCGGGCGGCTTTTTTTCGGACGGCTTTCGCTTTGGGCCTGGCCGTTGCTGGGGCCGGTGATTGGGTGGCCGGTTTTTCAGACCTAACCAGTTGCGGCTGTCTAAACGCCAGCCTGATACGGGCTGCGTCCAATCGGGCCAGAGAATCCAGTTCGGTCGGTGTTGTATTCAGGCGGGGCAGCCGGACGCGGAGAATATTTTTACCGGTTTGAGAAGGAAGCAGGAGGCTGACCCGATTGAATTGGCCGGCCTGTTTGGCCCGGTTGATTTCCTGATCGGTCAGCGGAGGCATCGCTCCGAGCCGTCTCAAATTGGCACCGTAGCTATCGAGCGTATTGATTTTCTGTCGGATGGTATCGATCGGCAGGTTCTGATTGAGCAGCGTGACATACTGCCTCACCAACGTGTCCATGGGCGTCATTTCGGTCGATTGAAACCAGGAGGTTGGTGCCACGATCTGGTTGACTTCGCCGAGCGGACTAACGACGCGGGAAACGTCGGTTGCCGATCGATTCGGTAACGAGTCGAGGTGAAAACCGTATCCGTACCGGATGGCGTGGAGGTTATACAGAGCCTCGAAGGTAATCCGGTTGCGCAGAGAAGCCAGTACAAAAGCCAGTCGAAGCTCGTACAACTCGGATTCGGGGATGGCACGAGTGGAATACGAGTAGGCCTGAACCGGACTGGTTCGGGGAAATGCGTATCCTATGCGTGCACTCCAGCTTTTTAGTTCGGACACGGCATTGATGTCTTCCAGCCTTTTATCCAAAACCGAAGCGGCCAGGTTGTTGTAAATCACCGCACTGTCGGAAAAGGTGGTGTCGGACCGGGAATAAAAAAACCGGTTTAAACCGGTCGAGGTCCGGTTGGGCTGTTGGGAAAGAATAAAATAGCCACTGATCAACAGCAAAACCGCAGCCGTCGCCAGGGTCAGAACGTAAGCCAGTTGCTGGCGACGCCCGTGGTCGGCCACCTGCCGGTCGACCACCCGATTGGTGATGAGACCCGCTTTTTGAAACGGCGCGAGCTTCCGCAAGGCTTCCGGCCGGCGGTTTTCGTCCGTGAGCCACACCTCGTAAGTATGCATTTCCTGTTCTTCTCCGGCCATGCTACCGGGTACGGTTTTCACCGATTGTAGCAGGGCCAGCACGTCGTTCTGAATCCCTGTCTGCAAGTTGGGCGGAAATTCCGCCAGTCGATCCAGCAACGCGGCCCGTAAGGGATCGGGTATTCTGCTTTGCTGGAGCCACGGCAACGCGCTTATTTTCAGAAGATTAGTTGTCGTTACAAGGGTGTCGGTTTGATAATACTGTTCCAGGGCTTTCCCGATGGTCAGCGTCATTTCCCAGGTAGGAGTGGGGTAAACGGCGGTGGCGTAGGCCCATTGTTTTAGCCTGATTTTGTCGGGTTCGGTTAAATTTTCATCCTCAAACCCGGTTTCCAGAAACTGATCGATGTCTGCGATGGTGAGCTTTTCCGCCGATTTACCGAAAAAACCTCGGTCGGCCACCTGATCGGTAGACCGTTGAAACCGGCGAAGTAGTTCCTGAAATGTGGGTAGTTCGTCGGCCTGTAAATACGCCCGGAGCAGCAGTTGCCCTTCGGGCGTGGCGGGCAATACGATGAAAAACCGGCTGAGAAGGGCTTCGATGTACGTCCAGTTTTCGGCATAAACCGGGGTCAGAATGGCGCGTTTCTCCCACCCGTCGAACAGGTTCGTCACCCACGACGCCACCGTGCCTTTTTCGTAGTCGAGAAGCCTGACGCCTTCCGTAATCAAAACCAGCTGCGAGGCCCGGTGGATGCGGTACAGATCACCGATGGCGATGCCTTTCGGGTATTTTTCATTCCAGCAAGTGCGCGGGTCGGCATTGAAAAAAAACAGTTCCAGCTCCACATCCCTCTCCATCAGGACGGTGCCTAGGTAGGCATAAAGCCGGGCTTGCTGGTGGAACGTCGACCGGTTGTCGATCAGAACCAGATACCGCGGACGAAGCTTGATTTGCTGGTAGTAAATGGCGGGATAACCGCCCATTCGCGCGGTAGCCCGGATAGTTCGGGCAATGTCCATCACCCGTCGTTGGCCTTCCTCGCGCTGATTCAGTTGCCGCGCCCATACTTCCATCGACCCGGCAACCTTGATGGTTTTTTCCTGGTCAGGAAATGTCAGGAAATAAGGCGGGCTGTCACTCGGCCTGACTTTCCGGCGGGTAAAAAAATACCGGAAGCTGATGACGCCAAAGAGCCCCGTTCCCAACAAAACCGCCAGCAGCAGCGACCCGCGGTTTATCGCATAGGTCGTATGGAGCGACGGGGCCGCTACCACGAGCGGAAACGATTCCAGCGTCGGCTGGTTAGTACGGTACAGGTTGGTAAGCAGGAACGTCTGATCACATCCGCCATCCTGAAGCGCAATTGTAACGACGGTTGACGCCGTTAAAGCCGGAAACGTATGGGTGATCGTCGAATCCGTCGTCACGATAACGGGTTTGGTACCATCAAAATCCCATTTATACGCGTAGTGCAGTTTCAGCCCGGGGCTTTGATTCAGGAACGTCACCTGGTTGCCCACAATGGATGCAACGCTTACTTTAATGAGGCAATTGGGGTCCGGCAATTTCCGGTTGGTCGAATCGGCCGGTTGGGGAACCGGAACGACCGGTGGTGGCTGGTAGATAAAATACCCGATACCGCCACCGGTCAAGAGCATTGCGGCCAGGAGCAAACCCCAAAACCAGGGCCTGCGTCCGGGCGACTTTTGTTGAACCGTCGTTTTTAGTTCCCCGGTTTCCGGGCTGGGCCTGGTTAGTACCTGGTCAAAAATCAGCCCGAACTTTTCCTGCTCGATGTCGGACCGGGCCACCACCGGACCCAGTACTTCCTTCAATTCCCGGAGCGTCCGGTCTGGCCGGCTTCCGTCGGGTGATTCGGTCCAGCCCGTTGGAAAATAAACACCGGCAACTCTGAAACAGCGGTCATAAACCTCCGGCGTAACGGCAAACCCTTCCAGACGAAGTTGTTCGAGCAACTCGCCCAGAGGAATCGGACGTTGGGGCGAAACGGGCGTCATAACCGTATAAAAGCCGTTACAGGGTTTTTAGCAACGCTAAATCTTCGGCATGTTTAGCCAGAATGCTGTAACTGGCCAGGCGCTTTTGCTCGTCCACTTCCTTCGGACGCCGGTTTTTGAGAATGTCATCCCGCAGGAAATAGATCCAGCTAATGAGCTCCGCCGTAGCCGGTTTTTTCTTCAGATTCGCATTTTTAACCGTCATGAAAAACGCAATGTAGTCCGTGAGGGTCTGCTGCAGGGTCTGGCGTTTTGCCGGAGAATCGGTCAGCTCCGGAAGTCTGTTAAAAATCTGATTCAGAATGATTTCCATTAACTGGTCTTCTTTCGGAAACGCGATGTGATAAAAAATACACCGACGCAGAAAGGCATCCGGCAGGTTTTTTTCCGAATTGCTGGTCAGGATGACGAAAATGTTTTTCGAACCCATGGCGTAGACCTCATTGCCATCTTCCCGGACCTGAAACATGAAACGATCGAGTTCATTGAGGAGGTCGTTCGTGAAATCGCGCGGGGCTTTGTCCACTTCGTCGATCAACACCACCGAACTGCGGGGTTTCGATGGATCGATGTCATTCATGTGCAGATACGGACATTTGTCCAGCATGGCTTGGCTGCTGAGCACAATTGCCTGGCCCAGTGCCTGAAGCCGGATGTGCCGGGCCACCTCGGGAACCGGCGGTTTTTCCGGAACCGATCGAGCCGTTTCATGTCCAGCGCCTTCGGGTGCAACCACCGGTATCGAATCGAAATGAGTTGCGTGAAAATGGCCCAGGGCATCATACAGGTAAAACAAATCCGTCGATGTCGAAACGGTTTTGGTGTTGAAAACCAGCGGTTTACTCAGGTATTCGTCCGGATACATCTGGTGCAAATCGGCGGCTAGTTTTTCGGCCAGCCGGGTTTTTCCCGTACCGGGTTCACCGGTCAGCAGCAACGGTTGCTTGAGTAAAATGGCCACCCGGACGGCATTGTACAGGGCCGAGTCGAGGATATAATCAGACGGATTTTTCTCCATCCGCGGGACATTCAGCTCGGTAGTCTCGTCAAATGAAAAATTTTCGACAATAGCCATTTCTTCAAAGGGTTTGAGGAGTATTCAGACGCTCGATCAGCGTCAGTAGTTTATCTTCCAGCTCCGGCACATCGATCTTTTTGGGATCATTGGCCTGAAAAATGCTGGTAATCACGTGCTCCCGGTCGGTATCGGACGCCGTGCGGAGGTATTTACGGAACCATTCGTCGATGTATTTCCGCTGGTCGGGAACCGCCAGCAGTTCGTCCTCCTGATTCAATATAATGAGCGGGCTATTGGCCGGATCATCGGGCTTGAAGAGGCCGGAATTCCTGAAAGGTTTCAGGATTTTTCTGACGGAATTTCCCGGAATAAAAGCCGAATACCAGCGTTCTTTCGGTGTATACATGATGGTCCAGAAAAACAATAAATAGGGGCGGCCCGGCGGATTCGAACCCGTTTCGGCCGGGTTGAAATCCGTCATAAACGCTTTGATCGAATCGACTACTTTTTCCAGTAAATCGTCGGCATTAATCTGAATGGCCACGATGGTATACTGGCTGTGCTGCACCTCCGGAATGGCCAGAAAATCATCGAACGTCAAGCGATTGACGGCATCCTGACCCTTGATGATTTTATAGAGTTCGCGCCGGATTTTGATGGGATTATCGTAGGCCCGGTTGAGTTTAACGAGCATGTCATCGGCATCGCGTCGCCGGTCGTTTGGGTCGAAGGGGTAGTTATAAATGCGGTTGGTATTCTTCGTAATTTTCTCATACACCAGTTTGCGGGCCAGCCCGAGCGGTGACTGACAATCTTCCCCCACCATCAGGTAATGCTGCACGGGCCGGTAGAGAACATCCAGCCCCTGAACGAGGTTAAAGCTGGGGTCGAATACGTTCCGGTATTGATCACGGTCGCAAAGAAAAGCTTTTTGGCGGTCGACCGGAGCGGCTTTTTCCGGACTGAACCGCTTGCCAACCAGACACCATTTCAATACATCCGGCTGATTGTAATACAAACCCCAGGCGCAGGGTGCGTCCGGAATACCGGTCGGAAATCCGCCCCGCACAAAGGTCGATGGTTTGCCTGACAAGACGCTCGAGGTAGAAACCGCTTCGTCAAAGGCTGCCTGAAGTGTTTTCTGGGGCCGGGTAAATGAAAAATAAAATTCTTTGGCAAACTCGCTGGCCTGACCGTCCGGTACGGAGGTCGAGGTGGCAATGACGGCTTCGATACCGGCATTGAGGAGCGCATCGACGTACCCGTAGGTAGAACAGCCGTTTAAAAATACCAGTTTGGGCTTTTTTCCACTCAGTAATTTAAGCAATCGATCCTGGCTGTAGGAACCGTCGGTCAGGGTAAAATTAGTCTGGCTGGCGTGACCGCAATAATGAAAAATAGTGAGATTCTGACTGATTTTTACGAGTGCCTTGTGGATGATGGTAGCGTCGGTTTCGGTGGACGGCGTTGGGTAGATAATCTCATCATTTAATTCCAGTTCCGTGAGCAGTTCGTCGATGTACTTTATTTCCTCTTTTAGCGCATCCAGATACGGCCCATCGTTCAGCGTGGACGGATTTGCGCTGGCAATAAAAACAACGGGCTTGCTCATAATACCTTCCGGGTCGACCTGACTTCGGAAAGTAATATAAATAAATAGTGGGTAGCTACGGCCGGGTTATTATTTAACGGTTGAGGGTAAGGGGCTTAACTTTGCAGATTGAGATTTTTCATGACCACCCGCATCAAGCTCCGCGGATTATAGGGCTTGACCAGAATCTCGTTTAAACCGGCGACCTGGGCCCGGTCGCCGACTTCCTGGGGCAGGCTGGCGGTTACGGCGATGATGGGCAGGGTTTCATGCCGTTCCCGGATGATTCGGGTGGCCTCATAGCCGTCCATCACCGGCATCTGCAGATCCATCAAAACCAGGCTGTGTTTGGAGGAATCCAGCATATCGACCGCTTCCTGCCCGTTGGTCGCCACATCGACGGACGCGCCGAGCCGTTCGAGCACACTTTTAGCCAGTAAGACATTCATCGTATTGTCTTCAACCAGCAGGATGGTAAATCCAAGTAAAGGCTTCTCTTTGGGAACAGGCCGGGATTCCTCCTGAGGTTCCTGCGCTGTAATTACTCTCGGGAATGTTTGCGTAAAATAGAACCGGGAGCCTTTCCCCGGTTCACTTTCGAGATGGAGTTCAACCTGTTGTAAGTGCAGAATCCGCCGGCAGATGGTCAGTCCGAGTCCCGTACCGCCGTAACTGCGTGACAGGGACGAGTCGGCCTGCGTAAACCGGTTAAAAACCAGTTCCTGTTTTTCGGGCGCAATACCAATGCCTGTGTCTTTGACCGCGATGGTGAGCGTGATCGTCTGTTCGGTTTGTTCGTCGACGGACAAGCTGACGACTACCTCGCCTTGTTCGGTAAACTTAATGGCATTATGAACCAGGTTGGCGATGACCTGCGCCAGCCGGGTAGGATCGCCCAGGACCCGGTTGGTAAACTTCGGGTCGATCGACAGCCGGAGGTCCAGTGATTTTTCCCGGGCCAGCGTCTGGTAAGTGGAAACAACATTCTGCAAGATACTGGCCGGATCCATCGGTATGTGTTCCAGCGTTGTTTTTCCTGCTTCGATTCGGTTAAAATCTAAAATATCATTGACAATATGGAGTAAATTCTTGGCCGAAAACAGCATGACATCCAATTGTTGCTTTTGATCCGGGCGCGGATGGTCCTGTAATAGCAAGTGGGTCATCCCGATAACGGCATTCAGGGGCGTCCGGATTTCGTGACTCATCGTACTCAAAAACTCATTTTTTACCCGTAATCCTTCTTCGGCCTGTTCCTTGGCCTGTTTCAGCGTAAAGGCAAACCGGAACGACAGCACCAGCGATTGCAGGAAGAAAAATCCCAGATACCCGATAAAAAGTACCCAGATTTCGGGAAAAGCGACCCGGAAATACTTAAAGATAATGATTGTGAAAACCGCCAGCAGCACGCCCGTGCTCATCAACGAGTAGACCGCGCCGGGGCGTTTGCGCCGGGCCGCCAGCCAGTACACGTAAAAAGCATAGCCAATGTAGATAAACATCAACCCCAGAAACAGCGTGATCGTCTGCGTAAAGAGGACGGGTGGAAACAGGAGGGTTACGGCGGCAAAAGCCAGACAGACTCCCGCCAGCATTTTTACAAACCCATGGTTGACATCGGCGGGATAAAGTGATCGGGTATACCACGCAAAAACCGCAATGCTCAGGAACAGCGACAGGTATTCGAGGTGAAGCGTGAGGGACCAGCCTGCATTATGCAACAGGGAATGGAGTGCGTAATGATCGGTGCCGATGATTCGGTAGCTGTACAGGAGACAAAAGAGCGAAAAGTAAAGAATGGAGGTCTCGTGGCGCCCGAAGAGGTAGAGCCCCAGAAAAAACAGCCCGCCCATGAACAGGCAACCCGTCAGGATAAAATCCAGGGCAAATTCGCGGTTCCTGGTAACGATCAAATCGTCGGCCTTCCCCAGGAACAGCGGTTTGTAGGCACCTCCTTTCGAATGGTGAAAATTGGCGATTTGCAGCAACAGGCGGAGCGTATCCGTTTTAGGAACCGGTTTTAGCTGGGTCGACCAGAAAGGAATCGTTGTTTCCGCCGAAGTTCCGGGAATACCGCTTTGGGCCAGCTCTGTTCCGTTCAGAAACAGCCGGTGTGCCGAAAACGTATCGGGCATCCTCAGGGCCAGGGGCGGAGTGCTGTGTGGAAGCAATACCGTCAGGGCGTAGGTTGCGTAGCCGAAGGAGGAAAGCGGTTTTTTATTCCACGTCTGCTCGGTCCAGAGCTGGGGAAACGGGCTGTATTCAAACGTCGTCTCCGGATCGCCGGGATTGCGCAGCGCGTGCCAGTACCACTTCCAGCTTCCGTTTAAGGCGACGGTTTGCTGCGTAAAGTCGACCGTGCGCAGATCCAGCAAGCCTTCCCGGGCCACCGGCGTTTGAAGGCGGTCCGACGGGTTCATGGAGCAGCCTGCCACCAGAAAACCAAGGAGGCTGAGGAAAGAAAGAAAAACGCGTTTACGAATCAGGTCCGAAAAAAAACGGCTCTTCATGGGGTTGGAGGAACGACCGTGTTGAGTAAAACTACTTCTCGATTACCAGACAATAGGGTGTGGTTTGTAGGGCTACTAATTTCCCCTCAATTTTTAGTCCAAAGATGATTTGGTACGCCGAATCGCCGGGAAAAGGTCGCAGGAATTTTTCTGGCCTGCCCCATCGGATTGTCACGCGCTGACTGGAAAGAAAGGAGAATCGGAACCGGCGATTCAGCAGGCGGTTTTTTCGTTTCAAACGGCCGTCTCAGGTCCTGGAAGGAAGGCGGGCCGTATCAAACCAGAACGTCCGGATTTGATGAATAAGCGTGGTGAGTTGCTGATAGCCAGACGGTTTGATTAAATACGAATTGGCCCCCAGCTGGTAGCATCGGGTGATGTGTTCGGGCAATGAAGAGGTCGTAAAAATAATAACCGGAATGGAACGGAAGGCGGGGTTCGACCGCAATTCGTCGAGGGTGGCAAAGCCGTCCATTCGGGGCATGTTCAGATCCAGAAAAATTAAAGCCGGAAGGTGCCGGGCGTTTTCCAGAAAATCCAGTAGTTCTACACCGTCACCCGCAAAACTTACGTCACAATCCATCCCGCTGCTATCAAACACCGATTTGAATAAAAGCCGATCGTCGTCGTCGTCATCGGTAATGATAATACGGTATCTGCGAGCCATTGAAAGGAATGAAGGGAACCAAAACTGGGGTAGTTGGTTCAAATATAGTCAATCTGTATCAATTACAATTTAACCGCAACCAAACTTTTCAGGCTGAAAAAAGACCTGTTTTTTGAATCGACACCTACCATTCAGTAAGATTTGAGCGTACGGGTCGATATGGCCTTGATGCTTGCTCCTTGCTCCAGGACAGGTTAAAAAAGGGGTCAATCAAGTTCGTGCGAATCACTGGAAAATGGCTTTGGGGTTCACGCCGGAAAACCGGGCGGAACCTGCGAGAATCCGGCTCCGTCCGGAGGGCTGAAAATTGCACTTCACGCGGCAAATACTTTTATTTGTGGCGATTTTTTTGCATATTTGTATGATAGGCGTACGCTAGAACATGCCTCAAACCGTCTAACAGGTTTCCGTGGGGCGGTTCCACTTTTTTAACCATCGCTTCGTTCGGATTATCGGACAAAGAATTTACTTCTTATGGCAGAAGAGACAGAAGAACAGAACAACTCCACCAACATTATTCCCATCAACATTGAAGACGAAATGCGCGGTGCCTACATCGATTATTCGATGTCGGTTATCATTTCCCGCGCCTTACCCGACGTCCGTGACGGCCTCAAGCCGGTACACCGCCGGGTGCTTTTCGGAATGGCTGAACTGGGCGTCAATTATAACAAACCGTTCAAGAAATCGGCCCGTATCGTCGGGGAAGTTTTGGGGAAATACCACCCCCACGGTGACTCTTCCGTGTATGGGACGATGGTTCGGATGGCCCAGGACTGGTCGTTGCGGTATCCATTGGTGGACGGGCAGGGAAACTTTGGTTCCATCGACGGCGACTTTCCGGCCGCCATGCGGTATACCGAAGCGCGGCTCAAGCGCATTGCCGAAGAATTACTGACCGATATATACAAAGAAACGGTAGACTTTCAGTCGAACTTCGATGATTCGCTGGAAGAACCCACCGTGATGCCCGCCAAACTGCCGAACCTGTTGTTGAACGGATCCTCGGGTATTGCCGTCGGGATGGCGACCAACATGGCACCCCACAACCTGACGGAAGTGGTGAACGGTATTGTCGCCTACATCGATAACCATGATATTTCCATCGATGAGTTGATGGAACACATCACCGCGCCGGACTTTCCGACGGGGGCTACTATATATGGTATGGAAGGGGTGCGGAATGCGTTCCGCACCGGACAGGGCCGGGTGGTGCTGCGCGCCCACGCGACCATCGAAGAGAACAAGGGCAAAACGCAGATCATCGTATCCGATGTTCCCTATATGGTCAACAAAGCCGTGATGCTGGAAAAGACCGCGGAATTGATCAATGACAAAAAGATTGAAGGGATTTCGGCCTTTCGGGATGAGTCGGACCGTGACGGTTTGCGTGTAGTGTACGACCTGAAGCGCGATGCGGTTCCGAACGTTGTGCTCAACAACCTTTATAAGCATACGCAGCTACAGTCGGCTTTCAACATCAACAACGTTGCGCTGGTGAAAGGCCGGCCGGTCTTGTTGAACCTGAAAGACATGATCCGGTATTACGTGGAGCACCGCCAGGAGGTGATCACGCGCCGGACGCAATACGAACTGCGGGAAGCCGAAAAGCGGGCGCACATTCTGGAAGGTTTGCTCATTGCGCTGGATAACCTGGATGCGGTGATTGAAATCATCCGGAGTTCACGCGATCCGGAAGTGGCCAAAAACGGACTCGTTGAACGCTTCAAGTTGTCGGAAATTCAGGCGAAGGCCATTCTGGAACTTCGTCTGCAACGGTTGACGGGACTGGAGCGCGACAAGATTGTGGCCGAATACGAAGAACTGGCGCGACTGATTGCCGACTTGCGAAGTATTCTGGCGAGCGAAGAACGGAAGCTGCAAATTATCCGTGATGAACTGCTGGAACTGAAAGCCCGCTACGGGGATGCCCGCCGGACGGAAATCAGTATTCTGGGTGACGGCAATATCAGCGATCTGTCGCTGATCGCCGATGACGAAATGTTGATTACCATTTCGCACGAAGGCTATATCAAACGAACTCCGTTGACCGAATACCGGACCCAAAGCAGGGGAGGGGTCGGTTCGCGGGCGGCCAAAACCAAGGAAGACGACTTTACGGAGCATTTGTTCATGGCCACCATGCACAATACGCTGCTCATTTTCACCCAGAAAGGGCGGTTGTACTGGTTGCCGGTATACGAATTGCCCGAAGGAGCCCGGGATTCGAAAGGGCGGCCGCTGGCCAACTTCATCAACATTGAATCCGACGACAAGGTGCGGGCGGTGATCAATGTGAAGGACCTGAAAAATGCCGATTACATCAACAACAACTACCTGGTGATGTGTACGGAGCAGGGAACGATCAAGAAAACCCTGCTGGAAGCGTATTCACGGCCGCGCCAGAACGGGATCATCGCCATCACGATCAACGAAGAGGAGGGAGATCGCCTGCTGAATGTTTGTATGACCAACGGCCAGAACGACATCGTGATTTCATCGAGTCTGGGAAAAGCCGTTCGTTTCAACGAAAGCCGGGTGCGCCCCATGGGCCGTACGGCCGCCGGGGTTCGCGGTATTGATCTGGAGCCGGGCGTCAAAGCCGTCGGGATGGTGTGCATCGGTCGCGACGATGCGCAACTGCTGGTGGTTTCGGAGAAAGGTTTCGGGAAACGGTCGCCGATTGATGAATACCGCGTAACGAACCGGGGTGCCAAAGGCGTCGGTACGCTGAAAGTGACGGACAAAGTCGGGAACCTCGTGGGCATTCTGGAAGTGACGGATTCGGACGATATGATGATCATTACGAAGTCGGGAACGGCGATTCGGATGCACGTCGATGAGGTTCGGGTTATTGGCCGGAACACCCAGGGTGTGAGACTGATCAACCTGCGGGACGGCGATGAAATCGCGTCGGTGACCCGGATTGCCCGGGAGGAAGATGTTGAAATTGAAGGAAATGCCGTGCTGCCGGATGCACCGGTCGAGGGGTCAGAAGAACCGTCCTCTGATCAAATGGCTTGATATTCCCATAAATTATTCAGTACTTTCCAAAATTAAATCAAAAACAACGTTCAACCACAAAATTTAGTCATATGAAACGATTCTCGTTCTTTCTACTGGCGGGACTTTTATCAGTAGGAGCCTACGCCCAGGGCATAGACGCTCTAACCGAAAAAGCTTTCCAGAGCGAGAAAGAAAAAAGCGACAAGGCAATCACCGATGAGAAAGCCAACGTCAAACCCAAGACCTGGTTGGATCGGGCTAAAACGTACGAGAACATTGCTACGCAGGCCATTAAACTGGATTCGAACGCTGCAACGGTTGCCTTCGACGCTTACAAGAAAGTGATCGAATTAGATAAGGATAAAAAAACCGGCGGACCCGGAAAATTGGCGAAAGAAGCTGAAGAAGCCATGAAAGGCCAGACCATGTTCCAGGCGTTTATGAACTCCGGTATCTACAAATACCAGGCTAAGAATTTCAAGGATGCGGCCCGGTTGATGTCGACGGCCGGTGAAATCAATCCGAAGGATACCACAGCCGCTTTGTATGCCGGTATTTTTACCCAGAACACCGATAAGCCAGGCGATGCCAAAGCTCATTTTGAGCGGTATATTGCCAATGGGGGTAAGGATGTTTCGGTTTACACGACGCTGGTGAGTTTGTATTACCAGGACAAGGAAATCGAAAAGGCACTGGCAACGATCGACAAGGGAATTGCGAACTTGCCGAACAGCAAAGACCTAAGCAACCAAAAGGTGAGTATTCTGGTGACGTCCGGGAAAACGGAAGACGCAATTACTGACCTGAAAGGGCTGCTTGCGAAAGATCCCAACAACCTGAATAACCTGCTGACGATGGCCACTATTTATGACAACCGAGTGGGCAAGGAGTCGGATGAACTTTCGAAACTGGTTTCCAGCGCGAAGAAAGGACCTAATGCTACCAAGCAGCTGGCCGACGAGAAGGTGGTGCTGAAAGAATCGCAGAACGAGTTAACCCGCTTGAGCGCCCGGGCGAAGAAAGAGCCCAGGAATGTCGATGTGAAAAATCAGCTCGCCCGGGTTAATCAGATGATTGCCGACTCGAAGACGAAAATCGCCGGATTGGAAAAAGATGTGCAGGATCAGGCGCAAGCCCAGGCTGCCGCCGGAAATCAGGAGCAGAAAATTGCCGAATTGACCAAGAACATCGAACGCGACCGGGCCGCCGTTAAAGAATATTACAGCAAAGCCCTGGCCGTAGATGGCAATAACTTCGACGCCAATTTCAACCTGGGTGCTGCTTATTTTAACGAAGCCGTACAGATTCGGAAGCAACTGGAGATGATGGACATGAAAGACTATCAAACCAAGGGCAAAGAAATCGAAGGCCAGGTTTGTGGAAAATTCAAGCAGGCGCTGCCGTATTTCGAGAAAGCAAAATCAGTGAAGGATACGGACACCGATCTGAACGAAAACCTGACTAATCTTCAAAACATTCTGAAGCAGTTTGAAGAAAAGAAAGTGCCTTGTATCGAAAGCAAATAAAAAGGATACCGCTTAAAAACCGGTCTTTTTAATTTTCAATAAAAGCCCCGATCTTGTGAAAGCCAGATCGGGGCTTTTTGATGAAGTATAGTATGGTAAGAATTATGAAGATACTGATCACCGTTGCCATGATTGGCGTTTGGGGCTGGCTGGCTTTTATGGCAATCATGACCAACAGTTTACTCGGCCGGGTTACCTCGATCGGGATCGGTATTTTGCTCAATTGTGCCTTGGCGTTTTGGTACGTGAAGCTCGACACCCGTTCGAACCGTGCCAACCTGGAGAGATCAAAAACGGAGCCGATCGAAGAGGAAACCTAGCATATTGAAAAGTCTAGTTAACATAATATATATTATACAACAAGTATTTTATTTGAAGTACTACTGGATAGAGATCAACTAAGCTATTGTCCAGTAGGGATTTAGGTGAGGACGTGTCGATCAATGATTTATGGATTCACGTGGAACAATTGCAGGTAATCAGGTCGGATCATGCCAGGAAATCAGGATTCATCAGCGTGAATATCCTGAAAGATGAACTGAGTATTCCACTGGCTTGCGGGTTCGTAGCTCCGGCGAACGGTTTCACCTTTATGAAATGAAACCGGATTTTTGAAAATCGGTCCGTCATACACAAACGAATGATACTCACCATTTTCACCACACGGATCGACCGACGGCGGCAGATCAACCAGCACCGTAGCGTCCAGTTCGCGGCCAGCCCAGCTTTCCGGTAGCCGATTTTCATTGATACAAACCATCACCGCCTTAAAGCCGGATTCGATAAATCCCGCCAATACCGTGGTCGTATTCTGATTCCACAGCGGAAAAACGCCCTGCAGGCCAACCTCGCTCAGTTGCTGTTCACGGAATTGCCGAAGATCTTCCAGAAAAATATCGCCGTAAATTACGTGGGTAATTCCCTGCGTTTTCAATTCAACCAGGCGTTGGTTCATCAGGATACTGTAGTGTTCCATCGAAACATCGCCCGGAAATTCAAGCGGCAGCATGGGTAGTCCGATGGCTCGGGCCTGGGCTTCGATGAGTTCAGTACGCACCCCGTGCATGCTCACCCGACCGTAATGCGCGTTGACATTGGTGAGCAATCCGACGATTTCATAGTGACCGGATTGAAGACAAAAAAATAGAGCGAGGGCCGAATCTTTGCCCCCGCTCCAACTGATAACTGCTTTCTTCATTTTACGTACCTACAAAACGTTGATCGTATCGTCTGGTGAATGGCAGGAAGATAACGTACGGAAAGCTAATCCGACGGTCGGTTTTTATTTGAAATAGAAACTTGATGGAGCAATTTCGGCTTTCACCGAATCGATCAGGGTTCCATTCGACTGGTAACGGAATACGTAGCCTGCCTGTTTGTACGATGGTGTGAAACCGCCATAGATTACACCCGAAGTGGGTTCGACGGCCAATCCGCTGAATAACCGTTTAATGAACGGCGTGGTAGCCGGAACGCTCGTGTCATTGACTGAAAAGCGATACAACTCGCCTTTTTCCTTGTAATTTTCGGCCGCACTTCCGTAGAAACTGCTAACGAAGTAAAAGTACTGCTTGTCTGAACTCAGCTGGAATTTCGACAGTGATCTTGATTTATCGGTACCAATTTTAAGGCGGTTTTCAATCGCTTTACTTTGGACATTGATTCGTACCAGCTCGCCCGACGAATAAACCCAGAGTTTCCCGTTGGCATCAACGGCCACAGGGTTGGGATTAGCACCAATTTCGATACCGGTTTTTACCTGATCGGTGGTCGCGTCGATCACGGTTAGTTTGGTGGACCCGCCCGCCGATCCGGCAAATACTTCGGTTCCTGCCAGCAGAAGCGACTCCACTCCTTTTACCGCCGGTATTTTTTTGATAACGGTATTGGTCGTTAAATCCACGACGGCAATATATCCGGGATCTTTATAAAATGTGCCGTTCGAATAATCACCGGACACATCCCAGCAACTGACGTAGACTTTGTTGGCGCCTACCCGCACCGCCGACCGGGGGTTTTCAATCTCCGGAGATTTCAAGGTTGCCAGTGATTTGAATGTATTGGCGTCCACGATTTCTACTTTATCCTGGCCCGCCGTCGTGTTGTCGACCAGTAAAACTCCTTTGCCGTCCGATTCGGTATAGCCCTGTAGACTACCCGTTAAAGAACGTTGATTCACCTGATTAAAAATATCGTAGGTGGCTGTTGAACCCGATGGTGGCAAAAATGAAATCGTACCGTTATTGTCGGAGAAATTTCCCGCATTTACCACCAGAACGCCCGAGCCGTAGGGTAACGCCTGTGGATCATCCTTGTCATTGTTACAGGACCAGTTGAGGGCAACCAGCAGACCAAGTGCCAGTTTCAGTCGGACCGCCGATGCGGTTGTCGTTTTTTTCATTGTTTTTTGGTATTCAGATTACAGATTAATTGAATGGCAAAATTGCGCCCCGGCATTGCGTTGCGTTTAACGTTGAGGTAGACGGTATCAAACAGGTTATTGACTTGTCCCTGAATCCGGCTTTCCACCGGTCCGAGTTTTACCTGGGTTTCGAGCAGCACATTGGTCAGCATGTATCCGCGCAGGTACTGACTATTGTCAAAGGTGATGAATCGGCGCGAACTGGCCTGAGTCTGCACCGTGACCCGGTTTTTTCCCCGAGCCAGATGAGCCGATAACCGACCGGTATGTTTGGGAACGTAAACGAGTTGCTTTCCGATAATGTCCTGGGCGTAGGCATTGTAAACCCGTTCCTGGCTCGACCGTGTCAGGGCATAACCGGCTGTCAGACCCCACTGCCAGTGGTTGGTGGCATGGTGGAGCGATGCTGACCATTCCAGTCCGCGGGCCACGACCAGCTGAAGGTTTTCGACCCGGTAGCCAGATTCGGGATTCCAGTACGACCAGTCGTCGATGCGGTTTCGGAAAGCCGTTGCTTCGGCAGAGAGGGTAAGCTTTTCGTGGAGAAACCACCGGGCTGATAAACCGGCTTCCAGATTAAAACCGTTTTCTGGTCGGATATTCGGATTGCCCAGCCCTTTCCAATACCGCTCATTCAGGGTCGGAACCCGGTAGCTGCGTCCGGCGGATGTTTTGGCGGTCAGATTATTGTTCGCGTTTTTCAGGATCAGGAACTCCGCTCCTAAAGAAGGTGTCAGGGGCGGATCGTACCGGGTAACGAAAGCCTGACGCACATTTGCCGATAGCAGCCACCGGGAAAATTGCATCCGTAGCAAGGCATACAGATCGGCCCGGTCTTCCTGAATAGGTTTATCGCCATAGCCATCCACCTGCGTTCGGTAATGCGACCATTCTCCGCCCACCCGAAAGGATAATTGTGCCGAATGATAGGTGTGGGTAAATTCCCTTTCAATTCGACTGATTAGTCGATCGGTTTCTGAGTGACTGGGCGTATTGAAATTGCCGCGGGCGTAATCAATACGATCTCGAATCCAGCCCAGTCGCAGGGTCAGTTTATTGGTTTCGTAGGTCGTCAAAAACCGGTACGATTGTGAAAGCGTGCGTTCGCGGACGGTCGTATCATACGGAGTTACTACCAGATCGTTATCCGTTACCCATACATTCACCGAAAACTGCTGATTTTTCTGATTCCGGAGATACAAATCCTGAATAAATCCTTTCTGATTCGTTAGCGAACGTTCTACAAAATAATTACCCCGTTCCCGATACGGAAAATCATTATTCGAATGGGTCGTGTAGAGGAACGATTTTCCCGCCAGTTGCCACTTTTTTCCGGCGGGACTCACAAACCGGATACCCACATGGGTAGCCAAATTTCGAAAACTGGCCACTTGCTGGCCGACGGATGCTGAAAAACCCGGTTGTTTCCAGCGCGGGTTGCTCATCAGGAGGATGCTCCCCCCCACGGCGTCCGAGCCCACGCAACTGGCGGATGAGCCATACTGAACGGCCAGCTGATCGAAACCCGCTACGGGCATCGTTGAAAAGTCCGTTTGCCCGAGCGTCGGTTGATTAATATTGATACCATTCCACAGTACGGCGGTATGATTGGCGGATGTTCCGCGAAAAGATGCCGTGGACAACTGGCCGGCACCATATACTTTGAAGGCAATGGGAGTTGTGTAGCTTAGAACATCCGTCAGCGTTTGAAAACGAAATTGTTCCAGCGTTACCGAATCGATTCGCTGGGTTTTTTGCCCGGCTGAAAACCGTTCGGGCGTAGTTCCCCGAATCGTTACGGAAGGTAACAGTTGGTCACTACCGCTGGTTTGCCCGTTCGCAAAAGAGAATGAACCGACCAGTAAGGACAGGAAAACCCCGTCTCTACACCGCATAAGAAATCAATTAAATGAATCAAAAGTACCGTTCCATTCTGACATGAACGGGCGGTCTGTAAAACCCGGTTTCTTTTACTCCCGAAAGAAACAGAGTCCAATTAGCTTTTGTTAGGCAGGTCTCCTGGCTCACCCACTGATTTCAGCCTTCCCATCCCAAAAACCGGACAGTGGCACGAAGAGGAAATCAGTTGCTAAGGGTTTACAGTTGCGGGAACAGCGTCGGTTTCGCACCGACTTCCCTATTAAGCCATCACTGAACATAAAGTCAGGCGGCACCTAGCTGGGCAAATGTACTACGTTCATAATGATTCTCCAATTATTCAGGCTGGAGAGTACTCCCGAAAGGTGCCATCGGTATAGAAAACGAGAATTCGCTCTATGGTTTTTTCTTCTTTATTTTTTGCTACAGACGATTGTGACGGGGCTATATAAGGCGGCTTTTCATCCAGAATTTCGGGTTGAGCAACTTTCCGGGGAGAACTGGGGGCAATCTCAATCGGGCGCTGGGTTACATTTGTTAATTGATTGTATTCAGGTTGCTCATCTTCCAGTATCCAATCGTAACCTAGCTCCGGGAAGCGTCGAATGATTTTCTGAATGATGTCAAAGCTGGGCCGGTTTCGACCTGAAAGGATGTGGGAGATACTCGACCGCTGAACGCCGATTTCATCAGCAAAATAGGAAGGTGTTAAGTTCTTGTCCTTCAACACCTGTTTAATTTTGTCATTTACATTCATAGTCTTCTGTTTTTACAAAAGTAAACGGTTTACATCAGAAAACAACGCATAAGGGTCACGTTTGTAAATATTTTATGATTTAACAAAGTAAACTTATGTATGTAAATTGTAAATTCACAAAAAAGGCCAACTTACAGATGTAAAATTGGCCTTTGTAAATTGTATGTGGTAAATCGGTTTATTACAAATGGATATTGAGTTATACCGTTACATTGTTGCTACGAAGCGCATCGTTGAGAGACGTTTTTAAATCGGTCGATTCTTTCCGCTGACCAATGATGAGTGCGCAGGGAACGTGATAAACGCCTGCTGCAAATTCTTTAGCAATGCTACCGGGAATAACTACTGAATTATCGGGGACATACCCACGATGTTCGATTGGTGAAGAGCCTGTGACATCAATAATTTTTGAGCTTCCGGTGATGGTTACCCCGGCACCAAGCACGGCTCTTTTTCCAATGTGGGCGCCTTCGACCACGATGCAGCGCGAGCCGATAAAAGCACCATCTTCAACAATTACGGGCGATGCCTGGGGTGGCTCCAGAACACCACCGATCCCTACTCCCCCACTCAGGTGAACGTCCTTACCAATCTGCGCACAACTGCCTACTGTGGCCCACGTATCGACCATGGTTCGTTCGTCCACATAAGCGCCGACATTGACGTACGATGGCATAAGAATCGCTCCAGGGGCAATGTACGAACCATACCGCGCAACGGCTGGCGGAACTACCCGGACCCCCCTGCTTTTGTAGTCTTTTTTCAGGGGAATTTTATCGTGAAACTCAAAAATGCCGACTTCCTCAGTCTGCATGGTTTGGGAAATAAAATAAAGTAAGATTGCTTTTTTGACCCACTCATTTACGATCCACTTCCCTCCTTCGCCACCGGGTTCGGCTACGCGTAACTGACCACTATCAAGATCGGCGATCACCTTTTGAATAGTCTCAAGAGTTAATGAACTGGTTAATAATGAGCGGTCTGACCAACATTCTTCAATTACCTGGATACTCTGCATAGTTTAATAATTTATTTAAAGTAAAAGTTGATTTCAATTTATTTAATTACCTCATTTTCAATTACTTATATGGAACGGACTGAAAATGTTTTTATTAAATTAATACAAATAAACTTGCCCCTAGACGGACGCCTGAAATGAGGTGAATTTGGAAGTATAATAAACAAAATAATATGCCTATAAACAAGTAATCCAATCAAATTGACTAGGTTTTTTTCGTATAGTATCAAATAAATATAATATAACTGCAATATATAATTCAGGATTAATTAACAGCCTTTTATTCCACTATCCGTTTGGATGAAGGTAGTACAGCTAAAGAAAACCATCTGGAATAGAGGACAAGAAAGGACCATTTTTAACCATCTTTTTCCGGTAGCTGTCAACAGGATTCTCTCCTTTGTAGCCTTTCGTGATGACAGCTTATAGCATGTAGAAATCTTTTTCTGGGCCAGGATGCGAGCCACTATAATGTCGCAGCAGCAAGTGTCTGTCATGGTAGGCAGAATATGCCAGGATTTGTTGGATACGAATGCGCCTGAAGCAGTAGAAAAAAAACAGTTTCCCTGTCTGATCAAATCAGATCCAATAGAGTATTATCAAGCAAACACAGCAACTATACACCATTACTAGGATCACTTTTTTCTGAATTCTGTAGGTCGTTTTTGACTTAAAATTTTTAGTTGACTGGATTTTGGAAACTAAGGTCAGATAGCTAAGGCGCTGTCTGGTAGGCCTAAGCAAAGACAATAAATAAAGTTAACTCTTATTAGTAAAAAGGTAACTGATATACTATTAAATTTAGTAAAAAACAGCAAGGTGGTTAGCAAATTACTAAATTTAATAACAATATGTACTTATTTTATTAGTAAATACTAATTTAACTCATCTTGCATACTAAAATGAGTATCTACGCTTGCTTACAGAAATCATTCCTTCAGCTGTATAGATTTTCAATTGTATAAGAATTCGATCTTTACCTTTCGATTTGTAGTACTATCTTTGCAGCGTTCTTGCTAACTAATTAAAACACACAATGGGCAAAATAAAAGTCGCCATCAATGGGTTCGGTCGAATAGGCCGCCTGTCTTTTAGAAGACTCCTCGAAAAAGAAAATGTTGAAATTGTTGCTATCAATGATTTGACTGATAATGCAACGCTCGCTCATTTACTAAAATACGATTCGATTCACGGTAGATTTAATGGTGAGATTACGTCCGACAGCGATAGCTTGACCATTAATGGTACTCGCATTCATGCCTATGCAGAACGGGATCCTAAACTGTTGCCTTGGGCAGCTTTAAATGTGGATGTCGTACTGGAATCGACCGGACGGTTTGTCGATGAAGCCGGCGCGGGTCAGCATTTGACCGCAGGTGCCAAAAAAGTAGTAATCTCCGCTCCTGCTAAAGGCAATATCCCTACCGTTGTTTTGGGTGTCAATGAAGATACACTAACCGGCAACGAAACTATTCTTTCGAACGCTTCCTGTACCACCAATTGCCTGGCTCCAATGGCTAAGGTTCTGGATGATGTATTTGGCATCGAAAAAGGTTATATGACCACGATCCACGCCTATACCGCCGATCAGAATTTGCAGGATGCACCGCATTCGGACTTACGTCGGGCCCGGGCAGCTGCCTTGTCAATCGTTCCAACGTCGACGGGAGCAGCAAAAGCCGTTGGTTTGGTTTTGCCACAATTGAAAGGAAAACTCGACGGATATGCCCTCCGTGTTCCCATTCCTGATGGTTCAGTTACAGATTTGACGGCGATTTTGAAACGTCCAGCCACGAAAGAGGAAATCAACGAAGCGATGAAAGCCGCAGCTGAAGGCCCCCTGAAAGGAATTCTGGAATATTGCGTCGATGAAATTGTTTCGACGGATATTGTCGGAAACTCAAGCTCCTGTATTTTTGATTCAAAACTGACCTCCGCCAATGGCACCCTGGTGAAAATTGTTGGCTGGTATGATAACGAATTTGGCTATTCAAGCCGGGTAGCTGACCTGATTGCAAAATTGTAATATACAAAGCTCAGGCAACAAAAAAGGCGGCTTAATAGGCCGCCTTTTTGCATTTTAAATATTTTATCGAAAATCCCTTCCGAGTGAATATGTCTTCGTATTTGGTCTTGATGCCCAGATGGAGATTGTTCATTTCGGAGGCATACAAGTCGCGGGTAACCACTACATCGCTAAATCCGTTACGGCTCAAACTCTCAATGCTGAAGTCAAAGAAATCATCGTGGTCGGTTTTCAAATGAAGAATCCCCTGATCGACCAGAATTTCACGGTACATTTTTAGGTAGCGGGCATCCGTCGACCGGTTTTTCAATTGACTAACCCGCAGTTGAGGATCAGGAAAAGTGATCCAGATTTCATTTACCTCGTCCCGTCCAAAAAAATCCAGAAGCCGGTAGATATCCGTCCGCAGGAAAGCCACATTGGTCAATTTGGCTTCCAAAGCCTGCAAACTCCCCTGGGCAATGCGATCACCTTTGCGGTCGATGCCAATAAAATTCAACTCGGGATAATGCCGGGCCAGCCCCACCGTGTATTCTCCTCTCCCACAGCCAATTTCAATGACAATCGGATTCGAATTTTTAAAATACCGTTCACGCCACTTACCCTTAATGGTACCATATAACTCTTTTCCCGGCTCTAACACATTATCACTCATTCGATTGTGTTCAAACCGGAAAAGCTTCTTTCTGCTCACGCTTCCAATTGATTTAATTCAGCAACAACATAGGTACTTCCGGTAATCAGGATGCAATCGTCCGGTTTTGCGCGATTTAGAGCAACTTCCAACGCCTGATTGACGTCGGTGAACACTTCTCCCTCCCGCCCCTGTTCCTGAAAAGCCATGGCAAGGTCTTTGGCGTCAAGGGCTCTCGGAATATCCGGCTGGCAAAAATAATACGCAGCGTCTTTCGGAAACAAACGAATTACTTTTGATAAATCTTTATCTTTTACAAAACCCACTACCAGATGCAATTGCTGGTAAGTAACCGTTTTTAGCGACTCCACCACATTTAAGATACCAGGTTCGTTATGCGCGGTATCACAAATTACGGTGGGGTTTTGTTGTAAGAACTGCCAGCGGCCTTTTAAACCCGTTAAGCCGACAACCTTGGAAAAACCATCCGCAATTGCCAAATCAGGTATTTCAAACTGCGTTTTCAGAACCTCGACGGTTGCCAATACGCCAGCGGCATTTTTTAGCTGGTAGATTCCCAGTAAACCAATCGTCAAAGGTGTTGTAGTTTGTCCCCGACTCGTAATCGCCAGGTCACGACCCTGTTCATGCACCCCCAAATCCCTGATCGCATACTGGTCGGACGCAAATGCAATCGGACTTTGGCATTCACTGGCCCGATCAAGAAAAACGCCTTCTGTCTCGGGATCCCGTTCACTGATTACAACGGGAACACCCGGTTTAATGATCCCGGCTTTTTCATACGCAATCTTCTGGAGCGAATCGCCCAGAATATCGCTGTGATCCCAGCCAATGTTGGTAATTAGGGATACAAGCGGGGTAATGATATTGGTTGAATCGAGTCGTCCCCCCAATCCTACCTCAATTACGGCCACATCCACGTTCTGACGCACGAAGTAGTCGAAAGCCATGCCAACGGTTACTTCAAAGAAAGAGGGCTTTAAATCCTCTATAAACGCCTTGTGTTGAACCACGAAGTCAGCAACCGCTTCGCCGGGGATTGGAAAACCGTCGATCCGGATTCGTTCGGTGAACGATTTAAGGTGGGGCGACGTATACAAACCGGTTTTATAACCCGCCGATTGCAGGATTGCCGCCAGCAAATGGGACGAACTGCCTTTCCCATTGGTTCCGCCAACGTGGATGCTTTTAAATTGGTCCTGAGGGTTGCCCAGATAGGCACATAGTTTGATGACATTGTCCAGCCCCGGCTTTAGGGCCTTCGCTCCTACGCGGTGAAATACCGGTAACTGGGCATACAAATAGTCAATGGCTTCCGAATACGTCATTCGGCTTAGTTTGAGCGGATGTTAATGGTGTAGGTTCCCGTAGAAATGGGCGGAGCAGCTGATCCTTTCGGTACCAGTTGCAGTTTATAAACTTGTTGTTTATAAAATTCGGTAACTGTGGGACTCACCCGGGTTTCTTTTACCCGAACAAATGTCACATCCCCTTTGTCATCTACCTTAATTTCAAAAACGATTTTACCACTTTCTCCGGAGTTATCCTGGTTGATTCGGCTACTGGCCAGCTTCCAGCCCGCCATGTTCAGGGAAACACCCGAACCGGTGCCACCCGGTGTGCCATAAAATTGTTTGGCATTGATATTGCCATCCGGATTTCCCTTATCCCCTACACCCGACGCGTCATCGCCATTGTTGTTCCCCCCGGTTCCGGACGCTTTTCCGACCGTTCCATTCGAACCGGCAGAACTTGATTTTTTGTATAAAGCATTGGCATCCACCTTCTTCGGCTCGGCAACAGGCTCCACTTTGGGCGGTGCCGGTGTCGGTTTAGGCGTGGTGGCTTCCACTTTTTTAGGTTCTGCTTTCTCGGGAACCGATACCGGGCTTTCAATTTTGCTGGCGATATCCGGTTTTTCAGTTACCACTTTACTCGGTTTGGCATCGACAATCTTGGGAACGGGCGAAACCGGTGTTTTTTCAACCCGCGAGGTAGTTGTCACTTTCGGATTCGGCTTGTCCTCTTCCTTTTTGACGTCCTCCTTGTTTTTCGAGTTGTTGGCTTTATTATAGGTTTGAATGGAACCACTACCGATTAAATCGGTACCAAAGTTGACCTCTACCAGTTCGATTGGCGGGGGATCAGGAACCGACTGCCACAGCCGAATGTATAACAACAGGAAAAATAGCAGGGCACAAACGGCGAACGATGCGGCAAGAGCCGTTACCCGGTATTCATTCTCATTTTCCAGTGTGACGCGACTCATGAATACAGCTGTTTAGCCAATTAACGGAATAACCGGTAGCTGGTATTGTTTAACTACCGGCAAAAATAAAACGAATTCGCGAATTGTTCGGTTCGCCAATGCAAAAAGGCAACCACGGGCTGCCTTTTGATATGCTCTAAAATGATCTATTTTACTCGATTTTATGAACCCAGGCCGTTGCTCCCGACAACTGGCTCACTTTAGCGAGTGAAGCCAGCACTTCCGTTTTATCACGTGAACCCACGGCGGCCACTTTAATCAGTTCTTTCTTTTTGGTATGCGGTAACATATAAGCCGTTTCAAACCCTTCACGACGCAACCGGCGCATCAGCCGTTTTGCATTCTGCACACTGGAAAAACTTCCGGCAATGGCCAGGTAATAAACGTCTGATTTCTTCGGTTCCAATACAACAGGCACCGGCACAACACTCGGTTTGATGGGCTCGATGGCCGCCGATTCAACCGGCGCAGCGACTGGTTCCGGAACGGCAACCGGTGTCTCTTTTTTTGTTTCAACAACCGCTACCGGTGTTTCGGCCACAGGATGAACCACCGCCGGCTCGGCATCTTCCGCGTCGCTAACGAACAATTCAAACGGGTTAAGGCTACTTAAAACTTGCGAGGGGGTCTTTTTAACCGAAATAATGCCTAACGAACAAATCAATAAAACCGCTGCAGCCCACGCCAGGTACTGACGACGGTTTCGTTCAACCGGCATTTCAATCGTTTTCGCTTCGGCCGTCACTTCTTCAGCCTCTACGGCAATCGGGCTCTCTTGGGGTGATTTAACTACGGCAACCGGTTTTTCTTCTGCCAGTTCCGCATTCAGCATATGGGCGGCAACGGGTTGAAAACCGTATGATTCGCCCTGAAAATTATGGCGGATTTCCGGGTCGAATTGCAGCTTACCCTCCTCATTCTCCGAGAATAACCCTAGCCCTTCTATCGTAAAAATCCGTTGCTGGCGAACTTCCTGTTTTAATTGATCCACAAATTGCCGGATCGCCTGGAATACTTCATCGCGGGTCAGCCCTTCGTGAAGCATCATGTAGTTGATCAGCAACCCGTCATCCAGTTTGAGCGCTTCGTTAAACGCAATTTTCTTCCGGGGAGGCATATACAAACCGCTGGCTGCCACAAATGTGGCCGGAATGTAATGCAGGATAAACCCGCCCAGTTCGGGAATAACGAGACAATCGTACTGAAATAACAGTTTTTTGAGATAATCCGAAACAGGTACCATGGGCTTTACGGTTAAGGCGGTGTCAGAAGCTGTAAGACAATCCTCCCAGAAAGTTAAGCCCTTGTTGCGGATAATACAAATAGCGCTGATAATTACGGCCTATAATGTTATTTAACGAAACAAAAGCTGAAACCTGTTTTCCTAAAAAATAGTCAATTTTCAGGTTGAGATCCCAGATCGGTTTGAGGGTGACAATCTGATTGGTAACAAAATTTTTGCCCTGCATGCCCTGATAATGGTACAAATCGGTCGTGATAAATAATTTTTTATTCACGATAAACGAGTTCGACCACGTACCCGACACCTTCGGCCGATGCCAGGCGGCTTCCATCCGGCTCAGGCTGTAATCATAAAAGTCGGCCCGCAGCGTCGACCGAAACACGTCTTTGTAGGTGTAGCCGACCTGTCCCGATACCGTCAGCACGTGCGTCAGGTTTCCGTCATAGACCACAAAGAACTTGGAGGTGTCAGGCCAGGTGTTGTTGAAACCGTAAAAATTGCGATAACGGGCGTACGACACTTTGCCTTCGTACGAAATTCCACTCCCCAGTTCCCCCTTGCTGCCGCCGTAGATATCCCAGGTTTTTTCGGTGTTCGCCAACACAACCTGCGGAGCCAGCCAGCGGTTTTCATTCAGAAAAGTACGCAGCGTGTTCCGGTTGATGTCACCGTCGACACCCGCGAAAAAGTGAATATTCCCAGCGGGCACAACATCAAGATCCAAAACCGGAAAAGCGCGCGTCCGATTGATACTCTGCCGTTTATCGGATTCATTAACAGCGTTAACCCCAAAGGTGAGGGTCAGCAGCGAATTAGAATATTTGAAGGTAGGCTTTACGCGAAACAAATTCCGGTTATCGACCGGTCCATCCGTGCGTTGGGTCACATAGGCATCGGCGGCAAAGAGGGCCACAAAATGATCAGTGATGCCCACCGACCCTTTCAGGTTGGTTCCCCAGTCCAGTTCTGTCGCTTCGTAATTATCCTTGAGGCTAACGATTCCCGTTTTCAGCGAGTAGTCGATATTCTTTTCGGGGTCCACATTTTCAATTCCAATCCGAAACTGGGTCGTGGTTAGTTTCTGGCGAATGGATTCGCGGTCAATTTCCTGGGGCCGGCGGTATCCGTAGAAATAAAAAGCCTCCCGGTCGTAGCCCAGATTGGCCGAAAACTTGAAGGCGTCGGTCTGGTAATTACCATTCAGTTTCAGGCGGTTTTCACTCGTCGCCGAGTTTTTCCCATCGACCGGACCAATACCCGACGACAGGTGTTTGAAGGAGCCATCGACAGCAATATTCTCCATTACCTGCCCGCTCCCGAACGCTTCGCCGTAGAATGAACTGTAGTTGCCCGCTCCCAGCTTGACGTAATTATTGAAGAGTTGCTGCTGTTCCGATTGGGCGGCCGGAATGGGCAAAGCCGTCGGTGCCAGTTTCGGATCACCAACCGATAACACCCGGTCGTTAAATTCGTAGGTCAGTTTCCGTTGCTCGGTCGATGGTTTGATCGAAGGTATTTTGTTGAAAAGCCGGTTTGCCGGCGGCATTTCAATTTTTCTGTTTTTTTCAATGGTAATCTCCTGATTATCAATCTCGCCTTCCCGCACGGGCGGTGTAACGGGGCGTTGGGGTTGCTGGGCCAAGACATCAACCGTGTGGAGCAACAAACTGCCCGTTACTATCGCAATGAAAGCAAGCTGGTCGATGGATGATTTTGGTAAGAACATGCAGCTATTCGGTTAAACCGATGTGGTTTCGGATGATTTGTTTTACTGGACTGGAACGTGCGAACCAGAACCGGTTACTTGTTGTCAATGGCCGCCAGTTTCTGTTTGGCCTCCGCAACAATCTCCTGATTCTCCGCATTTTCGATAATGGAATTCAGTACGGCTTTCGCCTGGGCAACTTCGTTTTGCGCCACGTTGTTATCGGCCACCAGAATGAATCCTTTCCCTTTCCAGTAATCATACTGGGCAAAATCGGAGTTGAACCGCAACAGGGCATCGATGGATTCCTTGTATTTTTTGGTTCGGTACAAGATGTCCGCAATCCAGTAATTGGCCTCGGCACCCTGCTCATCTTTCGCCAAAGCAATGGTTTTGTCAAATTCCGTGGTGGCCAGTTTATAATCCCCTTTCGCATAGGCCACTTTCCCCAGCATCAACTGCGCCCGATTCTGCGCACCCGGAACCACATTGCCCATCGACAGGACTTCGCGGGCCGCCACCTGGGTCGAATCGTAATTACCGGTTGCGTAATACGTGTCCATCAGGCCTAAAACCGCCTGCGATTGTTCGTTCTTGCTTTTCGACTGAGCCAAAACCGTGCGGTAATTCCGAATGGCGCGGGGATAATTCTTCTGCTGGCGCTCGACTTCGGCCGCGCGGGCGGCTGCCCGGGTTACAAAATCCGATTTGTTATCGCTGATCACGCTGTAATAATACCGGAGTGCATTCGGCAAGTCACCCGACCGGAAATACGAATCGGCTAAATAATACCGGGCTTCATACACCAGCGGACTCCCGGGATTCTCATCAATAAATTCCAGTAAAGTGGTAACCGCCTGAGCGTATTTCTCGTTGAAATATAAGCTTTTAGCGTTCTCATACTCAACCTTTTGTACATCGGTACTTCCGGGGTTGCTTTTCTTGTAAGTGGCTAAGGTACTGCTGAATTCTTCGGCCCGACCGGCGTCACTCAGCGCATTCTGCAAACCCAGCAGGGCACCCGGAGCCGATGGACTTCCGCCAAACTGATCCAGAATGCGCTTGTAATCCTGAATGGCCGGTTCATACAACTGGAGGTTGGTATTCGCCGTGGCCCGCTTCAGCAAGGCCGCCGGCAGGAGATAGCTTTTCGGTTTCTCGCTGATCAACCGGCTGAATCCCCGAATGGAAGCCTGATACGCTCCCTTTTCAAAATCGACATTGGCAGACTGAAACAGGGCGTCGTCGGCATAGCGGGAATTGGGAAACTGCGCCAGCAATTTATCAAACTGGGCTTTCGCTTCCACATCCCGCTCCATGAAAGCCAGAATCACACCTTTCTGAAATGTCGCATAATCGCGGTCAATCCGGCCCTGCGCAATGGCATTGTCGTAATACCGCATGGCCTCGTTGTAATTCTTGGTGGCAAAGTAACTATCCGCTACCCGAACCGTGGCATCTTCAATAGCCTGTTTGTCGGACGAACCCGATTTGGAAATAAAATCCCGGAAATACGTAATGGCCTGGGTGTAGTTCTTTTTATTATAGGAAGCGTATCCCAATGCATACAGGCTCTTTCCCTGCAAATCCGGTGACACATTTCCCGAGCGCATGGCCTGCTGATAGAGCGGAATGGCTTCGTCGTATTTTCGTAAAGCCGAGTACGATTCCGCTTTCCAGAACAGGGCGCTGTTGCGCAGGTCGGCATCGACGGGATATTTCAGCGACTTATCGAGGTTGGCAATGGCCTGGTCATACCGCTCGGCATTGAAATCCGTTACCGCCTGGTTATAGGTAATCCGCTGATAGGAAGCGTTGATGCGCGGAGTCCGGCGTTTGAGTCCTTCGATGTACGTAATGGCGGCCGCATTATTATTCGACGAAAAATACGCTTCGCTCAGCAGTTCGTTCGACTCGTTCTCGAATTTACTATCCGGATACCGTTTCAGGAAATCCGTAAATTCTTTCACGGCGTCTCCGCCATTGTTCAGATCGAGTTGCAGCTTGGCGTGATTGAAGGCCGATTCTTCCTGAATGGTTTTGTTAAAATTCAGCCGGGCCGACTGATCGAACGCATTGAGGGCAAAGCTGGGATTGGCGGTCTGGAGGTAACTGATCCCGAGTCGATACGCTGAATACTGGGCAATCGTATCTTTTCCCGCCGATACATTTTTCAGAGCGGCAATGGCACCCGTATAATCACCGGTTTTGAACAAGGCATCGCCATACCGGAATTGAACCGCCGGGGGCACGCTTCGTCCTTTGATGTTGCTGTATTGTTTATAAAAAGGAACGGCTTTGGCATAATCCCCTTTTTTATACAAAACTTCGGCCGTAAACAGAGCGACCTCAGCCAGCTGAGCCGCATTGCCCCGGTTGCGTTGCAGCAGGGGCTGCGAATACGCCAGCAGATCGTCGTACCGACCGGCTTTGTACATCGACTGCACAATCCAGTTCGGGATCTCGTTCTGATACGTCGGATTCTGTTCCAGGCGCTTGAAATCGGCAATGGCTTCCCGGTAATTTCCCTGACGGAAGTTGATCACCCCGGCATAATACGATGCCGACGGTGCCTGATCCAGACCGGGGTCCTGCTTGATCTGATTCAGCAACGGCAGGGCACTTCGCAAATCCTGCTTGGAATAATAGGCCATGGCCAGCAAATACTTGCTCCCGGCCTGACCGTTGGCATTCTGGCTCTGCTTGATCGCTTTTTCCAGAAAGGTGATCGCCCGGTCGTAATCCCCTTTGTCAAAATAATATTTACCCAGATCGCCGTACAAAAGGCCCGCTTTCGGGTGTTCGCGGTGGTTTTTCACGAAGCGATCCACTTGCACCTCCGCTTCCGGAATGTCCAGATACAATCCCGTCAGCGCAATGTAATATTCTGCCGAAACCGCATTCTGGTCACTGATGTTGGTGATCGGCTTTTTACGATCGAGGTATTGCAGGAATTCCTGCCGCGCAGCCGCGTAATTATTTTTTTCAAACCACTCCAGCCCGTTCCTGAACAGAACATCGGGTTCGGTATAACTGAGGGTTCGTTGGGCGGTGGCCGGAATTACCAGCACCGGGCAGGTTAGTAAAACCAATAATTGGAATGCCTTTCCAAACAGGGTCGGACGCATACGTTGGAGTTAAACAGATTTTATTTATCGTAGTTACGTTATTACTTTTATAGGTCGTAAGAACGGGTTTCTACCATCTGAAAACGAAAGTACACGCATTTCCGTATGAAAAAAAATCATTGCCTTTTCTTTTTACTCTGTTTGCCGGCTTTTGTAACCAGTGCATTTCCTTCGCTTAAAGTAGCGCCTACACCCGCTTCCGCGCCCACCCCTTCCATTACCTACCTCCTGTCGATGCCCGAACCACAAACGCATTATTTCGAAGTGGAGATGCGTTTGACGGGTATTGCATCCGGTTCCAAAGGAAATCCGACGGGCTATGTTGACGTTAAAATGCCGGTTTGGACACCGGGCTCGTACCTCATTCGCGAGTATGCTAAAAATGTGGAAGGCTTTCAGGCTGTGACCAATAACCAGCCCGTCCGCTCTGAGAAAATCCGAAAAAATACCTGGCGGGTCTATTCCGCTGCGGATCAGATTGTGATTCGTTATAAAGTATACGCGTATGAACTGAGCGTACGCACCAGTTTTATCGACGCGTCACACGGCTATCTGAACGGGGCCAGCCTCTTTCTCTATGTCGATCAGCTCCGGAATCAGCCCCACCGCGTACAGATTCAGCCGTATAAAGAATGGAAAAAGATTTCGACCGGTCTGACAGCTGTTCCCGGACAAGCCAATACGTTCGAAGCCGCCGATTATGATGTGCTGGTCGATAGTCCGATCGAAATTGGCAATCACCACACGATTTCGTTCACCGCTGCGGGAGTTCCCCATACGGTGGCGCTATACGGCGAAAAATTGTATGACGACGTCAGGCTGGCCGACGACATGAAACGGGTGTGCGAGCAAGCCTTCAAGGTTATCGGCGAACACCCGTGTAAAGACTATACCTTTATCATCCATCAAACGCCCGCGGGCGGTGGTGGTCTGGAACACGCCAATTCGACAACGCTCCAAGTTACCCGCAACGCTTTTCTGAACGGCCAGCTCTACCAGAATTTGCTGAGCCTGGTTGCCCACGAATATTTTCACCTCTGGAATGTCAAGCGAATTCGGCCGAAAGCCCTCGGCCCTTTCGATTACGAAAACGAGAACTACACGCACCTGCTGTGGGTTTCGGAGGGAATTACGACTTTTTACCAATCACTGATTCTGAAACGGTGCGGTTTTTTGACCTCCGAAGCCTATCTGCGGTCCTTCGCGGGAGAGATAACCGGTATTGAAAACTCACCCGGCAATGCGGTGCAGTCCGTGGCCGAATCGAGCCTGGATGCCTGGATTAAACTGTACCGTCCCAATGAGAATTCGGTCAACAGCACGGTTTCCTACTACAGCAAAGGCAGCGTTCTCGGCGGTTTGCTCAATCTGGTCATTGTATCGAATACCAACGGACAGAAAAATCTGGACGACCTCATGCGTCTCCTGTATGCTACGTATTACAAGAATTTGAAACGCGGTTTTACGGATGATGAATTCCAGCAGGCCGTTGAAACGATCGCGGGCCGTAAACTGGATGATTTTTTCCAGAAGTATGTTTTCGGCACCGCGAAAATTGACTACAACACGTTCCTGAATCCGGTGGGGCTCAAACTGGTGGATGCCAGCGCCAGCAAACAGGATGCGTATCTGGGCGCGATGACCAAATATGCCGATGGGAAGCTGACGGTTTCCGCCGTCCGGCGCGACTCTCCCGCCTGGACGTACGGCCTGAATGTAAACGATGAAATTATCTCGATCGATAACCTTCGGGCCGGGACCGATCTACAGAAAACGCTGGATGCGTATCCCCCGGATGCCACCCTTACCCTACTCGTCAACCGGAATGGCCAGCTGAAAACCCTAACCCTGAAATTGACCGGAAATCCACTGGCGGCTTACCGGATCGAACCGGTTTCCAATCCAGGTACGGAACAACGGACTCTCTACCGAAAATGGCTTTCGGTATCGGACAGTTAATTCAAAATTCGTTTCGCTGCCGGGCTTCCATAAAATCTTCGTGCATCTGACCAAACCGTTCGTTTACCTTTTGCATAAAAGGTTCGTCGAGCAATTGGATCACCTCATCGTCGGAGTTCACGTCCAGTTCGCTAATTTTGTACGTCTGTTCATAGAGCCCCGCTTCAATCTTGACGATGTATTTGTTGTTCCAGGCATATAAGCCCATTCGGAAAGCCGGATGCGAAATTTCTTTTATATACCGCATTGTATTGCCATTTAACAGTGTTAGGTTTCGTATTTATTGCCAATTTGATGAACTGATGACCCGCTCCATGCGACCTATTTCTATTTCGTATCCGGTATTTCTGACGCTTTGTTTCTTTTTTTTCGGGTGTTCAAACTCGGATCAGGATGAAGCCACCCTCTTTTTTCAACGGGGAAATCTGGTTTTTCAATCCGGCGAATACCGGCAAGCCATCAAGTTCTACAACGAAGCTATCGAAAAAAATCCTGATTTTGCCGATGCCTACAACAATCGCGGTCTGGCCAAGTACCGGATCGGCAATTTTCAGGCGGCTTTGGAGGATTACAACAAGGCCATCGAAAAAGACGCTGAGTTTTGGCAAGCGTACTTTAACCGGGCGGAAGTGCGCGCCGATTTGAACGATCTGACAGGAAGCAGCGAGGATCTGAACAAAATCCGGCCGGTTTACAGCGATTCGACCTACTTTTATGTTCGACTCGGCAATGTGCAGGTGAAACGGTCGAATTTCTCAGCCGCTCAGGCTGCTTTTGAAAAAGCGCTGACCTTAGATCCAAAAAATGCCGAAGCCCTGACCAATCGGGGTGTTTTGTATTTCAATCAGAAACAATACGATCTGGCCAAAGCCGACTTCCGGCAAGCTACCCAACTTGATCCCAGGCAGCATTTCGCCTTCAACAACCTGGGATTGATCCTCGGCCGGGAAAAGAAATATGCCGAAGCGTTACCGTTGATTGACAAGGCCTTAGCACTTCAACCGACCCAACCTTATTACCTCAATAACAAAGGCTATGTGTTATTACAATCCAATCGGCCTGACGATGCGTTGAAACTCATTCAGCAGTCCATCAAACTGGATGATCAAAATGGCTGGGCTCACCGCAATCTGGGCCTTTATTATTTGACCAAAAACCAACCTTCCCAGGCCATTACCGCCTTGAAAGACGCCGAACGGCTCGATCCGTCGGTCGAAAACATCTATACCTATCTGGGGCAGGCCTACCAGCAATCGGGTGATCTGACCCAAGCCTGCCAAACCTGGCAAACGGGCGTCCAGGCCGGTGATGAACTGGCAAAAGCGCTACAGACCCGGTTTTGCCGCTAAATTCCGCGAAATGTGTCCTGCACCAGCTGCTTATACCGCTGAAACTGTTCGGCGTTGACCCGCCGGTCGGTCTGGATTTCCAGCATTTTTGCGGAATCACCCGTTGTGAAGAAATCAGCCAGTGCGGTTTTTAATTCGCCGTAGGAGAAAACGTTGGTATAAACCAGGTTTGCATCTTTTGCGGTATTTTCGGCCGAAAGCGGTTGAGCCGTTTCAAAATACGCGTCCAATTCCGGTTGCCTGGACGGGCCGTCGATAATCCGGAAAATATTGCCGCCGTGATTATTGAGCACGATTATCCGCAGATTGGGAGGAACCAGCGAATTCCAGAGGGCATTCCGGTCATAAAAAAAAGCCACATCACCAATCAAAGCCGTCACCACCTTATCCGTCGTCAAAGCCGCCCCTACCGCCGTACTCAGGCAGCCATCGATACCGCTCGTACCACGATTGGCAAAAACCTCAACCTGCTGCTGTTCGGCCAGCCCAGAAAGATTCACGTACCGGACGGGCATACTATTGGCCACATGGAGCTGGCTCTCAACCGGTAGGGCATCTAAAATTCGCTGAATGACTGCCCACTCGTGAAAAACGGCATCGTCTTTCAGAAACTGGCTCACCAGTCGCGTGGCTTTCCGATCCAATGCCCGCCAGTTTTCCTGAAAATGATCATCGGAATCGTCATCGTCATTGCTGACAAACCGCTGGTAGTCGATATCCGAAAACAGTTTTTCAAAAAAAGCCGCCGGTTCATACGGGATCAACCGCGTTAACGATTGAAATGGATCGGCCAGGCGGTTGTGCGGTTGAATCTGCCAGTGCGAACGGGGCTGATGATTCCGTAAAAAGAGTTTAAACTGTTTCGACAGAAAAGATTGACCGCAGGTGATCAGCAAATCCGGAACCAGCTCTTTGTTCATCTCCTCGTCGGTTCCCCCCAGAAACACATCGAGCTGTGTCCCAAATTCGTCGTTTCGCGGCAAATTCGAAATCGCATCGCCCACCACCGGAATTCGCCACTCGTCACTCATTTTTTTGAGAATCGCCAGCAGAGCCGGGTCGTGCGGGCCCTGTCCAATGGCAATTAGTTTTCGTTCGGCGGTTTCCCACTCCTGCTGAATCTGATGCCAGGTTTCCGGTGCCAAAGCGGGTGCTGCCGTCACCTGTTCGATCACCCGGACCGGCCCATACTGAAAGGTTTCTTCACCAGTCGGATACAACGGCTCGCGCAGGGGAATGTTAATATGCACCGGCCCGCGTGGTTCAGTCCGCGCCAGATCGACGGCTTCGTTCGTCACCCGTTCGGCAAACCACCGGGCGTCGGCGTGAATAAAGTCGGCGGGCAGTTCAAACGAACGTTTGACGTGTTTTCCAAAAATTTCGGTCTGGTAAATGGTTTGTCCATCCTGCTGGTGTGTCCAGTCCTTCGGCCGGTCGGCCGTCAGAATCAACAGCGGTATTTCCTGGAAATACGCTTCGGCGACGGCGGGGGCCAGATTGTAAACTGCACTGCCCGAGGTACAAACCACAATGACGGGCTGGCGAAGTTGCTGGGCCATGCCCAGGGCAATGAATCCGGCGGACCGTTCATCGGCGACGGCGCGGGTGGTCATTTCCGGATGGCGCGCCAGCGCCAGCGTCAGGGGCGCACTGCGGGAGCCCGGCGAAATGATGGCTTGCCGCAGGCCCTTGCGAACACACAATTCGACGAGATTGAGTACGTGCTGATGAATAGCCACAAAAGTCGGAGGGTTTTAAACGCCGAAGTCGCAAAGAAAAACCGGGTCAGCAAATTACGCTGCATGCCCGACGTTTTCTTTACGACTTCGACGTTTAACTACGAATCGTTTATCCTAAATACGTTTTCAACGCTTTCGAGCGGGAGGTATGCCGCAGACGGCGGATGGCTTTTTCTTTAATCTGCCGAACGCGTTCCCGGGTGAGGTTAAATTTCTCCCCAATTTCTTCGAGCGTCATCGCATGTTCTCCATTCAGGCCAAAGTAGAGCGTAATCACGTCGGCTTCCCGTTGGGTCAGCGTCGACAGGGCGCGTTGTACTTCTTTCCGCAGGGAGTCGTTGATCAGACCCGAATCCGGTTTGTCTTCGCCGTCATTTTCCAGAACGTCGAGCAAACTGTTTTCTTCGCCCTGAACGAACGGCGCATCCATGGATACGTGACGACCGGAAATTTTCAGCGTATCGACGACCTCGGCGGCCGAAATCTCCAGCACGGCGGCCAATTCTTCCGGTGACGGTTCCCGTTCGAATTTCTGCTCCAGGTCGGAGAACGTCTTGGAAATCTTGTTCAGCGAACCGACCCGATTGAGCGGCAGACGAACAATCCGCGACTGTTCGGCCAGGGCCTGCAAAATCGACTGGCGAATCCACCAAACGGCATACGATATAAATTTAAACCCCCGGGTTTCGTCAAACCGCTGGGCGGCTTTGATCAAGCCCAGGTTTCCTTCGTTAATAAGGTCACCCAGCGATAAACCCTGGTTCTGGTACTGCTTTGCTACGGATACGACGAAACGCAGGTTGGCTTTGGTCAATCGTTCGAGCGACAACTGATCGCCTTCCCGGATTTTCTGTGCCAACTGTACTTCTTCGTCGGGCGTTAACAAGTCCACTTTACCAATCTCCTGCAAATATTTGTCAAGCGACTGGCTCTCGCGGTTGGTAATCTGTTTTGAAATCTTTAGCTGTCTCATGTACGGAATACTGCCTTCCGGCAGTCCGGTTTTATTACTACTTCATCGGGTGAACGCCTACGCGAGTCCAATTGGTAACGAAATCATGTACTGATTCTGTACACAAAAAATAACAAATCAGGCTGGATTTTTGTTCACGGGCCTGGGAAGTAGAATTTTCCGTGAGAGACGGTATTTTCCGGTTTTTTTGTCGACTTCGATCAACTTAACCCGTACCTCTTCACCCACTTCAAGGACCCCATCCATGGTTTCTAGACGATCCCACTTGATCTCGGAAATGTGCAACAATCCATCTTTGCCCGGCAGGAACTCGACGAAGGCACCAAATGGCATGATGGTCTTCACTTTTCCGTCATAAATCTCACCCACCTCGGGAACGGTCACAATCCCTCTGATCCGGGATACGGCTTTGTCCATCCCAACCTGATTGGTCGAGAAAATGTTGACATAGCCGGCGTTATCTTTTTCTTCGATCACAATCGTAGTGCCGGATTCTTTCTGAATTTCCTGCACGACCTTCCCGCCGGGTCCGATTACGGCGCCAATAAACTCGCGGTCGATCTTGATGGTAATGGCCCGGGGAGCGTGGGGTTTCAGTTCCGGACGGGGTGCCGAGAGCGACTTGTTCATTTCGCCCAGAATGTGCAGACGGCCAGCTTTGGCCTGTTGCAAGGCTTCGGTCAGCACTTCATACGACAAACCGTCCACTTTAATATCCATCTGGCAAGCCGTAATACCGGCTTCGGTACCCGTCACTTTGAAGTCCATGTCGCCCAGGTGGTCTTCATCGCCCAGGATGTCGGACAGAACGGCGTATTTGCCGGTGTTATCCGTAATCAATCCCATGGCAATACCGGCCACCGGTGCTTTTATTTTTACCCCGGCATCCATCAGCGCCAGCGTTCCGGCGCAAACCGTCGCCATCGAGGATGATCCATTGGATTCCAGAATATCGGAAACGATCCGGATGGTGTACGGATTGTCGGCTTCCGGCGGCAGCACTTTTTTCAATGCCCGGTGCGCCAGATTTCCGTGACCAATTTCCCGGCGACCCGCTCCGCGATTCGGTTTTACCTCACCCGTCGAAAAACCGGGAAAGTTATAATGAAGCAGGAATTTGGAATAGCCCTGAAGCATGGCCTGATCGACAATCTGCTCATCCATTTTCGTACCGAGCGTCACCGTCGTCAGGGATTGGGTTTCACCGCGGGTGAACACCGCCGAACCGTGAGCGGAAGGCAGGTAATCGACTTCGGTCGTAATCTGACGGATTTCGTCTAATTTCCGACCATCCAAACGATACCGCTCATCGAGCACCAACCGGCGGGAGGCTTCCCACTGCACATCGTGAAAATAGGTTTTCGCCAGCGACAGTTTGAAGGAATCCACGTCGCCATCCGGAAAGAGGACGTTTTTAAATTCGTCAAAAACCGCTTTGAAGGATTCGCTGCGAACCTTTTTATTTTTATTTGCCTGCAGGGCAACGGCGTATACTTTATCGTAACATTGCGCTTTCACGAGCTGACGGAGTTCTTCGTCGTGCGTCTCGTGACTGTATACGCGTTTTTCCTGTTTACCAACGGCGGCTTCCAGTTCTTTTTGAACGGCACACTGCAATTTGATGACTTCGTGAGCCACTTTGAGAGCCTCGACCACTTCATCTTCGGAACATTCGTTCATCTGGCCTTCCACCATACAAATGTCTTTGGCCGTTGCGGCCACGATCAGATCGAGCGTTGCCCGTTCCAGCTCAGACGTTTTGGGGTTAACCAGGTATTCGCCATCGATTTTAGCGACGCGCACTTCCGAAATCGGCCCATTGAACGGAATATCCGAAACCGCCAGAGCGGCCGAAGCGGCCAGGGCAGCCAGGGCATCCGGCAACACTTCGGCATCGGCCGAAATCAAGGTAATCATGACCTGGGTATCGGCGTGATAATCCTCCGGAAAAATCGGACGCAGCGCGCGGTCGACCAGGCGGCTGATCAGGACTTCGTGATCGCCCAACCGGCCTTCCCGGCGCTGGAAGCTACCCGGAATGCGTCCGGAAGCCGCGAATTTCTCCTGATAATCAACGGAAAGGGGCAGAAAATCGGCTCCTTCTTTTCCTTCTTTATTCGATACGACTGTTGCCAGCAACATGGTATCGCCCAAGCGAACAACTACCGCACCGTCGGCCTGGCGAGCCAGTTTACCGGTTTCGATAGTGATGGTACGTCCGTCAGGAAGGGTAATGGATTTTGTGATGATTTGTGACATACTTTATAGAATGATACACGACAGCCGCTTTATAAACCGATTGTTTCTACTGAAAGACCGCAACTAGACATACTTACTCGCAGACTGCACCGTCGGACGAACCGAACGTAAAAAAATCAAGAAAACAGCCTTAATTAAAAACGTAAACACAAAATCAGGGAACCTGTTTGGCGGGTTCCCTGATTGACTTGAAGAATTACTTCCGGAGGCCTAATTCGGCAATAATCGCCCGGTAGCGACCGATTTCTATTTTTTGCAGATAATTCAGCAACCGACGTCGCTTTCCTACCAGTTTCAGTAGGCCCAGGCGGGTGCCGTAATCATGTTTGTGCTTTTTCAGATGCTCTGTCAGGTGGTTAATCCGGAATGTGAACAGTGCAATCTGAGATTCAGCCGACCCAGAGTCATCCGCAGTTCTTTTGAACCCCTGAGCAGCAAAGATTTCTTGCTTTTTTTCGGTATTTAAATACATCGTCAGACAGCTAAAACTAATGAATAAATTGAATGAAACGCAAAAGTACGATTTTATTTAGTATAAGCTGAAAAACCAGGGCAGAATATTTCAGGCAATCTTGGTTTCGGTACGGGCGGCTCGCCTGCTGGCATACCGCTTTTTGATGCGTTCCCACCAGATTACATAGACATCCTTGTCAAAAAGTCGGGAATCATTCCGGGCTTGTTTCATCAGGTACAGACCCAGCGGCAACAAGGTCGCATTGGCCATCCAGGCCCCGGCCGGCACCCAGATCAACCCGTCTTTGGCGTATTTATCCCCGGTCAGGGTCAGCACGTACAGCAGAATAAAAAAGATGATAGACACCAAAACCGGCACGCCAAAACCGCCTTTTTTGATGATGGCCCCCAGTGGTGCGCCAATCAGGAACATGATGAAGCAGGAAATCGCCTGCGTAAACTTGTGGTGACTTTCCAGTTCGTAGCGGTAAACGGTTTTAGCCTTCTCTTTCAGGTAGGTCTGGTTCGATTCGGCGTAAGAAAGCATGTTTCGGGCCTGCGACAGGGCCATTTCCTGCACCTCGCCCTTGATACGGGCATCGGCGGGCCGGGCCAGCAGCGAATCGATCCATTTGCCCGGACGAACCACCACGGGTTGGGGAGTCGACGGATTGGTTACAATAACAGGCGGTGGTTGCTTGAACTGATACGTATAGTATTGCCGGGACGTGGCGGCCGTACCCGCCAGACTGGCTTTCAGTTCTTTTTTCAAGGAATCGGTCAGCGTCGAAAGTTCCTTGAGATTCTTCATGTACTCATGGTACTCGAATTGCTGCTCATCCGTCCGCTTCAGCCCATAGGAATCCAGGCTGATGCGTAATTTATAATGCTGAAACCCATTCCGTAAAAATTTGGCCAGCGGATTCTGAGGCCCGTTGCTGGCGTAGGAAACGCTGGAATTATCGGTGTATTCGGTATAATCGTTCCCGTTGTAGAGCTCAAAAACTAGGTATTGCTTGTCGGGGGTGGTAAACATCCGTCCTGAATCCGCCAGGATAATTTCCCGGTTTCCGGTTTCCATCCCGTTTTCCTGGTGTTTGTAAATTACCATTCCCCGCAGCGTTTCCCCGTCTTTTTTATCGGCTTTGATGCTGTAACCGGGCAGGTCATTGTAAAAAATCCCTTCCTTAATACTGAGCGTGGCTTTCGACGATTTGATATCCCACAACAAGCTGTAGCCTTTGAGGTTGGCCCAGGGCGCGACTTTGTTGTTGAACCAGAACGAAAAGAGGGCAATGCCGGTGGCCACGATCAACAACGGGCGCATGGCCCTCGTCAGGGAAATACCGGCGCTTTTCAAGGCCGTCAGTTCAAAAAATTCCCCGAGGTTTCCGTACGTCATCAGCGACGACAGCAGCACCGCCAACGGCAGCGCAATGGGAATGGTAATGAGGCTAAAATAGAAGAGAATTTTGGCAAAAACCCGTAATTCGATGTCTTTTGACACAAATTGATCGATGTAAAACATCATCAGACGCATCAAAAAAATAAAAACGACTACACAAAGCGTCAATACGAAGGGTCCCCAAAACGACTTTAGTACGAGCTTATCAATTTTTTTCATTGCAGACCTAACTCCCCACGATTTCTTTTAACTTATCGATTAAACTGTTCCAGAGTGATTTAAGTTCGTCCGCATCGGCGTTGGAGGAGTAATCGGTGATGCGTAAAAACGTGGATTGGGTCAGTTCACTGACATCCACCCGGAAGTCGATGTAATTATGCTCTTCACTGCTAGCTCCATTTCCGTTCAAAAACTCGAAACGAACGCTTTTATTCTGACGCATGGAAACCTGTTTGGCAAGGTGGCTTTCGTTATCCCAGTAAAAATCAAATTGGTGATCCGGTCGGACATTCACTTTCGCTGCGAACCATTGGGAGAGGCCGGAAGCCGTGCTGATATAGGGAAACAGGACCTTTGGAGATGCCCGAAGTTCATATTCCGCAATAAATTTATAGTTTTCCATATCAGTGATTTTAAAGAGGTAATGTGGCAAAGTTAGCAGAATTTTAACACGGTACTCAAAAAGGTGTATTGGAGTACTTGTTTTTTTTCTTACTTTTGTGGCACCAAATCTGGCGGGGTAGCTCAGTTGGTTAGAGCACAGGATTCATAACCCTGAGGTCACGAGTTCAACTCTCGTCCCCGCTACTGAAGGTTCCTGGTGAACCCCAAATGAAAAAACCGCCCGTAATCCGGCGGTTTTTTGCATGTATGCCGAACCCTCAATGCAGAATCTCATACACCAGTTGCTTCAGAATAGCGCCTTCGTTTAGGGAGGGCGCATCGATTCCCTTCGAAAACGCATCGGCCTGGCGGATGGAGTGAATAATACCGGCGACTTTCCATAAAGGATAGGCCCGGGCGGTTTGCAGGTAATCCTTCACAAAAAAGGTGTGCACGCCCAGTAACGACGATAACGTTTTTTCACTCTGATCACGGGATGCCTGCACCATCAATACTTTCGTAAAAAACTGATACAGAATAATAAGCATCGGCGGCAGCGGGTTATCTTTCGGGTTGCGGCTGAAATAGTCGGCAATCCGGTTGGCTTTCAGCACGTCGCGCAGCGTCAGTGCTTTTTGTAATTCAAAGACATTGTATTCCTTGCTGATCCCGACCAAACGTTCAACGGTCTCGGCGCTGATTTCTTCGCCCGCTTTCAGATTGATCATGATTTTGTCGATTTCACTGGCCAGCCGTTTCAGGTCGTTCCCAATATAATCGAACAGCATCTGAATGGCTTTCAGACTGATTTTCACGTTCTGCTGGCGGCAATACTCCCCGATCCAGTCCGGCACTTTGTTGTCGTAGAGCTTTTTCGAGTTCAGCAAAACGCCTTTTTGCGCAATGGCTTTGGCCAGCGCCTTCCGCTCGTCATATGGTCCGGTATGACACAAAACCAGAATCGTGGACGATAAGGGTGATTTGGCGTATTCCTCCAGCAGCGACTGACTCGCTTTTTCGTTCAACCCGCCCAGTTGCTGGGCTTCTTTGACGAGTACGAGCTGACGGTCGGCCATAAACGGATACCGGCGGGCCATGTTGATCACCGCGCCCACCTGCGTGTCCTTGCCAAATACCATGAACTGATTAAACCCCTTCTCGTGCTCGGGAACGGCTATTTTTTCAATTTCATCGGCAATCAGATCCACGAAATACGTTTCATCGCCGTGCAGTAAATACAAGGGGGCAAAATTTTTCTTTCGGACATCTTTCAGAATCTGGTCAATAGCCGGTGTCATAACGGTATACTATATACGTAATCATTTCTCAGTCAACTGCTCCTTAAACCGGTTGATCGTTTGCCAGAAAATCGAGGACATGCGTCTGTAATTCGGGAAAAAACCGGTTGAAATAGCCCTCAAAACTACCATAATTGTCTTTCAAATCCTCGACCGCCGTATCCAGATTGGAGGGAAAAGCCGTCCGCCGGGCCATTCCTTTCAAACTGCGGTCGATGCCTTCCAGCAAGCGGTAATTCGTCAGCCAATCCTGCTGAATCATGTATCCTGCCATACGCCGGGCAGCATCCGGCAACTGATTCTGCCGGTTTTGCAGAAACTTATAAAAATGGGTTACAAATTCCGTCAGGGGTTGATGCGCAATTTCCGAAAAATGGCTGGCCAGAAAGTGATCCAGAAATACATCGATGGCGGCACCTGCGTATTTATGGCAGCGCGGGCGAACCACAATCCGCATCTGTTCAACCAAAGGGTGGTGGTCCGTAAACTGATCAATCTGGCGGTGTAGCCGGATTCCGCGCTGGACCTCAGCCGCTAAACCGTGTTTCGGATGGGCGGGATTTCCTTTGATAAAATCCGCAATAAAATTGCCAATTAACAGGCCCTCGTCAGTACCGGATAGGTAAGCGTGTGCTAATATATTCATCGATCCGGGTGCCTACAGATGCGGGTCACCCTGCTGAATGACGGTTTCAAACCCTGCGGCAGGCTGATACTGGACGGTTTCGACGCCGAATTTGCGCAAAAACTCGACACCTTCATCCGTCGGAATGCCTTTATACTGGGCGTAGGAATGCAGAAAAACCACTTTTGCAATTTTCATGCTGAAGATAATCCGCGCACAGGCTATACAGGGCGAGAGGGTCACGTAAATCGTTGCCCCTTCGATGACAGCCCCGTTTTTGGCCGCGTATAAAATGGCATTTTGTTCGGCATGGAGCGCCAGCGAACAGCTTCCTTTCGAATCGCGCGGGCAACCCACGCCCGGAAATTCTTCGTCGCAATTGTGCGTTCCCGACGGCGGACCGTTGTAACCAATGGAGATGATCCTGGTTTCTTTAGTCAAAACCGCACCCACCTGAGCCTTAATACAATGAGACCGTTTGGAAAGATTGACGGCCAGTTCCATGAAAATATCGTCGAAGCGGGGTTTACTCATCGGGTTACGGGAAAGCGGATGCGGTATCAAATTAAACGAAAATACCGCATAATCCGCTTACTTCAGTCGGCGTTTTGCATTTCAAGCCGCAGTTTTTTGGAAACCAGCCAATCCGGTTTGTGCGTAATGACCTTGGCTTTCAATTCATTGAGCATCGAATACAAGCCAAAATAGGTCCGGTTGATATACAAACCGTGCTGCGATCCGCGGGCCACTTTCGAGTTTTTCAGTTCCTCCACCTGCGCTAACTCCTCGGCAAAGGCGTATACCGTATCGAAATAGGCATTATCGCCAAAATCGAAGGTTTGTTTCTCGAACGGTTTTCCCAGTAAAACGATCATTTTTTTGAACAGTTCAACAAAAAAAGCCTGTTCTTTCGGGGAATCTTCGGGAACGATAAACTCCAGATTGCGGAACGTTTGCAGCGTGGCTTCCTCGTCGTCGAGCATGTCGAAATTGATCAGGCGGAAGTAATTATCGTAAAAGAAATCCGAAATAACTTTCACACAGCCAAAGTCGATAACGCCCATGGTTCCGTCGGCGCGCATCAAAAAGTTACCGGGATGCGGGTCGGCATGAACCTGTTTGAGGTCGTGAATCTGGTAATTATAAAAATCCCACAACGCCTGCCCGATGCGGTTTCGGATTTCCTGTGACGGATTGGTTTTCAAAAAATCCTTCATGTGAAAACCGTCCAGCCAATCCATCGTCAAAATGCGTTTGCTCGATAGTTCCGGATAGTATTTCGGAAAAACCAGGTTCGGAATCGACGCACATTGCTCCGAAATATAGATCGAGCGTTTCAGTTCGAGTTCGTAGTCGGTTTCTTCCAGCAGTTTGGATTCCACCTCCCCCATATACCGGTTGATATCTTTTTCGTTCAGGTTCAACAAGCGGATGGCCAGCGGTTTGGCGATGCGCAAATCGGAACTGACGCTATCGGCCACCCCCGGGTATTGAACCTTGACGGCCAGTTTCTTCCCGTCTTTCCAGGCCTGGTGCACTTGCCCGATGGAGGCTGCGTTGACGGCTTCCATCTCGAAACGATCGTAAATCTGCTGGGGTGATTTCCCGAAATACGTACGGAACATCTTGACGACCAGCGGCCCGGACAAGGGTGGTGCCGAATACTGGGACATGGCAAACTGATCGACATATGCCCGGGGCAGAATATTCCGGTCCATACTCAGCATCTGCGCCATTTTCAGGGCACTGCCTTTCAATTCGCTGAGCGCATTGTAAATATCGGTGGCGTTGTCTTTATGCAGTTCTTCCCGCGTCAACTCCGGATCGAGCAGCTTTTTACCGTAATGTTTCAGGTAATTGCCACCGACTTTCACACCCGCTTTCACAAACTGGCTGGCCCGGGCAACTTTGGTGGTCGGGATATGATTTTGCGTCTTCATGCCTGGGATCGATGGGGTGTGCCTGCTGAATGAATGGACGTGTCAACCCATTCAGCAGGCAAACGCCCTTCTTTATTTGTTGTGGTAGATGAATTTGGCCAGATCGAACAAAGAATCCAGCGGAGAGCGGCCAATCAGATCGAAAGCCGTATTGACCGATTTTTCGATGGCCGTATCGGTTTTTTCAAAATTCTTGCTGACGTCATTCACCCAGAAATTGAGGATGAACAGGGTTTGGGTCCACAAACCATCGGCATAGCGGTCGGATAAAAACGGCCGGGGTTCCACTTCTTTGCTTTCCCGTCCTTCGGCCAGCAAATCGCGTACATAATCAAAATACAGCTCTTTAAATGGTTGCCAAACCCGGGAAGACTGATTTCCCATGCGCACCCGGGCCACGGGCGAAGGCCGGGAAGCGGTCTCCCGAATGCGGTTGAAGCTGAAAACCGCAAAGCTGCGCTGCGATTTCAACACTTCAATCCAGGTGTAGTAAAAAGCCAGCAGTTTTTCGCGAACGGAATACGTCTGATAAACCGGGTCGGCTTCAATGCTTTGGACGGCCTGCTTAAAGAAGGCCACCCAGATATCCGCTTCAATCGATTCGAACGAGGTATACTCCTGATAAAAATCGGCTTCGGAAATCTTCAGCTTCTTCGCAAATTGAAAAACACTCGGTGGTGGGGTTCCGTTTTCGAGCACATACTCTGTGTAGGCTTTACGGATTTTTTCCAGTTTTTCCATACTTCACGAACGCTGTGTTGAGCAAAAAAGTTTAGCTTTTCATGTTCACAAACTGCAAAGATATTTCGAGCTCAGACCGGCGCAAGAGGCCGATTACCGCCTGCAAATCATCGATTTTTTTGCTGGTCACCCGCACCTGATCGTCCATGGCCTGAGCCGTGAGTTTCGGAAAGTGTTCTTTGATCAGTTTCAGGATTTTTCGCTGCTGGTCTTTGTCCAGCCCCTGCCGGATTTTAAGCTCCCGGCGCAGGCGGTTGCCCGACTGATGCGGCTCGGCGGTAAAATCGAGACTCCGCCCATCGACGCCCTGCTTCACCATCCGGGTCAGCAAAATATCCTCCACCGACTTCAAGCTCATGTCATTGTCGGTGTCGACCTGAATTTTGAGATCTTTTTTATTGAGCTCAACACTGGTTTTGCTGTTTCGCAAATCGTACCGATTGGCTATCTCTTTGATAGCGACATTAATAGCATTATCCAGGGTCTGTAAATCTACTTTGCTGACGATATCAAAAGAAGCCATAGGAGTTTCGGTTTTTTAACGCATAAAAAATAAACGGACCGGAATGGTCTCCCGCAAAAGTAAAGTCATTTTCGTAACCCGGCAACCCCTGAACCGTCCCGGTGCTGCTGACAAGTCAGGCTGCAAACGCCCGGAAAGCTAAATCAAAGAAATCGAGTTTGTTTGTATAGGCAATACGGTTTACTTTTAACCCCTTAAAACCATACACTCACTCTGTTCTATGAAAATTATCCACCTCTTTGTGCTCGTTATTTTACTTTTTCCGGCCGTCTGTTATGGCCAATGTGCCCCGCCAACGCCCTCCTGTGCGGGTTGTGTTGCCCTGACAACCGGCAACCAAACCCTATCATCGGGTACCTACTGCATTACGGCGGCAGTCAGCAACCTCACCATTCAGGCAGGCGCGGTGGTTTGCCTCAGTGCGCCCGGCTCCATCTCCAATTCCAATTTGAGCGGAGGGGTATTGGTTTATAATTCCGGCACGCTTTCTAATTTTAACGCCAATTCAGGCGATCTGCGCATTCTGGGAACGCTTTCCAATCCGTCCAATACCAGTTTCAACGGAGCCCGTGTGATTGTAGAAAATGGTGGTGTCCTGACAATGAATTCACTGGACGTCAACTATGCTCTCGTTGTCAATGGCGGAACGGTCAACACGACGGGTTTATTCCGGATCAATGGCTCCGGGAGTGTCTGCATGGCAAACATGGGGCAGATCCATACCCAGTACTTCCAAAATAACAGCACCAATGGCACCACCGCTCTGTCCACCAAAGGCTGTATTTCGATTGCACAACCCCAGAACGGACAGACCAATTTGAATAACACCCTGACGAATTCATCCAATGTCCTGGTGTGTCTACCCGGTTCCTATACGCCTTCCAATTTGGGATCGGCCACGGTTACCACCAACTGTACGGATTGCGCTGCCGCTTTGCCCGTAGCCTATGCCTATTTTCGCGCCCAGCCTCAGCAGAATGGGGTGCGGCTGGAATGGCAAACCGCTAATGAGCTGAACCACAGCCACTTTATCGTTGAACGATCGAAAAACGCACTCGATTTTGTACCGATCAGCGGTCAGGTGGTCGACCCATTTGGCAGTCAGGAAGGCAAGAAAATATATCGTTATATCGATCATGAGGTGGCGCAGGGCACCTTCTATTACCGCCTGAAACAGGTCGACACGGATGGGCAATTCGCCTATTCAAAATTGCTGGCTGTCAGTCTGGGCGATCAAAGTCCGGTGGTTCGGTTAGTTCCCAATCCGATGGTCGATCAACTGAAAATCGGATTTGAAGCTGACGAAACGGGCATGGTGGATATCGAATTGTCCGACATCAGCGGCAAACAGTGGCTGACCCAGCGTAGTCTGAAAACCGAAAAAAGCCATCTTCAAACCCTCTCGGTTCAGCAGTTGCCGCGCGGCCTATATCTGGTTACGATTCGGCTGGGTAATCAGTATTTTATCCGCAAGGTGCTGAAATAATCGTTAAAACGTTGCTGTGTAAGCGCCCTGCTGGCGGACCGAATGACACTGAATTCCCAGGGTGCGGGCTTCAGCCAACAATCGGTCGGTCAGCGGGGTTTTGTTTGAATCGTCAAAAATAATATGCCGGGCAGCAACCCGGCCTTTCAGCTGGCTCCAGTTCTGCAGGGCATTTTTGCTAATGATGAGGTAATCAACGACGGCCGGCAATCGCCAGCGGAACGTTTTGGTGATTCGATTGACCAGGAGCACACTTTTCCCCTGCCAGTTCAGGAGCGTCACATCCCGGTTCTGGAACAGGGGCAACGAAGGATCGCTGCGGTCCGGCTGTACATACGCAATTTGATTGACGCCCAGACTATCCCAGGTATTCCGAACGTAAAATCTCACCTCCCGGCTGTTGTCAGACATGGGCTCTTTCGTTAGCAATCGGGCTGAATTTCCTTTTATAAAACTGATCGCCGACTGGTGGGGCACAAAATGCACCATAAATAACCGCTGTTGTTTCCGATGGATGGTGGCCCAGCCCACCGAGGTAGTCAGCAAAAAAGTGCTGATGACCAGCGCCCAGCCATACCGTTTTTCACGAAGGATGAACAGGGCAATAGCGGACAAAATGACCGCGTAGAGCAGCAGCAACTCCCCGCCGGTCACCGTGAGCGGTTTTACGATGGAGTGCGGCAATTGTTCGGTCAGCCTGATGGATTGATTAAGAAGCCACATCGACCCGAAAAGTAGTTTACCAACCACCATCCCAACATACGGAATCCAGCCGACAACGAGTAATCCCATCGCCAGGATTAAAACCAGGGAAGAAAGGGGAATCACGACGGGGTTGGCCAGCCAGAAATAAGTCGGAAACTGGTGAAAATAAAAGACACCGAGCGGAAAGGTAACCAACTGAGCCACCAGCGAAACCGCCGTTATTTTCCATAGCCAGTCGGCCCACCAAAACCGGAACGTAAGGCTTTGGTAAAGGCTCCGATGCCACAGAATCAAACCGCCAACGGCAACATAGGAAAGCTGAAAACCGGCTGTTGTCAGGGCGTAGGGATCTGCCAGCAGAATCAGGAAAGCGGAAGCAGCCAGCGTATTCAGCGGGTTGTTCACGCGGCCGATGGTTTGGCCCACGAGCAGCAACGTAAACATAAACGCCGAGCGCAATACCGGTGCTGAAAAACCCGTCATCAGGGCATAAAACCAGAGCAATCCCAGCATGATGGCGGCAAAGACAAACTTCCCGGCTTTTCTTCGTTTCAAAAAAGCCAGAAGAAAGCTGAGTACGGCAAACAGCACCCCGACATGCAGTCCCGAAACCGACAGAATATGAACCGCCCCGGCGGCTGAATAAGCCTGCTGCAAGTCGGTATCGATGCCGTCGCGAACGCCCAGAATCATCGCTTTCACGATGGCAAACTCCGGCCCGTTGCCCAAATGACTGGTAAAAACGCTATCGGCCCAGTTGTTAACGCCATACGCCAGGGCGGTCAGGCGGCTGGCGGGCTGGTAGCCCATCACCACCCGATCGGTGGGGCGTAAATACTGCTGATGATAAATTCCCCGGTTTGCTAAATGCCGTTTGTAGTTAAACTCGCCGGGATTCAGGGGTGGATCAATGGTTCGGGGCGCGCCCCGAACCAGCCAGACGTCGCCATACTGCGGTTTTTTCGCAACGGTTTTATCAAGGTAGATAATCAACCGTCCGCTGGCGGGCTGCCACGACCGACCCGTCAAAACCGTCCGCACATCCAGTTCCAGGCGAAATGTCTTGGTGCGGTTTTCGGCTTGCGACCCCACTACGGCCTGATAGGCTCGTATAGGTGCTTGCACACGCAACATATGAATAGGGTTATTTCGGGCCGTATGACTGGCGGTGATTAACCAGCCAAAACAAATCAGGATCCCCCACCCCGCGATGCCTTTGAACACGGAACTCAGGGCCGGTTTTACGAGAAAAACCGCCATTAAACCGGACAGGCTGATTAGCAATGCGCCGATCAGGATTCGGGAAGCATCCGGAAAAAATAGATAAGCGGTAATTCCGGTCATCAGCGCCAGCACGTAGCGGACGAACGGAAAAGCGCTCCAGCGTAGCATCAGGCCGGAAAGGAAGAAGCGGGCAAAACCATCTTGTAATGCTGAATACCGCATTCTTCGAACTGGGGGCCGACGGCTTTGAATCCGAAGCGGGCATACAAAGGCATGGCCGTAAGCTGGGCGTTCAAATAAACCGATTCGATGGGCTCCGGCTGCTGGCTGAACACATCGTCCAGCACCGCTTTCACCAGCGCCTGACCAACGCCTTTTCCACGATACGGTGCCAGAACGGCAAACCGTTCCAGTTTGACACCATAGGAAGTGGTGCGCCAGCGGGCGGTTCCGCAGGGTGTTCCGTTGTAGGTAGCCAGGAAATGGTGGCTCATTTTTTCAAATTCATCGTATTCATCCTCCGCCCGAACGTGTTGTTCTTTGACGAACACCGCTTCACGGATGGCAAAAACTTGCTGCATTTCAGCCGGACGGATAACCTGAATCACTTCAATCATACGGCAGGATAGTTTTTCGGTATACCGAACCTGTTTAACGAATCAGCAACCGGCGGGAAGCGGTCTCTTTATCAGTATGCACTTTTACAAAATAAACACCCCGGGCGAAGGTGTCCAGGGGAATGCTGATGGACGAACTGGGATAATCGGTAAAGTTCTGGGTCCGGATTACCCGTCCGGATAAATCGGTAATGTCAACCTGAAACGACTGAAAGCCGGTAAACAAAACTTCCAGGGTCGATTGCCGCTGTGCCGGATTCGGAAAAACATTGACCGTCAGCGATTCCGTCTGCGGAAGCGGATCCGACGAGCGGACTACGCGCTGCCGCCGGGGACTGGCTTCAATCACCGCCCGCATGCGAGCCCGCTGATCCTGCGTAAATAAATTCATGCAGGCATCGGGGGTGTAATCGAGGTAATTTTCAATCTGATTCCGGGTTCGGGTTCCGTTACAGGTCGAAAACCGCTCGGTACAGGCCGTGGTCTGATTGGCACTTTCGGTCGGTGGCGTATCGTTGCAGTAATCATCTCCGCAAACGGCATCGCCCCAGATATGAATCAACCCCAGCCAGTGCCCCACTTCGTGCGTCGTCGTACGGCCATATTTATAGGTAGCACTGGTTACCGCCCCCAGCTCACTGCCAAAATACCGGTAATCGATAATGACGCCATCCGTCAGTTCGTTTTCCAGCGGTAACAAACCCGGAATGCCTTCGGCTTCGGGAAACTGGGCGTAGCCTAAATAATCGCTTCGAAGCGTGGTTACCCAGATATTCAGGTATTGATCGCTCGGCCAGTAGGCGATTTGAGACAGCAGACGATCGTCGCCACTGGACTTATCGTAGACGTTGTAATTCGTTTTCTGGTTGTAATTCCGGGTAATGCCGTTGGTTTGTTTTCCATCGGGATCCGTCCGGGCCAGAAAAAATTCAATACCGGTATCCGCGCCGATGGGGTTGGAATTGAACCCCCGGGTATTGGCCATCCGGCGATAATCTTCGTTTAACACCCGGATTTGGGAGGCAATCTGCTCGTCCGAAATATTGGGATTATTAGCTCCGCCGACAAAACCGGATGAATTATTATGCACGACATGCACCACCACCGGGATCCGGTAAACCACTTCCCCAATGCGCGAATGGCCCGGCTCACTGTTTTTTTGCCGAATCAGTTGCTCGACCTGTTCGTTGAGCTTTTGGCGTTTGGCAAGCCGTTGCGGATCACGTTGTTGCAGGATCTGCTCCCGACCATCGATTCCGCAGCGTTGCGGAGACACGGGAGTTTGCGCCCCTGTCTCCGCCCAGCCGAAACCGAGTAAAATACTGAATACCGCCACTAAGTACTTATTTTTCAGCCCGTTCATACGCGGTGATAATTTCTTTAACCAGCCGGTGACGAACCACATCACTGCCATCCAGTTCCACAAAGCCAATTCCTTTGATATCCTTCAACAGTTCAACGGCTTCGGTCAGTCCGGAGCGCTGATTTTTGGGTAAGTCAATCTGGGATCGGTCACCCGTAATGATGGCTTTGGAACTGGGGCCCATCCGTGTCAAAAACATTTTCATCTGCATCGGGGTCGTGTTTTGGGCTTCATCCAGCAGAATGAACGCATGGTTGAGGGTTCGCCCGCGCATGTAGGCCAGCGGAGCAATCTCAATCGTACGGCTTTCGATGTATAATTTAAGCTTTTCGGCCGGAATCATGTCATCCAGTGCGTCGTAGATCGGCCGAAGATAGGGGTCAATTTTTTCTTTCAAATCGCCGGGCAGAAAGCCTAAATTTTCACCGGCTTCCACCGCCGGGCGGGTAATGATGATCTTTCTAACCTCTTTGTTTTTCAGCGCCCGAACCGCAATCGCCACGGCGGTATAGGTTTTACCGGTTCCGGCCGGACCTACGGCAAAGACCAGATCATATTTTTCGGAAACATCCACCAACCGTTGCTGATTGGCGGTTTTTGCCCGAACGATAACGCCTTTGGTACCGTAGACCAGCACATTATCGTCGTTTTGTAAAACCGCTGCCGGTTCGCGTTCGTTGTTTTTGAGGAAGCTGCGAACGTTCTCGTGGGTCAGTTTGCCGTATTTCTGGTAATGCTCGATCAGAGAGTCCAGAATATCAGTGATTCGGGAAATTTCCGGGGTTGTGCCTTTGATGCGGATTTCGTTCCCGCGGGAAATAATCTTGCTCATCGGAAAGGCGGCTGCTACCTCTTTGATGTTGTTGTTTTCAACTCCCAGGAAGTCGATGAGCGATACGTTGTCAAGGGTGATTACTTTTTCTACCAAATCTCCGTTCATATTTTCAGGGTGACCATACTTATTTTTCCTTCTAAATTTAGAGGATCGTACGTAGTAAACAACAAAAATAGTTAATTATTATCTCCCGATCCTTCCAAATTTGTGCAAAGATTTGATGATTAATCAGTTGCGCAATCCCCCGCCCAATCCGAAATTCTATCGGTAAACAAGGGTATAAAACCGGGATAAACCGTAAGCTAAATACAGAAAACATTTTTTCTTTTTTTTCAACCGGTCCACGCCGGAATATGTACTTTAGAGCCAAGAACTTAGTGCCGGAGTAGCTTTCAATCAACCGCTGGCAATCCGTCCGGCGGCTTTTCATTGTACCATCGATTGGCTATACTTGCAAGGCAATGGAGAACGATCGCCCCACCAATTCAAATTTTCGGAAGACCCCTTATCTGGGCAATCGGCGCAGCCTATCCGATGGTGTAAACCACATGTTGACCCCCACCGGGCTGGGAAAATTGCCCCCCCAGGCCATCGATCTGGAGGAAGCGGTGCTGGGTGCGCTGATGATTGAAAAGGACGCGCTCTCGGCCGTCATCGACATCTTAAAGCCGGAAAGTTTTTATAAGGAAGCCAATAATCGAATTTATAATGCCATTGTTACCCTGTTTGGCAACGCCGAACCGGTTGACATGCTGACGGTTACGCAGCAACTGCGAAAAACCGGTGAAATTGAAGTGGTTGGGGGTGGTGGTTACGTTACGGAGCTGACCACCCGCGTTACCTCGGCCGCCAACATCGAATACCACGCCCGCGTCATTGCGGAAGCTTCCATCAAACGCGCGCTGATTACGGTTGCCAACGAAATTCAGCGTGACGCCTACGAGGACACCACCGATGTTTTCAATCTGCTCGACCGGATCGAGCAATCCATGTTCAAAATTTCCGAATCCAACATCCGGAAAAACTACGCCGACATGAGTACCATTATGCGGCAGGCCTTGGACGAACTGGAGCAGAAAAAGAACATGAAAGACGGCCTGACGGGCGTTCCGTCGGGTTTCAGTGCCCTCGACCGGCTGACCTCCGGCTGGCAACGCTCGGAATTGATCATTCTGGCGGCTCGGCCAGGGATGGGTAAAACCGCTTTTGTGGTCAGTGCGCTCCGAAATGCTGCGGTCGATTTTGGTCAGGCCGTGGCGATTTTCTCACTCGAAATGTCGTCGGTACAGTTGGTAAACCGGCTAATTTCGGCGGAAGCCGAAATCGATAGCGAAAAAATCAAGAAAGGGAATCTGGCTCCGCACGAGTGGGCCCAGCTCCACCATAAAATCCAGCGACTGACCGAAGCCCCGATTTTTATCGATGACACTCCGGCGCTTTCGATTCTGGAATTACGGGCCAAATGCCGCCGGTTAAAAGCCCAGCACGATATTCAGCTGGTGGTGATTGACTATTTGCAATTGATGCAGGGCGATAGTTCGGGAAAAATGGGCGGAAACCGTGAGCAGGAAATTGCCTCGATTTCGCGGGCCATGAAAAACCTGGCCAAAGAACTGAACGTGCCCGTGATTGCACTCTCGCAGTTGAGCCGGGCCGTTGAAACCCGGGGTGGCGACAAAAAACCGCAGCTTTCCGACCTTCGGGAATCCGGTTCCATCGAGCAGGATGCCGATATGGTTATCTTCCTCTACCGCCCTGAATATTACGGCATTAGCGCCGACGAACAGGGCAACTCCGTCTCAGGCATCGGGGAAGTGATTATTGCTAAAAACCGCTCCGGTTCGCTGGATACCGTTCAACTGCGGTTTGTTGGAAAATACACGAAATTCGCCGATCTGGACGCCTTCTTCATGCCGCAGACCCCTCCCCCATTCAGTGGTCCATCGGCCGGTTTCGACGCCAAAACTTCGGGGGCGCAGACTTTCGAAAACCAGGGCGGAATTGTCAAAAGCAAAGCCAACAATCTCAACACACCGAATACCAATTTCACCAACTTCGGCCACATCGACCCCAATCAGCAAGAAACGCCCTTCTGAGATAAGAATTAAGAGTTAAAAGTTATATGCGTCGGCAACTCTTAACTCTTAATTTTTAACTGATTAGGCCTGGCTTCTTTTTTCCAGCTTCACCACATTCTCGACGTGGTGGGTATGCGGAAACATATCAACCGGCTGAACCGCTTTCACTTCATACAATTCGTCCAGAATAGCCAGATCGCGGGCCTGGGTGGCGGTATTACAACTCACGTAAACAATGCGTTGCGGAGCCGCCAGGAGCAGATTCCGGGTGACGGCTTCGTCCATTCCGGCCCGGGGCGGGTCGGTGATCACCACATCCGGCTGGCCGTACGTATTGAAAAGTGCGGGCGTCAGGAGCGCGCCCATATCCCCCGCCAGAAAGGTGGCATTTGCAATTCCGTTGATGGACGCGTTTACCCGCGCATCTTCAACTGCGGACTCAACGTATTCAATTCCAATAACTTGCCGGGCTTTCCGGGCCACAAACAACCCGATGGTGCCGGTTCCGGTATAGAGATCGTACACCCGCTCCGAACCCGTCAGGCCCGCCCAGTCGCGGGTAATTTTATAGAGTTCAAATGCCTGTAGCGCATTGGTCTGGTAGAACGACCGGGGTCCGACCCGGAACGTAAGCGGTTGACCGCTGCCATCGTCCATCTGTTCCTCGATATACGGTTTTCCCCAGTACAGGACCACGTCCTGATCCTGATACGAATCATTGAGTTTGGTGTTATGGATGTAATTCAGCGAAGCGATTGCCGGGAACGACTGTTTCAGCATTTCCATCAAACCGGCCAGCTCCTCCGGCCGGTCTTCGGCCACCTGAACGATCACCATAACCTGGCCTGTCGAGGCCGTGCGAATGATTACCGTACGCAGAAAACCTACGTGAGTATTCAGGTTATACATGGTAAACCCGTGCTGGAATGCATAATCGGCTACGGCCAGGCGAATGGCATTCGAAGGATCGGGTTGCAGGTAACAATGCTGAATGGGCAGGATTTTATCAAACCGCTTGGGAATGTGAAAACCCACCGCCCGCTTGTCGACCGACATCCCGGACCGGATTTCCTCCGCCGATATCCAGCGGCCCTCTGCGCAGGTAAATTCGAGTTTATTCCGGTAATAGGTGGTCTGAGCGGACGGCAAAATCGGCTCAATGGCGGGCAATTGCACCTTGCCGATTCGCGTCAGGTGATCGAAAACCTGCTGGCCTTTGAAACGAAGCTGTTCGTCGTACCGGATATGCTGCCATTTACACCCTCCGCAGGTTCCAAAATGCGGACAGAACGGTTCCGCCCGGCTTGGCCCATACGCGTGTATTTTCTCGACCACGGCCTCCCGGTATTGCTTTTTCCGGTTCACCACGCGAATATCGACCACATCGCCGGGCGCCGGTGCGGGGCCTCCCGAACGACCTTCTACAAATATAATTCCTTCATCGGTACGAATCAGACACTTTCCTTCGGCGGCAACATCGTCAATGCGAATCGCTTGCAACCGTTCCACTATCTTTTGGGTCTTTCGAGACATAATATACTGTAATAAATTCTGTAAATTAAGCACCGTATTTTGGTTTCGACAACCCTAATCGTATTTGAATGAAACAGTTTTATCGGATTACAGCCTGGTGTAGTTGGTTCGTCTGGTGCTGGATTGGTCTGGTCGTAGCGGCCCGGGCTACCCACATCGTTGGCGGAGAGTTGGAGTTGAAACGGGTGACCAATCAGAGTTCGTATACCCATCAAATTAATCTGAACCTTTATTTCGATGCTTTAAACGGCAATCCGCAAGCCGAAGATCCCACCGTTGTTATTTTTATTTACCGCAAAGGGGACAATGCCTTTATCGGATCGGTTGAACTTCCCCAGGTAAGCTCTCGTCCCGTCGATTATACCAAGCCGGAGTGTGCGCTGCCTACGCTCATGACCCGTTTACTTCGCTACAGCGGGCTGGTCGTTTTTAACATGAATGCGTTCAACGATCCGCGGGGCTACTACATGGTGTGGGAACGGTGTTGCCGGAATAATTCCATCAGTAATATTCAGAATCCGGGCATGGCCGGGTCCACTTTTTACCTGGAATTTCCGGCGCAACGGTCAGGAACTACGGATTTGATCAACTCTTCTCCGGCTTTTCGACCCGTTCAGGGTGATTATATCTGTGTCAATCAGCCTTTTGCGTTCGATTTTGGCGCAACCGATCCGGACGGTGACAGTCTGGCCTATCGCCTGGTTACCCCGTACAATGGGTTCAGTACGTCGGCCAATCCCCGCCCCCAGGTTGCCATTCCCAGTTCGGCTTATCCCGAAGTTCGGTGGAGCAGTGGCCTGAATCAGGATCGGGCCATACCGGGACCAGCGCCCCTGCGCGTCGACGCCCGTACCGGTTTGCTAACGGTTACGGCCGGACAGGTGGGTCTGTTCGTTTTTTGCGTACAGGTCGACGAATACCGGAAAAATGCGTCGGGTGTCTGGCAAAAAATTGGGCTTGTCCGCCGGGATTTCCAGCTGAAAGTAATTGATTGTCAAAAGAATAATCCGCCTTCGGTGGCGATGCGGCAAGCCGGGCAGGTGGCATTTTACAAGGAAGGAACGGTATTGAAATTAACCGATAAAGACGCCAATTGCCTCGATATCTACATTACCGATCGCGATGCCAACCAGCGGGTAAAAATGTCGGTTTTGAACGGACCGGCACAGGGCATCACGTTTTCGCCGGACGAGGTCCTGATTCGATCATCAGGGGATACGATCCGTACCCGCATCTGTTTTGATAAATGCCTGGCCGATGGAAAACCGTTGCAACTGGCTCTGATTGCCACGGACGAAGGCTGTCCGCAGGGATTAAAAGATACGCTCGTGGTGAGCTTGCTACTAGTCCCGGAGCTCAACCGAAAACCGGATGCGGAAACGACGCTGCCCGGTAATCAGACGACCGTTCAGGCGGGCAAAACGCTCCAGTTTAAGGTTTTGGGAACCGACATCGATCAGGATATGATTACGCTCGTTGCCGTCGGACGCGGTTTCAATCTCGCTCAGGTAGGCATGAGTTTTTCCGCCGTTTCAGGACAAGGATCAGTTAGTCAGCAATTTAACTGGACGCCCCGGTGTGAACAGGTCAGGAACGCCGAGTACATCGTTGATTTTATCGTCACCGACACCCGCTGTAACCGCAATCTGCGCGACACGGTAACGGTTCGCCTGAAAGCCGCCCCCGAAACCAGTCGGCCCCCAACAGTTCGGACTACGCTCCCGAATCCGGTCGTCGAGTTGACCATAACCCACGGCGACTCGGTGCCGGCAGCGGTTCGCTTCGATGTCATTGCGGAGGATGTTGATCCGGAAGTCCTTCAATTAACGGCGGTTGGAAAAAACTTCGACTGGAAAAGCCTGGGAATGCAATTTCAGAACAAAACCGGTCCGGGTCCGCTAACCTCCCCCTTCGTCTGGCAACCGGACTGCGGGGTTTTGCAGGGCAAAGACAAGGCCACGTTCGAACTGGATTTTATCACACAGGACAGCAGCTGCCCCACTCTATACGATACAACCCGCGTGACTTTCGTGGTGAAGGACATCCCGGTAGACTATACCATTACGATCACCAACGTCATTACGCCCAATGGTGACGGCAAAAACGACGTTTTCAGCGTTCCGAACTTACCGCAGGACAATTGCGCCGATCAGTTTCGCCGGGTCGATGTGATGAACCGCTGGGGGAAAACGGTTTTTTCGTCTACCAGCCGGTTTTTCCAGTGGGACGGAGCCGATTATCCGACCGGCCAGTATTTTTACCTGATTCAATATACGAATCGTTCGTACAAAGGAACGGTGACGTTACTTCGCTAGCACACGAAAAAAAAGCGATCCCGAAAAGGATCGCTTTTTTTTCGTGCCTTCAGGCGGTTTTAAAATTCTTTCCGCATGATGTTACCCCGAATTTCACCACCCGGAAACAGGGTTGTGTGCAGATTGGCGTAAAGCCGGCCTTCCATCAGGGCATTTTCCTGATCCTGTTTGAGAATACTTTTTCCGCTGATCGGGCTGGTCAATGACGCAAAGGGAATAATAACGCCCCCGTTGGTGCCGGGGCCGCCCGGAGCCAGGTGGATATGACCCGCGTTCGGTGTTATTCCGGTATAATTAATCGTATAACTTAACTCCTTGGTCGCTTTATTATAAGAGCCTGTCATTGTGCCGGTTGCGGCTGAAGGAGTGGAAGGCACTTCCTGAGCGCCGTTCAAGGTTGCCACAAAATCAACCGTATCTTTCTTATCAGGGGCATCTTTAATGGGTGAGCAGGATGTAACGGCCAGGGCAGTTGCCACAAAGGCAGTCATCAGATACGCAAATGTTCTTTTCATAAATCGTAAATAGTGAATGGTCCAGATTGCTCCGCAATAATACTAACTTTGCCGTAATTCTCTGCAACCTCAGGCGGGCAATACCTATATAACTTATTAAAATGGGAAGTTTCTTGTAAAAACGAACAAATATTTATCAGACCGTCTTTCCCATTCGACCAGGAATTTCCAAAGTTTCATGAAAAATAAAGTTGTTTTGATTACGGGGGCTTCGTCGGGCATTGGCAGAGCGCTGGCCTTTGCATTTGGCCGCCAGCAGGCTTCCATCGTCATTTGCGCCCGGAACGTAGAATCGCTCGAAACCGTTGGTGCCGAATTGAGTCAGGCCGGGATCGAGAACCTCTGCCTGCAGGCGGATGTCAGCAACGAATCCGATGTCAGGCAGTTGATCGATGCCACGCTCCGGACGTATGGCCGACTGGATATTCTGATCAACAATGCCGGCATTAGCATGCGCTCGATGGTGCTGGACCTGGACCCCGAGGTGATCCGGAAAGTAATGGATATTAATTTTATGGGAACGGTCTATGCCACCCGCTACGCCCTGCCGCATATCCTGAAAACCAAGGGATCGATTGTCGGCATATCTTCCATTGCCGGGTACCGCGGTCTGCCGGTTCGAAGCGGTTATTCGGCGTCAAAATTTGCCATGAACGGTTTTCTGGAAGCCCTGCGAACCGAATTGCTAGACACCGGCGTTCACGTGCTGGTGGCCTGTCCGGGCTTTACCACCTCCAACATCCGCGTCTCCGCGCTTAATAACCAAGGCCGGGTGGCGGGCGAAACCATGCGTGATGAAAGTAAAATGATGAGCGCGGAAGAATGTGCCGATTACATTCTGAAAGCCGTCATTCGCCGGAAACGCGACCTGGTGCTGACGTCGCAGGGAAAACTAACGGTTTTTCTCAACAAATGGATTCCCGGAATCATGGACCGCATGGTGTACAACACGCTGGCCAAAGAGAAAGACTCCCCGTTGAAAGTTAAGAGTTAAGAATGAAGAGTGAAGAGTTGGCTGACGCATTAAACCGAAGTAGGAAGTATGCGTCAGCCAATTCTTCACTCTTCGTTCTTCACTACTTTCAAATCAACCACACAGTATCCTTCCGCACGTAATACAGTCCATCATTCCAGAAAACGTGCAGCCAGACATCCTGGCTACCCAAAATATTGACTTTATGGCCACGATTGATGACATCGGCAACGGGAGCCGCCGAGGAAGGATCGCGCCGGAGCAACACCCGATCGCGGTTGATGATACCGGACTGGTAGCGTTCGGGCAGGTTGACCAGCAATAGCAGCCCCGTCAGGTAGGCCAGAACGATCAGTTTATGCCGCCGGCGGGAAGGCTCCTTATTGCGGTATTTCAGCCAGAAAATGCCAAAAGCGTAAGTTCCCAGCAACACCAGACCCAGGGTGATGTAGAGACCATATTGCTTATAAAACAAATAAAAATAATTCAGGTCGTCGGTTTCGTATCCTCTTAAATTATTTTGAATGGCAATATCGTGCATCTTTTTCAGGACGGCTTCGTCGGGACGCCGGTCAAAATAAACCTGCAGATAATAGAGCATTTTGGCCACGTCACCCTGTTTTTCCCATATATATGCCAGCTTCAACAGCATGGGATCCGTCGGTTTATACCCCTGCTGAATGTGGTATTCATAGGCTTCTACGGCGGCCGGATAGCTCCCCGCAGCAAACAGAGAATCAGCCTGATACAGGGTTACGGACGTCGACTTTGCCACCACCGGAAAACCGGGGAGAATCAACAGAACAGAAAAAAAATAGAGCAATTTCAAATGGTAACCTTGCATTTTCACGTCAGAAAAGGTACTTTTGCATCGCAATTTTGGGAATCGCCCTAAAATTACAAAAGGTAAAAGTAGAAAGGGTACGATACGCATCATTTCTTTTCACCTTCCTTTTCCGATCTGGTAGCTCAGCTGGTAGAGCAATACACTTTTAATGTATGGGTCCTGGGTTCGAATCCCAGCCGGATCACCAAAATTAAGTCTACAGTTTTCAGTGCCAATTCTTCAGTCGCATCGAGTTCCTCACGTCTGATCACTGACAATTGCTAATTGATCTGGTAGCTCAGCTGGTAGAGCAATACACTTTTAATGTATGGGTCCTGGGTTCGAATCCCAGCCGGATCACCAAAATACAAATCAGTACATTCCATCTGATCGTCTTCATCAAACCCGCATCCTGTTCAGGGCGGGCTTTTTTGATTCGGCCCCTCCCCACTGGCTGGTTCAGGCCAACTTTTTACCAACAATTCCGTTTAGGGAACAACTGGACAATTACACCTATGAAAACGATCGGACATTTGGTTCGGGTCTTTCTTCTGTTTACCATCGCTTCCTGCAGCTCGGTGCGCGTCGTCAAAACCGAACCGGGCGCCAATTTTGCCTTGTCCAATTACCGCACATTTGCTTTTTCCGACATTGAATCGACGGGCGATGTTCCGCAGAGTGGTTTTTACCGTTCGCAGGTCGATGCGCTCAAAACCGCCATTGAAAAACAACTGGCGAGCAAGGGCCTGCGCCGGGTGGATACCCAGCCCGATCTGATGATGAATATTGGGATCGCCGTCGATGAAAAAACACAAACGCGGGAAACGAACATCCGAACCGATCCGCCGTTTTACATCGGGCAACGGCGCTACACCTGGCGAAGTCAGGAAGTGCCCGTGGGGCAATACCGGCAGGGAACGATCGATGTTCACCTGATCGATCCCAGGCGAAACGAGATGGTCTGGCGGGGAATCGTGGAAGGAATTTTACCTAAGAAACCGGAGAAGCTTCAAAAACAGATCGACGAGGGCATGGAGAAGTTATTCGCCCGACTGTAGTATTGGGAGAGTTCCAGCCTTCTGAAGCTCTCCCAACGCCGGTTCAACTTAAAAAGGCAATCCGTTGTCTTCTTCTTCAAACGTGGTCAGCGGGCGATCGGCGGCAGCGCGCGGTTCCGACCGCCGGGGTGCCGGAGCAGAAGCCGGTTGCTGGTCAGCGCCTTCGGCCGATTCGATTCGCCAGGCCCGAACATCGGTATACCAACGGTCGTTGTATTCCCGGGATTCGATGCTGATGGCACATTTCATGGTGTCGCCGGGTGCAAATTGGGCCAGATCACCGGCTTTTTCGCCCCAGGCCATCAGGCAGACTTGTTTGGGAAACTGGTCAATCGTTTCAATTACAAATTGTTGCTTCGTCCAGGTACCATTGCGTCCCTGGCCCGTTTGTTCGGGTAAAACTTTAACCAGCTTACCTGTTAATTCCATTGCCATATGCGGTGTATTGATTTCGGTTTGGTTCCTTCAATTCGAATTGTGTTTCGTCGGGCGAAGGTTAAAATGAAAGGTTGAAGTTACAACTTTTTGACTTAATTTTCCCCAAAAAACCACCTGGAAGATCCCCTGAGTTATGAAAATCGGAGTCTTGTTACACGGAAACGGCGTCTACGACGGAACCGAAATTCACGAAGCCGTGCTGACCTTGCTGGCGTTAGCCGAAGTCGGTGCCGAAGTGATTTGTGTGGCCCCCAATGTAGACCAATACCACGCCATCAACCACCTCACGGGTGAGGAAATGCCGGAAACCCGGAATGTGCTGGTCGAATCGGCCCGGATTGCCCGCGGCAACATTCGAAATCTGGCCACGCTGACGGCTGACGAACTGGACGCCCTGGTGATGCCGGGCGGTTTTGGTACGGCCAAAAACATTACCAGATGGGCTTTCGAAGGTCCGCAAGGCGCAATTCTGGAGCCGGTAAAACAATTGATACTCGACTTGATTTCGTTAAAAAAACCCATTGTCGGTCTTTGCATGAGCCCGACGACTATTGCCAAGGCACTGGAGGGAAGCGGTATTTCGGCCACGCTGACGGTGGGCACCGATCTTGAAGACAGCCCCTACGAAATCAGCGGCATTGCTGCCGGAATCAACTCCCTGGGGCATCTGGCCGAGATGAAAACCGTGCGGGAAATTTCGGTAGATCGGGAAAATAAAATCATTACGGCCCCCTGCTACATGATGGAAGCATCGATTCTGGACGTTCGCGACAACATCCGGGCCGCAATCGATGAACTGGTGGTGCTGCTGAACGACGAGAAAGTCTAAAAACACTGGCTCTTCTATCGGGAGAAGAGCCAGGTCCCGTGCTAACCTATGATGAACGGGCCAGCCCGCATCAACGATGCTGAACCAACCAGAATGGTTTTAGCGACGCGTCTACGCATCGCCCAAAACCGCCTATACGTTCTGGAATAAAAAGCAGCCGGAGCCGGACACTTACTGATCGATTCATGATTTTTTAGCAATAATGGGCTCCGCCTTGGTTTTTTGAGGTCAAGTTTCTACTTTTGCATCCACAAAAAATACGGTTTTCCTGTCCATGTGGTGGAATTGGTAGACACGCCATCTTGAGGGGGTGGTGCCGTCAAGGTGTGAGGGTTCGAATCCCTCCGTGGACACAGAAAGAAACAAAAACTGCCAAATCAGCTTGATTTGGCGGTTTTTGTGTTTCAAAGTGGCTTCAAAATAAGGAAAACAGGGCCTTTTTTGGCCCTACGTTTCAAACTGGTTTCAAACTTTTTGGGCATTCATCATCTTCCTCTCTCCTCTCCGGCATTATGTCTTATTCATGTAAACTGATGTTAGCGGATCATATTAAGGCAGATGGAACGGCTGATAGGTCAGGGGGCTACCCTGGGCAACGACCGGGACGCTAATGGATTCGCCGAGATGAACCGTGGAGGCTGAAGTGGGCTGGGTAGTGATGAGAGGTACGCGTTTATCGGTAATGGCGATTGAGACCCGGGCCGTACACCCGTTCTCAGCAGTGACAATCACCGGATAAGTGCTGGCTTGATTGACCGTATACGTAGTAGCCGTTCCAATTTGATCCGATCCCGGTCCATAGAAAGCATAAGCAATACCTCCACCAGCGGTTAAGGTGAGCGTGGGGTTATCACAAGAAAGTATGCCGTTGTTGGAAGCGGTCAGGGTTGGGACCGGTGCGGCTAAAATCGAGAATGGACCCGCCACCGTACTGGGTGAGGATGAGTCCTTAATCCGGAAGCGGATTTTATAGTTGGTGCCCTTAGGTAGATTTATGGGCTAACCCCAGTCCAGTTTTGCCTAACGGACGGCCTGGAACTTCTGCCGCCGGATCACAATCTTTGTTCCAAAAACTAACTCCACGAGATGCTTCCGCCGGATTACGAGCCAGTTACACGGCGTCTGTGAAATTCAGGCCCGTGTAACAACTGAGCAGAGCCCAGTTCCGCACTGTGTCCAATGGCTCGGGCAAGACCCGCTGCGCTAACGGGTGCACTTGCGCAGGTCAGACAGTATACCGTTTTAGCAGACTGGGCCTTTGGAACGTTAATCAATTACCGTTTTTATATAACCAACTTGGAGAAGAACCTTTCCGGATACGGGCACTTCAGAAAATCACCAAAAATCTATACCAGAAACTAACATAAAGTTAAGTATTTTATTAAAAACTAGTTAGGTAATTATTATCAGACATAACTTTAAACATATTATGTCAATATTGTATAATTGAAATATTTACTATGAAGAAAATTACTCTACTTTATTTAACTCTCTTTTTGCCTTTTTTATGTCTGGCGCAATCTCAGGAGAGCCAATCCGCTGCTTTACCTGCATATCGGCCCGGTTTGGCCATGGCGATCAGAGCAGGTACAGCAGGCATCGGACTTGATGTTTTTAAATCGATTGCTCCCCGCTTTACGGTCCGGGTTGGTGCTAGCCTATTTTCCTATAAGGGCCTATTAACCAGTGGTAAGCAAACGGATGACATTCAAATAGGCTTCGATTACCGGCTTAAATTAGCTTCAATTAATGCAATGGCCGACTATTACCCCTTCAAACGGGCTGGGTTTCGGCTGACAGCTGGGTTATTCTACAACCTTAATCAGCTGACTTTCGACGGGACGCCTATGAAAGAAGTGAAATTTAATGATGTCATTTTCAGCAAAGAACAAGTAGGCACCATCAATGGACAAGCCAATTTTAGCAAACTAGCACCATACGCTGGTTTGGGTTGGGGCCATCCTTTCCGGGGCACTAAACTGAAGTTTATGGTGGATCTGGGTTTTTTTTACCAGCAATCCCCTAAGGTCACCTTAGTCACTACAGGCATGCTTGAACCGTCCAGCGATCAGGGACCGGTAATTGAGCAAAATCTTCAGCCCTTGAAGTATTACCCCATCCTTAATCTGGGCCTTTCGTATCGTTTGTAGACTTCTTATTTAAATTATTGTCACTATGAAATTGCAATCAAGTTTACCCCAACAATTCCTGCTAAAAGGATCAACACTTCTGGTAGCTCTAACCATTCTGCTAGGAAGCTGTAATGATTTAAAAAATCTCAATCCATTGAAAGGGGTTACCTATAAATTGAATTATAGACCCGCCAATACACAGATACAAGGGTTGGTGGTCGATGCCAAAACCGGTCAATCACTTACGATTCCGGTACAGGTAACGATTTTTGGTAAAGATGCCAGCCGCGTTATAAATTTTGATGGAAAGGCCCAAACTTCATATAGCAGCCCTAAAGGGGATTTATTCATCGGTCTAAGAGGTGATGTACCAACTCGTCAGGCAGCTGCAGAACTCCGGATTGTTGTAGATGCTTCAGGTTATATTCCGTCAGGGGTTGACCTCCGACTAACGACAGCTTTGAATAACCCCTTTATTATTCGTCTGGTAAAGAAAACAGATCCACCGCAGGGAGTCGCCGTGAAACAGGATCAGGTTACCTTAGCGGCCAACGGAACGCTACAATCTGAAAAAGAAATTGGAATGGCCTCCACTTCGATGACCGCACCCACTACAGTTCAGTTTGCCAGCGGAACGGTGATGAAAGATGATAAGGGCAACGTGGTTTCCGGCACCTTAGCTACGGCTATAGCGGTTTATTCACCTCAAGCGACAAGTATTCCGGTCGGTTTAACGACAAAAGTGACTCAGAATGGCGAAACTACATCCACGAATGTATCTCTTCAGATTGCCAGTTATATCTCGATAAATCTCACTAACAGTGCCGGGCAATCAGCAACTTCCTTTACCAAGCCTGTTGTAATTAAAATGGGAATCTTGCCTACCTTTCTAAATAGATCGACGGGCAAATTGGTTCAAGTTGGTGATAAACTGGCCGTATACGTGCGGAATGAAAAAACGGGGAACTGGGCTTTTGTACAGGATGTCAAGACCGAAGCCATGAGTACGGGCTTAGGGGTTAGTTTTCCTGTCACGCACTTTACGGACTATGCCGTCGCTTCAGCTCAGCCTACGTCCAGTTCCTGTCGAGCAGTATGGAACATAAGTGGTTTAGCCGATGGGTATGCTTACCGGTACGAATTGGTTCAGAATGGCAGTATCCGGGCTTCCGGTACCACAACGGATAAAGCACTTGATTTAGGCGAAGCTAGTGAAGGCCCAGCCGAATTATCGATTTTTTCCCCAGCTGGAAATCTGCTGGGGAAATCAAGTGTTCAAAACCTTTGTGGGGATCATACTCTGGCTTTGTCGGTTCCTGCAGGTACAGTTAATGTCGCTTTTACCGTCCGAGCATCTTGTGAAAATGGTAAAAACATTGAAGTCTATCCCACTGTATTGGTTCGCTATGGCAAATCGGGAGGTGATCCCTCTGCTTCGGTTGGTGTCACTTTTGAAAGTGGCCACGGGACACTAGTCGGGTTGGAACCGAATACAAGCTACGAAGCGCGGGTTGATTATGAAGGTTCCTGGTCGGAAGTCTTTACTACGGGTACCGCATCTGAAAGCCGGAATTTAAATTATGTCCTCAAATCACATACGGAAGCCTGTAAGTAAATTTGCCTACTACTTCTCTTGATAACTTTTGTATAGAATCGGCGGATGAGCAAGGCTTATCCGCCGTTACTATAACCAGTAATAAACTCGTTAAGAGCAACTATTAAATACCGTTTTAGTAAAATTGGCACTTGCTTTATTTATAAAAATATTACTTAGCTCTTTACGGATCATGAAACGGTTAGCTTCTGACGAAGAATTAAATGAATTCTGGTTTTCCTTTACTAACTATGGGTTTATAGGTGGTAATCACATCGTTCAATGAAATCAGACCTTTGCCACCGAGGGTACAGTACGCTTTATTCGGGTAATTAAAACCGTCGTCGGGCAGGCCATTAGCCGTGATTTGCCAGCCGATTTCAACAGTCTACTGCTTTTTTCAATACCAAAGGTAATTTTGATTTGTATCTCCGCACCGTAAATGCCTATACCACCTGGTTTTTTAACACCCTTAAATTCTTATTAGAAGCGCCAGTATCACAAGCCCAATAAAAGTTTACTGTAATAGGAAGGACGCTGTTGTTATCGCACATTAATTGCAGTATGAAAAGTGACTACCTCGTCAATATTTGCCCGCTTAGCTAACTCCTTCAGATTTCGATTGATCAACACCTGAATGCTCGAAATCTTGTTGTAAAGCATCGTGTCAATAGCTACTGGCATTCGCGCTTTATCAGCATGTGACTGATATTTTGCGTAAGAAACATTATCATCCAATAAACTGAAAAGATGCTGCGGGCGTTTATCGCCTTCCGCGTAAAATAAACGGATAATACGCCAGTCTGTTTCGGTGAGTTTCATACTCATGAGTTTACCAGTCTTATCCATTTCGTACTCCAGCCGGTTGATGCAATAAAAACCGGTTCGGCTTGGGATCTAATATGAAAGTAAATGTTATACTCATTTAGCAGAAGCGGTTTCAGTAAGGTCCAAATTACTGAAACTGAAACATTCGCTTTGTTTAAATATTTTTCGCAAACAAATTCATACAAAAATATCTACCTTAAATAGCTTTATTGAGGCATACACCCTGCAATTAGAGAAAGGACCAATAAATTATAATGTTCCCTCCGTGGACACCTTTCAAATAGCGAACCTCGAAACTATCGCAAAAACCGCCCCCAAAAGGCGGTTTTTGGCGTTTTACAAGCTCTTATTCTACCTGCTGCTGCCGCCGGATCGAGGCTTTTTTCAGGGCGGTTTTCAGTACGTCAAGCAACAACGGTTTGGAAATGTAATCATCCATACCGGCTGCCAGGCACTCTTCCTGATCTTCTTTCATGGCGTTGGCCGTCATCGCAATGATGATTGGCTGGGGGCCGGCCTGCCGACGGATTTGACGCGTGGCTTCCAGGCCGTTCATTTCGGGCATTTGGACATCCATCAGAATGGCGTCGAAAGCCTGTTGCTGCAACATCGCCAGCACTTCGACGCCGTTCTGAGCCAGCTGGGGTTCGTAGCCAAGTTTATGCAGGATGTTCACAATCAATTTCTGATTCGCCAGGTAATCTTCGGCGATCAGAATATTGAGGGGATTTTCTCTCGCAAAATCCTCCGATAAAACCCGTTGTACAGGTCGGGATGCAATGGGCTGATCAGCCTGTTTGAGCTGCCGTTGAACCAGATCGAACAGTTGCTGCTGACGGATGGGTTTGGTCAGCATGGCCGAAAACAGGTCGGGATGCAATTTGCGGGTTTCTTCACCTACAGAACTCAACAGAATAATTGGCAAACGCGGATAGCGCTCCCGAATGCGCTGCGCCAGCTCCACCCCATTCATACCCGGCATCTGCATATCCGTAATAATGAGGTGATAACCCGGATTCGCGGCCAGTAACTCCAGCGCCTGCTGACCCGATAGCGCCGTGGTGGGCACTAATTTCCACTGCTCCAGCTGCGTCTTCAGGATCGTCAGGTTGGTCTGGTTATCGTCGACCACCAGAATCCGTTTGCCCGCATTTTCGGCCGTGTTAAATAAAATATAATGCCGTTTGGCCTCCTGGCTGATGCGGCAACGAATGGTAAAGGTAAAGGTCGTTCCGCGCCCCTCTTCGCTTTCGACGCGAATGTCTCCCCCCATCAGTTTGACCAACCGCTCGCTGATGGCCAGCCCCAGGCCCGTACCGCCATACCGTCGGGTCATGGACGAATCGACCTGCGAGAAGGCCTTGAAAAGCCGCTGAAGTTTATCGTCGGGAATACCGATACCGGTATCGCGCACCTGAAACACGAGCTCCAGTTCCTGATCATTGATGCGCCGATGAACATCAGCCCGGACAAAAACCTCGCCTTTGTGGGTAAACTTGACGGCATTGCCCACCAGATTGATCAGAATCTGACGCAGCCGCAAGCCGTCTCCAACAATATGCAACGGAACATGGTGTTCAAACTGATAGACCAGATCGAGGCCGCTTTCGGACGCTTTCCCGGCAAACAGATCCAGTACGTCCTCTACGCAATGAAGCAAATCAATATCGCCTTCTTCCAGCTCCAGACTGCCGGATTCGATCTTGGAAAAATCGAGAATATCGTTGATAACGCCCAGCAGGTTGGTGCCGCACTGGTGAATGGTATCGACGTATTCGTGTTGTTCTTCCGAAAGTTCGGTTTCCTGCAGCAGATACGTCATGCCCAGCACGCCGTTCATGGGCGTCCGGATTTCGTGGCTCATTGTGGCCAGAAAGACGCTTTTGGCCTGATTGGCCTGTTCTGCTTCTTCCCGGGCCAGTTTTTCCTGAACCTGCTGTTCGTGAATTTCTTCGTTCAGAACCTGTAAATGTTCCGCCTGCGACTGGAGTTCTTCTTTCTGATACAGTACTTCTGCCGTTCGCTCATGGACGATTTCTTCCAGCTTTTCTTTCTGCGCCTTCAGGGCGCGGGTTCGCCAGCGGATAATCAGGTTCGGGCTGGCGAAAAACGCCAGGGCCAGCAACGATCCAAACCACCAGGTTTGCCAGAAAGGGGGCTTTATAATCACCCGAAAGGCCGTTCCCTGTTCGTTCCAGATGCCATCGTTGTTCGAAGCCTTCACCCGAAACGTATACAGGCCCGGATCGAGGTTGGTATACGTAACCACCCGTTTGTGGTTTTTATAATTCCATTCGTGCTCAAACCCTTCCAGCTTATAGGCATATTGATTCTTTTCGGGCAACGAATAATTCAAAGCGGCAAACTCGAAGGTCAGGGTCGACTGTTCGGCAGAAAGCGTAATCTTGTTGGATCGGAGCAGAATAGGCTGGTCGAAAATTTGCAGACCCGTTATGAAAACCGCCGGCACAAACGGATTGTCCTGCAGACTATCGGGATAAAACGAGTTTAGCCCGCTGATACCGCCAAAGAGTAATTTTCCGGTTGGTGTCTTAAATACCGCCATCCGGTTGAACGGGCTTTTCTGCAACCCATCCGCTGCGTCAAAATGCCGAAACGTTTCGGTGCGAAGATTCAATCTCGACAGTCCTTTGTTGGTACTGACCCAGAGATTCCCTTTCTGATCGCTCGAAATCCCCTGAATCACCTCGTTGGTTAAACCCTGCTTTAACCGGTAACTGACAAACGACTGTTTTTTGGGATCAAACCGATTGAGTCCGCCGTTGGTGCCTACCCACAACCGGCCTTGCGGGTCTTCGTAAAGGCTGTTGACTAAATTATGGCTTAGACTTCCGGGAACCGTCCGATTGTGTTTATACACCGTGAATGTGCCGGTTTTTGCGTGAAACAGATTCAAGCCTCCGCCCTCGGTACCGACCCACAAATTTCCGTTTCGATCGTAACAAAGCGAACTGACTTCGCCCTGGCTGATGCTTCCGGGCCGGGCCGGATCAGGGCGATAATGAGTGAAGACCCCCATTTTCTTGTCGTATCGGCTAATACCGCCCCCCAGGGTTCCCAGCCAGATTTCGCCTTTTTGCCCTTCAATAATGGCGCAAACGCTTTCATTGCTGAGTCCTCTAGCGTTATCTGTACGTTTAAAATTGATGAAGGTCCCGGACGCCTTTTTCAACAAACTGAGTCCTGCTTTGTAATTCCCGACCCAAATATCCTGATCGCTATCCTGAAAGACACTCATGATAAAATTGCTGCCAATGCTCCCGGGGTCGGCCGGATTGTTTTTGTAGTGAAGGTACCGTTGGGTGGCTTTCAGGAGGACGTTCAGTCCTCCGCCGTCCGTACCCATCCACAGATTTCCCTGCTGGTCTTCCACCACCGCCATAACATTGTTGTTATTGAGGCTGTTGGGGTTTACATAATCTTTCTGATAGAGCGCGAATTTGGCAGGTTCGTGATCAAAAAAGTTGATACCTCCACTGTAAGTCCCAATCCACATATTGCCGCTGCGATCCCGGCAAAGGGAATAAATCGAGCCATTGTTGAGGCCGTCCCTTTTATTTTCGTCGTAGAGATACTGCGCAAACGACGTCCCGCTTTTGTTCAGGACGCTGATTCCACCGTTTTCGGTACCCACCCATAAATTTCCTTCGCTGTCTTCGCACAGCGAATTAAGATCATTATGGCTAATCGAGGTAGGATCGGCCGGATGGTGCAAAAACCGGGTAAACGTTTCCTGATCGGGATTTAGTCGATTTAACCCGCCCCCTTCCGTGGCAATCCAAAGCCGCCCTTTCGAATCTTCGTACAGTTTCCGAAGAAAATTATGGCTCAGGGAGGTGGGGTCCGCCGGCCGGTTTTCATACCGCCGGAAGGTTTGCGTGGTCGTATCCAGCCGATTGAGCCCCCCACCGAACGTTGCGGCCCAGATCTGACCTTTCCGATCGATCAGCAAATCATACACAAAATTATGGCTTAAACTGCCGGAACGACCGGCTTGGTTTACGTAGCGCGTAAACGTTCGGCTGGCGGGATTGAAACGGTTGATTCCACCGTCGGTTCCGATCCAGAGGTTACCAAAACGGTCTTCGTCAATGGCTCTCACCCGGTTATTGCTCAGGCTCTTCGGATCTTTTTCCGACTGTCTGTAGATGCTAAATTTGCCATTATTTTTACTCAGTGTGCATAAACCGCCGGTCTCGGTTCCGACCCACAGTTGCCCTTTCGAATCTTCGAACAACGAGCGCACATAATTATCCGGAAGGCTGTTGGGGTCATTCGGGTCATTGCGGTATACCGTAAACGTGTAGCCGTCGTAGAGATTCAGCCCATCCTGCGTGCCGAACCACATGAATCCCCGCCGATCCTGCAAAATGCAGGTTACATTGCTTTGTGAAAGTCCTTCATTGGTCGTAATATGTTTAAAACGCACGTTATCCGTCTGGGCTACAGACGAATTAAATACTAGAAAATAGGCCAGCAGCGCACCAATAAATATTTTCATGAAAGGCCTGATGATTCTTATAAATACAATAATAGTTTATTCTTTACAGAATTATATAAATGTCTGGTAATAGAATATAACTATACAAAAATTGATCCTAAATTCGATCGACAACGGTATCCGCAACGACGGAAACCGGTGCTTCTCAGGGTTTATTTTTTTCAGGAATAAGCCCCGAAACCGGTTCATTTTTTACCAAAAATTTCGTAAATTAGAATCAAGTCTACTCAACACCCGAATCCATTATGTGCTACTCGGTTTATGCCTTATCCGAACTGGCGGAACTGGCCAAACTTTATAAAACTCCGGAGTATCCCGATGATTATGAGCCGGTTGCAAAAGTTTCCGGTTTTGTTCATCCCCACCTTCCCGTCATCACGCAGGAGCGCCCTGCCGAAATCCAGCTTTTTAAATGGGGCTTGATTCCGACCTGGGCCAAAGAAGATAAAGCGGCCGAACTGGCCAATATGACCCTGAATGCCCGCGAAGATACCGTTTTCGAAAAACCATCTTTCCGGGACAGCATCGGAACGCACCGCTGTCTGCTGCTGATCGATGGGTTTTATGAATGGCGTCACGAAGGGAAAGCTAAAATTCCTTATTTCATTACCTTGTCGGACGGAAAGCCATTTTCACTGGGCTGTATTTATTCGGTGTGGAAAGGGACACCGACGTTCTCAATCGTGACCACCAGGGCGAATCCGCTCATGGAATACATTCACAATACCAAAAAGCGGATGCCGCTGATGCTCAGCCGTCAGGAAGAAAGGCGCTGGCTTGATCCGGAGCTTACGAAAACCGAAATTAAGGAACTGATGCAGCCACTGGACGAGGATTTGATGCAGGCGAAGGTGATTGCCTAGTTCCTTCCGGTTACGACAGGATCCGATCGACCTCCGCGATAACCGCAACCAGATCGTCCGGATTGTTGACATAATCCAGTTCATTCACGTCGATCACCAGCAATTTTCCGGCCTGGTAGTCGTCGGTAAAGGCTTCGTAATACCGGTTTAGATTTTCCAGGTAATCCCGGCTGATCGACTTTTCGTACGCCCGGCCCCGCAGCCGAATCCGTTCCTGAAGCTTCGGAATTCCGGCCCGGAGGTAAATCATCAGATCCGGCGGACGAACCAAGGCCAGCATGTTTTCGAACACCCGGCGATACGTGTGGTAATCGCGCGGGCTCATCAAACCGCTTTCGTGCAGGTTCCGGGCAAAAATATAGGCATCCTCGTAGATTGTTCGGTCCTGCACGACCGGCTGACGGCCCTCATTGATCGTCAGCATCTGTTCAAACCGGCTGTTCAGAAAATAGATTTGCAGATTGAACGACCAGCGGCTCATATCCTCATAGAAATCAACCAGATACGGGTTGCCTTCAACGGCTTCTTTCAAAACGTCCCAGCCGTAATGAGCCGCCAGCAAGGTGGCCAGCGTGGTTTTTCCGGCCCCGATATTTCCGGTAATGGCAATGTGCATAGCAGTCCGATTTAAGGTCATCGTACCCGAACGTGGCCGTCAGGATACTTTTTGTATCTTTGTGTGTTAACCAGTGACAGGAAGTATTTGTGTTATGAAGCCCTATCGCGTTTTATTATATTACTGTTATACAACCATTGAAAACCCGGAGCAGTTTCGCGACGAACACCATCGGCTGTGCATCAGCCTGAACCTGCTCGGCCGGATCATCGTAGCACCCGAAGGGTTGAACGGTACGGTTTCGGGTTTGCCCGCCGACTGCGACGCGTACATGCGGATTGTAAAGTCCGATCCGCGGTTTGCCAGCCTGGAATTTAAAGTGGATGAGTACGACACCCACGCCTTTCAGAAATTGAATGTGCGCTTAAAAAATGAGATCGTCAACTCCGACCTGCCGGTTAATCCGCTCGAAAAAACCGGTATTCACCTCGAACCGGAAGAATTCCGGCAAATCAAGGACAACGAAGATGTGGTGCTGATCGACATGCGGTCCAATTACGAACATTCCGTCGGCAAATTCAAAGGGGCGATCACCTTCGACATGGAAAACCTGCGGGAATTGCCGGAGCACCTCGATGAGATCAAACACCTGAAAAACAAGAAGATAATTACCTATTGCACGGGCGGTATCAAATGCGAAAAAGCAAGCGCCTACCTGCTCAAACAGGGATTTGAAAACGTGTACCAGTTGCACGGCGGTATTATCAAATACGGCCTTGAAACCGGTGGCGAAGACTTCGACGGCAAATGTTACGTGTTCGATAACCGGGTCGCGGTCGATGTCAATCAGGTCAATCCGGTCGTCATTTCAACCTGTTACCGCTGCGGAACGCACACCGACCGGATGATCAACTGTGCCAGCCCGGCCTGCAACAACCACGTTACGCTCTGTGAAACGTGCGGAACCGACCACCTGGGAACCTGCTCGGATGCCTGCAAGAACGATCCGTATCTGCGCCCGTACGACGGAACCGGGTATTACGCGAAGGAAACCCGGGGGTATTCGCCCCTGCTCGGCTACCGGAGTCAGCAGTCGTCAATGAGCCACTAATTCCTTTTCCAGTACATAGTCATTCATCCAGTAGGGCCCGATCGGAATATCTTCTTCCCGGACCACCACAAAGCCCAGCCGTTCGTAGAACTGCCGGGCTTTATTATACCGGTTGACGTTCAGAGACAGGCGGTTTCCACCGGCAGCCCGGCACCGGCGCATTACTTCTTCCAACAAAAACCGCCCGGTTCCTTTTCCCTGTTCAGACGGCAAGACGTAGATTTTGTGTAACTTAAACCGCTCATCGTCGGACGCGTTTCGCGAATAGGCGGCAAAACCGGTCAATTTTTGATCCCGATAAGCCAGAATAAAGACCTGATTTTCATTCGTCATTTGATCCAGGAGTGCTTCTTTCGAATAAATGGCTTCAAACATATACCGGATCTGTTCGGGGTCGAGAATGGGCCGGTAGGTTGGCTCCCAAATTTGTTCCTGCAAGGCAATGATGGAATCGATATCGGAACGGGTGGCCGTTTTAAACGCGAGTGACATGGCTTAACTGGATTAAAAACACAAAGTTAACGGTTTTTCACCTCCGCCCCCACCGGTATCTTTACGGGTTTTACGCGTTCCAATTTCATTATTGATTACCTTTGACCACCAGTAAACAAGCAAAACGAAGTATGATGTCGGAAAAAAAACCGTTGATTTTAGTCACGAATGACGATGGCATTACCGCCCACGGTATTCGAACGCTGGTGTCGCTGATGAAGCAACTCGGTGACGTTGTGGTGGTTGCACCGGACAGTCCGCAGTCGGGTATGGGACACGCCATCACCATTGCCTCTCCCTTACGCCTGAATTCGGTCGATCTGTATCCCGGCACGCCCGCGTACGAATGTTCGGGCACGCCCGCCGATTGCGTCAAACTGGCCAAGCATTTTGTTTTGAAAGATCGCAGCCCGGATCTGGTCGTCAGCGGCATCAACCACGGCAGCAATACATCGATCAGCGTGCTGTATTCCGGAACCATGTCGGCGGCCATTGAAGCGGCCATCGAAGGGATTCCGGCGATCGGTTTTTCACTTTGCGATTACGCCCATGACCCCGATTTTTCGCACACCCACGACCATATTCTGAAAATTGCCGGTCACGCCCTGGAAAACGGCATTCCCAAAGGCGTCACGCTGAACGTCAATTTCCCCGCCAAATCGGAAAAACCGCTCGGCGAGATCCGGATCTGTCGGCAGGCGGATGCCCGTTGGCAGGAAGAATTTGATCAGCGCAAAGACCCCTACGGCCGGAGTTATTTCTGGATGTCCGGGAAATTTGTCAACAACGATACGGGGGAAGATACCGACGAATATGCCCTTTCGCAGAACTGTACCTCGGTGGTCCCCTGTCAACTCGATCTAACTGATTATAAGAGTCTTACGGATTTGAAATCATGGAACATCAACGAACGGAGTTCGGCCATACCGGCTCCCGAATCGGTTGATTTGAATGAATCGATTGAACCCGTTAGACAACCATCCTAAAACCCATTGACCCATGGCCTTATTGGGAAGTTTATTGAAAAGAGGGATTTCGTTGACCAACGTGGTCAGACGCAAGAAGTTAAATGCCTTCAAATTACAAAAGAAAACGTTTGTCAAACTGATCGGGAAAGCGCGTTACACGCAGTTTGGTCAGGCTTTTCAGTTTGAAGACATCGAGAATGCCGCTTTTTTCGAAGACGAAAAGGAGTTTTATAGAAAGTTTCGGGAGCTTGTTCCCATTTACGATTACAACAAGATTTACAAAGACTGGTGGCAGCGTTCCATCAATGGCGAAAAGAATGTCTGCTGGCCGGGCCGGGTCAAGTATTTTGCCCTGAGTTCGGGCACTTCGGAAGCCGCTTCGAAGTACATTCCGGTGACGAAAACCATGTCGAAAGCCATTCAGAAAACCAGCATCCGGCAAATTCTGAGTTTGGGTCGTTACCAGCACCTGCCGTCGCAACTCTACGAAAAAGGATTTTTGATGCTGGGCGGCAGCACCCAGTTAAATTACCGTGACAACCACTTTGAGGGCGATTTGAGCGGTATTACGGCCAGCCAGATTCCGTTCTGGTTTCAGCAGTTTTATAAACCGGGCAAAGAAATCGCGCAGGAACGCGACTGGGCACTGAAACTGGATGAAATCACGGAGAAAGCCGACCAGTGGGACATTGGCTTCGTGGTGGGCGTTCCGGCCTGGATTCAGTTGCTGATGGAAAAAATTATTGCCCATTACAAGGTTAAAACCATCCACGACATCTGGCCGAATCTGATGGTTTTCTGCCACGGCGGGGTTTCGTTTGAACCGTATCGGCAGGGTTTTGAACACCTGCTGGCCCACCCCATCACGTACATTGAGACGTATCTGGCTTCGGAAGGATTCATTGCCTACCAGACCCACCCCGATGCGGAAGGGATGCAGCTGGTGCTCGACAACGGTATTTTCTTCGAATTTATCCCGTTTACCGACGAGAATTTCAATGCCGACGGCGAGGTGATCGATAAACCGCAGGCGTTGATGATCGACGAGGTGGAAGAAGGCAAAGAATATGCGCTGCTGATTTCGACCTGTTCGGGTGCCTGGCGGTATCTGATCGGGGATACGATAAAATTTGTCAATAAAAAGCGGTGTGAAATCGTCATTACCGGCCGAACCAAGCACTTTCTGAGTCTTTGCGGAGAACACCTTTCGGTCGACAACATGAACAAAGCCGTTGAACTGGCTTCTCAGGAACTGAAAATCGATGTTCGGGAATTTACGGTTGCCGGTATTTCGTATGATACCCTGTTTGCCCACCACTGGTACATCGGCACCAATGATCCGGTCGACGAGACGGTTTTGAAAAACCTGATCGACGCTAAACTCAAGGAGTTGAATGATGATTACGCCGTGGAGCGTCGGCACGCCCTCAAGGATGTGTTTGTGACGGTTTTGCCGGCTTCTATTTTTTACAAGTGGATGGAAGCCAAGGGCAAAATGGGCGGTCAGAACAAATTCCCCCGCGTTCTGAAAAAGAATTTGGTTGCCGATTGGGAAGGGTTTCTGAAAACCCAGGGCATTGAAGTCGAATCGGCCCGGGCCTAACGCGGTTAGGGTTTCAACATAACCAGCAGCGGATCATAAAGCCGGGTCCAGGCCAGTTGCAAGGCAATACCGATAAAAACAATACCGGTGGTACGGTTAAAGATCAACACCACTTTCGGCGTAAAAAACCGCTTCAGTTTGTGGGCAAATACGGCCAGCGCTGATTCGGTCGTGAAGATACCGATGAGGCTGGCAATCATAAAACCGTACCGCTCCTGGTTGCTGTAGTGGAGTGAGTTCGTTAGGTAAGCCGCCAGCGTCACCCAGGTAATGAAATTGATGGGGTTGATGGCGTTCAGCACAAACCCGGTCGTAAAATAATAGAGAAAATTCCCGAAACGGGTTTTTGGATACGCCAGCCGGGGGGTGCCTTTAAAGAGATTGGCAACGCCCATGGCCATGAGCAAAATAACGCCAAAAAGCGTCAAATAGAACTCGAAACCTTCAATTTTGGGCAAAAAAGCGGTACCGAACAACGCACAGACTACGAAGATCGCATCACAAACGACGACACCGAAGGCAATCTTGATACCCGAGCGGTAGCCGTTGTCGACACTATTTTGCATGAGGGAGAAAAACACGGTTCCGAATGTCAGACAGAGTAGGATTCCCGCAATAAAACCGTAGAAAATAGCTTCAATCATCATTCAATCAAATCCGTTTCAAGCGCGCGATTTTCAACAGGGCGCAGACACTGAGCGCGTCGGTGATTTCACCATTCATCACCATTTGAACCGCATCAGCCAGTAAAACCCGCCGGATTTGCAATTGTTCAGTTTCTTCCGGTTCGTGTGCGCCCTGGCTCAACTCCTCCGCGATGTAGAGAAATCCTTCTTCGTCGGTTGCGGAATTGGACGTATGAATGCGTCCGATCATGGTCCATTTTGCGGCTTCCAGACCGGTTTCTTCCTTTAATTCGCGCCGGGCCGATTCCAGTAGATCCGTGCCGATGGGCGCTCCGCCTTCCGGAACCTCCCAGGAGTATTCATCGAGCGGATAGCGGTATTGCCCCACCAGGTAGGTGTACCCCTCCTGGTCGATCGGGACAACCACAACGGCTTTATTCTTGAAGCTGACGACGCCATAAATACCGGGTGTATTGGACGGCGTAATCACTTCTTCATGCCTGATTTTCAACCAGTTGTTATCGTACACAACGGTCGAAGTAAGTGTTTTCCAGGGATTTTCCGTAAACTCCATACTGGCAAATGTAAAGAGAAATCCTTTACAGTTTACTACCTTTGCGGGCTATAAACCAGCCAACGGCTTCATGCAACCCAGTCAGCGAATCAAATACAAATGGATGTCGATCTCACTGGGTCTGAGTCTAACGCTGATGGTCCTCAAGTTTACAGCCTGGTGGCTGACGTTCTCCACGGCGGTTTTGACGGACGCCCTTGAATCGATTATCAACGTGATTGCCAGCGGTTTCGCCCTCTACAGCATCTACCTGTCGGGCCAGCCCCGCGACCGCAACCACCCCTACGGACACGGCAAGATCGAGTTTTTCTCGTCCGGTTTTGAAGGCGCTTTAATTCTGTCGGCGGGGGTGTTCATCATCTTTCAGGCCATTCAATCATTTTCGGAACCGCAGTCGATTACCAACCTGGATTGGGGCGTTGCGCTGATTGCGCTGACCACCGTTGCCAACGCGGTGGTGGGCTGGCTGCTGATCCGAAATGGGCGTTCCACCCACTCGATTACGCTCATTGCCGACGGCCGTCACCTGTTGACCGACAGTTTGAGCAGTTTGATTGTCGTCGTTGGCATCGGCATCATTCTTTTAACCGGACTGACCTGGCTGGACGGCGTATTGTCGCTGATTCTGTCGGGGGTTATTATGTTCAACGGCTTCGGGCTGATTCGGCATTCGGTAGCGGGTTTGATGGACGAAACCGATCTCACCTTACTGCAACGCATCCTTTCAATTCTTAACCGCCACAAGCGCAGCAACTGGATTGACATTCACAACATGCGGGCCCAGCGTTACGGGGCGGATTTGCACATCGACTGTCATCTGACGCTGCCTTATTACTGGAGTCTGGCGCAGGTTCACCAGGAAGTCCACGAATTTGAAGAAGCTTTAAATAGCGAAATCGATACGGAAGTCGAGATTTTCATTCACGCCGACCCGTGTTTACCGGAATGTTGTTCCTACTGCCGCATTGCCGATTGTCCGGTTCGGGCCCAGGTGTTTTCCGGGGATGTGGAATGGACGATTGCCAATATTTCAACCAATCAAAAACATTTCGTCACGGAAGCGGAGTGACATTTGGGCGGTTCTTCTTCGAAAAAATTTCTTAAAATCCGATTAAAAAAGTTGGTCGTTACCAACTTTTTTGTAATTTTCGGTGAGAATTTAGTGCTCAAATGAGATACTTAATTCAGGTTGTATTCATATCTCGGTTAAAAAGGCCCCCGCACACGCTGCTGAGGGCCTTTTTCCTTTTTTGGGACGTTTGGCTGCCATACCGGCACTCTATAAGAAGGAAAGAGCTGGTTGCTTCTCCAGGATTTCAGTCTCACCGCCGGTCGCCAAAGGTCCTTTTACAGCACGGATGCGGTTCGGGGTCACCATGAGAACCCTCTATTTTACTGGCTCAATCTGTAGACGCTTTCCATGCCAGCTTTCGACGAATTATCCGGGATACTGAACGGGCCGATTTGCTCAAGATGGGTCAGACCGTTTTATCCCGTTTGCCTTTGAGGCTCAGGCTTTCGTATAGTTCCAGGCCCGAATCCCGGTTAGGCAGGTACTCAGCGGTTTTCAAAATCCGGGCGTATACTCCACCAATCCCGTTTGCTAAATTTTTTAAAGGAATTGATTGGGCAATCCTTATAAAATACGTAGTATAGACCTGTTAAATAGCACGTTAACGCAAAACAACAGGTTACTATGGAAACGATTCAAGAGCAGTTAGCCCGTCTCAAACGCGAGAACAATGCCTTGCAGGTGATGATCTCTAATCTTAAAAGGTCGCCCCTGCTTCAGATGCCGACAACCGATCCCGCTATCATTCAAACAAAGCTGGATGAAATTGCCCGTCAGGAAAAAATATACGAGACCAATCTGGTCCGAATCAGGGAAATGGAAAACCAGGTTCAAACCAGTTAAAGCACCAGGAGCTGAGTGCCCCAATTTTAGAGGTTATTATATCCCGTAGGGTTGGCTGCTTATTGAAGCCAACCTTTTTTAGTAACTTGCCAGACAACACAATCCCGGCGTTCGGGAAAAGCCCAAATCAAAACGATTAACCTATGACTTCACGTCGCAATTTTCTGAAACAACTCGGCGCGCTGACCGCCGTTTCTTCCGCCCTGCCGGGTATGGCGGAATCAATGGCGAAAAAACCGTTCTTTGAAATTTCACTGGCCGAATGGTCATTGCACAAAGCGTTGTTTACCGAGAAAAAAATCACGAACCTCGACTTTCCGGCCCTCGCCAAAAATGAATTTGGAATCGATATCGTCGAATACGTCAACCAGTTTTTTAAGGACAAAGCGAAGGATGCCACGTACCTGAAAGAATTGCTGATGCGCTGCAAGGACAATGGCGTTCGGAATCACCTGATTATGATCGATGGTGAAGGATTTCTGGGCGAAACCGATGCCACCAAACGCAACGAAGCGGTTGAAAAACACAAGCCCTGGGTCGAATGCGCCAAAACCCTGGGCTGCAAAACGATTCGGGTCAACGCGTTTGGCAAAGGAACGGAAGAAGAAGTCGCCAAAGCCGCCATCGATGGCCTGGGAAAACTGGGCGAATTCGCCAAAACCATGAACATCAACGTCATTGTTGAAAACCACGGCAGTTATTCGTCCAATGGCCAGTGGCTGACGGGCGTCATGAAGCAGGTAAACATGAAAAATGTCGGTATTCTGCCAGATTTCGGCAATTTCTGCATCAAACGCAGCGATGGTTCCGAATGGGGCGGCAAATGTGTGGAAGAATACGACCGCTACAAAGGCGTTGGCGAAATGATGCCCTTCGCGAAAGGCGTCAGTGCCAAAACCCACGATTTCGACGCCAACGGCAACTGTACGGATACCGATTACATGCGCATGATGAAAATCGTGAAAGACAGCGGTTTCAAAGGCATCGCCGGTATCGAATACGAAGGCTCAACCCTGAGCGAATACGAAGGCATTAAAAAAACAAAAGCGCTCCTGGAGCGCGTCGGAACACTTGTTTAGTAAAGAGTGATGAGTTAAGAATGAAGAGTTAGCGGGCGCCCGCTTATCAACTCTTCATTCTTAACTCATCACTCTTTACTACAAAGTTGCGGTGGGTTCGCTGACGTGGCGCAGGAATTCCTGCCGGGTGGCTTCGTCGTCCTTGAATTTGCCGCAGTAGTGCACCGTCACGGTTGAGCTGTTGGCATCCTGCACTCCGCGCATCGAAACGCACAAATGCCGGGCATCGATGATGACAGCGACGTCTTCCGTCTGCAAAACCGCTTTCAACTCATTGGCAATCTGCACCGTCAACCGCTCCTGAACCTGCGGGCGTTTGGCAAAATATTGCACAATGCGGTTTAGCTTCGACAACCCAATCACTTTCCCGCTCGAAATATACGCGACGTGCGCACGACCAATGATGGGCACAAAATGGTGTTCACACTGGGAATGAACCGTAATTCCTTTTTCTACCAGCATTTCACTGTACTGGTATTTGTTCTCAAAAAGCGTCGCGATTGGCTTTTTGGCGGGATTCAGTCCGCTAAAAATCTCTTTGACATACATTTTGGCCACGCGCCGGGGGGTTCCCTTCAAACTGTCGTCGGTCAGATCAAGACCGAGGATGTTCATTATTTCACGAAAATGGCCTTCGATCAATTCAATTTTTGTATCGTCGCTGAGTTCAAAAGCATCTTCCCGCATCGGAGTTTCACTTGACGAGGCCACGTGGTCATCTCCCATTTCGTCGACCGATACATCATTCAGCAAATCATAAGCAAGGTGATGGCCGTTAGACCGGGTATTCAACGAAGTTCCGTTCGGTTTCATAAAGTCTGATTTTCAAATCCAGAGATGAGTCAAGCTGGCTACGCAGCGAATCGTAAATAACTATAGCGATATGCTCGGCGGAGGGATTTAGATTTTTAAATTCTTCGGTATCCAAATTCAGATTTTTGTGATCGAATTTATCCGTAACCCGGGCTTTGATCAGGTCACTGAGCAGCTTCATATCCATCACGAACCCCGTAACCGGATCCACTTCGCCCGTAACCTGGACAAAAAGTTCGTAGTTATGGCCGTGGTAGTGGGGATTGTTGCACTTGCCAAAAACCCGTTGGTTCTCTTCATCCGACCATTCCGGATTATGAAGACGATGAGCCGCGTTGAAGTGTTCCTTTCGAAACACCGCTACCCGTTTTTTGTCCATTCTGTCAACCGGCAACCCGGCATTTTCGATTGTTATAAAATCTCGACCAAAATGTCGTCAGAAAGGTTGTCTGCAACACATTTGAGCCGTCAAGCGGTGAGAGAATCCGCTTTCAGGGAGCAATTTTAGTGAGTTTCGCAGGAATAACAGCCTGTTTTCTGATTTGGTTCATACGTATATACTCGTACTTTTAATTATATAATTGAGCTATTTGGTAAACCCGGTCCGGAAAGCATTCGGTATTAAACTCAAGTAATCGACCCTTTTTTTTGGCCCTACCGATATTTTCCTTTTTTTTACGGTTTCGTGTACCACTAACCCTTAACGACCAAGACCTTTGAAAACCAATCGACGTCATTTTTTACGTTCTGCTGCCGTAACCGTTTCTTCCGCCCATTTGTTTCCCACCATTTTAACGGGTGAACCGGCCCAGGAAAAGAAAGTTCGCCTGGCTTTCATCGGCGTTGGCGGTCGGGGTCGCAGCCATGTGAACCAGGCTCTTTTCCGGAACGATGTGTCCATTACGGCGATTTGTGATATTGATCCCGAAGCCATCAATCGCACCAAAGCCATGATCAGCAAAGCCGGGCGCGCCGAACCGGCGGTGTATGGAAAAACGGATGAAGACTTTCTGAACATGCTCAAACGCGACGACATCGACGGCGTCGTGATTGCCACGCCCTGGGAGTGGCACGTGCCGATGTCGGTAGCGACCATGAAAGCCGGCAAATACGCGGGCGTGGAGGTGTCGGCAACCGTAACGCTCAAAGAGTCCTGGGATTTGATCGAAGCGTCGGAAAAAAGCGGAATGCCCTGTATGATTCTCGAAAACGTCTGTTACCGGCGCGACGTCATGGCGGTTTTAAATATGATTCGTCAGGGACTATTTGGCGAAATGCTGTATGCCCATTGCGGGTATCAGCACGATTTGCGTAATGTCAAGTTCAACGACGGAACCGTAAAACAGGGCGTCGGAGCTGAATTTGGCGCGAAAGGGTATTCTGAAGCCCGCTGGCGGACCCAGCACTCCGTCGACCGCAACGGGGATCTGTATCCGACGCACGGTTTAGGGCCGGTTGCGCACTGGCTGGACATCAACCGCGGCAACCGGTTTATGTACCTGACTTCAACCGCCACCAAAGCCCGAAGCCTGCACAAATACGTTGTCGATACGGGTGGACCCAACCACCCGAATGCCAAAGTCAATTTTAAACTGGGGGATGTTGTCACGACGGTCATTAATTGCGCCAATGGCGAAAACATTGTGATCATGCACGACACCAACTCGCCCCGCCCCTATTCACTCGGTTTTCGGGCGCAGGGGACCCAGGGCATCTGGATGGACGACGGCAAAACAATTTACATCGAAGGCAAAAGCGCAAAACCGCACGAGTGGGAGCCTTTTAAAGAATACCAGGAAAAATACGATCACCCGGTCTGGAAACGCCACGCCCAGATTGCCGAAAATGCGGGCCACGGCGGAATCGACTTTTTCGTCATTCGGGCCTTTATCGAGTCCGTAAAGCGCAAGGTTCCGCCCCCAATCGACGTATATGACGCTGCGGTCTGGAGTGCCATCAGCCCCCTCTCGGAAGAATCCATCGCCAAAGGCAGCAAACCGATCGAAATTCCGGATTTTACGCGCGGAAAATGGAAAACAAATAAACCCATTTTTGCCTTAAATGACGACTATTGAGTGGTCATAAGCGCCTTAGTCAGAATAGTATTTGCAATTAATAAAAAAATTTAAAATATATTAAACCGGGGTGTGCTATATTGCAGGCTCCTTTTTATACTTTCAAAATTCAAACCGATGACCCCGACCGCAACCCAGAACTCCACCTCTAATTACCTAGGACCGCTGCTCATTGTGGGCATGTTATTTTTCATTTTTGGATTTGTCACCTGGGTCAACGGCGTGCTGATTACTTTTTTCAAGCAAGCTTTTCAGCTGAGCACAGTGGGTTCCAATCTGGTGGTGTCTGCGTTTTTCATATCCTATACGCTGATGGCCATACCCTCGTCCTGGCTGCTGAAGAAAACCGGATTTAAAAACGGTATGTCCCTGGGACTGATCATTATGGCAATCGGTACCATTACGTTTATACCGGCGGCCAAAGCGGTTTCTTATCCGCTGTTTCTGGTTGGCTTGTTCCTGATCGGTATTGGCCTGACGGTCCTGCAAACAGCTTCCAATCCCTATGTGACCATTCTCGGACCACGCGAAAGTGCGGCCCAACGGATTAGTTTCATGGGAGTTGCCAATAAATTAGCGGGGATCATCAGCCAGTTTATTTTCGGCGGTTTATTATTGACGGGTGCCAATGTAATTTCTGCCAAAGAATCATTGGATAAAGTCGTCACTCCCTACCTGATTTTAACGGGAATACTGCTTGTTCTGGCTATGTTGATCCGCTTTTCAACCCTCCCTGAAGTATCGGAAGAACAGGAAGAAGATAATACGGTATTGTCGAAAGCGGCAACAACGGATAGCGTCTGGCAACATGCCAATCTGGTACTGGGAGTTCTGGCTATTTTCTGTTACGTGGGCGTTGAAGTTATTTCGGGCGATACCATCATCAATTACGGCAAAGCCCTCGGTTTCACGAACGACGAAGCGAAATACTTTACGGCCTACACATTATATGGTATGTTAGCCGGTTATGTGCTGGGTATTCTGTTGATTCCACGTTTCCTCTCCCAGCAAAAATCACTTCTGTACGGTACCAGTCTTGGTATGGTTCTGACCATTGCCGCCTTGTTGACGGACGGTTTTACGTCGGTTTTGTGCATTGCCCTGCTGGGTTTCGCAATCGCTCCCATCTGGCCGGCGCTCTGGCCGCTGTCATTAAACCGACTGGGCAAATTCACCAAACTGGGTTCGGCTTTGCTGATCATGGGGATTTCGGGCGGTGCCCTACTCCCGCTGCTGCACGGATATCTGACCGACGCAGTTAGCCCCAAATTAGCCTACGCCCTTATCCTGCCCCTTTTGGGTTACATTCTCTATTATGCCCTGGTTGGCAGCAAAAAAACAAACTGGTAATGAGTCAAGTAAGTGTTTCTACGCCCGGCAGGATTTGTTTGTTCGGCGAACACCTGGATTATTTAGGGCTGCCCGTTATTGCCGCAGCAATCAACCGGCGAATTCGAATTACCGGTTCGCAGCGGTCTGATCGTAAAGTGTTTATCAATCTCCCGGACATCAACGAACGGGAAGAATTTGAACTCTCCGGTTCCAGTTTGAGCTACACCAAACCGCGCGATTATTTCCGGAGTTGTTACAACGTTCTGGTACGACATGGTTACCAGTTTTCCAAAGGAGTCGAATGCGAAGTACACGGCAACATTCCGATTAATTCCGGCACGTCGAGTTCTTCGGCCCTGGTGGCGTCGTGGCTGCACTTCCTGATGCGCATGAGTGACCGCCCCCGGTTGCTCAGTCGCCAGGAAATCGGCAATATGGCCAACGAAGCCGAAACCCTCGAATTTGGCGAACCCGGCGGTATGATGGACCATTACTCCACCGCCATTGGGGACGTGATTTATCTGGAATCTGAACCGAAAATATACATCGAAGAATTACGGCCCAAACTGGGTGCTTTCGTGCTGGGCGATTCGCTCGAAGCCAAAGATACCCTCGACATTCTGGGCCGGTTGCGCAACGGCGTCAACGGTATTGTAAAGAAAATTCAGGAGGGCAATCCGGATTTTTCTTTACAAACCGCCGATGTGCTGGAAATTGCCGACTACCGGCCTTTTCTGTCAGGCGGTGAAAACACTTTGCTGGAGGGTACGATTTCGAACCGCGATCTGCTGCGCGAAGCCCGGCAGGAACTGGAAGCCGCTGATCTGAATCACATCCGGCTGGGCGAATTGCTAAATCTCCATCACGCCAATCTGCGGGATGCCCAGCGCATTTCAACGCCCAAAATTGACCGGATGCTCGAAGCGGCTTTGAATGCCGGCGCATTGGGGGGCAAAATCAACGGTTCGGGCGGAGGTGGCTGTATGTTTGCCTACGCGCCCGGCCACGCCGGAGCGGTTGCCGAAGCCATTGAGCGGGCGGGCGGTGCCGCTTATATCATTCACGTCGATGAGGGAACCAAGGTGGAAGAATAGGCTAACATACTGACTTTCAGGCCACATAGAATAAACCTTTTGATGAACCGAAATGAACAATTTCGGTTAAAAGCGGGTTCTATGAGTAGCTTTTTGCGGGGAAAAGGCGACGGTTTTGTACCTTTGTATCCTCTTCCGCACTCGCTGTTTAGGCTATGCTTGACTTCGCAACACCGTCCTTAGTACCATTAGCCGAAAAACCGGCTTTGTATTGCAACTCCCTCACCGGATATTCCCGTCGTAAGACCATCACCGTTCCCATCGGCTCCGTTCCGTTAGGCTCTGATTATCCGATCCGGGTTCAGTCGATGACGACCATCGACACCATGAATACCGCCGGTTCGGTCGAGCAGTCGATTAAAATGATCGAAGCGGGATGCGAATACATCCGCATCACCGCACCGAGCGTGAAGGAAGCCCAGAATCTCGAAAACATCCGCAAGGAATTACGGGCGAGAGGGTATACCACGCCACTGATTGCCGATATTCACTTTACGCCCAATGCCGCCGAATTAGCCGCGCGGATTGTCGAAAAGGTTCGGATCAATCCCGGTAATTATGCCGACCGGAAGCGATTCGAGGTCATCGATTACACGGATGCGTCGTATGCCGCTGAACTCGAACGGATTCGGGCCAAGTTTCTGCCACTCGTCCGGATTTGTAAGGAATACGGCACCGCCATGCGCATTGGCACCAACCACGGCTCCCTGTCCGACCGGATTTTGAGCCGCTACGGTGATACCCCACTCGGCATGGTGGAATCGGCCCTGGAATTTTTGCGGATTTGTGAAGACGAAAACTATTACAGCATCGTCCTGTCGATGAAATCGAGCAATCCGCAGGTGATGGTCGAAGCCTACCGCCTGCTGGTCCATCGGCTCGATGCCGAAGGGCTGAAACCGTATCCGTTGCACCTGGGCGTAACCGAAGCCGGGGAAGCCGAAGACGGCCGGATTAAATCGGCGGTCGGCATTGGAACTCTGCTGGAAGACGGGTTGGGCGATACCGTCCGCGTTTCGCTGACCGAAGATCCCGAACTGGAAGCACCGGTTGCGCAGGCGTTGATCGACCGGTATACCAAACGGGCCGAACACGCACCGATTCCCGAAATCAACCAGTACCCAATTAATCCGTATCAGTATTCGCGTCGGAAAACCCATGAGGTTGCCAATTTTGGCGGCAATAATGTACCGCGGGTTGTTGCTGATTATTCGAAAATACCGGTCACAGATCATGAACAGCTTCGTCCCATTGGTCACTTTTACCTCTCCGTGCCTGACAAATGGCGAATGAACGATCTGGGGGCCGATTATCTGTATACCGGTTCTCAGCCCGCTGCGTTTATGTTACCAAACGGGTTAAAAGAAGTAATGGATCATGCTTCATGGCTTTCGGCCACCGATCAGGTTCATAAATTTCCGCTGCTCGACGCGGTAAGCTATTTAACTTTCCGTCAAAACCCGGATCACTTGCACCCGGTTCTCAATTTTGTTGAAACCCGTTTGAACGACTGGTCTGATGACTTGGCCAATGCACTTCGGGAAGATCGGCGGATTGTGCTGGTTGTCAAAACGGAGAACGCCCACGCCATGGCCGAACTCCGGCGTCTGTATGTTGAATTGATCAATCGGGGCATCACCTGTCCGGTGGTGAATCAGCGCAGTTTTCCCGACAGCCAGGGCGACTCCCTGCAATTGTACGCAGCGACTGATATTGGCGGTTTGCTCGTCGATGGTTTGGGCGACGGTGCCTGGCTGGCCACCGACCGGTTGCCCGAATTGTCGGTAGCCGAGCGGCTGGTAACGGCAAATCGGTATAATTCCACGGCATTCGGCATTTTACAGGCCGCCCGCACCCGGATGTCGAAAACCGAATATATCTCCTGCCCTTCCTGCGGCCGCACCCTTTTCGATTTGCAGGAAACCACCGCCATGATTCGTAAACGCACCGATCATTTGAAAGGTGTCAAAATTGGAATCATGGGCTGTATCGTGAACGGACCCGGCGAAATGGCGGATGCGGATTATGGGTACGTCGGAATTGGCAAAGATAAAATATCGTTATACCGGGGTCAGCAGGTGATCAAAAAATCGGTCACCGCCGAACAAGCCGTCAACGAATTGATTGAACTCATCAAAGAAGACGGCCGCTGGAACGAACCCGAATCCATCGATAATTAAGAGTCAAGAGTTACGAGTTAAAAGGGTGGCTGACACATTCTTTTTACTCTTTATTCTTCACTCATAACTCTTAACTTTTTATGTCCAGAATTGGAGATTATTTTAAATTAGGCGATGTGTTCCGGTATTTTTACCGGGTCTTTCAAAAGCCGGACCCCAGTCGCCCCACCAACGCAAACATTCGCATGATGCACGGTATCAACCGGATTTCCATCATCATGTTTCTGATTTGTCTGATCGTTATGATTGTCAGAGCCATACTCCGATGAACATCGAATCGTTGCGGACGTATTGTCTGAGCAAAACCGGATCGACGGAATCCTTTCCGTTTGGCGAAGAAACGCTGGTTTTTAAGGTAGGCGGCAAAATGTTCGCGCTAACGTCCATGGATGCCACACCGCTGTCGGTCAACCTGAAGTGCGACCCGGAAGTGGCAATTGAATTAAGAGAGCAACATGATGCCGTTCGCCCCGGTTACCACATGAATAAAGTGCACTGGAATACGGTCATTATCGACGGTTCCATTCGGGAAAGCGATCTTAAAAAGTGGATCGATCACTCGTATGAATTGATTGTAGGCAGTTTACCAAAATCCGTACGAATAGCGCTTGAAAAGTAGGGCTAAAGTTGCTTATGAGCGGTTTTTAAGCTATTTTACGATAGATTTGTGAAAACTTCAGGCTATGGAAGTTGCGCTGTTAGGATTCTTCTTTATTTTCTATCTGTTTGTCCGGTATTTCGTGATCGATCACGATACGCAGGCTGATAAAGACCGCCTTCGCTTTGCTGAAGGCATCCATCTTTTTCAACTTCACCGGTATGACGAAGCCTACCTTTATTTCGATAAGGCGGTAAAACAGCACCCTAAATCGTCTCTGGCGTTTGCCTACCGGGGAAAATGTCACCTTCGAAATGATAATGCGTATTCTGCCCTCTTCGATTTGACCTACGCATTAACGCTGGACAACACCATTGCAGATTCTTATCTCGATAAGGGAATGGCGCTCTATCAACTGCATCAGTTTGATGAAGCCTTCAAGGAATTCGATAAAGCCGTCTGGTATTCCCGGGGGCTACAGCCGGATGCCATCCGCTGGCGGGCCGTAGCGCGTATGCAACTCGACCAATATAGCCAGGCCCAGAAAGACCTGATTCGGGCCATTGAGCTGGGGGACGAAAACTCAGCGTATCTGCTGAAGCAACCGCCTTTCTCGAACGTGATCCATTCCTGACCCGCTCCCGTTGCGCTTATTTTAATCGCCCGATCTGTTCCGTATTTCGTTTGGTATCCATTCGGGCGGTTTTCGCTAATTCATTCGATTTCTGAGCGGCTTTCAAAGCCTCGGCGGTTTTGCCACCCCGGCGATAAACCTCCGCCAGTTCAAAATACAAATCGGCTTGCTCTGCCGGACTTTTCGCCTGGGCAATCGCTTTCATCGCCCAGCGGGCCACCGTTGGCGCATCACTGGCATCCGGACTTTTGCGGTTGAATAACCGGATCACATACAGATATTCAGGCGTTGAAAATTGATTCTGGGCAATATGATCGTCCATCCGCGAAGCCGCCTTTGTGGCTTGTCCCGCCCGGAAATACGCGTTTACTTCCGGCAATAAAGTCCGGTTACTGGCCACACGCCCCTCAATTCCGATTTGCTGAAGCTGGTTGCGAATGCTGCTGATTTTGGCGGCTGGATATAGATTACCCCGGCTGCTGTACAACGAAGACATCAGAATATTTTCCGCTACAGTTTTGACCTGCTCGGCGCCGTTGGTGCGGATAAATTGATCGAGGTGGCCCATCAGGTATTGAAAAAGCGGATTATCGACGTCGAGTATCAGTTTTTGCAGCACCAGCCAGTTTGTTGGATTGGTGTATGTCGTGGCCGTCTGACGGGTCGCATACTCATTCATCACCCGGATATTCGTTGCCGTATCCCGCGTCACCCGCGCGTACATCCCGTAGTCGATCAGAAAATTAGGAGAGCGTTCCCCTTCTTCATACCTTTTGTGCATGGACGACGCCCGAATGGCCGGACTCAATGCCGTGGTTCCGTGTCGAATCACCTCGTCGGCCGAGTTGTTACTCATCGCCATGTGCATCAGGTTTCCCGCTGCATCCATGTATAGAAACAACGGCAACGAAGGAACAAACAGGTGGTTTTTATCCAGAAAAGCGAGAGTACTCTTTGAGGAAATATCGATTTTAGTGCTGATGAAGCGGCTGTTGTAGAACTTCCCAACTTTCGGTTCGGCAAAGGTGGGTATAAAACTCTGGCAAACGTGACAGGTTTCCGAATACACTTCAACAAAAACCGGCTTTTTGGCTTTCCGGGCGGCTTCAAAAACGGCATTGAGGGCACCCGTTCGAAATTGTACGCCCTGAGCTTGGGCTGCGGCTGAACCCAACGTAAGCCAAACAACAACCAGAATTGCATTGAAAAACTTCCTGTTCATAAAATTGCCTTCTGTTTTTCAGAATACCGCTACCAACCGACCGCCGGTAGCGGTATTCTGAAAACGATTACGATTGATTTTGTTGCTCGCGGTATTCTTCTTCCACCTTTTTGCTCAACGTCCGGCAGAGGTTGTCGATCTGGTCGGCCATAGACTGATCGCCCGTGGCCGTAACGATGGTGTCGGCCAGGCTGCCGAGCACTTCGACGCAAAACCGCTTCATGTCCGTTACGGCCATGTCTTTCGTCCATAAATTCAGCCGGAGCGTACCCTGATTATAGTGGTCCCAAACCGAAACAACAACCGCTTTGGTATCACTCAGTCCCTCATTGGGATTATCCGTTGCGTTCCAGAAAATTTTTTCCGGAATATTGTGATCGTCTAATTCAACGGCAAAATTGATTTCTGATTTTTTCATCGTTTGCTTTTCAATACATGAAAAACTCCGCCAACCCAAACCGAACCGCCGGAAGACGACTCAGTTCATTGCGGAGTTTTAGATTTCAAAGGTAACCATTTGTAGAGCGGATTTGCAATCTGACGACCGGTTTCAGCACCAAAACCGGCAGATTCCAGGTCCAGCCTACTGCTGACCAAACACTTTTTTCAATAAATCAGTCACCCGGGCCGCCGGATTTTCGCGAATTTGCTTTTCTTCCTGCGCCACCAGCGTGAAAATACCGTCGATCGCTTTCGTGGCCGCATAATGGGTCAAATCGGGGTCGACTTTCGTGGTAGAAATCGGCAGTTTGTTATACGTTCGCACCAGATCACCGTAATACCGGGTAGCTTCATTTTTTTTCAATGTGCTATCGATAACCGGCGTAAAAGACGCCAGTAATTGATTGGAAGTCGTTCGTTTCAGGTATTGCGTGGCCGCATCTTTCTCCCCCCGCAAAATACCAACCGCGTCCTGGATCGACATCGACGTCAGCGCATTCAGAAAGATCGGTTTGGCTTTTTTAGCCGCATCTTCGGCCGAGCGGTTTAACGACAGAATGAACTGATCCACCTGTTTGCCCATGCCAAATTTACGCAAGGCCGATTCCACTTTTTGGGCTTCCGGTGGCATAAGAATTTTGATCAGCGCATTTTTGTAGTATCCATCCGTCGCCGAGGCCTGGTCGGACCCTTTGCTGATCCCGATCCGGAGGGCTTCTTTCAATCCGTTGGCGATTTCGCTGTTCGATGACGTTCCACCCGAAGCAGCCTCCCCCACTTTTTCCAGAATCTGTCCGAAAATAGTCTTCTTTTTCGGTTGAGTTGAATCCGACTGAGCCCGTGCCGCACCCGAATAAATGGCCAGCAGCAGGCCCAAAATTACTGTTTTTTTCATGTGACAATCCGGTTGATTCTACTTTTGAAACAGGTGCCGATCCTTGGCCGGCAAAAGATAAACGGTTTTTTTACGTATTTTTGGTCCGAAACCAGCATTCTGGTGTTGAGTTGTCAATCGGACTTTTTACTTAAGACAGGAAATCGGACGAAAAGTAAAGAGACGAACCCTAAAACATGTAGATTTCTTTTCATGAAACCCATACTGGCCGAAGTAATAACGATTGGTGACGAAATACTGTTTGGACAAATCACCGATACCAACACCCAATGGCTCGGTGCCGAATTGACGAAAATTGGAATTCGAACGATCCGTAAATCATCGGTTGGTGACAAAAAGGAAGCGATTCTGGACGTTCTGAAGGAAGCTACCGAACGGGCCGATCTGGTAATCATCACGGGCGGCCTGGGCCCTACCAAAGATGACATTACCAAAGCGACCCTGTGTACGTATTTCAACACTACGCTCGAACGAAATCCCGAAGCACTGGCTTTTGTGACGAAGTTTTTTGAAAGCCGGGGACGGCAGATTACCGAAATAAATGCCAAACAGGCTGACCTTCCTCTCAACTGCACTTACGTGCCCAATGACTGGGGAACTGCGCCGGGAATGTGGTTCAATGAAAATGACACCGTTTATGTTTCCTTGCCGGGGGTGCCGTTTGAAATGAAAAATCTCATGCAATACCGGATCATTCCGCTGTTGCAAAAGCAGTTTGAAACGCCGACGATCGTTCATAAAATCATCCGGACCGTCGGAATCGGTGAGTCTTTTCTGGCCGAAACGATTTCAGATTGGGAAGATGCATTGCCGGGCCACATCAAACTGGCGTATCTCCCCCATTTCGGTCAGGTGCGACTCCGTTTGACCGGCACCGGTGATGATGCCACGCTGCTGAAAAAACAACTCGATGAGCAGGTCGAAGCGGTTCTGCCGCTCATCAATTCGTATGTTTTTGGCTTTGATGACGATGAACTGGAAACGACTGTAGCCAGGCTGTTGTCTGACAAAACCTGGATGCTGGCAACGGCGGAAAGCTGCACGGGCGGTTATGTTGCCAGTCAGATTACCAAGTATGCCGGATCCTCCGCTTATTTCGTTGGCGGTGTGGTCAGCTACAGCAATACGGTTAAAGTCAATCAGTTGGGTGTAAAACCGGAAACGTTGAGCCAGTTTGGTGCCGTCAGCGAACAAACCGTTCGGGAAATGGCGGAAGGGGTTCGGAAAACGCTGGGCGCTAACGTCGGAATTGCCACCAGCGGTATTGCCGGGCCCGACGGCGGAACGCCCGAAAAACCGGTCGGCACCATCTGGATTGCCTGCTCCACCGAAAAGAAAACCGTCGCCCGGCTGCTGAAACTCGGACCCTACCGGGAACAGAACATTCAGCTCACCTCCGTTTATGTTTTAAATCTACTCCGGCAAACGTTGCTGGAAGAGAATTAAAAACCATTCGTTTTCAGACTTTTACCTCACCAAACTCTTAAATCTACCAATCAATGGCACTCGTTGACATGGTTATGCCCACAATGGGCGAAAGTATTGTCGAATGCACCGTGATCTCCTGGCTTAAACAGCCCGGCGACCGCATTGAAGCCGACGACTCCATTTTAGAAGTGGCTACCGATAAAGTCGATACCGAAGTTCCCTCTTCTCATTCCGGTATTTTAAAGGAGATTCTGGTCAATGATGGCGACGTTGTGGCCATTGGTAGTCCCGTAGCCCGGATCGAAGTTGAACACGAAGCAGGAGTTCCGGCCAGCCAGCCGTCTTCTTCGCCTTCTGACACCTCATTCGTCGGCGAAACCGAGGAACAGGATGTAGCCAGCGTTGCGGCCAAACTGGAAGCGGACATTTCGAAGCTCTCACCCGGCAATCCGCCCATCCGGACGGACGCCGAAACGACCATTGCCGAAACCAACCGTTTTTATTCACCTTTGGTCGTGAGCATTGCGAAAGCCGAAGGAATTTCTCAGGCCGAACTGGCATCTATCCGGGGAACCGGGGCCGAAAACCGCCTTACCAAAAATGATATACTGGCTTACGTCGAAAAACGGAAAGCCGAGCCGGTTTCCCCGGGTGTATCGTTCCCAAAAGCCGCTTCCGTCACTGGACAGGATGATATCATTCAGATGGATCGGATGCGTAAGATCATTGCCGAGCGGATGGTGGAATCGAAGCGGATTGCGCCCCACGTCTCTTCGTTTGTTGAAACCGATATGACGGTTTTGGTGCAATGGCGGGAGCGGATCAAGAAGACGTTTCTACAGCAATACGGCGAAAATATCACCTTTACGCCCCTGTTGATCGAAGCCGTCGTAAAGGCCATCCGCGACTTTCCTCTGATCAACATTTCGGTGAATGGCGACAAAATAATCGTCAAAAAGGCCATCAATATCGGAATGGCCGTGGCGCTTCCGAGCGGTAATCTCATCGTTCCGGTTATTCACAATGCCGATCAATATAACCTGGTTGGGCTGACCCGGAAAGTGAATGACCTCAGTCGTCGCGCCCGCGAAAATAAACTCACCGCCGATGATCTGGCCAATGGCACCTACACGGTTTCCAACATTGGCACTTTTGGAAACGTCATGGGAACTCCCATTATCGTACAGCCACAAGTCGCGATCATGGCGTTTGGAACCATTGCGAAAAAACCGGCGGTCATCGAAACGCCCCAGGGCGATCTGATTGGCGTGCGTCAAAAAATGTTCATTTCCCACAGTTATGACCACCGCGTTGTCGACGGTTCGCTGGGAGGACAGTTTGTTAAACGGGTTTCCGATTATCTGGAAGGTTTCGATTCGGAACGTAAAATCGTCTGATGCGCATCCAATTCAGTAAGCCATTTTGGCGCTTCATCGGTTGAATTCAGCACACGAAGGTTTTAGCCGGCATTGTTTGCCACCGTTCCAGTAGATTAGCGCTGTTTTTACTTTAACAACAGATCACTCCAATGAAAAAGAAACTAATTTTTTCCTCTTTTTTCGGTACACTTTTTAGTCTATCTACCGTTCTCGCCCAATCCAATGCGCGGGTTGACAAAATTCAGGGCATCGAAACGTACGTGATGTGCGAACCTTTACGCCCCTACGAAACGGTATTTGAAATCTCATCGGGGGCCAAAGCCGCTTCCTTGTTTACGGGTGGCGTGGTAAATGAAGGCGTTTCCGAAAAAGCCGCTCAGTTTGTCCGGCGAGCCAGTAAAGACGGCAAGAAAGATCACAAAGAATTCGATGCAGTGGTTATTTCGGGATCAAAAACCGCGATTGCTGTCAAATTTAAAGGAGAAGCAGGCGCCGACAAAGGACTGGCGAAGGTCCGGAAAATCGATGGATTGGCCGTGTATGTCATGAATGAACCCGTAGCGGACTACCAAACTGTAGTCGATGCCTCCGGTGGAATTAAAGCGAAATCCTACTTTACCGGCGGCATTGTCAACAATTCCATTGAAGAAGACGTGGAGCAATTTGTCCGACGCGTTAAAAAAGAAGCTGACGAAGCCAAAAAACCAATCGACGCTATCGTATATTCAAGCGGAAAAAGAGCTATTGGCGTAAAATTTAACTAATGAAGCCTCGAATTGCAATTGACATGGATGATGTGCTGGCGGATACCGTTGGCAAGTTTATTGACATTTATCGCCGTGATTTCGATACGGAAGCGCAGCCCGACCTCTTCCGGGAAAATTCGTTCCACGAAGTGCTGGAGAAACACATCTCCCAACGCCTGTCCGATTACGTCCATGAGCCCGGTTTTTTTGCCGACATTGCGGTGATGCCGGGTGCTCAGGAGGTAACGAAGGCGCTTGCGGAGAAATACGATCTCTTCGTTACTTCGGCTGCGATGGAGTTTCGCAATTCACTTTCGGAAAAATACGACTGGCTCGATCAGCATTTTCCGCACATTCACTGGAAAAACCGGGTATTCTGCGGTGACAAGAGCATTCTGCGCGCCGACTTTATGATCGATGACATGCCCTATAATCTGGTCAGTTTTCAGGGAAAAGGGCTGCTCTTCGACGCCCCCCACAACCGTGACAACACGATTTTCCAACGGGTTCTTTCGTGGGACGAAATTGCGAAAGAGTTGTTGTGAGAAGAGGAAAGAGAGTAGATAAGAGAGGAAAGACGGTTCAAGGCTGATAAAGCCGTTCTGCATTTGTTTACTCTCTTTTCTCTCCTACCAAACAAAAATGCCCGCCAGATCGATCTGGCGGGCATTTTTGGTATATCCTATGGCTTCTGACGGAGACCGTTAAGCCGACATTTTCTCATTGTGTTCAACCAGACGGTCGTGGCCGGTTTCGAATTCGTTGGTAGTTATTTTGGCGGGACGCATCTTGATAATTCCCACTACCGACAGAAACTTGATCACCGGATAGGTTGGATCCAGTTCATACCAGCGAGCTCCGAAATTAGCGGCATTCGGGCGTTTGTGGTGATTGTTCTGGAATAATTCGCCCATCATTAGCCAATCGAAAAACATGGAGTTCTTAGACCGGTCGTGGTTGTCGAAATTAGCGTATCCGTATTTATGGCCGCTCCAGTTAACGATCGCTCCGTGGATCGGTCCCATCAGGAAGTGAATCGGCAGCAGGAAGAAAAACGCCCAGTGCATATCCAGGTAAATGAAAGCAAAGATGTAGAACAGCGAATAAACCGTTCCCCAGGCAACGCGGGAAATCCATGAATCGCCGATTTTTTCCAGCGCATACCATTCCGGGTAGTTGCGATCAAATTTGGCTTCGATAGGCCGAACCCGGTTCAGGACGGCATTGTATAAATCTTTCGTTTTCCACATCATCGTAAATACGTTTTTCGTGTGGTGTGGCGAGTGCGGGTCTTTGGGAGTATCACTGAACGCATGGTGCATCCGGTGTAAAACGGCGTAGGCGCGGGGACTCAGGTAGGATGAGCCTTGTGAAAGATAGGTCAGGAAAAAGAAAAACCGTTCCCATACCTTGCTCATCGTGAACATTTTGTGAGCCGAATACCGGTGCAGAAAAAATGTCTGGCAGAAAAGTGATACGTACCAGTGAACAACAAAGGCAATAAGGATTATTACCACGGGATTAAATTAGTTAAAGGTGAATGGCTAAAAACCAACTTCAGTGCAATTAGATTCTACAAATCTACAACAATAACGTCGATAGTTAACCGAATAAGACAAATTTTTATTTTTTATTTATTTTACTAAAATGCAGTAGTTGAATACTGTAACAGGTTGGCTCCCATGCGTAAAGCTTGCTGACGGGCCTCTTCCGGGTCATTATAGACCGATTGATCTTCCCAGCCATTCCCCAAATCGCACTCATAACTGTAAAAACAAATTAAACGGCCTTCCCAGATTAATCCAAATCCTTGCGGTGCTTTGCCATCGTGTTCGTGTATTTTTGGCAAGCCATTCGTGAAGGTGTATTTCTGGTGATAAACCGGATGATTATAAGGCAATTCGATAAAGGAGAGTTCCGGAAACACTTTTTTCATCTCGCGCCGGATGAATTTATCAAGGCCATAATTATCGTCGATGTGCAGGAAACCGCCCGACATCAGATACCGGCGCATGTTTTGGGCTTCAGCATCCGTAAAAACGACGTTCCCGTGTCCGGTCATGTGAACGAATGGATACGAAAATAACTCCGGACTACCCACCTCCACGATGTCTTCTTCGGGGAAGATATTCATCCGCAGATTGGAATTACAAAATTTGATCAAATTGGGCAAGGAGGTTTTGTTCGCATACCAGTCGCCCCCACCATTGTATTTCAATTTGGCAACTTTGTACGAATACTGCGCCTGCACGGATGCCGTCATGGCAAACGTAAAGACCAAACCCGCAAGAAAAATTCCAGTAAGCCGCTTCATAATCACGATATAGCATTAATCAGATGAATCGTATGACAGGCCGCCAAAGCCGCCGTTTCGGTGCGCAGCCGGGTTGAGCCCAGCGTTACCATTTTATACCCCGCATCAACGGCCTGCTGAATTTCAGGTGCCGAAAAATCACCCTCGGGGCCGATCAGCAGGATGGTTGCCCCGCCCGGTTTTGCGGCCTGAACCAAGGGCGTAGCCGGTTCATCGACAGGCAGATGGGCAATAAACCGATTCTCCGCTACCAGAGTCAGAACGGTTTTAAAGTCCACAACCGGATCGATTACCGGCATAAACAGCTGCAAGGACTGTTTCATGGCCGCCACGGCGATTTTCTCCAAACGGTCCGTTTTTACCATTCGCCGTTCCGAATGCTGGCTAACGAAAAACGTGAGCTGGTCGATCCCCAATTCAACCGATTTTTCCACCAGCCATTCGATTCGATCCATGTTTTTTGTGGGTGCCACTGCCAGATGAATCCGGTAAGGCCGGGGTAATTCCACAACAGTTTCAACAATCCGATAGGTACACCGTCGCGGGTCCGCCTTTTCAATAACACAGTTGTGACGCCTGCCTTTTCCGTCGGTCACATCAATCGTGGAACCTTTGGTCAGACGCAGCGTTTTGACGCAATGCCGGGATTCTTCTTCACTCAGAAACGGGTTTATTTCGGCTTCAGGCTGATAAAACAAATGCATAGTCAATGAGCGAGCGACTACGGTTGGATTCACGATCCATCTCCTTTAGTCTTCGGGTTCGTCGTTCGAAAATGAATACATCGTCTTATCCAGTTTCAACGTATTGGAATTGAATTTAGCAATAAAATCTTCAATGACCTCTTCCGAAATCTCTTCGACATTCAGGCAGACGTCCAGGCTGATTCCGTATTCGAACTCATAATCGATTTCAATGTGTTCCTGAACTTTAACGGCTTCCGTCTCCTCAATTTCTTCGATCAGTTCCGTCAGAAACAATTCAATTTCTTCTTCCAGTTCCGCGTCGATCCGGTAGTCGGGTTTCCGGTCTTCCACCGGAATATACTGCGGAAATGATTTCTTTACCTTTTCCATGGCCATTTCATACACCAGGCTGCTGTGGTGCAGCCGCAGCGTATAGATGATGGCATCATAGATTACTTCGTCTTCTTTGTATTTCCCGACAAACTGAACATGAACGCATTCGCCGGAATTCAGAACCTCCAGATCATCGTCTTCATCCTCCACATAGACGAATGAGCTTCCCTCTTCCTGGCATTCCTCTTTAAGAAGTTGAATCGTTGCAGGTTCAAATCCTTCGTTTTTATACGTCCCCATTTATGTTATCGTTAAATTATCTGTTTATTCTGATCAGCAAAGCTACAAACCCACTTGTGAATTTCAACATTTAAAACCGGCAGACCGTTCAACTCACAATCGCTCGGCCGTTATTTCGTAGCTCTGATAATGCCGGACAATCGTGTGAATGGCAAAATCGATGGCCGTTGGAATGGCGGTTAAATCCGTCACTAGCAACTGATCTTCCGGACGGTGAATGTTGGGCATCCGGCCTTTTTCGTCCATCGCCGTCAGCGTCATCACCGGTATTTTCCGTCGAACAAACCAGACACTGTCAAAGTCGGCGGTATGCCAGCGAGCGGGTTTGACCAGACCCCGGAACGGTTTCTCCTCCAGGAGTCGCTCCGCCGACTCCATCAACGGGTTGGTATATTCAATAACTTCTACGGTTCCGGTATGTTTAATTACCCGCAGCGATCCGTTCCCGAGTGTATCGAAATTGACCACCACCGTCCGGCCCTGGGGCCAACCAGCGCTGTGTTTGTCCAGGTAGGCGCGGGCGCCAATCATGCCCACTTCCTTGGCACCGGTCAAGACCACTTCGGTTTCGAGTCCGGGCAAATACAGTTGACGCAGACGCTCGGCCGTAGCAATGGCCGCAACAACGCCCGTGGTATTGTCACTGGCGCCATTGGAATGACCGTAGATCCAGTATCCGAGTGTGCCGAGTAAAGACTGTAGCACAAAAAACGCGATCATTCCGTAGCGAGCCCAGAGCATCCAGCCACTGCTAAAAACGAATTGTTCGAAAAGGAGTAAAAAACAGGCTACCAGCATCAAAGCCAGCGAAATTACGAGCGTTGCGTGAAAGCTAATGACCGTTCCCGTGCGGTATAACAGCGAGATCGGTGCGGTATCGTAATGAGCCATCAGAATCACTTTCATCACCGGTTTATCCTGATCCCCGGCGTAGCCAAACCCCGTTTCCCGCCAACGCCCGATAATATTGTTGGAAGTTACGAGCGGAGGCAGCCGGGTAGCCGGCGAAAACCGCCAGTTGAAAAACAACCAGGCCAGCGTCACCCAGCCCCAGGTCCAGATAACGGCGACCCAGCCCAGCCAGGTGGATGCCAGCAAACCCGAAACGATTCCGCCCAGCAACCAGTAAACGACCGTTACGTAGGTGGCCGGTGTGCGGAATGGCTCAACCGTTACCGTAGCCTGGAGTTGCCGAAGCGTCGAAGACAACAGGTCAATAGCGGGTGCTTCGAAAGCCGTAGCAGTTCCCCGATGGGGCAGGCGGCTCAAATCACGCATCAGCGTTTCAACGGTAAAAGGCATTTATGGTTTCGGTTAGAGATCGAAAAGGTACTCAATAAACGCGCACAACCGGTTTTTGGTCTGAGCTGGCGAACCCGTAAATAAACCACGGATTACCATCAAAACCGATTAAGCGGATTAAAAACAGCTTAAGTTACCACTAAAAACAAAAGCCTGCACCAAATGGCGCAGGCTTTATGTGACGATATGGTTGGAAAAACATCTTTATTTTACAAAAAGTAACTCCCGGTATTTCACCAATGGCCAGTCTTCGTCATCGATAATGAGCTCCAGTTTATCGACTTCGTAGCGAATGACATCAAAGAAATCCTTCACCTCCGTCGCATACGATTTGGCCATTTCGGCGGTATCGGTCATGGCGTTTGCTCTCTTCCGGGTTTCGGTCATTTCTTCAACGTTCTTCTTGATGGTGATAACGCGTGAAGAGATTTCCTGAATCAAGGCTTTGATCGGTTCCGCTTCGGCCGTCATTCCCAGATCAACCAGTGCTTTGGCCGTTTCAGCTAGTTTATTGAGGTATTTCAGCGCGGTTGAAACCACGTGATTCATGGCCAGGTCACCCACAACCCGCGACTCGATCTGTACTTTTTTAATGTACTTTTCCAGTTCGATTTCATAGCGTGATTCTACCTCGGCATGACTCATTACCCCCACGCGCTCGAACAATTCCAGCGATTCGGGTTTCACATAAACGCCCAGCGCTTCCGGTGTCGATTTGATGTTTGACAGGCCTCTTTTGGCGGCTTCTGCAACCCACTCATCCGAGTAACCGTTTCCTTCGAACAGGATGCGTTTTGAAGACTTGTAGTATTCTTTCAGAATCTCGACGATGGCCAGTTCTTTTTTCTCACCAGCGGCCAGACGGGCGTCTAATTCCTGCTTGAAAGCGGCTAACTGAGCGGCCACAATCGAATTCAATACCGTCATCGTAGACGCGGAATTGGCACCACCCCCTACGGCACGGAATTCAAATTTATTACCCGTAAAGGCAAAAGGTGAAGTCCGGTTCCGGTCGGTATTATCCCGAAGTAACGAAGGAATGCGGTTGATACCCAGCTTGTAATACACGTTATCGCCTTTGTTGACGATCACTTCCGACTTGGTTTCCAGGTCTTCCAGCGCTTTCGTCAGCGATTCTCCCAGGAAGACGGATACGATGGCCGGAGGGGCTTCGTTGGCACCCAGACGGTATTCGTTACCGGCCGATGCAATGGAAGCACGCAACAGATCGGCGTGGTCATGAACGGCTTTTACGACGTTAACCAGGAACGTCAGAAAACGCAGGCTTTCTTTCGGTTTCGAGCTTGGAGCCAGCAGGTTAACCCCCGTGTTGGTTCCCAGCGACCAGTTGTTGTGTTTACCGCTACCGTTGATTCCAGCGAACGGTTTTTCGTGGAACAGCACCTTGAAGTTGTGTTTTTCGGCCACTTTTTCCATCAAATCCATCAACAGCGCGTTGTGATCGATCGCCAGGTTGACCTCTTCAAACGTGGGAGCCACCTCAAACTGACCCGGAGCCACCTCGTTGTGACGCGTCCGGACCGGCATTCCGAGTTTCATGGCTTCAAACTCAAAATCAACCATGTAGGCATTCACCCGCGGAGGAATCGTACCAAAATAATGGTCTTCCAATTGCTGACCCCGCGCCGGTGAATGACCAAATACGCTCCGGCCGGCCATAACCAGGTCAGGACGTGCGTAGAAAAGAGCTTTGTCGACAACAAAATATTCCTGCTCAACACCCAGGGTTGGGGTCACTTTTGTAACATTCCGGTCGAAATACTGACAAACGGCCGTAGCGGCTTTGTCCATTTCCAGGAGGGCTTTCAGCAAAGGCGTTTTGTAGTCTAGCGCTTCACCGGTATACGATATAAATACGGAAGGAATACACAGCGTTTTACCACCCGCACCATTGTCCATTAAAAAAGCCGGCGAACTGGGATCCCAGCCCGTATACCCCCGTGCTTCGAACGTATTCCGCAAACCACCACTTGGGAAGGATGACGCATCCGGTTCCTGCTGAACCAGCGCACCACCTTTAAATTTCTCGATGGCCTTGCCATCCATCGTTACATCAAAAAATGCATCGTGCTTTTCGGCGGTCGCTCCCGTCAAAGGCTGAAACCAGTGCGTATAATGGGTAGCCCCTTTTGCCGTTGCCCAGGCTTTCATGGCATTGGCCACCTCATCAGCAATATCACGGTCAATTTTACCACCGGTATCGATGGCTTGCGTAATCTTCAGATATGCTTCCGGCGAGAGCAGGGACCGCATAACCTCGTTGTTAAATGTGTAGGAGCCATAGTATTCCGTTACTCGTTCTGCCGGTGGTGGAACAGAAAGGGCTTGCCGACTTTGTGCAATTTCGAGAGCTTTAAACCGAAAGTTTGACATATTAGGTTCGAGGTGGTTTTTGGATTAAAAACACCCAAAAATAGTGATAATTAGTTGTAATTTCCAAGAAAACACATTCATTTTAACCTATTTTTCACGAATAATTGCCAAAAATCACAAAATTCAGTTTCAGTATCCTCAACAAGTACGTTCTGAGAAAATAACTATTTCATCCAAATTTTTGTATCTTATTCAGAACAAATTGCACCTACTAAAGATGAAGTACACCCTTAGTTGGTAACCGTTTACATAATAAGCAAGTATACGTCTCTGATTCGTGTTAACTTTGCGGCTTGGTGATCGTAATTTCTGTTGTCAATGAAGAGTCGTTTGTTGCTGATGCTGGCTTATCTGATCGGCTGGACAAGCTGGTTAGTGGTCAGTCGCATCCTTTTTTTGATCTATCAACCCCAAACCAGTCAGTTGGACGGGTCGACGCTGGCGGGGGTTTTTGCCCACGGTTTGCGGATGGATCTTTCGACGGCGGGCTATCTCACGGTCTTACCGGCTTTACTGATCGCGCTCACCCCGGGCCTGGCATTCAAAAAGGTTTCCATTCCGCTGCGCATCCTTACGTTCATCGAGCTGATCATCGTTTCGTTCATCACCGTGGCCGACCTGGAGATATTTCGTACCTGGGGTTTTCATCTGGATATTACGCCCTTGCATTACTTGAAATCGCCACGGGAAGCAGCCGCATCCGTAGCGGCCTCCCCCATCCTTTCGCTGCTAACGTTGCTGGTGGCTCTGTTACTGGTCGGCAATTATTGTTTTAACCGGCTCATTCATCGGTTTATCAGTTCCGTTAAACCGGTCCGGTGGTGGATCGCAACCCCGGTTTTACTGGTTGCTTCAACGGCGCTCATTCTTCCCATCCGGGGTGGATTCCAGCTCGCGCCCATGAATGTCAGTACGGTTTATTTCTCGCCGGTGGCGTTCGCCAATTATGCCGCCGTGACCCCACAATGGAATTTTATGCATTCATTTCTGGAGCGGAATAAATACGGAGCCAACCCGTTCGTCTTTTTTCCGAAAGGACAAGCGAATCGGGCGTTACAGGTTCTTCGTCAGCCAGTTGCAGACAGTTTACCGCTGCTTTCGACGTCGAGACCCAACGTCATCCTCATCGTCTGGGAAAGTTTTACCGCCAAATCCGTAGCGGTTTTGGGGGGCCGAACCGGCGTGACGCCCCAATTTGAAAAACTAGTCCACGAGGGTTTGTTGTTCAATCAGTTCTATGCCAGTGGCGATCGCAGCGAAAAGGGGCTAATTGCCCTCTTGAGTGGTTTTCCGGCCCAGGCAACGGCTTCCATTATGACGCTGCCGTCCAAAGCGGCTAAATTGCCCACGCTCGGCCAGAAACTTAAAACCGCCGGCTATGCGACGTCTTTTTATTATGGCGGAGAAACCGAGTTTGCCAACATAAAATCGTATCTCTACCACAACCAGTTCGACCGGATTGTATCCAAATCCGACTTCAAACCCAGCGACTGGAATTCCAAGTGGGGGGCTCATGACCATATCGTTTATAACCGGATTCTTTCTGATTTGAACGGAGCCAAAACGCCGTTTTTTGTTTCGCTCTTCACCCTGAGCAGCCACGAGCCATTTGAGGTTCCGATGCCGACGGTATTTCCCGGAAAAGAAGAAGAATCGCTCTTTTTGAATTCCATGTATTACGCCGATCGCAGTTTGGGAGCGTTTATTGCTCAGGCAAAAAAACAGCCCTGGTGGTCGAATACGCTCATTATTATCACGGCCGATCACGGACACCGGCTACCGGTTTTGTCGACCGACCGGGTGCGGGATTTCCACATTCCGATGCTCTGGCTGGGAGGAGCATTAAAGGCAAAACCGCGCTTTATCGATCAAATTGGTTCTCAGACCGATCTGGCTGCCACGCTGTTACACCAGTTACACCTGGTTACTTCCGAGTTCAAATGGAGCCGTGATTTGCTGAATCCCCAAAACCGCCCCTTTGCCTATTTTGCGTTCAACAATGGTTTTGGGGTGGTTCAGCCGAATCGCCATCTTTTGTTCGATAACACCAGCCGGCAGTTGATTTCGGCCAGGGGTGATGTCGGAAAACAGGATATTGAATTGGGCGAAGCGTATGAGGAGGAGTCGTTTCAGGATTTTTTAAATAAATAGTACCCGAAAACTTCAGCCCGTGCGAATTTCTGCCTTACATCCAGAATCTCACGGACTGAAGTCCGTGGGTGCCAATGTTTTTGTAATTTTGCAGCAATGAAAAAAATTGCATTTTATACACTCGGCTGTAAATTGAATTTCTCCGAAACGTCGACTCTGGCCCGCATGCTGGAGCAGAAAGGGTATGAGCGCGTAGAATTTAATCAAAAGCCCGACATATTTATCATCAATACCTGCTCGGTAACGGATAATGCGGACAAAAAATGCCGGAAAATCGTTCGGGAAGCCCAACACATCAACCCCGACGGGTACGTGGCGATTGTTGGGTGTTATGCACAATTGAAACCCGAAGAAATTGCGTCCATTCCCGGTGTGGATGCGGTTTTGGGCGCGGCTGAAAAATTCCGTCTGGCCGAATTGCTGGGTGATTTTGTGAAAGAACCGACCGGAAAAGCAACCGTTTATAATTCACCCATCGAAGAAGCCGTAGCCTATCACGCTTCGTATTCGCTCAATGACCGCACCCGAACCTTTCTGAAAGTGCAGGACGGTTGCGATTATCCCTGCGCTTACTGCACCATTCCGCTGGCGCGCGGCAGCAGCCGCAGTGATACGATTGAGAATGTGGTTCGGGCGGCCCGCGCTATTGCCGCCCGCCATGTGAAGGAAATTGTGCTGACGGGCGTCAATATCGGCGATTTTGGCCTGCAACCCCAAACCGAAGCGAGTGGTCAACGGAAAGAAACGTTCCTGAATCTGATCCAGGCGCTGGACGAGGTCGAGGGGATCGAGCGGTTTCGGATTTCATCCATCGAGCCTAATTTACTGACCGACGATATTATTTCTTTCGTGGCCAAGTCCCGGCGGTTTGTGCCCCACTTCCACGTTCCTTTGCAATCGGGCTCCAATTCGGTTCTGGCCGCCATGCGCCGTCGGTACAAGCGGGAGCTATACGCGGAACGCGTGGCCAAAATCAAGGAACTGATGCCGCATGCCTGTATTGGGGTCGATGTGATCGTGGGTCATCCCGGCGAAACGGACGATGCCTTTCTGGAGACGTACCACTTCCTGAATGAACTGCCGGTTTCTTACCTACACGTTTTTACGTACTCCGAACGTCCCAATACCCACGCGTTGACGATTAAACCGGTGGTACCTTCCTCCAAACGAGCCGAACGGTCGAAAATGCTGCACAATCTTTCCGATAAGAAAAAGCGGTTTTTCTACGAACAGCAAGTGGGTCGGGAAGCCTCCGTACTGTTTGAGGAAGATGTGGAAAATGGTCAGATGCTGGGATTTACCGAAAACTATGTTCGGGTAACGGCCACTTATGATCCGCTACTCATCAACGAAACCAAGCGGGTTCAACTGACGGGCCTGAATCCGGCTGGTCTGATGGAAGTTTCGGAATGTGTTTCTGAAGCGCCACTCGTTCATTTTCACTAAAGTACTCTTCCACCAGGAGCCGGTTATTTTCAACATTCTTGCTCACATTCTTGCTCAAAAAAAGAAGGTATCCGTCAAAGACAGATACCTTCATCGAGTACAACAAAACCACAGGCAACCCCTGTGGCTCTGTTTGTATATCTTGGACTAAGCGTCTACCAGGAATTCGTCGTGCTGACTTACATCCAGACCCACTTTTTCGTCTTCTTCGCTTACACGAAGAGGCAGAATAGCGTTGGTCACAACCAGCAGAATGTACGAAGCTACGAAGGCGAATACGGATACGATCACCAGCGCCATCAAGTGGATGAAGAACAATTTGGTTTCACCGAATGCCAGCCCTTCGTCAACAACGGCCGAGTTTACACCTTTGGTGGCGAAAATACCCGTCATCAACATACCGACCATCCCACCGACACCGTGGCAGGGGAATACATCCAGCGTATCGTCCAGTCTTGATTTGGTACGCAGGTGAGCCACCGTGTTACTAACCAGCGAAGCAACCGTTCCGATGAAGATCGAAGTCGGGATCGTCACAAAACCAGCCGCGGGTGTGATGGCAACCAGACCCACAACGGCACCAATGGCGAAACCTAAACCGGATACTTTTTTGCCTTTGGCCGCGTCGAACAATACCCAGCCTAAACCAGCCGCAGCAGCCGCCGTGTTCGTAGTTGCGAAAGCGGAAGCGGCCAGTGGCGTGGCTCCTACCGCCGAACCGGCGTTGAAACCGAACCAGCCAAACCACAGTAAACCCGTGCCCAACAGAACGAAAGGAATGTTGGCAGGTGGGAAATAATTCGCTTCCATGTGTGATTTACGACGCTTCAGGTACAGAGCACCCGCTAAAGCCGCCCAGCCCGCTGACATGTGAACAACCGTTCCACCGGCAAAATCAAGAACGCCTAATTTAAACAGAAAGCCGTCCGGGTGCCAGGTCATGTGTGCCAGTGGCGTGTAAACGAACAGGCTAAACAGGATCATGAACAGCACATAGGATTTGAAATTAACCCGTTCGGCCATTGACCCCGTTACCAGGGCTGGTGTGATCATGGCAAATTTCAACTGGAAGAAAGCAAAGACGACCAGCGGAACGGTAGCCGCCAACGGCCACGGTTTGCCATCAAGCACGCCATTGAACATGAAGAAGGTAGTCGGGTTACCAATAAAACCCCCGATGCTTTCACCAAATGCCAGGCTGAAACCGACGACAACCCAAAGAATGCTGATCACGCCCATCGCAATGAAACTTTGCAGCATCGTTGAAATCACGTTTTTGTTGTTTACCATACCTCCGTAGAAGTAAGCCAAACCAGGAGTCATCAACAGAACGAGGGCAGCGGAAACGAGCATCCAGGCGGTATCTCCGGAGTTGATGCCCTCGGTGACGATACCTTTGGGAACTGCCGGAAAAATCACGCCCAATACACTGACAATCAGCAATAAAACAAGCGGTAAGTAAGACGGTTTTTGCATGATACTTAAACGGTTTAGTTGTACATTGTTATGATAGGTCTTTGCAGACCAGTGTGGGGTTGCGTATTAAAATTTGTAGATAAAAGCGATGCCCAGCGTCGATTGCGATGACTTGGTGAAATTTCCGTCACTGTCTTCGAACTGTTGTCTTTCTGCCGTGTTGGTGCCACCGGGCTTGGCGTAGCTGTCGAGCCGGAACTCCGGTTTGATAATCAGGTTGCCATCGGCCGCCGTAATGTTACCGGTAATTGTGATGGAGCTAACACTTGAACCTTGACCCAGGTTATTGCGCAAACCACGGGCGCCGTCTTTGTTATCAAAATACTCATAACGGGCACCCAGGCCAAACTTGCCGGTGAAGGCATAATTGGTATAGACGGCCACACCGCTCCATTTTGACGTTCCGGTTTTAAGCGGAGCAAATCCCTGAAAATCTTCTTTCTGAGAACCAATTGCCGCGTTCAAACCCAGGTAAAATTTCTCCGTAATCTGATACGTCGTTGTCAAATCGAATACGGAGTAGTTGCCTTTTACCGCTTTACCCAACGAATCCTTATTGGCTTCGTTGCTCACAATACCGTTCAGGTACACGTTCCAGCCCGATACGGGTGAAAAGAAGAACTGGCCGATGATCCCTTTCGCTTTGTTATTGTCTCTCCAGCTATCCACGTTGTTGACAATACCCAGCATCAGGGAAGCTTTGCTGCTGAAGGCGTAGGTTCCTTTAATACCGGTGTGGTAGAAAGGTCCATTATTGAAAAGGTTGGAAAGCGAGTAATTGTAGTTGACCGGCGCATCGATTACTTCATAGCCGATGTGCGTTCCGAATTGCCCGATCATGAGCGAGAATTTGTCGGAAGTCTTCCAGTTGATGTAGGCCTGCTTGATCGCCAGTGCCGTTGTTCCCTGCCCCAGTGGACCTACGACGTTCCCGTAGTTGCCAAGGTCAGCGTTGGGTCCAAATGTCAAATCAGCAACGGCGTCTACTTTGTCCGTGCTGTAGCCAATTTTAGTCTGAATCAAGCCCAGGGAGAACTGACCGGCCCGTTGGTCGAACACGCGGGCTGTGCCGGCGGCTCCCAGGTTGCTTTGCGAACGTGGATTATTAAAGTTACCGATGTAATACGTATCAATGTAGCCTGAAAAAGAAAATTTACCCTTGTTTTCGGATCCCGATTCGGCAGTGGCTACTTCCTGCGGCTTAGAGGTAGCGGAGGTACTGTCCTGAGCTTTGGACAATAAGACGGAAAACGAACAACATACCAGTAAAAGTGTTTTTTTCATAATTTCCTTTGGTTCGTTCGAGAAGAATTTGATTAAGTTTATTAACACACAAATATTATGAGCAGATACTTAATTTGCAAATATTTAGTAAAATTTAATCCATATTTCCTCAAAACCACCTACAAATTGCCAAAAGTCACTCTAAACTAACCCAGTTTTACCTATTTTTAAATATTTTTATCAATTTCAGTATATTTTGTCATCCGGCGTTATTTTGAAATAATATACACCTCAGGCATTGATATGTTATTCAATTAATTATAAGAATAATACCATTCTATTCACTCTATACGTTTGAGGGATGGACAAAAAAAATCCCGGATCGGTGATCCGGGATTTTTTTGATGTATGTAGTGAATCGATCAGACCGTCTCGGCGTGAAGCCAGGCCTTTTTTGCCAGAAGGGTATCTTCCTCTTCCACCACATCCGGGTCAGGTATACAACAGTCGACCGGACAAACGGCTGCACATTGTGGCTCCTCATGGAAACCCACACATTCCGTACATTTATCAGAAACGATGTAATAAAATTCGTCGGATACCGGGGTTTGCGGATCTTTACCGTTGACTACCGTACCATCACCAAAATCGACAACATCCAATTCTGTGCCTCCGCCCCAGGTCCACTCCACACCGCCTTCATAAATGGCCGTGTTAGGGCATTCCGGTTCGCAGGCACCACAATTGATGCATTCATCTGTGATCATGATTGCCATTTGCAGGTAGAAATTTAGTGATTCGTGGCGGAATCCAATCTCCGATCAAGAGATTCGTTACCTTACGAAACAGTTGCTGGTTAATTAAATTGATAACTAATCAACAAATATAATTATTTAAAGGTTGGCACCAAACTATAATTTATTTTTGCCGGTTCATCTGTATGTAAAGTCGCCTGAATCAAAATGAATTTAACCAATCGAATTGCCACGTTTGTCGAATTAGGTCATTTCCTGAAAGACCCCCAAAACACGCCGGAATTGCAGGAAATTATCGAAAAAGCCTACTATTCCAACCATTGGTTCACCCCGGAAAACTGCTCAAAATCGCTCCAGGCTATCGCTGATGAGTACCTTAATGAAGAAAAGTTATGGGCATGGATAAAAGGTTATACTGTCGTTACCGAGGGTCCTAAAAATGTGGGAGTTGTCATGGCAGGCAATATTCCGGCTGTCGGTTTTCACGATCTGCTGTGTGTACTTTTGAGCGGGCACCGGATTCTAGCCAAAGTAAGCACCCCGGATTTTGTACTAATCAATTATTTAATACAAAAAATCGTTGAAATCAATCCGGATTTTGCGGAACGTATCCTTATTAGTGAACGGTTGAATCAGGCCGACGCCTTTATTGCGACCGGCAGTTCCAACTCGGCCCGGTATTTTGAGTATTATTTTTCCAAAAAACCGCACATCATTCGCCGAAACCGCTCGTCGGTCGCCATTTTAACGGGCCGTGAAACGGCCGACGACCTGAATGCCCTGGGTCACGATGTGCTCGATTATTTCGGATTGGGTTGCCGGAACGTCTCCACGCTCTTTGTGCCCGAACACTACGATTTTATTCCGCTCCTGAAATTGCTCGATCCCCTGGCTTTTCAGTTTACGAGCCATCACAAGTACAATAACAATTATGATTATAACAAATCGATTTATCTGATCAACGGTGTGCCCCATTTCGACAACGGCTTTTTGTTGCTAACCGAAAATGACGGGCTGGTTTCCCCCATTTCGACGCTCTATTTCCAGCAGTATGCCGATTTGAGAGCCCTTGAAGAAAAGCTAACACCACTGGCGGATAAATTGCAGTGTATTGCTTCAAAAGACGGCTTTTTTCCGGGCAGCATCCCGTTGGGGACAACCCAGCGTCCCGGGTTGAACGACTATGCGGACGGAATTGATACGATGGCATTTTTACTGACGCTCTGACTCACCAAAAAAAGTTCCGGGAAGTCAGTGCGTCTTCCCGGAATCTCATTGGTTAACCTAGTATGAATGGTGTGGATCGCTACTCTTTTTCCGAAACCAGCGAATCCGTCGTTGACCCTGACGGCATTTCAGGTCTGAGCGAAAAGTAGGTCTGCGAGGGTTGTCGGCTGAGACTGACCCGATTATCTACGGCCGGCATTCGTTCCGATGATTTAAAAATCTGAACCCGGTAGTCCCCGCTCGGCATATTGCTCAGGTTGAATCGATAATACCGCTGATAACTATTTTCGTACTGCTGGCAAACCGTTTGGCCTTTCGAATTCAGAATTTCGATCCGCAGCCGTTCTTCGTGTGGATTATAGATAAATACCTTCAATACCGCATCTCCGCCGTTGGCCGATGCGACAATTCGCGTCATCAGATCGTCTGACGATGCACGACGCGCAGCCTGCATCAGTTCTTTGCGCTTGGTAGCCACCCGTCGGTCTTCGGTATGGGTCGGCAGGTTTACCGTTTTCACCCGGGAATCCTCCGGTTGATTCTGGCTTACCTTCGTCAACGTTGCGTTCAGCTGGCGAACATTCCGCTTCGTTAACTTGACCAGTTTATTCGGATGGGTTTCCTGATGGAGTAGCTGCTGATCAGCCGTGTAATACCGGATGGCAGTTCCGTTGGTACGGTAGTCGGTCGACACTTCCCAATAGCCGGGAGTTTTTGACTTTGTGCTGTCGTAATACGCGTTGGTTTGCGCCAGCAACGAACCGGCCGAAAGCAGGCAGAGGGTCAAAACACTGAAAATCGTTTTCATGGTGTGTGAAAGTTTGTTCTGTCATTTTAGTCGCTTTCTTTTCCATGAATGGTAACATCTTCTGCATAAAAAATTGAAAACCAAGCATTTTTCGGCATATTTGGCTAAAGCATACCTCTGTACCGATGCGCTTTTTTGCTCGCCAGCCCCCTGATTCTGACCTAATTGCCGGACTGCTAGCCGGTGGCATTCAACGCAGGCAATGCGAAGATCGGCTGTACCAGAAATACGATTATCTGATTGCTACAGGCACCCGAAAACACCGGCTGCAGGAAGACGATTGCGCCAGTGCCTATTCGGATACGATTCTGACCGTCATCGAACATATTCTTGCCGGACATTTTGAGGGACGGTCGGAGTTGGCAACGTATATTTATCAGATATTCAATAACAAGTGTATCGACCTGATTCGGAAGAAATCAACGCAGCGGGATCAGGTTCATCAGGCGGTTTCTCTCGACGATTCGCTCTTGCAACTGCCCGATTCGGCCCGGTCCATCGTGCAGCAGCTGATTGCGCAAAGTGACGTCGATCGCCTGCGCAGCCTGATCGGCAAACTGGGCGAAAAATGCCGGGACATGATTCTGGCGTGGGGAGAAGGCTATTCGGATGAGGAAATTGCCCGCCAGCTGAATTATAACACGGCTTCGGTTGCTAAAACCAGCCGGCTCCGCTGTTTAGAACGCTTGAAGGAATTATACAGATGAACGATCTGGAACTCATCGATGATTATTTTTCCGGACGACTGCCCGTGGAGGAACGCGCGCGTTTTGAAACGTCTCTGCAAACCAACTCCCAATTGGCCGATGCTGTCGCTTTCTACCTGCTAGCCCGGCAAGCGGCCCAAAACGAAGCCCGCGCCAACCAAAAAGCCCGTTTTGAAACGCTGCGGAAAAAATCGGCCTCCGTGCGACCCATGCCCGTTCGCTCCCGGATCGCTCTGGCGGCTTGTTTGCTGCTGGTTCTCGGGTTGGGCGGTTATTGGTTTTTCCAGCAGCAAACCCCGTCGGCAACCGAGTTGGCCGATCAGTATATTCAACAGAAATACAGCCGGTTAACCACCACCATGGCTGAAAAGAGCGATAGCCTTCAACTCGGAGTCAATCTGTATAATGATGGAAAATTAACCGAAGCCGGAGCGGTTTTTAGTGACTTGCTGCATCGGCAACCTAACGATGACCGCGCCCTGAAATTAGCCGGACTGGTATCACTCCGAACCGGTCGCTATGATCAGGCCATCATTTTCTTTCACCGGCTGGGTGAGCAAACCGACCTGTTTGCCAATCCCGGCTTGTTTCTGGAGGCCCTTACCCGTCTCAAGCGCGGCCAACCTACGGATAACCACCAGGCGGAGGTATTGCTAAAAATCGTTATCGGGCATAATCTGGAAGGCAAGGCGGAAGCGGAAGAATTGATCAGGAAATTATGAAATACCGTCAGGACCGGGCCCACCCGTTTCATAAATGCCACGGATGGCCCGCAGAATGCGCTCCTGAGGTAGTTTTTTAAGTAAATACCCGGAAGCCCCCGCGCCGATGGCATCAATCACCCGATCATCCAGGTCATCTCGTATCAGCAGTAACAGATCGATGTGCGGAAATCTCCGCTGAAGCCGGGCCGTTGCGGCATTCTGGTTCGCACCGGTTAACTCAACGTCCATCAGCACCACATCCGGATAAAACCGGGTCAATTGCCCTTCCAAATCATCCGTATCGGCAAATGACCCCAATAAGGCATAGCCTTCCGTTGCTGCAATCTGTTTCGAAAGAGCCTTTCGAAAGCAGACATCCTTTTCATAGATAAGTATCCGTACTGCCATGACGTCCGTTTAGCTTCGTGCGTCTCCTTTGTCGGAATCGACCGAGCAAACGGAAACAAGTAGGCGTTCAACGTTCCGTGACGGATGGAATTTCCAGACAGGGTGTTATCCTGAAGTGAGGGAATAACGACTAATGGTGTATGGCCTCAAACGCCAGTAAGACAACGACTTAGGCAACCAGAAAACCACCCGTCATGAAGGAACTTGAATGGATCGACGATTATTTTTCCGGGCGGTTATCACCGGTTGATCGACAGCATTTCGAAGCGTCCCTTCTGAAAAACACACCCTTTGCCCAAACCGTCGCCTTTTATCTGCTAGCCCGTCAAGTTGCCCGGAAGGAAACCCGCCGAAACATAAAACCGCTGCCGGTCCGGCGATTACCGGGCTGGGTGGTGGGAGCCGTTGCCGCCAGTCTCGTATTCCTGCTTGGTTTAAGCTGGTACTTCTGGTTACGACCGACGCCACCGTCGGCAACCGAACTGGTCGAACACTACCTTACGGGCAATTACTACCACCTGCCCACGACCCTCGACGGGCGGAAAGACAGCCTCACAACCGGCGCCCATTACGTCAATGAGGGAAGATGGCAGGAAGCGAAAGCGGTTTTCGAGTCCATCCTCGAACGCCAGCCTGATCATCCCGACGCATTAAAATTGGCCGGTCTTGTTTCCCTCCGGCTCGGCCAATACGACCAAGCCATTGACCGTTTCCACCGGCTGGGGCAGCAATCGGATTTGTATGCTAATCCCGGCATTTTTCTGGAAGCCCTGGCTTATCTGAAGCGTGGACAACCGATGGATAAAAACCGGGCCGAAAATTTGTTACGCACTGTAATTCAGGACAATTTGGAGGGTAAGGACGAAGCGGAGCAGTTGGTAAAACGAATCAAGGGTAATTAACTAAACCTTTATATCCCCATGCGTATTTTTCCTGCTTTTTTAAGCCTCTGCGTCACACTCTTTGCCTTGCAATCCTGTCAATGGGTTTATACGACCATCCGAACACCACCCAAGGCCGATACCTATAATCCCGACCAAAACATCATTCTGTTCGCGCCAAGTATACAGGGGCAGGATACCGTTTCGATGCCGGTTGCCTTCCAGCGCAGTATGATTGCCAAAGTCAATCAAACCTTGCGTGATGCGGGGAAAGACACGATTTCAATCCGGACCTGGTGCCCTTGTGACAGTTCCCTCGTCTTGCTGGAAGGCACGAATCTGGATCAGTTAAACATTAGCGGCAAAGAAATGGCATCCAATACCCGACCCAGCGGTGGTGTCGAAGGCAACCCGCCGACCGGAGAAATCTCCTTCACGAATGGCAATAACACCCTGAAATGGGATCAGGTTATCGAGGGCGGTTCCCGAAATTACATTCTTACCTTGCCTTTAGCCAAACCCGAAAGTCCCAAGCTGAAGACCATGCCACCCGTACCGCAAGCCCCTACAACAACGGAACAACCTTTTATTATTGCCATCACCGATACCGGCATTACCCCCGACCTGTATCCCGCTGTTAATGGCTGGACCTGGGTAAACCCCGATGAAGTAAACGCATTGGATCTGGACAAAAATGGTTTGATTGCCGACAAAAATGGCTGGAATTTTGTCAACAATACCACTACACTTACCGACAGCAACGGGCACGGCACGCTGGTCAACTCGCTGATTCACGAGCAGTTAACCAGCAACACCTGGGCCACGCAACACGTTCGCTACCTGCACCTCAAAACGTTCAATATCAACGGAAAAGGAACCCTTTTCAACAATCTCTGTGCGATGTCCTACGCTCGCCAGAAGAAAGCCAAAATCATTAACGCCAGCTGGGGATTTTATAACGCAGCAGAAAGTAAGCTGCTAAGTTATTTTCTGCGGGAATTAGCCGCTACGCATATCGCCTTTGTGGCGGCCGCCGGAAATGAATCGCCCGAACTTGAGTCTTCCTGGTTTGGACTGGTTCCGACGCCTTTTTTTCGAAATCTGGAAACCAATCCATTCTGGCCTGCCAATTTCAGCCACTCACACAAAAATGTAATTACAGTTACCACAATTCATCCCAAACAGGATGCAGGTCACAACGGGCATACCCGAGACAGTTACGAAGCCTACGAAACGTGTAAAGGCCAAAACTACTCCCGGCAGTATGTCAACTTCGGTGTTTTCAATTTTAATTTGAAAAATGACCCTTTTTGCAGTGTCTGGGATTTTACGAAACAAACCCCGGCATTTACATCCGGCAGTTCGTTTGCGGCTCCGGTTGTAACCGGCAAACTGGTTGCCAAACTGGGACCCGACTGGCCCGGCAGTGACCGAGATGAGCTTATAAAAGCCCTGGATAGGCTCGCTCCACCCGCTCCCGGTCAACCCATTCTGAAAAAGCACCCCTCGCTGGAAAGTCAAATAATTGCAGGAAGGTATATCCTGCGTTAGCCCCCGAATCCCGACCAAGATGCAAAGAAAGCCCGTCCGTTCAATCGCAGTTGCCACCCGGTATCGCCCATTCCCGTGGCGGATCGGGTGGCCGTTGTACGGACGAATCCTCGGATTCCTGCTGCTGGTTGGCAACGGAATTCAAGCGCCTGGTCAATGCCCAGACCCGGAAGCCATCCGCGCCCGGTACGATAGTCTGATGGGCTTGCCGAAAGAACACCAGGCCAGCGGTTTTCAGGCGCTGGTGCGCATCTGCGACCGGTGTCATCAAAACCGGGATTCTACTTACGCCAAAATCTGGCACCGGCTGGGTGCGTTGGCTTATTTTCAAAAAGATTATCCGAACGCGCTGACATTCACGCGCCGGGCCATTTCGCTCAACAGCCGGAAACGGCCGGATACCAGCCCTTCTTTTCTGGCCAAAAGCTACTTCAATCTGGGTAAAATTTACCTGGACAGTCAGGACGATCGGATGGCACGGTTAATTTTTCAGCAGTGTGTCACCAAAGGGAGCCTGTATCCCGAGCGATACGAACAGGTAGCCATGGGCTACTGGCATTTAGCCAACCTTTATTTTAAGGAATCCGACTACCAGAAAAGCATCCGTCAGGCCGAATTGGGTGCTTCGTTTGCCGGTCGAATCGGAAATAAAGAATTAGTTGCCGCCAATCTTACTGAAAAAGCCAATGGCCTGAAGGAAATCGGTGAGTATGAGCAGGCCCTGGCGATTATCCGTCAGATCATTCAATTGTTGGGCACTACGCCCAAACCGTCGATCGAACTGGCGAACGGTTATTCGTATCTGGCCAGCATATTGGCCAGGATGAATCGATTTGACGACGCTTTTACGGCCTACCACCAATCCTACAGCATTCACGCCCTACTCAACAATTCATACGGTCTGTCGGAAGTCACCTCCAACATCGGTTTTGTGTATGACAATTACCTGCACCAATACGACAAAGCACTGATTCAATACCGGAAAGCGCTGGAAACCATCGGCGACGACCAGTACGGACGCGTCCGAATCATCAGCAATATCGGTGAAATTTACTGGCGGAAACGGCACTACCCGACGGCCCTGCGTTATTTCCGCAGTGCGCTCGACACCCTGCATTTTGATGATCGTCAAAAACCAGCCCGGCTGACCGAAGCCATCAAACTGACTCCCTACAAAGAATACCTTCTTAGCCTTATTCTGAATCAGGCAGATACATGGCTCGATTATGCCAAAAACCAACCGGAAAATCAGCTGAAACACCTTCAGGAAGCCCTTAAACAGTACCAAATTGCCGATCAGATCATCGACGTCATGCGATTTGAACAGTCCGGTCAGCAATCAAAATTGTACTGGCGGCAGAAAACCCACAGCATGTATGAACGGGCCATCGAAACCGCTTACCGCCTGAACGATGCGGAACAGGCCTTCCATTTTTTTGAGAAAAGCCGGGCGGTTTTGTTAAGTGACAAGCTCAACGAACTGGGGGCCCGCCAGCAATTGCCTCCGCAGCAAACGCAACAGGAACTGGCCCTTCGTCAGAAAATCAGTGTCTGGCAAAATGAGTTGTCCGCCTTGAAAACCGGGAGCCGCCCATACGATTCGACCCGCACGGTATTACTGACCGAACAGGAAAAACTGGACGCTTTCCTGAAAAAAATCGAGCAGGAAAACCCGACCTATTACCGCTACAAATTTGACAATACCGTGCCGTCGCTCGCTCGGCTTCAGGATTGGTTACGGCAACGGAAGTCAACGCTGGTGGCGTATTTTGTCGGCGATAGCGCCTTGTACCTCCTGGCGATTGCCCCATCGGGGACCAAATTGCTGCGACAATCGGTCGTGGCCTACCAAAAATCCGTTCGGGAATTTTTGCCGCTTTGTGCCACTGAACAGCAAAACCGGCAGTTTGGTCGGTTCATAACTGCAAGCAATCGACTTTACAATCAGTTGATAAAACCGCTGGAACTTTCGACCGAGCGGGTTATTGTTTCGCCTGATTATCACTTCATTCCATTTGAATGCCTCAGCCAATCGGCCGACAAACCGGATTTTCTCATCAACCGCCACGCCTTCAGCTACGGCTATTCGGCGACGGTTTTGCTGAAAGAATCGACGGCTAGTTCCGCCGGGAGTTCGGAGTTTCTGGGCATGGCACCGGTAACGTTTAACGCGCCACTTCAGCAGGCAACCCTGTTGGGTTCCAGTCAGGTTTTGACGAAAATAAGCGACCTGTTCAGCCATCCGACGGTTTTGACCAACCAGACCGCTACCCGCCGGGCTTTCCGGACGCTGGCCCCGAATCATCAGGTTGTTCAGCTGTTTACGCACGCCGAAGCCGACAGCATCGGGCGCGAACCGCTCCTGTATTTTGCCGACTCCACCCTTCGTCTTTCCGAGCTGGACGACGAGGTACCGTACCAGACCCAGCTCATCGTTTTGTCGGCCTGCAAAACCAGCATCGGCGTCAATCAGCAGGGAGAAGGCATTTTTAGTCTGGCACGGGGCTTTGCAACCCTCGGAATTCCCAGCGTGCTCACCACGCTCTGGAGCGTCGAAGATCAGGCGACCTATCGGTTAACGGAGCGGTTTTACCACCATTTGAGCAAAGGGCTCCCGAAAGATCTGGCGCTCCAGAAGGCCAAGCTCGACTGGCTGGCGTCGGCTTCCCGCGCCGATCAACTGCCATATCGCTGGGCGGGCCTGATTCTGGTTGGCAACGCCGACCCACTTTCCCTTTTCAAAACGACCTGGTGGTGGCTGGGTGGCGGTTTAATGGTGGTTCTGGTCACAATCGGAGCCAGAACGCTGCACCGGCGGAACCGGTCGCCCAAAAGCGTTTACTGATAAACCCGCACATAATCTACTTCCAGCCGTTGCGGCCAGATCGATTCATCGACGCCTTTTTGACCGCCCCAATTTCCGCCAACGGCCAGGTTCAGAATCAGGTAAAATGGCTGATCAAACGGCCACTGTTCGTAGCTGCTGCCGGTTTCTTTTTTGGTAATGGTAAAATACACCGCGTTGTCGATCAGAAAAGCAATCGAATCGGCCGTCCAGTCGACGGAATAAACGTGGAAGTCATCCGTGGCCCCGGGCAGTGGTTTGATCCCGGTTTTTTCGGTGTGTTTGGTATGGTTATACGCTTCGGTATGAATCGTGCCGTGAATCTGATTTTCGTTGAAACCAACGTGTTCCATGATGTCGATTTCTCCATCGAGTGGCCATTTCATCGGTGTTTTCGCGCTTAGCATCCAGATGGCGGGCCAGGTCCCCCGCCCTTTCGGTAATTTAGCCCGAACGTCAATTCGGCCATATTGCCACTCGCCAAGTCCTTTTGTGGTGAGTTTGGCGGAGGTGTACTCCCGGTTTTCGAATTTTTCTTTCCGGGCTTCAATCCGAAGGATTCCGTTTTCAATCCGGGCATTTTCCGGACGGGACGCGCGGTAATACTGGAGTTCATTATTGCCAAAACCACTGCCGCCCACGTCGTACTTCCATTTACGGGTGTCGGGCAAACCGGCTTTTTCAAACTCGTCGGACCAGACCAGTTTACGTTCCGCAACGGTCCGGGTCGGTTCAGGGAACGTACAGGCGATCAAGGTGACCAGGGCAACAAGTAAGGTGCGCATACTGAATTTGATGAATTAACAAGGCTGGATTATTCCGCAAAACACATTCTAGTCCACAAGGATACCACTGTAAACCACAGAATGGTAACCATGAAAACGGTTCAGAGCGCGTAAGGCGTCTCGACCACATCCAAACCGTTGTTACCAAATGCATGTAACAACGCAATGAAATAAAGGTTTTTTGTACTTATAAAGACCAGAACAAGAGCGATTCCCAGGAGAACTGGCGACAGCCATGCGTTTCCGAGAGGAAGACTAGTACTGCCCAAAAGCCCAAATTAAAAATTGCGGCATCACCTGCCCCCAGGTTTCCGGATCGTGCCGACCGTCTTTGACTTCAACATACTGAACATCCCGGCCCCAGCGAAACCCTTTGCGTTCAATTTCGGCAATGAGGTCGAGCGTATCGTCGATGGAGTCGATAACGCCGTCGTGATCACGGTCGTCCGTTTCGTCCAGCGTACCGGTTTGAAACCAGAAAGCCGAGCCTTTCGGCGGTTTCGTTTTCCGAACCTGGGCATGCATAATCCGGTCAGTATCATCCGAATATCCGTCGTTCAGCCCGCGTTGCCGCCACCAGAAAGAGCCGGAAAAAACGCCCGCTTTCCGGAATACTTCCGGATGATGCCAGACCAGGTCGAAAGCCGACAAGCCACCGAGCGAAAACCCGGCGAAAACCGACTGATTCGGATCGTTCGTGATGCGGTAATGCTTCCGGAGGTACGGCAACAATTCATGCATGACAAAATTCGCATACGACCCGGCTTTGGAACCCCTGTGCAGGTAATCGGCCTGGGCGGCCACGCCGTATTCCTGAATCCGGTCACCGGCGTGAATGGCCACCAAAACGAAAGGCCGGATGGCGTTCTGGTGGTAAAGCGAATCCAAAACCGACGTCATCCGGAGCCGTTCCAGATCCTGACCATCGTTGAGGTATAAAACCGGAAATGGTTCTTTTGACGCGTCATAACCCGGCGGCAAAATGAGGTCCAGACGAACGGGGCGGTTCAGATAAACCGATACCAAACCGGTGTCGACCCGACTCAGGACGCCATTACCAGGTGTAGAAGTTGTAAGCAGTACGCTCATTATAAAACAGTTACAGTGTTTCCATATTTTATCCATTCCGTTGAAACAGGCAAAATAATGTATGGCTTTAGAACCAAAATTACGTACAGTTTTCTTGGAAATTGGCAATTATGGTTATCTTTCCTCCTGAATCATCCATTCATTTCAAACTAAAACCGCACGAAATTTTGCAGGAACACTACAGAAAATGGTACTCCCACCACCTGGGACGCGACATTGAAATGCTGGTTTATGGGGATTGGGGATACCCGGTTTTGCTTTTCCCCACCACCCTGGGGCGGTATTATGAAGCCAAGGATTTTAAACTGATCGACTCCGCCCGCTGGTTTATCGAGAACCGGAAAGTTAAAATCTACTGCATCGACAGCATCGACCGGGACAGCTGGTATGCCAAACATCTGCACCCTTCCGTCCGGATTCAGAATCACATTTTTTACGACAAAATGGTGAATGACGAACTGGTGCCGTGGATTCAGCACGAGTGTCAGGTCGGTAAAATTGCGGTGGGCGGGTGCAGTTTTGGCGGTTTTCAGGCGCTTAATTTCGCATTTCGCCACCCCGAGAAAGTAGCCCATCTCTGGTCGATGGGGGCCAAATTTGACATCAAATCGTTCATGAACGGGTATTACGACGATAATGTCTATTTTAACAACCCGCCCGATTACATTCCCAATGCGAACAATGATCAGTTTTACCAGATGAAAATCATTTTGGGAACCTCGGAGCACGATTTCTGCAAACCGGCTAATTATGCGATGTCTGAAATCCTGAACCGCAAAGGCATTCACCACTGGCTCGACGTGCGCCCCTGGGGCGAGCACGACTGGCCCGTCTGGCGCGAAATGTTTCCGCATTATTTGTCAACGATTTAACGGTTTACCAAACCCTCTACGGCTTTGAAATACGGCTACATCGAAAACCCGCGTCCGCTTCCGGAGGTTTTACACCAGCTTCGAACCTACATCGGGGAGTTGCCGGAACGGCTGCGGGGCTTCAGTGAAGAAGAACTGAGGTACCGAAAACCGGGCAAATGGTCGCGAAAAGAGATCCTGGGGCACTTGATCGATTCGGGGCTGAACAACCTCAAACGGTTTACGGATGCCCAGATTCTGCCCCCGCCGTATGAGGTGCAGCGGTATGATCAGAATCAGTCGGTGGTTTTCAACCGGTATCAGGACCTGCCGCTCGAACATTTGTTGACGTACTGGCAGTCATTGAATCGACAAATTTTGTATGTTACCGAAGTTATACCGGAGGAAACTCTACGACAACCGGTGATTCCGCCCGGCGATTCCCAGACCGTCACCCTGTTGTGGCTGATCGACGACTATGTAGCCCACCTGGGCCATCATTTCAAACAAATTTAAGTACATTGACTTTATCCATTTACCACAGGCGCTAATCCTGTACACGTACATGAAGAAAATTGGAATCCTTTTTGGGCAGGAAAACTCGTTTCCACAAGCCTTTGTCGACCGGGTCAATAGTAAAAACGAAACCGACATCAGGGCCGAATTTGTGACCATCGACAAGGTTGTTCAGGGAGAAGCAACGGACTATGCCGTCATCATCGACCGGATTTCGCAGGACGTACCGTTCTACCGGGCTTACCTGAAAAACGCGGCTTTGACCGGAACCGCCGTCATCAACAACCCATTCTGGTGGAGCGCCGACGAGAAGTTTTTCAACAACGCCATTGCTACCAAGCTGAACGTGCCGGTGCCGAACACCGTCCTGCTGCCTTCGAAAGACCGGCCCGACGATACGAATGAAAACTCGTTCCGGAATCTGAAACTGATGGATTGGGACTTCATTTTCAACTACATCGGTTTCCCGGCCTACATGAAACCGCACTCGGGCGGGGGCTGGAAAAGCGTTTACAAGGTTTATAACGCGGACGATCTGTGGGAAAAATACGCCGAAACCGCTCAGCTGGTGATGATGTTGCAGGAAGAAATCATTTTCGATGATTATTTCCGGTGTTATTGCATTGGCGGAACCGATGTTCGGATTATGCCCTACGAACCGCGCAATCCGCACCATTTGCGGTATGCTGCCGAGCCCAAAGTAACCGGCGATGCGTATAAAAAACTGATGACGACGATTAAAAACTACGTCATTGCCCTCAACCGCGCATTGGGCTATGATTTTAATACCGTCGAATTTGCCATTCGTGACGGTATTCCGTATGCCATCGACTTCTGCAACCCCGCGCCGGATGCCGATATTTATTCGGTGGGTCAGGATAATTTCGAGTGGGTAGTGGAAGCTGCCGCCAACATGGCCATCGCCCGGGCGAAAGCTCAACAACCGGGTGGTGACAACCTGACCTGGGGTTCCTACATCCAGCGTTCGTCGCACGGGCGCCTTTTTGTGCCGGAAACGCTGGTTGAAGAATCCGTCGAAAAACCGGTTGAAAAGAAAAAAGCGAAGAAAGACGAGAAAAAAGCCAGCGACAAGCCGAAGAAAAAGGAAAGTGCTGATGCCGATGCGGGAAAAAAAGCGACCAAAAAAGACAAAAAGGCCAGGTAATTAATCGGTTCACTCAGCCAAACTCTTATTCATGCCAGTTTTCACTCTAGGAATCGAAGAAGAATTTCAGACGATCGACCCGGTTACGCGCGAACTGCGTTCGCACATGTCGAAAATTGTGGAAGGCGGTCAAATCCAGTTGCAGGAACGCGTAAAAGCCGAAATGCACCAGGCCGTCGTAGAAGTAGGTACCAACATCTGCACGAACATCCACGAAGCGCGCGAAGAGGTTACGTACCTGAGACGGATGATTTTTGAACTGGCCGAGAAGCAAAATCTGAAAATTGCGGCCGCCGGAACGCATCCCATTTCCGACTGGCAGGACCAGCTGATTACCGACAACGAACGCTACGATAAACTGATCGACGAGATGCGTGACGTGGCGCGGTCCAACCTGATTTTTGGCCTCCACGTACACGTGGGCATCGAAAACCGGAACGAGGGCTTGCACATTATGAATGCCGTGCGGTATTTTTTGCCCCACATCTACGCCCTTTCGACCAATTCACCCTTCTGGTGTGGCCGGAATACCGGTTTTAAATCGTATCGTTCGAAGGTGTTCGACAAATTTCCGAGAACCGGGATTCCCGATTATTTTTCGTCAGCCGCCGAGTATGACGACTATATCAATCTGCTCGTAAAGACGAACTGCATCGACAATGGCAAGAAAATCTGGTGGGACATCCGGCTGCACCCGTTTTTCGACACGATTGAATTCCGGATTTGCGACGTGCCGATGCGGGTCGATGAAACGATTTGTCTGGCGGCTGTGATGCAGGCACTCGTGGCCAAAATTCATAAACTTCACAAGCAAAACCTCAATTTCCGCCCGTATCGCCGACTTTTGATCAACGAGAATAAGTGGCGGGCGGCCCGTTACGGCATCGAGGGCAAGCTCATCGACTTTGGTAAGCAGGAAGAAGTTCCTTACCACACGCTGGCCCAGGAATTGCTCGATTTTATCGACGATGTGGTCGACGACCTCGGTAGCCGGAAAGATGTGGAATACGTCAAAACGATTCTCGAAATGGGAACCGGTGCCGATCGCCAGTTGGCAGTTTTTCGTCAAACCAATGATTTGAAGCGGGTTGTCGATTATATTGTTGAGGAAACTTCTCACGGTTTATGATAGTTATCCTGGAATAGGATTTTTTCCAACCCGCCGAAGGTGTTTTGAAATTTTAGATGGAAAAGCCCCTTTTAAGGGTTGGGAGCTTTTAAAACGTACCAATGGAATCAATGAAAGTGGCCGTTCTGGACTTAAATAATAACGTCCCGAATGAAGGAATGCGCTGTATTTTGAAATTAATCCGGAATATCAGCGAAAAGGAACAGTTGGAATTAACGCACACGGTTTTTGACGTACGAGGCAAAAGTGAAGTGCCGGGCCTGGAATACGATATTTACATTTCCAGTGGAGGCCCCGGCAGTCCGATGCCCAGCAACGAGCCGTGGGAAGACGCTTATTTTCAGTTGATCGACCAGCTATTTCTGCACAACCGAACCAACGGGCAAAAAAAATATTTATTTCTGATTTGCCATTCCTTTCAACTGGTGTCGCGGCATCTGGGCATCGGAACCATCAGCAAACGCCGATCAACGTCGTTTGGCATTTTTCCGATTCATAAAACGGACGACGGGCAATCTGACCCGTTGTTTCAGAACTTACCCGACCCGTTTTTCGCGGTCGACTCACGGGATTATCAGCTGATCGAACCCAATTGGCAACGCATTAGCGAACTGGATGCCAAGGTGTTATGCCTGGAGAAAATCCGCCCGCACGTCGAGTATGAACGGGCGATTATGGCCGTCCGGTTCACCAATGAAGTGTTCGGCACTCAATTTCATCCGGAAGCCGACGGCGAAGGCATGTTACGGTATTTTATGAAAGACGAGAAAAAACGGCAGATCGTGGAAAATTACGGGGAAGATAAATACAACGAAATGGTTGCGTCGTTGCTCGATCCGCAAAAAATCGGGCTGACCGAATCGGTTGTTATTCCGGGGTTTCTGCGCCAAACCATCTAAAAATCTAACGACGCGCCCGGGGTGATTGAATTCACCCGGGTTGCTCCCACTGTTTATGATTCAATCGATTCGCCAGGCCTACAACCAAGCTTTTAGCCCGGAACAATACCGGGCTTTTTTGGATCAAATTCAGCACGATTATCCGGGCCAGCTGGATTTCCGGGTAGCTGAGACGCCGGTTTTTGTTCCTCTGTCGTTAAAAAACCGGATTCTGCAAGCCTGCGAGTCGATTATCGATACGCTCACGGATGATCAGTTTAAAACCTGGTCCGAAGCCGCTATTCCGCCCGGTCAGCGGGTTCCCAACGAGAACGATCATTCCTCCTTCCTGGCGATTGATTTTGCCATCTGTAAGGACGACACCAACGAGTTGATACCGCAGTTGATCGAACTTCAGGGCTTTCCTTCCCTCTTCGGATTCCAGTCCTACGTGTCGGGTAATTACAGACACCACTTCCCCATACCCGACGGTTTCAGCCACCTGTTCGACGTGGATTCCGACGAAACCTATCGCCAGCATTTGCGCCGGCTGATCGTGGGAACGGAGCAACCGGAACAGGTTATTCTGCTGGAAATCTATCCGGAAAAACAAAAAACCCGCATCGACTTTGTCATTACCCACGAGATGCTGGGCATTGAAGCGGTTTGCCTGACTAAAATCCAGAAGGAAGGACGGAAGCTTTACTACGAAAAAGACGGCCAGCGGTATCACATCAAGCGAATCTATAACCGACTGATATTCGATGAGTTAGAAAATTTTCCGGATCTAAAAACTGCCTTTTCCCTAACCGACGACGTAGATGTTGAATGGATCGGGCACCCCAACTGGTTTTTCCGCATCAGCAAACATACGCTGCCTCTTTTGAACAGCCCCTATGTGCCGGAAAGCCATTACCTGAATGCGCTGACTACTTACCCCGAAGACCTGGAAAACTACGTTTTGAAGCCCCTTTTCTCGTTTGCCGGTAGTGGCGTAAAACTGTCCATTACGAAAGCGGACCTGGATTCAATTACCGATAAAGAGAATTATTTACTGCAACGGAAGGTAAAATACGAGCCGGTTATTCAGTCACCGGACGGGCTGGTGAAGTGTGAAATCCGGATGCTCTACATCTGGCACGAAAAAGATCCGCGCCCGACCTTACTGACGAATCTGGCCCGGTTAAGTCGGGGTGAGATGATCGGCGTCCGATTCAACAAGGATTTTGACTGGGTGGGCGGAACGGTTTGTTATTTTGAGGAATAAAGAGGAAAGACAAGCGAGACTTCAATCCTTAAAGATCCGGTCCCCGCTTGTCTTTCCTGTTTATTCACTTTCCAATCCGTACCTGATAGCTTAAATACGGCAGCGGACTGGTCCGAATCAGTCCATTGGAGCTGTAAATGGGCATTAAAATAGCGGTATCGAAGGCATGTCGTCGCCGGTTAAACCGCAGGCCCGCCGAAGTCAAACCGGACAGATAGGTATATTGCGGCTCGACGGCCTCTCCCACCAAAATAATATTCTGATTGATAAACGTCAGATCCGGGGTGAGCTTCCGCACATAACCGATCGTTACGACCCCCGAGGAGGCAACTCCCTGCCCGGAAAAGGTCACCCCTGCGCCAACGGTAATGTTACGCTCCGCGTCGCCCACCGTGACAATGCCCTGAGCCAGCCCCAGTTTCGTCAACAGCCGTTCGTTCAGGCGAACGCCAACGTACTGAACGTGCAACGCAATGTGGGTGCGGGAGGTAAGTTTAGTGCCAAATTTGGTCGAGAACGTGTGGAAATTTTGCGGACTTAAGGTCTGGAAAGTCGTCCCGACGCTCCAGTTTTTGGTCACACCAACATCCAGGCGGCTGAACAAAACGTAACTGCTTTGAAAATAAAGGCTCCTTTTTTCGGGCATATACGCCGTAGGCATGAAAAATAACCGGAACGGAAAGCCATTGGGAAAGTCGGGACCACTGCTTAAGGTGCCGCCAACCAGATCGGCGCGGAGGATTTCATGGGTCGACAACAGCCGATCGCCCTCTTTTTTGGTCCGGATCAGATACGACGCACTATCCCGACGAACGAATTGCCCGCGAAAGGTAGTGCCATTTTTGAGGATAAAATCGTACGTTCCGGGAATGTGCGTCATCCCGGGTTCGTAATAAACATCCTGCGCAAAAGCCCTCGAAATCAATACTATTCCCAGAAAAACAGACAGGTAGATTAGCTTCATAGGCAGGCTGGATTTCGTAATAATTAAAGTTAATAAACTTACTCATTTCGCCCAAGCGATATATAGATGTATTTTTGTACCGGCTACTAACTATTTCATTGACGAACAACCCTATTTTAACCCATCGGCAGCTGTTTTTTCAGCACGTTGCCCAAACATCCGACTTCCCGCTGGCACTCGAAATCGAGCGGGCTGAGGGTCTTTATCTGTATGGATCGGGTACGCGTTACCTCGACCTGATTTCCGGAATTGGTGTCAGCAACGTGGGCCACCGGCATCCGCGTGTGATCGCTGCCATTCAGGAACAACTGGACAAATACCTGCATTTGATGGTGTACGGCGAATTTGTGCAGGCACCGCAGGTTGAACTGGCGCAGGCACTGGCACAGACCTTGCCCGAACCGCTCACCAATGTGTATTTCACCAACTCCGGCACTGAAGCCATTGAAGGGGCCATGAAACTGGCGAAACGCTTTACCCGGCGAGGGGAAATTATTTCGTGTTTCAATGCCTATCACGGTGCGACACAGGGTGCGCTTTCGCTGTCGGGAAGTGAGAATTTTAAACGCAATTTCCGGCCTCTCCTACCCGGTATTCGCCATATTCAACACGGCGACTGGCAGCACATCGACCACATTACCACCAAAACGGCGGCTGTTATTATGGAAGTGGTTCAGGGCGAAGCGGGCGTTCGGGTGCCGGAAGCGGCTTATCTTCAGGCTGTGCGTCAGCGGTGTACAGCGGTGGGGGCTTTGCTGGTTTTCGACGAAATCCAGACCGGTTTTGGCCGTACCGGAACCTTCTGGGCGTTTGAGGATTTTGGCGTGGTGCCCGATGTGGTGGTTTGCGCCAAAGGAATGGGGGGCGGAATGCCCATCGGCGCCTTCATTAGCTCGGCGGAAATCATGGGCGTTTTTAAGAACAACCCAATTCTGGGCCACATTACGACGTTTGGCGGCCACCCGGTTTGCTCGGCGGCCTCGCTGGCGACGCTGCGGGTCATTCAGGACGAAAAATTACACGAACAGGCCGAAGCGAAAGGCCAGTTGTTCAAGCAGTTGCTCGTCCACCCGAAAATTAAAAGCATTCGGGGAAAAGGGCTGATGCTGGCGGCTGAGTTTAACTCGTTCGAGGTTTTAAAACCGGTAATCGACCGCGCGATTTTCAACGCAACATCCGGCATGGGCGTCATCACCGACTGGTTTTTATTCTGCGATAATTCGATGCGCATCGCGCCCCCGCTGATCATCTCGGACGATCAGATCCGGGAAGCCTGCGCGGTGATTCTGGACGCCGTCGATGCCTGAAACCGGTTTTCGACCCGTTACGAACGTTGTTTGACCGAGCGAACCGGCGAGCCATTCCGGACTTCTTCCGTGGCCGAAGTCATGATCTGATCGCCTTCTTTCACATCGCCAAAAACCTCGACGCTGTCGCCGTCTTCCAGTCCTTTCTGAACCGGAACCCATTCGGCTTTCTGATTCAGCACTTTAACAATAAAAACGCCGGTCGATGAATTGATGATGGCCGATTTGGGAACAATGAACGTGGTATTTTTGGTCGGCAACGGAATGGTCACTTCTGCCACCATGCCCGGCAACAATTTCCGGTCGGTATTGATCACATCCACTTCGGTGCGTTCCGAGCGCAGGCGTTTGTCGAGCGCGCCCGCCAGGCGTTTCACTTTTCCGGTGAATTTTTTATCCGGAAATGCCTTGACCGTAAAACTTACTTCGTCGTTCAGGTCGACATAACCCGTATACGCTTCGGGAACGGCAATGACCAGACGCAACCGTTTTTGCTCCGTTAAGACAAACAGCGGCAACTCCGATCCTTTGCCCGAGGGCCCGATGTAGGCACCGGTGCTGACGTTCCGCAAACTGATGATACCGCTGAAAGGTGCCCTGATTTCCAGGTATTTCCGCATATCGGCCACTTCCCGATAGGCCGACTTAGCGGCTTGCAGTTGGGCATAATCGGATTCTTTTTTTGCCAGTGTCTGTTCGATCATCGACTGCGCAACGGTTCCCGGCGTTTTGGCGGCATCCACGTAACGGTCGTAATTCGACTTGCTGGCGATATAGAGTGCTTCCTGCGACTTCAACTTCGATTCGGCCGATGCCAGTTGGGCGTTCAGCTCGGGGGCTTCGGCCAGGGCCAGCAACTGGCCTTCCTTTACCTCCGAACCCACGTCGGCGTGGATGGATTTAACAAACCCGCTGACCTTGGCGTACATATCCACATCCCGAAACGCCAGCAATTCGCCGGGAATCTGAAGGCTCGATGACAACTTGCCTTTGTGAAGCGCAAACACCTCGATCGGTTCCGGTTCTTCCGCAACCGCTACCTTATCCGCTTTTCCTTCCGTCGAGTTGCAGCTATTCAGGGAAGTTAGCACCAGAATTCCGGAAAAAGCCGCCAATACCGGATAGCCAACTCTATTCATTAACCGATTCATATGCACCAGGAATATAATGTTTACTTTCTTTGTCTTCAGGATCCAGGGATACCGATTGGGTCGATGAGTTACCCTGCACCCAGGCAAATACCAATGGTAAAATGTGCAGGGCCGCAAAAGTCGAAGCAATCAGACCGCCAATCACCGCGCGCCCCAGCGGAGCCGCTTGAGAGCCGCCTTCGCCAAACCCAAGCGCCATCGGCAGCATCCCGACCACCATCGCCACGCTGGTCATCAGAATGGGCCGCATCCGCAGCGAAGCGGCTTCTTTGGCCGCCAGCAACGCATTGTGATTTTTCATCCGCAACTGTTCCGCATTGGTTACCAGCAACACGGCATTGGAAATGGAAACCCCAACCGACATGATCATGCCCATGTACGATTGCAAATTGAGCGTCGACCCGGTGAGCAACAACAGCGCCAGCGACCCCGCCAGCACGGCCGGAACGGTACAAAGCACGACCAGCGACACTTTAAAGGATTGAAAATTGGCCGAAAGCATCAGGAAAATCACAATGATCGCCGTCAACAAACCGGTCTGTAAACTATCGAGCGTCTCGGTCAACACCTGCGTCAGCCCCCGGGTTTCAATCGTTAAACCGCGTGGCAATTCGCCGAGGCTGGCAATGGCTTTTTTGACGTCGACCGTGGCCGTTCCCAAATCCATATCATTCAAATTCGCCGTGACGGATAAAACCGGTATCGCCCCAATGTTGTCATTTTCACCGTAGGTTTTACCTTTTTTAATCGTTGCCACATCACTCAAAACGGGCCGGTTTGTATTCGGCGTAACCGGTATTTCACCGATGTCGTTGATATCGGTCATCTGGTTCTCCGGAATCTGCACCTGCACGCTGTACATCTGACTACTTTTCGGGTCGATCCAGACGTTTTTTTCGGTAAACCGGGATGACGAAGTCGATGCCGTCAACGAACGCGAAATAGCCGAAACATCGGTTCCCAATTGAGCCGCTTTGATCCGATCAATTTCAATGTTTATGGCCGGGTAATTAATGGCCTGGCCAATCTGAATGTCCCGCAGATACGGTATCTTTTTCAAGCTGGCAATAACCTTGTTAGCGTATTCTTCATTCTGCGGTTTATTCTTGCCCATTACTTTCACTTCAATGGGCGTGGGCGATCCCTGACTCAGGATTTTATCCGTCAATTCAATCGGCTCGAACGACAGTTTTATGCCGGGCAAAGCCGCTTTCATCTTCTCCCGGTATTGATCCTTGAGCGCATCCAGATCGACGTCATAATCGTGTTTTAAACTCACCTGCAACACGCCTTCCTGCGGCCCTGCCATGAACAGATAAATCGGACTGGTTGAAAATTGTGACCCGTGCATGCCCACCATAGCTGAGGTAATATCGACGTTTTCTTTGCCCACCAGCTCATGCAACACATCGATGGCTTTCAGCATCGTGGTTTCGGTTTTTTCCAGTCGGGTGCCATCCTGCGCCCGCAGCCGCACCTGAAACTGACCGGAGTCGACCCGGGGTAAAACGTCGCGGCCAATGATCGACAAAAAGAGAGCTGTCAGGCCCAAAGCAACCACCACATAACCGACCGTAATCGATTTTTTATACGGAATGGTCCAGTCGATAAAACGAATAAACGCCAACCGGAGCCGTTCAAAAAGTCCGATTTTTCCGTCATTATCGAGGTCGGCCTGGTTTGCCAGACTGGCTTTTCCATTCAGTGATTTACCAACATTGGTCCCATTCCCGTTCAGGGCAAGGGTTTTCGCATCCCGCAAATCGTGTTTTCCGGCTTTTCCATTGGCTTTGTGCTTGTGCTCCTTCATCAGCCAGTTGGCCAAAACCGGAACCAGCGTCTGGGCCATCACGTAGGACGTCACCATCGAGAACGCAATGGCCAGCGACAAGGGCATGAACAAGGCCCCGGGAATGCCTTTCATGGTAAAAGCCGGCGCAAATACCGCCAGAATACAGAATAAAATCAGCAGTTTGGAGAACGCAATTTCCTTACAGGCATCCCAGATCGCCAGGGCTTTGGGCTTGTTCATGGCCAGATGCTGGTGAATGTTTTCGATGGTTACGGTCGATTCATCCACGAGAATACCAATGGCCAAAGACAAACCGCTCAACGTCATAATGTTGATGGTTTGGCCGAATAACGAAAGAAATAAAACACCCGAAATAATACAGATCGGAATGGTAATAATCACGATCAAAGCGCCCCTTGGATCGCCTAGAAATAACAATACCATTAAACCGGTTAAAATAGCCCCAATAATTCCTTCCGTAATGAGACTTTCGACCGAATTAATAACATAAACGGATTGATCGAATTCATACGACAACTTGACGTCCTCCGGTAATAAGGACTGAAAACGGGGCAGTTCTTTTTTCAAATTCTGAACCACTTCCCAGGTCGATGCATCCGCGGATTTGGTGATCGGTAAATACACCGAACGGCGACCGTTTACCAACACATAACCCGACGTTATATCCGCGCCATCTTCCACCCGGGCCACATCTTTCAGGTAGAGATTCTGGACGGTTCCAGTGTATAACGGGATGTTTTCAAAGTCTTTAACATTTTTGATGGTGGTGTTGGCCGGCGTGAAATAATTCAGGTCGCCAACCCGTACATTTCCGGCCGGTGTTGCCTGATTATTAAGCCGCAAAGCCGCCACTAACTGATCGGGCGTCAGGTTATGAGAACGCAGTAAAGCCGGGTCGGCTTTGATGACAATGGTCCGGGAATTTCCGCCAAATGGAGCCGGCGCCACCAGGCCGGGAATGGAGCTAAAACCGGCCCGAATATAAACATTGGCCATGTCCTGCAACTCATTATTCGTCCGGATCGGGCTACTCAAAACCAGTTGCCCGACCGGTAAAGTCGACGCATCGAAACGGAGAATAAACGGCGGTTGTGATCCGGGTGGAAAGATGGCCTGCGCCCGGTTGGTATAAGCCGACACTTCGGCCGCGGCCTGCGCCATATTGGTGCCTTCATAAAAAGAAAGCTTAATCAGCGTAAGCCCCTGGATATTACGGGTTTCGATACTTTTTACGCCCGATACATACAGCAGAAGATTGACGTATTGCTTGCCAAAAAACGCTTCCATCTGGTTGGGCGTGTACCCACCAAACGGGTGAGAAATGTAGATAACCGGCAAATCCAGATTGGGAAAAATGTCGATCTTGATCGTGCGAACGGCACCGACACCAAAATAAAATAGCCCCGCCACCAGCACCAGAACGGTAATGGGCTTGCGTAAGGCGGATCGGATTAACTCCATAACGTACTAATTAAAAGTTGGAATGTATCGGGCATTCTCACCCGATTACCGGATTTGCCCCGTAATCTTAGCCGCCCAATACCAGGCTTTTTTGGGATCACGGTCTGCGACACTTTGCAGGAGTGACGTGTGCATCGTTTGCTTACTCAGCAAGGTCTCCGTCGTTATGAAAACTTCCATAAACGACTTCTTCATTTTATCGGCAATGATTTTGTACAAATCGACGAGTACTTCATTTTTGGATGCCATCGCCAGCCGGATATGAAATTGAATATCGGCTTCGATGCATTCTTCCGGACGGTTTTGCAGGGCGGCTTCGTGGCGCTGTTGCAGGTAGCCGGTCATAATGTCGATGTCTTCCTGGGTCCGGTTCAGCGCGGCTTTTTCGGCAATTTTCAGTTCCAGAAGTTGACGAACTTCGTTCACATCGTCCCCCTCGGCGCGGGACAAACTCTGATGAAAAGGCTCAATACTGAGTTGTTGAAGCTCCACAAAAGTGCCCAACCCCTGCTGAACCCGGATTAAACCCTTGTTTGCCAGGATGCGGATGGCTTCCCGGATCGTTGACCTCCCAACGCCAAACTGTTGCATGAGTTCGGGCTCGGATGGCAATTTCTCGCCAATTTTGTAATGGCTGGATGCAATGAGCTGTTGAAGCTTGTTTACCACCGCATCGGCCAGGCTCTCCCGCTTTATGAGGATCGTTTCTGAAGTCATCATATCATCTGATGAGTAAAAATAACGCTTAGATTTTAAACGAACAAGCCACTCAATCGATATGCATTTTTCGGAAACAGCGGAATACGAATAACAAAAAATACCAGCGGAATACTGCTATACCCTTGAGCCTTATGGGTTAGCGTCCCTCAAATTGTCTACTTTGAGCTCTATTGCAAAACAATATGGGCTGAAAATACATTGTATTTTAATGAACGATCAACTACCGACCCCAACCAATTCCTATCCGGCTCCCCGCAAAAATGTTTTGCTGCTTAGTTGCATGGACTTACGGCTTCTTGACGATATTGTGCGGTTTATGCAGCGCGACAACCTGACCAACCGCTACGATCAGTTCATCCTGGCCGGTAGCTCACTGGGCGCCAATCTGCATGCATCGTGGAATGAAGTGCTGTTTGAACACATCGGGACGGCTTGCGAATTACACGGCATCAAGGATGTTTATATTCTCGAACACCGGCATTGCGGAGCCTACGAAAAATTCCTGGGCGCTGAAGGCACGTTTGACGACTCGCCGGAAGGTCAGCTAACGGAATACCAGCTGCATAAAGAGAATGCCGGGCGACTAGCCCACGCCATTCACGAATGGTGTGAAAAAAATAACTATCCCTTGAATGTACGGACGCTGTTGATGGATCTGCGGGGTGAGGTTTCCAACCTTGACTACCTGCCCACTTCGATTAATTCGTAGGCATCTGATCTGAAAAACCGTTGTCTGATCCGGTTCCTTTTGCTATATTGACCTTAAATTTGAGGACGAACGCCAAGGTGACAACCCCCATGTAACTTATTGACGTTCAGCATTTTATTTATTGTTACTATATGCCCGCCATTGTCAACGAAAAGCGTCAGCTCGCGTACGATTTCATCCTGCACACGAATCGAAACGTGTTTCTGACGGGAAAAGCCGGAACCGGGAAAACGACGTTCTTACACGAGATTAAACAATTGTCGTCCAAACGACTGGCCGTTGTTGCCCCCACCGGTGTAGCCGCCATCAACGCCGGGGGTGTCACCATCCATTCGCTGTTTCAACTGCCCTTTGGCCCCCTGGTGCCGGGGGCTGCGGGGCAGGAATCGAAGAAAATCAACCGCGAGAAAATCAAGCTTTTCCGGACGCTCGATCTGCTGATTGTCGACGAAATCAGCATGGTTCGGGCCGATGTGCTCGACGGAATCGATGAAGTTTTACGACGCTACCGCCACCGTTCGGAACCATTCGGCGGGGTTCAATTGCTGCTCATTGGCGACATGCAGCAGTTGCCACCGGTTATTCGGGATGAAGACTGGGCTTTTCTGAAACCGCATTACGAAACCGGTTATTTTTTCGGAAGCCGCGCCCTGCGAAAAACGCCGTACATCGCCATCGAATTGCAGCATATTTACCGGCAGTCCGACCAGCGGTTTATCGATATCCTGAACGGCATCCGGGAAAAACGGGTAACGCGAGCGCAGCTGGATGACTTAAATCAACGCTATATTCCTGATTTTAAACCGGATGACAGCGAAGGATACATTACCCTTTCCACCCACAATACCGTCGCCCAGCAGATCAACAACCAGAAATTAGGGGCGTTAACGAATCCGGTTCATACGTTTGAAGCGACCATCGAAGGCGAATTTCCGGCCCACGCCTACCCGACCGAAGCCCGTCTGGAATTGAAAGTGGGGGCGCAGGTGATGTTTGTCAAAAACGATATTTCGCGCGATAAACTGTTTTACAACGGAAAAATCGGGCGTATTACCGACATCGATGACGATTTTATTTACGTCAAATGCCCCAAAGAAACGGAAACGCTCGTTGTGGATCGACTCGAATGGACGAATATCCGGTATTCGCTCGATGCCACCACGAATGAGATCAAGGAAGAACCCATTGGCAAATTTATCCAGTATCCCCTCAAGCTGGCGTGGGCCATCACCATCCATAAAAGTCAGGGACTGACGTTCGAAAAAGCCATTATCGATGCGTCGTCGGCGTTTGCACACGGACAGGTGTATGTGGCGCTCAGTCGGTGTAAAACCCTCGACGGATTAGTATTACGCACCCCCATTCCCTCCCACAGTATCAAAACGGAGATGCTCCTGGAGGAATTTCACGAACAGGTCCAGTTGCAAACGCCCGATGAGCAGGAGTTGTGGAATTCGAAGCAGACTACTCAGGAGAATCTGCTGCTGGATCTTTTTTCGTTCGACCGATCGGATTATTTACTGAACAAAGCCCTCCGGCTGGCCAGAGAAAATGCGTCGAGTTTAGACGAAGGCATTGACCAGCTGCTTACACAATTAAAATCCCTCTTCAGCGAAAAAGCCGCGGGTCTGGCCATCCGGTTCCGCCGGCAGCTTCCGGCCTATTTTGCCGAAAGTCTTTTACCGGAGGAAAATCAGCCGTTGCAGGAACGGATCCGGAAAGCCGGTACCTATTTTAAAGATCTGATCCATCACGAACTGCTTCCTGTGCTGTACGTTTGCCCAACGGAATCGGACAACAAACTCGTTCAGGAATCCCTGCGCGAATCGCTGGACGAACTTGAAAAAGAATTGTTCATCAAAATGCACTGCTTCGACAGTTGCCGAACCGGTTTTGATGCCCTGGCCTACCTGAAATCCCGCAATGAGTCGGACCTGATTTTTCAGCCCAATCGAAAATCGAAGGAGCGCCGGAAAACCGGTGACGCAACGGAAAGCAGCGGCAGTAAAGCCGGAACGAGCCTGTATAAGGCCCTGACGAAATGGCGGGACGACCTGGCGGGCGAAAACGACAGCGCCGGTTATATGGTTTTGCCCCGAAAAACGATCCTTGAATTAAGCCGCATCCGCCCCACGACAACCGAAGAATTGTTAACCGTCAAGGGATTCGGAAAAACAAAAGTAAAAATGATCGGGGAAGAAGTTTTGGCCATTATTCGGGCGTTTTCTGACGAGGAGCCCAGAACAAGCCCACCGATGCCGGTTCCGGCCAGCAAGGAAAAACCGCCTAAAACACCTTCTCCCGCCCTGAGCCTGACGCTTTTCCGGGAAGGCAAAAGCGTCCAGGCCATCGCACAGGAACGAACTATTGCCGTTTCGACGGTTGAAGGGCATCTGGCGCAGTTTGTCAGCACCGGCGATTTATCGATTCATGACCTCATACCCGTTGAAAAAGCAGAAGCCATTCGGGCTTACCTGGAAACTCACCTGCCCAAAACCCTGACGGAGGCCAAATCCGGACTAGACGATACCGTTACGTATGGCGAAATCAGGATGGTGTATAACTGGATTTTGGCCGGAAAGGAAAAGCCGTAATACCGCCGGTCCTCACTCGCCCGGATGATACGTCTTGCCAACATGCTGCTGAATTTCTTCGGGGTAAAACCAGATGTCCTTGAATTTTCCGGCGCTGTACAGGGCCGCCTGATCGTTGAAATGCGGAGAGGCCGGGTTGCTGCTGTGCCCCCCGTTGACGACGGTTCGGGCTTTCACGCGATCACCAAACTCCACGACGGCCACAAAACTATTGCCCACACTGCCATACCGTTTTTTCGTACCCGGATAGGTTCGTGCCCCAAAAGACGCCAGCGAACCCCAGGTCGCGGAGGTGAAACCGACCGGCAGACTCGGTTTTTGATCGTCGAAGGTTTCGGTAATTTTGCCGGTCAGCCGCTGAAAACGATTGATTTCTCCCCAGGGTGTTTTCCAGGTACCAAAATCCCGCGTGAGCTCATCCATTGCGTCGGAGAGCATTTTCACTTTATCCTGGGGTGTGGTGTTTTTGATCACATAATCGGTAAACGTCAGAAAATCAAACCGTTGGTCTCCTTTAAGTTGAGAACGGGCCAGCCGTTGAATCCGCTCACCCCAATAAACCGCCAGCGTGGTAGGCACCGAGTTCGTGCCATAGGTGTTATCCCAGTTGCTCAATAGCTCGATGGCTTCGGCCAGCGGTTTCGGCTGGTCGTCCGATTTTGCTGCGACGGTTTTATACGCCTGCACCAATGCGGGAATCAGGTCGTCAAACCCGGCCAGGTGCGGATCGTTAGCGGCTGCAATTAGGGTATCCAGCGTAAATACTTTCTTTTGGCTCAAAACCCGGACTGCATTGACGCCCCGGTAATTTTCGGCATCCGGTGCCATGTACGTCGGATACTGACTAATGGCCGGGCTGCTGGGTCCGGAAACCGAAAACGGCGTTGAATTGCAATTCTGAATCCAGCCGCTGGCCGGATTTTTAACCTGAACGATCTCATCGATTTCGTGGAATCCCTTCCAATCCGTTTCCGGATTGCTGCCATCAACGGGCTGGCTCCAGTCAAATTTTGGATTGCGTTTTGGGATGAAGTTTCCGTGCCAGTAGGCAATCGTGCCGTTTCGATCGGCGTATACGGTATTATTGGTTGCATTGCCGTTCAATTTCATCACGTTCCGGTAACTCGCGTAGTCCTTCGCTTTGGTCCGCAGATACGACTGCGCCAGGGCGTTCAGCGGATCATCCATCATCCGGATGGTGATCCATTTATCGCCCAGCTGGCCCGCCACCGGCCCGTGGTGAGTGCGGTAAATCGTAAATTCCCTGTACTGTATCCCGTTGCCGGACTTATAGGGCAGCGCTATTTTCTCGGTTTTAACCGGACGCCATTCATTCCCGTATTTGTACTGGTAGACCCCGTCTTTTTTCTCGACGGTTTCGAGGTATTCGTCCATCGAATCCGCATCGCCGGAGGTATGCATCCAGCCACAATTTTGATTAAAGCCCTGATAGACAAAGAATTGACCCCAGGTTACGGCCCCGTACGCATTCAATCCTTTCTTACTCACCAAATGGACTTCCGACCGGAAATAAAACGAAGTATGCGGATTGATCAGCAGCATGGCCTTCTTCGATGCGGTTTTTGAGGGAGCAATCGCAAAACCGTTCGAGCCGACGGGTTCGCGTTCGTTTTTATCAAAAGCCGGCACCTCAGCCGACCATTTCGTATTGGTATAAAATGCCTTGATTCGCTCGGTTGAAACCACGCTGATGTTTCCGCCAATACTGCCTTCGCTGAACATGAGGGGCATCCAGGGTTGAAACCGGGTTAGCAAACGGGGTTTGACATTGGGGTGCGTATAGAGATAATAATTAGTACCATCCGCAAAAGCATCCAGTAGTTTTTTCATCCAGGCTGGCGATTTTTTATACAAAGCAATAGCGTGCGTGGTGTCCATAAAAAGCCGGGCGCGGAGATCGTGGTACAACGCCTTTTCGCCGTCGACTTCGGCCATCCGCCCGATGGCGTCGAGGTAATTTTCTTCCACCCGCGCAAAATCGTCTTCACACTGGGTATACAAAAGCCCGAAAACAACGTCAGCGTCGGTTTTTCCGTAAATATGAGGGATGTCCCAGGTATCGCGGGTGATGGTGATTTTTTTCGCCCGCTTCTGCCACCGCGCGATTTCTTTGGGAAGGAAAGCCTGGGATTGGGCCGAAATTGAACCGAAAAGAAAAATCAGCAGGAAAAATGATCGCATGGTTGGGGTCGTATTCGTTCCATCGTAAGATAGACCAAAAGACGAAACCGGGCAAGTTTTCAGAATCAGTTTGTGACTTTACATTCCAAAAAGACAACAAAAAAGCCCGACATTTCTGCCCGGCTTTTAAAATCTATGGGTAGGTAACCCGCTTACAACTGGGCTACTAATTTCTGTTCCAGAACGGATTTGGCAACGGCACCGATCACCTTATCAACCATTTTACCGTTTTTGAAGACCATCAAGGTCGGGATGCTGCGAATACCGAATTGAGCGGGGATCTGGGCGTTCATATCCACATCCATTTTAGCGACGATGGCTTTGCCTTCGTATTCGCCCGCCAGTTGTTCCACAACGGGTCCGATCATTTTACAGGGGCCACACCATTCAGCCCAAAAATCCACTAGTACCGGTATATCAGAATTGATTACTTCTGCGAAGTTGGCGTCGGTTATTTCAATCGCTTTTGCCATGATTGTATCTCGATTATTTGTCTATTTTAACTCTTATGTACGTACAATGTTTTGAATTGGAAAAAAGTTCAACATTAATTCAGCCGGTAGCCGACTCCATCGATCGCGTCCAGTTCTTTTAACAATTCATTCACCGGCGCAATTTTAAAGGGCCTCGACAGCATGCTGACATCGACCCGGTCTTCATCGTCCGTTACCCGCAGCACCAGATTGCAGGAACCCGGATAGGTTTTTACCAAATCCGCAATTTTGGCCACAAACTCGTTGTTTATCAGCTTCAAATCCAGCTGAACACACAATTCCTTGCTGTATTTCTGCCGCACCTCGGTCAAGAGCTGGATAAAATTCGGCCGAAATTCGAAGGTGTCTGAGTTCCAGCGGTTTTGCAGCTTTCCTTTGATGTGCAAAAACAAGCCTTCTTCGATGTAATTGCCCATCCGCACAAAATCCTCGCCGAACAAGCTCATTTCCACCGTTCCGTTGTAATCTTCCAGTTTAAAAATCACGAACGGATTTCCGTTTTTGGATTGCCGCAGTTGTTTGCTCGTCACAATACCGCCCACGGTAATTTCCCGGCCCTGATTGGCTTCGTCAAATAATTTATCGAGGGTACACGTACAGAAACTCTCCAGTTCGATCCGAAATTCATCGAGCGGGTGGCCGGAAATGTAAAATCCAACGACATCTTTTTCAAATTTCAGTCGTTCGATCTCGCTCCAGGGCTCCACAACGGGCGGTTTGGGCCGGGCAATATTGGGTTCACCACCAATACCGCCAAACAACGACTGCTGGGCCGCCGACTTTTCAGCGTGGTAGTTGTTGGCATACCGGGTCAATTTTTCAATATACGTCGTCGTTTCGCCTTCGGCCGGGGTGAAATACTGCGCCCGGTGAAATTCCTCCTGATTATCAAAAGCCCCGGCGTAGGCCAGACTTTCCAGGGTCTTTTTATTGACGGTTCGCAGGTTGATCCGAATCACAAAATCGTACACATCCTTGAACGGCCCGCCGTTTTTACGTTCCTCAATGATGGATTCCACGGCCGCATCGCCGGTCCCTTTAATGGCTCCCAGTCCAAACCGGATTTCCCCTTTCTGGTTGACCCCGAAAAACCGCTCCGATTCATTGATGTCCGGACCCAGAACCGGAATACCGATGGCTTTGCACTCTTCCATAAAGAAGGTGATTTTATCGATGTTGCCCAGCGAACTGGTCAAAACGGCCGCCATGTATTCCGATTTGTAATGCGTTTTTAGATAGGCCGTCTGGTAGGCCACAAACGCATAACAGGTTGAGTGTGACTTGTTAAAGGCGTACGAAGCAAACGCTTCCCAGTCGGTCCAGACTTTTTCGCAGATCTTGATTGGCAATTTATTGGCCGTGCAGCCGTCCATGAATTTGCCCTTCATTTTGTCGAGCGTCGCGCGGTCTTTTTTCCCCATCGCTTTCCGCAACACGTCGGCATCCCCTTTGGTAAAATTGCCCAGTTTCTGCGAAAGCAGCATCAATTGTTCCTGATAGACCGTAATTCCGTAGGTATCCGCCAGAAATTCCTCCATTTCGGGCAAGTCGTATTTCACTTCTTCCCGCCCGTGTTTCCGGTTGATAAAGTTCGGTATGTAGGCAATCGGGCCAGGTCGATACAGGGCGTTCATCGCAATCAGATCCTCAAACCGGTCCGGCCGAAGATCTTTCATGTATTTTTTCATACCGTCGGATTCGAACTGGAAAATGGCGTTCGTTTCACCGCGCTGGAAGGTCTTGTAGGTTTCCTCGTCGTCGAGCGGAATGTCATCGATGTCGGTTTCAACCCCGTTTACGAATAATCCGCCGTGGTTTTGTTTGATGAGCCGCAGGCTTTCCTTGATGATCGTGAGGTTTCGTAACCCCAGAAAGTCCATCTTGATAACGCCCGCATCCTCGATCACTTTTCCTTCGTACTGCGTGATAATCAGGTCGGTTTCCTTGGAAGTCGATACCGGAACGATGTTCGACAAATCCTCCGGCGCAATGATAATCCCGGCCGCGTGAATACCCGTATTCCGGATGTTCCCTTCTAGTTTCCGCGCCTGCTTCAAGACTTTGGCCGACAAATCGTTGCCCGCTTCGATGGCCCGCATTTTCTTCACATTCTCGACCTCCTCCGGCTGAATCATCATGCCCAGCGTATCGATCGAGTCCTCAAAAATCTTTTTGAGGGTCATGTTGTACGTCGGCTTGTCAGGCACGAGCTTGGCCAGGGCGTTTGATTCGGACAGCGGCAATTCCATCACGCGGGCAACGTCCTTGATGGCCGATTTAGCCGCCATCGTACCGTACGTAACAATCTGGGCCACCTGCTGCTTGCCGTATTTTTTCACCACGTAATCGATCACCTTCTGGCGACCTTCGTCGTCAAAGTCGGTATCAATATCGGGCATGGACTTCCGGTCGGGATTCAAAAACCGCTCGAAAAGCAGGTTGTACTTGATGGGGTCGATGTTCGTTATCCCGATGCAATAGGCCACCGCCGAACCAGCCGCCGAACCCCGCCCCGGGCCCACCATCACACCCAGATCGCGCCCGGCCTGGATAAAATCCGACACGATCAGAAAGTAGCCCGCGAATCCCATTTGCCGGATCACGCCCAGCTCAAACCGCAGACGCTCATCGACTTCGGGCGTCAGAACCCGGTAGCGCTGGTTGGCCCCGTTAAAGGTCAGGTATTCGAGGTAATCGTCCTGCGTTGCAAAACCGTCGGGAATCACGAAGTTCGGCAGCAGAATATCCCGCTTCAGTTTCAGCGTTTCAACCTTGTCGACAATCTCGTTGGTGTTGTCGATCGCTTCCGGCAAATCCCGGAAAAGCGTCGACATTTCCTGCGTATTCTTGAAATAAAACTGGTCGCTGAAAAACGCAAACCGCGTGCCTTTCTTGGCTCCTTCCTCATCGTTAAATTCTTTTTCGGAAGGCGTACTCAACTTTTCGTTCGTGTTGACACACAGCAGGATATCGTGCGCCACCCAGTCTTCGCGGTCGACGTAATGCGAGTCGTTGGAAGCAATGATTTTGACGTTGTATTTGCGGGCGAACTTCACCAGCACCTCGTTGACTTTGATCTGATCGGGAATCTCGTGGCGTTGCAGTTCCACGTAATAATCTTCGCCAAACCGGTCGAGCCACCACTGAAATTCTTTCTCGCCCGCTTCTTCGCCCTTCTTCAGAATGGTTTTCGGAACCGACGCGCCGATGCAGCAGGTCGACGCAATCAGCCCTTCTTTATACTGGTCGATCAGGGCTTTGGTGATGCGCGGGTACTTCCCGTACAAGCCTTCCATGTAGCCCAGCGAGCAGAGTTTGATCAGATTTTTGTAGCCTTGCGGGTTCTTCGCCAGCAGCAACTGGTGGTAGCGAATATCTTTCTGTTCTTTGGTAAACTGTTTTTTGGTATGGTCTTCAACGACGTAAAATTCACAACCCACAATCGGCTTGACGCCCTGTTTGGCGGCTTCGGCTACGAACTCGAACACGCCGAACATGTTGCCGTGGTCGGTGATGGCAACGGCGGGCATGTTGTCGGATTTGGCCTTCTTAATCAGCTTTTTGATCTCAGCCTGCCCGTCGAGCAGCGAGTACTGGGTGTGGCAATGGAGGTGTGAGAATTGCATCGGTACCGGTTTTCAAAAGAAATTATCTGGCTAAAATAACGCTTTCGATCGAGCTTAATCCGGTTTGCCAACAGAATATTTGCCGAAATCTGATTGTCAGCGGTTAAAAAAATACGTTTTAAACTCATTTGATTTCGCCAACTCGTTTTCCAGGTATTTACCAAATATCCTCTCGCCTACCTGCGCTTTCAAGGCTGAGATCACAACGTCGATTTGCCTCAATCCTTTGGTAGTCAGGATGGTAGTTCCGTAAAAACAAGTAAATTTTCTGGCAGTTCAGACAATTGGATTTACTTCCTCTGCTTCTCAGCTTTTACCCATTCCTGCTGAAATGTAATCATAATCGACTCATAATCAGACACCGGATAATTCACCAGCATGTGTCTGGCATCGCGGCTCATGGGCAAATACACCAGTCCCCGAACGGATTCGCCGGGTTGAATCGTCGTGGGTTTTAAGGCCAGTTCCTTCCAGCGATACGCTTCGTAATCGTAGCGTTGCATCCGGTCGGCAAACATGCCGTGGTCGATGATGCGCTTCGCCTGAATAGCCGAATAGAGGTTGTTGTGCGTAATCCGGTTTTGAGCCCAACGCTCGGGGCGCTGGTTGTTGCGGGATGACGAGCTCGCGACGTCGCTGGCAACGGCAGCCACCAACAAAACCGTATTGATGATTTTCGCCGTTTTCAGCCGTTTTACTTCCCGTTCCTGGTTATAAACCGTTCGGTCGGCTTCGTGAACAGGATCGGCAGCCGAGAACATGAGGGGTTTCTGGGGTGAACTCGTCGTCCGAAATACCGTATGCTGCTCCTCATCCAAAGCCGTGTATTCAAAATCCGCCGGGTTGACGTCGAATGGACGGTCGGTCCTGTTTTTGATTTCAACATCCAGCGCAACATATTGCAAATCAAGCCGTTCGTAGGAAGCGACGACCACAATACCGTCTTTCTCCGCTTTCGTGGTCGGTCGGCCATCAATCAAAGCCACATCGCCGGAAACCGGTTTTAGCTGGTACACTTTTGGGGCACAGCCACTTAAGGCCAAAATCGACCCGATACAAACCCACAAAGTCAGTATATTTTTTCTCGTTTTCATACCATCATTTGTTTGATTAATCGAAGATACACTTCTCCAAAACCAAAATCAACCGGATTTGTGATGAACGATCCGGAGCGGGTTTAATCCGTCTAATTCAGCAAATTCCGGACTGCCAGCCAGACGTTCCACCCGCCAAAAAGCAGGGAAACGCCAACCACCAGAAGCATAGCCACATTTTGAAGCCAGGAGTTCCGATACTCGTCAGGAATCAGCTTTTTGCTGTTGACCGCCTGAAACAGAAATATCGTTACGACGGGCAGCAAAATACCGTTAATGGCTTGAACAACAATGATGACGGGTACAGGTCGCGCATTCAAAAGTCCGAAAATCAACCCAATTCCCATTACGCCCAGCCAAACCAGCCGATATTGCCAGGAGGTACTCCCCCAGCCCATCAGGCTCTGGGCCGTTACGGCAGCCGCTAATGGGGCAGTCAGCGCGGACGTAAAACCGGCGGCAAATAACCCAAAGGCAAACAGAACCTGGCTCCAGATGCCAAGGCGGTTTGCCAGGGTATCGGCCACATTGCGGAATGAAAACTCGCCCGTTACCAGCGTTCCACTCACTAAAATTGCCATCGAAATCAACCCACCGATCAGGATGGCCACGCCAATTCCCCAGCGCATCTCGGCCAGCGACTGTTCTCGTCCAATGCCCGACGCCAGAAACAAATTATAAGGCACAATGGTCGTTCCAATCAGCCCAATCACCAGCACAAAGGAATCGGTGGGCAAAACCGGCCGCACCAGCGCACCAACAAACGCTCCCGCCGATTGATCAGACCGGGTGGCAACATACGCAAAGGCAATTCCCATAACGAATACAATTGTGCCTAAAATTTGGGCAATCAATCCGGTTGAACCGCGCCAAAGCAGAAACACACATACGGCCCCAATGGCTGCGGTCAGAAAAGTGGGTGAAATGGCGGTTATCAACGAAAGGCCGGAAACGGCACCCAGAATATTTCCGGCCTGGTAAGCGGCACAACCCCCTATCACAGAACTTAATAATAAACCGGCGATCAACCGACTTCGTGTTCCATACGACTGCGCGACGACCTGCCCCAGGCTCAAACCGGAGGCAATTGTGATGCGGGCAGCGGCTTCCTGGAGAATAATGGTTCCGATGGTTGAAAAGGAAAGCGCCCAAAGCAACTGAAGGCCAAACCGCGAACCCGCCAGTAAACAGGTCGTGACGGTGCCCGGACCAATGAAAGCCGCTGAAATGACCGACCAGAACAGAATGCTCCCCAGACCAGAGCGAAAGGATAGCGATTTTGGCACAAGAAGAGGGATAAAATGTTGCGGTATGAATATACCAACTAATGCGTTATTTCAATTTCCACCCACCGAATAACTTCCATTTTTAAGCGGGTTTAACGAACCACCAGCTTGGCATACGCCCGAACGGGAAAGGTCCCAACGCCCTTGAATTTCGGCGGAACGGCATTGAATAGAAACCCGGTAGGCGGCAACTGATCCAGATTGCACAGATGCTCCACAATCAGAACTTCCTGTTTCAATAAGACCGAGTGCACGGGTCTTGATTTCGCCCGGGTATCATCGATGTTATGGCTATCGATTCCAACCAGCCGTGCTCCCCGATCCACCAGGTACTGGGCCGCTTCTTCGGTGACATACGGATGATTTTCAAAATACAAATCCGTCCGCCAATGCCGTGCCCAGTCGGTAAAAATCAGCACCGCCCGGCCCTCCACATCCTTATTCATGAAAAATTCGACGCCAATTTCGAGGGCGTTGCGCGCGTCGATGACTACGCCTTCCAGATCGACAAAGTTGTGAAGCCTGGTTTCTGACAAATCCTTCCCGTCTGCGTAGCGATGAAACGGACAGTCGATATAAGTCCCGGTGTTCGTCACCAGTTCGATTTTACCGATCTGAAACTGCGTTCCTTCCTCGTAAAACGTCTTCGAGTCTTCCCGACTTAAATAATCGCAGATGATCGGTGCCGGTAAGCCTTTATACGTAATCATGCCATTTTCAATGACATGGCTCAGATCGATTAAGTTTTCTGGTTTCATGATTTCGTACTTCCAAACCCACCACCACCCGGCGTTTCGATCCGGATTTTTTCGCCCGCTTTCATGGCTCGTGTAAAAATTCCCGGCAAGGCGGTTTCCGTTCCATCCGTTTCGACCAATGTTTGTTTTCCGGTTTGACCCGGTTCTCCCCCCTTTAAACCATACGGAGCCTCGCTCCGGTGCTGGCTGAGCAGCGTCGCCTGAACGGGTTCCAGAAATTCAATTTCCCGAACCAGGCCATCACCGCCCGGCCATTGCCCCGCCCCGCCCGATCGCTGGCGAATGGCAAACCGGTGTAAACGAACCGGATACCGGCGTTCCAGTTCCTCAGGATCAGTCAGTTTGGTATTGGTCATGTGCTGATGTACGGCCGAGCGACCTACAAAACCCGGCCCGGCACCGCCCCCCCCACCCAGGGTTTCGTAATACCCGAAAGCGTCCGAAAGCGGGGCCGATTTGCCAAACAGAAAGTTGTTCATCGTCCCCTGACTGCACGCGGCCAATCCCAGGGCTTTCAGCAACGTATCGACCAGCCGCTGGCTGACTTCCGTATTTCCGCCCACCACCGCGGGGCATTCCGCCGGATCGTCGGAAAACGTGGGATTGAGAAAGCAATCGGGTAAAAGCAGCGAAACCGGGGCCATCAGCCCTTCATTCAGGGGCATATCCTGACCGCACCACAGCCGGAGAACGTACAAAACCGCACTGTACAGAATCGACAAATTAGCGTTCAGATTGCGGGGATGCACCGCCGATGTTCCTTCAAAATCAAAGTAAATCCGCTCCTTTTCAACCGTAATAGTGACGCAAATCCGGTGACCATCGTCCAGCGATTCTTCTGCATGAAACGAGCGTCCGGCATACTGTGCCAGCACCGGTTTTAACGAATTGGCCGCCGAATCACCCAGTTGCTGCATGTACTGATGAACCGTGGCCAAACCGTGCTGCCGCACCATTTCCTGCAACGCGGTTTCGCCCGCCCGCAGCGATGCCAGAGCGGCCTCAATATCCGCCCGGTTTTCGGCCAGCGAGCGCGTTGGATAGTCGGCTTCTACAAACCGTTTTTGAATTTCTTCCCACAAATAGCGCCCGCCCTGAACGAGGTACTGGGGTTCCAGAACCACACCTTCCTCCACCAACCGCGTGGCATCGGGCGGCATCGATCCTGGCACTTTTCCACCAATTTCGGCGTGGTGAGCGCGGTTGATCACGTACCCAATCAACGCTTCGTTTTCGGTATATACGCCCGAAATCAGGGTTACATCGGGCAAATGAGAACCGCCGTATTTGGGGTGATTGGTGATGATGACATCTCCCGGATTCAAAGGCAACTTACTCAATACCAAACGGGTACAAATCCCTAAACTGCCCAGATGCACCGGAATATGGGGCGCATTGACCAGCAATTCAGCCTTTTCATTGAGCAACGCGCAGGAAAAATCCAGCCGTTCTTTCACGTTGACCGAAAAGGCCGTTCGCTGCAACTGTGCGCCCATTTCCTCCGCAATCGCCACGAAGCGCCGGGCGAACAATTCGGTTTGAGCCGCTTCCAGCAAAGGGGTATCGACGGTTTTTGCGGCTCCGGTAAACCGGGCAACGGCATTCCGGTTTGGGCCGATCGTGACCTCCCAACCGGTTTCGAGGAAGCCCGATGAGGTTGTATTTAACAGCAAAGCCGGGCCTTTGAAAAAAGAACCTTCCGGCAGTTTTTCCCATTCATAAACCGGAACTGAACCCGTAGAAAAGGACGGTTTTGCCGGAAGGGTGGTTTGACTTTTCGGATTGATCAGGGAAAGCGGTTTTTGCTCACGAACAATAACCCGAATGCTTTCCAGTTCGATTCGCCGGTTTGCCGGAAAATGACCGTAAAGTTGCTGATACCGTTGCCGGAAGAGGAAACCGATTTCCTGTTCATGGTCACGAATTGTTGTCCGGTTATACGGTATTTCAAGCGTACTTTCCTGGCCAGTCAGTCGCATGAACAGAAGGACGTTTTGCACATCCGCAACAACCGATTCGCCACCGTCCTGCCGCAGATCCTGCGTTGCTTTTTGGATTAATTCATCGACGTGATCGGCCAGCGTCAACACCGCGTCAGAGAAAGGTTTCAGGATTTGCCGGGTTGCCATTCGCTCGATCCGGGCCTGACCAATACCGTAGGCGCTCAACAAACCGCCATCGAATGGCAAAATAAGCGTTTGAATACCAAGCAATTGAGCAACAGCGCAACCATGTAACCCACCGGCTCCACCAAAAACCAGCAAGGCATACTCCTTCGGATCAAAACCGCGGGCGACGGAAATTTTCCGAATCGCCCCGGCCATCGTTTCGTTGGCAATCCGCTCGAAACCAATTAGCAGGCTTTGCTCGTCGACGGGCTGACCCGTCTGCTCTTCCAATTGTTGCCGAATTACCTGCAAAGCTTCCCGGGCTTTTTCGGGATAAACCGGAATGCCAAACAACGCCGGATGCAGTCGTCCCAGCAACAAATTAACGTCGGTAATCGTCAGCGGACCACCGGCTCCGTAGCAGGCCGGTCCGGGAAAAGCGCCCGCACTCTGGGGGCCAACGCGCAATTGGCCGAACGTCGAACCCGTTTCTTCAAACCAGCAAATCGAACCGCCACCTGCCGCGACGGTTTCAACCGCCAGGGAAGGCGATTGCAGTTCAAACGAGCTCACGTTTGTTTTAAACCGGTAATCGACCTGCCCGTCGAATCGGGCCACATCGGTGCTGGTACCGCCCATATCGAGTGTCAGCGTTCGCTGAATTGAAAAGTCGGCCAGGGTGCTGGCAACCTGCCCGGCACCAATCACGCCCCCCGCCGGTCCGCTCAACAAGCTGTCTTTGGGCTGGAACAGCTCCGCTTTTACCAGGCCGCCCCCGCTGGTCATCACCCGAACCGGATGGCCGCCCAGTTGGTGTGTCAGATTGGATAAATACGAACTCAAAACCGGCGTCAGGTAAGCATCGACAACGGTTGTCTGGGTCCGGGGCAGATACTGAATAGCAGATGAAATTTCACTGGAAAGCCTGACTGTCCAACCGACTTTTCGCAGTGCTTCGCCCAATTGTTGTTCGTGCAACGGATTTTGGTACGAATTCAGCAGCGAAACGGCGATAACATCCGGTTTTGTCAGCCCGATTTGGTGGAGAAGTAAGCTCACTTCCTGGTCCGTCAGCGAAGTGATGGGTTGCCCCCGGGCGTCCATCCGTTCATCCACTTCCCAGACCGTCTCGTAAATGACCTCAGCGGGCGGAATGTCCAATTGAAATAGATGGGGCCGTTGCTGGGTGCCAATCGTGAGCAAATCGTTGAATCCTTTGGTAACGATCAGGGCCACCCGTCCGCCTTTTCGTTCCAGCAAGGCATTGGTCCCTTTCGTAGTTCCCAGACGCATCTCCAACGGGGGAAATGACTTATCTAACGGCGTTAAGGTTAACAGACGAGTGGCTAAAACCGGAGCTTCTTCGCCCGTAAATAGCTCAACGGTTACTTTATCTTGACAGTGTATTTCTCTATCCAACAGCAACTTACCAGATAATTCCAGGCTCAAAACTGTGGCCACCTGAGCACTTTCAAGGACCCGAAGCTGGTAGCCATTAAAAATCGGATTTTTCAACCATTTCGCTTCGAGATAAAGCCCGTTATCAGACACAAGTATGCCCCGAAGACAGCTGCTGCTAAGTACTTTGGTACGGTGAATAACCCCATCCGGATCGGTTGCCATTCCATCCGTAAACGTCCCCCCCGTATCAATTTGGATTTGCCACATTCCGTACTCACGAACTTTAGTCCGTGACTTTCATAGAATTTTTATACCCAGGAATTAGACTAAACGCACAGACCTGACGGACACGTCCGCTGGTCCGCAGGCACTTATTTACCAACCGAAATCATATTGGCAAACAGGCGGTAAGCACCCGGGACACCCGCGGGCAGTTCCCGAAAAAACACCAGACCGGTATACATATAGTGTCCTTTCCCGTATTTACAGTAAATTAAACTTCCCTCTTTGGCGGCTTCATTGACATCATGAGCCGAGAAAATGGGTTCGTAGGCTTTGTCCCAATCCTGAGCAAAATAGATGCCCCGCTCCTGAATCCAGCCGTTGAAATCCTGATCGGTAATCTTGTTCGGGGTGTTCAACAGCGGATGTTGCGGATTCACGAACGTCATTTTAGCATCTTCCTCCGTTACGCGCTCCCGCCCAACCGTAAACGGATATGGACCGATCTGATTGATTTTCAAGCCATTCTGAATAAACGAACCGCCGGGAGTTACGTACTGCACAATCATCGTCCCGCCATTTTTGACATATTCCATCAATTTGGGCTGATAATACCGCAACCACTCTTCTGTATTATACGCCCGAACGCCCACGACAATGGCATCATAGGCGGCTAAATCCGCATTCAATTCACGGGGGCTTAGCGGGGTTACCAGACAACCGATCTGCTGCAGAGCCGCCGGAACTTCGTCGCCCGCACCGGCAATATACCCGATATTTTTGCTCTTTACCTTGACATCCAGTTTGACCAGTTTGGCTTCAGCGGCCGGAAACAGGGTTTGCGTAGGAATGTGTTTGTAGGCCACCATTCGCAGGCTGCTGGCGTAAGCGGTTTTCTCGGGAGAACTGGTAGTAACCACCGCCCGCAGTTTGCCCTCGCTATAGGTTGCCGATGGAAACACGCGAAACGACACCCGCATTTCCTGCATTTTCTCCTTTAACTCAAAGGGCTGTTGCGCCGGTTCGATCCGCCAGCCCGCCGGGACTTCCAGTTTCAAGCTGCCAGAAACGTTCGTCCGGCCCGATTTCAGAATGACATCGACGGTTTTTGGGGTATCATCCGCAAACACATAAACCCGTTCGGCGAGGTTGGCCATAACGGCAGGCTGAATGACAAACGGGCGATACACTTCACCATCGACGGGATCGGTCGATTTGTAACTCCAGGGTCGGCTGAAGGTAAACGTCTGGCCATCAATATCAAACGTGTACAGCGTTGTAAAAGCCGGTGGGTTTTCGGGATTGCCAATCAGCGTCTGGTTGCTAACCTGAAACAGCCCTTTGACCACCGGTTTCTCCAGCCAATACGGCTGCGAGATGGGCTGATTTGCCGGAATCGTTACCGTAGTGGTGAATGCGGCCACATCGTTTGGCTTTAACACCAGATTCGTGACGGTATCTTTGTGGATGGCGGGCATGTGTATGCCGACCAGTTTTACCGGAAAATCGGTGCGGTTCACAACGCTGCTGGTTACCCGAATAGCTTCACCGGGCGACGCGGCAAAATCGCCGGGATTGGTTTCAAACCACAGCCCGATGCACTGCTGAATGAGGTTTTCGACCTCCGCCTTTTTTGCTTTCACGTATACATTGGCGGTATCGAGCTGGTTGAGCGCCTTGTAGGTCTGTACCAAAACGGGAACGGAAGCCGATGGTTTATCGGACTTAAAATTCGCAATGGCCTGCGTAATCAATTGCTGCACTTTGCTACTGCCGGCCACGCGTTTCCAGGTTAAGTCAATGGCATCAAACGGGTCGTTTGGGGCCGGATCACCGCCTTTCAGCGCCAGATAGTCAATTTTAACCCCCCGGCTGGCCGGAACGCCAAACCCCTGGCTCTTGTGCTGGCTTCGGCTTTCGGCGGCAATTTCACCGTACGATTTCCCCAATAAGGGATTGTATAAGCCGGTTTCTACCGAAATCACCCCCGGTTCATCCGGTTTTTTGTTGCTCAGGAAGGCACCCGGAATAAAGACGTTCCAGAAAATACGTTTCGGCTGCCATGGTTTTACCCATTTTAACTGTTCAGGATATTTGGTAGGGTCGTTCGCAATCTTGAAGGCTTCTTCGGCCAGATAAGCCGATGCACTATGGTGACCGTGACCGGCGCGGCTGTCGGGCGGAAACCGGGTGATGATCACATCCGGGCGGTATTTCCGGATCACCCAGACCACATCGCCCAGCACCTGATCCTGCCCCCACATCCGAACGGCTTCATCGGTGGACTTGGAAAATCCAAAATCATTGGCCCGGCTGAAAAACTGATCCGGCCCGTCGATTCGCCGGGCGGCCAGCAATTCCTGCGTCCGGATCACGCCGATGTATTCGCCCTGCTCCGGCCCGATCAGGTTCTGACCACCGTCGCCACGGGTAAGTGCCAGGTAGCCCGTTCGCAGGAGTCGTTCATTGGCCAGGTACGTCAGGAGTTGCGTGTTTTCATCGTCCGGGTGAGCGGCTACGTAGAGTACAGATCCGACGACATTCAGTTTTTTCAATCCCTGCAAAATCGTTCCGGCTGCGGCAGGCTTGGTTTGACCGAACGAAACTTGCACAAACGCCGTGATTGCGAGCGCGGTATAACAACAGAAACGGAGCGAAAGGCGGTTTATCATCAGAAGAAAGCGGTCACTTGATCAACAAAAATAGTCAGGGTAAATTAACCAACTACTACGTTCTGAAATGCATTGTAAATAATAGTCTGATTTTTTTCAAGCCATAAAAATAGCAACACTTTTTCCCTAAAAAATCTATCAAATCCAGTTTAGTGATTTTCAATTGCTGTCAATCCAATTATATTTGCGACTTTGCAAAAATTAAACCTCATTAATCTTACAGCATGAATTCGAGTATTTACCTTGTTCCCATTCTGGGTCTCATTGGCCTGGTGGTGATGTACACCAAATTTATGTGGGTTTCGCGCCAGGATGCTGGCAACGAACGGATGCAGGAAATCGCATCCTACATCGCCGACGGTGCCATTGCCTTTCTAAAAGCCGAGTGGCGCGTTTTAATTGTATTTGGTATTTTCGTAGCCGTGCTGCTCAGTTTTGCCGGAACACTGGTTGAAAACTCCGACTGGCCCATCGGGATTGCTTTCGCCATTGGTGCCTTCACGTCGGCCCTGGCGGGGTACATCGGCATGAAAATCGCTACCAAAGCCAACGTCCGGACCGCCCAGGCCGCCCGAACCAGCTTAACCCGCGCTTTAGCCGTATCCTTTACGGGGGGCTCGGTGATGGGAATCGGCGTTGCCAGTCTGGCCGTGATCGGATTGAGCGTCCTATTCATCATTTTTTATTCCATCTATGTGGGCACAACCGGCGATGTCAACGGTATTCCCATGGAAAAAACGCTGGAAGTTCTGGCCGGTTTTTCGTTGGGGGCCGAGTCAATTGCCCTGTTTGCACGCGTTGGGGGCGGTATTTACACCAAAGCCGCTGACGTGGGGGCCGATTTAGTGGGAAAAGTAGAAGCCGGTATTCCGGAAGACGATCCGCGAAACCCGGCGACCATCGCCGATAACGTCGGGGATAATGTGGGTGACGTAGCCGGGATGGGGGCCGATTTGTTCGGCTCGTACGTTGCCACGATTCTGGCCACGATGGTATTGGGCCGCGAAATCCGCATTCCGGATGTAAGCAATATTTTTGGCCACGCACCCATTGTGCTGCCGATGCTGATTGCAGGCATGGGGCTGATTTTCTCCATTATTGCGACGTATTTTGTTCGGGTAAAAGACGATAAAGGCAATGTCCAGGCGGCTTTAAATCTAGGCAACTGGGCATCCATCATCCTCACGGTTATTGCTTCCTATTTTCTGGTCAATGCTGTTCTGCCAACCGGAATACTGGAAATCCGGGGTGTTGAATTTACGCGGCTCGATGTGTTTTATGCCATTTTCACCGGTCTGGTGGTGGGTGCGCTGATGTCGATTATCACTGAATATTATACCGCCATGGGCCGCCGGCCCGTTATGACCATCGTTCGGCAGTCGTCAACGGGGCACGCGACCAACATCATTGGCGGCCTTTCGGTGGGTATGGAATCGACGGTTTTGCCGATTCTGACGCTGGCAGCCGGGATTTTTATCTCCTATAAATTTGCGGGGCTATACGGCGTGGCCATTTCGGCCGCCGGGATGATGGCGACCACGGCCATGCAATTGGCCATCGACGCCTTCGGTCCGATTGCTGACAACGCCGGTGGAATTGCCGAAATGAGCGAACTGCCCGAAGAAGTCCGGGGACGCACCGATATTCTGGATGCCGTTGGGAACACGACCGCAGCTACCGGAAAAGGATTTGCTATTGCATCGGCCGCCCTAACCTCCCTGGCGCTTCTGGCGGCTTTCGTGGGCGTTTCGGGCATTACCGGTATCGATATTTACAAAGCGGACGTCCTCTCCGGTTTATTCGTCGGCGGTATGATACCGTTCATCTTCTCGTCACTGGCGATTGCCGCCGTTGGTCGGGCCGCCATGAAAATGGTGGAAGAGGTTCGGCGTCAGTTCCGCGAAATTCCGGGCATTCTCGAAGGAACGGGCAAACCGGAATACGAAAAATGCGTTGCCATTTCAACCCAGGCGTCGATTCGCGAGATGATTTTACCGGGAGCCATTGCGCTCATTTCACCAGTGCTCGTCGGTTTTATTTTTGGACCGGAAGTACTGGGCGGTTTTCTGGCCGGTGTCACGGTTTCCGGCGTATTGATGGGCATTTTCCAGAGCAACGCCGGTGGTGCCTGGGACAACGCCAAAAAATCATTCGAGAAAGGCGTGGAAATTAACGGGCAGATTTATTATAAAAAATCGGAGCCGCACAAAGCTTCGGTCACGGGCGATACGGTTGGTGATCCCTTTAAAGATACCTCCGGACCTTCGATGAACATTCTGATCAAGCTGATGTCGATCGTTTCGCTCGTTATTGCGCCGTATATTGCCGTGCAGTCGTCCGAAACTGCCGACTTCGCCCAGGAAGGCCAGGTTGCCGTGGGTGGTGTGGAAGGTGTGGATCTTGAAAAATCAACGGCGGCTGATAATGAATCCGTCAGTACCCCAAATCTGGGCGATTTTCAAACCGTTAAGCTGTCGAGTGGTGTTGATTTAAACCTGCCGGAATTGGGTGTGGAAAACAAGCTGCTGGCGTTTATCAAAGATGACACCAAAGCCGTTGACAAAGAAACCTGGTTCGACTTCGACCGTCTGACGTTCGAAACGGGTAGTGCGACCCTCAAACCGGAATCGCAGGAGCAATTGAAAAACATTTCCGAAATCCTGAAGGCTTATCCTCAAGTTAACGTCAAGCTCGGTGGCTATACCGACAATACCGGCAATCCGGATTCAAACCTGAAGCTGTCCGATGACCGGGCCAGCTCGGTTGAAAGTGAACTGGCATCTTTGGGAGTTGACAAAAATCGCCTGGATGCTGAAGGATACGGCCAGGAACATCCGGTTGCATCCAATGCTACCGAAGAAGGCCGCGCTCAAAACCGCCGGATTTCAATTCGCGTGACGAAGAAGTAAAAGTTTACGGTTTACGGTATTCGGTTTACGGTGGCTGACGCGTTCTTTCGTCGTGTTTGAGCCTGTATTAGCCACCCTAAACTGAATACCGAATACCGTAAACCGTAAACTAAAAAAAGCCAGCCCTAACGAGCTGGCTTTTCCATTTAATCTATTAGCAACGAAACCGGTGTTAAGCGGCTTTTCCCCGCATAGAACGCGGAATTTCAATCGTGGCAATCGGCAGCATCGGGCCATCGAGAATTTCGACACCTTCGAGCTGGACGGCACTTACTTTGACGGTTTTACCCAAATCCAGGTCCGCGATGTTCACATCGACGTAATCAGGAATGCGTTCAGCCGCACCGCGAAGTTTCAGTTTACGAAGCTTCTGGATCAGTTTACCACCCTTTTGAACGCCGGGGGCAACACCGGTAAACCGGATGGGCACCTCCACTTTAATATCGACACCATCCACAATTTCCAGAAAATCACAGTGCAGAATCTGGTCGTTGACCGGATGGAACTGGGCGTCCTGTAAAATTGCCTTGTATTCGTCACCTTCAATGTTCAGAGTCACTTCGTAGGCTTCTGGCGTCGTCAGCAATTTCCGGAACAGGATAGCTGGTGAATAAAAATGCACCTGCGTTTTACCTCCGTACAATACACAGGGTACATTTCCTTCGATACGAAGAGCCTTCGACTCTGTCTTACCGAGATTCGCTCTGTTATACCCTACAATCTCGTGTTGTTTCATTTTAATTCGATTTTAGATGTTAGACAAGAGACGAAAGACCGAAACACTAAAGAACCGACAATTTGCATGTTGCTTTTTGTCTTTACTCTATTGTCTATCCTCTTTTCTCTCTTTCAATAATTTATAAACAATGAACTAATAGATTCATGATCCCGAATGCGGCCGATGGCTTTGGCAAATAAATCCGCCACCGTCAGCACTTTTACTTTTGGACTCAACTGGCGCATCGGCAAGGTGTCTGACACCACCAGCTCTTCCAGCACCGAATTCGAAATATTATCGTGCGCCTTCCCCGACATCACCGCGTGGGTACAAATGGCCCGAACCGACTTCGCTCCTTTTTCCAGGATAATTTCGGCCGCTTTGCATAACGTCCCGCCCGTATCGATCAAATCGTCGACCAGCACGACATTGGCACCTTCCACGTCTCCGATCACCTGCATCGACGCAATTTCGTTGGCCCGTTTGCGGTGTTTGTCGCAGAGCACAATGTCAGCGTTGAAATGCTTCGCAAACGTGCGGGCCCGGGCCGCTCCGCCCACATCCGGCGATGCGATGAGGAGATTGTCCAGATTCAAACTCCGGATGTAGGGAACAAAAACCGATGTTCCTTCGAGGTGATCAACCGGAAAATCGAAAAATCCCTGAATCTGACCGGCGTGCAGGTCAATCGTCATCAGACGGTCGGCACCCGCAGCTGCCAGCATATTCGCCACCAGTTTGGCGGCAATGGCCACCCGCGGTTTGTCTTTCCGGTCCTGCCGGGCATAACCGAAATACGGAATAACGACCGTCACGTAGTGGGCGGATGCCCGACGGGCTGCGTCGACCATCAGCAACAACTCCATCAGGTTGTCGGCGGGCGGATTGGTGGAGTGAATCAGAAAAACGTCACACCCCCGAACCGACTCTTCATAACTCGGAGACAACTCTCCGTCGCTGAATTTACGAAGGGTGTAGCCGCCCAGATCTTTGCCGTATTGATGGGCAATTTTCTCTGCCAGATACGTCGATTGACTACCTGAAAAAATTTTAACCGTGTTGAGGGATGCCATTCAGTGCTGAATCAGTGCCGAAAATGTCCGCAAAAATACGAATATTGTTGGATGATTGGGAAGTGTGGGCTAAAGTTTTCTTATATAATCGTGAGTATAAGACTATTACCGGACCAATTTGGACAAACAGATTACCGACTCACCCCGATTCTGTTTTTTGCCTGCCATTTGTGGTACACCACGACGCATCCGGTTGCCATCAGAACCCCGACTCCTGCGCCCGCCAGCACATCCAGCGGATAATGCGCTCCCACGTAAATCCGGCTATAGGATACCAATACCGCCCACAGAAACACCCACCGTACCCAGCCAAACCGCTTGCCGATCAGCAACCACAAGGCCATCGCCAATGCAAAGGTGTTGGCAGCATGGGACGATGCAAACCCGTAGGTTCCTCCGCATTCCAGGACCGGATGAATGAGTTTTTGCAAGGCGGGTTCGTGGCAGGGCCGCAACCGGAGTGTCAGCGGTTTCAGGACGGTCGACGCCATCTGATCACTCAAAACCACGGCCACGATCAGCGTCAACACCAGACCCAGCGCCTGTTTCCGGTAGTGAAAAATCAACCACCCGACCAGCACGGCATAAAACGGAATCCACGTATTTCGCTTCGTGGCTCCCACCATAATCGCATCGAGCCACGGGGCATACAACCCGTTGAGCCACAGGAACAGGTCGGTATCGAGTTGGTTGAGTGTTTCCAAAATCAATGCGCGATTGAGTGAATGCGTGATTGAGTGAAAAGTATGTTAAGAATCCGGCATACTTTTCACTCAATCACGCATTCACTCAATCGCCGTTACGTATAGCCTAATTTCCGGCGGACCCGTTCCATCGTTACGGAGGCAACGGCACGGGCTTTTTCTTCCCCGTGGCGCAGTTCAGATTCCAGCGCGGTTTCGTTGTCCATGAAGTAATTGAATTTTTCGCGAGCCTCCGCAAACTGGCTGATGATCAGTTCGTACAGCTCTTTTTTGGCGTGACCGTAGCCATAACCACCATTCAGATAATTCTGGCGCATGGTTTCTACCTGCGTTTCATCCGCCAGCAGGGCATACAGCTGAAAAGTAATATCCGTCGCCGGGTTCTTGGGTGCTTCGAGGGGTGTGGAGTCCGAAACGATTTTTTTAATGACCTTGTACAATTCGTTGGCGGGCAGAAAGATATCGATGTAATTGTTATACGACTTGCTCATTTTCTGGCCATCGATGCCCGGAATGGTCATAATCCGCTCGTCGATGCGTGATTCGGGCAACACAAAAATATCCTCACCCACCTGATGATTGACCGCACTCGCCATATCGCGCGTCATTTCAACGTGTTGTTTCTGATCTTTCCCGACCGGCACCAGATGGGCATCATACAGCAGAATATCGGCCGCCATCAGACACGGATACGTAAACAAACCGGCGTTGACATCCGCCAGTCGTTCGGATTTATCCTTGAACGAATGCGCATTGGACAACATGGGAAACGGCGTGAAGCAGTTCAGATACCAGGCCAGTTCGGTGTGCTCGGGAACGTGCGATTGCCGCCAGAACGTATTTCGGGTCGTATCCAGTCCGAACGCCAGCCACGCAGCCGCCACGGCCCGGATATACTCCCGGCGCAGCGCACCGTCTTTGATGGACGTTAAGGAATGCAGATCGGCAATGAAAAAAAAGGATTCATTGCCGGGTTGCGCAGAAAGTTGAATGGCGGGTTTGATCGCGCCCAGAATATTACCCAAATGCGGACGGCCGCTGCTTTGAATACCGGTGAGAATGCGAGACATGTTTTTTATATTGAGCGATTGAGTGATTGAGGGATTAACTTCGCCGGAACTTGCTTTCTGCGAAGCTATTCACTCAATCACTCAATCGCTCTTTCACAATTGATCTTCGTGCAAACTTCGCTATTTCTGGTTAGCTTTGGAACTGTATGAAGATGAAAAAAGCACCTAATTCTCAGCTCACCGTTCAAACGCTTGACTTTCTGCGGGATCTGGTTCAAAACAACAACCGCGAGTGGTTTCAGGCAAACCGGGCTCGATATGATGCGGCCAAATCCGAGTTTGAAAGCTTTGTGAGCCGACTGCTTCAGGGAATCGAAACCTTTCAGCCGCTACCCAATACCGCCGTGAAGGATTGCATCTTCCGGATTAACCGCGATATCCGGTTTTCCAAAGACAAGGCGCCGTACAAGAAAAATCTGGCGGCCGCCGTTGGTCCGGGTGGTCGTCATTCGGGGCGGATCGACTATTATTTTCACCTGCAGCCGGGCGGAGAAACGTTTCTGGGCGCGGGCATGTGGCAACCGACGCCGACGCAACTGGCGAAGTTCCGGCAGGAAATTGACTACAATGTCGATGAACTGAAAGACCTCATCGAAGCGCCTGATTTCAAGGCGTATTTTCCCGAAATCTCGGGTGAAAGCATGAAAACGTCACCGAAAGGCTATTCGGCCGACCATCCTGAAATTGGCTTGTTGCGTCGCAAAGAGTTATTTTTTCTGCACCGGTATTCGGATCAGGAGGTGCTCAAACCGGATTTTGTCGAAGAAGTGGTCCGCGGATGCCGGTTGATCAAACCGTATTGTGATTACCTGAATTATCTCTTTTACGAAGAAAAGGACGAATCGATCACTTTGTAATTTCATTTGGATTGGCCGGATCCGTGCGGATCGCCAGATGTAAAAAGAGTTGGGTTGCTCCCTTTTTTGCGTCTAGCGACCCGCACGGATCCTTTTTCATTTCAGAAATCTTCCCACGTCAGGATCAATATTCCAGTCCGGCCGGTAATGTTTTGGCCTGATTGATGAAAGCCGTGATTTGATCCAGGGTGGGCGGGCGTTGGGTCAGCTGGCGGGTCTGGTTAATTTCAGTAATTTTGGCAACCAGATTTTCCGGATTACGCTGGGCCAGTTCCTTGACGGTATCAACACCGGCTTCTTCCAGTAAATCGCTGTAAACCCCGCCAATGCCGTCAATTCGGTTCAGATCCGCGCGATTGGCCAGATCCAGAATGACGCTCGTTTCAACACCGACCGTCGCGGCCAGTTGTTTGCGTAACGCTGCGGTTTTGGTCGCTTCCAGCAACGCTTCACTAGTGGTCAATCCCTGGGTTTTCAACGCTTCGGCCACCAGGCTGGTAATGCCTCTTAATTCTTGAACGGGTAAACTCATTTTTTTAATTTTTTTTAGGAATAATAATGATTATTTTAGGACTTTAACCTGACCAATCGCTTTTTCGGTGGTTTGGTAAAGTCTCCGTACTTGAGACGATTTTTCACCAGAAAGTAACGCGGGCGATCGAATAAACCGGTTTTCCTGAAACTTGACCATCGTAGTCCAATGCAAACCAAGTCTCTTGTGGCGCTGCTCTTTACCGGCCTGTTCCTTTCGTGTCAGGAGCCGGAAAAGGAATCGATTTTGCTCGATCTTCCGCTGGTGGTTCAGGAAGGATACGGGCCTTTTCTGCCGGGGTTCAGCATTTTAAGCCCGGAATCCGACGACTACCCCAAAGGCACGACCCTCGGAAACAGCAGCCAGCCCGTGAGCGGAATTCCTAAAAACTGGACAAACCGCCTGAAAAGCAGAATTGATCTAAACCCCCGGCAGTTTATTTATCAGAATTTCTGTGCGGGCAACGTGGATCCGGTCTGGTATGAGGGCTTAAAGGAGTATTTTAAATGGCCGCGCGAGAACGCCCAATTATCCAGAAAGCCCATCAAATGTTATATCTACGTCGTTCAGGGCTTCGATCCGCAGGCGGGTCAATGGGCGGTACTGGTGGATACGAACAACAACCTCGATTTCAGCGACGAAACCGCCATTTATCCCGAATCGATGGACGAAAACGACTTGACTTTTCCGTATAAAAACCCTTTGCCGGTGACGTATCAGCAGTACCAGAACGGCAATGTTGTTTCGGGGCAGATTCCACTGGTAATCAAACGGTTCAGGGGCAATTTCGTCTATAACTTTCCGCAGTATATGAAGGCGGTTTTGAAACGAGGTTCGCAGGAATACGAAATTGCGGTCAGCTCCGGTAATTTTAACCGGCTGAGTACTGAGAGCGTCCAGATTGCAAAAAAGCCGTCCTGGTTCTGGCAGAAAAAAGTAAAGGCCGACGAGCTTGTTGAAGTGGGTGATTACCTTACGCTGGATGGAACGACGTATAAAAACAAGGGCGTTGATCTCGCAGCGAATGTCTTACAACTGGAACGCATCAATCCGGATTTTAAAGAATTTCTGCTCCAAACCGGACACCCTTTTCTGCCTTTCAAAGCAAAAGAATTCACCACCGGCGCGCCTTTTTCACTCGACGATTACAAAGGAAAATACGTGTTCATCGATTTTTGGGCTACCTGGTGCAAAGGCTGCGTTGCCGACATGCCTGAACTGAAAAAACTCCATCAGAAACTGGACCCAAGCCGCTTTGCCTTTCTGGGGGTGGTTGCCGAAGATTCGCCCGAACGGGCGCGGGCATTCCTGCAAAAACAAGCCCTTACCTGGCCCCAGATTTTTTCGGATTCTACGGACCAACTCACTCAATTCTACGGTATTACCGGGCTTCCGGTAACGGTGTTGCTGGATCCTACCGGAAAAATAATTGCCAAAGATCTTCGCGGAAAATCGTTGGCGGATAAACTCACTGAACTGGATGCGTTTTAGTTTACGGTTTACCGAATCCGGTAAACCGTAAACCACCCACCATTTTACCACCGAACGCCCACTTTCACGCCACCGGTGACGTTTCGGCGCGGAGCTGCATTGTAAAACCGCCCGCCAAACGCGTTCAGATCGTAGCCCAGGCTGTAGGTTTGATCGAGCAAATTATCCCCACTTAGATAGGCATCGAGCGTCCAGCGTTTGGCAACCACTTTTCGAAACCCAACGGTTGCGTTCAGCATCCGGGCGATGTCGGACTTGAAAGCATTGGCATCGTCGAGCGGGAATTTGTCGATGAACTGGTGCGTCAGGTGCGCGTACAAACCCGCCCGCGTCTCGGCATCAAACCCCGTTACAACCACCAGGGGCGGCACGCCCGTCACGCGGTTGCCCGACACATCGGCCGTGCCCTGCTGGTAATTCTTAAACCGGTAATTCGTTACGGTCGTGCTGTTCCAGATGCGAACGCTCCGCCAGAAACTACCCGGTTTCGGAACAATCAGATTATAAGCCACCTGGGCTTCCAATCCTTTCTGGTTGGTGGCACCGGCGTTGATGAAATACTCCGCTCCGCTTTCCACCGACCGGCGAACGATCGTTTGTCGCAACCGGAATTGATACACGGCTACATCGAACTGAAACCGGTTGAGTTGCCCGCGTACAGCCGCTTCCAGGTTGGTGCCCCGCTCCGGTTCCAGCGTCGGATTAAAGGTCCCCTCCGACGGGCGAACTTCCTGAATCGTCGGGGCCGAATAGCCCGTACTTACGCTGGCAAAAACCGATATGGATTCACCAATTTTCTTCAACAAAGCCACCCGAGGGAGCCAAACCGGCTGAAATCCGCGCGGTTGGGCCACGACGGGCTGCACCGAAAAGCGGGTAAAACCGTAGGCCACTTCGTTGCGGCTGAGTCCGGCGGTGGCAATAATTCCCAACGGCAGGGTGGCTTCCAACTGGGCAAACAAAACGGTTTGTGAGGCCCGAAGTTCGTCATCCGCCTGAAGCGTGTCGGGCCGGCCCCGGCGATTGCCGTAATTGCGGTCGACCGTGAAATTCTGCTGCCATTCGCCCCCGAAAACCAGCTGGGTCGGCACGCCCTCTTCCACCAGTTGCCACTTCGTTACCGTCCGACCGCCGATGCCCTGATCGGCCCGTTTTTCGTAGTTGGTAATAAAGGGATTGGCAAAATCGGTTAAAGAGCCGAAAATAACCGTTGTATTCTGGATGCGGTCGTTCCAGCGGTATTGGTGCGAAAACCCCAGATAACCGGTTTTCTGGTAAATAGCCGCCCGCTGGTCAACGCTGCCGGGTGTAACCCGCGTGGAGGGTCGCGCCTGACGCGGATCGGCCAGAAACTGCGCCTGCGTCAACCCGCCGGGGGTCTGGTACATCAAATCAGAATACAGGCCCATGACCGAAACGGTTTGTTTCGGATTAACCGCAAACGTGGCGTTCAAAGCCAGATTGTCGCGATACATCCGGCTATTGACGCGGTAGCCGTCGGATTGCAAATGGCCGTAGTTCAGGGAGATCGCCGAGTTGTTTTTGCCGGTTTGAAATGTATAGTTCTGGCCCGACAAACCGTAGGATCCCGCCAGAGCACTCACTTCGGCCCGGTTGGCCGACTCGCCCAACGAACTGGTCGAACCGCTCAGCAAAACCGTGCCGCCCGTTCCGGCCCCGTACAAACTTCCCGACGGTCCTTTGATGACTTCCACCCGGCCAATGGACCGGACGTCCAGCGCGTTGAGATACGTCGTGCCGCCCGCATCGGTCATCGGTAATTCATTCCAGTAAATTTTAACATTGCGAACGCCAAACGGCGAGCGGATGAGGCTGCCCCGAATCGAGAGCCGATAACTTCCCGGCGACCGTTCGTCCATCCGAACTCCCGGCAACGTATTGAACGCAGGCACCAGCGTCGGGCTCCCAAACCGCTGATTCAGTTCCTTTCCGGAAAGCACATTGACCGACGCGGCCGTTTCAAGCAACGGGCGATTGGTTTCGTATCCGCGTACGGTAACCTCCGACAACTGAATGGAATCCACCACCGATCGGCCGGTTTCGGGTTGCTGAGCATAGGCAGCGAAAGAAATCAGCACGAAAAGGGTACTGTATCGAATCATATTTTTAACGATTTCCTGGGTTTTCCGTAAATGTACGGCCCCAAAATGATTTTATACTCTTTAGGAGGCACTAACCTCAATTCAACGCCAAAAGTTGGCGTTTCATTCAAGTCGGTATTGAGCGAACGGTCAGATACAGCTTATTTTACTGCACATTTTAATGACCAGTAAAGTACGTGACGACGTTGGAGAGACCGAATGACCGATGGCTCCGTGGGATTGGCATTCCGCTGATTGTGCTGTTGGCGAATTTAATTTATCTGAAAGATTACCACGAAAACCCCGTTCTGTATTCCGGTTGGGTGTTTATCGGTATGGGGTATATGACGCTGGCGTGGGAAGGTTCCGTGAGCTGGGTTCATTATGTGCGAACCCATTTTCCCGATGCCCGGCATACTTTCCGGCGGATTACCATCACTTTTGCCGGCTATTTCCTGCTGGCAATTGTTTGCCAGTCCCTGTTCATTTTTCTGACCGATCTGAGCGGGCTTGCCATTATTCCCATTACGCCCCGCGTCTATCAGGCCTACATCGGAATTGGCATCGTTTGTTCGTTAATTCTGGGCACAACCTACGAAATCATCTATTACCTGCAACAATACCGCAACGCCATTGCGGAAGCCGAAGCCATTCAGAAATCACGGATTCAGGGGCAGTTCGACAGTTTGAAGAGTCAGGTCAATCCCCATTTTCTGTTTAACAGTCTCAACTCGTTGTCGGCTCTGATTTCGGAGGACAAACAACAGGCTAATAAATTTCTGGAAGAGTTATCGAGTGTCTACCGGTATTTGCTGCAATCCAATGATCGGAAGCTGGTTACGCTCCAAACCGAAATCAACTTTATCCAATCCTTTTTTTATTTGCTCAAGGCCCGCTACGGCCCGGCCATCGAGTTGCATCTCAACCTCGACAACAGTTTGCTGGATTGTTACTTACCTCCGTTTAGCCTCCAAATTCTGATCGAAAATGCCCTGTGCTACAACATCGTTCTGGCCGACCGCCCACTAATTATCGGCATTGAAGCGCAATCCGGCCGGAACCAGGAGGTGAAGTCGTTGCGGGTCTGGAATACGATTCAGCGGAAAAATCTCCAGGTCAACCGGCAGCCGGGCGGCTTGAGTCAACTGACAGAACGGTTTACCTTGCTGCGGCTGCCCCGCCCGGTCATTACCGACGACGGGCATCAATTTAGTGTCCGGGTGCCGCTGTCCGTCAAAGGTGCCGAATTTTTAATAAATTTACCCTGACTTCTTCGAACCGATGTGGGCTTTACATTAAATCGCTATACCAACCGGGATACCTGGATTGCATTAGGCATTTTGCCCGGTTATTATGTGTTCCTGAATTACATGCTGTTTGGGAAACTATACTTCCAGAGGCTGGATATTTTTGTGGGGGCTTCCCTGATTACGACCATCATCTGGACCCCGGCATTTTTTCTTCATGCCCTGCCCGCTGTTTATCTTCGCAAGCGATTTCCGAATATTCGCCAGACCTGGATGCGCATGTGTCTGGCGTTTTCAATCCATGTCGCGATGTCTTCGGCGGTAATAACGTTTCTTTTTTTCTTCTACGACTGGATCCATTTTCCCGCCTATGCGTTCAATAGCAACCGGCTTTTTTGGGCTATTTCTTTAGGAACAGTCGGCAACCTGGTTGCCAATATCGTCCATGAAAGTGTGTATACTTTTGAGAAATGGTCGCAAACCATCAGCGAAACCGAAAAACTTAAAAAAGCGAATCTTCAGAGCCAGCTCGACAGTTTAAAACAGCAGGTTAATCCCCACTTTCTGTTCAATAGCCTCAACACCCTTTCGTCGCTCATCGATGAAGACACCGACAAGGCCGAACTCTTTATTGAGGAATTATCGAGTGTCTACCGGTATTTGTTGCAGACGAATGAAAATGCGCTGACGAGCCTGCAGGATGAGCTGCGTTTCATCGAATCGTACTTTCATCTCCTGAAAACCCGTTACGGAAACGCAATTGATCTGGACGTACAGGTTGCGGAGGGGTATAAAGCGGCCCAATTGCCGCCCCTTACGCTCCAGATGCTGGTCGAAAACGCCGTGAAGCACAACATCATACTGTCTGACCAACCGCTCCAGATCCGGATTCTGACCACGGAAAACGGTCGATTGACGGTGTCGAACAACTTACAGTTAAAAAACATCCGGGCAACTTCCAATGGCGTCGGCTTGGCTAATATTGCCACAAAATACCAGTTATTAGGTCACGGCGGTATGGAAATCCAAAATACGGAAAATCAGTTCAGTGTCACCCTTCCGCTCATGACTAATTAGCGGAACGATGCTATTTAATCGTCGTTTATGAAGACATTTAACGATACCCGCCTTCGGTTAACCGGGCCCCTGTTATTGTTCTTTTTCGGTTCGTTATTCTTCCGGGTAAAACTACTTCTTAGCTATACATCGGTCGAATTGATACGGTATTTTATCGTTGGCATTGCTTCCGGTTATATTTGCTGGAATCTGACGCGCTGGCAGGTTCGAATGATTCAGCGCCGGTATCCGAGTCTGGGCCACACCCGGTATCGACTGTATTTATTGCTGCTGGCCTTCCCGGTATTGGTGAACATCGGTTATTTTATCCGGCATTTCGGACACATTCTGATTGCTCCGGATGCCGCAGAGCAGCCAACGTATTTTGATGTTAAGTTCTTTATCAATTATTTAGAAACCATCGGTATTCAGATTTTTTACCACATTTTATACATCGGCATTTACGAAGGATCGTATATTTTTATTCAATGGCGGAAAACCAATATTGAAAAGGAAGCCCTCCTCCGCACCCTTTGGCAGGACCGTTTTGAAGTACTCAAAAATCAGGTGAATCCGCATTTCCTGTTCAATTCACTGAATACCTTGTCGTCACTTATCTCCGAAAATCCCGATTTGGCGGAACGATTTGTCGATGACATGGCCAGCGTATACCGCTATTTATTACACACCAACGAACAGGAGCTGACGACGCTCCGGAAAGAACTGGCGTTTATTGGCTCGTATTACCATCTGCTGAAAACCCGCTACGGGTCGGGGCTGTCACTTCAGGTAGCAGTCGGCGAAGCGGATCAGGATGCTTTGCTCCCTCCTTTAACGCTGCAAATGCTGGTTGAAAATGCCGTAAAGCACAATGTGATGCTTCCCGAACAACCGCTGCAAATCGAAATTAAGACCATCGGTGGCGTATTGCAGGTATCCAATACCCTGCAGCGCAAGAAGGTTCGGGTTGAATCGAACCACGTCGGACTGTCCAACATTACCTCCAAATACAAGCTCCTGAATCAAGCCAGCCCCCTTATCGAGGAAAAAGACGGCTCTTTTTGCGTCACGCTTCCCTTGTTACACGAGAAAGTGGCGGCAAATTGAGAAGGGCCCGGTTCATCGGGTGCCTGTACCGCTTCGATCCCCCAAAATGCGGTTTCAACGGAGTAGGATTTGGAAAAAACCAGCCGAATATGCTATTTGTAACAAAGATTTGACCTGAACGATATCACCCGCCTACCCGAAAAATAACGCCCGATTCGTATGGATGTACTGGTAATTGAAGATGAAGAACTGGCTGTCCGTAAGCTGACGAAACTGCTACAGGATGTGGATAATTCCATCCGGATTGTTGGAACGGCCGCCAGTGTGCGCGCTTCGGTACAATGGCTCCAGAACAACGCAACCCCCGACCTGATTTTGATGGACATCGAGCTGGCGGATGGACAGAGTTTTGAAATCTTTGAACAGACGCCGGTCGAATCACCGGTTATTTTTACGACATCCTACGACGAATATGCGCTTCGGGCTTTTAAAGTCAACAGCATCGACTACTTATTGAAACCCATCAAGCGGCACGAACTGGAAGCCAGCCTGGAAAAACACCGGAAACTGCGCAACCCGGCCGAACCCGAAACCGGCGGCCGGATGGCAATCGACGCGCTCGTTCAGCAGCTCCGCCAGCAGATTCAACCCGCCGAATACCGCAAACGGTTTCTGGTAAAACACCTTTCGCAATGGATGCCGGTCGAAGTGGCGGATATCGCTTATTTTTATTCCGAAGAGGGCGTCAGTTTGTTCCGAACGCGAACCAACCAGAAGTTTTCGGTGGATTATACGCTCGACGAACTCGAAGCAATGCTCGATCCCTTGCAGTTTTTTCGCGCCAACCGGCAATTCATTGTCGATATCAACTGCGTGCAGCAGATTCATCCCTATTTTAACAACAAGCTCAAACTGACGTTGAAACCGGCGCCGGAAGAAGAAGTGCTGGTGAGCCGCGAACGCGCCACGGAGTTCAAAAAGTGGATGGGAAAATAGACAACCGATTCTAGAAAAGCCGTTTGGGAAGCTCGATCAGCGGATTGGGCGTTTCTTCCAGCAGTTGCTTCGCACGCCCAAGATCATTCCGGAACTGGCGCTGCAACTGATGAATCAGCAGGGGCGCCATCAGCCGTTGCCAGCCTTTTAACTCCAGACTCAGCTCGTAGGTCACCCGGGTGTCTTTATCGACTCGCTCAAAAAGCCGCTGTTCCCATAATTCGACCGGACTTTCTACGCTCTCGTGAGCGGTCCGGCGGTTTGGTGCGGCCGCGGTTACTTCGACTAAAATCGTCATTTCCTGGTCAAAAAGCCGGACCACCTGCTGGATTTTCATGCCCGACCGGGCCAATCCGGGCATGTCCTGCTTGATGGCGGACAAATTGCTTCGCCACAATAAATCGTATTCGTAACACCCCAATAATCCGTAGACTTCCGTTAACGGCAATCGAATCAATTCGGAATGACGAACGGTAATCATCTATAACGGTTTGTTTGTATGGACAGAAACTCGATTGAAGAAGAGGGAACACACGATCAAAGCCTTTTCCACCCACGTTACTTCTACCATCCTTCCATCTGATTTTGTTCAGCAATAAAGCGTTCTGCTTCTGACAGCGTCTCGCACAACCGGGTCGGCAATACCGGGTTACTTTTCTCAAACAGAGCCTCCGACGACAATTTCGAAAATAAATCCGGCGACAGAATGCTGATGTTGTAGCGCACGCCAGCGTCGTAAATTTTTGGAAAATACTCATTCACGATCCAGTCCACCGTTCCGGCCCAGGCAACGTCAAATTCCTTCGTATCGTGAACGTGAAACCGGCAAGCCTTTTGTTTTCCTTCCGCCAGTTGCCATTCCAGCATCCTGAGCGTAGCCTGCATCAATTCTTCGTCGGTACAAAAGCCGATCCACTTCATTAACAGGTAGTTCTTCGCGGGTTCGTAGCTTAGTATGGCATAGACGACCCCTTCTTCGTTCTCAATTTTTGTTAGTTCATTCACGGCAGATCGCACCCTAAAATAGCGGTAACACATCAGAAACTTTCAATTTTTCAGGCGTTCAGGGAGCCTTTATCAAGCTACTTAAACCCCAATACCCGACCGGTAACGGCCCAGTGTTTCGGGGGTAATTCCTAAATAACTGGCGACAAATTCGGGTGGGATGCGGTTCAATACTTTGGGATGCTCTTCCAGCAACCGGCGATACCGGTCTTCGGGGGCGTCTTTCAACAAAGACGCTTCCCGCCTTTCCACGCGCATGAGCTGATCCTGGAGCAAGAGGGTTGCAAAGCGTTGCCAGACCGGATAGGTTCGGCAAAGTTGCATAACGTCATCGTAGTTCATTTCGAGCAATTGCGTCTCTTCAACGGTCGCAACGTTCACATTCGAAGGTTTTTGGGTAAAAAAGCCAACGAATGAACCCAGCAGTGAATTTTCAAATAAAAACTCTTTGGAAACTTCCCACCCGTCAATTTCATAGAACAGTCGGCCGCACCCCTTCTCGATAAAACCGATGGTTTTACAGGCTGCGCCCTCGCGCACGTACAACTCGTTTTTGGCGATCACGCGGTGATGAATGATTTGCTCAAAGGCGGTTTTTTCCTCGCTGTTTGGTCGAACAATGCGCTCAATATTGAACAGAACCCGATGCATAGAAAAGCAGTATTGAGCAGAAATATAGTTAAAAATCCACGGTATACAAGGTTTCCAATTGTCGATCATGAATACTGGCTGGTAACATCCTGAACAACCCATTGCGCAAAGCCGCCAGCACCGGATTCTGCGTCTGGGCCACCTGACCAATTCGCCGGGAAGTCTCCACAATGTAATGCGTCCGCTTCAGGCGACGCTGCTCAAACCGTTTGAAGGCGACCGGCGCAGCATCGCCAACGGCCAGCTCATCCGCCAAAATGACGGCATCTTCGATGGCCTGACAGGCTCCCTGCCCCATGTTGGGCGTGGTGGCGTGGGCCGCATCGCCCAACAGCACCACCTTGTCGAAGGCGAAGTGAGACAGCGGTTTTAGATCGAAAATGTCGTTCCAGAGCAGGTTTTCGTCTTTCGTTTGAGAAATGATTTCAGGAATTGGCGCGTGGTAATTTTTAAACAAAGCCGTCAAATCCCGGACCTGATACCCGCGCATTTTAGGGTCATTGGCCGGAGCATTCACGCAGGCAAACCAGTAGATTTTATGATCAGCCAACGGCACGATGCCAACCCGTCCGCACACGCCCCAGGTTTCGGTGGCTTCGCTCAAATTCAGATCGGGCCTGTCAACAACCGCCCGCCAGCAGGTATACCCGGCATATCGTGGCTGGGTTGACGGCAGCAGCTGTTGCCGGATCGCCGAATGAATTCCGTCGGCAACCACCAGATAATCCGTAAGATGGACGGTACCGTCGTCAAAACGCATCATCAGGCCGTCGCCACTCTGGTCGATTGAAATGGCCCGTTTCCCGAGTAGAATCGGGGTTCCGGCCAGCTGATCGAGTAAGGCCCGGTGCAGGCTGGCCCGATGAATGGTAAAATTATCGATACCGTATTTTCGGCTCACGGCGCGCGTATCTGTCCGGGTGACCTCCCGGCCGTGCTGATCCCGAATCACCAGGGCATCCAGCGCCCGGCCAGCGGGCAGAATGGCTTCGGAAATACCCAATTTCTGAAACGCTTTGATGGCATTGGCGGCCAGTGCCAACCCGGCGCCAAGGGGTTTCATAATCGGTGCAGCCTCGAAAACGGTCGCCCGAATACCGACTTTCTGTAGGGCGATTGCCGCCGTCAGTCCCGCAATACCGCCCCCGATGATCGTAAAGTGATTGAGATTTTTCATGCTACGGTACGCTCTGCGAGCGCACGATTGTTTGTCGCTCAAAGGTGGCGCAAACCGCCCACTAAAACCAGTTCAACCGCCTTGAAACGGAAAAAGGCAAGGGTGAACCGACCCGCTCAATGAATCAAGGGCAAGGTCACAATAAATTCGCGGTCGGTCTCCTGCACGGTTGGCGTTGGCTGCCCCAGCATTTTGTATTTTGTCAGGATATTGAGCAACCCTTTCTTGGTTGATTTTACCCGATCGATCGGCTTTCGTTGCAGGTTATTCCGCACCGTCAGCAAGGCCAGTTCATCGGTCGAAATGGAGATTTTCAACGGTTGATCGCTGGAAACGATGTTGTGTTTTACGGCATTCTCGATGAGCAATTGCAGCGTAAGCGGTGGCAGTTGCGCATTTAAAAAGCCATCCGAAACCTCGATAGCAAGACTGATCCCGCGCCCATAGCGGGTTTGCAGCAAATGAAAATACGAATGGAGAAATTGAAGCTCCCGGTTCAGCGTTGTCAACTCAACGTCATTGGTTTGAAGAATATACCGGTAAACGCTGGCCATTTCGTCCACAAACTGCTCGGCCTTTACCGGCTCGTCGGCAATCAGTGACGACAGCGAATTGAGGCTATTGAAGAGAAAATGCGGATTGAGCTGGGATTGCAACGCCCGCATTTGCACTTCGGACATTTCCTGCCGGAGTTGCTGCACGGAAAGCTCCGTTTCGAGTTGTTTGCGCTCGTGTTTTTCCTGCTGCCGCTCGATTTTTTGTTCCAGCACGGCCGACCGGATCGCGGCTGTTCGTTGTCGATACCCCAATCCCAACGAAAAAAAGATCAGTTCAAGGATAATTCCAATCTGAATTGCCGTGATGGGTGCCTGCCAGAAATAAATGACCTGGTCCGGATCATAAACCGTAAAAGTCAAGACCATGGATGTGACGGCGCCCACCATCAAACAGGCCGTCCCGATTATAAAATACCGGGCAACGACATCTTTCAAATGTAAAATTTTATAGATTCCGAAAACGGCGATCCCAATCATTCCCAGTCGAATAGCCGTATGAGCGGTGTCGTAAACGCGGGGATACCAGTCTGCGGTCAGGTAACAAATCGTAAATTGAAGAATCACGTAGGCAGCGATGCAAAGCCGCGTATACTGAAAGAGCCGGAACAAAGCCGGAAGTCGTTTTCGCAAGCCAATAAACGCATCGGCGAACCCAAAATAAATGAAGTAGGCGATCATGGGCGCACAGGCCCGGAGGAAGTACGAATCGTTGCTGGAGATGGAAAGCAGTTCCCTGAACTCGTCGACCCGAATGGAGAAATAAGCCAGCCAGGCCAGCATGTAAAGCGTGTACAACCCATAGATTCGCTCCCGATAGGTAATCCATTGGACTACATTGATGAGCAGAATCGAAATCACCATGCCGATGAACATGGGTTGCCAGACTTCATAGGTCATACGGTACGCTAGGCTTGTGCGTTAAGTTACCGGCAAACTTACCAACTATTCAATTCTTTTCCCGATGAAACGGTATAAATGGGGGGTGAAGTGATTATTACACAGAGTTGATCAGAGAATATCAGAGTTACACAGAGTTTTTTTCTCTGATAACCTCAGATATTCTCTGATCAACTCTGTGTAATAATCACTTCAAACAAAAAGCCCCCAAAACACGAGCGGTTTTGAGGGCTTAAGTCAATTGGTCAGCAACGCATCTTACGCGTTTTGCTTCTGCTTGATCAGGTTCAGGGCCGAACCGGCTTTGAACCATTCGATCTGGGTTTCATTGTAGGTATGATTGACCTGGAATTCTTCGCTCGTTCCATCCGAGTGGTTCAGGCGAATGGTCAACTGGCCGTTCGGACTGAATTCGGTCAGACCCAGAATGTCGATCGTATCATCTTCGCGGATGTCACCGTAGTCGTCCGGATCCGCAAACGTCAAGGCCAGCATGCCCTGTTTTTTCAGGTTTGTTTCGTGAATCCGGGCGAATGATTTCACCAGAATGGCCCGAACGCCCAGAAAACGGGGTTCCATAGCTGCGTGTTCGCGCGAGGATCCTTCGCCGTAGTTTTCGTCACCAACGACAATCGAACCAATACCGGCGGCTTTATACGCCCGCTGCGTCGCCGGCACTTCGCCGTATTCGCCCGTCAACTGGTTTTTCACGGTATTGGTCTTTTCGTTGTAGAAATTGACCGCGCCGATCAACATGTTGTTGGAAATATTATCGAGGTGACCCCGGTATTTCAACCACGGACCCGCCATCGAAATGTGGTCGGTTGTACACTTGCCTTTCGCTTTGATGAGCAGTTTCAAGCCCAGCAGGTCGGTGCCTTCCCACGCCTTGAACGATTCGAGCAGTTGCAGCCGATCCGATGTCGGGCTTACCAGGATCTGAACACCGCTCCCATCTTCGGCCGGAGCCTGGTAACCGGCATCGTCCACCGCAAAGCCGTTGACCGGCAATTCGATGCCCTGTGGTTCGTCCAGCATCACTTCTTCGCCCGTTTCGTTGGTCAGCGTATCGGTCATCGGATTGAACGTCAGGCTTCCGGCAATCGCCATGGCCGTTACCAGTTCCGGTGATGCCACAAACGCGTGGGTAGTCGCCAGACCGTCATTCCGTTTGGCGAAGTTCCGGTTGAAGGAAGTAATGATCGAATTCTGACGGTTCGGATCGTCGATGTGACGCGCCCACTGACCAATACAGGGTCCGCAGGCATTGGCCAGCACCACACCACCAATTTTTTCGAATGTATCCAGTAAACCATCGCGTTCGGTCGTGAAACGAACCAGTTCCGACCCCGGTGTTACCGTATATTCCGAATGCGTTTTCAGATTTTTGGAAATGGCCTGCTGAGCGATGGAAGCCGCCCGGGTCAGGTCTTCATACGACGAGTTCGTGCAGGAACCGATCAGACCAACGTCCAGTTTTTCGGGCCAGCCGTTTTCTTTCACCGCCTGGGCAAATTTAGACAACGGCCACGCCAAATCCGGAGTATACGGACCATTGACGTGCGGTTCGAGTTCGGACAGGTTTATTTCAATAACCTGATCATAGTATGATGCGGGATCGGCATACACTTCGTCGTCCGAACGCAGGTGCTCACGAACGGCATTGGCCGCATCGGCCACATCAGCCCGGTCGGTTACCCGCAGGTAATCGCCCATTTTCTCGTCATAAGCAAAAATAGAGGTCGTTGCCCCAATTTCGGCACCCATGTTACAGATCGTCGCTTTTCCCGTAGCCGACAGGCTATCGGCACCTTCGCCGAAGTATTCGACGATGCAGCCCGTTCCGCCTTTTACGGTCAGAATACCGGCAACGCGCAGGATAATGTCTTTGGCGGATGCCCAACCGGATAATTTCCCGGTCAGTTTGATCCCGATCAGTTTCGGCATTTTCAGTTCCCAGGGCAAACCGGCCATTACGTCGCAGGCATCAGCACCGCCGACGCCAATCGCGATCATTCCCAAACCACCGGCGTTGGGCGTATGCGAATCCGTTCCGATCATCAAACCGCCCGGAAACGCGTAATTTTCAAGCACAACCTGGTGAATAATTCCGGCACCCGGTTTCCAGAAACCGATGCCATATTTATCGGAAACCGACGCCAGAAAGGCATACACTTCCCGGTTTTTATTGTTAGCATTTTCAAGATCCTGCGCAGCACCGATTTCCGCCTGAATCAGGTGGTCACAGTGAACAGTCGACGGCACAGCCACTTTGGAACGGCCAGCCTGCATGAACTGCAAGAGGGCCATCTGGGCCGTGGCATCCTGCATCGCCACGCGATCGGGTGCAAAATCAACGTAATCTTTACCCCGATTCAGCGCCTTTTGGGCATTTCCAATGGTTAAGTGGGCGTACAATATTTTTTCCGACAGCGTGAGCGGATGTCCCACAACGTGCCGGGCCGCTTCGACACGTTCGCCGAAACCATCGTATACGCGCTGAATCATGTCAAAATCAAAAGCCATAGACAGGAGGAATTTAAGCAGTGAATAAGAAATAGGTATCTGGGTAGATAACACCCGCTACCGGAAAATGAGTTTCCTGATAAGCGTGTCAAAATTAGATGATTTTCATTCTAAAATAAAACGGGAAGCCATTTTCCGATTAATTTGTAAACGTTATCGCTATTTGGATGCGTTTTTCGTTGCTTTCTGGCGCAATCCCGACCATTATCGGGGTATTGGCCGGGCCGAATCGACATCCAGAACGGCTTTTGTATTCGCCTTCGTAAGAAATAAATTGTATTTCAGAATGCAGAATATAGCCCGGAAGCCGTCGCGCCAACCGATCTTCTTGCCTTCCTGATACGTCCGTCCGTAATACGAAATGCCCACTTCATAAATCCGAATACCGGGAATCCGTGCTATTTTGGCGGTAACTTCGGGTTCAAACCCAAACCGTTTTTCGTTCAGCTCAACATTCTTGATGATTTCACTGCGAAAAACCTTGAAGCAGGTTTCCATATCCGTCAGATTCAAATCGGTCAGCATGTTGGACAGCAGCGTTAAAAACCGGTTGCCGACGGTATGCCAGAAATACAACACGCGGTGGGGCCTTCCGCCCATGAAACGCGACCCATACACCACATCGGCGCGTCCGGCCAGCAAGGGCTGTAGCAAGTGGGCATATTCTTCCGGATCGTATTCCAGATCGGCATCCTGAATGATAATAAACTGACCGTGAGCCTGTTGAATACCCAAACGCAAGGCTTCACCTTTACCCTGATTGACGGGTTGTTTGAAATATCGGATGGTGTCCTGCGGGTTTTTCGCCTGAAACTGCTCGACAATCCGATCGGTCTGATCGGTGGAACCATCGTCTACCACGACAATTTCCCGGCTTAAGGGAACAGGAAGATTGACTTCCGTTACGCGTTTCAGAACCAGTCCGATGGTTTTTTCCTCATTAAAAGCAGGAATGATAATCGACAAAAGCATGGAGAAAAACGGAGTTTACCCCCTATTTTAACAGCTTTTGTTCAATAATCTTAAAAAACGGTTACAAATTTACTGAGCAACGGCGCCCGAACTCCGAAAACCGTCAGCCAGCGTTGCGCCCCTGAGCTCCAAATCCGGATATGAATAGGGTGAGCAGGGCAACTCCTGATCAAAACAACTTTGCTGAAGGGGGCTTTCCTTCGGGGTTAAAATTAGCAATCCGCTCCGGGTCCGGTAGGGTCTGAAAAAATTCGCTTCGGTGGTCAGGTTCCGGTAGCTCAGCGGTTTCGGCAGCAGGGCATATCGTTGCACCGGAAACCGCTCCTGTCCGAGAAAATGAACCGCATAATAACCGATTAAAGTGACTAGTAAACCGGCTAAAACCGCATTACTCCAGGGTCTGAGATTCCAGTAGCGTGTTTGATCCGGGATAAATGGTAACAATGGCAAAAAAGCCGTCATCCAGACAAAGCAATAGCCAAAGCGGAACTCGGGGGCCGACAAAAACCAGAACAGGAAACCGGACAAAGCCACCAAATACGGGAAAACCAGGGGCTGGACCCGCGTCCGAAACATCGGATTCAAATACTGAAAGATGACAACCACCGGCGAACACACGGCCAGTAGCCAGACCGGTTTGTTCAACGCGTAATATTCTTTGTGGTGCCACCACACCGGAATCCATTCTGAAGCGGGTGTTTTCAACAGAGCGGGATCAAAATCCGGTTCGGCAATGCGAAACTTTCCCCAAAATTCAACGAAATCTTTTTCGAAACGAACCCGCTCAAGGGGAATTTCCCAGTCGAACGAAAACAGGTCAAGGGCCGGAAAGGGATACAACAGATACCCCGACAGAATGGTGGTGCGAACCAGCCACGGCACCACCATCAACAAGGCAAAACCGCCTAAGCACCACACGTGGCGCAAAGTCAGCTGTCGCCTGACTGCCCAGGCCAGCGGCACCAAACTCAGCGCAACGGGAATGGTCGCTAATTTGACGGTAATGCAAAGACAGACGAGCATAAACAGAACGACGTGCCGAATGGAAAAAACCGGCCGCATTTCCAGCCAGAGCATGAAGATGGTGATGGGCAAAAGCGTCGCCCACAGATCCGGCGTCGGTGAAAACACCTGACGAATGAGGTAATAGACAATCAGGGCCAGTAGGATGAGCGCTAAAAACCGGATTGGCGTCGCCGAGCGAATCTGCCCCAGAAACCGCCAGCAAACCACTAAAAACACCAGGCCGTTGAGCGGAAACAGGGTCTGGCCTGCCCAGTCCGTAAAGCCAAAAGCGGCCGAAGTGACCAGGAAGCTTGAGTTGAAGGCCAGTCGTCCGTGCAGATTTCCCAGGCCCGGAATCACCCGAAAGCGTTCGTACCACCGAATGGACGGCAGGTGATACATGCCACTGTCAACGTTGCTGGGTTCAAGGGTAGAATACAGCACCACAACTCCCACGAAGAGCCAGAAAAGAGGAATCTGTTTTTGCTGACGGACAAACCGCCGGAGGTAGGTTTTCACCGATGCGAACGAACCCAGTGCTACGGATGCGGCTCCGAGCAGCCAGATTAGCGCCAGAACGTAATTGGCCGGCACAAAAATGGACGCCAGTTGCATCAGCATCACCAAAAGACACAACCCCATTAATAACAGGTCGGTGCCTCTGACGGCTTCAGAGGGATCGACCAACTGCCACTTGATGAGTACTTTATAAAAAAACAAACCGTATGCCAAACAGCCGGACGCCAACACCGCCCATAAAAGTAGAAGGATCATTGCTCGAAATTGAAGCGATTAAAGGAGGAAGCATTCGGTCGAAACACCCTCGCCGACTCAGTCCATCTTCCAACGTTAGGCATTTTACCGGTTTTATATCCAAATTTAATTTTATTTCTTTTTTGACAGGCTGTCCGAATGAAGCGGGCAACTGCATTCCAGAACGGTAGAAACAGCGTTTCAAATTGGCGGATAAGGATAAACCAAAAGGCTTTTTGGTGTAAATCAAGCGATTGTATACTGATCATTATTACCTAATTTTTCGGAACGATTGACCGCCCAAAATCGTTAATCTAATGCAAATATCACCTGCCCGGCAAGCTTTCCCACAATTGGATTCGTAAGTATTATGTCTTTTGCTTCTATATTTGGCACGGGACGTGAGAACCGATTGTCGGTGCAGTTAAACTTTCAACCTGAATCTATATGTCAAAAAACCTGGTTATCGTGGAATCACCCGCGAAGGCGAGGACCATTGAAGGGTATCTGGGTAAAGATTTCGTGGTAAAATCGAGCTATGGTCACGTGCGGGATTTACCAAAAGATGACATGGCGATTGATATCCAGAATGGCTTTCGTCCAATCTATGAAGTCACCCCTGATAAACGTCAGGTTATCAGCGAATTAAAGAAACTCGTAAAGGAATCTGATGTTATCTGGCTCGCAACGGATGATGACCGTGAAGGAGAAGCGATTTCCTGGCACCTCAAAGAAGCCCTGGGGCTGAAAGACGATACCAAACGGATTGTCTTCCATGAAATCACAAAAAAAGCCATTCAGAATGCCATCGAGTCGCCCCGACTGATTGACATCGATCTGGTCAATGCCCAGCAGGCACGGCGTGTGCTCGACCGTTTGGTGGGTTTTGAGCTGTCACCGGTTTTGTGGAAAAAAATCAAATCCGGCAGTTCGATGGCCCTTTCGGCGGGTCGGGTACAATCCGTAGCGGTTCGTCTGATTGTGGAACGCGAACGGGAAATCGACGGGCACAATACCAAATCCAGCTACAAAGTTACGGCGCAGTTTATTGTCGACAACGGCAAGATTCTGAATTCCGAATTGCCCAAAAACTTCAGTACACTCGACGAAGCGCGGGCGTTTCTGGACAAATGCCGGGAAGCCATTTTCACGATCAGGAACCTGGAAACCAAACCGGCTAAAAAGTCACCGGCACCGCCCTTTACCACCTCTACCCTGCAACAGGAAGCCTCACGCAAGCTGTCGTTTTCGGTTTTGCAAACCATGACACTGGCTCAGAAGCTGTACGAAAGCGGTAAGATTTCGTACATGCGGACGGATTCGATCAGTCTGTCTCAGGAAGCGATCGACAAAGCCAAACAGGCAATCACCAGCGATTTTGGCGAAAAATATGTGCATACCCGGCAATACAAAACCAAGTCAGAATCGGCACAGGAAGCCCACGAAGCGATCCGGCCAACCGACTTTTCTGTGAAAACCGCCGGTGGCGACCGCAACGAACAACGGCTGTATGACCTGATCTGGAAACGCTCCATTGCCTCGCAAATGGCTGATGCGCAACTGGAACGGACAACGGCGACCATCGGCATTTCGACCACCCCGGAAGAATTGATTGCTCAGGGCGAAGTCATTAAGTTCGACGGTTTTCTGAAAGTATATCTGGAATCGACTGACGACGAGGATGAGGAAAGCAAAGGCATGCTGCCCCCACTTTCGATTGGTCAGGTGTTGAATCTGGACCAGATGAAGGCCACCCAGAAGTTTAGCCGCCCGGCCCCGCGCTACACGGAAGCGAGTCTGGTGAAAAAGCTGGAAGAAATGGGCATTGGCCGTCCGTCGACGTATGCTCCGACGATTTCGACTATTGTCAAACGGCAATATGTTATTAAGGAAGACCGGCCCGGAAAAGAGCGTGATTTCAAGGAATTGATTCTGAAACAGGGTCAGATTCAGGAGAAAACCGGCAAGGAAAATTACGGTTCGGAAAAGGCGAAACTTTTTCCGACCAACATGGGTCTGGTTGTGAACGACTTTCTGGTAGAATATTTCGAAGGTATTGTCGATTACAAGTTTACGGCGAACGTTGAGAAAGAATTTGATGAGATTGCCAACGGCAAAGTCGGCTGGCAGGACATGATTCAAAACTTCTACGGGGATTTCCACCGGAACGTTGAAACGGTTCAGGGCGCAACGCTGACGGGTTCAAAACCGGGTAGCCGGGACCTGGGAATACATCCCGAATCGGGCAAAAAGGTGTCGGCCCGACTGGGTAAATACGGCGCTTACGTGCAGATTGGCGAAGCCACCGACGAAGACAAACCGCAGTTTGCCAACCTCAAGAAAGACCAGCTGATCGAAAGCATTTCGCTCGACGAAGCCCTCGATTTGTTCTCGTTACCCCGCGAAGTTGGTTTTTTTGAAGACAAACCGATGGTGATCGGAATTGGCAAGTATGGCCCTTACGTCAAGCATGACGACAAATACGTTTCGCTTTCGAAAGACGATGATCCGTATACCGTCACCGCCGAACGCGCCGTTGAACTGATTCAGCAAAAGCGGATTGAAAACATTAGCGAGTCCATCGGCGAATTTGAAGGCAAACTGATTACGACCGGCAAAGGCCGTTTCGGGCCGTATGTCAAACACGACGAAAAATACATTTCATTGCCAAAAGGAGAATTTCCTGCCGGTCTGACACTCGAACGTGCTATCGAACTGATTCAGCAGAAGCGGTTGACGGAAAGCAATAAATACATCAGGGAATTCCCCGAAAATCCGGCGGTGAAAGTCGTCAACGGCATGTACGGACCCTATCTTGCCATTGGAAAACGCAACATCAAAATTCCGAAAGATGTTGAACCCGCTTCGTTGACGCTGGAAGACTGTCTGAAACTGGCGGGCGACACGGGGGGCGATGAGAAACCAAAAGCAAAAAAAGGTACGAAAGCCCCGGCAAAAAGCACGGTTGCGGCTAAAAAAACCGCCGTGAAGAAGTAACACTTACCGCTGACGGAAGTCCGTGAGTACGTTAGGCCACTCGATCCGTATTGATTGAGTGGCCTTTTTTCTTGCTGATTTTCAGTTTTTTACACTAAAAACGACGTTATTTCATCCCGTTATTTGTAAAAACCGCAAAGTGGTTGCCTTCCCCGGCCCCAACTCATGCAGGGCATTGGAAAGAGCATAAAAAGTAAAACTGGTTGGCGGCAGGAGAGCATTCGGCTGTATCAGGAACAGACGGTTTGCCGGTGGGAGCCGAAAATGGACTTTACCGGTAAACAAAAAGCGGTTGCTCTTTTACAAAAGTGACCGCTTTTTTGTTTGCCTCAGATACACTACTTTCAAAAGAGCATTCGTATCCGTTTTTTATGAAGAAACTTGTTGTGCTATCCGGTGCCGGAATCAGTGCCGAAAGTGGACTAAAAACCTTCCGGGATTCGAACGGTTTGTGGGAAAATTACCGCATCGAGGATGTGGCTACGCCCGAAGGCTGGGCGAAAGATCCGGATCTGGTGCTGGAATTTTACAACCAGCGTCGTAAACAGGCACTCGATGCCAAACCCAATGCCGGCCATCTGGCTCTGAAACAGTTGGAAGCGTATTACGAAGTAACGATCATTACCCAGAACGTCGATAACCTCCACGAAAAAGCCGGGTCTTCGAACGTCATCCATCTGCACGGTGAGTTGTTCAAGTCGCGCAGCACGCGGGATGAAAACCTGGTGTATGACATCGAGGGGTGGGAACTGAAGCGGAACGACCGCTGCGAAAAAGGTTCGCAGTTACGCCCGCACATCGTCTGGTTTGGTGAAACCGTACCGCTGATGGAAACCGCCGTTGAAATTACCCATGCTGCCGATGTTTTGATTATCGTCGGCACGTCGATGGTCGTTTACCCCGCTGCCGGATTGATCGACTGCGTTCGACCGGGCGTTCCCATTTACGTCATCGACCCGAATGTGCCGGATATTCGTCCGCGCAAAAACCTGACGTTTATTCCCAAACCAGCCACAACCGGTTTGTCGCGGCTGGCCGGGCAATTGATTACGAGTGCAACGGGCGGGGTTTGATCATCCCGCCTTTTACGTCGGCAATGCTGTGTTCGATCAGAAAGGCTTTTTCATCGACTTCACTGATTTTATCTTTTAACCGGGTGATTTCCAGCCGCGTAACTACTGCATACAGGATGTTAATGTCATTATCCCGCATGCCGCGTTTGCCAAATCCTTTTTCGCCCTTCAAAACGGTTACACCCCGTTCGAGTTCTTCCGTGATCAGTTGGCGGACTTCTTCGTGGCGGTCCGAAACGATCATCACGGCAATGTATTCTTCGATACCGTGAATGATAAAATCGACCGTTTTCGACGCAGCCAGGTACGTCAGCATGGCGTACAGGGCGGTTTCGACGTTAATAAAGACGGCGGCTGACCCAAAAATCAGCACGTTGATCACCATGATGACGTCGCCCACCGACAATGGCGACCGACGGCTGACGTAAATAGCCAGCACCTCCGTTCCGTCGAGGACCCCGCCACCGCGCATGGCCAGTCCGATGCCGGCTCCGAGGAAAAAACCGCCAAATACCGCAATCAGCAATTTATCGGTGGTTACCATCGGGTATGGGATGAAGGCAAGACACAACGCCAGCAACCCGATTCCGAAGGCGGTTTTGAGCGCAAAGGTCCAGGAAACCTGCCGATAGCCCATCCAGATAAAAGGAATATTAACGATTACGACCAGAATAGCCAGGTCGATACCGGTTTTGATCTGGAGCAGGAGCGAAATACCGATGACGCCCCCGTCCAGAAAGTCGTTGGGGAGCAAAAAACCTTTCAGACCCATCCCGGCGCAGAGTACGCCCAGGATGATTAATACAACTTCTTTTATTTCTCGATACAGGGACGAATTTCTGGCCCGTTGGATGCGTTTTTTTACCATGATTTCCTGGTTGATGATGAGCTATAAAATGGAATTCGGAAGCTAGTATAGCCGCGTTTGAGCCATTTGAACTAGTTTCTTTCACTATGAAAACCGGAAGTGTTCTCGCCAATCAGGAAATTAGGGGGCATTGATGGAAATCTGGTGACCGAATAGACGCCGGATCCAGGCAAAGTAAACGTAGAAAACACGGCGTAGCAGGATCCGCTTGATCCCACCGATCAACGTCCAGACCGTGGCAATAATCGCGAAAAACAACAGCGGCTGCTGGTGTGAAACCGTGGGGGCCGCAATCGCTTCGTGAATTAAAAGATGGGCAAAGCCATTCGTCAGATGGTCTGCTTTTTCAAGCGTCGATGAGGCTTCGATCGTAGCAACTTCCCTGGGCTTTTCCACCAGCCGGCCGTCGGACGGCCCGGCCCAGCGGCCCAGCGCCCACCCCATCGGGAGGAGAAAAATCAGGAAAGCTATCGAACGATAAAATTTCATCAGGGAGACGTTCTGGCGGATAATAAAATGAAACTTAACAGGTGGTTTTTACAATTATACTAAATTTTTCGCCAAAAACCCAGCCTTGTTTCAAACAATGAACCAAAAAGCCGGTAATTCGTCGGTACAAAACCATTACCTTTGCGTTTTATCAAATTAGCGCATGCAACTCCTCGACGGAAAATTTCTCTCCCAGCAAATCAAGCAGGAACTCGCGGCCGAAGTGGCCGAAATCAAATCACAAGGTGGTAAAATTCCGCATCTGGTAGCCATTCTGGTTGGCACGGCGGGACGGAGCGAAACCTACGTTGCCAGCAAGATGAAAAGCTGCGAGGAGGTCGGCATGACCTCGACCCTCATCCGGTTTGATGATTCCGTTTCGGAAGATGAATTGATCGAAGCGGTACAGGCCGTGAATGCCAATCCGGATATGGATGGCCTGATCGTTCAGTTGCCCCTACCCGCTCATATTTCCGCCGATAAAATAATGGAAACCATCGATCCGGCGAAAGATGTGGACGGTTTTCATCCAATCAATATTGGCCGCATGGCCAAAGGCTTACCGGCGTATATCTCGGCCACTCCTCAGGGCATTCTGGAAATGCTGAAACGGTATGAGATCGAAACGGCAGGCAAACACTGTGTGGTGGTGGGTCGCAGCCAGATTGTGGGTCTACCCATGAGCATTCTGATGCAGCGCAACACGAATCCGGGCAACTGCACGGTTACTTTGACCCACAGCCGGACGCAAAATCTGGGCGAAATCTGCCGGTCTGCGGACATTCTGATTGCCGCCCTGGGACGTCCGGAATTCATAACCGCCGATATGGTAAAGGATGGCGCGGTCGTGATCGATGTCGGTCTGGAACGGGTGGCCGATGCGTCTAAAAAAAGCGGTTTCTCCTTAAAAGGTGATGTGAAATTTGACGAGGTTGCTCCAAAAACCAGCTCCATCACGCCCGTTCCCGGTGGCGTCGGCCTGATGACCATTTGTTCCCTGATGCAAAATACCCTGAAAGCGGCCCGAAAAGAGATCTATCAGTGAGAGATTTGTGATTGTGTGATTTGTGATTGAGTGAAACGATCACCTTCCAGCCACTCAATCACAAATCACACAATCACTCAATGAAATCAGAATCCGATTCCGATCACCAGTGGCTGAACCAGGAATTCGCCCGATTTGAGGTTGTAAATGGTACGAACACCCGCTTCGAACGGAGTCCGCAGCCGCATGACATTGAAGACGAACGAAAGATCCAGGCCCGTGGTGTAATACTGATCGGAAATAGTCCGGCGTTGGCCCTGCACCAGCACCTGGCTTTCACCCTGCGCGGCATCGTAAAAACCGGTCGCTTTGACACGTTGAATATACACCCAGCGACCAAGCGTCCAGTGCGGATTGAGCAGTGGCAGGCGGTATTCCGCACTGGCGGTCCTTAAATGATCGTAACTCACGTACGATTGACCGCGGGGATAAAACACCGCGGCTGCAAAGCGATACGTCCCCCGCATCTGGTGCTGATAACCCGCCCGTAAGCGCAATGAGTGGTGTTTTCCCAAACCCGGCACATACAGACCGCCCTGCACGCCCCACACTTCTCCGGTCAATTTGCCACCAAAAGGCGTCGTCCGCCAGACCGCCGAAACCGTTTGCCCCCAGCGCGGAGCCACATCGCGTTTGCTCTGTTTCAAGGTTCGGGAGTAAGACAGGCCGTAGGACAGGCCGTGCAGCGCCCGATCAAAGCCTACTTCGGTAACGGGACGCACCGGCAAATCGTAGCCACTAACCTGCTGTAAATTATAATAGGCTGAAAAATAAGCACTTTGCAAATATTTTGAGGTAGTCAACTGCAACGGAATTCGTATACCGGCATTCAACTGGTTGTAATTCCAGGAATCGCTCCGCAATGAATCGAGTGGCGTTCGGCGATCGATGTAGACGGAAGTGGACCGGCGTCCCCGCTGAAAACCAACATCGATGATCGGGAATAAACCCTGATAACTCAGATTACCGTAGTAATTTACCGTTCGTTCCGCCTGATCATACCCCAGGCCAATGTCGATCTGGGTGGTATTGAGCAAATCCTGAGACCGCAATCCCACCGTTCCGCTTTGTCCATCCGATGACACGACGGGACCCCAGCTGTAAATATTGATGGCATGAAGCAGGCGGCTGAAGCGGCTTTTTGGAAAATCGGCGGTTGGGGGCACCGAATCCGTCAGTGCCCTGCGCACCTGTTCACCACCCGGCTCCTGCCGAATCAACGGTCCAAAATACCGCGTCGACCCGTCCCGGACCCGCCCGGCGGGAATCCAGCTGGCGGTATCGATCGGCATTTCGGCAATGCGGTATCCTTCCGCGTGGAAATCATGAAAAATGAGCGTTTTTCCGTTCGGAGAAATAGCCGCGTGATAGGCCCCCAAAGGTCGGGAGGTCACCTGATACTGCTGACCGGTTTTCGTGTTCAGGGCATAAATGTTGTCGATGCCGGATTGGGGCGAATTAAAAAAGACAAACTGCTTCCAGGGTTGCGTATGGCTAATGTTCAGGTTGGAAACCGGGAGCAGATCGCGACGCTCATTCGTTTCAGAATCAATGGCTTGAATCGTTTTTCCGCCTTTTTTCCGGGTAACCACCACCAGCGTCCGGTTGTCGTCCTGCCAGCGCGGCTGAAGAAAAAAATCGTTTTCCGGATTGTCCAGCACCCGGAGTTCCCGGCCGTTTTGAGCATCCAGAATGACCAGCCGGGTCTGGTAGGATTCGTCATTCCGGACGGCAACCAGCTTCGAACCGTCGGGCGAAAGGGCAGCAACGGCGTAGCGGCTGTGGCTGCTGAGCCTATTTACTTGCCCGTTTTTTAGGTCATACAGCTTGATTTCGGAGTTGATTCGCTGGCCAAAGCGGACGTCATACCGGTATTCGGTCCAGCAAATTTTGCCCGCAGCCACCGACAGCATTTCGGGATTATTGAACAAACCGGGAACAAAAAGTTTTTTCTCCGGGCCATTCCGGTCCAGCACCACAAACTGGGCAATATCGCCCAAACCGGATTTCAACGCAATCACCTCATGATCTGAAAGGTACTGCGGATATTGGTAATTTGTGAATACCTTCCCGGATGCCTTCACCGAATACGTTACCGCATCGGTCAATTGGAGCCTTTCCTGTTCTTTCCGCCAGTCTTCTTCAACGTCGGCCATAGTCCGGCGGTAAAGCTCTTCAATCCGGTATTTTGTCGTTTTTTTTACGCTATTGGAAAAAGAAAACGGATACAGTGGAAACCGGTAATACCGATTCAGCACATCACTCCAGGCATCGGCCCCGTAGTTGCGTTTTAAATAAGTAGACATAAAGTAACCCAATACGTAATGATTGGGCACATTGTCGCGGTAGGAACCGCCAACGAATTTGGGATACGTAAAGCGTCGGCCTGCCAGCAGATTAGCCCGTATTCCCAAATCGAAGTTGGGCATCCGACCCCGCCCCGCCCCCGTTAGCGCGGTCTCCGTTCCGACGGCATCCCCTTCCCAAAACCAGTCCGGAACCCCCAGGGTCAAGGCCGAAAAAGCCGTATTGCCAAATACCGTATACGCCAGCCGCGTCAACCCCTGCAGGGCCTTATCATATTGTACGACGTGCCGAAACTCGTGAACGGCCAGCAGGTCGAGCCATTGGTTGGTACCGGCCAGAAACGGGTCTTGCGGAGGCACGGCAAAAAATTCCGAATGCCGGGGCAGCATGGTCACAAAGCCATTGCTGATCATCGTCTGGTTTTGTAAAATCACCGACAATTTACGGGGTTGCTTTTTAAGCGTGGCGCTCACCGGCTCATAGACCTGCTCCAAACGCCGGGCCGTTTGCTGGGCCGTTTGATCGAAACCGGCGGGATAAAGCACCCGGAAATGCGGGGTTTGTAGCTGGTACCAGGGCAAACGGGTGGGGTTTTGATCGAGGATGGGGAGCGTCTGGGCCGCAGCAGACCCGGTGACAAACAGAAAAACCGGCAACCAATAGCGCATAAGCTGTAAAGATGCAATCGAGAATAGTTGGGCTGGTAAGGTACGCAAAACCCGGAAAGATTCGGCTGGAGGTAAAATATGATTTTACAAGTTGGCAATAAACCGGAAAACTACTACCTTCAAACACTCATTTCGGGCTAGTGCCCACGGCCCTTTTTTTCTGTCTATGTTGCCTAACCGACCATTTACCATATTAGTAGCCGAGGACGATGAAGAAGATCGTCTCTTGCTGGATGAAGCGTTTATGCAAAATGGCCTGTTCGACTGCGGACGGTTTGTTGAAGATGGTGACCAGGTAATCGACTATTTGATGAACTGTCTGGGTCCGGAAGCTGCCAACCCGCTTCCTTCGCTCATTATTATGGATATCAATATGCCGCTCCGGAACGGATTGGAAACCCTTCTCGCCATCCGATCCGACCATCAGTTAAAAAATATTCCGGTACTCATCATGACTTCTTCCCGCCAGGAGGTAGAAAAAGCCTATCGAATGGGGGCAAATTCCTATCTGGTAAAACCCATTCAGTTTACTGAATTAATTCAGATGATTGGCGATGTGACCACCTATTGGCGTGATACCGTAAATCTCCCTTACAACGAATATTGATCGCCCGTTTTGCGGTTGTTAGCGCACCATGTGATAGAGCACAGACGCCCGAAAACGCAACTCTCTAAAAGCCTTGCTTCCCAACAGTCCGCCACCCGTATAATAGCGGTGGATGATATTTTTGCTATTGCCTTGAAAGTGAAGCGTATGCCATTTTATTTCCTTTTTCAGCAATACATTATAAGCAACCGGCCAATCGTTTTTGATCGTAATTTTTTTTCGTCCCAATCCAAATTCGTACTCATCCACGTTGTAATTGGTAGCCATCGAAATATTGTGATCAAAAGCGGACCCATCAACACATTCGGATAAATTACGGATTTTTGAATTTTCTTCTTCGTAAAACACGTACAATGCCGTCATGTCAGAAATACCGGCCCGATCGTTTTTAATAATTTTTTCAGCCTTGATCTGATCCATGAACGCCGTAAATCGGGGCTGCGTATACAAATTGACAGTTAGTTCACAAAACCGGTTTATACCTTCCCAGGTCCAGTAGGACGAATGCCCCGAAGCCGATCTAACCCATTGGTAATCAACACCAATGTTATAGGCAGCAAGGTAATTTTTCAAACCGGCCTCGTTAATATAGGTTGTCATATTTGAATAAATCATTACATCAGAATCGGCTACGAAAACCTGGCTATATCCTTCCCTTTTCATCAATTCTTTCACCAGATACCAGCGTACAAAGCAGAATAACTCGTAGTCGTAATGATTCGGTGAATCGTGTTGATAAACACTTTTAAACAGGTCGGTGTCTGCATTTAAAAAGTCGCCGATCGTGTGATGCATAACAAATGGAAACCGGTTATTCTCCGCATCACCCAGCAAGTGAATCGGGCTGTCAGGATTGGAGTGAACGGCTTGCCGGAGTGTGTACTCCAGATAAAAGCTGTAGCCCTGGTGAACAAAAATAATGGGTATACCAGAAGGTCCGTTGGTAGTATTGTTTTGTTCCCGAATTGTGCCGGGTAAGGTTGCATCCATGTGTGGTATAGTCGGAGAAGTATTTATCATATAACCCCTGATGAGTAAAAATCGCCACTAATATAGAGAATCGTCTTAATCGACCCAACAATCACCCCAAACGTTTAAATGTATTTCACAATTATTTCAATTATTTTTTTAATCTTGTCTGAATAAGGCGGATAGATATACTTCAACGTTTCAAATTGTCGTTTTACGACTCCTTTCGCATTTGAAAATTCCTGAAAGCCGTAAAAGCCATTCGATTTTCCAATACCACTCTGGTTGACTCCACCAACCGGTAGTTCCGTATGGGCAAAATGAATCACCGTATCGTTGATGACGGTATTGCCAGCCGTCGTGCGGTTCAACCAGAACTGGCTGGCCGACTCCTTTCGGCTAAAAATGTACAAAACCAGCGGTTTTGCCCGACCCGCCAGAAACCGGATCACTTCTTCACGCGTGTCATACGGAATGACTGGCAGCAGGGGGCCAAAAATTTCTTCCTGCATCACCGTCATTTTGGTCGTCACGTTTTCGAGCAGCGTTGGTTCGATAAACCGGTCATTGGGATCAGTTTGCCCTCCCATACTAACCGTTGCTCCTTTTTGCTGGGCATCCTCCAAAAGTGACTGCAACCGTTGAAAATGGCGGTTGTCAATGATTCGGGCGTAGCTATCTGAGGACTGAATTCCTTTCCCATCCGCATCGTACATCGCCCGAACTGCATTTTTCACTTCCCTCACAAACTGATCTTTTACCGAACGCTGAATCAGGATAAAATCCGGTGCAACGCAGGTCTGTCCAGTATTAATCCATTTTCCCCAGGCAATCCGCCGGGCTGCGGTATATAGATCGGCCGTTTCATCGATTATACAAGGCGATTTGCCACCCAATTCCAGCGTTACGGACGTCAAATTCCGGGCCGCTGCCGTCATGACCACTTTTCCGACCGCCGTACTCCCTGTAAAGAAAATGTGATCGAATGGCAATTCCAACAAGTTTTGAGCTACCGTCGCATCGCCCTCGACAACAGCAACTTCGTCCTCCGAAAACAACGCTTTAATCATGGTCCGAATGAAGCCGGAGGTGGCCGGCGTCAGTTCCGACGGTTTGATAATGGCCGTATTTCCGGCCGAAATAGCCGAAATCAGGGGTTTAATAGTCAGATAAAACGGATAATTCCAGGGTGAAATGATCAACGTGACGCCTTTGGGCTCGTACTGCACAAAGGCGGTTGTGCCCAGCATGCCCAGCGGAGTGGGCACGGGATGTGGTTTCATCCACCGTTTCAAATGTTGAATGGCGACCGTCAACTCGTTACGGGTTGAATAAATTTCGGTCAGTTCGGTTTCGGCGGGCGGTTTTCGGAAATCGGCAAACAGTGCTTTTTCCAAACCCGCCCGATTTGCCATCATAAAAGTTTGAATCTTTTTTAGTTTTGCAATCCGCTCCTGAGCCGTTGTCGATGCCACAAAAGAAGTTTGTAGCCGCTGCGCATCAAACAGTTCCCGAAATTGGGTGGTATTTTGGTGGCTGGCGGAAGACAAATTCATCGCATGATTACATTTTCATGAAAAAACAGGTAATAATACCGAAATACTAATATTTTTGTCAAAACACTGCCCCATGAGTATTGTCAGCAACAATATCAAATACCTCCGCCGACTCAATGGGTTGACTCAGGAACAGTTTGCCCGGCGGATTGGCATCAAACGGTCCCTCCTGGGTGCGTATGAGGAAGCCCGCGCCAACCCGAATCTGGATAATTTGATGTCCATTGCCCGTGCTTTCAGCACAACGGTCGATCATTTACTGAAGAGCGATTTACGAAAAATTCGCGAAACCCCCGACTTGTCGCTGCCTTTGGACCGACCGTCGTCGGGCGACCATTCGACCGGATTTCCGGCATCACCTTTGCCCCGGGACATCTCAGAACCGGAAACCACGGCAACAGCCCCCAAGGCGCTTTCTGCCGTTCTCGAAAAATATTATCAGCAACCACCCACCAAGCCGGCTGTAAATTTTCAGAAACCTGTCGAAAATCATTCGCAAATCAAGCTGGTATCGCAACGGATTGTCCCACGCCCGGTTTCGCGTCGCGAGGGATTTTCGCCCCTGTCGCTGTCTGTTAATCCGCCATCGCCCCCCCCCTTGTCGTTCAACAATAGTTACGAGAGTGTTCGTACTGCAACGAATCCAATTACCGAACACCGGCCGATCCATGATTCCTACCCGGCCAACACCATACCCTGGGTGCGGAAACGGCAGTTTACCGAGTACATCCAGCGGTATCAGCAAGCCGATTTTCTGAATCGACTGGCGGTTTTTCAACTACCTTTACTGCCCCCGGATCATTACCGGGCTTTTGACGTGGGCGACGAGTTTGCTTTTCCCGGAGCGGTTGTAATCGGAAAATACATTAGAAACTGGTATGACATTGCGGAAAACAAATTGCACATATTACTCGTTCAGAACCAGGGGATCCTTTGCCGTCGGGTATTTAATCAGGTAAAACTAAAAGGCACCCTGTTGCTGTCTTCGGATCAGGGTACCATTGGCAGCCGGGAAGTAGCCATTCGGGAAGTGCTTGAAGTCTGGGAAATTACGGCGTTTATCAGTCAACAAATGCCCGAAGTGCCCCCTTCTCTCGACGGAATCAGAAGTCTGGTTGAAGACCTGCACTATGAATTAGATCGCATTCAAAAAAAATAAGACAGAAATACGACAAAGTGCTATAGCCGGTGTAGATGGGTTGGTGAAAAGATGGCTATTTGAAACAAATCTTGCTATATCTTTATTCTAACGTTGTGAATATCTTATTACTAAACCGACCATTGACAAAAAAAAGAACTGGCGAAAAAATACTTAATTGGTTGACCGGTATTGTAAGCGGCAGTGTAATCCTTTTTTTTGTTTATTATGTATTTATTTATTCCGTTAATTTTCCGTTTCAGGATGACAATAGCTTTCTTAAGGCTATTGCTGAAGTACAGAAAGGATTAGGTTGGAAACACAATTTACTGGTTTTTTTTCAGGCCGAAAACGACCACCGTATCTTTGTCCCTCGATTGATTGCTTACCTCGATTATCTGGCTTTCGGCTATTTACATTTCAAAAGTTATATCAGTATTGCCTCCATTAACTTAATCATCATAGCTGGTTTTATTTACGGTTTATTCAGGCAGTTTAAACTTCCGCTCTATTATTTTCTACCGGTTCCCCTGCTCATTTTTCAACCTCAATACCACGAAGTTACGATCTGGGCATTGACTGGCCTTCAGCACATCACTTTACTTCTTATTCTTTGCATTTGCCTGAAACTACTTAAAAAGCCATCCCCCGGTAAAGTCACACTTGCTATTGTGCTCGCCATGCTGGCAACCTTTACGCACGGAAATGGCATTCTGGTGTTCGCAACCGGTGGCTTTCTGCTACTGATCGAACGGAATTACAAAGTGCTGTTGCCCTGGGTTTTATTCACTTTATTGACTTTAGTATTTTATATATTCGATTATACGCCCGGTAGTGGCGTCAAAAGCAGCATCAATTGGGCTCATATGCCGGTTGCATTTGTGGCAAAGATTGGCGCTACGCCGTCGGTTTGGTCGCCAGGGTCAACCGGTGGTTCGATCCTCTGGGGCACAATCATTAGTCTGGTGATGATTCCAACCCTGCTTATTGCCTTCTATAATTCGTTTAAGGCCGGAAAAACCAGCTCCTCAGCCAATACGGAACTCCTGTCATTTTTCTGTTTTATCTTTTTAACCATTCTGTTAATTACGATTTTCCGTTCTTCTTCCCAGATTTTACTGGAAATTCGTTTCAAGATTTATGCTGCTTTAAGCTCGGTGTTTTTTTATTTATTTCTCCTTACTAAATCCGGTCGATTCCGTCCGATTACACTGGCTATTGCTACGGTTCTTTCAGTAGTATTTTATATATCTTCTTATACCGTTTATACGCCGGAGGTTGTTAATAAATATACCCGGCTGGCGGCCGATACGTATAACTGGCCGAAACACCAGAAGGAATTGAGCAACTACAATGCCATCGATGCGAGCCTCCCTTATCTTTTACCCGCGTATCATCAGGGCTTTTGGCGAATCCCCAACTTGTTCGCTGGTTTTGACGAAATGGTTCAGACGGCTTTACAACAAAAAAGTTTTAAACCCGCTACTTTACGCACCGAACACATCATGCACGGCGGAGACCTGCCGCAGCTTCTGGTAGAAATGAAAGAGGCTCCGCTACGCCGTCAGCATTTGCGTGATGATTTATTTCTGGTTTTACACGATGAAAGGCAACAGAAGACGTACCTGGCCGGCACGCAGCCTAAATTTGCCGGCTGGCGTCGATTCATAACAACCGGATCGTTTTTTGGGCCTGACTTTTCAACGGTATTACCCCTTCAAGTCGTCCCACAAGGCCAATACCGCCTGGGTTGTCTGCTAAAGGATGCCGATAATAACCTGGAATTGATCATGACGCAAGAAAATATCACGCTATAATCTCACCGATTAAGGCTGGGTGAGCCGAACCAATAATTTACGAAGTTTACTGATGGCGCCTTCATCCCCGATGATGGCCGTGCTCGTATCGTACCATTCCGGTGTTCCGAGGTTCAGATAACGACCGGATTTACGGGGCAAATCGGTCAATGCGTCTTCGCTGTTGTAGTCTACGCCGTAAAAAACCTCCATCATTGACTTCAATTCCTTCCACGGCACCGTTTTAGAGTGGGTCTGATTGCTATGCCGCGTTTCCAGAGTTACCTCCCGGCGACTAAAGGAAGCCGTCATATGAACTTCCGTACGTGCGCCCGAATTAATTTCGATATAGTTAACCTCAAACGGTTTTTCTTTTCCGGAAACTTCATAGGCTGCCTGAATCAATTCCTGGCTTAAAAACTGCCATTCGGGACGATGCGAAGGCATTCCTGACTGATTGCCTTGCATTTTGTTCTCAAGGGTTACCAAAAAATAGTCCTGATTGTCACTCAATTTCTCCTCATCAAATGCTTTGAGCTGTGTCTTCCGAACCAGATCGTTAACGGTTTGTTCCCAAACCGACGGCAAGTGTCCCGCCCACTTAAAGTCATCATTACCCGTGAAGCCTTCGCCGGTAATTTCGTCTTCGTCCAGTTCATCCCGGTCCGTGTAGGTCATGGTCACGTCGATTGCCAGACGTCCGTCGCCCGCCGGTTGCAGGATGATGGTGAAAAAGTGGGCATACGGCGGTGGAACGACCAAAGCCGTCTGGTACCGGATTTCTATCATTTTAAAGCTTTGCTCAATCATTTTACAAGAATAGGAATTAATTCTTTCCTCTCAAATCGATTGTTTCAAGTCCGGAGAGATACGTCGAAACAATCGATTTTCGATCGACCTTACCGGTCGGTGTTTCCTTGAAAACCGAAAGGGGAACGTCTTTTCTGGGTACGGCATAGGGGCCAACGGCACGCTGAATCGCCTTTTTGATAATTTCCATCCGGTCTGCGGGCCATTCATTTCCTTCTATAAACAAGACAACTTGCTGTCCAAGCCGCTCATCCGGTATACCCGCAATAAAAAACCGGGCTTTTATCGGTTCCTGCGCCAGGATCGTAGCAATCACCTCCTCGACTTTTTCGGGCTGGATTTTCACACCCCCGCTATTGATAATCGAATCGGCGCGGCCCACCAGCCGGAAGTGGGATTCATCGATCAGTTCGATCACATCATTCGTCTGGATGGTTTCATAATCCGTGGCTGCGGAATTGATAAACAGGCAGTTACGGTCATCGACGCCAATCGTTACGCCTGCCAGGACGCGAAAGACTTCGGTTCGTTCCGGGCCATTGAGCCGCCGAATGGCAATGTGAGAGACGGTTTCAGTCATGCCATAGGTGCTAAAAACCGGGGCTTCAACGGCTTGCAACCGTTCCGATAACGTCCGGTCTACGGCGGCCCCGCCCACCAGAATGGCTTTCATTTTATTCAGGATGGGCAGGGAATGACCGGCCTCATCGAGCAGCGTGTGCAGTTGCAGGGGAACGAAAGCGGCAAACTGAAACGGCTCTGAGTCAGCATGAAACGGTTGCAGAGGATTTGAAGACGGTTCTACGACGGTGATCGACAACCCCAGTTCCAGCCCCCGAACGAGCATCATAATACCGGCAATGTAGTCCACATTCAGGCAGGCAAGCGCGTGATCCGCCGGTTTCAACCCGAACGTGTGACCCGTGAGCCGGGCGCTGGCAACCATTTGGCGACGGCTCAAAGTAAGGGCTTTGGGCGTACCGGTGGAACCGGACGTCTGAAGCGTAAAATACGATCGACCAGAAATCCACTCCCGGCAAAATGCGATGGCCTTCGCTTCGTATTCCGTTTGTGGGATTGGTAAATTACCGGGTGCTATTCGCATAAGGTGTACGGAATGAATCGTAAAAATAAGCTACTTTTGCCCCGATTTTTATTGCCTGAGAATAAAACCCGGAAGGCATTCAACGGTTTTAGACATAAAAATAGTTAACCGTTTGGGGTTTGTAGTTAACCAGCAATAAATGGTTCTGATTAACTTATTGCCGATATATAACTGACTTGGTAGCGTATGGCGAATGAAGCATTTGAGAACCCGATTTCGGTCGATAAAGTCACGGACAAGCCCGGATTGCTCGAATATGCGCACTCGGTGGGCAGCGCGCTGATCAAACCGGAAGACAAAGGGAAGATGAAAGGGCGGGCCGTAACGGCCATGCGGGAACAAACCGACGTGCAACTGTCCCAATTGTATCGCCAGATGCAGTTGCTGGCAGAACAGGCCACCGCCATCCGCAACCGTGTTGAGGTATCGGAGCGGATTTATGGTGCCCAGATGGGATTTGAGCCTATTGTCGGACATATATATTATTTCTACGAGAAAAAAGACGGGACCGATGTCCTATCGATGATTTCCCCTTCGGAGTGGGGACGGATTTATCCGTTTCGCCGTTGTGTGGCTACCGTCCGGATGATGGCCGATCATACCTGGGACGTCACCTATCATGACAGTGAATTTTCAGAAGAATAAACGGGAGGTTTCAGACGGGTGGCTTAATGACCGAATGGGTAAAAGGATTGAAAACAGATCTCAACCGACTACCCATTTCACCATTTTTAACCGTCGAACCATTTTTAACCAGTAATCCTTTCAATCGATGCAAAGCAAATATCCCTGGGAAACCATCAAAGAATACCGCGAGATACTTTTTCAGTATTACCAAGGTGTGGCCAAAATAAGTATTAACCGGCCCGAAAAACACAATGCCTTTACTCCCTTGACGGTCAAGGAGATGAGCGAAGCGATGGAGCTCGCCCGTCAGGACGAACGCGTCGGGGTGGTCATTTTAACGGGGGAAGGCGGGAAGGCTTTTTGCAGCGGAGGAGATCAGTCGGTCCGGGGTCACGGCGGGTATGTGGGCGAAGACAGCGTGCCGCGCCTGAATGTGCTCGACTTCCAGATGCAGATCCGGCGCATTCCCAAACCGGTTGTGGCCATGGTGGCGGGCTGGGCCATTGGTGGCGGGCACGTGCTGCACGTCATCTGTGATTTGACGGTTGCGGCTAACAACGCCCGTTTCGGACAAACCGGCCCTAAAGTCGGGAGTTTCGACGGCGGTTTTGGCGCTTCGTATCTGGCCCGGATTGTCGGACAGAAAAAGGCCCGCGAAATCTGGTATTTGTGCGATCAGTACGACGCTCAGGAAGCGCTCCAGATGGGCCTGGTCAACAAAGTTGTGCCACTGGAACAACTGGAAGATACGACGCTGGAATGGTGCCGGAAGATGCTGGAGAAAAGCCCGATTGCCTTGCGGATGCTGAAGGCCTCTTTCAATGCCGAACTGGACGGTCAGGCAGGAATTCAACAATTAGCCGGGGATGCCACATTATTGTATTATCTTTCTGATGAAGCGAAAGAGGGTAAAGATTCGTTTTTAGAGAAACGGCAACCTGATTTTAGCAAGTTTCCAAAATTTCCCTAAGCCTGTTCCATGATTGATCTTCATATCGAATCTCAGTCGAGCGTACCTAAATACCGGCAGATCGTCAACGCGGTGATCAATGGCATTGAAATCGGCACCTTGAAACGTGACCAGCAATTGCCGTCGATCAATGAATTGAGCGAAGAATATTATCTGGCGCGCGATACGGTCGAGAAAGCGTACAATTATTTAAAGAAAGAAGGCGTCATTCAGGCCGTTCAGGGCAAAGGCTTTTTCGTTCGTCGCGACGGGCCGGGGCAGTTGCGGGTCCTGCTGCTGATCAACAAGTTTAGTGCCTATAAAAAGATCATCTATTATTCACTGGTGAATGCCCTGGGGCATAATGCGATCGTGGATTTACGCATTCACCACCACAGTGCCGAGCGGTTTAAAAAACTGCTGGAAGAAAATCTGGGACAGTATCACTACTACGTGGTTATGCCCCACTTTTACGAGGAAACCGAGCAGGTGAATGTCGTCAAACTGCTGGAACAGATTCCATCCAACGAACTGATCATTCTGGACCGGGACATTCCGAAGTTAACGGGTGAATACTCAACGGTTTACCAGCAGTTTGACCGGGACATTTACGAAGCCCTGGAATCCGGTCTGGATGTTCTTCAAAAGTACCAGCAATTGACCCTGGTTTTTCCGAAGGAAGTGTATTACCCGCGGGAAATTGTCCGGGGTTTTCGCAACTTCTGCGTTCATTATCAGAAAGAGTTTGAACTGCTCGACACCCTGACGGGCCGGGTTCTGAAAACCGGTACCGCCTACATTGTTCTGGAAGATGGCGACCTGGTTGAACTGGTCCGCCAGGTCAAGCAACGCGGTTTGCAACTTGGTCAGGACATTGGTGTGCTGGCGTTCAACGAAACGCCTTTGAAGGAAGTACTGGCTGACGGTATAGCCGTCATTTCGACGGATCACGAAAAAATGGGCGAAACCGCGGCCCGGCTCATTCTGGAAAAACGACACGAAAAAGTTAAAAACCCGTTTCAGTTGATCCGACGGGCGTCTTTGTAGGAAAAGCTGGCCGGTGCGGTTTCCTTTAACCGAGCCACCCGAATGCCCGAAAACTGCCGGTTCCACAGCACGTAATCGGCGAGCGGTTCCTCCGAAATCATGACTTCGCCATAGTGCGACGACGCATGCAGCAAATGAGCCCTTCGCTCTCCGCCGGGGCCATTTTGCCAAACCACAAACCCGACGTGTTTCATATCCAGACCGGGTCTCGAAGCCGTCAGCATGATGATGTCGCCCTCTTTCAGACTGTTTTCAATTTCCTTAATGCGTTTTTTAGGAATAAACCAGAAGCTTTGCTGACTGATGGCCGACTCGACCAGCGCGATTTGCTGGCGATTTTTCGGATCAGCCAGTTGCGGGTATTTCCAGGTACTTTTGGTCATGTACGACACTGGTTTCGATACCTGCATCCCTCCTATTTTTCGCGTAACATCCTGAATAATACCTTTTTGTTCATTATCGACCAGCCATTCCGAGAAGTAATGCAAGCGACTCGCAAAACCGTCGATGGCCCCGTTTCGATACCGTATCTTAACCAAGTTTTTACGAAAAATCCGGTCAAACTGGACGGAATCCTGTTCGTTCAGCAGCTGATGACGCGCCAGCGACAACGCCAGGGTGGTTTCCAGAAAGGTTGTGCAGTCGAAAGCGCTGAAATTGACAACCAGTTGCTCGGTTTCATTTTCGTCGAGCGTATGGGCGACGTAAGGGCGCCCCTGAAACGATTTGCTGATGGCAACGACCGTTTCTGCTGGCGTACTTCCCGGTGCCACCACCGCTTGTTTGAATACGGAAGAAGGGATTATTTCCTGAGCAAAGGCAATCGAAAAAGGCACGAATGTGACCAGAATGGTAAACAGTTTCTTCATCAACTACGGTGGTTAAGAAAAACCGGTCTCAAAAAAGGCGGTTTCGGGTAAAAATAGCAAAAATCCGGACGTGTAGGCACTACAATTGGCTATATTACTAGTAAAGAATTTCAGGTACACTTATTTCAAAATACGGTTATTTTAATAGTTGTAAGTTTTTGAATCCGCTTAAAGTCAGATTGATTAAAAGTATATAATTCTTGGCATTGTTCAGTTTCGGCAATTGCCGTATGAATGCAATCATTGATATTTTGAAAACCGATCACCTTTGCAATTGCGATGGCCCGTACCATTTCATTCATCTGATAATGAACCGGTTCAAAAGGCAGAAAAGTCTGCAACATAGCTTCGATGTCATCCGGTTTGCGATCAAGCCGATGTAATACATACGCGCTTTCTTGTAGAGATAAAAAAGATACTAGAAATTTATTGGCTGAAGTTGCAGCCTTGTAAAGTTCCTTCGCTTTTTTATGTTTCAGGGGATCTTGCGGAACCAAAAGGTTAATCAAAACATCCGTATCAAAATAAATCATAAATTGACTTCATTCGCTAAATCGGAAAGATTTAGCGTTGGATCAACCTTCATGTCTTTGAACCTCTCCAAAAGAGCCAATGATTTTTTGTACAGTTCCTTTTGGTTGACAGTGGGAACCGTTGGTACGTCTTCAACGGTAATACTGACTTCCTTACCCGCAAAGTTGGCTTTGATGGTGTCCAGAAATCCACTGTTTAAGGATTCTACCGGTATTTTGTAGGTTAACTGCATGGCAATTCTCTTTTAATTTTCAACAATTTAACACTTTTATACTTTACCCCGTTCAATTTCAGATTGGTCGTTTTTCGAAAATAACAAGGGTAGATTTACCGGTTAGTTTATTTGATTTCCAGCACCAGCACACTCAACGGCGGCAATTCAACCGGAACGCCGGCAGTTGCGGACGCCTTGATTTTGGTTTTTGTCCGGAAAATATCGGTAAAGGTATAGGTTTTCGTGTCGTCTACTTTCAGCGCTGCCCAGGCTTCAGCCGGGATGCGAACCGTCGTTTTAGCGGTTTTCACCTTGTCGAAATTACAGATAATCAACAGCTTCTGTCGGGCCGAATGCCGCAGGTAACTATACAGCCGGTGCTGATCGTATCCCGCACTTTGACCGTCGGTATTGACGTATTGTAAATCGTAAAAACCGCCCGTCCGAATGGCATCGCTGCTGTTGACCAACTGGTTCAGCTGGTGGTAAAACTTCCGTAAATTCTTCTGGTCATCGCTCAATTTTCCGCCGTCAAATTTACCGGGTTTGCCAATTTGCCCATTGGTCCAGGCCTGGTATTCGGGAATTCCCCAATAATCGAAAATGGTCGTCCGGCCGTCTTCCCCCTGAAAACCTTCGGCCTGCGTCGGGTTAACCCCCAGTTCCTGGCCGAAATAAATCATCATCGGGCCGGTGTGGAGCGTGGCAGAAACCGTCATGGCCGGAACCGCCGTCCACGGGTCATTGGCAAAATACCGGGAAGCGATGCGCTGCTCGTCGTGATTTTCCAGAAAACGCAGCATATGATTGGCATACTCGCCGGACTCCTGCTGCCAGACCCGCGTGATGTCTTCCACGGAGCCTTTGCCTTCCATCAGCCGCCGAACGGCATCATACAAACCCACTTTGTCGTAGAGGTAATCGAATTTGCCGGTAAAAATATACGTGTGATATTGTTGCGGATTGTAGATTTCGGCAATAAAAATCAGGTCCGGCCTTACGGCTTTTACCTGCGGTATGGCCCAGCCCCAAAATTCGACCGGCACCATTTCGGCCATGTCGCACCGGAAGCCATCGACTCCTTTGCCAGCCCAGAACAACAGAATGTCGCGCATCTTTGTCCAGGTAGACGGAACCGGTTCGAAGTGCGTCTGCCGGTTGTTCAGGTAATCGACGCCATAGTTCAGTTTGATCGTTTCGTACCAGTCGTTGAGGTCAGGATTTGCCTTGAATACGTCGTTGCCGGTGGCTTTGGCCGGTTTTTCTACGTAGGGCACCGGCGACGCATCTTCCAGAATCGCCACGCCCTGCGGTACCTGAAACGACTGCTCGGGCAAATAGTAAAAGTTGTTTTGCGGATCGAATGGCCTGGTCGTATCGTCGCTTTCGCCCAGGTCATGTACGCCCGCCGGTTTGGCATCGGAATGATACTGCCGGGCAACGTGGTTGGGAATAAAATCAATGATCACTTTCAGTTCATTGGTGTGAGTCCGTTTCAGCAAATCGTCAAACTCTTTCATCCGGTTTTTGACATCGACCGCCAAATCCGGGTTGACATCGTAATAATCCTTGACGGCATACGGCGAGCCCGCCCGTCCTTTTACCACCGCCGGATGGTCTTTTTGAATGCCGTATTCTGAATAATCGGTGATCAGCGCATGTTCGATAATTCCCGTATACCAGACGTGCGAAGCCCCGAACTTCTTCAGTTCCTGCAATGCTTTAACGGTAATGTCGTTAAATTTTCCCACCCCGTTTTCGTCCCTAGTTCCCCAGGGGTTGTTGGTGGTTTGCTGGTTACCAAAAAGACGCGTAAAGATTTGATAAATAATCAGTTTGTCCGATTTTTCACCGGAAGGATCCGTTGTATTCATGTGTGTAAAAAAGGGTTCAATGGAATGGGCTGCTACCCCCTGAAGTAACCCGGCCGCTACGACCATACCGGTAAACGTTCGGCGGTTAATCGGTACAGAACCGGGTTCGGAACGCGTGGTCTTCATGTCCAAGATACAAATTTACAGGTGTCTGCCCGACCCGACCAATCGGATTCGGGGTCAAATTCCAAAACTACTGGCAATATGAAAACAAATCCTTTATTTTGACATATTTTTGAGTAGACTACCGATCCAAGTTACCCCTATGAAACGTACTTTTTACCTGCTTTTTCTCCTGCTTCCTTTCCTTTTAGGGGAAACGCGGGCCCAGACCGCAGCCATTCAACGCGTCGACCCGACCAACTGGTGGGTGGGCCTCAAAAATCCGAATCTGCAACTGTTGGTGTATGGCCCCAAAGCCGGGTCGATGACGTATTCCATTGCGTATCCCGGCGTAAAACTGATCAGCGCCCACAAAGCCGAGAATCCCGATTTTGTGTTTCTCGATCTGACCATTTCGGCAACGGCCAAACCCGGGTCCTTCCGGATTATTGGCAAAAATGGCTCCACAACCGTTTCCCACCGGTACGAATTGAAGCCCCGAACCCCCGGGCCGAAAGGGCAGGGCGTTTCATCAGCTGATTTTATTTACCTGATCATGCCCGACCGCTTTGCCAACGGCGACCCAACGAACGACGCGTTTCCGGATATGCTCGACACGAAGGCCGACCGTTCCATTCCGCATATCCGACACGGCGGTGATTTACAGGGCGTTATGGACCACCTGGATTATTTGCAGGAATTGGGCGTAACGGCCCTTTGGATGACACCGGTTTTGGTGAACGACGAGTCCTTGAAAAAGGAAGCGCCAGACCGGATGCAGGCGGGGTATCACGGCTACCATTTTACCGATCATTATCAGATCGACAAGCGGTTTGGCGGCAACGAAGGGTACCGAAAACTGGCCACGGTTTTGCATCAGCGGGGCCTGAAACTGGTGCAGGATGCGGTGTATAATCACGTCAGCGACGATCATTGGCTGTATAAAAACCAGCCGTTCAAGGATTGGTTCAATCAGTGGCCCAGCTACACCGGCAGTTCGCACAAGGAGCAGGCTTTGTATGACCCGTATGCGTCGGCAACCGACCGAAAGGTGCTGCTCGATGGCTGGTTCACCCCTTTTCTGCCGGATCTGAATCTCCGAAATCCCTTTCTGGCTACCTATCTGATTCAGCACGCGATCTGGTGCACGGAGCTGTTTTCACTGGATGCCTGGCGCGTCGATACGTACAAATACAACGATCTGAATTTTCTAAATCGTTGCAATCAGGCCCTATTAACCGAGTACCCCAAGCTTCATATTTTCGGGGAAGCCTGGGTTGGCAACCCGGTTGCGCAGGCGTTTTTTGTAAAAAACAAGATCGATCAGCCTTTCAAATCCAACCAGCCGGGCGGTCTGGATTTTGTGTTGTATGATGCCACCAATGCCGCTCTGAAAGAAGAGTTTGGCTGGGATTCGGGCGTCAACCGGCTGTATCAGGCACTCACCACCGATGCGCTTTATGCCGACCCGCAAAAACTGGTCACCTTCCTGGAAAACCACGATACCGACCGGTTTCTGTCGGTAATTGGTGACGATTACGCCAACTACAAAATGGGCGTTACGTGGCTGCTGACCACACGCGGTATACCGTCGTGGTATTACGGAACGGAAGTTTTGATGAAGAACACCAAAAATCCGTCGGATGCGGAAGTTCGCCGGGATTTTCCGGGCGGTTTTCCCGGCGATAAAGAAAACAAATTTACGGAAGCCGGGCGGAACAAAGCGGAAAACGATGCGTTCAACTTCGTTAAGAAACTGGCGAACTATCGGAAAATCACGCCCGCTTTATACGCCGGGAAATTAATGCACTATGTACCTCAATACGGTACGTACGTCTATTTCCGGTACGACAAGGCCAAAACCGTCCTCGTTGCCACCAATTCGACGAACCAGGAAATTGGGCTGGAAACGGCCCGGTTTGCCGAACGGATGGCCGGTTTTTCCAAAGCCCGAAACATCCTGACCGACGAGACAATCACGGACCTTTCCAGGCTGAAAATTCCGGCAAAAACGGCGGTCGTTCTGGAGTTGGGTCACTAAACCGGTCTTGATGAAAGCCGACTGGCCTAGCGAATAAATCCTTTTTTATCGCTTTATTGCAGTATACAACCGGCTTAATCACTCGTAAAATGCCCATAAACGCCCTACTATTTGACCTGGATGGAGTCATTGTCGATACCGCCATTTACCATTATCAGGCCTGGCGCCGGATGGCTAACACATTGGGTTTTGACATTTCGCAAGAATTTAATGAGCAGTTAAAGGGCATCAGCCGCACCGAATCGCTGGAAATTATTCTGGCCCACGGTGGTCTGACGGTTTCGGAAAATCATAAACTGGAACTGGCAACGCAGAAGAATGAGTGGTATCTCGAACTGGTTTCCCAGATGACGCCCGCCAACATTCTGCCGGGTGTCACGGCGTTATTCGGGGCGGTAAAAGCCGCCCACCTGAAAACCGCCCTCGGCTCGGTCAGTAAAAATGCCCGGTTGATTCTGGAACGAATTGGCATGATTGATGACTTTGACGCCATTATCGACGGCACGAAAATTACCCGTGGGAAACCCGACCCCGAAGTTTTTCTAAAAGGAGCCGCTGAACTGGAAGTTCGGCCGGACGAATGTGTGGTTTTTGAAGATGCCGTTGCCGGAATCGAAGCCGCCAAACGGGCCGGCATGCTGGCCATCGGAATCGGTGAACCCTCGGTGTTGACGCAAGCGGATCTGGTGGTGCCATCACTGGCGGCCTTAACGTTGGCGGAAGTTCTGACGCTGACCGGACTCAAAACCTAAATCACATGCAAAAACTGGAAACCGCCCTTCAACTTCAAGAGCGAATCAGAACGGCCCTGGAAACCGTTGAGCGTGAATTTCGCCCCTTGTCCGACGAGCAACTGAACTGGAAACCCGACACCAAACGCTGGAGTATCACTCAGAATTTGCAACACCTGAATCTGGCGGAACGGTTTTACATCCGGAATCTCCAGAAAAAAGTCGACGACCTGGGCTTGATCCAGACCAACCCGACCGACCAGACGCTTGAATCGAGTCTGTTTGGCCGATTCATGCGCTACCTCATCGACCCGAATACGAAAATGAAAATCCCAACGGTTCCTTTTCTACAACCGCGCAATGAGCTGGATGCCCGCGATGTGATGAAGCAATTCGTTGAACTCCAGCAGCTTTTGCATGACCTGCTCGATAAAGCTACGTATATAAACTGGAACCAGGAAAAAGTGATGACGCTGTTTGGCAACTGGATTAAAATACCGGTCGGTGATGCTTTTTTGATGCTGGTTGCCCATACCGAACGTCACATCAACCAGGCCCTGCACGTGAAGCAGGAAGCCGCCGGTATTCGGCCGAAGTGAAAACGTTCAGGCGTCATCCGTAGTGCCCGGAAGCCCTAACCGGCTAATTACCAGTTACATAAACTTTTTTTCTCAAGCACATCAAACTCACCTTGCCGTATAAATTAATCGTAAACCCGAATGAAACACTACTTAAAACACGACCCCTGGCTGATTGTTGAAGAAGATTTCCATCGTAACTACAATGAAATTACGGAAAGTGTCATGAGCCTCGGTAACGGACGCATGGGACAACGGGGCAATTTTGAAGAAAATTTTTCGGGCAAAACCTTGCAGGGAAACTACGTTGCGGGGGTTTATTACCCCGACAAAACCCGGGTTGGCTGGTGGAAAAACGGCTATCCGGAGTACTTTGCCAAAGTGTTGAATGCCGCCAACTGGATTGGAATCAACATCACTATCGAGTACGAAACGCTGGATCTCAATACCTGCGAAGTCCGCGATTTCCGACGGGTTCTGAACATGCAGGAAGGCTACCTCGAACGGTCGTTTGTCGCTTTGCTGAAAAGCGGAAAAGAATTGCGGGTTACGTCCAAACGGTTTTGCTCCATTGTCGACGACGAAGCCGGGGTTATCCGGTATAGCCTGACGCCCCTGAATTTCGACGCCAAAATTACGGTTGAACCCTACATCGACGGGACCATTCGGAACCGCGATTCAAATTACGACGAAACATTCTGGGACGAAGTCCGGAAAGAAACCGGGTACGGGGAAGCCTTTATTGAGCTGCGAACGCGGAAAACCGGGTTTCACGTTTGCACCGGGATGAACGTCGAAATTGAACAGGACGGTGCCCGGATCGACTTTCAGTCGCAGCCCATCCGGCAGGAAAAATACGTGGCCAACCGAATGACGCTGGAATGCCGGCAGGGTCAGGAAACCGTCATTTATAAATACGCCGTCAACCTGTCGTCTTTGAATTACGAAACGGATTCGGTGGTTTCGGAAGCGCGGAAGTACCTCCAGCGGATCACCGGCAAAGGGTTCGATCGGATGCTGATTGAACAACAGCAAGCCTGGGCCGACAAATGGAAAACAAACGATATTACCATCGAAGGCGACATTGCGGCTCAGCAGGGCATCCGGTTTTCGATTTTCCAGCTGAATCAGACCTATACCGGTGAAGATGAACGACTAAACATTGGACCAAAAGGTTTTACCGGCGAAAAATACGGCGGTTCGACGTATTGGGATACCGAAGCGTATTGCCTGCCTTTTTACCTCGCCACGGCCGATCAGAAAGTAAGCCGGAATCTGCTGCTGTATCGCTACAAACACCTTGAGAAAGCCATCGAAAATGCGCAGAAACTCGGCTTTAAAGCCGGAGCCGCGCTCTATCCGATGGTGACGATGAATGGCGAAGAATGCCACAATGAGTGGGAAATCACCTTTGAAGAAATCCACCGCAACGGCGCCATTGCCTACGCCATTTACGATTATGTGCGGTATACGGGCGACGAAAACTACCTGACCGAATACGGGCTGGAAGTTCTGATTGCCATTAGCCGGTTCTGGAGCCAGCGGGTCAACTGGTCGGAGGCCAAACAACAGTATGTCATGCTGGGCGTTACCGGGCCGAATGAATACGAAAACAACGTCAACAACAACTGGTATACGAGCTACCTGGCCGCCTGGACGTTGCGCTATACCGTTGAAGTCGTGGGTCGCGTCAAACAACTTAACCTGGAGAAATTCAACGAGTTGTGCGACCGCATTCATTTTCGGGAAGAGAAAGAAATTGCCACCGCCCGGCACATTGCCGAGCATATTCACCTGCCCTACGACGAAAACCGCCAGGTGTTTCTGCAACAAGAATCGTTTCTGGATAAGGAACTGATGCCGGTCAGTGACATTCCGAAAGGGCAGCGGCCTTTGAACCAGAACTGGTCGTGGGACCGGATTCTGCGTTCGTGTTTTATCAAACAGGCCGACGTATTGCAGGGAATTTACTTTTTTGAAGACGATTTCGATCTCGAAACGCTTCGCCGGAATTTCGACTTCTACGAGCCGATGACCGTCCACGAATCGTCCCTCTCGCCCTGCGTCCATTCTGTGCTGGCCTCCAAGCTCGGCATGAAAGAAAAGGCGTATGAAATGTATTTGCGCACTGCCCGGCTGGACCTTGACGATTACAACAACGACACGGAAGACGGCTGCCACATTACGTCGATGGCCGGAACCTGGCTGGCCGTGGTGAGAGGATTCGGCGGGTTCCGGGTCAGGAATAATCAGGTGGTTCTGGACCCCAATTGCCCCGCCAACTGGCAGTCGCTGGCGTTTAAGGTCCGGTTTCGGGGGGCTTTAGTAGAGATCAAAGTGACACAGACGGACGTGAGCGTGCAAAACTTCTCCGACAAATCGGCCGAGATCGTGTTGTTTTCAAAGCCGCTCATCGTCGAAGGCAAAAGTCAGATCTCGGTGAAGCGACCCGCTAATGCCGAGGTGGCCGTAAACGAGAAGTAAGGGCTTTGACTTCCCGCCGAAGAAATTCGGCGGGAAGTCAAAATACACGTTTCTTTAAGCGGCATCTGCTGTTTCCAGTTCGGCAAGGGCACGGGCGGTGCTGCTTTCTGCACCTTCGCCAGTTGGTTCCAGGCCCGTAGTGAGTTTAAAATTCGTAATGTAATAGAGCAACGGATTGGCGCTGTTGTATTCAAATTCAAAAAAAACCGGGTTTTCGTTCCGAAGAATATCGTAGTAATACTGAAATTCCGCCAGCGGAAGCCAGATACCCACCTGTTGATTGAGCGTCGTTGCACCGCCGTAATACCCCGCAACAGCACTCGAAAAGGTCCCACTGAAGGAGGTAGAAAACGCCAGGGTTACGGTCATATTCAGACCATGAAACTCCGGGGCGGTTCGTAGAATAATGACGCGTTCGAGAATGGTTGAAACCGGCGATCCGACGCGCCGAATGGCTGTGTTCACTTCATACTGAGTGATTTCTTTTCGAATGTTTGCCATGTGGTGTGGAGTTAAGGATTTAACATTCAGAAAGATATACAGCGTTGTGGCACGATCAAAAACCGATTTATTCACCGGGTGTTGCGAATCCAGCTACTTTTTAACTTAAGCCCAATTCATTTATTTTTCGGCCCGTTTTTCAGCTTAATCCGAATACGGCTTATTTCCGGCGTTCATCCTGCCATATCAGTGTCTCATTTTTGGCTTCTTTGGCAAACTCCGGACAGCGGCCATCACCTTTTCCGGTAAATCCACCGTCGGGCGAACAAATCGTATCGCAATTGGCAATTAACAGACTGGGAATATCACAGCAGCGGGCCGGAATGTAATACACTTCCTGCCCTTTGTATTCATACCGAAGTACCCTGGCGGGCGGCTCCCAAATGTTTTCTTTTTTAATAGACTCGATTACCTGCTGAATACAGGTGGGCAGTGTCTCCGGTTTCGGATTTTTCTCCTGACAACCCAGAATTACCGTAAGAATAAGTATACTCACACCGTTTTTCATGGCTTGCGTTTTTTTAGTATTGACCCAAAATGAAGCAAAAAGGTTGGAGATCGGATCGGATCCACAATTTATCAGCATTTTTACTTGTCGTATTCACGTTCACCTTCTCTTGCCAATCACCTGATCAAAAGCAACTTACTCCGGCTTTTTATTACTGGCAAACCACCTACCAACCCGCTCCCTCCGACCTTCGGTTGCTCGATCAGCTTCACATCCAAAAATTGTATATCCGGTATTTCGACGTGGATTGGGATCAGGCAACCCGCTCACCCGTTCCCAAAGCCGTCATCCGGTTTGCCCGCAAGCCTACCGGGTTTAGTGTCATTCCGGTTGTCTTTCTAACCAATCAGACCTTGATTCGTTGCCCAACACCGGCCATTCCGGTGTTGGCGGAAAATCTAGTTCGAAAAATCAGTCAGCTTAGTCGGCAGAATGGCATTGCCCATCAGGAAATTCAACTGGATTGTGACTGGACCTCCCAAAGCCGGGAGCGGTATTTTACCTTACTCCGGGAACTGAAAAGCCGCTTCAAAGGTCCGGTTTCAGCCACCATCCGGCTCCACCAGATCAAATATCCGGAGCAGACCGGCCTGCCACCCGTCGATCGGGGCATGCTGATGTTTTATAACATGGCCGACTGGAAACGCCCCCAAACCCACCATTCCATTTATGATCTGGAGGTTGCCCGGCGGTATATCGATTTCCTGGAACGTTACCCTTTGCCACTGGACGTCGTGCTTCCGTTGTTTCGCTGGACGGTCGTATACCGGAATAATCGCTTTTTTAGCTTACTCAACAACGTCGATCAGAAAACGCTGGCGGCTTTCTCATTTTTGAAACTGGAGACCGAAAACCGCTTTGTAGCCGAACGGGATACAACCGCCCTCGGCTTCTCGATCCGGCGGGGCGACCTCTTCCGAACGGAGGCATGCCAGCCCGCTGATTTGGAAGCCGGGAAGCGGCTTTTGCTAGCAAAAATCCAAAATCAAACGCTTACATTTGCGCTCTATCATCTCGATTCCAGCGTAACCGCACCCTATTCTAATGCGTTTTTCCAGTCTATTTTCCGGCCGTCTCCGTAGTGCCCTGTTGTCTCTGGCCATTTTGATCGGCTTTGCCTGTGGCCCCAGCACCTACGATATCAACGAGTTCAAGAGTTTTTTCATGCCCGAAAGCAGCCAGGCTTCGGCCCGCGATCAGATCTACCATTTTACACCCCAGTTGTACCGGTATGACGAGAATTTCGATACGGATGAAGATTCGGTAGAAACGGATGAAAATGTGCTTGCCTGGAAAGCTTACACCCGGGGTAATGTGCCGGAAGCGGAGATTTCATCCGCCCTGTATAGCCTTGATGATCAGGCATCGAATGGCCTGGTGCGCTGGGCAACAACGTCCAATCCGGCCGCCCTGGCTTACCTGCAATTGGCGTGGCGGGCCGAGAAAGCCGCTCCTCGCCCCGTCAATGCCTGGGAAGTCGATTCGGCCCGCCAGGATTCTTCACGGATCGAATTACCCGGTTTGTTCGCAGAAGCCCAGGCGGGTTACGCCAAAACATCGGATCACTTTCTGAAAGAACGGTACGCATTCCAGGCGGTAAAACTGGCGGCCATGTCCAAAAAATACGAACAAAGCCGGATTGCCTACCGGGACCTGGTTCGCCCGCTGGCCAAAAAAACGTTCATCAGTGATTGGGCTTTCTGCCGCCATGCGGGCGCGACCCTGGCGCTGGGCGACACGGCCCGGGCGGTTTATGAATTTGCGCAAGTGTTCGACCGTTGCCCTTCGCGTCGACGGGAAGCCGAAAGCAGCCTGAGAATCTACGGTATTCGTTTTCGGGAAAAAGCCCTGGAATATTGCACGAACGATCACGAAAAAGCTGCCGTATACGCCATTTGTGCCATCCAGCCGAAGCAGGATGCCTTGCCTTTTCTGAAAGAAATGGTGCGCCTGAACCCGAAAAACCCGCTGATCGAACTGGTAATGGCGCGGGAAATAAACCGGAATGAATATTTCTTTTTTCACGACAGCGCACCCATTTACGGCTACGATGAGACATCCCGCGCCGATTCAGTCCGGTTTATGGACCGAAAGAACGAAAGCCCGGATTATTTCCAACACTTGAAAGCGTTTGCTCTGGAATCCACAGAGAACAAAAAAATGGGCAACCCGGCTTTCTGGTACACTGCAACCGCTTATCTGGATTACCTGGGGAAAGCATACGCCGAGGCTAAAACGCATCTGGAACTGGCCAGCCAGCAATCGCCGGTGAATCCGGTATTGAAGAAACAGATTCTCCTGCAACAAATGCTGTTGCTGACGGCTCAAACCGAAACTATTACGCCGGAGGTTGAAAACCAGCTCATCGGCTACCTTGAGCAGTTCGGCAATTCCTATAACTTCTACATGACCAATGCCTTCGTGAAAACCTGCAAGGAATTGGCAGGGAAATACGGCTACGGAAAAGCCGCCGAAAAAGAATCGGGCGGCTGGCTGGCGGGTTGTTTCCGGTCAAAACCGGCCCAATCGGACGGACCCGGTATTGCCAAGGCTTTTTTATTGACAGCCTTGACGTCTTCCCAACTGAATCGGAATGAGATTTATTTCGACAGCCATTCGGATTTATACGACATTGAAGATACCACATCGGCGGCAACGATTCAGCGGGTGGTCAGCTACGCGACGAATCCCGGTCGAACCGAATTTGATAAACGACTTCTTACCTTGACCGGTTTTACCAACGATGACCTTTACATTTTGCTGGGAAGGCGCCTGCTGGCCGAAAATCGCTATGCGGATGCCGCCGACGCCTATGCGAAAGTTACCCCGAAGGCCTGGAAAATCGATGCCTTCAAGGTATACTTTAATGAAAATCCATTTGCCGTCAATTTACGGGGCAGTCAACATGGGCCCGCCACCTCCAACTCGTATACACCGGCTTCTTTTCTCAAAAAGATGGTAATGCTGGAAACGCAGGCCAAAACCGCAACGGGCGACGAAGCCGCCAACCTGTATTATCAACTGGGCTGCGGAGCGTTCAACCTGAGTTGGTTTGGCAATTCCTGGGTCCTGGTTCGGGCGCGCTGGAGCGGCAGCGAACCGGTTCTCAATCAGTATTCATATCATCTGGTTCAAAATCCGCAACAGGATCAGGGCTTGGCCCAGGTTGTTGAACAGGATTATTACACCACCAGTCGGGCGCGGGATTTTTTCGAAAAAGCCATTGCTGCGGCCCAAAATCCGGAACTGGCGGCCAAAGCGTGTTTTATGGCCGCCCGGTGTGAGCAAAATGCGTTTTATACCCGGCAGGAATTTGAAAATGCCCGGCGTCATTATGCGGCTGACCCTGAACCGTTTAATCGGGAAATGAGGACCCTCCGCCGTGAGCACTACTCCGTGTATCTGACCAAATTTGCGAAGCAATACAGGAACACGCGTTTTCAGAAAGAGATGATTCGGGAGTGTGCGACGTATGCCGATTTTCTGGCCGGCCACTAAATCAATTCTTCTTAAACCGTTCGCCAAAATAGAAATTCAAACCCACTGACGCAAAGCCCCATTTATCGCTGGTATTTTTTCCATAGTGGTTGCCTTCCGTATAAGCCGGGCCGGTCGCCTGCATCACCTGGTTGTTGTCATCCAGCGTAGCATCTAGTTTGTCTGTCCGCACCAGATTGAACCGAATGTCTCCAAAAACGCTTATCCGACGCGATAGAGCTGTTGCGCCCCGAATTCCCAGGACCCAAACCAGTTCATGGGTCCTTTTAACGCCGGCTTTCCCCCGGGCTTCGATGCCATCGCGCGAGCGGTGGCTGCCCTGGTTGTTAGTCACCCGTTGCAACTTGCCGGTGGTCAGATCGAACGCTTCAGCCCTGAAAAATAGCAAACCCGCGCCGGCATACGGTCTGATTTCAACCAGTTTGTGCTCCTGCTTCACCCATTCCAACACATTCGCCGAGGCCGTGGCAGCAACCTGGATAAACCGTGTTTTAGCCCCGGAATGGTAAAAATCGTCCTGTTGCGATTGCAGGGTACCAAAGTCGACCGGCAATTCGATCGTTACGGTTTTGGTAATCGGAAGCATCAAGGAGGCACCAGCAAATGGCGTCGATACCGGGTCTTTAAGATCACCGAACAGTTGGGTCAACCCCGTCCGGATGGCGAAACTGGCGGGTTGCGAATCGTCTTTGCGGTCTTTCGGCTTTGGCTGGGCCGAAGCCTGTACTAAAAGTAGACTAAACAGAAATAGACCAAAACCGGAGCGTAATTTTCGTTTCATCAGTCGACAGGTTTACAGCATGGTTCACCTTAGACGGAAAGCCGCTGAAAAAGTCATCTTTTGATACGCTGGTTTCAGCCTGACTAATCCTTTCCACAAAAACCAGGTTGAGTAACCGTGCAGGATCCTTTGCTTTCCAACCACAGGACGCGATGTCGGCATCGTGTTTTGCACTCCATGATTTTTTCACAAAAAAGGTTGAGACGTATGGCACCACACCCTCGGGTCGACGATGGATTTGACGGAGTTGCACCCTTTTACGATGCCCTTTCCCGGCTGGTTTTCGGCAATTCACTGCGAAATGCACAAGCGCATTGGCTCCATCAGGTTCCGGAGGGCGCTGCTATCCTGGTATTTGGTGGCGGTACCGGGTGGCTGCTGTCCCGCATTCTGACCGATTGCAAACCCCGGAAAGTGATATACATCGATGCGTCACCGGTTATGATTTCGTTGTCCCGAAAAAAAGTAAATAACGATAGCCGCGTCGATTTTCGGGTTGGGACTCAAACCGCCCTCCTGGCCAACGATCGGGTTGACATTCTGTTTACCCCTTTTATTCTGGATTTATTCACGGATAACCAACTGAAAAACAGCCTTCTACCCCACTTGCTTCCGTGTCTGGTTACGAACGGTTTCTGGTTCTGCTGTGATTTTGTGGAACCGACTCGCTGGTGGCACCGTCTACTACTCTGGAGCCAATACCGCTTTTTTCGTACGCTCAGCCACATTCAGGCGGATCATTTGCCCAACTGGCTCCCCCTGCTCAATTCGCTCTCCAACTTACGGCTTGGCGAAATTCGCTCTTTTTACGGAGGAATGGTCGCCAGCGGTTTCTGGCAAAAAGTAGCCAGTCCGGAAAATGACCGCATAAGGCCTGATCAATAAGTTGTCTGCTTTCTCCCGGATAGAACACAAAAAAAGCCGGCACGAGATGATCGTACCGGCTTTAACCAACTAAGGATTTCTTTATTTTACTTCTTCAAACGGAACGTCAGAAACGTTGTCCTGGCTGGCCGTCTGCCCATTTTGGCCGTTGGTCGGTCCACCGTCACCGGCGAAACCATCGGCCGGGTTCGGACCCTGCGCACCGCCCGTTGCATTGTACAGTTCCTGTGAAGCGGCTGCCCAGGCGCCATTGAGTTTTTCCACGCCAGCGTCGATCGCGGCTGCGTCCCGGCTGCTGTGGGCCGAACGCAATTCGCTCAGGGCACTTTCGATGGCGGTTTTGTTGCCTGCTGACAACTTATCGCCGTATTCTTTCAACTGCTTCTCCGTCTGGAAAATCAGCGAGTCAGCCTGGTTGACTTTTTCGACAATCTCGCGTTCGGCTTTATCGGAAGCTTCGTTCGCTTTGGCTTCTTCGCGCATCCGGTTGATTTCTTCGTCGCTCAAACCGCTGGAAGCTTCAATCCGGATTTTCTGTTCTTTACCCGTGCCTTTGTCGCGGGCGGTTACGTGCAGAATACCGTTGGCGTCAATATCGAACGTCACTTCAATCTGCGGAATACCGCGCGGAGCGGGTGGAATACCGTCCAGGTGGAAGCGACCGAGTGACCGGTTTTGGGTGGCCATGGGCCGTTCGCCCTGCAGAATATGGATTTCTACGCTGGGCTGGTTATCCGATGCGGTTGAGAAGGTCTCCGATTTCTTGGTCGGAATAGTCGTGTTGGCATCGATCAGGCGGGTCAACACACCACCCATCGTTTCGATACCCAGCGACAGCGGGATCACATCCAACAGGAGCACATCTTTTACCTCACCGGTCAACACACCACCCTGAATGGCCGCACCAATAGCAACCGCTTCGTCGGGGTTCACACTCTTCGACGGTTTGCGGCCGAACAGTTTTTCCACTTCATCCTGCACTTTCGGAATCCGGGTTGACCCACCGACCAGAATTACCTCGTCGATCTGGCTGGCCGAATAACCGGAATTTTTCAACGCCCGGCGGCAGGGTTCCAGACTCCGTTGAATCAGCGTATCGGCCAGTTGCTCAAATTTCGCCCGGCTCAACGTGCGGACCAAGTGTTTCGGAATCCCGTTCACCGGCATGATATACGGCAGGTTGATTTCCGTCGAGCTGGAGCTTGACAGTTCAACTTTGGCTTTTTCAGCGGCTTCTTTCAGCCGTTGCAACGCCATCGGATCTTGCCGCAAGTCGATGTTTTCATCATTTTTAAACTCCTGCGCCAACCAGTCGATGATCACCTGATCGAAGTCATCACCCCCCAGGTGCGTATCCCCGTCGGTCGATTTTACTTCAAACACACCATCACCCAGTTCCAGAATCGAAATGTCGAACGTACCGCCACCCAGGTCGAATACGGCGATTTTCATGTCGTGGTGCTTCTTATCCAACCCGTAGGCCAAAGCAGCCGCCGTCGGTTCGTTGATAATCCGTTTCACGTCCAAACCGGCAATCTGACCGGCTTCTTTGGTAGCCTGGCGCTCAGCATCGTTAAAATAAGCCGGCACCGTGATAACCGCTTCCGTAATGGTTTGTCCCAGATAATCTTCGGCGGTCTGCTTCATTTTTTGCAGAATCAGTGCTGAAATTTCCTGAGGAGTATATTGACGATCACCAATCCGGACCCGTGGCGTGTCATTGGGGCCACGTTCAACCGAATAAGCTACGGTTTTCATTTCATTTTGAACATCATTGAAACGCTTCCCCATGAACCGTTTGATCGATGAAATCGTGTTCTTGGGGTTTGTGATGGCCTGGCGTTTGGCCGGATCACCGACCTTGCGTTCGCCGTTGCCGTTGTCCATAAAGGCCACAACCGATGGCGTAGTCCGACGGCCTTCGCTGTTTGCAATGACCACCGGCTCGTTGCCTTCCATGACAGCTACGCACGAGTTGGTTGTTCCTAAGTCAATTCCTATAATCTTTCCCATGATACTTTGACGAATGTCTTGCTTTTTAGTCTTTTGACAAACTACAATTGCCTATTGAACAAGACCTATGCCAGCCCATGCAAATGCATTAAAACGTGACAGATTGACAGCTAAAGCTGACTGAATGGCTTTTTTAGTTTCTATTTTAGTCTTCTTTCTGACACGATGTAAACCCCTGAACCGACAGAGGTGCTTTTTGGCATGATCTCCTCCATTCGTCGTGTTTTGAAAGAACAAAAGGACGGATTCTTCCATCCGTCCTTCGATTATTTTCCGAACAAACCGCCGAGCAATCCACCCAGCCCGCCAGCGTTCGACTGGTTTTGCTGAGCGGTATTGCCCCCACCCATAAAACCGCCCGCTACGCGCATCAGATCATTCATATCCAGCTTGCCATCGGACATTGCGGAACTGGCCGCGCCCATCCAGTCGACGCCCTGATTACCGGTTGCCGCACCCAGAATCTGGTTTCCATCCACACTCGAATCGTTCGGGTCCTGGGCTTTGTTCATCAACTTGCTCAACACCATCGGCACCACCACTGACGCAACCGACATGGCTACCTGGGGCGAAATACCCAGCCGCTCGATGAGGCTCTGCTGAACGTTCTGCTGCACACCCTGCGTCACCGGACTCTGGTGTACATTGCCCTGGCCGGTCACCATGCCGAGCAGATCGGCCAGATTGCCGCCCTGCGCCTGTTGTTGCAAACCGCCGAGAATACCGCCCGAAATAGCCTGCATGGCTTCTTCATTTTGATGATTCGGAATAGCCGGATTGTTAATAACGGCATCGCCGGATTGCTGGCGAATCAAATTCATAAGGGTCTCCATCATGATTGTAAGTGGTTAATACGCTTTATAGAAATGGATAAAATACCTGAACTTCAGCCAGAAGTGGTTATTTACGGTTTCTTTGTAAATAACTTCCCGATCAGGAATCAGTTTTTATTAAGACGCAATTATTTACGGATTGTAACACATGCCGCCCAAAGAATCTACCCCGGAATCGTCGTTAGCCAATTTGCTGACGGAGCTGGTTTACCCCAGCGAATCGGACGAACCCATTGACTACGTGGAATATACCATCGATTTCGACCCGCCGTTGTCGAGCAACCAAGTCCGGGATTTGTTACTGATTACGCCGGAAATTTACGTTGAAGAAATACCGGAAACCGAGTTCTGGCAACCCGTAGTCACCGACCAGGCCTGGTTTGGGGAAGAAGAAAAGCAACAAACCGCACGCTTTAGGGAGCTGCGGCAACACATCGAAAATCTATTGGAAAACCGGCAGGTGTTCCGGATTGGCGAAACGGAAATGGATCTGTACCTATTGGGCCGGAAAGCAGACGGGCACTGGGCGGGGCTGAAAACGCTCGTAGTCGATACGTCTTCCTAAAAAAAGCAGGCAGCCGGTGAGGGCTGCCTGCGGTTATTTATTTCACAGTTTCAACAACGGCTTTGAATGCCTCGGGGTGGTTCATGGCCAGATCGGCCAGTACCTTTCTGTTTAACTCAATACCGGCTGAGTGAATCTTTCCCATCAGCGCAGAATAGGAAACACCGTGCAAACGCGCACCGGCGTTAATCCGCTGAATCCAGAGGGCGCGGAAATCGCGTTTCTTCTGGCGACGGTCGCGGAATGCATAAACAAGGCCTTTTTCAACCGCGTTTTTTGCTACCGTCCAAACATTTTTACGACGACCAAAGTACCCTTTGGCCAATTTCATTACTTTCTTGCGACGCGCCCTGGAGGCTACGTGGTTCACTGAACGTGGCATTTTTGATTTTGTTTGTTTTTGACAACAGGCGACAGAAACCAGTTAAAAATGAAAAATGAAAAGTTAAAACCAGGTAAATACCCGTTTTACTTTTAATTATTAACTTTTAACTTTTAACTATTCTTGAAGGGGCCTGAGATCGGGTTGAACATGAAACCGCGCGGAGAATCCGCGAAAGTAGGCGTAGTTACGCCAGGTTGAGCATTACTTTGATCCGACGCTCATCTCCTTTGAAAACCAGCGTGTCGTGAACGAGGTTCCGCTTGCGTTTGGTCGACTTTTTAGTCAGGATATGGCTGTGGAAGGCATGCTTCCGTTTGATTTTGCCGGTACCAGTCAGCTTGAAACGCTTCTTGGCGCCCGAATTGGTTTTTACTTTTGGCATTGCTGTAAACAGAATTGTTGCTGATTGTGAAACAGGGCGCAAAGATAGTTAAAAAAATTAAGGTTTAACGTACAGGATTGACTGCCACTGTGAAACAGCAACTGAAAATCTTCACGTTAAACCTTAAAACGGATTATTTTTTCACCTGAACCACCTTCGGTGCCAGAAACATACTCATCCGTTTGCCTTCCAGTTTGGGTTCAGCCTCGACACGGCCGATGTCCTCCAGGCCTTTGGCAAACCGTTGGAGCAGTTCAACACCACGCTCTTTGAAGACGATGGAACGGCCTACAAACTGGACATAGGCTTTCACCTTCGAGCCTTCTTTCAGGAAGTTGATGGCGTGTTTCAGTTTAAATTCAAAATCGTGGTCGTCGGTATTTGGGCCAAACCGGATTTCTTTGATAACGACTTTCTGAGCCTTCGCCTTGATTTCCTTCTGCTTCTTCTTCTGTTCGTATTTGAACTTCGAGTAGTCAACAATGCGGCAAACGGGCGGCACAGCATTTGGGGAAATTTCGACGAGGTCCAGGGCCTGCGATTTGGCCAGTTCAAGTGCCTGTTGAATATCGTAAACGCCCTGTTCGACGTTCTCACCAACTACCCGAACCGAACGGGCTAGAATACGGCCGTTGATCCGGTAAGGTTCTTCGACCACACGCGGTGGGCGCATGGGTCTGCGCTGTAATGCCATAGATACTATTTAGAGTTGAAAAATGGGTCCGCTGTTGCGGGTGATTACGTGCCTATAACGCAATACGATTTATAAAGTTTCCGGTAAAATAAGCATTTTGTGTATTCGGAGCAAGAAAATGAAGACATTGCGCCCTGAACAAGCCAGAATGAACCGTTTCTCCGTTCCGTACTGGCTGTTCAGGGCGCTCGCCTGTCATCAAACGGCTTTCGCCACCGGCTTGATTTCGTTCTGAAAATAGTCGACAAACTCCGCAATCGTCATCGAGCCAATATCGCCTTCGCCCCGTTTGCGGACGGAAACGCGCCCTTCGGCCTGTTCTTTCTCGCCCAAAACAAGCATAAAAGGAACCTTGTTGATTTCCGAATCCCGGATCTTGCGACCGATCTTCTCATCCCGGTGATCGACGTAGCCCCGGATGTCGCTTTCCTGCAAAGTTAGAAAAACTTCGTTGGAATAGTCCTCATATTTCTCCGAAATCGGCAAGACCGCAATCTGATCGGGCGAGAGCCAGAGCGGAAAGTTACCGCCCGAGTTCTCGATCAGGATCGCAATAAACCGCTCCATCGAACCGAACGGCGCCCGGTGGATCATAACCGGACGGTATTTCTGATTGTCTGAGCCGGTATATTCCAGTTCAAAACGATTGGGTAAGTTGTAATCGACCTGAATCGTTCCCAACTGCCATTTCCGCCCGAGCGCATCCCGAACCATGAAATCCAGTTTGGGACCATAGAATGCCGCTTCGCCTAATTCGGTAACGGTTCGTAGCCCCCGTTCGGCAGAGGCTTCGATAATGGCGCCTTCCGCTTTTTCCCACAGTTCATCCGAACCAATGTATTTCTGCTTGTTTTCGGGATCGCGCAACGAAATCTGGGCGCTGTAGTCATCAAAACCGAGTGATTTAAAAACATACAACACCAGGTCGATCACTTTAATGAACTCTTCTTTCACCTGATCCGGCCGGCAGAAGATGTGCGCATCGTCCTGGGTAAAGCCCCGAACGCGGGTCAAACCGTGTAGTTCGCCACTTTGTTCGTAGCGGTATACGGTTCCGAACTCGGCTAATCGCAAGGGCAAATCCCGGTAGGAACGGGGCTTGGTTTTATAGATTTCGCAGTGGTGCGGGCAGTTCATGGGTTTCAGAAGAAACTCCTCCCCTGCCTCCGGCGTCAGAATGGGCTTGAACGAATCTTCCCCGTATTTTTCCCAGTGGCCCGACGTCACATACAGTTGCTTCGAACCGATGTGGGGCGTTACCACCTGCTGATAGCCCGCCCGAACCTGCGCTTTTCGCAAAAAATTCTCCAGCCGTTCGCGCAACATGGTTCCTTTGGGCAACCAAAGGGGCAAACCCGCACCCACTTTTTCCGAGAAAGCAAACAGTTCCAGCTCCTTGCCCAACTTCCGGTGATCGCGCTTTTTGGCTTCTTCCAGCAGGTATAGGTAGTCGTCCAGTTCTTTCTGTTTCGGAAACGTGACGGCATAGACGCGGGTCAGCATCTTGTTCTTTTCATCGCCCCGCCAATACGCCCCGGCCACATTCATGAGCTTGACGGCTTTGATAAAACCGGTATGCGGAATGTGCGGTCCGCGGCATAAGTCCGTAAAGTTGCCCTGGGTATAAAAGGTGATGGTTCCGTCGTCGAGTCGTTCCAGCAGGTCGAGTTTATACGGATCGCCCTTCTTCTCGAAGTAAGCGACGGCTTCGGCTTTGCTGATGGGCTGGCGAACAAACTCCTGTTTCTGCCGTGCCAGCTCGAGCATTTTATCTTCCACCTTCTTGAAATCGTCCTGCGAGAAATGCTGTCCGTTCAGATCGACATCATAATAGAACCCTTTTTCGATCGGCGGTCCGATTCCGAATTTAATGCCCGGATACAGTTCTTCCAGTGCTTCGGCCAGCAAGTGAGCGGATGAATGCCAAAATGTCGCTTTTCCTTCCGTATCGTTCCACGTCAACAAGGTAACCGTTGCATCCGTTGTTATGGGGCGCGTTGCATCCTGTACGGTGCCATTTACCTTGGCCGCCAATACATTGCGCGCCAGCCCTTCGCTGATGCTCATGGCAATCTCCAGACTGGTTACTCCGTTGGGATACTCCCGGACACTGCCGTCGGGCAGTGTAATGCGAATTTGGTCACTCATTGGTTATAAAGTTTATCATTGGTATTCAATCGGCAATTATCCAAAAAGAAGAGGGAAAGCGAAAGCGTTTGCTTAATTTCTTGTTGAATCCCGGTTAAATCGGGATCGGGGCTGAATCATCATGACGCGCACCCGCGTGGTGTCGAGAATCTGACCGGGGCGGGTTGGCTGAACCGGCCGGTCGTCGTACGGAATATCGGCAACATCGCCATACATCTTTCGTTTTTGTACCCGCCAGTACCCATAATAGGCTTGCTGGTCGGCGGCATTCGCCTGCATAGCTAACGCATACTGCCGGGTAGCTTGTTCCCACTCCCGGAATTGTTCGTAACACTGGCCCATGTAATAATGGATACGCGGAAATTCCGGGGCCTGTTTTACAACCTGATCAAAGTGGTGCAGCGCCTGAGCCATATTGCGCAGTTTCATCATCACCAGGCCAGACTGAAACTGGGCCTGCACCATCGTCGGTTCCAGTTGCAATACTTTCTGGTAAAAGAAATACGCACTGTCGGGCGCGGCAGTCTGCTGGTAAATATGGCCCAGGGCGTAGAGTAAACCGGGGTCATTCGGAAAATAACCGGTCCCCCGCTTGTTGTAGGCAATGGCCGTTGCATAGTCTCCCCGAACCGAATGAATGATCGATAACTGCACATACGGCTCCAGAAACCGGGGTTTCAACGTCAGTGCCCTTTTGTAATAAGCGATGGCCCGGGTTGTGTCGCCCGACTGGGCGGCCACCAGCCCGTTCAGATAAAAGGCTTCACCTTCATACGGTGCCATTTGCAGAGCTTTCACCAGATAAAACCGGGCCCGATCCAACTGCTTTTCCTGCTGCAGCAAATCCCCAACCACGATGTATAATTCCGGGGTATTCACTCCCAGGCCTTCGGCGCGTAACGCACTTTCCAACCCCTCGTCGTAGGCTTTGCGTTTCCGCAGGATTTGGGCTTTGACAAAATGATACCGGCCTTCATTATTTTCTTTTTCAAGCGCTTCGTTGATGTCGGCCAGGGCTTCGTCGGTTTTGCCGAGATCCATATAAACCGCAGCCCGTTTGGCATATGCCGATGCCGGACCACTCTGGTTGATGGCCCGCGTCAAGGCTTCCAGAGCGGCCTGATTCCGCGTATCGGCCGAGTTTTGCGGCACAGCGGGAATCCGGGACTGCCGATGGTCATCATCGGAGCAACCCATCAGCAAACACAACCCAATCAGCCCCCAAAGGCCACACCATTTGCCCATCCCAGTTTTGCAAAAATCGTCATTTGTTGCTGCTTACGCAGCAACTGGATTGCAGACAATCGTGCTGTTTCCAGCGCAAATATAGAGCTTTAGATGGAAGAAAACCGATAAAATACGCCCAGAGGCAGCCGCTTGGCAAAACCGTCGGCAAGGTATAGCTCGCCAAATTCGGTGTTGGGGCGGTTTACAAAATGGGCCCGCATCAGATTTTCCAGAATCAGGGCCGAAAACCCCAGGGAATATAAGTTGATGATCAAAAAGAAGTTCTGCTTGTCCAGTAATTCCGAACAGACCTGCAACAGTTCGTTGAGGTTTTCTTCCAGAAGCCACTTCTCGCCTTCCGGTCCCCGACCATAGGCGGGCGGGTCCAGAATCAGACCGTGGTAGGTATTTCCACGCCGGGCTTCGCGCCGGACAAACTTCAGGGCATCTTCCACTACCCAGCGAATGTTGTCGAGTCCGCTGGCTTCCATATTTTCGCGCGACCAGGTAATCACCTGCCGAACGGCATCGACATGGGTTACCTCCGCTCCGGCCTGCCGGGCCGCCAGTGATGCGGCCCCGGTATACGCGAATACGTTTAAAATGCGCGGTTTTTCAACCGGCAAGGCCGATACCTTCTGATGAATATAGGGCCAGTTGACGGCCTGCTCCGGAAAAATTCCGACGTGTTTAAAAGAGGATAACGACAGTTTAAAGGTCAAATCCAGCCCTTGCTGCTGATACGGGATAAACCACTTGCCGTCCATTTTTGAACGCAAAACCCACTCTCCCTTTTCCTGAGATCCCTTATCCCGTTTGAATATGGCATTGGCGCGTTGCTGCCATTCTTCGTCGGTCAGTGATTTGGGCCAGATGGCCTGCGGTTCCGGACGACTGAGAATGATGGCTCCGAAGCGTTCGAGTTTTTCAAAACCGCCCGTGTCGATCAATTCGTACGAAGGCCAGTTTTCGGGGGTCAACAGTTCCAGATTCGTGCTACGCATGACCCAGGGCTAAAATACACTCAAATTCATTGGTACTGATCGGAACAACCGACAGGCGGGAGTGCCGGATCAGAGGAATATTCTGCAACAACGGTTCCGTTTTGATCTGCTGCAGCGTAACCGGTTTGGGAAGAGCGGCAACAGGTTCCAGTTCCACCACCACCCACCGTGGATCTTCCGGTATGGTGGGATCGGGATACGATTCCCGGCTCACCCTGGCCAGCCCGACCACCTGCTTGCCTGCCACACTGTGGTAAAACAACACCTGGTCGTTCAGGCGCATGGCCGCGAGGTTGTTACGGGCCTGGTAATTGCGCACGCCGTCCCACACAGCTTTGCCCTGCTTAACAAAATCGTCCCACGAATAAGCGTCCGGTTCGGACTTGACGAGCCAATAGTTCAATGGTTTGGTGGGTTATAATGAATGGATGGTTAAATACGGCGAAAAGGTCAGTCGACGGGTCAATAATCGTCGAATTCATCGCCATATTTTGATCCGAACTCATCGTGGGCGTGGTCTTCGTCCAGTCCTTTAAACTTCAGTCCTTTTTTAATGATCGAGATTTGCCCGGAGTGGTAGGTGTCATGGTTGATAACACCGTGCAGCATATCATAGTACGTATAGTCTCTACCGGGCACGATATCTTCCAGAAATTCATCATCGTCCCGTTTATCGAGTTCATTGACCAGTTCTTCCTGACTCAGACTAAGTTCCATTTGCAGGGCTTCCCATTCAAAATCGTCGATGACCTGAAAAGATCCGAAATTTTTCTCCGGGGTCTTGATATCGAAATCTTTATCTCCCTGCATTTTTTTAACGCAGAAAATACGCCAGCTGGTCATGTGAAAGACCAGTTCTGCGATGGAATGCGTATTGGGGGTTAGCCGGTGGCCCGCCATTTCGGGCGAAACTCCGCTCAGCACTTCGACCAGCGAAGGTCCGTGCCAGGCTTCTTCCCCTTCATACGTCGTATTGAGTAAATCGATGATCCGTATTAATTCGTCGTTCTGTACCATTGGAATAGCGTTGTAATTGAACTGAGGTCGATACCCTCTTTCGATTCTTTCGGCAAAGGTAAAAGGGTTTGTTATTTTTTCATTGCGTTGCTTCTGTAATCTATCGTTAAATACCTTTTAAATTAAAGATATAAATTATTGAAGAATATCAGGTAAATGCTGCACTTGCGATTGCAGACCATAATCTGAGCCAACTTCCTGAAACAAGAATATATACTCGATTGTATTCATCCAAAGTCTATAGAGCATTAAATATAAAGTAAGAATGAAAATCAAATAAATGTGTCACCGGCTATTGACATTTGTATAGACAATCAATAGTTTTGAATCATTGAGCGATTGCTCATATTTTATTACTCAAAGGGTCAGCCTCCTCTTTGTGTTCAATAAATAGTTCACAATTCTCTGTAGCTATCAACTTATGAACACCAATCGTCACACCGACGAGGAGCTGGTACGGTTTTACCTTGCTACCCAGCAGAGCGACTATTTTGGTCAACTCTACAAACGTTATTCAAACAAGGTATACCGCCGATGTTTGACCATCACCAAAGACCCCGTCGATGCGGAGGATTTCACGCAGGACATCTTTATGCGGGTTTTGTCAGGCTTACACAATTTTAAGGAAAAGTCCACTTTTTCAACCTGGCTGTATACGGTTTCGACCAATTACTGCATGGATCGGATGAAAATGGGTCGCCGGCGGAATGAGTGGGTCGAGTTGGATAACGAGATTGCCAAGACGCTGGTCGAAACCAACGACAATGCCGGAATGGAGGAACGCTACCAGCTGGTAGATCTGATTCTGGAAAAAATCGCTCCCAGTGAGTCGATGTATTTGAGAATGAAGTATGAAGACAACATGAACATCCGCGAAATGGCAATACTTTTACAGGTCAAAGACAGTGCAGTGAAAATGCGGTTAAAACGCGTACGGGATAAAGTAAAGGATATACTCATTTTTTACCAGCTGAATTAATACCGCCTAAACGCCCTGCATTCCTTGAGAAACGTACCGGTTTTTCAAGGAGCGCAGGGCGTTTATTTTTTTTCGATTACGCTGATATTTCCGCTTCCTTCCAGGTAACAGGTCTTTACATTTTGGTAGTCATCCACGCCCTTTTCCCGAAGAATACTGACCAGTTCTTCTTCCGAAATCATCTCCCGTTTCATATTTTGACGCATCAGTTGCCCATTTTTGACGAGCAAAACCGGGTCAGATTCCACAATTCGTTTTAGAAATACGGAATGATAGCCCAACCAATCGATGGCATAATCCCAGAAAACCAGGGTACCAACCAGTATTAAACCTTCCGTAACGGATTCGTACGGCCCGGCCATGGCGTTCTGTGCGGCATCCGAAATCATCGTAATGAGTAATAAGTCACTAAGATTCAGCTGCCCGGTGCCGCGTCTGAAAAACCGTAAATAGATGTAAATGAACCAGTACGTGAGGGTTCCCCGAATAATCATTTCTAAAACGGAAGTCGTGGGGATGAAGACCGACTCCCAGTTAACGTTAAAAATTTTTTCCATGCTGTCTCTGTTTCGTTTGAATCCTGCTACCGGATGCGCTTCGGAAGGAATCGAAAGATAGCAGCAAAAAAGGGTGTTCATCTACTCAAATTGCCTCAGGTTTTGACTGTTTTTAATTTTCGATGTAACTTCACGCCATGAAGCTTATTCACATACGTACGGTGTCGCTGGCAGCCATCATTTTAGTAACGGCTTTGAGTCGTCTGCTACCTCACCCCTATAACTTTACGCCCATTGCCGGACTGGCACTTTTTGGGGCGGCAACTTTTGATCGCAAATGGCTGGGTCTTCTCATTCCGCTGACGGCCATGTTACTCAGTGATCTTTTTATTGGTTTCCACAGCGGTATGGGGGCCGTCTACGGCTCATTTACGCTCATCTGGGCGCTGGGTCTCGTGATGCTACGGAAAATTACCGTTGGGCGGGTCGCGGCAGCGTCGTTGCTATCATCGACCTTGTTTTTTCTGGTTACCAACTTTGCCGTCTGGTATGGCAGTATTTTCTACCCGCAAACTCCGCAGGGTCTTTTGGCTTCTTACGCGGCAGGTTTGGCATTTTATAACGGGCAGTCGTTTTTCCTGAACGCGGTTTTGGGTGATCTGACCTTCAGTACGGTTTTGTTTGGGGCTTATTACCTTTTACAGCGACAATTCCCGGTATTAAAAATGGCCCGTTAAAGCCATCCTAATCATACACGCCGGAAAGACCTGTAAGCTCTCAAAACTTGCAGGTCTTTTTTATGGGTTAAAACTGGCCTTATCAACCATCCCATCCACTATGTTTACCGCCAAACGAATTCCACTGCGCATTATTCTCCCGTTCGCCTGGCGCACGGTTCTCCTCTTTCTGGCGTATTCCACCCTGATTTGCTCCCTCTACACCGTCGCGGGATGGCATTGTCTGGCCATCCCGTTTCTGCCCATCGGCCTGATCGGAACGGCCGTTGCGTTTTATGTAGGGTTCAAAAACAATTCCTCCTACGAACGATTGTGGGAAGGCCGCCGGATTTGGGGCAGTCTGGTTAACGTCAGCCGGTCGTGGTCTATTTTGGTGCTGGATTACGTCACCAATCTGAACGCAACCCACCCCGCGACCGATCCGGAGTTGAAAGCCATTCGGCAACGGCTCATTTACCGACAGCTGGCGTTTTTGAATGCGCTGCGACTCCAGCTTCGCCAACGTACGGTCTGGCAGGAGTGCGTGGGGGCCGAACACACGCTGGTTGAGCGAATCGAGGCCTTTCGGCAACATCAGCTGAATGAAGATCTGAGTCCGTTTCTATCCCCGGAAGAGGTTGGCTTTCTCCTTGAACGGAAGAATCCGGCCACCCATCTCATCCGGAATCAATCGGCCGAGCTGCGGGAATTAAGAGCACAAGGCCTGATTTCGGAGTATTATCACGCCGAACTGGAACGTCTGCTGGTTGAATGCTATAGCCAGCAGGGCGCCTGCGAACGCATCAAATCATTTCCATTTCCCCGGCAATACGCCTTTTTCAGTTTTGTGTTCATCTGGCTTTTCATCCTGATTCTGCCTTTCGGCTTGCTGGGTGAAATGGCCAAACTGGGCGACTGGTACATCTGGCTGACCATTCCGTTTTACACCCTCATTTCGTGGGTGTTCAATACGATGGAAATTATTGGCGACACGAGCGAAAATCCGTTTGAAAACAGCATCAATGACGTTCCGATGACGGCCATCTGCCGGAATGTGGAGATCGATTTACGCGAAATGCTGGGTGAAACCACGCTGCCCGAACGCCTGCAGGCGGTGGATAATATTCTGCTCTAGACGGGCAGCGGGAGGAATAATCAGGGAGAAAACAATAAATAGGCGCGCATTTCAGTTTTATCGACGAAGTGTTGAAAGAATATGTGTCGCCGATTCCTGCCCATCGTACTTGTACTGATTTTTTGCGTTGGATTGAAGCCTGCTGCTGTTTTATCGCCGACCGATAATTACAGCCGGATCGACTCCTACGCGCGTAATGCCCCGGATTCCTATGCCCGCAGCATTACCAGTTTGTCGGACTATCTGACGGCTCCCGCCCGTACGGATATGGACAAAGTTCGGGTGATTTATGCCTGGATGGTGTCCCATATCCGGTATGATATGGAAGCCGTTAATAACCGGAGTTCGCAGAAGTATTATTCAGAATTTGAATATGCCAACCGGGTTTTACGGCAGCGTAAAGGATTGTGTACCGGTTATGCGCTCTTATTCAAATACCTGCTAAAACGGGCCGGGGTACAGGCAGTCAACATTCGGGGTTATGCTCGAACTGAGGACAAAGAAGCGGGACGACCCGTTCAGGTGGTCGATCACGAATGGAACGCCGTCAATATTGAAGATGAATGGTTTTTGCTGGATCTGGCCTGGGCCGTTACGACGGGGTCGGAAGGCAGCAACGATTTCTATTTTTTGACACCACCCGAAGTATTTATCTCACAGCACTTTCCAACCGATTCCCGCTGGCAGTTTCTCGATCAGCCGCTCAGCAAAAGCGAATTCGACCGGTTTCCAAAACTGTACGATCCGTATTTTCAATTGGGATTTGGGCCGGATTTCCCGCGCGACGGGCAGATTCGTGCTCAGGGAATAGCCGAACTCACGCTCCAAAATGAGCAATCACTCGAATACCTGTGCACGGTCAGCCGCTTTGGACAATCGAAAGGATCGGAAGTTCTGGTAAAAGTGACCCGGTACGGCAACCAACACCAGTTGCAGTTCAATGTTCCCATGCGTGGCTGGTCTACACTGCATATTTTTGCCCGCTCCCGTACCAATTCGCGGGTAAAAAAATACGATTGCATCGCGTCCTTCTCAGTCTATAATTCGTGACTTTAGTCCGTGAAATACGGCCTGGTTGGGCCAGACTCCAGAATAATGAGGTTTCATGAACTAAATTCCGGCGCGCTTACCGCAACAATATTCGCAGATTCCGAAACGAATCCATTCGGGCGTAGCTTTTTTCGTGCATGACCACGGTTGTTTCGGGGCCTTCGATAATGGCCGGTCCCGATAAGGTATCTTCGGCACGAATACCGGCGCGGTCATAAATCGGACAGCCGCAGGGCGTCAGATCTTTTTCGTAATAAACGGACCGGTAACCTTTTAGGGCGTGAAAATCGCCTGTTCGATTGGTCGGATTATAATACCCGGCTCGTTGCATGGCCGCCGGTATTTCCCACTCCGGATTATTTTCTGCCAGGACCAGCAAATACCCCAGGGCCGAAGAAACCCCGGCACCCACCGGAACAACCACCTGGCTTATGCCCAATTGCCGGGCAATTTCACAGGCATGAACCGGGCCGGCTCCGCCAAATGCCAGCAGACTATACGACTCGAGTTCGGCCGTATGAGCACCCGTCAGCTCCCGAATCTGAGCCGCAATGGTCGCTTCCACCCCATTCGACACCCGCATCGCGGCTTCTTCAACTGAAATTTTTAACGGAGTAGCCAGGTGCTCCAGAATCGCCTTCTTGGCCAGATCGACTTTTAGGGGAATGGCGCCATAGAGAAAATAATCTTTGTTCAGATACCCCAAAACCAGATCAGCATCTGTCAGCGTGGGATAAATTCCTCCCCGGTCAAAACAGGCTGGACCCGGACCCGGGGTAGCGTGTTCGGCGAGTAAAACCGGCTCATTATTTTCATTGAGTCCAATATAGCTGTTCCCACCTACCGAAAAGCTACGAACCTGATTTTCAAGGGATGCATCCAGCGAATGCATCGACGTCGATGACAGTTCCGTTTGCAGGGACACAAACGCCGAAGAACCGCCAATTCGCAGGACAACCAGGTTTTTCTGCCCGATTTGGTTACCAAAATACCGCCCGGTCATCAACCCGCCAATTCGCGGATACATGATGGATTCGGGATTCTCTGCGGCTTCGTCGATCGGGAGAAGTTGTCCGTGGTTGGTCACCAGCCGAAGCGGAGTAGACCAACTGTCAGCCAGCAGCTTATTTTCCAGATCACGGGCACAGGTGATCGCCATCGCGGGCGGCATTTGAACACTCATACCCACAACCAGCGCTTCCACCTCCGACGGTTCAATCTTACATTCCGTCACGAAATACCCGATTTCTTCCACCAGGCTCTGGGTTGAGTCGTGAATGGTGGTTGGTATTTTCTTGATAGAAAGCTTTCCGGCATCGTCCATTATTACGAAATCCGTGAAGGTTTCCCCTAAATCAATGCTAAAACGGTAACGACCCATAATTGTCCGCTGGAAATTGAGAAGCTGTTTTACTTCGAAGTAATACGCATTTCGGTAATCCGCCATCGCCCACCGGCTTCTTTTCGCAGTTTGCTGGTAGCACTGACCGCTTTGAGAACCGCCCCCGTTGAGCCGGATGCATCGGAAGGCAATTCGGTATATTCTTCAATGGATTGGGCGGTATCTTCGTTGATTTCCAGTTTACGAACCCGGTAATTCCGGTACGTTGTTTTCCCCCGGGACGATTGGTAATCGGCCGGGGTTTTTGCACTGCCATCCGCGCCGGTAATCTTCGCATCCTCGGTAAACCACGACGACAAGTTGCCCGATGCGCCCGCATCGGAATTCAAAACCGCCATCCGGTTTTTGAGAAGCACCAGAATAGAATCCCGCTCCGGATAGAGTTTGGTGGTCGTTGTGCGGGTTTCCGTCCGACGCAGCCGTCGTTTGGTTTCTTCCGTAGCGGGTGCGGAGGTGGTCTGCTGGGCAACGACGGAGGCCGCAAACCCCAATCCGAACACCAGTGTCAAAAACGGTATTTTCATGTTTTTAAAGTTTACGGTTTGAACAGGCGGGCTGTTCGCGGTTAAAAGTAAAGTTTTTCGGCCAATCGAAACGTATTACAGTGTGCTTCCACAATGTCGGCCATTCGGGGCGAATACCCTCCGCCCATCGAAACCACAATCGGCAAACCGTGTTTTTGGGCCTGTTCAAAAACGAATTCGTCGCGCCGTTTACACCCTTCCCTGGTTATGTTCAGCTTCCCCAGCCGATCGGATTCCAGGATATCGACGCCGGAAATATAAAACAGAAAATCGGGCTTTTGTTCTTTTATTAATCGGGGAAGGGTTTCAGACAACTGATGAAGGTAAACGGCATCGGTCATGCCGGTGGGCAATTCCACGTCCAGATCCGACTTTTCCTTGTGAAGCGGATAATTATCCCTGCCATGCATGCTGAATGTAAACACCCGTGGTTCGTGCTGAAAAATAACCGCCGTTCCATTGCCCTGGTGCACATCCAGGTCGATAATCAGCACTTTCTCAGCCAGTTTCCGATCCAGCAAATACCGGGCCGCAACGGCCACATCGTTCAGCAGACAAAACCCCTCGCCCCGGTCCGGAAAAGCGTGGTGTGTGCCTCCGGCCCCATTGAGCGCCACACCGTCTTTTAACGCAATCAGGCTGCAATCAATTGTGCCCTGGGTGATGATCCACTCCCGCCGGATGAGGCTCTCCGAAAGCGGGAAGCCGATCCGACGCACCATTACCGCCGGAATACTCAGCGATTTCAATTGCCGAACATAATCAGCCGTATGAACCGCCAGAACCCAGCGATCCTCGACTGCCTGAGGAGAAAAGAAATTCGCCGGCTGACACGTTCCTTCATACAGCAACTGGTCATGAATCAATTCGTATTTCGACATCGGAAAGCGGTGGCCTTCGGGGAGCGGGTGTCGGTAAATAGGATTATAAGCAATTTTCAACATCCATCGGTAAGTTAGCGGACAGTAACTACAATCATATCCGCTTATGCAAACTGTAATTGTGACCGGAGGAGCCCAGGGAATCGGGCGCGTGACGACTCAGTATCTATTGACCCACGGCTACCGGGTTGCCATTTGGGAAAACGACGCCGAAGCCCTGGAAGAATTTAGTGAAACCATGAAATCCTCGAATTCCAAGGCCCTCGTCCTTAACTGTGACATCAGCTCCGAAACCGCCGTCAAGAATGCCGTCAAATCCACGCTGGAGCGTTTCGGGCAGATTAACCACCTGATCAACAACGCGGCCATTCAGGTCGAAAAACCGCTGGACCGTTTCTCGCTCGACGACTGGAACAAAGTCATAGGCACCAACCTGACCGGCACCTTCCTCTGCTCCAAATATACCGCCCCTTACCTCATCGAACAACAGGGCAGCATTGTCAATCTTTGCTCGACCCGGGCTTTTCAATCCGAACCGGAAACGTTTGCTTACTCGGCCTCGAAAGGGGGCGTTTTTGCGCTGACACACTCGCTGGCGGTCAGTTTGGGTCCCGACGTCCGGGTCAACTGCATCAGTCCGGGGTGGATCGATGTGGCGGCTTTAAAGAAAAAAGGCAAGGCCCGCAATGAACCGTTGCGACCCGAGGATCACGCCCAGCATCCGGCCGGCCGGGTCGGACAGGCCGATGACATCGCCCGGATGATCCTCTTTTTGATCAATGATTCCAACTCATTTATTACCGGACAAAACTTCACTGTAGACGGCGGAATTTCCCGAAAAATGATTTATATATAATCATTGATAAGCCACTCATTTATAAGTACTTACATAAAAAAAGAAAAAATAATTTTACATTTATTTTTTATGTATAACTACTTACGTATTTTTACGCAACAATTCAGACATTTACGGTGAATTGTTGCTACGGTGGTTGCTCAAATGTCAAAAAAAAAGGATACCCATTTACCCGATCATTCGGTGATTGAAACCCGGTGGTTATCGATGGTAAATGAAATCCAGCAACAACACAATGTCCTGATTGATTTGATTGAACAACTGGAGCAAAATCCGGCGACGAATCAGAAAACGGTATCCCAGCTAACGATACTGCAACAACACGTTCTGGACACCCTGACCCATTTGCTCACTGAATCCTTAAACGATCAGGTACCACTGGCCCCGTCGCAGCTGTCTGAGCGATTGCAAAAGAAACAGGCTCACAGCCAGATTCTTGTTCAGCTCAAACAACAGATTGATCACGAATTGAATAACCTGCGGCTGTAACCCATTGCGGATCGAAGCCACTAAATTCAGCATGATGAGTCTTTTTTAAACGTTAATTTTCTCTGTCCTACTCAATAAATTTTATTCTCTGTTCTACCTAAAAAAATAACCCCGGCAAACGTTTGCCGGGGTTTCTGTTTTCAAATTTTTCTAGTCATATAGGCTCAACCTTGATCTGGTTAGGATCATAATTGGCTTCAGCTGGCAGATGCACCTCCAGCCATTCTTCAAGTTGCATCAGGGCACCTTCCTCATTATACGAGTTATAAACCCGACTTGCCAGATAAGTGCCATCTTTGGCATAAACCGTACATCTGAACTTCTTTTTATTTGTGGCGGTGTATACTGTTTTCATTTCCATTTGTGTGATCTTTTAAGTACAGTTGGAGAGAGTTGGGGAACATGAAAGAAGTTGTTACCAGTCGGTTTTAGGCGTTTTCAAAAGTTTTCTATCAAATTAATCAAAGTATGAACTGGCTTACCAATCGTTTTCTTTTAGTGTATAAGCAGTTTTAAGCTAAAGCATCAGCCAGCCCGGTTTATCGGTAAAGAAAGGCCGGTAATGAATTGCAGGGGTGACCCAAAACGCATCTGAATTGCACTAAAAAATTGAGTAAAGGAAAAGCGTACTATACTTCAAAAAGCATCACTCGTCTGATTTAAAAATAGCAAAAATCAAACCAAAGCCTCTAGTATTAATCACATATTTTCTTAATTTATAATCATTTTAAGAAAATTTAAGTTGTTCATATTTTATTTTCAATTTCTCAACCTATGACAATTTATTCCGCCTTTTTTCTGCTGAACGACCTCAATCGGACCGATAAAAAATCGAGTAAACAAACTTTTTATCGTCTTCTTAGCTGCTTCAACAGGACAAGAAAACCGCTAAATTTCGTCATATACCGCTAAAACAGCGTCAACCTTGAGCTTATTGACTGAACTTGTATCCTGCCGTTTTCCACAATCTTACGCCCATCATTTTATAGACATTTACGATCAAAGCAAGCGTTAATAAACCCTACTATTCCATTTAATCAGCCTGTAGAATTACAAAGGAATAAATTGTTTGTACAATTATTAAACCGAAGCCATTACAACTTATTTTGATTAACTAATTCTACCATTTAGCGTACCACATTTTTATTAGTCTGCTCTTTTTTTTGGATGGCTTTGCCCTGATCGATCAACTCCTGGTAAGTAAAATCTTCATTTCGAATATCATTGATTTCATTTTCAACGGTAGCCCGATTAAAAGCCGATCGACTGACGGAATCGGCGTTTTCAGAAATCACTTCCGAATACTTTTCTTTATCGTACTTTTTATTCAGGGGGTCGCAGCTAAAGAGTGCGAAAGAGCTAAATGAGAGAAGGAAAAGCGTTACTAACTTTTTCATGGCCATCGGTTTCTGGTACTTGATACCTGATGGGCTTATTAACTCTCCCGCTTTGATTTTTGTTAGGTACCTTTTTTAATTTGAGTGCCGGATTCCGGGTACCCGAAGGAGGCTGGTACCCACAAATGGGGGATAAAAAAAGAGCTGCAAGCAGTTTGCTTGCAGCTCTTCTGGATAATGGCCAGTGACCAATACGGGAATCGAACCCGTGTTTCAGCCGTGAAAGGGCCGCGTCCTAACCGCTAGACGAATCGGCCATATCCAGTTTTCAGTTGGTCAGCGACTGATTTGCTAACCCTGATTCTGAAATTGTGGTGCAAAGATACGGAGAAAAACGATTGGTGCAAATCCTGGATTAAAAAAAAATGATTTTTCTGCGATTTGACGGGGATTTCCGGTTTCAGCTTATTTTTGGGGATTGCCCGATAAATTCATTATTTGCCTTACATGAAAAAACTCTTTTTAGTCAGTCTTTGCCTTTTACCGGTTTTGACCACCCTCGCTCAGACCACGTTCCAGCATCCCGATCAGTTTTTAGGATATACCGTCGGCAAGCGGTTTTCGCCCCACTACCGGGTGCTGGCCTACGCCGAGTACGTTGCCCGGCAACTGCCCACCCGGGTTAAAGTACTGCCCTACGGAACCACCTACGAGGGGCGTCAGTTAATGGCGGTGGTGGTGGCTTCCGAAAAAAATCTGGCCAGGCTGGAGGAGATTCGCACGACCCACCTCAAACAGATCGGGCTGGGAAATACCGCGGCCTCCGCCCCCCAGGCTTCTGTTTCGGCCCAACCGCCCATTGCCTGGCTGAGTTATAACATCCACGGTAATGAGGCCATTAGCTCCGAAGCATTCATGCTGGTGCTGCATGATTTATTAGACCCTGCGAATCCCGTCTCTCAAAAAATCCTGTCCAATACCGTCGTCATTCTGGACCCCGGACTCAACCCCGACGGCCACGACCGGTACGTTAACTGGTACAATCAGATGAGTGGGACCAACCCCGATCCGACACCCCTCGCCCGCGAACACAGTGAGCCCTGGCCCGGTGGCCGTTACACCCATTATCTGTTCGATCCAAACCGCGACTGGGCCTGGCAAACTCAGGAAATTACGCAGCAGCGAATGGCACTTTACCAACAATGGATGCCCCACTTACACGGTGATTTTCACGAAATGGGCCCGGAAAGTCCGTATTATTTTGCCCCTTCAGCCAAACCTTATCACGAAGACATCACGCCCTGGCAGCGGGAGTTCCAGCAAATTATCGGACAATACAATACCCGGTATTTTGACAAAAACGGCTGGCTGTATTTTACACGAGAAAATTTTGATCTGTTCTATCCGAGCTATGGCGATACCTGGCCAACCTACAACGGGGCCATCGGCATGACCTTCGAACAGGGTGGCGGTGGCCGTGCCGGATTAGCGTACCGGAAAAACGACGGCGACACGCTTACGCTGCGCCAACGCATCGATCATCATTATACCGCCAGCTTTGCCACCCTCGAATCCGTGGCCGACCGGCCGGATGATATCGTCAAAAATTTCAATCGTTTTTTTGAAAAATCGGTCACCAGCCCCGTCGGTGAATTCAAAAGTTACGTGATCAAAACCGCCAATGACGAAGGCCGAATTTTGGCCTTGCGGAAACTGCTCGATAACAACCAGATTCGCTATGGACTGGCCGGAAAATCGCAGAAACTGATCGGATTCAATTATCAGAATCAAAAAAACGAGTCCGTCACCACGGAAAACAATGACCTGGTTATCAGCGCCTACCAGCCCAAGTCAACGCTGTTAAAAATCTTGTTCGAACCCAAGTCGATGCTCGAAGACTCGGTTACCTACGACATAACGTCCTGGTGTATTCCCTACGCCTACGGATTAAAAGCCTACGGTTTGAAAGACCGGTTGACTCCGGTAGCTTACGCCAATCCGGCGGGTGCCGCCGTTGCCAATGGCAGTGCTTCCGACCCCAAACCGTATGCGTATCTGGTGCGGTGGCAGTCGGCGCAGGATGTGCAGTTTCTGGCCGGTTTGCTGAAAAACAAAGTACGGATTCGGGTGGCCGAAAAAACGTTTAAACAGGGCGAACAACGGTTTGAAGCCGGAACGCTCATTATCACCCGCGCCGGCAATGAACGCCTGGGCGATCGATTCTACCAGATCGTTCAGCAGGAAGCCGCCAAACGCGGAATCCGGCTCATTCCGGCATCGACCGGTTTTGTGGCCGAAGGGTCCGATTTTGGCTCCGGCAGCGTTTTTTCGCTTAAAAACCCGCGCGTTGCCGCTATCTCCGGCGACGTCACCTTTGCGACTTCGCTGGGTGAGGTTTGGCATTATTTTGACCAGGATCTCGATTATCCGCTGACCTTGATCGATGCCAATTCATTTCCGAATGCCTCGCTCGACGGTATCGATGTTCTGATTATGCCGCAGGGCTACGGGTATGGCAAAATCCTGAACGACCGGGCCTTAAACAAACTCAAAGACTGGGTTCAGGCAGGTGGCAAACTGATTGTGATGGAGCGCGTGACTTCGTTTTTTGCCGACAAACCGGATTTCGGTTTGAAGAAGAAAGACGACAAACCGGAACCTAAGAAAGAGAAAACCGATAAAAAACCAAACCTGGATACCGATGAATCCTTACGCCAGTATGGCGAACGCGAACGCGAAGCGGTTTCGGAAGAAACACCCGGCAGTGTCTACCGCGTTGATCTCGACCGTACGCATCCGCTGGCGTTTGGCTATCCGAATGGCTATTACGCGCTGGTGCAAAACGTGTACGACTACGATTTCCTGAAAGATGGATGGAATGTGGGGTATTTGAAGAAAGACAATTACGTAGCCGGTTTTGTGGGTAAAAATGCGAAATCGAAACTCAACAATACCTTGCTCTACGGCGTCCAGGAACTCGGTAAAGGGAGCATCGTCTACATGATGGACAATCCGCTTTTCCGCGGTTTCTGGTACAACGGAAAGTTGCTTTTCGGGAACGCAGTATTCATGGTTGGCAACTAAAAAAAGCCCTTAAATCCCGTTATCCGGGATTTAAGGGCAAAATAGACTTACGGTTTCATCAGCTTCAACGTCCGGTTCTGTCCGTTGCTGCTCACTTTCAGAAACAGAAAACCCGCTGGCGTATTGGAAACACCAAAACTCTGTTTCTCGACGGCAGCGGCTTTTTCAACCGGCCGCTCACTGATCAATCGGCCCTGCACATCCGTGATCCTAAACCGCAACGGTTGGCCTTCCGCACCACGGACTTCGACATCGACCTGCTCTTTCACCGGATTTCCCAGAACAATGACTTGAAGTTCTTCCGACTGTTCGGCCGAAAGCCGACCCGGTGAAGGACAATTGAGGGTTTTTCCGGAGTCTTTCAATACATAGGAGCTGCCCTGAACCCGGGCATACATCAAGGTAGGTCCAACGCCTTTCAAGGTTTCGGGAACGACAAAACTGTAGGCATGGCTGCCATTTCCTTTTCCGGCATTCTTCAAATCATCCCGGTAAATATTGGCTACCGTACTTCCCCAGACGGTTCCGCCGGTATAAAACTCAACAGTAACCGGAGTATTCGGTTTGTTCCGATCCCACACCCAGCCCCGAATCGTACCGCACTCCACTTTGTCTAAATAGCCTTCGAAACTGCCGGTTACCGGACTGGATGGGGCGGGAAGAACCGTCAACTGGAAGCTCACGCTATTGCTGGCACCACCGGCGTCGGTGGCCAGGTACGTCAGCACAAATGTGCCCGCCTGCGTCGGCGTTCCGGTGATGATGCGACTGGGTGTGAGCATGACCAAACCGTCCGGCAATCCGGACAATCCGTAGGAAAGTGTAGTTCCTTCGGGGTCGGTAAACGCAACGAGCGTTGCCGAGAAAGGCACTCCCACCTGAGCCGATAGCGGGGCAATCATCACCGTTGGCGTGGGTGGCTTGGGAAGTTGGTTGCCGGGGTTCGAGCCGCTACTCTGACAAATCAGGGCTTTCGGCGAATCTTTCAAAATAAAGCTGCTGCTGGCTACCCGGGCGGAAAGCAGGTGCGATTGATTGTCTTTCAGCGTTTCCGGAATAGCGAATAGAAAAGCGTGTTTCCCGTTTCCTTTCCCGGCATTTTTCAAATCATCCCGAAATACGTCCGCCTGAATGGTGGCAATGACATTGGGGCCGTCGAGAATCTCAACCGGCAGGGCGGTATTGCCTTTGTTCCGATCCCAGGCCCAGCCGCGAAACGTACTGCAATCGGCACCGTAGATAAAGCCGTCGAAACTGCCCACCGCAGTGCCCGGAGCCACCACAACCGTAGCACTGCCGGGTAGGCTGGAGCAACTTCCTACGGTACAGGTAGCCGAATAAACCAGGGTTCCGGTAGCCGAAGTGGGTACCGAAATGCTGGTTGTAGTGCCGGTGCTGCCGTTCGGGCCGGTCCAGGAAACCGCTCCGGATTCGCAACCGGTGATGGTTACCATGACGTAGGGCGTATTCTGAATAACAGTACTGGTAGTTTGTCCGGCAAAAGCAACGACGGGAGCCGTCGGATTGGGCGTGACGGTCAGGTTGAATGCACCTGACCAGGCCACTCCGCCATCACCACTCACCCGGCAATAATAGGACTCCGAATCGTCAGGTTGAACATTGGTCAGCGTCAGGGTAGCCGAAGTTTGATCGGTCACAACAGCCGCCGAGGTACTGGCCGATCCTTTGTACCATTGGTACGTCAGGTTTTCACCCAAAGCCGTAATCGCCGTACTAACCGTACTGCCCTGGCAAACCGTAGTTGATGCGGGAGTCGGCTGCTGATCGATAGCCGTTGCCGTGTACACATCCACCAGCAAAGTAGAACCGCCATCGAGTAAGCCAACATAACCCCCCGCAAAAAGAGCTTTGTTTCCAACACTGGCCGAAGCCAGATCTTTCCGCTTCTTGGAAAGGCTGGCGGTCGACCAGCTCTGTGTAGTCAGATCGTAGATATCGACGACAGTCGAGCTTTGCAAATCGGTTTCCCCACCCGCAAAAAACACCTTGTCACCCACCGTGGTAGCCGTCAAATTGGTTCGTTTAGTAGATAAAGTAGCATCCGACCAGGTACCGGTACTCAGGTCATAGATATCTACCTTATCGGAATACCCCCCCGTCAATAATCCGCGATAACCGCCCGCAAAAAAAATCTTACCCCCGGCAACCACAGCAGCTAATCCACTGCGGGCTTCCGACAAATTGGTTGCAGGCAACCAGGTAGCAGTAGCCACGTCATAAATATCCACCTTTGTTGAATAGGACCCCGCGCTTTTATACCCGCCGGCAAAAAAGATCTTTCCGTTAGCGGCAACCCCAGCCAGGCTCGAACGCGCTTCCGATAATTCGCCAGTTGTCCAGGTTTTATCGATTAAATCGTACACATCGACGGTTTTCACGGTTTTGAGTAGTTTTATAAAAGAGCCTTCCAAGTGAATACCCCCGGCAAAAAGGACTTTTCGTCCGGCCTGGGCCGATGCCAGTAAGGATCTGCTCACGGAGAGATCCGTATGGGACCAGGAATTGTTGGAAACGCTGTAGATATCCACCCGTTTGGAAAAACCGCTTTGGTCGAGACTGCCTCCACCGGCAAAAAAAACGGAATCAGACGAAGCTGTGGCGGTCAGGTCACCCCGGCTTTCACTCAACTCGGCTTCTGACCAGGAATTGGTACCGAGCGTGTAGATATCCACTTTTTTGGACGACGATAGTCCTTCGAAACCGCCGGCAAAAAAGGCTTTTCCGCCAGCACTGGCACCGGCCAGTTTATTACGACTTTGACTTAAAGCGGACGTGGACCATTGGGCAAAAGCGCCGGGAACATGCAGCACCCAGGCAAACAAAAGGGCAACTGTCAGCGGGAACAGGAAAGGTTTCTTCATGAATAACGTAGTGGTTTGAACGAGTTAGGAATTGATTATAAAAAGCCTCCCCGAACAGCAGATGCCCGGGTTGGGTACTGGGAATTGCAGAAGAATCAGGCGGTATTGACCGATCGAAAAAAGGAAGAATTATACTTAACGGCAGGAGCCCGGAATAGATAGATCCGTAGAATTGATACCATGATTAAGAGAATAAGAGGATAGGAATTTTAAGACACTGCAAAATATCAATAAATATTAAAATTATGCTAACAATAAGTCTATTCATATGAAAAAACAGTTACATAAATCTTTATCAGACAAGAATATGCAGTTAAGCAACGAGTTTCGTTGGAAGGGAAGCAGAAAGAAGCTGTTTACAGGAGGTAAGGTCAGGCGGAATGGATCGGATTAAGTAATTTCCTTAGGCTTTGACCAACGATCTACTTAACACGACGACCTGAGCCGGCAGGTGTGAAGTCAACAAAAAAGCACCGCCTTGAAACGGTGTTTTTTGGTGTTCTCCGGCGGACGTAAGAAGGATCAGTTTTTCAAAATCTTGATGGCAAGCGTTTGTTTGCCGCTGGTTGTTGCCGGGCTAACCTGCAACAAGTACACGCCCGATTTTTGACGAAGCATGTCGAACCGCTCCTGCTGAAAGGAGCTTCGGAGTTCGACCGATCGCTCAAAGACGATTTGCCCGCCACCATTCACGACGCTCAGAACCAGCTGTTCACCGGCAATACCACGAATCTCCACCACCAGTTCCTGCACCACCGGATTGGGGCTGGCGACAACCTGCAAGGTATTTTCATCCGAACCGACAGCAATCCGGGCATTCGGCGAGCACTTCAGCGCTTTAGGAGAGCCTTTCAGAACATAGGTGGTATTGAGCACCCGCGCACTGATTGCCCGTTCTATATTGTCTTTTAGCACTTCGGGAACCGTAAAACTATAGGCATGTTCGCCATTGCCCTTTCCGGCCGTTTTCAGATCCTGCCGAAACAATGACGCCACCGTGGTTCCCCAGATCGTAGTTCCGGTATAAAACTCCACCGTCAACGGCATATTGGCCTGTTTCCGATCCCAGACCCAGCCCCGAATGGTGCTACATTCTACTTTATCCAGAAATCCGTCAAAATCACCGGTAACAACCGGCGTCGAAGGCGGATTGGCAATCGTTAGCATAATCGTCGCGGAAGCGGACTCCTGTCCATCGCTGGCCGAAAATGTCAGGGAATAGGACCCAGTTATCGTCGGAATCCCGGAAATGGTGCGGGATGATGCGGTGAAGACCAGGCCGCCGGGTAAACCGGTCAGGCTGTGGGTCAAAGTTCCGCTTTCCGGATCCGTGAAAGCCGGTAAAACGGTCGTAAAAGTAACGCCTTTCGTTGCCTGCAGCGCCGAAAGTACCGGCGGAACCGGCTTCTGGTTTACCGGTGGATTCGGGGTGGCCGTTCCGGCACACGTAAGTTCTTTGGGCGCTAGTTTTAAAACATAAGCCGTTCCCCGAACCCGCGCCCAGATTGTATGTTTCTGGTTGTTCTTCAGGCTTTCCGGCGGTGTAAACCGGTAACCGTGTTGTCCATTTCCTTTGCCCGCATTCAGCAAATCCTGCCGAAACTGATCCGCTTCCGTTTTATCGATCAGGGTGGCGGCCGCTAACGTAGCGCCATCGAGAAATTCGACCGTCAACGGGGCGTCTTTTTGTTTCCGATCCCAGACCCAACCGGAGAAAATCCCGCAATCGACGGTGCTTAAATACCCCTCATAATCACCGACATAGGCCGAAGCCGGTGCCATGGTTGCACTGATGACCACCGGAACCGTGGCTATGCCGTCCGAAGCGGTGTAAGTTAAACTAAAAGTACCCGAAGTCGTGGGCGTGCCGCTCAGCATTCGCGTGTTTTCATTAAAACTCAAACCGGGTATTGAACCCGTTAGTTTATACGTCAACGGATTTGCATCCGGATCGTTAAAAACGGGCAAGGTGGCATTGTAAGCCACTCCGACGGTTCCGTTTAGCGAAACCGGTGCCGGGGCTACGGGCGGGTGGTTTTGCGAAGTCGGCGATTCCGTGGTAATTCGGTAGAGTTTCCCCTCATTGAAGGTGATCACGTACAATTCTCCGTCAAAACCTTCCCCAAAACTCACCGGATTGACCAATACCGGCGTTTGAACCGTGTTTTGGTACGTATTATTCTCACCCCGGCGCAGCAACCACAATTTTCCCTGGGCATAATCGCCGTACACATACCAGCCCTGAAGGGCCGGATAGGCCGTTCCCCGGTAAACATACCCGCCCACGACCGAAGCTTCTTTGTTGCCATTGTTGGAATAGCCCGCGTATTCGTGAAGGGGTGATACGAAACTTCCCGACATCGTACAACCCGTGGTTATGTAAGCATGAGCCCCCTCGAAGCAACGCCAGCCGAAATTCTGGCCAGCCGGCAGGATTTTAGTACGATTGGCGGCCACGAAATCAACTTCCTCATACCCGTCCTGCCCATTATCGCCCAGCCACAAATCCCCCGTCTGGCGATCAAAACTGCCCCGCCACGGATTACGCAGTCCACTTGCCCATATTTCATCCGGAATACCATCGCCGGGAGTCAGATACGGATTCGTCGGAGGAATGCTGTAGGGTGAACCGCTGTTTACATCAATTCGCAGGATTTTCCCATACCGCTTTTGAAGATTCTGGGCATTTCCCAACACATCACCAAGTTGCCCCCGTCCCACATTGCCATCATCCCCGATAAAAATATACAGGTAGTCATCCGGCCCAAACAGCAGGTTTCCGCCCCGATGTCCGCCATCTGGATACGGAATCGTCATGAGAACGACCTCGCTCGAAAGATCGGCCAGATTCGGATTGCTCCCGTTCCGGGTAAACCGGGCCACGACGCCCTGCCCGTCAGACTGGTTATAAAAAACATAGAAATACCCATTGTTGGGAAAACCGGGATGAAAGGCGACGCTGAAAATCCCGTTATACTGAACGTCCAGGAGCTTGCTGGCCGGAATTTGCAGGAATGGGGTGGCAAGCACAGTTCCGTTCGCTTCAATCAGTTTGATTTTGCCCCCTAACTCGGTGATGAATAGCCGGTTTGACCCGCCATGATCGACATCCACCGGTTTGGTCAGGCCCGAAACAACCGTTTGCAGTTGTAGCTGAGGGGTTTGGGACCTGGCGGTTGAGGCTATTCCGGTCAAACACAGGATCCAATAAAAGTAGCAGTTCTTCATAGTCGTTACGGGATAGGATGATCAATTGAAACAGTAACAAAGTTTATTACTTTCATTAATTTTAGTACAAACAAGTTCAATATCTTTTAGCGCTTCCAGTACCATTCCGCACGGAAACCGCCTACCGGGTCAGCTCGGCCATCATGGCGAGGAGCTTCCCGGCCGTTTCGGGCGTTCGGCGTCCCAGGCCACAGGAGGTTGACACATCCACCGGTTTTCCGTAGGCTGTTTCAATGCTCGCCAGAATGTGTCTGTTCTGATCCAGACTAAGTTTTTCGTGAACAAAACCGGCAATAAATCGGGTGTCTTTCGGTAGCCTGATGTTCTTCAACGGAGCATAATACCCGGTTTCCGTCGGTGGGGGCACCAACCCTTCGGCCAATGGATAATGAACGTATGCCAGGGTGTGTTGCGACGGCCATTCGTCAACCAGTTTGTTGGAAAATGCCACCATTTTGCCCAGGGTTTTGGGGTGAACCAGCGCATGATTGTGAAAATCGCCGAGGCACAAATGAATGCCAATCTGAGCACCAGGGTTGATTTTGGCCAGCAAATCTTTGATCGGTTTCAAGGCCAGGCCCATCAACGGCGAAGGGAGCATATAGGCCGCGTACAACTCCGGCGGAACTTCGAGCTGAACGATCACATCGTGACCCGCTTCCGCCAGAACCGCGTTGACTTCCCGCGCAATTACGGTGTTGAACGCATAGGTATAGCGAATCCACTGGAACTGACTGGCAAAGGCGAATCCCATCGCAAAACCGGTGGGAACGCCCAACTGGAATTTGAGATCGGGCCGTTGACGTTCTGCCCGCAACCGTTTGAAAACCGGGTAGCTACTCCTGAAAAACGCGTCATACCCAAACGTTACGTGATCCGGCATTTCAGCTGGCGTCCGCAGCGGTTTCAGTTTCTGAAAATGATCGTAGCTTTCCGCCATTCCGTCTTCACCCCGGACGGGTTCCTTCACGGTTTTCCAGTTTGCCTTGTCTTCGGTAATTTTTTCGATGGCATAAACCACCCAGGCGATGCGGTTTCCTTTCGGAAAAGCCGCGGATTTTTCCCCAATTTCACCGTCGGGCAAACAAAAAAGAACGGGTGCCAGCGAATCCAGCGCGCGGGTCATGCATTCTTCTTCGTCGGAAAACGGCAGGCTCCCCACCAGTAAAGCGGAACGATGGGAAAATTCTGTCAGCGGTTGGGGGGCGTGCTGAGCGGAGGGTTGTTCCTGTTTCAAAGCGATTTAGGATCTAATTTTTGAATGCTTTAAAATACAAATAATATTTTATCCTTCTCGTCCTTACTTGGCTTATCTTTGTTCTTTTAGTCTCCAAACCCATTAAAATACCGCGCTTTTGTGAAAGTTTTCCGGTTGATTTTCCTGTGGCTTGTCTGCTGCACCTCCCTCTTTGCCCAAAAGAAAAACGAAGCCTATCAATACCATATTCGTCAAACCACTTCGCCCGTCAAAATCGACGGCGAACTGGACGAGCAGGCCTGGCTGGAGGCCGATACGGCGACTAATTTTTACATGGTATTGCCCATGGACACCAGTTTTGCCCGGCTTCGAACGGATGTGAAGATGACCTACGATCAGCAAAACCTCTACATCATTGCGGTATGCTATTATGATCCGTTGGCGTCGGCCCGAAAAAACCGCCCTTTCGTGCAATCCCTCCGTCGCGACTGGGAATTTGGCAAAAACGATAATTTTATCTTCTTCATGGACCCGTTCGACGACCAGACGAACGGATTTACGTTCGGAGCCAATGCCGTTGGGGCCCAATGGGACGGTTTGCTGTATGAAGGCGGCAAGGCCAACCTGAGCTGGGATAACAAGTGGTATTCGGTGGTCAAAAATTACGACGACCGCTACGTTTTCGAAGCGGCCATTCCGTTTAAAACCATCCGGTATAAAAAAGGCATTACGCGCTGGGGAATCAATTTCAGCCGCCAGGATCTGCGGACTACCGAAAAGTCGAGCTGGGCCCCCGTCCCGCGGCAGTTTCCGACGGCTTCGCTGGCCTACACCGGCACCATCGTCTGGGATCAGGCTCCTCCGCAGGTGGGCTCCAACGTTTCACTGATTCCCTACGCCCTCGGCGGTTTGACGCGCGATTATGCAAACGATAAACCGACCACTTACCGGCGCGATGTCGGTCTGGATGCCAAAGTGGCCGTAACGTCTTCGCTCAACCTGGATCTGACCGTCAATCCGGATTTTTCGCAGGTCGATGTGGACCGCCAAGTGACGAACCTGGACCGGTTTGAGTTGTTTTTTCCGGAGCGGAGGCAGTTTTTTCTGGAAAACGGCGACCTGTTTACCAACTTCGGTTACGCCAACATTCGCCCGTTTTTCTCGCGCCGGATCGGTCTGGGCGTTCCCATCCGTTTCGGTGCCCGACTCAGCGGCAAACTGAATAAAGACTGGCGCATCGGCGTGATGGATATGCAGACCGGAAAAGTGGATGCGACCGGTTTGCCCGCCCAGAATTTCGCGGTGGTGGCCCTGCAACGACGGATTTTTTCACGTTCCAATATTGGAGCCATCTTTATCAACAAGGAATCGCTCAACTACGAACCGGGGGTTACTGAAGCCGGAAAACCGGTTTATTCCAAATACAACCGAAATGTTGGACTCGAATACAACCTGGCTTCCTCCAACAATACGTGGACGGGTAAGGTGCTCCTGCTCAAGTCGTTCGACCCCCAGAATGGTGGAAAACGCAACCTTGTTCATGCGGCCAATCTGCTGTACAGCACCCGTAAATGGAACATTGGCTGGCAGCACGAATACGTGGGCAGCAGCTATACCGCCGAAGTTGGCTATGTTCCGCGCCGGGGTTACATCAAGGTCAATCCCATCGTGAGTTACATGATGTTTCCAAAAGGAGGCAAAGTATTGAGCCACGGGCCGCAACTCAATTCGTATTCCATCTACAACGAGTCGTTCAAGCAGACCGACAACGAATCCATCTTCCTGTATTTAATCACATTCCGCAGCAAAAGCGTCTTGTCGGTCTGGACGGGCCATGATTACGTCCGGCTTTTGCAACCGTTTGACCCGACGAATACGGGCCGGGATACCCTCGCCCGGGGAACCGAACACCGCTGGAATGCCTTCGGAGCCGACTTCATTTCGAAGCCGCAAAGTTTGTTTACGTATACCCTTTCCAGCCGGTATGGCGGGTATTATGCCAATGGAACCCGCTTATTTCTGTCCACCGAAGTGGGCTATCGTTTCCAGCCGTACGTTAGTCTGGCGTTGAGTGCCAATTACAACGAGATTCGGCTACCGGAAACAAAATCCATTACGAAGTTCTGGCTGGTTGGCCCCCGTATCGACCTGACGATGACCAATCGGATTTTTTTTACCACCTTCGTGCAGTATAATGAACAGGCCAAAAACGTAAACCTCAACGCTCGTTTCCAGTGGCGGTATCAGCCCGCTTCCGATATCTTTCTGGTTTACACGGATAACTACCTGCCGGGTTCGCTCTCGGTCAAAAGCCGTGCGCTGGTGTTGAAACTGACGTATTGGTGGAACGTATAAACAAACTTCCGTAAACAAATAAATGACGTTGGGAGTTGATTGGGTGTACATTAACTCCCACAAACCATGCGTAATTTCACTCAATTTCTATACAGCCTCGGAATTGCTCTTTTTCTTCTGGTCGGCATGACCAGTTGCGAGGCAATCGGGTCTATTTTCAAAGCCGGTGCCTATACGGGCGGTATCCTCGTCATAGTCGTCATCGTCTTGATCATCTGGGGCGTTTCCCGGCTGTTCGGTGGTGGTCGCAAGAGCGATTAAGAAACCGTATTCCCCAATCAAAAAAGCACGCACCGTCTGAACAGTGCGTGCTTTTTTGATGAAACAGACGGGCTTGATTAGGACATCAAGCGACGAGCTCCACCAGATTATCGCGTTGCAAAACGAGTTTCATGCGCTCGCCCAGCTCATCCGAAGCCGTGTAGAGCGGCAGACGGACGCCCGATGAAATAAGGCCCAGAATTTCCAGTATCTTTTTGATCCCCACCGGGTTACCTTCTTCGTATAACAACGGATCGATGCGCAGGAAATGCCCCAGCTCGGTTCTGGCAAAGGCAAAATCGCCTTGCAAAGCGGCATGGATCATCGTCGTAAATTTCGCCGGAAATGCGTTGGCAATGACCGACATAACGCCCACTCCGCCAATGCTGACGATGGGAACGCCCTGCACGTCGTCGCCCGAAATGAGCAGAAAATCCTCCGGTTTGTCACGGACAATTTCCATACACTGTTCGATGATGCACGACGCTTCTTTGACGCCGATGATGTTCTGGTGCTGGGCCAGGGTACAGACGGTTTCTGCGGACATATTGATCCCCGTTCTCGGCGGAATGTTATACAGAATAACCGGCACCGGACTGGCATCCGCAATGCGCGTAAAATGCTCGATGACCCCGCGACGACCCGGTTTGTTATAATACGGGCAAACCGACAAAATGGCATCGACCCCTTCAAAATCCGTGTCTTTGATGGCCTCTACGACTTCCGGCGTTGCATTCCCACCGATGCCATAGACGATCGGCAATTTTTTCGGGTTATTTTCCTTCAAATACTGGAGAAGCTGTTTCTTTTCCGATTTCGTCACCGTCGGCGATTCGCCGGTAGTGCCTTGCAGCACGATGTAATCGACACCTCCGTCGGTAATGTGCCGAACAATCCGGCCAAAGCCATCGAAATCGATGGTCAGGTCGTCGTTGAACGGGGTAACAATGGCGACCCCAACGCCGTGGAAACGAGCATTCATGTATTTATTCTGGATTAGAAGGAATTGGCAAATCAGAAATTAGTGGCAAAGGTACGGTTTTTCAGTGTGAAACCGTATTTCTCTTTACTTAACTGCTCAACATGGCCAGAAACTCGTCCTCGCCGATCATCGTCACCGCCATTTTAGTCGCTTTTTCCACTTTCGAAGGCCCCGGATTTTCGCCGACAATCAGGTAATTGAGTTTTTTGGAAATACCACTCAATACCTTTCCACCGTGGGCTTCAATCTCGTTTTCGAGTTCCTCGCGACTGAAATTAACGAAGGTGCCGGTATACAAAAACGTTTTGCCCACCAGCGTCTCCCCTTTCTTTTCCACGGCTACCCGATCGGTTACCAGTTGCAACCCCGCCAGACGCAGCCGTTCGATGAACACCTGATTGTCGGAATCGGCAAACCAGGCCACCACACTTTGGGCAATCCGGTCACCCACTTCCGGAACACTGACCAGGGTTTCGTATGAAGCCGCCCTTAATGCGTCGATATTTCCGAAATAATCGGTAAGTTTTTCCGCAATCGTGTTGCCGACGTAGCGGATACCCAGTGCAAACAGGACATTCGAAAACGGTTGCGTCTTTGAGCGGTCAATGGCGGTCAGAATATTTTCGACGGACTTCTCCCGCAAACTCACCACGCGGGTTTTGCCCGTTTCAACATCCTTATAAACCTTTTCCAATCCCAGCAATTTCTCTACCGTCAGTTCGTATAAATCCGCCGGGCTGTGCACCAATCCCCGATCGATCAGCAGCTCGATCTTGCCTTCGCCCAGGCTTTCGATGTTCATGGCGCGCCGTTGGATAAAATGTTCGAAACGGGCCTGAAGCTGCGGAGGGCAGCCTTTTTCATTCGGGCAGTAGAAATGAGCTTCGCCTTCTTTCCGTATCAGCGGAGTTTGACAGGCCGGACAAAGCGACGGATAGTCAATCGGTTTGCTGGCATCGGTTCGTTTGCTGAGGTCGACACCGGTAATTTTGGGAATAATTTCACCTCCTTTTTCGACAAAAACCGTGTCGTTCAACATCACTCCCAATCGCTGGATTTCATTGGAATTGTGCAGCGACGCCCGTTTCACCACCGTTCCGGCCAGTAAGACCGGCGTCAGATTGGCGACGGGGGTAACGGCGCCGGTCCGGCCGACCTGATACGAGACACTGTTGAGAACCGTACTGGCGGCTAAGGCTTTGTATTTGAATGCGATGGCCCAGCGTGGACTCTTGGCCGTGTAGCCAAGTTCACGCTGCTGGTCGTACCTGTTGATTTTGATGACGATACCGTCGGTTGCCAGAGGCAGCTCGAACCGCCGGGTTTCCCATTCGTTGATAAATGCCATGACTTCCTGGAAGGAGCCGCATTTCCGCCAGGTCGGCGACACATTCAGGCCCCACTTTTTCATCACCAGCAGGCTTTCTTCGTGCGTTTGAAATATTTCCGGTTCCGACAGAAACGAATACAGGTAACAATCCAGCCGTCGTTTAGCCACCGCACCCGAATCCTGTTGCTTGAATGTTCCCGAAGCCGCATTGCGGGGATTGGCCAGCAGCGGTTCACCAATGTCTTCCCGTTCGCGGTTAATTCGCTCAAATTCAGCCAGTGGCAAAAAACCCTCCCCCCGTACTTCAAACAAAGGCGGAACGTTCGACCCGTTGACTTTGAGCGGTAACGTCCGAATGGTGCGAACGTTGGCCGTAATATCATCCCCCCGAACACCGTCGCCCCGGGTTACGCCCCGCGTCAAAATCCCGTTTTCATACGTCAGACTCAGGGCCACACCGTCAAACTTGAGCTCACAAATGTATTCATAGGACGCCCCGTTCAGCCCTTTTTGAACCCGCACATCGAATTCGGCCAGTTCCGCTTCCGAGTACGTATTTCCGAGTGACAACATCGGAAACCGGTGGTAAACCGTGGCAAATTCCTTGCTGATGGTGCCGCCGACCCGGTGCGTCGGCGAATCGGGCCGGGCCCATTCGGGATACTGCCGCTCCAGGGCCGAAAGCTCTTCCAACAGCTTGTCAAAGGTAAAATCATCGACCTCGGAGCTACTGTTCTGGTAGTATTGGTAGTTATAAAAATTAAGCCGGTCAGTAAGTTCAGCGATTTGTTCCTGAGGATTCATTCTATTTTTGAACTAAGATTTCAATAGCTTTAAGCGGAAAAAGAAAAATCTAAATTAAACTGCAATCATACTAAATCCTTTACTGACTCTGACAACTGTTCCCAATTGTTCCAACAAAAAGAATTAATTTTGGTGTCAACTTTTGCAATTCGTACCCATACATTCAGAAGAACGCCTTCATGACTCCACCACTCATTGCGCCTTCCATCCTGGCGGCTGATTTTGCAAATCTGCAACGCGACGTTGAATTTCTCAACCAAAGTGAAGCGGACTGGATTCACGTAGACGTCATGGATGGGATGTTTGTACCAAACATTTCATTTGGCATTCCTGTTTGCGAAGCCGTTAACCGCCACGCTACCAAACCGTTAGATGTCCACTTGATGATTGTTCAACCCGAACGGTACATCGAAGCGTTTGCCAAAGCCGGTGCCGCCAATCCGGATCGTCCGGGAACCATTACCGTTCATCTGGAAGCCTGTACTCACCTGCACCGGACGCTGACCCAGATTCGGGAGACGGGTTGCCGGGCGGGCGTTGCCCTGAATCCGCACTCGCCGGTCGAACTGCTGGCGGACGTTCTGGATGAAATGGATCAGGTGTTGATCATGTCGGTTAATCCGGGATTTGGCGGACAATCGTTTATTCCCCATACCTTGCAGAAAATCCGGAAACTGCGTCAGTTGCTGGCCGGTTCAGGTCATACGGCCCTGATCGAAGTCGATGGTGGAGTAGGGAACGACAACGTGGCGGCTTTAGTGGAAGCCGGTGCCGATGTGCTGGTGGCCGGCAGTTCCGTTTTTAAGGCCGCACATCCATCCGAAGCCATTCACCAGCTGAAGTTTTTTAACCCGGCCCTTCGGCAGGCGTAAAAACAGGTTTAGTCAATTTATCGAGCTTATTATTTAGGCATGTATACAAAAATAGGGTGCAGTGCAATTGCCGGAAGTTTACTTTTTCTTTCTGTTTTGTCCTGCAAACAGACTCCCAGCACGGGCAATGACCCGACGAATACCAGCGATTCAAGCGTTGTTCAGACCCGCATTCCCACCGTCGAATGGGCTAAAAATGCAACCATCTACGAGGTAAACACCCGTCAATTTTCGGAAGAAGGCACGTTTAAAGCCGTTGAACAGCAACTCACCCGACTCAAGGAACTGGGCGTTGACATTCTCTGGTTTATGCCGATTCACCCGATTAGCAAAGAAAGCCAGCGGACGCTGCCGGGCAATCCGTACGCCGTGGAAGACTATAAAGCCGTTAACCCTGAATTTGGCACACTGGCCGATTTCAAGGCCCTGGTGAAACAGGCGCACGATTTGGGAATGCACGTCATCATCGACTGGGTGCCCAACCATACCGGCCGTGCGCATACGTGGGTGAAACAGCATCCCGACTGGTATACGCGAATCAACGGAAAACTCAGTCCGCCGATCGACGAACAGGGCAAAGTGACCGACCGCCCGGACGTGGTGGATCTGAATTATAAAAACCCGCAGGTTCGGACAGCCATGATCGACGCCATGCAATTCTGGGTGCGTGAATGTGACATCGACGGGTATCGCTGTGAAGTGGCGGGGTATGTGCCGGACGATTTCTGGCGTGAACTGCGCCCTAAACTGGACAGCATCAAAACCGTGTTCATGCTCGCCGAATGGGAAGACAAACCCGAGCATTTTAAAGAATGCTTCAACATGAATTACGGCTGGAGTTCTTACCAGCTGATGAAGTTGATTGCCAAAGGCAAGCGCCCGGCCTCCGCCATCGACTCGCTGTTGAGCCACAACAAGCAACGGTTTCCGCGGGGGTATTACCAGATGCATTTTACCCAGAATCACGACGAGAATGCGTGGGTTGGCACCGGAACCGAGTTGTTTGGCAACGGAGTCGATGCCTTTACCGTGCTGGCTTTTACGTTCGATGGGATGCCGCTGGTGTATAACGGCATGGAGTCTAACCTGAGCAAACGGCTGAAATTTTACGAAAAAGACCCCATTTACTGGGGAAACTACGGCAAAACCGATTTTTACAAAACGTTGTTGACGCTAAAACACCGCAATCGCGCCCTTTGGAACGGACCAGCGGGGGGGGCGTTAATTAAAATTCCGACGGAGAAAGACGATAAGGTGTATGCGTTCTACCGCCAGCAGGAAAATGATCGGGTCATTGTGATCGTCAACCTCAGTCCGACGCCCCAGACCATCCGGCTGAACGGTGACGGTTTTGAAGGGGTGTACACGGAAGTATTCAGCCGCCAACCCGCCGAATTACGCAGTTCCCTGACGTTTGCACTGAAACCGTGGGAATATAAGGTGTATACGAATTAAGTACGGATGAATCAGGGGTGCAGACTCATTTCATTCATAATTTTTCATCCCTAATTCATCGTTCATCATTCATCATTCGTTATCTTGTTTGCATGATACGGGGAGTCTTACTAGTGCTGGTGTGGGTTGTGTTCGGTCGGTCTTCCGTGTCGGCCCAGACGGTACAATGGGCCAGTTCGGTAGTCGGATTTTCGTCGGAAGGTCGCGGAGAAGCCTATTCACAGCAATACCGGGCCAATCAGATCCTGGGAAAACCCAACCGGCTGCCGAAAGTCGGCGATAATCCCTGTGCCTGGTCACCACTCTATCCCGATGGCCCCAATGACGAGTGGATCACGGTCCGGTTTGCAGAAGCGATTCCCATCCGGCAAATCGCCATCTTCCAGAGCGGTAATCCGGGTGCCGTCAGCCAGGTGCTGGTCATCGATGGTTCGGGCCGCGAAATACCGGTTTATAAGGTGGGGCCTTCCGCACAGATTGCCGAAAATGGCCAAACGCCCGTGCTCCGTATAGCCCCGACGGATCCGGTGGTGACCGCTAATACCGTAAAACTGGTCATCAGTCCCAACCGGATTAAAGGCGCCAACCAGATCGACGCCATTGGGATTTCGGCCGATCCCCAGCCCATCGACATTGCCATCAACGTATCCAAAGATGCGCCCAAGGACCTGGTCAAAGAAAATATTGGTTCTCAGGTGAATTCACGCGGTCAGGAAGTGGCCCCGGTCATCTCGCCGGATGGAAAAACGCTGTATTTTACGCGGGGACAACACGAACGCAATACCGGTGATCCCAAAAACCAGGATGTCTGGTATTCGACCCTTCAACCCAACGGCGAGTGGGGAAACGCCGTCAACATGGGACCGCCGATCAATACCACTGCCGACAATGCCGTCAGCGGGATGTCGCCGGATGGCCGTACGCTTTACCTGATCAACGTTTATAAACCGGACGGTTCGGTAACCTACGGTTTATCGAAATCGACGCTGGGGAAAAACGGCTGGTCGTTTCCGGTCGAATGCGTGATCGCCAATAACCACAACCTGCACAAAAATGCGTATACCGAATACGCGATTGTGCCCGACGGGAAAACGATGATTCTGTCCGTTCAACGCCGGAACTCACTGGGAGACAAAGACTTGTACGTTTCGTTTTTACAGCCCAACCAAACGTGGAGCGAACCGGTCAGCATGGGACCAATGCTGAATACGGCGGAGTATGAAGGCGCGCCCTTTGTCGCTTCCGATTCCCGAACCCTGTATTTCACCTCAGCCGGACGACCCGAATATGGCAATGGCGATATCTTCGTCAGCCGCCGGCTCGATGATACGTGGACTAAATGGTCGGAACCGGAAAACCTGGGGCCAAATGTCAACACGCCCGAATGGGACGGTTATTTTACCATTCCGGCCACCGGCGATTATGCGTACCTCAGTTCGATCCAGAATTCGATGGGTGGCGAAGATATTTTCCGCCTGAAACTCTATCCGACCATCAAACCCGATCCGGTTGCTATCGTATCGGGAAAGGTAATTGACGGCGTCAGTAAAAAACCGGTTGCTGCCGAAGTTTTCTCGGCCATCGCCCCCGACAACAAGGAGAACAGCCACGTTAGTTATGACCCCGAAACCGGCGATTACAAGCTATTGCTGGCCATGCAAAACAGCTACAATCTGACGGCAAAACGCGAAGGATACTTTCCAACCACCGAATTTATCGATCTCAGCAAGGACAAACGATTTAAGGAAATTCGTAAAAATCTCATTTTAACGCCCATCAAAGCCGGTCAGCGGGTGGTGTTGCACGACGTGCTGTTCGAGCAAAGCAAAGCCGTGCTGTTAAGCGGTTCCAATGCCGAGCTCGACCGCGTAGTGCAGATGCTGAAAGAGCATCCAACCATGGAAATTCAGGTAGACGGACACACTGATAATCAAGGCGTTTGGGATTTAAACATGAAGCTTTCGCAGGACCGGGTCCGGGTCATCAAGGAGTATTTAATGGAACAGGGAATTCCTGATCTCCGCATCCAGACCAAAGCCTGGGGACCCAGTAAACCCATTGCCAGTAACGAGACCGAAGAGAAGCGCCGGTTGAACCGAAGAGTAGAATTTACGATCCTGAAAATGTAAAGTCCCACAAATCAGTTTATTTTTGCCCGCAGAAAGTTATTCCATTGATTGATGTCCTTATCGCCACACCGTCGAACGTCTGTTTTCATTCTTGCCGGAATCCTGCTATTGGCTTTTATTCTCCGGATTTACCGCCTGGACACCTACGGTATTTGGTTCGACGAGAAAGCGACGCTTCTCATCACCCAGGGTGTCGTGCACGAAGGCGCCAACCAACACGACGTGTTTGACAAGAAGGATTCGCCTTATTTTACGCCACAGGAATTCTGGAAACCAAAGACGATCGCCGATTACAACGAAGCGATCGCCCGCGGAGACATCGGCCACAGTCCGGCCTATTACGTGATTTTGTGGATTTGGCTGAAACTATTCGGGCTCAGTGATTTTTCAATCCGTTTTCCGTCGGTTATATTTAGTACTTTAACCGTTCTGCTGCTCTATTTTTTCGTCAAACGACATTTTCGACAGGACCCCGAAGTGGCCAATCGCCTGGCGTTGATCAGTGCGTTTATTGCCGCCATCGAGCCGCTTTTTATCGCCCAGAGCCACATTGCCCGCAACTATTCGATGACGTTCTTTCTGACGCTGCTCTCGACGCACGTTTTTCTGGTCATCATCGAAAAAGAAAAGAAACGGAAAGTGCCTCTGCGTTTATACGTGGGTTATGGTGCCCTCGTAACGGTTTCAATTCTTTCGCATTACCTGACGATTACGGTTTTTTTATGCCACGGGTTATACACCCTTCTGTACGTCCGGAAATGGCCGATGTGGTATAAATTCGGGGCGTCGTTCGCGGTCGCCATCGGATTGGTTGCTTTATGGCTGACGTATGGCGGTGGACAAACCACCTTTTTCACGCTCAACCACCAGGCGCAGTTTTATCGCCATATCGCCCTCACTAATCCGCTGAACAGTACCTTCGGTATTGTGCTGCCCGCCACGGTCCCGAATGTTTTCTGGCGATCGCTACCGGTTTGGAGCGATCTGGTTCTGTTCACCAATGGCCTGGCATCGGCTGCGGTTGGTTACCGGAATGTGGCGGTCGCGCTCCTGATCGGCGTGCTGTCGGTGGCCCTGATTCACCGGTATCGCAACCAGCGGCAACCGCCCCAGTGGATTAAACTGGCTTTACCCGCCCTGTTTCTGGCCGGTGCGATTTATTATACGGCCAATCCGCTGCAGCACCTGGTCTTGTCGGCCACACTGCCGTTTTTTTACTTATTGGGCGCGGCTCTGCTGGAAGATTTCCGGCCGAATGACCGCCCGTTGCTTGTTTTTCTGGTCCTGCTGTCGCTTGTCCCAACCTTGTTTCTGTTGCTGATGGCGTTCCGGTCCGGCCACACCTACGGCATTACGCAACGGTATTCGGGGTTTTCGTTTCCGTACGTCATCATTCTGGTGGCCATCCTGATTCTGAAGCTTTCGACCCAGAAACTATGGCTCAGTTTGCCACTGGCTGCGATTCTGCTGATCCAGAGCGGTCTGATTGTTCAGTTGCTCCAGCGGATTTACAACGATACCGCCCCGAAGTATACGTCGTTTGCCATTCCCCGCATCGCCAATCCATTCTGGGCATCCGCCAAAAAAATTGAAGCGCTTTATGCGCCCGGCGATACGGTTTTGTATCCCTCTCTGAAACGCCATGAATATAGCGATATTGACAAAAGTGGCCGGCCCTACGCCATTATCGAAGCCCAATTGGTCAATCTCTATTTACCGAAGGATGCAACGTATTATCAGCGTATCGACCCCAACGAGCCGGATAAGATTGTACTGGTCAAAGGACGGACGGGCCAGAAAATCACTATCTTTGACCTCGAAGGAATGAAATACAGGTATTAAAATGACTTCACCAGCACTGACAACCGATATCACCACCCTCAGCGGCCAATTGCGGCTGAAGGTTCTGGAATTGTACAATAAGGCGCATGCCGGGCACATTGGCTGTTCGCTGAGCTGCCTCGACATGATGATTGCCACACTGATTCTTCGCAAACAGGAGGACGATACGTTCATCCTGTCGAAGGGTCATGCCGCAGCAGCTTTGTACGTCTGCCTCAACCATCTGGGCGAAATTACGGACGAACAATTGCAGTCGTTCTACAAAAATGGAACCACGCTGCCCGCCCACCCCGCTCCCAACAAACACAAAGGCATTCCGTTTGCCACCGGCTCGCTCGGACACGGTTTTCCGATCGCTTCGGGCATTGCTCACGCCAACAAATTGCAGGGCAACCCGCATGCGGTTTACGTGCTGATGTCGGACGGAGAAACCAACGAAGGCACGACCTGGGAGGCCGCCCATTACGCCATTCAGCAAGGCCTGGACAACCTGACTGTGCTGATCGACAAAAACGGCTTGCAGGGGTTTGGTCAAACCGCCGATGTGTTCGGCGATACCGCCGATGTCGCCAAATGGAAAGCCATTGGTTTCGAGGTGGTTGAAGCCGACGGCCACGACGTGGAAGCCCTGCTCGTTACGCTCGATACGCTTCGGCTGCAAACCAATGGCAAACCCAAAGTCATCATTGCCCATACGGTAAAAGGCAAAGGGGTTTCGTATATGGAAAACCGGCTCGAATGGCACTACCTGCCCATGACGGCCGATCTGTATGACCAGGCCTGTTCCGACATCAACGATCGGTATTTTACCGCCTAATCCTGTCTGAAAAACAGGCTCTATCTCTACTAGTTAACCACGAATGTCTCAACAGATCCTCCCGTACCAGGACAGCATCCTTCAACTAAAAGGCCCCATTTTCGTCTTCGGAGCCAGCGGCTTTATCGGCGCCAATTTATTCGATCAGATTTTTCAACTCCGCAAGGATTGTTACGCACTCACCCACGATGCGACCAAAGCCTGGCGGCTAAAACTGCTGAATGTACCGGCTGAAAATGTAATCCACTGCGATATTCTCTCCCATAAATCGGTTCAGGAAATTTTCGACCGGTATAAACCCCGTACCATCTTTAATCTGGCGGCTTATGGAGCCTACAGCAAACAGAAGAACGTCAATCTGACGTACGAAACCAACGTAAACGGCACTGTCAATATTCTGGAAAACTGCACGCCGGAAACGGTCTACATCCACGCCGGAAGCAGCTCGGAATACGGTTTTAACTGCACCGCTCCCAAAGAAACCGACCGCGTCGAACCCAACAGCCACTACGCCGTTTCCAAAGTTTCAGCCGCTTACATGCTGGAATTTTACGCGCGCGTCCACGGTTTGAAAACCTTGAATTTGCGGTTGTATTCGATCTATGGTGGCTGGGAGGAACCCGACCGGTTGATTCCCCGGCTGGTGGAAGAAGCCCGGAAAAATACCTTGCCCCCACTCGTTTCGCCCGACATCAGCCGCGATTTTGTTTACATCGACGATTGCGTGGAAGCCTTTGTTCAGGCGGCTTTAAAAGTGGATAAAACGATCAGCGGCCGCTCCTATAACATCGCAACGGGCCAGAAAACCACCATGCGCGAGTTGGTCGATGCAACCCGCAACACCTTCGATCTGACCATCGAGCCTGTCTGGGGCAGCATGGGAAACCGGCAGTGGGACCTCAGCGACTGGTATGGTGACCCCGAAGCCGCCAACGCCGACCTCGGCTGGAAAGCCCGGACTTCCCTGCGTACGGGACTCCGGAAAACCGCCGACTGGCAAATTCAGCACGATTATTCCGGTCGGGTGCTGCCGGCATTTGCCAATCCGACGCTCAACCCGGTTATTACGGCCATTATAGCCTGTTATAAGGACGCCCAGGCCATTCCGATCATGTATGAGCGGCTGGTCAAAACGTTTAATGAAATGAAGGTCCGGTACGAAATTATTTTCGTCAACGACAATTCGCCCGACAATCAGGAAGAAGTGATCGACGGGATTTGTGCGAAAGATTCGAACGTGATCGGCATTACGCATTCGCGCAACTTCGGATCCCAGTCGGCTTTTCTAAGTGGTATGGAAATCTCGACCGGTGATGCCGTCGTGTTGATGGACGGCGATTTGCAGGATCCTCCCGAAATCATTCCCAGTTTCTACGAAAAATGGCAGCAGGGGTTCGATGTGACCTACGGCGTTCGGGTTCAGCGGGAGATGCCGCCCCACGTCCATTTTTTTTACCGAACCTTCTACCGCCTGTTCAAGAAAATGTCGTACATCAACATTCCGGTCGATGCGGGGGATTTCTCGATGATCGACCAGAAAGTGGTTCGGGAACTGGTGGCACTCCCCGAAACCGAGCAGTTTCTGCGCGGACTGCGGGCGTGGGTGGGTTTCAAACAAACCGGCGTCGATTACGTCCGGCCGGAGCGTATGTTCGGCGTTTCGACCAACAACTGGACCAAGAACATCTGGTGGGCGAAAAAAGCGATTTTCTCCTTCAGCTTTGCCCCCCTCGAATTGATGTCCTACGCCGGGTTTATCCTGACGGGTTTGTCGCTGGTGGGCATTCTCTGGCAGATTCTGGCCAAATTTGTGTTCTTCCCAAATACGCCGGCCGGTTTATCAACGGTGATTATTCTGGTCATGCTGTTCGGCGGTATCAATCTGCTGGGGGTATCATTTTTGGGTGAATACATCAGTAAGATTTTTGAAGAGACAAAAAAACGCCCCAAATTTATTCGGACGAAAGTTCGAAAAGGCGAGCAAGTGTATAAAACCGCATCCGAAATCCGGGCGCTGGTGGAAGCGAGAAAGACGAAATAAGTATACGGTTTTCGGTTTTCAGTTTTCGGTGGCTGACGCATGTTTGTAAGCGCATGCGATGTATTGCGACAGCCACCGAAAACTGAAAACCGAAAACCGAAAACTAAATAATTATGCGCAAAGAATTTTCAGCTGCCATTGAACGCATCGCAGCTACCGATGAGAAAATCATTTTCATTACGGGCGATCTGGGGTATAATGCACTCGAAAACGTGGCGGCCATTATGGGACCACGCTTTATCAACGCGGGGGTCGCCGAACAAAATATGGTGGGAGTAGCCGCCGGAATGGCGTATAAAGGCTATAAAGTATTTTGCTACAGCATTGCTCCGTTTGCCGTATACCGGTGTCTGGAGCAGTTCCGCAACGATGTTTGTCTGCATAATTTGCCGGTTTTTCTAGTTGGAAACGGCGGAGGTTATGGGTACGGTATTATGGGATCGACCCACCATGCCATCGAGGATCTGGCTTGCCTGAGCGGTTTGCAGAACGTCAAAACCTGGATTCCGGCCTTTGCCGACGAAATTGATCCGATTGTCGATCGCATCGTTGCCGACGGCCGTCCGGCTTATCTGCGCCTGGGTGCTGGTCCAAAAACGCCGGAAGGAAGCGAAACCACCGGTTCGTTCAAGAAAGTGGTCAGCAGCGAAAACCCGAAAGGAACCGTTGTGGCGCTGGGTCCGGTGGCCGCCAATGTTCTGAAAGCCCTGCAAACATCCGACACGCTGGGCCATCAGTTCGACGTATATACCGCCATGAACCTGCCCCTTGATTTACCCAGTGGACTGGGACAACAGTGGGCCGATTCCCACAATCTGCTGATCGTGGAAGAACACGTTAGCATTGGCGGTTTGGCCCAGCAACTGTCGGTCAAGCTGCTGGAAAACGGTTTGTCGTTCCGGCAGTTTGTCAGCCTGTCGGCGCAGGGGTATCCCGACGGCTTGTATGGTGACCAAAGTTACCATCAGCAGCAATCCGGTTTGGATTCAACCTCTATTCAGGAAAAACTGGCGGCTTTTCTGTGAAAATGAGTTGTTTCGCGGAGAGAAGCGGAGGCAATCGGAGTTTAGCAGAGTTACTCGTTTTGTAGGGCCTGATGGAATCGAAAACACAACCTTTTCCGGTGAAAGACATTCGGCCAGCAGCAGCTTCCGGCCTATCCCTGGTTGTAGGCGGGCTGGTATTGCTGGTGCCCATCCTCGTATATGCCTGGATGTTCAGCCGGTATGCCATCAATATTCCGAAATACGACGACCACGCGCTGAAATTATTTCTCCTGGAGCTGGAAAAAGCCGGTACGCTCCGCGATAAAGTCTACGAATTTTTCAAGCAACACAACGAACACCGCATTGTATACGACCGCCTGATCACCTGGCTGGATTATACCCTGACCGGCAAGCTCAATTATGTGCACCTGATGGTGGTCGGAAATCTGAGCCTGGTTTTGTTACTTGCCGTGTTTGTCAGGGCTTTGCACCGGGCCGGAGGCCTGATCTGGATGGCCTTGCCGGTTTCGCTGCTGTTGTTTAATCTGTCGCAGTGGGAAAACATGTACTGGGGCATGGCGGCTCTGCAAAACTTCACCGTTGTGGCGCTGGCCGTGGCAACGTTTTACGAACTGGCATTTAAAAACCGCGTGGGCTGGCGGGCCATTGCGCTGGCCGTTGCCGCCACGATCACCAGCGGCAACGGTTTGATGATCTGGCCGGTGGGGCTGGTTCTCATCTTTCTTCGGCAGGATTATGCGGGCGTCCTGCGGTGGCTGGCGGCTCTGGCCATTTCCTTCCGGCTTTATTTTCTGGGATACGGAAACCCGCCCGGCAATCCGACTGATCAGGGTTCAGTCCTGGATAAGTTTCACGGCTGGATGCTCTTTCATGGCGCTTCGGCCGAGGCTTTTCCGATTCAGAATTTCATGCTCACCTGCCTGGTCCTGGGAATACTGGTCATTGGAATAACCGCCGTAATCAGCCTTTCGGCCCTTTGGCAGCGGTTTTGGGGGACCAAACTGACGCCGTGGCAGTTGTTCTTTCTCGGTGGCGTCGCCTTCATCGTGGGCACGGGGCTGATCGTTTCGTTTAACCGCGTAGGTTTTGGAATGGGAACCTTAACGACCAGTCGGTACAAAATCTATTCCCTCACCTTGCTGGCCTTTCTTTTTACGTATTGGATTGCGCAATCCAGTCCGTCCCGGCGGCCGCTGAAGGCGGGTCTGGCAACGGGATTTAGTTTCCTGATGGCCTTTTTTTCGTACACTACGTACCTGGACGAAACTATTTATTTACGCAAATACCTGTCTACCAGTCAGTTTAACTGGACGTATACGCAAAACCGGCCCGTTTCAACCATCGATCCGCTCACCCGGAAACTGATCGACAATGCCCCGGCTTTCTACGATGCTACTTTACCATCCCTGTACCGAATCCCGAATAATACCGCCACCATTCGCCCGGATACCTTGTTCAAAGTCGATGGCGACTATGTGACCCGGGTAGATTCATTTCCGGCTTTGGGACTGCGCGACGAGGGCGCGTATCTGGTTGCCCGGTCGGCCCGCCGAATTTATCTTTTTCCATCCCGGCAAAACCTGTCCGGCAGCCGCCGGAGATGGATCAATCCCGGTTCTACCTTTGGTTCCGGTTTTACGGCGCAGTTCCTCGAAGCCGAACTGGATGCCGGCACCTATGCACTCCAGATTCTGGCGGTTGGGCCGGCGAACGAATGGCGGTTTTATGCAACCGGACGTCAACTCATTGCCGCCGGAAAACCCGCTAATCAAATCAAGAAAAACTGGTAGTCTACTGGTTTCCGTTAACCGATGTCACCTTTGACACCCGCGCCCGAATCCGTTCAAAAAGAAAAACACTACCTGATTCAGCTGGACGGACTCCGGTTTCTGGCCGTGACGCTCGTCCTGTTCGATCACTGGCTGGGCGAAAAAGTCCGCTTGCCGCTGGGGTATTTTGGCGTAAATCTGTTTTTTGTCCTCAGCGGTTTTCTCATCACCCGGATTCTGATCCACAGCAAGCAGGCCGACGACCGGCTTCAACGTTCACACCGGCATTCGCTGCGGCAATTTTACATCCGGCGCAGTCTGCGCATTTTTCCCGTTTATTACCTGACACTCATCATACTGGCGGTGGTGGGATTTCAGGCGGCCCGCGAGAATCTGGTCTGGTTTCTGACGTATACGCAAAACTTCTGGATCCTGATTCACCACACCTGGTTCGGTGCGCTGGACCATCTGTGGTCGCTGGCGGTGGAGGAACAATACTACCTCTTTTTCCCGTTTCTGGTGCTTTTCATGCCGCTGCGCCGTTTGCCGGTCATTCTGGGGTGTTTAATTGCCCTGGCCCTGCTGGTTCGCGTGTATTTATACGCCACACAGGCATCCTGGATCATTCAGTTTGTCATGATGCCCACCTGTCTGGACGCCTTTGGTTTTGGCGGTATTCTGGCCTATCTGCTGGTTTTTTACCCGGAGCAATTTACCAAAACGGTCGGAAATCCCCGGTTTCTGCTGGCCAGTATGGCCTTGTATGCCGTCAATGTTTACCTTATGTCGACAACCTTGCCGCCCCGAAATAGTTTTACCGATATCTTCGACCGCTTTTTCACCTCCGTATTTTGCTTTTTTCTAATCGGTAAAGGTGTGATTGGTTATCGCGGAATTATGAAATGGTTCCTGGAACATCCCGTCAGCAGTTACCTCGGCCGGATCAGCTACGGATTGTACTTATTCCATAATCTGGTTTTCAATTATTACCACACTCCGCCCGACTTTATCACCGTGCGCGCCTGGAACCGGATTCTTCGCGAATTCCCCGTTCTGACCGGCACCGGAGCCGATATGGCGCTGAAATTCTTGTTTTTTTACAGCATTACCGTGGCCGTGGCAACGGTATCGTGGTTTTGCATTGAAAAACCGTTCAATGCGCTCAAAGACCGCTTTGCCTACAGCCCTTCCTGAACAATTCTCCGGTTTGCTGGCAAATTAAAGGTGATGTTCGTACTTTTGGTCATTTCCAACATGACAATCACACGTGGACGCAGGGCAACTGGGTTGGTTTAAAAGAGAAGCGAAGGACGCCGATTTATCCAAATCACCCGCTATTTCGGTGGATCAATCGGCCACTATACCTCAGACAAAATCGTCGTCAACCATTTCGTACCTGACCCAACTGGATGGCGTACGGTTTATTGCCGTCGCGCTGGTGCTCTACGACCACTGGATGGCCGAACGCAATTCCCTTCCGCTGGGCCCGCTGGGCGTCACGATCTTCTTTGTTCTCAGCGGTTTTCTCATCACCCGGATTCTGCTCAGCAGCAAAGAGAAACTGGCCGGAAGGCCCGACGGACTGAGTTTTTACCTCAAGACATTTTACATCCGACGAACCATCCGGATCTTTCCGTTATACTATTTTTCACTGCTCATTCTGTTTATTGCCAATGTACCGCTGGTGCGCGAAAAAATAGTCTGGTGCGTCTTGTATGCCACCAATATTTACATTGCCTACTACCAGCAGTGGATGGGGGTTATCGATCATTTCTGGTCGCTGGCAGTGGAAGAACAGGTGTATCTTATTTTCCCGCTTTTACTTTTTTTCGTCCCTCGCCGACAGGTTCCGCTGACCATGTGGCTCCTCATTGCGGGCAGTGTCTGCTTCCGGTATTTTCTTTACACCCAACACTATTCCTGGGTGGTTGCTTACGTATTTACCCCGGCCTGCCTGGATTCGTTCGGTTTGGGCGCTTTGCTGGCGTACCTGTGGCTCTATAAAAAGGAATGGCTTCAGAAATTGTTTTCCACCTCCACCGGATTCGTCGCCAGTCTGGCCGTTTATGTCTTGCTGGTAGGTGTTGCCAAATCCTACGACGATCCGCATAATGTGGTGGCAGAAGTCTGGGACCGGCTGGCCGGATCAGTGCTCGGTTTCTTCCTGATCGGGCGGGCCGCGATTGGTTTTAAAGGCTGGATGCGTTGGTTCCTGGAGAACCCCGTCAGCCGGTATTTAGGGCAAATCAGCTACGGTTTATACATCTTCCACAACCTGATATACAATTTTTATCACACCCCGCCGAGCCACCCAACCATCCGGATCTGGAATAAAATGACCACGCTGGTGCCCGCAATCGATCAGTTCTTCGTATTAAAATTTTTCTATTTTGCCATTTTGACGGTAATCGTGGCTTCCCTGTCCTGGTTCCTGCTCGAAAAACCGATCAATTCGCTGAAAGACCGGTTTTCATACTGAAAATTCCCAGCCAGTACGGGCCCGGCGATCCATTAAATAAATGTTAGACCCGGTGGAGTACAATATATATATCCTATTCCGCTATCTTTGTTTCATTAATCATCACAGCGGCACTATTCGCTAATCATCAGAACTATTGAGTAGTGCTATGAACCTGTTTCTCTCCAGCAAATGAGTCTACACCTTTCAATAGTAATGCCGGCCTACAACGAGGAAGAATGTATCCACGAAGTTGTAGAAACCTGGGTCGATTTACTCAACCGTCAATTTCCAACCGAAAACACGCGTCTGATTGTCATTAACGACGGCTCTAAAGACCGCACCGGTGCCATTCTGGATTCGTTGAAACCAAAATATCCCACCAAATTAGAGGTGGTTCATACGCCCAACGGCGGCCACGGAAACGCGGTCGTTCGTGGCTATCATCATGCCGTCGCGCTGGGGTCCGATTATGTGTTTCAAACCGACAGCGACGACCAGTTTGTTACCGACGATTTTGCCAAATTGTGGGCCAAGCGGTATGAATCGAATTTCATTCTGGGCTACCGCCAGATTCGGTTCGATGCACCCGCCCGGCTGGTGATCACCCGGATTCTGAAATTTAGTCTCTTTCTAATCTACGGAACGTATATTAAAGATAGCAACATCCCGTTCCGTCTTATCAACGGGGTTTACCTCAAAAAGCTGCTGGAACAATTGCCAGTTCCAACGCCGTTTGCGCCCAATATTTTTCTGGCGGTCATGGCCCGGAAAGCCGGTCAGAAAACATTCGATATTCCCATCGTTCATAAAGAGCGTTTGACGGGCACAGTCTCTATTTTACGGTGGAAACTGATCAAAGTTTGTATTCAAAGCTTTCAGGAACTGGCCGAATTCCGGCTGGAACTGGGCTCGAAAGTGAAAGCCCTGAAGGCCGTCGATGTCAAGCAGCCCGTTAAAATGTAAGTAACCAACTGCCAAAAGCGACCATTCGCCCACGATGACGCAGATTGTACGGATCGCCACAGAGTTTATCTGCGAAAATCCGGCCGGTTTGCGTCATCGGCATTTTAGTTTTACTGATCGTCTTGCTTCGCATTCACGTACATGACCAAAAAACAGCTCTGGATCGGAATCGGTATTTTAACGCTTATCCTGGGGGGCTATTTCGCCTACCGCTGGTGGAAAGCGCCCGCCCGATCGACCTGGATGCTGATTCCATCGGATGCGCTGCTGGTACTTGAAAGTTCGACGTTGCAGGATACCCTCTCGAAACAGGCGCAACTCAACGAAATGGCGCTTCAGACAACGCCGATTTTTCAGGAAGCCGCCCGAAGTATTGAAAAGTTCGTCTGGTCGCCCCTCGATACGGCCAGTGCCCTCCAGTTTCTGCGCGACAAACCCGTCTGGTATTCGCTACACCCCACGTCGAAGGACCGCCTTGGGTTTATTTTTTACATTCCCATCGGCTCGCTTCAGGATCAGCCGTTTGTCAACCGGATTCTCAATCCGGATGCCGACCGATTCCGGGTTCTCAGCCACCCTTACGAGGATACTAAAATTCACGAATTGCTCACGGTGCGCAATGAATCGCTCGGCTCCTTTATCGTGCTGGATGATTACCTGGTCGGAAGTCCATCGACCATTCTGATGGAAAGTGTCGTCCGGCGAATGAAGCAACCGTTTACGGAAACACCGCTGCAACGGGCCGATGTTTCGCTCATCCGGCCGGGCAACCTGGCGGGAATCTACGTTCGCAGTTCGGTTTTGTCGGCCATTTTATCACCCCACGAAGCGAGTACAGACTACCAGTCCAAATACATCAAAGCCTTATTGCCCACGGAGTTACTGACCCGGTTCCGTCAATCGCCCTCCCGTTCCCACCTCATCGGTCTTTCGACGGACGACATCGGGGCCAAAACCGCACTCGCCAATCTCTTCGACCGGCAAACGCCTTTTCGGATCAACTGTGGTAACCTGATTCCCGATCAGACCACCACTTTTTTTCATTTTAGCCTGAGTGATGGCCCTCGCTTTGGCAAAGCACTGACGGCTTTTATCAATTCGGAAGACGAACCCGATACGCGCGAAGGGCGCCGAAAACTTCGTCCCCTGCTCCAGAACGAGGAAAATGGAATTTATAAATACGTGGGGACGGAGATTGCCCTGCTCCGTCTGGATGCGCCTTCGGCCGACCGGCGACTGGTGATGCTGATCCACTCTCCCAACGTCGACCGCCTGTGGGACCGCTACCAGCTGGCGGCTCTGCTGGCGTCCGGAACGGATCATGTTTCGAACACAAAACCCTTTTTGCAGTATCGAATTTCATCCATTGAAGCGCCCGACTTACCGGCTTTTCTGTTTGGCGGTCTGTTTCGCGGTTTCGAACAGAACTGGCTGGCTCAGGTCGGCGACTACCTGGTTATTGCCAATGGCCAGGGCGTTTTACAGGAATACTTACAATCGGTCGACCAGCGCACGGTCTGGTCGGAATCGTACCGGCAGCGGGATTTGCTCACCCAAACCCTGCGTCCCGCCAATTTTACCGCCTATACCCGGTTTACACGGGCCGGAGAATCCGTTACGGCCAACTGGCCCCAATCCTGGCAACAACTTCTGAATCACGACGAAACGGCACTAGACAACGTCGAGAATCTGGTTTACCAAAGTACCTACGGACGGGAACGGATTTATTCATCGCTCATCCTGGGCCACACCACACGACGCGCCAGTGAAGCGGTTTTAAACCGGGTTTTTCTCCAGCGCAAGCTTCCCCTCAACGCTCCTCTGCTCAGTCAGCCGATGGTCATCGGCGATTTCGTTGGTAGTTCCGGCGTCATCTGGGCGGTCGACAATGCGCAGCAGTTTATCCTCATTACACCGGAAGGCGAAAAACACACGCTGGGCACGGTCAACGGCCCCGTGGTCAGCCCACTGGTTCCGGTCGATTTCCTGAACAACGGGCGCTTGCAATACGTTTTTGCCACACCCCGCTCACTCTACATCGCCGACCCGGTCAACGGTTTAGCCAAACTACAATCGTTCCCGCTCCCCGAAGGACTCGAACCGGCAACCCTGATGGCACCCCGTCGCGATCAAAACCGGACGTTGATTCTGCTGATGGCTCACCACAATGGCAGTGTTTACGGTTTTGACCGGCAGCAAAAACGATTTGTGCGATCGTTTGCCGTAACGGGCACCGAAGGCGCGGGCGTTTCGGCCTTTCACGCCCCCGTTCGGAATCAATCCCTTGCCGTGATTTCGGTGCAGAAAGAAGGAAAATTGTATTACTGGAATGAAAATGGGGGTTCTGTCCCCGGTTTTCCGGTTGATTTAAAGGCGGAAGTAACGGGGCCGGCCTGGCTGGAAACCGGTAATCCGGCCACGATCACGACCTTGACCCGGCAAGGTGAACTAACGAGTATTTCGTCCGAAGGGCAGATTCTGGAGCGAAATCAGCTGTTCCGACCCATTCGCCGGGGCTCGTTCCAGTTGCTGCCCGAAGTCAATCAGAATGGCTATTTATTGCTGCGGACGTCGGATACCGAAGCGGCTATTCTCGATCGGAAAGGCCATTCTCTGTTTGAGGTGCGGGGCCTGCGGCCGGGGCAGACCACCATCCGGTATCACGTTCTGGGTTCCGGAGTGAGTCTGATCAGCGTAAAATCCGGCAATTTTACCACCCTGTACGACCTGGCGGGTCATCCCGTCGGCGACCGGCCCATTCCGGGTAATTTTCCGGTGGAACTGCAATTTTCACCCACCCGAAACAAATTATTTGTGTATAGTACCGACAACAAAGCCGTTCAGATCTGGTCGGTGAAGTTGCGTTAACCTGTCATGTATGAAAATTGGCGTTATTGCCCGGTATCTGATTCTGCTGGTTTCAATTCTTATTTACATCGGGAGTTGTAATTCCGATGTCATGAATTCTGCGCAAAAAAAGGGACTTATACCCGACGATTACCGCTTTGGGGATCTCTACCGAATGGCCAATCTGCCCCAGTTCAAGGCCCTGCAAATTCCCTGCCCGCCCGCCTATCCGGCCGATAGCCCGCGTAAACCCATCCATTTGTACATCATCGGCGACAGCTTTTCCGAACCTCCGCGCGTGACCCTGAAGGATTTTCCGATTGACTATTTTCACCGGACCAAATGGGGATTTGACCGGCGCGTTCAACTGGACACGACCAAAACCAACACGCTCATTATTGAAACCGTTGAGCGCCATTTCCGGAATCAGTTTGGCAAGTACATTACGGATCTGAAGGTGGTTTCGGATACGACCAGGGCAGAACCGCAACCCCAAAACCGGCTAACGTGGCAGCAGATTACGAAGGAAATGGAAACGCTTTTTTCCCGGGATGCCGTGGAAGGCCGTCTGGAAACCATCTTGTTTTTTACGGACTGGGCGCTGTGGTTTAAAGATCTGAAAGCCTGGTTAACTCTGGACTGGTTCGGTCGGGTGAATCCCCGAACCACGCTGACACCGGACGGCCAACACCTTCTGTATTACATGGATACAGACACTTCGTTAATTAACTCTTCGTTCAAACCCATTTCTGACTCGCTCCTGAATCATTACATCGACACCATTAACGTGGTGGCCGATCGCTATAAAAAAGCCGGTTTCGACCATGTTTATCTGTCCATTATTCCCAACAAAACCAGTATTTACGCACCGGGAATGGGACCACTGCCCTACAATCACCTCATCGAACGCGTCCAGCAAAGTCCACGGTTGACGATCCCGGCGATTGATGTATACACGCCGTACAAAGCCAGCCGGGTTCCGCTGTATGAAACCAGTGATGCCCACTGGAATTGCGAGGGTCGGGCCATCTGGATGCGGGAAGTGACCAAACGATTGAATGCCGACACCCCCTGATATCAACAAAAAAGCTTATCACAGTCAAGTGATAAGCTTCGTGAAGTAGGATGTAGCGGGCTCGAACCGCTGACCTCCGCCCTGTCAAGACGGCGCTCTGAACCAACTGAGCTAACATCCTGTGGTGGTTTCAGGGTCACAAAATTAGGAGATTTCTTCGGTTTCCAAACGCACCCGGTAAACTTTTTGTGATGGAATGCGCCACAAAAGCAGTAATCCGGCCACAAACAGGACCAGTAACGCCAGGACACTGTTGCGCATACTCCCCGTAATTTGCTCGATTAGCCCGTACATCAGCGTTCCAATTACGATCGATAGCTTGTCGGTAACGTCATAAAAACTGAAATACGAAGCCGTGTCCTGCGTGCCTTCGGGGATCAGTTTGGAATAGGTCGCCCGCGAAAGCGCCTGAATACCGCCCATAACGAGCCCAACAACAACGGCCAGCACATAGAACTGGGTTTCAGTCATCACATAATAGGCCCCCACGCAAATACCAACCCAGATCGTTACGGCAATCATCAAGGCGTAAATGTTGCCGAACCGTCCGGACAGTCGCGCGAAAAGAATGGCGCCCGGAATGGCAATCAATTGAATCAATAAAATGGTAATGATCAGGCTTTGGGCGGGCAATTTTAATTCATCGCTGCCAAAAATCGTGGCAATGTACATCACGGTTTGAACCGCCATGTTGTAAATAAAAAATGCCAGCAAAAACTGTTTGAGCATCTTCTGTTTCTGGACCTGAGAATAGACTTTTTTCAATTCCCGAAAGCCATTAAACAGCCAGCCAGCCGACGTAGCGGTCCGGATTCGGCGTTCGGCCGCTGGCAAATACCGGAATGAAAGTTGCGCGAAACCAAACCACCAGATGCCGACGGTCAGAAATGAAATCCGGGAGGCCATGGCGCTCGACATGCCGCCGTACCAGTGCGGAAACAGAATCATCGTCAGGTTGAAAACCATCAGCAGGACACTGCCGATGTAACCCATCGTAAAGCCACGCGCACTAACGCGGTCAATCTGGTCTTCCGTGGCAATTTCGGGCAGATACGAATTATAAAAAACAATGCTGCCCCCCCATCCCACCATGCTGAGAATAAAACAGAAAACCGCAAAGGTGGTGGTCTCCTGCGTAAAAAAATACAGCAGCGCACAGCTGATGGAACCCAGAATACAGAAGAATTTCATGAACGCTTTTTTCTGACCGCTATAATCGGCCAGGGCCGACGAAAACGGGCTCAACAGCGCAATCAGCAGGAAAGAGGCCGAAACCGAATACGAAAAGAGGACTGAATTTTTAACCGAGAATCCCAGAAATGAAATGACGTTTCCGCCCGCTTCATTCAAAGCCGTTGCGCTGAAATAAACCGGAAAAATACTGGAGACGATAACCAGGGAATGGACAGAATTAGCCCAGTCGTAAAGACACCAGGCATTGATGATACGGGGGTCATTTTTCATAAAAAAGAGGACTTAGGAACTTAAGAATGAACGATTTGGAAAATCAGACTTAATAGTAGTAAAACCAGTAATTCAATCCTTGTTTCTCTACTCTTTTTTATAATACCGGACATAATCGATGGTGAACGTAAACGGAAACTTGGTGTAATCAATGAAGCCTCCGCTGGTTCCACCCAACGCCAGATTTAACAACAGGTAATGCGGCTTGGTAAACTGCTGCCACTCGGCCGGGGTAAGATCACTGGCTTTATAGATCGCATAATTGAAATCGTCGATATACATCAGGATCTGGGTCTCACTCCATTCGAGGGTGTAGGTATGAAAAGTAGTAGACAAATCAGTGGTGGCGGGCGAAATACTGATTAATGGAGCATCCTTACCGCTTGCATCCGCCTTGTGGAGACTCCCGAAAACAAACTGGGGAGCCAAGCCGAGCCATTCCATTATATCGATTTCGCCACAGGCCGGCCAACCCACCACATCCCGGTTTTTACCCAACGTCCAGATGGCCGGCCAGGCCCCTTTACCATCCGGCATTTTGGCCCGAACTTCGATTTTGCCGTACAAAAATTCGGCTTTCCCTTTCGAAATGACACTGGCGGAACTGATCGGATTCGATTGAAAATTGTCGTTTAAAGCCGTAATCACCAGATTACCATTTTCAACCCGGCTGTTTTGCAGCCGTTTGGGGTAATAATATTGAGCCTCTTTATTTCTGCTAAAACCAACTTCATACGTCCAGCGCGTGGAATCGGGCAAGCCGGTATAACTAAATTCGTCACCCCACACCAGCTTATACGCCGGCTTGGGTTCAGGTTCGGCCTTGTGTTTACAGGCAGTGAAGAATACCGCAAAGAGCGCAACCACTAAAAAAGAATAATTCATAGGCTAAGTTACTGCTTCAGAAGGTCCAGTAAGCGTTCGGGCTCATCGGTCGTTATGAAATCCACTTTCCGTTCCAGAAACCATTTCATGCTTAGTGTCTCATTCACCGTCCAGACATTGACCGTTAGGTTTTTCTGTTGTGCCTGCCGAATCCAGTCTTCTTTTAAGATAAATATTCCGTAGTAATAATCCAAACCCGAAAGTTTGTCCGCTGCTACCTGTTCCGGCGTCTGATCGCCATTGAGGTAGACAACGTTGGCCGTGGGGTCGATCTGGCGCATTTTTTTACAAACTTCATAATCGAAGCTGCTGTATTCCACCAACGCCTGGGCTTTCATAGCCTTCACCAGTTCAATGGCCTTTCGGGCCGTAGCAAACGTACGGTCCTGGCTAATTCTGGACCCTTTTATTTCAATCATTAGCCGCGTTTTAGCCTGCTGAACACCTTCAGCCAGAAAAGACTGTAAAGTCGGCAACGTTTCTCCATTGCTCAATTTCAAGGCCAGAAGTTTTGAAGAAGGTGTCGTTTCGATTGAAATACCCTGAAGAGACGTATCATGATTGATAAACAAAACCGAATCAGCCGCCATCTGCACATCGAATTCACTGCCGTAACAACCCAATCGAATGGCTTGCCGTAGCGATGCCATCGAATTTTCGGGCGCACCAACGGCTTTCCAGGCTCCGCGATGGGCAATCACTTTCGTGGTGTAAACAGGTGTCGAAACCGGATCTTTTTTTGAGGAACACGCAACGAACAACAAACCGAAGATGACAGACCGTATGCAATTCTTCATACTATGATTAAACATTCATTCGTAAAAGTCGTCTTTTTCTTCAAAAATCGGATAAGTACGGTCTAAATAATCACCTAATCCTTAAAAATAAGGAACAGGCTAAACTTCTGGCCGATAAACGCGGTTAATTTTACAGTTCAACCCTGCCCATACCCTTCATGAACCGACTTTCCCGGGAAACGAGTCCCTATTTGCTGCAACACGCTCACAATCCAGTCGATTGGTTTCCGTGGGGGCCGGAAGCGCTACAAAAAGCGCAACTGGAGAATAAACCGATTTTGGTTAGCATTGGTTATTCGGCGTGCCACTGGTGCCACGTGATGGAGCGCGAATCGTTTGAAAATGAATCGGTTGCGAAGGTCATGAACGACCATTTCGTTTGCATCAAAGTCGACCGGGAAGAACGCCCGGATGTCGATTCCATTTACATGGATGCCGTCCAGGCCATGGGTGTGCAGGGCGGCTGGCCGTTGAATGTGTTCCTGATGCCCGATGCCAAACCGTTCTACGGACTGACCTATCTCCCACCCAATCAATGGGTTAACTTACTGACCAGCGTACGGTCCGCTTTTGACGAACACCGTGATCAACTGGCCGATTCGGCTGACGGTTTTGCGCAGCAGTTGAATATGAGCGTTTCGGAGCAGTATTACCTGACTGATGCGGCCCCGGCTTTTACCCGCGAATTACTGGATTCCATGTACCAGAAACTCGCCGGATCGTTCGATCCCGTCAAGGGTGGGCCACGCCGGGCGCCTAAATTTCCAATGCCGAGCATCTACGGTTTTCTGCTGCGGTATTATTTCATTACTAAAAATGAGGAGGCCCTAAGCCACCTTAGCCGGACGCTCAATTTTATGGCCCTTGGTGGAATTTATGACCAGATCGGTGGCGGCTTTTCCCGGTATTCGGTTGATGACCAATGGTTTGCACCGCATTTTGAAAAAATGCTTTACGACAACGGCCAATTGGTTTCCCTCTATTCCGAAGCCTATAGTCTTACCCGAAGTGCGTTGTATCGCCAGACGGTTTTCCAGACAATCGACTTTCTTCAACGCGAGCTGACCAGTCCGGAAGGCGGTTTTTACTCGGCTTTGGATGCCGATAGCGAAGGCGTTGAAGGGAAGTTTTATACCTGGACGACAGCCGAACTGCGGGCGATTCTGGACGATGACTTTAGCTGGTTCAGCGAGTTGTATCACCTTGCTCCCGATGGCAACTGGGAGGAACACGAGGGCATAGGTCGCAATATTCTCCACCGGGTCATTGCCGATGAAGACTTTGCCCGGATGCAGGGCTGGACGCTGACCGAACTAGCCGAAAAGCTCACCGCAACTCACCAGAAATTGATGGCCGTCCGCGCTACGCGAATCCGCCCCGGTTTGGACGACAAAATTCTGTGTTCCTGGAATGGCTTGATGTTGAAGGGATTAGTTACTGCCTACCGGGTTTTCGGAGCGGATTCTTTTTTAAAACTAGCCGAACGGAATGCCGGTTTTATTCGGGAAAAATTGACTAACCCGGCCACCGGCCAACTCTGGCATAGTTACAAATCCGGCGTAAACGGCGCGGCTGGTCATGCCACAATTACCGCTTATCTGGAAGATTATGCCGCGGTAATCGACGGATACCTGGCTTTGTATCAGGCCACTTTCAGGGAATCGTATTTGTTCGAAGCCGATCGCCTGGCCCGGTATACGCTGGATCATTTCTGGGATGAAGAGGACCACCTTTTCTTTTTCACCGACCAGGCCGGTGAAACCCTGATTGCCCGAAAAAAAGAAGTATTTGACAATGTCATACCGGCGTCAAACTCCATCATGGCGCATAATCTCTACACCCTCAGCCTCTTACTGGAAAAACCGGTCGATGGAGCACCGGCTTACACAGACCTGGCCAATGCCATGCTGGGGCGGGTTCAGCCGTTGCTGCAACAAAATGCCGACTACCTGACCCATTGGGCCGCACTGTATGCCATGCGGGTGCAACCAACTGCCGAAATTGCCATCGTGGGAACGGAGGCTGAAACACGCCGTCGGGAGATCGACCAGCGGTTTTATCCCAATAAAGTTTTGGCCGGAACGGAAACCGTAAGTGACTTGCCGCTACTGGAAAACCGCACACCGCTGAACGGCCAGACGGCCATTTACGTCTGTTACAACCGGGCCTGTCAATTGCCGGTAACGACTGTTGAAGCGGCTTTTAGTACGTTAGGAGAATAAAAAGAGGGCGAAGTTGATTCAGAAAGCAGAAATTTTTAACCACCGATTAAAACGGTGGGCAACCCCAGCAAGATCGTGCCGCCGTGGGCAGTCGTATCACCCTGACGGGCAGCCGGTTTTCCACCAATGAAAACCGTGGCCGATCCCTTCACAATTGAGTCCGGAGGTCCGGCACACCTACACATAGCACCAACACAAGCCGCGGGCTGGCCGCCAATGAGAACTACGGCCTGACCCGGCGGCAAAACCGGGCCTCCCCCATGCGGCACGGCCCCCGTTACGAGCGGGCAAACGTGCATATCACCAACGCGGGCGGCTGGCATTCCCATGCCGTTGTTAAATTATTTTTATCATTTTCAGCACCATATAAACGCCACTGGGATAAGAGGCCCCTTTTTTATGGCTGAATATGGTCTTGCCATTAACGATGCTCAAATTTTTAGTCCGAACCTGCGAACGACCTAGTGTCGTAAGTCCTAAGCCGACCAGCAGGTAGAGGGCGACTAACATCAATCGGTGTGTGATTACTTTTTTCATACCAGTAAGCCAATTTTTACGTCTGGTTTCCGCATTGCAACCGGCCTAGACCCTTGAGGAAACGCTGATCCGTTTGGATGATCAAAAGTAGAAGCTATCGGCGACAATTCACTGCGTAGTTTCCCCTGTTTTGCAGCGTAAAAAATACCTTTTTCACGCATTTACCAACTTTTGCTACGAAATCCGACCCGGATTTTCGTTGGCGAAAGCCGACCAGGCGCCTTTTTTTGACTTTTTACCCGTTGATTTCGTACCGGGCAAGGCGTTTTTGTGAAAATGATGACAGATGGCAATCGCCAGTGCATCGGTTGCATCGAAAAACTCGGGATTGAGCTCGGCGTTTAACAAATGCCCGACCATGTGTGATACCTGTTCCTTGGACGCATTTCCGTTCCCGGTCACGGATTGTTTCACCCGGCGCGGAGAATATTCGACAATCGGAATACCGCGTGACAAGGCTGCGGCCATCGCCACTCCCTGGGCGCGACCCAATTTCAGCATGGCCTGAACGTTTTTTCCAAAAAACGGATCTTCGATCGCCATTTCATCGGGCAGGTGTTCTTCGATGAGCTGTATCATCCGGTCAAAGAGTTTCTTCAATTTCAGTTCGTGGGTGCTATATTTGCTCAGGTGAATGACACCGTATTGCAGCATACTCATCTGATCTTTTTGAATTCGGATGACGCCATAGCCTGCGATCTGCGTTCCGGGGTCGACTCCCAGAATAATTTTGTCGTACGATTCAAGTTCGGAAGCAGCAAGTGGGATTGGCATGGAATGGTCGTACGGCGTTTTAGCAACTCTATTATGCAAAGTAACGGGTTCGTCCCTCAAAGAACGTATTCAACTACCAAAAAAATCGTCTTTTGGTCAAAAATCGGTATTCTAGTCCTCATTGTCAGCTACATTATTTTTACCCTGCATCGCCAGCAACATGACCTCCAGTCGGTCCGCGCCTACTGGAAAGCCGCCAACTGGTTCAGCTGGCCCGCCATTCTCCTGCTTCTGCTTACGCCCGTCAACTGGTTGCTGGAAGCTCTGAAATGGCAAATTCTGGTTCGGAGAGTCGAACCGCTTTCGCTGAAGGAAGCCACCCAGGGCGTGCTGGCTGGCCTGGCGATGGGATTTGCCTTACCGGCGCAATTGGGCGACACGGCCGGGCGTCTGCTTTCGCTCCGCTCCGACCAACGCTGGCAGGGCATTGGTGCCGCGCTCGTCTCGGGCGGCATGCAGTTTTTAGCCGCCGTATTTTTCGGAACCATCGCCTTGTATAGCCAGCTTTATTACGGCTCGGGAGATCTGCCGGTTGCCCAATGGCTCCTGTTCTTTGCCCTGGTCCTGACGCTGCTTCTTGCGGTTCTGGCTACGTGGCAGCGCCATCGGGTACTCCATTCCAAGGTTCGGTGGGTGCGTCGCTGGGAAAAATACTGGTCGGTGGCATCGCATTACACCACCGCCGAACTCCTGCAGGCCTTCGGTGCAGCTTCACTCCGCTACCTGACGTTCTCGCTCCAGTTCTATTTTGCCCTCACCATCTTCGGCATTCATTTACCAATTCGGGAAACCGTGACGGGTATCGGGCTGGTTTACCTGGGAAAAACGATTATTCCCGCGTTTAATTTGCTGAGTGATCTGGGTGTTCGGGAGGCAACCTCCATGCTCGTATTCGGACAATGGCAGGTGCCGGCTCCACAAATTTTATCGGCAACCCTCACCCTTTGGCTTTTCAATATTCTAGCTCCGGTTTTGGCCGGCTTATTCTGGGTCTGGAAATTAAAGCTTTCAAACCATTGATTGATAATGTATTATACCCTATTAAGTATATCTCTAGTCTATGCACTATTTACGCTGATCCTGACTAGTAAGTGGTGGCGAATGACGATTTTTAAAGCTCCCGATTCGTTGGTGTTCACCAATTTACCTAAGATAAGTGTTATTATCCCCGTCCGAAACGAAGCCTATACATTACCCCTTTTACTCCAGGATTTACAGAATCAAACGTATTCGGCTGCTCATTTTGAAGTAATCGTAGCAGACGATTCCTCAACGGATAACACGCTGAAAATCACGCAGTCGCTAGTCGATCAGATGTCGTATTTCCTGTGCCCCCTGCCCCTTGCCAACGAGCCCACCACGTCTCCCAAAAAACGCGCAATCCGGCAGAGTATTACCGTGGCAACCGGCGATTTGATTGTAACGACCGACGGCGATTGCCGTGTGGGGCCGCGCTGGCTGGCAACCATTGCGGCTTTCTACCAGCATACCGGTGCCCGGCTTATCAGTGGGCCGATCAGTTTCAACCCCGATCATACCGTTTTTGGTAATTTACAAACTGTCGAGAGCAGCAGTCTCATTGGTGCGGGGGCCTGCACCATGGAAATGGGTTCGCCAACCATGTGCAATGGAGCGAATCTGACCTACGAAAAGCGCGTTTTTGAAGCTGTAGGCGGTTTTGATGGCATCGACCATGTGGCTTCCGGTGACGATGAATTGCTCATGCACAAGATCGCCAGCCACTATCCTAACGGTGTTAGATTCTTGAAAAGTCCGGATGCCATCGTTCATACGGCTCCCCAGCCTACCTTGCAGGCTTTCTACCAGCAGCGGAAACGATGGGCCAGCAAATGGCGAGCTTATCAAAGTTGGTTGCCGTCGGTGTTAGCGGTTTTTATTTTCGCGAGTAATCTGGCCGTACCCATCGCTCTGGTCGGCTATTTTCTATCGAATCTGACGGGCGATCAACTTTTCAGCATCGTAGCCTTGAAAGCTGTACCGGAGTGGCTATTTTTGGGCTCCGTACTGGCGTTTCTGAAAAAGAAAGCAAGCATTCTCTGGATTCCGGTAACGCAGTTGGTTTACCCGCTCTACGTCGTTTTTTTTGGCCTGGCAGCCCAGCAAAAAGGATTTAACTGGAAAGGCCGGACCCTGCGTTAACCGTATCAAAAACCGCCCTGACGAACTGATTCTATGTTTTTACATAAAACGAATTTTCTCCTTCGGGCCCTTTACCCCCGTTTTAAATGGCGCGTTCGCACCCAGGAGAAGATTATTTATTTGACGTTCGACGACGGACCGATCCCGGAAGTCACCGAGTTTGTCTTGCAAACCCTGCAAAAATTTCAGGCGAAAGCGACCTTTTTTTGCATTGGCGATAATGTCAGGAAGCATCCCGGTATTTTTAACTTGGTTCAGCAAGCCGGGCACTCCGTTGGCAATCATACCTTTAACCACATGAATGGCTGGAAAACCGAGGACGAACCGTATCTGGAAAACTTCCGCCAATGTCAGCAACAGCTGGGAACGGCTACCCGGCTTTTTCGACCGCCCTACGGCCGTCTGAAACGCAGTCAGGGCACTGAAGTTCTGAAAACCCATGATGTCATTATGTGGGATGTGCTGACGGGCGATTTTTCGTTGTCGCTCCAACCCGAGGTGGTGTTGCAGAAAACCCTGAAGCACACCGAACCAGGTTCCATCATTCTGTTCCACGACAGCATTAAAGCCTGGCCCCGAATGAGTTATGCATTGCCCCGCGTTCTTGCTCATTTTTCAGATCTCGGTTATCGTTTTGACGGTTTGCCCCAAACGGCCGGCTTAAAGACTTCGGCTTCGTGAAGATTGACGCCAGCATTCTGATTGCCGCCCGCAACGAGGAAGATACCATTTTAAGCTGTCTTCAGTCCATCGAACGACTTCAGTATCCGCCGGATCGCTACGAAGTTTTGATCGGCAACGATCAGTCGGAGGATAAAACCGGCTCGCTGGTCGGCGATTTTATCAAAGACAAACCACACTTCCGGCTTTTTACGATCATCGGGCGCGTGGGTCAACAGGCCGGAAAAGCCAACGTGCTGGCGCAGCTCGCCCAGCACGCCCGGGGCCGGATTCTGCTGTTCACCGATGCCGACTGTGAAGTAGCTCCCGGCTGGATTGACGGCATGATCAAACCGTTCGAACAGCCCGGAATCGGCATCCTGACGGGTTGTACGCAGATTATGGGCCAAAACTGGTTTCAGCGTCTACAGGCGGTCGATTGGTTTTATGGTCAATTTCTGATCAAACAATTTGCCGATCTGACTATTCCGGTCACGGCGATGGGCAATAATATGGCCGTGCGACGAACGGCCTATGATGCCGTGGGCGGTTACGAAAATCTGCCCTTTTCCGTCGTCGAAGATTACCAGCTTTTCAGGGAGGTGGTTCAACGCGGTTTTTTGTTTGGACATCTTTTCAATCGCGACGTCCTGGCGACAACCCGCCCGTTACCAAATTGGAAAAGTTGGTTGCAACAACGAAAACGCTGGATGGTCGGTGCGTTGCAATTGCCGGTTTACTTTATCCTGCTTTTCCTCCTCCAACTGGTCTATTACCCGTTCCTGATTGCCCTGGCCTTCGGGTCTCCGGCGCTGGCTGCAACCATCTGGATCATCAAATTTGTTACCCAGACGGTCCAGTTGCTCTGGATTCTAAACCGGTTTCGCCGGTGGGACTTGCTGACCTCTTTAGCTGGCTACGAGTTTTACCTGCACATCGGATATTTGATTACGCTTATTTACTATTTGTTACCAACAAAGGTGGTCTGGAAAGGCCGAACGTATCCATGATTGACACCCACGCCCATATTTACGACCTTCAATTCGATGATAAAAACGCCATGTTGATGGCGGCAGAACAACAGGGCGTTTCCCAAATCTGGATGCCCAACTGCGCAACCGAAACCATCGACGGCATGATGGCGCTCGCCCGTCAGTTTCCCGACCGCTGTTTGCCGATGATGGGGCTTCATCCCTGCTACGTCGGTGAAACCGTTGAGGACGAACTGGCCACCGCCGAAAGTTGGCTCAACCGGTATTCATTCATTGCCATTGGCGAAATCGGTCTGGATTTTTACTGGGATTTGACCCACATCGACCGCCAGTTCGAAGCGTTTACGATCCAGTTACAGTGGGCTTCCCAGCGCAATTTACCGGTTTCGATCCACAGCCGATCCGGCGCCAATGGTGGCCGCAACGCGTTTGCTGAAGCGGCCGACCTGATCGAAAAACTGGCTCTACCAAACCTGAACGGTATTTTTCACTGCTTTGTCGGCACCGTCGATGAAGCCCGGCGCGCCATCGATCTGGGTTTCAAGCTGGGCATCGGTGGCGTATCGACCTTCAAAAATGGCGGTTTGGATAAAGTGCTTCCGCACATCGATCTGGAACACCTGGTGCTCGAGACCGACGCGCCCTATCTGGCTCCCGTTCCCTACCGCGGCAAGCGAAATGAACCGGCCTATCTGAAGCTGATTGCGCAACGGCTTGCTGATTTGAAAGAGATTCCGCTCAATGTGGTCGATGAGCAGACTACCCGAAATGCCCACCAACTCCTGCAACGATAAGCATGTACCGCACCATTCACATCAATCCGGTTTTACCCGGTCAATCGCGCTCATCCGTTCTGGTTATTTATACCGGCGGAACGCTGGGCATGGTCTATGACCGGCAAAATGATCAGTTAGTACCTTTTGATTTTGAACAGATTCTGGACCGTGTGCCCGAAATCCGTCGGCTGGATTTCGAACTGACCGTCGTCGTGCTGAACGAATTGATCGATTCGTCGAACATGCGGCCATTGAACTGGATTGCGCTGGCCCGGATTATTCGGGAAAATTATGATGCCTACGACAGTTTCGTGATTCTGCACGGCACGGACACAATGGCTTACACAGCGTCTGCGCTGAGTTTTTTGCTCGAAGGGCTGTACAAACCGGTCATTCTAACCGGCGCGCAATTGCCCATCGGGGTGGCGCGGTCCGATGCCCGGGAAAATTTTATTACGGCGATGGAAATTGCAGCTGCGCAGGAAAACGGTCGTCCGATGGTGCCGGAAGTATGCATTTATTTCAATTCGCTGCTGCTTCGCGGAAACCGGGCGAAGAAAAAAGAAAGCGTTCATTTTAATGCTTTTCAGTCTGAGAATTACCCGCATCTGGCCATGGCCGGCGTCAATATCGAATACAACACGCCTTTTATTAAGCCGTACCGGCCACAGTCGAAATTGACGGTTTACGAGGAAATGGACACGCACGTCGTCGTATTACCGCTATTTCCGGGAATCAACCATCAGATTATCAGTTCTATTCTCGGAATACCGGGTTTGAAAGGCATGGTGCTGGAAAGTTACGGCTCCGGAAATGCGCCGACGGAAACCTGGTTTCTAAACGCCCTGGAAAGTGCCATCGACCGCGGGCTGGTCATTTTCAACGTCTCCCAGTGCGACGGCGGCCGGGTGACGCAGGGCCGCTACCAAACGAGTAAAGTGCTGGCTGAAATCGGCGTTTTGAGCGGCAGTGATTGTACGGTCGAAGCCGCCATCACGAAATTAATGTTTCTGCTGGCCAATGAACCCGATCCTGAAACGCTGAAAAAACGTCTGGTTACGCCGATTTGTGGAGAAATGAGTCTGTGAGCTTTCAAAAACCGGTTGTAAATTTCAGGAATAACCGTCATCTTTGCATCCCGATTCAGCACAGAGAGGTGTCCGAGTGGTTGAAGGAGCACGCCTGGAAAGTGTGTATACGTCTAAAGCGTATCGCGGGTTCGAATCCCGCTCTCTCTGCAAACAAAATAACCCGCTCATAATGAGCGGGTTATTTTGTTATTATACCAACTGCTCCGCTTAAACCGGTTCGGCTGCACCGCAGCCTGGGGGCAGTTCCTGCGGGTTTCCCGGTACAGTTGACCTATCGCCACTGCATCAGAGCCGAGTTTAAAGCTTCTTCGACCCGACGGCGGGGTTTGTGAAAATAAATCATTCCGTGACCGGGCAGCATCAGGTCAGTATCGACTTTGGCAAACCGACGCAGTGATTCCGTATACATCGTTTTGTCGAAATCGATGGAACCACTCCAGCCGAAATCGCCACTCAACAGCGTCCCAATCACATCGCCACTGATAACGACCCGTTTCTGCTCCCAATTGAAAAGGAAAGCCGTGCATCCCCTGCTGTGCCCGGGCAGGTGCATCACCTCAATCTCAACTCCCAAAACGGTAAGCCGTTGGCTGTCAACGACTAGCTGGTCCACGGTTACGGGTTGGAAAATTTTGTGATAGAGATACCCGCAACAGCGTTCATCACCGGAAGCCACGGCATCCGCCGTTTCGCCAATGGCTATGAATTTAACCCCGCGCTCTTTCAGGAGGTGCGCTCCGCCAGCGTGATCGTAATGCGCATGGGTCAGGAAACAAACCCGAATGTCATCGGGCGAAAGATCCCAATACCGCATGTTGGCAAAGATTTGCTCCATCGTATCCCCACAGCCACAATCGAACAGAATCAGCCCCTGGGCGGTCTTCAGAACGTACGAATTCGCATCATTCCATAAGGCTCCGGGCTGGTCGAAGGTAATCCCGTTTAAATCTCCGCCGACTTGAAATAGATTTTTGAGTACTTGCATTAGGTTCAGTTTTACGAAGGATCGACAATTTGGCCCCAATTCTACTATTTTTAAGCCAAAGCCTAAGAATAGTTACCGGGCTATCCGCAACATTTCTTACTTTTCCGGCTCAAACCCAAATTCATCCACTATATGGAAATCAAACGCAATGCTACGGCCCATTGGGAAGGTTCGGGCAAAGACGGAAAAGGTACCCTTACCACCGCCAGCACGGTGCTCAACGGGACCCAATATTCATTCAATACCCGCTTTGCCGACGGCGTTGGCACAAATCCGGAAGAACTGGCAGCAGCCGCACACTCGGGTTGTTTTGCGATGCAATTAGCGTTTAACATTCAGGGAGCCGGTTTTACCGCTACCTTCATCGATGCCAAAGCAGTCGTTACGCTCGATCCCGCCAGCAGCAGCATCACCAGTTCGAAATTGACCGTAACAGCCAGCGTACCCGGTATTACGAAAGAAAAATTCGACGAGCTTGTCGGACACGCCGAAAAAAATTGCCCGATTTCAAAATTATTCAATACCGCCATCAGCGTCGACGCAACGCTGGAATAACGTACAAAAATCCGGAAAGACCACTGATAATGAATGCTTTGACTTCATTCTTTAGTGGTCTTTCTTCATTGAATACTTCCCTTTTTGGCCCGTCCTTTCCCGCTATTATACCATATAGCCCCCCAATTTCGTTTTATAGCGAAACAGCCTTTTATCTACATTTTCAACTTTGAAAAACAGCATTGGCCAAATGAGACAAATCGTCATTCTTTTCATCCTGGTATTGAGCATAGCGTCCTGTAAAAAAGGCGATTCTGAAGCAGAGAATGTTGATCCTCGGGAACAGTACATCGGTATCTACGACATTGATTATACGTCAAAAACGCTAATTGGCACCATCGATTTCAACGAAGACAGCGGTAAAGGATTGATTACATTCAGTAAAGGCGACGCTGCGAATGAACTCAAAATGACCACCGAATTTCCGGGTTTAAGCAGTGTCACGGATGTCGTTAAATTAGACGGTACGAAGTTCTCGATCAATCGGACCCGCGACCAAATGAGGTTAGGCAACAAGCAATACGATGCCGAATTTTTAGGCTCGGGCCTGTTCGAAGGCAAAGTGGTAACCGTTACATCGGTCACTACGGTAAACCAAAGCGGCACGGTGGCCAAATGGACCAGATCCTATAAAGGTTCTAAACGATAAAGTGTCTTTTGTCTGTAAAGTCCACCCGGAAGTCATCAATCCGGGTGGACTTTTTTGTTTACCGTTGTTTTTAGCGGTATTTTTACTACCATCAATCTCTTAACCATCCCGACCTAGTGGCTGTATACACCGATCATATCCGATTGCTTTTTGGCCTGAAATTAAAACAAATTCGGTTGGATAAAGGGTTGTCGATCAGTGAACTGGGCCAGATCTCGGGGCTTTCGGTTTCGTATTTGACCGAAATTGAAAAAGGCCGGAAATACCCCAAAACCGATAAGATTGCCGCCCTGGCCCGGGCGATGGATGTGGATTATGACACCTTGGTTTCGCTCAAACTCAGCAAGAAACTGGAGCCGATTTCTGAACTGCTTCGCTCCCGGTTTTTAACCGAAATACCGCTCGAATTATTGGGTATCGACCCTTCCGATTTGCTCGAATTGCTGGCAGAAGCGCCCGCCAAAGTTAGCGCCATGATTTCAACGATCATGAACATCGGCCGGAGTTATCACGTCAGCGTCGAACGGTTATACATGGCGGTACTGCGGTCGTATCAGGAAATGCACGACAACTATTTCGAAGACATCGAGCAGGACGGCGACCGGTTTTTAACGGAGTTTGCGTCCAGTCATTCGCTGGTCGATGAGAGCTTACTCAGCAGCCTGTTACGAACCCGGTATAATTACAAAATTCTGACTTTCAGCCGGGAGACGAACCCGGAGCTGGCCGGTTTACGCTCCGTTTTCCGTCCGGAATCCGGCACGCTCTACCTCAACAATCACCTGTCGATTGAACAGAAAACGTTCATTCTGGCCCGCGAAGTGGGATTTCAGTACATGAATCTGAAAATCCGGCCTTATACCTATTCGTACGTGGAAGCGGAGTCGTTCGAACAGATTCTGAACAATTATAAAGCCTCGTATTTTGCCGGAACAATCCTGATTCGCCGGGACGATCTCATTGCGCGTTTGCAGGAAATTTTCGACCAGCCCAACTGGAGTAATGACGCTTTTCTAGGCTTGATTCAGTCTTTCAACGCCACTCCTGAACGTTTTTTTTACCGGCTCAGCAACCTGCTCCCCAAGCATTTCGGCATCGATCAATTGTTCTTCTACCGGTTTAACAATACCGCCGGGCAAACCAATTTCCATCTGACCAAGGAAATGCACCTGACCCGCCAGCAAGGTCCGAAAAGCATGGTCGATGAGCATTATTGCCGCCGTTGGGTGGCCCTGACGATTCTCCAGGAGCTGGCGTTTTTGCAGAAAAAGAATTATGTCGGTGCTTTGTGTCAGGCCCAGCTATCGACCTACGCCGATACGGGGAACACCTTTTTTATTGTGTCCGTAGCCCAGCCGTATCAGCCTCACCAGCAGCAAAATATGAGCGTATCGATGTGTTTTAAAATGACCGATACCCTCAAAAGTAAAATGCGGTTTTTGAATCCGTTATCGCCCGATATTTCCCAGCGGATTGTCAACGAAGCCTGCGAGCGATGCGGTATTTTCGACTGCCGCGAACGGGTGGCCGCCCCAACGGGATTACAGAAAAAGCGCCAGATCGACGCCATGAAAAAGGCATTGGAAGAGTTGAACTAAGGAAAAGTTAAGAATTAAAAGTTAAGAGGTTAAGAATTGGCTGACGCATGTTTTCTGTTCGGTTTAATGAGTGAGCCAAACGTACGGGCGGCTTTTAACTCTTCATTCTTAACTCATTTAAAAGCGGGGATTCCGGTAATTTCGTTGCCTAAAATCAGCAGGTGAATGTCGTGCGTTCCTTCGTAGGTGACCACTGATTCGAGGTTCATCAGGTGCCGCATGATCGGGTATTCGCCCGAAATCCCCATGGCTCCGTGGATTTGCCGGGCTTCCCGAACCACATTCAGCGCCATTTCGACATTGTTCCGTTTTGCCAGTGAAATTTGGGCCGTGGTTGCCTTTCCGGCATTTTTCAACGTGCCCAACCGCCAGCAAATCAATTGCGCCCGGGTGATTTCAGTGAGCATTTCCGCCAGTTTCTTCTGTACGAGTTGAAAGGCCGCTATGGGCTTTCCAAACTGCTGCCGCTCCAGCGCGTACCGACGGGCCGAATCATAACAATCCATTGCCGCCCCCACTACACCCCAGGCAATACCGTACCGCGCCTGATCGAGACAACGCAGCGGGCTTTTGATTCCGTCGGTTTCGGGCAATAGATTTTCTTTGGGCACTTTCACATCCTGAAACACCAGCTCGCCCGTGGCGCTGGCCCGCAACGACCACTTGGAATGAATTTCGGGCGTCGAGAAGCCTTCCAGGCCACGATCGACCAGTAAACCCCGGACGCGCCCCTGCTCATTTTTGGCCCAAACCACGGCGACATCAGCCACCGGCGAATTGGTGATCCACAGTTTGGAGCCGTTGAGCAGGTAATGATCGCTGTGTTCCACAAACGACGTCTGCATACCGGCGGGATTGGAACCGTGGTCGGGTTCGGTCAGACCAAAACAGCCCAGCAGTTCGCCCGTTGCCAGCCTGGGCAAATACTTGCGCTTCTGGTCTTCGGAACCGTACGTATAAATAGGCCACATCACCAGCGAACTTTGCACCGAAACACACGAACGAAGGCCCGAATCGCCCCGCTCAATTTCCTGCATCATCAAACCGTATGAAATGGAATCCAGTCCGCCACCACCGTATTCCGCCGGAATGGTGGGACCAAATGCTCCAATTTCGCCCAATTTGGGTACGAGAAAAGCCGGAAATTCGGCACGCTGGGCGCAATCCTCGATGATGGGGCTGATTTCCCGGTTTACAAAATCCCGCATCGACGACCGAACCAGCTTCTGGTCGTCGCTCAGCAGATCATCGATTTCGTAAAAATCCGGCGCTTCAAAAGCCGGGGCGCGGTGAAGAGTCGACATGGCTGAATTTAATTACCTGAGGAGCACGCCAACCTCCGCTGCCGACGCCCAGTTCTCATTTTCGTTGACTGAAGACAACGCTACCAGTTTGATAAACCGGGCTTTCTGGGGGGCCGAAAAAGGCACCTCCTGCTTGACCGGATTATTTTTTATGTTCGCGAAGGCGCTGTTTTCAAACACCGGTTTCCAGTCGGACCCGTTTTCGCTCACATAAAAGCTGTACTGGTAAATCGTGCCGCCGGTTTGCCCGTCCTGCCGGGGCGTATACGTAAATCCTTTCAGCGTCAGGGATTCGCCCAGATTGATCACCAGTTCGTGCGGATGTTTTTTACTTCCCTCCTGCCGGGCGGTTTGCCAGATGGTGCCCGGGTTTGAGTCAATTGCCCGGTTTGCCGAATTCCGGCCGCTTTCCTCGCCAACTACCGACCATTTCTCCGGTGCCATATCGAACGTGGCCGGTATGGTTTCCGACGACTCTGCCCCGTTTTTGATAAAAGCTTTGGCCTTGATCGTCCCCCCTTTGGCATAGGTGAAGGGCGTCGTATACCGGGCCGACGCCAGCGTGGGTTCGGTTCCGTCGGTTGTATACCGGATTACCGGATCGGCAACTTCCGAAGTAATCGTCACCAAGCCCTGTTTGTTACGGGCAATTTCCGGATTCGACAACAGTTCGGGCGCTTTGTAAATACCAACCGCTGACAAAACCGGGCAGGCGTTGGCCTCCAGGATCGTCACCCGCACTTTAGCGGTTTTCAGGGTCGGGAAAGCCAGAATTCGCTTGTAGCCAATGGTCGTTTGCTGATCGATGGTTTCGAACTGTTTGCCATTCCAGGCTTCGATCTTGAACGACTTAACCCGCTGCCCCAACGGAATGTATTCCTGCAGGACAACCCGGTTTATTTCCGTGGATTTGCCGAGATCGACCACAAAAGAAGCCTGGCGAACGGCATCGTCGGTGGTCCAGTACGAGTCGTATTTTCCATCCACCAGATTACTGGCCGCAAATTGGTTGTCATTTCCCCGAAACGCCGAGGTCGTCACCGTTTTGCCGATGGCCAGGTTCGTTTTGAACGATTCATCGACGGTTTTTCGAAACTCCATCAAACGGGTGGAGTCGTTGGGATGAATCAGCCCTTCGCGCGAAACCGGCACATTGAGCAGTAAATTTCCATTGCGGCCTACCGACGAATGATAAATCTTCATTAAATGCGTCAGGGTTTTTACCCGGTCGTCCGTATCGGGACTGTAAAACCAACCCGGCCGAATCGAAACATCCACCTCCGCCGGAATCCAGTATTTCCCGTTTTCATTGCCGGTATTCAACACCTGTGTCGAAGGAGCGGCACTGCCCATGCCAAAACCATCGGTGTTCAGGGTAGACCAGTTGGTTTCGCCGGCAATACCGGATTCATTTCCCATCCAGCGACATCCCGGACCAATATCACTGAAAATTATGGCTTTCGGCTGGTGCTTATAAACGACTCCGCGAAACAGATTCCAGTCGTATTCCTGCCGCTTTCCGTTGGGCCCTTCGCCATTGGCGCCGTCGAACCATTGTTCAAAAACGTCACCATAACTGCTCAGTACCTCGTCGAGCGTGTTGGCAAAAATCTGGTTGTACTCGGGCGTTCCATACGCCGGGTGGTTGCGGTCCCAGGGCGACAGGTAAACACCGAACTTCAAACCGTATTCCTTGCAGGCATTGGATAGTTCACGCAGAACATCGCCCTGGCCGTTTTTCCACGCGCTCTCCCGAACGGTATGTTTACTAAATTTACTCGGCCACAGGCAAAACCCGTCGTGGTGTTTTGCCGTGATGATGATGGCTTTCATACCAGCCGCTTTGGCCGTTCGCGCCCACTGGCGGGCGTCCAAATGCGTCGGATTGAATACCTTTGGATCTTCATCCCCGTGTCCCCATTCTTTGTTCGTGAATGTATTCGGACCAAAGTGTATAAACATGTAATATTCCAGCTGCTGCCATTGCACCTGCTGGGGGCTGGGCAAAGCTCCGTAGGGAGCCGGAGGAGCGGTTTTCTGGGCAAGTACGGATAATGAACTGAGTAACAGTAAACAGAAGATTTTTTTCATTGAGAAAACGATTGTTGTCCCGTCTTGCCAGGGTCTTCGACGGGGTGAGAACCAAAGTTCGTACGGTTTCAGATACGCTTGAAACGTTGGTAAAAGTAGTGCGGTTTTTTCCAATTGATCAACATGTGCCGAGGTTTTTCGAAGATTCGCGCTGAGCCCTGACTGCCATTGTGGTGGGTGCCTTGAGCTGCCGACCGGGTTCGATCCCTCATATATTTCCTGAATTGACTAATTTTACCATAAATTACTTAAATAATATAAGAATTAGCCGCGAACCTGGAACACCATCGTGGTGTTGACATACTAGGAAATTTAGTCTATGATTCATTCGCTTTCGTTAACCCTCGATCCGGAAATTGCCTTTGACGACCCGGCTTTCGAGCGGGAAGTCTATAACCGATTGCACCTTCCGCCCGATCTGCTGATTGGGGTGGAACCGGAGCGTCCCATTGTTCGCAAACTTCGCCAGTCCATCGATGCCCGTTCCCGTCAGGTAAAAGTACACATCGATGCGGAAGTGTATGTTGGCGAAAAACCGCGTCCACTGATCGCCTACCAGCGCAGGTATCCGGATGTCAGTCAGGCCCGGGATGTGATTGTCGTCGGGGCGGGTCCGGCCGGGTTGTTCGCGGCATTGCGGCTGATTGAACTGGGAATCCGGCCGGTAGTGCTGGAACGGGGCAGCGATGTCCGGGCGCGTCGGCGGGATCTGGCGGCTATTAATAAAGATCACATTGTCAATCCGGAATCCAACTATTGCTTCGGTGAAGGCGGTGCCGGAACGTATTCCGACGGCAAACTCTACACCCGTTCCAAAAAACGGGGCGATGTTCGCCGGATTCTCGAAATTTTGGTCGCTCATGGCGCAACGGACCAGATTCTGGTGGACGCCCACCCGCACATCGGCACCAACAAGTTGCCGGATGTGGTGGTGGCTCTGCGACAGAGCATTATCGATGCGGGCGGAGAAATCCGGTTTGATACCCGCATGGTCGATTTACTCGTTGAACAAAATGAAATCAAAGGCGTTGTAACGGATCGGGGCGATGAGTTAACGGGGCTGGGCGTCATTCTGGCAACCGGTCATTCGGCACGCGACGTGTTCAGTTTATTGCACCGGAAAGGTATAACCATCGAAAGCAAGCCTTTTGCAATGGGCGTCCGGATCGAACACCAGCAATCGTTTATCGATCGGATTCAGTACCACCGGCCTGATCGGGGCGATTATTTACCCGCGGCTTCGTATAGTCTGGTGACCCAAACTCGTCACAAAGGCGTTGAGCGGGGAGTGTTTTCGTTTTGCATGTGTCCGGGTGGTTTTATTGTTCCGGCGGCCACCGCACCGGGCGAGCTGGTGGTCAATGGCATGTCGCCCTCACGCCGGGATTCGAAATTTGCGAACTCAGGTCTGGTGGTGGCTATTCATGAAAACGATTTGAAGCCGTATCGGGCGTATGGTCCGCTGGCCGGTTTGCAATACCAGAAAGAGCTCGAACAGCGGGCCTGCCAACTGGCAGGTGGCAACCAGACCGCGCCCGCGCAACGGGTTTCGGATTACGTAAACGGCCGGATTTCCAGCCAGTTGCTACCAACCTCCTATCAACCCGGTTTGAAACCGGTCGAAATGAGCACGGTATTGCCGGAAGCCATTGCCGCTCCCCTGAAAGCCGGGCTGAAGCAATTCGGCCTTTCCATGCGCGGATACGTTACGAATGATGCGCAGCTAATTGGGGTCGAAAGCCGCACGTCGTCGCCCGTCCGGATTCCCCGCCATCCGGATACGCTCGAACACGTGCAGATTCGGCGGCTTTTTCCGTGTAGTGAAGGTGCGGGTTACGCCGGTGGTATCGTCTCGGCAGCCATGGACGGCGAAAAATGTGCGGAACAACTTATTAAACGCTATGCTTGAACCTTCGTTTCATAGCTTTGCCAACGCCCTGCGGGAACGGTTGGCCGAACCGCTGCCCGGTCCGGAAGCCCATCTGAAAATGGCCTCCCGATCGCGGTTACGCATGGCTATGCAACCGAATGAACGAACTCGGCGGAGTGCGGTTCTGATCGTTTTTTATCCGTATCAGGATTCGATTTACCTTCCCCTGATCTTACGCCCGCAATACGACGGCGTTCATGCGGGCCAGATGGCTTTTCCGGGCGGACGCATGGAACGGAGCGACGAAAATCTGATTCGGACCGCCTTGCGGGAAGCGCAGGAAGAAGTCGGGATTCGGGTAACCGACGTGAAAGTCCTGGGCAAGCTGACGGAAATTTACATTCCACCCAGTAACTTTTACGTTCAGCCCGTAGTGGGCATTCTTCCCTACCGCCCGGATTTCTACCCGGACCCACGTGAGGTCGAGCACGTTGTCGAGGTATCGTTAGACGAATTGATGGACGAAACGATTATTGGGGAAAACGCCATTGAAATTAAAGGCACCCTGATCGACGCGCCTTTTTACCAGATTCAGGGTTTTAAAGTCTGGGGCGCAACTGCCATGATGATCAGCGAATTACTGACGGTTATTAATTCAGTACCGAAGTAAAAATGCCTGAAAAAAGGCTGTCATTCTATTTGAAAATTATTATATTTGTGATACAAGTATCATATAAAATGGATCACAAATATGAATACGACCAAAGCATTTGAGAAGCTGGAAGCCGGACCTTTTCGATATAGCTAAAAAACCGGCACTCCGTTTGCACGTTTCAAATCCAGCGGCATAAAGATGCTTCAGTAAACGGCCTAAATCCTGCATTTTAACCAATTCAGGCCTGTTTTCTCAAAAACTATTGTATCTTTATGAAGCTATCGACGGATCATTTTTACCCGCCGACCCATTCAATACGATAGCATTTACCATCGAGTTTTATCCGTACCCATTCGAATGAGCGAAATTCTGGACCCAACTGATTTACCGGAAGATCAAAATGAAAACACCTTACACCAGCAAACCGTGGTGTCGGGCCTTTACGAAAACTGGTTTTTAGAGTACGCATCCTACGTCATTCTGGAACGAGCGGTTCCGGCCGTTGAAGATGGGCTGAAACCGGTGCAACGCCGGATTCTGCACGCCCTGAAAGAAATGGACGACGGGCGTTTTAATAAAGTCGCGAACGTCATCGGGCAAACCATGCAATATCACCCGCATGGCGACGCTTCCATCGGCGACGCCCTGACGACCATCGGACAGAAAAACCTGGTGTTCGATACGCAGGGCAACTGGGGTGACATCCGAACTGGCGACGGCGCTGCGGCTCCGCGTTACATCGAAGTCCGGCTGTCGAAGTTTGGTAACGATGTCATTTTTAACCCCCAAACCACCGAGTGGCAACTGTCGTATGACGGCCGGAAAAAAGAGCCGGTTACATTGCCCGTCAAATTCCCGCTGCTGCTGGCCATGGGCGTGGAAGGCATCGCCGTTGGTTTATCAACCAAAATACTGCCGCACAACTTCATAGAACTGATTGAAGCGTCGATCAGTATTCTGAAAGACAAACCGGTAACCTTGTATCCCGACTTTTTGACTGGCGGTTACATCGACGTCAGCAACTACAACGATGGCTGTCGCGGTGGCAAAGCGCGGATCCGGGCCAAAATTGAAGAATTTGATAAGAAAACGCTGATTATTCGCGAAATACCGTTCGGCACAACGACGACGTCCATCAAGGATTCGATCATTAAGGCCAACGATGACGGTAAAATAAAAATAAAGAAAGTGGAAGATTTAACGTCGAAAGATGTTGAAATCCACGTTCACCTGGCGCCCGGCGTTTCGCCCGATATCACCATCGATGCCTTGTACGCCTTTACCGAGTGCGAAGTGTCGGTATCGCCCAATGCCTGCGTTATTATTAAGGACAAACCGCATTTTGTTACGGTTACGGACATTCTTCGGGTAAACACGCAGCAAACGGTTGAACTACTCGAACGGGAATTGCAAATCCGACGGGCCGAGTTGCTGGAAAAACTGCTGTATAGTTCGCTCGAAAAGATTTTCATTGAAAACCGCATTTACCGCAAAATTGAAGAGTGCGAAACGTTCGAGGCCGTTCTTGAAACCATCGACAAAGGGTTAAAACCGTTTAAAAAGCAGTTTTATCGCGAAATCACGCAGGACGATCTGCTGCGTTTAACCGAAATCCGGATCAAGCGGATTTCCAAATACGATGGCTTCAAAGCCGAAGAGTTGATGCGGAGACTGGAACAGGAATTGGCCGAAGTAGACGACAATCTGGCCAATCTGACGCGGTATGCCATCAATTATTACAAGGATTTACTCCGGAAATACGGCAAAGGACGCGAACGAAAAACCGAAATTCGGGCGTTCAACACCATCTCGGCCAATGTCGTAGCGGCTGCCAATGCCAAACTTTACGTCGATCGGGAAGGCGGTTTTGTGGGCTCCGGTTTGAAGAAAGACGAGTTTGTGTCCGACTGCTCCGATATTGACGACATCATCGTGTTCCGACGCGATGGCAAGTGTCTGGTGACCAAAATTCAGGATAAAACCTTCGTTGGCAAGGACATTATTTACTGCTCGGTTTTCAAGAAAAACGACGAACGGAAAGTCTATAATCTCCTGTATCTGGACGGAAAATCGGGCATCACCATGGCGAAACGGTTCAGTGTGACCGCCGTTACGCGCGACCGGGAATATGATCTGACCATGGGAAATCCCAAGTCGAAGGTACTGTGGTTTTCCGCCAATGATAACGGTGAAGCGGAAGTTGTTACGATTAATCTGACGGCCCAGAGTTCGGCCAAGATCAAGCAGTTCGATTACAATTTTGCGGAAGTTGGCATCAAAAACCGCTCCGCTCAGGGTAACATTGTCACTAAATATCCCGTGCGAAAAGTCAGCCTGAAGTCGGGTGGTGTTTCAACGCTCGGCGGTGTCGATATCTGGTATGATGAACACCTGGGCCGCCTGAACCGCGACGAACGCGGAAAATATTTAGGCAATTTCGACAACGGTGCGAGCATTTTAGTCGTCTATAAAGATGGGCAGTACGAGTTGACCAACTACAACCTGACCAACCGGTATGAGCCTTCCGAAATTGCCGTGCTCGAGAAGTTCGATGGCGAACGGATTCTGTCGGCGGTTTATTACGAAGTGAACCAGAAGTCGCATTATGTGAAGCGGTTTAAGGTTGAAACCACGACGCAGGACAAGAAATTCAGTTTCATTGGCGACACCAAAGGATCGAAGCTGCTGGCGGTGACGGCGGACCGGTTTCCCCGATTCGAGATTGCCCATCAGATGAAAGACAAAGGGCCTCTCGAAAAGATGGTGCTGGAGCCAGAAGGCTTTATCGACGTCCGTGGCTGGAAAGCCCTGGGAGCAAAACTACCGTTTGCCAAGGTTAAAGAAGTGAAATTACTGCCCCCACGACGGAATAATGAGCGGGATATAGCGGAAAATAGGACGATAACTCCTAACTTAATCGTCGTCGAACCGGAAACGGAAGAGCCAACCGACGAAACGACCGAAATCGAAGACGCCGGAGCCGAGAATTCGACTAAACAACTAGGACTGTTTTCATGACATGAATCCGATGTCGTACACGACTGGCCGGCAATCCGGCAATTACAAAGGAGTTCGGACTCCCGTTCGGGTGTCGAGGATGAAACGTCTCGTCAAGACTAGCATTACCCTTGGTTTTGTGGGCGTTACAACCGTGCTCCTTTGTAATTTCTGGGTCGTGTACAGCACCCGGAGTCAGGTCTATTTTGATATGGACTCCCTCCCTGCCAACGAAGTCGGTCTGGTGTTGGGAACCAGCAAGTCGGTCAAAAGCGGCAACGAAAACCTGTTTTTCCGTTACCGGATGGAAGCCACGGCCCGGCTCTGGAAAGTGGGAAAAATCAAACACATTATTCTGAGCGGCAACAATGACTCGGAATATTACAACGAACCTTCCGACATGAAAAAAGCCCTGCTTCGGCTGGGCATTCCGGAGGCCGATATGACCCTCGATTACGCCGGGTATCGAACCTTCGATTCGGTCGTTCGGTGCAAACAGGTCTTCAATCAGGATAAGATTACGATTATTTCCCAGAACTTCCATAATGCCCGCGCCCTCTACATCGGTAATCATCAGGGCATTGACGCCATCGCTTTTGCGGCTCAGGATATTCCCGGCGGGTATTCGTTCCGCACGTTGATCCGCGAATACCTGGCCCGCCCGCTGGCCGTTCTGGATGTCTATGTTGTGCATCCACAGCCCGAAATGGAGAACAAGGAGATTCGATAAGCTCCCGCTGCCCTTTCCGAAATACCGCCTGAAACCGTGAGTTATCGGGTCAAACCGGCCGGTTATTCATTCGGGTTTACCCGTCTCAAAAATCATGGCTACTTTCAGATCGTCAATTGATTTTCTGAACAGCAAATGCTATGATTAAATTTATTTATGTCGTCCTGTCGATCCTGGGATTCGGCTTTCTGCTGTCCTGTAAAAAATCGGGTTATGAAACCCGCAATGGCGTTGTGTATTTCAAAGATTCTCCCCTTCGGACAGCGGACGTCGATTCATTTAAATCCCTGAACAACGTTTTTGGCAAGGATGCCCACGCCGTCTATTATCGCGGCACTTCCATTGAAGCCGATCCGGCTAGTTTTGAAGTGCTGGATGAGCATTATGCAAAAGATAAATCCTCGGTTTATTATTGTGATAACGCACTCGATGGCAAGACTTATTTTACCGTTCGAAAGAACGTAATCAGCCGCCTAGACAAAGCCGATCCTGCTTCTTTTCAGGTATTGACCGATGGTTATGCGAAAGACAAGGTATACGGTTATTCAAATGGAATTTTATTTCCGGTGAAAGACATCGCGTCTTTTCAGCCCCTTAATTTTGGTTTTGCGAAAGATAAAGAAACCGGTTATTATTCATTGACGATGATTCCGGGAAGTGATGGAAGCTCTTTTGAAGCGATAACGCAGGACTTTTCAAAAGACAGGAACCGGGTGTATTACTGCTGGATCAATTACAACGATCCGAAAGGCCCGCGCATCCGGGTAACTCAGGTACTCGACGGGGCTGACCCCGGCACGTTTACGGTACTGGATTCGTATTACGCCCGGGATAAAACCCACGTTTATTACAAAAACCGCCCCCTGAAAACCGCCGATCCGCTTACCATTCGTTTCGTTAGGCCGAACGATTTTAATTATGTAGCTGACACAACGCAGGTGTTTTATGAGGACAACGTAATTACCGACGCTGATCCGTCCACGATCGAACTCCTGAACGAGTCCTATGCACGGGATAGTAAAACGGTTTTTTACAAAGAAAAAAGTATAAAAGGCTGCGATCCAGCTTCGTTTGCGGTGCTGGGTTTGGGATACGCAAAAGACCAGAAGCGTGTTTATTTCAATGGAAAGGAAATGAAAGGTGCCGATCCGGTTTCATTTAAAATGGTTGATAACGTGTACGAACAGGATGCTTCGGACGCTAACCATCCGTATTACGAAGGCAAAATAAAACCAAAGGAGACTACTTCGTAGGGTATCTCAGGCGTCCATTAAACTTTTGAGGGGATTTGCATCTAAGGGCTATTATCTTCAATTCGGAACCTCTATGAAAAAGCTACCTTTAGTTGCTGCTTTCCTGCTAAGCGGGCTGCTCATTTGCACCAGTTTTACCCCTAAAAAGCCCGGTAAACAACCGGTTACTATCCAGATCACGATGGTTCAGAAAACAGGTCAACTCTGGGCCAACATGACGTTTACCAACCAGTCGGCAGCACCTGTTTATCTGAATAAACTCGATATTGGCATGAGCCCAAGGTTGATGAATAACCTCTTCATCCTCCAGCAAAAAGGCCAGGAAGTGCCCTACGCCGGTATTCTGGTGAAACGCCGGCCGCCAACGCAGGATGATTTTGTGTTGCTGCCACCCGGAAAGAGTGTGAAGACAACGATTCGGCTGGATCAATCGTATGCTTTTAAATCCGGTAAAAACCGGTACTCGATTCAATACCGCCATTACCATAGTTCACCAAAAGATGCTGCGGTTTTCCATGAATTTACCTCGAAGCGTTACTACTTCGATTATGCAGCCGCCAACCTGAAATCCTGACTGATGGCATTTGCGAGGTCTGGAACTAATAACGAGGGTGAACACGAGGTGTCTGATTTTTAGTTTTTCGGGGAGTCGCCGATCAATCCGGAAATTTTCGGGACCACCTGACCTGCTCTTTTAACCCTCTGCACCGGCACGCATTGTACTCAGTTGGGTCAGCACCACGCCCGTCAGAACTACGGCCAGCGCAATTAGTTGCTGGCCAGCAATCGGCTCACCGACCGCCAGCCAGCCAACGAAGACGGCGACCAGTGGATTGACATACGTGTGGGTGCTGACGAGGGCGGGCGGCTGGACAGTGACCAGCCAGGCAAAGGCAAGATAGGCGATGAGGGAACCGAACAGAATGAGGAAGCCTAAGCCACCCCAGGCCGCAAGCGGCACGTCTTGCGGATCAAAAGCATACCACTCCCCCTTGACCTGGGCAACCAAACCGGAAAAGAGACCAGCCGCCAGCAACTGGATTGTTGGATGCCAGAGGGTATACCGGCCGGGCTTAATCCGCCGTGAAGTAAACAGGGTTCCGATTACCCATAGAATAGAACCTGCCAGCACAATGACAGTACCTACTACTAAATTGGGTGATTGTGCTACCTGCGGAGTGTGAACCGGTGTAAACCGGGTGAATAAAAGGATGCCCACAAAGCCAAGCAACAACCCCGCGATCACTTTCCGGTCGCTAAAATAGAGTTTCCAGCGCGGATAGTCCAGCAGGACAAACCAAAGCGGTTCGGTCGCCACAATCACCGCCGTTGTGCCCGAGGTAATGTATTGTTCAGCCACTACGACCAGCCCTGAACCACCGACCAGCATAAGAATTCCACTGATGGCCAAATCACGGATTTCTTTCCAGTCAGGAAATTCCTGCTTCCTGCCGTAAGCAAGCGTGGCCAGTAAAAAGCCCGCTGCCAGATAGCGCAGGGCCGAAATAATGAAAGGGGGCATGGCTTTCAGCGCATACAGATTGGCTAGATAAGTGGTCCCCCACACAAAATAGACGGCAATGAATGCGGCTACCAGCCATACTCGTGAAACGTTTCCTGTGTTCATTGTATTACCTGCTAAACACCTTTTAACGGTATGAATCGTACCCTATAAACTATAACCGTCAAAGCTTGTTTTACAGGTAATAAACTTTATTTACTTTTAGTCCATGGCAAAAGTCAGTACGATCACCGAGATGGACCTGGCTGGTGGGGCTGCCTGTCTTGATTTTGTCAACACGGCCCTCGAATTTGATGAGCCCGTGGAGCGGCTGCATACCTACCAGGATCTGCTTCGTCTCATCCGCCGGTTATCCCTGCTGGACGAAAATACCCTTGCCGCCTTGACGCACCGAGCCGAAGCGGATCCCGGGCAGGCGGAGCGGGTTTTGCAGAAAGCCCGTCAGGTACGACAAGCCATGCTTCCTGTTTTCGCAGCTTTGGCAAAAGGGGAGCCGGAACAGCTAACGGCTCCAGTCTTGGAAGCTTTTAACGAAGCTGTCAACGAAGCTCTGGACAAACGAGTTTTTTTACGACAGGCCGATCAATTGGCCCTAAGCTGGGCGCATCCCCAAACCGATCTCCTGCAGGCGGTCTGGGTTTTTAGCCTGTCGGCTTACGAATTACTTACCAATCAGGACCAAAAGCTGATTAAACAATGCGGTGCCTGCGCCTGGCTTTTCCTGGATACAACCAAAAACCATCGGCGAAAATGGTGCGATATGCAAACCTGCGGCACCAGCGTAAAAGGCCGTCGCTACTACCAACGAAAAAAACAGGCGTGAGCCAGAAGCAGGGTTTGCCGACTTTCCCGCTCCCGCCCCTCTACCTTTTCACAGCGACGGTGAACCCGCCTTTAGCCGCTTTCAGTTGAACTCGTACCGGTATAGCTGCTATTTTGACGCTATTTTTTTGTAAAGAATATTCCGGTATTGGACCATAAAGGGCGGTCCTACGTGCATTTGAAACCCGATTAATCCCTCGGGAACAAAGTTTTTAGAATCTTCATCAATCGCAATACTCATCACCTGGTTATTGATGATGTGGATCATTATGGGTCCGCGGGCAATAATGTGGTACGAATTCCAGCCATTGATATTGACTACTCCCCGTAGCATTGCCGGGTCTGCAATCTTTGCCACTGATTTAAAGGCGGGTCCGTCGACAGCACGGGTTACTTCACCGCGTCTGGCTAACACGACATGCCCGGTTCTTCCCCGTTCTTCGTGCACATTGCCGGTAAACAGATTAGTGAAATCCAGATCGGCCTGATAGCCTTTCAGAATCCATTTCCCAACTTCCGGCAGTTCGATGCTTCGATACTGCATACCGCTGTTGGTTCCGTTTATTTTGAAATCAAATTTGATTTCAAAATCCTTTACTTTTCCTCCGCGCCAGATAAGAAAATTATTTTCCCTGACTACTTTAGTGGGTGTTGTTTCGCCAATGAGTATACCATTCTCGGCGCGCCAAAAGGTGGCGTCTCCCTCCCACCCATTCAATGTTTTCCCATCAAAAATAGGTACAAAGCCCACGCTGTCATCCTTTACGGTTGCCGGGAACAATCGGCCCATTCCTCCTGCGGGTCTGGTGGCCGGATTAGCAGCGGGAACGGTTTGGGCCTTAACAGCAGACCCCGGCAGCAAGCAGGAGGTCAGTAAGCCCCCTGCCAACGTAAAAAAACGGACGCGATTTTTCCAGGCTATTTTCATTTTTGTCTTGGTTTGATTAGTGAAATTTTATTTAAAAACCGGTTGTAAACCGTGTCATCAATACCGGTCTATCGATAGTTCAGCAACTTTTTACTCGATCAGGTTTGAATTTACCCGCACATTTTTGAGCGTAAATCCCTTGACAACGGTTTTGTCCATTGTCGCATTTTGGCTTTTTACCCGGAAGTTTTCAAAAGTGAAGTCGGCCAGTTTGTCGCGTTCTGAAACGGCTACGTCGAAGAACGTGTCACACACCAGTTCAATATTTTTCAGCATCACGTGGTGAGCCAACGAAATCGGTTGATCCTTGCGGCCCTGTAAGTCATAAAACTGAGTCCAGGGTTTGGCATACAGCAAGCTGTGCGCCTGGCCTTTAATGTTTTCGACGGTAATGTATTCGTACAGTTGGGGCGTATCAGGTCGCATCTTCAGCCACAATACCCGGCTGGCCTCGCTGACGTGGCAGTTGCGCATGAGAATGTTCCGGTTATGAATCGCTTCACTGCCGCAGGTCAGCGCCGAATGGCAAAATCCAAATTCACAGTCTTCGATGATGATATTGGTGTTGGCCCCGTTGCTGGGCACCCGGTCGGCCCAGGGCCCTTTGCCACCTTTGAGAGCAATGGCGTCGTCATTGACCGACAGATAGCAGCTTTTAATCAGCACGTTGGTACACACATCCAGATCAATGGCATCCGTACTGGGTGCTTTCACGGGCTTGTAGGGCGAATAGATGTGTACATTCAGCACTTTCACGTTCCGACACTGGTAATAGTGACTGGTCCAGAAACCCGCATTGTGCAGTTTTACATCCTGAACCTGTACGTTGTTGCATTGCCAGATGAAGACCAACCGGGGCCGCGACACCTCCAGATTCGTGCAGTTCGGGTTTTCTTTCCGGCGGGCCCAGAAAGCCTCCCAAAACCGTCGGCCGTTGCCATCAATGGTCCCTTTTCCGGAAATTGTAAAGCCATCGACCTGATAGGCGTTGACCAGCGCCGAAAAGTAATCCAGACTCTGCCCTTCCATCCGCGAGGGTAATTTAGGATAGTCGGCGATGGTGTCAGAGCCTTTCAGAACGGCGCCCTCCACCAGGTGCAAATGGGTTTTGGGCTTGAAAAATAAAGCCCCGCTCAGAAACGTACCGTGCGGAATAACAATGACGCCCCCGCCCTTCCGGGCTGCGGCATCGATAATCTGCTGAATCGCATCGGTTTGCACCAGGGTGCTGTCTGGTTTTACGCCAAAATCCGTGATCACATATTTCTTACCGAGTTGGGCCAGGTCTACTTTGTGGTTTGCCGTAAACCAGCTACTGATTGGACTGCCATCCGGAAAGGATGCTTTCACCGCGTTTTGTGCAAAAAGTGGTGCGCTTAGGACAATCCAGCTCATAAGGGCAACGATCCCTATTTTCATACTCACTTTGTTTAGATCGACGAATTTGTCTGGTAAGCACCCCATAGGCTCACTTCTACTGATTGATCTTTCTCCTCCTGATCAGGGCCGGCGTAAAGTCTTTATTCAAATTATTTTAAAAATTCACTGAAAATATCGTTTTTGAACTGGAATGAGAATACCGCACTCGAAACCATTAACCTGCCAGTAGTATGTATACCCGGACTATGATGACGATACGATTAACCCTGCTGCTGGTGCTAAGCCTGGGAGCCCCCTGCACGTTTGCACAAATACCGGTCACGCCTTTGCGCATCATCGTTATTGGGGCCCATCCGGACGATTGCGACCTGGGTGCAGGCGGAATAGCCTCCATTTACTCCGCCATGGGTCATAAAGTCAAATTTGTATCGATGACCAACGGGGATGCGGGGCATCAGGACATCGGCGGGGGCGAGTTGGCCAGAAGAAGATACAAGGAAACCCAGGAAGTGGCAAAACGGCTGGGCATTACCTACGACGTGCTCGACAATCATGACGGTGAGCTGATGCCTACGCTGGAAAACCGCCTGGCGGTCATTCGCAAAATCAGGGAATGGAATGCGGATGTGGTGATCGCACCCCGAACCAATGATTATCATCCGGATCACCGAAACACGGGCGTCCTGGTGCAGGATGCCGCTTATTTGGTCATCGTCCCCAACGTTTTAAGCAGTGTGCCCCCACTGGCAAAAAACCCTGTTTTTCTCTACTTCCGCGACGGTTTTCAGCGCCCCAATCCGTTCCGCCCCGACATTGCCATCGATATTACCGAAACACTGGCTAAAAAAGTTGAGGGTCTGGATGCGCATACGTCCCAGTTCTATGAGTGGTTACCCTGGACCCGGCAGGATCTGGCTAACGTTCCCAAAGACCCCGTGGAACGGAAGAAATGGTTGCTGGCCGCGATGGAAAGGCGCTCTGCTCTGACGCCCGAAATTAAGGCTTCCGTTGAAAAATGGTATGGGCCCGAAAAGGCTGCCAAGGTAAAATCGGTTGAAGTCTTCGAAATCTGCGAGTATGGGAAACAGCCCAACCCGGACGAAATCAGGCGGCTTTTTCCCATGCTGCCGCGTTGACTTTGACAAAACAAACGGGGGAACGGGGAGTTTTGCAGGTCGCCCATTGCGTCCGGGTCCAACCCGGTTGCCTGCTTCGTTGAGTAAATTACCTCCAGTAACCACTTTGCCTTATGCCGGTTCCCATCAAACCGCGTACCGATAGAGCAATCTAAAGGCCCTAAATGATGACTAAATTGACCCCATGCTAAAGTATACGTTCCTGACATTTCTCCTGATACGCTGTGCACTGGTGACCCAGGGGCAGGGTAAAGACCCGCTTGAAAATGTAGTGATTACCTCCCAAAAGGGAAAAACCCGGGTATTCACGGAAAACAGGGAATTGCACGTAAACGTATCGCCGAAGGATGTGCTTGCCTACAAAGCCGCCGGATTGGTACATTACAGCGGCTTCGGTGCCAGAGGCAATGGAAAAACCGATGATATCGACGCTATCGCTGCGACCCATGCATTTGCCAACCTCCACGGTCTTTTGGTGAAAGCCGATGAGGGAGCCACCTACTATATCGGCGGAAAAGAGCGCACAGCACTCATCCGGACTGACACTGATTTCGGAACGGCGGCCTTCATTATCGACGACACGGAGGTAGAAAATCGAAATGCTTCTGTTTTTACGGTAGGTTCAGACCTCAAACCGTTTAAGCTCGAAACGATATCCTCCCTTCGGAGGGATCAGAAAAAAATCGATGCGTCTTTACCCGGCCCCTGTCTGATCACGGTTACGAATTCCAGGGTAAAGCAATACATCCGGTTTGGGCTCAACCAGAACGATGGATCTTCGCAGACCGATATTTTTGTCGTTGACAAAACCGGCAACGTGGATAAAAACGCTCCGATCATCTGGGATTTCGACGAAATTACGGAAATAACCGCGCTGCCCATCGACGAGAAACCCCTGAAGATCACTGGGGGACGTTTTACCACCATCGCCAATAAAGCCGAATCCAAGTATACCTATTACAACCGGAATATGGCCATCAGGCGGTCCCAGGTGCTGGTTGAAGGGCTGGAACACCGCATCAGGGGCGAAGAAGACCACGGTGCACCCTATGGAGGCTTCCTCAATATTGGTGATTGCGCCTATGTTACGGTAAAAAACGCCCTCCTGACCGGACACAAAACTTATACGACCATTGGTGCCGCGGGCAAGCCTGTCACCATGGGAACCTACGATCTTTCGGCCAACCGCGCCCTGAACGTATCCTTCGTAAATTGTAGTCAGACCAACGACATCAACGACAACCGGTACTGGGGCATTCTGGGTTCTAACTTCTGCAAGAATCTGCTGTATGACCATTGCACGCTTTCCCGGTTTGATGCCCACCAGGGCGTTGCCAATGCCACCATCCGCAACTCGACCCTGGGGCACATGGGAATCAATGCCATTGGCACGGGCGTCCTGCTGGTAGAAAATTGCACGATCCGCGGCAGGAGTATTGTCAATCTGCGCCCCGACTACGGCAGTACCTGGCAGGGCGAACTCGTGATCCGCAACTGTGTTTTCGTGCCGTCCGACGGCAAACCGGTCAGTGCCGCCCTGATCAGCGGATTCTATACCGGTCAGCATAATTTCGGCTACACTTGTTATATGCCGGAAAAGATCACCATCGAAAACCTCCGCATTGACGACTCCCAACACCCTGAAACGTACCAGGGACCGGCCATTTTTGCCAATTTCAATCCGGAAATGACGGACGATTCCTACCAGGAAAAATTCCCGTATGTCAAAACCAAAGAGGTCATTCTCAGGAACGTAACCACTTCCAGCGGCAAACCCCTCAGAATCAGCGACAACGTGTTCATGTTCCGGGATGTCAAGGTTAATACGGGTCAATGACGTTTTATTCCTGTGCGGCTCCTGCCTGCAGTGCCACGGAAAAAAGGCTTCTCATCCCCCAGTTTAGTAGTTGAAATTCCAGCTGAGGGACGGGATGATGGTGCCAAAAACCGAAAGTTGGTAGCTACGGGTGGTGGTATTCACGCGCTGAAAATAAATCGAGTACGGGTTCTTGCGGGCATAAACGTTGTAGAACGATACCGACCAGTTGCTGTACCGATGCTGACCTGGCCTCCGTCGACCGTCTTTGGTAAACGAAACATCCAGCCGGTGGTAGTCGGGGATGCGGTCGGCGTTGCGCTGTGAGTAATCCAGCACTTTGGACCCGTTCAACCGATAGGTCCCGTCGGGATAGGTTGTCGGCCGGCCGCTGGTATAAATGAAATTGGTGCCGAACGTCCACCCCCGGCTCCATTTCCACTGGGTGGCCAGGGTCAGATTGTGGGGCCGGTCAAAGGTAGAGGGATACCACGCACCGCCGTTGATCTGGTCACGGGCGTAGGTGGTCTGAACCCGCGCCAGCGTTCGGGCAAATGTGTAGGCCAGAAGGCCCGTCAACAGACCGCGCGTTTTCTGAACGCTCACCTCGACGCCATACGCCCGCCCCTGAGCCGCCAATAAATCGGCATCCAGTGCCGGGTTCAGCAGCAGCGTTGCTCCATTGCGGTATTCCACCAGTTGGGTCATTTCCTTGCGGTACACCTCCAGCGAGGTTTCGTACTGATTATCCCGGAAGTTGTGAAAATACCCCACGGCCCACTGATCAGCCACTGCGGGTGTTACCAGTGCGTTGCTGAGTTTCCAGAAATCGACCGGTGAGATAGCGGTCGTGTTGGAAATCAGGTGCAGAAACTGCCGGGTGCGGTGGTAGCTGAATTTCAGGGAACTCGCGGTGGTCAAGTTGACCCGCGCCGTCATCCGGGGTTCCCAGCCGCCGTAGCGTGCGACCGGTTTTCCGCTCCCGTAGTGCAGGGTATCGGTGATGGTTTCGCGGCTGCGGGGCACGCCCTCCGCATACTGGTAGGCCTCTCCCGGCCCGATGTTGGAAAACCGGGCGTATCGAACCCCCACCTGAATCGACAGCCAACGCAATGGCGTCCATTCGTCGGAGAGGTAGCCCGCCCATTCGCGGGCCTGTTCGGCAGCCAGCGTCTGGGAGATGATGTTCGAGCGGGCACCTGTGGGCGTGATGGCCCCCGGCAACAGGACATAAGCCGTCAGCGAACTTCCAAACTCGATCCGGTGAGACGGTCTGGGCATCCACAAACCGTCGAACCGGGCGTCGCGCTGGCGGAGCGTCGAGCGATAGCGGTACGTGTTGGCCGCGCCCTGACCATCCAAAAAAAAGCGATAGTCGCTCTGAGTGGCGGTCAGGTTAAATGACAGGCGGGTGTTGACCCGCTGGCTAAAGCGGGCCGTGAGCAGGGTCGACTGGGTGGTATAGAGCGTATCCTGCGGGAATTTAAAGGTATCAAACGACCGGTAGAGTGTGGTGGTCAGCTGGCTATTCGGGGTAAATCGGTACGTAATCCGACCGTTCAGATCATAAAATGAGGCCCGGTTGCGGTTGGTTGGGGCCGGAAATAGCCCCAGTAGCAGCGACGGATAGGCCATGCGTCCCCCGGCCAAAAACGTTAGTTTTTTGTCCTTCGTTATGGGTCCCTGCACCAGCAACCGACTCGTCATCAATCCGATTCCCCCGGTACTGCTAAGCCGGTCGGTCTCGCCCGTTTTGGTGTTCATCAGCAGCAAACTCGACAGCCGCCCACCGTAGGCAGCCGGTATGCCGCCTTTATACAGCGTGACATCCTGAATGGCATCGGCGTTCAGATTGCTCAGTAGACCCAGCAAATGGCTGGTATTGTACAGCGGTGCGCCGTCCAGCAATACCAGATTCTGATCCGTGCGACCACCCCGTACGTTGAAACCGCCCGCCCCCTCGCCCACCGTGCTAACCCCCGGTTGAAGCGTCAGGGCTTTGAGGACATCGACTTCGCCAAAAACAACGGGGATATTACGCAAACTCTTCATATCGAGCTTGACCACGCTCATTTGAGTGGCCGAAACGTTGGCATCCGGGGCCCGGCCCGTTACACTGACCTCTTCCAACTGCCGGATGTCAGGATTAAGCATCACATCGACGACCTCATCGGTGCGGCTAACGTCCGCCGGAACACTTCGGCTGTAATACCCGATCCGGGAATAAGTCAGGCTGTACAATCCGGGAAGTACCCGCAGGCCATACGCACCCGTGCTGTCACTCAGCGTACCAACGCCCTGTTTCTTGATGGTGATCGACACATTCGGCAATCCCCGTCCCGATGCGCCATCGGTAATTCGGCCCCGAATCCAATACCGGTCCTGGGCCCGCACAGCGGATACGGCCAGCAACACCAGGCCTAGGGTTAATCTCAAACAAACGGAGTAAGGTCGCATGCGGGTTGAGTAGCAAGATTATTTTCCATACGTGAGCCATTTGGCGGGCGGAGCGGCCTGAGCCTGCTCCCGCGCCAGACCCGGAATTTCAGGGCGGGCATTGCTAAACAGCAGGGGTCCGAAACGCGAAACAAACCGGGCGTAATTGATGGTATCGGTTGGGATGATCATGCGCTGGCGACTGACGGCCGACGCTCCGAAGAACCCCAGGGCCAACTTGTTCGTGTCTGTCGCCGATCGGACGTTGCCCTCGATGCTAGCGGGCTGCGGATCGAAAATCGTACCGCTGCGCGAAAGCTGCTCCTGGTAGAGTACCCAGTACTGATAAGCCGCCCGCGAGAGAGCGTACTGCCGGACTTCTATGTATTGGGTGCCTAAAGCAACCAGGGGAGCCGTTAACACCACCTGTCCTGCGAGCCGGTTTCCGTTGATTAGCTGGTCACTGAGAACCTGGGTAAGCGGGCCGTAAAACGGCGCATAGGCTCCTTCGCCAGCTGAGATTGATCGGTTGTAATACCCCTGCGGATCGTTGCTCGTGCTCCAGACAGGCATATAACTCATGGCCTGCCAGCGGTAGAAGTTGCCCGGCTCGGGCGGATCCTGGGTATCGATGCGCACCACAAATGAATTAAGCGCCAGTAAAGTGGGGTCGGATACCCGGTATTCGGCGTAGAGTTTCTCAATGGCGGGCACCGGAGCCAGCACTTCTGGCCGGGAAACGTAGCGGCTGCCATCGGGCAACTGAATCCGCAGCGTATAGGCACGGCCCGGAACCCCCTGAAGCCGGGAGTCCCGCATCCAGTAGAAAGCCGGGTTCAGCGGATCCTGCTGCAGTTGAGCCTGATGGCCCAGATTATCTTCCACGGTAGCCACGGCCCCGTTGATGGCCAGTTCGTCAGGAATCAGCAAAGCCCGGTTCAGATTGCCCGAATACGTCAGCTTAATGACGTACGGCGGGGGTTCATCGGTAATCAACCCATCCACCACCAGCCGACGCTCGGTTTGCCGGATGGGCAATTCGACCGGATCGACGCAGCCAGCGAAGGTCGTCAGCAGAAGGTAGAGGGCGATGGAGCGTTGCACGGGTCTGGTCAAGGTTTGTCGATCGTTCATCTTCGGGTCAAAAGGCCAAGTCAATCGGTTTTCCGGAATTTGTTTCAGGGCGTCAACTCCCACCAGTCAGTACAGCCAACAATACGGTTGATTCCCAGGCTGGTTCTTTGAGCCTCGTAGCCCCAGCCCAGGTACGCCCGTTCGGGTTTGGCTCCGTCCGGTGCGCTGAACACGGCCAGCAACTGATTCCCCTGACCCGGGTAGTCGGTGATGTACTGCCAGCGGTTGGTGGCGGGATCATACTGCCAGAGATCACGCAATCCCTGTCCGTCGGGTGTCAGCCCCAGGCCAAAATAACCGCTGCGGGCCAGCGCGAAGCCTACACCCCGCTGCCGGGCCGAACCCGGAAAATCGGCCCGCCGGCTCCAGGCATCGGTAGTGGGGTCGTAGGCCCAAAGCCGGATGGGCTGGCCCGGTCGCTGGTTCACCACATAACCGATGTTGCGGATGGAAAAGGTGGCCAGGGTTCCGGGTGGTTCGGGCAGGGGAGCACGCACCGTCTGGGTGAAGGTAGCATGGATGCTCCGCATGGCGGGTGAGCCGTTCTGGGTCAAAAAATACGCTTCATCGGTGGTTGTGAAAAAGGCTACTTCGCCGTCTTCCCCGCCGTACAGAGGTTTGAGCGGGCTGCCGCCAACGGGCAGCAGAACCGCCATATCCCGGTAATAAAAATACTTACCGGCCGCCCGCTCTTCAGTGATGTAGCCCAGTCCGCTGAACTGGTAACGATCTACGCCCATAAAAAACACGTTGTACTGAATCACACCCTGGCGGGGTATTCGTGATTCCCCAACGGCATAAAACGGCCAGCTATCGGTCGCCCGGTCGTAGAGCCGAATTTGCAGGCGATCCTGAAGCGGACCCGCATAGCGGAGCAGCTGCACCCGGTTTCCCACATAGGCACCCGTGCCGGGATGGCCACACCCATTGTCGGGGTTGGCCCCACAAACGGCATCAACCGCCACGGGGCAGGCCGTATAATCCCCCCCGGCAATCGGTGCATGAGCCAGCCGGGTCCAGCGGGGCGCGGTTGGAAGCCGGTGCGTATAGGAACGTACCGCCGTAATCGAATCCTGACCGGCGAACTTAAAAGCCAGCCGGAACTGATACGTTTGCGCATTGACGAAACCATTCAGCCGGAAGGTCGTCAGCGTAAACAGGTTCAAATCTTTGGTTTCACCGGGCGGCATTGGAAGCGGACTGCCATCGGCCGAACTGGCCGTAATTCGCCAGCCGGGAGCGTCGAGCCGGATACTTTTCACAATGACCTCCACCGACGTTGCGCCCGTGGGTAATACGCTCACCAGCGAAGCCTGTGCCGCAGTGTCCGGTTCCTGAATCAGAACCGGCACTGCTTCGTCGGAATGACAGGACGCCACCAGTATCGTCAGGATGATCCATTTCAGTGAAGTATACCCGTGCGTCAGGTTGATCATTCGTGCGATTCAAACGTGAAAGGTTGGCAGACAGCCCCAACAAAGGCCCACTGAACGGAAATTACCGGCCAACCGGCTTTCGTTTTCAAAACCGGTTTTCAATTCCGGGCATGACCGGTATCGAGGTTTATTCGCGCGGCACTGCCCATTTTCGTGGAAAATTTCTGTAGTTGCAATATAAAAAGAAGAAATAAAATTTATTTCATTTTTCCTGAATAGCGGTCCAATTAACGAGGGTATGACTGCAAGCGTAGGAGTGCGGTTTTGTATTCTTCCGGGTGAATCTGGTTTACGCCTGAATGGCTTCAACGGGAATGAAACCATCTGGTGTGGGGAAGAAAGGTCTGCGATGGCGGGTTTGTGAAAGGCCTATACCGATTTCGGCAGACGTAATAGTCGCTATTTCCCACTTTAAACACTCGTGAAACTTCTTTGGCGATTCACTCCCTTCATTTGGTGATTCATCGCTGTCGGTTGGGAAAGGAGGTCAAATGGAATTAATTTGCACCTAGTGTTGTCATATTGAGCAATCTACAATCCGGACGCTATGACATTTGTTTACCGAAAAAGGCAAAAAGCCGAAATCAGCCCGTATTTTAATCTCACCTTTGCCCAGGAAAATCTCCGGCGCGAGAAACAGCGGGCGGGATTGATGGCGGTTGTCTTCAGCCTGGGCGTCATTATTGCGCTTTTTTTCCACTCCTTCATTCCTGACTCGGCTTTTCCGCAAAAGGCCAAAGACGAGGTTTTGAAGGTGGTTTTCAGCTTTGTACTGTTCATGTCCCTCTATGAACTGAGCATCTGGAATCTGTTCCGGGTGTGGCTGCGCAAAGGGGTTACCATGCCGCAGTTTACGAAATTTCTCAACGCCACCTTCGAGGTCACTTCCATCTCTCTGTTAATGTATCTGATTTCGGATAAGTTCGAACATCCGATTCTGGTGATGCTGTCGCCATTTGCCACTTTTTATTACTTTTTCATCATCCTCTCCACGCTTCGGCTCAATTTCTGGATTTCGTTTTATACGGGCCTTGTCGCTGGCCTGGAGTACCTGCTGCTGAGTTTATACCTGCTGGAAGAACCGTCGACCACGATCGATTCGCTGGATCTGTATATGTCGGTTTCGTTTGCCTACATATTGAAAGCGGGCATACTAGTGTTATGCGGGGCCTGCGCCGGTTTTGTTTCCCGGCAAATTCAGAAAAGCATCCAGACGTCCATTGAAAGCAGCGAGATTCATGATCAGTTGGTTACCTTCTTTGGGCAACAGGTTTCGCCCGAAATTGCGGATTTGATTATCAAGGAAAAAGGCATGCTCAAAAGCCAGCATATGAAAGTTAGTGTGCTGTTTCTGGACATCCGAAATTTCACCAAGTATGCCGACAAACACACGGCGGATGAGGTCGTTGCCTATCAAAATTCGTTCTTCAGAATCATCGTCGACGTTGTAAACCGCCACGGTGGCATTGTCAACCAGTTTCTGGGTGACGGATGCATGATTACTTTTGGTGCCCCGATTCCGTTGGAAAATCCCGCCCAAAATGCCGTAAAAGCCGGGTTGGAAATCATTGCTGAAATCAAGAAAGCCGTGTTTGAAGACCGGATTATTCCCACCAGCGTCGGCATCGGCGTGCACGTGGGCGATGCGGTCATTGGCAACATTGGCACCGAAACCCGGCAACAGTTCTCCATCACCGGCAATGTGGTGATTCTGGCCGCCCGCATCGAACAACTCAACAAAGAATACGGCACCAACATGCTGGTGTCTCAGGATGTCATCAACGAACTCTCCGAATACCCGGCTTTAACGGAACTTCTGGGCGTCGTCGACGTCAAAGGCATGGAAGAAGGCGTCGAATTATACAAACTGTCCTGACATCAGAACAGGAACCCAACGCGAAGCAATGGAAGCCTTTCTTCCTCCGAGATCGCGTATAAAAACGAGATAACGGCCTGCTTGTACGGCGACAGCCAGACTCCCCCACCGTAACCGTGGTGCCAGTGGTTCGAGTTTTCTCCCTTTACCCAGACACGCCCGACGTCGTTAAAGCCCAGTAAACCGACATACGCCGGGAACAGATACGTACGAATGGTCGCGACTTTAAGCCTGAGTTCGGTATTGTTGTAGAGCGTACTCCGCCCCGCAAAGCGTGTTCTCCGAAAGCCGCGCAGATTCGACAGGCCGCCGAGCGTATTGGCCTGAAAAAATTCAAAATCCGAGAAATTGATTCCTCCACCCACCCGCGAAGCGATAGTCAGCGTGGTCGGAAGCCGCAGACTGGCGTAAAAAGCCAGATCGGATTGCAGTCGCGTCAGATTTTTAGAGTAGCTGGTGATCCCGTTATAGAGCCGTAATTCCGTGCGCCAGTACGTACCGCGTGTGGGCAAAATCTTGCTGTCGCGGCTGTCGATCAGAAAACCGGCTTTCAGTCCCGCGTACAAACGTCGGGTAAACAGGTTCTGGCCATCGGGTAAGCTTTTGGCAAATTCATTGATATACCGCTTCGTATTTTCCTCTACTTCAATGCTTTCCACCGCCGGGCCATAATACAAATTGAGGCTGCCCACTTTGTGCTGAATTAACGCACTCAGTGAGATATTTTCGAATCGGGTACGATAATACCGAATGCCCTTATTTTTATCAAAAACCGTATTATTACCGAGTCCAAAAAAGTTGGAAACATAATTTGGAGCCTGAATGTCGGCATCGATACGCAGATCGGCACCGCCAATGACGTCCGTAAAAATACCGTCGTAATTAAAATTATAGGCCTGCGTGGCAAATGCGTGATTGACCACAAACCGGTGCTGCTGGGCAAACGGCACCTTCCGGAAACCCTGTTTGGTATAAATAAAACCGCCCCCCAGAAACAGGCCGTCATCCGGATTGTACTGCACCGAAACCTGCGGAAATAAAACGTCGTATTTAAAGCTTTTCCGGTCATAGTCATTCACTGCCGACTTTCCCGACAGCCGCAGCCGGGTTTCAGAACCGGGCTCTACCATCGTTTTTTTAGAATCATAAACCACGGTTTTTCGTCCGGGGCCCGACACGGACGAACGATCAACCACCTGATCGCGGCCTTTTCCGCCAATGATTCGCACTAAAATTCCGTCGTTCGTTTCGCCTTGCAGGATGAATTCATCATCGCCACCCATGCCATACAAACGCACTTCGCGCGTTTCGTCCGCACTGAAAACACGCCGGTAGAGCTGTTCTCCGGACTCGCCCTCTTTTTTCAGTTTATACACCACCACCGTCATTTGTCCGTCCGGTTGTCGATCCACCACAAACCGCTCCTTTTTATCACTGCCGGTAACATCAACGGTACGGGCCAGAAACCGGTAAAGTTCAGCGGCATACCGGGTCAGATCCGCACGGCGGCTTTGCAGCCTGGCTTTAAGGGTGGCCGCCGTTTCCTGATACGCAGCTTCAGGCAATTGCTTCAACGCGTCATCGATCACGGCATCCGTCAGCTGGTTTTTGAGGGAGTCGGCGGTTTTCAACCAGTCTTCCAGCGAGGGCTCGGTCAGAAAACTCCGGTCAAAATACCGCGCATTGAACGCCAAACCGGGCACATCGCGAATCGTTGCGTTAAATCCCTGAAACTTCGGCATGGCCCATTTCCGGCTCACAATGCGGGGAATGAGCCCCATATTCACAAAAAAAGCCTGATCACGGTCCCGCGGAATGGGCTTATAGACGGCTCCTTTGTGGCTTTTGAAACTCGCCCAGCGCCATTGATCATCGTGCCGATCCCAGTCGCCCAGCCAGATATCAAAAATACGCGCTTTCAAAACCGCCTGCTGGTCCACCTGATTATCATTATCTTCGGCCAGTTTATCGAGGAGTTTGAGCGTACTGACTATTTTTTTGGTACCGCCAAACTGGCTGCTGCTTTCATAACTCCCATCGACCCGTTCTTCAAACAGGGCCAGTGATTTAGCGAAAGTCCGGCGGTAGGGTCCGAGCAGGGAATCATCCGGCACGATCACTAATTTGGGATTGGTATGAAAAACGCCCGCAGCATCGGCCAACGGCGGTACGACCAGGGCTGCAAACGGGTGCGAAGCCGAAATCTGATCCTGAACCAGATCATGAACAAAACCGCTTCGCAACGTTTTCGGAATGGCGTTTTCGGCGTATTTCTCAACCGAACGCAGCACGTATTCTTTGCCATCGTTGCCGGCCAGCCGCAACGAAAACGTCTGCATACCGCCCCCGCGTTGCAGCGGTTTCAAGCCGCCCGCTTCCCGGCGCAAATCCAGCACCGGAACCGAAACCGGGCTTTGCCAGACCTGGCGGTAGTTTTCACCCAGCAACATGCGATGAAAAGGCGAAGCGGCATACTGCCCGCTGGGAATGATGTTCAGCACCGTTGGCGACGCGGTTTTCGGATCAACCTGAACGGGTTTTACGGGAAGTGTAAAGGTCGTTTCAAACAGCAACCGGCCGGTTTCGGTGCCCTGATCGGGCGAAAAAAACCGGACTCTTGTCTGACCGGTTTCTTCAAAATCCAGTCGCGCAAATCCCTTGGCAGACGAAGCGAATAAACTGTTGCGGCCTTTCTTGACCGACACCGATTTGGAACCACTCCCGCTCGTGACGTAATACGTCGAATCGCGCAGAATCAATTGCTCGTTGTGATCGTGCCCGTTGACGTAGACGACGTTGCGGTATTTTTTGAGGAGCGAAACCAGGCCATTCCGCATCATTTTGTACTTCGGATGCTGAATATCCTGAATATTTCCGATCACCGAACGATAAAAAGGATAGATCGAACCCAAAACCGGCAATGGAATATACAGCGATGGATTGAGGTCCGTTAAGGGAAACAGGTGATCTTTCAGCGTAAAATAACCGCCGTGTTCGCCGTGGCTGTACATCGGATGATGGCCGGCTAAAACGACTTTTTTGGTTTGATTTCGGGCCAGAACATCATCCAGCAACAGCAAAAACGACGGCAGGTCTTTGGCTTCGCAATCCGATTCTTCACCCGGTTTATCCCAGGGATGCAACCACCACTGCGTATCGATCAAAACCAGTGTAATCTCGTCAGTTAAAGGCACTTCCACCGGCCCCGGGCAACCGTCTTTTGGAAAAAACACATCATCACGGCCTACTTCGGCGGTCACAAAATCCGCCTGATTACGAATCCGCTGCCAACCTTCGCGCTTTCCCTGCTGCCAGTCGTGGTTACCCGGAATCACAAATGCGCGTCCTTTAAAACCGCTCAGGATGGCCAGCTGATCGCGCATCCGACGCTCGGCTTCGGCCCGGTCAGCGTGCGATGAATCGGGCATTCCCCGGGGATAAATATTGTCACCGAGGTAAATCAGGCTGCTGTTGGAACCGCTGTTTTGCAACTGTTTCTGAACGGTTTTCAAAACCGCATCTTTTCCTTCCGGCTGCGGTTCGCCGGCGTCGCCCAGCAGAAAAACCGTATAGGGTTTCGATTGGGCGATAACCCGGTGGGAGGAAAACAAAATCAGGCAGAGGAAGGCTGTATAGCGTATTTTCATAAGCCTATTACAATTCAGCGTTAAGGCTGGTTCGCAAATTCGAGAATATACCCGGCTTTTCCATCGCCCTCACTGGCAATGTAAAGCGTTCCGTCGGGCGAAAAGCAAATTCCTTCGGGCTGACGAAATAAGGCAGGATCGAGCGATTGGGTTGCCGTTACCTGCCCTTTCCGATTCAGGACAACCACCTGTTTACCGATCGAGGTCAAAAAATAAATGTCCCCGGTTTTTGGATGAACCGCCAGCCCGGACGGCTTGAATTTATGAACCGCTACGCCAGCCTCAGCCAACACCTCATCCTTGATCGTCAGTCCTTTATAAACCACTTTCGTTTTAATATCGTACATATAAACCACCTTCTCCCCTTTTTTGCCGCCTTCTTTGACGGCAATCATTAGCCGGTTGGTCTGGGCGTCATAGGCCAGTCCTTCGACTTCCACTTTAGCCGGCAAATCAGTCGATAACTGCGCAATCTGCTTCGAAAATGGTTTGAAGTGGTAGAGATCACCGTTGCTTTTGAGGGTATAAATTTCGTTGTCGGCCCATTCAATGCCTTCGAAATCGCCATAGCCACCGAAGACCGACGAGTCGGCCACTTCACTTTTTTTCAGATCATAGATATACGCAACGGCCTTTTCATCCTGCACACACAGCAATTGGTTGGTTTTGTAATACGACAATCCGGAGATTTCCTGCAAATCCGGCGGAAGCGTAAACCGGCGGGACGGCGTTTTTAAATCGTAGGCAAACGAATGACTTTCCGACGCACTGCCCGCGGTTTCCAACTGACTTTCGGCCTTTTTGTCTCCTTTTTTTGAAGTACAAGCATTCAAAAAACTGAACATGGCGAGAACAACCACAACTGGTATTTTCATTAAATTACGTATCGTTTTAGAGAATACATCGGCGACTTGGGATTTCGCCAGCCGTTGACTTCGTTTATTTCACCGGAAAATAATAGGCAGCAACTCCAAATGCCAGCACGGAGGCTGCAAATCCGAACATAAAAGTGGTGTAGGAAATGCGAAGCAACCGGTATTTTTTACCCAACACTTTCCCTAAATAGTAAATATCGCGGGTCATACTGCTGTACAAAAAATCGCTGTCGTTCATCATTTCCCGCATTCCCCATTCATAATCAGCCAGGTCCATTTTATGGAAATTGCCAAAAAATAACAGATTGGCCTGTTTCTGGTGAATGTCTTCTTTTGAAAATCGCCCGCTGGTGATCGTCGGCCGGGTGGCCAGAATGGCGAAGATGGTAGCGACCAGACAACTGCCTGTCAACATGATGGTCGGAATCACCAACTGGGGCCACTCTTCCAGTTTCCGAATCAGAATACTGATGATCAGCGATACGATGATGGTGTTGACCGAAATCATGATGTTTGCCTTGTTGTCGGCCATCGCGCTGAGCTGAAAATGGTTTTGGGAAGTCACCCGAAACATGGTTTCAATGCCCCGTACCGGTTTTTTCGGTTTTTCGGATTCAGCTTCTTCGGTATCATTCTCCGATTTATGCTTGCCCGGTTTGTGTTTGTCTGATTTGTGTTTATCCGACGACTTTCCGTCTTTTTCATCCTCTTCCTCAAGATCAGCCAGTTTATGCCGGGCTTTCTTCAAATTTTTCTCCTTCAGCGGGGTCAAAACTTCTTTCCCGTACTCGGTAAAATACTGGTGTCTTTCCATTAATTGAATCGAACCCTGCAACCACTTTTTCTTGCTAATCTTGCCGAAGGTGCTCTTCATTTCCTGCCGCAGCAATTCGCTACGCTCAAAAAACTGATCGGTACTCAGATGAAACAGATCCGCGTCACAGAGCACTTCAGCGATTTTGGAATGCGGATCTTGCGGCATTTTCGTAGCCAGAATGCTGTCGACAACCGCCTGAACCCGTTCGGGCCCAAGGGGTAATTCTTCCAGAAAAGGCCGGGCCATTTCAGCCCCGGTGGCTTCGTGGTGCTGGCAACTTCTTGCGTACCCCACATCGTGTAGCCAGGCAGCAATCAGGACGTTCTCTAAGTCTTCCGGATTCAGACCGCTTTGCTGGCCAATCAGCTCGGAAGCCTCCACGACCTCGCGGGTGTGTTTCAAATTATGGTATTCCATGCCGTCAGGCATCTGTTGCAGCAACGCTTCCGCATATTCCCGCGTACGGTTAATTGACGATCGATCGGTGGGCATGACATGTTTTTCAAGTTAAACGTAAAATAGTCAGGAACTGTGACAAAAAATAGTATATAAAGTCTAATTGGTACCGGATGAAGTCTCTGCAACAACAATGTATAGGATTATTTTGGTAAAACGACTATACAATTCGACGATTTGTCTGCTAATCACCTAAAATCAGTTAACTTGGTAAACACTGCTGACTTCATTTGTGTTAAATCAGGACTATTCATACCATTGAATTTAAGAATGAGGCCTATTGTACGGAGGCAATTCGGACTGCTCGTTGTGGTTCTGAGTTCGCTTTTCTTTCCGGTTTTTGCGCAACCATCTTATAAGATCAGTGGTCGAATCACCGACGCCGGCACCGGCCAGGGTATTCCTTTCGCCAATGTTGCCATAAAAGGCAAAACCGTTGGAACTACTTCGGACGAAAATGGCAGGTATACGCTGCTATCCAGCCAATCCGGCGACTCGCTTATCGTTTCAAGTTTAGGGTATCAAAACCGGGTTTACTGGCTCAGTCCGGTGTCCGTTCAAACCATCGATGCCGTTCTTACCCCGTCGGCGACGAAATTACAGGAAGTAAAAGTGTACGCAAAAGGCGGTGATCCGGCCTACCGAATCATCCGTGAAGCCATCCGCCGGCGTGATCAGTTTGACCCCGATCAACTGACGGCTTTTCAATACGAAAGCTACTCAAAAGTTGAAGCCTACGTCAATAATTTTGCCAACAAACGCCGGAAAGGACGGGGCCCCGGCCCGATGGGTCGGCTGCTCGCCAAACTGCCCGCCATCTACGACAAAGATGGCAAACCCGCCGTGCCGGTTTACGTTTCGGAGACGTTTTCGGCGTATTATCAGCGGTCTAACCCCCACAAGGTTAAAGAACGAATTTTGAAAAGCCGGGCCTCGGGCGTTGGCGTTAGCGACGGCGGAGTGGCGGCCCAACTCACCGGATCGTCTTTCCAGCAATATAATTTTTACCGGAATTACATCAATCTGCTCCGCAAAGATCTGCCGTCTCCGCTGGGGCAGGCGTGGCAAACGATTTATAAATTTCATCTGATCGACACCGTTACCATCGGCGGAATTGTTTGTTATCAGATCGACTTTGAACCCAAGCGGGCTACGGAACTGGCGTTTTCGGGCACAACCTGGATCGATACCACGCGGCTGGGCTTATCGCAGATCGACGCCAGAATCGACCAGCGGGCCAACATCAATTTTGTGGATGAAATCAGAATCGAGCAGGAATGGGAAGATGTGGACGATAGTACGCAAAGCTCTACGGTTCGCCTGCCGGTTTTGACGCAACTATTGATCGATACCGACGAACCAACGCCCAATGCGCCGGGGGCTTTGGTCCGCCTGTATGTGGCCGCAAGGAATATAAAAGTGAACAAACCGCAGGAGTCGAAATTTTACGAACCGCCCCTTGAACTGGCCGACGATTACAGTGAAAAATCACCGGTTTTCTGGCAGACTATCCGACCCGAAGGATTGAGTCAGGAGGAATTACGCGCCTTTACCATCGTCGATTCCGTACGCAACGTTCCGTTCATGAAGTTGCTGGGAGAAGTGGTCAACCTGACCATGGTGGGCTATTATCCGCTCGGTCCGGTTCACCTCGATGTTGGCCCCCTGCTGAACAGTTATGCCTACAACAATGTAGAAGGCCACCGGTTTCGCCTTGGGCTTCGCACCAATACCGGCTTCAGCCGCCGGTGGATATTGGGTGGTTATCTGGCTTACGGAACCCGCGATCAGCAGTTAAAATACGGGATGAATATTGATTATGTGCTCCGTAAAAAACCGTATACGATTGTCGGCATTCAAAAAACGTATGATCTCGAACGCCTGGGCACCTCGTCGGAAAACCTGGGGGGCAACACGATTTTTGCCGCCTACACGCGTTTCGGAACGCTCCGGCGACCATACATGCAGGAATTTCATAACACCTACCTCAAGAGCGAACTGGGCAAAGGAATTACGCAAACGATCAGTTTACAGAATCGCAGCTTCGAGCCGCTCTTTCCGTTTGCTTATCAAGTCAATAACCCCGAGAAAAAAACCGCTACCTTCTACCGGACCACCGAACTGACGCTGGAAACCCGGTTTGCGCCCGGTTCTCTGATGGTGCAGAGCGAAAATGACCGCTTTATTGTGGAAGGAACCAATAATCCGGTGATCACCTTCCGCTATCAGCTTGGCTTAAAGAATCTACTGGACGGCGATTTTTCCTACCACCGCTTCAGTCTGAACCTGCAGCATTCGTTCCGGGTGGGTGTCCTGGGTCGAACCCGCTATCAGGTAAATGCCGGTTATAGTCCGTCGACGATACCGTATCCGTTGCTGTACATCCCGTTGGGAAATGAGACGTTTTTCCGGGTTGAAAACTCGTATAATCTGATGAACTTCTTTGAATTTGTCACCGATCGGTACGTAGGCGTGATGGCAGAGCATAATTTCGAAGGCCTTTTCTTCAATCGCATTCCTGCCATTCGCCGGTTAAAATGGCGGTTTCTGGCCACCGGCGCGGTATTGATGGGCGGTGTTAGTGAGGCCAACAGCGCGCTGATTCCAGCCACCAACGCGTTGGGGCAGGCGGTTTTGGGATTCCAGTCGTTGAGCCGGGCGCCGTATGTTGAAGTGGGCTACGGGATCGATAACATTTTCAAAGTGTTCCGGGTCGATGCCATTCATCGCCTTACCTACCGGGACAATCCCAATATCTCGACGTTTGGAATCAAAATTTCTGCCTGGGTGAATTTGTAAAGTCCGTTTCAGGCGGGATTCACAACGGTGCCACCAAACGAACCGGCGGCTCGCGGGGTAGTTGTCGGTTAAAACTAATATCTTGCACCCGTAAAAGTTTCCTTATCAACCAGACATTCTTATGGCAAAAGCACCTGAGGCCGAAGTAGCGATTTTAAAAGAATTTATTGACGCCAGTGGCATTTCGGCCACGGCTGACGATCGTGGTTTTTACTACACCATTCAATCGCCCGGTGAGGGGCCCAAACCCACGGTGCGCTCCAACGTGACCGTTAATTATGAAGGCTCGCTGACCAATGGCAAAATTTTTGACCAGGGTAAAAATATAAGTTTTGGCTTGTATCAGCTCATTCTGGGATGGCAGGAAGGTATTCCTTTGATTGCACCGGGAGGCAGCATTACCCTCTATCTACCGCCTAGTCTGGCGTATGGATCCCGGGCTCAGGGCGGCATTCCGGCGAATTCAATTCTGATTTTTAAAATTGATCTGATTCGCATCAACTGACGGTGCACGGAACGCCATCCGTCAATACGACTCCGGCCTTTCAATGGTCATTCCAGCAAGTTCTTCTATCCGAATCTTGCTAAATGACCATCGAAAGGCCGGGTCGCTAAAAACGCGAATGCGTTTCCCTTACAGAATCAGCTTTGAAGGATTGATTCCCACCAGTTCAATATCAAATATCAGTTCTTCGCCCGCCAGCGGATGGTTGGCGTCGAGAGTTACCGAAGTTGCCGTAACATTCCGTACAATAACCGGCACCGCCTGTGGATTACCATCCTGATGCATATTGAGTGTCAGCCCGATTTCGAGTTCAATATCATCGGGAATCAGGGAACGATCAAATTCGAAAATCATGTCTTCGCTCGACGGGCCATAGGCGTCTTCAACCGGAATTCGGACGGTCTTGGCCTCGCCTACTTCCATCCCTTTCACACCTTCGTCGAAACCCCGGATAACCATGCCGCTTCCTACCTGAAACTGCAAGGGCGATCGGCCGCTGGACGAATCAAATACGGTACCATCATTTTTTCTGCCGGTATAGTGCACTTGCACCGTATCTCCAGCCTTTGCTTGTGCCATAATAAATTTAATTGTGTGCTGGCAAAACTACCCAAACCCGTCGAAAGTCAGTCACATTTAGCCGATTATTTGAACCCGCGTACTAACATTTCAAGGCCACCAGGCTAGTAAACCACTCAGCATCAGGGCTGTTCTTGCCGGTCAACGAGCCGTCGCTTAATAAGCCCGGGCAAATACAACTCGTTGTTTTGAAGGTTTTCCGCTGTAAATACAGGTTCCTTCTTCGAGTTCAGCATCCAGTGGAATGCAGCGAATGGTGGCTTTGGTTTCTTCTTTAATGGCCTCTTCGGTTTCGGAAGTTCCGTCCCAGTGTGCCATTAAAAAACCGCCTTTTTCAAGCTGCTCTTTAAACGCGTCGTACGTATCGACCCGGAATGTATTTTCCTGCCGGAATTGGGCGGCTTTTTTGTAGATACTGGCCTGAATTTCGTCCAGCAAACTCTGAATATGAGCCACTAGTCCCTCAGCGGAAATGGTTTCTTTCGTTTTCAGATCCCGGCGGGCAATTTCGACGGTATTGTTTTCCAGATCACGCATGCCCATCGCCAGCCGAACCGGCACTCCGCGAAGCTCATACTCGGCAAATTTCCAGCCGGGCTTGTTCGCGTCGCTGGTATCGTATTTCACCGAAATACCGGCTTTGCGCAATTCTTTAATCAGCGGATTGATTTTTTCCGACAGCTGCGCCAATTGCTCGTCATTTCGAAATATCGGGATGATTACCACCTGAATGGGTGCCAGTTTCGGCGGCAAAACCAGGCCGTCGTCATCGGAGTGCGCCATAATGAGCGCGCCCATCAACCGCGTACTAACGCCCCAGGAAGTTCCCCAGACGTAATCCTGCTGGTTGTCTTTCGTCAGGAATTTCACATCGAAGGCTTTCGCGAAATTCTGGCCCAGAAAGTGAGAGGTACCGGCCTGCAATGCCTTGCCGTCCTGCATCATAGCCTCGATACAGAGCGTATCGTCGGCTCCGGCAAACCGTTCGTTGGCGGTTTTGGTCCCCCGAATTACCGGCATGGCCATCCATTCTTCCGCAAAGGTTGCATAGACATTCAGCATCTGGGTCGTTTCTTCCATCGCTTCCTTCGCCGTGGCGTGGGCGGTGTGGCCCTCCTGCCAGAGAAATTCGGACGTCCGCAGAAAAATCCGGGTCCGCATTTCCCAGCGAACCACATTGGCCCACTGGTTGATCAGCAGCGGCAGGTCACGGTACGACTGAATCCAGTTTTTGTAGGTACTCCAGATAACGGTTTCGGAGGTGGGCCGTACGATCAGTTCTTCTTCCAGTTTGGCTTCCGGGTCAACGATAACTCCGGAGCCATCTTCGGCGTTTTTCAGCCGGTAATGCGTCACCACGGCACACTCCTTGGCAAAGCCTTCCACGTGCGAAGCTTCTTTGCTCAGAAAGGATTTGGGAATGAACAAAGGGAAATAGGCATTGCTGTGGCCGGTTTCCTTAAACATATCGTCTAAAGCCCGCTGCATCTTTTCCCATATTGAAAACCCATACGGTTTAATGATCATACAGCCACGAACCGCCGAGTTTTCGGCCAGATCCGCTCTTTTAATTAACTCGTTATACCACTCGGAATAATTCTCGGAACGCGAAGGAATAGCTTTTGCCATGTCTGACTAAAAATATTTTTTTGTTACGATTAAACCGTAACATACAAATGTGGGTCTAATGTTATGTGAAGCTTGCAAAGATAGGTTTTTCTCCTATATTTGTAATCAAACAGCTTATTTGTAATCAATTTGTCAACTTCTGCGTTTTAGCAATATAAATGGTCCCTAGAACCTTTTATCAAACAACACTATGAAACTGCTTCACACCTGGAAATACCTGACTTTACTGGCCGCGGTTGGCTTTTGGGGCTGTAGCTCCAGTAAACAAACCGCCCAGAATGCGGGTGAATTTGATGATCTTTACGGTTCGTCATCCGATGCAGCCGTCATTTCATCTCCCCAAAAATCGAAACGGTTGACCGATCGTCAATCGACGCAACGGTTCGACCAACGGACGTTGAACTCCAATCCGGATTTTAACGATCAGCAGACGGGTCAGTACAACGACGACGAATACTACAGTGAAGTGTCGGCGCGTAAGGTAACGCGTGGCATTTCGCCGGATCCGGGCTGGAATACCGACAATGCGTACACCAGCGGATTTTCAAACGGGTATAATACCGCGATGATGAACTCAAGCTGGAACCGTTGGGGCTGGAACAGTCCATTTTATGGCGGTCTGAGCCTGGGTATCGGTCTGGGCATGTCATCCTGGGGTTACAACAGCTTCTACAGTCCGTTTTATAGCCCTTTCTACAGCCCGTTTGGCTTCGGTGGTGGTTATGCCTATAGTCCGTTCGGTTACGGTGGCGGTTTCTACGACTCGTTCTACTCGCCTTACGGATACGGTTATAACAGCTTCTACAGCCCCTATTCGTACTATGGTGGTGGCTACGGACGTTCGACGGTGATTGTCAACAATTACAACAACATTGGGGCAAACCGCAATGCGACTTACGGTGCCCGTGGCGGATCGAGCCGCGACCGGTACAACGGAGATTTTGTCAATACACCCCGGAGTTACAACGGCAACAGCGGTGGCCGTCGGTCCGGTGAGTTGAACTCTTCGAACAACACGAGCAATAACGCCTATTACAGCCGTCCAAACAACACCAACTCCGGTTCGGTCAATACTGGCGGGTCGTCTTACGGCGCTGGACGTCAGAATAGTCGCGGGAATGACTATTACTACGGAGGATCGAGCAGCGGTGGCCGGGCGAGTGCCAATAATTCGTATTCAGCACCGACCTATAGCGCTCCAAGCAATTCAGACTACTACGCGGCTCCCCGCCAGAACGGTCGAGGTAGCTACACTCCGCCCTCCGACAATGGCGGAGCACGGTACAGTGCCCCTCAGCATAATACGTACCAGGCACCAACCCGTTCGTATGAAGCGCCTGTACAACGCAGTTACAGTCCGCCTTCCCAACCCAGTTACAGCGCACCTTCGTTCAACAGCGGAGGCAGCCGGGGTGGCAGTGTTGGCGGATCGAGCGGTGGTGGTGGCGGCTACTCTGGCGGTGGCGGATCGCGTGGTCCCCGTTAATTTCGAAAATCATGCCACTGATACCGTGGCTACTAAAAATAAAAAGCCCGTCGATGTTACAATCGACGGGCTTTTTCGTTGTATTATCGTGCCGGAATGGTGGGGACAAAACGAACCAAAGAAGTTTTTTCGGGTTATTTTAAACTAAACGACCCTTTCAGGCATCTATAGTTCGAAATGCGAGTTACCATACAAGTCCGGTAGATGATTTTAACTTCTAGCACCTAATTTTATGAAAAATAGTATCTGCATTGTGGGGTTGCTCCTGTACGCAGGCACAGCTTTTGGCCAGGCTGATATTTACGCTGGCGATGCCTTTCGGTATTCCGAAGTAAATCAAACCGGAACGGCCCGGATGCGCGGTCTGGGTGGCAATCATGCCAGCCTGGGTGGCGATGCCAGTTCAACCTTTGGCAACCCGGCCGGTTTAGGGTTTTACAACCGCTCGGAAATTAGTCTGAGTCCGTCATTCAATCTGTTAAATTCACAGGCTACTTACCTCGGCAACCTGACGACGAACAACACCACGAAGGGAAATATCAGTCAATTTGGGGTCGTGTTAGCGGGTAATAAACAAAATGAAAACCGACGCTGGCGCCGAACCGCTCTAGGAATTACCTACAGTCGGCACGTTAATTTGAACAACAGCTTTCAATTTCAGGGACGAAATAACCGAAGCTCGATTGTTGATACGTACATCGTTGATGCCAATAACCGAAACCTGACGGGCGATCAGATTAATAACGCTTACAACCAAAATACCAATGAAGCCGATTTTCCTTCTGCCGCAGCCTACCAGCTTTTTTTAATCAACGGCTCGCCAACCAGCAATACAGCGGTAACCGGTCCACCCTATTTCCGGTACGATGCCACGGCTCCAACCCAGCAGTTAAATACGTTTGAATCGTCGGGTTCCAATTCGCAATGGACCATAGGCTATGCCGGTAATTTGGATGATAAGTTGTACATCGGCGCGTCTTTAGGGATTAGCCGACTGCGTTACGATTTCGAAAATGTCTACAAGGAAACGGTTATTGGTGGAGCGGTTTTCGATAATTACAGCCAGATCGACAACTTCTCAGTGACGGGTACCGGCATAAATGCCTCGTTGGGCATCATCTATAAACCTGATCGTAATTTGCAGGTAGGTGCTTCGCTAACAACGCCAACATTTACCAGCGTAAAAGAATCGTTCGAGCAATCGCTTCGCGCCGTGGCCAGAGACCCGAATTTGCCCCTCGAAAAAGGAGAAGTTTTTGTTACGCCGAATAACTTTGATTATTCGTTAACGACTCCCTTCCGGGCGTCTGGTGGGTTGACTTACTTTCTGGGTTCGGGCAAAATCGGCTTTATCACCGCAACCGCCGATTACGTAGGTTATTCGGGGATGCGGGTTACCACCAACGTTTATGACGCGCAGGACAATACGGCCTTCAAGAATGATGTAAAAAGAGAGATCCAGGGCACCTACCAAAATGTGGTCAACCTGCGGGCCGGTGCCGAAATCCGGGCGGGCCTGCTGCGAATCCGGGGTGGTGTTGCCTATTTACCCGATGCGTATAAAGAGCGGTTGAATAACATCGACCGGAGCCGGTTACTGCTGTCGGGTGGCTTGGGTTTTCGTACCGATCGTTTTTTCCTGGACGGAAGCGTGACCTACAACACGTTTAAGTCGGCTTACACGCCCTATACCTTGCCCAACACCTCGGATTATGCATCCGCCCAAATCGATTCGAAGCTAACGAATATTACGCTCACAGCGGGTGTATTCTTTTAAGAACGATTCCTCTGCAACAAAAAGAGCTTCCTGTTGGTCAGGAAGCTCTTTTTGTTTTCTGATACCTACTAAATTTTAAGTATTTTCCGCATGTAACCCTAAAATAGTACACGAAATAACGGCATTCAGAACAATTTAATGCGGTTTTAGTTAAGTAATCAGATTCGATCTCAGTGCGTGGCTGGTATTGTGTAACAGGAAACGGGAAGTAGCAAAAGCTACCAGAATTCGAAATTGATCACCCTACTATTCTTTACTTCCTTTTGAAAAAGTCTTTTACTACCGCTTGCGAAACGGATCTGATTGAGGGATTAAAATCCCATAGTCGTATTGCGTTCAGCCAATTATACGATCGCTATGCCGCCACTCTGCTGGGTGTAATTACCAAAATTGTTAAAAACGAAACGGAGGCCGAGGATTTATTACAGGATACATTCGTAAAAGTCTGGAAAAACATCCACCGGCATGACCCCAATAAAGGACGGTTATTCACCTGGCTGCTCAACGTAACCCGGAATACCGCCCTCGATTATCTGCGCTCCCGCAATAAAGCCCCGCATGTTGAATTACCGCAAGACGGCTACCTGATCGGTATGCATGCAACGTTCAATACAGTGGGCTACATCGGATTCAGCGATGTGGTCAATACGACGCTTGACCCCCGCCACTGGCAAATCATCGAGCTGATCTATTTTAAGGGATATACCCAGCAGGAAACCGCCGAGCAGCTCAACCTGCCGCTCGGAACGGTTAAAACCTGGACCCGGATTGCCCTCATTCAGCTTCGGCAAACGTTCCGCAGTGATCAGTTTGCGTTTCAATAAGGGCTAAAGCGCAACCCCGTCATTTTCCTGCAGTTGTAGCTCCGGCTTTTTGGCATTTTGCTTCAGTTCTTCCAGCTTTTTCTTGCCGTAGGCAAACCGGGTGATGGTTACGAACAGAACCGGGACTACAAATATGGCCAGCGAAGTAGCCGCCAACATCCCGCCAAAAACCGTCCAGCCAATGGTTTTCCGCGCAACCGCACCGGCTCCACTGGCCAATACGAGCGGTAATACCCCCAGAATGAAAGCCAGCGACGTCATGATGATCGGGCGAAGCCGCAGTTTCACCGCGTCGAGTGTCGCTTCCAGCAAGTCTACGCCCCGATCGACGCGCTCCTTCGCAAATTCGACAATCAGAATCGCATTTTTAGCGGCCAGACCAATCAGCGTGATTAAACCAATCTGGGCATAAATATTATTGCTCAGATACGGAATCAACGTCAACGTCAGAATGGCGCCAAAGGCTCCAATAGGAACCGACAGCAGAACGGCAAACGGCACGGACCAGCTTTCGTAAAGCGCAGCGAGGAACAAAAAGACGAACAAAATTGATAAGCCGAATATATAAACCGTACTGGAGCCGGAACTGATTTCTTCCCGACTTAACCCCGAAAAGTCGTAGCCATAGCCCGCCGGTAGTACTTTGTCGGCCACCTCACGCAAGGCGTCGATGGCCTGGCCGCTGCTGTATCCCGGTTTTGGACTCCCGTTGATTTCGACAGAGCGAAACAGGTTGTAGTGTGAAATCAGGGGGGCGTTTTCAATGACTTCCGTTTTAATCACCGTACTGAGTGGCACCATGGCGCCCGATCGGTTACGCACAAAATACCGGTTCAGCTGCTGAATGTCGGCCCGATAGGCTGTATCGGCCTGGGCGACGACCCGGAATTTCCGGCCGTAGACGATGAAGTCATTGACGTAAATACTTCCCAGATAGGTCTGCATCGTCGTATACACTTCACTGACATTGATGCCCAGCTTCTTGCATTTTTCCCGATCCACATCGACCCGGAAAGCCGGGGTTTTGGATGTAAAGTAGGTAAAGGCCCGGGCTATTTCCGGTCGCTTGTTGGTTTCGGCAACGAATGTCTGCACCACTTTATCAAAGGCTTTCACGTCGTCAGTACTTTCCCGCTGTTCAATTTCAAAGGTAAAACCGGCCGTTTGACCCAGACCCGGAATAGCCGGTGGCGGAATAACGACCACATTCGCTTCTTTGATGGTCGACAGAGCACGCTGGAGTTTGACCACCACCGAATCGATCTGAACCGACTTATCCGTCCGTTCATCCCACGGTTTTAACTGGGTAAAAACCGTACCACTGTTCGATTTACTGGAAAAGGTGACGGCATTCAAACCGCCCAGGGCGGAAAAGTGGGCGACGTAAGGCTGCTGTTTCAGGATATCCATCACCCGGTTCAAAACCGTTAAACTGCGCGTGGTCGAAGCCGCTTCGGGAATTTCGTAGGTGATGATCACCCGGCCTTCATCTTCCGTTGGAATAAAACCGGTCGGTTTATTTTTGAACAGAAAACCGGTTCCTACGAACAGACAGGCCAGCAGAATTAACACCAGGGGCGATGATTTGATGAGCCGGTTGACTCCCCCGCCATAGGAATTGCTCGTCCGTTCAAACCAGTTGTTAAACTTGAAGAAAAACCAATTCAGTCCTTTTGATTTCGCATTGATTACCGTCGGTTTCAGCATCAATGCGCACAAAGCCGGGGTGAGCGAAAGGGCAATAAAGGCCGAAAGCAGAACCGAAACCGCGATGGTAATGGCAAATTGCTGGTAGAGCCGACCGACAATTCCGGGAATGAAACCCACCGGAACAAACACGGCTGCCAGAATGAGGGCGATCGCTACCACCGGGCCGGAAATATCCCGCATGGCTTTTCGAGTGGCTTCTTTAGCCGAAATCCGCTCATGATCGATGTAATGCTGAACCGCTTCGACGACCACAATGGCATCATCGACCACAATCCCGATCGCCAGTACAAACCCAAATAAGGTAAGCGTATTGATGGTGAAACCGAGCGGGATGAAAAAGGCGAATGTTCCGAGGATGGAAACGGGAATGGCCAGAACCGGAATCAGGGTTGCCCGCCAGTTTTGCAGGAACAAAAATACCACAATCGTAACCAGCGCCAGGGCTTCCAGCAGGGTTTCAACCACTTCATCGACCGAAACCTGAACCACCGAAACCGACTCAAACGGCACGACGTAATCGATGTCTTTGGGGAACGTCTTTTTCAGCTGGTCCATCGCGGCATACACCCCTTTGGCCGTGGAAAGGGCGTTGCTTCCCGGCAACTGATACAGCAGCAAATAGGCAGCCCGGTTGCCGTCGACAAACGAGTTGCTGACGTAACTGAATTTGCCCAACTGAACCCGGGCCACATCTTTCAGGTACACAATGGACCCGGTTTCAGGCTTACTACGAACAACGATATTCCGAAAATCGTCTTCTTTGCTTAACCGGCTATTTGTAAAAACCGTGTATTCGAAGGCTTGTGAGGATTGCTGCGGGGGCGCACCCACAGAACCGGCTGCCACCTGAAGGTTTTGCTCCTGCAAAGCCGCTACCACATCGGCTGGCGTCATGCCCAGCTGCGCAATTTTGTCCGGTTGCAGCCAGATCCGCATACTGAAGTCATCGGCCCGTGAGAAAATATCACCCACCCCTTCGACCCGCAGAAGCGCATCCCGGATGAAAATATTGGCGTAATTATCCAGAAACGAAACGCCGTGGGTCTTGTTCGGCGAATAAATGGCGACCAGCATAAACAAACTCGGGTTGCGTTTCCGAACCGTCAACCCCAGTCGAGTGACCTCGGAGGGCAGCTGCGGCTGCGCAATTCCCACCCGGTTCTGAACATCGAGGGCGGCAATATTGACATCCGTACCGACATTGAACGTCACGTTCATGGTCATCCGACCGTCGCTCGTGCTGTTGCTTTGCAGGTATAGCATGTTGGGCGTTCCGTTTACCTGCGTTTCGATGGGCGTAGCCACCGTCTGCTCCACCGTTTGGGCATCGGCACCGGTATAGGTTCCCGTTACCTGCACAACCGGGGGTGTAATATCCGGGTATTGGCCGATCGGCAGGTTCATGATGGCCAGAATCCCCAACAATACAATGACAATCGAAATTACGATGGCCGTAACCGGCCGGTTGATGAACGTATTGGCAAACATTTTTAAAGCTGATTAACGGGTTTGACCGGTTGTTGACTGAGCCGCCGTGGGTGCCTGCGCAACAGCAGCCGAATCGCCGACAACTTTCACAACCGCTCCTTCCCGTAGTTTCTGGATACCTTCTGTCACAATTTTATCACCCTCACGAATTCCTTCTTTCACAATGATGTTGGGGCCAATGCGGCTGCCAAGCGAAACTTTTCGTTGGGATACTTTGCTACTATCGCCCACTACATACACAAAATATTCACTCATCTGCTCCGTAACGGCTTTGTAGGGAATCAGCAGCCGCTGGCCCGATTCACTGTTCAGAACGCGTACGTTTCCGTTCATGCCTGATTTCAGGAGTTTCTGTTTATTGGCAAAAAACAAGCGCACTTTCAACGTCCCGGTTTGCGGATCGACGGCGCGGTCGATGATTCCGATTTTGCCGGATGCTTTATACGGGCTTCCATCCGGCAGGACAAAAACAAAGGTGGAATCGGTTGTTTTCCGGTTTTGCAGACGAACAAAGCGGGCAATATCCGTTTCATCAACGGAAATATCGACCGCAATCGGGTCTTCCGACGAAATGGTGTTCAGCAGCGTTTGTCCCGGCGAAACGGCGGCCCCCAGCTTGACCTGGGAAATTCCAATCGTTCCGGTCAACGGCGCTTTGATGGTTGAATAGTTCACGTTGGTCGACACCCGGGCAACATTCGCCCGTGCGGCCGCAACCTGCATTTTGGCGGATTCAAGCGCGGCTTCGGCATTATCCACCACCTGACGGGCAATGGCATCCTGCTTGGCCAGCGTTTCGTAGCGATCCGCATCTTTCTGGGCGCGGTTCAGATTGGCCAGAGCCACATTGACATTGGCAACCGCTTCGTCATAACTGGCCTGATACTGCTGTTTATCAATCTCGTATAACTTCTGACCCCGGGCAACTACCTGGCCTTCCGTGAAGAAAATACCGGTGATGTAGCCGGCGATCTGCGGGTAGATTTCGACCTGGTTGAGGGGCGTTACCGTCGCCGGATATTCGTCATAATAAACGGCCGTTCCCTCATTAGCCACGGCCACGGCTACGGCCGTCGGTGGAGGTGGCCCCTGCTGAGCCGGTTTATTGTTGCCACCGCAAGCCGTCAAAAGAACCAGCAATACAACGGGTGTGGAAAGCGTAGTCAGACTCCTATTCATTCGTGTGATCAATAAATATTGAATTTTCTGATTCGTTTTTTAGTAATTCTGCACCGTGCCCAACGCCCGTTGAACATCCAGTTTACTGACTAAAACCTGATATAAAGCATTGAAATAGGTCAACTGCGTGGTGCGAAGATCGTTTTGGGCGATGATGACATCCAGATAGGCCCGTACGCCGGAGCGGTATTGCAGTTGGATAACCCGATATACATCGGTTGCCAGATCAAGATTCTCCTGCAAGGCGCGGTAGGTCGCCAGGTTGCCTTTGTAGTTAGCCATGGCCTGCCGGTATTCGGTGTTGACGGTATTCGAAAGATTGGTTAAATCCCATTGTGACCGTTGAAGCCGGAGTTCGGCAATCCGGGATTCCTGCACGCGCCGGCCCCCCTGATAAATTGGTAAGGCAATGGTCAGCCCAACCAGGGAGTTGGGAAAATTTCGACTGTATAATTTGGCAAATTCGCTGTTTTGAAAGACAAAATTGTAATTGGCCGATGCCGAAACCGTCGGCAAATAAGCCCACCGGTTATAGAGTACGTTGGCTTTTAAAAGCTCCTGCTGCGTGCGGAGCAGCTGAAATTCAATCCGGCTTTCGGGTCGAATGAGTTGCGTCGTATCGATGTAGACTTCGTTGGCGAGTTGCAGCGTATCGTAGGTCAATTTCAGGTCACCATTGGGCGGATACCCCATCAATTGCTTGAGTAACTGCGCTTTACCACCAATCTGTTCCTGAGCCTGTTTGCGTTGCGCCCGCGAATTGTTCAAAGCGATGGCCGCCCGTTTGTAGTCCGTACGGTCGACCAAACCGCTTTTATACTGGTTGGTCGCATCCTGTAAACTCCGTTCTAATCGGGCAATATCGCTATCCAGAATATCGACTTGTTTTTGGGTCAAAATCAGGTCATAAAATGCTTTGCTGACATTCACCGTCACGTCGATCTGATTCGTAACCAGGTTCTGGCGGGCCTGTAAGCGGTAGGTGTCGGCCGTACGGCTGGCCAGGAGCACATCCCGGTTGAATAAATTCTGGGTGAGTGAAAACTGGATGTTCGACAAATTGGCAACCCCGGTTGTCACCGGAATACGCTCGGGCGACGTTAAATTGCTAAAATTCGGGAAGAGCGAAACGGGTTGCTTGAGGTACCGCTGCAAGTTGTAGGCCCCGGAAATCTGGGGCAACCAACTCGACAAAGCACTTCGAATGGTGCGCTCAGCAATCTGCTGATCGATTTCGGATTGTTTAATAACCGGCTGATGTTGAAGCGCATACTGCACGCAACTTTCCAAGGTAGCCTGTTGAAGAGTAGAATCAGTAGACTGTTGCGAATATGACAAAAAAGGCCAAAAACAAATCAGACAGGCAACCAGGTACTTTTTCGCTACGATCATATAGGTATTCGGCGCAATTCACCTTTTTAATACAGCATTTGGGGAAAGCAAACTGTATTGAATACATAATGATTCTTTTAAATGGTTCCGGAACACGGAAAAGTTTATTTAAATGCTCTAATTCCGCATTCGTTATAAATACGCTTCCAGTTGCTTACTAAGTTCTTCGACAGCGGTTTCTCCGGGAATGATCAAATCGGCCTGGGTATAAAAAAAACGACGGTCGTTGTATTTCTGACGCAGGTTTTCCAGTAAAGTGGGGTCTTGCCGATTGAAAAGCGGGCGGTCGTTCTGGTTGTGACGCAACATCCGCTCGAGCAGTTGTTCGGGTGAAACGTCCAGAAAAATGCTCAATCCGGCCGTTTTGATGTACGCCATATTATCGTGGAAGCACGGCATTCCGCCCCCCGTGGCAATCACCAGTTGACTATTGGGCTGAATCGTATGCAAAACCCGGCTTTCGACTTCCCGAAAATAGGGCTCGCCGTCGGTCTTGAATATAGCATTGATACTGCGCCCTCCTTCTTCACGAATGATGAGTTTATCGGTATCCACAAACCGGTAGGCCAGATGCCGGGCCAGCCGTTTTCCGAGCGTGCTTTTTCCCGAAGACGGCATTCCTACCAAAAAAATATTTTTCATTCACTATGCCTTGATAAACAATCACTTATTTCGCAGCCACCAAAGCCACGGCTTCCTCCGGAGTTGGCGTATCGGTATGGTGCCACTTGCCTTTCACAACACCGCCACTAACCAGCCACAAGCCGGGATTGGAGCGAACAATGGTTTTCAGCACCGTGGCATCGGCCTTGTACACCGGAATAGAAAGCTGGTATTCATGGCGAAAATCATTGATTTCTTTATCGCTCACCGACGTCAGAATCATCGGCATGATGTTTTTGGACTCCACCCCTTTCATCAATTTCCGGATGGCCGGCATATCGCCAATGCTCAGATCTTCCAGATCCCGGATAATAAGCATCAGTTTATTGCCTTCAAACGTAGACTGGGTGAAGTCTCCTTCATCGTTCCAGACGCGATAATCCGTAATTTTGGGTTTGGCCGACTCATTGAGCAGGATCATTTCCTTGAACTTGTAGGTCGTATCAGTCGGGTATTTTTCAAACTCAACGTCCTTTCCGTCTTTCTCCATTTTATAGGAAAACCGCAAAGGCTCAGACGGTTGCATTTGGGTAGGAATACTTTTCCCAACCGCATACGGCAATAAATCAAGCGGTGGAAGGTGCTGAATGGCGTAGACGCCAATGCCGATTGAGAGGACCGTGGCCATACCGACCAGAAAACCGGTACGGGTATTGCGAAATACGTTACGCTGCCAGATGATGACCAGAATCAGCACCAGCAAAAAGATATCTTTACTGAACGAAGTCCACGGTTTGAGCTTGATCGCATCGCCAAAACACCCGCAATCCGTCACTTTATTGAAATAGGCCGAATAGAACGTCAAAAATGTAAAAAAGACGATCAGCGCCAGCAATACCCAGGCGGTAAACCGGATTCGGTACGACAGTAGCAGGGCAACGCCCAACACCACTTCGGCTGCGCAGAAAAATACCGACAGAATCAGCGTGAACGGAATCAGACCGTGGAAAAAACCCGCCATCGACGGCACATCGAGCGCAAAGACTTCAAAATATTCGGTGAGTTTAATCTGGGTGCCAACGGGGTCATTGATCTTGATCAATCCCGAAAAAATAAAAATCATCCCCACGATAAAACGGGCGATTTGCGCCATGACGCGCTGCCAGGTTGCCACTTTGGGGACGGCAACGGCACGGGTTTTACTACTATTCATTCAGGTACAGAGGTTGCTACGACGCCTAGTTTTATTAAACAGAATACCGCATAATTGATCATATCCATGTAGTTGGCATCGACGCCTTCGGAGATCAGCGTTTTGCCCTGATTATCCTCAATCTGCTTCGTACGAAGCAATTTCATCAGGATAATGTCAGTCATCGAACTGACCCGCATTTCCCGCCATGCTTCGCCATAATCGTGGTTTTTGGCAAACAGCAGGGTCATTACGTTACTTACCTGCCGGTCATACAGTTGCGTCAATTCGTCCACCGGAATGTCCATCTGGTCGTTATCCGCCAGCTCCAGTTGTATCAACGCCATGACGCAGTAGTTGATAATGCCCATGAATTCCGGGATTACGCCCTCTTCGATGCGCTGCGTTTTGAGTTCCTGTAACGTACGAATGCGTTGCGCTTTAATGTAGATCTGGTCCGTGATCGAGGGCAGCCGCAGAATGCGCCAGGCCGTACCGTAGTCTTTATTCTTTTTCTGGAAAACCTCTTTGCAGAGTTGAATGACTTGCCGATATTGAGCTTCGGTTTGCAACATACGTTGGAATCTTCAGTTGTCAATCTTCAGTAGCCATTCGTTTTCTGCCGCCCTTTGACTTTTGACCGCAGAAAGAGAACCAATGACTACCCACTAATTTCATGCCGAAAGTTAAGAAAAAAACGCTCAATCTACGGGGAAATGTTCTGGACCTGACCACGCCGGTGGTGATGGGAATACTGAACGTGAATGCGGATTCGTTTTATGCTGACAGCCGCATACTGTCTGTCGATCAGGCCATTGAGCGGGCTGCAAGCATGCGTTCGGAAGGCGCTTCGCTGCTCGACATCGGCGGTTACTCAACGCGTCCCGGAGCAGTCGATATTAGCGCGGAAGAAGAATCGGACCGGGTTTTGCCGATTCTTGAAGCCCTTGGACGTACGTTTCCGGATCTGTGGCTGTCGGTCGATACCTTCCGGGCAGCGGTGGCCCGGCAGGCCGTTGAAGCCGGTGCGGTATTGATCAACGACGTTTCGGGGGGAACCCTCGATGCCATGATGTTCGAAACCGTTGCCCGGTTGGGGGTTCCGTATATACTGATGCACATGCGAGGCACTCCGCAAACCATGACCCAGTTTACCAGTTACAACGACCTGGTGCCCGATATTCTTTTCGAAATCCAGCAACAACTGGCCCGGTTGCGGGCCCTGGGCCAAACCGATGTGGTGATCGACCCGGGGTTTGGATTTGCGAAAACGCCACCACAGAACTTTCAGGTGTTGAACCAGCTGGAAGCCTTCCAGACGTTCGACGCTCCGCTGCTGGTGGGGCTGTCACGCAAGTCAACGATTTGGCGAACGCTGGCGATCCGACCCGAAGACGCTTTAAATGGAACGACGGTATTGAATACGATAGCCCTGACAAAAGGGGCGGACATTTTACGGGTTCATGACGTACGCGAAGCCGTGGAAGCCATCAAACTGGTGGCAAGTTGTCAACCTGTTGCTTAAAACCGGATTCCCTGAACCCACTAAAAAGTTGAATTTTGATATGAAAATTGGTTTTCTCGATATTGAATGGTTCGATGTGCTGGACGTACTTCTGCTGGCCTTTCTGCTGTATCAGATCTATTTTCTGGTAAAAGGCACCATCGCCAGCCGGATATTTCTCGGCTATTTGCTGGTTTATTTGCTATATCTGGTGGCAAAAGCCATTGGGCTGGAGTTGCTGACCACACTGTTGGGCTACTTCATCAGCGTCGGTGCGCTGGCATTGATCATCATTTTTCAACAGGAAATCCGACGATTTCTGTTGATTATCGGAAAATCGACCAACATTGCCAACAGCCGGTTTGTGATGCGCTGGTTCCGTCAGCCTTCTGCCACAGAACCAACTACGCCCCTGAAGCCAATTATCGACGCCTGCAAATCCATGTCGTCCGAGTTTACCGGCGGTTTGATCGTTATTGCTAAAAATGATGATCTGGAGAAATTTATTCAATCGGGCGACCGTCTGGATGCTCTGATTTCCAAGCGGTTGCTCCTTTCTATCGCCGGGCAGTATAGCCCCTTGCGCGACGGAGCCGTCATTATTTCCGAAGACCGCATCCGGGCCGCACGGTGTATTTTGCCCATTTCTGAAAACGACGAAATCCTGACATCCACCGGTTTTCGACACCGGGCCGCCATCGGCATTAGCGAAGTCACCGATGCCGCATCCATTGCCATATCGGAAGAAACCGGTCGCATTTCATTAGCGATCGATGGTGAATTATACCCCAATATTTCATCTGGCGAACTGGAAGAAAAACTACAGCAATACTTAATGGAACTAAACAAAGTCAGGAAGCGGGAAGGCGGAAAAGATACCCCGGTCGAGTAATGAAATGTTACTGATTCTTTTTTTTAATTAACTAATAATCAGCCAGCTAGTCGTTATTTAAACAAATAATACCGCTTACTAACTTTGGGAGTTTAATTGCCCTAACCAGCTTATTTTTATAAAGCGGAAACGTAAACTGCATTGTTATACTACCAAACGAACCTAAATTTCACTGCAGCTTATGTTAACTCAAATTGAATATAATCAGCTTCCTCTGCCGAAAAAGGCCGATTTGCTCTGGCGTCATGGTCAGCATTTGTTGAATCGGCCTTCGCCCCCGTTCACGGTTAGCCTCTATCTTGTCGGCGATTTTTTTGTTGAAGCTTATTTCGGTGAGAGTACGTACTACGAAGGCAATCATGAGCTCCTGCATCTGTTTTCACTTCATACTCAAAACCGACGCAAATCGAGGAGCCAATACCCGTTTGAGCGGTATCTGGATCAGATCGATCTGCAGGCACTTATTCGGGATTAGACCGCTTTTACAACTCAATGCGTCGATTTATCACCCCAGTTTTTCCGTAAACTGAGGTAAAAGCCCGAACTGTTCGAATACAGTCTGCCCTGATCGTCCGCAAACGAAACCGTTGCCTGCATGCCCTGCAGAAAAGACACCGGAAAGCCCACCATCAGGAGTGATGAAAACTGACGGATTCTTTCAGGAAACGGTTTGTTATACGTTCCATAGTTTTCACTCCAGGAGCATTTCAGTTGAAAAACATAGACCTCATTACAGCGGCCTTCTACCCCCAGGTGCAGGACTCGTACGCGGTTATTGTTGGAAAATATCACCAGCTGATCGGTGTAGGAGCGCGGTAGCGTGGGGTTTGTATCGTTCGCAGGGGGAATGAAAGGCGTACCAATCGTTCGGCCTACATACGACCAACCATCGATGTATTGCCCGTGATTAAAATAATTATCCGATCCGCGTTCCTTGTTCAGGTAACTAAAAGTAGAACCACCCTGACTTTTGGTAAACAAAAACTCCGCTACGGCCGTTTGAATGCGCCATCGTTGGGTAGCCGGTTTTGTATTCCGAAAACGCACGCCATTCAACCCGTCGGCGATATTGGTTAAATAATAAAGTGAACCATCTTCATAAATACTCTGGCGATAAAAAAGCAGGGTAAATGATTTATTCAGTATTTCAAAACCGACGTCCACCGTCCCCAGGTGATTGCCAACCCGATTTCCCCGGTCGTTTTTGCTGTATTCCGTCGTGTCGATTGCGTTCCCTTTTGCGGCCAGTGACAAGCCGGTTATCGCATTGATATAATTTTTAAAACCGCTTGGAAAGCGGCCGTTCTTAATTACATCATCCCCGGTAATAACCTCACTCCGACCGGCCCACTGCACCTGGTGATTGAATCCGCCGTACAACCGAATCGGCCAGTTGGGTTTGCCCAGACGCCCATACAAGGCCTTCTGATGCAAATAAGAATGCGTGACCGGACCTTTGTTACCGAACCATCCGTGGGCAAACAATCCGCGAAAGGCAATGAGTCCCTTTGTAAAACCGATGGGTGTATAATCGGCCAGTGAAAGCTGGATTTTGGGCATCGGTAGCGCATTTCCCGACCAGCTATACGAACCTGATCCCACGTGGGTCGAGTCGGCGAGCCCAATCGTTTCCCGACGCCGACCCGCCAGCAGTTCAAGACCCCGGAATTTTACTTTTCCGTAGCCTTCGGGAAGTAGAAATGCGGATTTTGATGCGATATTCCCAACCCATTCCAGACCGTAACCCCAGGCGATTCGCCGGTGTTTCCTGGCATAATCGGCACTGATTCCGGCGCGTGCCATCAGGAATGGCGATGTGTTGGGAAAAATACCGTATTGGTTGGTCCGCAGCCAGAAAGGCGTTCGTTTGGCGGTGCTGCCCGACAGACCCAGTTCCGCGAAGATGTGAATGGATGATTTCCTGTCAACGGTTTCTGTGTGCGTAGAATCCTGTCCAAAAACCGGGAGCAAACAAACAAAAAAGTAGAATCCTACCAGCAAACGTATCCTCATACCGCATCGCGTCAACTATAAATCATCCGATGTAGTTTAGACGACGTATGCGGTAAGAAGTAATTAATTCTACACTGAATTTTCAATAAAGCAGAAATAGCCGTTTCCGGTTTTGTACAGATCTGATCAACCAGGATTTGTACAAAACCGGAAACGGCTATTGGAACAACTCTTTTTATTTGCTTGGCACTTTGCCCGCAGCTACATCCGCCAGCGAATCAGCGCCAACCAGTTTTTTATACAGTGTCAATGCCTGGGCCACCACCTGATCCATGTTGTAATAGCGGTAGGTTCCTAGTCGGCCAACAAAGTATACATTTTGTTGTTGATCGGCCAGTTGCTTGTATTTCCGGTACAATTCGGCATTTTCCGGCATCGGAACGGGGTAATAAGGATCGCCCTCCGCTTGTGGATATTCGAAGGTGATACTGGTTTTGGTCGGATGTTCCTGCCCCGTCAAATGCTTGTATTCCGTCACCCGGGTATACGCATTGTCATTGGGATAATTGACAACGGCCACCGGCTGATGCCACTCTTCGTTCAAGGTTTTGTGCTCAAAATGCAGGGACCGATACGGCAGTTTACCAAAACAGTGGTCAAAATATTCGTCGACCGGACCAGTATAAATCAGCTGATCGTATGACAAACTGTCTTTTACATCTTTAAAATCCGTCCCCAGCATCAACGTAATATTCGGATGATCGACCATTTTCTCGAACATCTTCGTAAACCCGTGCAAGGGCATCGACTGAAATTCATCCGAGAAATACCGGTCGTCCTGATTGGTCCGGGTCGGAATTCGGGAGGTAACGGATTTGTCTAATTCCGAGGGGTAAACGCCCCACTGCTTTTTGGTATAATACTTAAAAAACTTCTCGTAAAGATCACGGCCAACCTGGCTAACCACCACATCTTCAGAGGTTTTTATTTCAGCAACCGGTTCTCCTACGGTCTTGAAATAGTCACTGAGTTCTTCCGATGTAAAGTTTTTCCCGTACAGTTTATTGACGGTATCCAGATTAATCGGGATGGGTAGTAACTGCCCTTCGACCGACGCCAGTACCCGGTGTTCATAAGGCCGCCATTCCGTAAAATTAGATAGATAGCCAAATACTTCCGGCGAATTGGTATGAAAAATATGGGGGCCGTACAGATGGATTAAAATACCGTCTTCATTGTAGTAATCATACGCGTTTCCGCCAATGTGGGGGCGTTTATCAATTACCAGAACTTTCTTTCCGGACTGGCTGGCCAACCGTTCGGCCAACACGCTACCGGCGTATCCGGCTCCAACAATTGCAAAGTCGTAATGCTGCATAAACAGACAAAAAGGTGATTTTAACGAAGCTAAAAGTAGTAATTTTTCTTCAATTGACCGTTGAAAACCGGTGATCCTTATTTAACGCATCAGGTATTTGCGCCGAATTTCATTGATCAGGAATTTTTTCTGTGTCGTAAAACTTTCCGGGTGCAATTGTTCGAATTCCGTTTTCCAGACGGCATATCGAACCGGTTCGTTCTGTTTGAATTGCTGTTGGTCGATCTTCTTAACAGCCAGATAGTCTTCAAAGGTCATGGCAGAAGGCCGATAAATATACGGTTAGACATACGATGAACAGGTCCTGACAAATTGGCCGACTTCCCGCTACCACTTGACTTGGTATGTATTTTGAAAGTTGCATTTACAACTAAAACCATTCTTGCTATGGAATTACACTTTGTAACCGATACTGAATCGGAATCGATACCTGGCGGGATCACCGATCAGGATGCGCCCCTGCTCGATGCCTACTCGAATACCGTGGTAAATGTAGCGAAAAAAGTTAGCCCCTCGATTGTACAGATCAAAGTTAGCGGGCGGGCCAAAGAAGGCCAGCCGCCGGCGCGTGGCCGTGGACCGCAGGATGGCGGAACGGGTTCAGGCTTTATTATTTCGTCGGATGGCTATGTGATTACGAATAACCATGTCGTGGCCGGAGCCACTAAAATTGAAGTTGCACTGCCCGATGGCCGTGACTTTGAAGCTACATTGATTGGTCGTGATCCAGCGACGGATATAGCCGTCATTAAAATTTATGGCGAAGGGCTGAAAGCCATTCGGTTTGCCGATTCCAACCAGGTTCAGGTGGGGCAGATTGCCATTGCGGTCGGAAATCCGTACGGTTTTCAGTATTCTGTAACGGCGGGCGTCGTCAGTGCGCTGGGCCGAACCCTCCGCTCGGAATCAGGCCGGCTCATCGATGATGTGATTCAAACCGATGCGTCGCTGAATCCGGGAAATTCCGGCGGTCCGCTGGTCAATTCGCAGGGCGAGGTCATTGGCGTCAATACCGCCGTCATTTTGCCCGCTCAGGGAATCTGTTTCGCGGTATCATCCAATCTGACAGCCCTCGTTGCCGGCAAGTTGATTATGCACGGCCGGGTGCGCCGGGGCTACCTGGGCATTTCGGGCCAGGTAATCAACCTGACCGAACGAATCAAGCAGTATAATCACCTGAACGCCAAAACCGGTGTTATCGTGGTGAGTACCGAAGCCGACGGCGTTTCTTACAACAGCGAACTTATGCAGGGCGACATTATTGTTGAGTTCAATCAACAGCCGGTAGCCTCCGTCGACGACCTGCACAAACTCCTGACGGAAGAAACGATTGGCAATCGCATTTCGATGGCGGTATTGCGGGAAAATTTCCGTCAAACGATTACCGTCATTCCGGGCGAAGTCAAATGAAGCCTTAAAAAAACCGCCCCTGCATCCTGACTAACCAGCAGTCAGGATGCAGGGGCGGTTTTTTTAGGAAGGTTACTTCAACTTTTGCTGTTCAAATACATGAACGCCTTTTTTATTGCCTACGGTAATATCCGGCAAGCCGTCGTTGTTGATGTCTTCGACATTGACGTGTAATCCAACACCGGAATTGGCGTCAATTTGGTGCGGAATCCAGGAAGGGTTTTTACCGGGCTGAAACTGAAACCAGTACAAAACCGAGGGTTCTTCCCGGCCCGGATCATTATCCGTATTGTTGTGGGCGTAATACCGTTTCCCGGTTACCAGATCGGGCTTTTTGTCGCCGTTCATATCCACAAAAGCCAATCCATGGGTTTGAGAAATCGTCTTGTCAATCTCGTGGGTCATCCAGGTTGGATTGCCCTGTCCGTCTTTGCCCTGCTCATGCCACCAGATACCGTATTTATGCGCCGAAGAACTGATCACGTCGTTCAGTCCGTCGCCGTTGACGTCGGTAATGTACATCTGGGCACATTCTTCGCCCAGTTTAGCAGAATGAAAAGCCCAGTTGCTTCGCTTCGGGTCGGTCGGTCCTTCCCACCAGCCGATGTGAAGCACAACATCCGGTTTTTTGTCCCCGTTGATGTCGCCAAAACCCAGGCCGTGGGTAAACATATGGATACCGGGTGTAGAATCGCCTTTGCTGATGACAAACCGCTCCCACTCGTCCGAGAAATTGTTATCCGGGGATTTCAGCCAGATGATTTCCTTCGCCGATGGGTCATTACAGACGATATCCTGCCGGCCGTCCCCGTCGACATCCACGAACAGCGGAGACTCGTTGCCCACCGATGAATGAATCGGATGCGTTTTCCAGTGGCCGGGCTGATTTTTCGGATTTTCGTGCCAGACCGCCGACTTGCCCGGGAAATCGATCCGGATCATATCGATCCAGCCATCCTTATTGACATCCATCGCAAAGTTCAGGAAGGAGTTGCTGTATCCCGTACTGTAGGAGAATTTCTCGGGTTTGGCCAGTTCGTGGGGCGTCCAGTTCGGCGCTTCAAACCAGTAAGCACCGGCCATCACATCCTTTTTGCCATCCTTATTCACATCGCCGACGGTTGCGCCTTCGGTAATGAAATCAGTCGTTAAAACATTCTTTTTAAACGGAATCTCAGCTCCTTTTTTCCCTTTATCCTGAGCGCTGCCGGTCAGAATGCTCATCAGCAGGCAGCCGATAAAGATCATCCCATCTTTCCGCAATACTGCCAACTTGATTGCACTGTTTTTCATTTTTGTCATCATGAATGGAATTTCAGGTTACATCTATACGCAGGTAAGCAATCGGAATGGCGGTTTTACTGGTGGCGTCTGGTTACTTTTCATTGAAAAAGATTTCCAATCCATCTTTGCCCGCAACAACAATGTCGAGACGGCCGGTACCCCGCAGATCGGCGAGCGCAAAGTAAATACCGGTCCCTTTACCTTTGCCCGGCTGACCGTAGGCGATGGTGTGTTTTACAAACTCCTTACCGGTCCAGGTGAAGTAATACAGGCCCACATCATCGTAGGCCCCGTCGTCGCCATCGTTGTGGGCGCGGTAGCGTTTGCCGGTAATGAGTTCCGGCTTTTTATCCCCGTCAAGATCGGCCCATTCCAGAACATGGTATTGCGACGCTTTCTCGTCGATGCTGTGTTTTTTCCAGCCCCGTTTTCCGCCTTCCAGGGTTTGCTCATACCAGTGCAAGCCGTAGCCGTGGCCCTGGCCCACAATCAAATCATTGCGTTTGTCGCCGTTGACATCGACCACTAAAATGGGAACACTGGCGGTACCTAATTCAAATTCAGAATGCAGCGTCCACGGTCCTTTTTCTCGGTCGACGGGTGCTTCGAGCCAGCCTTTACTCACGATAAAATCGTTGCGTCCGTCACCGTTGACGTCGCCCATTCCTAAACCGTGATCCTGGGTTGGGGCCACGTCGATTTGCTTAAAAGTCCCTCCTTTTTCTAATTTGAAGTATTTCAGCGGATGTCGGGGATTATTCGGTACGATTTCGATGGCGCCATCGCCGTCTACATCCCAGGCACGGGTGGTTTCGACATTGCCCACTTTCCCAATTTCGTGTACAGTCCAGAGGTCTTTTTTGCCGACACCGGGATTTTCCAGCCACTTCAAATTCTGCTCGAACCAACCGCCCGTAACCACGTCGAGATTGCCATCGCCATTGACATCCAGCGGAATGGACGAGAAGTCATCGTAATATTGATCAAAGCGTTTCTGGTTACCGATCAAATACCGCTTGCGAAAAAGCGCCTTTGGGTTGGCCGAATTTTCATACCAGAAATCGCCCGAAACCAGATCCGGCCGGCCGTCCTTGTTGACATCCATCACCCCAACCGATTCGTAACTTTCGGCCGCCACAAAATAGCGGCTAAACTGACTATCTTTTGAGTCTGTTGCCAGTGAAACCAAACCCGCAAGTCCGATCGATAATACACTCATCTTCATACTTGCAAGTTTATAAATAATCTCGGTTAATTACTCAACCCATAAAACCAATCCTTTCAAATAACCACCTTCTGGATGAAATAAATTGACGGGATGATCGGCTGGCTGGCTGAGGTGATGCAACACCCGAACCTGACGTCCGGCTTCAATGGCCGCGGCCACAATGGTATTGTAAAACAGCTCCCGATCGATGACCTGTGAACACGAAAAAGTAAACAGAATACCGCCTTTGGCTATCCGACGCAACCCCTCGGCATTCAGCCGTTTGTAGCCCTGCACGGCCCGGTGCCGGGCCGAAAGGCTTTTGGCATAAGCCGGTGGATCTAAAACCATCACGTCATACGGCTCATCGTGGGCATGGAGGTATTTCATGACATCATCGGCATACGCCTGATGCCGCTCCGCCACCGGCGAATCGCCAAAATTGAGCGTCACATTCCGGTTGGTCAGATCGATGGCTTTCTGGGAAGCATCCACGGAATGGACCAATGCGGCCCCGGCTTTGAGCGCATACACCGAAAAGCCACCCGAATAGCAGAAGGCATTCAGAACCTTTTTTCCGGCAGAATAGTGCGCCAGTAACTTCCGGTTGTCGCGTTGATCGAGAAAAAAACCGGTTTTCTGACCACTGATCCAATCGACCAGAAACCGGTGACCGTTTTCCTCCACCTCATGCGGCACGTCCGTGCAACCATACCGGTATGCATTCTGAATCGTGGCTGCGTAGTCGTCGGGAAGGGTTTCGGCACTTTTGTCATACACGGCCAGCAGCTCATTACCAAATACATTTTTCAGCGCTTCGGTAATGAGACTGCGTTCGCGGTGCATCCCGATGGAATGAGCCTGTAAAACCGCGACGCCATTATACAGGTCAATGATAAGACCGGTGCAACCATCGCCTTCGCCGTGAACCAGTCGGAAACAATTCGTATGGGGTGGCAAAAGGGCGGTTCGAATGCGACGGATATTGGCCAGTTTGGCGGTCCAGTAGGCCACATCGGGGATGACGGGTTCAAACGAAAAAATGCGAACCAGGATGCTTCCGTTGTGAAAATGACCGGTGGCCAGGTAGGTGCCTTTTTTATCGAGGACTTCCACTACATCGCCGTCCTGAGGATCGCCTTCGGTTCGGGAAACCGCCCCGGAAAAAACCCAGGGATGAAACCGCCGGATGGCTTCCTCCCGGCCGGGGCGCAGGTATATTTTAGGTAAATTCATTTGTATGGTCGCTTTGAAGGGGCGAAACTACAAAATTCACGGCCGTTAATCTTCGCTCCGCACTTTAAATAACCGCTTTAGCCAGCTTTGCTTTTCATCGGCTTCCGCTTTTTGATCGTCATCGGTTTCGTTTAATTCAGCCAGTTTATTCAAATCCGGCTGCCCGGCATCAACCCAGCAGGTATACCAGAAATCGCCCACCATTTTGATCGACGCCCGCATCTGCCGCTCCACCTGCCCGCGCAATCGCTCGTGGTATTTGCGGGAAAACTCCTCGGAGACTACTTTAACAGTTAACCCGTTACGCTCTTCAAACCCGTATTTCCGGGTTTCGCCAAGCTGGTCGGTCAATTCTTTTTCGAACCGCAGAACGGTATCCAGTGCGGCATGGGCGTCGAAAACCGCTCGCCAGGCGGTTTTCTGGGGAGCGCTTAAGTAACTCGCCGGTCCGGTAAAAAAATCGTAGTCCACACTAAACAGTTCCGGGAGCCTCGACTCCCAGAAACCGTGTATCCCCTGTTGCCCCGAAAGTTGACCGTTGTAATTCCGGGTGGTATGAAGCGGCACATTCGCATCGGCAATGTAATGCCCCAGATCAGCCGAAATTTTCAGGATCCGTTTCGCATCGCGGGCCTTAAAAGCTTCGGTCAACTGAAATTTTGCCAGTTGAATATGCCACGGGACAATGCCATGCAACGCCAGGGTGTCGGCTCCGTAGTGTTCGGTTGCGGTCTTCCACGAACGGGGCAGCGTATGTCCCGATGTATCAGGATACGCATCCAGATCAATGAAGTGCCGGGGCGCTTCACCCACAACCGCATACCGCCGGCGGTCCGGATTGACGGCATTTTCGGTCAAATAATCGATGTGTTTCTTATAGAACCCCATCATCTCCGGCGGTAAGGTAAACACCGCCAGGCGGTTAATGCGCTTATGGGCATAAAACCCCCATTTCGGCTCGACGGGCTGATGCGAATAGGCAACCGATGAAAAAAAAAGTAAGACAACTACTTGATTCAAAACATTTATACTATACCTTTGCTCAAACATGGTACTTTAACAAGAAAAGTTTCTACTTTATTTATAACAGACTATGTTGTTCAGAATAATATTTGGAATAACATCAATTTAGCAAACATCATGAAACGCAAATCACTTGGCTACGGCCTAATTCTTTTATTCTTCGGTATTTTTGGCCTAATTATCTACGGTGCCTACTCACCTGCCCGAAAAGCCCAAAAACAACGAATTGTATGTTTTAAATTCAAAGAAGGCACTAAAAATGAAGCGATTGAGCAACATATGCGTGAGTTTGCCGCTTTAAAGCATGAAATTCCGCAGATCATTTCTTACACATCCGGCAAGACTTTGAACAGCGATGGCGGTCATTCTTCCGAATATGATGTGATGCATTATCTCACGTTCCAAAGTGAAGCTGACATTGAGACGTTTAACCGGAACGAAAAGCAACAGCAATTCGTAAAAAATAATCGCCGTAGCTGGGATAAAGTATTTATTATCAATTCGGACATCCGGCAGTAACCCACAGGGGCAGTTCAAGATTTATTTGCATAGTTTCCTGCAAATGCCTACTTTTGCGGATATTTCTGAGAAACTGTATACTGTATTAATAAGCAATGGCAAATCATAAGTCGGCATTGAAGCGGGTCCGGGCAAACGAAAAGAAACGTTTGTTGAACCGTTTCCAACACAAAACGACCCGTTCAATGATCAAGAGATTGCGGCTGACAACCGACAAGGCGGCTGCAACTGATCTTTACAAAACGGTGGCGTCGCTGCTGGATAAACTGGCAAAGCGTAACATTATTCACAAGAACAAAGCTTCTAACAACAAGTCGAAACTGGCGAAACTCGTCAACGGACTGGCTGTTGCGGCTTAATCAATGTACCTACGGACGTTAGTCGGTATTTGATCTGTATTTAATACGGACTTTAGTCCGTAGGTACGTATGAAAACCTTATCTGAGAAAATCAGGTAAGGTTTTTTTGTTATCCCACCACCCACCATGACCTACGAAAGCTCCCGAAAAATAATGAGTTGGGCCGAAGAAGACCGCCCGCGCGAAAAATTGATGCTCAAAGGGCGGGCAGCTCTTTCGGATGCCGAATTAATTGCCATTCTTATTGGCTCTGGTACGCGGGAAGTATCCGCCGTTGATCTTTCGAAGGTGATTTTGCAAAGTGTGGGCAATAACCTCAATGATTTGGCTAAATTGAGTATAAACGATTTATCGAAGTTTAAAGGTATTGGCGAAGCAAAAGCCATTAGCATTGTGGCCGCCCTCGAGCTGGGCCGTCGCCGGAAGGAGCAGGATCGGCCGGTTCGGCTTCGAATTACCAGCTCGAAAGATGCCTATGACGAAATAAAACCGCACCTGCTCGACAAACAGCACGAAGAATTCTGGATTTTATTGCTGAACCGCGCCAATGAGGTAATCAGGCCGGTGCAGATCAGTTCCGGTGGTGTATCGGGCACGGTGGCCGATCCGAAGCTGATCTTCAAACACGCCATCGAGCAACTGGCGAGTGCCCTGATTTTGATTCACAACCACCCCTCCGGCAATTTAACAGCCTCTCAGGCCGATAGGGATTTAACCAAGAAGCTGAAAGACGCCGGGCGATTGCTGGATATTCCGGTGCTCGATCACCTGATTTTTACGGATCAGTCGTATGTAAGCTTCGCCGATCAGGGCATGTTATAAAGACCGGTAAAAAAAAGACCGGTACAGTTTATAAAACCCTACCGGTCAGGCGTTTCACTCATTCACTTGCCTTCCTATTTCTGGTTGACCGTTATCACGGCTTCTTTCGGTGTACCGTCCGGTTTGGTACCGGGAAATGGCTGCACATCCGTCAGGATCACGTCATAACTTTCGTTCCCCAGCTGAACCGTAACCGCGTCGCGGGTTTTTGATTGTTGGCCGCATTGACCAATGCATAATTCCCCGGTTTTCGTTTCCGTATCATTTTTCAGCGAAAACTTTACGGTTGCATTACCGGCCCAGATACAATTCGCATTGATCGGGCAGCGGCTGTCCGTAATCGTATCGGCAGTCAGGGAAACGTTCGGTTTGATCCGTGCCAACTGATTAATTTTCACCGTAACCGGTTGATTTTCTTCGGCAGGAGTCACTTTGTTATTTTTCTCGCAACCGAATGCCAGTAAGCCTACCAGCAGAAATCCACACAAACTCTTCAATGGTGTCATCTACTTTTGTTGTTTTTTCTTAATGACCCACTTCAATTTGTGACGGTTGGAATGACGACTATTATTTTTTTATGCTTCCATTTAATAATATCTGGCTCGATTCGTCGGATCGGACTGGTACAAGTGGCGTTCATTGGCACGAACAAAAAAGGGCCATAAAGGCCCTTTTTTGTTGAATCATATCCTAACAATGGCATCAGATGACCTGATTAAGCCAACTAACAAATTATTTACGCATTCTTTAGTACTTCCGCTCGTTGTTTTCCAGCCAACGCCCGGTAATGAAGGCGGCAGTTAACAAAACAATATAGAAAATAATGGTTGCGATAGTGGAGATCATGGAGATACCGGTTTATTGGTTGTTATCACAAAAATATAAAAAACTCCATTGGGAGCACACAATTAACGGGATAAATCTGTTCGTTTGGCCCAAATGATTCATCCCAAACCCGATCTTGTTACAGAACCCCCTTGGTACTCGGCAAGGTATCCAGCTCTTTCAGATCGCGCTTTACCGCCATTTTGATGGCTTTGGCGAAGGCTTTGAAGATGGATTCAATCTTGTGGTGTTCGTTCTGGCCTTCCACTTTGATGTTGAGGTTGCAGAGAGCGGCATCGGAAAATGATTTGAAGAAGTGGTAAAACATCTCCGTAGGCATTTCGCCAATCTTCTCCCGGCGAAATTCTGCTTCCCACACCAGCCAGGGCCGACCGGAAAAATCAAGGGCTACCTGAGCCAGGGCTTCATCCATTGGCAACAGAAAACCGTATCGGCTAATGCCCCGTTTGTCGCCCAGCGCCCGGCGATAGGCTTCTCCCAATGCCAGGGCTGTGTCCTCAATCGTGTGATGTTCATCGATTTGCAAATCCCCTTTCACGCGAATCGTCAGATCGGAACCCGAATGGCGCGCAACCTGATCGAGCATATGATCGAAAAAGCCAAGGCCGGTTTCAATCGTAGCACGGCCCCGTCCGTCGAGGTTCAGTTCAATATGGATTTGGGTCTCGTTCGTATTTCGATCGACCGTGGCAGTGCGGGCCGGCAGCTTCAGCAATTCGTAGATCAGGTCCCAATTATCCGTCCGCAAAGCCAGGGCCTTCTCCATGGCCTCGGTCATTCCTTCCGAGGGATCTTCCGAAGCAATCAGGATCGCCTTCGCACCCAGATTGACCGCCATTTGAATATCGGTTAGCCGATCCCCGATTACGTAACTTTCCGGCAAGTTATAGGCGTCGGTCAGGTAATCGGTCAACATACCAATTCCGGGTTTGCGGGTTGCGGCTCCTTCGTGCGGGTAGGTCCGGTCAATATAAACGGCTTCGAAGTGAATCGTTTCTCCTTCGAGGGTTTTCATCATTTTTTCATGGGCGGGCCAGAACGTCTCTTCCGGGAATACCGCCGTTCCGAGGCCATCCTGATTGGTTACCATCACCAATTCAAAATCGGTTTCGTTGGCAATCTTGCGCAGATTTGAAAGCACTTTGGGAATGTATTCCAGCTTTTCCAGTGAATCAACCTGCTGGTCGGGCTGAGGCTCGACGATGATGGTACCATCCCGGTCGATGAACAAAACTTTCTTCATAGAGTTAATTAGTGGTATGCAAAGGTAGCGAATGCATGAAACGGAACGGCATTTCTATTATTTTTTACTACTATTGTACCCAAATACCCTATCCTCTCAATTTCTTACCGATAAGAATTAAAAAAATATCCGTTATCTAACCGGTAGAGTGTTAACTAGATAAATCAGATAGTAATTAGATTAACTCCTGCGTTTTCATTCAAATAGTAGTCTTTTATTGTTTATTTTCCTCTTTGTACAAAAATGCACCCAGAAAAAACCACCAAATTAACCCGGATTGCAGTAATTTATGATGGCAACTATTTTTTACATGTAAGTAATTATTACAACTATTCTCACGAAAGACGAAGTCGCATCAGCATATCGGGATTACATGAATTTATTCGGTCACAAGTAGCCCAGGAAGAAAATACCGATTTCCGCCTGTGCCAAATCGTCGATGCGCACTATTTTCGGGGCCGGTTGAACGCCCACGAAGCCAGCCAGCGCGGCAATCAACTGTTTTATGATCGGCTGTTCGACGATATTTTAATGTCGGAAGGGGTCGTTACACATTACTTACCGGTAAAAACCTTTCAGGGTTCGCGTCAGGAAAAAGGAATCGATGTCTGGCTGGCACTGGAAACGTTTGAATTGACCATTTCCAAAAAGTTCGATGTGGTCGTATTGATTACGGCCGATGGCGATTACGTTCCGCTTATCCGGAAGCTCAATACGCTCGGAACCCGGCTGATGGTATTGAGCTGGGACTTCGAATATTATAACGATGAGGGCGAAAAAATGGTTACCCGCACCTCTCAGGATTTGCTGGCGGAGGTTTCGTATCCGGTAGCCATGCACGAAATGATCGATACCCGGCTGCGGAAAAACGATCCGCTGATTCAGAATCTGTTTGTTAAACAATCGGCGCGCGTACTGATCGGAAATGCCAGCACCGTTGCTACCGGGAACGGTTTTGACAGTTATACCGAAGGACCGGAGGATGATTCTGATCCCTCTGAATTTAAGATCAGCACCATTCGCAGTCTGAAGAATGGGTACGGTTTTATCAATTACCCTCCCAATAATCTATTTTTCCATTACACGAGTTTGAATGACATCGATTTCAATGAATTGCAGGTCGACGACGAGGTAAAATTCCGCATTGGAAAAAATGCCGAAAGTAAGGACATTGCCATCGATGTGCATCTGGAGAGTAATTAATGAGTGAAACGGCCGGAAATAGTCGTCAGGAACGTACGCTACAGCTTAAATCAACGGGTACCCAACCCGTTGATTTTTGGCAAAAAAAGGCCCTGGAATGGGCCGTTAGCCAGTATGATCACGTTGTCTACTTCAACAATGCTCACGCTGATCACCAGAATGCGGCCTTGCCTCACACCGGTTTTCCAAACCGGCTGGCAGCTGGACTTTACAAAATCGTTGACTTTACACCCACTGCCGATCCCTTCGACACCCTGTTTTGGCACCATCAGCAACAGCCCGACTTTTTGATTGGCTACTTTGGTTACGATCTAAAAAACCGTATCGAAGCTTTGACCAGCCGCCATACTGACACGCTGGCCTTTCCGGAAGTTTATTTTTTTCAGCCGCTCCATCTCATTGACTTCCAGGGGGATAGCCTGACGGTTCGATCCTGGGAAGATCCCGATGCCGTCATCGATGCCATTCTAAGCCGTCCCCCGCATTCGGGTATGGCCAACGGTCAACACGCTAAAAGGACGAATACCGTACAATGCCGCGTTTCTCCGGATGACTATGACCAGACCGTTCGCCAGATCCAGCAGGACATTATCGACGGCACGGTTTACGAACTGAATTACTGCATCGAGTTTTTTGTAGAAAACGCCGACCTGGAGCCACTGTCTGTATATAGGACATTGACAGAACGGTCACCCATGCCGTTCTCGCTCTTTCAGCGAATCCGGAATCACTACGTTATGGGCGCGTCACCCGAGCGATTCCTGAAGAAAGCAGGCAACCGCCTTATTTCCCAACCCATCAAAGGCACCATTCGACGCGGAACTACCTCCGACGAAGATGAGCAGCTTCAACACCAACTCCGTACGAGTGAAAAAGAACAGGCCGAAAACCTGATGATTGTCGATTTGGTGCGCAATGATCTGGCCCGCAGTGCCGAAACCGGATCGGTTCAGGTCGATGAATTATTTGGGATCTACCGGTTTCAGCAGCTGTTTCAGATGATTTCGACGGTTTCGGCCACCCTGAGAGACGGACTGCCATTCACGGATGCTATTCAAAACGCCTTTCCGATGGGCAGCATGACGGGCGCGCCCAAAATTCGGGCGATGGAACTGATCGATCAGTACGAAGCGAGTCGCCGGGGTCTGTATTCGGGAGCAGCCGGTTTCATTACGCCCGATGGCGATTTTGATTTTAATGTCATGATTCGTAGTATTTTTTATAATCAGGAGAATGGGGCGGCTTCCTTTTCCGTTGGAAGCGCTATTACCTATGACGCTGATCCTCAACAGGAATACGAAGAATGTTTATTAAAAGCGCAGGCCATCCGGACCCTCTTCTAAAACCGGCTTCGTAAAATAATACAATTAAGAATAGTCATAGCTTGCAAGAATCGAAGTTTTTTCTTACCTTTGCATCAGTTTTCAAGCGGACATCCGTCCGAACTCTGTAACAGATACTCTTCATGAGATTCTTTCTAGTACCACAGAGCTGCACGGATGTCAACCGGTAAGGGGTTTAACATTCGTTGGGCGCATCTGTTGGGGCAATTGCATTGGTGAATCATATTTCACTTTGGGCTAAGCTGGGCATTTTCGGGGGTTCCTTCACGTTTGTATCTCAAAATTTTACGTATCGTTCGCCGATTTTTCGCAATCGGATCTGCATGGCCGTGCAGCACGAGCACTTCTGCCGATAAACGCTTGTATCAGTTTCATTTTTAAAAACTCTTACAAGTATGACTCCTGAAATCATTGAACAGGAAATTGTTGTTACTCCGGGAATTCCACAACGGACATTCGCCGATCTGAATCTTTCAGATGAAATTTTACAAGCGGTTACTGAAATGGGCTTTACGCATCCCTCTCCCATTCAGGCCGAAGCTATTCCTCCCATTCTCGACGGTCGCGACGTCATTGGCCAGGCCCAGACGGGTACCGGAAAAACTGCTGCTTTTGGTATTCCGGCCATCAACATGATCGATGTTACCGAACGCCATCCGCAAGTGCTGGTTCTGTGTCCAACCCGTGAGCTGGCCGTTCAGGTGGCTGAAGAAATTCGGAAACTATCGAAATTTAAACGAGGAATTCGCATCGAAGCGATTTACGGTGGTGATTCCATCGACCGCCAGATCAAGTCGCTCAAAACCGGAGTTCATATCGTGATCGGTACGCCGGGCCGCGTAATGGACCATATGGAACGCCGGACGCTGAAGCTGGATAACGTCCGGATGATGATCCTCGACGAAGCCGACGAAATGCTCGACATGGGTTTCCGGGAAGATATCGAAAGCATTCTGGAAGATATGCCGGAAGAACGTCAGACGATTCTGTTTTCGGCCACGATGTCGAAACCGATCATGACGATCACCCAACGTTTCCAGAAAGATCCCGTTCTGGTGAAAGTGGTTCGGAACGAGCTGACCGCCCAGAATATCGAGCAGGTTTTCTTCGAAGTGAAACCAAAAGCGAAGGTTGAAGTAATGTGTCGTCTGATCGACATGCACAACCTGAATCTGTTGCTGGTTTTCTGTAACCAGAAGAAACGGGTGGATGAAATTGTTGAAGATCTGCAAATCCGGGGCTATCAGGCCGAAGGCTTGCACGGTGATCTGCGTCAGGCGCAACGGAATAACGTTATGTCGAAATTCCGTTCGGGCGTAACCAACATCCTGGTTGCCACCGATGTAGCCGCTCGCGGTATCGACGTTGACAATGTTGACGCCGTTATTAACTTCGACATTCCCCTCGACGAAGAATATTATGTACACCGGATTGGTCGGACTGGCCGCGCCGGAAAATCGGGTAAAGCCTTCTCGCTGGTGGGTAAAGACGAAAAATACCGCCTGCGTGAAATCCAGAACTATACCAAGGTCCGGATTGAAAAAGGCGTTATTCCTTCCTTTGAAGACATCGTTGGTCTGCGCAAGGCTCGCTTTATCGATCAGGTAAAACAAAGCATCGAAACCAGCACCGATCTGAATCTGTATGATGATTTGCTGACGGCTCTGCATCACTCCGGTTTTACAACGGAGCAAATCGTAGCTGCGCTGGTGAAACGGGGTATGGGAATCGAGAAAAACGAATTCTCCGACCAGAACCTGGGCCACGACGACGATCGTCGGGAACGCAAGGAAGGCGGATCACGCTTTGGTGATCGGGCCGGACGGGGCGAAAGCGCCGGACGCTTCGGTGACCGGGATCGCGGTGGTCGCGGAGAAAGCGGATCCCGTTTCGGCGATCGCGCCGGACGGAGCGAAGGCCCCGGACGTTTTAGCGAACGCGGTACACGCGGTGAAAGCCGCTTCGGTGATCGGGAACGGGCTCCCCGTTTTGGAGCCCGCGAAGAAGGCCGGAAATTTGAGCGTGATGACAACCGGGCTCCCCGCGAACAGGAAGCCAATATGACCCGTATTTTTGTTAGCGTTGGGCGTCGGGACTTTATCCGTCCGGGCGACATCGTTGGCGCGATTGCCGGCGAAGCGAATATTCCGGGCAGCAGCATCGGCCACATCGATATCTTTGACAAACACACCTACGTGGACGTTCCCCGCGAATTAGCCAGCCGGGTGGTGGATGTGATGGAAGGAAATACCATTAAAGGCAAGCGCGTTCAGGTTGAAGTTGCCCGATAATTTGCCTGCTACTACCTATAAAAAAACCGCTCTAGTTAATAGAGCGGTTTTTTAATTTACAGGAAATCGGTCGCCTGTTTATCGATCGAACTGGCTTCGTTTTCTTTTATTTTTCTTATAAAAGCACTATTCTTCAATATAATACCCAAAGATAATTCCCATCTCGTCTTCGCTTGTTAAACCGAAACTAACGGGTTTATCGGTGGTGTTATTGTACGTAATTTCAGATACAAGGCCCTCGCCTTTTGCCAGTTGAATGGGTGTTTTCAACGTGACAATTTCAGGATGTTCCCAATCGGTTGTGGTATAAACAATCTCGCCGTTCCTGGCTCCTCCTTTAATTTTAATCACAAATTTTTCTCCCAATTTATGGGTGTGAGACGTCAGAACCAGAATTTTAACTGGTTTTGACATGGTAAATGTTTTAGACAGTGTGACGCGGGTTTTAGCCGGTATATTCAGGTCGGTATTCGCATAATCCATCGTTTTAACCACATTTTTCACCTTGGATTTGTCCATCGTGTACAAATTCATGTACACCTCTCCGGTAATGGGACTCGTGGATTTATTGACATAATGCGAGTTCAGATCCACAGTCACATTAGCGGGCATCAAGAGGGCCGTGCCTTCCGGAAAAGAATAGTCGATGGATGGTGATTGGGTCCCGGCGAAATAGACGTGATTCTGCATCGTAAGTGCTGTCGCCAGGTTATAGGAATTATCGGGATTCCGTAGATCACGAACCTGGTTCATAGCGGGCAAATTCTGATCATTTCGAAAATTATACATCAAAAAGTGATGGCTGTTATTCCGCATTTTAATCTCAAACCGATTCACATAAATGTCCTGCGTATTTCCAATTGACTTTCGGACAAATAACTCCCGTTCAAAATTTGGGATAACCGTAAACGGCTCAAGTTTAACCTGAAATCCCTCCGTAGCCGCCGGCACTTTCAGGCCTTCAAAATTTTCCGCAGCGGGTGTACTCGGTGTTTTGTCGTCGAGCAGCGTCGAATCGGCCACATTGCCTTCTTTGGGTGCTCCGGCTTCAATCCAGCGCCGAACAAACTCGATTTGGCCCACGGTCAGCAGCTCTTTTCCCAACGGCATCGGATTGCCATAATTGGCGCCACTGTGGTGGCTGGCAGCCGCATTGATTTTATGATAAAGAAGACTTTCCAGAGAGGCAAACGGTTTCACCCGAAACAAACCGTTGGTTTTGGCGGTGGCATTGCTGGGTTCAACACCAACCAGATTTTTATAGGCGACATTAGCCGCTAAAACCAGATGGTGCTGGGCAAAAACAGGATCGGTTTCGGAAGAATGGCAACCTGAAACTGCGCAGGTCGGCGTTAGAATCCGCCGTTGTAACTGCTCCAGCGTTGAAACGACGGCTTTAGGTTGGGCCTCGGTTCCATCGTCGGCTTTCTGGCAGGAAGCAATCGCGGTAGCCAAGCCCAAAGCTCCCAGTAAACTCAACTTGAAGGGATGGAAATAGTGTTTCATGTACCAGAGAGTCTTAAGTGAGTATACGGTAATCGTATGGGAAACGCAGCCAGTCAACGCATTCGTTGCGCAGCCATTTAAAACTTCAAGATGAAATCCTGCTTGGGCTGCTGGCTACGGAAAAATACCAGGCCCACGTAGAAAAGATCAATTGAAACCGTCACGGCAGGATGGGCTTTGATGGTGTCCCAAGCCTGCTCCATCTCATCCGACCAGTGAATATCGTCAAAAATAAAACAGGTATCGTTATGAACTTTCAAAAGACAGGTTTCAAAATAGCGCACGGTCGGCTCGTAGCGGTGATTGGCGTCGAAAAAAGCCAAGTCGATGGCCGGGACCGTCTTTAATCGCTCCGCCAGCGTCTCGTCGATATTGCCCGTAATGATTTCAATATTCTGATAATTCAGCTTGCGAAAGTTTCGCTGAGCTACCGCAGCGGTTTGCGGACATCCCTCAAATGTCAGGATTTGGGCGGCTGGTGCGGCAGTAGCCTCATATAAGGTGGTGATGCCGAGCGATGTTCCCAGGTCGACAATCGTCCGGGAATCAAACCGTTGAATCAACCGATACAGCAAGCGCCCGAAACGCGCCGGTTTCTGCGAATTTTTGGCGATGTCCCGAACGGCCCGCTCACGCGAGGCATTGATGCGGGAACCCGCCCCGAAATCCGTAATCTGAATCTTGCGGGCATCTTTTAATAATTCCTGCTGCAAAGCCCGGATTGGAGCAAAGCGTTGCTCGCCCGGATTGTCGCGACGAATGAGATTGGAATACAGATCGAATACAAAAGGCGAATGCAGAGAATGCACATTGCGAGCCTTAAGAAGAAATTTTAAATAAGCTCGAATCAAGAAACTAAAACCGCAAGAACGGCAATTTAACGAATAAATTAATTCAACCGGTACGGAACAACCATCGTGAATTCGGGAATGTTGACCCGAAATTGTTTTCCGTCAATAATGCGCTCCATCAGATAAGTCCCGCCCATTTTACCGAGACTTGACCGCAGGTTACAACCCGAAACGTATTCATGGGTTTCGCCGGGTTCCAGAATGGGCTGCTGACCAACCACGCCCTCGCCTTCCACTTCCCGGGCCATGCCATTGGCATCGTAAATAACCCAATGCCGTCTCAGCAACTGAACGGTTGAGGTACCTTCGTTTTCGATGGTAATCCGATACGTAAAAACATAATGCGCCTGCCCTGGACTGGAATATTCAGGTTGGTATTCGGTCATAACACTAACCTTGACGCCGTCGGTAACTGCCGATATCATTATAGCTGCTGTTGTTTGATTACCTTAAACGAAAATTAAATTTAAGAGTTTATAATTCCAATAAGGGTCAGAAATTAATTTTGGTTTCGTCTACTTTTGTCCTGACAACGAAAAATACGTCCCAAACTTATCCGTTCTGATCGATTCGTTAATCCCAAACCCCAATTAAATGAAGGTTGCTATTGAACCCTCCTGGCAGCAAAGGCTACAGGACGAATTTGAAAAACCGTATTTTCCCAAACTGGTCGAATTTGTCCGGGAAGAATATACCACTCAACGCTGCTACCCACCGGGCAAACTGATCTTCAATGCTTTTGATAAATGTCCGTTCGACCAGACAAAGGTGGTCATTTTAGGCCAGGATCCCTACCACGGCGAAGGACAGGCCAACGGACTGGCGTTTTCGGTCAATGACGGCATTACCAAGCCGCCTTCCCTGGTCAATATTTTTAAAGAGATTCTGGATGATGTCGGAACACCCATTCCGAAATCCGGAAATCTGGAACGCTGGGCGGTTCAGGGGGTTTTGCTGCTGAATGCTACCCTGACGGTGCGGGCCAATCAGGCCGGTTCGCATCAGAATAAAGGCTGGGAAACGTTTACCGATGCGGCTATCCGGCATCTTTCCGACGAAAAAGAAAACCTGGTTTTTCTGTTATGGGGCGCTTATGCCCAAAAGAAAGGCGCGGTTATCGACGGTACAAAACACCTTATTCTGAAAGCCAAGCATCCGTCACCCATGGCAGCCCAATGGGGCGGCTGGTTTGGCAACAAACATTTCAGTCAGACGAACGCGTATTTAAAAAGTAAAGGTTTGAAAGAGATTGAATGGTAAGAAAAGCGCCCAACCGACTGGTTTACCGGTTTTTCAAAAGCCGAAATAGTTGATTATCTGGTTGTAATTAGAAACGACAATCGGAGTTTTACCCAAATAAAAAAGATTAGGATAGACCATGGTGATCAGTAAGGCCGTCAGGATAACGGTCCGGGAAAAATCTGTTTCGTTTAACCGGTGAATGAACACAATTGCAAACAAGATCCATGGGAATGTATAGGTCAGGCTCCTGGTTACATCCACAACACACAAAGAAGAAACAAAGGACATTGAAAAGAACAGCAATACAATTAAAAGCGAGCGTTGATTTTTTCTATTCCACAACCAGTGAATCATCAGAATAAACGGCAACCATAATCCTTCATAGATTGAAAAAACAGAATTAGGCACCGGCTGTAAATTAATCAAAACCATTTTGAAACCAACCAGTGCATTAAATCCTAACGGAATTGTTAAGCCATAAGCGGTGCCTAAGTAGGTTCGGATACCGAAGTAGCAAACTAAACAGGCCAGATACCAGCGCGTAAAAGAGTGCTTAAGGATGTATTTTATGTCAACGTTTTTAAGGTCTTTTTGCTGTAGAACTAACCAGAAAAGCACTATCGGTGAGACAATTAGGGCTCTTTCATCGGTCCAGAAAGCCGCCGTCAGGCTTAAAAAGGCGAAGGCCCAGTTAGCTTTTGAAATGGAATAAAGAGTGACTACCAGCAGAAAATAGGCTATTCCATCAAACCAGCCGTAAAGATCCCAAAAAAACGAGTTTCCAAAATAAATAAAAGAAAATCCCAGCGTAGCAATCAGCGCGTATACGTTGTCTTTTGTTGTCAATACGACCAGTTCCAGTACTAAATAAAAGCAAAGAAAGCCGAGTACATGCTGAAACGCGAACAACCAGATCATTTTGGGCAATGCGCCCTGAACGGGAAATACTTTACCAATAATGGCGGGTAGTAAGCGAAATGTTCTCTTCGACTGATGCGAAATCTGGGGGTGTAGCTGCGGAGTAAGCGGATGACTAATCTGGTTGGTAAGAGCCTGCCAGTTATACCGATAATCCTTGAATTCCGGATTAATGCTTTCCGCATTTTGAAAACGTTGATAATCCGGATTATTTAGAAAAAGGCAAAACGAAACGCAAAGAAAGGCCGTCAATGGTTTCCACAAAGGTAGCCCCGTATAATGCGCTAAATAATCAAAAATAGTTAATCGAAGTTCCAGAAATCGCTCTTTCATATATTAGAAGTATACACGTGTGCGCAGCACCCTATTTGCTATATGAAAGCCGATAAGTGGCTAGCTAAAACAATTGTTTGCCCATAAAAATAATGTAAATATCAAATGTATACAATCCATAGTACGTTTTATTGCCGGCTTTAACTAAAATTTATAAAATACTCACAAACGAAATTATTCGTACAGGTAACATCCTAAGTAAAGTTCTTTTTCCGGAAGGGGTAATACCATTCAATCCTCATTCATCCTTCAAAAGGATAAGAATGAGGATTGAATGGCAGACTACGCTGATTTAAAAGTGATTGAAAAGCAATATAAAAGAAGCAGCAAACTGGTTATTCAATAATCCGGAACAACCGATTCCAGCGAATTTTCTTCAGGACGCTCTCCGGATTCGGATCGATGGACATCCAGATGAAAACCGCCTTGCCAACAATATGATCGGCGGGCACAAACCCCCAATACCGGGAATCGGCGGAGTTGTGGCGGTTGTCGCCCATCATAAAGTAATAATCCTGCTTGAAAGTATAGGAAGTGATGGCTTTCCCGTCAATCTTGATGGTTTTTTCGGCCAGTTCCACCTTTTCATTGTCTTCGTATTTCTGAATGACCGGGCCATAAAGGGCGATATTTTTTTCATCCAGCTGAATAGTCACGCCTTCTTTTGGAATGGTAATTGGGCCGTAATTATCCACATTCCAGGGAAATAAGGAAGACTGCGGATACACTGGCTGGAATGGATTTACCGATCCTTTGGGCGAACTCAGGGTTTCCAGACCCTGCACAAAATCCTGCTGTTTCAGTAAGGCGGCCGTTTCCGGCGTCGTATGGATCCGGTATCCCGAGGCATCATTCGCCGATATGGTATCGTTGAAGGTTTCGGTACTTTGCTCAAAATCAGTAATATCGTAGCGTTTGAATACTTTCGCGCTGATCACCGAGTTGGTTTTCAAAAAATACTCTGTTTCCGATTTTACCGGATCGGGAAAGACTTGCCCGTTGACGTACACCTTCCGGTCACGCACTTCCAGAACATCACCGGCCACGCCAATGCAGCGTTTGATGTAGTTTGTTTTTAAATCGGTCGGATACTCTTCGGGTGGATAATTAAATACCACCACATCGCCCTGCTTGACGGAGGAGAAACCGGGTAGGCGGTATTGGGGCAGTTGAATCCAGTCGAGATACGACGGTATGTCGGTTCCCCATATTTTCTGGTGCGTCAATGGCACCTGTATAGGCGTTTTCGGGGTCCGCGTCCCGTAGTGGAGTTTGCTGACAAACAGAAAATCACCAACCAGCAGACTTTTTTCCATCGACGGCGTTGGAATCGTAAACGCTTCCATAAACAGCCAGCGAATCAGCGTTGCCGCCACAACCGCAAACACAATGGAATCCAGCCACTCGCGGAACGGTGATTTTTTCTTGGCAGTGCGCCGGGTGGCGGTTTCCTGATTTTTAACTACAGACATGATATAAAATGATAAATAATAAATGTAAAATGGATGGTGATGAAGGCTGATGCGATGAACTTTAAAAGTTAAAATTCATCATTTTACACCAAAAATTAAATAGTGCCGGTTTCCCCCAACAAATCTTCCATTCCAAAAACACCTTGTTTACCCACCAGCCATTCACTGGCAATGACGGCTCCCAGAGCGAAGCCCTGACGGCTGCGGGCGACGTGCTGAATCTCGATAAAATCAACGTCCGAGTCATACCGAACGACATGCGTTCCGGGCACGGTTCCCTCGCGCAACGACTCAATCACCACGGCGTCCGGCTCTTCGGGTGCATCGTTGACCCACCGTTTTTTCGAGGGCATCTGCTCGATAATGCCTTCAGCCAGCGTAATGGCCGTTCCACTCGGGGCATCCCGTTTCTCGGTGTGGTGAATTTCCGTCATCGAAACCTGGTAGGACGGATGATTCTTCATAAACCGGGCCAGGATCTTGTTCAGCCGAAAAAACAGATTGACGCCAATGCTGTAATTCGATGCATAGAAAAACGCGCCGTTGGTTTGCCGGCACAGGTCTTCAATTTCAGCCCGGTGTTCGAGCCAGCCGGTTGTGCCGCAAATCACCGGCCAACCCCGCTTCAAACAGTCGCGGATGTTGTCGACGGCAGCTTCCGGCGAACTAAATTCAATCGCCACATCGACGTCGCCCTTCTGAAAAGTTTCCAGCAGGGTGCGGTTATTGACATCGATCCGGCCCACAATTTCGTGCCCCCGGTCCAGCGCAATCTGCTCGATGGTTTTACCCATTTTGCCATATCCGAGTAAGACTATTTTCATTCAACGAAGGAGTTCTGGATTCAATTGGTAAACTGAAAAGCAACCCGTATGCCCGGAACCGGCAGCCCTCCAGTGATGGGCATCAACAGACCGGGTTTTATTTTCATGGTCAAATCTTCCGAAATATCGAATGTTTTAAGGTGAGCCGTCACGTTGGCTTCGATCACATTCACCCCCCATAACAACCCGATTCCCAAATAATTATAATCCCGGTAACGGGCAACTGCACGGGCAGCACGCTCTAATTGCGCCACGGCGATGGGATCGGTATAACCGGGAACGGATGCGGTTTGGCCCGGACTGTAATTGGCTATAATTCCGTATTTCCGGTAAAAGCGGTATTGGTTGCTGTATTTTTGGGAAAAATAAACCATCGTCCCAAACCCGGCATAAATAATCGGCACCTTCCACCAGTGTCCGTTGTGAATCTGACCAAGTCCCGGCAGCATGGCCGAACGAATGGTGGCGGTTCGGGGTACGATCTTGCGAATGTTGGCATTCTGTTTCGGGCTCAGCGGCAGCGTATCAGCGGGCAAACCCATGCGCAACGAATCCGTGGAAATCTGGACGGTCTTCCCATCAGGCACGGCCACCGCAGGATTCTGGCCCCAGGCCATACCGCCCAGCATCATCAACATGCCAGCCCCCACGTAATTCTTCCATTTCATTCGATCAGTAACCCGGTATTCCGTTTTCATGTGTCCAGTCGTTGTATATCAAATCTTTCATGTTGAACGAAAGATGAAGCGGATCAACCACTGGCCTTCAGAAAATTAACATTTTTTATGCCTTGTAATTCAATACTTCCAAAATCCGGTTCATTTCATCCTGCGATGTAAACGGAATTTTGATTTCGCCTTTGTGCTTATCGTCAGCCTTGATGGAAACCTTTGTTCCAAACATCGACGATAACTTGAATTGCAGCCCTCTGATTTCCTGTTTGTAAGGTGTCGAGCGTCGTTCCGGTTCATTTTCGGGCGTTGTCGAAAGGCCTCTTACGGCTTCTTCCACCCGGCGAACCGACCAGTCTTCATCGATGAGCCGATTAAAAAGCTTAATCTGAATATCCGGATTATCGACATTGATAATGGCGCGGGCGTGGCCCATCGAAATCTTGGTATCACGCAAAGCGGCCTGAATTACCGGCGGTAATTTCAGCAATCGGATGTAGTTGTTGACCGTCGTGCGGTTTTTACCAACCCGGGCACCCAGTTCCTCCTGCTTGAGATTACATTCTGTAATGAGCCGCTGATAGCTCAGGGCAATTTCAATTGAATTCAGGTTTTCACGCTGAATGTTCTCGATCAACGCCATTTCCAGCATTTGCTGGTCGTTGGCCTGCCGGACATACGCCGGGATGTGCGTCAACCCAATCAGGCGGGATGCCTGCAACCGCCGTTCTCCGGCAATCAGCTGGTATTGATCGCGACCCAACTGGCGAACGGTAATGGGCTGGATAATACCCTGTACGCGAATCGATTCGGCCAGTTCCATCAGGGCTTCTTCATCGAACCGGGTTCGGGGTTGAAACGGGTTGGTTTCAACATGATTGACGCTGATTTCCGTCATGGTCGAAATCGACTCATACGGCGACGGTTTACTGGGCCGATTGACCTGGTCACTATCGTGCAATAAGGCTCCTAACCCACGGCCCAAACCTATCATTTTCTTCGGATTACTTTTTGCGTTCGTATTATCCATGGCTGTTCATTCTTGTCGGATATTATACGGTCTGATCCTGGGGCAACCGGCCATTCTTTATCAAAATTTCGCGGGCGAGATTGAGATAACTGATGGCACCTTTACTATCGGCATCCTGCGCCAGAACCGGCAACCCGAAGCTGGGAGATTCACTCAGGCGAATGTTACGCGGGATTATGGTATTGAATACCATCTGCTGAAAATGAGCCGTTACTTCACCGACCACCTGATTGGACAACCGAACCCGTAAATCGTACATCGTCAGCAGAATTCCTTCAATCGCCAGGGCCGTGTTCAGCCGCGACTGAATGATCTTGATGGTATTCAGCAATTTACCAAGTCCTTCCAGCGCGAAATACTCGCACTGAACCGGGATGATCACGGAATCGGCGGCAGTCAGACTATTGATGGTAATCAGACCCAGTGAGGGCGAGCAGTCGATGATCACGAAGTCGTATTCATCTTTCACATCATACAAAGCCTCCTTCATTTTTTCCTCCCGGTTTTTGAGATTGATCATCTCAATTTCGGCCCCCACCAGATCGATATGGGAAGGCAACAGGTCGAGGTTCGGGAAGTCGGTCTGGATAATGGCGTCACGCGTGCGGATGTCTTCAATCATGCACTCGTAAATACTGTTTTCAATTTCTTTCGGATTATAACCAAGACCCGACGTGGAATTGGCCTGTGGGTCGGCATCGACAATCAGTGTTCGAAATTCGAGAGCCGCCAGACTGGCGGCCAGATTGATCGTAGTAGTGGTTTTTCCGACGCCCCCCTTTTGGTTGGCAATAGCAATAACTTTACCCATGGGTTTGTTCGTTACAGACCCAAATATCTATAGATGGTTATTCTAAAGCAAGGAACGTTTCACGGTTTTTTAGAAAATGTTTCACGGATGAAAAAATGACGAACAGTGAAACCGGGTTGGTTCTTGAGCTAATCGTCTGACTGTCTATGAAGTTACCCAACCGCGTCCGGGGCTATATTATTTATTCATTATCAAGCCCAGACCTGCGTTCCTTCCGTACAATTCTTACACATCTCGATCCCGGAGCGCGATTGAATGAGCGTCTGCCGGAATTGCTGATACGGTTCACTGGCCCAAAGCCGCGTGAAACTCTGCTCCTTCAAATCGCCCAGTCGGTAATGGGCATCCTTGTCGAAACAACACGGAACCACCAGCCCGTCCCAGGTAATGACGCACGAATGCCACATTTTCCAGCAATGGCCATCCAGCGCATTTTTGATCGCGTAGGTTCCATCGGTTGTTTTTTCGTAGCGGGAATATTTATCGATGGTCGGCATCAGGTCCGAACCGTGTTCGAAATCGTAAATCTGGGCGGTTTTCAAACCGACCTCATCCACGCCCAGTTCTTTGGCCAGTTGATACACCTCCCCGATCTGGTGTTCATTCGGCTTGACGACCAAAAACTGGAAAATAACGTGGGGCGTTTTCGACTTCAGTGCTTTTTTCCACTTGATGATATTCTTCGTTCCCTCGATCACCTTGTGCAGCTTCCCGCCCACCCGGTATTGCTGATACGTTTCCTGCGTCGTGCCGTCGATCGAAATGATCAACCGGTCCAGACCCGACTCTACGGTTTTTTTAGCGTTGGCGTCCGTCAGGTAATGGGCATTCGTGGAGGTTCCGGTATAAATTCCCTTTTGAGAAGCGTAACCGACCAACTTCAAAAAATCGGGATGCAGATACGGTTCGCCCTGAAAATAAAACGTCAGATACAGTAGCGTATCGGCAATTTCATCAATCGTCTGCTTAAAAAGATCCGCAGGCAACATCCCCGTCGGGCGGGTAAACGACCGCAAACCGCTCGGACATTCGGGACACCGAAGGTTACAGGAAGTCGTCGGTTCAAACGAAATGGCGATGGGCGAACCCCGGTGTACGGCCTTGCCGGTCCATTTCGATTCGTAATAACTCGACAACACCTTCAATGCATTCCAGGCCCGTTTTGGCGTTACTTTCGAGAAAAAATTCAAGCCATCGGAAATATTACGATTCATGCGGTTCAATCAAGATGTGGAACAAAAGTAAACGATTAACGTACGGATTAACCGATCTGATGATGAAAATACAGCATAATGGATCTGACGGTTCCCTTCAGCCACCGATTGTTACGGTTCAGACCAATTCCTTTCCGTTTGAAATAAATTTATTTAGAATTGTTTCAAACAACACTTGACACGTCTTCAATCCAAGTGTACTTTTACGGAGTCAAACGCACAGAAGTCGTTTATTCACTGTTTCCACTTGTAGTATCCGTGTCGAATACCCTTCCATTAACCGAATTGTTTGCCAGCTCCAAAGGCGCAACCTACCAATGCGATACAACCAATCGTATTATTATTCAGTTCGGTGATGCCCGCGTTTCGCTCCGTATTTCCGATTTTCTGACGTTCAAGAAGCGTGTGGATTCGGTGGATATTCATACCATGATTTTCAATACCGACGACGCTTATGACGTCGAAGTGATCGATGCCCCCCGCACTGACCATCTGTTTGTTCTCAGCCTCTGCGACCTCATCGCCCTGCGCGACCTGCTGGCCGGAACCCGCTTCGTGCTGGATTTGAACACCCTGCTTAACGAACGTATTTACAGCTCATTAGTTTATTAATCTGCCGGATCGGATAAAAATCAACGGCGATTGACGGCACCCTCCTTTCTACGGTGTCCAATCACTGCAATTAGACTGTTTCCAAATTTTGTTTGTTCAAAACTTTTTTCATCCGAAATCAGTATTCTTGTAACAGAAAAGGCACATCCCCTCCATCTGGTCAAGGACCAAAAACTGAAATAACGATGAAAGATTTAGTGAGAATGAGAACGTCGCTGAAAGAAGAAATCGAGCGGATTCTCAACGAACAGATAAAAATGGAAGCCCACTCGTCAGCCATTTATTTGGCGATGGCAGCCTGGTGCGACCGCAACGGATTTGATTACAGCGCAGGCTATTTCTATAAGCAATCGAACGAAGAACGGAACCACATGCTGAAGCTTTTCAACTACGTTTCAGACATGGGTGGCCATGCCCTTTCGCCCGAAATAACCAACGTTCCGCAGGAATTTGACGGCTTCCGGGATGTATTCGAACTCGCTCTGCAACAGGAAATTGCGGTTACCAACTCGATCAACCGCATTGTTGGAACAGCGCGGCAATTGAACGATTTTGCTACGGATCAATTCATGCAGTGGTTTGTTAAAGAACAGATTGAAGAAGAATATGTAGCACGCCGGGCAGTCGAATTATTCGATGTCATTGGTGAAGAAGGCGTGGGTCGTTATATGATCGACAAGGCTATTCCCAAAATTACGTACGGGGATGTTGAAGCGTAGTTAAACGCGAAGTCTACCCATTTTCTATAGCTCACTTACTGGATTTATAAACCCGGATTTAAAACGTCCGGGTTTCGTTTTTATACGATTTTATAAACCCGGCATGCCCCCGGATTTAAACCGGGTAAGGGATAATGATACCCGTTAGCCATACAACAGTCTGCTGCCTGTTCGTCTGTCGTATCCAGCACACGCTCCAATTTTCCTGCCTCCCCGGTAAATAAAGGCAGGGACACGTGCCGCACCGGTTTTGCCGGATCCAGATTTACGACAAACACATACGCCGGTCGATGCCGCTGCGTCCAGGCAATTGCCGACTGAACTCCGGCCGGATCGGGCGGAATGAGCCAGTGAACGGGCTGATCCATGATTTCCGAACCTAGCTGATCGGCTAAAAGCCGGAGTTGCAAAATCGCCTGAAATTGTTCCGCATTTTGCCCCCATTGAAACGGGCCGTGGGTAACCTTGTCGATTTCAGTATCGTCCTGAATGCTGAAAACGTACAGTTTGCTGTATTCTTCATTCGCTCCCCGTTCCTCATGCCGATTCCGGACTTCGAAACCCAAGCCGACGTAACTGGGTAAGCTGTTCATAAACAACGCGATAAAATAGCGAATACGGTTTCCGGCCCGGTAAAACCCGTCGAACCGCGGATCATCCTTATCAGCCGTCATCACCGTAAAATTTGGCGCAAACCGCCGGGTTTGCGCCAGATCGAGGTATTGACGAAACCGGGCGCGAAATTCAGCGGAGTTCACGACAGTCGATTGCAAATCGCCCAGGGTGGTTTCCGCTTCAATGGCTTCCAGATGCGACAGTTCATCGCCATAGCCCATGGTGTCGGGTGGGGCCAGAAAAGTTTCGGCAAAGAACCCGAAGTGGCCAACGCCCTGCCCCCGAATGAATCGTTTAATGGTGCGCAACGGATCGTAATACGCATCGATTTGAGCTGGCACTCCTTCCGGTCGCATTTGAACATGCGCCATATCACCCCGCATAAAATCAAATGCATACCGCTGCTGACACTCGAAGTAACGCTGGGACACATACGACCAGGCGGACGAATTCGGCTGGTCAAAATTCAATTCGCCGGTAGTGTCATTCGTTTTCGTATGATAGAATTTGTACCTCGCCAGCGGGCCAAACACTCTCGACATCGGGCCGGGCTTCAGAAAACCGTATTGATACCAGGTTTGTCCGTATTCATCGACCACAAACTCATCCGGCTTGCTGTACAAACCGCGGTAAGGTGGTGCCATCGTCATCGGTACGGTTTCAAAACCGCCCGCTACCAACTGCTGAATGAGCGACAAACGCCGGTTGAGCCGTCCACCGTAATCGGACACTTCCCCAAAAAGTGCCTCTGGCGTCAAGGGTGCCCCGTCGGGTAGTGATCGGTTAGCCCCGGCCCAGTCGGCAATGGCGTGCCTGACCTGTTCTGTAACGGATTCGGATGTGTCGACCAAAACCGGGCCTTCCCGCCGAACCCATTCAAAAAGCTCCGGCTCGCTCAGCACCATTTCCGAAAACCGGTCAGTATGCGGAATGACATCCATTCCAACGGTCCGGCCCATCAAATGCAGCAGGTTGACAACCACTTTCAATTGTTTCTCCGGCGTATCCAGTTGATTGAGAACCTGATAGAGATCATGACTAAAAAATTCCGGATTGATATTCCAGCTGATCATACCGTACAGACTTCCCACGACGCCCGGTTCCCAGATGGGCAATAAATGGATGCTATCATGCAGGGCGGGCAACGTCAGCGCATAGTTGACCGCATTCCAGAACGTACCGATGGTTCGTACGTTGATGCCGACCATTTTACTTTTTTTCAGCCAATCGCCATTCTTCTGACCGGCCACCGGGCTATCCACCGACTGGTTCGGATCAAGTGCCTGCTGAACGGAAGAAAATCCAAACCGCTTCGCCAGAATATCCAGGGTCTGGTAAACCGGAAAATCCACCGCTTGCTGCGGCAGCAAATTCGGTATAAACGACTGCTGTCCAACCTGATAGGCATCCAGGTAAGCAGCACGATTCTGCTGCCAATCATCCCGAAAATGGTGATACAATGTCGGCATACCGCAAATGTAGGACGGTTTTGCAAACTGTCCCGTGTTGAATCGGTTTTGTTTATATTTACCGTTTCCAATCGGAAAATACGGTTAAAATTCCGGCTATAGCATGGATGTCATCATCATTGGAGGAGGGTTGGCCGGTCTGGTCAGTGGGTTGGAACTGGCGCGCGCCGGGCACCTGGTTACGATCGTCGAACGGAAAACGTACCCCTTTCACAAAGTGTGTGGCGAGTATGTCTCCAATGAAGTCCGGCCCTACATCGAATCCCTGGGCGTTAATTTACAGGTTTTAGGCGCAACCCACATCAACCGGTTTCAGTTTACCTCCCCATCGGGGCGGCTGCTGGAAACGGTGCTCGATTCGGGCGGTTTCGGCATCAGCCGGTATACACTGGACGACACGCTTTACCAACTGGGACAGTCGGCGGGAGTCCGGTTTTTACTCGGCAAACAGGTTGAAAGTGTCCATTTTATGGCCAACCGGTTTTCGGTTGACGTAAACGACGGTCAGGTTCTGACCAGCCGGCTTGTGATTGGGGCTTTCGGAAAACGGTCGAAAATCGATAAGCAACTGCAACGGTCGTTTGTGCAGAAGCCGTCGCCGTACCTCGGTGTCAAATACCACATCCGAACCGATTTTCCGGCTGACACCATTGCACTCCACAATTTCAGCGATGGCTACTGCGGTTTATCATCGATCGAAGACGGCAAGCACTGTCTGTGCTACCTGACGACCCGCAAAAACCTCCGTCCGTTTGGCTCGATTCCGGCGATGGAGCGGGCGGTTTTATATCAAAATCCGCATCTGAAACGGATTTATGAACAGGCGGAATTTATCTACGAAAAACCGGAAGTGATCAACGAATTTTCTTTTGCTCCCAAGCGCGCCGTCGAGCAGCACATTCTGATGGCCGGTGATTCGGCGGGTTTGATTACGCCACTTTGCGGCAACGGTATGGCCCTGGCAATTCACAGCGGCAAGCTGGTCAGTGAGCTAGGATCGGCTTTCCTGCGGGGGCAACTAACCCGTCAAGAGCTGGAGCAACGGTATCAGGCCGAATGGTCAAACCGCTTTGCCCGGCGGCTTTGGGTTGGCCGAACCGTCCAGCGACTGTTTGGCGATCAGTGGCTATCCGAAGTCGCGGTTTCGGTTTTCGGTAGCTTTAAGCCCTTGCTGCGCGGAGTAATCCGGCAGACGCACGGAGATGTTATTCCGGTGTGAGTCTCATTAAACCGGAATAACCGTCGTATTTTTCACCTCCGACATCACAAAAAAACTGCTGATATTCAGAATACCGGGAATAACGGAAAGCCGTTCCTGGTAAAACCGGTTGTAGGCTTCCATGTCGTGGACAACAATTTTCAGCAGATAATCAAACGTGCCCGACACCAGGTTACACTCCATAATTTCCGGAAGTTCGGCAATGGCCTGGTCAAACTCCACGAACGTATCACGGGTTTGCTTGTCGAGGGTGACGTGGCAGAAAACCACCAGCAGATTTCCGAGCTTTTTCTTGTTCAACAAGGTTACGTATTTTTCAATAACCCCTTCGCGTTCAAGCCGTTTGATTCGTTCGTGAACGGGTGATTTGGAGAGGTTGATCCGCTGCCCGATCTCCTGAATCGTCAGTTGGGCGTTTTCCTGCAATAGAGCCATGATCTGCCGATCAATCTTGTCTACCTGAATCATAACGGAATTTTTTCTTTCAGAAGCCTTTCGCAGCGCCGGTTGCCAAATTATTTCCTTCTATACTACGATAATTAAACAGAATTTCCCAAAACGCGTTGTAGAATCAGAAATCTGTTTGGCAATTTGTACCTTTGTGCCTTCAAATCTGTACCACTCCCAACCGCAGAACAAAATGGTAATCGGTGTTCCTAAAGAAATCAAAAACAATGAAAACCGGGTGGCACTGACACCGGCCGGTGTTGCCGAATTCCGGCGATATGGTCATACGGTTTATGTTCAGGTCAATGCGGGGGTGGAAAGTGGTTTTGAAGACGAAGAATACATTGATGCGGGTGCGATCATGCTGCCGACCATCGAGGAAGTGTATGGTATTTCCGAGATGATCATGAAGGTAAAGGAGCCCATCGCTTCTGAATATGAATTGATTAAAGAAGATCAACTGCTTTTCACGTATTTCCACTTTGCCTCTTCCGAAGAATTAACGCACGCCATGATCGACCGTAAGGCGGTTTGTCTGGCCTACGAAACGGTGGAGAAAACGGATCGCAGTTTGCCCCTGCTCATTCCCATGTCGGAAGTGGCCGGCCGAATGGCCGTGCAGGAAGGGGCAAAATACCTGGAAAAACCGCAGAAAGGCCGGGGTATCCTGCTGGGCGGAGTTCCGGGGGTAAAACCGGCCCACGTCCTGATTCTGGGTGGTGGAATTGTCGGCACACAGGCGGCCAAAATGGCGGCTGGTTTGGGAGCACACGTCACCATTATGGATATCAGCCTGCCACGTCTGCGGTATCTGTCGGATATCATGCCCGAAAATGTCGACACGCTGATGTCGAACGAATACAGCATTCGGGAAGCCGTGAAAACTTCCGATCTCATCATCGGTGCGGTATTGATTCCGGGCGCCAAGGCCCCTCACCTCATTACACGCGACATGCTGAAACTGATGCGGGCCGGAACCGTTCTTGTCGATGTAGCGGTCGATCAGGGCGGTTGCATTGAAACCTGCGTACCCACGACGCACGAAAATCCGACGTATGTCATCGACAATGTGGTGCACTATTGCGTGGCCAACATGCCGGGTGCCGTGCCCTACACCTCCACCGTTGCGCTGACGAATGCAACGCTTACCTACGCCCTGCAACTGGCCAACAAAGGCTGGCAGAAAGCGTGCCTCGACAACGACGAACTGAAACGCGGCCTGAATGTCGTTAACGGAAAAATCGTCTATAAAGGCGTTGCCGATGCGTTTGGGTTGCCGCTGGAAGACGTTACTGAACTGCTCAAAAAAGAAGAAGAACAAATCGATTTTTGATACGTATCCATTCCAACCTGGTTAAGAGAACACTTCATCGACCTCATTAAAAGTACGACTTCATCAACATGATTTTTTAAGGGTTTAGGAATAAAAACAGCAAAGACACGACCACTATGAGTCGTGTCTTTTTTTTGCTATGAATGCGCGGATTACTTTTGGTAGCTGACCCGATAAATAACGCCGTTGTTGTCATCGGTGAACAGCAGGGAACCGTCGGGCATGGTGGTGATACCGACCGGCCGGCCAAATTGCGCGCGGTTGTTGTCCACCAGGAATCCCGTTACAAAATCGTCAATGCGGACCGGTTTTCCGTTTTCAAAATGCACGCGGACCACTTTATAACCTGACGGCTTTGTGCGGTTCCAGGAGCCGCGCATCGTAGCAAAAGCATCGTTTTGATACTCCGCAGGGAAATAGGTTGCCGTGTAAAAAATCAGTCCCATTGGTGCCGCGTGAGCCTCATAGGAATAGCTGGGAAGCGTCGTTTTCGCCAGAATCTGCGCGTAGGTCGTATCACCCATCGGGCGGGGATGTGGGTTGTAAGCCCCGTCTCCGTAAATGTACGGCCAGCCATAAAAGGCCCCCGGTTTGATCTGGTTCAGTTCTTCTTTCTGCTGTTCGTCGCCAAGCCAGTCAATCCCGTGGTCTAAACCGTACAGCTCGCCCGTTTGCGGATGCCAGTCGAAACCGATGGTGTTGCGCAGGCCACTGGCGAATATAATTCGCCCGCTGCCATCGGGGTTGGCCCGGAGAATCGTCGCATTTTCGGCATTGGGTTCCGCGCAGGCGTTGCAGGTACTGCCAACGGTGAGGTACATCAGGCCGTCCGGGCCGAAATCGATGGTCCGGTTGGGGTGCTGCCCGCCGTCGGGCAGGTTATTGATGAGTTGCTGAAGGGTACCCAGGGTACCATTGGAATTGATGTCGGCCCGGTATACTTCCTTAACCGTAACCAGATACATTTTCCCCTCGTGGATCGTGATTCCGTGTACAGCCTTCAGGTTGGCCACCACCTGGTTCTGGTCCGCTTTTCCATCGGCATCCGAATCAATAAGTAGCGTCACGGTGCCGGCTTCCCGGCTGGTCACGTAAACGTTGCCCGCTGGACTGACGGCCAGCATCCGGGGCTTACCAAGCTTATCAGCAAATTTGGCAATTTTGAAACCCGCCGGAAGCTTTAACTGCGCAATTCGGGCATCGGTGGCTTCGACCAGCGCGGGTTCAAAGACGTTTCCCTGGATACTGGCCGAAGTGGGTTCTTTGTTGGTTTCGGGAATTTGGGCATCAATCAGGTGATCGTTCGTACAGGAGCTTACCGTCGCTAGTCCGGCCAGCCCCACCATCAGGGAGGTAATCCGTAAACTTTTCATTGAGTTGGATGTAAACGTTGAGTGAATTGAATCAGGTATTAGTTTTCGTTTTACAGGTACAGAAGAATACCGTAACTCCAGCGAAAAAAAATGGTTAGAAAATCCGGCTGGGTTTTAAGGAAACGGAGCTGCTAACCATTTTCCAGTTCGTAGCGTCTTATATTAAAAGACCGTTTATTTAAACGCTTCTTTCAACTGGGCGGCAGCAAAATTCTGCGCCTGCTCGGCTTTCGACACAAGGGCGTTTGTGCCAAAAAATTCGTGTGTAGTCCCTTCGTAAAGCAGGTAAGTGACCTTAACCCCGGATTTCATAAACTTATCCCGTAGTTGTTGCCCTTCCGTTTGCAGCGGATCGATCTGGGCAGCGATGATGGTTGCCGGTGGCAGGCCACTGAGATTGGCAACATCTACCAGTGAAATCAACGGACTGTCGCCATCGGCGGGAGTCTTGAAATACCGAGCGGTAAACCATTCAATCAAGGGTTTATCCAGCGGTTTTGCGTTCTGGTATTTAATATATGACTCGGTCATCAGGTCGTTATTGGCTACGGGATACACCAATAACTGATGCACGGGCAAGGCCGTACCGCTGTCGCGGGCCATCATACAAACCCCAACCGACATGTTGCCGCCCGCACTTTCGCCGGCTACGGCTACCTTAGCCGGATCACCGCCCAGTGAGGCCGCATTCTCTTTCACCCATTTGTAGGCTTTGTAGCAATCCACATGAGCAGTGGCAAACTTATTTTCGGGGGCCCGGTGGTAATCGACCGAAACGACGATGGCTCCTACTTTTTCGGCCAGCCCTTTTGTAGAAGCTTCATACACTTCCGGACTAGCCAGCACCCAGCCACCACCGTGATAATAGACAATAACGGGTAAGGGACCCGTAGCTGTAGCGGGTTTGTAGACCACCGCCCGAACCATAAGTGGCGGAGATCCTGGCAGAAAGAGTTCGCTGGTGGTAACGTTGGGCATAGGAATTGGTTGCCCTTTTTTTACCAAAAGCGAATTGACGGCATCTTTTATAGTAGGCCTTTTGCGGGCCTCCTCCGTACTGAGTTGCCAGAGTGGCGTAGGATTTAGAAGCAGGAATTCATCGATGACCTCCTTCATCTGCGGATCAAGCTCCGACATCCAATCTACCGGACCGGCAATTTGGGAAGGAGGCAGGTGATCACGCAGACAGGAGGACAAACTAGCAATCAGTACAATTGCAATCCAAATGGACTTAATAAACCTACTCTTTTTCTGAAGCAATCCCCATCTACTGCCTCGTTCGTCTACACCGGAAAACACTTGGTCAAAAGAATTCATACGACGTTGTTTTAAGTTGATTTTAAAAAAACTTACGTACGTATGAACACCTTTGGGCGGATTTAAAAAAGGAGAAGAGTGAGGTTTCGGCCCAGGCAGGTGCAGCCTCATGGCTCAACTTCGCGGTAATTTAGTCCTGAAAGTCAATCTCACTCCAGCGCTCGGGCAGGTGAGTGTCATACAGGCCGTGGGGCGTCAGAACCATCGCCTGATGTGATTGCGCCCTACTAGCCGAAACCGGTAACTTTTGAAAGCGACCCAAAAACAGTCGCCAGATATCGCCTTTTTTGGGTGGCAAAGAGCGTCCGTTGGCCAGCCACCCCAGGCTCTGCCAGGGAATTGCGATCTCCAGGCTCCAGCCGCGGTCTATATCCCCGTTATTGTTGAGCGTTCCGTCCACCTGCACGGCGGTTTCCAGCCCCGGTAAATCGTAGTTGAGAAAAGCCCAGCGCAGGCCACGCGGATGCGTCCCATACCAGAATGTCTCGCCGTCGCGGTCGAAGTTGCCCCCAAACGTGAGTGCCTTCGGATCGTGAACGTCGAACAGGGGAACATCGAACCGCCCTCCCCGCTGATAGGCGTCACGCCAGATAAAAAACACTTCATAAATCGTATTCCGGGCGTTCACTTCCAGTTCATAATAGCAATCGCCCCCGTCGATCAAAAGCTCAAGATCGTTCTCCAGAAAAATAATCGAATCCCGTTCAGTCATATGGGCTTCCACAAAAGGTTCTTCGGCAATGAAAGCGACATAGAGATGGGTGTCGTTCCAGAGAATAGCCGTCCGCGTATCATACAGACCCGGAGCTGCGGTTTCCATGTCCACAAATCGCTGGCTCCAGGTTGCCGATTGCCAGGCCGATTTAGATAGGTCACCGTTTATTTCCAACGTTTCGTTAATTTTCCGAGCGGTATAGTGCGACATGAGCGGTTTTTTTGGCAAATATACACTTGTTTGCCAATGCGGGGGCTGGAAATGAAAACAAAAAAAGCACTTACGATTTCTCATAAGTGCTTGATTTTGAAGAGCCCCCAGTCGGGATCGAACCAACGACCTACTGATTACAAGTCAGTTGCTCTACCAGCTGAGCTATGGAGGCAAATAGATTTGAGTTTCCCACCACTTGGCAGTCGACTGAAAACCGGATTCGCTGGAATGGCTTTCTTTAAATCTGGTGCAAAAATAGCAATTTTGCTTTTTCGGTCAAACAAAGCTTCCTTTATTTTTCCCGATAGAGGCAGTTTTTTCGTTTACTGAGCTTCGCGGATCACCTTAAGCTGGTGCTTCAGATCGTCCAGCTGCTTCTGGGCAGCCTGAATCTTCTTATCAATGTCGGCCCGTAATTTTTCGGCCCCTTTCGAGCGACCAAAAAATTCGATGTTGTTGTTATAAACCGCAATATCGTTTTCGAGCGTCGTCATTTTCCGGCGAATATCCCCTTCTTTTTTATACAGATCCCGCGACGAACCGGTATCCCGAATCATCTCGGCTTCGTTCTCCAGCGTCAGCCGTTCTTTTTCTTTCGGCGAAATTTTTCCATTGGCACCCACAAACGAATTGACGGCGTTGATGTAGCGCTTCTGGATCGACTGCATGTCTTTTTTGGGTACATACCCGATCTGGGCCCACTCTTTTTTGAAGTCGTTCAACTGGGCTAAATCGGCATTGCCACTCGCTGCCACGGTTTCGATCCGCTCACAAAGGGCAATTTTCTTCGCCAGATTTTCTTCAAATTCTTTTTCAACTTCCTGATTCCGCGACCGTTTCTTATTGAAGAATCCGTCGCAGGCGGCTTTGAACCGCTCGAAAATGGTGTCTTTGAATTTTTCGGGAACCTGGCCGATGGTTTTCCACTGGCGTTGCAGTTCAATGACTTTCTGGGTCGTTTCGGCCGATTCTTCGCCCGACTCCAGAATGGCTTCAACTTCTTCGCACAACTGCGTTTTTGCCTTCAGATTTTGCTCCCGTTTCCCCTCCAGTTGCTTGAAAAATTCTCCCTTGTGGTGGAAAAACTGTTTGAGAGCCGCCCAGAACTTCTTGCTCAAATCCTTGCCTTCATCGCGTGGCATAGGCCCCCGAATGGCGTTCCAACGATCCTGAATCGTCATCACTTCGCGGGTTTTCTCGTTCCAGTCGTTGATGCTGTTTGATGAAAATGACGTAAAAGGAATTAGCTCTTCGTATAATTTCGATTTTTCATCATACAACTGAGCGCCCTCTTTCCGAATCTCCTCGTTCTGGCCCCGACGACGGTCGTACAAAGTATCCAGTGCCTTTTTGAAACGCTGCCAAAGTACTTCCTGCTCCGCTTTTGGGGCCGGGCCAATGTGTTTATATTCCTCGAACAGGGCATTGGCTTCGTCGATAACGGCTTTGGTTACCGGACTGCCTTCATTAGCCTGAACCAGTGCTTCAACCTTCTCACAGAGTTCGGCTTTCTGGGTCTGATTCTTTTTTCGATCGAGTTCTTTTAATTCAAAATAAATATTCCGGTTGCTGTAATACCGGTCAACGAGAGCGTGGTAAGTAGCCCAAAGCGTGGCGTTGTGGGGTGACGAAACATTCCCGGCCGCTTTCCATTCATCCTGAATGTGCTTGAAACCGTTCCAGCTCGTTTTTGGATCACCGGCGTTATTTTCATCGGCTTCCACCAATTCGCGCAACCGGCGCAGCAACTCCGTTTTGACGTTAAAGTTGTTATCCTTGGCCTTTTCGAGCTGCTGAAAATACTGGTTTTTCTGGTCTTTAATCTGCTTATACAGACTATCGAACCGACCCACCAGTTCGTCCTGCTTAAACTCAAAACCTTCTTCCGAACCGGTTTCCTGAATATAGCGCTGCAAGGCATCGGCCCGATCCGACGCTTTCGATTGGTCAAACAACGGACGTAACTCCTTCAGCACTTCATCGGCCCGGCGATAATCCGAGGCAGAAACCGTATCCGTCTTGAGAGAAGCCAGATTCTTTTCGAGCAAAGCAACCATGTCGGCCCGGGAAAGCTGGCTGTAATCCGCTGCCGGCGTTACCTCTTCCAGTTCCAGTTCGACGGCTTCAGTCGGATCAGCATGCATTTCAGTAGCCACAGGAGGTTGTGGTGCTGCTTCATCACGATCAGCATCGGGCACTTCTGCCACGGGTTCCCCCGCATCCGCGGGCTCCGCTACGGATTCAGCAGCGGGCTCCGGCGTCGAAGCTTCCGGCGTTGCAGTCGATTCCGGACCCGGTTCCAGCAGACCCGTCGTTTCCTGATTACTTTCCGGTTCCCCCTGTTCAGTTGGTTCCGAAGCCGAATCTACTCCTTCAGCCGGTTCTTTTTTCGATTCCAGTTCCACCGTGTCAGTTGGTTCCTCATTTAATTCTACCGCATCAGTCGGTTCCGCATCCGGTTTTATCTCGGGAGATACTTCCGGATTCAGATCCTTGCGTTCAGTTATTTCTTGCTCTTCGCTCGCCATACGATTTTTAGGAATCGTTACTTTTGCAAAAATACGAAAAAAAGCGGATTATTATTTCTTTGCAGACCGCATCGCCGGTTCGAAACCCATACATCCATGTTATCTTCCCTGGCTGAGTTACGAAAAGAGTACACCCTAAACGGTTTAGACCCTTTAGATGTTTCAATAAACCCGCTCGCTCAATTTCAGCGTTGGTTCACCGAAGCCCTGAGCGCGGGAGTTCCGGAGCCTAATGCCATGCATCTGGCCACGGTTGGGCCGGAAGGGCGTCCTTCGGGGCGGATTGTGCTGCTGAAAGGGTTCGATGAAAAGGGTTTTTCATTTTTCACCAATTACCAAAGCCGGAAAGGAGTTGAACTGGCTTCCCATCCGTTTGCTTCGCTGACATTTTTTTATCCCGAACTCGAACGCCAGATTCGGATCGAAGGCACAATTCAGAAATTATCCCCGGCCGAGTCCGATGTGTATTTCCAGAGCCGACCCCGGGGCAGCCAGATTGGGGCCTGGGTTTCGCATCAGAGTTCGACGATTGAAAGCCGCGACGTCCTTGAAAACCGGCAGCGGGAACTGGAGCATCAGTTTGAAAACCAGCCTGTGCCGCGTCCTCCGCACTGGGGCGGTTTTAGCCTCATTCCCGACCATATAGAGTTCTGGCAGGGCCGCCCCAGCCGCCTGCACGACCGGGTCCTGTACCGAAAAGAAGGCGAAAACTGGGTGATTGAGCGGCTGGCTCCCTAAGGAGTTAAAAGTGAAGAGTTTAAAGTGAAGAGTTTAAAGTGAAGAGTTAAGAGTTGGCTGACCCAAGCTATTCTTAACTCTTTACTCATTAAGCTAAATCAAATAGATTTTTCACGCCAATTGTCCGGTCGACGGTGAATCCTTCGCCGTATTTGACACCGATGACATGGCCGAATTCCTCGGCGCGGGCTTTCAGAAATTCCATAAATTCCTGGCTGGCAATGTAACTCATGGGTTCATTGCTGTTCGGATCGTAAAACTGACTTTTATACGCCAGCAACGACGCCTGTTTTTGGTCGTAGAAATCGGTGATGTCGACAATAAAGTCGGGTTTGATGTAGCGATCCTGAATCAGATGATATACGATTTTCGGCCGCCAGGCTTCCTGCTCCAGGCCCGTAGCCTCTTCACCCAGGTTGTCCACGGTTTTGATTTGCCGCAAACCGGAATAAAAACACGCATCGACCACCAGTTCCGACGCCCGTCCGTGATCCGGGTGGCGATCGTAAATAGCATTGGTAATGACAATTTCCGGTTGATATTTCCGAATAGCCGAAATCAGCGCCTTCTGATGGTCTTCATCGTTCCGAAAAAAACCGTCCCGGAACCGCATGTTTTCCCGGGCTGACAACCCCAGAATTTTGGCAGCGGCTTCCGCTTCCTGCAACCGGATTTCGGGTGTGCCGCGCGTGCCCAGTTCCCCGCGGGTTAAATCAACGATACCCACTTTTTTGCCTTGCGCAACCAGGGATAGAATGGTTCCTGCACAGCCTAATTCGGCGTCGTCGGGATGTACGGCAATAACCAGAAGGTCGAGTTTCATTCGGTAAAGTTCGATTAATGCACTCTCAGTTTCTGCCCCGGCCGGATTCGCGAACGGGTCGAAAGGTGATTTTTACGGGCCAGCGTCGACGCCGTCAAACCATACCTCCGGGCAATGCTCGAAAGGGTTTCTCCCGAACGAACGCGGTGAAGAACCGTGCGCTTGAAACGGGGTTTAAAACCGGATAAGCTGACGTTCCGGCCCCGCAAATAATCCCAAACGGAAGCCGTTAAAATAAAATGATCCGAAATCAGGGAGTTGGTCGGGAAATCGTAGACGAACGTCGGGCTGAACGGATTGCCTTCGTAGCGGGTTTCAAAGTGAAGATGGGAACCGGAGCTGCGGCCGGTGCTGCCGCCCAGCCCAATCTGGTCCCCGGCTTTGACCAACTGACCGGACTCCACCAGGGCTTTGGATAAGTGGCCGTATACGGTTTCCAGTCCGTTGTAATGCCGCACGGTCAGATACCGTCCGAAACCACCACCGTCCCAGCCCGATACGCGCACAATACCGTCGAAAGCGGCATAAACCGGGTCGCCGGTTTCCAGGTCGAGGTCCATTCCTTTGTGCCACCGACCCCAGCGAGGACCAAACATCGAGGTTACTTTGCCGTCGACGGTTGGGGCCGACCAGAACCGGTTTTGCGATGGGTCGTATAATTTCAGGTCGATTACTTCGTCAAACTGAAGCGGGTCGATGCCGTAGGGATCGACGTTGTGCGGGTCCCAGATGGCGTAATAATCCGCAATCTTTACCCAATCATCGCCGACCTGTACGGAGTCAATGTACTCGACTACGGCGGGTTCGCCTTCATCGATCGTGGACGTATCTTCGGCAACAACGGGATTCACCTCTTTTCGGGGTTCAAACTGGTTGTTGAAGCGCAGATTGGAAGGTTCCTGTTCAAATTCATCATCCGGTTGCTGAACCGGTGACTGCGTGGGAAAATTGGGGTTTTCTTTTTCCGATTTCTTTGGCTTGATGCTCAGGTTCTTTTTAAACTTACCACGTTCCTGTGCTTCTACGGTCGTTACGCTTGCCATACAGCAAACGCTGGCGAACAGCCACCAGACTGCCAGTTTTCTCATCCTTGGGGATAAAGTTTGACAAAAAGAATGAAGAGTTAGGAGTTAAGAATGAAGAGTTGGCTGACGCGCTTCATTTTCAGTGCCTGCGTCAGCCAACTCTTCATTCTTAACTCTTCATTCTTAACTCCTTTTGTGGTGGTACTTAATTGTATATCATTTACGCTTCCGCGTGCATTTCGACTTCTTTCATGGCTAAGTAGCGCTCGGCATCCAGAGCGGCCATACAGCCCGTACCGGCGGCTGTAACTGCCTGACGGTACGTATTATCCTGCGCATCACCACAGGCAAATACACCCGGCATACTGGTGCGGGTGCTGCCTTTCTCGGTAATGATGTATCCGGTTTCGTCCAGCTCGATATACGGCTTGAAAATGGCGGTATTCGGGACGTGGCCAATGGCGACGAAAAACCCGGAAATGTCGATGACCCGTTTTTCACCCGTCACGGCATTCTTGATCAGCGCACCGGTAACTTCTTCTTCACCAAGCACTTCCTCCGTCTCACTGTTCCAGAGAATTTCAATATTGGGCAGCGACTTTACGCGGTTTTGCATAAACTTGGAAGCCCGCATTTCGCCCCGACGAACGATCATGTAAACTTTTCGGCACAAATTGGCGAGATAGCTGGCTTCTTCAGCCGCCGTATCACCCGCACCGACGATGGCAACATCTTTGCCCCGAAAGAAAAATCCGTCACACACCGCACAGGCTGAAACGCCTAATCCATTGAGCCGCATTTCCGACGGCAACCCGAGCCACTTGGCCGAGGCACCGGTGGATATAATAACGACATTGGCACTGATTTCCTGCTGATCGTCAATGACGGCTTTATGAATAGGGCCGGAAAAATCGACGGACGTAACCACCCCATACCGGATATCGCTGCCAAACCGACGGGCCTGCTGTTCGAGATCCGCCATCAGCTGGGGGCCATTTACACCGTCGGGATAGCCCGGGAAATTATCAACTTCGTTGGTGATGGTTAATTGACCGCCCGGTTGCATTCCCTGGTATAAAACGGGTTTCATGCCCGCACGGGAAGCATAAATGGCGGCAGTGTATCCGGCCGGGCCGGAACCAATAATTAGGCAATTGACGTGTTCGGTGGTCATCGTCTGACAAAGAATAGAATGTTTAATCTGGTCAGTTTTTAGTCAAATCGTAGGCCAGACACAGAAAAAACAAGCGCAAAGGTGCAAAAAATTCCCGGCGAAACCAACTTAACGGATAATGAACAATTAACCATGAATAATGAACACCAGCCCACAACTAATGCATCACTGATCGCTTCAAAGCCCCTTTTGGCCGTTCACTGAGCCGTCGTAACCGGCCGTTTCAACTATAAAATCCGCCACTCGATTCGGCGGTTAAGTTTGCGGTTTTCTTCCGTTGTGTTGGGCGCAACCGGGCGGGTTTCGCCATACCCCGCCGATTTAATCCGGGTTTGCGCCACACCCGCTTTGGCCAGATAACCGACGACGGCCTGCGCCCGCTTTCTGGATAGTTCCAGATTATTGGCCGTACCACCCTGGTTATCAGTATGTCCGGCGATTTCAATCGTGACGGTCGGGTTAACTTCAAGAAACTTTACCAGCCGGTCAAGTTCGGTGCGCGACTTGTCGGCCAGATCATACCGGCCGGTTTCGAAGAAAATATTGTTCAGCGTTTCTTTCGAAGCCGCCCCCCCATCCAACGGCTTGATCGGTTCCAGCGGCACCGTCATCGTCAATCCTTCTCCTTCCCGTTTCTGCGTAAAGTCGAACGACAGACTTTTGAATAAATAGCCCGGTCCAATGACATACAATGCATATTCGCCACCCGTCGGCAAGACGGCGGTATAGTGCCCCGTCTGCGGGTCGGACTGTACCCGCGTAACCAGTTGATTGGTTGCCAGATCGATCAGTTCAATCGTGGCCTTGAGCGGTTTTTTCGTGCGCGCATCGGCCACCAGTCCTTTTAAATAGCTGACCGGACGGACTTTCTGGCGAAGGGCATCGGGTAAATCGAATACGTAGAGCTTGGAGCGCTGCTTGCCGTCACTCGCCCCCTGTTCCTGCGAATAATAGGCGTGCGTGCCGTTGGCCGACACAAACAAAGCCGCCTGATCGTCGGATGTGTTGATGGGATAGCCCAGATTCTGCGGATTCGACCAGCCGGTGGCCGTACTGTCGGCCACAAATAAATCGTAGCCGCCCAGGCCCATGTGGCCTTCCGAAGCAAAAAACAGGCTCAGACCGTTGGCATGAATAAAGGGCGACGCTTCATCAAAAGGCGTGTTGATCGTTTTCAGATTGTAGGGCGGTTTCCACTCGCCATCGTCGCCGAGTTCACTGCACCAGATATCGCGCCGTCCGACCCCGCCTTTCCGGTCAGAAACAAAATACAACCGCCGGCCGTCCGCCGACAAAGCCGGTTGCGACTCCCACGAGCGGGTGTTGATCACCGGACCCAGGTTCTGTGGCTCCGACCAGGCCGTACCGGTTTTGTGACTGATGTAAAGATCACAACTTCCGTAGCCGGTGCGTCCCTGACAAACCGTAAAAACCAGCGTCCGGCCATCGGCTGAAAGCGACGGCGTGCCCTCGTTATTGATCGAGTTGATGAGGGGCGAAATCGATTCCGGTGGGCTCCAGGTTTCGCCTTTTTGGGTCGAAACCATCAGATCCTCGTCGCCTTCCGGTTTCAAAACCGTGTAGACCAGCGTCTGTTCATCGGCGGTCAGGACCGGGAAATATTGCGAAGGAAACGCCTGAACCGTGGCCGATAAGGGTTGCGGCTTCACCGGCAGCGGATTTTGAACCGCCTGTTCCCCAAAATGCGCCGTTTGCAGCAAGCGATCGACGCGCTTCCATTGCAGGGACTGGGGCGTAAACAGTTTCTGATACCGCTCGATGTAAGGAATCGCTACCTGATAATTCCCTTTTTTGAGCAAATATCCGCTCACAAACTGATAAGCCGGCCCCGTGATGGGATTCTCAGGCTTCTGACGGATTGCCCGCTGATACACCTGTAATGCCTGATCGGGTTGCCGCATAAATTCGTACACCTGCCCCAGTTTCAGGTACGCTTCTGTGTAGCCGGTATCCCGTTCAACCGCTTGATGAAACAATTCCAGCGACTCCGGCATTTGGCGATTAGCCAGGGCATCGACTGCCTTTTTATAAAGCTCAACGGCTTTTTTATTTTGGCCGAACGAAGAAAAAACGAACGGGGGAAAAAATAGAACGGCAAAAAGAACGGCAAAAAACACGCCCGTTTGTTGCCGATTCGCTTCCCCTACGGAATGTCCATGAACTTGTGTGTTTGCAACGAAACCTGCCATTGCGGATGCTGTTTTACATAGTCAACGATCAGAGGGAGCATTTCATTTGAACGACTCCACTCCGGTTGTAAAAACAATTTGCAATGCGGTTGCAGCGACCCGACAAAGGACTCTGCAAACGCAAAATCGCTTTTGTTATAGATAATAACCTTCAATTCGCTGGCCTTCTGAAAAATATCAGGATTCGGTTCTTTGAATTTCTTGGGCGAAAAACAAATCCAGTCCCAGATGCCGTTCACCGGATAAACGCCCGAAGTTTCAATATTCGTCTGAAAACCGGCTTTTTTGAGTGCCAGCGTCAATTCCGTCAAATCGTGCATCAAGGGTTCTCCGCCCGTAATGACCGCCAGGCGTCCGGGATACTGCAAGGCCCCTTCAACCAGCGCATCGATGGTGTATTTTGGATGCGCATGAACATCCCAGGACTCCTTGACATCGCACCAGTGACAACCCACGTCGCAGCCCCCAAGCCGGATGAAGTAAGCGGCTCGGCCGGTATGCGCCCCCTCCCCCTGCAGCGTGTAGAACGATTCCATGACGGGAAGCTGTTCCATCGTGTCAGTTTGTTGATTCAATACTTGATTCATGGCGCAAAGTTACAGAATTTGCGGGCGATGGTTTATGTATTCCCCGGCTTTCCGCAGCCTTTATGAAATATCGCCCTTGGATGTCCCTGATTGCCGGTCTGGTTTTGGCGGCAATCAGCACCTTATTCATCAGTACCCGTCCGCAACGTGCGGCCACGAGACCCAATATCGTGTTCATTTTTGCCGATGATCTTGGCTGGGGTGATCTCTCCGGGTATGGTGCTACCGACCTGAAAACGCCCCACATCGACAGCCTGATGCGGGCCGGCCTGCGCTTTACCCGCTTCTACGCCAACAGCTCGGTCTGCTCGCCCAGCCGGGCCGCTTTGCTCTCGGGTCGCTGGCCCGAACGCGTGGGTGTTCCCGGCGTGATCCGGGATGATTCGACCGATAGCTGGGGCTATCTGGCACCGGGTCTGCTCCTGCCGAATTATTTACAAAAGGCGGGCTACCATACGGCTTTGGTTGGAAAATGGCATCTGGGATTGGAGCCGGAGAACGCGCCCAACGAACGCGGTTTTCAGGAATTTTACGGTTTTCTGGGTGATATGATGGATGATTATTATACCAAGCTGCGGAACGGACATAATTTCATGCGCCACAACCGCCAAACTATCGATCCGCCCGGCCACGCTACGGAGGTGTTTACGGATGCCGCCATCCGGTATCTGACGGCTCGAAAGGGGAACTCCAAACCGTTCTTTTTATACCTGGCCTACAACGCTCCCCATAACCCGTTGCAACCACCCGCCGAATGGCTCGAACGGGTTTTGCAGCGCGACTCCGCCATCGACCCGACACGCGCTAAACTGGTGGCACTCATCGAGCATATGGACGCCAACGTTGGCCGGGTAGTCGCGGCTTTAAAAGCCAATGGTCAGCTGGCAAACACCTTGATCGTTTTCACAAGCGACAACGGCGGCTGGAAACCGGGGAAAGCCAACAATGGCCCGGTTCGGGATTATAAAGGAACTCTGTACGAGGGCGGTATTCGCGTTCCGGCCGGTGTGGCCTGGCCGGGTCACATTCAGCCGGGCCGGGTGTCGGACGAACGATTGCAGCTCAGCGACTGGATGCCAACCTTCCTTGAATTAGCCGGGATCAAAGCCCCTGCGGAGCTTGACGGAAAGTCGATGACCGGGGTGTTGCTGACTGATCAACCGGACGCTTCCACCCTGGAAGCGATCCGGCAGCGGCCACTCTTTTTTATCCGGCGCGAAGGCAACGATACCTACAAGGGGCTGACGACGCAGGCGGTTCGGCTGGGCGACTGGAAACTGCTGCAACCCAATCCGTTTGCTCCCTATGAATTGTATAATCTGCAAAAAGATCCGAAGGAGACGACCAATCTGGTCAGTCAGGAAAAACAGAAAGCCACGGAGCTAACCCAGTTGATAATGACTCATATCCGGCAAAGTGGCGCAACGCCGTGGCAGAAAAGAAAATAGGTACCGATGCAACTTACCGGTTTTTCACCGCATCTTGTGAGCAGGACACTTACCATTATCTAACCACCATGCAAACGAAAAGAGCATACCTGTCCGTACTGGCGTTAACGCTTCTGGCGGGTTTTTCAGAAGCCCAATCCGTTACGAAGCAATTCAGTATCAAGCCATTCGACCGCATCGACATTGCCAACGCGATTGATGTCGAGATCCGCAAAGGCGGTTTTGAAATTGTAGCGGACCTGTCTCCCGGCGAAACGGAGTATTTGACCGTTAAAAGTGAAAACGGGGTTCTGGTGGCACGCTTCAACCGGCCAGCCGGGCACTGGATTCCGGGTAAAAACCGCAAATCGCCCCGATTGCTGGTTACCATGCCAGCCTTGCGGGGCATCACCCTCTCCGGCGCTTCGGACGGCGAAGTGACGGATTCGTTCGACACGGAAGAATTGGATATTACGTTGTCGGGAGCCGCCGATTTGACGATGAAAGACGTTTCGGCCCATCGCATCCGGCTGAAAGCTTCCGGTGCTTCTGACACCAAACTACGCGGAAAAGCCAAACTGCTCGATGCCGATATCTCGGGGGCGTCGGATTTACAGGCTTACGATTTAACCGTCGATGAAGCCCTCATCCGGGCTTCGGGTGCCAGTGATGCGTCGGTTACGGTTACGAAACGGCTGGAGAAATATACGCGGGGTGGCGCCGATGTTTCACACCGGGGCAATCCGCAGACGGTTATTACCAACGAAAAAAAATCGGATGATTAAGCCGACGACCCCCGCATCCAGTGTACCGCATCGGGTGCCATTTCGAGGCCAACCAACTGCCCAACCTTGATTTTTTCGTTGGATGCGGCCATAAACGTGAGGTTTACGAAGCGGTTCATCTCCACTTCCACCTCAATGAAAGCGCCTTTAAAAAAGATATTCCGAATCGTGCCACCAAAGCGTCCGTGGTCGGACATCCGGATGTTTTCCGGCCGAACGCAGGCCAGGGCGTTCGGCTGATAAGCGTGGATGATGCCCATCAAAGGCAGGTGCTTGGCCCGGATCAGGTTGGCAGGCCCCGTCATCTGGGCCGCATACGCATTGTACGGTCGCCGGTATACATCCATCGGGGCGCCCATCTGAACCAGTTGGCCTTCCTGTAAAATACCGATGCGGCTGGAGATAGACAGCGCGTCGGTCGAATCGTGGGTTACAAACAGACAGGCGGTTTTTTCGTTGCGAACCAGATCCAGCAACATGCTCCGGATCAGTTCGCGGTTGGGCAAATCAAGGTGGCTGAACGGTTCGTCGAGCAATAATACGGCGGGTTTTTCGGCAACGGCGCGGGCGATGGCCGTCCGCTGTTTTTCTCCGCCCGATACCTGACGGGGTAAGCGGTGCTGGACCGATTCCAGCCGGCACAGACTGACCAACTGATCGACGCGAAAATCCTGGTAGCGTTTTTCGTAAAACCGCAACGAGTAGGCAATATTTTCCCGAATCGATACATTGGGCATCAACTGATACTCCTGATGCACCAATTTGATATGCGGATGCCCCGCCACCAACTGTTCCGATGGCCCTTTTATCCGTTCGTTATTAAGCGTAACGACGCCCTCTGTTGCATCGGTCAGACCGGCAAACAGATTCAGAAGCGTACTTTTCCCCGAGCCACTAGCGCCTATCAACCCCACAACCTCACCCGGTTTTATAACCAGAGAAACGCCCCGAACGGCGGTTACGTCCCCGAAAGATTTTATAAGATGGATAGATTCAAGCAATTGATCATACTCTTTTTCTGTGCATACAATTCACTCATCAGCAATGACTTATCGATATTTTAAACCAAATTAAGCTTTGCCGAAGCTGTAAAATTAATGAATTACGGGAATAACCCGCCGATAAGATTTTGTCATGTGTAAGAAAATAAATCCCTACATCCCAACCGTCGGACCGGTTTGAAGGGACTTTTCAGGGGCCCGTTCCTTCCGGCCGGGCCCTGTTCAGAATGCAGCGGTTTTATCGCTTTCCAAGCCAGTAGAAGAACACGACCAGCAAAATAAAAGCCAGGATCACCAGGGCAATTTTCCAGGCCGATTTGGGTCGCTCTCCGGCAATCTGGCCGGTCTGCCCGTTGACCAAAAACCGGTATTGCTTGCCGTTATAGAGATACATGCAGATCCAGAGCGGCAGCAGAATGTGTTTAAACGTCTGATCGGTCAGGGTCGTATCGACAGTCAGGTTGCGCTGCGTATCGCCCCCCATCTGCGACGCACAGGCACTTTCTTCGCGGCTCCGAATCTGTTCTTCGGCTTTCCGCGCACTTTCCTCCAGGTCGATGCTGTAGACTTCAGCTTCCCAACCCAGCAAAATACGGGGGTCGTAATCGACCACTTCTTCCAGGTTGTAGCGACTGGCTTCCTGGACCTGACTTTCCTGCTGCGACAGGTTCCGGGACGCCATTTCGAGCATATCGTCGTAGAAAGCCTGGTGCGAACCACTCCGGTATTCCCACCGAACCCGTTGCTGCTGCTGCGTTACGACTTTCCCGTTGGCATCCCGTACCTGCACCGGAACATAATAATAGAAACCGGCTTCGCCCGAATAATCCGAATGAGCCTGCGCGTCGAACGTCCAGAATGGAATATAAATACCGTGCAGATTATCCAGCATGGCACCCGCTTTCAGGTCCGAAGGAGCCAGCCAGCTATCCCCCACCCAATGCCTGAACCGTTCCAGGGCCTGCTCTTTCGAAATTCGAAACGGTAACAAACCCGCCGGTTCGATGAGCCGGGTTTTCTGAGCATCCGGATTGACATTTTTAGAATTACAAAATGCGCAGGTAATCGTCGGCGCATCGTAATTGACGGTGGTTTTCGCACCGCAATTCTGGCAGGTAAACAGACGCTTTTCTTCCGTCGGCGCGTTGGGCAACTGGCGGTTTTCCACCCGAAACGAAAGCGGATTTTCGTGTAATTTACTCTTGGTGAACGCAATAGCTTCCGTGTTGCCACAGTAGTCGCAACTCAGTTTTTGTTTCTCCGCCGAAAATTTCAACTGCGCTCCGCAGGTCTTGCAGGGAGCACGAACCAGGTCCGAAAGTTCTGATGGCTGCATGGTGGGACGCGTAAACGGCTTGCCGTATACCTACCAAATTTGGGCTATAATCGGGCTAATAACTCGGCTTTCTTGGCATTGAACTCTTCCTCGGTCAGAATCCCGGCGGCTTTCAGTTCGCCGAGCTGTTTGAGCAGATTCATCACTTCGGTTTTGTCTTCTTTCTGCGGTTGGGGCGTGTTGGCAGCGTTGGTGTTCTGCATGAAGTTGCCGAGTCCGCCCAGCAAAACGGCGGCCCCGCCGGCGCCACCGTTTTCGGCGGCATCTTCGAGTGCAACGCCAGCCTGAAACTGCTGAAAACGAGCCATATCACCCACCATATTCATCTGCGTCGTTTTGTCGAGGAACGCTTCGACTTCGGGCGGCAGACTGGTATTTTCGACGTAGAACTTGGTCAGCTCAAGGCCGTAGCCCGTAAAATCGGACTGGAGCAACGGCAGCAGTTTGTCGCCAATTTCCTTGTAATTGCGCGCTAAATCATAGACCGAAATCCCGGCTTCGGCAATTGTATCGGTAAAATTGGTGACGATGGCCGACCGGAGTTGATCTTCCACATCGCTAATGCGGACGATTGGCGTCGTTCCGGCAAATTCCTTGATAAACTTCCCGGCATCGGCCACCCGCAGCGCAAAAACGCCAAAGGCCCGAACCCGCACCTGTTTCAGTTCGGGGTCACGAACAATAAACGGGTTTTGGGTGCCCCATTTCAGGTTGGTGAATTGCTTGGTGGAAACAAAATAAATATCGACTTTGAACGGCGACTCGAAACCCATCTTCCACGAACGCAGGGTGGTCATGATCGGCATGTTCTGGGTCGTCAGTTCATACCGGCCCGGCTGATAAACATCGGCAATCCGGCCTTCGTTGATGAATACCGCCACCTGCGACTCCCGAACGGTTAGTTGCGCTCCGTATTTGATGTTATTGCCGTTGTCCGGAAATTTCCAGATAACCGTATCGTTCGAGTTGTCGACCCAGTCGATAACCTCGATAAACTCATTTCGGATGAAGTCGAAAAGTCCCATATGCTGGTCTTCGACGGCCCTAAGACCATCGCATTTCAGGGTTTTGAAGTTTTATATGCCCAATTCTACGCAAAAAAATCGAACCCGCACGGATTCGATTTTTTGAACGGCAAGAAAAACCCGTCAGGCGTTCCAATTCCGGTAAGAAAGTGATGAAGGCGACCGGGTGGTTATTCCTGCCAGCCGTATTGATCTTTATCCAGAAGCAACAGGCTCATTAACAGGTGGTCGCGCCTATCCTCGGGCGTTGATGGCCCGAAGGTCACTTGTGGGCCGTTACGATCACCCCAATGTCTCCTGTAATTTTCTTCGTTTAAAGTCGTCAGTTCAGCAAACTTCGTTTTTACATGGTCGTAGATTTTGTCCTGGATGTAGTAAAGTTTTTGCCGTAGATAAGTTGCCGTAGCCCGGGTTGGTTCGTCCATCCATTGATTAAACTGAAAGTAATTCGGCCATATATAATCCAGTTTATGCTGCAGTAACGTTATCTTCAACAGATTGGGCATACACGTTCGGGCAAACCGAAAATGATCAACCAACAACATCTTTTTGGTTGCGTTTAAATACCGCTTGTATTCCGCCTTTAAAAAGTCAATTTTGGTAGTTTCCTGAAATAGCCCCGTCAATTTTACCGCAGCTGCCTGGTTTAAACAATCAGGTAAAATTTTTTCTTCAAGAATCGTTAGCAGCGATTGATTGTACTCAATTTCATGAAATTTCCGGTTGTCTTCCTCCACCAGTGCGCTTTCGTAATTGCGAAGGCGAGTTTTCAGGTCGGCTTCATACATTTCGAATTGATCGCTCGTCAGAATATCTTTATACGTTGCCCATTCAAAGTCATATTCTTCCCACTGCAAAAAGTCCTTATCTTTTGATTCCAGATTTTTATCCGCTTCGTATTTATAAATACATTCCGCCTGACCCCGGGTTAACGTGAGAGCATGCAGAGCTTTATATCTCCCCTGCACCAGTTTAATCAGTCGGCTGTATTCCTTAGGAGTTGTTTGAAAGCTCATTTTCCAAAATTTCGATTAAACCAGGCCATTGGAATATCGGCTTCAAACGGACCGGTTTTGGTATCAATTCGTTTTTCAAATCGCCCTTCACTTGTAAAGCCTATTTTCTGATAAAATTCAATCGCTCTTGCGTTGCTTTCTCTGGCAATCAATTCGATCCGTAAAATATCCGATCGGTTTTCTTCAACGTGCTTTAACAAATCCATAAAAAGGCGTTTTCCCAGCCCCTGATTCTGAAAATCTGGATGAACGACGATTGTTAATTCAGACAGAATGTGATTAAAAACGCGGGGTTCCAGCTTATAACTGTGAATTTCAGCACGTATAACGCCAGGATTTTCCGGATCTTCGATGACCAGCGAAACACCATTCCGAATCGATTTTTGCAAATTACCAGCCACATAACCGGGCGTTATTTCGTCTACTTCCCGGGCAATTCCGCCGGGTATCCGGGCAACCTGTTGATAGAGGTCGTAAATGCCAGCCTCATCTTTTAATTCGGCAAACCGGGTTTTGTAGTTCATAGTCAGTCGGAATTTACTAAATCCAGGTAAAATAAAAACCATCCCCTATACAGAGAATGGTTTACTATCGTTTAAAGGACGTTTAAATTTCCACATTTTCTACCTTCTGAAAGTGCTTCATCGCTTCATTTGCATTTTCAAATGCTTTCCGGTTTTTATAGCGAAACCAGCGCTGGGTAAAATATTTCTTCATAAAATTATCGATCCGCATTTCACCAAGCAGGTTCCAGGCGCCTTCGATCCGTTTCAACCAGGACTCGTTCAGCACCCGAAGAGACAAGGCATAACCGCCATCGATGTATTCGATGTAATGCCAGTAACCCGCTGGAATATAGAGCGTTTCACCGTAATCCAGCGTGCATTCATAGCCTTTTACGTGTTGCAAAGCCGGGTATTTTTCGTAATCCGGCTTATTGACATTCATGTACGAAATAACCGAAAATGGCAGTCGATACAGCAACGGGGTGTATTCGGGGGCAAATAAAACCACCCGCTTCCGACCCACAAACTGCGTCAGGAATACGTGCGAAAGGTCGATATCATAATGCATATGCACTACCGAACCGGCCCCGCCGTAAAACATGAAGGGCAGACTCATGGCAAAACCATCGACCAGATCCGGTTTCAGAATATCTTTCTTCAGCGAGGGAATATGCTTGAAAATATTGAAGAGAAAAATGCGGAGTTCAACTTGCTGATTGGAGGAGATTTTATCCAGATAGTCGCCGAAGTTCATGCGCTCGTCGACAAACATGGTGCTCTTATCGGGATCAGCTGGCTTGTTATTGTACAAATCAACGGTTAAATGCCCGGCGCGCTCTTTTAATTTATCAAACGACCAGTTTTTATACGCAGGCCAGTCGTGGCAAAAATCCTGAATAACGGCGGGTTGGTGATTTTTAAAATAAGACTGCTGAAAAAGTGCTTTATCGTGCTTACTAATGCGATCGATTGGTACGAGGTCCAGTGCCATACGGGTAGATGAATACAATGTACAATCAAAATTTTATTGGATGTAACAAGATTCTTACCGATGAGTTCACGAAAAGGCGGGAAAGTTAGGTAGTTTTAGAATTAAAATTGGATTAATTTTATCCAAAAACGAGACCGATCAGCCTTGCCGCCGTACCCCGTCCAACGATCATCTGTAAACGTGCAAAATGATGGGTTGAAAGGTACGGCGGAGGCTGGCCAGGATGACGAATCAGAAGATAAATTTCGTCGATAAAAACTCGGATTTATGCTGCTCGACGATGTCGTTCAAAATGCTCTTGTTTTGTTCCGTGTCTTTCGTAGCCACAACGGTACGAATGGAAAACGACCGTAGCGCATCTTCCACTGACAGGGTTCCTTCGGCCGAATCTTTCCGACCCGTAAACGGAAACGTATCCGGCCCGCGCTGACACTGGGCATTGATATTCACGCGGCTCACCTGATTGACCAACGGGTCGATCAAATGGGCGATCTGCCCGGTTTCGCTACCGAAAATACTCACCTGCTGCCCGTGATCCGAATTGATGATGTAGTCGATCGGCTCTTCAATGTCATCGAACGGTACCACCGGAACGACGGGGCCGAATTGCTCTTCACGGTATAGTTTCATGCCTTCTTTAACCGGATAAACCAGCGCCGGAAACACAAACGATTCCACGGTTGTGCCGCCCCCTTCGTTCATAATCCGGGCCCCCTGCGCTTCGGCATCACGCAGACATTCGTCTAGATAAGCCGGTTTTCCGGGTTCGGGCAGCGGGGTAACCTGCGCGCCTTTGCCCCACGGCATACCGGGTTTCAGCTTGTTCAGTTCTTCGCCGAACCGCTGCAAAAAGGCATCGGCTACCGACCGGTGCACCCAGAGAATTTTTAAAGCCGTACACCGCTGCCCGTTGAACGACATCGTCCCCAACATGCACTCTTTTACGGTCAGTTCAATGTCGGCGTCGGGCAAAATGATGGCCGCATTTTTGGCATCCAGACTCAAAATAGCCCGCAGTCGGTTGCTTTTGGGGTGCATTTTTTTGAGACTATCGGCCACCCGGCTCGAGCCGATCAGGGCTAACACATTGATCTTGCCGGACTTCATCAGGGTCGGCACCACCGTAGCCCCCCGGCCATATACGGTATTGACAACTCCTTTGGGAAACGAGGTCCGGAACGCTTCCAGCAACGGATAATGCAACAAGGTTCCGTGTTTCGGAGGTTTGAATAAAACCGTATTTCCCATTAAAATAGCGGGAATCAGAGTCGTATACGTTTCGTTGAGCGGGTAATTGAACGGCCCCATACACAACACCACGCCCAACGGCGACCGGCGGATTTGCCCGATGATGCCCTCCTCGATCCGGAAGCGCGAACCGGCCCGGTCAATGTCCTTGAAGGCATCGATCGTATCGTAAATATACTGCACCGTGCGGTCGAATTCCTTGATGGAGTCGGCCAGTGTTTTACCGATTTCCCACATCAGCAGGTTCACGACGTCTTTTTTCTGCTCCATCATTTTTCCGACGAAGCGCTCCATGCAGTGAATACGATCGGTTACGGATAAGGTCGGCCATTCGCCCCGACCGTTGTCGAAAGCCCGTACGGCCGCATCCAGCGCGTCCAGGGCTTCGTTGTCGTCCATCGGAAGCGGATAACTACCGATCACTTTCCGCACCAGCCCGTTTGGCGTTTGAATAAAAACCGGTGACACTACCTCCTGCGTCGGGCCATCCCACGGGCGGATTTCACCGTCGACGAGATATTCCCGCTGGTGCAATTCTTCGATCCGAAATTCGTCCGGAACCTGGTCTTCTGCCGGAAATAACATTTCCAGCTGCTGCGCTAAATTAGTCATACTATAAAATTAGAAATGGTACTTGCAGAGCAAATTGACACAAAAAACCGCCCCGGATTAAGGCCGGCCGGTCAATGAATACGAAGTCGATGAAGAAGATAAAGGTACGCGCATTCCTGGAACCCTTGTGCAAAAGTACGGAAACTGTACTTAAACGAAGCGAAAACACCAGGCGAAAAATGGATTGAAGGAACGATTTGGCGCTCTATATTTCCTGCTTTTTTAAACAATACGGCGCACTAGTTCAAAAAAACAGCCCAAACCGGGTCGTTTGGGCTATTTTAAAAAAAAAGGATTCAACTTACTGCTTCAGCAATTTCACCGTAACCGCCCGCAGGCCACTACTGACCCGCAAGATCAGCATACCAGTCCGTTCGCGGTCCATGCTAAATCGTTGCGTTTCCAGAGCGCCGGCGGTTTCTACCAACCGCTCACTCACAACACGCCCGCCAAGGTCGGAGATTTGCAGACGAACCGTTTTTCCTTCCGCTCCGCGTATTTCCACCTCGACCTGGTCTGTAACCGGGTTGCCCAATACCGTTACGTCCAAACCGGGTTCCGCCGGTTCGGCCGACAACCGCGCTGACGATGAGCAAGTCAACGATTTAGGAGCATATTTCAAGACATACGAACTATTCAGCACCCGGGCACTTATCTGGTGCGGGAGGTTATCTTTCAAACTCGCCGGGGTGGTAAAGCTATAGGCGTGACTGCCATTTCCTTTGCCGGCATCCAATAGATCGGTTCTGAAAATAGTCGCGTTTGTGGTGCCAATCACTTTGCCATCGGCCGAAAATTCGAGCATTACCGGCGAATTCGGCTTGTTGCGGTCCCAAACCCACCCCCGGATGGTTCCACACTCGACTTTGTCCAGATACCCCTCAAAATTGCCGGAACCATCCTGATCAGGTGGAGAATCGGAGCCCGGCGGGGTGGCAGAACTCACCTTTATCAGAAAGTGGTCCGTCACCGAAGCGCCATCGTTATCCGTTGCTTTCACCGTCACACCAAGGGTTGTTGCCGACGTTGGGGTGCCCAAAATGAGATTGGTGGATGAATTATAACTCAATCCCGCCGACAAGCCAGTTACTTCCACCTTCGCAATGGTTCCGTCCGAATCCCTGAATTGATTCTCAGACACTTCACAACTAAAAGGTTTGCCAACCGTTGCGTCGCGGTCCGCAAAGGCATTGATGACCTGCGGAGCCTTGTTGACGTCCGGCGAAACGGGCGCATCCGTCTCATTCAGTAAATCTTCGATCAGTGTCACCTGTACCGGTTTCTGATCTGAATTAGTATATTGATTGGTCCAGCGGGTGCTGACCGGCGAATAGGAATCGCGGAGTATTTCCGACAGTTTGTAGCTGATGGTTCCGCCGGTTTGTACCTGCGTTACGGGCTGGTTGAGTAAACCGGCATCGACCACCCGCCGGATCAATTGATTGAGCATACCCCGAGCCTCCGACCCGCCAAAGTTGGCCAGCGTCATCATGGAGGCCCCATGTTCGAAACACTCCTTTACCTGGTCGAAATACGTCCCGACCGTCGTTGTTCGAAAAAACATGCCATCTACCGCATTGATCAGAAACGCACCGGGGGTTAGATTGCTCCGCACCACGTCCATCGAAAACCGGTGGTTGTAGGTGGGGCCGTCGTTAAACTTCAACCCGTCGGCATTCTGGTTCAAACTTTTGAAAGCATACGTCCCCCGCAAGCCGCTCAACCGATCCCACACCGCTCCGTGCTGGTTGACCACCCGGATTGACCCATCGACGGATTTTATCGTATTGGTTATATCATTCAAAAACCGTTCGAGCATGCGGTGACGAAAAACGTACCAGTCGAGTCCCTGGCGGCTGGCACTGAATACACCCCGCGGATCGCTGGCGTTGCCGGACGGTGGCGACACGGAATTCCAGTCGCCAAAACCGGTATTCCAGCGTTTATTCAGATCGCTTAATGAAAACCGGCCCCGGAGCCACTGCCGGAATGCTTCCCGCATGGGATCACTGTAATCAAAGCCGATGGTAACCTTGGTGCCGTCGGCTTTGTCTAGCACCGGAGAATACTCCGATTCCAGAGCCGGAGAAGTCACCACGGAGAAAAATAACAGGCGGTTTTGCTCCTGCAAATACCGGTACCGCTGCGTACTTTCCCTGACAAACGCCTTCGCCAGCTCAACGGAGGGCTGGTAGGCGTAGCTGAACTGGGTAATCCCACTCCCCGTGCTGCGTGAACCATCGGCGGCCTGCATCGTTTCGTTCGTTCCCCAAAAGCCGCCCAGTTGCGAAATTTCGCGCCCTACGTGAATGCGCAGGGCAATTTTCAAACCAAGTCGCATGGCGGTCTGCACGTGTGAATCAATGACCTTCCAATTGGCCACGCTTTGCCGGGTTGGATACACTTTGTCCCAATTGATGGTAATTTCAACGGCATTACAGCCGGCAGCGGCCGAATTTTCGATGTTTTCATCGTCGACCCGGGGATCCGTTTCAAAATTAAAAATGGTAATACCCACATATCGCTGGTGGTTGACGGGCACCGATTCCCTCAGAAGCCGGGCAGCACGGACGGGCGCAGGAGGAGCGGCAGCCCCCGTACACCAGTAGGAATTAAAACTGAATCCCAAAAGGAAAGCAAGGGAAAACACTGAAAAGTTACGGTTTTTCATTTTGTGTTGAGTTGGTGGAAAAAAAGCGTATGCCGTTAGTTTGCTTGCAAAAGCACACGACTATGCCTCTCGGGTAGAAACCCCGAAACAGCTTGTGATCCGGTAGCTGGCTACTTACCGGTTTTCCCCCTTTTGAATGAAGTACTTGATTTACCTACATGCAGGACGCCACGACCTTTTGCTTATTATCAGACAGGACCAGTACCAAAGTTTCTGATAAAAAAACCACAATTGCCTAAAAAGGCGATAGAAGTATGTTTACAAAACGCACAAAAGTACCAATGACGGCAGTATCCTGCTAAGACAAAACCGACCTTTTATGGTACATATCAGCGTTTATCTTTTTGGTGTAATCTGAAGTTGGCGGGTGTTTCGCCCGAATTTTTCCTGAAGAAACGAACGAAATAAGAAGGATCCTGAAAGCCTAGCCGGAATCCAATTTCTTTGATGGAGAGCGTCGTATTTCGCAACAAGTAGCTGGCTTCAAGCAGGATACGCTCCTGAAATAACTGACTGGCGGTTTTCCCAAGAATCTTTTTACAGAGCTGGTTCAGGTAATGCGGAGTCAGATGCATCTGGGCAGCATACGCGCTGACTTCACGAACCGTTAAGAATTGATCTTCGATGAGTTGTTCATATTGCCGCACACGATCATACAGATACGTATCCTCATTGGTCCACTGTTGATTGTACAAGCGGTCCGCCAATTCCAGAACAATGTGACAGGCCGACAAAATTACTTCATAGCGATTGGACTGGTTGCCCGTGTATTCCTCATAGATAAAATCAAAAATACCGCTAAACAAGCTCTGCTGGTCCGTAATGACCAGAAAGGGTTCATGCTTTGTTGATTGAAAGAACGGATAATGGTATAGACGACGGCTGACCCGGCCCCGGCAGAAATTGGAATCGAAATACAAGTTATAGCCTTTGCTATCGGCCGACGCTTGCCAGCTGTGCACTTTTCCGGGCGAAAGAAAATACAGTTGATTGGGCGCAATGGAATAGGTTTTGGCATCGATGGTATGAGTGCCACTGCCGTCTTTAATCCACATGACGAGGTAAAAGGAGTGAGAATGCGGTTTGTTGATGTCCTTAAACTCCTGCAAAACCGTTTCCAGACGGCGCATGTGAAAGAGTTTTTCGGCCTCATTCTCCGAAAATGCCTGCAATTGATAAACCGGCTTTTGAGATAGCATGGCAGGAAACTATCGTAAAACAAGTTTCTGATTTATACTTCCTGAAGCGTTCAACTCCCGGGAAATATCATCTCCGATTTACCCGGCCCAATTAGTTTAAAACTAACCGGTTGTACTGTAAGACTAGCCAACGGTATAAACCGTCACTTTTTACAAACTACGCACTAGATAAACATGACCAGTAATTACTCAGTAAATCACCTGATTATATTCTGAAAACAATACTACCTGGTTTAAATACAAATTATCAGACAATAATAAATTCTACCTATAATTATTTAAAACCGTTATCGACCCGGTCAGGTCGTTGCTTCGAAAGAGTAAGTGAACGAATTTTAAGTGATCTATTCGGCAAAAATCAGTCAATCCGCATTCCTGGTTTCTCCTTTTTTCATTTCTGCGTCAGCAATTTATCAGCGTGCGTATGGATTTTCAGGATTGCGTTGGCAATCTCGTCCATGTCGGCCCGGGTGCCCAGCAACATGTTTTGCGTAAACCAGACGGCTTCTTCATTACATAAGCGGTCGTTTTGAGGGCAGTGGTTCCGCTCGACATAACTCTTGAAGTCCAGCATGGTTTTGGGATACATTTTCCGGAAATTCTTCGACTGAAACGTATCGTTGAGATAGGGCATGGTATTCAGGGGGGCATACCCTTTTGAACACGGTATTCCTTCCGCCGAAAGTGCCTTCAAAAACACCTCGCGCGGCAGCCCCTTGAACGCTTCTTTCTGGTATCGAAACGGAAATAAATGAAAAGCCGCCCGGGTTACATCATCGTACAGTTTGTACGGAACAATACCCGGAATGTCTTTGATTTTCGATTTCAGATACTCCGCATTTTCGTTCCGAAGCGTCGTTTGTGCGTCGAGTCGTTTCAATTGCGCCAGACCGATCGCGGCCTGGTATTCCGTTAAACGCAACTTGGTTCCCTGAATCAGCGAGCCCGCACCGATCACCCCCGACACCATCCCGAAGGGGTTGCCATAGTTGTGGTACGAAAAACAGCGATCCATAAAAGCGTCGTCGTTACTGACGATGGCCCCGCCTTCACCAATGGCCAGGTTCTTGGAGTTCTGGAAGCTAAAACAGCCCGCATGGCCCAGTGTACCCACTTTCCGGTGATTAATTTCGGCCAGATGAGCCTGGCAGGCGTCTTCGATCACCACCAGATTGTGCTTTTTAGCAATCGGCAGAATTTGCGTCATGTTGGCGGGCAAACCCAGAATATGCACCGGAATAATGGCCCGGGTCCGGGGTGTAATTTTGGCTTCAATTTTGGCCGGATCAATCTGAAACGTTTCGGGATCAACGTCCACGAAAACCGGCATGGCGCCGGTCGCCAGTACGGGTGCCACTGTTCCGATAAAAGTGTAGGGCGGCACCAGCACTTCATCTCCTCCCCGAACGTCCAGTTGCGCCAGCGCGGCCATGATCGCATTCGTGCCGTTTACGACCGCCAGCGAACGTTTGACGCCGAGCGCGGCCGCCCATTGGGTTTCAAATTCGCTCACTACACCCGCCCGCGACCAGATTCCGCTCCGGATCACTTCCAACAGTTGCTTTTCGTCACTTTCCGGTTTCCACAACGGCCAGGTTGGCCACTCCCGGGCGCGCACGGGTTTTCCGCCCAGCAAAGCCGGTGATTCGGCGAGCGAAAAAGAGGTCGGCGTGGTGGCTGGAGAAGCCGCCGGTGGTGGCAAACCAGCCGGACTACCGGTTAGCAGTGAAGGCGTCAGAACCGCACCGAGCCCGGTTAACGAATGACGTCGGATAAACTCACGTCTTGAGAAATTGGTAGACGACATGGACCTGCTTTTTGAGAGTAGAGCTTCGTTTCAAGGCTGGCATTTTCGGGGGCAATGTAAAAAATACCGGAAACTTTTGCGTTATAACACGCTAACTTTTAGTAGATTGAATAAACCGACCGGCATTCCGGGTGCGCATTCAACGACCACAGACAAACCGGTTTTTCGGGAACCGTCCGGCCCGGTCTTGCCCAGTCCGTCTGTCTGGCCCTGATCGCCTATTTTGCCAGAAAAGTCTCCGTCAGTTCCTTCCACTCTTCTTCCAGAGTACCGGCAAAAACCGGTGCTCCGGCCCGGCGATACCAGTAACCCGCGTTATACTCATCGCCTTCCTTGCGGTGAAGATAGGCGTGTAAGTGGTCGTAGTCGCGGGTGCCTTCCCGGCTTTGCGCAATGTTGTGGGCCTGTTCCCAGTTTCCTTTGGCGTCGTACCAGAGGGCTTCGGCAACCGGGTGCAGGCCGAACGGTGGTTTGGCGTTCGCCAGCGTGGCCGTAAAGTCGTTGAGTGTCATGGGTTTATTGCTCAAAAAATTGGGGCATAAAATTCATCAGAAAAGCTTCGTCGGTGGCTCGGGTGATGGCCGTGTAGAGCCATCGCACAAAATCCTGATTTACCTGGCCGTCAGGCAAATAGCCCTGGTCGACAAAAACCGCCGGCCACTGCCCCCCCTGCGCCTTGTGGCAGGTCAGGGCGTAGGCAAATTTCACCTGCAGGGCGCTCAGATACGGGTCGCGACGGATGGCATCGGAGCGCTCTTTTTTCGACTTAATATAAAAATAATCCTTCTGGACGCTTTCGTACAACTGCTTGTTTTCCTCCCGCCCCAGCGAAGGTTGCGGAGAATACAGCGTGTCGAGGATAATTTTGCTTTCAAATTCGGGTTGCTCCTCCAGATCGACCAGCCGCAGGGTTACGGTTGCAAATTTGAGTCCGTGCTGCTCTTCGCGCTTCCGGATTTTCATCACTTCCACAAAGTCGCCATTGGCCAGAAAACCCGCCGGAGAATCGTCGTCCAAGACGGAATAATTGTTCTTGACAATCATCAGCATATCGCCCGCGTCGAGTTCTTCCTCGCACTGGTTGATGGCCCGGCGGATGTACTGATTATACTGCACGGCCATTTTGTTCGACCGCGTAATGATGATGGTATTTTCGCGACCGTATTTATCGTAGCAATACCGAATCCCGTCTTCCAGCTTTTCGCCGGTCATTTTATAAATATCCCGGTATTTCCGAACATTCAGATTGATCTGTGGACTCGGGTCATTGAGCACATCCCGCAAATTGGTCGCATTCAACAGAATACCCGAATTTTCGTCCTGCCGCATAACTTCCATCAGTTCCTGCTCAACGACCACCATATCGAAATGCCGTTCCAGATAGCCCTTGTCGAGAGCCGGGCTGATCTCTTTGCCAACGGGGGGCAGCTGCGCCACATCACCCACCAGCATCAGGCGGTTTCCGGGGTTTTCAAAAACAAAATCGACCAGATCGGCCAGCAGACCGTTCATGCCGATTTCCGAATCGTCGCTGATCATCGACGCTTCATCGACGATAAAAACCGTGTCTTCGTGGTAATTTTTCTGCCGCTGAAACACCAGATTTCCCGAACTGGAATCGGCCACCTGGCGGTATATTTTCCGGTGAATGGTCTGGGCCATCCGTTTTGAATAGTTGGCCATCACCTTGGCCGCCCGGCCCGTGGGCGCCAGTAAAACGGATTTGAATCCAAACTTCGGCAACACTTTGATCAGTGTACTGATCAGGGTGGTTTTACCGGTACCGGCATACCCTTTCAGCAAGAAGCAATCCCGATAATTCTCGTGTTCAGTACGAATCATGAACTGATTCATCTGTTCAAAAAAATGCTGCTGTCCGGAAGTAGGCTTAAAAGGGAAGCGTTTCGCCAGCAACTCTGCGGGCGTGAGAGTTTCATTCATTGGACTAATATACGGAAAAAGGACCGGTATTTTCAACCGGTTTTACATACGGCGATAGGGAACCTGGCAACCCTGTTCGTCTTCAAACGTAACCATTCCATTTTTGATAACAAACCGGTACGTCTTCGAAACTTCCAGGGCATTGGCGATCTTAACGATCTGCCGATCGACTTCATACGTTCCGGCGTCCCAGGCCATGGGAACGGAGGTCAGCTCCGACTGCGTTTGGTAGACTCCGTTCGCACTGAATTCGATCACATCGGGATAAATCTGGCTGCATTTTGCCGGGCTCACTTTTTCCCACGAACCCACCAGCACGTTGGTGTCTTCCCCGCTTTCCTTCACCGGGGCCCGGTGACAGGAAATGCCCAGCAATGCGCTGCAATGTAGCCAGATAAGCAGTCGGACCAGTCGGAATGTGGTGGTATTCATACGATGTTTTTTCAAACTTATAAGAACCCTGTTTCAAAAACAAATCGACAGGTGCCCTTGGATAAGCAAACAAGTTTTGACAATTCGTAGAAATTTAATGCCTTTATCCAGCAAAATGCAACCTTGGATTGCTTTTATCATACCTTTTTTCTATTTTGAACCCGACCCATTCACCAAACTTCCTCCGATCATGAATATCCGCCAGATTTTGCAGGGCAAAACCATTAACACCATCTATTCCGTCACCTCCGAAACGACGGTTTATGAAGCATTGGAAGCGATGGCTACAAAAAATATCGGGGCCGTACTGGTCATCGATGAGGGAAACCTGTCCGGAATCTTCTCCGAACGCGATTATGCCCGGAAAGGGATTCTGAAGGGGCGGGCCTCGAAAGACACCCTCATCCGGGATGTAATGACCGCCAATCTGATCACCATCAGCAGTGACCAGCGGCTGGAAGACGCGATGCTCATCATGTCGGATAAACACATTCGCCACCTGCCCGTTGTCGATGAAGGGAAACTGATTGGCATCATTTCGATCAACGATGTCGTTTCCGCCATTATCCACGACCAGAAAGCCCGCATCAATTCACTGGAAAGCTACATTTCCGGAAGCCCCTATTGAGTTAGGAGTGAATAGTCAGGAGTTAAGAGTGAAGAATTAAGAGTTGGCTAGCGCATAGCAACTCTTAATTCTTCACTCTTAACTCTTAACTCCTGTTATATTTGCGGGCTGAAACTACCAAAAACCAAATTGGATATTGCACGCGAAGAAGTTAAGCGGCTCTACGGCAATCGCCTGCGGCTGCGGGTATGCGGTTTATGCCTGATCGACGGGAAACTGCTGATGGTTCGGCACCGGGGTATTGGCCCCACCGATACGTTCTGGTGTCCGCCAGGAGGTGGACCACAGTATGGCGAAACGGCTTATGAAGCCCTCATCCGGGAATTTCACGAGGAAACGGGACTTGACATCGAGGTTGGAGAACTCCAGTTTGTCAACGAATTCATGCAAACTCCGCTGCACGCGATGGAGTTGTTTTTCGACGTCCGGATTGTGGGTGGCCAGCTCCGCCAGGGTTTCGATCCGGAAATGGATGCCGAAAGCCAGATTATCACCGAAGTGCGGCTGATGACGTTCGATGAAATCAAGAGTTATCCCGAAAATGAAGTCCATCGCCTGTTCCGACTTTGCCGGTCGATGGAAGATGTATTCCACTTAAAAGGTTATTTAAAACAATAACCGTAGTCTGTCGGGTATTTTTGTACATTTAACGCAAGATCGGTTTCCGGTTTCGGCAACCGATCACTTCCCACTGTACTCCATCAATAATTTACTTTTGTGCGTATCGAGAACATTGCTACTGTGACCCCAACCGTCGCCATTCGGGAAGATTCCTTTGATGTTTCGATGACCGACTCCTATCAGCTCTGCCTGGAAATGGGCAACGACCGTTTCCGGTTTTGCGTGGTCGAACCCGGAGTTCGGCAGTGCTTCTGGCTGGAAGATTATATATTTCCGACCTTGCTGACCGAAAACCCTCTATTGCCCTCATTACGAACCATTTACCAGAATCATCCGATCCTTCAGTCGTCGTACTGGAAAACCATTCATGTGTCGGTCAATTCGCCGTCTTTCACCCTTGTTCCGTCCAGCCTGTTTCGGAAAGAATACGCGGCCCAGTATCTTCAGCTGATGCGTGGCAATCCGCTTTCTACGTCGGAACATGCGCTGGCCCACGCTCATAAAAAAGATGATTTTCACGCGGTTTTCAGCATCGACAATGCCCTGACCGACTGGCTTTCGGCGACCTATCCGCTGCAGCAAATCACCCTGGTTCATCAGTCGAGCACCCTTATTCAGGCTACTTCCCTGACGGATTCGGTCTTAAACTCCGACCAAAAACTATCCCTGAACTTTGAAGGAGAATCGGTTACGGTTATTTTTCGCAAAGGGGGGCAATTTATGTTTTGCAACCGGTTTGCCTATAAAAACGCCACCGACCTGGTATACTACATCCTGTACGTCATCAACGAGCTCAAGACGGAACCGAAGGAGTTGCAGGTCGTTTTGTACGGCGAGATCACCCCTTTTGCCGAAAACTACGCGTCACTCGAACGGTTTTTACCGCACATTTCCTTTGGCTCAACTCCCACGGAACTGCAATTGACGCCCGCATTCGATGATTTGCCGGAACACCGCTATTTCAGCCTGTACGGGAACACGCTGATCGAGTGATCATGTCTTTCTTCCTCAAACCTTTATGAAACGAATTGCGCTTTTCCCCGGCTCCTTCGACCCTTTTACGAAGGGGCATGAAGACATTGTTTTGCGGGGCCTTCGGTTGTTCGATGAAATCGTTATCGGCATTGGCCGCAACGCCAGCAAACAGCGGTATTTTCCGCTGGAAATGATGGTTGGCCTGATCGAGAAAACATTTGCCAGTTATCCGGCGGTAAAAGTGGTGAGTTATGACGATCTGACCGCCAACGTCGCCCGCGATCTGGGCGCCCGGTTTTTGCTTAGGGGGCTGCGCAACACAACGGATTTTGAATACGAAAACAGCATTTCCCAGGTCAACCGGTACGTTTACGAAGACGTTGAAACCGTCTTCCTGATCACTTCGCCCCACCTCGCTCCCATCAGTTCGAGCATCATCCGGGAATTGCACCGGTATTCAAAAAACATCGACGAGTTCCTGCCATACAAGCTTAAGTAGTGAAGAGTTAAAAATTAAAGACCAGGCGGATAACTTTTAACTCTTCACTTTTAACTCTTAACTCTTCATTCTTAATTCTTCATTTACGGTTTCGATCACAAAGCGGATCGAGCTGAACGAGTTGGTCAGGGCCAAGGCCGTTTGTTTCTGGTCCATCCACTCAAGCCGCTCGATGTCTTCGTCCGTTTGTGGTTTCATCCGGACATCGTCGATGCAATTCATGTGGTACCATTTCGTCTTTTTCAGAATTCGGCTGCCGTTGATCGTATAGGTATGCCAGGTCGTGCAGATCCGGTTTTCCAGAGCGGCCACCACGCCGGTTTCTTCTTCTACTTCGCGGAGCGCGGCCACCCGGGACGATTCATCGCCATCCAGTTTCCCTTTCGGTAAATCCCACTTGCCCCGGCGGAAAATCAGCAACATTTTGTCTTCTTTGAACACCACTCCCCCGGCCGCTTTCACAATCTTGTACATACTCTTGAACTTGTCTTCAACGGCGGTCTTGTCGACGGCCACCATCGTTACCGAGCTCAATTCGCCCATTTCGTAGTTATTGAGCAAAGTGACCAGTTTTTCAATGGTGATGGGGGTTGCGTTGAGCACCAGTAAATGCCCTTTCAGCATGCCCAGTTTCAACCCATCGAGACGGGCGTCGATAATCCGGTCATAGTCCACGTGATTATCCAGCGCAGCGTCCTGCAATTTTGCTGCCTTCTTGGAACCCTTCAAATGAATGGGTCGGTCATCAATAAAAATGGTCATCAGGGTAGTTGAACTGCTGGATGAATTTACCCGTCGAATCGTCGACGTGCCGAATAGCGCGAATTAGAAAACAAATTTAGATAAACCATTCATCTTTGAAGAGAAACTAAATCCACTATTTTTGCAGAACGCCAACTTTCCCCCGTGTGGAACTTGCAATAATTCTTTTTTTAGTGATTTTGAACGGTGTTTTCTCTTTATCGGAGATTGCGCTTGTGTCCTCCCGCAAAGCCCGACTCGAAACCGACGCCCGAAATGGCGACCGCCGGGCCGAAGAGGCTCTAAAACTGGCCGAATCACCCAACCGTTTTCTGGCAACCGTTCAGATCGGTATTACCCTGATCGGTATTTTAACCGGTATTTTCAGTGGCGACAGCCTGACGGACCAGATTTCGGGCTTCGTTTCGCAGTTTCCTCTCCTGCAGCCCTACGCCAATAGCATTGCCGTGACGCTGACGGTGATCCTGATCACCTACCTTTCGCTCGTTCTGGGCGAGCTGGTTCCCAAACGAATCGGTCTGTCCAATCCGGAGGGAATTGCCAAATTTATGGCGGGTCCCATGAATATGCTCTCCCGCATTACGTCGCCATTCATCAGCCTGCTCGGTTTTTCCAGCGATTTGATCATCAAAATCCTGAACATCAAACCCAATTCCAGTGCGGTGACGGAAGATGAGATTAAAAGTCTGATTCAGGAAGGCACCTCCGGGGGCGTTATTGAGGAAATTGAACAGGAAATCGTACAGAACGTTTTTCAACTCGGCGACCGACGGATCACCTCCCTGATGACCAATCGGCAGGAAATGGTTTTTCTGGACCTGGAAGCTACCGTTGAAGAAAACCGCCAGTACATTATCGAACACCGCCATTCCCACTATCCGCTCTGCAAGGGGGGCGTCGATGAAATGATCGGCCTCATTCACAGCAAGGATTTTCTGGGAAAAGACCTCGATGACCAGCTCACCCGGCTGGAAGAACTCAAACGCGATATTCTCTACATTCCCGAAAGCAATATGGCCTACCAGGTGCTGGAACGCTTTCGCGAACGCCGGCAGTACGTGGGCATCATCGTCGACGAATACGGTGGCGTTTTGGGCATGGTCACGCTCAATGACATTGTTGATGCACTGGTGGGCGACATTTCAGACACCAACGAATTCGAGTTCGAAATCGTGGATCGTGGCGACGGCAGTTACCTCATCGACGCCCAGATTCCCTTCGATGATTTTCTGGATTACTTTGACATCGTTATCCAGAACCGACGCGAAATGACCGGTTTTGACACGCTGGGCGGCTTTGCCCTGCAGATTATCAAAGATATTCCGAAAACCGGGGAGACATTTTCCTGGCAGGATTACCAGTTTGAAATTATCGATATGGACAAAAGTCGGATCGACAAAATTCTGGTTACGAAACGGGTTGAAGAGTAAGTAAAAATAAGGATGAATGATGGATGATGAACGATGAATGGGCTGTCGCATTTCATACCCCGAATGGCTCCTTGATCGTACGCATCCATCATTCATCGTTCATCATCCATCATTTATTGCTACATGATTGCAAACCAGGTTGCCCGATTGCTGTTGGAAGTGAAGGCCGTTCGATTACGGCCGGAAGACCCTTTTACGTGGAGTTCAGGCTGGAAATCACCCATCTATTGCGATAACCGGCTTACGCTTTCCTATCCCGAAGCCCGGACTTACATCCGAAATGCGTTAGCCGGGGCGATTCAAAAAGAATTTCCCGACGTCCAGGCCATTGCAGGGGTTGCCACGGCCGGAATTGCGCAAGGTGCGCTCGTGGCCGACGCCCTGAACCTGCCATTCCTGTATGTTCGGCCCGAACCTAAAAAGCACGGCATGGGCAATCAGATCGAAGGTCGTCTGGAAGATGGGCAACGCGTAGTAGTGATTGAAGATTTGATTTCGACCGGCGGAAGTTCGCTCAAAGTGGTCGATGTGCTGCGGGCAGTCGGCGCTGAGGTGCTGGGTATGGCGGCCATTTTCACGTACGGTTTTCCGGTAGCAACGCAGAATTTTGCGGATAAAAACGTCAAACTGATTTGCCTGAGCAATTATGAAACGCTGGTCGGCGAAGCCCGTGATTTGAACTACATTGCCGCAGACGCCATGGATTCGCTTTCGGCCTGGCGCCAAAATCCGGCCGAATGGAACAATTAGCGTAACGGCCGATGAAGCGGCTTTGTAGTTTGGCACTCAGCGGGCTGCTGATGGCCACCACCTGGGCACAATCTCCTCACCCGATTCAGGCCGATCTGGAATTGGGCGCAATGGGGGCGTCTACCCGCCAAACTCCGTTCTGGCTCCGCACCAATCAATACGGTATTGTGCCTTTGCAGGGCCCTTTCGGCACGTTGCGGGGCAGCCTGAAGCGCGATTACCGATCCGATCCGGATTCAGCAAAAAAACACCGGTTGGACTGGGGAGCGGGCGGTTATGCCGTCGTAAATGCGGGCAAAACCAGCCAGTTTCTACTGCCGGAAGGGTATGCCAAAGTCCGTTTTGGCAAATTCGAACTCTGGGGCGGGCGACGGCGCGAAGTATACGGTATCGGCGACACGACGCTGACCTCCGGTTTTGTGGCCTGGTCGGCCAATGCCCTGCCCATCCCCAAAATTCAGATACACACGCCGGATTTCGTCCCGATCGGTTTTCTGAAAAATAGTGTCGCTTTCCGACTGGGCTACGCCCACGGCTGGTTCAATGCGCCCTATATCAAAGGCGCTTATCTGCATCAGAAATACCTGTATGGCCGGTTTGGAAAACCGCACTGGAAGGTCAAACTGTATGCCGGGATGAACCACCAGGTGCAATGGGGTGGCCACGCCGATTATTTGGTGGGCAGTATTTATGCCGTCGATGGCAAATTACCCTCTTCGTTTCAGGACTACCTCAGTCTCATTTTAGGGCGGTATCCAAAAGATCTCGTCAACCGGCAACATACCGCATTCGACGGCGAAAACCGGATCGGGAACCACATTGGTTCCATTGATTTCGGGTTCGAATGGACAACCTCCCGGCTGAACGCACTGCTTTATTACCAGCATTTTTACGAAGATGTCAGTGGAATCGTTTTTCTCAATTTCCCGGACGGTTTATGGGGCCTTCGTTTGCGGAATAAAACCAGCGTTTCCGCTTCGCGATTCCGGTGGAATGCCGCCGTTGTGGAATGGCTGCCCATGACCAGTCAAAGCGGATCGGTTTTTGACCAAACGGCTCAATACCAGGGTGCCGATAATTATTTTAACCACGGACAATACCGGGAAGGCTGGTCGTATTATGGCCGCACCATCGGGACCCCCTTCATTGCCCCGCGCACCGATTTTACGGCTAAAGTCAACAGCTATACCGGTGGCGGTTTTTTTCCAAATAACCGCGTAAATGTCTGGTATCTGGGGTTGGAAGGTGGTGTCTACCGGGTTCAACTCACTGCCCGTGCGTCGTTCAGCCGCAATTACGGTACGTACAACCAGCCGTATCCCACTCGCTTCGAACAATTCTCGGCTTTGCTAACCGCTCAGTACGCCCTTCCCCGGCTTTCGCATACCGCTCTGTCGGCTTCTTTTGCCCTTGACCGGGGCGGGTTATATCCGACTCAAACCGGCGCTTATGTGTCGGTTAAAAAGAGCTGGTAGGCCGCTTTTCCCTTTTTACTCCGATTATTTTTCAGACCGGCCCGCTTCGCTAAACACTTGCCTGCCAAGCTGTTGAACAGCTCTGCTGATTCTGTACGCTACGATTATTTTTTCGCGGCAATCCAAAGGCCCCGCTTCATTCGTATGGCTGTCAATATCCTATCTCATCCATTCAACCATTCTTAACCAATTTGAAACATGAGTACGACACAACACGGTGAATTTCGCCTGACCGCCAGCGCGTGGGTGATTGGCCTGCTGCTCGGCCTAAATGCGTGTACCTCTTCGGACAATGCGCTGAAGCCCGACCCGGCCAGGCACCAGAGCGGGCGCGAAAGTGCAGTGGAACCCGAGTTTTTTGTTTTGACGGATGACAATCGGCTGAACAAAAAGAGCCTGCTGAATCCCGCTGCCGATCTTTCCTCGACCGGGATTTCGGGTTTGCAGGACAATGAAAAAATGCTGGCGATTGACTTCCGGCCAGCGACGGGTCAACTCTACGGCCTGGGCAGCACCAGCCGGATTTACGTTATCAATCAGGAAACCGGGGCGGCCCGCGCGGTGAGCACGGATGCCTTCTCACCCGCCCTGAGCGGAGATGCCATTGGCTTCGACTTCAATCCGACGGTTGACCTGATTCGCGTCGTTACCAACACCGGTCAGAATCTGCGACTCAATCCCAATACGGGCCTGCTGCAACCAGGGGGCCAGGATGGCGCCATCAATGGAGGAATGAACCCGACGATTTCGGCGGTGGCCTACACCAACAGCAAAGGTGTAGCCCGGAACACAACGCTGTACGACATCGATCCGGTTTCCGATCGGCTGTATATCCAAAATCCACCCAACAACGGCACACTGGTGGAGGTAGGTTCGCTGGAGAAAGACATCGCGGGTACGGCTGGTTTTGATATTTCTTCCGACAACAATTACGCGCTGCTGGCCTACCAGATCGGCGGCAAATCGGAATTGGGCCGGGTGGATCTAACCAAAGGTGCGATCAAAACGCTGGGCGGTCTCGGTCCCAAAACCATCATTGGGCTGGCCATTCCGACCGACCCGGTTGCCTACGCCGTCAGTGGAAACGATCTGCTGATTTTTAATCCCTGGGATCTGGGGCCGACGTTGCGGAACATCACCGGCCTGCAACCCGGCGAAACGATTCGGGGAATCGACATGCGACCGGCAACGGGGCAACTGTACGCGCTGGGAACGTCCAGCCGCATCTACGCCGTAAGCTATCCGGCCGGTACCACCAATGCGCAACTGACCGTTGTGGGTTCGGGAGCGTTTACACCCGCCCTGACCGGCAGCGACTACGGCTTTGACTTTAACCCAACCGTCGACCGGATTCGGGTGATCAGCAATTCGGGACAAAACCTGCGCATCAATCCGGTAACCGGCGAAGTGACGGTGGATAAACCGCTCAATTACGGACCAACGGCGGTGGATAAACCGTCAGTCCGGGCGGCTGCCTATTCGAACAACTTCCAGGGTGCCACGACGACGGTTTTGTACGATCTCGATGACTTTTCCAACCGCCTATACCGTCAAGTTCCGCCCAACGACGGAACCGTGGTCGGTGGCAGTCCGCTGGGAATCGACATCACCGGCACCAACGGGTTCGATATTGGCGGACGCAGCAACAAAGGGTATGCGTTGCTGACGTCGGGCAATTCCACTAACCTGTATATGATCGATCTGAACAACGGCGGTCTCACGAACATGGGTCAATTTTCGACCACCGTTCGCGGTTTTTGTATTGGATTAGGATTTTAGTGTATGTACCCACGGACTTCAGTCCGTGAGATTCCTGTCACTCGAAAGCGACTGGTTCTCACGGACTGAAGTCCGTGGGTACTTAATACAGCTGGTATTTTTTTCCTGGCAACGTCCTCAGAATTCCTTTAAATTCCAGATTCAGCAACAGCGACGCCAGCTTGCCCAGGTGAATCTGCGTCTGCCAGCTAAGTTCATCGATGTGCCACTCCGGCTGTTGCCGAAACAGGCTCATAATCTGACTTTCTTCTTCAGTGAATTCCAGAGCCAGCGGGCTTTTGTCGATCGATGCGGTTTTGGCAGCGGGCTGATCCCAATTCAAGGCTTCGATCAAGTCTTCGGGTTTGGTATAAATCTGGGCTTTATTTTCCCGAATGAGTTTATTACACCCCTGCGAAAACGTCTGGTTCAGATGCCCCGGCACGGCAAAAACTTCCCGGTGGTAATTGTTGGCGTATTCAGCCGTAATGAGCGCCCCTCCTTTCGTGGCCGCTTCCACCACCACAATGGCATCACTCAAGCCCGCGATGATGCGGTTTCGGGCCGGAAACAAACGGGCATCCGGTTTAATACCGGGCCGGTTTTCGGTCAATAAACCGCCGAGTACCAGCATCTCCTGCGCGGTTTTTTTGTGGACATACGGATAGACAATATCAACCCCGCTGGCCATTACGCCTATGGTTGGCAAATGCGTCTGCAAACTCGCCCGGTGAGCGGCAATGTCAATGCCATAAGCCAATCCGCTGATGATCAACGGCTGATACGGTTGAACCGCCTGAATGATTTCTTCGGTTATGCGTCGCCCGTAGTCGGTGGCCTGCCGGGTGCCGACGATGCCAATGGTTCGGGCGGTATTCAGGTCGGCCGTTCCCTGAAAGTAGAGCATCGCCGGCGAATCGTACAGCGCTTTTAACCGGGCCGGATAGCGTTTGTCGGTGTAGAATAGCTGCTCGATCCCTAATTTTTCGCACCGCTGCTGGATTTGCTCGGCTTCCCGCAACACTTCCGGATGCAGAACGGCCCGGGCGATGACTTCCCCAACGCCCGGCGTTTTTCTCAATTTTGCTAATGGCGACCGGAAAACTTCCGATGCGGAGCCACAATAACTCATCAATTGACGAATCAAAACATCGCCTACGCCGGGTACGGCGGTCAGAGCCGATTGGTAGAATAATTCGGGTTGGTTCACAAGCTTGCAGCAACGGTTTTTATCAAGACGTAAGGGGAACCCCGGAGTAACGGTGCGGGGCAAAATAAAAATTAGTTACATTTGGCAAATGCCTTTCGCCATGTCAACGTTTCCCTTTTTTTTCTCTTCGAAGTCGCTCGTCTTTGCGGTATCCATCCTTGCGCTGGCCGGCTGTCATAAAGATGACAAAGGCGGTTCGGGCACTACCAACCCGGATGTGGTCCTTAAAGCGCATTCCGTTTCACCCCCGTTGGTGAAGGCCCTGCCCGGTTTTGAAAGCCTGGAAATCCTGCCACTCATCAGCAGCGACGATAAACTGGAACAATCGCCCGGTTTTGTTTTTGCCGGAGAGCCCGACGGGGCGGGCTTACTGAAGAATCCGACGGGAGACGGGTATATTTTACTGACCAATCACGAGATCATCCGCTCCCTTTCCAGGGTGTATCTGGATAAAACGTTCAAACCGGTCAAGGGTGAATACCTTCTCGATGCGGAAGGCGGCCTGTGGCGGCTGTGCTCGGCAACGCTGGCCACCCCGGCCGAACACGGTTTTGGCCCGATTTTTCTGACCGCCGGCGAGAGCGATGCCGAAGGCCGGGTTCACGCCATCGATCCGGTGGGAGCGGCTGACAAAAAAAACAGCAGCCGGACGCTCCCGGCTTTGGGCAAGGCATCGTTCGAAAACGCGCTTCCCCTGCCCAAAGGTGCCTATCCCAACAAAACCGTCATCTTGATGTCGGAAGATGAAGGAAATGGTCAGGTGACACTCTACGTTTCCAACACGGTGGGGGATTTGCAAAACGGAAAACTCTACACCCTGCGCCGAACCAACCTTGATCCGGTCGAGAAAACCATGCAGGCCGACCAGCGGTATGACGTCGAATTTGTCGAGATCGCTAACGCCAAAACCGCTACCGGAGCCCAGATTGCCGCTCAGCAACTGGAGAAAAACGCCATCCAGTTTGCCCGCGTCGAAGATATTGACTACCGGAAAGGCAGTGCTGCCAACGGGCGCGAAGTTTTTTTTGCCGTAACCGGTTCGTTCGCCAGCGACCGGGTGCAGTGGGGCCGCGTCTACCACCTCGAACTCGATGCCAGCGACCCGTTGAAGGGCAAATTGTCGTTTATTGCCGAAGGATATTCCAATCCCGGCAAGAGCCTCGTCAACCCCGACAACATCTGCGTTACCGAGAATTACGTTTACATTGGCGAAGATGGCGATGCACCGATTTCAACGCCCGATCACGACGGTCGAATCTGGCAATACGGCATTGCCACCAAACAATTGAAACCGTTTCTGGAAATGAATCACCGCCGTTCCGATGCCGAATTTCAGAAAAAATTCAATCTGATCGGGCACCAGGGTATCAGTACCTGGGAATATGGTGCCATGACCGATATTTCGGAGGTGGTTGGAATATCGAATACGTTTTTAATCAATCTGCAACCCCACACCTGGCGCGATACCAAATTCGTCAATGCAGACGGGAGTTCGATTACCAAAGACGTTAACATTTACGATAACGCGATTGGAAATATGGGCGAAGGTGGACAGATCGTTCTTGTGCGCGGTGTTCCGAAATAAGGCACTGCTTCCGGCTTTTTTTCTGGGGACGACCTGGCTGTTTGTGGTCCTGCTTGGTCAGCTCGACTCGCAGCCGTCGGTCGCCAAATCCGCAACGCAGCGGGTCAAGGGGCAATTTTCCACGGATCTGGCCGCGTTCGATGCGGTTCTTAGCGAGCAACTTTTACCGCTGGCCGAAAATAGCCGCCATTCCGATTCACTGAAAGCCGCCTTTCGGGCCTGCCGCCGGGCCTATAAAAAGCTGGAACCGTTTACCGCGTATTATTTTCCGGCAACAACCCGCCTGGTGAACGGCCCGCCCCTGCCCGAGATTGAAGCGGAGGACAACCGGATTTCGGAACCCGGCGGTTTGCAGGTAATCGAAGCGTTTATTTTTCCGGAATTTAACCTCGACCAACGCTCTGGTCTGGTTCGTGAAATCAAAAAACTCCGGCGCGAACTGGTCCGGTATGCGAATTTCTGGCAGGATACCGAGTTAACCGACGCGCACGTTTTCGATCTGTTGCGGTTGCAGATTTTTCGCCTACTTACGCTCGGAATCAGCGGATTCGACACGCCTATTTGCCAAACGGCCCTTCCGGAAGCCGCCACCTCGATAGCCGGTTTGCGAACGTATGTTAGTTTTTACGAACGAACCCAACCCGGTTTCAGCCAGCTTGACCGGCTGTTGCAGAAAACCGAAGCCCACCTGAATCAGGCAACCGATTTCAATGCATTCGATCGCGCCCATTTCATCATCACCTACGCCAATCCCCTCTCAACCCAGCTACTGGCTTACCAGAAACAGCTGGCTATTCACCCTTTTAAAGAAATTCGGGCGCTGCGAACGGAGGCCAAAACCCTGTTCGATCCTAACGCTTTCGATGCGGATTTCTACGCACCCACTTCGGCCATGCGTTCGAATGAGGCCAAAATCCTGGTAGGAAAAAAGCTGTTTTCCGACCTCCTCCTGTCGACGAGCAACGATTCTTCGGGCGGAAAACGGTCGTGTGCTACCTGCCACCAGCCGGGCCGGGCCTTCACGGATGGTTTACCCAAAAACGCAACGCTTTCCGGGCGGGGAACGGTCCGGCGCAACACGCCTACGCTGCTGAATGCCGCTTTGCAAAACCGTCAGTTCTACGATTTACGGTCCCATACGCTCGAAAACCAGTCGTCGGATGTGATTCAGAACACGGACGAAATGCACGGTTCTCTCGAATTCGCGGCCCGAACCCTGCAGCATAACAGCGCGTATAAAAGCGGGTTTAAACGGGCCTTCCCGACTATGCGGGATTCGATCGAACCCATTCACATCCAGAATGCACTTGCCGCCTACGAACGTTCGCTGGTTCGTCTCAACGCCCGGTTCGACCGGTATATGCGGGGAGAACGGGATGCGTCGGGCAAGCCGGTTATGACGGCCGAGGAAGTTTTCGGTTTTAACCTTTTCATGGGAAAAGCCAAATGCGGCACCTGCCACTTCATGCCACTGTTCAACGGTACGGTTCCGCCGGAATTTACCCAAACCGAGTCCGAAGTCATCGGCGTCCCGGTTCGGCCAAACTGCCGGCAGATCGATCCGGATCCGGGTCGTTACGCCCTCTTCCCGCTCGATCCGCTCAACTATGCCTTCAAAACACCGTCCGTTCGAAATGTAGCCCGGACGGCCCCGTATATGCACAACGGTGCGTTCCAAACGCTGGAGGAAGTGATCGAATTTTATGACCGGGGCGGTGGCCAGGGGTTGGGAATTGCGCTCGACAATCAGACTCTGCCATCCGACAAACTAAATCTGACCTCCAGCGAAAAAAAGGCATTGATCGCCTTTATGAATGCGCTCACCGACTCCATTCCGTAGTTGGCGATGGTTACGCAGTCAGGCAAAAACCAGAAAATTCATGTCTTAAACGTATAGTGATGAATGTTGTTTTTAACATGTAAATTTACTCAGCATACTGAATAAACCGACTTCCAAAAAAATCCCCGTTTCATTTAAACTCCTCTAAAACAGTCATTCAGTACCTTAATTTGGGCCATTTTTGCTTTTTTTGTAGACACTCAATCCGGCTGGCAGAAATAATTACCTATTTTTTTACAAGTAGACTGTTTATAAATTACCTAAAATCACCGTTCAGGGCAAACATATTTTGTAACTGAAAGTTCTAAGTTGACAACATACATCAGACCTAAAATCAATGCTTGCCTTTTTACTTGCTGAAGCGTCGAACGGAAAAGAAAACCTGTCTAAATCGGGCAGAATCGACTGTTCGCCACGACCTAGTGGGACCAAAACAACTTCCGGTCCTTTCAATTCGAGGTCTCATCTCGATTAATCCCGTTTAGTACCCACCCCGTACGTAGCCTTTTTTTTGAATCTTTTTGGATTGGCTGGCATGCCGGCCACTGAACCCGGTTGTTCTTTTGGTGCCTGGCCCAGGCCAGTTGACTAGCGTTCCCCGCTAAAAATGATCCGGCAGACCACGATTGGGGCTTCGTTTCGGCCCGTTCAATCTGCCGCTGCGGATTGTACCAAAACATGTTTCATTTTTCTTAACCAAACGATGGCACCTAAGCAAGGTACGTTTAAACACCAGGCCCTTTACTGGAGTCTATTTTCTCTTCTTCTGGTAATCAGTGGTTTCCTGGCTTTGGGAAGCGGCTATATGGCGTATCAGCTAACCCGGGAAAGTTCAATTACCGTTGGTTCTGCCGGTATCGGCTTTTACGTAATGTATTATCTGGGCAGTTCATTTTTACTGGTCAGATCAAAATGAAAACGCTGCTCCTTTTTCTCTGTCCCCTCCTTGGATTTTGCCAAAACCGGATTGAAGTCAAACCCATCCAGCTTTTTGCGGAGGTCGGTGGCTTTTATGGAAATTCCGCTCAAACGCCGTTTTGGCTTCGGACCAACCAATACGGTATTGTTCCGACATCGCTGCCTTATGCCACGGTGCGCGCCGGACTTCGCCGGGATTACCGGTATTATCCGGTCACGGATAGCCTACCGGCAAAACGCCGTGATTTTTTTGGTTTTGGCTACGGTGCCGAACTGGTTGGCAATACCGGTACGAGCGCAAAAACGGATGTACTAATCCCGGAACTGTACGCCAAAGTCCGCGCTGGTGCTTTCGAATTGGTCGCCGGGCGACGTCGGGAAGTCGTCGGTCTGGTGGATTCGACACTCAGTTCGGGGTCCTACAGTTGGTCGGGCAACGCTCTGCCAATCCCCAAAATCCAGATCGGACTTCCGCAGTTCACCCCGATTCCATTCACCAACGGAATCATTTCGGTCAGAGGCTTTTATGCGCATGGCTGGTTTGAAAACCGGGGCATAGTTCACCATGCGTATCTGCATCAAAAGGCGTTGTATACGCGATTGGGAAAAGCCAGGTGGCCGATCAAACTATACGCCGGTTTCAACCACCAGGTAGAATGGGGCGGAGTGACGCAGGAGCTTTCCGATGGCCTGGTTAAGAACGGGCGCTTTCCGGCCAACTTTCAATCGTATGCGTATCTGGTGACGGGTAGTAGTCTGGGGTATAATCACAACGTTGACACCACGTATTACAGCCGGTTCGACCGGGAAAACCGGATCGGAAATCACCTGGGGAGCATTGACATCGGGATGGAATTCAGTAGTAAAAAACTGTCGATTCTGGTCTACCGCCAAAGCGTTTATGAGGATGGTTCACTCTTTTACCGCACCAACCTCGAAGACGGCCTCAATGGGATTCGTTTCCGGAAGTTGACCCCGTCGTCGTCCGGGTTCCACATTACGGGCGCCGTCGTTGAGCTTTTGTACACAAAAAGCCAGGGTGGCAGTGTTTTTCAGGATCTGGATAAATTACGGGGTCGGGATAATTATTTCAACCATACGCAATACCGGAACGGCTGGTCCTATTTTGGCAACACGATCGGGACGCCTTTCATCACCCCCATGAATGATACCCGTCCGGACCTGCCGCGCTACGGTTTCTTTGCCAACAACCGGGTTCGGGCTTTCCACACGGGCCTCCAGGGCGGGTTTGCCCCATATTGTACCTTTCAGGTAAAGGTGTCCTACAGTGAAAATTTCGGAACCTATGACGTGCCCTACCCCAACACCGTCGAGCAGTTTTCGTCGCTTTTGCAAGTGGGCGTGCCGCTCAATCAAAACGGCCTGCTCTTCACGCTTGCCGCAGCTTCCGACCGGGGCGGTTTGTTCCCCAACAGCAATGCCGTATACGCCAGCGTGCGTAAAACGTGGGATTATTATAAATACCGGTCCCGAAAGGGGTAAGGAACGGTTTTCGGAATTCGGTTTAGCGTTTACAGGGCGTGCCGCCTACCTAAGAACGCGTCAGTCAGCAGGCGGCAGCTACTGTAAACCGAATACCGTAACCCGTTATCCTTCCAGTTGATTCCGCGTCTCGACCAGAAATTTGCGGATTTCCTGCAAACGTCCAATCATCTGCTTGATCTCATTCTGGCGCGACGACCGGGCTTTCAGGTGTTGCCGGGCCCCTTCCAGCGTCAGTTTTTTTTCTTCCACCAGCTCCAGGATTTCCCGCAGGTGCTCAATGTCCTCTTTGGTATAAATCCGGTCACCGGCGCGGTTTTTTCGGGGCTTGAGCGTGGGAAACTCTTTCTCGTAAAACCGCAGTTTTGATATATTGGCCCCCAGCATATCGGCCACCTCGCGAATGCCGTAATACCGTTTTGTTAACTGCTCCATAGAACAAACTTCCGTTCAAACCGGAAGAAACACAAGTTTTCCGTAAATTTGCGAATCAATTCAATCCATGAGTCGTCAACCCGTTGATGACGGACCCTAAAGTACCATGACTTCTTCCGAAATTCGCCAGCATTTTCTAGACTTTTTTCAGCGTAAAAACCACCTGATTGTTCAGTCAGCGCCCCTGGTTGCCAAAAACGACCCGACGCTCATGTTCAACAACTCAGGCATGGCTCAATTTAAGGATTTTTTTCTGGGCAACGGAACACCGCCCGCCAAACGGGTGGCCGATACCCAAAAATGTCTGCGGGTTTCGGGCAAGCACAACGACCTCGAAGATGTCGGTTTCGACACCTACCACCACACCATGTTCGAGATGCTCGGCAACTGGTCGTTTGGTGATTATTTCAAAACCGAAGCCATCACCTGGGCCTGGGAACTGCTGACGGAAGTCTATAAATTACCGAAAGACCGGCTGTATGTTTCTGTTTTTGAGGGCGATACAAAAGACAACGTTCCCTTCGATCAGGAAGCCTGGGATTTGTGGAAGCCCATTGTGGGGGAAGATCGCATCATTCTCGGCAATAAAAAAGATAATTTCTGGGAAATGGGCGATACGGGTCCGTGCGGTCCCTGCTCCGAAATCCACGTCGATTTGCGGCCTCAGTCGGAAGTCGACGTACAATCCGGCCGGGAACTGGTGAACGCCGATCACCCGCAGGTGGTCGAAATCTGGAACCTCGTTTTCATGCAGTTCAACCGCAAAGCCGACGGCTCGCTCGAACCGCTGCCCGCCCGGCACGTCGATACCGGCATGGGTTTCGAACGGCTTTGCATGGCCATTCAGGGCAAGATGTCGAACTACGACACCGACGTTTTCACGCATACCATCAAGGTGATCGAAGAACTGTCGGGCATTCCCTACGGTGGTTCGCAGCGCGATTATCCGGACGTGGCCATGCGTGTAATTGCCGACCACATTCGGGCGGTTTCGTTCGCCATCGCCGACGGGCTGATTCCCTCGAACGCGCGGGCGGGCTACGTTATCCGCCGGATTCTGCGCCGGGCCGTTCGCTACGGGTATTCGTATCTGGGCTTTACCGAACCGTTTCTGACCAAGCTGGTGCCAACGCTGGCGATGCAGTTCGCCAACGTTTTTCCCGAACTGAATGCCCAGCGTGATTTTGTGGCGACGGTGATTCGGGAAGAAGAAGCGGCTTTTCTGCGGACGCTGGAGAATGGTCTGAAACTCCTGGATAAAATTACCGCCGATTTAACGCAATCGGGTGGCACCGTCATCGACGGCGAAACGGTTTTCGAACTTAACGACACGTTTGGGTTCCCGTCGGACTTAACGGCCCTGATTGCCCGCGAAAAAGGACTTTCCATCGATGAAGCCGGTTTTCAGAAAGCCCTTCAGCAACAGAAAGAACGCTCGCGCAAGGATGCATCCTCGGCAACCGGCGACTGGACGGAACTGAATGACATCGACGGTGTCGAATTTTTAGGCTACGATCAGACCGAAGCCGAAGCCCGGATTGCCAAATACCGCAAAGTTCAAAACAAGCAGGGGACGCAATACCAGATTGTGCTGGACCGGACGCCGTTTTATGCCGAATCCGGGGGACAGATTGGCGATACCGGCCGTCTTGAAGTACGGGTTGGTGACCAAACGGTTTTAATCCGGATTGCCGATACGAAGAAAGAAAACGACCTGATCATTCATATTTCCAACGACAAGAATCTGGAGGAAATTTTGGATACTCATTCGTCGGTTCTGGCCAAAATCGACAGCAGTCGGCGCACGGCGATCAGCGATAATCACTCGGCCACGCACCTGCTTCACGCGGCTTTGCGCGATGTTCTGGGCAAGCACGTTGGTCAGAAGGGTTCGTACGTCGGGCCGGATGCGCTGCGGTTTGACTTCTCGCATTTCGCTAAAGTGACGGATGAAGAACTGGCTGAGGTTGAACGTATTGTGAATGAAAAGATCCGCGAAAACATTCCGCTGGACGAACGACGGAACGTGCCCATCGATGAAGCCAAAAACCTCGGGGCGATGGCATTGTTCGGTGAAAAATACGGCGATTTCGTCCGGGTTATCACCTTCGATCCCGCCTATTCCGTCGAACTTTGCGGAGGCACGCACGTTCCGGCCACGGGGCAGATCGGCCTTTTCAAATTTACATCCGAAGGGTCGGTATCGACCGGTATCCGACGCATCGAAGCGGTAACGGCTGAACGGGCGCTGGCCCTCCTGAACGAACAGCAAGCAACGGTTGACCAATTAAAAGAACTCCTGAAAGCGCCGAAAGACGTCCTGAAAGCCGTTCAAAGTCTGATCGATGAACGGCATCAGTTACAGAAGAAAATCGAGGCCCTGGAGTCCGAAAAGTTACAACAGATAAAAACCGACTTACTGACGAAAGTTCGGGCCAGCAATGGGCATTCGGTGATCGTTGAACGCGTCGAGGTGCCTTCGGCGGATGCGTTGAAACAACTGGCGTATGATCTGAAAGCCAAAGTCGACAACCTCGCTCTGGTACTGGGTTCGGATATCAACGGAAAACCGCAACTGGCCGTGATGCTGCCGGACGAATTGATCAAGGGAAAAAATCTTCACGCCGGGAATCTGGTGAAGGAACTGGCGAAGGAAATCCGCGGGGGTGGCGGTGGGCAGCCGTTTTTCGCCACCGCCGGCGGTACCGATGCCAGCGGACTGGATCGGGCGCTGGCAAAAGGCCGGGAGTTATTGGAAAAATAGTTTTCGGTTTACGGTTTACGGTGGCTGACGCACGCTTACGAAAAAATGCGCCAGCTACCGTAAACCAAAACTCAATTCTCGGCGTCTTTCTCTTCCTCCACTGCGGGAAGATCCGTCCCCATGACCGACCCCAGAAACGAATGATGCCAGTTATCGACTTCGCCGGGCGTTTTCAGTTCTTCAATTTCAACGACCCGGTGTTTCAGGTGCGGATATTGTTCATTCAAATCCTGCTCAATGAGAGCCGCATCGGGTGAAGTCTCAAATTTCATCGGGATGGTGGCCGGGGTTTCGGCCCCTAAATCATCGACACCCACCACCCGAACTACGAACATCTTTTCCATATTTTTTGACGCTGTTTTTTACTTAACTCGCCAGCCGGACAAAAGTTGCCGATTCGTCATTTATTGAACGGCAATCATCTCAACCATTTAATTGCTATTTTTACGTACCTACGGACTAAAGTCCGTATTTTTTCTTCTTCCAATACGGCTTAAATCGGAACGCCGGCCGGTCAACAGGTACGACTATGAAACGACTCTACGCTTACTCTTTTTTGCCCATACTCCTGATCGCCGTTCTGGCCGGAAAATTTTTCAATACGGAAAAACAGTCCGCGCCGGAGCCTATCACCCCCACGCCCGATGTTCCCTACGCGCCCATCTGCGGCATGGCGAGCGTCGGCGGTATTCCCAGTTCATTATTACAACAGGCTGTTGCCCTGCGATCGGATGTCGGACAATACCCGACGCCGACGTCCACCAAAAATCCGAAAGCGCAGGCGTATTTTGAGCAGGGCATGGCGTATCTGCACGGTTATTCCCTGGTCGAAGCCGCCCGGTCGTTTCACGAAGCCCTCAAGTATGATTCGACGTTCGTTATGGCGCATGTCGGACTGAGCCGCCTGTATATTCAGCTGGAAGACAATAAAGCCGCCCTGAAAGCCGCCGAAACGGCCAAATCGCTTTCGAAATACGCTTCGGAACGGGAGAAAGCCCACATTGATTTGCGGTTTGCGCAGTTGAAAGCCGTCGATTCGCTGAGCAATCAAAAGCTGCTGAATGACTACCGGTCGAAGGTCAACGGGGCTGTAAAACGCTTCCCGACCGATCCGGAACTGTGGTTGCTGTCGGGGAATTCTTACGAGAAATTTGCCACGGGCCGCGGCCAAGGTTCGTCCACGGGGAGCATCGCCATTTATGAAAAAATCCTCCAGTTTGCGCCCGAACACCCGGCAGCCCATCATTATCTGATTCACGCCTACGAAGGCATGAGCGATTATTCAGAAGCCCTGAAACACGGTAAAGCCTACGCCCGGCTGGCTCCGAATCTGGCCCACGCGCTCCACATGTACGCCCACGACCTGATGAAAACCGGGGATGTGGACAGTGCCATTTCGGAAATGAAACAGACGGACGCCATCGAACGCAGTTTGTATACCAGCGAAAAATACGATCCGATGTACGACTGGCATCACATTCACAACATTTCACTTTTGGCGCTGTGTTACCAGTATCAGGGCCGGATTCAGGAAGCGGAGCGGCTGGTCAGGGAGCGGTTTGAGATCAAACGCCCGATCAACCAGGAACGCACCTTTTACAATAAAATGGGCTACCCTACCCTGTTGATTACCCAAAACCGGGACGGAGAAGCCGCCCCCATCGCCGAAGACATGACGAAGGGCAAAACTCCGGGTGAGCGCGTGATCGGCCATTATCTGCTGGGGATGATTGCGCTGAAAAAGAACCAGCTCGAACCGGCACGGGCGTCGTTGAAAGCCGCCCAGACAGAACTGGTCGAGGCTAAAAAGATTGCCCAAACAGACTGGCTGAATGCCTGGCTCGATCCGCATCCGAAGTTTTTAGCGGCACTTCTGGCACTTCATGATCCTGCCGACCGCGAAAAAGGTCTGGCCGACATCCGGAAATTCCAGGCCAGCGCCCGCGACCAGACTGGCCCCGACCCCTGGATCGAAGCCCTGTTCCAGCTCGAAATGATTGCGCAGGTGGCCTACCAGTTGAAACTGAACGATTTCGCCGAAGAGGCCACAAAAGTACTGGCGGAGCACGATCCGTATTACCCCGGAACGCACCTGGCACTCGCCCGGATAGCCGATCTGAAAGGCGATAAACCCACCGCCGAACGCGAGCGTCAGCTGGCGCGGCAAGGCTGGTCGAAAGCCGATGCGGTATTTTTAACCCAGAATTTTTCCAAAAAGAAACCGTAAAATTTTATCTTGCAGGCGATGAGTCCCTACCGCCCCGGCCTGCACATCCTGTCGACTTTCAAAGCGCCACTGGCTGCGCTGACGGACGTTGAGCAATGCCGCCGGGGTTTCGACCGGCTGATTCAGGAACTGGAGCTGGCAAAAGTCGGCGAGGTGTATCATGGGTTTCCGAACGGCGGTTTTACGGCGGTCGTTTGCCTGACCGAATCCCACGTTTCCATTCATACCTGGCCCGAGAGCGGCCTGGCGACGTTCGACGTTTTTCTGTCTAATTTCCAGCAGGATAACACCCAAAAAGTCCGGCGGTTTTATGACGAATCCCTGCGTTTGTTCGGGGCAACGGCGGTCATCAATGAACAGGAAATTATCCGTTGAATTTGTCCGAAATTATGCCCACCGATCCACCCGTTCCCGAAACATCGTTTAACTGCCCGCATTGCCAGGCTCCGATTCCGGCCTACGACCTGGCCGAGAGTTCGTATTTCTGCTGCGGCCAGTGTTACACCTATTTTCAGTATGGTGACACCGGACCACCGCGCATCATCACGGCGTTTCCGGCCTTACCTACACCGCCGGCCTTGCCGCTCGGGGCAGAAGGTTATCTCGACGGAAAATGGGTTCGGGTGACGGGGATTCTGCAAAAACGGGAAGTACAGTATGAGGATACGTGGCTGGAGTATGTCCTGATGACCAAAGAAAACGGCCACCAGATGCTGTCTGAATACAACGGTCACTGGATGCTGATTCGGCCGGAAGACGGCGACTTTAAAGAGGCAGAACGCTCTAAAATCCGGGATAACGAACGCGAGTATGCGCTTTACAACCGTTATAACTGCCTCACGCTTAACGCCATTGGAGAGTTTTACTGGGATATCCTGGATGATACCAAACTGACCATTTCGGAATACATTCATCCGCCCTATATGCTGAGCCGGGAGGCTACCAGCCAGAAAACCGAGTACTACAAAGCCGTCTACAAAACACCGAACGAAATTGCGGCCGGGTTCGGTCTGGAAGCTGCGGCCTTGCCTCATGTAATTGGCGTCGGGGCCCTTCAACCCAATCCGGCAACCGAAAAATTGCCGCCAGCCGTTTGGCTGGCCACCCGACTGGCCTTGCTGGTGGTGGTTATTCAGGTATTTTTCTATTTTCTCAAACCGCATCAAACCCTTTTTACCCATACGTATACCTGGAACTCGGATTCGACGAAGCAGAGCTATTCGCAACCCCTTGTATCGCCGGAATTTGCCGTCGACGGACCGGCTGCTCTCGCCATCCGGTTGCGGGTGAATGTCGACAATAACTGGGTTGAATTACCGGTGAGTCTCATCAACGGGGAATCCGGGCAGACCTACGAGTTCACCCGAATCGTTGAATACTACCACGGCATCGACGGGGGTGAAAGCTGGGTAGAAGGGGCCCAGGAAGATGAAGCTATTTTGGCACGAATACCGTCAGGGCGTTATCACCTCAACTTTTACCCCTCTTCCGAAGGGAAAAACCTGCTCAATTTTGAGGTAAAAGTCGTGCAAAACCCGGTTTTATATTCCAATCTGTTTCTTGTGCTGGCGCTGATTGCGCTTTACCCGCTGATCCTGTTTTTTCAAAAAAACGCTTTTGAACAGAAACGGTGGGAACAAAGTGATTACACGGCCTAACTGTATGACCCGAAAACGATGTGGCAGAACCTCAAAAAAGTCAAATACGTTGCCCTGGCTGGCGGTTTGCTGGTAGCGGGCTACACCTGGGTCGAATTTTCCGGCTCCCGGCTGCTGGGCGACGACCTGGAAAGCGTCGATAAGCTCGAAAACTACAAACAAGGTTCAGGAGGTCGGCATTCGGGCCGACGCAGTTATTTTTACCACAAATAAACCCCATTCCCATGGACTTGTCTACGCTGAAGTACATCGTTCCCTCCGTCGTTTATTCCTTTGTCGGTATTCTGATTCTGGTCATCAGTTTCGTCATCATCGAGAAAATTGCGCCCGAAAACCTCTGGAAAAAGATCGTCGACGAAGAAAACGTCGCCCTTTCCATTCTGGCAGCCGCCTTTATGATTGCGGTGGCCATTATCATCAGTTCGGCCATACATGAGTAACCCCGAAAATCGGCACCGGCACCTGCTTTTGCTGTTGTCCGTTTTTGTCATTGCTACCTGCGGACTCATTTACGAACTGGTGGCCGGAACCCTAGCGAGTTACCTGCTCGGGGATTCGGTTACGCAGTTTTCGACCATCATCGGGGTCTATCTGTTTTCAATGGGCATCGGCTCGTGGCTCTCCAAATACCTCGACGGCAATCTGTTGAAGTGGTTTATCCGCATTGAAATTCTGGTGGGGCTGGTCGGCGGTTGCAGTGCTCCCCTGTTGTTTGTGTTGTTCGAATACGCGGCCTCGTTCCGGCTGGTTTTGTATACGCTGGTGAGTCTGACCGGTATTCTGGTGGGGCTGGAAATCCCGTTGCTGATGCGGATTCTGGAAAATCAGTTAACCTTCAAAGACCTGGTTTCCAGAGTATTTACATTCGATTACATCGGTGCGTTGCTGGCATCGCTGATCTTCCCGCTGGTGCTCGTTCCGTATCTGGGATTGATCCGGACCTCGCTGTTTTTTGGCCTCCTAAACATCGCCGTCGCCGGGTTTCTGCTTCATCAGTTTGCCGACACCAAACCGTATCGACGGTCGCTCGTCAGCATTCTCGCCCTTTCCTCGTTGCTTCTGCTGAGCGGTTTTGTCTACGCCGAACGGATCATGACCTACACCGAAAATCTGACGTTTCAGGACAAAGTCATTTACAGCAAAAGTACGTCCTACCAACGGATCGTGCTCACCGCCAACCCCCGCGAGCTGCGGCTTTTCCTGAACGGCAATCTTCAGTTCAGTTCGGCGGATGAATACCGCTACCACGAAGCCCTCGTCCACCCGGCTTTGCAGGCACTTCCGAAGGCAAACCGGGTGCTCGTGCTGGGTGGCGGAGACGGTTTGGCCGTTCGCGAAATCCTGAAATACCCGCAGATCCAGTCGGTTACGCTCGTCGATCTCGATGCCGGTATGACGGATTTATTTCGGCAAAATGACCTTCTGGTCAAACTGAATAACCGCTCTTTACATTCGTCTAAAGTCCGGATTATCAACACTGATGCTTATAATTTTGTCCGGCAGGATACGGCCCGCTACGACCTGATCGTGGTGGACTTTCCCGACCCGTCCAACTATTCGATCGGCAAATTATACAGTACAGCCTTTTACCGGGAACTCAACCGCCTGATGCGTCCGGGTGGGCTGGCGGTGGTGCAATCGACCTCGCCCTACATCGCCCGGCAGTCGTTCTGGTGCATCCGGAATACGATTGCCGCTTCCGGTTTTCAGACCATTCCCTACCATGCCTACATTCCCTCGTTTGGCGAATGGGGTTACGTTCTGTTGCTACGCAATCAGCACTGGCGGGGCGACGGGCCGTTGCCCGCGGGTCTGCGGTTTATCAATGCGCGAACGATTCACGACATGCTGAATTTTCCGCCCGACATGGCCGAAGTGCCGACCGAAATCAACAAGCTCAACAACCAGGTTCTGGTGCATTATTTTGAAGATGACTGGACGCCCTACGCCCACTGACCCGCCCGAATCGCCGGGCCGCCGTCAGTTTCTGGAACAGGCCGCCGGGCTTGGCTTTTCGGTTTTGCTGGCCGGTTCTGCCGGTTTGAACGCCTGTCAATCGTCGGCGTCCATCGCTCACATCAAAGGCGGGATGATCGGGGCCAATCACCAGACCGGCCATTTGCTGCGGTATCCGGAAAAACTGCCCCAGCCGACGCAAACCCGGGAAACGGATGTTCTAATTGTGGGGGGTGGCATCGCCGGACTGTCGGCCCGGCGCTGGCTCTGGCAGCAGGGCAAGCGGGATGTGTTGCTGGTGGAACTGAGTGGGCAGTTGGGCGGCAATTCCGTCGGTGGGCAGAATACCGTATCGGCCTATCCGTGGGGGGCTCACTACCTGCCCATTCCCGATCCGAGAAACCGCGAACTGGTTGATTTTCTGAAAGAATGCCACGCCATCACGGGTTTCGACGCGAACGCGCTACCGGTTTATAATGACTATTACCTTTGTCACGACCCCGAAGAGCGGCTTTTCATCAACGGACACTGGCAGGAAGGGCTGGTGCCGGATGTGGGGATTTCGGACGACGACCGGCAGCAGATTTCCCGGTTTTTCAAACTGGTTGAAGAGCTGAAACAAGCCAAAGGAAGCGATGGCCGGGACGCGTTTGCCATTCCGCTCGACCGTTCCTCGACCGATATTATTTACCGGCAACTGGATGGTATTTCGTTTGAAACCTACCTGAATCAGCACCAGTTTACGTCGCCGTATTTGCGCTGGTTTCTGGAATACGGCTGCAAGGACGATTACGGAACCACGCTGGCGAACACGTCGGCCTGGGCGGGTTTGCATTATTTTGCTTCCCGCAAAGGCGTCGCAGCCAATGCCGGAGCCAATTCGGTGCTGACCTGGCCGGAAGGCAATAGCTTTTTAGTCAAGCAGTTAGAGCAACAGGCCCAGTCTGCCATTGAGTCCAACAAACTGGTATTCGGTATTCAGGAAAATGCCGAAGGCGTCCGGGTTACGTGCTACGATGTGCTCAAAAAGGAAACCGTTGCTATTCAGGCCCGAACCGTGTTGCTGGCGACTCCGCAGTTTATTACCCAAAACCTGCTGAAAAACCGGGTTGCAAGCGGCTTTCAGTACGCGCCCTGGCTCGTTGCCAACCTGACGGTCAGCGTTTTACCGCAAAGCCGGGGCATGCCGCTTTGCTGGGATAATGTTATTTACAACAGCGCTTCGGTTGGCTACGTCACGGCCACCCACCAGCACCTCAACGCAAGTGACCAGAAAGTGATTACAGTCTATTGGCCGCTGGTGCAGGAACCGCCCGACGTGGCCCGCCGAAAAGCGTACGAAACGACGTATGCAACGTGGTTGTCGCGCCTTGTGGCCGAATTGGAAACCGCCCATCCTGGTGTTACGGAATACATTTCGGCGGCCGACTGCTGGGTTTGGGGCCACGGGATGATTGCGCCAACGCCCGGTTTTATCTGGGAGGAATCGCGCCGGAATGCCGCCCGATCAGTCAACAACAAACTGTTTTTCGCCCACTCCGACCTCAGCGGTATTTCGATTTTCGAAGAAGCATTTTACCAGGGTATTCGGGCAGCCACCGAAATTTTAGCGCAAATTCCTTCCGCCTGACACTATACCCCGGCGGCTGATCGTTGCTGCAACAGGAAGCATCCACCGCTCGTTCGTAATGAAACACCTTGTACTTAGTATGCTCTGCCTTTTTGGATTTCTGATTGACTGCCCGGCCCAGTTGACAAACCGGAAACCAATCAACCGGGCGGAATTTATTCATCTCATGCAAACCGTTGCCGCCGGTTTGAACGAAAACAACGGACGAAAAGCCGCCGACTGCTTTGCGCTGGATGCCATTTACTCCGAACCACCCAACAAACAGATTTATAGGGGCCGCGACCGGATTTTTGAATTTTTCGGGGGCTGGAAAGGCCGCCCGAAAGTGGTGCAGATGGTCTGGCATCATCTGGCTTTCGATGAGCAGACGCAGGTGGGTTCCGGCGAGTTTACCATCACGTACGGGTCAACGGTCCACGGTATGGTCAGCGTGAAAATCCGCGAAGGGCTGATCGGCAACTGGCGGGAATATTTCTACCCGTCCGCACTGGACTGGAACGGTTTTATTCTACAAAACCCGTTTTGACACGGGCTCAAAATTAATGAACCCTAGCAAAAGAAGCCTGGCCGTGCTGGCTGGGGTAGCGTTCCAAACAGTTCACTTTTAGCCGCTGTAGCGACTCCATAACCCCGTGATGCCGGGGTTTCCGATGCCAAAAAGCAACCACGCTTTTCCGGAACACCTGCTAAGTTCATTGGCTTTTGTCAGACAGACCCCTATCAGGACCGAACTTTACCAGGTTCAGTCGCCAGTCATTCAAAATTTCTTAATTTTAGCGCCGGTTGTCAGTGAAAAGGAAACGCACAAATTGTCCCGGCATAGTTTGCAAAATCGATCGGAAGGCAAAGCAACCTCGATTTTAGCTTCCACTGAGCAATGAGCTTCTCCCGATTTAAAGGGACAAATCAAGGGCTGTCTTCGGTTTAGCGTCTGGAAAGTTGCTCAATCCGGCTGTAAAATTTGCCTACTTTTATTTGAGCAGGCTGGCCACCGTTATACCGGGTATACCAACTTTACGGAATAGCAGGAGACCGGACCACTCTGCTCTTTTTAATATAGTGTTGTCTAAAGTGCTTATGACCAAAAAGTTATCCTCCTGGAATTTCTCCTTAACCAAAACGCTCGATACGGTTTCCGATTCGCTGATGAAAGAACAGATTCGGATCTTCTATTTCATGTTCATCATGAACATTCCGAAATTGTCCGTACAACTCGTCAGCTCGTACCAGGCCCACGACCAGACCGCGATGGCCAAACAGGCCCGTGCCTTCATCATAACGCTGGTGGTACTCAAAATCCTCCTGTCCAGACCCAAATCGATTTATGTCCTGATCCATATCCTTCAACTTTCGCGTGTTTTTTTTGCGGGACTGGCCTTCTACAACCAGCACATTGTCTGGGGGATTAATGCCTTTCTCCAACTGTTCATGTTTATTCTCGCCGGTTTCTTCGGACTGGGTCGAAAATGGGGCCTTATTTATTCCATTCTGCACATTTTACCGTTCCTGATCGGGTTGGTCGGCCTGAGTGGATTGGTTAACCCTTACACGGTCTTTGTAGATGAACCCGTTAATGCGGAATTCCTTTTTGTCACAGCGGCCAATTTTGTGGTCCTGGTGGTTTCCTGTTACATTTTTCACCGCGCCCTTTTTAACACCATCCACGAGAAAAACGCACTGAATGCCCAACTGGAAGAATCCATTCAGGCTAAATCCTATTTTCTGTCAACCATGTCGCATGAACTGCGGACACCCCTCAACACGGTGATTGGGATGACCAACCTGCTGCTCGCGGACAAACCCCGTACTAATCAACTGGAAAACCTCAACATTCTGCGATTTTCGGCCGAAAGCCTGCTTTCGCTCATCAACAACGTTTTAGATTTTAACAAGATCGATTTAAAGAAGATCGAACTCGAAGTCATCCCTTTTTACCTGCCCAAGCTGATCGAAGACACCAGCGCAGGTTTACAGTTGATCGCCTTCGAAAAGGGCCTGACGTTTGAGGTAGTGATTGACCCGGAATTAACCAAATGCAACGTGATTGGCGACCCCACCCGACTCACCCAGATTCTGTTCAATCTAGGGGGAAATGCCGTTAAATTCACGCTGGAGGGCAAAGTTGTCCTCAGTGCCCAGATTCTTTCTCAGAAAGCCGACGCGCTCGACATCCGGTTTACGGTTCAGGATACCGGTATTGGCATTAGCCCCGAGCAGCAAACCGCCATCTTCGATCCGTTCACGCAGGCATCCCGTGAAATCAACCGTAAATTTGGGGGTACGGGCCTAGGTCTGGCTATTGTAAAGCACTTGTTGCAGTTGCACAATAGCCAGATCCATGTAAAGAGCCAACTGAATCAAGGTTCGCAATTTTATTTCGATCTACACTATGCAACAACTCCACTTCAACAAACGCTCCACAGCCCGGCAACAGGCCAACCCAAAAGCCTGGAACAACTACACATCTTGTTGGCTGAAGACAATGCGATGAATGCCTTATTGATGCAAAAGCTTTTTACCCGATGGGGTTCCAGAATGACACTGGCAGAAAATGGCCAGCAAGTACTGGAGTTGATGGAAGCAAATCAGTATGATGTCATTTTAATGGATATCAATATGCCGGAATTAAATGGTTTTCAGACAACGGAACGCATTCGGCAATTCGCCGACCCGCAAAAAGCCAACATCCCCATTATTGCGCTGACAGCCGCGATATCGGCGGATATTATTGTTCAGATAAAAAAGAGTGGAATGAACGATTATATTGGAAAACCATTCAAAATAATTGAATTACAGAATAAGCTCATCAACAACAGCAGTCGTTAATCGTTACGATCTGGCCCTCATTCTGGCCACTGCCGGAAAGCAACCGCCTACTGATTTTAACCCCTTAGTTCCCGACCCGCCCCGCCGGGCGCCCGTTTTTTCCGGCCCGTTTCTGTAAATCATCGCCCAGATCCGCGCGGGCTTCTTCCGCCAATTTTTCCAAAACCGCCACTATTTTCGGGTTCTGTTCCCGAACATCATACCGCTCGCCGGGGTCGCGCCGGAGATCATACAAAGCCGTCGGAAACTCGTGTTCTTCGGTAGAAGGCCCCGGTTGACCGCCTTTACCCGGCAAAAATCCTTCGTAGGTGCGCCCCGGATGCGCAAACACCAGCTTCCAGTCGCCTTTTCGGACGGCTTCCAGACTATTTTTCCGGTAATAATAAAAGAAATGATCGCGCGGGGTAACGGTTTCGTCGCCTTTCAACAAGGCCACCATATCCACGCCATCGATCGATTTTTTGGGCAGTCGGGTTCCACACAGTTTCGCAACCGTCGGCAGGATTTCCAGCGTCGTCAGCAGCTTGTTGCAAACCCGCCCCGCCGGAACCACGCCCGGCCAGCGAATGAGGCACGGCACCCGGTGACCGCCCTCGAACGACGTTCCTTTTCCTTCCCGAAAACCGCCCGCCGAACCCGCATGGTCGCCGTAATTCAGCCACGGACCGTTGTCACTCGTGAAAATCACAATGGTATTTTTATCCAGCCCCTGCTGCTTCAGTTCCTGCATGATCTGCCCCACCGACCAGTCCAGTTCCATCATCACATCGCCCAGCAAACCGATGGCACTTTTACCGCGAAACCGCCTGGAAGCTGCCAGCGGCACGTGTGGCAACGGGTGTGGTACGTACAGAAAGAACGGTTCTTTCTTGTGTTTCCGAATAAATCCGACCGCCCGCTCGGTAATTGAGGACGTTAGCTGGCTCGCATCTTCCAGCGTTTTCACTTCCTGGGTGGGCGCGCTGCCCTCAATCAGGTACAAAGGCGGATAATGGGCCTGCGCCTGGTTGGGGTGTAACGGCCACATGTCGTGCGAATACGGCACCCCATAATAGTCATCGAAACCCTGCTGCTGCGGTAAAAACTTCGCCTGACTCCCCAAGTGCCACTTGCCAAAAATGCCGGTCGCATAGCCTTTCTCTTTCAACAATTCGGCAATCGTTTCTTCATCTGGATTCAGACCAATGGGTGAATTTGGACCGAGCGCACCAAACATGCCGACGCGGTTGGGGTAACAGCCCGTCAGCAAAGCCGCCCGCGACGCACTACAAACCGCCTGAGCCGCCAGAAAACTCGTAAACCGGATTCCCTCAGTGGCCATCTGGTCGAGGTTGGGAGTGGTGTATCCCGAAGCGCCATTGCAAGACAAATCGCCGTAGCCCAGGTCGTCGATAAAAAACAGCACCACGTTGGGCGTAGTGGCCGCTGGCCGGGCAACCCAGCCGCCGAGGGCCGACCAGACTCCGGCTATCAATACGATGAAAAAGGTAATTTTCAAGAACGGTTTTCTATAAATCCAGGTCATTCGAGTCATTCTGATCAGAGCAATTGATTTAGCTCGACCAATTTAGAATTTCTCGTTAATAAATGAATAATAGTCCAGACAAGTAAATACGTAAATCCGCAAATGGTAAACAATAGGTTATAACCGGCCGACAAATTTCCGGCGGCTTTATAGGTGTCGAGTAAATACCCGACCAGCATCGGAAAAAAGATTCCGCCGATCGCTCCGGCCATTCCGCCGATGCCGACAACGGAACTGACGGCCTGTTTGGGGAACAGATCCGAAGCAATCGTAAAAATGTTCGTCGCCCAGGCCTGATGCACCGCCACCGCCAGACTGATCAGCGCAACCACCATCCAGACGTTGGTTGCAAACTGGGCGAGGATGATGGAAACTTCTAAAATCGCGAACAGAAACAGGACGGTTTTCCGTGCCTTTAAGGTAGGCCAGCCCCGTTTGATGAGCCAGGAAGAGAAATACCCCCCGCCAATACTACCAATCGTCGTGGCCGTATAAATGATCAATAACTCCGGGCTAAATTTCTTTAAATCCAGTTGGTATGCGGAAGAAAAATAGGATGGCAACCAGAATAAAAAGAACCAGAATATCGGATCGATCAGCGCTTTTCCGACAATAAAAGCCCAGGTTTGCGGCAAGGCAACTAATTTAAACCAGTTGATCGAAACGCGTCCCGCTTCATGCTCTTCCTTTTCCTGCCCCGCGGTAATGAAGGCAAACTCCTGAGCAGTAAGCCGCTTTTGTTTGGTCGGTATTTCGTAAAAAATCAACCAGAAAATTAGCCAGACAAAACCCAACCCGCCGGTAATCCAGAACACTTCCTGCCAGCCGTAGTGATTTAATATCCAGGGGACAATCATTAAAGCCAGAACAACACCCACGCTCGTTCCCGAATTAAAAATACCGGTGGCCAACCCGCGTTCTTTTTTAGGAAACCATTCGGCAACGGTTTTTACGGCCGCCGGAAAATTTCCCGCTTCGCCCAGTCCCAAACCAACACGCGCGATGGCAAAGCCCATAGCGCTGCGGGCCACGGCATGAAGCATTCCGGCCACACTCCAGAATACAATCGTAAGGGTATATCCTAATTTGGTGCCGGTTTTGTCGATCAGCCAGCCCGACAGCCCTAATCCGATGGCATAAGCCGCCGTAAAAGCCATCACAATCCGGGCATAATCCGTTTCCGACCAGTTAAATTCCAGTTCGAGAATGGGTTTTAACAAACCAATAATCTGGCGGTCGAGGTAATTAATCGTCGTTGCTAGAAAAACAAGGAATACGACAATCCAGCGGTAATACTTAATTTTATAATCAGTCACAAGGATGGGGCTTAGGAATTTATCTGCACTACTAAAACGACGCCATTTTCATTTAACCGGATTCAGCTGATTGACAAATTTCTCAAAATGAAAGCCTAAACCAGTCCAGTCTTTTTTCAAAATTAACCCGGAATCGAAGAGGTGCCCGCCAACACCTAATCCATCGGCACCGGCTTTTAAAAAGTCGGTCATATTGGCAAGGCTAATTCCACCAGTCGGCACCAGTTTGACCTGATTCAACGGTGCTTTCACCTCTTTCAGATACGCCGGGCCGAGTGTGGCCGCCGGAAAAACTTTGACCATTGTGGCACCCAGCGACCAGGCTTTATAGATTTCGGAGGGTGTAAATGCCCCCGGAAAAATGGGAACGCCCCGCTCGACGCACGCCCGAATGACCGTCTCGTTGATGATGGGCGTTACAATAAACTGCGCTCCAGCCGCCAGCGCCCGTTCCAGATCCTGTTCGGTGCAAACCGTTCCGGCTCCAATGTTCAATCCGGTTGACTCATGCTCCAGGGCATAGCGAATAAGATCCTCAGCGCCAGCGGTATTCAGGGTTATTTCGATGGTTGTCAGTCCGGATTTGCGGTAAATCGGCAACATTTCCACGACATCCTCAGCCGCAACATTCCGCACAATCCCGATCAGGGGCGCTTTCGCAAATAGATCCCACGAAAAATTAGTTTGACTCATTTCAATGCGACTTAAACTTTTAAATTCTGATTTTGAAACAGGATTATCTGACCAACAATGGCGGCTTTATCGATTAGGTCAGCGGGAATAGTGGTCGTCCGACCGGACAGGTTCAGGTAGTCGATTGCCTGTTTGTAGAAGGGAAATAAATTCGTACCACTGCACAAAACCAGCTGCCAATTTGCTTTCTCCTGAAGCGGTTTTAATTCACTGCCAATTAGTAAACCGCTTAAATAAAACGCGTTTTGTATTTTGGTTAAATGACCAAATAACTGGTTGGTTCGTACGGTAAAAAGCCGATTAAGCAGCGGAGATTCTGACTCGGCAAGGCCCGATTTAAAAGCGGTCAGGTTAAGTTCCGAGAAATCACTTAAACCACTCACGTCAACCGAATCTTTTAGAATACTTTGGGATGCCATCAGATTAAAAATCTCGCCGGTCATGTAGGTTTCAAAATTCATCAGCTGCCCCCCCTGCACGTACATGTGCTTGGAATGCGTTCCGGGGAAAATAAAAATGGCCTCGTTTAACCGCTCCTTTTCCGAATCGAGTAACGCGGTTAAACCGATCAGCTGAGTCTCTTCTCCCCGCATGACGTCTTCCTGACTTTTCACGCCGGAAATCAAAATCAGTTCATGCGGAAACGTTTCGCTGGCTTCGAAAAGCCGCATGCTCGCCTGACTTCCGTCCATCGCAAACGGTAAAGAAGCATACGGCAGTTCGGCCATACCAATGGAAGAAGATGCCATACCGGAAACCGCAATGGGAACATTTTCCAGTTTTATCGCAGCTTTATCCGCCACTAATTCAATGTGTTTTCGAAGTTCTTCACGAAAGAACTGTTCCTTTAAACTACCGGAACGCTCACCAAAATTCTTCCACTTGGTAAACGTACTGGCAATTCCCTGCTGCGAAGTAACTTCTTCAATCAGTCGATAATCAGAACGATTAACTAATCGCAACCGAAAAAAGGAAGTCCCCCAGTCGCAGCACAAAAGATAGTTTATCATCAATTAGTTTGAGTTAAGAAGATGGTTTATAGTTTACAGTCTTCAGTTTACGGTAGTTGACGCACGAGTGACCGTACTTCGTCAGCCATCGACAAACCATAAACTAAAGATTACCAATCAACAACTGAGCCATCCAGGGCATTGTACGTCTCCGGATTTTTCCAATCGTGACCAATTTTATCTTTAAGTTGCGCTTCATCCAGTTCAACACCCAGGCCCGGCCCCGAAGGAATCAAAACCGTACCATCTTTTTCCAGTTTAAACGGTTTTTTTAAGTACCCTTCGCCCAGTGAGACCTGCTCCTGCACCAGAAAATTGGGCACACTGGCCGCCAGATGCAACCCAACGGCCAGCGAAATGGGTCCCATCGGGTTATGCGGAGCAATCGGCACGTAATACGCTTCGGCCATTCCGGCGATGATGCGCCCCTCCGTAATGCCGCCCGCGTGACAAAGATCCGGCTGAATGATGCTGGCGGCCCCTTTTTCAAGAATTTCACGGAAGCCCCATTTCGTAAAAATCCGCTCGCCGGTGGCAATTGGCAAATGAGTTCCCCGCGCAATGTCCACCATCGTATCGACGTTTTGCGCCTGACAGGGCTCCTCGACAAACATGGGTTGGTAGGGTTCCAGCCCTTTGATCAGGACCTTGGCCAGCTGCGGAGAAATGGCTCCGTGAAAATCGATGGCGATGTCCATTTCCGGCCCTCCGGCTTCCCGAAGTGAAGCAAAATTATCAATTGCGTACTTCACAAACTGCGGGTTCTCCACAATATTAGCCGGATTCTTTTTAGCAACGCTGGTTTTGATCACCGTATACCCTTCCGCCTTCCGTTTCTTCATGTCCTCGGGAGTACTGGCCCGGCCATAAATCCGGACGCGGTCGCGGGTTGGCCCCCCGAATAATTCATACACCGGCACATTCAACAGTTTGCCTTTAATGTCCCACAATGCGTGATCGATGCCACTCAGGGCACTGGTTAAAATGGGGCCACCCCGGTAAAACGCGTGCCGGTAAATCGCCTGCCAGTGGTGAATAATATGTCGCGGATCTTTGCCAATCAGATACGGTTCCACTTCCTTGATGGCGGTTTGAATGGTCAGCGCCCGGCCCTCCAGCAGCGGTTCGCCCAAACCAACCACGCCCACATCGGTGTGAATTTTCAGGAAAATCCAGCGGGGCTTGACCAGAAACGTTTCCAGTTTGGTGATTTTCACTTTGCCGTAATCCCGAAATGGGCCGGGGTTGGAGGCATACGAAGTCTGGGGTAGAGCGGCCATGGCCGTACCGGCAACGCCCAAAACCGACTGGATCGCCGTGCGCCGGGAAATACTCGATTTTTTCATGTTTTTATACAGTTAAGTATGTACTGTTACACAGAGTTAATCAGGGAACATCAGAGTCTATCAGAGAATAATTTCTCTTTTTTGCTCTGATAAACTCTGATGTTCTCTGATTAACCCTGTGTAATAACTCATTTTTTATCCCACCAAACCCGCGTGCTCAAGGTGTTTGGCCCCTGCCGGGCGATGGCGGCATTCACATTTTGCAGATTGACGATGGTTTCGCTGTCCGGATACGGCATCCGGCGAATGAAATCCTCGGTAATTTCAGAAGCCGGATACGGGTTTTTGGCTAAAGTCGGAAAGCCGCTCCGGCGGAAATTGGCGAACAATTCGGGGCCATTCAGGAACGACGCTACCCAGTATTGGGTATTGATTTGATCCAACGCCTTCGTCATGTCCAGCGGGTGAGCCGCGAGGTAGGCCTGAATGGCGTCTTCCTTAATGGCCGCACTGACGTCGTAAGCGGCCATTTGCTCCATATTCGCCCGAATTCCTTTGGCAAAATAATCGGCCGCATTGCCCGTCACCCAGCCGCGCACTGCCGCTTCGGCCAGCAGCAATTGCGTCTGGGAATAGGTGACGTGAAACTCCGGCGCGTCCAGTTTCAATACCGTGTTGAGGTTGACCTGCGTAAAATCCCACAGACTGGCAACGCCATATTGGGCGAGAACCGCCGGGGTCGAAACCGTCACATTATCGTAACCCATCGGCATTCCGACCTGAACTTTGGGATCCGTCGAAGCCCGGGAAGCAACCTGTTCCGGACCGCCTTTTGCGCCCACATACCGCACCGCAATCGAGCCCAGCCGCGGATCGTTGTTGGTTTTCAGGTAATTGACGAAGGGCGCAGCCAGGTAAAAATTGGTTTTCTCGCGGGCCTGCAAATGGTTGCCAATCCAGTTGTTATACAAAGCCGAATGCCGCATCACCGAGTTATCGTCGTTGGACTGCATCACCCCACCGGCAACGGCTTTTGTCACGTATGTTTTGGCCGTTGTCGGGTCCACTTTGGTCAGTCGCATGGCCGCCCGCAGCATCAGCGAATACCCCAGCTTCTTCCATTTGGCCACATTACCACCGTACAGAATATCCGTCGATTCAACGGCCCTGGTGGCGTCCAAACCCGCCGAAGCTTCGTCCAGTTCCTTGAGCAAATCCTTGTAAATCACCTCCTGGGCGTCGTATTTCGGCGATGTGATCTCGCTGATGTAGCCTTTGGCGGCTTCCGTGTAGGGAATATCGCCGTAGGTATCGGTCAGAATCATGAACGAATACGCCTTCCAGATCCGGGCGGAATGGTATAAATTCGTCCGATTGGCATCGTCTTTGGTTCGCTCCACCACATCCACGATTTGCTTCAGCACATTGCGGTAAAAATTCTGCCACACCAGGGGCGTGTTGCTCACGTTGTTCTGGTTGTAATTGGCCCCGGCCAGCGAACTGCCGTAGGGCGTAATGATCTGCTGCACAATACCGAACTCGTAGCATAGCATTTCGAGGGTTCCAAAACCGTCCAGATAGGTCGCATCGATGATGGCCTTGTTCATCACAAATGACGGTGCCAGCGTGGTTGGGTCCACTTTGTTGGTGTTGATTTCGTCAAACTTATCGTCACAACCCGAGAGCAAACCGAGGGTCGTGAGCAAACCAAGAAGGTATATCAGTTTCGTTTTCATCGTTAAAAAATGAGTGGTTGAGTGATTGAATGGGCTGCCAGTGTGGCAACTGATCGAACCGGAGCCATGAAAACAAGCTTAAAACTTGATGTTCAGGTTGAAACCCATGCTTCGGGTGGGCGGCAAACTCGGCCAGAAATCCAGCCCGGTGGCGTTATCCGACGCGTTGTTCACCATTTCGGGGTCCATGTTTTCCGTCCATTTTTTCAATACCGCCACGTTGTTGGCCACGGCACTCAACCGAAGGCCCTTGATGAAAAATTTCTGCGGCAACAGCTTCGTAAAATCGTAGCCCAGGGTGAGCTGACGCAGTTTCCAGAAACCGGCATTGTAAATGAAGTCCTCGTAAATCCCGAGCACATTCGGCGTTTCATAGAACGGCTGAACGGCGGAGCGCGTCGTGTTCACTTCGCCATCCGGATTGACGCCCTTGCCGATGACGTAGCCTTCCGCCCGGCCATCCAGCGTCTTTTTGTGCAGGCCATGACGCAAATAATTCATGTTCTGACCGCCAATCATTTTGAAACCCAGCTTGAAATCGACGAGAGCCGTAAGCGTTATGCCCTTGTAATTGAAGGTGTTGGTAATACCGCCAAAATATTTCGGCAGCGCATTGCCGACGTTCACCGGCGTGTTGTTGCGCAAGGGCCGTCCGCTGCCTTTGTCAAAAACCTGACGCCCCTGGGCATCCCGCAAATAGTTGAAGGTGAACAATTGTCCGATCGGTTTGCCCACCACCTGACGGAGGGTACTGCCGCCCGAACCGCCAACGGTAATCATGGTGTCGCCGGCCGATAAGCCCAGGGTCAGCACTTCGGAAGTGTTGTAGGCAAAATTCGCGCTGACATCCCAGCGGAAAGCCGCGGTATTGACCGGCGAACCGGTCAGCAATACCTCAATGCCTTTGTTCATACTTTTGCCGACGTTGATCAGCTTGTTGGTATACGACGAAGCATCCGAAACCTGCGTCGCCAGAATCTGATCCTGCGTGATTTTGCGGTAATACGTAAAATCGAGGCCGAGCCGGTTATTGAGAAATTTCAGCTCCACACCCGCTTCGGCCTCCGACACCCGCAGCGGTCGCAGGTTGCGGTTGGGCACCGACGTGGCGCTGATCCCGCCCACCGGAACCAGCTGACCCGAAGGCGTTGCGAAGTTGTTGTTGTTGACGGCATAAAACAGCGCGTTGGAATACGGGCTCACGTTGTCGTCTCCCACCTGCGCATAAGCCGCCCGGATTTTCCCAAACGTCAGCCAGGCTGGCAGGTCGGAAAAAGCTTGGGAGAACACGAAACTTCCGGTTACGGACGGATATAAAATGCTGCGGTTTTCGGGCGAAAGTGTTGAAAACCAGTCATTCCTGGCAGTCGCATTCAGGTACAGAAATTCCTTGTAAGAGATCGTCGCGGCCGCGTACAACGAATTGATTTTTCGTTCCGACAAACTGTACAACGGGTTTTTGACCCGCCCGTTCATTACCGTATACAAGCCGGGTTGCACAAAATCCTGCACGGTTACGCTGTTGTAATCCATGCGCACATACCGCTGGTTGCCACCGAGGGTGACGTCGACACCGATGTTTCCGAAGGTGTGGTTACCACCCAGAATGAAGTCATAATTCCGTTCCACAAACTTGCGAACGTCCTGCGTATACGAGCCATTGACGTAACCCGCCGGAGCTTTGGCAATCGGGGCATAGCCGTTCGGAATGTTGTAATCCTGATCGCGGGTATACAGATCCTGCGCCAGCCGCCCCTGCAAATACAGCCATTTGGTGAACTGGTATTTCAGCGCAACATTCCCGAAAAGCCGGTCGCGTTTGATATTTTCGAAGTGATAATTGACGGAATAATACGGATTGTTGCGCACTAAAAACCGGGAAAACACGAACTCATCGCCATTGGGCAGCACCTGGTTCTTTTTCAGAGCTTCAAACGGCATGGAATTCGCGAGGGTCATCACCACCGTCGGCGTCGCAAAATCCTGGGCGTTGAGCTGGGTCGGGTTGCGGTTATACTCGTTGGAATAATTGACATTCCCCGAAGCCACCAGGTTTTTGCTGATGTTCTGCGTAAACCCGATGTTGATCGTTTTCCGGTTAAAATCCGAATTTGGCGTGATGGCTTTGTTGTCGGTATTCGAAAACGACAAGCTGAATCCGCCATTCTCACCGTTGTTGGCCACCGTCAGGGTATTCGTAAAATTGGTCCCGATGTTATAAAACTGCCGAACACGGTTGCGCACCGGCTCATACGGATAGGTTTCGCCCCCGAACAAAACCTGCGTCATACCCGGCTGAAATTTCTCACCGAAACTCCACACACCCGATGTCGGATTCGGCGTGGTGGGCCGGATACCGCCTTCGCCCTGGCCGTATTCGTACTGAAAATCCGTAAAATCCAGCGGTGTATCGGTCGTAAAATTGGTGTTGTATTCCACGCCGAAACCTTTGCCCGCGCCCCGGTTTTTGGTGGTAATCATCACCACGCCGTCTTTGGCGCGCGATCCGTAGAGCGCAGCCGCCGTCGCGCCTTTCAACACCGTCATCGTCTCGATGTCGTCGGGATTGATGCTCGAAAGGCCGTCTCCCCCATCCGAATTGTTGGCCGACCGGGCACCGAAGTTGCCGCCGATGGCGTAATTGGAATTATCGACCGGAACGCCGTTGATGACAATCAGCGGATTATTCTGGCCGCTAAACGACGACTGGCCGCGAATCCGGATTTTGGAGCTGCCACCTGGCCCGGTCGACATCGTTGAAATATTGACCCCCGCCATTTTTCCCTGTAAACCCGTCATCAGATTCGGACTGCGGTTGGTCGAAATCTGGTCCGCATTCACCGTTGCCGTGGCATATCCCAGTGTCTTGGCTTCGCGTTTAATCCCCAGCGCCGTCACCACCACCTCGTTCAGATTCTTGGTATCTTCCGCCAGTTGCACATTGATCACCGAACGACCGTTCACCGGAACCGTCTGACTCACGTAGCTGATGTACGAAAAGACCAGTGACGCATTGGAAGGCGCATTGATCGCGTAATTACCGTCGGCATCCGCGACCGTGCCCACCGTCGTACCGCTCACCAGCACGTTGACGCCGGGCAGTACCTTATTGTCGGAACCGGTGACCTTTCCGGTCACCCGGTTGTTCTGGGCAAAGCCGTAGCTCTGGCTCAGAAACAGCAGTAGAATCAGGAGTTTTACAGGTTTTTTCATGTTCAGGAATGGGATAAGGATGAAGGAAATGGAGGGAGAGGTATGAATTGAGAGTGAAGAATGAAGAGTTGGCTGACGCAAGCTGCTCTTCATTCTTAACTCTTAACTTTTAACTCTTAATTCTTCGTTTTACCAGTTGTGGATGGAACCATCCGGGGCTTTCAGGATCGGGTGCGGGAATTTCGTATTCGCGGTAACTTCCAGAAGAAAGGTGGCTTTTTTCGGGTCGAATTTGACACCTAGCCCCGGTTCGGGATTGAGGTACAATTTGCCGTTTTTGAAGTTCACGAAATCCTCGTTGAAGTAGGGCGGTCGTTCGGGTTCGCCCCCACCCAATTCCATCAGGCAGCGCGTCGGGCTGCTCGACCCGAGGACGTGCACGAGCGTTGCCGTCGCTAGCGGGCCGGTGAAGTGCGGGATCATGCCCACGTAATGGGTTTCGCACATGGAGGCCAGTTTCTTGAATTCAGAAATGCCGCCGGTATTCGGAACCGTAAACCGGGTGTAGTCGATCAGATGCTGCTCGATGAACGTATTGCTGTCCCAGCGGTCACCAAACTGCTCACCGACGGCGATGGGAACCGTGGTCATGGCCCGGACGGTTTTGTAGACATCGGGGTTTTCCGACCGGACGATGTCCTCCACAAAATACGGTTCCAGCGATTCGAGTGCCTTGCAGATTTTGATGCCTTCGGTCGTATCGAACCGGGTGTGTAAATCGACCGCCCAGTTGCCCCCACCCCCCACGGCGGCATCGATCCGTTTGCAGAAGTCGATGGTTTTCTTTGCATTATCGTAGAAGTCGAACGGTTCGGCGCCGTTTCCGCCCGTTGGCCCGATCCGGTAGGCCCGCAAACCCGCTTTGATGCAATCTTGCGCGCGACCTTCTTCGGTGGTGGCTTTGGAAGCGCGGAAACCGGTGGCGTAACATTCGACGTAATCGCGGGTGGCACCGCCCAGCAATTCATACACCGGTACGCCAAGCGCCTTGCCCTTCAGGTCCCACAGCGCCATGTCCAGCGCGCCCTGGGCGTGCAGTTTTTCCCGACCGGGCGGATAGAACATGCCGCGGTAGAGATTTTGCCAGATGTGTTCGATGCGGAACGGATTTTCGCCAATCATCATCTGGGCACACTGTTCGATCATATCCTTGGAACCACCTTCACCAATACCGACAATACCGCCATCGGTTTCGATTTCGACGATGCCGCGGGCCTGATTAAACAGCGGTTTGTTGTAATTGGGAGCCGCATAATACCGGATTTTGGTAATCTTCAATTTGGGCACTGCGGCTTCACTCAGCAGTGGAAAACCGGACAAAATGGCACCGGAACCAAGTACGGCCGATTTTAGAAAATTTCTTCGTTGCATAGAAAAAGGGGGTCTAGTGTCGGTTGTTTAAACGATTAAGCAATCAGTCAAATAAATACTTTTCAGGCTACTTTTACTTTTAATCGGGACGAATCTCTCGCCACCAGTTTTGCTTCCATCAGGATCTGCTTTTTGTCTGCATCCGGCTGTTTCAGTTTATGAATCAGAATTTCCACGGCGGTTTTGCCCAGTTCTTCCATCGGTTGCAGCACGTACGTAATCGGGCAATAGTACAGATCGAACACTTCGGCCTGACCGAAACTGACGATTGCCAGGTCATCGGGAACTTTCAGACCCAGCGAGTTAATGTATTTCAGGCCGGCAATGGCCAGCCGATACGTCGCAAAGATCAGGGCATCAACCGGAAAATCGGCAGCCAGCATGTCGTCGATGCCAACCCTGATTTCCTTTTCCACGGTCTCGAATCCAATCTCCTTCAGCCAGGTCGACTGAAACGGAATCCGGTTTTCGGCCAGCGATTGCCGGTAGCCCCGAATTCGTTCCTGCATGTGAAAAAGCTGCGATTTATAGGCAATCAATCCAATGTTTTTATACCCGTTCTGAATTAAATGTGAACCGGCGTCAAACGCGGCTTTAAAACTATTCAGGGAGACGAAATCAGTCGCTAAATCCGGAAAATGCCGGTCCAACAAAACAAAGGGAACATTTTTATCCAGCAAATACCGGATCTGTTCTTCCGAATCTTCCGACGAAACGATGATGAACCCGTCGACCTGCCGGTTCAAAAATACCGCAATCAGATCCCGCGACTTCTCCGCATTTTCGTCCGAACTTCCGATGATGACCGTATACCCATTTTTTTTGGCCTCGTCTTCAACAATTCGGGCAATGTTGGCAAAAAACGGGTTCGATATATCCGCAATGATCAACCCAATGGTCTGGGTTTTTCCACTTCTCAGACTTTTCGCCAGATAATTCGGCTCGTAATTCAGCTCCCGGGCAATCGCTTTGATTTTAACCGCAATCTCGTGGCCGACCCGGCTTTCTTTCTCCTTTCCATTTAAAACGTAGGATACCAGCGCAGTTGAAACCTGCGCTTTTTCAGCAATGTCCTTCAGAGAAACTTTCTTCTTATTCATACCGGAACCGGGGGTGCTTCAAATGTATGTTTAAACGATTAAACTAAAAACAAAATGGTATAATTATTTTATTTAATTTTGTTATTTGTATTTAAATTGGTTAATCTGTTCAGAGTTCTTACTTTATTGGTATAGTTTACAGACTCACCTGCAGCCCTCCTAACCCCGTAGTTGATGAAGGATAAAAATGAAATCGATGCCACCGGCCCACGCCGTGATGGTGACCATCATCAGGAAGATCGTCGGCTTTTCTTAAAACAATCGCTGGCCATGACCGGCCTGACGCTGACGCCCTTTTCATTCTTCAACGCCGAACCGGATTCGTATTCAGTCCTGGCCGGAAATGCGGATCGCGTCGACCTTTCGCTGACCATTAACGGAGTCAAACGGCGGCTTTCGGTCGATCCGCGGACAACCCTCCTCGATTTAGTGCGCGAACAACTCGGACTAACCGGCACCAAAAAAGGCTGCGATCTGGGTCAGTGTGGAGCCTGCACGGTTCACGTGGATGGGCAACGGGTACTTTCCTGCCTGAGTTTTGCGGTGATGCAACAGGGTCGAAAGATAACTACCATCGAAGGGCTTTCCAACGGCGCGTCATTGCATCCGATGCAGGAAGCGTTTATCAAACACGACGGTTTTCAGTGCGGCTACTGCACCCCCGGACAACTGATGTCGGCGGTTTCGTGCATTCGCGAAGGCCACGCCAATTCCGAAGCCGAGATCCGGGAATACATGAGCGGCAACCTGTGCCGTTGCGGGGCCTATCCGAATATCGTGAAGGCCATTCTGGCGGTTAAAACCAGTGGTCAGAGCGTATGAAACCGTTTCACTACCTGCGTCCGACCACGGTAAAAGATGCCATCAACGCCCTGGCGTCCGCTCCGAACGCCCGCTTCATTGCCGGTGGCACCAACCTCATCGATCTCATGAAACGCGGGCTGGTTGCGCCGGAAAAGCTGGTCGACATCAATTCCTTACCGCTCAAAAAGATTGAACAGAAAGCCGGTTTTGTGCGCATCGGCGCGCTGGCTCTGAACAGTTCTGTAGCTGATCATACAATAATTGCGGCCAAACACCCGCTGCTGGCACAAGCGCTGAAGGCCGGGGCTTCCGGCCAGTTGCGCAACATGGCGACGATGGGCGGCAACCTGCTTCAGCGAACCCGTTGCCCGTATTTTTACGATACGGCTTTCCCCTGCAACAAACGAAATCCGGGCTCGGGATGCAGTGCGCTCGAAGGCATCAACCGCCTGCACGCCATTTTTGGGTTTTCCGAAAAAACCGGCCCACCGACCTGCATTGCTGTAAATCCCAGCGACCTGAATGTGGCTCTGTCGGCTTTGGACGCTACCGTTGTGGTCCAGAATACCCAGGGGGAACGGCGGATTCCGTTTGCCGATTTTCACCGGTTGCCGGGCGACCGTCCGGATCGGGATACCACCCTGGAAGCGGGCGAACTGATCGTTGCCGTCGACATTCCGGATGCGCCTTTCGCCCGCAATGTGCATTATTTTAAAGTGCGCGACCGGGCTTCTTACGCCTTTGGACTGGTTTCGGTGGCGGCTGCGCTGGACCTTGACAACAACCGCATCAAAACCGCCCGGCTGGCCCTGGGTGGCGTGGCCCATAAACCGTGGCGGCTCTTCGAAGCCGAAAAAATGCTGGTCGGCCAACCCGTTTCCGAAACCGCATTTCGACAAGCCGCTGAAGTGGCGATGCGGGACGCGAAAGCGTTTGAGCATAATGCCTACAAATTGAAACTGGCACCGAATTCCATTCGTCAGGCGTTAACACTAGCCGCCGGTATTTCCTGAAAAACGCATGGCAAACGCCCATCAAAATCCCGCCGAACCGCACCCTTCCCTCGACCGCGTGGATGGTCGACTGAAAGTAACGGGGGCGGCTACCTATTCCGCCGAATATCCATTTGAGAATCTGGCGCATGCGGTATTGATTACCAGCACCATCGCCAAAGGACGCATCCGTACCATCGACGCCAAAGCGGCCGAAACCGCCCCCGGTGTGCTGGCCGTTCTCAGCCATATGAACTCACCCGGAGTTCCGGCCTACGGATCGGTCAAACTACCCGCCGAACGGGCGCCCGTCGGAACGGCTTTTCGGGTGTTTTACGACGAATTTATTTATTTCAGCGGGCAGCCGGTGGCGATGGTAGTTGCCAATACGCCGGAGCAGGCCCGGCACGCGGCTTCGTTGGTACACGTTGATTATGAGTCGGAAAAGCACCAGACCGACTTTGAAGCCAACTTGTCAAAAGCCGCTGTTGCGACCAGTGTTCAACGAAATAAAACCTCGCCCTTTCAGGATTATGACCGGGGCAATCCCGATGCGATCTATACCGCCGAAGTCAAAATTGAAGCGACCTACACCATTCCCACGCAGCACCACCAGCCGCTGGAACCCCACGCCATCATTGCGGTTTGGGAAGCGGATGACAAGCTGACGGTTTACGATAAGAATCAGGGAGTTAAGTCGGCGCAGGGCAATTTGGCGCAGGCGTTTAAATTACCCCGGGAAAATGTAAAGGTCAACTCGAAATTTATCGGCGGAGCCTTTGGTTCGGGCATCCGGGTCTGGCCCCACACGGTGGCGGCTGTTCTGGCGGCCCAAAAAGTGAACCGCCCCGTCAAGCTGGTGCTGGGTCGCGAACTGATGTTTACGTCGGTGGGTTACCGACCCTTTACCGTCCAAAAAATAGCCATCGGTGCCACGAAAGACGGACAATTTACCGCTATCACGCACGAAGGAACCGGGCAGACGTCCACCTACGAAGAACACCTGGAACGGACGATTCTGGCCACACGGGCGATGTATGTCTGCCCGAATGTTTCGACCCGGTATCGACTACTCAACCTGGACGTCAACACGCCGACCTGGATGCGCGGCCCCGGCGATGCCACGGGCATGTTCGCGCTCGAATCGGCACTCGACGAACTGGCTTTTGCCCTCAGCATCGATCCGCTGGAACTCCGGCTGCGCAACCACGCCGATTCCGACCCCGAACGCCATTTGCCGTGGTCGGCCAAGTCGCTGAAAGACTGTTACCGCATTGGGGCCGAGCAGTTTGGCTGGAAAAACCGGATACTGGAACCGCAAACCATGAAAGCAGACGGGATGCTGGTCGGCTACGGTATGGCTTCCAGTTTATACGGTTTTCACCGCCATCCTTCCAAAGCAAAAGCCGTTCTGCTGGCCGACGGTTCGGTGGTTGTCCAGAGTGCAACGATGGACATTGGCCCCGGAACCGGCACGGCGATGACGCAGATTGCCGCCACCATGCTCGGCGTCAATCCGAAAAAAATCCGGTTCGATCTGGGGGATTCCGGCCTGCCCGACGCGCCCGGCCAGAACGGTTCATCAACGATTCCGAGCGTAGGATCTGCCGTTCACGCAGTGTGTAAAGCACTGAAAATCAAATTATTGACTCTGGCGGTAGCGATACCCGGTTCGGGATTCGCCGACGTCCGGCCCGAGGATGTCACGGTTAAAAATGGCCGGCTTTTTCCGTCTGCCGACTCATCGCCGGGCATTGCTTACACGGATATTCTGAAGCATCACAAACTGACGCAGGTGGAGGTGACGGAAGAATCGAAGCCGGGTGCGGAGCGGGATCAGTATTCGATGTACTCGTTTGGCTGTCATTTCGTGGAGGTCCACGTGAGTCCGGTAACGGGTGAGGTGCGCGTCAAGCGGGTGGTGACCTGCGCGGATGTCGGCAAAATCATCAATTACAAAACCGCCCGCAGCCAGTCGATTGGTGGCGTCGTGGGCGGGATTGGCATGGCGTTGATGGAAGAATCGGCGATGGACCACCGGTATGGCCGTTACGTGACCACGGATTTTGCCAGTTACCACATCCCGGTTCACGCCGACATTCCGCAAATCGACGTATTTTTTGTGGATCAGCCAGATCCGTACGTAAACCCGATCGGTTCGAAAGGGCTCGGCGAAATCGCCATTGTCGGGGTGGCGGCTGCGGTTGCCAATGCGGTTTTTCACGCCACCGGCAAACGGATTCGGCAACTGCCAATTACGCCCGACAAGCTGCTGTAAGGTAACATTTTTACCCAATCAACAGATTCAGCGCCATGACGCCCGCCAGACCGGTGACCGAAACCAGCGTTTCCATCACCGACCAGGTTTTGAGTGTATCGGCCATCGACAGTTGAAAATACTCGCGGAACAGCCAGAAACCGGTGTCGTTCACGTGCGAAAACATCATACTCCCGGCTCCGATGCTCAACACCATCAGGTTGGGTTCTACGCCCGTTGCCGCCAGCATCGGTGCCACAAATCCGGCCGTCGTGATGCCCGAAACCGTCGACGATCCGGTGCAAACCCGGATGAGGGCGGCCATACCCCAGGCCAAAACGTACGGGTGCAGCGTCGAACTTTCCATCATCCCGGCAATGGATTGACTCACGCCCCCGTCGGTCAGCACCTGTTTTAAGGCACCTGCCCCCCCGAAAATCAGGAAAAGCATAGCCACATCTTTCACCGCTTCCCCAAAAAGAACCGTGACTTCCGGCATGGTTTTGCCCCGCCGAATTCCCAGCGTATAACTCGCCACCAAAACCGATAGAAACATGCTCACGACAGGTTCGCCTGCGAAGACAATGACCTGTTGAACCAACGAGCCTTCCGTCAATAACGGACTCAGGAAGGTACTGAGGCCAATGAGCAAAATGGGCAGCAAAACCGTCAGCAAACTCGTGGTGGCCGAGGGCATTTGTTCATCACTCAGGTCGGGCGCAATGAAAGCCGGATTGGCCAGGGTGGTGTAGCGTTTCAGCGTGGAGCCAAACAGGGCACCGGAAATCAGGATCGCCGGAATCGAGACGATAATGCCGTAAAAAAGCGTCAGGCCCATGTCGGCATTGAACTGTTTCAGAATGGCCAGCGGGGCCGGATGGGGCGGCAGATAACCCTGCGTCACCGAGAGCGACGCCAGCATGGGCAGGCCGATGTACAACGCGGGAAGTTTGTAACGATATGAAACCGTGATGACCAACGGGGCCAGCAGCAGAAAGCCCACGGAATAAAACAGCGGCAGGCCCACAATGAAACCGGTTACCAGAAAAGCCCAGCGGGCGTGGCGGGTGCCGACCAGCTCCATCAGTTGAACCGCAATTCGCTGGGCGGCACCGCTTTGGGCGACGAGTTTGCCCAGCATCGCACCCAGCGCAATGATGGCGGTAATGGAACCAAGCGTACCGCCGATTCCTTTTTGGATCGAGTCCAGAATTTCCAGCGGTTTTTGACCCAACGCCAGACCAACACCCAGCGAAACGGCCAGAAAAGCCAGAAACGTATGAATTCGGGCCAACGAGATGAGCGCAATGAGGGCCAGAATGCCCAGGATGGTTATGGTTAGGAGCATAACCAAACATAGGAAATATTATGATTCCACCGAAATAGTTGACTGAAGATTCAATTCGGAAGCCGCCCGACGCGCCTGTAACACGTGCCGCTGTTGGTGGGCAATCAGAAACCGGAACGTGTCGCCGACCGAAAGCCGGATGAATCGGGCGATGGAAATGGGGACCCGGAGCGTTTGAATATTCACCCGTTTGGCACGATCCAGCAAGTCCAGAATCGCCTGTTGCTGTTCCAGAAATAAGGTCAAAACCGCCCGCCCATCCAGGTTGGAAGCGGGCGTGTGGGCTTTGATGGCTTTCGATTTTAAGCCAATGGAACCGTCCGCTTTGGGCTTCATCGCGTTGGCGAAGTAATTACCCAGCCAGCCACTGCGGAAACGCGGAGGAGCCGCCAGTTGCTGCTGTTCTCCTTTCAAAACGGCGTTTTCGAGCAGCGGAATGTAATAGTGGCCGTAACTGTTGAGGTGGTCCAGACACTGCGCGATGCTCCAGCGATCCGGAGCCGGTTGCCGGTTTAAGTCCTTGCTGGTCATCCGACTAAATTCCTTTTCGACTGTCTCCGCGAGCGTGCGGGTGTCGCGGGCTAACTCATCGAGCAATTGATGACTTTGAAATTCGGGCATGGTGGTGTGTGTTTATGTTCACAAACCTAAGGCGGTTTTGACCGGAAAATCTTGGTCATCGCCAAGATTTTGAAAAGCCGCTACAACTTCACGGAAGCGAGCAGTTTGCTGAACGTGGTGGGATCCAGACCCAGATACGACGCCAGGTATTTGTGCGGAATCAGTTGCAATACGTGCGGACTTCGCGTCAGGAGTACCCGAAATTTCTCTTCGGCACTGAACGTCATCAATTCGATGTAGCGCTCCATCAGGCCCGACATGGCAGCCGCTGTTCCGATTCGCCCCCAGCGTTCGAGGGCCGGATAGGTGCTGAGGAGTCGGTCGAAGTCCGGAAATGAAAGGCGGAGAAGCCGGCTGGCGGTCAGCGTTTCGAGGTAATACAGCGACGGCTTTTGCAACTGAAACGAATCGATAATCCCCGACATGGAGCCGGTATACGAAAAAATCAGCGTTGCATCCCGTTTGCCGTCGCCCACATAATACGCCCGCTGAACGCCCTCGACCACAAAATACAAATACCGCTCAATTTCTCCGGCCGCCGTCAGGATGGTTTTTCGTTTGTATTCGACCGGATGCCAGCAGGCGGCAAAAGCTTCCCACTCGGTTTCGGTGAGCTTTCCGGCCTGAAAAGCGACGGTTTTCAACCGTTCCAACGATTTTGACCAGTCATTCATGCCTCAAACGCTCCGGATTTGATAAACTGGGTTTGGGGCAATTTCAGCAAACTCAGGATGACCTGAAACCAGCCATCAGCCTCACCAACCAGCGGCACCGGCTGGTTGAGCAGCCGGTATTTATGGTCGATATTGGATAAACCGACGCCGTTCGACTCGATACGCAGGTTTTTTCGTTGCAGGTTATTTTCGACAATCAGCAGGTCGTGCTCCGTCGTCCGAATCCGGATCGTGAGCGGTTGTTCGGGTAAAATAATGTTGTGCTTCACCGCATTTTCAACCAGCAACTGCAACGTCAGGGGCGGTAACAGAGCGGAATGGGAGTCGTCGGCAACCGAAATATGTAAGGCCACACTCGTTCCGAAGCGGGTTTGCAGCAGGTGGAAATACGACCGGATAAACCGGAGTTCGTCGCTGAGGCTAACCAGTTCGTTTTCGTTGCTACGGAGTAAATACCGGTACACATTGGACAGTTCATCGACAAATTCGCTGGCCAGCCGGGGGTTTTCGTCGATCAGCGAGGAGAGCGTATTGAGTCCGTTGAACAGAAAATGCGGATTGACCTGGCTCTGCAAGGCCCGCATCTGAACCTCCGTTTTTTCCTGTTGCATGCGTTGCAGAGCCAGATCCGCTTCCAGATTTTCGCGGTGTCGCTGTTCCCGTTCGCGCTCCAGATCCTTTTCCACCACGGCTTTGCGAATGGCTTCGCGCCGGTGCCGGTAGGAAATCCCCAGCGAAAAAAAGATCAGGTCCAGCACCACGCCGGTTTGAACGAACAAGTCGGGATGTTGCCAGAACGGCAGCGTTTGACTCAGGTTCGGCGAGCGAATCAACAGCACGGTGGTAATGGAATGATTGAGGAGCAGCGAAGCCGTTCCGGCCACAAAAAACCGGGCGACGGTATCTTTTGATCGGAAAAACGAGTAAACGATGTAGGTGCCCACCGACAGCAACGCAATCCGGACCGGCTGGAGGAGAATATTGTGCAGTTTGGTTTGCCAGAAATCCGTAAAAAGATAGATGTACGTTTTGGCAACACAGTAAAAAACCAGCACATATTGAACCCGCACCACCCAGCGCAGAAACCGGGGACGCTCCTTCAGATTCAGGAAAAGTTTGGCTAATTCGAGGTAAAGAATGTACCCGGTATACGACAGCATCAGTTTGTAAAAATTACCGATGTTGATGGGCAGGTTAAAATGATTGATGACAAAATAAATGGCCCAGGTCACTGTATACAGCGTATACAGGCCATAAATCCGCTCCCGGTACATCAACCACTGAATGGAAGTGACCAGAAAAATGGCCAGAACCATTCCCAGAAAGAGCGGAGACCAGGCTTCGTATGTCATTTTAGTGGTAAAGTTGTGGCATACACATCGTTAGAAGTGGAATCGGACGTAAATGTACAAAAAAGCGGAATAGCCCGATGCGCCCGATTAAGGTAGGTTTTGGTCGGTGTTTGCCTGAACCAATTTTTACCGCAAATCCTTCTTGATGTAGTAACACGAATTTAAAACTTTGATGGGAACACGGATGGAGCGGATTGAACGGATAAAAAACTGATTTTAATTTTTAATCGGTGTAAATCCGTTCAATCCGCTCCATCCGCGTTCCTATCCGAAATCAGCTTTTGATATGAAAGTAGAAATCTGGTCGGACGTAATGTGTCCGTTTTGCTACATCGGAAAGCGGAAATTTGAAGCCGCTCTGGAGAAATTCGATCACAAGGAATCGATCGAAGTGGTTTGGAAAAGCTTCCAGCTCAACCCCGCTCAGGAGACAGACCCGAGCAAAAGCATCACCGAATACCTGGCCGAAAACAAAGGCTGGACCCTCGGCTATGCCAAACAAATGAACGATTATGTAACCAACATGGCTGCTGAAGTCGGGCTTCACTACGACTTCGACAAAGCGGTAGTAGCCAACTCGTTCGACGCACACCGGGTGGTTCAGCTAGCCAAGAAACACGGCAAGGGCGACGATATGGAAGAGCGTCTGTTCAAGGCGTATTTTACCGAAGGAGCCAACACTGCCGACCACGAAACGCTGCTAAAGCTGGCGACCGACATTGGCCTGGATGCCGCCGAAGTGAAGCAGGTTCTGGCGTCCGACCACTACGCCACCGACGTAAAAGCGGATATTCGGGAAGCCCGTCAGGTGGGCGTTACCGGGGTTCCGTTTTTTGTGTTTAACCAGAAATACGCCGTTTCCGGTGCGCAGGCTCCCGAAACATTTCTGGGCGCCCTGACCAAATCGTTTGGCGAGTGGACCGATTCCCATGCGGTTGCGGAGCCGGTTCGAATAGACGGGCCGGTATGTACGCCGGATGGAAATTGTGATTAATTTCGCAGAAAAATAGCACCCATGTCCACTCCATCCGGATCAGATAGCCCCACGGTTCAGGAATCCTTTTTCAACCGCCGGTTTCTAATCAATACCGGGCTGATTCTGGCCAACAGCGTTCTGCTGCTGTTTGTGATCAAATGGGCTGATGTTGTCCACTGGCCTTATTTTCTGGCGGCTGTTACGGCGGCCATCATCGGTTTTCTGGAGCCCCGAAAAGGTTGGATGCTGGCGATTTTGCAAGCCGCCATTCTCTGGATTGGCTATACTTTTTTCACCTCGGCACCCACAAACGGCGGCAAAAAGGAACTCGAACTGTTTTGTCTGTACGGTTCCATCTTCCTTACTTTTCTGGGGAGTTTCGTTGGCGGGATTTTGAAACGCGCTTCCAGTAAATAAAATAGAAGCGACAGGCGAGACAAGAGAATAAAGATTTCAAACACGCTTTAGAGAGTGATGTTTTATCTTTGATCTCTTGTCTTTTTTCTTTTCTTACTCCATCCGAAAATCTTGAATCTTAATTTCCCGACATCGCTTTCTCCCCGGAAAATTCGGCTGGCTACGGCCGGTTTTTTCTTCATTTCGGGTTTTGGCTTCTCCACCTGGGCTTCCCGCATTCCATCGCTGCAACACCAACTCCGGCTGAACGAAGCCCAGTTGGGCGCGGTTTTGTTTGCCCTGCCGATGGGTCTGATCCTGACGCTGCCGCTTACCGGCCTGTTGATCAGCCGTTTCAGCAGCCGCACCATGATGCTGGTCGGGGCCCTTCTTCTGAATGGTATCCTGGCTTTGCTGGGTCAGGCGAGTCAAACGTGGCAGCTGGCGATTGTCTTATTCTGCTTCGGAGCCGCCCGCAATCAGCTGGGCATTTCGGTCAACGCTCAGGCCATTGGCGTTCAGGCTTTGTATGACCGGTCCATTCTGACGTCGTTCCACGGCATCTGGAGCGTAGCCGGTTTTGCCGGGGCGGCTTTGGGTTCGCTCATGATTTCGGCCAACATCTTACCGTCCTGGCACTTCATCATCGTCAGTATTTTCCTGACCCTGCTCGCCCTCCTTTTATTTCCGAATACCATTCCCGAACCGGTATCGCAGCAAACGTCCCGATCCGGTTTCGTGTTGCCCGACCGATCGCTGTTGAAATTCGGGATGATTTCGTTCACGTCGATGGCCTTCGAAGGCGTCATGTACGACTGGAGCGGTATTTATTTTCAGAAAATCGTTCACGCGCCCAAAGAACTGATCGCGGCCGGTTTCGTCGCGTTTATGGTTGCCATGACCATCGGGCGGTTTTCCGGCGACTGGCTGGTGAACCGGTACAGCAAAAAAACCGTCCTGACCGTCAGCGCGCTCCTCATGACCACCGGTTTGCTAGCAGCCGCGCTTTTTCCAACCGTGCTGGTAGCCAGTTCGGGTTTCATCCTGATCGGTTTTGGCTCATCCTGCGTCATTCCGCTGGTCATGAGTCTGGCCACGCAATCCAAACGGGGCGGCACCGGCTCGATCATTGCGGCCGTTTCCACCATTGCCTATTTCGGCTTTTTGATTGTTCCGCCGGTGGTTGGCTTCATGGCCGAATCGTTCAGTCTGCGCTGGTCGTTTGGCCTGATGTCCCTCCTGGGTCTGATGATGCTCTGGCTGGTCAGCCGCATCCCCGCTCATTCCGGCATGACCAGCGAAGGGTAAGCCTACCGTAACGGCTGCGGTTTGACGCCCTGTACCGTAATCTGCACCGGTTTGATCAGCCCTTTTTCATCGAATTCCATCGTATCGATGCAGGTCTCGCGGTGGTTGCCATCGGTTTCGGTAAGCGGACGGCGGTGATACACAATGTACCACTGGTCTTTCCCCGGCACCTGAATCACGGAATGATGGCCCGCGCCCGTGGCTACTTTCGGGTCCTGTTTCAGGATTTTATCGATGCGCTCGAAGGGTCCGAACGGTGAATCCGCCACAGCATAGGCCACCGAATAATCCGGGCCGGTCCAGCCGCCTTCCGACCACATGAAATAATATTTGCCATTGCGGACAAACATAAACGGCCCTTCCACGTAGCCTTTTGGCGTAATTTCCCGGAAGGTTGTGCCATCTGTAAAGGGCACAAAACCGGTAAAATCGTCTTTCAGTTTGGCGATATTGCAATGCCGCCAGCCGCCGTAAATCATGTAATACTGACCATCCTTGTCTTTGAAAACGAATTGGTCGATGGGCTGGGCACCGTTGATAATCTTGTCGATCAGCGGTTTGCCCAGATAATCCCTGAACGGACCGGCTGGATTGTCGGCCACGGCCACACCAATACCGCCCACATCTTTTTGATCATTCTGGATATCGTTGGCCCCAAAGAACAAATAATACTTCCCGCCTTTTTCAACGATGGCCGGTGCCCACATGGCCCGCCAGGCCCATTTGATGGCCGTCGTGTCGATGATCCGGCTGTGCTTCGTCCAGTTCACCAGGTCGGGCGACGAAAAAGCATCCATAAAAACCTGCTGGTTATAGGGTGCCGAATACGTGGGGTAAATCCAGTATTTATTTCCCAGAATAACACCTTCGGGATCGGCATACCAGCCCGGAAATACCGGATTGCCAGACATTGATTTTTTCTCTTTATTTTTTTGAGCCGCCGTTGAACCCTGGGAAAATGCCGGCAGGGTTGAACCAAAAAACAGGAAGATCAGAACAAAGTGTTTCATAAATTAGTGGGGGCAGGCGTTATTATTTAGGGGTTGGCAGATAAATTTTCACATCCGGATGCATGGTGTAAAGCCGGTATTGTGAACCGTCCTGCACCAAAATACCGCTCGACGTATTGTCGGCAATAATCGGGTTTTTATCGTATTTTTTCCAGTGAACCAGGTCTTTTGAAACCGCCACATTGGTCGACCATTCGTGCCAGTCCTTGAAAGCCGATGCGTGGTAATACAGGTAATAGAAGCCCTTATACCGGATAATCTGGTTGGCTGCCACCGCAAACTGGTCGTATTTTTCCGGGCCCATTTTTAAGACAGGCTCATCCTGCACATGCGTCCAGGTCTTCAAATCTCTGGAGGTTGCGAGCCAGACGGCGGCATCGTTTCGTTCATAAAACAAATACCAGACATTGCCTTCTTTCCAGATGGCCGGAGTCCCATAGGGGCCTTTCGAAATCGGTTTGCCATCGGTCTGCCGGATATCGATTGGTCCCTGCTCCCGCCAGTTGATCCGATCCGTTGAAGTCAGCAGGTGGGCGACATCGTCCTTGCCTTCCGCAAACATATAATAGGTATTACCAGACTTCAAAACCGCCATATCTTCCACCCAGTCTGTTTTATGAATCGGGTTGTTGGCGTACCGTTTCCACGTAAAACCGTCGGAAGATGTCGCATACCCGAGGTATTTTGTCGTACCTTTTCCATCTTCATACCCCGTATACCACATGTACCACTCCTTGCCTTCGCGGAGGATGTAACCCCGCTCCCGAATTTTATGGTCCCAGGTGGCCGCGCCGGTTCCGGCAAAAACCGGGTTGTTTTTGTAAGGGGTAAACTTGACCAGTTCATCCGGAAACTCGGCGTTAGGCACCGGTTTTTCGGACGAAATCCAGCCGATAAAAAGGGTTGAAAGCAGGAGAAACGCGTAACTTTTTTTCATGAAATGTACTTGATTAAGTCAGGGTTTAGAACGATGGGGTAGTAATGACTGTATAAATAGGAAGCGCATGGTCATTCTAATTTTTGACAGCAACTGCGGATTGCAACGGGGTCGCCCGGCGATCCGCGACAGAGGTGGCCAGGAACGGTCTGCCGTCGCGGTGCAAATCCTGACCCGCATTACTTCGTTTTGGTTTTAACGTACAATTCTTCCACTTTCTGGCGTGCCCAGGGTGTTTTTCGCAGAAAAGTCAGGCTGGATTTAAGGCTCGGATTGTCGGTAAAACAGCGAATGGTGATGCGTTGCCCCAACCGCTCCCAGCCAAAGTGATCGACTAATTCCGTCAGAATGTTTTCGAGGGTTTTGCCGTGGAGCGGATTATTGGGTTGGGAAGGGGTCATGAGTTGGAACCGGTTACTGATCGGGTGTAAAGATAGTTCAAGTTCTCAAACTGGCGTTTCTGCCCCCCATCTTCTTTTTAAATCACCAAACCTGCTTATATTCCGTTTTTTACGGCTATCTTAAACAGATTTAAGGTATAACGTTAGACAAGAGAATACCGTTTTGGTCGTTATGGGTTAACGAGCCTGTTTTCAGTATCTCATTTTTGTTTCCAGCTTTACAAACTCTAATCCCCAATCCCAAAAACCATGGCACAGCAAAAAGCACCCACGAAAGGAAGCGCCAAAAAACCGTCGGAGAAAACGTTGAAGGAAAAACGGGCCGATAAACAGGCAAAACGCGATAACAAAAAGGATTATTAATTTTACACAATCAGCAGTCCGTTCTGCCGCAAACTTCGCCAGGTCGCCGACTGCATAAAGGCCCCAAAACTCCCTAAGCCGGCGGCTTCAAAGTCCGCTTTCAAGCCGCCGAGGGAGTAGGGTTCTTCCTCCCCGATCACGAGTTTTGGCATAACGCCCTCCAGCCACGCTCCTACCGGCAAACTCGTTTCCAAAACCCACTCGCTTTTCTTCGTATGGAACGCCAATTCGGCGAGTTCGGTAACTTTATTGCCCTTTTTCACTTCCAGAATCGATACACCCGGCAAACCTCCCAACCAGATCGCCACGGCATTGGGCCGAAATTCATTGTCCGGCAAATAGCGAATGCTCTTCTCAATATACGTGGGAGGAATGGTGGTCGGGGGCGTTTTGAAATCGAACCAGTTCCTGAGCGGAAACTCGAAACACACCCCGTGCATGTAATTAAAAAGCGACTTCCGAAGCCCCTCCGAAAACAGGCTGTGGTCGCACCCCAGCGGGTCGTTGTGGTCCAGATCGTTGTCGGCAAACAACCCGGTTTCCGGACCGATTCGCATCACATCGAAACCGGCGGGATGCAACCCAACCGGACTGTGGGCCGTCATCGCAAACCGGTGCCAGAACCCCGACTGCACAATACCGGCTTCGAACAATTGCCGCACCATTTCCAGTGAATCGATTGTTTCCTGAGCGGTTTGCGTTGGAAAACCGTACATCAGATAGGCGTGCACCATAATCCCGGCCTGGGTAAAACCGTCGGCCACCCGGGCCACCTGCGCCACCGTAACGCCCTTTTTCATGCGTTCGAGCAGCCGGTCCGACGCCACTTCCAGTCCTCCCGAAACGGCAATACAGCCCGACGCTTTCAGCAACAGACACAGGTCGGGCGTAAAATTCTTTTCGAAGCGAATGTTCGTCCACCAGACCACCGTCAGCTTCCGGCGAATGATTTCCAGGGCCAGATCGCGCATCAGCGCGGGCGGGGCCGCTTCGTCTACAAAGTGAAAACCGTTCTGGCCCGTTTGTTCGATAATTTCCCCGATGCGGTCACAAAGCAAAGCCGCCGTCAGGGGTTCATACCGTTTGATATAATCCAGCGTCACATCGCAAAACGAGCACTTGCCCCAGTAACAACCGTGTGCCAGCGTCAGCTTGTTCCAACGGCCGTCGCTCCACAGCCGGTGCATCGGATTGACAATTTCAATGACTGACAAATAGTCGTTCAGCCGCAGGTCGCGGTAGTCGGGCGTACCGGTATCCCGTTGCGGCACATCGCGCTCCCGGTTTTGATTGTGATACGTCACCACACCTTCCGTCCGGGCGTATACCCGCTTCAGGCCGTCGCGGTCGCGCTGCCCGGCCAGATAATCGAGCAGCGAAAGCAGGGGCGCTTCACCGTCGTCGAGGCAGATGTAATCGACATAATCGAACACCCGCGGTTCTTTCAGGGACCGGAGTTCGGTGTTGGCGTACCCACCACCCATGATGACGGCGATTTCGGGATGGTGTTTTTTGAGGTACTGACCGCACTTCAGGGCTCCATAGAGATTACCAGGAAACGGAACGGTCAGACAAACCACCGTGGGTTGCCACTGCTGAAGCCGCTGTTCGAGCAAATTCGTCAACGTTGCCGTAACCCGGGTTTCGGGCGACTGCAAAGCCGTGTGCAATTCATCGAAATGCGTGGCCGAGCGCCCCAGACGTTCGGCATACCGGCTGAAGCCAAAATGCGAATCGACCGCTTCGGTGATCAGATCGGCCAGATCTTCGAGGTATAACGTGGCCAGATGGCGGGCTTTGTCGTGGATTCCCATCGTTCCGAAAGCCCAGTCCATGTCGTCCAGTTGGGCAAAACGCGATGCTTCGGGCAAATACGACCGGTCGCAAATGCTGTGGGCCAGCGTCGGATTTTTATTTTGCAGAAACCGGATCACCGGATCGATGGTGCTGATGTAGTCGGCGCGGAGCGAAAAAATACGGAAGCTGTTTTCGGTAAGTTCGGCGTCCGAAGCATCGAGGTCGGCAAACAGCGCCCGCAACCCTTTTGCCGAAAACAGGTCGAGAATTACCTCGATGCCCAAATCGACCTGATGCGAACGAAATCCTTTCGTATTCAGAAAACCTTTCAGGTAAGCCGTGGCCGGATACGGCGTGTTGAGCTGCGTAAAAGGGGGCGTGATGAAGAGGATTTTTTGTTCCAAGAGACTCCGTTGCTTCGTTCAGCACAAAGGTAGTTCTTGTTGGTCAGAAATAGCTCTTTTCATAAATGCGTCCTATTTTAGCGAAACGGAATACAGCCATGAAAAAACTTCTCCTGCCCCTGGCGTTGCTCACCGCTTCGGTTGCCAACAGTCAGCCCAAACCCGCCACCGGCGAACGACTGCCGGCTTCTTATTCGACCACTTATCAGGCACCGGTTTTTGCCGATCCGCAACGGGCCGAAAAGATCCGGGCGGCTTTGCCACTTGCCGAAAGTCTCTACCGGGATTATGCGACTAAAAACCATTTTCCGGGATTGGCCTTTGGAATCGTCGTCGATGGAAAACTGGTTCACGCCGGCGGTGCGGGCTACACGGATGTGGCTAAAAAGACGGCCGCAACGCCCCAATCGCTGTTTCGCATTGCGTCGATGAGCAAGAGTGTGACCACAATGGCGATTCTGAAACTGCGGGATGAAGGGAAAATACGGCTGGACGATCCGGCGTATCTCTACATTCCGGAGTTGAAAAAACTGCCGTACCTCACCGCCGATTCGCCCCTGATCACCGTCCGGAATCTGATGACGCATTCGGCGGGTTTTCCCGAAGACAACCCCTGGGGCGACCGGCAACTGGACGACACACCGGCGGACCTCATTAACCTCATCAAAGGCGGGCTTTCGCTTTCCAATGTACCGGGCGTTACCTACGAATACAGCAACCTGGGGTTTGCGATGCTGGGCGCGATTATTACCAAAGTGTCCGGGAAACCGTATCAGCAATACATCGATGAAGCGATTTTCAAACCGTTGGGCATGACGCATACGGTTTGGGAATATACCAAAATACCGCCGGACCAACTGGCGCACGGCTATCGCTGGCAGAATGACGACTGGCTGGAAGAACCGCTGCTCCACGATGGCTCGTATGGCGCGATGGGCGGCCTGATTACGTCGGTGGAGGATTTTAGCAAATATATGGCGTTCCACCAGTCGGCCTGGCCACCCCGGAGCGATGCAGAAATGGGTGGTCCGTCGCTACGGCCGATTAAACGCAGTTCGGTGCGCGAAATGCAACAGCCGTGGACGTTCAATTCCCTGAGCGCGAATTTCAAGTATCCAAGTGGCCGGGCCTGTCCGATGGTCAGCAGTTATGGGTATGGGATGCGCTGGAGCCGCGATTGCGAGGGTCGGGTGTATGTGGGTCATACCGGTGGACTGCCCGGTTTTGGCAGCCAGTGGTGGATTATGCCCGAATACGGCATTGGCGTGGTGGCCTACGGCAACCTGACCTACGCGGGCATGGCTTCGGTCAACTGGGCGGTACTGGACACGCTCATTGCCACGGCGGGTTTGAAACCGCGCGTAATGCCGGTTTCTAACCTACTGGCGCAACGAAAAGCCGAGTTGGTCCAGCTCCTGCCCGACTGGAGGAATGCGGCTGAAAGTAAGATTTTTGCCGAAAATTTCTTTCCGGATCAATCCCTGGAAATCCGTCGCAAACAGGTTCAGGATTTGTATGCCAAAGCCGGAAAAATTGTTCGTGTGGGCGAATTGATCCCCGAAAACCAATTGCGGGGCCGCTTTCTGATTGAGGGTGAAAACGCCAGCATTGAAGCTTTTTTTACCCTAACGCCCGAAAATCCGGCTTTGATTCAGCAACTGGATTTCAAAGAAGTAAAAGCCCGTAGCCCACAGAATCGGCCCTAAATTAAGTCATTACCAACCCTTTGTCAATCAGGACATTTTATGATCAGAAAAGCCGTTTTCATCTGTCTCCTTTCGCTACTCGGTTATCTTACCAGCGTTCAGGCCCAGCCTGGGAAGCCCCAATTTAAGGTAATCGCTTTTTATACGGCGAAAAACGACAAGGCACACATTAGTTTTGTGCATGAGGCCAATACATGGTTTTCAAAAATGGCCCATGAAAACCGGTTTAAATTTGATTCTACGTCAAACTGGAGCAACCTGAACACGGCTTTTCTTTCAGCTTATCAGGTGGTTGTTTTCTTCGACACCCGCCCGGAAGCGCCGGAACAACGGGCGGCTTTTCAATCCTATATGGAAAAAGGCGGAGCCTGGATGGGATTTCATTTCGCGGCTTTTGCACTTACCCCTTCGGCCTATCCCCAAAATTGGGACTGGTATCACGACGCGTTTCTTGGCTCCGGTTCGTATAAAAGCAATACGTGGCGACCAACCCCGGCAATTTTAAGAGTGGAAGATTCGAATCATCCGGCCACCAGAAATTTACCGGTAACGTTTAAATCCGCTCCAAATGAATGGTATCGGTGGACCAATGATTTGAAAAGTAACCCGGATATAAAAATTCTTGTATCGATTGATTCAACCAGTTTCCCACTGGGAACGGGGCCGAAATTACACGAGATCTGGCATAGCGGTTATTACCCGGTTGTCTGGACGAATAAAAAATACCGGATGCTTTATTTAAACATGGGCCATAATGATATAGATTACGAGAATAAAACCAATAAAGAATTATCCTCTTCGTTCGAAAGTGAAGCCCAGAATAAACTTATTCTCAACGGGTTATTATGGTTGGGAAAAGGAAAAAAGTAAATTCACTCCCCTGCTTAACGACAAACCGTTTCCTAATAATGTCTTGGTTTCTGCGGCTACCGGCTCCTATCTTCGCCGGGCAACCAACACGCAAATGGCACGGAAAGGGAAAGAAATCAGGAATCCGAAAACAGGACAAATTATTCAGTTTATACAAACCCGGGCGGACACCAACGGCCAGTTTCTGGAATTGATTTCAACCTACGAGGCCCATTCTAAAGAGCCGGTTCCGCATTATCATCCCCATCAGGACGAGCATTTTTTAGTGTTGCAGGGTGAGTTGTCCGTGCGATTAAACGGTGTTATGCAGGTTTTGCAGCCCGGTGATAAAATTCATATCGCAAAAAATTCCATTCACGCCATGTGGAATTCAACCAGTGATAAAACCGTCGTTTCCTGGAAAACCGCTCCGGCTATGGATACCGAATATTTTCTGGAGTTATCGACCGGTCTGGCCAGTGACGGCAAGACAAACGAAGACGGCATCCCGGGAATTTTGCAGGTGGCACTGATGATGAATCACTATGACCACGTGTTCCGGCTGGCCAAACCGCCGTTTGCCATTCAGAAAATTGTGTTTGGTATTCTGACGCCGTTGGCCCGGCTTTTTGGCTACAAACCGTATTATCAAAAGTACATCGACTAAGTCATGGCCGGGTTTCGGGTCCTAGTTCAGTTCCACCTCATTCAGTTGCTCATTGATAAAAGTCGTCTCCTCCGCCGTTAACTGCACTTCGATCGCTTTGGCATTCTGAACCGCCTGTTCAGCGTTTCGCGCCCCCACCAGAGCCACCGTAATACCGGGTCGGTCGATGGTCCAGCGAATCACCAACTGGCTCAATGACACTTGTTTCTGCTCGGCAATCGGTCGAATTTTAGCCAGGAATGACCAGACCCGTTCGCTATTTCCGTCTTTGAACGCCTTATAAGTGGCCCGGTGGTCGCCTTTTGCAAACTGGTGACCGGGTTTGATTTTCCCCGCCAGCAACCCCCGCTCCAACGGGCTGTAGGCCAGAATCGACCGGTTAGCAGAAAGGCAGTAGGGTACCAGATCGGCTTCAATATCGCGTTTTACCATGCTGAACGGAACCTGATTCGAAACCAGCTTCAAGGTCCGTTCAGCTTCTTTCATCTGCTCAACCGAGTAATTACAAACGCCGGCGGCCCGGACTTTTCCCTGCTCGATCAACCGGCCGACGGCTTCCATCGACTCGGAAATCGGCGTGGTAACATCGGGCCAATGAATCTGATACAGGTCAATGTAGTCGGTGCCCAGGCGTTTCAGGCTGGCTTCACATTCCCGCATGATGCTTTCTTTCGACGCATACTTGTAGACGTCGATCGGTGTTCCGTCATTAGCCTGGGTATGAAAAGCCAGCGTTCCTTTTGCCAGATCCCAGCGCATTCCGTATTTGGTCAGAATCTGCACCTGATCGCGAGGAAGGCCTTTGATGGCTTCTCCAACAATTTCCTCGCTGGTGCCCTGCCCGTAGACGGGAGCCGTGTCGATCGAGGTCACGCCCAGGTCAAACGAGGCTTTGATGGCTTCAACAGCATCATTCCGCTCCGTTCCACCCCACATCCAGCCCCCAACAGCCCAGGCTCCGAAGGCAATCGCTGAAACCTTTACATCCGAATCGCCTAGTATCCGATATTCCATTCGCCTAAATCCAATTATTACGTGAGAAATCCATTACGAAGTTAACTGAAACCGCTGAATCCGGCAATCCGACCAGTTTATCTGCTTATTGGCTTCCGTCAAATCGATAAAATCGTAATCCAGCAACAAATGTTTTAATTTCTCCCAGCATCCATTCAACCCATAATACGATTTAAACTGGCGCAACCGGCTGAGACCGGGCACCATCGGCTGGGCAGGATCGAAATCGCGGGGGTGAAAATACGTCATCACGTAAGACGAGTGACGCATAAAGTTCTGGATCATCGGATAGGGAAACAACCGAAAATAGCCTCCTCCCGAAAAAATCAGGTCTTTACCCAATAGTTTGACGGTATTGATTGGAAATTCTTTCAGCAACGAACCGTTGACATCGATGTAACAAGGCTCGGCAATGCCAAACGTGGTGTCACCACCGTGGGCCCGCTGGGCCGGAAACATCGAACAATCGATTTCGATTCCCAACTCCACCAGCAGCGGAAATATCCAGCGGTTCTGTTCTTTCACCGAAAAACCGGGGGCGCGGTAATACCTTATTTTCTTGCCGGTTACGTCCTGAAGCGATTTGATCGACCGTTCCAGGTCAGCCCGGCATTCCATGGGCGACTGTTCAAATACCAGCTGGTGCAGGTCGGAATGGGTGGCTACATCATACCCGGCGGCATCGATCCGCCGAATGACATCGGGGTATTTGCGGGCCACCCAGCCCAGGCAGAAAAATGTAGCCCGGCAATGAGTGTCATCCAGTAACCGAAAAATGCGATCCACATTGTGATGAATCCGGCATTCGTACCGGTTCCAGTCCTGCTCGGTTTTCGTCGACGGATTATCGAGCAGGTGAAACCATTCTTCAATATCAAAGGTGAGGATATTCATGGCTCAATAGAAGCGTTTGCCGGCGGCCAGAAATGCTTTCACATCCTCGCGCGCAGGAAATGAAAAATACGTCATCTGAGTAGCATCATTTTCAATCAGCTGATACGTGCCCGCATGAATTTTTTCAATGCATTCGACAATCGCATCCATACCGATTTGCTTGGTGTGTCTGATCAGTTCCGCCTGTGAACGGGTACCGATTTCAACCTGTCTCTGCACCAGAATCGGGCCACTATCGATGCCTTCATCGACGAAGAAAACCGACACTCCGGTGTATTTTTCGTTGTTTTTCAGGACCCAGAAGGAAGGCATCAGTCCCCGGTATTTGGGCAACAGAGCCGTATGCAGATTGAGGCATCCCAGGGGGGCAAGATCCAGTAGCGGGCGTTTGAAAATCTGATTACCGGCAATGGAAATGAGCAAATCAGGCTGATAAGCCGCTATTTTCTGTAGACTTTCCGGCTTGTTGATATTGCCTTCGAGCTGAATTAGCGGCACCTGATGGTGCTCCAGTACGTGTCTGACGCTGTTTTGCCGGTTGAGTTTGGAAGCAATGAATTTCAGGCTATAGCGCAGAAAAAAAGGCAGACCAAAAATTTCGTAGGTTTTTTGGGCTTTTTCCCTAAAACTTTCCCGTTTACCAAACGGTGAAACATCGGCAACGACGGTCCCCACCACCTTTGCATAAGGCGGTAATTTCTTCAGGAGATAATCAAGATTGCGGGCTAAATAGAAAGGATCGTCCTGGGTGATAAAGACTATTCTCATAGGCGGTCTTGATTTTATTGTCTTCAATATTAACAATAAAATCAAGACATGATACAATTTCTATACGTCTAAATTTTTACTTCTGCCTTGCAGGCCGCCCGTGTGGATGGCGACCACCCTGCTGTCTGGTAAAAAATAGCTTTTTTGGGCCAAATCGTAGATTCCGTAGAGCATCTTTCCCGTATAAACCTGTTCAAGCTGCACGCCGGTTTTTCGCTCAACGATCCGAATGAAGTCGATTAGTTCGGGGGCCGTTTTGGCATAACCGCCAAAATGATAGCCTGTTTGAACTTGGGCCGTGGTGTGGCTATCGGCTACAAACCCTTTCAACGCTGCAAACCCCAGGACCTTTACTCCGGCCGGAGCGGTTTTTTCCAGACCGGCCAATGTTCCTCCCGTGCCGACCGGACAACATACATAGTCCGGTAATTGATCGGATTGGCGCAAAATTTCCGGCATCAGTTCCGCTGTTCCGCGCACGGCCAGTTCGTTTGTTCCCCCCTCCGGCAACTCATAATACGAGCCGAAGCGTTGCCGGAGGTCCCGTTGCAAAACCGGATCGGTCAGGTTTCTGAATTGCAGCCGGGTCAGGAAGTGAAGTTGCATGCCCTGATTGCGGGCAAAGGCCAGCGTTGGGGTGTCGCGCTCCCGGTGATCTTCGCCCCGGATCAAACCAATGGTCGCAAAACCGCACGCCCTTCCCGCAGCCGCTACGGCATAAATGTGGTTGGAAAAGGCGCCACCGTAGGTCAACAGCGTGTGGCAGCCCAATCGCCGGGCTTCGGCCAGATTATACTTGAGTTTGCGCCATTTATTACCAGACACCAGGGGGTGAAGTTCGTCATCCCGTTTCAGATACAGCTGAATGGGCACAGGCTTGGGGAAAGGGTCCGGCAGGAATTGCAGCCGGGACATTTTAGAAGCGGCAAACAGATCTTCCACTGCCGGTTTTATTTACCGTCTACCTGTTTTTTCGCAAAAACCGCTCCGGCATATCCGTTATACCCTTTGATAGTGTAATGCAGAATCAAGGTTTCATCAACCATTTCACCCTCGCCGGAAATGGTATACTGATCGCCCAGATAGTTGGTAAACGCCTGCTGTTTAATCACCAGTCTTTTGCCCGTCGCCTTCCCTTCCAATGGGTTCTTGACCAGATTGGCCAGGTTTTCAATGGTAAAGGTGTTGGCTTTTTCGGGATTTTTACGCAGCGTCAGCAAATAGTTATCCTTGGGATTGGATTCCTGAACCGTAAAGGTACCATCGAACGCCGTTTGTGGAAGTATGACTTCGGTGGGAGTTGTGCAACTGCTCAGGCTCCAGAGAACCGACGTTAGCATCAGGGCAATTTTCGAACAGACAGCCCGCAAAGGCCTTACATGTGGTGGGAAGAAATCGATCATTATTTTCAGGTTGTACGTTGCCGTTATCATTACGACGACACAAAAGTAAGAAGGTCACACGATATTTTAACAAAAACCAGTGACCGTTCGCTAAAACGTCCTTTTCTTGGTACTTTTGTAAGATGGTACAACCCAATGCAATGGATCAGCAGGACGAAGAACCGGTGCTTGCTGACCCGGATGAAGACGAGCTTTACGAACACTACCGCATCGCAGTCGACCCCGGTCAGAATCTGATGCGAATCGACCGGTTTCTGACCGAACGCCTGCCCAATGCAACGCGGACTAAGATTCAGAACGGAATCGACACGGAAGCCATTAAAGTGAATGGCAGCGCGATCAAGGCGAGTTATAAAATTAAACCGCAGGATATCATCACGGTGGCGCTGCCTCATCCGCCCCGCGATACCGATATTTTGCCGGAAAATATTCCACTGAACATTGTATATGAAGATGATGAAGTACTGGTTTTGAATAAACCGGCCGGTATGGTGGTTCATCCGGCCTACAGCAACTGGACCGGGACGCTGGTCAACGCGCTGGTTTTTCACTTTCAGAATTTGCCCACTTCCCGCAACGGCAGCATCCGCCCCGGACTTGTCCACCGGATCGACAAGGACACATCGGGTCTGATGGTGATTGCCAAAACGGAATTTGCGATGACTCACCTCGGCCGCCAGTTTTTTGAACACACCATCGAGCGGACCTACAACGCCATTGCCTGGGGAGAATTAAAGGAAAGTGAAGGCACCATCGAGGGAAACATTGGGCGTAGCCTCCGCGACCGCAAGGTGCAGGCGGTTTTTCCGGACGGCAGTCAGGGCAAGCGCGCCGTAACCCATTACAAGGTTTTAAAATCACTGCATTACGTTTCGCTCGTGGAGTGTAAACTGGAAACCGGCCGAACGCACCAGATTCGGGCGCACATGCAATACCTGGGTCATCCGCTTTTCAGTGATGCCACGTATGGCGGTGACCGTATTCTGCGCGGCAATGCCAACGGTTCCTACAAATCGTTCGTTCAGAACTGTTTTGCCCTCATGCCCCGGCAGGCTCTCCATGCCAAATCGCTGGGATTTGAGCATCCGCGAACGCATCAGTGGCTCCAGTTCGATTCCGACTTACCGGATGATTTCAGATCAGTGCTGGAAAAATGGGAGAAATACCTTGAAAATCGATGACTGATTTCTCCGAATCTGGTAGTCAAGACCTGATTACCAATATGTATAGCCAAATTGATTTAAACACAACTTTTTAGCCTCGAATGACAATCCGCAAGGGTATTCCCACCGACGTTCCGCAGTTGTTTGAACTCGTTCAGGAACTGGCTTTGTACGAAAAAGCCCCCCATGAAGTTACCAATACGCCCGAGCAGATGCTGAAAGACGGTTTTGGCGAAAATCCGCTTTTTGGTGTGCTCGTCGCGGAAGTAGAAAACAAGATTGTGGCCATGTCGTTATACTATTACCGGTATTCGACCTGGAAAGGAAAACGGCTTTATCTGGAAGATATCATCGTCAATGAAGCCTTTCGCGGTCAAGGATTGGGCAAAGCCTTATTCGATGCAACCATCGAAACAGCCCGGCAAACCGATTGTACCGGCATGATGTGGCAGGTTCTTGACTGGAACGAACCCGCCATCCAGTTTTACAAGCAGTTTAACACCCGCTTCGACACGGGATGGTGGAATTGCCACCTTGATTTTGATAAATAGCCGTAACTTCGCACCACACCATGAAAGTGCCGGAATACCTTTCGGATCACTTTACTAGTTTACAATGCAAGTCAATAAAAAAAGAATACTGATTATTTCAGGCTGGGTCCTGCTGGGCATATTCGTTCTGGGCGCCATCGGAGCCGGTATTGTCTACAACAAGCGCGAAGCCCTGCTGAAAGAAGGGCTCGCCAAAGCCATCCGAAAGGCGAAACGGGACTACAATCTGAATGTAACCATTGGCAAAGCTCAATTTACAGGCTTGTCTACCGTGGCCTTTTCCAACATCACTGTGGTGCCCGAAGGCCGGGACAGTTTGCTGCGGGTCGGAAACACCGAAGTGGGCGTTAGCATCTGGCCGTTGCTCTACGGCCAGGTGGCGGTTTCGTCACTGACGCTGCAAAATGGGCTGGCCCACATCGTCCGGCGTGATAGCACGACCAACATCGATTTTCTCCTGAAATCGCAAAAGAAAGATTCTACGGCAACGAATGCCGACAATACCGATGCCGATGACCGTCGGGTCGATCTGGCGGTGGTGGCCGAAAAACTGGTCGACAATCTGCTGGCCAAAATTCCGGACAATATGGATATCCGGAATCTTGAACTCCGTTTAACCGACAACGACCGCCAGATCCGTTTCCTCACTGAAACCGCTACAATCGACGATGACGAACTGACGTCGACCATTCACGTCAACGGCGATGAGTCGGTCTGGCACCTGACGGGCACGGTGGACCCTTCAGACCAGGAAGCCAACGTAGCGCTTTATGCCGATGGAAAACCGCTCGAATTGCCCTATCTCGAACAGCGGTATAAGCTTAAATTGCAGGCCGATACCTTACGGGCGGAACTTCGCGATGTTGCCAGTTCGGGCGGGGAATTCAAAATTGAGGGCGCGGGAGCGGTGCGAAACCTGCGGATTCATCACCCGGCCGTTGCGTTGGGCGATGTGGTGGTTGAAAGTGCCGCTATGGATGCCAATCTGTTTGTGGGTGAGAATTACGTCGGGATCGACAGTACATCGACGATTTATTTAGGAAAAGTCAAAGCCCGGCCCTTTATAAAATACACGGTTTCGCCCGTTAAAATTTACGATGTCCAAATTCATACCGATCCGCTCGACGCCCAGGATTTGTTCGACTCCTTTCCTCAGGGCCTTTTCGAGTCGCTGGAGGGCATGAAGGTGGCCGGAAAATTAAAGTATGATGCGGTGCTTCATCTGGATAGCTCGCTGCCTGATTCCGTGCAGTTCAATTCCGGTTTGACCCCGGATCAATTCAAAATCCTGCAATTTGGGAAAGAAGATTTTAGCCGGGTCAACAAACCATTTGAACACGAAGTATATGAAAAGGACAAGCTCGTTCGCAAGTTTATTGTCGGACCGGCCAATCCGGATTTTGCCCCGCTCAATTCCATTTCGCCCAACCTGCGGAACGCCATTTTGACCGCCGAGGATTATAATTTCTTTACGCACCACGGTTTTAACGAAAAAGCCTTCCGGGTTTCCATTGCGACCAATTTCAAAACCAAGAAATTCAAACGGGGTGGCAGTACGATTTCGATGCAATTCGTCAAGAATGCTTTTTTGAATCGCAATAAAACGCTCTCCCGAAAAGCCGAGGAGATTCTGATTGTCTGGCTCATTGAGAATCAGCACATTATCAGCAAAGAGCGGATGTACGAAATCTATCTCAACTTCATCGAGTGGGGTCGGAATATCTACGGAATCGGCGAAGCTTCGCGGTATTATTTCGCCAAGAGCCCGGCCAATCTGGATATTGGCGAAAGTATTCTCCTGTCGTACGTCGTTCCATCGCCCAAAGCAACACTAAGCCGTTTTTACCCGGATGGATCGGTCAAAACATACCTGCGGGGTTATTTCAAACTGATTGGGCGGATCATGGCCTCCCGGGGATTAACGCCGTATGACACAACCGCTTACGGGTTCTACGGCGTTCGGTTGCGCGAAGGCCTGCGCCGGGAAATTGCTCCGGTGGACTCCATCGAGATCGACTCGCTGATGATGCCGGATGAACAAACGGATGAAACCAGCAATGGAATTAACGATTTTTTCCGGCGGGTTTTAGGACGGGATCGCGAAGAACCGGAAGTGGTAACGCCGGAACAGGAAGCAGCCAAAGGCGTTGTTACTCCGACGGATTCCGTTCCAAAATCGCGTCGGCAACTGCGCAAAGAGCGCCGGGAACAACGGCGGAGGGAAAAAGAACAGAAGGAAAACGAGTCATCCCAATAAACCGTGCGCTCATGGGCACGGTTTCAGGACAGTAAGTCAGGGCGCCGTTGTTTGGTTCGCTCCAGCGCTTTTTCAAACCGCCACTCATTGATTTTCGCTTCGTGGCCTGATAGCAAAATATCGGGCACCGAATGGCCTTCAAAATCGGCGGGGCGGGTATACACCGGAGGTGCCAGCAAATCGTCCTGAAACGAATCCGTCAGGGCCGAGGTTTCGTCGTTCAATACGCCCGGTAACAACCGGATGATCGCATCGGAAATAACCGCAGCGGGCAGTTCTCCACCCGACAAAACGTAATCGCCTACACTGATTTCTTTCGTTATAAATAATTCACGGACCCGTTCATCAACCCCTTTGTAATGCCCGCAAAGAATGATCAGGTTTTGGGCGAGCGACAATCGGTTGGCCGTCCGTTGCTCAAACCGTTCGCCATCGGGGGTGACGTAAATGATTTCGTCGTAGGTCCGTTCCGTCTGAAGCGTGCGAATGCAGCGGGCAATGGGTTCGATGGACATCACCATGCCGGCACCACCGCCAAAAGCATAATCATCGACCCGCCGGTGTTTGTCGAGCGTATACTCACGCAGGTCGTGCACCACCACGTCGACAAAACCGCCTTGCTGAGCCCGTTGCAGAATGGAATGGGCAAAGAAACTATCCAGCAAACGGGGCAGGCAGGTTAAAATATCAATCCTCATCGAGCGATTCTTCTTCGTCGGTTTCGTCCTTCTTCTTACCGATTTTGGCCGAAGGTTCTTCCAGGTAGATGTCGACCAGCCCTTCGGGCAACCGTACATGCAGAATTCGCTGCTCTTTATCCGCCGACGGCGTCAGTTCATCATTGACCGGGATGAGCACTTCTTTGCCCTGGTAATCCATCGAAATCAAATTCTGGGGTGCTACATTATAGACCGTCCGAACGGTTCCCAAATCGCCTAATTTTTCATCACGAACCAGAAAACCGACTATTTCGTGAAAGTAAAACTGTCCGGCTTCCAGTTCTTCGAGGTTATCGAGTGGTAAAAACAGGTCACAATTCACCAGCTTCTGAGCCTCTTCAATGGTTTCCACGCCTTCCAGCGCCACAATTCCCCGATTGCGGTTTACCGAAATGGATTCGATAAAATACGGAACCAGGTCTCCTTTTATTTCAATCAGAACCGAGTCCATTTCTGAATACAGTTCCGGCATATCGACATCCAGAAAGAATACCAGTTCACCCCGAACACCGTGCGTCTTGGTTATTTTCCCTAATTGAAAGCAATCATCTTTTGTCACGACTTCAACTTTTTACATCCCGGCTGATGCTTCGGGACAGGTCTGTATAAAATAATAACTGACGGAAATCCATTTCAAGAAACAGACTTCCATCAGTTGTTAATTCAATTCTTTACTAAATACTAAGCCTTTGATTCACCCTCATCAGCGCGTTTTTCTTCGGCAGCTGGTTCTTCAGCAACGGCGGTTTCAGCAACCGGTGCTTCAGCGGGAGCCTCAGTAACAGGTGCTTCAGTAACAGGAGCTTCGGCTACGGGTGCTTCTGCAGCGGGCTCTTCAGCAACGGGTGCCGCAGGTGCTTCAGCGACAGGAGCGGCTTCAGCAACGGGCTCCGCTGCGGGTGCTTCAACCGGTGCTTCAGCTACGGCCTCCACAGGAGCGGACTCTTCAGCAACGGGTTCAACGGCGGCTGGCTCCTCCACAACGGGTTCTTCAACCACATTTTTCTTAGCAATAGCCAGGGCACGGGCTTCGCTAACTTTTTTCTCAGCTTCCAGACGAGCCTGTTTGGCATCAGCTTTCAGTTGGGATTTGGTATCTGCGCTACCTTGCTTCCGACCTTCCTTGCCTTGTTTCCAGTCTTCAAACTTGGTATCGGCCTGTTCTTGCGAGATGGCCCCTTTGATAACACCCACTTGCAGGTGTTTTTTCAACATGACGCCTTCGTGCGATAAAATTGAACGAGCCGTATCGGTAGGTTGTGCCCCTTTTAACAGCCAATCTACCGCCCGGTCGCTTTTCAGGACAACCGTCGATGGATCGGTATTCGGGTTGTAGGAACCGATTTTTTCAATAAAGCTACCATCACGTGGTGCTCTGGCATCGGCTATTACGATGTCATAAATAGCCAGTTTTTTGCGTCCCCGACGCGATAAACGGATTTTAACTGCCATTTTATTGGTTTGTTTTTCGTGAAGGAAACGATTTATTCACAAAAGTGAGGTCGCCCTTCGATTAAATTAGGGTGCAAAGGTACAGATTATTTCTTGAAATTGCCTGATCTGTCTCTCAATAATATGAGGTACGGCGGAAAAGAATGCACCGTGCGGATCCCGTAGAAAGTGACGGGATTCTTTCCTTTTTAGTAGTGTCCGTAAGGAGTCTTCCCACAAACGACAAAACCCCGACCAAGGCCGGGGTTCTGCATTATCGCGTTCAGGTATTATCTCGGTTCTCTTGGGTCAAGGCGTTGGCCAGACTGGTAGATCGAACGAAGCATATTCATCGGAACAATCTTGATTTCTACGCGCCGGTTTCGCTGGAGGTTATCACCCGAGGTATTCGGTGCAATCGGCCGGTATTCGCCGTAGTATTCGACCGTCACCCGACTTGGATCAGTTAATCCGGCCCGGGTCAGGAATCGCTTGGCCGCATCGACCCGGCGTTTCGACAATTGAATGTTGTAGCCGTAGGAAGCCCGGTAATCGGCGTGTCCTACGAGGATGATACCGCAGTTCGTTTTAACGTTCAGCAGTTCAACCACCTTTTTCATGATATCCTGCGATGCGGGACGAATGGTTGCTTTGTCCGTATCGAATTCAATGTTGCTGAATAATGCTTCGCATTCCGGGGCAAACTTACCACGCAGAATCGAGCTGATGATGCTGTCGAGGTTCATCGCAACACCGGCTCCCGATACAACGCTACCGGCTGGCGTGGCGGGTTCTTTGTCGAACAAGTCGGCCACACCGTCATTATCCGTATCGGTATACAAACGGGGATCGACCGGTTTTGGCATATTCGCCTTGGCAATCGAATCGGCATCGTTCATGGTAGGATTGTACGGCTCTTTCAGCAAGTCTTTCGGATCGGCCCAACGCAGGTGATACCGACCTTTCGCCGGGTCATATACGCCGTCTTTGCCAACCCGAACCGCGTTTTTACCAATTTTGTAGGTAAGGGCCAGGCCCAAACCCGCCCATTTGTCCAGACCGGAATCCCCGCGTCTCCAGCCATACACATTGTTTGCTTTCGAGTTGTCAACTCCACCGACGGTCATATCCAGTTTTTCGGTATTGACCATATACAGGGTGGCATCGATACCAATGTCCAGACGAGATGTCAGCTCGTAATGCAGGGCTGAGCCAACGGGGAAAACAAACTCCCGGGTGTAGACGGAACCGTCACCTTCCCATTTTCCCTGCGTAACCGAGCTATAATTGCGCCGGTCATTGCTATAGCGGATCATCTGGCCGGTAGTCAGGTCATAAACCCGCGTATCGAACCACATCAGGCCCGCACCAGCGTGCAGATCCCATTTCCAGCGTTTGAGCTTGCGGGTGCCAAACAGCAGCGATTTCATGTTGACATTGGCGTTCAGCGTTCCTTGCAGGAAGTTAGAACGGAATGAAGCATTGTAGAGCGCCTGTTTCGATCCACGCAACGATCCGATGTGAAAATCAGCCGAAGCGCCGAAAAGGTGGCTCAACTGTTTGTTGATCGAAACGCCCAGTGCTCCGGTTGTTTTTGTGCTGGGGCCCTTTTGAGGAAAAGCCTTATAAAAACCGTAATTATCCAGGTCGCCAAAGAAACGGGTGATCGCGGGTGTGAGGGTCACTGACCAGGTATTCATTTTGTAGTCTCCTTCATAGGAACGACTACGGGTGGATGTTCCGGCAGAGGAACGGTTGGTGGTGTCAGTTTGGGCATACCCGACAGTCTGCGTCAGTAACAGAAGCGTCAGAGAAGCGAAAATGGAAATTTTCTTCATGAGAACTCAGGTTTAATTCATAAGCCTTTAACGTAGAACAATCGCACGGCAAGCCGGCGCTACGGCGGACCGTTTAAAAACTACTCTTTTTCATTAAATCAGCAACGTTCGCGAAGTAAATCTATAAGCCGGATTCTGTCTCCGATCCGATTGTCGAAACAACCCTTTCAGATTCTTATCATTTATCTCGATTCCGAATCACTTCGAAACTCTATCGATCTACCCGCATCAGCATCATTCCGAACGGATTCGAAATTACGGGAACGAGTCGCCCCCATTCTGATGCCTATTTGATCTTTCAGCCCATAAGGTTTACCCTGCCCCGTCTGTCACCAGCCGGGCGGTGGGCTCTTACCCCACCTTTTCACCCTTACCGGAGTACGTTTAGAAACTAAACGCGGCTCCGGCGGTACGTTTTCTGTGGCACTTTCTGTCAAATGGCCGTCAACGCAGAGCGTCTTCCGCCACCTGCCTTCCCGTTAGGAAGTATGGTACTCTGTGCTGTCCGGACTTTCCTCCCCGGTTCGTTAGTCCGTTCCGGAGCGATAAGACAATTTACCTCGCGTCGGTTGCCATTCCGTGATTACCGCAAATCTATAAATACTTAGGTTCTTTAAAAACCTGGTATCGAAAAACTGCAAATTTTTCGAGCCTATTACCGAAAAAGATGCATAAAATCGGGTTTAACTATAATCCTTCGACCTTCAAATTGATTCTACCGAAGGCATATACGACTGCCAGCATCGATTCCTGTGTCAAGTAAACCTGATCGGGCGTTACTTGTTCAAGTTTACCGTTGATAATAACTCCCTTTGTTATTTGATTGTTCGTTAATCGTTCCTGCAGCGATTTTCTGGCCTCATCGATTTGGCTGCCCACCGGAATCGTCAACTGTTTCTCCAACGTGCGTGCAAAGCTACCCTGTAATAACCAACTCGCCGTTTTATAAAGGATATTTTTTGTATCCAGGTCATAATGCAGGTCGCGAAGGGAAATCGTTCGGGTTTGCGCATCGTAGAATGGTTGTCCCCGCAAATAAATGGCACCATTGATACTGCCCTCCAGGGTGGCCTTGATGATCAGGTTGTTGTTCTGTCCGTACAAATCGATTCCGGTAATGGTGATCTTGTAACGCCCCTCCCGAAACTCGTACGATTTTCCCACAAATTCTTCGGAAACCACTTTACCGGCTTCTTTATACGTGGCCTCACTCAGCAATCCGATGCGAAACTGATCAGGGATTTCTTTTGAGACGATTAATTCAGGAATAGTAACAGCGGGCTTCACATCAGGTTTAGCGCCGGTTTGCGTCAAGGTGTAGCCTTCAATGCCGATGGTGGATCGAATAGCACCTTTTTCGAACCGAAAAGGCGTAATCAGAATTCGTTTGGGCACCACGAGCAGCCACGTACGGTATTTTTCGGAAACCAGGTAGGGCTGGCGGATGGTGTTCCAGGCATTCAGAAACGGTGTTCGCAGATCGATTTCCTTGCGGACCTGCTCGTCGAGTGCTTTCGTGATTTTTCCCAGGTTTTTGTCGATCAGCCGGCCAACCAGGCTCGTCACCGGAATATCAAAACCGGCAATTTTTACGGCCGGTTTTTTCACCCAGTCAAAGCCCTGAGCGGTGGTTTGGGTGCTGGCGCTCCAATCCCTGTCGATGGAAAACCGCGTGGCAAATTTGAGGTTCAGTTCAAATTCAGTCTCCTGAAATTTCGTAAACCCCAGCACGGTCATGCCGGCCTTGGCCCATATTTTGAGTGGTATCTGAAAAAAGAAGAGACTATCCTGAGCCGTTACCTGAATGGGCGCACGCTTCCAGACCTTGGTCATAAACTGGTCATCATCGTTGTCAGTCAGGCTGTTATCTTCGTAAATCAGGCCATTAACCTGAGTATTGATTTGCCGCTCGACGTCGGTCAGCGCAATGGATACAGGAATATTTACAGTCGATAGAAACTTGTCGTTCTGTACCTCCATTTTGGTTACCGGATAGGCTGCTTTCGGAGCCTTCGGATTTGTCATAGCGGTGTGTTGGCAGGCCTGTGCAACCAGAAAAACCAGCAGCAGACTCAGGATACGGGTCAATGTAGTAAAAATAATTTTATTTAATCTTAACCTTCGTCGCACCGTAGCCAAATTTTTCTTTTTGAGCATCTTCAAAATACGCAACCCCGGGGTATTTGCCCAGTCTTCGGTGCAGTTCATTCCGCAACACGCCATTGCCAACGCCGTGGATAAACGTAATATCGTCCATACCACTGGCAATCGCATTTTCCAGATTTCGTTCAAATTCCTGAAGCTGAACCTCAAGCAATTCGGCATTGGTCCGGCTACCAAACCCGTTGGGCAGCAATTTTCCGATGTGCAGGTCGATGATCGAGGAGGGCCGCGTCAGTGTACCCGGCTCTTTAGCCGCCGGTTCCTTCTTTTCCGCAACGCCCATCAGACTTTCCCGCAGCGCCGTCGCATTGAGCGGTTTGGCCGTTTCTTGCTTCACCGGCTCGGCCTGCACCGTTTCCTCAGCATCCAGTTGAAAAACCGCCCCGGTTTGGTTCAAAACCGGAATCGAACCGCTGTGGGCCTGAAAAGTCTGGGTCCGGCACTTAAGTCGTCTGATCAACGGCTCGCGCAGGGAAACCGATCCGCGCCGGTGCCAGAGCGCCTGAATCAGAAACGTCGGCCAGTTTTCGATGGTCGCCAGCGGATAGGGCTGCGCCAGTTTGAAAAAGGATCGCGATTTTAACACCTCGGAATACAAGCCGGTATACCGGTTCTCGCGTTCTTCACCGATGGCAAACGGCAATTCCCAATCGGTGTTGTTGACCAGATAAACGGTGGCTTCCTTCACACCGCCGGGTCCGCTTTGGGTCACAAAAGCCAGGTAAATTCCCGAGCTGCTGATGATCTCCGGCTTGGCCGATTTCTGACCTTCCAGACCGGGCTCGACTTGAAACCGCCGGGCCTCCATCTCCGAAACCACCACAATTTCTGACCGCAACACCGGAATCCGGAATCCGTCTTCTATTTCAATTTCGACCTGATTGCCGGGTAAGAAGCGCGTGACAATGCCCTGCTCCTTCGCCCGCAACATTCGTACTTTATCACCAATGTTCATAGTTTACATACCCACGAACAAAGTCCGTGAGTTTTAATTTACCCCAATGCCTACGGGAAAATGCAGCATCGGCCGTGTCCGGTCATGTGTATCAACTAAAAGTATAACGCATGAAAACGAAAACCGTTCCGACCCGTGTATTCCAATGTCGGCGCGGGCATTTTTAAGGTGTTTAACAAAAAAAACAAGGTTTTCAAGGCTTTTTTTCGGGTTCGTATCCGGGTAAAATCAATATCCAGCGAAAGATAATACTGGCGGTAAGGCCGGTATCCCAGTTCGATGCTTTTGGAAGTTTCAGCCGCCACCATATCCTGAATACCGTAGCCCGCGGCAATATTCAGCCATTTTGGAAATTTCGATTCCCGATTGGCAAACGCCGATGGATTCACCGACAGCCAGTACGTCTGCCCATTATAATCTTTCAGCCAGCGTTCGTTCCAGCTACTGCCCAGCAGATTTGGACGAACCCGGGCCAGTGCGGTATTGTGAAACGAAAATTTCGGCTGAATCCGTAGTTCACCCCAGGCCAGGTATTGACCGGTATACAAAGCCGGTCCTGAAATATTCGCAATCATGTCGCCCACCGAAAAACCGTATTCCGGCGAAAAACCGTCGAGAATCTCGATGGGCGTCTGAAAAATCAGTCCCGTGAGACCGGCGTAGATAGCGGCTTTTCGATCCGACAAACCCGTCCAGCGATACGCCTGAGCCGAGATCCGGGCAATCTGGTACGCCGTCACCATATGACCCACTTTATCGATTTGCAGCCATTCGTGGTTGTCGTTGAAGAAATGAAAATTCGTCAGCGGGTTGTTATACCAGGCATTGCTCAATCCGTATAAGGTCGCACTGTACACAATGGTTTCCCCAATGAGCAGCCCACGCAGACGGCAATGATAACAGGGCTCCGTTGCCCGATGGGTAGAATCCTGAGCATGGGCCGTAGAAAGGAACGCAGTAGCAAAGAAAAGGATGAAAAAAAACCGTACTCTTCTTCCCTTCCTCCCGCCCCGCCTGTGTCCGGCACGTGTTTCAATAAGCTCCATGGTATTTCCGCAAGCCCCACTCAACGCTGATCAACACGATAATCAGGAAAAACAACCAGCGTAGATTAATCAGTTCGTTCAACTCCTCATTGCTGCTCAGTCGTCCGGGCGGTTTCTTTTTTACCAGGTCATCGGCCAGCGACGAAAGTGTCGAAGCGTTGTAGAAACGACCGCCGGTTTGCTGGGCCAACTGCCGGAGCAGAAGATGATCGGCGGTTGTATTGATTGCTTCAAATTGCTGTTCCCGTACAATAAATTCGCCCGTGGCGGTTTCCGTCCGACCATTTAACGCAGCCGTAGCCCGGAACCGGTAAACGCCTTCGGGTAAACTGCTGACTTCGAAGCGGGAATTGCTGGCCGTTGGCGTATACGTAAAACTGCGGGGAACCGCCTTTTCGTTGGTAATCTCCAGACGTATCGGCCGGTCGAACAGCTTTTCGTAAATATCATTGTACATCTCCGTCTCGAACGTCACCTTTTCGCCCGCCAGAAATTCATTCCGAATGGGATAAACGCGCAGTTTACGGCGGTCTTCTTTAATCGAAATAAGCTGCATTACTTTCTGAAGAAGTTCGTCCACAACCGCCTGGTTATCGGTCAAGGCGTATTCTTCCAGCCGCCATTCCCACAGTCCCTCACCCGCCAGAACGGCGGCCTTGCGTTGAGAAGAGCTATTGATCGCCAGCAGTGGTTTGCTCGTACGAACACTTCCTACCTGCTGCCACAAAACCACCTCGCTCCCCGGCGACAGTTTGAAATCTCCGAACGGAACCAGCATCGGCGGCAACCGGTCCAGCAACGTCAGTTTCTGGGCGTCCAGATTCAGTTGATGAAAATCGGCATTAAAGCGCCCCGTCACTTTATCGGTCTGACCCCCGCCCGCCACAATCTGCATGACCGGATTCAATCCGTTGAACGATTGCAGGCCCGACTGATTACCCAGAATAAACAATACCGGCGTGTTTTTTTGCAGTACCCGCTGCAGTACGCCAGCACCCGCGTTCAGATTATCAGGCAGTTGGTGCAGAATAACCAGGTCATAGACTTTGTCGGGAATCTCCGCCGTTCCCCCGTTCAGGATGCGAATATCGAGTTCGTAATTCTGATTTTTCTCAATAATACTGCGTAAGGCTTTGATGTCGGGATGCGGTGTCAGCGCCAGCAGCAGGATTTTTTCTTTGCCGTCGATGATGTCGATGTAGACATCCCGGCGGTTATTTCGGGGTGTAAATTCACCGTCCTGGGGCAACACTTCTATGACGTAATGCTGCATTCCTTTCTGGCTGGAAAAGGTCTGAAACGTCAGTTGCTGAAACGTTTCCGGACGACTGAAGTTGACGGTTTGCCGACTCAGTTCCCGGCCATTCTGGCGCAAAACCACCGTTCCGCTCCGTCCCTGAAAACCGTAGCTGGCGACATCGGCCTGAATCGGGAACTGGTTGCCCAGGTAGGCGATTTTGTTGGCCACAGCATCCTTCAGCTGCACATCGCGCTTCGGAATCGTGTCGCCAACGCCGACGGTATGTAACGCAAAGTTATACCGACCAAACGTCGGTGAAAGCCCCTGATTGGCAATACCGTCCGAAATCAGTACGACATCGGTCAGGTTGCGCCCTTCGTAAGCGTTTCGAATACCGCCCAGCAGATTCGACAAATCGGTGGTCCGCTGGTTAAACGGAATCGTTTTCAGATCGCCGGTCACCAGGCTGTCGCCCAGCGTTTGCACCGACACATCAATATCGTCGCTGGTCAGGCGCTCCCGCAATTGGTTAGCGGCTTCCAGCGCCCGGTCGAGTTGTGCTCTTCCGGCCACCGTCATCGACTCCGAGTTATCAATCGCCAGTACGACTTTCGGTTTTTCAGTAATCGTCTGGGTGCTGCGAATCAGCGGATTGAGCAGCAGGAAACACACCACACTGACCACCAGAAACCGGAATGCCGCCAGGGACAGATTCATCCGCTGACTCCATCCGGAATTCCGCTGATACAATGCAAACGCATAAGCCGCCCCCACCGCCAGACACAGCAGCAACCACCAGGGAGACGATTGAAAATAAAGTTCGGAGCGCATCTTATTGAATGATGAGTTATGAATGATGAACGATGAATGAAAGATGGAGCAATCCCCACATCATTCATCGTTCATCATTCATCATTAAGTAAGCATTCCCCCGTCCACCTGCAGCACCTGGCCGGTGATGTAGCGGGAGAGGTCGGAAGCCAGAAACAGGGCGCAGTCGGCGACCTCCTCCGGTTGTCCACCACGCCGGAGCGGGATCGACTGCTTCCATTCTTCAACGGCTTTTTCATTGATTTCGCCGGTCATTTCGGTTTCAATAAAACCGGGAGCAATGGCATTCGAACGAATATTGCGGGAGCCCAGTTCCAGCGCCACCGACTTGGTAAATCCAATGATACCGGCTTTGGATGCGGCATAATTGGCCTGACCAGCATTGCCCCGAATACCGACTACCGAAGTCAGGTTGATGATCGAGCCTTTTTTGGCTTTCATCATCGGTTTGATCACGGCTTTGGTCAGGTTAAAGACCGACTTAAGATTAACGTTGATAACGACGTCCCATTGTTCTTCACTCATCCGCATCAGCAGGCCGTCGCGGGTAATACCGGCATTATTCACGACGGCATCAATAGTGCCAAAATCAGCCACAATCTGGTTGGCCAGTTCTTCGGCAGCTTTAAAATCCGAAGCATCCGAGCGATACCCTTTTACCTTAACTCCAAAAGCCGCTAATTCAGCTTCCAACGCCTGCCCTTTTTCAATACTTGACAGGTAAGTAAAGGCAATATTAGCGCCCTCCTGGGCAAAACGAATGGCAATGGCCCGGCCGATGCCCCGTGAGGCTCCGGTAATCAACGCAACTTTTCCTTGAAGTAAACTCATGAAGTAAATGTGAGTAACGAGGGTTTGTAAGATTGGCCGCAAAAATAGTAGTATATATTCGATCATCCGACTACTTTTGCCCGAAACGTTGCGAAAGAGTTGTACGGCTTTTTTTCTGAACCCTCCTCTGATAACTCATGACAAGATTTGCCTTTATCTTTTTGATGGTTTGCTTTAGTCAGTGGAGTGTGGCCCAGAAAATTCACGCCCACAACGACTACGAAAAACCGGAGCCACTCGTGGCCGCCATTCGCAACCAGGCCGGTTCCATTGAAGCCGACGTTTTCCTGGTTGACGGTAAGTTAATAGTTGCTCATGATAAATCCCAAATTCAGCCCGGCCGTACGCTGGATTCTCTCTATTTAAAGCCCATAGCCGCCTTGTTTGGTCAGAACAAAAGCCGCCAGTCGGCCAGTGGTTCGGTCAGTTCTGATCGGAAATACACGTTCCAGTTGCTGATTGATCTGAAGGAAAACGGGGTCGAAGCCATCGAGCAATTACAAAAAGCCGTTGCCCCCTACCGCACCTGCTTCGACCGCGCCATGAACCCCGTGGCGATTCAGCTGGTGGTCAGTGGTAACCGTCCGCCCATCGCCAACTGGGTCGATTACCCCACCTACATCCTGTTCGACGGCCGTCCCAGCGAATTATACGACGACGAAACCATCAAACACGTCGCTCTGTTCAGCGATACGTTTCAAACGTATTCCCGGTGGAACGGCGAGGGTGAAATGCCGGAAAAAGACCGCGAAACCCTGAAACGATTCATTAAGCGGGCGCACGGCCAGAACAAGCCCATCCGGTTCTGGGCTTCACCCGACAATCCCAATGCCTGGAAACAACTGGCTAAAATTGGTGTCGATTTTATCAATACCGACAAAGTGGAGGAGTGCGCTAAAGCATTGAAATAAAATACAGTCAGCAGACGCTGGTAAAAGATAACCCCGGTTCCGTCCCGACGATTGAACCGGGGTTATTTCTTTTAATCGAATACGTAGGTGACCGTTAAACGGGGTTGCAGGGTCGCTGAGGCACCGGTTGACCAGGAACTTTGGCTGGTTGCTTTCGGGTAAAAATTCCGGATAAAATACGCGTTGCCCACGGTTGCCTCGACAATAAATCGATCACCCAGGAGATAGGCTAACCCGGCACTGGCGGAAATACCGGCGGTTTGCTGAACGGAGGTACTGGCTCCCTCGGATTTACTACGAATCGAAGTGTAGGACAAATTGCCTTCAACAAAAGGCCGCAGCCGGTTATCAGAGACGTATTTTTTCAGATAAGGACTGATTCCATACCCTACAACCGACCCCTCTTTATTCCAAACAATCGACAACGGGACTAAAACACCAAGTTGAAGGTTCTTTTTGATAAACCATCCAATGGAAGGACTCAGCGCCAATGTGTTCAATCGTACTTCGCTGGCACCGGGTCGGTTTAGCTTCTCGCCCTGGGTATTTAAAGTAAATGTACCGCCCATAACCCAGCGCCCTTTTGCGGTTTGGGGAGCTTCGTAAACTCCAGTCGTGTTTTCTTTGCTGCCCCCGGTCAGGATGACCAATCCTAGTCCGAAGCCACTAAAAGCAAATGGAAATGAAGACGAGATGGCGGAGGCTTCCAGGCCAATCCGGTCCGTTAAAAAGTAATTGGCTCCTATTTGAGCAACGGGGGTAGCCGTCAGGGTATTCCGGTCCGGGCTGCTCGTACTCTCCCCTTCAAAATCCCCTCGTCCGTAGCTGAGCGATAAACCGCCCCCCAGCAAGACCCGCCACTTTTCTTTTCCCCAATACCGCCGGACAAACCCATTTAGACTGCTGTTGAAGTTGGAAAACCGAAAGCCCGGCAACTGGGGTGAATTTGGTGTACTTAAACGGGCCGTTTCCATCCCGATACTCAGCCCACCTCCGGCCAGCCATTGATCTTTAAAGAAAACACCCCGGCTGAATGAAAAACTACTTTTGGTGGTCCGGTATACATTGCGGTTTTGATTGAGACCATTTTTTTGTGACGTATGATCGAATTGGGCGCTTCCCGTCCAGATTCCCCGACCTTTTTCGGTTTGGGCCTGAACGAGTGGCGATAAAGCACAAAGACAGGCCAGGAGTAAAGCTTTTTTCATGTTGGCTTTTTTCGGGAAAATATAAGTAAATTTTCAGACATACATGAAAACATGTTGTTAAAAATAGTTAAGCATCACTACAGTAGGATTTTCAAGGTTCGGGAATAAACGATACCTATTGTTGAGAACAGGGGTTGGCCCAGTTTCGTCAGGTATTCACCCAAACCCACCCGGTATGCATTCCGCTTGTCAAAACCCGTTCCTGATGCCTACTTTTGGCGATCACTGCATCAGAATCAGCATGACATCGAACCGGATCTCCACATTTAAAAAACCGTCTGAAGCCACTTTATTCCTCGAAAACTGGAACCGGCAGGTAGAAGCCCTGAATGGTTTTACATACGAGCGAATTTCCATTCCCACTTCGTTTGGAAACACGCGGATCTGGGCGGCCAATCCGCACCTGACGGAAGCCCCAACGATCGTGTTCTTTCCCGGTGCCCGAACCTGCGGTTTGTTCTGGGATATGGATAATGCGCTGAAACCCTTCCGGGAAAGTTACCGGTATTACATCGTCGAGGTAAACGGTCAGCCCAGTCTTAGCGATGGACAAAATCCGGGTGTCAAAACGAATGATTACGGTCGTTGGGCAACGGAAATACTGGATGGCCTGGCCATAAAGAAAACGACTATTGCCGGTGCATCCCTCGGCGGTTTAATCTGTCTGAAGCTGTGTCTGGAATCGCCTGAACGGGTAAAAAAAGCAATATTGGTCAACCCGGCAGGTATTCAACCCTTTTCAACATCAATCCGAAATTTGTACTACAACCTGTTACCGATGATTTTTCCAACACCGGCTAATCTGAATAAATTTCTGGATAAAGCGATTTTTTGCCCACCTCATCAAACGGTTTCCCCGGTTTATCGGGAGTTAATCAGCAACTACCTGCTCTATGCACTCCTGAATCACCAGTTTCGGGGTGATTACCCGGCACCCTTGAAGAAAGAAGAGCTGCGCCGACTTACATCAGATATTTACCTGATTCTGGGTGAAAAAGATCCCTTATTTCCACCGGGTGAAACCATTCGACTAGCCGAAGAAAATATTCTGACGCTTCAGGGCAGTCAGATTATTCCCAATACCGGGCATGGTATTGAAACTTCCAAAAGAGCGCACGACCTGATCTGGAAGATGGTTAGCAAGCCCGCCGGTCATTCATATTAATTCCCAAAGCCCCGAGCTGCCCGTTAAAAAACGTATTGAACCGTAAAAGCCGGTGAGGTTGTCAGTTGCAATCCCTGAAGCCACAATCCATTTTTCAACTGGTTATTTTGGGTTTGCTTGCTAACATTGAGATTCAGCAGGTTGGCTTCAGCAATAAAGTTATCACCGAGCAGATAGGCCAGGCCACCGTTGAGCGTTCCTCCGGTGGTATGATTGATTTGTTCTTTGGGAAAGGGATCCTGTTTGAAAGAATAGGCAGAATACGTAAAGGTCGCGCCCACGTAAGGACGCAGCCGGGTATTAGAAAGATAAGCCCGAACATAGGGTGCGATGCCTAGCGTGGTTTCTGCAGCTTTGCTGGTTCCGCTCGTGGTACTCCAGGTAATGGGCACCGAAATGCCAACCAAAAAATTATTTGCCACAAAAAAACCAACCGCAGGGGCCGCTATCAGGCTTTTGGCGTCGGAGCGCCGATTATTCAATTCTTCGTTTCTGCCTGAAAATACGACACTTGCTCCTACCGTGAACCGGCCCGCTCGGGCCTGCGATCCGACCGTCGGCGGGGTAGCAGCCTGGATGTCTCGTTCTGACCGGGTCCGACCCGTCATGTAAATCAAGCCGGCAGTCAAACCGCTGAATGTGAAAGGGAATACGGTGCTGTTGGTGGACATTTCCAGGCCCCACCGGCCATCGAGGAAATAGACCCCGCCGATTTGTGTGAAGGGTGAAACCTGGTACGTATTTGTCCTGTTCTCCGTTCGGATGCTGGTTCCGGCATCATAAACCTCCTGGCTGTAGTTGTCGAGATTACCGCCAATACCACCACCGGCGTAAATCCGCCAATTGCTGGCTCCCCAGTATTTTCGGGCAAAAATCGATAATCCGCCCCGGCGATACTGCTGATTCAACGGGATGGTGTTTGCATTCACCTGTTTGTAGTACGAGCCATTAACCGCCAATCCCAGCAACCAGTTGTTTTGTAGAAATACGCCATGATTGACCGAGAAATTGAGTTGAGGACTGCGACGTGTATAACCGTTCGGATACTCTCCGGCGAGCTGGGTGGTATTTAGTTGCAAATTCCCGCTCCACAGAGCACGGCCGGGTTCAGTCTGAGCAGTAGAAAAATGAGGGATCAGGAGCAGGCAACCGGACAGGAGAGTCGCTAATTTCATATAAGTTGAGTTACAGTAAACGTGTAGCAATAATAATACCGGTTCAACTTTCCAATCCCATTTCGTTTCATTTCCCGTCAACTTCAAAAAAAATAGGCTGAACTTACGTCCAGCCTATTCGAAACTGTATATCAATTGTATCTAGTTAACCTTATTCGGTTACCGGCTCATGTTTCTTCACCGTGATGATCAGGTTTTCCCCGTTGTCATCGTAGTCAGCCATGATCACATCCCCTTCTTTGAGATCGCCTTTCAGGATTTCTTCCGCGACGGGATCTTCAAGGAATTTCTGGATAGCCCGGCTTAGCGGACGTGCACCGTATTGAGGATCGTAGCCTTTTTCCGACAGGAAGTCTTTGGCTTTATCCGTCAGTTCAACTTTGTAGCCCAGACTCGTGACACGGCCGAGCAGTTTGCCCAGCATCAGGTCAATAATCTTGTGGATATCTTCGCGTTGCAGCGAGTTGAACACGATCACATCATCCAGGCGGTTCAGGAATTCCGGCGAGAACGCTTTCCGCAGGGCATTCTGAATCGTGCTTTTCATGATTTCGTCCTGATTTTCGGACTTACCACGGGTGGCAAAACCGATCCCTGAACCGAAATCTTTGAGGTCGCGAACCCCGATATTCGAGGTCATGATGATAATGGTGTTCCGGAAATCGACCCGGCGACCCAGACCATCCGTCAGTATACCATCGTCGAGCACCTGCAACAGAATGTTGAACACATCCGGGTGGGCTTTTTCGATTTCATCCAACAGGACAACCGAATACGGTTTCCGACGAATTTTCTCCGTCAACTGACCGCCTTCTTCGTAACCCACATAGCCCGGAGGAGCTCCGACCAGACGGCTTACGCTGAATTTCTCCATGTATTCCGACATGTCGATCCGCACCAGTGCGTCATCTTTGTCGAAGAGGTAGGAAGCCAGCACCTTCGCCAGTTCGGTTTTACCAACACCAGTTGGCCCCAGGAAGATGAATGAACCGATTGGTTTCTTGGGATCTTTCAAACCGACCCGCGTCCGCTGAATGGCCTTCACCAGTTTCTGAACCGCCTTATCCTGACCAATCACACGACCGGTCAATTGTTCAGCCATGTTCAGCAGTTTGGCCCCTTCGTTGGTGGCTACGCGGCTGGTTGGAATACCGGTCATCATGGCGACAACCTCGGCCACGTTTTCTTCCGAAACCGTATAGCGTTTTTTCTTGGTTTCTTCTTCCCAGGCCAGTTTAGCGCGGTCCAGCTGATCGATCAGGCGTTTTTCCTTATCGCGAAGCTGAGCGGCTTCTTCGTATTTCTGACTTTTCACCACCTGGTTTTTCTCCTTCTTGATGTTCTCGATGCTGTCTTCCAGCCGGAGAATATCTTCGGGAACCGAGATGTTGGAGATATGTACGCGGGCCCCCACTTCGTCCAGTACGTCGATGGCTTTATCTGGCAGGAAACGATCAGAAATATACCGTTCTGATAATTTAACGGCTGCTTCAACCGCTTCCGGCGTGTAGTTGACGTGGTGGTGATCCTCGTATTTATCTTTGATGTTGTTCAGAATCTCGATGGTTTCTTCAACCGACGTAGCGTCGACCATCACGACCTGGAACCGACGGGCCAGAGCACCGTCTTTTTCAATGTACTGGCGGTATTCGTCCAGCGTGGTGGCACCAATACATTGGATGTCGCCCCGGGCCAGGGCCGGTTTGAACATGTTGGAAGCATCGAGCGAACCCGAAGCACCACCGGCACCGACGATTGTGTGTAACTCGTCAATGAAGAGAATGACTTCCGGCGATTTTTCCAGTTCATTCATGACCGCCTTCATGCGTTCTTCAAACTGGCCGCGGTATTTGGTTCCGGCCACTAACGAAGCCAGATCCAGCGTTACCACGCGTTTGCCAAACAGCACCCGCGATACTTTTTTCTGAACGATCCGCAGGGCCAGCCCTTCCGCGATGGCGGTTTTACCGACACCGGGTTCACCGATCAGGATCGGGTTGTTCTTTTTACGACGGCTCAGAATCTGAGCAACGCGTTCAATTTCTTTTTCACGGCCAACGATTGGGTCAAGTTTGCCCAGTTCAGCCAATTTCGTTAGGTCACGGCCGAAGTTATCCAAAACCGGCGTACGCGACTTTTCAGACCCTTTCGGATCTTTTCCCGATCCCGAGCTGCTGCTTCCGAACATGCCGCGGTCGTTGTCGTCGTCGTCAGTTTCGGGGCCCATATGCGGACGTGTACCGGAGGATTGATATTCCAGCATTTCCTTTATTACCTCGTAGTTGACATTAAATTTGTTCAAAATCTGGGTGGCTACATTGTCTTCATCGCGAAGAATGGACAGGAGCAGATGTTCCGTGCCAATCAGCGGACTTTTGAAGATTTTTGCTTCCAGGTACGTAATCTTAAGTACTTTTTCAGACTGACGTGTGAGTGGTATATTGGCCAGATTTTTGACATTGTTGGTTGCGGTTCCTTTGGTCGCCTGCTCGATGGTTACGCGGAGTTCGTCCAATGAAATGCCCAATTTTTTCAATAACCCAACGGCTACCCCTTCGCCTTCCCGAATCATACCCAGCAACAGATGCTCTGTGCCTATGTAGTCATGACCCAGACGCAGGGCTTCCTCTCTGCTGAGCGAGATAACTTCTTTAACTCGGTTCGAAAATTTAGCTTCCATTCGCTTAGGGTTGTATTATTTGCGTCTTACCGTAGTAACGATTTTTTTTTCGGTATTGTTCACTGGATCAACGACTGCTTTAAAACGTCGCTGGCCCTATTTCCCTGGCAGAAAATCAAGTCCAGAATGCTTAAATCAGGTACAAATACATTGCCAAAGTTCTGAAGATAAGAAACGGGATGATAAAACCTGCCATTTTGTATATTTCCCCGGGCATTGATTTGCGCGTGAGCATCCAGAACTTCCCTACTCAGTTGTCTTTCAAAGGTTTCTGTCAAAAGCAGCGTCTTCTGCCAGCCCAGCCATTTCAGACATAATGTCAGCAGTTCGAGATTTAAGTCAATTAAGAAGACCCATTTTTTCCGAAATACCAACTCCAGTTCATCAGCATAGTACTCAAAAAAAGGAGCTTTGCTGTAAGCCGTAACCAAACATCGCCAGTGACGATCCGGCCAGGCTTGACGGTCATCAATCCGTACCTCACGAATTAATTGCTTATGCGTACCATTCAGTACCGGAACCGTCAGTCGGTCGATGCCATTTGCCGTCAGGACATAACACCGATTTCTGTAACTTTGCTTTCCATAATGTTCGGCTGCTTCCAGCCAAACGGTATCGAAGGGTAAGAGTGCGGTGAAATAAGTCAGGCTGGGAAGGTAATGCAATTCAATCCGAATTGCCTGGCTTAATTGACCAACGTGGTACTTTTCCAATATACTCGACTCGTTGATAGCACCAAATAAATGAATTTCGCATTGAACAAGCAAACGGTTCCGCAAAATTTTAATTCGGCGGTATTTTTTTGCGGATCGGATTACCCATTTTCCAATGACACTATTCTTTTTCCGGTTATTTGCCAACGTTCCAATTGCCGCCCTTTACATCATTTCCGATGTTTTGTACTTTCTTTTGGCTTATCTCATCCGCTACCGAAAAAAGGTAATCGATACGAATTTAAAACGCTCCTTTCCTAAAAAATCAGATACGGAACGCCGGTATATCGCTAAAAAATTTTACCGAAACTTTGCGGATGTATTGGTTGAGACGCTTAAGTTACCGGGATTGTCACCCGCCGAGTTACAAAATCGGGTAACTTTTACCAACAAAGAACTGGTTGAGGAAAAACTGGGGCAGGGTCAGGCGGTTTTAATTATGGCTTCACACCAGTGCAACTGGGAATGGGCCCCTTCCGCATCGGTCGTGAATGGGATGCCCGCCGATGCGGTTTATAAAAAATTAACCAATCCGGTTTCGGAGCGATTGGTTCATTATATCCGCTCCAATTTTGGCGCCAAACCCGTGCCGATGAAGGCCCTGCTGCGGGAAATGGTTACCCGGCGAAAAGAGCCCCGCCTGATTGCTCTCGTTGCCGACCAGATTCCCGACCAGCCCGAATATGGCTATTGGACCACGTTCATGAATCAGGAAACGCCGTTTTATCCCGGCACGGAGCGGCTGGCCCGCAGTTTTAGCCTGCCGGTTTTTTACATTGAAATGCAACGCATCCGCCGGGGTCATTACACGATGACGTTCTACCCCATCGCCGAACCGCCGTATGACCATCTACCGGCAGGTGAAATACTCCACCGATACCGGGATCTTCTGGAAAAAACCATTCAAAAAGCGCCCTCCGACTGGCTCTGGTCGCACAAACGCTGGAAGCACAAACGCGACAAATACGTAAAGACGCAGGTGAAGTGGTAGAATGGGATAAAAGCCTGCATGAAGCATCCGACTAAGCCTGAAAGGCTTGAATAGATTAACCCCGGGTAGCGCCCGGGGATACCGGCCCAGCATCCACCTAAGCCTGAAAGGCTTGAACACGCTAACCCCGGGTACCGCCCGGGGGATACCCAGCTCAGCATCCACCAAGCCTGAAAGGCTTGAATACGCTAACCCCGGGCATCGCCCGGGGGATACCAGCCCAGCATCCGACTAAGCCTGAAAGGCTTGAATACGCTAACCCCGGGCACCGCCCGGGGCTCGCCATGACTCTGTCCGTAAGTAAGCTTATGGGATGAGTTGGCCTGTTCCGTAAGGGCGATGTATGCTTGTCGGATTAGACCCGGGCACCGCCCGGGGTTAGCGTATTCAAGCCTTTCAGGCTTAGTCTGGTATTGAGCCGGGTAGACCCGGGCGGTGTCGGGGTTAATCTATTCAGGCCTTTCAGGCTGCCGGTAATCTTACTACTGATATTGAATATAAAGTGGCTTGGGTTCCAAAGCCAGAACCTCTTCTGGTTCCATCAAATGCGGAACTTTATGGTTTGACCGGTGGTCCACTTTCTTCATATCATTTTTGTAGAAAAGCTTGAAGCCGGTATACTGAACCGGTTCTTTAACGATGTAATCTTTGTATGAATCGATCTTTAACGACGGTGGTCCCCAGCCGTCCATGTCCATGACAACCGCAACCCGGGGATCGAGCTTAATATTTTTGTAGTTCGTCACCATGCGTTGCGTGAACCGGTGGACCACCAGAATCTTCGGCGGAACGTTATTTTCTTTAACAATCCGGCTCAGAAACTGCACAGCATCGTTGACATCCGACGCGTCATAGGTACCAATTTTGGATCCCGGACGAGCACCGGTTTTCATCGAAAACTCCGGGTCAATCCCGAGGTGTACATAAGGCAGTTTCAGGTATTTTTCGAGAAAAGCCAGCTCGCCTTTCAGCGGGGCCAGACCCACCTGAATATCCAGAAAAACAATGGCTCCGTGCTGAGCACCCCAGCTGATGACTTTCCGGATCGTTTTGTCACTCATCCGAAGGCGGTAATTTCCGTCTTTACCGGGCGCTCCCTGTGCCGAAATTGCAACCAGATGCAAGGCTTTCTGAATGGGTTTTGAGGGGTCCGCTTTTTGCCATCTTTCGGCTTCCTGGTCGAGTTTGCGCAGCATCTCCTTGCGGGGAAACTCACCCAAAATACCCATTTTTTTTGAGTGCGGATTTCCGTAATATGCCAGAATCCGGTGCTTGGGCAGAAGCGTATCGGGCAAGGTTCCGGCAAATTGCAGGGTGTCGGCCTTCATCGGATCTTTTTCCGTTGTGTCGGCCGACGCCGTCTGAACGACGGCCACTTTCTGAACCGAATCCGTTACCGGCGCTGACGATTTGACGGCAACGCTATCGGTTTTGGTCTTTTCTTCACTGCTTCCATTGCTGGATGAACAGCCCGTTAACGCGTTGAATTGAATAACTATTGAAGTAATTGCCACTGCTTTCCATGCCGCTCGGCACGCCTTACACCCTCCGTTTACCACTGTTTTTGAATTAATAAATGTGAAATTAACAACCTACGGTTTTCAGACCGTGAAGGTCATAAAAAATACGGACTCTAATCCGTAGGTACACCAAAAATAGAAACTCTATTGTAAATCGAAATGGTATTCTGAAAATAATGAGTATGAGGTTTTGGTTTTAACTTTTTTAAACCCGTTTTACACCTCCGCCGGCCCCAATCCTTGCCGGACAATTTCAAAATCATCCGTTGTAGCGTCGATGATGGTTGAGGGAATATTTCCGCCTATTCCGCCGTCGATAACGATATCGACCAGGTGTTGAAACCGCTCAAAAATAATTTCGGGATCGGTAATATACTGGATAATATCGTCGTCGTCTTTGATGGTCGTCGTAATGATCGGATTGCCCAGCTCTTTCACAATTTCACGCGGAATGTTGTGGTCGGGAATCCGGATTCCCACCGTTCGTTTGTTGGTATGAAGGATTTTGGGCACCCGGTGGCTAACATCGAGAATAAACGTGTAGGGCCCCGGCAGCAGTCGCTTCATCATTTTAAACGCCATATTTCCAACTTTGGCATAGTCCGCGATGTGGCTCAAATCGTGGCAAATAAATGAAAAATCGTTCTTCTGGGGTTTGATGCCTTTGATGCGGGCAATGCGCTCGATGGCCCGGGTGTTGTGAATATCGCAACCCAATCCATAAATCGTGTCGGTTGGATAGATAATGACCCCGCCGTCGCGCAGGACATCGACCACATGGCGAATCTTCCGCTCCTCAGGGGTATCGGGATGAATCCGTAAAAACTCGGCTGACATACACTTCTCTTGATTATCTGCTTAACTAACCTGGGGCCTTTTGGTTGCAAATAACCGATTTCCTGGCTGAGATTAAAAGAAATCTGGCGTGGTTGTCAAACCAACATCCGGACATCGCCCCGACTAATCTGGCGGTTTTGCTGCCATTGGGCATACCGCCGGTATAACCTGTTGATCGGAATATGCCACTTGCAAAGACGCAGGATCACAGCTGTCTGGAAATCGGGCCTTTCCATGAATTCCAGCAATTCTTTAAACCGAAACGCCAGTTCGAACTGCTCGGTATAAAAGCATTGCCGGATAAACCAGCGAATACGTCCCGCCAACGCCTGGTATTCGTCCGTCGACTGGCACTGGTCGAAGGCTTTGTAACAAACCTTCAACGTTGACCCCAGCAGTGAGCTTTGCCGGTCGGCAAATTGGCTAGAAAGTGAGTTTCGAAGGATTCGCTTGCTCGTCAGCACTTCGTCCTGGTAATGATACCGGTAATCACGCGCCGTCCGGACCCAGAAATCAAAATCTTCATAACTCAGCGATTCGTCGTAGCCCCCCAGGCTTTCCAGAACATCTTTCCGCATCATCATGGTGGGAGTCGACACAAAATAAGACGCCAGAATTTCCTTAAAAACCCAACCTGATGGCACCTCCAGCGTGGTTTCTCCTCTCGAATTGACGGGGTAGTGATAGCCGGTCAACTGGCCGTTTTCGTCGATGTAAGCGGCATTACTGAAAATTACGGCATAGTCGCCCGCCAATCGTTCAAATCCGGCAACCTGCCGGGTAATCCGTTCGCGGTGCAGAACATCGTCGCCCGATAAATCAATTATATACCGTCCTTTGGCCCGTTTCAGTCCCTGGTTAAACGCCCGGCAGATCCCGGTATTTTCGGTGTTCCGAATCAACTGAATTTTCGGATGTTTTTGGATTACTTCCTCAATTCGAGCCACCGAGTGGTCACTGCTGTTGTTGTCAATTACAATCAATTCGACCAGCGGGTAAGTCTGGTTTAAAACCGACTCCAAAGCCGTCGTAATAAAGCGTTCGTGGTTATAACAGATGCAAATAACCGATACCAACGGTCGGACCGACGACAGGTAATCTGCCAGCAAGCCCTGCGGTTCCTCAACAAGAGTTTCAGCCATAATAGATGATGAAGGATAGGTAATTATCGAACAAAGAGACTGCAACTCTCCCTAGGGCAATAGTATGTATTATTCAAACGATAAATACAACATTTTTGAGTGAACGGTGCTGATTACGGAGTAGAAAGGGAAATGCGGGCCTGCAACCGAATAGTAAATTAAGTCAGCTTTGGCACGGTTTTTATGCTAATTATCAGCAAGAAACAGTCAGAGTTTAGGCCGAGAGCTTGGCTACTGATTTTTTGGGTTAGGGTTATTGTAAATGCTCTCTAAGCGGTTTGGGGAGCATTTATTGTTTTCTCTTCTACCTGCGGATTTTTATCGCCTTCCAGTTGATACAACGCCACATTCAAATCAAATCCGAGAATAAGCAGTAAACAGACCAGATTAATCCAGATCATGAGTACAATGAGTGTTCCGATGGAACCATAAAGCTTGTTGTAGGAGCCGAAGTTGGACACATAAAACGAAAACCCGTAGGTAGTCAACACCACCAGTACCGAGGCAATGATACTACCGGGCGTGACAAACTTCCATTTCATATCGATGTCGGGGCCAAATTTATAAATCACCGAAATAGCCCCAACAAATACCGCAAACACGACCAGATACCGGCTTACATTCAGGAGCGTTGTCACAACCACATTGTCAAGAATGCGGATGTGCTGGAGGTAATCCGTCAAAACGCCCCCCACGACTAAACCGGCAATCGCTAAAAACAGGGCGACCGCCAGCATAATGGTCAAACCGAAGGCAATCAGCCGGGTTTTCAGAAAACCGCGCCGTTCACCGGTTTTGTGAGACGAATTAAAAGCCATCATCAGCGACAGAATTCCGTTTGTTGCCGCATACAAAGCCAATAGAAAACCGAACGAAAGCACATTACCCCGGGGCCGGCTGATGATGTCGTAGATGGTGGTTTTGACGGTATCGTAGGTCGATGCGGGAAGAACCTGCGAGAAAAAGTCCATCACCTGACCTTCCAGGTTCGGAATCGGGATCAACGGAATCAGGGTAAACAGGAAAATGACGGCCGGAAAAACCGCCAGAATAAGGCTATACGCTACCGAAGCAGCCCGCTCACTGGTATCATTGTCGGCTATTTTGGGGAGAAATTTATTCAGAAACTGAAACCAGTCCTGTTTGGAATCAAAGGCCCGGTGCTTCTGAAGAAAAATAATAACGCGTTGAACGGCGCTATATCGCATCAATTTTTCCAACATGATCAGGTAGCGTTACTGGATGAAAATTAAACCCTGGATTCAAAAAAAGGTTTGAGTTTTTCGTTGAGATCAGCGGGCGATTTGGTCAGGCGTCCCGTAGCGGCCATCATAAAAACCAGCGTCGTTTCCCCGGTATTCAGATGGTCGCCGTGCTGGTTGTAAATGTCGTAGTGAAAAATGATCCGCACCCCGGGTTTTTCGTGGATCGATACCCGAATCGACAGCAGATCATCGTACCGGGCTGGCCGCAGATACCGCGAACGGTTTTCATAAACGGGCATCATCACGCCCGATGCTTCCATGTCCTTGTAATGAAACCCCAGACTCCGCAACGCTTCCACGCGTCCGATTTCATAATACCGGGCGTAATTGCCGTAATAAACATACCCCATCTGATCGGTGTCGGCATAACGAACCCGAATGGGTGGCACTTCGTACGTAAACATGGTTTCGTAAGATAGAGAGGCTGGACAAGAGAATGATGACTTTGGCGGCTTTTTGGCTACTATTCTCTGGTCTCGCTTCTTTAGTCTATTTATTTCATAATTCCCCGTTTGTTCAGTTCGGCGTGATAAATCCGGGCGTTGTTCAGGTGTTCTTCGTACGTTTTGGCGAAGGTGTGATAGCCGGAAAAATCCGATCGGGCTACAAAATACAGGTAATCATGGTTTTCGTGATTCAATACCGCATCGATCGAACTGAGCGTCGGCAGGTTGATCGGACCGGGCGGCAGGCCTTTAAACCGGTACGTATTGTACGGCGAATCGATGAGCTTATGAACGTTCAGCACCCGCCGGATGGTAAAATCGCGGAGGGCAAACACCAGCGTCGGGTCGGCTTCCAGCAACATACCCCGCTGCAATCGGTTCCAGTAAACGCCGGCAACCCGCGGTTTTTCGTCGTTCTTTTTACTTTCCGATTCAACAATGGAAGCCAGCGTTTGCACCTGCGTCTGGGTCAATCCCATGTCTTTTGCTTTTTGCTGACGCTCGGGGGTCCAGAATTTCTTGTATTCTTTTCCCATCCGGTCCAGAAAATTCGTGGCACTGGTGGTCCAGAAAAATTCGTACGTATTCGGCAAAAACATGCACATGATCGTCGTCGTATCGAAACCATACCGTTCACACACCCTGGGATCTTTCAAAAGGGTATCCAGCGTCTGAGGGCCGAATTCAAATTTGCTCCCCAGCTTGGCAATCAGTTCATCTTTTAACCGGATGTTATTGAAGGTCAGCTTCATGGGGTCCTGAGCACCCGAACGGAGTTTGCGAATCGCGTCCTGGTTGTTCATTTCCTTTTTAATAATATACCGACCGTTTTTCACATTATCGGTATACTTCATGAAGCGCGCCAGAAACCGAAACGACATTTTATCGTGCACGACATGGTGGGCATCAAGCGAGTCCATGACGGTTTTGAACGTCGCTCCACGCGGAATCAGCAGCTCAAAATCTTTGTCGCCTTCATCCGTTTGCAGGTTCGGCGTTTTGAAAATTTGCCACCCATAAAATGAGAACGTAGATAACAGAACGGATGCGACAATCAGAATTCCAATGACAAATGAACGGGACATAAGTACAAACAGTTGGGACTGCAAAGGTAGTAAGGATGGCGGTTCAATAATAACAAATCAAACTTTTGCCCCGACGGGTTTCCGGATGCGCTGGTAGTTGGGCAGATTGACCAGCAGTACGCCCGTCAGAATAACCACCAGCGCCAGCAATTGCCGGACCGAAATCGACTCGTTGGCAAACAGTCCGCCCAGCAAAACCGCAATGACCGGATTTACATACGCGTAGGTGCTGACAACCGCCGGTGGCCGCACTTTCAGAAGCCACAGGTAAGCCAGATACGTGACGATCGAGCCCATAGCTATCATATACACCAGCGCCAGCCAGGATTTAAGCAGCACCTGATCAAACTGAAAATCAGTCAGTTCGCCGGAAAGCAGACTAACCAGCCCGCTGAAAGTGCCCGCTGATAGCAGTTGGAAGCTGCCGTTCAAAACCGTTGAGGAGGAGGCCGGTTTGTATTTGGCGTAGAGTGAGCCGAAGGTCCAGAAAATACCGCCCGTCAATAATACGCCAACGCTTACCCAGAATTGTCCGGATGATTGCAGCAACTGCGCAGTCTGACCGGGTTGCGCCAGGAGCAATACCACTCCGGCAAAACCGATAACGACTCCGCTGGGAATCATCCAGTTGGCGAAATAATGACGCCACTGCCGCCGGTCCAGAATCACAAACCAGAACGGCAGCGTCGTCACCAGAATGGCGGCCAAACCGGAAGGCATGTATTGCTCGGCCCAGATCACGGAAACCGTGCCGCCGAACAACATCAAAACCCCACTCAAGGCGTTGCGGCCCAGATCCCGGGCTGTCAGTTTCGAATCACCTTTTAACAGACAGTAACCGAACAGCAAAATACCGGCAATCAGAAAACGCAACGAAGCCATTAGAAAAGGCGGAATACTCGCCAGACCCAGCAAAGCGGCCAGATACGTCGATCCCCAGATGATGTAAACGGCGGCAAAAGCCAGCAAAATCAGCCAGGGTTTGGGTTGAGGTTGAGTCATTAAATGATTATTGTCCGTTCGTCATTTGGGTGGAATCCCATTTCAATTCAAACCGTTCTGCCAGTTCGCGTAAACTCTGAATAACCGGTTCAATCAAGGGCAATCCGTTTGCCCCGCGCTCGGCTTCCATCGCGCGCTCGGGGTCGCCGGGAATCAATACGGTTTTTCCTTCCACCGCCCGGGCGTTGCGAAACGCGCCAATCCAGTTATCCATATGTTGTTTGAAGTCATCGGCGGTTCGGAAGGCGTCGATTCGCATTGCCCCGAAGAAGTGCCCGGTTCCGGCCCCAACGCCTTCCTGCGCGGCCATGAAACCCGCCGTAGCGAAAGGCGGAACCCACGGCCCGTAGTTGGCCCCCGACAGTACGCCGGAGAAAATATCGACAATGGCCCCTAAACCGTATCCTTTGTGACTACCGTGTTCACGATCTGAACCGAGTGGCAACAACGCGCCCCCGTTCTTAATTGGATTGGCATCGGTTGTGGTCTGGCCTTGCGCGTCCTGCGCCCAGCCCAAGGGTGCGTCCTGGCCTTTGCGCTGCAAAATTTCCATCTTGCCATACGCCACCGCCGTCGAAGCAAAATCAGCGACAAATGGCGGCTGGGTTAAAGCCGGCACCGCAACAGCGATCGGGTTGGTACCCAGCATTTTATCCAAAGAAAACGTGGGAGCGACGAGCGGAGCCGCGTTGGTCATCGTCAGGCCAATCATGTCGTGTTCGAGCGCCAGCATGGCGTGGTACCCGGCAATACCGAAGTGGTTGGAATTCCGGACGGCGACCCAGCCCGTGCCCGCCATCCGCGCTTTTTCGATGGCAATCTGCATGGCTTTCGGCCCTACAACCAGACCAACCCCGCGGTCGCCGTCGACCACCGCCGTGGACGGCGTTTCGTGAACGACCCGAATTTCCGGAGCCGGATTCAGGCGACCGTGGTCATACAGGCGCACATAGCCCGCCAGACGGGCCACGCCGTGGGAATCCACACCCCGGAGATCGGCCTGCACCAGAACCGTGGTCGCCAGATCGGCGTCGGCATCCGAAAATCCGATTTTAAGAAAAACTTGCTTCGTAAACGCTTTGAGTTGGTGAACTGGAATCATTGGATTGGCGGAAACAGACCGGAAATTTACAACCGGCTGGACGGTTTGTACGAACAATTCACTAAATCGAACCGGATTTCCGGCCGACTATTTTCACAAAAATAGCCGACAGACTAAACGAAACCGCTCCGAATGGTATCTATATTCTCGAACCAGCATTTTTCCATCCGTAATTCATGAAAAAAATCCTCTTTATCATAACCGCCTGTTTTTTGTTTTCGGTCGTACAAGCCCAGGAAGACGAACAGCGCGTCACCTCGACCCTGCAACACATTACGGTATTTCTGAACCGTGCCCAGATTAATGCGCAGGCGCGGGCAACCCTCACTCCGGGTACAACGCGGCTGATTATCGATAATGCGTCGGCCCAGACCGACCCCCAGAGTATTCAGGTCAGCGGCAAAGGCGACGCCGTTATTCAGGGCGTTCAGTTCCGGACCAACTTTCTGACCAAAGTACCAAAACCGGCTTCCCTGCAACGGCTGGAGGATTCGTTACGAACGGCCCGTGATTACTTCGACGGATTGACTCTTCAGAAAGAAGTGCTCGAAAACGAGAAGAAAATGGTGCTGGCCAATCAGAAAGTGGGCACCGAAAAAGGCACCGTCGTGAAGGAGGTGGCCGACATGGCCGACTTTTTCCGCCAGCGGCTGACCGACGTGGGCAAGAAACTCCTGGCGCTGGAAAAACTGGTGAAGGAGCAGAAACTGAAAGTCGACCGGCTCGAAGGACAGGTGAAAGAACAGAATGCGAAACGTGAGCGGCCGGTCGGCGAAATTGAAGTGACACTCTCGGCAAAAGCCCGGACGACCGTCGATCTGGAACTGAGTTACGTGGTGGACAACGCCGGTTGGGTTCCGTTTTACGACATTCGGGTTCGCGACACCAAAAAACCGGCCCTTCTGGCTTACAAAGCGAATGTGTACCAGAATACCGGTTTCGACTGGCAGAATGTCAGGCTGACTTTATCGACCTCCAACCCGGCTTTGCCCGGAACGCAGCCCCAGTTGGAAACGCAGTTTGTGAGTTTCTATGAACCCCGGCCGGTTCCGATGATGGCGCCCGCTCAGGCAAAATTACAATCAAGACAACAGAGCGGGGGCGCGGTGGCCAGCGAGGCCGCTTCAGCCGCCGATCTGGCCACCACCGCCGATTTTACCCAGGTTACGGAACAGCCAACGAGTGTCAAGTTTGAAATCTCGACGCCGTACACCATCTTGTCGAACAACCGCCCGCAGGTGGTCGATATTCAATCGGGTGAAGTACCGGCTAGTTATCGGTATACGGCGACGCCCAAGGTTGATTCGGATGCCTTTTTGATCGCGACCTTGTCGGGTTGGGAAAAATTAAATCTGCTAAACGGAATCGCCCGCACCTATTTTGACGGCACCTATGTTGGCGAAACGCGGGTCGATTTGCAGCAAGCGGGCGATACGTTGACGCTGGGACTGGGCCGCGACAGGAAAATCATCGTAAAACGGGAAAAAACGCAGGATTTCAGCAGCCGAAAAGGATTGGGGTCGGCTGTTCGTGATCAGTATAGCTACAAGATTTCGGTTCGGAATACGAAAACCGAGCCGGTAAATCTGACGCTTTTCGACCAGATTCCGGTTTCGACCGATAACCGGATCGAGGTGGAGTTGAATGACAGCGCCGGGGCGGAACGCAACGCCGAAACCGGTCGTCTGACCTGGAATTTGACGCTCAAACCGGGTGAAAACCGCGACCTCGTGTTTCGGTATACAGTCAAATATCCGAAAGGCAAACAGCTTGTCAATGCGGAATAATCCGGTTGTTTTGCGTAAAAATCCGGTAATTAGAAGCCAAATGGTTTATTTTTTGGTTAACAGATTGGTCATCGTCGGGGCAAACCCCAAAGTTGTGCCCCGACGATGGGTAATTTAGTTAAAATTCTTCGTTTAGAGACTATGATCCATCGTCTGCTCGTTTCGGTACTGCTGCTATTTTTCGTTCATTCCGTTGAGGCACAGAGCGATACGCTTTCTGTGGACTCGCTGATGATCAAGCAGAAGTCGCCCTACGCAGCCATGATTCGGCCGGGGCAGAAATACCTGGCGCTGGATGTGATGGGGCGGCTGGGCGGTTTTCGTCGCTACCGGTATTTTCCGAACGAGGAAATTAAATTTCGGTACAATGGCAAAAAATACCGGGAACCGCTTTACGGCGTCACGGACACGACGCTGATGCTGATTCTGGAAGATCCCAATACCTTTCTGCCCGAAACCGTTCATTTCAGAATCGACAAAATTCAAAAAGTATACGTCAACCGTCAGATTCCGTTCATCACGCAGGGCACCTACATTTTTCCCATCGCCGGAACCCTCTTTTTTCTGGCGGATGTCATCAACGTTTCCCGCAGCGAAAAGCGACTCGTTGCCGATTCCCGCGCGTTGAAAGCCCCGGCGGTCATGATTGCGCTGGGCGCGATCTGCTACAAAGTGAGCTATCCGCGCTACCGGATCAATAAAAACCACCGCCTGAAAGTCCTTGAAACCTACTAGCTTTCCGCGAATGAGGAATGAGGAATAATGAACGATGGATGCGCTACGACAGGCAATTCATCGTTCATCATTCCTCATTCCTCATTCCTTTGATTAGTTTTGCAGCACTATTAACCAATCCGTTTCTGATTTGAACGCTATACGTCTAACCCCACCGTCCGGGCCGGTCCGGGCTACCATTCCTCTGGCTTCTTCCAAAAGTGAAAGCAATCGCGCCCTGATTATCAATGCTTTGACTGGCTTTCGTGGCACGTTGCACAACGTTTCAGCAGCCCGCGACTCCCAGACCATGATCCGGCTTTTACAATCGGACGATTCGGTGGCCGACGTTCTAGATGCCGGCACTACCATGCGGTTTCTGACGGCTTATTTTGCCGTGACGGGCCAACACAAAACGCTGACCGGAACTCCGCGCATGTGCGAACGGCCCATTGGTATTCTCGTCGATGCGCTGCGGGCGCTGGGTGCCGACATCGACTACCTGAAAAATGACGGTTTTCCACCCCTTGCAACGAAAGGGTTTTCCGGGAATGGCACCAACCGGCTGGCGATCCGGGGCGATGTAAGCAGCCAGTATATTTCGGCTTTGCTGATGATCGCTCCCACCCTACCCGACGGCCTGACGCTCGAACTGACCGGCGATATCGGTTCGCGTCCTTACATCGAAATGACCCTGCGCCAAATGGAACATTTTGGTGTTCAGGCTCTGGCCGACTGGGCTACCAAAACCATTACCGTTCCGCCAACTCCCTATATGCCTGCCGATTACTCCATCGAATCCGACTGGTCGGGGGCCAGTTACTGGTTCAGTATGCTGTCGCTGGCCGAGGAGGAATCGTCCCAAATTGAATTATTGGGGTTAAAAGAAGCTTCGTTGCAGGGTGATAGTGCCATTGTAGACATCATGCGACCCCTCGGCGTGGAAAGTACGTTCACCGATCGAGGTGTCATTCTGACTAAAATACCGGCGCAATCGGCTTTAACCTGGGATTTTACGGATTGCCCCGATCTGGCCCAAACCGTGGCGGTTTGCTGCGCCGTAAAAGGCGTTGTTTTGACCCTGACCGGCGTCGAAAGTCTGAAAATCAAGGAAACCGACCGGGTTTTCGCGCTTCAGACCGAACTCCGAAAAATCGGGGCCGAGATGGTGGAAGTGGAGAAAAATACCCGCTACGAAGTTCGCACCACCCATTCCATCGACACGGTTCCTACGTTCGACACCTACGACGATCACCGGATGGCAATGGCTTTTGCGCCGGTGGCGATGCGGCAGGAAGTGGTGATTGAAGAACCGGGCGTGGTGGCCAAATCGTACCCCTCGTTCTGGGAAGACATGGCCCGGGTCGCCGGTGTCCGTTTTGAAGGCTAATTTACCCGTTTGCAGAATCCAACGGCCCATTTTTGTAACGCTCTCCAACAAACCTGCAAGGACAACGTGGCCTTGCAGGTTTTTTTTGTTTCATTGCTTACATTTACGTAACTCACTGAAACTTGATACGCTTGGAACTTCTCACATTACTTGGCACCATTTCCTGGTGGGGATGGCTACTGATTGGCTTACTGCTGCTGGCCCTCTACGACATCAATCAGAAGAAACACACCATCCGGCATAATTTCCCCATCGTCGGCAACATCCGGTATTTCCTGGAAAGTTTCGGGCCGGAATTGCGGCAATACATCGTGGCCAACAACCGCGAAGAACTGCCATTTAACCGCCAGCAGCGGGCGTGGATTTATGCTTCCTCGAAGCAGGAGAACAACTTTCAGGGTTTCGGTACCGACCAGGATATTACCAGTGCGGGGTATATTTTCATCAAACCCGCTTTGCTTCCGCTCAAGCTGTCGCCTGATAATCCCAATTACAACAGCCCCCATATTGCACCATCGGCCAAAGTCATCGGGCTTTTTCACAAACGCCGGAAACCGTATCACCCGCCCTCGATCGTCAACATCAGCGGCATGAGCTTCGGGTCGCTGTCGGCGGCAGCCATCGAATCAATGAACAAAGGGGCTCTGAAATTCGGCTGCTACCACAATACCGGCGAAGGCGGTTTGTCGCCCTACCACAAATTTGGCGCGGATGTCGTGGTCAATATCGGCACGTCGTATTTCGGGGTTCGGGACAATACCGGCAATTTTGTCATGGAAAAACTGGTGAAGCTGGTGGAGGAAAATCCGTTTGTCCGGATGCTGGAGCTGAAACTATCGCAGGGTGCCAAACCGGGTAAAGGGGGCGTGCTGCCAGCCGCCAAGATCACCGCCGAAATTGCCGAAATCCGCCACGTCGAGATGGGCAAGGATGTCATTTCTCCCGCTTCACACAGCGCCTTTTCCGATATTCCCACGATGGTGGCCTTCATCGAAGCGATGGCGACCGAAACCGGTCTGCCGGTGGGCATCAAGTCGGCGGTCGGCAAACTGGAATTGTGGGCCGAGTTGGCCGACTACATGCTGGAAACCGGAAAAGGTCCGGATTTTATTACCATCGACGGCGGGGAAGGCGGAACCGGAGCAGCCCCGCCGTCGTTTGCCGACCACGTTTCGCTGCCCTTCGTCTACGGCTTTTCAAAAGTCTACCAGATTTTTCAGCGACGCGGGTTGACCAGCCGCATCACCTTCATTGCTTCCGGCAAACTGGGGTTGCCCGAATCGGCCATCATGGCGTTTGCGATGGGTGCCGACCTGGTGAATGTGGGCCGGGAAGCGATGCTGTCCATCGGTTGCATTCAGGCCCAGATTTGCCACACCAACCGCTGTCCGTCGGGCGTTGCCACCCAAAGCAAATGGTTACAGGCCGGGATTGATACCACGCTGAAAAGTGAGCGGTTTTACAATTACATCAAGGCTTTGACCAAGGAAATTCTGGAAATCTCGCACGCTGCGGGGTACGAGCACCCCTGTCAGTTTACGATGGAGGACGTCGATCTGGCCATGGGCGACAACAACCGGATTCAGCCGTTGTGCGATGCCTACGGCTATACCAAAGATGTGGTTGCGTTTACGTCCATTGCTGATTTGCTGAAGATCAGGACCTAAAGTCAATCCATTCGAATGAAAATTAACTTTACCGCAAAACAAGCCGCCTGGATTTTTCTGCTTGCCTGTGGCGTTTTTGCCTTTATCAAACCCTGTCCGGGTGAGTACTGCCATTTGGGAGACGTTGAGCCGAAAGTTCGCGCTGTTAAAGCCGGCTTGTTCTGGAGTCTTTTTACCGGTTTCCAGATCAGGCGCCGTTTTTTTGGTGAAGACCTCTGGGCCGTTCGAATTGGTGACAACTTCATTTTTTTGTTGGCATGTTATACAATCAGCGCACTTCTCCAATTCAGTATAATCAGGCTATATTGTTTGGTTGCCCCAACAAAAAACTATCAGGTATCGGGATCGGTAATCAAAGCAAAAAATGCGGACAAAATGAGTGCCGATTATTATCTGATAACTCTCCAAACCACCGAAGGTGATCATGATTTTTACACCAGCCGAAAAGCGGTAATAGGTGACAGCCTGAACCTACAATTGCACCAAACTTCCTGGGGTGTCGTTTACGGGAACCGGGCAAACCCGTAAGTCCGCTTTATTTCGTTTTTAGTCACTTCTATTTTCATTTTTAGTCATTCGCTTTCCTGGTATCTTTCCTCACTTTTGCGCTATAGTTAATCCGAAAAGAGCATGCAAACCATACTAGGCGCCGGCGGTACCATCGGCAGCGAATTAGCCAAAGAACTTTCCCGGTATACGGACCGGATCCGGCTGGTGAGCCGTAATCCTAAAAAAGTCAACCCGACGGACGAACTGTTTCCGGCCGACGTCACCGACCGCGATCAGGTGTTTAAAGCTGTGGCAGGTTCGGAAGTGGTTTACCTGACCGTCGGCTTTGACTACAACATCAAAGTCTGGCGCGAAAACTGGCCCGCCCTGATGCGAAATACGATCGATGCCTGCCAACAAGCGGGTGCTAAACTCGTCTTTTTCGACAACGTCTATCTGTATGATGCGAACGCCATTGGACACATGACGGAAGAAACGGTCATCAAACCCATTAGTAAAAAAGGCCAGGTTCGAGCCGAAATTGTCGCCATGCTGATGCGTGAGGTCAATCAGGGAACGCTGACGGCACTCATCGCCCGGGCCGCCGATTTCTACGGCCCCCACAACGACAAAAGCCTGCTGGTGGAAACCGTCGTGAAAAATTACCGGAAAGGAAAAGCCGCCAACTGGTTTGCCCGAATGGACAAAATCCACACGTTTACGTATACGCCGGATGCCGCCAAAGCCACGGCCCTGCTCGGCAATACCGCCAGCGCCTACAACCAGGTCTGGCACCTGCCCACCGACGCCACCCGCCTGACCGGCCAGCAATGGATCGACCTGTTCGCCAAAGCCATGAAGGTTAAACCGAAAGCGTCCGTTTTACCCACCTGGATGATTCGCCTGATCGGGCTGTTTGTTCCGCTCATGCGTGAGTTTCCGGAGATGGCGTATCAGTATGACCGGGATTATTTCTTCGACAGCAGCAAGTTTGAAAAAGCGTTTAATTTTCAGCCTACGAAACCGGAGGAAGGCGTTAGAAAGACCGTGGAAGGAAATTGAGGTTCTTAGAATTGAATTTAACGCGAACGATGAGCGTAGACGACTCCCGGGCCAAACCGTTGTTTAAGCGCCAGCGGCCCGTACCGGTATTCGCAAATCGAACCGATCCGGGGTCAATCATTTCATAGTTCATGTTAATTTAGCCGTACTTTTTAAATCAGCGGTTTTCATCGGCGGAAACTGCCTTATTTTACCGGAATTCACGGAGTGTAACGCCGACGATTCAACCTAAACCGGCTCTACCCGTATGAAAATGTCTGCCCAACTAGTGAGTGAATTGAACAAGCACGAGATCATCGTGCAGACCGACAATTCGACCAAAGGGCTGCTCATTCCACCCAAACCGTCCGGCTTCGGATCTTCCATCAATGGGGGTGAACTGTTGCTGCTTGCCCTGGCGACCTGTTTCTGCAACGACATTTACCGGGAAGCCACCAGGCGAAACATCGCTGTTTCGGGCGTCGTAGTTGAAGTTTCCGGAGAATTTGGGGCAGAAGGTGAATCCGGTTCCAATTTCACATATAAAGCGAACGTCACGGCCGATGCATCGCCCGACGAAATCGATGCATTGATTCGCCACACCGACCAAATTGCCGAAATCCACAACACCCTGCGGCAAGGTCTGAACATTGAATTGATTACCTGACGGATTTTTGGGCCAGGGATCACCGGTATTCTGAGCGCCGGCAAAATTTCGTTTTTCGTCACTTCGATTTTCATTTCCGGTCATCCCCAACCCGGTTTTTTTGGCGGACCTTTGACATACACAAAACACAAAGACTGTCATGAAAACGCTACTAAAACTCGAAGAAGCCGCCCAATTTATCCTTTCGATCGTTCTGTTCAATCAATTGCCTTTTGCCTGGTGGTGGTTTCCGGCCCTGATTCTGGTTCCGGATCTGAGTATGCTGGGATACCTGATCAATCCCAAACTGGGCGCGTATGCCTACAACCTGATGCACCACAAAGCATTTGCAATCGGCATCGGCATCCTGGGCCTAACGCTGAACAACCAGCCGCTCCTGCTGACCGGCATTCTGCTTTTTGGCCACGCGGCTATGGATCGGATGATGGGCTACGGACTGAAATACACCGATGATTTTGGCCATACGCACCTCGGTCGCATCGGCAAAAATGCCGCTAAGCCGTCAGACGAAGCGCGGCAGTCCGGTATGCACCGGGCGTCGAGCCTGTCCATTTCTTAAACGTGCGGTAAAACACACTGGGTTCGGAAAACCCGAGGAGGTACGCAATGTCGGTGGTGCTGAAATTGGGTTCGCGAAGGTGCCGGACCGCGAGATCGTGCCGCACTTCGTCCAGCAATTGCTGATACGTAAAGCCTTCTTCTTTCAAATGCAGCTGGAGCGTGCGAACACCCATCGCCAACCCCTCCGCCACTGCCGCCAGCGCCGGTTCTTCGCCTTTCAACAGTGTGAAGATTTCCTGTTTCACCCGAACCGAAAGGGCAGCCGGAACCTCGGCCGTCGTCCGCAGTTGCCGCAGCAATTCTCCGGCATGCTGGTCAAATAAAGCATACAGACTCGGGTTCGCATTCAGAATTGGCGTATCCAGCCACGCAGCATCCAGAATCAGCACGGTTTCACTGGCGTCGAACACCAATCGGGCCGGGGCAAAAACGCGCTCGTACGCCAGCTGGTTTTCCGGTGCCGGGAACGCATACCGGATTTCTTCGGCGACCACCGGCAGCCCGGTCAAAGCCCGAAAAGCCGACTGATACATCGAGAGTTCGGAACCCAGCGTGTAGTCGGGATAAATAATGGCTTTACTGGTCAACGTCAGCGAAAGATGAAACCGGTCGCCGACCAGCCGTCCGACGGTTTGCACACCCTCACACGCAATATCCTGATAATGACACAGTTTCTCAATTGCTTTTCCCAGGGTCGGGCAGTGCATCATCACATACGACAGCACCCCCAGCGACAACGGGTTGATCAACTCGCCCAGTTGCAGGGGTAAATCAGACTCGCCGGTCATTTGAATGACTTCCTTCCAAAGGGCCTGCACAGCCTGAATCGAAACCCGGCCGTCGGGGTTTTGCAAAACCGCCGAATCAACACCAACCGCCCGGCACAAGGCCGACGAATCCGCCCCCCGCTGTCGGGCGGCATACAGGATGAGATTAAAAGAACCGGAAGAGAGCGTTTCATCAGTGGTCATGCCCGCGAAGATACGACGCCCAACGAAATTATCTGCGCGTCGTTCACCGGCAAACCATCAAAGAGGCTCTTTCCGGCTGATGAAGCGGTTTCAGGGATTGGCAGGTGAAATTTTCAGATTGGCAAAATCACCGCCAGAACCCGCCCCGACCCATAATCCGATTCGCCCGTCTTTGCGGTTGTTTAATTTTTTGACCACCAGGCTGGGATGTGCATTGTCGTTCACAAAAACGCTGATGGTTTCCTGATCCACCACAATGCGGGCCTGAAACCAGCCGTTGGGATCGGGAGCCGGTTCGATGGGTTGTTCGTATTGGTCGGGATTGTTCTTGCGCAATACCGGCCAGTCATGGTCCGGCAGGGAAATGTACTGAACGGCGTGGCTGTGCCGAACCGGGTCCGAGGCCCGGAAATTAAACGGTCGAAAATACACCGCATCGTACGTTTTATCGTCGACGCCATGAAAGGCGACGCCCACAAAACTCCGCTGCAACACGTCTTTCCCCCGCATAGCCAACGCGATGGTTCCCTGCTGGAAAGCTACGTTTTCCAGCCAGGCCACACCGGCATCGGCGTCCCGCTCTTCCAGCCGAACGCCCGGGCGGTCCCCCTCCGGAAGCACTTTCAGGGCGCGATTATACAGTTTGAAACCGTTTTCCTTCGCCAGACGACCCAGGTCGACATTACCGCTCTTCTGACTAAAAGCAAGCGTGTTGAAAAACAGGCTCAGGCTCAGAAAAATGACCTGGAATGTAGAATTTGTTTTCATGTTTGAAAATCGGTTTGGTTCAAAACCAGGCACCAGCCTTCCTGCCCACGGTAAAAACCGAGGGACTGAATAAGCCCGTTTCAAGGTTATTTTGGGAAATAGACGGATGAATATTCTCGAAGGTCAGCGGTGGTTTCCGGAGCAAAACCGCCGGGGCCGAAGCCGGAATGCGGGCCAGTCCGGCATTGGGAGTTTGCGGGTAGAAAAGGCAATCACCTGAAAATCCCGGCTTAAGTATGAAAGCAGTTGGCGGTATTCGTCGATGAAACCGGGCAAACTGCTGGGCAAGCACCCAACCGGTTTGCCCGATCCACCAGGCAGTTGCGGACTGCTTTTTAGTGAAAAAGAAGCCGCACGTAGTCGCGTTTTCCGATTCAGAACGCGGGCTTATTTCACCATGAAATCAACTTTCGTATCCGCCCACACCATCGCCACATCGCCTTTCGGGGAAATATCAATGGTAAATTTTTCCTGAAAGTTCTTGGCTTTTTTCGCCGGAACCGTCACGCGCAGCACGTCTTCCTCCTGTTTGTACGTAAACGCGCCCCACTTGATGCCCTTGTTGATGATGATCGTCCAGTCTTTTTCGCCCGGAATCGTAAAAAGCGCATACTTGCCTTTGGGTACGGGTTTTCCTTCCAGTTTTACATCATCCGAAAATTCGATGGTAGTGGTTTCGTTCGCTCCGGTCCGCCAGACTTTGCCCATGGGCGCTACTTTACCGGCCGGGTCCCAGACGCTGCGGCCTTTGACCGACGGCTGGCTGTAGTCAATGGTGATGGTTTTGCCACCCACCGTTTGCTTGGCCACTGCCGGTGGGCTGGGCCGTTTCGACTTGTCCTCCTGGGCAAAGGTCATTTGGGCGATCAAAAGCAATGTTGTGAAAATGAGCAATTTTTTCATGATGGTTTACGTAACTTTGGTTGAAGGAATAAATTACCGAACAAAGGTGGAAAAATTCATCGAAAATAGATAATTCGCCCGTTGTTCAAGACTGTTCAAGTTGATTCACGCTGATTGTCAATGCAAACCGAAGGTGACAAGTTACAGCATTGCCGAATGCTGATCGAAGAGAAAGTGAATTGGGGCGACAGCAGCCAGTGGCAGAATCAGGATTTTGAAGCCCTGAGTGAACGCATTTTTTCCGAAACCAACGTTTCGCTCAGTGCCAGCACCTTGAAACGGATATGGGGAAAAGTCCGCTACAACAGTGCCCCCACGGCCACCACGCTCAATACGCTGGCGCAATTTGTGGGTTACGAAAACTGGCGGGAGCTTCGGAAAGACCCCGTTCCGGTGAACGACGCCCCAATTCAGAACCTCCCCGCTCAACCCGCTCCACTTCCCGTTGCCCGCCCATCGGTTTGGCGTTGGCCTTGGGTCGTCGGCACGTTGGTCATGCTGGGGTTAGCCGGTATCTGGGCTTTTCAGAAACGAAACAAACCGTTGCACTACGGACCGCTGACCTTCACCAGTCGCCCGGTTTCCAGCGGACTCCCCAATACGGTTTTGTTCGACTATGACGCGACGGATTCTAACGCCGACAGCGTTTTTATTCAGCAAAGCTGGAATCCAAAACTGCGCTACCGGGTCGGGAAAGACGATCACCACTACGCCAGCACGTATTTTTATCCCGGTTATTTTCGGGCCAAACTAATCCTGAACGATTCCATCGTAAAAGAACACGATCTGTATATCAAAACCGAGGGCTGGCTTGGCACGATCAACCGCGATTCGATTCCGGTGTATTTTCCGGACAAACAACTCCGGCAAATGGGAACCCTCGCGCTGACTGAGGCCGACCTGACCGGGCAGGGCATCGATTTCCGGCAGGGCGTTCCGTCGACCAGTTTCCATTACGTACAGCCCCTGGGTGAGTTGTCGAGCAGTAACTTTCTCTTTGAAACCGAATTGAAAAGCACCTTCAACCGATTCGAGGCCGTATGCCAGAACGTGGGCATTATGGTGCTGTGTTCCAATGGCATGCATTTTATTCCATTGTCATTGAAAGGCTGTGTGGGTCAATTGAATCTATCGTTTTCCGGAAAAAATGTTTCGGGTAAAACCAGCGACCTCTCCGGTTTTGGTGTCGACTTTTCCGATTGGGTGAAAGTTCGCTGTGAGGTGAAAGACAAACTGGCGAAGGTATTTGTCAATGAAAAACTGGCGTATGAAGGGCGGTTTCAGGACGATGCCGGGAAGATTGTCGGACTGCGGTATTATTTTCACGGAACGGGTGCGGTAAAATCAGCCCGGTTTTCCGATGGCCGGATCAAGGCGGTTTTACTGTAAGCCGAGCTTTTGTTTCAGCTCCTTCAGGTAATCCGCAACTTTCAGCAACCGGCTCCCGTACCAGCTAAATAGCTCGCCATCCACCAGCACGACCCGGGCGGACGGGCAAATTTCCTGCAATTCATGCCGGTGTTTTTCCGAAAACGGATACGGTTCCGACGACAGAAAAATCAGATCGGGTCGGGCGGTCTGGAGATCGGTTTCCGTCACTTCGGGGTAACGGGTCAGGTTTCCAAAAGCATTCTGAAAACCGGCCATTTCCAGCATGGAATGGATAAACGTCTGACGGGCCGCAACCCTGTACGGTTTTCGCCAGATGAAGTAGGCGACCGTATGTGCTGAGGCAGCTCCGTTCTTGTAAAAAGACTCTTCGATTTTCTTCACCAATGCCGCCCCTTTCTGAGCTTTTCCGACCCGCTCTCCCACGTCCCGAATCATCGCCAGCGCATCGGATACGGTATTGACATCCGTTACCAGAACCGGGTAAAACCGCTGCAACTCCTCGATTTGTTCACGGGTATTTTCTTCTTTATTGGCAAGAATAAAGTCCGGTTTCAGGCGGTGGATCTCGGCCAGATGAAGCGTTTTGGTGCCCCCAACTTTGGGTTTGTTTTTTACCTTTTCTGCCGGATGAACACAGAATTTGGTAATGCCCACAATTTCCGCTTCCAGCCCGAGTTCGAAGAGCAATTCGGTTTGCGACGGAACGACGGAAATGATGCGCCGGGGCGGTATTTTTGCATTACCTTGCATTTCTTAACCAGACTAAAACTCATGAAAATTGTACTGGCGCTGTTACGCACCCTGCTGGCAATCCTGATCTATCTAAGCTGCGTTCCGTCGTTTGGGCAAGACAGTCCCGCTAAAATCAAAGTCTATTTACTCGGTACGTTTCATTTCGGGGCCACGTCGGACCCCGGCAAAACGCCTTTCCCCGATCTTTTTTCAGCCAAACGGCAGAATGAACTGGATCAGATTGCCGGTCATATCAGCAGTGCGAACGTATCGAAAATCTTCGTCGAATACAACTATACCCGACAGAGTCTGCTGGATTCACTCGGAAAACTTTTCGTAAAAGGCGAACTGAAAGACAGCGCCCGTGCCCGAAACGAAATTTATCAGATCGCTTACCGCTGCGTCCGCAAAAACCCCAGAATTGCCGTCGTTGCAACCGATCGCCAAACCGATCTGCCTGCTTACAAACTCGAAGATTACGAAAATACGCACGCTGAAGGCAGTTACGGCGGAGAATTTTTCAAAACACCGTATCTGTTTCGGAAACCGCAGAAAAAACTCAGGGAATCCACGTTAAAAGACTATTATCTGCAAATTAATTCGAAATACAACCGGCAGTTGAGCCAATCCGATTTCCTGCATTACGCCTTGATGTACGGGGATAAATCCGATTTTACCGGGGAAGAATTTACGCTAAGCTGGTATGACCGAAACCTCCGCATTTTTACCAACATCCTCCGCAATCTGAACCCGGCAACGGACCCGGCAATTGTGGTTTTATACGGCAGTTCACACACCGCCATCCTGCGTCAGTTTTTCGAAAACCACGCCCGGTTTGAGATCGTGGAACTGGAGAGTCTGTTTACCCCGTAGTGGCCTGGTCAGGATCCGATCGCCGGAAGTGACGCCCGAAAGCAGATCGTTCCGCGGATTGTGACCAATAGATCTTTCCGATTACCTATATTTGTCTATCGTATCGAACGTAAACAACAACATGCGTATTCAATCGGACAGCAATCCGTCGCCCTCTTCCGCGCTGACGGAATTAGGACGGATTGCCGTGGGAGAAAAAGTGGAGCGGTCGGGCCAGGTAGTTCCCAGCAGCATCGACAGTTTTCGGATTCGTGGGGATCATGCCGAAACCGTTCATAAAGTCTACGGTGAAACGATCACCGAATTGCCCATTCTGTTTTATTCCGATCAGGAAGAAATTGTCTGCAATGAACGACTCGAAATTCGCACCGCCGACGGCAAACTGTTCGGCTACGGTGACAACTATACCTTTCACATCTGGAACGACGAGCTGAAAAAATACGCCGTCACCAACACCGAAAAGCGCCCCCAGATCAAGGAAGAAACCATCACGTTTTTGCAGAAAAACCTGCATCCCGGCAAAGCCAAACTCATTAAATGGCTCCCGGTTTTGACCTTGCGGTTCGTAATTCGCGACATACCGCTGCTGGGCTACTGGCAGTTCAGCACCCGCGCCGTTCAGACGACGATTCCCAATCTGCGCAACAAGTTCGATGAATACAAGAAACTGTTCGGCAGTGTGCAGTACCTGCCGTTTCTGCTGAAGGTCAAAAAAGTGAAGTCCAACAAACCGGGCATGGTGTATCAATACCCGATTGTGGATCTGGTGCCGCAGTTTTCGTTCGAAACCGCCCACCGCCTGGCCCGCTACCTTCGCGAGAATCCGCAGGCGGATGTGGGTCACTGGCTGAGTGAAAACGGCGATAAACCGGAGCAGTTGCCGACCGCGATCGAGTAGTTACACAATCAACTTATACCCCACGCCCCGCACATTCACAATCTGAACCTGCGGGTCGTCTTTCAAATACCGGCGCAGCCGGGTGATGAATACGTCCAGACTCCGGCCGTTGAAAAAACTGTCGTCCCCCCACAGATCGAGCAACACCACCGAGCGTTCCAACACCTGGTTGCGCTGTTCGTAAAGCCGCTTCAACAATTCCGCTTCCCGGTATGACAACGGCGTCTCTTTTCCGTTAAACGCCAGTTTCTGTTTGGGATAATCGAACTGATAGCCGCCAATCGGGAGTCGATCCGGCGCGGGTGGACGCAGCACCTGGTTTCGGTTCAGCAGGGCCTGAATCCTGACGATCAGTTCATCGATGCTGAACGGTTTTTTCAGATAATCATTCCCGCCCAGCTCAAAACCGCGCACGACATCGGCGGTTTGGGATCGGGCGGTCAGGAAGATGATCGGAACGTATGGATCGGTTTGACGAATGCGGCTGGCCAGCGAAAAACCGTCGAGTCTGGGCATCATGACGTCGGCCACCACCACATCGGGCTGGTGTTTTACAAACAGCGCATACCCCTCCTCGCCATCAGCCGCGAATAAAACCCCGAAACCGCGGACCTCCAGACTATCCCGGACAATCAGGCCAAGCGAACGTTCATCTTCAATCAAAAGTACGGTTGCCATAAATTTTGGTTAGTTATTACACAGAGTTGATCAGAGAAAATCAGAGTCTCTCAGAGTTATTTTTCTCTTTTCCCTGATAACCTCTGATTTTCTCTGATCAACTCTGTGTAATAACTAACTCTTTTCTAAGTCGGTATCCAGATTACAAACACACTTCCGCGCCCCGGCTCGCTGCTCACCTCGATGCGCCCGCCGTGCTTCTCAACCACCTGCCGAACGTACGACAGCCCCAGGCCGAAGCCTTTCACCGGGTGCAGATTCCCCGTCGGAACCCGGAAAAACCGGTCGAAGATTGCTTCATGGTACATTTTCGGAATTCCGTTGCCGTTGTCCTCCACCGTCAGCTGCCAGCCCGCATCGTCGGCCCGGCTGTTGATCAGGATGCGAACCGAGTCCGGCGAATACTTGATCGCATTGTCAATCAGGTTGTTAATGGCATTAGCCAGGTGCAGCCGGTCGGCCTGAACGCGGGCGGTTTCCGGAGCGGTTTCTATTTCGATGTCGACCTGCTTGCCCGGCGTGCCAGACTGCGCTTTCAACTGATGATTCCCCACCACTTCCTGAATCAGGTCGGCGGGTTTGAGCCATTCGCGATTCAGTTCCAGTTCCTTCTTTTCATCGACCGCCATGTTCAGCACTTTCTCGACCAGATCGGACAGACGCTGGAGTTCATTTTTTGAAATGTTCAGGTACGTCCGCGTTTTCTGCGGATCGTCCAGTGCTCCAAAATGCTGCATGGCTTCGACGGCCGCGGAAACCGTAGCAATCGGCGTTTTCAGCTCGTGGGTCATGTTATTGATAAAATCGTTCTTGATTTCCGACAGCTTTTTTTGCTTCAAAATCGTCGATACCATGTACAGAAAACACCAGGTTGTCAGGGCCATCAACAGAGCGGACCCCGCCAGCAGCCAATCCATTTTCCGTAAAATATACCCCGTTGGACTCGCAAAAGACGCCTGCAGAAACTGGTTTTTTACGGGATTGATGGGCATGGGCGGGGTTTTAATCGGCGAACCCGCGCGGGGCAGCTCTTCCATTTGCCGCATAAACAATTCCGGTTTCAACTGAATGGTGTCCAGTTGGTAGGTGGGATCAATGTCGCGCAGCAGCAACTCGGCCCGGTAGGTCGAGTCAAATTTTTTCAGGTTGAACGAATGATTGCCCGCCCAGTTTACAATCAGCCTGTTGGAGATTTTCCGGGCCAGCGTATCGATAAAAACGCTGTATTTTGGTTCCCTTACTTGCCTTCTTACCGTGTAATTCATCACCTTGATGCCCACCTTTTTCGAGTCAGTCGACTGAATTAAAACGCTGTCGTTGAACCGATTGAACGAAAACTGGTCTTCCGGTCCATCGCCGGATTCCAGCTGGCGGAAATGAAACCGCCGGCGTGGTTCTCCAGCTTTCACTTCTCCCCGAAACAGGATTCGGGCATCGCTGATCTGCTGTTTTTCCACCGCCGAAATGAAAGCCCCGCGCACGGTCCGTCGAAACTGCTGCTCGTGCAGTCGGTAGCTGGTATAAAGCCAGTAGGCCTGAAACGCCATGACGCCCAGGATACAAACCGTCATCAGAACAAATATCGACCGGATGCGCTGTTTCATTGTGCCCAAAAGTACCGGCTTTTCGGGCGGCTTTCCAACGGTGTTAACACTGTTTAACAGTACGTAGCTTTATTTAACCATTGCGCGCACCTGCATTCCCGGAACAGGAATACAGGTGCTTCTGAAAAATAACGCACTCGTTCTGAAAAATCAGAAAGCAAATCGTCTCTGAATGCTTTTCTTGCAGTTATTTTCAACCAAGTCAGTTATGCGATCATTGCCAACCGGAACCCTACTCTTTCTCATCCTGGCCCTTTCAAAGCCCGTGTCAGCCCGGTTTACGATACAACCGGCGTCCGCCCAACCAGCAAATACCGACACCAGTTCGAAGGCAATCACCCTCCTGGGCTTCGGTGATTCGATCACGCAGGGTGGACCTGATTTTGTTTCGTACCTGTTTCCCCTTCGGAAAATGGTCCAGCAGGCCGGTTATCCGCTGAAGTTTATCGGTCCGAAGGCCAGTATCTACCAGACAGACACCGTTTATAATGCCGGGTATAGTGGCAAAAATGCGGAATTTTTAGCGCAGAAAGCCGATAGTATTTACACCCGGTTTCCGGCGGACCTTGTTCTGCTGCATACGGGACACAACCATTTTGATACCGAAAACCCGGTTGCGGGCATCGTTGCGGCTCAAAAGTCGATTATAACCCAACTACTGTCCATCAATCCCCGGGTTATCATCCTGGTTGCTCAGGTTATAACCAGCGGAAAATTGCCCAAATACAGCTACATCCCGGCTCTGAATGAGCAACTACGGGATCTGGTTAAACAGCTGAATAACAAGCAAGTCATTCTGGTTAATCAGGAAAAAGGGTGGGACTGGCAAACCTACACGATTGCCGATAAAGTCCATCCCAACGCGTTGGGTGCCGAAAAAATGGCTCAGACCTGGTTCAAAGCATTGAAAAAGGTATTGCCACCGCCCAGGAAGGACTAATCAATGTCCATAAAACCGCCAGGTTTGCCCGTTTTCGCTATTCATTTCCCAAAAACAGGATCCTTACCAGTGCTCCCTAAAAAGAGGAGCCAACCTCAACGGTTTCCCCTCATGGTCGGCTCCTCTTTTTGATGTTACGAATCGCTAGCTTTCACAGCGGGAAAAAATCGTTTATTGATTCAGAGCATTCATAAACCGTTCCGGGTAGCGGGTGCCTGAAACGATTCCCGCCGGCATGATCGCTTCAATGCTTTGCAGATCCTCCCGAGTGAGCTGTACATGCTCGGATGCGATGTTTTCCTCCAGATAGGGGATCCGTTTGGTGCCGGGAATGGTAATGATATCATTACCCTGAGCGAGCACCCAGGCTATCGCTAACTGCGCGGGCGTACACCCTTTCTCAGTGGCCAGCAGGGTAATTTTTTCAACTAGCTCCAGATTTTTGAAAAAGTTGTCCCCCTGATAGCGGGGCATATTGACACGGCTGTCCTTGAGATCGTCGGGCGTTTTAATTTCACCGCTCAGAAAACCCCGGCTTAACGGTGCGTAGGCTACCAGCCCGATCCCCAACTCCCGAATGGTGGGCAGGATTTCGGCTTCAATATCGCGGCTCCACAGCGAATACTCGATCTGCAAGGCCGTGATGGGATGTACAGTGGCGGCCTTGCGGATTGAATCGGCCGAGGCTTCCGAGAGTCCGATGTACCGTATGACCCCTTTCTGGACTAATTCAGCCAGCGCACCGACCGTTTCTTCAATCGGAATAGCAGGGTCTACCCGAGCCTGGGTGTAAAGATCGATGTAGTCGGTTTTGAGACGGCGGAGGCTGTAAAAAACTGCATTGCGAAGGAAATCGGGATGGCCGCTAACCGGACCAGGGGTCATAGATCCGTCAGGGGCAGCCGTTACCAACTGACCGGTTTTTACCGAAAGAAAAGCTTTGCCACGTTTGTCTTTGATGGCCTGGGAAATGAGCTCCTCGTTGTGGCCCAGGCGATAGTAATCGGCGGTATCTAAAAAATTATGCCCCAGTTCGAGGGCTCTTTCGATGGTAGCGATGGCTTCTTTTTCGTCGCTTTGTCCGTAAGCGCCCGACATGCCCATACAGCCTAACCCAATTGCTGACACCAGCGGGCCATTTGTTCCTAGTTTTCTGTTCATCACCTTGATTTAGTAGTACGAAAACAAAGGTCTGATGAACAGCCGGGAATGAACTGGACAAAACGCATTAGTTCCCTGACAAATCCTGAACGAACGTGGCGATGGTTTGACCCGTTACTTTTTTGAACAACCGGGAAAAGTAGTCAGGATCGCTGAAGCCCAGATCGTAAGCCAGTTCCTTGATGGAACTTTCGGCGTAGTACAGACGGCGCTTGGCTTCCAGTATCAGCCGGTTGGTAATGAACTCTTTGGGAGAAAGTCCCGAGTAGTGTTTCACAATGGCATAGAGGCTGTTGGTGTTGAGGGCGAGTTTTTGAGCAATTTCCCGGATGGTGGTATGATCGGTCAGGTTGTCTTCGACGAAGAGTTTGAAACGGATGTATTTGGTAAGCTTATCGTCGGCGGGGCTTTTGCCGGTCGAAAAATACGCTGTATTGATTTCGGTCAACAGGCTGTTGAGGTGGGCCAGAATGAGGTCCGGATCGGTATCTACGGTGCTTAATAAATTAAGCAATATTTCGAAAGTAGCTTTTAACCGGGCAGCTGCCGATGCCGTAAAGTGTAGTTTTTGCTGGTTAAACGGATTAACCAGAAAGGGATACTGTCTGGGCAAGAGGGAAAGACAGTTTTCATCAAAACCCAACTTGAAATAGTCAGTACCTTCTTTCGTAGCCGGAAGCCGATGGATCTGGTGAGGCAAAATGAAAAGAAGCTCATTGGCGTTGATATCGAATTGCTGGAGATCGACACCGTGCCGGGTGTGGCCTGCCAACATAAAGAGGAAAAAGTAGTGTGGTTTGCGGTGCGTAAGACCGTATTGCCGGGCCATTTCAGGGGGGAGATGGCCGAACGTTGGCGCGATAAGTCGGATGGCGAGCTTGTTGTTCTGTCGGTTGAGCGTAAGAAGTGATTCAACGGTTTGCATAGGGTAAAAGTAAAGAAATTGGTTCCGGGTTCTTCCTTAACACTGTTTAACACTAAATAACAGTGCTTTACAGGCAACCTCCGCATCTTTGTCCCATCTTTTTTCAACTTCCATTTCAATTCGCCAACCCGTATGCTACCATTCCGCTTTGTAGCCATTGCTCTTTTTGGCCTGAGCCTCGCTTCCCTGACGAGCCAGGCCCAGCCCACGGCCGGCCGGATTTCGTATGAAGTCATGCAGAAAATCGACTTTTCCCAAATGCGGATGGTCATCGATGGGCAGGAAGTGCGGCCCGGTAGTGCCGAAGCGCCCACGGATTTGCCCGAAACGCGTTCGTTCACGCAGCAGTTTATTTTTTCCGGCCACTACGGCAAGGAAGAGCAGGACCGCAACGGCGGAAACGGCATCATGATCCGGCAGGTGGTGCGCGATGGCGGGCCGGGAGAAACCGGACCGGGCGGACCCGAAGGCCGCGGAAACCGGAATTTCACGGGTCGCCCCTTCGAGCGCAGTATGTTTTTTGACCTGACCGCTCAGAAAACCCTCGAAGTGCTGTCGATTAAAAAAGATTCGGTCACCCGACACTACCAGACCGAAATCCCGCTGAAACGCGCAACGGGCTGGCAGGAAACCGGCAAAACGAAGAAAATTTCGGGGTATACCTGTAAGAAAGCAACGGTTCCGTTCCGCAACCTGTCCTATACCGTCTGGTACACCACCGAATTGCCGTTTACCTACTCGCCCATCAGTAGCCTGACGCCCGAAAAAGGGGTTGTTTTGCAAATTGAAAGCGATAACGAAGCCTTTAGAGCCACCAAAGTAGCCGCGCAGGATGTGAAAGAAAGTGACGTGATACCGCCCAAAACCGCTCAGGTGGTGACACCCGATGAGCTGAATGCCATCCGCCAGAAGGCCATGGCCGACATGCGCCAGCAAATGATGAATACCTTTCAAAACCGCAACTAGTTTACGGTATTCGGTTTACAGTATTCGGTATACGGTGTGGTTCCCCGCCGGGACTAACGCATTCGTAGATTGCTGGAGTCAGCCACCGTATACCGAAAACCGTATACTGAAAACCATAAACCGAATACCGTAAACCGAATACCCAGTACAGCCAACCTGAAAGTAACTGATTCCTATGCGCTCACTTCTCCCCGTCTTCCTTTGCCTGATCAGTCTGACAACGGCCGTCGCCCAATCGCAACTCCGGGGTGCGGTGATCGACTCCACCTCGCGAAAACCGCTCATGGAAGCTACGGTTTCGCTGTTGTCGGGCCGGGACTCGTCGGTCGTCAATTTCATGATTACCGATGGAGACGGGGCGTTTGCGTTCAAAAATGTGGCTGCGGGCACCTACCGGCTTTTGATCACGTATGTGGGCTACCGGAACCAGTCGAAGCGGATTTCGATTGCCGCCGACAAACCGGTGACCGACGCCGGAACGTTTGAAATGACCTCGCAGGCCGTTAACCTGAACGAAGTCGTGGTGAAGCAGGAAGGCCCGCCGATTGTCATCAAACAGGATACCGTCGAGTTCAACGCAGGAGCTTTCAAGACGCAGCCGAATGCGATGGTGGAGAACATGCTGAAGAAACTGCCGGGGGTGGAAGTCGACCGCGACGGCACCATCAAAGCACAGGGTCAGGAAGTAAAAAAGGTGCTGGTCGACGGAAAACCGTTCTTTGGCGATGATCCGAAAATGGCCACCCGCAATCTCCCCGCCGACATTATCGATAAAATCCAGCTGTACGACCAGCAATCCGACCAATCCCAGTTTTCGGGAATCGACGACGGCGACCGGAGTAAAACCATCAACCTGGTTACCAAAAAAAACAAGCGCAAAGGCTATTTCGGCCAGCAATCCGTGGGTGCCGGTCCGAACGAAACGAACGATGACATTCGCTATGCGGCCCGGCTCAACCTGAACCGGTTCAACGGCAACCAGCAGATCTCACTCATCGGACAAGCCAACAACATCAATCAACAGGGATTTACGGGGCAGACTATTTTTGGCGGTGGAGCTGGATTGGGGGCCAACTTTGGGGGCGGTGGCGTCATGATCTCGGGGGGTCGCAGTGGCGGAGGTAATGGTGGCAATTCAAACGCGATCACCAAAACGCTGGCGGGCGGACTGAATTACCGCGATGAGTTTGGCAAGAAAGCCGACGTGGCCGCCAGCTATTTTCTGAATGACCTCACTACCGTAACCGATCAGCAAAGCCGCCGGCAGTATGCCCTGCCCGACACGTCGTATCAGGTCAATCAGAACAGCAGGTCGCAGAATCAGGTCACCAGCCACCGGTTTAACATGCGGTTTAATTACCAGCTCGATTCGCTAACGACCTTGCGAATTACACCCGGTTTCACGATTCAGAATTCGGCCTACCAAAGCATGAACCAGTCGCAGACCTTAACGAATGAGGCCATCGCAAACGTCGAGCAACTGGATTCGACCAACCTCATTAACACCAGCACTACGCAGTATAATTCGACCGGTACCGGTATTTCCGGCAACAACAATGCGCTGTTGATGCGGAAGTTTAAGCGCAAAGGCCGGACGCTTTCCCTCAACTGGAACCTGGCCGTCAACAACCAGAATACCGACGGAATTAACCAGTCGATCAATCAGTTTTTCGGGCAAACCGGTGGTCGTAAAAACCAGAACATCAATCAACGGAATGAACAGACGAGTAAATCCGTCACCAACTCGATTAACCTGACGTATACCGAACCATTATCGCTCAGTAAAACGCTCGAGTTCCATTATAACTTTTCAAACAACCGCAATACCTCCAACCGAACCGTAAACGACTTTGATGAAGCAACGAAAGAATATGAGTTGTTTAACCCGACACTCAGCAATAATTTCGTCAATACTTACCTAACAAACCGTCTGGGATCTACCCTGCAAAATAAACGGTTAAAGTACACCTATGCGCTGGGTTTCGACATGCAGCAGGCCAGTCTCCGCAGCGATAACCAGACAAGCGATGTGACGTTACAAAAAAGCTTTACCAACCTTCTGCCGAATGCGATGTTCACCTACAGCTTCAGTAAAAACCGCACGCTGCGGCTCAATTACCGGACTCGAACCAATGCGCCTTCCGTTTCGCAGTTGCAACCGGTTCCCGACAACACCAATCCGCTGAACATCCGGCTGGGCAATCCGAATCTGAAACAGGAGTTCACCAATACCGTATCGCTGAACTACAACAATTTCCAGCAGACAACTTTTCGCAGTGTTTTTGCCATGTTAAATGCGACGCAAACCAACAACAAGATCGTGAATGCCACGACGTTCACGAACCAGGGTGCGCAAACCACGCAACCCGTGAATACGAACGGCTATTACACGATGAACGCCTTTCTGGCAATCGGCCGGCGTTTCCAACCGCTCAAAGCCAATGTCAATCTGACCAGCAACGTCAATTTCAACCGGGGTGTCAGCCTGGTGAATAGTCAGACCAACCGCTCCCAAAACTGGACGTTTAGCCAGGGAGCGCGGATCAATTCCAATTTTGATGAAAAACTCGAATTTGGGCTCAGCGGAAACATTAGTTACCAGACCGCTTTATATTCGCTTCAAACGACGCAAAATACGGAGTATTTTACTAAATCCCTCAGTGGTGATTTATACTATCAATTGCCTTTCCGACTGGTTTTTACGACCGATGTTACGTACAATAATTATTCGGGGAAATCTGCGGGATCGGTTCAAAATTTCTCGCTCTGGAATGTCGCTTTAACGCGGCAATTCTTCAAAAACCGGCAGGGAGAATTAAAAATACAGGTGTATGATTTGCTGAATCAAAACCGGAGCATCAGCCGGAACGTGACGGAAACGTATACCGAAGAAACACAATCCCGCGTTCTGAACCGGTATTTTATGCTCAGTTTTACGTACAATCTGCGCAGATTTGGCAGCGGTCAAACCCAGAGATCCGGGCGCGAACGGCAGGGCCCGGATCAGCTCTATCAGCCCCGGAACAGGCAACGCCCGGAGCGGATGAATTAAGCCCTTTTCAATTATCCAGGATGGGAACACAGATTGAGCGGATTGAACGGATTTACACGGATAAATCAGTTTTTATCTGTTTAAACCCGTTCAATCCGTGTTCCTATTCAACTTTTGACCTTTTGTTTAGGCTTTTACCTAGGCTTAAAGAAGTAGCATTTAGGTCAATCTTCCTTTATGGATTGAACACAACTTAGTATAATAACTTCGGCTTCGCAGGAAACCGGTTTGTTAACGAATCAAAGGCTGTGATTCACTCTTTCAGGCATGAAAACGATTGGACTTTTAGGGATACTCGTGGCGTTGGGTTTGGCAGGCTGCCAGTCGTCCCAGTTGCCTGAGGATGTCGCGTTGGCGCTGGAAAAAACGCCGGGAACGGTGGATTACAACCTGCACGTCAAACCCATCATCTCCGACCGGTGTTTCAAATGCCACGGACCCGACAAGGCCAAAATCGAAGCCGGGTTGCAACTGGCGAATTTCGAAGGCGCAACGCAGGAAAACAAGGAAGGACGGCGTGCCATTGTGCCCGGCAATACCGGAAAAAGTGAGCTGGTGAAACGCATTCTGAGCCACGATCCGGAGGAAGTCATGCCTACCCCCAAGTCGAATCTGACGTTGACCGCGGAGGAAAAAGCCATGCTCATCAAGTGGATCGACCAGGGCGCGGAATATAAGGAACACTGGTCGTTGACAAAAATCGAACAACCGGCGGTGCCCAGGGTGGGCGGCAGTTTTCTGGCCCGCTGGGGTCTTACCTCCGACGAAGAAACCGCGTGGGTTCACAACGAGATCGATCAGTTTACGCTGACAAAAATGAAGGAATTGGGGCTAAAACCGTCGCCCAAAGCGGAAAAAGCCACCTTACTCCGCCGGATTTATCTGGACCTGACGGGCCTCCCTCCTACGCCCGCCGAAGTGAAATCGTTCGAAAAAAATACCGCTCCGAATGCCTACGAACAGGTGGTCGACAAACTGCTGGCGTCTCCGCATTATGGGGAACAGCAGGCTGTTAGCTGGCTGGATCTGGCCCGGTTTGCCGACTCGCAGGGCTACCAGGACGATCCGATGCGCAACGCGTTTCCGTACCGTGACTGGGTCATCAAATCGTTCAATCAGAACCTGCCGTTCGACCAGTTTGTGAAGTTGCAGATTGCCGGGGATCTGCTGCCGAAAGTGCCAAACCCGGCTGTTCAACGGGAACGGGAACTGGCGACCGCTTTTAACCGGCTGCATTCGCAAAGTGGCGAAAACGGCATTGTGCCCGAAGAATACCGCATCGAATACGTTGCCGACCGCGCCAACACGTTTGGCAAAGCCTTTCTGGGCCTGACGATGGAATGTGCCCGCTGCCACGACCATAAATATGATCCGATCAGTCAGAAAGATTACTATTCGCTGTTTGCATTTTTCAACCAGAACAAGGAAACCGGACAGATTACGCACAACGGAGAAGCCTGCCCGACGGTGATGCTGCCCTCGGCCCAGACCGAGCAAACGCTAAAATTCATCCGGACAAAAATCCAGCGGCTGGAAACCCGCTTACAGCCAACGCTTTACGAAAAGCCTTTTGCCGACTGGACCACGCATCCCTCCACCGCATCCACGCTGAATCAGGGTCTGCTGGTGCATTTGCCGCTGGATGCAGAGGTGAATGACACGTACGAAAATCGGGCTGATGCTTCCTACACAGCTTTTATCAGCGGGGATAAAGAACGAAAACCACTGTCAACACCGGGAAAAATCGGGCAGGCTCTAGCGTTGCAGGGGGGGTGTGGCATCGGTATTTTATCGGAGAAATATGACCGGGTGAATGGAAAGATCGTGGAAAATCCGAAACGTTTCGGCAAAGGGCTCAACTTTGAACGCAACCAGGAATTTTCCATCAGCCTGTGGGTTAATCCGGCCAAAAGCGGGGTCGAAGGTGCCATTTTCCGACGAACCAACTACGAAAACGAAGGCTATCGCGGGTATTCGGTCAAACTGAATCCGGATCAAACGCTGACGGTTTTGCTGAGTTACGTCTGGCCCGCCAACTGTATCGAACTGCGGACGACCGAAAAACTGGGTTTGAACCGCTGGCAAAACCTGACCCTGACGTACGACGGTGGAGCCAAAGCCGCCGGGGTTCGGCTGTTTGTCGATGGGCGGATGGCCCGGATGAACATCATCACCGACCACCTGACAAAAGGCTTGCTGCACGGCGAATTCAATTCCAACAAACCAGCCAAGTTTGGCGGTTTTGAGTTGGGAAATGACGCCCGTGAGAAAACCCTGCACGATTTCAGCGTCGACGAACTCCGGATTTACAACCGGCGGCTTTCTACTCTGGAAGTAAAAGAACTGGCGGGTTCGCCCAATCCCGTTGCCGACCTGCTGCAACTACCGCCCGCCCGGCGAACCGCCGGGCAACGCCAAAACCTCCTTGAACATTACATGCTCACGGCCGATTCGACCTTCGCCCAGACGAACCGGCAATTGTCCGCCATTCGGGGCCAGGAAGTGGCGATTGTGTCTGATATTCCCGAAGTGATGACGATGCAGGAGCTGCCCGCCGATCAGCAGCGGAAAAGTTTCATTCTAAACCGGGGCGTCTACGATGCGCCCGGACCAGCGGTTTCTGCCCAAACACCTCTCCGACTGGGAAAACTGCCCGCCGATTATCCGCAAAACCGGCTGGGACTGGCGCAATGGCTGCTGGCCGAAGACCACCCGCTTTTCGCCCGGGTGATGGTCAACCGGCTCTGGCAGAACTACTTCGGCAACGGCATTGTCAAAACGCAGGAAGATTTCGGGAGTCAGGGTGATTTGCCGTCCCACCCCGAATTGCTGGACTGGCTGGCGGTTCAGTTTCGCCGGGAAAACTGGGATACCAAGCGGTTCATAAAACGAATGGTGATGTCGGCCACCTACCAGCAATCGTCCAAAGCAACGGCGGCCGAAATTGAGCGCGATCCCGATAACAAGTGGCTGGCCAGAGGCAGCAGTTACCGGCTGTCTGCCGAACAGGTCCGCGACAATGCACTGGCGGCCAGTGGCTTGCTGGTCCGTCAAATCGGCGGACCGAGCGTTTATCCGTATCAGCCCGCCGGTATCTGGGAAGCATTGGCAACCCGCAACACCATCAGTTACCGCCAGCAACACGGCGATAGTTTGTACCGGCGCAGCATGTACACGATCTGGAAGCGAACGAGTCCACCGCCGATGATGCTGAATTTCGATTCGCCGGACCGGAGCCTATGTACGGTCAGGCGGCAAAAAACCGCCACGCCTTTGCAAGCGCTGGTCACACTCAACGATCCGCAATTTGTGGAAGCCGCCCGGGTTTTGGCGCAGCGAACGATGCGGGCAAAACCCAACCAAAACGAACGAATCCGGTATTTTTTTCAGGCCATCGTGTCCCGCAACCCACGGGAACGGGAGTTGGCCTTGATGAAGGAATTTTACGCCGAAGCTTTGCAGGGGTTTGCCAAATCGCCGGAACGGGCCGAAGCCTTACTCAAAACCGGCGAATTTGCCCGCGACCGCACGTTGAACGGCCCCGAGTTGGCGGCTTACACGATTGTGGCGAATACCATTTTGAATTACGACGAAGCGACCATCAAACGATAGCCATGACCAACGATTTGCAAGACCGCGTCCACGATGAGATGAGCCGCCGTACCTTCCTGCGAAGCAGCGGTTTGGGACTGGGAGCAGCGGCTCTTTCTTCCCTGTTGCCGCAGAACGCGGTGGCCGGTGGGCTGGATTTGCCGCATTTTCCGGCCAAAATAAAGCGCGTCATTTACCTCCTGCAAAGCGGAGCACCGTCGCAACTGGAAACCTTCGACTACAAACCCAAACTCGAACAGATGTGGGGGCAAAACCTGCCCGAATCGGTTCGTCAGGGCCAACGGCTGACGGGCATGTCGGCCACCCAAAGTTCCTTTCCGCTGGCGGCATCGGTCTACAAATTTGCGCAGTATGGAAAAAGCCGGGCGTGGGTCAGCGAACTGCTACCGCATCATTCGACCATGGTGGATGACCTGTGTTTTATCAAATCCATGCACACCGAACACATCAACCACGACCCTGCCGTGACCTTTATTCAAACGGGCAACCAGATTGGCGGACGTCCGTCGATGGGTTCGTGGGTGAGTTACGGACTGGGGTCGGAAAACAAGAACATGCCCGCTTTCGTCGTGCTGCTCTCGCGGGCGCGAAGCGGAGACCAGCCGCTGTATGCCAAATTATGGAGCAACGGTTTTATTCCGTCGACGCACCAGGGCGTGGTGTTTCGGTCGGGTCCCGATCCGATTTTTTACCTCAACAATCCCGATGGCGTCGACAAAACCTCCCGGCGGTCGATGTTGAACTACCTGGCGAAAATGAGCGAGGATCAGTACAAGCACGTACTCGATCCCGAAATCAACAGCCGGATGCAGCAGTATGAAATGGCGTACCGGATGCAGACGTCGGTGCCCGAAACGCTTGATCTTTCCAGGGAACCGGATTACATCTTCGACCTATATGGCCCCGAAAGCCGAAAACCGGGCACCTATGCCGCCAACTGCCTGCTGGCCCGCAAATTAGCCGAGAAAGACGTGCGGTTTATTCAGTTGTATCATCAGGGTTGGGACCAGCACGGTAATTTACCGAAGGACATCAAAATCATGACCGATTCGGTCGATCAGCCGACGACGGCCCTGATTAAGGACCTGAAACAGCGGGGTTTACTGGATGATACCCTGGTGATTTTCGGCGGTGAATTTGGCCGGACAAATTACTCGCAGGGCAAGCTAACGAAAGACAATTACGGCCGCGACCACCACCCACGATGCTTTACGGTCTGGATGACGGGGGGCGGTATTAAAAAGGGAATGACGTACGGCCAAACCGACGATTTTAGTTACAACATCGTCAAAGAACCGGTTCACGTTCATGATTTGCAGGCTACGATTTTGCATCTGCTGGGCCTCGACCACGAAAAACTGGTGTATAAATTTCAGGGCCGTCGCTATCGGCTGACCGATGTGGCGGGAAAAGTGGTCAAACCCATCCTGGCTTAACGAATTTTTAAAATACGTTTTACCGTCTTCAGAGCGTTCTGAAAAACCGTCGGATGATCCGTTTTACTTTCCAGGCTTAACGCCTTATCTAGCGATTCATCGCGCAATTCCGGTATGCCCATATAGCCCCACATCGTAAGTGTCGTATGCGCTTTGTTATGCAAAACGGCATCATCGCCTTCCAGACAGGAAAGTAGAAAAAGGGCGGTTTCTTTCTCACCGGCCATATCCTGAAATGTTGAAAACACGGTATTGATAACGTCTTTTCGGTGCTCTTTTAAAGCGTCCAGAATAATGGAAACACTTTTTTTATACTTATTTATTTTCCACAAACAGCCCGCAATAACGACCCGCTTTTCGGGCGAAACTTCCTCCAGTTTCTGAAGTAAGCCCGGCACCAGGTCGTCTGCTGCGTGATACTTCAGGTTATCGATCAACATCTTCAGGACCACCGAATTAGTTTCTGTATCCAGACGCTGCCATTCCCGTTCGATCAGCTCTTTCCGCCACTCTGCTTCTTCCGCCGGGGTCGCCTTGTATTGATCGCCAAAACCGTCTTTATAAATATACAGAGTCTGTCCGCCGTTGGCGAAATACAGCTCTTTGGGTGTCATGTCATACATTTTCCGGCCGTCTAAATTTGGGATGGGAACACGGATTGAACGGATGATGCGGATTCAAACTGATTTTTTATTCTCTGTTAAATCCGTTTTGATCCGCTTCATCCGTTCAATCCGTGTTCCCATCAAAACCTTATTTCAAATACCGGAAATCTTCATTTCCTTTTACCGCCAGCAAGGTTTCGTAAATCAGTTTGATAACCGCCTGAACATCATCCATATGCACGGTTTCAACCGTCGTGTGCATGTACTTGAGCGGCAACGAGATCAGGGCCGATGCGCTGCCTTCCGACGCATACGCAAAGGAGTCGGTATCCGTACCGGTCGACCTGCTGACGGCCTGGCGCTGGAATGTAATTTCCTTTTCATTCGCCACCTGAATGATAAAATCCCGAACCTTATTCTGTACCGCCGGGCCGTAACAAATCACCGGACCACCACCGGCTTTGAGGTCGCCCTGCTCCTTTTTGTCGTATTTAGGCGACTGTGTATCGTGCGTTACGTCGGTGATAATGGCCAGATCGGGCTTCAGTCGCCGGGCAATCATTTCGGCTCCGCGCAGACCAATTTCTTCCTGCACCGCATTCACAATGTACAGCGTAAAAGGCAGTTGTACGCCGTTTTCTTTCAGTTGCCGGGCCACTTCGGCAATCATAAAACCGCCCATCCGGTTGTCGAGCGCCCGCCCAACGTAGTACCGGTTGTTAAGTTCGAACAAGCCTTCTGAGAAGGTGCAGACCGTCCCGACGTGAATGCCCATTGCCAGTACCTCGTCCTTCGTCAGTGCACCCACATCGATGAACAGATCCGTCACTTTCGGAGCCGCATCCTTTGCCAGATCCCGAACGTGAATAGCCGGCCAACCGAATACACCCAGCACCGGCCCGTTCGCCGTGTGCAGATTGACCCGCATCGACGGCGCAATCAGCGCATCGGAACCGCCGTTGCGCCGGACGTAGATGTAGCCGTCGTCGGAAATAAAATTGACAAACCACGAAATTTCGTCGGAATGGGCCTCGATAACGACTTTGTAAGGTTCCTGATCGGCCGAAGTAGCGCCGTTAATAACGCCAACGACGGTGCCATACGTATCGATGATATAGTCATCAATATACGGCTTGAGGTAATCCAGCCAAATCTGCTGTCCCGACGACTCGAAGCCCGTGGGAGAGGCATTGTTGAGGTAGGTATAAAGGAAATTTTTACTTGATTCGGTCATGCCCTGAAACTGGTTAATATGCAATTCTCCAAACCAAACAAAAACGGTCGACAATTCCCACCTTGCCGACCGTTTTTTGATGTTCTATTTTTTAAAACGCCACCCGGTAACTCAAAACCGGAATCAAGGGCGTCATGTAACTGGTTTTGATCAAACCGGTTCGGGGTTCGAAATACTGGCCGAAAATGTTTTGCCGGTTGGTGGCATTCTGAAGATCCAGCGACAGGGTGCGCGTCGAATGGGGCCGGTTGCGTTTCCAGCTCAGGCGGACATCGGTGCGGAAATAATGGGGCAGCTTTTGCGTATACGACTGACTGTCGACATACACCGTCTCCTGCTTCCGGATCGATTCGGCCACGTCGATCGGCGTGGTCCGATAGCCGCCGTAATACGTCAGTTTGAGGTTCAGACCAATGACATTCCGGCCCGATTCGCCGAGTAAAAACTCCTTGCCGCCCTGAAAACTGAACGCGTATTTTCCATTAAACCGGGTGTCGCGCCAGATGCCGTCCGAACCGCGGTAGCGGGAATCATAGAGCGACGACGACAGCAGAAAGTAAACGTTGTTGTGTAAAAACTGCTCCAGCGTCAATTCCAGGCCATAATTTTTGCCAACGCCTTTGTTCACCAGCCGGTCGACGGTCAGGCCGTCGATGCTGTTGACGAGGGCAAAAGCGTCTTTTTTGTCGGCGCTGATGGGAATATTAAACAACGACTGGTAATACGTTTCCGCTTTCACGCGCAGGTGATCATTGAGCAGCCAGTCGTAGGCCAGCACCAGGTGGTGCGAACGCGTAAAGCCCAGATTCCGATTCGTCGCAGCGCCGTTTTCCGACGGCTGGGTGGCAAAATACGTCGCCAGATTCTGGATCTGACTGTGCAACCCGTAGCCCAAACTGACCGAATGGCCCGGCACAAAGGCCCAGCGAACTGATCCGCGGGGCTCCACCGCATCCGTATTGTTCAGCAGCAGGCGCAGGTAATGCAGTCCGGCGTTGAAGGTCAGTTTTTCCGTCATGCGGTAATTCCATTGCCCATAGGCCTGAACCGTTGCGGTTTGGTCGTTCGTCTGAATCTGCGTTCGGAGTTCATTTTGTTCTTCCAGCCGCTCCTTCCGTTCGAGGTTAAAACCCAGTATGGAACCGGTCAAACCGGCCCGCAGGGTGAGCCGGGGATTGAATTTATACGTGAGGGTCGAGGAAGCGATCTGTTTCCGGACGCTATAGGATTCCCGCATTTGCAACAGCGGCACGTAGCCGAATTCCAGCGATTCGTTTTCATAACCAGACTGATAGCCCGAAAAGAGCGCAACGGTTTTCAGAAACGCTTTTTTGCTGAGGTTGATGGAATGGGTGGCCCCAACGGCACCCGTTTTCGCAAAAAAATGGTCGTTATGCCGTTCATATTCGCTTTCCCATTTCGTCGAATCTTTCTTTGCATCGGCGTCGCTGTTGCTCAATCCGCCAAAACCAAACACGGTGAAATTGCCCGCTTTGCCCGCCGGTAAATACATATTGAAGGATAAATCCTGAAAAACATTGGTCGCACCGCCAATATTCACCCCAATTTTTGACAGCAAACCCAGGGTCGAATACCGGTAATTGAAAAGATAAGACCCTTTGTAGTTTTTGGAAAAAGGCCCTTCGCTGGCCACGTCGATTCCCAAAACGCCCACCTGAACGGTGTGTTCGCGCCGGGCGTTGTTGCCTTTTCGCAGCCGCAAATCGAATACGCCGGACAGGGCGTTGCCGTATTCGGCCGGAAAGGCTCCCGTCATGAAGTCCGAATTGGTGAGCAACTGGGCACTCAGAATGGAAATACCGCCCCCGGCAGAACCCATGTTGGCGAAGTGGTTGGGATTCGGAATTTCGACCCCTTCCATCCGCCAGAGCAAACCCGTTGGCGAGTTACCGCGAATGACAATGAGGTTGTTGCCGTCATCGGCGCTGACCACCCCGGCGTAGGCCGTCGCCATCCGGGCCGGGTCGTTTACGGCAGCCGCAAATTTCTGGGTTTCTTCCACCGAGAAGGTCCGGGCGCTGACGCCCGCCATCTCATTGAGCGGTTTGTCTTTCTCGATTTGTGGTCTGACGGTCACTTCATTGACCGTGACAATGGCCTCTTCAAGCGCCACATTCAGGACCAGTTCCTTCCCCGCATCGACCAGAATGTTCGACAGGATGAGTTCTTTGTAACCCAGATTCGTGATCTTTATACTGTGCCGTCCGACGGGTATCTGCGTCATCCGAAAGGAGCCGTCGGCTTCGGTCGTAGTTCCTTTCAAGGGGCTGGAATCTAAAATAACGACCGTTGCACCCGGCAGGGCGGTTTGCAAACTCTGGTCGACAACCGTGCCCCGAATGGTCTGCGTGTACATTTGTGCCTGGCCATTGTGTGTGAACATGCCAGCTAGAATAGCGAAAATAAAAGCTCGAACGTGCATATTATTTGTGTTGTAGATATGCCGGTATGACAGCTATCGACGAACTTTCCCCTATGCCGAACGTATTTTTTTATTCAATTTTTATTGACCAATAACCGGCTCAAAACCGGCCAGCTTTTTCGGACATTATCATCCAGTACTTACCTACTGAACAACCGGGCTGATTTGAAATGAATACCCCAGCCTATACTTATGGCAATACCTTTCATACAGCAACACCGCCCTTTTGTCAATTAGTTAAGGCATTTTACCCATAAATTGAATAAATCAGTCTCTAATCGGTTATGTTAGAGATTATTTTTCTTCCTGAGAAGATGGGAAGTGATTCAAAAACCCCAGTCTAAAAAACCTGTGCGGGTTAATCTTTCATGAAATGAAAGCTTCGACGTTTACAACTTCAACCCAGAACTGGTTTATCAAGTATAAGCTTTATCACATTCCGTTTTGGTTTCTATATAATTATCTCTGGTGGGTTATTGCCATAGGCAACCCATTTAAAGCCGCCACAAGCATCTTTTTTACGCCTTTTTCCGTAAAGTTTCTTTTTTATTTTATTTTTCAGGCGCTGGCTGCTTATTTCAATCTGTACTACCTTATTCCGAAGTACCTGGAAAAAAACCGGTTTACCGAGTACATTTTTTACCTCCTCCTTACCATTGCCATCGCTTCACTCCTCATTATTCCCGGGTATTATTTAAGTGCCTATTTATCCGGAAAGACCCTGGCAGAATTGTATGGCGGAGGAACGGAAGCGGATTGTTTTTATCGATTTCTGGGCAATGCTTTGCCGTCGACCGTAGCCAGTATGACCCTGGCAATGAGCATAAAGCTGACCAAGAACTGGGTTCAGTCCCGTCAGAGGCAACAGCTGCTGGAGAAAGAAAATCTGGAGACCGAGTTGAAGTTTTTAAAATACCAGTTTAATCCTCACTTTTTGTTTAATACCATCAATTCCATCTTTTTTTTGATTCATAAGAATCCGGACATGGCCTCCAATTCGCTGGCTAAATTTTCCGAGTTACTGCGGCACCAGTTGTACGAATGCAATGACCAGAAAATTTCACTCAACAAAGAAATAGCGTACCTGGAAAACTTTATTGAATTGGAAAAACTTCGGCAAAACAACAATATTGAAGTTACTTTTCAAACTGAAATACAGCTCAGTAGGCATCTGGAGATAGCCCCTTTTATATTGATGAATTTTGTGGAAAATGCCTTTAAACATGTTTCCAAACATGCCGACCAACCCAACTGGATTTCCATACGACTCGGGGTTGATCAGGAAAAACTGACTTTCAACGTATCGAACAGTGCTTCGCACGGGGGGATTACCGAGGTGATTCGCTACGGGGGCATTGGAAATAAAAATGTGCAGCGCAGGTTAGATCTACTTTATCCGGAACACTATGTTCTGGCTATTCAGTCGAACGAGCATCGCTTTGATGTCGAACTTCGGTTAACGCTTTCGGCGCTTGAAGTGTCTGAATTGATGGAAAAATCCATTTAAAAACCGGATCATTCTGGCCGATGAGCCGGTTTTATAAACAAATACGAGAATGAACTGTGTAATTATTGACGATGAACCGCTGGCCCGTGAGGGAATCGCTAATTATGTAAGAGAAGTCGATTTTTTAAATCTGGTCCAGACCTGTCAAAATCCCGTCGAGCTACTTAACTTAGTAAGCGAACATAAAATCGATTTGCTTTTTCTGGATATTCAGATGCCTAAAATGAACGGTATCGATTTTTTAAAAACGGTACAAAATTCACCTATTGTTATCATTACTACGGCATTTCCGAGTTATGCGCTGGAAAGTTTTCAATTAAACGTGCTGGATTATTTATTGAAACCCATCACTTTCGACCGGTTTTATAAGGCCGTTAGTAAAGCGAAAGACTATTACCAGCTCATTACCAAAGCCGTTTCAACCGGAATTGAAACGGCTGGTCAGACGGATCAGTACTTCTTTATAAAATGTGATAATAAATACGAGAAAATAGTTTTTGATGACATTCTGTATATTCAGGGAATGCAAAATTACGTTATTATTTTCACGCAAAAGGGAAAGTATGTAACGCTTCTTTACCTGAAAAATCTGGAGCAGAATTTAGACAGCAAATCGTTTATCAGAGTGCATAAATCCTACATCGTTTCCATCGATAAAATTGACGCCATCGATGGAAATGAAATCATGATTAAATCACACCGAATTCCCATCAGCCGGAATTATCGGGAACAAATCATTCAGCAGGTTGTAAAGAATAAATTGTGGATAAAATAACGCTTCCCGAATTGAGTTTCGGCTAATTACAAAACCGTAAAGCCGCCTGAAAACCCAGCCAGCCCGCCGAGTACGTATTGACATTAGTGACGGAGTTGCCAAACAGCGGCACATCAAATCGGGTGGCCGGTTTGGTGCGGGTATAATCGGTCAGGTACCCGTTGACGGACGGGCCAACGGCCAGAGCGATCCGCCGGCTCAGCTTTTTCTCGATACCCAGATTCAGGCGAATCAGCGAATTCCAGTCCTCCCAGGTATAGCGGTTTTCTCCGCTGAGGACCTGGCCAGTTAAGTCGAAATTCAGCATCCAGCCACGTTTCAGATCCACCGCCGTGCCCAGGCCGTACCCCAAACTCCAGAGCGGTTTTCCCGCCATACCCAGATTGGAACCGCCCGTAAAGATGTTATAAAATCGCCGAACACCGGTTTTGAAGGTCAGATTGGTGGTCATCACTTCGTCTGTCGAGATTTCCAGACGCCGGTAGCCGTTGCGGTGCACGTAACTGAACAAACCGAATGGCGTGGTTTCCGACGATCCGGCAATGTTGATGACCCCGATCTGATGCCCCCGGTTCACCTTGCCCGCGTAATTGAGGAAACCACTGAGTTGCCAGCCCGAAAGTTCGCCAACGGCAAAATTGGTAAAACCGGCCAGTTGAAAACCGGCCATGTTTCCACCGGTGACGTTTCCATATCCGGCCAATTGAAAACCGGTCATCGATCGGGCGGCAATGTTGGTAAAACCGGCCAGTTGAAAACCGCTAATTTCATCGGCAACGATGTTGCCAAAACCGGCCGCCTGAATACTTTCCGACATTTTCCCCATCGTCATATTGTAAAAACCGGCCGCCTGAATGCCCTGAACGGTCCCCAATACGGTGTTGCCAAACCCCGCAGCCTGCACGCCCAGTACGTTGCCCCGAACCCCGTTGAGAAAACCGGCGGCCTGAACGCCATTGACGTGCTCGCCAACCACATTGCCAAAACCGGCCACCTGTACCCCGCCGACCTCACCCCGAACCAGGTTCAGGAAACCGCCCACCTCCAGACTTCTGACGCCCAGAGAATACCCGGCGACGAGGTTAAACGAATACTGGTTGATTACCCGTCCACTCAGCGTGTGGTTGGTTCCAATAAACGGAAACAGCGAAAACTGCATGTCGCGGTAAATCGTATCGCCCGCCAGGTTGGCATCGTGAACGGCTTGCTTGGTGGTTTTGAACCAGTCGGCAAAATCGCTCCGGGTTTCTTCCAGCACCGACTTGCTGCGGTCCCAGATCGTGGGGTTGCTGGTCCGGGGCTGGGGAGTCGAATCAACCGGGATGGTGACGGCTACCGGCTGCGGCATGATGGGGGTCGGGCGGGTGGTATCGATCGACGTCCGGACGGTCATCGGCTGTAACGTCGTCGGCAATGGCAAGGGGGTCAGGCCAATATCGAGTTTATGAGATTGCCGCGCGTTGATGGCAACGGTTTCCGAGAAATAATACTTCCGCCGGACCTCCAGGCGCACGGAAGCAATATCGGTCGACAATTTGATCCGGTAATAGCCGTACGGATTGGAAACCGTCGATGCCAGCGTGGTTTTTTCGTAAATACTGACCTGACTGACTTTCTGGCCGGTCTGGCGGTCGGTGACGTATCCGTCCAGAAAAAAACTCTTGGGCGCTTCGTCGGGAAGCTCGGCTTTTTGCAGAATGATGTGGTTACCGCGGGATTTATAGGTGATCGTTCCCCGAAAAATCTGATTCATGATCGCCCGGACGGAATTGGTGGTCCGCAGGCTCAGCGTGCTGTTGGGATTGATGAGAGCGGCATTGTAGGCAAATGAAAACTGGCCTTTGGTACTGATGATTTTCAGGGCATTTTCCAGTCGCTCGTTGGAAAAATCGACCGAAATCACCCGTTCGAGCGGTGGTGTCGACTGGGCAACAGCGGATCGAAGGAGCGCACAGAAAATCAGCGAAAACAATAAACGGATCGGGTACATTTTACGTGTGTGGTACGTGTGTATGGATGACACCCTGAAAAGTCATTACCCCTATGCTGGCACACATTCCGGAGCTGTTTTTCGAATGCCTTACTTGCACGGCCCGCCATCCAGAATGATCCGGTTTCCCTCCCGCCGACTCCGCAAATTCATCGCTTCCTCCGTCGTTTTCAGCACATATTCTAAGTTTTCATTCTTAAATGTCCCCGAATAGAGGCAATTGCCGAGCTCCGCATTGGCCAGGTGAATATCGGCGTGATACACTTCATTGAGTGTTTCAACCACTTTGCTCATCGGTTCTCTTTCGAAGACGAGTCGCCCGGTTTGGAAAGCCATTGAATTCGCATCGAATCGGGGTGCCTTGATGATCGTATCTTTCTTCGCGTAAAAAACCGCCTGCTGGTCTTTGATCAGCGTCACTTCTTTATCTTTCGCCGAAAATTTCACTTTCCCGGTCCGAACCGCCACGCGGACATCCGCGGTATAGGACCGGATGCTGAACGACGTTCCCAAAACCTGAACGGTGGTGTTGCGAACGTGAATCCGGAAAGGTTTCTCGGGGTCGGGTTTCACATCGAAATAAGCTTCGCCCACCAGGCTGACCTCGCGGCTGTCGTCGGCAAACGATTCCGGATAGGTAAGTTTGCTGTCCCGATTGAGCAGCACCCGGCTGCCATCCGGTAAGATCTTCTCGATTTTATCCGTAGACGTCACCGCAGCCACCTGGACGACGGGAACAGTCTGGGTTTCTTTCCGGAAAAACCAGAGCAGACCTGATAAAAGAACCACCGTAGCGGCAACGGCCCAAACCGGTGACTGCCACCAGGTTGTAGTCCGGTGGGTGTGAACCGGCTGAACGGGCAGCGGTTTTATAACGGGTTCCGGGATGCTGTCGGCGGGTGTGGGATCAACGGCCGTTGCGGCTTGCGTCCGAATTTTACCGCGCATTTTTTGCCAGGCCGCATCGGTATTGACGGGAATCGATGCGGGATCGGTTTTCGGGCCTACTTTCCCGGCGGTATTCCAGATCTTCTCAAAGCGGTCGAATTCCTGGCGTTCGGAGTTGTCCTGATCCAGCCAGCGCCGTACCCGCTCCGACTCGGCAGCATCCGTCTCCCCAGCCAGGAATTTTCCCAGCAGGTCGTCGTCGATTCGGTTTTCGGGTTGATCAGGCATTTATTTTTACAGAATAACGATTTAAGACCAGAGAGCAGTGACAAAAAACCACTTGTTATCAGCGCATTGTAGGCTATACCCTCTTGTCTGACCTCCAGCGTCTTAGTTTAAAAACAGAAAGAACAGTACTGTCGGCAGATAATCAGCCAGTTCTGTCCGTAAAATACGCAATGCTTTTCCGATCTGGTTTTCCACCGTTTTGATGGATAGACCGAGTTGATCGGCAATTTCCTGGTACTTCATTTCTTCAAACCGGCTCATCGAAAAAATCAACCGGCATTGTTCCGGCAATCGCTGAATGGCCACCTGCAAACGATCCGACAATTCATCGGCAATCAACGTCTGCATGGGCGCTTCCGCCGACGACTGGTACATCTCGACTTCATAAGCCGCCTGTTCGCGGTGTTCGGACTGCACCGACAAATGCCGGATGCGATTCAGGCAGCGGTTGTGGACCGAACGAAACAGATAGGATTTCAACGAAACCGTAATTTCCAGACTATCACGTTTTTCCCAAACCGCCAGAAAAACCGCCTGCACGGTTTCTTCGGCATCATCCCAATCGTGCAGGAAGGTGCGGGCATACTGGCACAACGGGGCGTAATGCTGCCGAAAAACGGCCTCAAACGCTGGCTCGTTGCCCAGACGTATCGCATGAATTAATTCCTGATCGGTTGGTTGCACGTAGTTGCGTCAGTTTTTCTTGGCAAATCTACTACTCTTTTTTAAACCCGTATCTACTGCAACTGACTTGAAGACACCCAAACGGTAGTTTCCCCCCACGAATAGTATATATTTTTTTCTAAACGGTAAAAAATTTAGTGATTTATGACGCCAGAAGCCTTCTGTACGGAAAAAGCCTTTTAGTATATTCTGGCATTCAGCATACGCTGATAAAATCAACGGTTCAAAAAATACCCGATAACGAGTAAAGATGGCGGTTTAACCGGTTTATAGGTATTGGAATGCCAACGGGTAAATCCCACTGAATTAACGAACAAACTAACACGCCCTGCGCTTCACGATGACACACCTGACTCGCCGTTCTGCCCTCAAAACAACCGCTGCCGGGCTGGCAACTGCTTTCCTAGGAACCTTATCCGGTTTCGATTCAAAACAACCGCCCCTTGCTTTTTCGACACTGGGCTGCCCCAAATGGGACCTGGACACGATCCTGAAAACGGCCGTTTCGGCGGGCTACCAGGCAGTTGAATTCCGGGGGCTGGCGGGCGAACTGGATCTGACCAAAAGCCCGGCTTTCAACACGGCCAGCAAGGCCCGCGAAACCCGCACCCGGTTTGCCGACCGGGGCATCCGGATTTGCAATCTCGGTTCGTCGGCTCAACTGCACCATGCCGATGCTGGCAAGAGCGCCAAAAACCTGGACGAAGCCCGGCGATTTATCGACCTGGCTCAACAGCTCGACTGCCCATACGTCCGCGTTTTTCCCGACCAGCTCCCGGCCGACCAAAGTCGGGAAGCCACGCTTCAACTCATCAGCGATGGCCTGTTAACCCTGGGCGATCATGCGAAAAACAGTTCAGTTGCGGTGCTGCTCGAGTCACATGGCGAACTAACCCGAAGCGACCTGTTGATTCAGATCATGCAAGCCGCCAAACACCCGAAAGTGGGCCTGATCTGGGATATTTTCAACATGTGGGCCGACGCGCACGAAGCGCCGGCGGAGGTATATCAGAAGCTGAAACCGTATATCCGGCATGTGCACGTCAAAGACGCCCGGCTGGCAAACGGGAAGCACCAGTATGTTTTGCTGGGCCAGGGTGACGCTCCGCTTCGGGAAGCCATCGATTCGCTGAAAGCCGGAAAATACGAAGGTTACTACAGTTTTGAGTGGGAAAAACTCTGGCACCCCGATATTGCCGAACCAGAACTGGCCATTCCTCACTATCCAAAAGCAATGAAAGCGTATTTTTGAGTTGAAGAGCCAAGTATGGGTTTTTATGAAGAAGGGGTCTAGAAAATCTTTTAATGGTTTTAATACAGGAAGTTTTTTCACCTTATCAGGACTATCGAAAGCATTCTTCCAATTCTAAACCATCTCCAACTTTATTCATGGGATTAAAGCCAATATTCATCGCATAGTCGAACTGCACAAAGTCATAGGTAACCGCTTTAACCTGACCTTCTTGATCTTCAATCATGGAACCATTTCGAGCATCAGCCATAACATAAATTGTTGCATATCGTCATCTTTTAACGCTTCAATAAAAGCTTACTGGCATTCGAGACGGTGAGTTGTGGCAACTAGTTGTAAACGGTAAACCCTAAACTCATTTTAACTACTTACAACGGAATATTCCCGTGTTTCTTTTTCGGCAGGGTCGCCACTTTGTTTTCCAGCATCTGAAACGCCCGGATCAGTTTCTGGCGGGTTTGTTCGGGGTAAATGACTTCATCGATATAGCCCCGGTGGGCAGCCCGGTACGGATTGGCGAACTTGTTGGTATAATCCAGCACCTTTTCCTGCAACCGGGCCTGTGGGTCGGCGGCTTCGGCAATTTCGCGTTTGAAGATGATTTCGGCAGCTCCGCTGGCCCCCATCACGGCAATTTCGGCGGTGGGCCAGGCGTAGTTCATGTCGGCTCCGATGTGCTTGGAATTCATCACGTCATAAGCCCCGCCGTAGGCCTTCCGCGTGATGACGGTCACACGCGGCACGGTTGCTTCGCAGAAGGCGTAGAGCAACTTCGCGCCGTTGGTAATGATGGCGTTCCACTCCTGGTCGGTTCCGGGCAAAAAACCGGGGACGTCTTCCAGCACCAGCAACGGAATGTTGAAACTGTCACAAAACCGAACAAAACGGGCGGCTTTGGTGCTGGCGTCGATGTCCAGAACCCCCGCCAGAATCGCCGGCTGGTTGCCCACAACGCCGATGCTGCGTCCCGCCAGTCGGGCAAAACCGACCACAATGTTTTCGGCAAACGCCTTGTGAACTTCAAAAAAACTGCCCGCATCGACAATTTCCTCGATCACCTCGCGCATGTCGTACGGCTGATTGGGATTCTCAGGAATGATGGCGTTCAGCTTCGGGCGGTTTTCGTCCGCCGGTTCATACGGCAGTCGTATCGGGTCGTCCTCACAGTTTTGCGGAACATAACTCAACAATTGTTTGATGTATTGAATGCATTCCAGTTCGTTGGCGCAGGCAAAATGGGTAACGCCGGATTTGGTGCTGTGCGTGCTGGCGCCCCCCAGTTCCTCGGCCGTCACATTCTCGTGCGTCACGGTTTTCACCACATTGGGTCCTGTAACGAACATGTAGGACGTATTTTCGACCATCAGAATGAAATCCGTAATGGCGGGTGAATACACCGCGCCACCCGCGCACGGCCCCATCACCGCCGAAATCTGCGGAATGACGCCCGAGGCCAGCGTATTGCGATAGAAAATATCGGCATACCCCGCCAGCGACAACACGCCTTCCTGAATCCGGGCACCACCCGAATCGTTCAGCCCGACCACCGGAGCGCCGTTTTTCATGGCCAGATCCATAATTTTACAGATCTTTTCGGCGTGGGTTTCGGACAGAGCGCCCCCGAAAACCGTAAAATCCTGCGCAAAAACGTACGTCAATCGCCCGTTGATGGTGCCGTAGCCCGTTACAACACCGTCGCCAAGGTAATGCTCTTTGTCCAGACCAAAATCGCGGGTGCGGTGCATGACGAATTTGCCGATTTCCTCGAAAGAGCCTTCATCGACCAACAGCGCAATGCGCTCGCGGGCCGTTAACTTCCCTTTTTTATGTTGGGCGTCGATGCGCTTTTGGCCTCCACCCAACTCGGCTTCGGCATTTTTATGATCAAGAATTTCGGTTTTGGTTGACTTAATTTCAGCGTCCATGCACGGGTTGAATTGAAAGTATGGCAACAAAAATAATTTTTATTAACGAATCCAACGTTTTTCCCTCAATTTGTATCCTAAAGGCATCCATCTGCTCCTTTTATGAAACAGCTTTCCGTTCCTATTTTCCAGCGATTTACGGTCCCATGGCTGCTCCTGACCATGTTCGGTTGTGAAATAAACCGTGAAAATGAGCCTGACCGAACCGTTCAGGCCCTGCGGCCGGTTTATGCGAGTTATGAGGAAGTCCGCACAATTCAGACGCTGGGTCCGCAACCGCTGAAGAATCCCGGCAAAATATACATTAAAGGCAGGTATTTATTCATCAACGAACCGGGAAAAGGTGTTCATATTGTCGACAACAGCGACCCGGCCCACCCGCAAAAGATTTCCTTCGTGTCGGTTCCCGCCAACGTCGATATGGCCATTAAAGAGAATGTGCTTTACGTCGATAATGGCGTCGATCTGGTTGCCCTCAACATCACGGATTCCCGGAAGGTAACGGTTTTGAAGCGAATTAAGGATGCCTATCCGTATCCGTCCTATCCGCAGCAACGCGGAGTGCAGTTCGAATGTGCCAATCCTGACAAAGGCGTCGTTGTTCGCTGGGAAACCGCTACCCTGACCAATCCGAAATGTTACCGTTAACCGGCCGCACCATGAAAAACTATCTCCTTGTCCTCCTGATCGGCCTGACCGCGCTGACGGGTTGTTCTGAAACGGGCAGTAAAGACAGTGCAGCCGTCAACCCCAACGGCGGAAGTGGAACGGGCGGTTCGATGGCCCGGTTCACCGTCGCGGGTGATTATCTGTACGTTGTCAATCAAAACAGTCTGCAGGTCTACGATGTGCATCAAAGTGCAGACCCGAACAGCCTCAGTAAAGTATCGCTCGGTTTTGGCGTCGAAACCATCTTTCCGTACAAAAATCACCTGTTCATCGGAACGCAAACCGGGATGTACATCATGAACCTGGAGAATCCGGCCAAACCGCAGCAAACCGCGCTCTACCGGCATATCTACAGTTGTGACCCGGTTGTGGCGCAGGGCAATTATGCTTACGTGACCCTCCGCAGCGGCACGTCGTGCAACACCGGCCCGAACCGGCTGGAGGTGGTCGACATCTCGAATCTGGCCAATCCGGTGCAGGTCAATTCGATTTCCATGACCAATCCGCACGGGTTGGGAATCGACGGAAATCTGCTCTTCGTTTCCGAAGGAGACGCCGGACTGAAAGTTTTCGACGCCACCGATCCGGTTAAACTGAAACTCATCAAATCGTTCGATGATATTCGCTCCTTCGATGTCATTCCAAACCGCTCGGTTCTGATCGTCACCGGAAAAGACGGTATTTTCCAATACCGCTACGACGCTTCCCAGCAACTGACGCTACTCAGCAAATTACCGGTCGAAAATTGATGAAACACCGTTTTTTAAAAGGGCTGGCGCTGGTTTTGTTCCTTCCGCTGAATGGTCTGGCTCAATCATTGCTGGCCGACACGCTGACACCGGTGATGAACCACTCCCCGCGCTGGGTCGTTAAATTTGCTCCGCTGGCGCTGTTTGACGTGGATAATACCGTTGAGTTTGGCGTCGAACGACTTTTGGGCAGCCGGCGCTCCGGTGGCCGGCATTCCGGTGGCCGGCATTCCATTCAGGCGGAGTTTGGCTACGGCTGGCGGGCGATCAACCTGTATCCGAACCGGCGTGAAGAATACGAGGGTTTTGAAGTCTGGCGCGGCCGGGCCGAGTGGCGACGGTATTCCGGACGCTACCGGAGCTACCGCCGACCGCACTTTGCGACCGCACCCATTGGCCGGTATTTTGCCGTCGAAACATTTTTCAAACAGGTGACGGTTTTGCAAAACACGTCCGTGGGCCGGGAGTGCGTCGACGGAACCTGTGCTTTTTTTGAACGCGGCACGTTTCCCATGTTCCGAACGGTTTGGGGTGTTCATTGCAAAGTCGGTCGGCAATTCGTACTGACCATGCCGGGCGAAAATCGCCTGCTGCTGGATTTTTACATGGGATTGGGTTTCCGCAGTGTCACGCCGTATCGCTTCACTAATTCGACCAACGAAGATGTGGTGCGCCCCTCCGGCATCGGTTTCTGGACCAACCAACAGGGCGGTTTACGGCCCAGTGGCACGTTGGGGATAAAATTGGGTTATGTTTTATAGTTTAAGGTTTATAGTTTAGAGTCTCTGGTTGGCTCACGCAGTCGTTTACGGTCACTTTAAACGATAAACCCTAAACTGGAAGTCCTTGAAATCTCATTTTCTGATTGTATTCTTTCTCCTCCCCTTCCTGTCGGGTGCCCAGCCGCCCGGTGGTCAGGATCGTTTTACGTTTTTAACGATTCCGACCCACGCCCGCGTGGCGGCTCTGGGTGGTCTGGCGGTATCGAATACGCAGCCGGAAGGTCAATTTACGCTGCAAAATCCGGCTTTGCTCGATTCGTCCGGCCGTAACCATCTGTCGCTGACGTTCGTACCGTATTTTGCCGACACCCGTTTTTATACGCTTCAATACGGTTTGCCCGTCAAAAGCCGGGGGCAGTGGGCTGTGGGCCTGCAATACCTGACTTACGGCACGTTTGACCAGACGGATTTATTGGGCAATCAAACCGGCACCTTTACGTCCAATGACTACGCGTTAAGCGTATCTCATTCCCGAACTGAAGGCAATTTTACGCTCGGTGCAACGCTCAAGGCCGTCGGTTCGTCGATCGATACCTATTCGGCGTTGGCGGTTTTGTTCGACGTCGGCGGCACGTGGCGACACCCGAAAAAAGAACTCACCTTTGGGCTGGTGGCCAAAAATGCCGGTTTTCGGCTAAAAACGTATTTTCCCGGCCAGGCTGGCGGTTCGCCGGACCTGCCTTTTGATTTACAGGCGGGTGTAACCGTCAAACCGGAGCATCTGCCCATTCGTGCCACCCTGACCGCCCATCATCTGTACCAGTTCGATATTGTTTACAACGACCCCGCGCTGAACGTCACGTATGACCTGAACGGCAACCCGATTTCGAAGAAAATTGCGGTTCCCGAGAAAATTCTGCGGCATCTGGCCATCGGGCTGGAGTTTCTGATTCACCGGAACGTCAATCTGCTGGCTGGCTACAACCACCTGCACCGACAGGAAGGCAGGCTGGCGACGGGTTCGGGAGCCGCCGGTTTGTCATTCGGCGTTGCCGTTCAGGCAAAAGGGTTTCAGTTGACCTACGCGCGGGCTTTGGCCGCCCCGGTTGTGGGTGGAAGTAGCCATTTGTCAGTTAAGGTAAACTTAAATCGAATCTTACCAAAAAAATGACTAAATCCCGGCACAAATTGCAGTTTCCTACGTTTCTTTGTGAACAATGACCAGGAAACGATGAATACGGAACAAGGGGTTTGCCACTATTCGCCTATGGTTTATTCATGGTTTACTGCCGCGCGGGCGGCCCGTCATTTTTCAATACTTATTTATGACGACACAAGAACTGAAAGATTTAACCCCCCGGCAAATAGTTGCGGAACTGGATCAATACATAATCGGCCAGCACGACGCGAAGCGATACGTTTCGATCGCCCTCCGCAACCGCTGGCGACGTATGAACAGTACGCCCGACATGCAGCAGGAAATTACACCCAATAATATTCTGATGATTGGGGCAACGGGCGTTGGTAAAACCGAGATTGCCCGGCGGCTGGCCAAAATCGCCGACGCGCCCTTTACCAAAGTGGAAGCCTCAAAATTTACCGAAGTCGGTTACGTAGGTCGCGATGTCGAAAGCATGGTCCGCGATCTGGTCGAGCAGTCGGTCAGTATGGTCAAAGCGGCCAAGAAAGAGCAGGTCAAAACCCGCGCCTTGCAAATTGTCGAAGACATGATTCTCGACATTCTGATTCCCCCGATCAAACAACCGTCCGGTTTTATGCTGGACGAGCCGACCGATAAGAACGACATTCCGGACTCGGATGCCGAACTGAACGAACGAACCCGCGAACGGTTCCGCGAAAAAATCCGCAAGGGCGAAATGGATGATCGGAAAATCGAGATCGACGTTCAGCAGAATGCCGCTCCCAACATCGGCATGATCGGTGGAACGGTGGATGAACTGTCGATGATGAACATTCAGGAAATGATTGGCGGTATGATGCCCCGGCGCGGGAAAAAGCGCAAGGTGACGATTGCCGAAGCCAAGAAGATTTTGCTGGAAGAAGAAGCCGCCAAGCTCATCGATATGGACGAGGTGAAGGACGAAGCCATCCGCAAAGCCGAAAATACCGGGATTATTTTTATCGACGAAATTGACAAGATTGCCTCCAGCCGCGGCAGCGGTTCGGGCGGGCCCGACGTGAGCCGCGAAGGCGTGCAGCGCGATATGTTGCCGATCGTTGAAGGAACCACGGTCAATACCAAATACGGCAGCATCAACACCGACCACATTTTGTTCGTGGCAGCGGGTGCTTTTCACGTTTCCAAGCCGTCGGATTTGATCCCGGAATTGCAGGGCCGCTTCCCGATTCGGGTCGAATTGCAAAGTCTGTCGGAAGATGATTTTTTCCAGATTCTGAAAGCGCCCAAAAACGCCCTGACGAAGCAATATGTGGCCATGATGCAGTCGGAGCAGGTCGAACTGACGTTTGAAGAAGAATCGTTGCGCGAAATTGCCCGCATTGCCTTTCAGGTCAATTCGGAAGTGGAAAACATTGGAGCGCGCCGGCTGCAAACCGTCATGAGCCATTTGCTGAACGATTTCATGTTCGACATTCCGGATGTGATCGGGCCGGATTCCAAAGTATTCATTACCAAAGACATGGTTTCTGAAAAACTGAGCGAACTGGTGAAAAACCGGGATTTGAGCCAGTTTATTTTATAATCCCCCGGACTTTAGTCCGTGTTTTGTTTTGCTGGCTATTCTTAGACCAAAGACTAAAACACGGATTAAAGTCCAAGGGTACTTATACGAAAAACCTGGCACTCCAGCGGAACGCAAACTCCGGAATTTACCTGAAAATCCGTTGAGATGAACGTCATCATTCGCCCAGCCACCGCCGAAACGCCATCGCCTTTTCCCGGCTGACGATCACGTCCTCTTCACTCGCTGGCCGCAGGATGACCTTTAATTTGTTATTAAAGTAGAAATGCAGCTTCTCAACGGCTTTGTGCCCAACGATAAACTGCCGGTTGGCGCGGTAAAATTGCCGGGGATTCAGACTTTGCTCCAATTCATCGAGCGTATAATCGAGGTGTAGCAGCCGGTTGTCGTAGGTTTTGATAAACGAGATTTTATTCTGGCTGAAAAAATAGGCCACTTCACTGGCATCTACCGGAATCAGGCGCTGGCCCTGCCGTACCAGAAACCGCTCCCGATAGCTTCCGGTTTGGGGAGCCCGTCGTGCCAATTCGTCAATCAACTTCTCAATCTGCACCACGGGATTGGGCTGCGCAAAGGCCGCAGAAAAGTGTTGAAACTTCTGTAAAGCCCGCCGGAGAGCCGCATCCTCGATCGGTTTCAGCAAGTAATCGATGCTGTTGACCCGAAAGGCCTTGAGGGCAAATTCGTCGTATGCCGTCGTGAAAATAACCGGGCTTTGCACCTCTACCTGACTGAAAATCTCAAAACTCTGTCCGTCAACCAGTTCAATATCCATCAGGATCAGGTCTGGCACCGGATTCGTCCGCAGCCAGTTGACCGACCCCTCAACGCTATCCAGAATACCGACGACTTCGGCGTCGCTTTCCGCCTGGAGTACCATGGTTTTCAACTGGCGGGCGGCAACGGTTTCATCTTCAATGAGTAAAATTTTCATACCGTTTCCGATTTCAATAAAGAGACGATCACCTGGAAATGGAACTGAGTCTGTTGAATCACAATATCCGGCTGGTTCATCAACCGGTATTTGGCGGAGATATTGACCAAGCCGGTTTTATTGGACGGAACGGCGGTCTTTTTTTGCTGTAAATTATTCAGGATGATCAGGTTATAGGCCATATCGGTATAAATTCGGATCGTTAGGGGCCGCGTCGACGAAACGACGTTGTGCTTGACGGCATTTTCGACCAGCATCTGCAACGTCAACGGGGGCAGTTGATAGTCGAGCAACACGGGATCAATTTCAATCAGCAGATTCAGCCCGTTCTCAAACCGGGTTTTGAGCAAATCGATGTAGGACCGGACGAAATCCAGTTCGCGTTCGAGGGAAATCAACGGTTGTTCATTGCTCTGGAGCAAATACCGGTAGACGTGGGATAGATTACCAATAAACGAAACCGCCTTCTGCTTCTCGTCTTCCAGCACCAGCCCCTGCAAGGTGTTCAGGCTGTTGAACAGAAAATGCGGTTTGACCTGCTCTTTCAGCGATTCCAACTGGGTCTGCAAATTGATCTTCTTCAATTCCTCCGCTTCGTAATAGGTTACTTTCCACTGGCGATACAGGTAAATGCCTTCGTAAATGGCCGCGATTGGAATGACGCAAAAAATACCGGCGGCTATATTATAAACGTAACGCATGGGCGGGTAGTGATAGCCCCAAAACTGCGTCATATCGTAAAGAAAACTAGTTAAAAACCGAAACAAAGCCGTCGTTACAAAGAACCAGACGATCTGAAAACCAATCCGTTGCCGGGTTTGATTCAAGGCCGGAAACCGTCGCCGGGAATGAATGATTCCGAACCGGGCAATGGTCCAGAGCAGCGAAGACTCGATGACGCCCACGCCCACATCCAACCAGAATGACTGGCCGTGCTGCCGGTTGATTTCGTCGTAAAAAATCCAGTCGCCCAGCAAAGCGATGAGTGGAATGCCGATGAGCCGAAACCACTTGTCGTTCAGTTTTTCCATTTAGTTCAATAACCCGATTGCTGTTTCCAGCGCGTAATCGTGACCGGCTTTCAGGTCTTCCGGCTTGTTTCTGACCACAATTTTGGGCGTAATGCCAATGCCTTCCAGGTTCTTTCCGTTGGCGTCGCGCACGTCGGCAATCGGCACGCGGAAGCTCCAGCCATTGGGCAAATCCCGCTCGACGGCGTCTGAGAAAGCCCCACCCGTCACGTCGCCAACCTGCGTAACGGTTTTGTTCTGGAGCATGGCCAGCATGAACGTTTCCGCCGAACTGTACGACGACCGATTCGTGAGCACAACCACCGGTTTTGTGTATTGAAAACTTCCTTCCGGCTCGGTATAAAACCGCAATTCCGGTCCAAAATCGGCATGATGGGGGCCATTCCGCAGTCGTGCGGTGAAAGATAAGTGTTTTTCGGTCGCAAACCGGTTGGCGATGTACTGCGATACGCGGTCTTCTCCCCCACCATTCGCACGCAGGTCAATCACAACGCCTTTCAGGTCTTTCAGGTACGTCAGCACTTCGTCCATTGCTTTCGGGTAATAGGAACTATTATTCTCGAAGCCCTTCAGGAGCAGGTACCCCACCGTTGGCGTTAACTTGCCGTATTCCAGGTCATTGCCGTACATTTTGGTTTCACTTAAATACGTTTTTACTACCTCACCGTTGTAGTCTTCCACCCGGGTCCGGCCCAGGATTCCCCCCGAATACCAGGGCAGCTTTGTGTTCGCCGTTGGCCGCAGATACACGTGATTGTCGTCCAGAACATCCAGCATCTGCGTCATCACGTTCAGGAGTTCAGCGTCGGTCATGTTGTCGCTGACCTGCGGGCGGTATTTCTGATAAACCGCCTGCCAGTCGATTTTTTTCGGCTCAAAAGCGCCGTACATTTTATCGTATTCGCCCCAGAGGTGATCAAAATTGGCGACGGGGTTGTTCGGCGCATCGGGACCAATCAGTTTCTGGGAACAGGAGGACAAAAAAACCGCAGCGGCTACGAACGTAATTTGTAAAAAAGGACGGAATTGAATCGTTTTCATGGGCTGGTTCAATGAAGGTGTTTACGGTATGGATGAACATTAAAACCGCATCTCGCTTTCCAGCGAAATGGTGTTGCTAACGGCCCGAATGGGCCGGGGTGACGGATAACTCAGGTACCGGGCGCGGTAGGTGGCGCCGAAACTGATGCGCGGACTGACCCGAAAGCCATAACCCACCTGCAAATTAACACTGCCCAATCTGTTGGCGGTAGCCGCCTGAGTTCCCTGTTTGAAAAAAGCCTTCACGTTTTCATCCTGTGTCGACTTCGGAAAATTGGCGTAAATAGCGCGGGTAATTAACCCCAAAACCGCCATATCGACCCGAAGGGTGAGGCTGTGCCGGGGCTGAAAGTGGTAGTCATACTGGATAACCGGCGATACCGTTGCGGTATTGACAACCCAGGGAAAATTGGCGACTTCATCGGCGTACCAGATCGACTCCTGCACGGCTCCACCCACCCAGAGAGCACTGTTCGTATTCTCGACCGAATTGACCCGGCGGAGGTAATCCGCTTCCAGGCCAACGTAGTAAAAAACCGACGCGATTTCATACGTAAAAGGCTTTCCGTCGGGGAACGAAGTCGAATACGAGCGGGGGCCAAATCGTTCGGGATTCAGGGTTCCTGCGCCCCCCGACAGTCGGATGTTCAACCGGGAGCGGTCGGATTCATGACCATACCGCAGGCCAAAAACCGGCTGAATAGCTCCTTTGTACCGAAGCGGTGAAGCCTGTTGATCGAGCATCCGAAGCGAAAAGGTTCCAACCGAAACCCCGATCGTGTTCCTGTCGTGCTGCGCATTTCCTGGCAAGCGAAATATTAGTAATAATAGACTGATTGTAAAGGCGATACGTTCCATTGTATTTGTTTTTGAATCTGTCTACAAAGGTGGATTATATCCTTTCAATCTGAAACGGGCGGTTGATAAAGCGGGCCAAAACGCCACCGGACTGGAACGTTTTGCGACTGAACCGGAGCTGAGGGCCCTGATAGGATCCGTAAGAACTAAAATAATCCGGTTTTTCTGAACCGGCCGGGAGGATTTCGTCCGGCCTTTTTTAGTTTTGTCCATACAACCGACCACACCAGCCTGCTAATCAAGCGTATTGCATGAAAACCGACCGATTAACGCTTGCTTCACTCGGTTATCTGTATGTTCCGGTTTGCCTCTTCCTGTATGGCTGGATTATTCCCGGTATCGCCATTCCGCTTTCCCTGCTGATTGGGATCGGCGTCTGGCAATTCGGTCGCCAGGCCGATCCTTCCACCCGGTCACATTTGCCGTTTTCCCGCCAGGAATGGCTGATTCTGATGGCGGGAGCACTCTTCTGGACCTGGGTAAGCGGCATGGGTGCCTTTGTGCCCCAATATGGCGATTACGATAAACACAACCTGGTTTTTTACGACCTCATCACCCGACCGTGGCCGGTTGTCTACCGGAACCCGCGGTTTGATGACCCGTTCCTTTGCTATTATCTCGCCTATTATTTACCCACGGCGGCCCTGGCCAAGCTCGCTCACCTGTCTTTTCCATCGGCAGAATGGGTTTCGTTCTTCTGGGGACTGCTGGGTGTTTTGCTAGCTTTCTGCTGGGCCGCTCGACTGAGTGTACGCTACCGGGTCTGGATTGCCATCGGCCTGCCGTTGCTCTCGGGCGTTGAGGTTGCCATCCGGTTATTCTGGTCATTGTATACTGATTTTCAGTGGCATGTAATACCTTGGCTGTCAGCGGTGAGCAACAACCGGATTCCGGGTTATACGCGATATGAACCACCCCGGATCGTCTTTAGCAACCACAACTGGGCCCAAAGCATGGACCCGTCTCCGCTCGTCATGCAGTTGCAGGCCGTCCCGCAACATGCGTTGGGCGGCTGGATTGCCATCGGCCTGGTCTGTTACTGGCAACGTCGAAAAACGACACCCGTCGCGCTGGCTTTCGTTGTGGCGGGCACCCTGCTTTGGTCGCCGTTTGTGAGCATTGGCCTGGGGCTGTGGTTGCTCTTCACCCAGCGAAACCTCTTTTCCTTTTCGGCCTGGTTGCACCCGGTTTTTTTGACCTGTTGTCTGGCAATAACGGGCCTGATGGGAAGTTTTTATCAAGCCCACTACCCGATTCCGGACGCCGGGCTGATCACCGAAGCCTTCGTCACCCCGGCCGACGGGATTTTATACCTCCTTTTCTGGGGCTTCCAGCTTTGGGTGGGGTTCGTAGTATTCCGGTGGTCTAACCGGCCAACCAACGGGAACAAGGACTGGGAAAAAATGGCCTTCTTGGCCGCGGTGACCATTCAGCTCATCAGCCTGGTTTATATGGGTCGCTGGAACGACTTCCAGAACCGCAGCCTGATTCCGGCCCAGTTCATTTATTATCTGGCCATGGCTAATGGATTGGCCAACTGGTTGGCGGCTCCGAAACTGTCGGTTGCCGGGTGGCTTTTTGCGGGCTGGATTCTCCTCGGGCTGTATGTGCCGCTGCGCGTGGTGGGGTATAAACTGCGTTCGATTCCAATCCCGCAACCCATCGAACGGTCGATGGCCAATGCCGCAACCAACTTTGGCGAATCGGATATGAGCCGGATGCGGCCACATGAAGCCATCGATGCCGACGCGGATTATGCCCGGCAATACGTTGGGAAACGGGAGTCGTTTTTTTACCGGTACTTCATCCGAAAATAAAGCCTTCAAGTCTCAGCGCTTTCGGCCAAACCGCTTCCAGTATCCGCCTTCCTGTGGCGGAAAGTAACAGGCATTCGGATTTTTCGGTCCCCGGCGGAACAGCGGAATCGTCGCTCCGGCGTAGAAATTGGCCCCGCGCGGGTTGCCGATATTGGCCAGACCACCCAGGTGATCGGTTCCGGCAAACACGGGGCCCACCCGCATGGCCAGCCCGATGGTTGGCATCGAATAATTATCCTGCAACGCAATTGGCATCGAAACTTCCGCCCAACGGCTTTCCCAACGGGGCACAACGGCCAGCATCGAGGGCGTAATCATCGCCACGGCATTGGACGGCACGAGACTCTGCGTCCATAAAACGCCAACGTAGACCTGGGGTCTGAATTGGTAATCGGCACTGACGTTCAGCGCCGTTGGCAGACCGGAACGATACGAAGTGGTTCTGTTCATCAAGGGAAGATCGAGCACATCAACAATCCGGTTATTGATCTCATCGGGCTCCTTTACACCCAAAAAAGTGGTATTGGTAATGAGCTTGTTCACGGCCGAAACCTGGTATAAGTTAACCATTTCCGGATTTTTAAACCGGATGCCGCCAATATCGACCAGCGAAGCAGATATCCGGTAGAGGTATTTATTTTTGGTCGGGTCACGGCGGAGTTCACCGTTTTCCCGGTAGGTATAGCTGCGGATTGCGGGGCGGTATTCATACGTCATTCCGAGGTCAAAACCCCAGCCCCCTCCCGCTGATTGTTTGCCAAAAAGCCAGCCCGGCGCCAAACCAGCATTCTGAAAAGCCGTCTGATTCGTATAGCCGTAAACGCCGTCGAACTTCCGGATGCGCAGGGCCTGAAATCCGGACTGGTTGGGGTCCCGAACGATCTGGTGGGTGCCGTCGTCGACCCGAACGTGGGCGTTATAAAAACCAACTTCCCGCTTGATGGTAACGCCTGCTTTCCAGAACTGCTCATCGTTATCGAGCAGCACAGCCCCGAAGGTTGCGGCCAGTTCGGCGTAGCCATTGACGTTGGCCATACCGTGTTGATTTTCGTTCAGAATGCGTTGCAGTTCAACAATCTGGGTTCCGTAGAGCATCAACCGGGCGGTTTCTTCCGATGTGTTCCGGTATGAAATTCCCGTTCTGACCCGCGTTGATAGGGCCACGCCAAACCGGTCATTCAGCGTTACCAGGGCCGACGGTCCCCGGATTTCGCCCCCCAGTGTCAGGCGCTTGTCGCGTCCGTTCAGTTGTTCTTTCAAATAACCGGTTCTTCCCAGGCTCTTCCCACGTTCACTGCGGTATTCGGACGGTATTTGCCCGGTCATATACCGGACCACGGAAAAAGGCGCTACCCAGCGCACGTAGTTATTCGAAGCGTAGAAATCGACTGTCGCCAGGTTCAGGTAAACCCGGTAGCGGGAATCGGCCGCTTCTGATGGATGACGATAAATGGATTGAGTACCTCCATAATTACTGTTAGCAATTCCCGTCAGGTATTGCCCCCAGGTGGGAAAAGAAAAACTCAGAATTGCTAACGTTGCGAATAGCCGACCGTATCTCTCTCTCATTCAACTAGTAATAGACGTGATGCGATTTTTCAAGGGTTGTTGAGCCTTTAAAGATACGGGTTGTTTACGGAAATGAAGAGACAGTTATTTAACGGCAAGGCCTAAATCTCCGCAGGGAAATAAATAATAAACTATCTGCTATAAACGCCAACCATATATAATTTTGTATATTATTGCAATTTTAAGGGTTTATTCGCCAAAATCACTAGCCCACCTATGCAATTTCAGTCACAGTCACAAGGAAACCAAACTCAGTCACAATCGCAGGGAAATTCCTTCTCATTTACCGACTACCAGACGGATAACTTTTATGATGAAATGTTTACGCCGGATGGTCAGGTACGCTCTGGGTATGAACAGTTTAAACAGCGGGTGGAGCAGCTGAGCCGCGAAGATGTCATCGGTCGGCAGCAAACGGCTGAGCGGGCGCTGATGTCGATGGGCATCACTTTCAACGTCTATTCGGAGGGCGAAGGAACCGAACGCATCATGCCGATCGACATCATTCCGCGCGTCATTCCGTCGGAAGAATGGAACCGGCTCGAACGCGGACTGATCCAGCGCATTCAGGCCATCAACATGTTTATCCACGACGTATATAACGACCAGCGGATTCTGAACGACAACATCATCCCGCGTGACCTGATCGAATCGAGCAAGTGCTTTTTACCCGCCTGCATGGGTCTCAAACCGCCCAAAAATATCTGGTGTCACATTACCGGAACCGACCTGATTCGGGGCGAAGACGGGCAATTTATGGTGCTGGAAGACAATCTCCGCTGTCCGTCGGGCGTGTCGTACATGCTCGAAAACCGGGAATTGTCGAAACAGACGTTTCCGGAAGTGCTGGCGCGGACGGGCGTTCGGCCGGTTTCCGATTATCCGACGCGGCTGCTTCAATTGCTGCAACACATTGCCGACCGCCCCAATCCCACGGTGGTGGTTTTGACCCCCGGTATTTACAACTCCGCTTATTTCGAGCATTCGTACCTCGCCCAGCAGATGGGGGTTGAGCTGGTCGATTCCCGCGATCTGGTCGTTTCGGGCGGTTATGTTAAAATGCGGACCACCAAAGGGTTTCAGATTGTCGATGTCATTTACCGCCGGATTGACGACACGTTTCTCGATCCGCACGTTTTCAATCCGGAGTCGCTGATCGGAATACCGGGTATTTTCGAAGTATATAAGAAAGGCCGCGTTGCTCTGGCCAATGCCCCCGGTACGGGCGTAGCGGACGACAAGGTGATTTATGCGTACGTGCCGCGCATTATTAAATACTACCTGGGCGAAGAAGCCATTATCCCGAATGTAAAAACCTACATTTGCCGGGAAGAAGAGGATTGTAAATACGTCATGGAAAACATCGAGCAGCTGGTGGTGAAGGAAGCCAACGAAGCCGGTGGATACGGGATGTTGATTGGGCCGAAAGCCACCAAAGCCGAGCATAAGCTGTTTAGAAAAAAAATCAAGGAAAATCCCCGGAATTACATCGCCCAGCCCACCATTTCGCTTTCCCGCGTGCCGACCATCGTAGGAGATCATACGGAAGGCCGACACGTCGATTTCCGGCCCTACATTTTGTATGGTGATGGCATCAACGTCATTCCCGGCGGACTGACCCGCGTGGCCCTGCGCAAAGGTTCACTGGTGGTTAACTCCTCACAGGGCGGGGGCGGCAAGGACACGTGGGTTTTGTATTGAGGGCAAGTCAGGTTTCAAGGTAACTATCCAGTCAATATCCGCCGTCAGCACGGGATGGATCCATCCCGTGCTGACGGCGTTTTGTGTCTATTGCTCGTTGTAAAGGCCTAATCAAGTACGAATTCTCGAAAAATTAAGGGTTTAACCGTTTTCTATTTGGTTACTTTGGCATTCGGTTTGCTGTCTTATAATAGTGCCATAACCATTTGAAATTGAACGGATAAACGAGCATTCAATTATTTTTATGAGGCTATTTCTTCTTGTTATTTTCATAAATTATTTCGTTTCAGCAAAGGCAGCAACGTATTATTTCTCCACCCTCACCGGGGATGATTCCCGGACCAGTTCGCAGGCGCAAAATTCCGCCACTCCCTGGAAAACGATCGCAAAGCTCAATTCTTTTTTTCCCAATTTACAACCGGGTGATGCCGTCTTATTCAAACGGGGAGAAACTTTTTATGGCCAGATTATAGTGGGCAAATCCGGTTCTTCAAACCTTCCCATCATTCTGGCCGATTATGGTTCGGGAGCAAAACCGGTAATTTCCGGGTTCGTCAGTCTGAGCAACTGGACGTCGGTTGGGAATGGTATCTGGGAAACAACCAACAGCGGTTTGCCGAATGCCATCAATGTTCTCACCATCGACGGAAAGGTCGAACCCATGGGCCGCTATCCGAACGCCGACGCAGCAAACAAAGGGTACTTAACCTACGAAGGACACAGCGGGAATACCCAAATCACGGATAACCAGTTACCAGCCAGTCCGAATTGGTCTGGGGCTGAAGTCGTTATTCGCAAAACCCGCTGGATTCTTGATAAAGGCACCATTACCCAGCATTCAGGCACCTCGCTTACGTACTCAGGTACGTCAAGTTACCAGGCCGAAGACAACTTCGGTTATTTCATTCAAAACCACCGGTCTACCCTGGATAAATCAGGCGAGTGGTATTTTAACAAAGCCGCAAAAAAGGTTTCTATTTACCTGACTAGCGGTATTAATCCGAATAACCAAAGCATTAAAGTTTCATCTCTTTCTACCTTGATTCAGGTTTTGGGAAAAAATTATATAAAATTCCAGAACCTGCAGATTGAAGGGGCTGATCTGAACGGATTTAATCTCTCCGGTACCTCCACGATTACGATCAGCAATTGCACGATAGCGACCTGTATTAACGGCATCGCAGGGCAGAATAACACGCTGCCGGTCATTGAAAATGCGGAAATTTTAAACTCGGGCAATACGGGCATTTACCTCACTGCTACCACAAATGCCATTCTGCGCAATACTACCATTACCAACACCGGAATTATCGGCGGAATGGGCCTCAATGGCGACGATACGTACCAGGCCGTAATCATTCGGGGATCGGGTAATCTCGTAGAAAAAAACACGGTTACCAATACGGGGTATTCAGCACTCCGTTTTGAAGGTGACAATACTATTTTGCAAAATAACTTTGTGTCGAACTTCAATCTGGTCAAAGACGATGGCGGGGGAATTTACAGTTGGAATGGCAATCCCAATTCTCCGGAAAAAGCATCCAAAATAGTCAATAACATCGTCCTAAATGGAATTGGAGCTGGCAGTGGCACACCAAAATCCTCCGATTTGTTTACACACGGTATTTACCTGGATGATAATACAGGATACGTTGACGTAAAGGGCAATACGGTAGCCTATTGCAACGGAAGTGGCATATTTCTTCACAACGCCAACCATATAAATCTGTCGGGCAATACCGTGTTCAGCAATGAATGGCAGTTGTTTATGCAGCAAAACGGGGTTTATCAGATCCGAAATAATTCCATCAATGAGAATAAGTTTTTTGCTAAAAATAGCACTCAACTGGCCTCCCGAATTGTTTCCGATTTAAACGATATTAAACAATTTGGCACGTTCGACAACAATTATTACTCTCGTCCTCTTGATGATGGATTTATAATCAACGCAAACACAAATTCAGGTATTTCCGGAATTTATACTCTATCCGACTGGAAAACTGCATTCAGCCTCGATGCCAATTCCAGGACATCACCAATACCAATCCCTTCGTATCGGCTCAACACCTTGATTGGGAATAATAAATTCCCCAATGGCACCTTTACAAACCATATTAACAATGCCTACAGTTGGTCTCCATCGGGTAATGTTAAGCTGGAATGGAGTAATGAGGGCGGTTTGGATGCAGGCTGTATGAAGACTACGTTCTACACCACTATTAATCCTTTGGTTAAAGACCGAAGCGCCTTGATTACGATGGAAATTGGAGCCGTAAGTGCTGCGAAGAAATATATACTTAAATTTAGTTTAGTGGGTACCCAAAAGCAGCGAAGTTTTCAGGTTTATTTGAGAAAGCGCGATTCACCTTACAATGATTTAACGCCACGTTACCCGTGCAATCTGAGTACAACCAGAACTGAAAATGAGTTTGCTTTTTCGGTTCCCACTTCAGAAAGTAACGCTTTTTTAGTTTTTCAGACCGACCAAGCCGACGGTACTTTTTTTGTCGATAATCTGCAATTGGTTGAAGCCGATCTTTCGTTCATAAATCCTGATGATGTCATTCATTTTGAATACAATGCATCAGGTGTGAACAAAGGTTTTAACTTGCCAACTGGCACCTTTGTTGATCTTGAAAATCGCACGTATCAGGGAACCGGTACGCTGGCCCCCTGGTCATCTCTTATTTTACTGAAAAAATCAGATACCGCATCTCCGCAACCAACGGTCTGCACCCCACCCGCTCCCCCGACTGTCAGCTCCAGTTCTTCAGCCATAACCGCAGGACAAAGTGTAACCTTGACCGCCAGCAATTGCGCCAGTACAGTTGTCTGGAGCACCAGCCAAATTGGCACCTCATTAATCATAACCCCTTCATCGACCACAAGTTACACGGCAATATGTAAACAAAGCGATGCCTGTAAAAGTGTGCCTTCAACTGTACTTACTATAGAAGTTAGTCCAATTATCAACCCTGCTGTCACGGTTACTGGTAATTTCGAAGGCTATCTGGATAAAGTGGAGTGCGGTTCGATTCGCGGGTGGGTGTGGGATCGCAATAAACCCAATGATCCTGTCCTGCTTGAATTCTATGCGAACGGAAAAGTAATTGGAAGCACCAAAGCAGATCTTTATCGCGCCGATCTTAAAACAGCCGGTAAAGGCAACGGAAATCACGGATATACTTTTACAACCCCACCTTCAATAAAAACCGGGGAAACATTCCAGATCAGTGCCAAAGTTCAAAACAGTACATTTACACTGACCTGGTCGCCCAAAACACTGAACTGTGCGCCTAATGCGCGGGCTGTTGCGGTGGGAGAAATCGAATCGGATTCATCCGATTTTAAGATAACGCCTAATCCGGTCGATCGGGAATTTGAGGTATCTTATTACACGGTGCAACCGATGGCCAGCGAAATATCGATCATTGATCAAATGGGTCGTTCCTGGTACAAAAAGGGTATAGAAGGTGCCGGATACCACCGGCAGAAAATTTATCTGCAAGGTGCCTCTGGTGTGTACATGGTTTTGATCCGCCAAGGTAATCAGCTACGCAGTAAAAAAATCATTTTTCGTCAATAATGGGACTGCAGGCATCTTGCGGGTAAAGACAGGCTAATCAGTATACCCAAGGATTGATTTAATTTCATATCTGGCATCAAATTTATCTTCATTCGGGCAGTTCAAACTGTATGTCTTAAAGTATTATCTATAAATATAATTATTCATTTTAATTAGAACTACTTGCAGAAATTTAAACTTGATTACAATTAAGGTTAATAATATATTTTATGATTATAAAGCTTTTTAAGGACAAAATTCGATCCTCTATGAGTGACTTCATGCTTCAGTTTAATCCAAAGCAAAATTCGCACTATATTCTTTTTTATAAAGCTTAAATTTCTGATTGCAACTAAAGAAGAAATAGGGCTAGTCTTACTACTTGTATTTTCACGAGTCATTATATCAATTACTTTCTGCGCCACAACCGTATAATTATAATCATTAATAATTTTCTCTCTCCCTCGCTTCCCAAGTTCATGTCTAAGTTTCTCATTAAAATATAGTGTTTTAATAAATTTAAAAAATTCTTTTCTGGAATTTGCGCAGTATCCACCTACTCTATCCCCAATCACCTCTGACTGAGAATTGTCAGACCAAGGTGTATTATAAGCAATTACTGGTGTTTCACAAAGAAGAGACTCCGCTAAGGCATACCCAAAACTTTCACCTTGAGTACTTATGTGGAGAAATAGATCGATTGTTGAATAACATTGAGCTAACTCTTGATCTCCCGTGATAACATCTATCAAAATAATTTTATCCAGTAAACCTTTGTCTTTTGCATAAGAAATTAAACTTTCATGTGCATTAACCAACAGTAAACACGAATTCGCATTTACTTCTTCACTAAATTTCTGAAAGATATCCACTAAATAATAAGACCATTTAGCAAAATGTTTCTGACCAATTCTTCCCAACACAAAAGCATCGCCAGGAATGTTATATTTTTGTCGAAATGCCTGGCAATCTTCATAAGTAGATTTTTTAAACGGCTGTGTTTTGACAGGATTAGGAATTATAACACTTTTATTAGTGGAGCCACCTCTACTGTGGTATAAATAGTTACACCATGCCGAAAGCTGAAAACTATACTCTACGCTATTTTCTGAATAATCGGACAAACAGGAGAAGACATTCGTTTCAATCATTCGCGCCCTCGGGCACACTTCTTTGAGTTTATAAACTTCAACCTTTTTCAAAGCGTGCGAATGAAGATGGATAATATCAGGATCCCAATCTCTTAAGTGTTTTATAAACTCAGGTGTAATCGTTACATAAACTGAAATGCCTAAAACCTTTAATTCTTGTTCTCTGGGGCCACCTGCGTAAACCGCAATTAACTGGCTATCATGGCCAAGGGCTTTATAGGCTTCACAAAAATTTTGAGCAGCTCTTTGCGTACCTCCTTTATCAAGATCATATACCACAGTGAGGATTTTCATTTTACCAAATACTATTTAGCCTTTTTAAAATAAGCCCCGGGTAATAAAAGGATGGCTTCCATTCTTAAATAAAATATCCACCTTTCATTTGGAATCAATATTCCAAATATAAACAATGAAATATCTGCCAGTAAAGTACCAAATGAGGCTCCCTCAATCCCGTACATAGGTATTAGAATAACATTAACCAGTATGTTAATTGCTGCAATAATAAGCTGCCGGAAAAGGATCGTCGTATTTTTATTGAGCTTTTGCAGGATGGTACTTGTCACTATATTTAGAAAAGTAAAAGGAATAGACCAAATCAAAATATTGACAACAGTAATACTTGAAGCATATTCCTGGCCATACAAAATGGTAACGGCATAACTTGAGGCAATATTCACGCCCAATGAAAGCAAGACCAATCCATAAAATAGGTATCGTATTAAAATAACCAATGTATTCCTCTCCTTGTCGAGATCCATCCCAACGATTTTGGGATAGATCGACTGGCTAATAATCATGGGTATAAAATTAAATATCTCAGCAAATTTTACGCCTACAGCATAAAACCCTACGGTGGTTTCATTCATAAAACTTTTAAGCATTACCTGGTCAATTCGCATTCCGATAGATATAGAAATGCTTGAAAGAATTAAGGGCCAGCTATCTTTCAGTAATGCGATAGAAACCGATTTATCAAATTTCCATTCCCTAATATCCTCTTTATTACTTCTATAAAAGAAGATAAGCCCTACTGCGGAAACAATACTTTCAAGAACGGCGACGAACGCAAATGCTTCTAAAGGTGCTTTTATAACTAAAAGTGCTACTTTAACAGGGGTGCAAATCAGTAACACAATAAAATTCACATACACGACAAACTTAGACTTAACCTTAGCTTGAAAAAAGAAATCTATAACATTAAAGCTTTGGAAGATAGTTGATGAGGCAACAATTAAAACAATGAACTTGGTATAAAAATCAGTTGGAATAATATTTATAGCTAAAGTTAAAAGAACAACAACAAAAAAACCACCAATAAGCTTCATTAAAAAAGCGGTACCTAAAAGAACGTTTTTATCAATTCGTTTTTTTACTAGTTCACGAATTACAATATTATTTAAACCTAACGTTGCTATTGCACCGAACAAACCCACTAAACTTTGTGCGTAATTTAAAATTCCAAATTGAGCAGGACCTAAAAATCTTGCAACCCATACTCCCACAAACAAGCCTACACTCATTCGAACTATTTGCTCAAAAAATAACCACGAAGTATTAAAAAAATAGGTTCTTATAGTATGGTTAATTTTTATTATCTGAACCTTTTCAGTTAAAGTGCTAACCGATTTATCAAACACATTTCGCATCGAAAAAAATTTTAAAAATAAAATGCAATTGATTTCAACATTTATGTAGACATAAAATAAGGTATGTCAAATCTTGTCAATACTCTATCATTTTTATATATTGGAAATAAAAATTAAGTAAATTACTATCTAGATTTTTTCAATTTACTTAAAAATAATTTTACTTTTATTTGTCACTTCTTTTTAAAGAGCGACAATTAGCGCATACTTCTTTTAAGTTATTAGCAACTATAATGAAGTGGAGTATGATTTATATCGCTGATCTTATAAAAACGATGGTAAAACTTAATTTTCATATAGCCATGCTGTTTTAGTATTGTTTCATCGAAAACCCGCATACGTCAATAATCGCGCGAAAATGCGTACCTGCAAACTGTATTTCCAGCGAAATTGCCGGGCAAAATGATCCTCCTCATTCACCTGCTTTGCGAACGAAAATTTCCGCCTAACACCCGGATCGAGTACGGTTTTGTAGCGATTGTATTCATTGGTATTCATACCGTCTTTTGAATAAAATCCGATATTTTCCACTTTAGACACCGTGGGATACAGCGTTTGCTTGCCCTTTTTAAAAATGTTGTAACAAACGCGGATATCCCAGGCATCCAGCTTCCCTTCCATCGTTTTACGGAGCATTCGGACCATGTCCATACCCGCCCGATTGAAGGCCCTGCGCTGGCCCGAATCGTTCATAAACTGTTGAAAGTCGGTAATCTCCCAGTCGATTTCCTGCCAGCGATCGGCCCAGATTCCCCACCCCCAGGCACAATGACGGCCAAAAAAATAGCCGTCAGCCTGGTAACCATCCGGTTTTTTGAAGGGAAATGTGTACCCGCCAATCGAAAAAACCCGTTGATCATCAGCGTAGTGCGCCAGAGACTGGTTAATAAAATCCAGGAAATTCGGGGTGGTGACAATGTCGTCTTCCACCACAATGACGGTCGGATGCGCCTTCAACACCTTCGTAACGCCCTGAATGATGGAGTCGGCACACCCGATGTTATGCTCGCTGATCATGCGGTGTACCGTTTTGAAACCCGTTATTTCCCGGACAAGCTGGCGAACCTGCTCCACTTTCGGCACGTCTTTTTCGGATCTCGGGCCATCCACAAAAACGTACAGTTCACTCTCGGAGGCCAAATGGTTGGCCCGGAGAGCCGCCAGGGTCTTCGCTAATTCGGACGGTCTTTTGTAAGCAAAAAGGGCAATGGGGGCTATCATTGGGAATATAGTCAAGTCAGAAACAACAGAAAGTGAGTTAGTTAGCAGTGGCTAGACCAAAACTGCTTCATCTTTCTTCCAGTATTGATTAATCAGATCCCGGTTTTGTTCGATGTGGCTCCGCGAAGAAGCGCCAAACAGAATGGAACTGATGTGCGGCAGATTGCAAACGTACTCCAGGGCTTCTTTGGGAGGAATGGCACCCGCGGCAAAGACCTGCATGGCAATGACGCGCATTTGTTTTTCCCGCAAAGTACGCTCGTAAAGCTCTACCCCACCGGTCATCCGGAAACCCACTTTGTTGATCGAAGCACAGATAATCGGATTCTCGACGCCCACCTTCTCCAGTGCCTGGTGCAGCATGGGAAGATTCATCGTGATAAAACCGGCTTCTGCGTTGTATTTTTTCTTGACGTAATCGCTGAACGCCCGGAAAAAATCGTACATGCCTAATCCCAGAATCAGGTCGGTAATGACGTTCTGGATAAAAATAACGTCCGTCCGCACGCCCTTGAACATCTTCATCTCGGTGTCTACCAGAATTTCCATGATGCTGATGAAGTCCTTTTTAAAAACCGCCAAACCGCCTTTCGCCAGCGTACCCAGCAAATTTGAGCTTGGCATGTATTCCTTCAGCGTTCCCATAATCCCCAGTTCCGTTACCGCATTGGCATACTTGTGCGCATAAGGCATACAGGGGTAAATCTGAAAATTGGCGTACTGATTCGGGTTCCGGCGGATGTGGTCGCAAATGTTGGCAATCCGGTCGTGCGTCGTACACATAAACGTGTTGATGTCGCAATCGATGGCGGTATCCAATACCTTGATAATCGCGCTGTCGTCCTTGAAGCGGACGGCCTGAGCTCTTGATTTTTCGTCGGAAAGGTGGTTGACGGCAAAAAACTGGTTATCACCAAATAAGATTCGTTCCATGATCGTGTGCACTATTGAGGGTAAGTTCGTAATAAATTGAGGACCCGGTCGGTTTCCAGCGCACTGCGGAAGGTGCTGATTCCGTGAGCATTCCGGTTTTGAATACAGCGGGCGAAATAATCGATCTGCGCCGAATACTCTTCCCCCCGCAGGTAAAAATCGACACCGGGTGTCAGATCAGTGATGTATTTCACGTTCCAGCCTTTTTCGTATCCGGCAATCGCTGGGGCGGTTTTGAAATACACTTTCATTTCCTGCGCATCCGCCACCAGTTTTCCGCTCATCCCGATAATGGTGAGCTGCGTCGACATTTTCCGGTAGGTTTCATCGCTCCAGTTCACCGATAGAAAACCGGATATACCGCTGTCCAGATGCAGCGTAGAATACACTGCATCTTCAACGCTGGAGGAATAGATCTTTTTGAGCGTGCTGCCATCCACCTTGTCTACCCGTCCGAGCACAAACTGCAGCAGATCGACCACATGGGAGGTATAATCCAGCAGACACCCGCCCCCTTCGCTCGGATTCGACCGCCAGGTGTCTTCTTTTTTCCGCGTGACCACCGGACCGTAGGATTCGGCAACAAAATGGTAGACGTCGCCCAATGCGCCCAGATCGACCAGACGCTTGACTTCGTTGAAAACCCCGATAAACCGGTTGTGATACCCCACCTGCGTAACCAGATTTCGGGCCTCGGCCAGCCGAACCAGTTCTTCGCCCTGGCTCATGTTCAGGGTGAACGGTTTTTCCATAAACACGTGAAGACCTCGCTCCAGGGCAAAACGGGCCATTTCGAAGTGCAGCTTCGTCGGCGTGGCAATCAACACGGCTTCGGGACGCACTTTATCGACCATTTTTTTGTAGTCGGCAAAGCACTCGAAGGCGGAATGCTGTTTGAGGGCTTCCATCACGATTCCGGATGTGTCGCAGACGCCAACGACCTCCAGCGCCGGGTGGGCATTCAGAATCGCCAGGTGCGAAATCCCCATCTTTCCCAGGCCAATGATGGCAATCTTTACTTTTCGATCAGTCATTTGCTATCTTTTTTAAACGGGTAAAACACAGGAGCATATCTTTTACAAAAACGAGTTGATTCCGGGTATTCCGGCGGAATATTTCCGGGCGATGAAAAATCCGCACCAGCCATTCGAGCCGGAGCGTAATCCAGATTTTAGCCGGCCGTTTGCTGTTTCCGGCATACCAGTCGAAGACGTTGCCGATTGTGGCAATCACTTTCGTGTTGAGGGAAGACTTATTTTGGTAGGCCCATTTTTCTTGTTTCGGTGCCGACATGCCCACAAAAACGACATCCGGCTGAAAGGCGTTGATCCGCTCGATAATGGGTGCCGAGTCTTCGGCGGTCAATTCGTCTTTGTAGGGCGGAGAATAGTAATCCGCTTCGAGCCGGGGGAAATCTTTGGCCAGTTGGGCCACGATTTTTTGCAACGTTGCTTCCGTCGATCCCACAAAAAAGCACCGCCCGCCCCGCTGGTTAAAGTAAGCGGCCAGGTAATCGAACGTGTCCGCACCGGCAATTTTTCTGATGTTTTTGCCATTCAGCAAAATCGAACCGAGGGCCACGCCAATACCGTCCAGCGTCAGTACGTCGCAGTTTTTGAGAGACTTTTCGAAGAGGGCATCTTTCCGGGCGAGTCCATACGAATTCGGGCTCATGGTGTTGATCAGCAGGGTGTTCTGTCCACCAATCGGGAGCTGATCCAGTTTACCCGAAAAAACCGGGTACCCCATGACCGTCGTGGTAAGTGCCGGCTTCGCGCTTGCCGGCGTAACGTTCTGAACGAAGGTTGTATTCATCGGATAATTAGCAGTTGAGTGCAGCGTCGAGCACCGAGACCATATTTTTTTCAAAAACCGGTAAGCTGAATCGGTTGTCAAACTTGGCCTGACCGGCTTTCCGGAAAGCGTTGAACCGTTCGTGATTGGCCCACAGCCCCATGATTTTATCGCAGTATTGCGACACATCGTCCGGATTGATCACGAATCCATCGACGCCATCCTCGATCAGATCCGGAATGCCTCCTTCGGGAGAAGAGACGGGAATCAGGCCAAACTTGAAAGCTTCCTGAATGACTAAAGGAGTCGTTTCCCGTTTGTAAAAAGTCGGAAAAATCAGAAAATCCGAAGCCCGTAAATAGGCATCTTTTTCGTCATTGTATTTCGGGCCGACCAACGTAATCTGGTAATCCAGTTTTTTTTCACGAATCAATGTCAGAAGTTCGGTCATGGATATATCCGACTCGTTACCGATAATATCCGCGTGATAGGCGAATCCTCTTCTGGTTAATTCGGCACAAATACTGACAAAAACCAGGATACCTTTTTCAATGATCAGATTGGATAAAAACAAAAGTTTGGGACCACTCTCTACCGTATAATCGCCCGTTCGTACAGCACTGGTGCCGGGGGTACCGCTGCAAACGACGTACTTTTTTGTAGTATACGAATCGAATTCAGCGAGAAGGAGTTTTGACGTAACAATGAGGTTGGAGCCGTTAATCATCCCCCTCGTAATCAACCGATTGAGTTTATTTTTTTGAGCCGTTGTCTCGATGCCTTTCTCGTGCAGCATCACGACCCGGTTTTTGATAAAAGCCGCGGCAATCATCCAGACCAGTGCGCTTTTGTAAAAAGCGATTCCATCCGTGCTTAAGGTAACGAATACCAAATCGTAGCGAGTCGATAAACAGGATTTTATAATTCGCAGACAAAGCTTTGCGATAACGGCAACTTTTGACCAGCTAAATTTCTGTACATCACTTAAATCTTTGGCCGTTATAATATTAATATGCTCCGTTTCGAATTTTTCATTGATCGATATACTCGTTTTTAGATATTCATTAATCTTGGACGCTCCGTGAATTGGTGGAGGAAGTTGTGTCAGGAAAAGTATTTTATTGGTCTTTTTCATCGGTTGTATTCTTATTGTTTCTGCGATAGTTAGTCAGGCTAGATCAAGCGTAGTTTTCGAAGAAAATAACCGGTAACGATTCGGCCGACCTCCAATACCAAATACAAGTGTTTGGTGTGGGTATGGCGCATCGCAAAATGGTAGCGCATGGGAATATTGATGGGCGAATAGCGCCCCCATAATCCTTTCCAGAACTTGCGGATCGGCAGTTGATGATTGACCTGGAGCCCGGTGGCCTCAACGTGCTCATAAACGATGCTGGAGGGCGCTATGACCAGGCGATAACCCGCCCGTTTGGCCCGAACCGTGAATTCAATATCAGCCATGTAGTGGACGTAATGTTCCGTATCGTAGAGGCCCACTTTCTCAAATACCTCGAAGGGAATGAGCACACCCCGACCCGGCAAACTGTCGGAATCGATCGTGTCGGTAGTTTCTGTTAACTGACTGTAACTGTTGCCGAAATGGGCGTTTGCCAGGTAGGTCTCGTTCGCCGAATAGAGATTCAGTTTCATACCGGCATATTGCAGGGAATCAGGTTTGGCAATATCGACGCTGACCGAACCGGCCAGACACGGTTTATGCTGAGCGTAGGTGGCCAGCAGCGAAGCCACATAATCCGGACGAACTTCGGTGTCGTCGTTAATAGTCAACACAAAATTTTCTTCGTCTGCCACCCGGTTTTGCAGTGCATACCGAACGCCGACATTGGTACCTTCAGTCCACCAGAGCGTTCCGTCACCGGGCAACACCACCACATCCGGAAATTCGGTCCGGATCATCTCATCAGTCCCGTCGGTCGAGCCGTCGTTGACCACCACAATGGTAATTCGGGAAATCGTTTGGCGGGTTAAACACGCGAGACACCGCCGGGTTAAGTGCTTTCGGTTATGAACGGGGATAACAATAAAAATCATCGTATGTCCGGTTTATCGTTAGTGGAGTACAGGCTCAGGGTGCCGATCGGTTTGCATTCGGAATTCATTGCTTACGGAACCAACCGCCAGCCGGTTCGCCTGAATGCTAAATCCCAGCCAACACCAGATCAGCATCAGGTAATTGGGCTCCCGGATCGCCTGGATCTTGAATTCGTTGATGAAAAATACCGCCCAGAAAACGGCCATTCCTACGACCAGGGCTTCCAGATGCGGCTGAGGAGCCGATCGACAGGCAACCAGCGTCTGAAAAGCGTGATTGAGAAGTAACAGGATGAACAAACCGGTGCCAATCCAGCCCAGCGTAATGGGCAGGCTCAGGTATAAATTGTGATAATCCCGCATTTCACTATTGGGTATTCCAAAAAAAGCCATGGAATAGTGCTCGGAAACGCCATAACCGTACCCAATCAGCCAATCCTGGTCCAGCAGTCTTTCCAGACCGGCCTGATACGTTTCACCCCGGTTGATGGCTTCCGCACTTTTCGCGGAACCGGAACTCAAGCGATTCACATCCAGCTCGTTGAGCCGTTCCATGACGTAATCCAGGCCGATGTAAGGTCCGACGAGTACGATCAGGCCGACAAAAGCCCCCACGGCACCCAGCAGAGCGGGTTTCCGAACAAATTGGCTCCGGTAGTAAAACAGATAAAAGAAAGTCACAGGAATCAGCAGCAAAATCGACGATCGCGTGGCGGTCATCAGAACACACAGGAACGAGCCGATCACCGCCAGAGCCGGAATGATGGCTTTCATCCGAAAATACCGGCTGACCTGTCCGATCAGGATCGGAAAAAACACGGCATACAGGAGCGATGCATATTCGGCAAAGAGTTCGAAGTCTTTAAATGGACCGTCGGCCCTTTCGGACTTATTTTCGTACGTTTCCCAACCATTGTTTTCCAGGCCATCGCCATTGCCTTTTGGCAATAAAGGTGAAACCGATTCGAGGAAGTGGGTTTTCTGACTCAGCGCAATTACCACGAACCATAGCCCCACCCCGGCCATCACCAGCAACAAGCGGCTGAATAAGGCGGTCGTGGCCGGTAGCTGAAGAATAAAAAGAAACAGGAAAGCATAGGACAGACTGACCAGAAATCCTTCCATTCGACCAGACACGGAGGATTCGGCCACAAAAACCAGCCCCAGTGCATTGACCAGGAACAAGCCTCCAAGGACCGTTTTCTGGAACGGCGTCAGATTCGACGTTCCCTCCCACCACGGCTCGACGAAGGCAATAACCAGCAGGGCCAATACATTGATGTAATTCCACAAGCCCCCGTGGTTGTTACCGTAGTAGAAATGGCTGCAGGTGAAAATAATCAAGACGTAATCGAGGTAAAACCGGCGGAACAACAGGCGGATCAACAGAAACAGGATAGCGGCAAAACCGATCGGATACCCAATGGTGGGATTCACCAGATCACTCAGACACAAATGCCCAACCAGCAACAGACCGACGATATGCAGGAGCAGTTGCGGCAACGAAAGGAGGGCTACGGCCTTGCCGGGCAGCCTGTTCAGGTTAGTTGGCATGGCGTATGATTTCCTGATAAATGGATACCGTCTTGTCGATAATTTGCTGCCGGTCATGGCGGTTTCGGGCCACGGCCCGGGCGTTGGAAGCTATGGCCCGGTGCAGCTCCGAATTTTTCCATAGCGTCAGCACGGCATCGGCAATCGAGTCGGGCTCCAGCGTAGTGAGTAATCCGGTCTGTCCGTGGTCGATCAGGGAACTCACCCCACCGACGTCGGAAGCGACGACCGGCAAACCGGCGACCTGCGCTTCACAAACGCTGTTCGGACTGTTGTCGATGTAGGACGGATGAATCAGACAGAACGCTTCCTGATAGGCTTCGCGTAGTTTCTTCCCGTTCAAAAATCCTTTGTGCTCGATATCTTCCGCCCGGATATTGCTCAATTCCAGCGAATGAATGAGTTGAATGACGTCGGCCTTGTCACCGGATCCCGCCACACAAAACCGCAACGGGAGCGTACGGCACAGGGAGTCGTAGGCCCGGAGCGCTTCCCGGATGCCCTTGATCCGGTTGGTACCTCCGACAAAGAGAAGTGTTTGGGCGGTTTTGGCACTGACGGAAACCGGCTCGAAAAACTCGGCCCGGATCGGTTCCCAGTTGTGGTGAATCACGGCGTTGGGCTGCATCCGGAGGGTATGGGACTGATCCCAGTGGGTCCGGCAAATGAAATGCCGGACCGAACGCAGGTATTTCCGTTCGTAATAACCCGCCACCAGCCACGAGATATGGCGGTAATCGGGTTTGGCCGGAAGAATTTTATAATATTCCGTGACGATTCCCTGGACAGAAAGGACTTTGGGAATGGGCAAACCGGCTCCGATCACTTGGTATTGCTGCTCTGAACCGTGGATATGCACCAGATCAAATGTTCCCTTCAATGACGCCAAATACGAGCGCAGGCGGTTAATTCGCTGGGTGTAAGCGGTCAATAAATCCCATTTATCATCGGGCACTTTTAGATAGATATAATTGATACCGTCTGCCGTAAATAGTTCATCCTGGTCGATGGCGGAGGAATAGCTCATGATGGTAAGGCCCAGGCCGTTACTGGAAGCCAGACCATTGGCCAACATCGTCATCCAGGGAACCGGATGGCGGTTGGGGTTGACCCTCAGGGGGTGCGGATAGTCGCCTAACCAAAGGATATTCATACGGTTTGAAGGTTAAAAGCGGGAGCCGTCACGTGCTTCCGTTTATATAACCCGGCGGAAGTACTCAGAACACAGCCATAAACCCCGGGTGGATGAATTTTGAAGATCGATAAGACCGGAAGCGTTATCGTAGATAGGGCAAAGTTCACGGCCGGAACCCCCAGGTACCACGCCGTCTTTTTAAGCTTTTCTACAATGGATTTGGTCATTAACTGAATTTGAATAGGGTGTCGTGATGGATTTGCGGCCTCAGGCCACAGTCAGAATTTCGGATAGTTTTTGTACCCTCCGCTTCAACCGAATCCAGAGGGGATCTTTGCGCAGGAAATAATGATCCATGTTGTAGGCGTCGAAATTCGGGTGCCGAACGGGTTCTCTATGAGCGTCCTTTATTTGAAAATCCGCGTGAGCCTTCCGTCGATGCCGGAATTCATCGGACCGGCTGTCATGCACGCCTTCAGCGCCAATATTTTGAATCAGATTTTTCCGGGGTGTAATCGAAAGGCCACCGTTCCGGAATAGGGCATATTGCCACTGGTAGTCCCAGGTGTGTTTCTGCGTTTGATGATAAACCGTATCGAAATTGCTTTCCCAATAGTGAACATGCCGGTGAGCGGGCAAGACTTTGGTGATCAGATCGGTATTTTTCTCCAACGGCCAGGTCGACATCTGGTAATCATAATGCTGCCAGGCGCGTCGCCAGGTGGCCCACCCCCAGATGTGTCCGATTGCGGTAAAGAAATACGACGACTCAATGGGAAATTCTTCGTTCCAGCGCGTTCCGGAAATGTGCATAACCCGCTCGTCGTCCTGATAGCGGAGCAACATTTCCGCACAGAAACTGAAAAAGGCGGGCGTCGGCACACAGTCGTCTTCCAGGATGATGCCCATCGGTTCGTACTCAAAAAACCAGGCTATTCCCTCACTGACGGCCCGCCCACAACCCAGATTCTGATCCCGCTTCAGAATGCCAACGCGGCAGGGCCAATCGATCCGGTTCAGGAGTGCAAGGCACTTTTCAACGTTTTCCGCATCCGTCGGGTGTCCGGCCCGGGGACCATCGACGGCCACGTAAATACGGGAAGGCTTGACCGTTTCCAATACCGAAAGGACTTCAGAAGCGTACTGCGGCCGATTGAAAAGCAACAAAAGAACCGGTATGTCAACGGAGTTGAACATCGCGTGATAAATGAGGTAGAAAAAAAGGAAAAGGAATTACCGGATCATGGGGCTAGGTTGGCTGGCTCCGCTTCAAACTGGTGGTTGCGTACTGGTGGTAGTACGGCTTTTGCTCATTGACACCATTGAGAACTACATTCAACCGCTGAAACCGTTGTTCCTGATAGAGCGATTCCAGGGTTTTGAGTGATTTTTTGGGCGTTACATCGCAGCGGACAATAAACAGGGTCGCATCGACATGAGCGGCAATCAACTGCGCATCGGTCACCAGACTGACCGGTGACGAGTCGATCAGGACGTACGAAAACCGGGAACGTAATTCGTCGATTAACGCCGGCAGACGCGGACTGCCAAGCAGTTCGGCCGGGTGAGTCGGCAGCTGGCCACTCGTGATGATCCAGTAATTCTTCTGACCCGGGACTTCCCGAAGGATAGAATCCAGCGTAGCCTGCCCTTGCAGGTATTCTGTGATACCGATCGAATTGTCTACCCCCAGAGCCGGATGAATCTGTGGATTGCGTAGATCCATTTCCAGCACCAGGGTGGGGTGATCGGCCATTGCCAGACTGGCTCCCAGATTGGCGGAGACAAAGGATTTGCCTTCGCCACTGACACTGGATGTAATTAAAATAACCGGCGTTTGGGTTTCATTTCTCAGAAACTGAACCCGGGTGCGAAGCATCCGGATTTGCTCATCAATCAACGAGCGGCTTTGGGGAAGCAGGCCAACGGACGGATTACCAGGGTTTTGAACCAGCTCGGCCAGAATAGGAACCTGCGTGGCCTGTTCGACATCCGAGCGACGCAGGATCCGCCCGTTGATCAAATCTCGGGTGAAGATTACGCCAATGGGTAACAAAAAACCGAGTAATACGCCCAGCAAAACCAGGTAGCTTTTGCGGGGTTTTACCGGTATACCGCTATGATAGGGCTTATCGACCACCCGGCTGTCGGAAACCGTAGAAGCATACGATAAAGCCGCTTCTTCGCGCTTCTGAAGCAGATAGGTATACAGATCATTCTTGATTTTTTGCTGACGGGTGATGTTCAGAAGCACACGGTCTTTTTTCGGCACCCGCCGGATCAGCCCTTCGTTGTGTTGACTAACGGCTTGCAATTCGCGCTGGGTGCCGGTGAGCGTCTGCCGCAAGGTTTGAATATTCTCCCGAATATTGCTTTTGACCGAACGAATCTGATCGTCAAGCGACTGCACCAGCGGATTCAATTCGTTCATGGTCGATGCCAGATTTCGGCGTTGCAATTCCAGGTCGCTGAGCTTGGTAACCATCTGAAGCAATACCGGATCATTGAGGCCCAGCGTGTTGGGGGCTGTTCCCAAATCACCGGCTTTGTTCTCAATGTAATCCTCCATATTTTCCAGCGCCCGCAACTGAATCATGACCTGATTCAACTGCGCATCGTTCTCTTTGACGGTTTGCAGCAGGGTGCCCGCCTGTGAACTCAAATCGGTAATTCCTTCCGCTGATTTATACGATTCTACCTCTTTTTCAATCGCAGCCAGATCATTTCCAATCAATGAAAGCCGCGATTCGATGAATTTAAGCGTGTTGATCGCCATGCGGTTTTTTTCTTCAATAGCCGCCCGGTTGTATTCTTCAATCAACTGGGTCAGCAGCGCCATCCCTTTTTGGGGAATAGTTTCTTCGATTGATAACAACAGAACGGTTGAGGTCTTACTGGTCGGCTCCACTTTCAGACTTTTCAGGTAGGAACTAACGACCTTTGAAACGGGCATCACCTGCACTTCCACTGGGTCAACTTTCGGGCTAATGGGCTGTCGGGTGGCCAGCCGCAACTGACCAAAGGGCGTCGTGATGACCTGATTGACCGGATACGGTTTTTGGTTGATGAGAACGGTTTGGGAATCGACAAACTGGATGGAAAGGGCGGTCGTGTAAAGGGATTCGTTCGGTTTCAGCACCTGAAGAATAATGGGCGAGTCTTCGTAAAGTTGCTGGTTTCGGAAAGTCCCCGGGCGTGAGTAAAAGACATTCAGATTCAGCCGTTCCACCACTTTAGTCATCAGCATGGTGGATTTCAGCACCTCGGTTTCGTTTTCAACAACTTTTTTCGGGATGAAAATCTGCTGTTCTTTCAGCACTTTCTCTTCAAAGCTCCCCTTCTTTTCATCATTAATCATCAAGCTGGCCTGGATGCTGTATACCGGCGACAATTTTAGAGCATAAGCAACGGAGAGAGCACCCATTAGGGTAACCGATCCGATAAACCACTTCCAATAGTGCTTGTATCGAAGAAAAATAGAGCTCAAATTAGGGCTCTCAAGTTTCCTCGATGGTGACGGTTCATAATAGAATTGATTCGATACCATGCTATTATACAATTTGACGACACTGTCTCTTTCGCTACTTGCTTTGCTAAACCTGATCTATCTCAAAATAACCGACTATTCGAGCGACAACGGTGCCTTCTCTGCGGCATCACCAGGCATTTTCATCGCCCTGAAACATCGTTTTAATAGTCCACCAGCAGATGAGCATATCAAAAAAAAAGGAACATTTTTTAATATAATGCAGGTCATAACGTAACCTGCGCTCCATTTTTTTGGGCGTCTCGGTTAGTCCTCTGGCTCCGCGAACCTGGGCCAGCCCCGTGATTCCCGGCCGGACCGCATAGCGACTCGGATACCGTGGAATAGCCGTCCAATAGGTCTTGTCGTGATCAACAGCATGGGGTCGGGGACCAACCAGACTCATATCGCCCAGTAAAACATTCAAAAATTGCGGCATCTCATCCAAATTGTTCTTACGGAGAAATCGGCCGACGGACGTAATGCCAGGATCATTTCGGGTGACCTGTTTGAATGGCACCGTACGGCTATGCACCATTGTCCTGAATTTGAAACACCGAAAGGTTCTTCCATGCCGTCCCGTACGCATTTGCACAAAAAAAACCGGGCCGGGTGACGTTAATTTAATAGCAGCGCCAATCAGCGGAACCATCCAAAACAAGACGAGTAATGTGATAAGAAATGCAAAAACCAGATCGAATATCCGCTTTGAAGCACTCACAAAAACACCGCCGGAAGGAGAGATTATACGATCATTTTCAATGATTTCAAGATCAGTATAAGTTACCATAATAACCTATTATTAAAGAGGAAGGCAGAGAATGTATATAAATAAACTAGTAAAAATAAATCCAATCCGATGCTAGAAAAGCGCAAAGCCTGCCTAGTTCGAAATGACAAATAATTTCCTGATCAATAGAGATTTAGTACTATATGGGAATCTTAAAAACTGATTACACGTAACAATAAAGCTGCAGAAAAAATAAGTAATACTACTCAATTTTAATATTTACTGGGTAGTAAGTACTAGTTGTATCGAATTTAGTAGTGAAAAAATAGTAAAAATTAACTATTGGCACCCTATCTCAATCAGGGCAACAATCCAAAGTTAATACATGAATTTTAAAATAAAATAGAATTTTATTCGGCAATAAGCCATCTGAGCGGACCCTATCGCTTTATCAGACAGAGTACAAAAAAAATCATATGATTTTGTTTACTATAAAACATACTCATTGGGCAGATTAAAATTTTACAGATAATACTCAGATATCAATTAACACAAAACAATCTATGAATTGTACTAAACGTATATGTATCCAATATATGTTTAACGGTTACATTTTTTTGTACATAACGAAATGCTTTTCACAATCGCGTCTGATAACCCTTTCATTTAACAGACAAAAAATAATTTATATTTTTTTTATACTTTCAATTAAATACTACTGCTAAAAACTACGATTCGGATTTCATTATGAGTTGCTATTGTTAAAATTAAAAACCGACTTCAGATGCGTATAACTATTTCACCTAGTTCTCTTTAAAAAGGGAACGTTCCCAATCTGCAAAAACAATTGGAGGCATCCGGGATGGAGCTGTGTTATGACTCGATTTAATACGTAACTTTGCATCCAGTATGCAAGCGCCCGATCTCTCCATCATTCTCGTTAATTACAAAACTCCGCACCTCATTGTCGATTGCCTTCGTTCGGTCGAAGAACACACGTCCGGTTTGACGTATGAGGTTTTGGTGGTCAACAACGATCCTGATCCAACGGGTCAGGCGGTGGTTTTAACCGCTTTTCCAAGCACACGGTGGATTGAAATGGGCTACAATTCCGGTTTTGCACGCGCCAACAACCGCGGCATTGCCGAAGCCAAAGGCCGCCTGATCCTGCTGCTGAATTCGGATACGCTGCTCATCGACAATGTATTTAAACGATGCGCCAGCGTGCTGGACAGCCGCCCCGAAGTGGCCGCCGTTGGGCCGATGCAGATAACGCGCGAAGGCAAAGTGCACACTGAAGCCTACGACGGTTTTTCTCAACTGCGCCGGTATTTTTACATCGTGCCCACGTCCGGTTTTTTCAAACACCTGCTTCACCGCCTGCTGCCCGACAACCACTATTCCGACCCGAACGAAGTAGACTGGCTCATTGGCTCCTTCATTATGACCCGCCGGGAAACGGTTCGGAAAGCCGGTGGGCTGGACGAAAATTTCTTTATGTATGCCGAAGATGTGGAATGGTGCTGGCGGCTGGGCAAACAGGGTAAAATGCTGCTCTTGCGCGATGCTTTTTACATTCATTTGGAATACGGCAGCAGCACCGACTACCAGGAACGGAAAGTCACGCATATCAACCGGTTTAAACCGCAAATGCACGTTTCCAATTTGTTGTGGGTTCGGAAACAATACGGCGTGGGAGCTTATTTAATCCTGATCCTGCACTACTTGACGTTGTTACCCGTGATCTTCGGCTGGAAAATCGGCGTCAATCTGCTCAACTTTCGGAACCCTTTTTCGGGCTTGGAAAACCAGCGGGAATTTGCCCGTCAGGTTGGCATTTTCCTGCGTTTCTTCTGGAAAACCCTCTTCAATCAAAAGGGATTTTATAAAATTTAGGCCGGGCAGAATTCGCCCTTAAATTCTCTGAATGGAGCTTTCGGTAGGTGACGCATTCATAATTAGGTTTCCTGGCAGCATAAAAACTGGGTAAAGAGGGGCATTTAAACCCTTCAACTCCCAAACTTTATTGTTATAATTGTCCCCAATGGCTCCAAACCGTATACACAACCCAGGCAATTGTACGTTCTTGTAGGTATAGAAATTTATTGGTTATGAAAACATATTTCCTCACGTTATGGTGGGCTTTGTTTCTTGGATTGCTTGCAATTACAGAAACGCAGGCAACTCACTTGCGGGCCGGCGAAATTACCACCCGTCGTATTTCCAGTACATCCCTGACTTATGAGGTCACCATGACCACCTACCACGATGAAATCGGGGGGCGAACGGCTAGTGACCAGCAGGATCCATCTTATTTTTGCTTCGGTATTGGGCCAGCCGTAGCCGTGAAACGAGCCAGTCGCATTGTAATCAATCGGGCCACAACGGCCAATACATACGTCGCTACGTTTACCTATCCGGGGCCTGGTACCTACCGCATTACCTGTACGATTACCAACCGGAACGAAAACGTCCGCAATATTCCGACTTCCATTCAAACCAGTTTTCAGCTCCAGACCACCATTGTTGTCAATGCCGCCCTTGGGCTGAACAGTACCCCGGTCTTGTTGAATCCTCCTCTGGATTCCGCGCGGGTTGGTCAGAAATGGTGTCACAATCCGGCGGCTTATGATGCCGACGGCGACAGTCTGGCCTACCGGCTATATGTCCCTTCCGGAAAACTGAACGACGAACAGGGCAACTGTACCTTAAAGTCGGTATCGGGCTACTCCGATCCCACGCTCATTGGTGTCAATCGAATAAACGAAGCCGGAACCGGTCCGGCTACCCTGACCGTCAATGCTATAACCGGTGACGTTTGCTGGGATGCGCCTGCTGAACAGGGCCAGTACAACATTGCTTTTATTGTGGAAGAGTGGCGCGACGGGGTCAAAATCGGGGAGATCATCCGCGATATGCAGATCATCGTTACGGCGTCGCCTAATAAACGTCCCGCTATTCAGGTTCCCGACGATATTTGTGTCGAAGCGGGTACGCTCATTCAACGGAATATTACCGCTACCGATCCCGATGGAAACCGGGTCGAATTATCGGCTTATGGCGGCCCCTTCAACGTTGGGCCCGACGGCCGGCCGTACCTGGCTGCGGATGGGAAGACCCGGCTCAACATTATTTCGCCCGAATTTGCTACGTTTTCACCCACTACGGCGCAAAATACGCCCGCTACGGGGACCTTCCGCTGGCAGACGAATTGTGCTCACGTCCGCGCCGAACCCTACGATGTCATCTTCCGGGTGGTCGATTTGCCCAGAGGAAGCGGCCAAACCCAGTTGGCCACGCTCGAATCCTTCCGCATCAAGATTTACGCGCCCAAACCCCAGGGACTGACCGCCCGCCCGGCCGCCGATGCCGCCGGACGCGCCATCATCCTCAACTGGACTGCTTATGCCTGCGGGGTGTCGTCGTTGCCGGAAGGCTCTCAAATGGTGATTTATCGCAAAGAAGGCTGTTCGAATGTCGCTCTGGACCCTTGCACCAATCCCGGACTGGCTCCTTCAACCGGTTATGTGGAAGTAGGCCGGGTCGGTATTGGCCAGACTACGTTTACCGACAACAACAACAACCAGGGACTCAAACGGGGGGTGCAATACAGCTACCGGATTGTGGTCATGCTGCCCCGTCCCAACAACGGCCAGAGTGTGGTTTCCGAGCAGGTCTGCGTGAACTTACCCCAGCAGGTGCCCCTCATTACCCACGTCACCGTCGACAGCACCTTCGAGACCCGGGGCGTCATTACCGTCCGCTGGACCCGCCCGCCCGGCATCAACCCCAACGATGGCACCGGACCGTTCCAGTACCGCCTGTTCCGGGCTACGGGGTTGACCGGCACCAACTTTACCCAGATTGCCGCCATCACGACCACCCTCCAACCCACGGTGGCCGATACGGTTTACACCGATCGCGGTCTCAATACCGTAGCCAATGCTTACCGCTACCGCATCGAGTTCTATTTCACCGAACCGGGGACGGGACAGCTCCAGCGACTGGATGTGACCGACAACGCCAGCTCGGTCCGGCTGACGGCCACCGGTGGCGTCAAGCGGGTTCAACTCAAATGGGAAGCCAATGTGCCCTGGAGCAATGACAACCAGCAACACCGCGTTTATCGCAGTAAAACCGGTCCCAATGGCCCCTTCAACCTGGTGGCGGTGGTTCCGGTGACCACCGCGGCCAGCTACGTCTACACCGATCAGGGGGCCGATACGTATGCCGCCGATGGGGTGCAGCCGGTGAGCATGTCGGTGGATAGCAATTACTGTTACCGGGTCGAAACGGTGGGGCGGTATTCGGCTCCGCTGACGACGATACTGCTCAACAACTTCTCGCAGGGGGTCTGTGCCATGCCCATCGATACGGTCAAACCGTGTCCGCCCCAACTGGCCGTCGACACGCTCAATTGTGCGGCTTTGACGCCGGAGGCCTTCTGCAACCAGACCACGTTTGCCAACAATCTGACGTGGCAAAACCCGGCAACGGGAAATTGTGATCGCAACATTGTCAAGTACAACATTTATTACACGCCCTGCGAAGGGCAGGACCCCGTGTTGCTGACGTCGGTGAATGCCCCCACCCTGACGTTCCGGCACGAGAATCTGAGCTCGTTTGCGGGCTGTTATCAGGTGACGGCGGTGAGCCGCAGCGGAGTGGAGAGTGCCCCCTCGAACCGGGTATGCAAAGACAATTGCCCGTATTTGATGCTGCCGAACGTGTTTACGCCCAACGGCGATGGTAAGAATGATGTGTTTCAGCCCATGCAGTGCCCCCGCTTTGTGGAGTCGGCCGAGTTGACGGTGGTGAATCGCTGGGGCGCGAAAGTCTACCAGAGCAGCGACCTTTCATTGAAGTGGAATGGCAAAAACAGCCAGGGAAAAGACGTTCCGGGGGGCGTTTATCTGTATCAGGTAACCGTCAAATTCAAACGGGTGAACTGTTCAGCACCCGCCGAAATCATTAAAGGCTGGGTCGAACTGCTGCGCGAAGCAGGCAACGCAAATTAATACGTTAGACCAACGAGTGTTGAGAAGAGACGAAAGACTTGATGAGCAGCTACCGGCGCTTCGTCTTTTGTCTCTTCGCTTTACGTCAGAACCATGTGGTACTTCACCATCCGCCAGAACGATTTATCCAACGATCAGTATCAGCTACTGCAAAAGAAAGCCAGTTTAACGGAAGTGGAAATCTTCAATGAACCCTACGAAAACCTGTGCCTTTTCGAAGTCGAAGGGAGTCATTACCCGCAGTTTGTCGATGCACTGGATCTGGAGGGACTGGCCTACGAAGTGGTCAGTGAGCGCCCCTCCCGGAAGCAATTGATGGATTCGATGCGCTCAGGAGGAAATAGGCGGTAATCGGATTTTCCCGATTACCGCATGTTATGAAAGACGTTCAGGACATCTTCATCTTCTTCGATTCGTTCCAGAAGTTTTTCCACATCCGCGGCTTCTTCTTCAGTCAATTCCTTGGTATCATTTGGAATACGCTCAAATTCAGCCTGTTTGAGCTCATAGCCTTTTTCTTCCAGGTGTTTCTGAATGGCACCGAAAGCCGTAAACTCACCATAAATCACAATCTGCTCGGCTTCTTCGTCCAGTGAGATTTCATCAGCCCCAAAGTCGATCATTTCCAGTTCCAGATCATCCAGATCGATGTTCCCGGCCGGAATGCGAAATACGGATTTGCGGTCGAACATGAAGTCGAGCATACCCGAAGTCCCGAGGGCACCTCCGCACTTGCTAAAATAACTCCGCAGGTTGGCCACCGTCCGGTTGATGTTGTCCGTGGCGGTTTCTACTACAATCCCAATGCCATGCGGGCCGTAGCCTTCGTAGGTTATTTCCTTAAAGTCTTCCTGTTCTTTCGAAATAGCCCTTTTGATGGCCCGATCCACATTTTCTTTCGGCATATTGGCCGCCCGGGCATTCTGGATAACGGCCCGCAATCGTCCGTTAGTGCTCGGATCAGGCCCTCCGCTTTTTACGGCAAGAGCAATATCTTTTCCAATTTTGGTGAAGGTTTTAGCCATCATCCCCCACCGCTTGAATTTTCTGGCTTTCCGGTATTCGTATGCGCGTCCCATGATTGAATTATGGATGATGAATGATGAACGATGAATTGATGCGTTAGCCCTTTATCGTTCATCATTCATAACTCATCATTATTTTTTAATACTTATTTCTTCTTCAAAATCTACTTCAATCTGATTCCGAACCAGGTCTTCGAAGGTTTCGCGCCGACGGATCAGGTACGGTTTGCCTTCATAAACCAGCACTTCGGCGGGTCGAACCCGCGAGTTGTAGTTGGAACTCATGCTGAAACCGTAGGCTCCGGCATTTTTAAGCGCCAAGACGTCGCCCGGACGAACTTCATTCAGCGACCGATCCCACCCCAACGTATCGGTTTCGCAAATATACCCGACCACACTGTAGGTCTGTTTTTCGCCCGCCGGATTCGAAACGTTCACAATTTCGTGGTAAGCATCGTACATCATCGGTCGGATCAGGTGATTCAAACCCGAATCAACACCCACAAAAGTACGGTTCGGGTTCTGCTTCACCACATTGACGTTGACCAGCAGAACGCCACTTTCGCTCACGAGAAACTTGCCGGGTTCAAAACACAATTCGATTTCCCGACCATAGTTCCGGCAAAAATTCCGGAATGCCGTCGTCACTTTTCGCCCCAGTTCCACAACATCCGTACTGTGATCGCCTTCGCGGTAGGCCACTTTAAAACCGCTGCCGAAGTCGAGAAATTCCAGATCCGGGTAATCGCTGGCGAGTTCAAACAACACGTCGGCTCCTTTCAAAAACGCATCGGCATTCTTGAAATCCGAACCGGTATGAATGTGCAGCCCAACGACCGGAATCGAATACCGTTCCACGATGGCGCGAATTTCGCTTCGCTGCTCCATCGAAATACCAAATTTGGAATCGGCGTGTCCCGTCTGAATTTTTATATTTCCGCCTTCGGCAATGTGCGGGTTGATTCGGATTCCGACCGGTTTACGACTACCGTAGGTCTGGCCCATGAATTCCAGCAAGGGTAAACTGTCGACGTTCAGGCGAACGCCCAAAGCCAGAGCTTCCTGAATTTCGGCAAACGACACCCCACTCGGCGTATACATAATCTGCCCGGAATCAAATCCGGCCAGCAAAGCCATCCGGATTTCGTTAACCGAAACCACTTCGATATCAATGCCCCGGCTGCGCATCAACTTCAGAATCGACACATTTGTCAGGGCTTTGGCTGCGTATTTTATCTTTAGCGTGACGCCCTGAAAAGCCGCCTGAAGCGTCCCGATTTTCTCAATAATTTTGTCGGCATCATATACGTACAAAGGAAGGCCGAACTCTTCGGCCATGGCCAGAACGTCGACGCCCTGAATCTGATAACGGTTTTGATTGATCTGCATAAGCCGTGTTGACAGCCAATTTTGAGGTGCAAATATAAGCGATTTTATGCCATTTTTGGCAACTCCACTGCGATGCAAACGCATCCTGAAACCGCTTTTTACAAAAAATCCCGGCGGCAATAAAAACCGCCGGAGCACTTCGGATGAACAATTCGCGCTTTTCTGGGTTAATTTTCTACTTAACGTAGATACCAGAATCATGAAAAAAATAGCCTTTTTAGCTGGAATCCTGTTCTGGATCACCAGCCAGGGACAAGCCCAGACTCCTTCACCCAATGCCCACGCGCCCGAGCAGGCGTCGGAAACCTTCCCCCAGGGGGATCCTACGGCCAAAATGGACTCGTTGAAAAGCAAGCTGGTCAAGGGCACACAATCGAGCCGGAACGCCCGGCGTTCGAGCGATGCAGCCGTCAACCGGAACACGACTATAAAGAAAAAAACGACTAAGACGGTCAAAACGAAAAAGACCGGTGATCCGTCGGAACGGTAATTTTTTCAGTGGATACGCCAAAAAAAGCTATTTCCAACCCTGGAAATGGCTTTTTTTTTATTTTACGTGCTAAATCATCCCCTGGATGTTTGCCCGCATCATTTTATTCGTATTTTTGACTTCGACCCTTTTGGTTACTGAATTACTCCATTACCTTGAAGCGTTCAAACCTCCCATTTTCGGAAGACGTACTGGTCAAAAAGCTCCAACTGCGAGAGGAACAGGCTTTTCATTTGCTGTATGACCAGTATTCGCCTGCTTTATATGGCGTAATTTTGAAAGTTGTACGTGATGAGGAAGCCGCCCGTGACGTTTTACAGGACTCGTTTGTCAAAATCTGGCGCAATATTCCTTCTTACGACGCCCAGAAAGGCCGACTCTTTACCTGGTTGCTCAATATTGCCCGAAATACGGCAATCGATGCCATCCGTACCCGTCATTCAGGTCAATCAATCCAAACCAGCACCGATATCGTAGATATTATTGATCAAAATCAGCAAACCTATCAGCCCGCTGTAGAAACGCTTGATTTGCCCGATAAGGTGAATCAATTAAACCCTGATCGTCGAACGGTAATTGACCTTGTCTACTTCTATGGATACACCCATGAAGAGGTAGCACAGAAACTCAATTTGCCTCTCGGAACGGTCAAAACTCGAGTTCGGTCTGCTTTACAGGAATTGAAGAAGTTATTCGGCACATGAACACGAAAGAATACATTGAGTCTGGAATACTGGAAGAGTACGTGCTTGGCACCGTCAGCCCGCAGGAAAAGCGGGAGGTCGAGTGTATGTCGAGCATTTACCCTGAAATCCGACAGGAGTTAGACCAGTTGTCTGCCGCCCTGGAAGAGTATGCCCAGACGTTGCGCCGTGAACCACCCGCTGATATTAAAACCTGGCTATTGAATGAATTAGAATTTGGTACTTCCCTAAACACAGACGTTAACGAATCAGCCCAATCAACCGATACAGAATCAGCAGAAATAACGGAAACACCCATTCGGCCGCTCTATTCAAAAGAGGAATATCCCAATTCAAGACCAACGTTTCGGGTGACCTGGCTGGTAGCCGCTTCACTAGGGTTGATCGTGTTGGTATTTGCTTACTTTCTGTATTCCCAATTACAGGGTAGTCAGCAAACGCTCAGTTCCCTGCGCAGTGCAAACCAGGAGTTAACGGAAGAAGTCCGGCTTTTGCGGGCTCATCAGGCGGAATCGGATCAAACCCTGGCCATTTTGAAAGAACCCGGTACGCGGGTCATCCGGCTGAACCCAACCGATAGCACGACTTCTAATCTGGCCACTATTTACTGGAATGCGAGCACGGGCCAGGTTAATCTTGAAATTGATTCGCTGGTCCGGCCACCGGAAACGCAACAGTACCAGCTTTGGGCCATCGTTGATGGAAAACCGGTCGATGCCGGCGTGTTTGATGTGGGCGAAACGACCCGCGTGGTGCAGCAGACTAAAAAGTTTCTAAAAGCGGATGCCTTCGCCATTACGCTCGAACGGCGTGGAGGGAGCCCCACTCCTACTCTTTCCACCATGGTTGTCCTCGGAAATGTGAATTCCTGATGGACGTATAGTCCGTATTTAATTTTTGCAAGTAATCCCCATCTATACGTCGATCAATTCTACCTAGAAACGTATAACCCCTAAACTTACTTTTTCATTTAATAGTGATCATTTTATAATTTACACCCTTCTTTAAAATCCGGATTTTCTTTTAGCAAGGCGGTATTAAATTATAAAATAACTCAATAGCCAATCGATTAAGAAAACGGCCTTGACAGTGCGTCAAGGCCGTTTTCTTTGAAGTTAGTTTCTTTTTTCAAGCAAATCAAATCCAAATGGAATATAATGACGTAGGTATTGTTGTGAGTCGGTTGCAACCAGATTCTTTCGTTTATTTCCACCTAATTAAAATCAACATTCATCATGAAAGCCACAATTAAAACTGGATTTATTATAGCCATCCTTTGCGCATTTGTTTCCGTTTCTTACGCTCAAAAGCCAAAAGAAGTTGGCGGTGCAATGATGTATCCGACCAAAAATATCATTGAAAATGCCGTTAATTCAAAAGATCACACCACCCTGGTTGCTGCGGTAAAAGCGGCTGGTTTAGTTGAAACGTTACAGGGACCGGGCCCCTTTACGGTTTTTGCCCCGTCCAATGACGCTTTTGCAAAATTGCCCGCCGGAACGGTTGAATCGCTGGTGAAGCCCGAGAACAAAGCTACGCTGACAGGGATTTTAACCTACCACGTCGTAGCGGGTCGTCTGGACGCCAAAGAACTGGCCAAACTGATCAAAGCCGGTAATGGATCTGCCACCCTGAAAACTGTAGCCGGTGGTGATCTGACCGCTAAAATGAGCGGAAAAAACCTGGTGCTGACCGATGCGAAAGGCGGAACTTCAACGGTCACCGTCTCCGACGTGTACCAATCGAATGGGGTTATCCACTCCATCGACACGGTTTTGATGCCCATGACGATGTAATTCAGCCTGATTATGTTGGTACCGAAAAGCCACATGCACAACTGTACTGTGGCTTTTTCGATTACCAAACTATCCTTAAAAATAAAGTGTTAACTGATTATGAACCGCAATCTTTTTCTTGGAGTTTTGTGTGGGCTGGTGCTCACCGGCTCGATCGCTTCAATCTCGTTGACGCCTGCCCATGACGATGCCAAACCCCGCAAGGTGGTTAAAACCAATGCGGAATGGAAGAAAATCTTAACGCCCCAGCAATATAACGTGTTGCGCGAACAGGGCACCGAACGGCCTTTCACCAGCCCGCTGGTGGATAATCACGAAAAAGGAATTTTTAAGTGTGCCGCCTGTAAAACGCCCTTGTTTAGTTCAGACACCAAGTTTGAGTCAGGCACAGGCTGGCCGAGTTTTTACAAATCCCTGTCGAAAGAAAATGTGGTTGAGAAAGTAGACCGCAGCTACGGAATGGTACGGACCGAAGTCGAATGCGGGGTTTGCGGAGGGCACCTGGGACACGTTTTTGAAGACGGCCCCAAGCCGACCGGCCTGCGCTATTGCATGAACGGCGTAGCCCTGGAATTTGAAAAGAAATAAGCGGGTAGTAACTCGCTGGTTTTGAGCCAACCCGGTGAGCGGGTTGGCTTTTTTCATATTATATCGTCTAAATTTCCGTTATATTTGCTTTGAAGGGCGGATTTTCGAATCCGTCTTTTTTGCATACACGATTATATTTGCTTTTTAAATCCAGACGGACAGAACGTGCATCCTTCTCAAGATGCAACGGCCCGGGTTCCGTTCTTCAATTTTAACCGTCAAAATACCAGGCATGAGTAAATTCTGGGGGCAGCTTCGTACCCTTTGGCAAGGCATCACCGGCTTTTTCGGTCAACTAAGCAGCGGCTTTAAGCGACTGATTTACCGTTTGATGTCGGGTCTTTTTGGAAAAGAGCGTGTCGATTCAGCAACCGAAAAATACCGGGGTGTTCGGCAAAGCTACCGAAACTGGCTTAACGCCCGCTTTGATACCCGATCACTTGGTTTCCGGATCTTTTATACGACCACGAAAAGTCTTATCCTTGGCTTTGTGCTGGTGCTGCTATACGTTCTTTCCATCGAAACCAATTTCCTGTACCTCAGCGGAGAAATGCCGAGCGTCGAGGACCTCAAGAACCCGAAAGTTGCCCAGTCTTCCGAAATTTATTCCTACGATAAAGTCATGATTGGTCGGTTTTTTACCGAAAACCGTACGCCAATTAAATTCACCGATTTACCGCCTTCGCTCATCCAGGCGTTGATTGCAACGGAAGACATCCGGTTTTACGAACATTCGGGCATCGATACCCGCAGCTTGGGACGCGTGGCCTACGGTGTTTTGACCGGAAACAGTTCCGGTGGGGGCAGTACGATCACGCAACAGCTGGCCAAAAACCTTTTTAAAACCCGCCGGCGGCAATCACGAGGTTTGCTGTATAATGTTCCGGTGGTCAAAACGGTTATTTTGAAAACCAAAGAGTGGTTGATGGCCATTAAACTGGAGCGGAACTTTTCGAAAGAACAGATTCTGACCATGTATTTCAATACCGTCGATTTTGGTAGTAATGCCTACGGCATCAAAACAGCGGCCCGGACGTATTTCAGCAAATCGCCGGAAAACCTGAGTGTGCAGGAGTCCGCCGTCTTGGTTGGCCTGCAAAAAGCCACGACGACGTATAATCCCCTGATCAAACGAAATTTCGAAAAATCGCGAAACCGCCGGAATGTGGTCTTGAAACAAATGGAGAAATACGGTTTTCTGACCAAATCACAAGCCGATTCCCTTTGCGACTTACCGCTGAAAACCCGGTTTACGCCCGATAACCCGTATTCCGGCCCAGCCAATTATTTTAAAAATGCGGTGGTCGATGTTGTCAAAAAATGGGGCGAAGAAAACGGGTATGATCTCTATACCGACGGTCTTCGAATTTATACCACCGTCGATTCCCGCATGCAGGCGCTAGCCGAAGAGGCCGTCAAGGAGAAAATGAAGCAACTGCAACGGATTTTCGACAACCACTGGTCGGGCCGAAATCCCTGGACGGATGAAGATGGCAAAGAAATTCCGGATTTTTTGGATAAAGTAGCCCAGCGAACGGAACGCTATAAGGCGTTGCAATTGAAATATCCCAACCAGCCCGATTCCATCAGCTACTACATGAAGGAGAAAAAAGACAGCATGACTGTTTTCTCCTGGAACGGCCCGCTCAAGAAATACATGACGCCCATGGACTCCATTGCCTATTACAAACGCTTTTTACAGGCGGGTTTGGTAGCGATGGACCCGCACACCGGTTTTATCCGCACCTGGGTGGGCGGGCTTGATTACGAGTTTTTTCAGTTTGACCACGTCAAACAGGGAAAACGGCAACCGGGGTCGACGTTCAAGCCGTTCGTGTATGCCACCGTTATCGATGATTCGACCATCAACCTAGGGCCCTGCGACCGCCGGCGCGACGAACCCTTCCGCAAAGAGTATATCAACGAAAAGGGAGAAGAAGATTTCTGGGCACCAAAAAATTCGGCCGGATCGTTCTCGTATTCCAATATGACCTTACGCCGGGCCATGGCGCGATCCATCAATTCCGTTACGGCTCAGTTGACCAACGACGTTGCGACCCCGCAACGGGTGGTGGAATATGCCCACCGGATCGGCATCAAGAGTCCGTTGGCGGCTGTGCCATCGGTTGGTCTGGGTTCTTCTGATGTATCCTTGTATGAAATGGTGGCCGCCTATTGCACCTTCGCCAATAACGGCGTTCATACCGAACCTTTGCTGGTTACGCGTATTGAAGATCGCAATGGCAAGGTGATTGAAGAGTTTGTGCCGGAACGCAAGCAGGCCATTCGGGAAGAATCGGCGTTTTTAATGCTCCACATGTTGCGGGGCGGTCTGGAAGAGTCGGGCGGGACGTCCCAAAATTTATGGTCGTATGATCTGTTCAAAAACCACAACCAGGTTGGTGGCAAAACCGGGACGACCTCCAACAATTCCGACGGCTGGTTTATGGGCGTCACCCGCGATCTGGTGGTGGGCGCCTGGGTGGGTGGCGACGATCGCAGCATCCATTTTCGCTCTACGGATATGGGCGAAGGGGCTAAAACGGCCTTGCCCCTGGTGGGCCGGTTTTTGGAAAAAGTGTACCGGGACAAAGCACTGAAGCTTTACCAAGGTCCGTTTGACAAGCCGACGGTTAAAATAACGAAAGATTATCTGAACTGCCCCGGCGGCTATGATGAAGAAGATATGGAAGAATCCGATTCGACCAATACGGATATTCCGGAAGATTCCCTTTTTATTCAACCAGCTGCTCCTCAACAGGTTGACCCGCCCGACACGACACAACGGGCGCAACCCTTCCGATAACTAGTCAGGCCAACCCACTCCGGTTGGCCTTTTTCGTGACCGGTTTTCGAAAACAACACCGGCGGGGAATGGTTATAGCAGGATACCATCAACGCAAGCTTATGACACCATCACAAAATCCGAACCTGCATCCCGTGAAGGACACCGCTCCTTTGAAGGATATTCCTTCGGGGATGGACGACGACCCGAATGCGGATGAGGAAATAATCGATCAAACCGGGCCAACGCCCAGTGAAGAGGAAACCGATCTGGAACCGAATGCGAATGGCGTGGGACGTATTCCCTCAGAAATGGACAACGATCCGGCCAACGACGATAACTTAAATCAAAAAATTGCCTACGCCCTGGCCGGGGCGGAACCGAAAAAATAGGTAAGAGTTAAAAAGTAAGCGTTAAGAGTAAAACCGGTAGCGTTAGCCTACTTTTTGCTCTTAACGCTTACTTTTTAACTCCTCATTCTTAACTCTCTTTTCTCAAACCATCTCCTTGTATTGCATCCGGTATAAATTGGCGTAGAATCCTTCCTGTTGCAGCAGTTCATCGTGTGTGCCCTGTTCTACAATCTGACCTTTGTCGACAACGATGATTTTATGCGCTTCGCGGATGGTCGAAAGCCGGTGGGCGATGACGATGGCGGTCCGCCCTTTCATCAGCTTTCCGATAGCATCCTGAATCAGACCTTCTGTTTCGGTATCGACCGATGAAGTCGCTTCGTCCAACACCATAATGCGCGGGTCGTGAACCATAGCGCGGACAAAGGATATCAACTGACGCTGCCCAACGGAAAGCGTCGAACCCCGCTCCATGACGTTGTAATCGTAACCGCCCGGCAATCGCTCGATGAACTCATGTACGCCCACCAGTTTTGCCGCTTCCACAATTCGCTCCCGGCTGATGGATTTATTACCGAGCGTAATGTTGTTTTCAATCGTATCCGAAAACAGAAACACGTCCTGCAAAACAACGCCGATACTTTGCCGCAGGGCTTCCAGTTTGTAATCGTGAACCTCAACGCCGTCGATGCGAATTTCGCCTTTATTGACATCATAAAACCGGCTCAACAAGTTAATAATCGACGACTTTCCTGCGCCGGTTGCGCCAACAAAAGCAACGGTTTCGCCTTCTTTTACCGTAAAATTGATGTCTTTCAGGACGTAATTTTCATCATTGTAGGCAAACCAGACGTTTTTAAACTCAACCTCACCCCGCCAGGTGGGTGGTGCGTAGGTGCCGGTATTAGGTGTAAAATCGTCACTATCCAGCAATTTCAGAATCCGGTCGGTACTGACAATTCCCATTTGGAGGGTATTAAAGCGATCGGCCAGCATCCGGATGGGTCGGAAAAACAGGTTGATAAACATGATGAAAGCCGTCACGGTCCCGTAGGTAACTTCCTCATTAAGAATCGCTTTTGCTCCATACCAGACTACAAGCCCCGTGGCCGCTGCCGACAGAATATCCGCAACCGGGTAATAGACGGAATAATACCAGATCGACCGGATGTTAGCTTTCCGGTGTTCGTCGTTAATTTGCTTAAACTTTTCGGCTTCAATTTTTTCGCTGCCAAAAATCTGCACGATGTTCATGCCGGTAATGTGTTCCTGCACAAATGAACTGAGGTTAGCAACGGCGGTTCGAACTTCGTTGAACGATACCTTGATTTTTTCTTTGAAAATATAGGTACTCAGTAGCATCAGGGGAATCATCGACAGGCTGATGGCCGAAAGCCGCCAATCCGTATAAAACATGACGGCGATGATCAGAACCAGTTGCAGAATATCGCCGACAATGGCGGCCATGCCTTCGCTGAAGACATCGGAAAGCGTTTCGACATCGGAAATGGTGCGGGTGACCAGTCGGCCAATGGGCGTATTATCAAAAAACTTCAGGCGGAGCTTCAGGACTTTCTGGTAGAGCTGAACGCGGATATCCCGAATGACATTCTGCCCCAGCCAGCCCGACAGATACGTGTTGAAGAACTGAATAATTCCCTGCAAGACCAGCACGCCGATCATCAGAAGCAGCATACGGGTCAATCCCGGATAATCGCCCGTGGCTATTTTGGAATCGATCGTGTAGCGAATCAGCAATGGACCAACGGGTGCCAGAATGGCACTGAGAACTATGATCAGGATCAGGCCGTAGAAATGCAGTTGGTACGGTTTTACAAACGCATATAGCCGTCGCAGGGTAATCCAGTCAAAAATCTGACCACTCTTGGTTTCGGTATTCACAAGAAAACAGTTGGAAGGTTTTTGGGGAGTAACAGAAATTTTGTCTTAAGAGTTTGGATAGGACCACGGATTGAGCGGATGGAACCGATTTACACCGATTAAAATTAAAATCCGTTTATTGATCCGTTCCATCCGTGCAATCGCAACGGCGACCCGGCCGTGTTCCTATCCAATTGTGGTAAGAGGGGAAGTGCTTCATCTGAACTTTGCCAGTTGAGCCAGTTCCTGCCAGGAGATGAGTCCAATCGCCAGAATGGCCAGCCCAAGCCCGATCCGGTTGATTACCAACAGCTTTTCCTTAAAAAACAGGCTAGCCGACAAAGCCGCTACCAGAATGACGCCGATGTTGTAGAGCGGATACACAAAGGCTCCGTTGCCGCCGAATTGAGAAAGCGCCCGAATCAGCGTATAAAAACTCAGGAAGTTTGGAATGCCCAGCGTGATGGCTCCGATCAGATTCTGGCGTTCGATTTTTTCTTTTCCCTGCACCAGCCGGATTGCCAGCATGATTGAACCGGCAACAATCGCGCCAATGACCATCGTCAGCGTTACCTGCAAGGTCTTATCCGCCGAAGGTATATACTTGATATTCATGTAGTTGATCATGGTATTGGTGGCCCCGTACATCAGAAAAACCGCCAGTGGCAACAACGTATTCCAACCCAATGCTTTAATGGTCTGGCCTTCCTCCTTCCTGAACGTACTCAATCCGACGGCCACAACGGCCAGAATCAGACCGATGTAATTCAGCGCATCGAACGTTTTCCCGCCCGTCTGAAAGATGAACAAACTGAAACACACCGGAACGACCAGCGACATATTGTTGGCCAGTGAAGTAGCCGTAATGCCCATTCGCTGCGTCGAAAGTCCCGACAGCATAAAGGTAATGATGAATCCAACGCCCAGTCCGAAGGCGAGCCACGTCCAGGTTTGGGCAAAATCAATCGAAAACGGCTGATCGCGGGGCAATAGCAAAAAACCGGTCAGGAAACACACCGGATAATTGAAGACAATGGCCTGAAAGGTATTGACCCCGAAGCGGGGAAAAATCCGGAAGTTGAGTAACAGAATGACCGAAAGCAGAATGCTCACTATGAGAAAAAGCATGGGAAAGGAATAAGGATGATCGGGTAGAATTTCAACTGTAAAAGTAAAAAGTACGGCACAATACACCGCCATAGTTAAAATTCTACTTTTTCAAATTACCATCATTTTTCACCGAAGCCCAGCAGATTCTATTTGTTCGAATGTGGTCCATCACGTACTTTTAGGATGGCTATTTTGCTTAAATCTACGATGACAACCTGGAAAGCGGTTTTATTTTTACTGGCATCTGGTCAGGGGCTTCTACTCAGTTTCGCACTGATCGTGAAAGGGCTCCGAAACCAGCGCCCGAACCTGTTTCTCGGACTCATCCTGTATATCATTTCCCTGGAGCTTTTAAATGCCTGGGGAATGCAGGTCCGGTACCATCACTCTCCCGACGCATTTCCGTTCTGGACGCTGCAATCCTATCTCGTTTTGCCCCCTTCCATCTGGTTCTTCACACAGTTCAGGACGATACCGGGATTTTTATTCCGGCGCCGGTATTGGTGGGCCTACGCACCCGCCGTTGTGGAAATGCTCGTACAAGTGGGCCGGACGTTGTATGGCCGGACGACCGGGCAGCACCTTCCTCCACTGCTTGAAAATCCGATCTGGTTTTTCTGCACTGAAATACTACCCATTTTAGGTACCGCAGCGGCCGTAGGCTGGTTGGGGTACCAGCTTACGACCATTGCCCCGGAGAAACGAGGGCGGTTTTTATCAATCCGTCCGTTTGTGAAGCACTACGTTTTTTTTGGGTTTCTGCTGATCCTGACGGTGCTTTGGACGGCGGGCGTCATCATTGATTTGCCCATTTTTTCGGGTATCGAACTGTTACTGACGCTCTTTCTATTCGCTTATGGCTATTTGGGGTACGCCGATTCTTCCTATTTTGATCTTCGCGTTGCGCCCAAACAAAAACCGGCCGAAAAACCGTCTTTTGCCCACTTTGACGACAATCAGCAGTGGAATCGATTGAATAGGGCGTTCGAGCAGGATGCTTTGCACACGCAATCCCGGTTGACGCTGGAAGAAGTTGCCGACCGGCTTCAATTACCAACGCGGTATATATCCTACCTGATCAACACGTTTCATCAATCGAATTTCAACCATTTTGTGAATGCTCTCCGGGTGGAAGCCGTAATCCGGAAGTTGAACGACCCCGCCGAGCAGCACAAAACCTTGCTGGCGCTGGCCCTTGAAGCGGGCTTTAATTCTAAATCGAGCTTCAATCAAACTTTCCGGGCCCATACCGGCCAGCCCCCTTCTTATTACCTGCCCAAGCCGAACAAATCGGTGGGACACCTGTAGTCGTTTCGCCACCGTTTCAGGTCCAAAATCACGATTCCAGACGTCCAGGATAGGGATTTTGAGCGCATAACCGAACGCTGTCAGCTTGATTTGCGCCCAAACAACTGAAACGACATGCTTACGCGACTCTTTTTTTTAACTACGCTCCTCTGGGTTCATGATGCGGTTTGTCAACATTCGCAGACACCTGCGCCAACGGCACACCGAACGATTCAGGTACGGTTTCATAAAAACGTGGAGCTGCTGGGGTTTGCTTACTTTTTAAGCTATGAAGGCCGGGACCTGGAAAACGACGAGGGTTTTATCAAGAGTAAACCGATTCGAAAAAAAGAGTGGTACGGATACGGTTTTAGCCTGTATCAACGCTACAAATCCTATCAGAACAACCAGCATCTGGTAACGGCCATGCGCCTGGCCGAACACCTCTGGCTGGATTATCTGATCAATCTGCTTCTCCAGCTGGACGAATTTCCCCGGGCCAGGTTACTGGACCGCGTTCAGGAATCGCATTACCTGCGCTTCTCCACCCGGAAGGACCCGGCCGAAGCCCGAAAAAATACCGAACAGTTTCTCGAAGCCATGAACCGGTTCTGCGAGGAAGTCAATTTTGATGACTACATGACGACCAATCAGCGCAAATACGACAATGCGTTGGCTCAGGTTAGGACAGGTCTACCCGACAACCGGTTTATTCCGGCCCTGGAAGCATTTTACGAACAACACTTTCAGGATTATACACTCATGCCCAGTCTGACGATTCCAACCGGCATGGGGTTTGGCCCCCGGTATACCCTCGACGGGAAAACGCATATCTTTACGGTATTCGGCCCCTTCAATGTGCAGCATTTTTCGGATGAAACGAAACTGGACATGGGCTTTGGTGATCTTCAGCATTTGAAGGAACTGAGTACGCACGAATTTGGGCATTCGTTTGTCAATCACATTGTGAATGAGGCCCCTGCCGGGTTGATTCGTGAAACTGAAAAACTCTTTACACCCATCAAGGAAAAAATGACGAGCCAGGGGTACCCGACCTGGAACGTATGCCTGATCGAGCATTTTGTCCGGGCCGGCGAGATTGTCATCGCCCAAAATCTGGGCAATCGGGTGGCTGCGGAGCACCTGAAGGATCATTACATCAACACCCGGAAGTTCATTTATTTACCGGTAATCCTGCGGGAACTGGAAAGCTACAACGAAAACCGGTCTGTTTCTTATGCCCAGGCCGTCGAAAAAGCCATGAGACAACTTAAAACTGAATGATGAACGAAGGATGATGAACGATGAATTTTCGAGCCTGGCCGTTCATGGTTCATCATCCTTCAGTCAATCGCTACTTTGCTTTCGGCATCAGCACCGAATCCACCGAATGAATGACGCCGTTTGTGGCTTCCAGATCCGCCCGATTGATCGTAGCGGCATTGCCTTGTTCATCGGTAATCGTAATCGTATCACCTTGTTTACCAACCGTTAAGGTCCCGCCCGTCACGGTTTTCAATTTCTGCCCATCCTGCAACTGATCGGCGCTGTAATTGCCTTTTACCACATGGTAGGACAGCAGTTTAACCAGTTTTGACTTCGCGGCTGGCTGCAGCAATCCGTCGAGGGTTCCGGCGGGCAGCTTATCAAAAGCTTCGTTGGTCGGCGCGAAAACCGTGTACGGACCTTTGCCGGCCGCCTGATCCGTTAATCCCGACACCCGCAACGCCCGAAACAAAACCGTGTGGTCAGCCGATTTGGCCGCACTGATGGCCAGATCCCGGTTGGTAGCACCACCCGGTTTCATACCGCCCCGTGATTCCCGGCCCGACCCCATGGGCCCGTACGCATTGGCACTGCTCTGGGTTGAGACCGCTGTGCTGCTTCCCAAAACATTCGGCTGCGATGAGGTCGTGCCGGTGGGTGATGTTGAATTGCTGCGCGAAGTAGAGTCCTGAACCGTTTGAGCCACAACGGCTTTGTTGCCACCAACCAGCAAGCCTAGTGCCAGTGCAACTGCGAAAACTGCTTTTTTCTGCATGATAAATGTTGGTTTGTTAAACAAAACGTTGATAAAATACTAACATCTTACAACACATCCAGCCTTCGTTTTGTTGTCTGAATGTAGTTGGGTTAACGGGACATAACCAGGGAATATTTTATTTTCGGTTGTCTAAAGGCCGTAATCCTATCGTAGAATTGGGCTAGGATTTGCATCCTTTCTCAAACTGTATCACCTTTGTTTCTTTATTCAATTTTTTAAACATGCAAATTACCAAACACAAAGTTGCCGGCATACACTACACGTTGCGCGACAACGACGGCAATATTCTCGACTCAAGCGAAGGACGGGACCCCTTATATTATCTGCACGGTGAAGGCAACCTGATTCCGGGCATGGAAAATGGGCTGGATGGCAAATCGCCCGGCGACAAATTTCAGATCAAGGTTCCGGCCGAAGATGGCTACGGTGTTCGCGATCCGCAAATGATTCAGGCCGTTCCCATCAGCGCGTTTGGTGGTCAGCCGGTTCAGGTTGGGATGCAATTCCAGACGAACCAGGGTCAGGTGGTAACCGTTACCGAAGTAAACGCGGATCAGGTGATGATCGACGCCAACCATCCGCTAGCCGGACAGGAGTTGAACTTCGATGTTGAGATTATCGACGTACGCGATGCTACGCAGGAAGAAGTGACGCACAAACACGTTCACGGTCCGGGTGGTCATCATCACTGATAAGTCGGCTTAACAAGTCGGTCGATTACCGGTATTTTTCATAAATTTGGATAAATGCCGGTGATCGACCGGTTTTTGTCGTATAACCTTCTCTTCTTAAACCCATGAAAAAATTTACCTTCTTTCTCCTTTCGGGCCTTTGCGCGGGCAATGTCTTTGCCCAAACGACCGCTCCTACCCCCGATATTCAGATCAAAACCGCCGTGCTGGCCGCACCTTCCGACAAACGCGATGGGGCCATGGTTTACGGGTATTCGGGTAAGAATGAGATGATTGTGCTGCGAAAAGGAACAAACGATTACGTCTGCCTGGCCGATGATCCATCGCAGAAAGGACTGAACGTTTCCTGTTACCACCAGGGATTGGAGCCTTTCATGGCGCGCGGAAGGGAGTTGAAAAAAGAAGGAAAATCTCCGGCGGAGATCATGAAAATTCGGGAAGAAGAGGAAAAAGCCGGAAAATGGAAAATGCCGAAGCAGCCTTCTTCACTTTTCGTTTACTCAGCCCCCGACTCCAGCTACAATGCCGCAACGGGCGAGGTCAAAAATGGGTATCTGCGGTCGGTGGTCTATATTCCCTACGCTACCTCCGAAAGCACCGGTTTACCCCTCAAAGCCGAAGCCCCCGGCATGCCCTGGATCATGGACCCCGGCACCCACCGGGCACACATCATGATCAATCCGGCACGGAAATAAGCTGATTGGTTTAGAGTTTATGGTTTATAATTGTCTAACGATGAACCAGAATGCGTCAGCCAACCATAAACTCTAAACCAATCAACTTATCTCCAACTCCCTTGCTTCCGCCCACCGCATCCGGTAGGCATTCATGGCGGTTTTTCCGAGAGCGTCCATCAGGCGGTAATTGGCTACTAGACCCACCGCGGCACCGATTCCGGGGACTAATTGCGCCATTTTGACCAGATCGATATAATCCCGGTATTCCTGCTGAAACGTACGCCAGTCGAATTGATCGATGTCGGCGGGGAGTTGCTGACTTTTGGCCTGCCAGTTGATCATCTGCTGATAAACGAATTGCCGTCGCTCCTGGCTCGAAAACGCCAGCTGGAAAATATGCATGATGTAGAGCCGCTCCTTGTATTCGTTGACCGGATAACCGTATATGGCCGCGATCTCGAATAACAGCTTCATTTTCAGGGCAAGTAACAACGGAAAATCAGCTAATCCCAGCAAAATACCGCCCGCTCCGGTCACTCCGCCTTCCGCAGCCCCGGCAGTTTTATAGAACGAAATCCGATCCCGAACCCGCTCTTCGCGTTCCTCCAGCGTTAAAGGCTCCAGAACCGGCTGCCGGGTCAGAAACTCGGCACCGAACAAAACCGCCCGGGTCATTTGCTTGATGGTGGCCGTTATGGCCTGATGAACTTTTTCGGGAATGATTTTATTCATCCGCGTCTGCAGATTTTTTGAAAGCCGGTTGACCGCCGATGGTTTCCGCATCATTTTCTGTCGCCAGAGATTCAATTCGCGCACCACGGCGTCTTCGTAAGGTGACATAGCTGGTTTCTAATTTCAAAATAAATCGGTTCACCGCGGCTGTCGGCGGGTCGTCTGCCGAACACCGGTTCCCACTTTGGCTTGATCCGATACCCGGTTATAGCCTTCAAAGGTTGAGTTATCGACCGTGGTATTATACGAATCGAGACTCAATTGGATGGCCGTTTTGGTACTGTCGGTCGTAACAAACCGGCTACCGGCGGTAATCCGGCTTTGTTTGATGCGCGCGCCAATGATTCCGCTGTTGATAAACTGGCTGTTTTTGACCAGTAGCTCGGTCAGTTGACCGTTGTAATACCGGATGTTTCCGCCCCGAAAGGTGGTTCCGTCGACCGTAATCCGGCGCGAACCTGAGTTTTCGTAGCTAATGTAAGCGTCTTTATCAAATTCACAACCCGGACCGATGAGGGTTTCTTCACTGGTTGAACTGCCTCCGCCGTAATTGGAAAACGAATTACGCGCCACGGTATTCAGCGTTTTGACTTTGGTCAGCGTAGCCGGACCACTGAACGTCAAAACCCCGTCGGTATCCGTCGCTTCCAGCCCTTTTCCGCAGTGTCGGGCCGTAAATGTATTGATCTGGATGCGGTATTGGTAATGAAGTCCTTTTACGGCATTGACGCAATTTTCGGCCTCACCATTCAGAATGGTGGCTTTTACGCGTTCCGAAATACCAAATCCAACCCGGTATCCAACCACTTTGCAGTGGTTCCACGTAACCCGATGGTCGGAATCGGTTTGTTCGCCTTCCGACCAGAAACCGGCGTAAGGGCTGATGCCTTTGGTGTTGCGGGCAACACAATGCAGGAATACCGTACCTGGCGCATTGTCGCTGTCGAAAGCATCGCCAACGCAATCGGTGACCGTACACTGTTCAAAGCGGGTATTTCGGGCATAACCGCCGGCAATAAAAGGCGATTTACCCCCCGCGTCGTGGTAGCGCTTCTGGCCGCTTGCCTGACAATTCCGAAAAACATTGCGATCCGAAACCGACTTTTCATCCCCTGCATTAAACAACTGATTTTCCACCACAAACGTCGATGCGTCGGCATTCCTGCAATACACCCGATCGGCACCGCTGGCCGTGCATCCGCCCAGATAAATACCGCCTTCAATCGGGCTCTGGTCACAATCGAGGGTCAGATCGCGGATGAAAACCCGCTGTTTTCGGTTGGCAAAAAAGGCGTAGCCACGTTGGTTGTTGCGAACAATTACGGTTCTTCCGATACCGGCTCCCTGGATGCTGATGGCCGACCCGGTAATTTCAACCGGCCCCTGTACGAATCGTCCCGCAGGATACATCAACGTCCCTCCGCCCTGTTTTTTGAGGTCAGCAATGGCACGGACGGCCGCCGGTGTCAACTCCGTTTCGCCGGCTTTTTTGTATTTTAAAATCGAAACAACCGGCAGGGCAAAACTCGCTGAACCCCAAAGGATAACGGCAATAAATGGGATAAACTTCGAGTGAAACATTCAGAAATTTGTTAAATTATCGAATTATTCCAGTGACATGAGCGTTAAATATTCACATCCTTTTTACATACAGTCAAGTTAACCAACGGTTTATGAAAAAAGCGCTGCTGATTCTCCTTGCTATTTTGCCCATCAGTCTAGCTAGTGTCGGTACGACGATCAGACCCGCCACCCACACAAAAATGGATCGGGCCAGCCTGTGGTCGGGCGTCTTTGACGAGCTTCATCTAGCCAGTATCGGACTTCGTAAAGAGGTTTTTGACTATGCTCTCCGTGGTCTTCAGAAAACCGCTTTTTCCAAATCAATTCTCAGTATTGTCGACTTGAGTCAACCATCGAGCAAGAAACGCCTTTACGTTATCGACCTTGATCAGCATAAATTACTGTTTCAGACGTATGTGGCCCACGGTCGTAACTCGGGGGAACTGATGGCGGCTTCGTTCTCGAATACCTCGTCATCTTTCCAGTCCAGCCTGGGTTTTTACCAAACGCTCAACACCTATCAGGGCAAGCACGGTTTGTCACTGCAATTGAAGGGGCTGGAACATGGTTTCAATGATAACGCCTTCAGCCGGGCAATCGTTATGCACGGTGCGGATTATGTGTGCGAAGATTTTATCCGCAAAACCGGTCGCCTAGGCCGCAGCCAGGGCTGTCCGGCCATTGCCAATGCCATCAGTAAAGACATTATCCAGGCGATTAAAGGCGGTTCCTGCCTGTTCGTTTATTCGCCGAATCCGGATTACCTGCAAAAATCAACCTTTCTGTCGTAGCTTACAGCGGGCGACCATCCAGCCCATATACATCGTTGTAAAACCGCAACTGCGCCTTGTCATCCACATCGACCCGGTTGTAGACTACAAATACCGGGAATGGTTTGGGGAGTTTAAGCGTCTGGGGCTTCTGATCGATCATACAGCGGTTCATAAATCCCTCATCCAGAACCGGTTGTTGCATGAGGTAGTTAGCCAGTTCGACCGGTTTCTGAACCCGCATACAGCCGTGGCTCCGCCAGCGGTCGGTGGTCTGGTCGAACAGGTCCCGGGCGTTGGTGTCGTGCAGGTAAATGGCTCCGGGGCCCGTCAGGTTGAACTTGATCAATCCCAACGAATTGCTGCAACCCGAAGCCTGCCGGAACCGGTACGGGAAGTTATCGGCAGTCATTTCTTCCCAGTCAATGCTCGATGGATCAACCACTTGCTCTTTTTCGTCCAGCACATCCATATTCTGGCTTTCCAGATATTCCGGATTCTGCTGAACTTTTGGCAGTATTTCTTTCAACCCGATTCCGCGCGGAACATTCCAGTAAGGGTACGTCACAATGTCGGTCAGATAGGTCGTAAAAAACGGAGTTTTCGAGTCTTTTTTACCGGCGATCACGTCCATCGGCAGCAGACATTTTCCGCTGCGGTCGTAGATATTCAACTGAGCCGCAGGAATGTTAACGACCAGAAACCGGTCAAAGTCGAAGCGATTCAGATAGCGGTAAAAATTCAGGGTTTGCCGGATGTACTTCCCCGTATCGGAAGGCGTTCTTTTTTTCAGTTTGTTGTATTCAGCCACCAACGTCGTGTAATGACCGAAAACCGGCGTTTTTTTCAGTGAATCCAGTGCCGACTTGCCTTCATCTTTTTTGAGCATGGCAATTGCCCAGACGGTATCGATCTTTTCCGGAATCTTGTTGTACGTAATCCGGGACGGTTTCAGGCCGTAGCGCAGTTCAAGCAGCAAACCGGTGAACTTCTCGCCAAACTCTTTTTTGGTGTCCGTCTCAACGAACGAATACCGGCTCGTATCGATTCCCACGGAATCGGCAGCGCGGCAGAGTTGCCGCATAACCACTTCGGCCTGCGTTCGGTCCCATCCTTCCGAGGGCACTTCATTTTTATTCAGGAATCCAAAATGGTTGAGTGCAAACCAGCCCACAAACACCACAATAACGGCACTTCCAATTACTATTATAAGATTACGGCGTTCCATAGTTCGTTGAAATTTTACGTACTTCTAAAACGCCTTTCGGGAGGGTGGTGTTTAAATTTTGGAATAATAACCGCAAAAAGAAGCCCGTAAGCACGTTGGCGGATCTCAACGTGCTCGCGGGCCTGCTAAATATAAGTACGAATGTTCTGGTTAGTACCGGCTTATTTTTTTCGGCTTCCTCCAAACAGCAACATAACGGTTCCTACGATCAACCCAATGCCAACGGCCCGGGCAACGTGGTAGGAAATCGGGGGCGGCATATCCACAATGCCCTGCTCATCCGTGTGGGCGGGCTGTTTGGCGTACCGACCGCTTTTAGGAACTTCCCGAGCTTCAAAATTATGAATCAAATCTTCCAGCATCTGCGGCAAGGTGATTCCGCGGATTGCCTTGCCATGGCCGGTGCCGGCCGCGGTTGGGTTCAGAGCCGCCAGCTCCTGAATCGAGCGTTTGGAGGCTTCCCAGTCAATCGTAAAATACGCCGGAGGGCCGTGTAATTCCTGTTTCTGGGTCATTACGGCAAAAGCCGAATTCTGATTGGTGTTGGTAAATGCATCGCCGGCAATCAGACTCCGGTCGCTTTCCCGAAACAGAGAAACGTGGCCGGGTGAATGGCCGGGCGTATGAATTACGCGCCAATCGGGCAGTTCCGGAATCCTACCGTCGGCCGGAAACGGGCGCACCCGATCACCAAAATTGGAAGGCGAGGTGGGAAACATCCACGACATATAGGCCATAGCACCGCCACCCACGGCCGGATCAGGCGGTGGATAATGCGATTTCCCCTGTAAAAACGGCATCTCGAGCGGATGCGCATAAACAGGAACGTCGCCCCATTCCTTCAATAAGGTTTCCAGCGAACCCGTATGATCAAAATGCCCGTGGGTCAGGACGATGGCCCGGGGCGGGTTGTTGTCGCCGAACCATTCCCGCGCTTGCTTCAGAATCGGGTCTGCGCCACTGGGCGTTCCCGCATCGACGAGGACCCACTTGCCGCCGGGTTGTGATTCCCCGACAAAATAGACGTTAACAAAAATGTTTTTTATCCCTCTCACGTCTTCCGCGACGTCATACGGGCCCAGTTCTACGCTGGTTGTCAGATTTTCGGTCGTCTGCCTTTCCATACTCCCCTTTTCGTTTTGTTTAGATTTTTAACCTGAACGATCCGGGTTTGTTGATTTTAGTTATTTACCGTTTCACATTTCTCCTTTTCCGGTTCGCCGAACATAAGGTTTCTTACGCCGGGGCGAGTTCGCAACTTTGGATCATCGAACCAGCAACAACTACGCTCATGAACTTCCTGACGACAACTCCAATCCATTTTTCAAGGCGGTATTTCCGGCAATCTCTGTGCGTTGCCCTGCTAGTGATCGGCTCGGTTTCCTGTAAAAAAGATGCAGCAGTTGAGCCCGATTCGGGACGGGTTGTCTTCTGGTCGGCCAATAAGGCCGTCGAATCGGTCAAAGTGGATTGTTACGTGGATGGTAAAAAATTGGGCACATTGAGCAAAGTCACGGCTTAGGCTCCGTCCTGCGACGCATCTGGTTCACCGGTCGCAACGGTAGAAGCGGGCGATCATAAGCTTGAATACCGGGCCGCCAATGGTCAGACGTTCACCGAAACGTTCACCGTTGAAGCCGGCCAATGTGTTGATTATGAATTAATGTAAGTAGTTGAAAATGGGTTTACCGTTAACCTTACGTTTAAACTAATCGTCTACTTAATTATCCAGTTCTAAATTTGTGTATCTTTGCGAGCGAAAACCGCCGTTAAGGATGCGAGTTCTGAAAGTGACTAAATACAGCCCGATTTTACACGAATTACGGGCATCGTGGGGCGTACTCCAGGCCGGTAAATATTTGCTGGCCGAATCCATGCAAAACCGAATTCCGCAGGAAGATTTATTTGCATATCAGAATGCGATTGCTGAAATCGGCCGGATTGAACGTAAGCTTGATATTCTGTACGACGAAATTCAGGCGGTCGAATTACTGCATCAGGCGGCAATTCTGGTCGGCAATTATGAAGATATGTCGGGCCGCAAACGCTCCAACGGAAACACTTCTTTGAATTAATTCAGCACCCGAATTCCCTGCTGCTGGTATAATTTCAACACGTCCGCCGAAGCCTGCGGGTCTGTGACGATGACCTGAACCAGACTCAAGGGCGCAAACTGGACGTATTTGTCTTTTTCCAGTTTCGTCGAATCACACAATAAATATACGTCATCGGCCTGGCTGGCCATCGCCAGCGTCATACCCGCTTCGGTTTCACTGTGGGCCGACAAACCGTGCTGCGCCGAAATTCCGTCTACACCTAAAAAAGCTTTGTGCGCGTGGTATCGGGCAACGTGTTCGTTGGCAATCAAGCCATGAACGGCCTGCCGTGCCGGATCAACTTCTCCGCCCACCAGATTGACCGTTACTTCCGACTGCATCAACTCGTTGACCACCGGTATTGAGTTCGTAATCACCTGAATACGCTTATTTCGGATAAATTGACACAGCCGAAAAACCGTACTGCCACAATCCATAAACACCACCTCGCCGTCCTTAATTTCCTGGGCCGCCAGCCGGCAAATGTGGTCTTTGTTTTCGGAATTAACAGCGGTTTTATTCACGAACTGCACCGGATTCGTGGCTAATCCGACTTTCATGGCCCCACCGTGGGTCCGATAAATTAGCCCATCGGATGCCATCGCCGTCAGATCCCGGCGGATGGTAATCTCCGACGTCTGCAACAGATCCGCCAGTTCCTTAACCTCTACCGATCCTTTTTCTTCGACCATTTGCAAAATGAGCCGCTTTCGATTAGGAAAATTCATAGCAACGCTTTTAATTTGTTCAAAAATAATCAAAAACGATCAAAAACAACCAATACTTTTATGAATAATTTACGGGTTCAGCTAGTTAAAGAAGAAATTTTATCTGACAATTGGTATACCCTGCGGAAGATAACGTTTAAGTATCAACGCAAGAATGGGGTCTGGGAAACACAATCACGGGAAGCCTATGACCGGGGAAACGGGGCGACAATTCTGCTGCATAATCCTGAGAAAAACACCATCATTTTGACCCGGCAATTTAGAATGCCGACCTACGTCAACGGGAACACCAGTGGGCGGCTGATCGAAGCCTGTGCCGGTTTGCTGGACAATGATAATCCCGAAGATGCCATCCGCCGGGAAACCGAAGAAGAAACCGGTTTTGTTGTCACCAACATCCGGAAAGTTTTTGAAGCCTACATGAGTCCGGGATCCGTAACGGAGAAGCTGTATTTTTTTATGGCCGATTATTCCGACTCGACCGAAAAACGTTCCGGTGGCGGTATTGACGAAGAAGACATCGATGTGCTGGAATTACCGCTTCCGCAGGCCATGCAGATGATTACTGAAGGTGAAATTGTTGACGGAAAAACCATCATGCTACTCCAGCAACTCTGCATTCAGCAATACCAGGTGGCCTGATGCCAGCAGGAGCATTTTACAACGTTTCCGACCCGTCGGCTCCCGTTGTGGCCACGTCTGTGGTGATATATCTTGGGTCATTTATCTGATAATGAACCAGCTACTGCAATACAAAAACTCCAACCTCCCTTTGAACAATCGTTTCACGGAGGCTGGAGTCGACTTCGACAAGTTTACGGGAAAACGGAATCAGGCATCAACTAGACAAAGTTTCGTCTTGCATTCTGACGAATTATCAACGGCAACCCACTAAGATAAAAATCATCGATCGGTTGGTTCCAGACTTGTTTAAACCGTTCATCGATCGTCCGGTAGTCGGGTTGCTGCTTAGTGGTAGAATTCAATTTATACAATTCATCTCCCATAATACAGGAGAGGAGGAAAAATGGATCGTAGTTCATGGAGATAGGATGATTTATGGCTACAAAGTAAGTCGTCGGGTATTAAAAATGGGTGTAAACCGTATTAAGTCAGCCTTAAAAAGGGGCTAATCCGTAAGGCAGAAATTAAAACAAGATTAAAAACAGGATTCTAGATTGAGGAAGATCTCTAAAAAGTGATAAACCGGGCCTGCCTATTTTTTTTACTTCAGCAGGGAAGCGGTTTCGGAAAAAAATTGTTTCTATTATAGAGAACACCATTTTATCGCCATGACGACATTGACAGCCCCCTACATTGACATGCTCCGATCGCTGATCGCTTTACGGAAATACGTCAAGATTTTTTATTCAACCGACCTCAATGAATTACTTTCGGTAACGTCCATTATGACCAGTCTGGAGAATCGATCCGATGGTGATTACATCCAGTTGGCATCCGGAGAATCCATCCGGCTTGATCGGCTGGTGAATGTCAACGGCGTGTATGCACCGGGGCACGAAGACTACGAAAGTTGCTTGGATTGCCGTATCTAACTTTGAAATCCAGCTCAATACGCGCCGGTAGTTATAGCTGTTTCAGGCGGGTTTAGTACCGGAAAATACGTCAATACAGGGCTCCTGCGTGTATTAATGCCTCTATTTCACAAAAAAACTTTTATAAAAATTTGGATAGGATTGTAAAAAAATAGTCCTTTATACAAATTTTTTCAATCATAATTCAATGCAAACAGGAGTAGTAAAATTTTTTAATGAAACCAAAGGATACGGTTTCATTAAGCCGGATGCACCAGGCGAGGACATTTTTGTTCACTCGACGGGCCTTGTCGATCAGATCCGCGAAAACGACAAAGTAAAGTTTGAAGTAGAGCGTGGTAAAAAAGGCCTGAACGCTGTAAACGTAGAACTGGTATAATCGAAAGATAGAGCCGTTTTAGTTTCAAGAAGAAAACATGCCTGGTGGCATGTTTTTTTTTGCCCGCTGAATTAGAACTGCTTACCGCTTTTATCCGGCATTTCTGATTCTTTTTTGTTGACAAACCAGCCTTTCCTGCTTTTTTTGTGGCTTCATACCGTAAACCGAATACATGAGCCCCACCCCTGAAGCTGGCAATCTGCCGGCGCGAATTGCCGCTTTTCTCAACCTGAATGTCCGGCAAGTTACCAATACCGTTCAGTTACTCGACGACGGAGCCACCGTTCCGTTTATCGCCCGTTACCGGAAAGAAGCCACAGGTCAACTGGACGAAGTTCAGATTGGCTCCATCAAAGATACCTATCAAAAACTGCTTGATCTCGACAAACGCCGGGACGTTATTCTGAAGTCTATTGGCGATCAGGGGAAACTGACGACCGAACTTCGTCAAAAAATTGAATCCACCGGCTCCATTACCGAACTGGAAGATTTGTATTTACCTTATAAACCCAAACGGAAAACCCGCGCCACCATCGCCATAGAAAAAGGCTTGGAACCACTGGCTAAACTGATTTTCGGTCAACGGGAAGCGGCTATTGAGAAAAAAGCGTCTTCCTTCCTGAATGACCAGGTAGCAACGGTTTCGGACGCTTTGCAGGGTGCCCGTGACATTATGGCCGAGTGGATCAATGAGGACGCCGACGCCCGCCAGCGAATCCGGAACCTGTTTGAACGTGAGGCCATTATCCGATCGGTCGTCAGGAAAGACAAGGAGACGGCAGGCATTAAATACAAGGATTATTTTGATTTTGCCGAACCCCTCCGCCGGGTTCCCTCCCACCGCCTGCTGGCTATTCGGCGGGGCGAAGCGGAAGGAATTCTGGCGGTCAGTATTTCGCCCGACGAACAAACCGCTCTTGAACGCCTGGACCGGCATTTTTTACGGCATGGACCTTCCGAAAGCATCGACCAGGTGGCAATGGCGGTCAAAGACAGCTACAAGCGTTTGATCAAGCCGTCGATTGAAACTGAATTTGAGAATGTATCGAAGCAGAAAGCCGATCAGGAAGCCATTAAAATTTTTGCCGACAACCTGCGTCAACTGCTCCTGTCGCCCCCCCTGGGTCAGCAGCGGGTTTTGGCCATTGACCCCGGTTTCAGAACCGGTTGTAAAGTGGTTTGTCTGGACGCCCAGGGGAATTTACTGACCAACGACGTCATTTATCCCGACAGTCGGCGGGAACAGGCCCAGCAGACGTTGTTGAAACTCGTGGCTCAGTATCAGATTGAAGCCATCACGATTGGCAACGGAACGGCCGGGCGGGAAACGGAAGATTTTGTCAGAAGTCTGAATTTTGGAAAAACCATCCCGCTTTTTATGGTGAGCGAACAGGGTGCATCGATTTACTCTGCATCGGAAGTGGCGCGTCAGGAATTTCCGGATCAGGATATAACCGTTCGGGGCGCCATTTCCATCGGCCGCCGGTTGATGGACCCACTGGCGGAACTGGTCAAAATTGATCCCAAATCGATCGGGGTGGGTCAATATCAGCACGATGTCGATCAGAACGAACTCAAAAACAGCCTGGACCGGGTGGTTGAGAGTTGTGTCAATCAGGTTGGCGTGTCGCTCAATACGGCCAGCAGTCATTTGCTGCGCTACGTTTCTGGTTTAGGGCCGCAACTGGCGCAGAATATTGTCGAATACCGCGCTCAGAACGGGCCGTTTCAATCCCGCGATCAGTTGAAGAAAGTCCCCCGCCTGGGTGCGAAAGCGTTTGAACAATCGGCCGGTTTTCTCCGAATCGATAAGGCAAAAAATCCGCTCGATAACAGTGCCGTTCACCCGGAAAGCTACGCGGTTGTAGAACGCATGGCCCGCGATTTGAAATGCACGGTAACGGATTTGGTTAAAAAAACCGACCTTCAAAAGCAGATTAAGCCCGAATTGTACGTTACCGAAACAGTGGGTTTGCCAACACTTCGCGATATTCTGGCTGAACTTGAAAAACCGGGTCGCGATCCGCGTGAATCGCTCGCCGTATTTGAATATGATGAGCGCGTCCGAAAACCGGAAGATTTGCGTGAAGGCATGCTTTTGCCGGGCGTTGTTACCAACGTGACGGCTTTTGGTGCCTTTGTTGATATTGGCGTCAAACAGGATGGGCTGGTGCACATTTCGCAGTTATCCAATCAGTTTGTTTCCGACCCGCGTCAGGTGGTCAGCGTTCATCAGAAAGTGCAGGTCAAAGTATTGGAAGTGGATTTGCAGCGCAAACGCATTGCCTTGACGATGAAAATTTAATAGTTTACGGTAATTTCTGGTAAGCCGGTTTTGAATCGCATTCCCCTTGACCATTTTCTATGCAACAAATCATGATGAGGACTTTATTTCGCCCTTTCTGGCCCACTGCCCTTCTGGTGTTGACGTTGTCGTCCTGTTCATTTTTTAAAACTTCCCATTATACCCCGCCAGCCCGTCGAAAACCAGCCGTAGCCAACCGCAAGCCGGTCGGCAAACCGCTCAAAACCGTCGACACCCGGACTTATCAGCAAGGGTATGTACCTCAGGTTGTAAAAATTGCCCGCACCTACACCGGAACCCCGTATCGCACGGGCGGCCAAACGTCGGAAGGCATGGACTGCTCGGGCTTGATTTTTGCCGCCTTCAATACCGTTGGTCTGCAAATGCCGCGGGTTTCGTGGCAACAATCCGAAGTGGGATATGAAGTGGAAGTACCTCAGATTCAGGCGGGTGATCTGGTCTTCTTTGTACCCGACAGCGGCAAAGCCGGTTACGTTTCTCATACCGGAATTGTTACCGAAGTCCGCGGTGAAGGAAATATTATGTTTATTCACGCATCCTCATCACGCGGTGTGCGGGAAGATAACCTGTATTCGAGTTATTTTAAAGGCCGTTTTGTGAAAGCCGTCCGGCCTTTTTAACGGGAGCGATTGAGGAACGGCTCCGCCAATTCCAGCGTCCGAAGGTAGGTGGCCTGAGGGGGCGTATACAAAACGGAATTGGCGCCGGAGCGAAACTCTTCCAGAACGGCAGTCATGGGAACAAACCGCAGATCAGCCACTTCGTCGGATTGCATCACAAACTGATTGAGACGACACCGGGTCCGAAACAGATAGACCGCAGCGTGTTCCCGGTCGATCAGGGAAGCCGTTTTATCGATCACTTCCACATCTACCATTCCCAGAAACACCAATTCACCGGTTTGGGGCCGAACGCCGATTTCTTCCTCAATTTCCCGACTAGCGCATTGTTCATAGCTCTCACCCGGCTCCACGTGCCCGCCCACGCAGACATCCCAGAAGTTGGGCAGAACCACTTTGTCGGGATGCCGCAAACTTAGCAAGATCTCGTCTTGATCATTCAAGACCACAATTTCGGAAGTGCGGTGCCAGTCACCATCACGATGCGCTTCTTTTTTGGGTTTAGTGAAACCCAGTGGTTGGTTTTTTGCGTCGAAAATTTCGAGTAAGTCCATAAAAAAGCCGCATTTCTGCGGCTGTTAATCGTTTGGAATACCGGCTGGTTGCTGTGGTTCCGAGATACCGTACGACATAGAAAGCCGCTTCTGAGTTTGAATCCCTCATTCTGCCCAACAAAATTGGGCATTTTTCACGGGGAATCAGCGGCTTACCGTTGCAAAACTTCATCGATAAAGCCAAAGTTTTTGGCTTCTTCTGCTTTCATCCAGTAATCCCGATCGGCATTTCGTTCGATTTCTTCGGCTGATCGGCCGCTGTGTCGGGCCATAATTTCGTAGAGTTCATTTCGCAAAATGACAATTTGCCGCGCCGTTATCTCGATATCGACGGATTGGCCCTGTGCGCCCCCATGCGGCTGGTGAATCATCACCCGGGCGTGTGGCAAAGCCGATCGTTTCCCCGGCGCACCGGCGCAAAGTAAAACCGCCCCAAACGATAACGCCACACTGGTGCAGATGGTGGCGACGTCGGGCCGGACGTGCTGCATAGTGTCGTAAATACCAAGACCCGCGTAAACCGAGCCGCCGGGGCTGTTGATATACAACAGAATGTCTTTTTTGGCATCGGCCGATTCCAGAAACAACAACTGGGCGATGATGATGTTGGCAATGTTGTCGTCGACGGCCGAACCCAGAAATACAATCCGATCCGCCATCAATCGGGAAAATACATCGACCTCGCGGAAGTTCATGGGCCGCTCTTCAATGACCGACCGGGTCATGTTTTCGACCTGATGCAGGTAGCGATCGACCGTCAGGCCATTCAAATTTTGTCCGTGCACAGCGAATTTACGAAACTCGCCTGCGCTTAGTTCGGGATGATACATGAGGCAATAAATGGTTAGGTATGAAAAAGCGTGGTTTGGGCACTACCGAGCCCGCTGGCTCGTAGAAGCCAGTTAAGATGATCAGTCAAGTTGAAATTTGACGGGCAGTTTACCCAAATAAACGGGTGTAAATCGCGTCCAACTCGCGACGCAGTTGCTGGCGTCCGGCCATACGAAGAGCTTGATAAGCCAGTTTTTGAGCGGCCAGTTTCTGTTGCCAATCCTGGTTCCAGAGCAGCCGGACGGCAACATCCATCCGCTGCTCTTCGTTCAGGTTTCCCTGCAGGTAATCTTCCAGCACTTGAACCTCTTCTAATTCGGGTCGCATCGCAGTCAGGGTTTGAAGCGTTCAATCGACAGATGGCTGACAGCTTTACGCAGCCGTTCCAGACACTTGAATTTCTGTACGGTAGCCGAGCGAATTGACTGATAACCGTGTTGAACGGCAATGTGCTCCAAGCGCTGACCGAAGTAATAGAAGCTGACCAGAATGGATTTGCAGCTCTCGCCCAGTTGTTCGACAAAGGTCATGAGCTTCAGGGCCGTCGGTTCGTCATTTTCTTCGGGTTCCTCCCACAGCAGTTCGTCGTGGTTTTCGGTCAGCGCCGTATTCCGACTCTGCCGGTCCACGTGCTGCCGCCAGAGATTTTTACAAATTCCCATCAGAAAGGTGCTGACCGACGACGTTAGAATCAGTTGTTCATGGACCGTTTTCTCATAGTATAAGATCATGGCCTCATGGAAAATATCTTTCGCATCGTCAGTCGTACCGCCATGTTCCCGGATATAATGGCGCACCATTGGAAACGTTTTGGCATAAATCCGTTCCAGCGTTTTTTCCCGATCAGACAACAGGGCCTTATCCATCGGCAGGCTTTGGGTTGAATTCATACGCTTTTTTAGGGTTTATCGGAAGGAGACGCCAGTATCACCCAAGGATACGGAAAATATTTTTTACGAAGAAAAACGCATCGGAAATCGATCAGCGACTGGAATTTTCAGGGCTACGTTTTGCAGACGGAGAACTTCAACGGTAAAAGGATGAAGGCAAAACGAGTTACCAATCCAGCACATTCATCCATTTACCGTTGAAATCCCTACATTAGTAAACAAAAAAGCTCCGGATTCGCTGAATCCGGAGCTTTTAAAAATCGGGTGGAGATAGTCGGATTCGAACCGACGGCCTCTACAATGCCATTGTAGCGCTCTAGCCAACTGAGCTATACCCCCTTTTTTTGGTGGTGCAAAGATGGGAAATTTTGCATAAAAAGCAATGCGGCTTTTACAGTTTCCACAAAAAAAGCGCCACCCAAAAGCGTGGCGCAGTGATTTTGAGCGAGTTCTATTATTGTTCTACCATTTCGGCATCGGCAATAATGTAGTTCAGTTCATAAATATTATCGGCATTCAGTTTCAGAGTTCCCCGGAACGTCCGGCGCTCATCGGTTTTGAACTTGAGGCCATTTTTCTTGAATTTCAACGACACGACCGATTCAGGACCTGCACCGCCACAAAAGAAGCAAGCGCTGTAGGGAAAAGCAGAAAGAACATATAAATTGGATTCGTAGTCGACCGGAAGCACGTACCCCGTCAATTCAACCGGTTTTCCGCTGAGCTTTTGAATACCGGCTCCGAACGTCGGATACAACATATAAACCGACTCTTCGGGATACCATTTTTTCTTGAAAGTTACATCGCGCAGCGTTTCCCACGACAGCTTGACCGGCTCCGCAGCGACAGTTACCGGCGGGTGACTGACTAGTTTGGCGGGCGTAAAAGCAGCCAGCGTCAGCAGTCCTGAAAGAGCGATAAAGCAGACATTTTTTTTCATGATGAGGTCGCGTTCAGATTAATACAAATCTACACCGTTTTAAGTTTAAAAAACAACACTCGGGGTGCTTTGGTTCGGGTTTTCAATCGCTAAAAAGCATAAGTTACTACCCTAATCCTTCAATTAACATAATTTTTAGTATCTTTACTCTGATCAACGTGGTTGCCTCATAAAACCGTGTCGGAAGTAGTAAACGTTATACCCCAGACTTCTCAGCCTTCGGCCCGCCATTTCAACCGTCTGTTTTTAACGACATTGGTATTCATTGCCGTGTTGTTGACGGTTGCGGAAGTGGTGACCCAGCTTCAAACCAGACGCGAAGCCGAACGGGTTATGGTTTTTAAAATGGCGTCGGCGCAACGCCATCACAGCCAGCGGCTTGTCAGTAAAGTTCTGCAACTGACCCGCCCCGCCGAACGGCTCAATTTTCAAAATAACCTGTCAGAAATCAAAAAACTGTTCGCGCAGTTTGAGACGAATCATTTACACATCGAACAGGGCACAGTACCCGGTTTTCCGGTTATGCTTCACAACAGCGACAGTGTCCGGATTCGCTTTCAAATTTTGAAACCTTTTTACCTGGGTTTTCGGGAAAGCATCCAGCGCATTATCCAGCTGGCCGACCAGGCTCCGAATCCTGAAAAATTCTCAGCCGAAGTGGATCTGACCCGCTTGATGCAAAATGAGAAGCCATTTCTGGACAAGATGGATGATATTGTTCAGCAATATACCCGCGAAACGCTGGAAAACGTGGAACAAACGAGACTAATCGGATTCGTCATCTACCTCTTCACCTTGCTGGCACTGGTTTTTGCCGGATGGTTCATTCTAAGACCAGCCGTTAACAAGTTCGAGGGTGTTATTGTCCAGTTAGTGGAAGCGGAAACCCGAACGGCCACCACCAATCGCAAATTGCTTTCGCTGAACCGGGCCCTGAAAGAAACGCGCCAACAGCTTTTCGATGCGACCCGGAAACAGTACCAGCAACAGATGGATGAGCAAAAACTGCGAACTTCGTATCTGGTAGCCGGGCAGGAAGAGGAGCGCAAGCGGCTTTCCCGCGAATTGCACGACGGGATTGGACAAATGCTGACGGCCATTAAACTACAGGTCGAAAGCTTTGAAAAAAGCCTCACCAACGAAACCAAAGGGACCAAAAATCTGACGGTTCTGAAAAACCTCATTTCCCAGACCATTCAGGAAACCCGCAATGTGTCAAATAACCTGATGCCGACGGTATTAAGTGATTTCGGGCTGGTTCCGGCGGTAAAGATGCTAGCCGATACGCACGACAAAGACAGTAAAATTGATATTATTTTTCATACTAATCTGTCAAATACACGTTTAGATAAGAGTGTGGAGATTGGTGTGTATCGAATTGCTCAGGAAGCGGTCAGTAATGCGCTTCGTCATGCCGAACCCCATCAGATTACCATTGATTTGTTCGAAAAAGATAATTACTTGCATCTTATTGTGAACGACGATGGAAAAGGGTTCCGCATTCACCGCAGTCGTAAAGAAGACAGCAAACGGCCTTCGCAGGGAATTCACAACATGAATGAACGCGCTGCGCTGATCAATGGAAAGTTCAAAATATCATCTGCGCCCGATAAAGGCACAAAAGTACAAGTAAGTATACCTTTTAAACTCGCACACCAGGAATATGAGTACACTCAAGTTGATGCTGGTTGATGACCACTCTATCGTCCGAAACGGAATACGCTCGCTGTTGGAACAGAACGACGAATTCGTCATTGTCGACGAAGCCGGCGATGGTGAGGAAGCCCTTGAAAAACTAAAATCCCAGCAACCGGATGTGGTTTTGATGGATATTTCACTGCCGGGCATGTCGGGTATTCAAACGACGCAAATTATTTCGCGTCTGTATAAAAATATCAAGACCTTGATGTTATCGATGCACAACAATGAAGATTATATCCTGCGTTCGGTGGAAGCCGGCGCCTTCGGGTATATTCTGAAAGATTCGTCGAGCGATGAAATGATGAAAGCCCTGCGGACCATTGCCAGTGGCGAAAAATATTTCAGCTCGCCCGTAGCCACCATCATCCTTAATGGCTACATGCATCAATTGAAAAAAACGGAACGGAGCAGTAAAATCCGGCGTTCCAAACTGTCGAAGAAGGAAAAAGAAATCCTGCAGTTTTTGGTCGACGGGATGAGTAGCCGCGAAATAGCCGAAAAACTGCAGCTTTCTGTCCGGACCGTCGACAACCACCGGGCCAACATGATGCGCCGTCTTCAGGTGAAGAATGCCGCCGAACTGGTCAAAATGGCCGTGGAAGAAAAATTGATCTGAAAAACTATTTTATGCTTCGGTCGTGTTAATGGATTGCTGTCTTTGCAGCGAAATAATAGTCAATTACCACAAGCTGTTATACATTTGCACGGCAAAGACTATAGCATTACTATAGTATAAACCAAACTGTTTTTCTTATGGCACTCCGATTAGGTGACATCGCCCCGGATTTTACGGCTGAGACCACCGAGGGTACAATTAACTTTCACGAATGGCTGGGCAACTCCTGGGGAATGATCTTTTCCCATCCTGCCGATTTTACACCGGTCTGTACGACCGAACTCGGCCGGACTGCCCAACTCAAAGATGAGTTTGAAAAGCGCGGTGTAAAGGTGATTGCGGTCAGTGTTGACCCGCTTGAGTCACACACCGAGTGGGTGAAAGACATCAACGAAACCCAAAATACAACGGTCGATTTTCCGATGATTGCCGACAAAGACCGTCAAGTAGCTGAATTATACGACATGATCCATCCGAATGCCAGTGAAAAATCAACGGTTCGGTCGGTGTTTGTGATTGGTCCCGATAAAAAAATAAAACTGACGCTAACCTATCCGGCTTCAACAGGTCGGAACTTCCTGGAAATTCTTCGCGTCATCGACTCGCTGCAACTGACGGCAAACTACCAGGTGGCGACGCCTGCGGACTGGCAGCAAGGTGAGGACGTGATCGTTGTTCCGGCGGTTAGTACGGAAGATGCGATCAAGAAATTCCCGAAAGGCGTTACCATCGTAAAACCGTATCTGCGGACCACTCCGCAACCGAATAAGTAAGTCATTGGGTTATGATTGAATAAGGTGCCGGCAAACGTATTTTAGATACCTTTTGCCGGCACCTTTTTTTAGAATACCGGTTTGTTTCGTTGATCCCGTTGTTCAAACTGATTTTTCCTGCAACGGAAACCTAAATTTTTTACTCTTTCCGGTTTTCTTCTACACGGAAAGCCTCGGTGACCCAGGGCCGATACCTCATCCATTTATTCTTCAGGCCAGCATAAATACGGACGCCGATTCCAGCTCAGGACTTTTCGCTCATTATTTGGAACAATCAGAAATAATGCGGGTTCTGTCGTGTATAACCAAAGTTAAACAATGTTATGAACGTCACAGAACGCAGTTATGAAAAAGGATCGGTGAAAAACCCCAATCCGAAGCACAAGGAAGGCCCTGTTGCAGAGGCCATTGAGGAGCAAACCGCGAAAATACCATCCGACGTTTTTTTGTGGGCAGCCATTGCATCGATGGGTGTTTCCCTGTTTTACAAAATTACCGGTGAAAACGACAAAGCTTTATTCGTTGGCCAATGGCCAGCTCCGTTTTTGTTGTTAGGTTTATACAACAAAATCGTGAAGCTGGAAGGACACGATTAATTTCTTCGAATAAAGGCCATCCGGGGAGGAAAAGAGAAAGAAATCCATGTCTTTCTCTTTTCCTCCCTTTTGTTTTCCAATCATTTCCTACTTCGCTTCCTCCCTTTTTCTGCTTATTTTTGCCCGACATGAGCCGGATAGTTCTATTTATCTACAGGAAGCGAAGCGTATTAATGTGGCCGTTTCTGGCACTTTCCCTTCTGCTGGTGGGGCTCTGGTGGAATCGATCTTTGAAAAAAGTCAATGAATTACAGTGGCAGTTTGTAAACGGATACGGTATTCGGATGCCGCTGAAGTATACGATTCACGGCATTGACGTTTCCCATCACAACAGTCGCATCAACTGGAAGCGCGTTTGCCAGATGCAGGCCCAGGGCGTGGCGTTGCAATTCGTGTTTGTGAAAGCCACTGAAGGTGCATCCCTGGTTGACCGTCGATTTAAAAACAACTGGCAGGAAGCCCGGAAAGCCGGTTTGAAGCGGGGTGCCTACCACTTTTATCACCCCAAACGCGACCCGGCCAAGCAGGCGCAGAATTTCATCAAAACCGTAACGCTACAACCGGGCGATTTTGCGCCCGTGTTGGACTTTGAACGGAACGCCAAAGGAACGATTCCTGCCGAAAAACTAATTGCCGATATCCGGATCTGGCTGAGCCTGGTGGAAGATCATTATGGTACAAAACCGATCATCTATGTCAACCGGCATTTTTATTTGCTCTACATTGCCGGTAATTTCGACGATTATCCACTCTGGATTGCGGATTATTCTACCGACCATCCGAACGAATTTAAGGCTGACCGGTTGTACTTTTGGCAACACAATGAAAAAGGCTCCGTCGACGGTATTCGCGGAAAAGTCGATTTTAACGTGTTTGTCTGCGAACCGGAACGATTGAATGAAATTTGTCTCTGAACCAACACACAATGCTACCTTCTCATTCTTTTCTACAATTACCTGCTTATCAGCAGCTTCAAAGTCATTTTGAGCAAATCAAAGAACGCCATCTACGGGATTTGTTTGCCGAAAACCCGAATCGTTTTGAAGAGTTTTCACTGCGGTTTGAAGATATTCTGGTCGACTTCTCAAAAAACCGGATCACCGCCGAAACGATCCAGTTGCTTCGCCGATTGGCGGGTGAAGCGGGTTTATACGAAGCAATCGAAAAGATGTTTTCGGGCGACCCCATCAACCTCACTGAAAACCGCTCCGTTCTGCACGTCGCTCTTCGGAATCGTTCCAACACGCCCGTTCTGGTCGATGAAAAAGATGTCATGCCGGACGTAAACGCAGTTCTGGATAAAATGAAAAGGTTTTCAGAACGCATCAGTTCGGGCGAATGGAAAGGTTACACCGGAAAACCCATCAGGCAACTGGTCAATATCGGCATCGGCGGATCGGATCTTGGACCGGTCATGGTAACGGAAGCCTTAAAACCGTATGCCGTGCAGAAAGATGGCAAACCGCAGCTGGAAGTGCATTTTGTTTCCAATGTCGACGGGGTGCACATTTACGAAACCCTGCAAAAACTCGATCCCGAAACCACGCTGTTCATGATCGCGTCGAAAACCTTTACGACGCAGGAAACCATGACCAATGCTCATTCGGCCCGCGACTGGTTTCTGGAGTATGCCGGGGATGAATCGGCGGTTGCCAAGCATTTTGTGGCCATTTCGACGAACCAGTCCGAAGTCGAAAAATTCGGCATCGACCCCGAAAATATGTTTGTTTTCTGGGATTGGGTTGGCGGGCGTTATTCGCTCTGGTCGGCCATCGGTTTATCGATTGCCTGTTACATCGGTTTCGACCATTTCGCCGACTTGCTGGAAGGGGGCCACGCGATGGATCTGCATTTCAAGAATACGCCGATCGAGGAAAACATACCGGTTACGCTGGCGCTCGTGGGAATCTGGTACAATAATTTTTTCGGAGCCGAATCGCACGCCATTCTGCCGTACGATCAATACATGCACCGGTTTGCGGCCTATTTCCAACAGGGCGACATGGAAAGCAACGGCAAATCCGTCGACCGCAACGGCCAGCCAACGGCCTACCAAACCGGGCCGGTGATCTGGGGGGAACCCGGCACCAACGGCCAACACGCTTTCTATCAACTGATTCACCAGGGAACCAAGCTGATCCCGTGCGATTTTATTGCCCCGGCCATCAGCCACCGTCCCCTGGGCGACCACCACAAAATGCTGCTTTCTAATTTTTTCGCCCAAACGGAAGCTTTAATGAATGGCAAATCCGGCGAAGAAGTGGTGGGTGAACTTGCCAAATCCGGAAAGACGAAAGAAGAAATCGAATTGCTGATGCCGTTTAAAGTCTTTTCAGGAAACCGCCCTACGAATTCCATCCTGGTTCAGAAAATCACACCCCGCACCCTCGGTAGTCTGATTGCGCTATACGAACATAAAATCTTTACGCAGGGCATAATCTGGAATATTTTCAGTTTCGACCAGTGGGGAGTCGAGTTAGGCAAACAACTCGCCAGCCGGATTCTGCCCGAACTGGCCGACGACCAGCCGGTTTCATCCCATGACAGTTCGACAAACGGGTTAATTAATTATTATAAAGAAATGCGTCAAGCCTAAACAATCCAAGTTATACCGTGTTAAAAGGGTGTATGTAAAACATGCACCTTTTTTTATACAACTTCAACAATGTTATTATCATGAAACGCAACAGTACTTTGCTTGCGCTTTGCCTTTTGGGAACGTGGAGCGCATTTGCTCAGACCAGCTCGTCGGATTCATCCAGAACATCCACGACTACAACTATTAATTCGACCGGAACCGATTCAACCAACCGCTCGAATTCGACCAGTTCTACAATGGACAACTCGTCGACGAACACGACCTCGCCGACCAACAGCTCTACGTATTCAACGACTCCGAACGCCAGCAGTTCATACTCTTCCAGCTCAACGACATCCGACAACAGTGGCCGGGAAAAACGTCCGAGAGCGGAGAAACCGTACAAGGCGTTTACGGGCGGTTTTTATGTGGGAGCCAACACGACCCGTTACAAGGGTGAAGACATCGACGGAAACAATCCGTCCGGACGTCTTGGCTATCAGCTCGGTGTATTTGTTCGGGGTGGCGGCCGGATTTATGGTCAGATCGGTGCGGAATACTTTGCTTCCAGCTCGAACTACTTTACTCCCGGCGACGGATCATCTATTCAGGATATTTCCGGTAAAATCAACGCAAAATGGCTTCAAATCCCGGTTTTGGTTGGGGTGAAACTGGCTCAGTCTGAGCGCGGTATCTCGGCTGTCCGGCTGGCCGTCGGTGCTGAATATGCCAATCGCCTGAGCAGCAGCACAACCGTCAATATCGACGATAATGAGATTAAAAGCGGCACTTTCCTGGGCCTGGCCAATTTGGGCTTCGACATCGGTCCGCTGCTGATCGACGTGGTTTACCACCACGGTTTTTCCGATGCCATCAAAGGATTTAACAATTCGCAACGCCGGACACTGGGCCTGAACGTTGGGTTCAAGTTTTAATCGATCGTGCGTTGAAAATGATAAAGGTGCCCCGGTTTTAGAATCGGGGCACCTTTTTTTATTCGTCCAGTTTAGCCGGGTTAGGCCCGCGTCAGGCGTTCTACAATTTGCCCGGCAGTCAATTTTTCCTGTTCACCCGTAACCATGTTTCTCAGGGTGAGTTGGCCGGTCTGCAGTTCTTCCGAACCGATCAGAACCACGTAAGGAATGTGTTTTGCGTTGGCATAATCCAGTTGCTTCTTCACCTTGGCCGAATCCGGATACGCTTCGGCAGCAACATTTTGCAACCGCAGCTGGCTCAGCAAAGGCAATCCAAGCGCGCGCGCTCCGGCTTCGAGGTGAACGACCAGAACCTGCGTCGATTGCAAGCCGGTTTCCGGAAACAGATTCAGTTCTTCCATCACATCGTAAATCCGATCGACGCCCAGTGAAATGCCAACGCCAGACAAACCCGGCATGCCAAAAGCGCCCGTGAGGTTGTCGTAGCGGCCACCGCCACTGATGCTGCCAATCTGCACGCCGTTGGCTTTGACTTCGAAAATAGCTCCGGTATAGTAGGACAGACCACGGGCCAGCGTCACATCCAGTTCCATTCGGGCGTCGTTCAAACCGTACTGCTCCACCAGCTGCCAGACCTCTTCCAGTTCGGCAACGCCTTTCAAGCCCACGTCCGAGGTCGCCAGCCAGCTTCGCAACTGACTAAAAGCCGCCTGCGACTGATCGGGAAACTGAAACATGGGGGTTAATTTATCAATCGACTCATCCGAAAAACCGCGTTGTTTCAATTCTTCAACCACTTTTCCCTGGCCGATTTTATCCAGCTTATCGATGGCAACGGCGAGTTGGCCCTCTTGTCCTTCAGCCCCCACCACCTCGGCAATGCCCGTCAGAATCTTGCGGTTATTGATTTTTACGGTAAAATCCTGAATGCCCAGATTCCGCAGGCTTTCGTGCAGCATCAACACAATTTCAGCTTCGCACAGCAGCGAATCCGTACCGACCACATCCGCATCGCACTGCACAAATTCCCGATACCGTCCTTTCTGCGGGCGGTCGGCCCGCCAAACCGGCTGAATCTGATACCGCTTGAAAGGCATCGTCAAAGCATGGCGGTTCATGACCACATAGCGGGCAAAAGGAACCGTCAGGTCGTAGCGAAGGCCTTTTTCAGAAATTTTGAGCGTTAATTTACGAGCATTTTCCTGCCAGTCGGCTTCGGACAAACCGCTGGAAAAATCGCCGGAATTAAGAATTTTAAACAGAAGTTGATCCCCTTCTTCGCCATATTTCCCCATCAACACCGACAGGTTTTCAAGCGCAGGGGTTTCAATCGGCTGAAATCCATACCGCCGGAACGTCTGCCGGATGGTTTCCAGCAAAAAGAGCCGTTTGCTCATTGGTTCCGGCCCAAAATCGCGGGTACCGCGGGGTAAACTCGGTTTTTGCATGGTGCAAAAATAGCAAGCCGGGCGGAGTTTCTTATCAGATTGATAACTACCGATTAAAAATTGATTTTGTGCGGTTTTTCCGCTAATTTTGCGGACAATTTGGAATAAACTATTAATTCATACAATCATGGGAGTAACGGAACTGAAACGCAAAGACCAAAAAAATAAAGCCCGGGCTAACAACAAAATTGCCCGCATCAAGCAATTGCTGCGTCGCCCTGACGTAAAAAATGTTGATGTGGAAGCGATCAAAGCGTCTTTTGCTGAAAAGAAAGCCGCAGCAGCAGCTCAAAAGGAAGCGTAAGCATACAGCAGTTCTTTGTGCGTAGTATGATTACTGCGCTCTGAAAACTGGGCATCACCCGATTGCCTCGTCACGCTCGACGGACGGGGTTTTCTTTTTTTTGCCGGGCCCGAAGTAGTTTCTTCAGGTGCCGGCGAATGGCCCGGCGCGTTTCCATCTGTACCCGGAAAATAATGGCCTGACCAAACAGGGAAAGCCCGGCATTGATGACAATCAGGCTGTAGGTGCCGAGCAAAAACCACCGGCTAAAGGGCTCGCCGGTATGTTTGAGATTGGCGGCTTCGCTGAAAACGCACAATCCATAGCCAATCAGGATTAGACTGAATGGTGCCAGCAGAAGCCATTTGGTACGGGTACTCATCCGCTTGATGAGTCGCCGACCGGGCGGTTTGGAAGGAGCTACGGGCATCGTATTTAATTCTACAAGTTGATCAAAGCTCTAATTTAACAGACTAATTCACATTTCATCTTTAAATCTGTTAATTATTGCGTATTCGGACTCATTTTCGTTCGGCAAAAGTCAATCCCTACCCGGGTTCTGGCTGTGTTTTTCCGTGGTATGAAACAGCTCATCAGCTTTATATTGAAAACAGTACCGCGCCCGGCCCTGCAGCGCGTCAGCCATTATGCCATGAAGGTGATGATGGTTTTCTACCGGGGCAACAACGTTGAATGCACGGTTTGCAGCAAACATTTTCGGGAATTTATGCCCTACGGCCGGAACGCTCCCCGCGCTAATGCCCTGTGTCCGAACTGTCTGGCATTAGAGCGGCACCGACTGATGAACCTGTACCTGCAACGGAAAACCAATTTTTACCGTGACCATCTGAAAGTTCTTCATGTCGCACCGGAACATTGTTTTATCGATCGGTTCGAGAAATTACCCAATCTGGATTACATCACGGCTGACATCGAATCTCCGCTGGCTAAAATAAAAATGGATATTCACCAGATTCCATTTCCGGACAATACGTTCGATGTCGCGTTTTGTAACCACGTGATGGAGCACGTCGATGACGATGCCAAAGCGAGTAGTGAACTCTACCGCGTTCTGAAACCGGGCGGCTGGGCCATCATCCAGTCTCCGATCGACTACAACCGCGAGACGACTTTTGAAGATGCCACCATCACCGATCCGAAGGAACGGGAACGTCTTTTCTGGCAAAGCGACCACGTCCGGCTTTTTGGCCGCGATTATGCCCAGCGGCTGGCCAAAGGCGGTTTTAATGTCGTGGAAGATCGCTTCGTCTTCGAACTACCGCGAGACGAAGTAAAACGGTTTTCGCTGCCCGCCGGGGAGGTCATTTACCTGTGCAAAAAGTAAATCCTGTTTAGCCCTCTACCGGATACGGACCTTCGGAAAATGTCTTGCTATGGTAGCCCTTCGAACCGACTTGTTGCGCCAGTGGACTGGGCAGCTTATCGCCCGCTTTTAAACGGTCGATGATTGCCCTGAAATCATACCGAGGCTCCCAACCCAACTCCGTTCGGGCTTTTTCGTTGACATAAACCCGGTCGATGCTCGGAAACAGCCGCCACCCCCGACGCTCATACTCAGCTACATAGCCAGGGATGTATCTCTGAACCACTTGGGACAGATTACTCCGCAAATCCGCCGTATCGCCCGGTGAAAAAGGCGCTGTGGCACTGATGATGTAGGTACCAAAACCGATTTCCGGCGCTCGTTCAGCCGCCAGCAGGTGGGCGCTTACCACATCCTCCAGGTCGACGCGACGGTTGAGGTATTCGTTGGCCTTCAGGTTATCATCCGGATAAACATCCCGTACCTTTTTGTCGTCATCTTCCTCCAGAAAAAACCGGGAGGTTCGCAGCACCAGACTGGGAAGCCCGTGGTTTCTAAAATAGAGCTGGCAGAGGTTTTCGGCTGCGGCTTTGGTAACGCCGTAAATATTTTTCGGAATGGGCGTCACGTCTTCGGTAATCCAGGCCGTGGGCTCTCCCGCGGGTGGCACCAGCGCATCCCCAAATACACTGGTCGTGCTCGTAAAAATAAACCGCTCAACACCCGCTGCGACCGATTCCTGAAGCAAGTTAAGTGTACCGGAAATGTTGGTGTCGATAAAATCCTGGTGGCTGTGCGTGGCAACATGCGGTTTGTGCAGTGTCGCCGTATGAAAAACCGCTTTTACGCCTTCCAGACACTGTTTTACGAAGGAGCGATCCGTAATGGAACCGACATGTGTGGTAAAAGGAGAGCTGAGAATGTCCAGACTGACGACCTCGTATCCTATATTCTTCAACGTGCGGACCAGTGCTTCGCCCAGGTGGCCGGCGCTTCCCGTGATCAAGACTTTCATGCCCCAAAAGTACGGATCACGACGGATATTCCATGTTCGCGCCGGTTTCCTGGTGGCCTTTGGGTTCACGAAGCCGTTTCCAGCCTTCGCTCAGAAATCCGATTCCATACCCAATGAGCTGAATAAAAGCCGCTTCTACACTCAGAAAGGCGATTTTCAAGCTCTTTTCCTTTTGATAGGCATCCACCAGAATTAAAATCGAGAGCAGCAGCGGGACCGAAACCGCCAGGCCGAACAAAACCGGGTGAATAAAAAACCAGACCGGAATTGAAAACATAAACAAGGTAAACAGCGCGGGAAACGTGTGGACCAATCGCAACTCGGACGGATAAAACCGGGCAATGTTGATGCGGGCGCGGCCAAAAAACCGCAGCTGGCGGTAAAATTGCCCAAAATCCGTTCGGCGTTTGTGATAAATGAATGCTTCGGGAAGCAGGCCGGTTTTGAAGTTGGTTTCAATAATCCGAATGGCAAACTCGATGTCCTCCCCCATCCGGCTGATTTTGTAGCCTCCGATTTTCTCGTACACGTTTCGCGAAAACCCCATGTTGAAACTGCGCGGATGAAATTTCCCGCCCAGATTTTTCTTGCTGCCGCGAATACCGCCCGTCGTAAACGGCGAGGTCATCGAATAACTAATGGCTTTCTGAATGGGTGTAAAACTGGGGTGAGCCGCGTCGGGGCCGCCATACGCATCGAGCCAGTCGGATTGCAATCGCTGCTCGACGGCTTCAAAATAATGCGCAGGCACCAGCGCATCGGAATCAAAAATCACAAAATAATCGCCCGTGGCCCGCTCGAAACCGTAGTTTCGGGCAAAACCCTGCCCGCCATTGGGTTTGTCGTAATAATGAATGTTCAGCCGGTTTTTGAACGACTCGACCACCGCATCCGCCCGCGTTACGGAACCGTCTTCGACTACGACAATCTCGTCGGGAACGCGCGTTTGCCGGCTCAGACTTTCGAGCAATTCGCGCAGTTCGTCCGGGCGATTGTATACGGGAATGATGACGGAAAAGCGCATCGAATAATTTTAAATGACCTCTTTCAATGCCTCTTCGTTTGCCCAGATCACCTGATCGACCAGTTCATCGGTCAGTGCAACGGACAGAAACAGACTTTCAAATTGCGACGGGGCCAGGTAAATTCCCCGCTTCAGCATTGCATTGAAATACCGCCCAAACAAGGGGAGATCACAGGTTTTGGCATCGACAAAATTAGCAACCGGCCGCTCCGTCATGAACAGCGTATACATGGAGCCGAGGTGATTGATCGTAAAATCAAGTCCCAGTTTGATCATGCTGGCCCGAAAACCATCCGTCAGCCGGGTTCCCAGTTCTTCGAGTCGCGCATACACGTCCGGGTGTTCGTTCAAATGCCGGAGCATCGCCAGACCGGCCGACATGGCAATCGGATTGCCCGACAGCGTCCCGGCCTGATAAACCGGACCGGCGGGCGACACCACATCCATAATGTCCCGGCGGCCCCCGTAGGCCCCCACCGGCATTCCTCCGCCAATAATTTTTCCCAGCGTGGTCAGATCGGGCCGAATGCCAAACCGCTCCTGCGCTCCGCCTTTGGCCAGTCGAAAACCGGTCATTACTTCGTCGAAAATGAGCAGAATACCGTTTTTATCGCACAAATCCCGCAGTCCTTGCAAAAAACCGGGTTCGGGAAGCACACAGCCCATGTTGCCCACAACGGGTTCCAGAATGACGGCGGCAATCTGATTGGCATTGGCGTCGATCAACCGCTCGACGGCGTACAAATCGTTGAAGGGAGCCGTCAGCGTGTCCAATGCAGTCGCTTTGGTAACTCCGGGACTGTCGGGCGTTCCCATCGTGATGGCGCCACTGCCGGCAGCAATCAAAAACGAATCGCCGTGGCCGTGGTAACAACCCTCAAATTTGATTAGTTTATCGCGGCCGGTAAAACCGCGTGCCACCCGAACGGCGGCCATCGTGGCTTCGGTGCCGGAATTGACCATTCGAACTTTCTCGACTGACGGCACCATGTCGATGATCAATTCGGCCATTTCAACTTCTTTCCGGGTTGGCGCTCCAAAGGAAAAGGAGTGCTGAATGGCTTCCCGCACAGCCTCCTCCACCGGTTCGAACGCATGACCCAACACCATGGGTCCCCAGGAATTGATCAGTTCGATATACCGGTTTCCATCCTCATCAAAAATGTAAGGCCCCTTGGCCGATTTGATAAACAGTGGATTTCCGCCCACGGCCCGAAAAGCCCGAACCGGCGAATTTACACCCCCCGGAATCAATGTCTTTGCTTTCTCGAAAAGTTGCTCGCTTGTTGTCATTATATTGAGCGATTGAGTGATTGAGCAGTTGGGTGATATAAGGTCTATTTGACTTTTCACTCTAACGCTCAATCACTCGATCACAATTGGTTAAACTCGTTCACTATTATTTAATAAGTGTAAACCGTGTTCCGTCAAATTTAACAATGGGAACAACCTGGTTTTCGTTGCTGGCCGTATAATCATACCCGGAAAGTAAATAACCTTCTTCCGGTGCGGTTTTTAACTGGGATCGGCTCGTAATCTGACCCCGGTTTCGGGCGAGTGTCCGACCAAAAAACAGGAGCAGATCGTAGCCCTGATAGGCATACGTCGATGGAATCAGGTTTCGTTGATCCAGGTATTGCTCTTCAAATTCGTCGGTTTCAGGGCGCTGCTGATCCACAAATTCGGGATAAACCAGGTATAAATCACTTTTGGTAAAAACAGACAACGGATCTTTTACGAAATCAAAAGCCGAAGCCGTGGCAATAACCGGCACCTCAATTTTCCGCTGGTTCAATAATCGGAGTAATTTTGGCCCCATATTTTCATCGCTACTAACCAGAAAAATGTGGCCGGGTTTGTTCGTTTCCGACAACCGGATGGATTCCAGGTCGGCCCCCACTTTACGAAAATCCTGTATGGCATAGCCAATTCGCTTCAATTCATTCTGGTAAAGCACCGCCAGCGTGGAGTCTTTTCGGGTATTTCCAAAATAGATAGCGGCTTTTTTAACCATCGACAGGGTTCGGGCAAAAGCCGCGGTTTTTAGCGCCTGCTGGTTAAGCGATGGCGTGGCAAGAAACGCAAGAGGCTGATTGGCAATCAATTCGCTGCTGGTTGAAATCGGATTCACCAGCAGAATAGAATTCGCATTGGCAAACTCCGTGGCAACCCGGTTGGGTTCGGCATAGAGCGGCCCGATAATCAAATCGTTCTGAACAAAGCCCGGATTAGCTACCAAAGCCGTCATTTTCGAAACGTCATTATCCACATCATAGGCAAACAGATTGACCGTTATGCCCTCCGACTGCAGTTTCGTTTTAGCCAGTTTCATGCCGTTGTACAAGTCCAGCGCGTACTGGTTGGAACGGGCGCGCTCCTCCGGATTGATTTCGTTGATGCGAAATGGAAACAGCACGGCAACATTATAATACCCCTTGTTGCGATTTCTCTCCGGCTTAACCACGGTAGAAGCCGTCGCATTGGGGTTGCTTTCCGTTGCCACAGGGCGGGCTATTGCCGGAATGCCAAAGCGGTTGGTCAACCGGTCAGACAACTCCAGATCAGCCGGCGAGGTGGATGTTCGCTGGATCTGATCGATTAACGTCAAGGCCAGTTCGCGGTTGTTCGGAAACTCTTTCTGCATCAATTTCAGCCGGTTTAGATCATTGATCTGGCCGAAATAATAGGCTTCGAGTTTACTGACATCGGCTTTCAGAGCCGGGTCGCCAATGCGGCCTAGATTTTCAATTCCTTCTTCGTATTGGCCGCTTTCAAAATAGGCCGCTCCCAGCAAGTAATAAACATCGTCCAACTTCTTCCAATTCGGAAACCGGTCGATCAACTGCCGTAACATCATCCGGCTTTCCGAAAACCGTTTCAGATTGAAGTCGGCCAGCGCGTGGTAATAATGCGCATAGGGAGCAATTCCGCCCGTCTGGCCATCCGTCAGGGGGCGCAACTCCGCTTTTGCCTTAGTATAGTCTTTCTGCTGGATCAAGCGCACTGCATTCTGATACCGGCGTTCGGCATTGTCAGTCTGGGCCATTGCCGCCTGCACCGTCGCCCACAAAAAGACACTGAAACTGAATGACCTTAAACCAGTATGAGAAGTTAAAAACCTATTCATTGGGTTCTGTTAAGAAGCGTGGCACAAAACTAACAAAACCAACGCAGATGCGTTGGTTTTGTTACGACCAAGAATGACGGCGGGTCTGCTTTTTGTCGCGAATCTTTGAAAAAAGCTTTCCGACGCGTTTATTCCGCCATTCAGGTTGGAATAAAATACCGTCTTATTTTTTCGGCCGTTTTTTAGCGTCTTCAGCCTGCTTTTTAGCTTCTTCGGCCTGCTGGAGTGAACGTTGCAGCAAATCCTGAAATTTCGATTTTTTGACGTCTCCTTTCGCAAACTTCTTCCGGTTTTCTTCCAGCACCGCCTTGATTTTGTCTTCATCGACGAACTTGCGAATCAACAACTGCTGGGCAATTGTCACTACGTTCGAAACAAAGTAATAGAACGTCAGACCGGCCGGAAAGGAATTCAGCACAAACATAAACATCAGCGGAAAGACATAACTCATGGCTTTCATGTTGATCGGGCTGTTCTGCTGCGTGGGCGTCATCTGGTTGTTGTAATACGCATAGGCCAAACTCGAAGCCGTCATGAAGATCGTAAACAAACTCAGGTGGGAACCCAGGAACGGAATCGTAAACGGAAATTTGATGAATGAGTCGTACGTCGATAAATCACTCGACCACAAAAACTCTTTTTGGCGCAGTTCGATCAGGTTGGGAAACAGAAAAAACAAAGCCATCAAAACCGGCATCGTTGCCAAAACCGGAATACAACCGCTCAGCGGACTTACGCCCACCTGCTGATACAGTTTCATGGTTTCCTGTTGCTGCTTGGCCATGTCATCGCCAACCTTCTCCCGAATGGCGTTTACTTCAGGGCCTAACACCCGCATTTTCGCCATGCTAACGTAGGAACGATACGTCAAAGGCGTCAATAACAGTTTAACAAAAACCACCAGTGCAATGATCAGCAAGCCGTAATTGGAAATAAACCGCTCGAGAAAACTAAATACCGGCACAAAAAAGTACTTGTTAACCGGCTTCAGCAAGGCGTAACCGAGGTACACATTGCGATCAAATTCGGGCGCCACTTCGTCGAGCAGCTGGTAGTCGTTCGGGCCGAAATAGAAGCGGTAATTTCCTTTTCCGCGCTTCACATCGGCGATGGGAATCAGGACGTCAGCGATGGCGGTTTTTACCGTACTGGAGTCAGCCTCGTTCACGAGCGTTTTAAAAACCGCCTTTTTAAAGGGACTGTTTTCGGAAATAAAACCCGCCAGAAAATATTTATGCTTGATGGTAAACCACTTCACCGGCTCCTCAAGCGTGGCTTCATGATCGGCCGCGCCTTCGGCCAGCCCGTCGAAATTTTCATCGGCAGACAGGTAATTGATCGTTGCTGATTTGCGGTTTTCGGCCAGGTCGTTTTCAAACTGCCGCATTTTGTCCTGCCACAGGAACCGGATGTCGTTGTTCGTGACCAGATTATCCAGGCCGTTGAGTTTCAGGTCATAATCGACCACATAGCCTTGGGCCGGAATGGTATACGTTTGCTCGACGGATTGCGTGGGCGACAGGGCCAGCTTGAACGTGATGGTCTGACCCGATGCGCTGGATTGGGCCGGGGCGGTGGTTTCAAAAAACAGTTTCTCGATATTCACTTTCCCACGGTTGGTGGGCAGTTCCATCACCATTTCGCTGCTCTGCTCGTTAATCAGCACCAGCGGTTTCTGGTCGTAGGTTTTGTAGTTTTTCAGCAGGACTTCTTTGACGCGCCCACCTTGTGTGCTAAACGTGACCCGAATGTCGGGGTTTTCAACAATAATGTCCCGGCTTTGACCCGTGGCGGCTGCAGCGAAGTCGCCATACATCATGCGGGAGGCTGCCGAATCCAGGGGTTGTTCGGCCTTCGTGGCGGCTTCCGGAGTGGGAGAAGAAGTTACTTTTTCCTGTTCGGGTTTCTTTTCCGGAGCGGGCTTTGGCATCAACAACTGATACCCCAGCAACATCCCCAGAATCAATACAATGCCAATAATTTGATTACGATCCATTTTTTTAGTTTAATATCTGCTGTTTGAGGGGCAACCCGGTTGCCAGGCCTTGAAACCGCACCGGCGGCCCGGGTTCCCCCTTAAACAGCAGACGAATCATTTTAGTCCGCAAAAGTACGGAGAAGCAAAGGCTTAACCAACATGCGCCGTGGAGTCGACCATCCGTTTATCCTGAGAATGAACCTGAGACGCCCGCACGAACTGCACAAACAACGGATGCGGATCCATCACCGTGCTCCTAAGTTCCGGGTGGAACTGTACGCCGACAAACCACGGATGGTTTTTAAGCTCCACGATTTCAACCAGTCCGGTTTCCGGATTAATGCCGGTTGGAACCAGGCCGGCTTTCTCAAACTGGTTGATAAATTCGTTGTTAAATTCGTACCGGTGGCGGTGGCGCTCACTGATTTGCGATTTCCCGTAAATGTGATGGGCCAGCGAATCTTTCTTGATTTTACAGGGATAAGCCCCCAGCCGCATGGTACCGCCTTTGTTGGTCACCATTTTCTGGCTCTCCATCATGTCGATAACCCGGTGCGATGCATTTGGGTTCATTTCCGAGGAGTGGGCATCGGTCCATCCCAAAACGTTGCGCGCAAATTCAATACAGGCACACTGCATGCCCAGGCAAATGCCCAGAAACGGCACCCCATTTTCACGGGCGTAGCGGATCGCGTTGATTTTACCTTCGATACCCCGTTCACCAAAACCGGGAGCCACCAGAATCCCGTCGAGATCCCGTAGGCGTTCGGCCACCTGATCGAAATCACCCAATGTTTCGGATTGAATCCACTCGACATTGACCTTGCACTCGTTTTCGGCCCCGGCATGAATGAACGCTTCGGCGATGGATTTGTAGGCATCGCGCAATTCGACGTATTTCCCAATCAAACCAACCGTAATGGAGTCGGTGGGATTTTTGAGGTGGCCCAGAAACTCCTTCCAGCTATCGAGATCGGCGTCCTGATCATTGTACAGGTCGAGCATATACAAGGCCCGTTGATCGAGTTTTTCTTTCCGCATCAGCAGCGGAACATCATAAATCGTTTCGGCGTCGATGGCTTCGATGACCGAGTTAACCTGAACGTTACAAAACAGCGCAATTTTCCGGCGAATGTCATTGGGCAACGGGTGTTCGGTCCGGCACACAATGATGTCGGGTTGAACGCCGTTTTCCAGCAGCATCCGAACGGAGTGTTGCGTCGGTTTGGTTTTCAGTTCGCCCGCCGAAGCCAGGTAGGGAATCAGCGTCAGGTGAATGACCAGGGTATCTTTCTCGCCCAATTCAAACTTCAACTGCCGGACAGCTTCCACAAACGGGAGCGACTCGATATCGCCCACACAACCGCCAATTTCGGTAATAATGATGTCGTATTCACCGGTTTCGCCCAGCAAACGAATGTTGCGTTTGATTTCGTCGGTAATATGCGGCACCACCTGCACCGTACGACCCAGAAAATCGCCCTTGCGTTCGCGGGTGATTACGTTGTTGTAGATCCGTCCCGTGGTGATGTTGTTAGCACGTGACGTACGAATATTCAGAAAACGTTCGTAGTGTCCCAGATCGAGATCGGTTTCTGCGCCGTCGTCAGTGACGTAGCATTCGCCGTGCTCGTATGGATTGAGCGTACCGGGATCAATATTGATATAAGGATCAAACTTTTGAATCGTGACCGAAAGGCCGCGAGACTGAAGCAATTTTGCAAGCGAAGAGGCAATAATGCCCTTGCCTAAAGAAGAAGTTACACCGCCCGTAACGAATATGTACTTAGCGGTTTTCTGACCGGATGGAGCCATGTCTGAAAACGAAATGTGGTTGTTACGGGATATAAAGGTAGAGAAATTTACGGAGAAAAGGGTGCTGTGTAAGTGAAAAAAGTTGACGAAGGGCGATAATCGGTTGATGCTCAGCGAATGGTCGTGTCACGCAACGGCCGCTTCTTTGTTGTATTTATTGCGGTACTCGATTGGCGACAATCCGGTGATTTTTTTGAATATCGTCCGGAACGCTTTTGTATCCGAATAGCCCACATCGTACATAATTTCATTGATATTTTTCCGGCTGATTTCCAGATTTTTCTTGGCGGCTTCAATTTTAACGCGCTGAATGTATTCAGCAACGGTATTGGAAGTAGCTTTTTTAAACCGGCGCTCCAGATTCCGACGACCCAGTGCGTGCATTTCCGCCAGTTGATCGATGGTAATTTTATCCTGAAAATTCTTCTCGATAAATTCCTGCGCTTTCTTTACCGGCTCGTCTTCATGTTCTTTCTGGCCCTGAAAAATGGTGAAGGGCGACTGCGTTTCCCGATCGATTTCAATGGCAAACACTTTGGCCGAAAGCACGGCGATATCGCGACCCGCGTATTTTTCGATGAGGTATAAGATGAGATTGAGGTACGAGAAGGCTCCCCCACTCGAATAAATGCCCAGTTCGTCCGTGATGATCCGTTCCGTTACCAGATTCACGTCCGGAAACAGGTGCCTGAATTCATTGGTCGCCATCCAGTGCGTAGCACATTGCCGTCCTTTCAACAAACCGGTTGAAGCCAATAAAAAAGCCCCTAGACACAGGCTCGCCACTTCCGAACCGCCCTTGTATTGTTCCGTTATCCACGGTATGAAGTCCCGGTTATTGTCGATCGCCGTTTGCAGATCGCCATCCAGAGCAGGAATGATGATCAGATTCGTCTTCTTGACATCGGTAAAAACCACATCCGCATGCGCCGTAAAAGCACCACCACTCAGGGGCGTTTCTTTCAAAAGCCCCACCAGTTGCACCTGGAACAAGGGCTTTTCACCCCTGGCTTTAAAAAACTGATTGACTTGCGTAAACAGTTGGCGGGTTCCCTCCAGGCTACCTAAAATAGCCCCTTTGGGGACTAGAATCGATATATGCTTCATAGCACCAAAAGTATAGAAATGGTTTGTCGTAATCAACCCCTTTTATTGCCGCGTTTACCCCCTATCGGTATCAAATCGTTCCTGTACGTTTGTAGTGCCTACTGAATCCCGGAGAACTACGACCCAGAGGAATCCAACACGTGGATTGGCCAACAAACACATTCACTACGATGAAAAAGCAGGTTCTGTTCATTCACAGCGCCGGACCTCAGGGTTCCCACGCGGGCAGTGACGATTTAGTGGCCTATTTAAACGATGCGCTGGGCGCTAAATACCGCGTGCTGCATCCCAAAATGCCGGAGCCCGAAAATCCATCGTATGCGGCCTGGAAACTACAGCTTCAATCTCAACTGGCCTCGATTACCAGTGACGTTATTCTGGTAGGCCATTCATTGGGCGGTTCGGTTTTATTGAAATTTTTGTCTGAAGAAAAAACCGAAACACCGATTGCCGGTCTGTGCATCCTCGGAGCGCCTTACTGGGGAAACAAGGGCTGGAAAAGCACCGATTTTGCTTTGCCGAAAGACCGCTCGATACTTTTACAAATTCCGAACATTATTCTTTTTCATAGCCGGGACGACGACGTGGTTCCATTCGATCACCTGCACGAATACGCCAAAAACCTCCCGTTTGTTACGGTCCACGAACTGGATCACTACGGGCACCTTTTCGTCAACGGATGCCCGGATTTGATCCATGAAATCAGAAGATTATTTAAAAAGCACGTCGGAAAGAAAAGTCTGCAAACCCCTTAAAACCGTTCCGATGGTCACGGGCAAAGCGGCTTTTTATTCTGATATACTGTCAGAATCAATGATGCTTAAATGGTCATTCCAGCCTGGGCCTATTGGCAGGAAAGACCCCAACTTGTAATGGAATTTACCAACGCTTAAACCTATCGATACAATGGCAACAATCAATCCGTATTTAAATTTCAAAGGCAATACCGAAGAAGCTTTTAATTTTTACAAGTCGGTGTTCGGTGGCGAATTTATCATGGTACAACGTTTCAAAGATACACCGGAAGGCGAGCGTGTGTCGGCGGAAGAGGGTGATAAAATCATGCACATTTCGTTACCAATTGGCAAAGGAAACATTCTGATGGGAACCGACGCGCTCGAATCGATGGGGCATAAATTAACGGCCGGCAACAATTTTCAACTTTCAATTGGCACTGATAGTCAGCAGGAAGCCGATGCTATTTTTAACGCCCTTTCTGCCGGAGGCCAGGTTGAAGTTCCCCTGGGGAGGATGTTTTGGGGCGCTTATTTCGGCATGTTTACGGATAAATTTGGCATTACCTGGATGGTAAGTTTCGATGAAAATGCCTTGCCCCATTCGTAAGATCGAAACCTCAAATGAGGCCGTAACACCACCTGAAAGTGTGAATTACTTCACAAAAAAGAGAACTCAGGCCCTAATTGAATGGGGCCTGAGTTCGTCTACCAGTCTCTAGTTACGAAACAATGAGAAAGATTAAATTGCAAATGCAAATATCGCTTGATGGTTTCGTGGCCGGACCAACCGGAGAACAGTATTGGATGGTCTGGAATTGGGACGATACGCTGAAACAATACGTTTCGGATCTGGCGGATTCCGTCGACACCCTGCTGATTGGACGCGTTACCTACGAAGGCATGGCAAATTACTGGCCTTCAGCGGCCGAAAATCCCGGAGCCTCCGCTGAGGAAATCAACTTTGCGAACAAAATGAATGCGTTAAACAAAGTAGTTTTTTCGACAACTTTGTCAACCGTTACCTGGTGTAATTCCCGGATAGCAGCGGCTTCGGTTAAAGAAGAAGTGGCTACCTTAAAGCAAATGCCCGGAAAAGACCTGATAATTTACGGTGGTGCCCGAATTGTTTCGTCTTTTATAAAACTTGGCCTGATTGATGAGTATCATCTTTTTGTCAATCCGGTTGCTGTAGGAAACGGTATGCCAATCTGGAAAGAGATCGATGATCGCATTCCATTGAAATTAACGAACACCGTTACCAGTAGTAGCGGCATTATTATACTCTGTTATCTGCCCGAAAAAAATACCCCCAATTAAGAGCAGGAAATTGTCTTGCTTTGCAAACCAGATACCGGAAAACAAACCGAGCAGGTAGAATGATAGAAGTTTTTAAAACTGACGTGATCGATCGACGTCAAGCGGACCGGCTTATTGATCAGATCCACACCATCCAGTCGGCGTATTCCGCTACTTTTGATCTGGAAGATTGCGATAAAATCCTGCGTATCAAATCCACAAACGGCATCGTTGATGCTTGCGTTATCATCAGGATTTTACGGGATTTCGGATTTAATGCGGAAGTATTAGCGGATGACGACCACGTGATTAGCCAGCCTTTTTTCTAAAACCGGCAATTCCGGCCCGTGTTTGCCTAAATCTCCGGGCGATTGCTTATTATTACGATGCAAAGCAACCCCAGCTTGTCATCTTCCCATGCATCAAATCCATAGGACCCTAACCCGTTGGCTCCTTCACAAACCGGGCTTTTTTGTCAGCCTGATGGCGTTCATTTTAGTGGCTGGCTATCAAGCGAACGACGATAAAAACCGCACCTGGAGTGTCTACAAAGCCGACGCCGAAAGCACCAGTTATTCCACGCTGGATCAGATCACGGCCACCAATGTGCATCAGTTACAACTGGCCTGGACTTTTCATCCGAACGATGCCAAAACCGGGGCTCGGCCGGGCAGCAGCGAGTGTAATCCCATTGTTATCGATGGTATTTTATACGCCACTTCGGCCCGGCATCGCGTCTATGCCGTGGATGCTTCTACCGGCGAACAGAAGTGGTCATTCGATCCGTTCGACGGCGGTGAAGGCGGTGGCGTCAGTCGGGGTGTTACGTATTGGGAAGGCCCAAAGGGCGATGGCGGCTCGGACAAACGAATTCTGTTTACCGGCGGAGATGTGCTCTTTGCGCTGGATGCCCGCACGGGAAAACCGGTTTCGGAGTTTGGAAAAAATGGACAGGTGAGTATGAATGTCGGGCTGCGGGATGCCCCTGAAACCATATCGGTCATTCCAACGTCGCCCGGAATTGTTTATCAGGATCTGCTGATCATGGGTGCCGAAGTTTCGGAATTGTATGGGGCCCAACCCGGCTACATCCGCGCCTACAATATCCGGAACGGCAAATTGGAATGGACCTTCCATACCATCCCGCTGCCCGGTGAACCCGGCTACGAAACCTGGCCGAAAGATGCGTATAAATACGCCGGTGGCGTCAACGACTGGGCGGGCATGAGCGTGGACACCAAACGCGGTATGGTATTTCTGGCGCTGGGCTCTCCCTCATACGATTTTTACGGGGCCGACCGGAAAGGCCAAAATCTGTATGGCAACAGCGTGGTGGCGCTCGATGCCAAAACCGGCCAATACCGCTGGCATTTTCAAACCGTACACCATGATTTGTGGGATTATGACCTGCCTGCTCCCCCGAATCTGGTCACGGTTGAACGAAACGGCAAAAAAATTGACGCGGTGGCTCAGGTTACCAAACACGGTTTTGTGTTCGTTTTCGACCGCACGACCGGCGCGCCCTTGTTCCCGATTGAAGAACGGAAAGTTCCGGTTTCTCACCTGCCGGGCGAAGAAGCCTGGCCCACCCAACCGTTCCCGCTAAAACCCAAACCGTTTGCCCGCCAGTGGATGACGGAAGCCGATTTAACCCGGTACTCGACGGCGGGGCATGATTCGATTGTGAAAAAATTCCGGTCCATGCGGTATGAAGGGTTGTTTACTCCGCCGGATTTGAAAGGTACCCTGATGCTGCCCGGCACCCGCGGTGGGGCCGAATGGGGCGGGGCAGCGTATGATCCCACCACAAGCATTCTGTACGTCAAATCCAATGATTCGCCGGAAATCCAGTCAATGCAGAAAGTCGATCCCGAAAAAGAAGCCAAAGATCAAACGGTTTTCGCTCAGGGAAAAACCCTTTATATGACCTACTGCGTGAGTTGCCACGGGAAGGACAAAAACGGCGACGAACCCAATTACCCTTCGTTAATTGGCCTCCGCAACCGGACCACCCGCGAAGCGGTTTTAGCTAAAATCAAACAGGGCGGTGGAAAAATGCCCGCTTTTGCCAGCGTTGTGAAAGGGAAAGAACAGGGCATTCTTGCATTTTTGTTTGATCGGGAAAAGAACTCAACGAAAGTGACCAAACTGGAAACCGGTCAGACGCAGGCCGGGGCCGACAAATACCTGAATTTAACGGCCTATGGGCATTTTAGAGATCCCAACGGGCATCCGGCCCTTAAACCGCCCTGGGGAACGCTCAATGCCATCAACCTAACGACCGGAGACTATGCCTGGCAGATTCCGCTGGGAAACCAGCCGGAATTGCAGGAAAAGGGGGCGGCAGAAACCGGGCTGGAAGGCTCCGCCGGCCCTATCGTTACGGCCGGCGGACTGGTATTTATTAGCGGCACCCGGGATCAAAAAATGAGAGCATTCGACAAGTCAACCGGCCAACTCATCTGGGAAACCCGGCTGCCGGGCGTTGCCAACGCCACCGCCTGTACCTATTGGAGCGGAAACCGCCAATTCATTGCCGTATCCGTTGGCGGCAGTAAAGAAAATCCGGCCGGGTCTATCGTGGCTTTTGCGTTGCCAAAATGAAGGTTTCGATTCCCTAACTCAACCGGTCTTTGAAACTTTCATACCCGTAGGTTTTCACCAGCCGAAACGTTTCATCTTCCTGCCAGATACCGATCGCCGGCAGATTTACGCCGTTAAATGTGGTGGTTTTCACCATCGTATAGTGAATCATATCATCGAAAACGACCCGATCGCCGATTTGCAGCGGTTCGTCGAAGCTATAATCGCCCATGAAGTCACCGGCCAGACAGGTCATCCCGCCCAGGCGATACGTCGGTTTTCCGGCCACGGGTTCCTGGTAGGCATTCAGAATGCGTGGTTTGTAGGGCATTTCGAGGGTATCCGGCATGTGGGCGGCAAACGACGTATCCAATACCGCTACCTGAATTCCCTGACTGTCGACCAGATCCAGAACAGTGGACACCAGCACACCGGTTTTCCAGGCAATTGCCGAGCCCGGCTCCAGGATCACTTCCACATCGTATTTTTCCCGAAACGATTTGAGCAACCCGATCAGGTGAGTGGTGTTATAGCCTTCGCGCGTCATCAGATGCCCTCCGCCCATGTTCACCCATTTGGCCTGGTGCAACAGATCGGCGAACCGGTTTTCCAACGCTTCCAGGGTGCGTTCAAGCGTGTACGAATCGTTTTCACAAAGCGTGTGAAAATGAATGCCTTCCATACCGTCTGGTAAAACATCACCAAGTTGATCCCGCGTTACGCCCAGTCGCGAACCCGGAACGCAGGGGTTGTACATGTCCGTTGCGACTTCAGAATACTGGGGATTGACCCGAATACCGCACGACACGCCCGACTCCATCGCCCGGTTTCCAAACCGCTCCCATTGGCCCATCGAGTTGAACGTGATGTGGCTGCTGCGCGCCAGAATTTCCTCAAATTCATCGTCACGGATCGCCGGGATGTAGGTATGCGCCTGCACTCCCATGTAGTCGTTCACCAGCTTGATTTCATTGAGCGAACTGGCCGTGGCGCCCGACAAATAACGTTTTACCAACGGAAAGACGCTGTACATGGAAAACCCTTTGAGCGCCAGGATAATCTGGACACCCGCCTGCTGCTGCACGGCGTCGATAAGTTCTAGATTGGTGCGGAGTTTGGCCTCTTCCAGTACAAAACAGGGCGAGGGAATCTGGTTATATTTGATCATCAGGAAACGCCAACAGTGGTTTTGGAAACCACAAAAGTAGCGAAATCGACGGGTTTGTTGCGCATAAAAAACGCCGATTCAAGGTCGGCGTAGGTACAAATTGGGAGGACAGGGTGGCCATCATTCCAGCGCAAACACGACCGGGAGCGTAAACCGGACGCGTACCGGGCGCCCCGATTGCTTGCCCGGTTGCCAGGGAGGCATTTTTTTTACCACCCGCAGGGCTTCTTCATCACAGCCAAATCCAATGCCCTTCACAACGGTTACATCGACAATGCTGCCGTCGGTATTGACCACAAATTGAAGATACACTTTACCCGAAATCCCGGCCCGGGATGCCGCGGGCGGGTATCGCAGATTTTTTTCGAGAAATTCAGCCATCTGTTTCATCCCACCGGGAAACTGCGGATTCTGTTCAACCGAAATAAAAACTTCGTCCGGTTTGCGTTCGGCCTCGATCGCTTTTTCAACCGGTGCCGGTCCGGCCGTTTCCGTGGGTGCTTCAATCGTTTCGAGCGCATTTGGATCCCCTTCCTGGGTTTTATCACTCGAAACTTTATCCTCCAGATCATCCACCGTCGGCACCGTCACCTCATCGGGCGCTTCAGTAACCACTTCCGGCGGCAGATTCCGGACCGTGGCTATTTTTGGCAGCACTTCCGGTGGTGGCGGAACCACAATGGGCGGCTCCTCCTGCGGCAGGGTCTTGATATTTTCCAGCACCACTTCATTCATAAACTGATCCGGCGCTTCGGCGGGTTTTAGCCGGTTATAGAGCGTTGGCGTCGCCAGAGCGGCTCCAAATAGCGCAATTCCCAACCAGAGCGCCCGACTGGCACTCCGGTTATACACCTGCCGCAATTCGTAGGCGCCATACAGTTTATTGCGGTTTTCAAATACGATGTCGTCGAGCGTGGCGACTTTTAGCTGTTCGGGTGTCATAGCCTGGTAGTAGTTAGTGACTGATACAAATATATATAGGTAAATTATATATACAAGTTTATGATCAACTATTTTGTTTTCTTTCTACTATCTTTCCCGCACCATACCGCTGATTACTTTGCCATGAAAGTCAAAGGCTGCCAATACCGGTTTTATTTGTCCCGTGCCAGTTGCGTTATTCTACGATTTTGTCTGTTTCTGACGGTTTGTTTTACGCAAATCCGGGTGCCATCCATCGCCCAACCCCGGGGCGTCGCAACGTCGAAGCGGTTCCTTGATTCCCTGCAACGGGAGACTTTTCATTACTTCTGGGATTTGGGCAATACCGCCAATGGCCTGATTCCCGACCGGTATCCAACGCCTTCATTTGCCAGTATTGCCGCCACCGGATTTGGGCTGACGGCGTATGTGCTGGGCGTTGAGCGGGGGTATGTGAGCCGCCAGGAAGCTGCCGACCGGACCCTGAAAACCCTGCGCTTTTTTACTTACGCCCCCCAATCGGCGGATGAAAAAAACGCGACCGGTTACCACGGTTTTTTTTACCATTTTCTGGATATGAAAACCGGGCTCCGGTTCAAACAGGTGGAATTGTCGACCATCGATACGGCTTTGCTCCTGGCCGGGATGCTCAGTTGTCAGACGTATTTTGATAAAAATACCTCTGCCGAAAAGGAAATCAGGATGCTCGTCGACCGCATCTATCGGCGGGTCGACTGGCAGTGGATGCAGGCCCGAAAACCGCTGGTTTCCATGGGCTGGCATCCCGAAAGCGGTTTTATCAAGACGGACTGGAAGGGGTATAACGAAGCAATGATTCTGTATGTCCTGGCGCTGGCTTCGCCCACGTATCCCATTGAATCTGAGGCCTGGACCGAATGGACATCGACCTACGACTGGAAAGAATTCAAGGAGTTTTCACACGTTAATTTCGACCCGCTGTTTGGCCATCAGTATTCACACATCTGGATCGATTTCCGAAGCATCAAAGATGCATACATGCGCTGGCGAGGAATCGATTATTTTGAAAACAGCCGCCGGGCCACGCTCGCCAACCGCGCCTATTGCATCGAAAACCCGGAAGGATTCAGGGATTACCAGACCGACATCTGGGGATTGACGGCCAGCGATGGCCCGAAGGATACGCTCATCAATGGGCGGCAATTCTTCTCCTACCGCGCCCGCGGAGCCTCAGCTTTGCAGGTAGTGGACGATGGCACCATTGCGCCTACAGCCGCGGGCGGATCGATGCCGTTTACGCCGGAAGAAAGCATTCGGGCGCTCCAGCTAATGAAATACCGGTATGGAAAGAAAATCTACGGTCCCTACGGTTTTAAGGACGCCTTTAACCCGAGCTACCCGGGTCAGTGGTTCGACACCGATTACCTGGGAATCGACAGCGGGCCCATTCTGCTGATGACCGAAAATTACCGCACCAATCTCATCTGGAACCTCATGATGCGCAATCCCATCATCCGCCGGGGCTTGCTCCGGGCCGGCTTCCGGGGCGGCTGGCTTAGAAGTTAATTTTTAATGATGAATGATGAACGATGAATTATTGCGTCAGCCCATTCATCATTCATCATTTATTATTCATCATTTATTATTCACCTTCTACGCTTAGTGGCTCATTGACCTGATCCTGAACCGGCAGGCCCTGTTTGTTCATTTGTTCGATGAACGGGTCGGGATCAAGCTGTTCGCAGTTCCAGACGCCCGGTTGCATCCAGACGCCCTTCAGCATCAGCATGGCCCCGATCATAGCCGGAACGCCCGTGGTGTAGCTAACGGCCTGTCCGCGAACCTCCTTATAGGTCTCGGCGTGGTCGCAATTGTTCCAGATAAAGTACGTTTTTTCCTGTCCGTCCTTGATGCCTTTGATCTGGCAACCGATCGACGTCTGGCCCGTATAATTTTCGCCCAGCGTATCGGGGGCGGGCAATACGGCTTTCAAGAATTCCAGGGGCACAATGTCGATGCCCTGAAACCGGATTGGTTTGATGCTGGTCATTCCCACATTTTCCAGCACTTGCAGGTGGGTAATATAAGCCTGTCCGAACGTCATCCAGAACCGCGCCCGTTTCAGCGTCGGGAAGTTTTTGACGAGGGATTCCAGTTCTTCGTGATACAGCACGTACGACTCTTTAGGGCCAATTTCGGGGTAAGAAATCGGTTTGTGAATCGACATAGGTTCAATTTCGATCCATTCGCCATTCTCCCAGTAGCGTCCCGGCTGCGTAATTTCGCGAATGTTGATTTCGGGATTAAAATTGGTGGCAAAGGCCTTGCCGTGATTTCCGGCATTGCAATCGACGATGTCCAGATAATGCATTTCATCGAAGTGGTGCTTGGCGGCATAGGCGGTAAAAACCTGCGTGGCCCCCGGATCGAATCCGCAGCCCAGCAAGGCCATAATACCGGCTTCCTTAAACCGCTCCTGATACGCCCACTGCCAGCTGTATTCAAATTTAGCTACCTCTTTGGGCTCATAATTGGCGGTATCCATGTAGTGCGTCCGCGTTTCCAGACAGGCATCCATAATGGGCAAATCCTGATAGGGCAAGGCCACGTTGATAACCAGCACGGGTTGAAATTGCTTGATCAGCATCACCATTTCGGCAACAACGTCGGCATCGACCTTCGCCGTTTTGATTTCCACACCGTGCATTTCCCGGATCTCAGCGGCAATTTTATCGCATTTGGAAAGCGTCCGGCTGGCCAGCATAATGTCTGTGAAGACGTCGGCATTCAACGCGCATTTATGCGCAACGACACTCCCGACTCCTCCGGCACCAATAATCAGCACTTTAGCCATTTTATATCTCTGACTGGTTAGAATTTGGGAATTGATCCCGTGTTTACGAATGAAAAAAACGGGATGAACGACCAAAAACGGTTGAACAAATTCGCGCAAAGATAGACAACCGCCCCCGTTGTCGGCACAAAACCGTAAAAAAGATTGAAACCGGGTCATTAAAAAAGATTCCCATTTTTCATTTGGAGTAAATCGGGTTGTAAACTATATTTGGTAGATAGGCCAACGTATGTCTAAAGACAAAACCCTCCCCTAACGTTATGAAACTCAACAGCTCTACGGGTTCTTTTGAACTATTAATAAAAGGCTACGGTGTAAAGGGAACAAACTGGCGGGAACGCAACAGCCTGCTTTGTGAGCTTTCGACCGAATGGCAGAAAGAATTTTACCAGCAATCGGCTCCACTCCACACCTGGGAAATCAAACGGCTGATCAACGGCCTGAAACTGCTCTGGAACCGGGCGGTCAACCACGTGACGGTTTCGTTTGCCGAGCCGGGTTTGAACGTCGAAGCGACCTCGCTGCCGAACGAACACTACCATTTGCAGATCCAGTTGGACCGCTCCCTGACGCCTTCCTGGCATCCTTATCCGGACTTTCCACTGCTGATGGACGTCACCTTGACCCGGTTTCAACTCCGCGAAGCCATTCGGGATCTGGTCAATCAGCTGGCGCTTTTCCCGGAACGGTGATCTTTATTCAGACACCTACTAAAGTTACCGTTTTCTACCTTTTCTCTCACTTTTACCTATCATTTTCCGAAAGCGAACTCCTTTTTGCCTAATAAGCCGTAACTTTGTCCGAATTAATCAGTAATTATAGCTTTATAACCAAATTGAACGGGGACATTTTTGCCCCAAAAATTTGAGATTAATCGAATGATAGAGGAACGGAAAAGGAGTCGAACACAGACCATGGCTCGCATTCTTCAGGCTGTCGGTCAAGTGATTTCCGAACGTGGCGTCAACCGAGTTGGAATCAATGCAGTGGCTGAGAAAGCCGGAGTTAACAAAGTGCTCATTTACCGGTATTTTGGGGGTTGGGAAGGCCTGATGCAGCAGTTTCTACGGGAAGGGCATTTTCTGACCGACTACAACAAACAGTTTCTGGAAAACAATTCGGAGTCTGATCTTAACGTGAAAACCCAAGCCCGGGTCGAATACCTGATCGGGCTGCTGCGCGAGCTGAAACACCGGACACCCGCTCAGGAAATGTTGAAGTGGGAAATCAGTAATCCGGGTTCGTATCTGACTCAACAACTGGCCACCACCCGCAATGAATCGTTCCAGCAGATACTGGACAAATTCTTCACCAACGAAAAAGAAGACCAGAATGCCGTAACGGCCATTCTGGTATCGGGCATTACCATGCTGCTTCTGATTGCCCCCAGTCAGCACCAGTTTATGAACGTCGACTTGCAATCCGAAGAGGGCTGGAAACGAATCGAGTACGCCATTCACCGGATTTGTGATACGCTACACTAGCCTGTGTCAGCGCCGGGCCGTTATCAATGCCCGGCGCTGGCCTAAGCTATTGATTCATTAAATCCTCAATTTCCTCAATTTCGACCGGGATCGAATCCATCAAATCAACGTTACCGGTTTCCGTAATCAGGATATTGTTCTCCAGCCGGATCCCCAGCCCTTCCTGGCGTATATAGATACCCGGTTCGCAGGTAAAAACCATCCCAGCTTCAAATTTGCGGTATTTATTGCCGACATCGTGCACATCCAGCCCCAGAAAATGGGAGGTTCCGTGCATGAAATACTTCCGGTACAAGGGCGCATCCGGGTCCTGTTTCTCCACGTCATGACGATCCAGTAAACCCAGGCCAATGAGTTGCGCTTCCATGATCTTTCCGACTTCCCTGTGGTAGTCGTCCCAGACATTTCCCGGCACCAGCATCTTTTTTGCTTCTTTCATCACGTGCAGAACGGCTTGGTAGACGGCTTTTTGGCGGTCCGTAAACCGCCCGTTTACCGGCAGACTACGGGTCAGATCGGCGTTGTAATTCCCGTATTCGGCAGCCACATCAAGCAGAATCACCTCGCCAGCTTTACACGCCTGGTTGTTCTGGGTATAATGCAAAACGCACGCATTGGCGCCCGATGCGATGATGGGCTCATACGCAAATCCGCGCGACCGCTGGCGAACGAATTCGTGCAGTAATTCGGCCTCGATTTCATATTCCCACACGCCGGGTTTGATAAATTTCAACAACCGCCGAAAACCGTCTTCCGTAATCCGAACCGCTTCGCGGAGCAGCGTCACTTCCTCCGGCTGCTTGATGGCCCGCAGGTAATGCATCAGGGGTGCCAGTCTTTCAAACCGGTGAAGGGGGTATTTTTCTTTAAATTGACGGATGCCGCGCGCTTCACGGGATTCCACTTCCGACGAATTTCGGGTGTGTTCGTTGGAATTCAAATAGAGGTGCTCGGCTTCAAATACCATCTGAATGAATACTTTTTCGAACTCATGCGTCCAGAAAATCGACTTTCGGGAAATGCCCGAGGTCTGTTCGGCTTCTTCTTTGGTCAGTTTATGGCCCTCCCAAATCTCAATCAGCTCACTGGTTTCCCGCAAAAAAAGGACTTCCCGAAATTTCTCGTCCGGATGCTCGGGAAACAACACCAGAATGGTCTCTTCCTGATCGACGCCGGACAGGTAAAAAAGATCATTGTTCTGTCGAAAACCCATCGTGCCATCGGCATTGGTCGGCATAACATCATTGGCGTTCAGAACCACCACGGATTTAGGTTTCAATAAGCCCGCCAGACGCTGGCGGTTTCGGGTAAACAAGTCGTTGCTGATGGCTGTATACTTCATACGGTCCGTGTTTCAAAGGTGCTTATTCGGTAATATCAATATCATTTTGTACTTTAATGCCTAAAATTGATGTTTTCGTTTCAATGAAAAAAATTGCAACGCTTCTTTTTGGGATATTGGTCGTTGGCACCGGTCTCACGAATGCCCAGTCCAAATACTGGATTACCCTGAAAGACAAGCCTTCCGCCCAGCATCCGTCGCTTTCTCCCCGTACGCTTTCCAATCGCCAGTCGATGGGATTATCGGTAGACGAAACGGATTTCCCATTAAATCCGGCTTATTTGCAGGCTTTATCCGATGAAGGCGTCCGTCCCCTGTATCGTTCGCGCTGGCTCAACGCGGTTTCAGCGGAGTTGACGCCGGATCAGGTGCAAGAGGTAAAAGCGTTATCGTTTGTCAAAGAACTGGTTCCCATCGATCGGAATATCGTCATCAACAGCATTGATCATGATGTAACAAAAGTTCAAATGGCACCGGTCATGTCTCAGATTCAGGCCGAAGTATTTGGCCGGGCCGGGATGACTGCCAAAAATGTGACCATTGGTGTGATCGATGCCGGTTTTTTCGGGGCCGACTCCGCCAGTGCCCTGAAACAGATTTTCCACCGGAACGGTATCAAGGATGTCCGCGATTATGTGAATACCAACCGGCCACGCAACGCCTTTTTTGGTTCACTCGAAACACTTTCCGATTTCCACGGCACGGAAGTTATGGCGGCTATTTCGGGCCATGATCCGAATGAAAATATCCAGTATGGACTCGCCACGGATGCCACTTTTTACCTGGCCCGCACCGACCACGGTGCCCGTGAGTTTCGGGGCGAAGAAGATAACTGGATTGCTGCGATGGAATGGATGGACAGCCTGGGCGTACGCATCATCAATACCTCCCTGGGTTACGCGAAAGGATTTACCAATCCGAAAGAAAATTATCAGCCCGATCAAATGGATGGTCACACGAGCCTGATCAGTAAAGCCGCTCAATTGGCCGCCGACAAGAAAGGCATTCTGGTAATCGTTTCAGCCGGTAATGAGGGCGACGACCGCTCGTGGCGGATCATATCGACACCGGCCGACGCACAGGGTGTGCTGGCCGTTGGCGCAACCAACAATAAAGTCTGGAATCGCATTGGCTACAGCAGCATCGGTCCGGAATTTTTGCCGTATCTGAAACCGAATGTTTCCTGTTTTTCGCTCTACGGAACCTCCTTATCGGCACCGGTCATCACCGGTTTTGCGGCTTGCCTGATGCAGGCGAATCCGAAGCTGACCAACAAGGAATTGATCAGCATTATTGAAAAATCGTCGCATCTCTACCCCTACGGCAACAATTACATTGGGTATGGCGTCCCGCAGGCATCACGCGCGCTGGCGCTGGCGAAAGGACAACCGACACCCTCATTGGCCCGTTCCATTAAGGTTTCAGGCAAAACTTATTCCCTGCCACTGGCCGAATACGCGGATGTGTCGGTGTCGATTTTCCACAAAAAAGACGACACCCGTGTGCTGCAACAGGAATCCATGCGCGTTCAAAACGGTGCCATTGTGCTGCGCCGAACCCACGATGAAAAGCGGACGACGGTGGATTTAAAGAAAGAAGTGGTCGAAATTATCTGGCAATAACGTACCCACGGACTTTAGTCCGTGAGTGATCAATAAACACGTAACAATGCTCACGGACTAAAGTCCGTGGGTACGTTACAGGGTGTTTCCGGGAATTAAATAATTCTTCACGTAATCTTCAATACCGGTTTCCAGCGACTGAAACGGTTGGGTATACCCAATGGAGCGCAGTTTGCTCATGGAAGCCTGGGTGTAATACTGGTATTTGTCCCGGATGTCTTCGGGTGTGTCGATGAATTCGATTTGGGGCGTGATGCCCATTGCCAGAAAAGTGTTGTTGGCTAAATCCAGGAACGTCCGGGCTTTGCCGCTGCCCAGATTATAAATTCCGGAGTTTCGGCGGTGGTGCATCAAAAACACGCAAACCTCCACCACATCTTTCACATAAATGAAGTCGCGCATCTGTTCACCGTCTGCGAAATTCGGGTGATGCGACCGGAATAACTTCATCGAACCTTTCTGGTTGATCTGACAGAAGGCGTGATAAATAACCGACGCCATGCGGTTTTTGTGGTATTCGTTCGGCCCGTAAACATTGAAGAATTTCAGCCCGGCCCAGAAGAAAGGATGCTTTTCCTGTTCCAGGACCCACTTATCGAACTCGTTCTTGGAATCGCCGTAGGGGTTGAGCGGTTTTAACTGCGGAATCAGCGATTCGTTGTCGTCGTAACCCAACTCACCCAACCCATAGGTTGCCGCAGAGGAAGCATAAACCAGCGGAATCTGGTAGTCAATGCATTTCTGCCAGATCTTTTTGGAGTACTCTACATTAAGATGTTCAAAAATACTCCGGTCAAACTCGGTGGTATCGGTTCGTGCACCGATGTGAAATAGAAACTCAATCTCATGATAATTGTCATCCAGCCAGTCGAAAAACTCTTCGCGGTCTACCCGTTCCAGAATGCGTTTCCCTTCTAAATTGGCCAGCTTATCTTCCCGTGAAAAATCATCGACGGCAATGATAGCATTGAAATTTTCCTGATTCAATCTTGAAATCAGACAGCTTCCGATGAAGCCTGTTGCGCCCGTAACAATTATCATACTCCGTAGAAATTGAGCAACGATTGTTTTAGGTTAGATTAAATTTGTGTGATCTTCCTCATAAACAGGGTGTAAAGTTAGGATAATTCAGTACACCAACCTATCCACGTTTTAATGAAAAAATAGAACAATTCCTATATTGACTTTACAAACGGCACGTTAAAAATGATCTTTTTGTTAACTAAAAGGTGACTTGAGTCAAACTCAATTTGGATTTTTATTAACGCTTCGAAGGCTGTAATTTTGCAATCAACTAAGGGCAGTTGACATAACACGGGCTGCCCAAAACGACGAATCGCCCGGGCGATGGTGTATAATGGTATATATTAGCAGAAAAGAACATTTTAACGCGGCCCACCGGTTGTTTAACCCGACTTGGTCTGACGAAAAAAATAAGGAAGTTTTTGGCCCGTGTGCAAACGTAAACGGGCATGGTCATAACTTTGAATTAATTGTAACGGTCAAAGGAGAGCCAAACCCCGATACCGGTTTTGTAATCGATCTCAAAGTGCTGGGGGATCTGGTAAAGGAAGAAATTATCGATAAGGTCGATCATAAAAACCTCAACCTGGATGTCGATTTTATGCGCGGGAAAATGGCCAGTTGCGAAATATTTATCGTTGAAATCTGGAAAATTCTGGATCGGGCTCTTGAAAAAATTACCGAAGCCCGGCTCCACCGGATCCGTCTCTACGAAACCCCAAAAAATTACGTGGATTATTATGGGGAATAACCTATGACGTATTACCTGATTGCCGGTGAGCGTTCGGGCGACCTGCACGGCGGAAATCTCATCAAAGCCATTGGTCGCTATGATTCCCAGGCCCGCTTCCGGGCGTGGGGTGGTGAGCAGATGGAAGAAGCCGGGGCAACGCTGGTGCGCCACTACCGCGAAATGGCCTTCATGGGCTTTCTGGAGGTCGTTCAGAATTTAGGAACCATCCGCCGAAACCTACGCGATTGCCAGCAGGATGTACTCACGACCCGTCCCGATGTGCTGATTTTGATCGACTACGCGGGTTTCAACTTGCGAATGGCCCGGTTTGCCAAAAAACACGGCATTCGGGTTTTCTATTACATTTCGCCAAAAGTGTGGGCCTGGAATCAGAAACGGGCCCTGAAAATCAAGGCGGTTGTCGATCAGCTGTTTGTTATTTTTCCCTTTGAGGTCGATTTCTACAAAAAGTACGAATATAAGGTCGATTACGTCGGAAATCCGCTGATGGACGCCATTGCGGGTTTTCAAATCGATCCTGAGTTTCGAAAGAAGAACGGCCTAAGCGACAAACCCATCATTGCCCTCCTGCCCGGAAGCCGGCATCAGGAAGTTTCCATCATGCTGCCCATGATGATGGAAACCATACCTCACTTTCCTGACTATCAATTCGTTGTATCCGGCGTCAGCAATCTTCCTGAATCGCTGTATACCGAGTCGATGCAGGGATTTCCCACAACGCCGGTGGTGGTGGATGCCGCTTATGATCTTCTGTCGGTGGCCGATGCGGCTTTGGTAACTTCCGGAACGGCAACGCTGGAAACAGCCCTGTTGAATGTACCGGAGGTGGTTTGTTACAAAATGTCGTGGGTGACCTATCAGGTAGCCAGCCGGCTGATTGCCGTACCGTATATTTCGCTGGTTAATTTAATTCTTAGGCGGGAAGCCGTCCGGGAGTTGAAACAGTACGAGTTGACGACGGAAAATCTGGTTCAGGAACTGACGAAAATACTGCCCGGCGGGTCGGAACACGAACGCCAGCGAGCGGATTATGCGGAGTTGCGGGAAAAAGTTGGTGGTCCGGGCGCTTCCGACCGCGCGGGTGAGCTTATGGTGTCGTACTTACGGACTAACGGACCGTCGGGCAGGCCGGCCGTTAATTGATCAGCCCGGTTTGCTCATACCGCTTGAGCCATTCCTTTTTTTTGCCCTGAATGTGGCTGAAAAACTCGAAAACCGGTCGCATATCTTTCTGAAAATCGCCGGTCATGTAGAGTGGCTCGCTTAGAATTACGGCTTTGCGGGGATAATCGATACCGGTCAGAATGATGGGAACATCCGCTTTCAAGGCAATGTAATAGAACCCGGTTTTGAGCCGGTCGACATCACTTCGCGTCCCTTCGGGGGGAATACAGATGTGCAGCTTTTCGGTTTGCACCAGTACATCGACCATGGCATCGACCAGGTTGTTAGCCCGGCTGCGATCGACGGGTTTGCCCCCTAAAATCCGGAAAAACCAGCCCGCATACCACGTAAAAAGCTCCCGTTTTGCCAGATACTGAATCCAGACACCAGTCGTGGCCCTCGCTCCTACGCCCACCAGAAAATCCCAATTCGTGTTGTGGGGCGCAAGCACCCAAATTGCTTTCGGGAGGTCAGGAACTGTGCCGAGAAGTTTCCAACCGGCTAGTTTATAAAGCCACCTGGCAAATGCGCTGAACATACTCTTCTGATACAGGACGCCTGTTTGTAGGACAAGATTAAGAAAATATAAACGGTTTTGGGCTAAAACACAAAACGAAAATGAGTAAAGCCAGCCAGCCCAGAATAACCCGACCGGTGCCCAATGGCTGATCATCCTGGGTTTCGGGGTGGTATACGCCCAAAAAACGGCCCAGAATCAAAATAAACAGCAGAAATCCGGGATAACCGGTGACCGTCGGAAAAAAGTACGATACCAGAAACTGCCCGGCTACCACACTCAACGCCAGCAGCAGTGCCGTCATCCGGTTGTCGTTAATGCTCTGAAAGCTGAGAAAAAGCCCCAGGATATACAAGCCCAGATAGCCCAGTTCATTCATGAAATCACGATCGTTGGCAACGATGAAATCCGATGGTTTGATAAAGCCCAAACCGGAGTAGAACGCAAAGCCGATCAATAAAACCGGAGCAACCATCCGAAACGCCCGACGGCCAATCAGGCTGTAGAGTACGTGACCGCCATCCAGTTGTCCGATCGGAATGAGATTGAGCGACGTAAAAAACAAGGCAAAATACCCCGCCATCAAGTACGGGTAGTGAATCATTTCGTACGGATGCGGCAACCGGGCCGGATCCGCTACGTAGGTTTTGAAGAACCAGAACAGAATGTTATCTCCCAGCCGAATGACACTGTCGGGCGGCAGGTTTTTATAAACATGCTGCCCAAACGCCAAACCGTACTGTTTGTATTCGGGGTGGATGGTAAAAATGTGCTCAGGGGGCGGCAAGTGGGAAAACCCATACCACAACACCACTAACGCCAGCGCAAAACCGGCTAATGGACCGGCAATCCCAATATCAAAAAACTTTTTGCGGCTGCTGATGAAATCCTGAATCCGGATAAAAGCGCCCATTGTGCCGAGTGTTTGCCCGAAACCGAACCAAAGCGGAATGTAATAAGGCAAGGTGACGCGAACATGGTGGTAGCGGGCTACAAAAAAATGGCCGAATTCATGCACCGTCAAAATGGCCAGAAACGGAATCGAATAGTGCAGACCGTCCCAGAATTCGGGCCATCCGATACCGTGCTCCGGATCGAGAAAAAACCGGCCATACATCCATTCCGCACCAGCCGCGGTCGTAGAAAACAGGGTAAGTATAAAAAGGCTAGCTTGAATGAGGTACGTCCTCGTTTGTGGATTCATCGCGAAGATAATCAAGAATCGTCAGGGGCGGTTGCACCTGTACAGCATGTATACCTAACTCAGCAGCCGCCCGGATGTTATGCGGATTATCGTCTAAAAACAGGGTTTCTTCCGGTTTCAGGCCCGAAGTTGTCAAAACGTGCTGATAAATTTCCGGGGAAGGCTTGGCCAGTTTTACTTCATACGAGTAATAAACCCGCTCAAAAAGGGCTTCGAGCGAAGGCTGGCCGAGCTCGGTAAAAATGGTATTAACCTTGGCAATGTGGATCGAACTGGTGTTACTCAACAGAAACAGGCGGTATTGTCCATGAAGCTGGCGGATGCGCTCCACCCGTTCTACGGGCAGATCGAGCAAAACGGTATTCCAGGCGGTATCGATGACCTCATCCGCCCACCGGTCCGGTGCGTCGCTGCGGTTTTTGAGTAAGTCGCGAACGTGCTGGCGAAAAGCCGCGTCGTCGATCAGCCCGGTTTCGTATTGCGTCGTCAACCCGTGCTCCCGCCAGAGCGACTCCACTTCCTCTTCACTCAGACCCGAAAGCACGGCGAAATTGCGGATGGGGGCGCGTAAATCGATGGGAATAATGACGTCGCCGAGGTCGAAAATAATATTTTTAATACCGGGTTTTAAAACACCTGCCATAGGTTTCACAATTATTCGACCACAACTCCCATCGAACAGAACTTCTCGATGCGCTGGTCGATGCGTTCTTCGGGCGTAAAGTGAGCCAATTCAGCGATGGTATCGAGGATGGTTTTCTTGATTCGGCGGGCCATTTCAGCGTGATCGGTATGCGCGCCCCCCTGCGGTTCTTCGATGATCCCATCCACGAGTTTGTTTTTCTCCATATCGCGGGCCGACAGTTTCATGGCTTCGGCCGCCTGCTCCTTATAATCCCAGCTTCGCCAGAGAATCGTCGAGCAGTTTTCGGGCGAAATAACGGAGTACCAGGTATTTTCGAGCATCAAAACGCGGTCGCCAATCCCGATTCCCAGCGCCCCGCCCGAAGCGCCTTCGCCAATGACAATGCAGATGACCGGAACCTGAAGCATGAACATTTCCTTCAGGTTACGGGCAATGGCCTCGCCCTGACCCCGTTCTTCGGCTTCGAGACCCGGATAGGCACCCGGTGTATCGATCATCGTAACGATGGGCTTGTTGAATTTTTCGGCCAGCTTCATCAGCCGGAGTGCTTTGCGGTATCCTTCCGGATTGGCCATACCAAAGTTTCGCTGCTGGCGTTGTTTGGTATTTCGTCCTTTCTGCTGGCCAATCAACATAACGGTTTGCCCGTCGATATCGACAAAACCGCCGACCATGGCCGGATCATCGCGAACCGTCCGATCGCCGTGCAGTTCAATAAACTGTCCGCCCATTAACGAAATATAATCAAGCGTGTAGGGCCGGTCGGGATGGCGGGAAAGCTGAACGCGCTGCCAACGGGTAAGGTTATCAAAAATTTCCTTGCGGAGCTTTTCAATGCTGACTTCCAGCGACGCAACAGCTTCAGTAACATCAACGTTACTGGTACCGGCCAGTTTCTTCATTTCGACCAGTCGTACTTCCAAATCGGCTATAGGTTTTTCGAAGTCCAAATACGTCCTCATTCAAAAAATAGTTCTCAGTTGCCCGTTTTAAACTGCCCGTTTTCCATTCCCGATTTTGTCAAAGGCATCGGAAAACTGACATGGGTACTTTTTTCGATTGGCAAAGTTAGCGGAAAATCCGGTTCAGCAACCTTTCGTTGTCACAACTCATACATCTGGCCCTTCGTGGGGAGCTCCACATTCGGAAAACCTTCCTCGAGCAGCGTTTGCTGAAAAGCCGACATACTCGTGAATTCGCCGTGTACCAAAAATACCTTTTTCAATTTTTCAGGCGACTGATGTTTCACAAACCGCACCAGATCGTCGCGGTCGCCATGCCCGCTGAATACGTCGGTTCGTTCCACTTTCGCCAGAACCGGTTCTTCCTTGTCTTTGATCGAAATGGTGGGTTGCCCATTGAGCAATCGCCAGCCCAGCGTTCCTTCGGCGCAATACCCGATGATGAGAATGGTACAGTACGGATTGCTGATGTTGGCGGCTACGTGCTGTTCGACACGCCCCCCCTGCACCATACCCGACGACGAAATGATGATACACGGCTGGTTGTAATTGGAAACTTCCCGGCTCGCTTTTGAACTTTCCAGGTATTCAAAATTGACAAAGTCAAACAGGGATGCATTTTCTTCCTGATACGCTTTCGCTTCCTTGTTCAGCATCCGCAGGTTTTTCTGGTACACCTTCGTGCTTTCCAGTGCTAACGGACTGTCAGAGAACACTTTAATCGGAGGAAAGCCCTGCTCGGTATACAGCCGGTTGAGCGTATACAGGAGCGCCTGCGTGCGTCCAACGGAGAACGACGGAATAATCAGCCGACCCGGTATATCAATGCAGGTTCGCTTGATGACATCGGCCAGCATCGCTTCCGGGGTTTCGGAATCGATGTGCAGCCGGTTGCCATACGTCGACTCACAAATCAGATAATCGACCGGTGGAATGGGTTCGGGATCGCCCAGGAGCGGGTAGTTCCGACGTCCGATGTCGCCCGAAAAACAAATGCTTTTTTTCTCGCCATTTTCAACAACGTTAATGACGATATGAGCCGCGCCGAGCAAATGCCCGGCCGGAATAAAGGTAACATCAACGCTATCGCCGAGCCGGAACTTTCGGTTATATTGGATAGGAACCACGTTTTCCATCGATTCCCGCACTTGTTTCTCCAGAAATAAATCTTTCTGCATGGTAACAAGTTTCTTTTTAACCTTTTGCTTTTTGCTCTTCCCCATTTCGCTCAGACGCCGGTGGTTGAGCGAGGCCGCGTCCTGAAGCAGCAGGTTCGTTAGCGAATACGTAGGATCAGTACACAAAATCTGGCCTTCATAGCCTTCCCGGTACAAGTTTGGTAAGTTGCCGCTGTGATCGATGTGGGCGTGAGTCAGCAGAACAACATTGATTGTGGAAGCTTCAAACGGGAAGTAGCCTCCGATCGATTTCGGAGATTCATCGTCGTGCCCGTTTAAGACGGCTTTTTTATCCATATCGGCCCCGCAATCAATCAGAATTCGGTAATTGTCATCCGTTTCCAGCAGAAACATACTACCTGTTACCTGACGGGCCGCCCCCCAAAATGTTAACTTCATTCGATTCGATTAATGGCTTTGATTCTGTTTTTTACAAGTGTACAGTTTCAAAGAAGCTACAAAACATTAATTACATATTATTTGATAGAACAACAGATAAGGGCTTTAAATTCTGGCTATTTTTGCAAAGCTACAAAATCCGCTTTCATAAACTATTGGTAACCGACACACAGATTGGATGAATGAAACGGATGAAAAAAGGTCAATTTTTATCCAATTCATTGAGTCATCCGGCCTTACTCTTCCTATTTTGTATTTCCATGCATCGATACGCCGTATTAATTTTAAGTTATTTTTTTGTAATCATTCCGCTCTGCCAGGCACACCCACCCGCCGATTCGCTGGGCATACAACGCCTGCAAACGACAATGACCCAGCTGCAAACCAGTCCGCTCGTTCGGAATGGTACAGCCGCCCTGTCGGTGCGTCGGGCGCGCGATGGTGGCGTACTTCTGGACTTTAACGCCCGGATGAGCCTTCCTTCGGCATCGACCTTAAAATTGGTAACCACCGCCACCGCCCTGGCCGTGCTGGGTGACAATTATACCTTTGGAACCATTCTGGAGCATGATGGCACCATTCGGGACAGTGTCCTGAACGGCAATCTCTACATCCGGGGATCGGGCGACCCCACGCTGGGCAGCAATCGCTTTGCGGAATTTGCCGACGCGCCTACCCTCCTGCGCACGTGGACGGAAATGGTTCACAGCGCGGGAATCAAACACATTCGCGGGTCGGTGATTGGCGATGCATCGGTTATTCAGTCACTTCCCGTGCCGAACACCTGGGTTTGGGGCGATATGGGCAATTATTACGGAGCCGGCGTTTGCGGGTTAAATTTCAACGAAAATATGTACCGGGCGGTATTCAAACCGGCTAAATCCGTTGGTCAGCCCGCCGGATTACTGCGAACCGAACCCGCAACGCCTTTTCTCCGGTTTCAGAATAACGTCCGAACCGGCCCCACCGGATCGGGCGACGAAGTCATTATTTACAACGCTCCGTTTTCACCCCAGGTTTTTCTGGAAGGCACGGTTCCGGCGGGCATGAATGTATTTGGGGTCAAAGGATCGCTGCCCGATCCGGCATTTTTTACGGCTTTTGCGCTTCAGGAACAGTTGACCAGAGCTGGTATTTCCATAAACAGCCTTCCTCAGTCGATCGGGCCGGGTCGCCTTCCCGAGCCGGGCACTACTGAAGCACCGGCACAGGTTCCGGCGGCCAAACGAACGCCCTTACATCTCCATACATCCGTACCATTAGCGGAGGTTGTGCGGCTGACGAATCATCAAAGCATCAATTTATACGCCGAATCGCTGCTCATTCTGGCGGGCAATGCGTTGGCCAAAGCACCGGTAACGACGGATCAGGCCCTTCAGCAGCTGACCCGGTTCTGGCAGGGCAAAGGCGTCGATTTAACCGGTTTTCGACCAAAAGATGGCAGCGGGTTATCGCCGGTTGGCGCGCTGACAGCGGCCAATCTTTCCGGTATTCTGGCCGTGATGACGAAGGAGAAAAGTTTTCTTCCGTTTTATGACAGCATTCCGGTGGTGGGCGAATCCGGGACGGTTAAAAATCTGGGACGTGGTACGGCAGCTGCCGGAAATATTCATGCCAAAAGTGGCACCATCGAGGGTGTGCGGGCGTATGCCGGGTATGCAACCTCGGCCGATGGCGAACTGTTGAGTTTTACCGTCCTGGTAAACAAATACAACCCCGGTTCTTTAAAAGGCGTGATGGGTTTTCTGGAACAGATTATGACGCAACTGACGACGTTGAAAGTCAACGAGTAACGGCGATTTTTCAGTTTCGGCCGCTCACTTTAACGACGTTGAACCAGTATTCGCCGATCGTTTGCGTAATATCCATCAGTTTTTTAAAGGACGCCGGCTTGGTAATGAAGCTGTTCGCACCCCATAAATACGAATTATCAATGTCGATGCTGGCGTCGGACGTGGTGAGAATGACCACCGGAATGTGACGAAGGTCACGATCCGCCTTGATTTCCTGCAACGCTTCCCGGCCATCTTTGCGGGGCATATTCAGATCCAGAAGAATCAACTCGGGTAAGGGATGATCCGAACTTTCGTAGCGACCCGTACGACGCAGGAATTCCATTAATTCTTCGCCATCTTCCACTATGTTCATTTCGGTAACCGGAAAATGCTGTCGGAAGGCTTCACGCGTCAAAAACCGATCGTCTTCATCGTCGTCAGCTAATAATATATGTACTGGTTTCGTGGGTTGTTGCATTGTCATGAACAGACTGCGTCTGCTTTTCGGGTAATACAATGATAAAAGTCGTTCCAACGCCGGTTTGGCTCTGGGCCGTAATCAGGCCTTTATGATTGTTAACGATGCGCTTGCAGATGGCCAGTCCGATACCGGTTCCTTCGTACGTGCTTTTTCCATGTAATCGCTGGAAAATTTTAAAAATGTGATCGATGTACTTTTCATTAAATCCGATCCCGTTGTCGGTAACCGTTATTTTGTAATACTTTTTCCCCGGAATAAGTTCTTCGTAATCCGCCCCATCAATCGATACGCCTTTGATCGAAATAACCGGGGGTTGACCGGGTTTGGTAAACTTGAGGGCATTCGAAATCAGATTGGAAAAAAGGTGATCCATCTGGCTTTGAACGGCTTCGATTACGGCGAGTTTATCGATCTGAAAGGTGGCTCCGGCGGTTTTTATTTTCAGCTCCTGATCGCTCAGAATCCCCTGGACGACCTCGGCCAGCCGCACAGTTCGGAAAGGCTCTTTCTTGGTCGAAATACGGGAAAAGTTAAGCAGATCCTTAATCATTTTTGACATCCGCTCCGCCGATTGCAGGATTTTATTCAAATACATCACTCCCTCCGGCGTCAGCCCGTTCTCATGCCGGTCGCGGAGCAAATAGCCAAACGACTGAATTTTCCGCAACGGCTCCTGCATGTCGTGGGAAGCCACAAAGGCAAACCGCTCCAGCTCTTCGTTCGATATTTCCAGCAACTGAATCTTGTCCTGCAACTCGTCCTCGTACGCCCGCAGTTGATCTTCCGTTTTCTGGCGGGTATTCAACTCATTTTCCAGCAGGTTATACGAAACAATCAGCGTCACAAACGTCAGCAACGACAACGTAAAGATACTAATAAGTGTATTGCGAAAGGCATGTTCGGCGGCTTCAGAATGGGTGTCGAACCGGATTTGCTCAACTTCATTCATTTTTTTCAACAACTCCCGCACCCGATCCATGCGGGCCTTGCCCAGGAGCATATACGTCCGGGCGATGGAGATGGGCAATTTTTTTTTAACCGCATCGACCTGCTGGCGGGCCATCGCTATTTTGGTGTCGATTCGCTGCGAGAGCGAATCCAGGTTTTGGAGTTGTTGGGGATTATCGGCCACCAGCGTCCGGATTTGATCCAGCTGCGGAGTAAACTGCGGCAATGCATCGTCAAAAGCGGCCAGATAAATACCGTCTCCGGAAGAAGCCAGATAACCGCGTTCGCCGGTTTCTACGTCGGTTATGAGCGACAGAATACGGCCCAGCCGGTTGGTTACCTGCTGGCTGTGTTCGATCCGGTCGCTGGCTTTTCGATACTGATTGTAACTGTATAAGGTCAGGCCGAAACCCAGTGCAATCAACAGCAAGGCCGTTCCAAATCCGAATGTGATCCGCTTTCTGACGGCTTTGGGTAAAACTGCTCGCAAACCTTTCATAAAGAGGATTAGGTAGTTTGTCAGTTTTAAAAAGTTTATGGTTTACAGTTCATGATTTATAATTGGCTGACGCTTGCATTTCATACGTCAGCCAATCATAAACTATAAATTATAAACCATAAACCGACTAGCGTATCGTTTCCACCACCAGATTGTGGTTTGTATAAATGCAAATATCGGCCGCAATATGCAAACTTTCCCGTACCATTTCTTCGGCCGTCAATTGGGAAGCGTGCTTCTTCATCGCCAGGGCTGCCGACTGGGCGTACATACTACCGGAGCCAATGGCAGCAATCTGATTATCCGGCTCAAGAACATCGCCGGTACCGGAAATAACCAGCAAATCGTCTTTGGAAGCCACAATCAACATGGCCTCCAGTTTCCGCAAATACCGGTCGGTCCGCCAGTCTTTTGCCAGTTCAATAGCCGCCCGTTTCAGGTTTCCGCCGTAGGCATTGAGTTTTTCCTCAAATCGTTCGATCAGCGTAAACGCATCGGCAGTAGAACCGGCAAATCCCGCCAGCACTTTCCCGTTCATCAGACTTCTTACTTTCCGAACGTTACTTTTAGCAATCGTATTACCCATCGTAGCCTGTCCGTCGGCCCCGAGCGCAATTTCGCCATTGTGCAGAATGCCAATGACGGTAGTGGCGTGAATTTTTTGCATCCTTTCTTTCCAGTTTACGGCATCTAGTTTACAGTTTATGGAGTCTGGTAGGGAAACTGTACCGTAAAACCATAAACCGTAAACTGCAAACTATAAACCGGTTTTATACCAACATTCCGAATGGATTTTCCAGCAGGCCCTTGAACGTCTGCAGGAAAGAAGCGCCCGTGGCACCATCGACCGAGCGGTGATCGCACGAAAGGGTAACTTTCATGACGTTGGTCGGCTTGGCGATATCGCCTTCAAATTTGACGGTTTGTTTAATCGAACCAATCGCCAGAATACAGGAATCGGGCGGGTTGATGATGGCCGTAAATTCGTCGATACCGAACATGCCCAGGTTGGAAATCGAGAACGTGCTGCCTTCCCAGTCTTTCGGCTGGAGTTTTTTGTCTTTAGCTTTTCCCGCCAGATCTTTCACTTCGGCGGCAATAGTCGATAACGTTTTCTGGTCGGCATTGCGAACAACCGGCACCAGCAGGCCTTCATCCACCGCCACGGCAACGCCAATGTTGACGTACGAATACCGTCTGATTTTATCACCTAACCACGACGAATTCACGGCCGGGTGTTTCTTCAGCGCCAATGCGGCCGCTTTCAGGACAAAATCGTTGAACGATACCTTGACCGGACTGACCTCGTTGACTTTGCCACGCAGATCCATCGCCTTGTCCATGTTGATTTCCATGGTCAGGTAGAAATGCGGAGCCGTAAACAGGCTCTCCGACAAACGACGGGCAATCGTTTTCCGCATCTGGGTCAGCGGAATGTCTTCGTACTCGCCCTGGGCAACCGGAGCCGGTTGAACGGCAGGAGCAGCCGGTTTTGGGGCCGGAGCCGGGGCGGTTTGCACCGGAGCCGGTTGCGCGGCTGGCTGGCTGGAAGGCTGGAAGGTTTCGACATCGCGTTTTACAATGCGTCCGTCGGGGCCAGACCCCTGCACCTGCGCCAGGTTGACGCCTTTTTCTTTCGCAATCGACTTGGCAAGCGGTGAAGCCAGAACCCGGCCTTCGTGGCCGTTGTCGCTCGTGGCTTCCGCCGGAGCCGCCGTTGGTTGCGCTTCGGCTTTGGGAGCTTCAACAGCCGGGGTGGCGGCTGGCGCTGCGGGTTGTCCACCGCCTTGCAACAGTACTTTAAAATCGGCGCCTTTTTCGCCAACCACCGCGATCACTTCATCCACGGCAACGGCCTGGCCTTCCTTGACGCCGATGTACAACAGGGTGCCCTCTTCGTAGGCTTCCAGATCCATCGTCGCCTTGTCGGTTTCCACCTCGGCCAGTACGTCACCGGCTTTCACGGTGTCGCCTTCTTTTTTATTCCAGGCCACGATGGTTCCTTCGGTCATCGTATCGCTCATTTTCGGCATCCGAATGATCGACGCATTGACGTTGGCTGCCGGAGCAGCCGAAACCGCTTTCGGGTCGGGCGTCTGGCTGGTGGCCTGGCCCGGAGCCGCGCCATTCGGGCTGGGGGCGGGTGTGGCTGGTTTTTCGGCCGGTGCTTCGGCTTTCGATTCCGATGCACCGTTTGACGAACCGGAACCATCCAGTAAGGATTTAAAATCTTCACCGGCTTTCCCCACGACGGCGAGAATGCCATCGATCGGTACGGCCTGGCCTTTTTCAACGCCAATGTATAATAACGTCCCTTCGTCGTAAGCCTCCAGGTCCATCGTCGCCTTATCGGTTTCCACCTCGGCCAGCACGTCGCCCGACTTGACGGTGTCGCCTACTTTCTTATGCCATTCAGCGATGACACCTTCGGTCATGGTGTCGCTCATCTTGGGCATTCGGATTAATTCTGCCATATGCGGTTTTGTGCAAGTATATCAGTAGTTCTGCTTCGAGTGTTCAAAATTAGAAGAAAGCGGGGAAAGTTGGTTAACCTGACGCGAAGTTTCCACTTATCCGCTTTGATTTGCAAATTGCGGCCTGATAATCGACCACCCCGCCTTTTCCATTACCGTCTTTATGAATCGAAGAAATTTCATTGAAACCGTTGCTGTTGGCAGTATAGTCGCGACATCGGCATCGTCGTTTGCCCTCCCAACGCCGGCACTGGCTGAAACGCGCGGGTTTGCCCCGAATCAAAGTAGTAACGAATTTTCGGCCGATGTAGTTGTCGCCGGTGGTGGATTGGGGGGATGCGCGGCTGCTTTAGCGGCTTTGCGTTCCAATCTAAGGGTTATTCTGACGGAAGAAACCGATTGGATCGGTGGGCAGATTTCCCAGCAGGGCGTGCCTCCCGACGAGCATCAGTGGATCGAAACCCACGGTGCGACCCGGCTTTACCGGACTTTCCGGACGGCCGTCCGGGACTATTACATCCGGAATTATCCGCTGACCGACGACGCCAGAAACCGAAAACAGCTCAATCCGGGCGACGGGGCGGTTTCCCGCCTGTGCCATGAACCGCGGGTAGCCGTGGCGGTTTTGCTGGACATGCTGGCACCCTACCTCAGTTCACAACAATTAACGCTTTTGACGGAGCACAAGATCACGGGGGCCGATGCTACCGGCGACCGGGTGCGGGCCTTGAAAGCGGTAAGCCTACGCAGTGGAAAGGAAGTGATGTTGACGGCGCCGTATTTTGTGGATGCAACCGAACTGGGCGATTTATTACCGCTGACCGGAACAGAATTTGTCACCGGAACGGAATCGAAAAATGAAACCGGCGAACTGCACGCTCCCGAAAAAGGAGATCCCGCGAACCAGCAGGCCTTTACGGTTTGCTTTGCGATGGATTACGTGCCAATGATCAACAACAAAGCCGTTGACCATAGCATTGAAAAACCCAAAGATTATGATTTCTGGCGGAATCTGGTTCCGAAATTAACGCCCGCGTGGTCTGGTAAACTCCTCGACCTCTCCTATTCCAACCCGTCGACGCTGGAACCCAAAACACTCGGTTTTCATCCGGAAGGCATTGCCACCGGCTCAGCCCTGAATCTGTGGAATTACCGCCGGCTGATTAGCAAAAGCAATTTCAAACCGGGAACCTACCTCAGCGATATTACCGTGGTGAACTGGCCCCAGAATGATTATTTCCTGGGCAACCTGGTGGGTGTGAGTGATAAAGAATTCAAAAAACACGTCGATCAGGCCAAGCAGCTCAACCTTTCGCTCTTCTACTGGCTCCAAACCGAAGCCCCCCGCCCGGACGGCGGTCAGGGCTGGCCCGGTTTGCGGCTACGACCCGACATCATGGGCACGGAAGACGGCATGGCCAAGTATCCTTATGTCCGGGAATCACGCCGGATCAAGGCGGTTTTCACCGTTCTGGAAGAACACGTCGGCGCGGCCAACCGGGCCTTGATTACGGGGCAAAAAACCGGCAACACGGCGGCTGATTTTTACGACAGCGTGGGAGTTGGGTATTACCACATTGATTTGCATCCCAGTAGCCGGGGCAACAATTACATCGATTTTGGTTCGCTTCCATTTCAAATCCCTTTGGGTGCGCTCCTGCCCCGGCGCATGGAAAATCTGCTTCCCGCCAACAAAAATATCGGCACCACGCACCTAACGAACGGCTGCTACCGTCTGCATCCCGTGGAATGGAGTATTGGCGAAGCCGTCGGCGCACTGGTTGCTTTTGCCCTCGACAAAAAGGTGATTCCCCGCGCCGTTCGGGAGCAAAAACCGCTGCTGGAAGAATTTCAGAAGTTGATCCGGACTCAGGGAATTGAAACGCACTGGCCGAAGTGAATGACGAATCACGCAGTTTAGGCGCAGACGCTCACGCAACGGAATCGGTTTTTGCCCAACAAGCCGTCTATTACCCTGCCACCACTTCCCGGTCCAACTCCCTGATTTGGTGCAGGTAAGCTGATGGCAATAAAATTCGTTGGGTCAGCGCGCGTAACCGCAAGCGTTCCAGCACTTTATAGAGCCACATCATCGACGCCAGGGCTGGTTTTTCAGGCAACGGCAGTCGTTTTCGAACTTGATCCGGCACTAACAGTGATTGCGCCTGAAGCAGCAACCCATACCGCCAGTTCCCCAGTTCTTCCCGATACCGTACAAAAAGCTGGTCGGTAAATGAGCTGTGCGCCAGATCACGATCCAGATGAAGCCGCCGGTCGGTTTGCCAGTCGGCATAATTTTGCGGTAGTTCCGGAACGCCCATGCCCTCGCCCACGCGCAGAAAGGTATCGAAAAGCTCTTCGCGCTCCGGGTTGGTCAGTGGGCGGTGCAGCAGCTGAAAAGCCCGTTCGGAGTAATCGATCAGCATATACAAGACGTCGCGATAAGCCCAGTCGGGAATCTGGTAACCCCGGCTTTTTTCGACGCCACCGTGAATAGCCCGCATCCGGTTGATGGCTCCAACGGCTTTTTCATGCGGCATAAACACAATTTCCTGGGCGTATCGAACCGTCGAAAATAACCGGCCAATCGGATCGGCGGGGAGTTTTCCGGTGTAAAACAGCCAGTCGACAGCCCGGTTTAATGCAAATTCAGCGGCCCCTCCTGCAAAAATGAGCAGAATCACATCGGCATCACCCCATATTTTCCGAACAATCGAATCTTCACGAACAAAATAGCGCATCGGGACAAGCAAATCACGTAAAAACTGATAACGCAATTTTACCCAAAAAAGCGCCCGACAGGCCAGTGTCTTTGACAATTTACCCATTCGGCACTGGCCGTCGAACGATCGTTGCATTCTCCCTGAACCGTGTTTTCCCGAATGACTTTAACGGTTCGAACCTGACAGACCACACACGGTAAACTTGTAAAAATAGTACTCCATGCCCAGCCAGCCACTAACCAGTAAGTTAGAAAGGAGATTCCGGAGTGTCAGGCATCACATCCTGAGGACCGTAAACTCAACCCGCCGGTTTAGTTTCTTGTTGAGTTCATTATCGTTGGGAGCGGCCGGGCGGTTGTCACCGTAGCCCTGGTACTGAAGGCGGTTTTCGGGAATACCGCGTTGAATAAGGTAATTGGTGATGACCCGCGCCCGGTTTTCAGAAAGGGACTGGTTCAGCCGCCGGTCGCCGACGTTGTCGGTATGCCCCGCGATTTCAATCACTAGCTTGGGGTAGCTTTTCAGCGTATTCAGCAGGATGTCGAGCTGCGGATACGACTCCTTTCTCAAAATGTAACTGCTTTGATCAAAATACACATTGTCGAGCCGGATCTTGTCATTCACTTTTAAATCGCGGAAGATACTGTCGGGCTTCGCCGTTTTTTCCGGACCGACTTTTTCCACTGCGGCTTTCTCCATCAGGGCGAGGTGTTCATAATTCGCGCAGGTGTCGCAGGGCACAAACAACACCTCCTCCATCGCGTAATAGCCTTTGGCGGTCGTATTGATCACCACCGTATCACTTTGCCCCAGCGAAAATGTAAACTCGCGCCCCGGCGAACTCTTACCATTGAAGATTTTCCTGGAAATCATGGCTTTCACCCGGTAAGTAGCCGGAATTTCAGCCCGGGTCTTTTCATCAATTGCTTTTACGGCAAATACCGTTGTGTGCCGTTCAACCAGTTTGGTTGCGGGTTGGGCCAGACCGGGCATGGCTGGCAAAATGGTTAGCCAAACAATAATTGATAAATAATGCATACTTTCTTTTTTGCTAAAACTGTGCCAATTCCCATTTCAATGCACCACTACCATTCGCTTGGTGAGCATACCGGGCGCGGTTTCAACACGTAGTACGTAACTCCCGGCCGGTAAATTTGCCACTGTAAATTGCAGGGTTGTCGGCGTTGGCCGTGACGTTTGCACGGATAAAAACCGCCCCTGCAGGTCCGTAACCTGAACGGATTTAACACCTTGCCTAAGCCATTCCGATTCCAGCACCACCCCGGCCGATGCCGGGTTTGGATACAGCCGCGCGTCAGATACCACGGGTTCCAGTGCCGTAACGGTCTGCCGAAATACCGGTGCTACCGGAAAATCCTTAAAGAGGGTTGCCGTTTCGGTGTCGGCGTCGGTTTGGAGCCAGTCGGTTAAAATGGCCGCATACACTTGCCGGAAGTCGGTCTGCATCTTCAGGTTGTTGTTGTTGAGATCGCTCAGATTCGGATTTCGACCCACCAGGGGCGACTTGATGGCATTGCCAAAAACGAACATGGGAGCCGAAGTGCCGTGATCGGTGCCCAAACTGCCGTTCGAGATGGCCCGTCGCCCAAATTCCGAAAACGTCATGCCCACCACCCGATCATCGACTTTGAGTTGAGTCAGGTCGTTTTGAAAGGCCAGAACCGCATCGGAGAGTATTTTGAGTAAATTCGCATGGGTGCCGGTCGAGGTGTCGGTAGCCACCACCTGATTGGCATGGTTGTCAAAACCGCCCATGGTCAGATAATAAACCTTGGTTTGCAAACCTCCGCTGATGAGCCGGGCGATGATTTTAAGCTGGTCGCCCAGGGCATTTTTATCCGGGTACTTAGCCCGGTTCATTCCCAGACCAGCCGCGGTTTTGATTTGCCCGGCATACCGGACCGAACTGGCCTGCTGCTGGCGAATGTATTCGATTTGCCGCCCGGCGTAGCCCGGAATGGTTGATAGGGGATCTTTGGGCGTTTCGCCAACCAGCCGGGCGAACGTGTCGGGATTTTGTAACACGATGGTCATGGCATCTGTCGGGCCGAGCAGGGCCGTCGACGTCACATAGCCAATTTGAAGGGCGGGCGGGTCGGGCATTTTACCGGTAGGATAGCTGTTCGGATAGCCCGGAAACCGTTTGTCGAGGTAACGTCCGGTCCAGCCCGAAGCGGAGGTTTTGTCCGCATCCACCGCTGTCATCCAAATGTCGCTCGCCCGGAAGTGTGAAAAGTTGGGTGTCGGATACGAAACCCCCTGTACAATGCTCAACTTTCCGTCATTAAACAGCTGCTGCATCCCGGTCATGGCCGGATGCAGGCCGGTGCCGGCGTAATTTTTCAACTTCAGGGCTTTGGCTTCGGAGATGGCAATATTGCCCCGAAAACCCGGAGACGTATACACCCCCATCTGGTCGAGCGGGATCACCGTGTTCAAGCCATCGTTACCGCCCTGGAGCTGAATAATGACCAGCACCCGGTCGTTTTGATCAGCCAAACCGAGCAACGACTGGATGAACGACGACGGGCGGGCGAACGCTTTGGCCCCATACCCATCGATCAGGACCGGAAGTACCAGCGACGAAGCTGCAGATTGTAGAAAATGACGACGCGTTTGTTTCATTGCCTGAGTGAGTGCGGTCATGACCAAAACGACGGTCCGGTCATGACCAGTTTACATAACCTGAAACTCGGCCATTCGGAAAATGTATTGCAGGAAAGCAGTCAGTTTCATCTGCACCGCCTGTTTTTTTGCCGCAACGTTCGGTGACCGTACATAATCGTTCCACTCGAGGGTCCACTCATAGCGGGGAATTGAACCGAGGAGAATTGTATCGGTCAGGAAATCTTTTTGCGGCTGTGTCGGCAAAATGGCCAGCAATTGGCCGGTCAGCTCGTCCACCAATCGGGCCGGATCAGATGGATCAGATAAGTTCTTGACATACGCCAGCACGTCGACAGCGGGTTTGCCGTTCAGTTTTAAAGCACCCGTCGTCACCATGTCACCGAATGAGCCGCGTAGGCCCAGGGTGGTCGAATTAATCCACTGCTGATAATAGCCGGTTTGATGGTAGGCCGTCCACCCGAATACCGTTGGCGGGTTCAGCAAATCCTGCTGCTGTTCCTTAACACGACCGTAGATATAATTCCCGATTTGATAAAAGGCGGTTGGATTTGCCACTGCATCCGGAGCCTGCAATCCCCAGAAACGAAACGTCCCGACAACCAGATCAACCGGTGATTTGATCACCGCACCGCGCAGGGATTCGTCGTAGAAATGCTGACTCTGGAACAGAGCTGTTAGCACCGGTTTGATCTCAAAATTACCTTTTTGGAACAGATCGGCGAGGGGCTGAATGAAATTCGTTTCAACCTCGGCCGGGATGTCCGAGTTGACAAACCAGCGGTATAGTTTGCGGCAGATATACCGGGGCGTTTCGGCCTGACGCAGTATTATAGTCAGCAAATCATTCAATTCGTCGATGCCGGCATTGGCTCCCGACCGACCTTTGACCACCGCATTCTGATACGCCGGCGAGAAGGTTTTGTCGGAGGTGTCGTGCCGGTTTGCCCGGAATGTGCTGCCGATGGCTGCGCTGGCTGGACTCCGATACCCCGTATCGGTCCACCCCGTCAGGACTTTGGCAGCCGCCCGAACGTCATCTTCCGTATAACCGCCATTCCGGCCAATGGTGAAGAGTTCCTGAAGTTCGCGGGCATAATTTTCATTGGCTGTCCCCGCAACGTTCTGGTTGCCATTGAGAAACCGCAGCATGGCCGGGTCCTGCGTAATGGCGATCGTGAAGGCTTTAAAATTACGCAGCGCATGGTGTCGCAGCAACGCATTATACTGATACACATACCGGTAATCGTTGACGGCCACATCGGTGACTACAAAGTGATTAGACCAGAAGAGGGTCATTTTTTCGAGCAGCGATACGGGCTGATTGAGCATCAGATTGGCCCACCAATTCTTGATGTATCCGGTAAATTTACCCGCATTGACCACATCGAAAGGTTGGTCATGAAAGGACTTCCCGGTGGCTGAATCGAGCGGAGGATTGGGGGCTGGCTGGTCGGCCAGCATTTTTTTCAGGATGTCAGAAGCCGTTTGCCCGGTGAATTCCCTGACCTGCCCGGCGGTTGGGCCGAATGTAGCACGCCGGAGCAGGAAGGTAACCTGATCTGCCGTCAGTGGTTTCAAATACGCATCCAGTAAAGCCACAGCATTGCTGATTTAACGGGTAGGACTGACTGACGACAAACGGGCTATAAGACTTAATCGCTGATTATCAATTGATTACTATTTAATTAAATAAATTGGTTAGATGCGAAGTGTATCGTGCCAATTAGCTGATCTTGAGAACCGCCATGAAGGCTTCCTGCGGAATTTCCACATTCCCGACCTGGCGCATCCGTTTCTTTCCTTTTTTCTGTTTTTCCAACAGCTTCCGTTTCCGGCTGATGTCACCGCCGTAACACTTCGCCAAAACGTCTTTACGCAGGGCCTTCACGGTTTCGCGGGCAATAATTTTCTGGCCGATAGCCGCCTGAATGGCAATTTCGAACTGCTGACGGGGCAGCAACTCACGCAGTTTTTCACAGAGTTTCTTGCCCCATTCATACGCTTTGTCGCGGTGAACAATGGCCGACAGCGCATCGACGCCTTCGCCATTCAGCATGATATCGAGTTTCACCATCGTCGATTCCCGGTTGCCCAGAAACTCGTAATCGAGGGAAGCATAGCCGCGCGAGATGGTTTTCAATTTATCAAAAAAATCAAAAACCACTTCCGCCAGTGGCATTTCGAATTGAAGCTCAACCCGGTCGGAGGTCAGATACACCTGATTTTTGAAAAGGCTCCGCTTATCCATGCAAAGCCCGATAATGGCGCCCACGTATTCGGCCTTAGTAATGATTTGCGCTTTGATAAAAGGTTCTTCGATCCAGTCGATACTGCTCGGATCGGGCATTTCGGCCGGGGCGCTCACCTGAAGCGTTTCTCCCCTGGTCGTGATGACTTCAAACCGCACAGAGGGTACGGTGGTGATCACGGTCATATCAAATTCGCGTTCCAGACGCTCCTGCACAATTTCCATGTGCAGCATTCCGAGGAAACCGCACCGGAAACCGAAGCCCAAAGCCGCCGACGTTTCCGGTTCCCAAACCAGCGAAGCGTCGTTGAGCTGGAGCTTTTCCATCGCTTCCCGCAGTTCTTCATACTCGCTGGTATCGACCGGATAAATACCGGCAAAAACCATCGGTTTCACTTCTTCGAAACCCTGGATGGGGGCGGCAGCCGGAGCGGCAAAGCGGGTGATGGTATCCCCTACTTTTACTTCTTTGGCCACTTTAATGCCCGAAATCAGGTACCCTACGTCTCCGCATTCGATCACCTCTTTGGGGACCTGACTGAGCTTGAGCGTACCGATTTCATCCGCAAAATATTCTTTGCCGGTTGCCATGAACTTGACCTTGTCGCCCTTTCGGATGCGGCCGTTCTTGACCCGGAAAATAACTTCAATTCCCCGGTAGGAATTAAACTGAGAGTCAAAAATCAGGGCCTGTAGTTCACCGTCAGGATCGCCAACCGGTGGTGGTACCCGCTCGACAATGGCATTGAGAATCGCTTCAATACCGATCCCTTCCTTGCCGCTGGCCGGAATGATATCTTCCCGTTCGCAGCCGATCAGGTCCACCATTTCGTCCTTCACTTCTTCGGGCATGGCGCCGGGAAGGTCGATTTTGTTCAGTACCGGAATGATAACCAGGTTGTTATTCATGGCCAGATACAGGTTCGAAATGGTCTGTGCTTCGGTTCCCTGGGCGGCATCCACCAGCAACAGCGCGCCTTCGCAGGCGGCAATGGACCGGGAAACCTCATAGGAAAAGTCGACGTGGCCCGGCGTATCGATCAGGTTGAGCGTATAGGTTTCGCCTTTATAGGTGTAATTCATCTGGATGGCGTGGCTCTTGATGGTAATACCACGTTCGCGCTCCAGATCCATGTCATCCAGAAACTGAGCCTGCATGTCACGTTCACCAATGGTTTTTGTAAATTCCAGTAATCGGTCGGCCAGGGTGCTTTTGCCGTGGTCGATGTGGGCAATAATGCAAAAATTACGTATATATTTCACGCTGTGAAAACGGTTGTCTGTCTCGGTGCAAATGCAAAAATACTTAAAAAACCGCAGATTGTCTTCACCCGGTCAGGGTTAGGGCGACGCTAGTTGCATCATTATTCCGCAGACATACCCCATGTAGGTTCCGACGGCGTATCCCAGAATGGCCATTAACACGCCCACCGGTGCCAAAACCGGATGAAAAGCTGCGGCAATAATCGGTGCCGTTGCCGGGCCGCCAATGCAGGCCTGGCTGCCAACCGCCAGAAAGAAGTAGGGCGCCCGGATGAACCGGCTGACACCGATCATCATCAGCACGTGAAAAAGCATCCAGACTAACCCTACCAGAATCAGACCAGGATGGTCCGCAATGGCCAGAATATCCATTTTCAATCCGATGGTAGCGATCATCAGGTACAGAAAAACAGTGGCAACCTTTGAAGCGCCCACGCCTTCCAAATTTCGGGCTCTGGTAAACGAAAGGCCAATTCCAATGGCTGTTGCCAGGCCGACGATCCAGAAAAACGGCGCATTCAGGCTGAACTGGCTCAGCAGCGGAGAATGGGCATCGATATAGGGGGCAATCTGATCGGCTAATGCATGAGCAACGGCGGTGGCCCCAAAACCAACCGCCAGAATCATGATCAAATCGGTTGCCGTCGGTATCCTTCGAATGGCATCGACCTGGCCCTGAATCCGCTGTTTAACCTCTTCTACGGCGCTGGCGTCGGCTCCTAACCAGCGATCGATCGCAACCGAATGGCCTGCACCGTATAATAGGATGCCCAACCACAGATTGGAAACGAACACATCGACGGTTACAATGGCGGAAAATAAATTGCTGCTGGGCTGAAAAACCTCCTTCAGTGCGGTTTGGTTGGCCCCTCCACCGATCCAGGTTCCGGCCAGCGTGGCCAGCCCGCGCCAGACCGCATCCGGCCCCTGCCCGCCAACCAGTTCGGGTGCTAGCTGGGCGATGCACCAAACCGCCAGCGGTCCGCCCAGCATGATGCTGGTGGCCGATGCGGCAAACATCACTATGGATTTACGGCCCAAACGCCGGAAAGCTTTGAAATCGACATTGAGGGTAAACAGCACCAGTGAAGCAGGCAGGAGAATGCGCGAAACCACCGGATATAATTCCGTTTTATCGGCATCGACCCATCCCAGGGTATTTAATAAGGAGGGTATAAAGTAACACAGAAGGGTAGCCGGAATGTAGTGGTAAAACTTCTGCCAGAACGGACGCGGACTAGCAGAGGTGGTAAGAACCGCTGCTAAAATCAGAAAAAGAACGCCGAGAATAATGGGATCCGACATTAGACGATGATTACGGTGATGCTGATGATACGGGTGATGACAGCCATTTTTCGGAATCAAATAACCGCAAAATTTACCTTTACCGCATCATTTTCCGCTTTATTATCACAGCAATCCATCAAAACAAACAACGCCGGCCTCAACCTGAGCCGGCGTGTTAAGATTACACTTCATCAACAAACTAAAAACCAATCGGAATGCAGCTGCCGGAGCGAACTGCCGAAGCCATTAATTTTGTTGCGGCCGATGTTCAGATCAGGCCAAATGCTGTAGGAGGGGGACTCGAACCACCCACGGTGCGGTTAGCTACAGTACAACTTCTGGTGGTCAACCCCAGTCGCTTTTGCAAGCGGCATTATGCTGCGTTTTTCCCGTGATCACCACCCCCGAGACAGGAGGGCACGTCTGCCAATTTCGACATCCTACAAGGTGAAAACAACTCCGTTAAATCAATTTTTTGACCGTTCTGATCGATTCAACAGTACAAAGTTAATGCAAATCCGGTCTTATTTACAAATTCTTTATAAAAAAATTAGAAAAATTTCTGTTTTCTCAAAAGATCACTTATTTTGTTGAGGAAATTAAAAAAAGTACGGTTCAAATGGAAAAAAATTTAGAGATTGATAATGTCGATCTCAAGATCCTCACGTTGTTGATGGAAGACGCCAACATGGCCTACACCGAAATTGGCAAGCGGATTTTCGTTTCGGGCGGAACCGTTCACGTCCGGATGAAAAAAATGGAGCAGATGGGCATCGTCCGGGGTTCGCAGCTGGTGATCGATCACACGAAACTGGGGTGGGACATTAGCGGTTTTCTGGGGATTTATCTGGATAAAAGTTCGCTCTACGAAGACGTCGCAATTGAACTGCTGAAAATTCCTGAAGTCGTCAACCTGCATTATACCACCGGTATTTACAGCATTTTTGCCAAAATCGTTTGCCGGGACACGCAGCATCTGCGCGAAGTCCTGCATGACAAAATCCAGAAAGTAGGCGGTATTCAACGGACCGAAACCTTTATTTCGCTGGAAGAGCGCATTTCAAGACCGATTCCGTTCGGCGTTAACGTGCCTGCGGATAAAGAGTAACGGCTTTATTGTGGGCAATCGTCCAGCGGAGTGACTTTTCCCTGATCGAGCAGCCAGCAATTTCCGTAGACATCGGCGTAAGTGATTCGAAACTGAAACGTCGGATCAGCAATCACATCGCTCAGAAAATCAGCCCAATAGCTATTGTTCTGCGTTTTGTAGATTTCAATTTCATCCCCGGCTTTAAGGACATCGCCGGGCCTGAGGTCATTCCAGAAACGTCCCACCCGCTGTACGGAGTCCCGGGGTATTTCGGTCGTTATGACCTCGTTGAACAGCTTAATATGAGAGGCTGCGGTTTTGCCGCGATACCCAAATTCGGCTTTTTTAAGTAATGCCGGACCGACTCCATTATTTTTCAAAACAAGGACAAAATCGTTGTCAATGTGATTCCCCGCAAGTTGCACATACGGCCAGACAGAAGCCTGCTGCTGTTCCCGGGCGATACGGGTTTGAAAAATAGACACGATTAAAGCGGCAAAACTCAAAAAGGTAGCCGACAGGCCCAGAAGCAGTTCAATATTGATGCGTTTTTTAGGATCGACGGGTTGGTCAGACGGCATATCGAACAATTGGCTTAGTTTTGTCGGATTTACCAAATAAAGGGAAACTTTCCGATATTTGCCTAATTGGAATGGAACAGTCATCCGATCCGTTTTGTTATTCCATTGACTTTTGCGTGTATTAGCCCGCAACCCATTATGAGCAAAGACGTTGAAATTTTAGAAAGCATTACCAATTCCGAATATAAATACGGTTTCGAAACGTTGATTGAAGCGGATGAGGCACCGATTGGCTTAAGCGAAGACATCGTTCGGTTCATCTCCGCTAAAAAAAACGAGCCGGAATGGATGCTGGAATGGCGGTTGAAGGCGTACCGGTACTGGGTTACGCTGAAAGAACCACACTGGCCTAATCTGACCTATCCAGCTATTGATTATCAGGGGCTTAAGTACTATTCAGCGCCCAAGCAGAAGAAAACAATCAATAGTCTCGACGAGATCGACCCCGAACTGCGCGCGACCTTCGAACGGTTGGGCATTTCGCTGCAGGAACAGGAGCGGCTTTCGGGCGTTGCCGTCGATGCGGTAATCGACTCGGTTTCCATCGCGACGACGTTTAAAGTGAAACTGAAAGAACTCGGCATCATTTTCTGTTCGATGACCGAAGCCGTTCAGGAACATCCCGAACTGGTTAAAAAATACTTAGGCTCGGTGGTTCCACCGAGAGATAATTACTTTGCCGCCCTTAATTCGGCGGTTTTCTCCGACGGCTCGTTCTGTTACATTCCCAAAGGCGTTCGTTGCCCGATGGAACTTTCGACCTATTTCCGGATCAACGCGGCCGGAACCGGGCAATTTGAACGGACGCTGATTGTGGCTGACGAAGGTTCGTATGTGAGCTATCTCGAAGGCTGTACGGCACCCATGCGCGACGAAAACCAGTTGCACGCAGCTGTGGTTGAGTTAGTTGCGGCCAAAGAAGCGCAGATCAAATACTCGACGGTGCAAAACTGGTATCCGGGCGACAAAGAGGGCAAAGGCGGTATTTACAACTTCGTGACCAAACGCGGTATTTGTGAAGGCGCTCACTCGAAAATCTCCTGGACGCAGGTGGAAACCGGTTCGGCCATTACCTGGAAATATCCGTCTGTGATCCTGAAAGGAGATTATTCCATCGGCGAATTCTACTCGGTAGCGGTAACGAATAATTACCAGCAAGCCGACACGGGCACCAAGATGATCCACATCGGAAAAAACACCAAAAGCCGGATCGTGTCGAAAGGAATTTCGGCAGGCCGGAGCCAAAACTCCTACCGGGGTCTGGTGCAGGTGTTCAAACGGGCCGAAAATGCCCGGAATCACTCCCAGTGTGACTCCCTCCTGCTGGGCGACCGTTGCGGAGCGCATACGTTCCCGTACATCGAAGTGAACAACCAGACGGCAACCGTCGAACACGAAGCGACCACGTCAAAGATTGGGGAAGATCAACTGTTCTACTGCAACCAACGCGGTATTCCGACGGAGCAAGCCGTGGCGCTCATCATCAACGGGTATGCCAAAGAAGTATTGAACCAGTTGCCAATGGAATTTGCCGTAGAGGCTCAGAAACTATTGGAAATCAGCCTGGAAGGTAGCGTTGGCTAATTCAAATTATTCATTGGAAATACGAAAAGGCAGGCTTCGGTTTGCCTTTTTTCGTTTATAATTAATCCGGAAAATGAAATAGCAGGCAACGAAACAGCAAGCACGTTGGCTAAACCGCTCTGCTTCATTCGATTAAAAGGACCTTTGTATCCCTACTCCGAAACTTTGCTGTAACCAAATAACGGGTCTTGGTTGCCCGTATTTGAAATAACTCAGCTGATACGTAGCCATTCCGCAAAAATTTTTGCGGAATTGGTATTGATAACTGACCTGAACATCTGCCATCTGATTTTTACCTAACCAGCTTACCGAAAACTGTTCTTTGCCATAATAGGCGTAATCCGGGCGATACACGGCGCTGGCTGCCGAAGCAAAAGCCTGAATCTGTAGCCGATGAGCCGGACTAAACCGGTACGACATTTGGGCCGACGCTCCCAACGAAACCGCTGCTGTAGTCAGAACCGTTGCCACGTCAGTATCGGGCGAATAATTTGTCGAGTTCCCTAAGAGCCGGAGGCCAGCGCCACCAAAATACTGAAGGCGGTTTTCCGGTTTGTCGGCTGGTGAAAGCCGCCAGCGGTAATTCAAAATCACGTCCATAGATCGGCTGGCGGCTTTTCTGGAAACCACCGATTGGGGATTTACCTGCGTAAAACCGGTTTCGAGCTGCCATTGCGTCTGCGGTCGCTCCTGTTCATACACAACCCTCAGCTTCAGGCCGGTTCCGCGGTAGGTGTATGGTGAATGAAGCTGATCCTTGATTTGAAGCGGAGCCACTCCGGCACTAATTCCCAAAAACCGGTTCCGTTGCTGCGCCACGGCAGGGGCAAAAACGGTCGTTCCGAGGATACAAATCAGGGTCTTGAGCCAGGTTGTTTTCATAACAAAGCGGGGAGAATGCCGAACCGAATCATACCAAAGATCTGCGCGGTGAGCCCGGAATTCAGGTTTCCGGCGGTCGAAACAACCACCAGATCCGCACTGGGAATGACCACGATAAACTGTCCACCATTGCCCGACGCGTAGTAGGCAGGATAGATTTTATCATCCACCGTGAACTGCCGACGCCACCACAAGTAACCGTATTCCTGATTGCGCAGAAGAGTCTGGTGGCGGGTCGACGCGTCGATCCAATCCGCCGAAATCACTTGCCGACCCTGCCACTGCCCTTTGTTCAGGTAGAGTTGACCGATCTTGGCCATATCCCGGGGTCGAATAAATAGTCTGCCACTTGTATTGACCGGCCCGGCTGGCATTCGATCCCAGCGGATGGGCTTGATAGTCAGCGGGTCCCACAGATAGAGCTGGGCAAACTCATCAACGGTTTTTCCAGTGGCCTGCTGAAGAATACCGCCCAGAACGGCCACGCCCCCGGTGCAGTAGTGCGTTTGTGTGCCGGGACTATTTTCCATGGGCAGGCTGAGGGTGTAACGGATCCAGTCCTGAGCCTGATACATCTTTTCTTCGCGCCCCGGCGATTGCGAATCGTCATCGTTGCAGTCCAGACCGGAACTCATGGTCAACAAATCCCGAATAGTGATCTGTTTTTTCGCATCCGTAAGGTTCGGCAAGGGAGCCTCTTTGGGGAAATAATCGACGACTTTCTCATCCAAACTCTTGATGAAACGCTTATCCAACGCAATGCCGATCAAAGCCGAGGTAATGCTTTTTGTAGCCGAGTAGATGTTTTCGGGAACAGATTCCGTATAGCCACCAAAGTAATTTTCGTAGACCAGCTTGCCGTTTTTACTAATCAACAGACTATGAATATTCCGATACTGCTCGGTGGTGATCATATCCGTTAGCTGCTCAATCGGTTTCGGATTCATCTGCTGGCTTTGGAGCGAGGCAACTGACCACCCGTCCTCAACCGACTTGGGAATCTGGTAGCTATACTGTACCGACGGGTCACGGCTCAATTGTCCACACCCTGCCAGAGCGGCTAAACTCACCCAACCTAGTATCCGTCGGAATAAAATGCAATTGATCATCAGGCTTTCCCGGTTTTGCCTTCAAAGGTGATACGGCTGGTGCAGCAATCAAACTAAACAGGGATGGCTTAACATTCTTTAACAAGTAAGTTGGCCGCCCTAGCCAGCCTGTCCAAAAAAGTACATCACTGTGATCAACAAAACCACCAGGACCGACCAACGAAGTACGGTTTGAATACCCGGTTTTGGCCCGTCCTGCAACACCTGAACGCCAAGCGGAATCAGGGCAATACAAAGCCCGGTGGTTGCCAAAACCGATACCACCGAACTGCCTTTGAGAACGCCAATCATGAGAGCCGCCATGGAACCCAGTGCGATGGAACGGAATAGATTCAGGGTGCCGGAAAGGTAGGCCCCGATGGCCAGCACGATCCAGCCAAACATAACAGCCGCCGACAGGGTAGCGACGATGTGGAAAGCACCGTACGAATCGGCAACGGCCCGGATCGCCGATTCCAGATTTTGCACCCTGACTAATTGAAAAGCCAGGTGGTTGATTCCGTAATGGAAAGTGCGCGCAAAGAGTCCCAGAATAACGAGCGTTCCGCCCCAAACCGCCCAGCCGGGTTTCGTCTGACCAATCAGCCGGGAAAGCGTCAGGATAGCAGGCCAAAGCAGAATAGTGCCGGCTAAAAAGAGACTGTACGAAGTCGTTAGCAGAGCGGGATGTTGCTCAAACGCCTTGAGTTGCTGGGGAAAGAAAAAATCAAACTGAATCCGAAGCAGTTCGCCAGCGAGCAAGGCTAGTGGCGCTGCAATCAGCGTCGTTCCGCCTACCCAACGGCCTGGAAACCAGAAGGTCTCCGATTTAGATGAATTCATACGTAGAGATTCCATATAGAGTTCAAGATATATGCAATACCAACTACTGGGTTAAACATATTACACGGATGGCTTCAACCATAAATGAGTGGTAAACCATTCTGGTGGTAAGGGATATAAAAGAATGCTGTCGTATGTTTGCAGTGAACACTTTCTGTAAATTGAAACGTATGCCACGCTCCCTTAAAACTCCCCTCGGTCGATTTCGCTTCATTGGCATTCTGGAAGGAATATCCTACCTCGTTCTGCTGGGAATTGCCATGCCGCTAAAATACCTGGCCGGCTGGCCGCATGCTGTCAAAGTAGTGGGCTGGGCACACGGTGTTCTCTTTATTGCGTATCTTGTTGCATTGATTGCCGTCACCATTGACCGCCGTTGGTCCCTTATTCGGGTGATCGTTGCTTTTATAGCATCGCTGGTGCCATTTGGCACGTTTTGGCTGGAAAGTCGCCTGAAGAAAGAAGAGCAAGCGGTTTCATAACAAACAGCTCTCCAACACCTTATGAAAAAACTTTCCGTACTTGTCCTGCTCGTTCAGATTGCCGTGGTAACCTGCGTATCAGCCCAAAACCGGCTCCAGCCCGGTTTTAATCTTCAGGAATATCTTGACCTGCTGGGGGTGGCCGGTCAGCAGTACGACTCCCTCCCTCCCATCGAAAAACCGCCGGTTTCGCCCGATTACAAGTTTGTTTACCGCTCACCCGTAGTGGGCCTGTTCAATCGCTGGGCGCTCTGGGTTCGTAACGACCGGGTAGCCGTTATCGATATCCGGGGGACAACGGTCGATGTGCCCAGTTGGCTGGAAAATTTTTACGCAGCCATGGTTCCCGCAACGGGTTCGCTGACGCTGAATGACAGCACAAAATTCGAGTATCAACTTGCCAGCGACCCCAAAGCCCTCGTTCATGTGGGCTGGCTCATCGGCCTGGGAAGTCTGGCTCCAACCCTGTTAACCCAAATCCGGGCGCAATATGCGAGCGGAGTCCGGGATTTTCTGCTGATGGGACACAGCCAGGGAGCCGCCCTGACGATTCTGTTGCGCTCCCATCTTCACTACCTGATTCAAAAAGGTGAGCTACCGAAAGACCTGGTAATCAAAGCCTATTGCAGTGCGGCCCCCAAACCGGGCAACCTTTTTTATGCCTACGATTACGAATTCATTACGCGCAATGGCTGGGCACATACCATCGTCAATGCGGCCGACTGGGTGCCCGAAACGCCTTTTTCATTGCAAACCCTGGATGATTTTAACACAACGAACCCGTTCCATGACGTTAAATCGACCCTGAAAAAACAACCGCTGCCGGTGCGACTGTATGCCGGTACGATTTATCGAAAACTTAATAACCGATCCAAAAAATCGCAACGCACCTTCGAAAAATACCTCGGTGGTCTCCTCTCGAAATTAATCCGAAAATCCCTGCCCCAATACCAACCACCGACTTACGTGCACAGCAGCAACTACATGCGGGCCGGTTCGCCGATCGTCTTGCAACCGGATGAGGCATACCGGCAGGAATTTCCGGATGATCCCAAAAAAGTTTTTCAGCACCACGGTTTCCGACCGTATTATTCGCTGGCCAAACGCCAGTACCAGCCGGAATAAAACTACCCATCAACATTTCGGTCCGGACTGATAGTCAGTGGAAAGCAAATCCGGTTGAAAAATAGTGGTAAGACGGTCGTCAATCCGAAGTTACCAAAGAAACCTTTTGCGTATATTGCCTACCTGACAAACTACTATTCACTCAAATTTGTGTTGCTCCGGAAGAAGATGAGTCGTATTAAAAGTACCTTGATCCCCCTTGCCATTTCGTTTTTGACTGCCGCAACCGTTGTTTCCTGTAACCAGACGACGGAGAGTTCACAAACCACCGATGCTAAAACTGGTGCGGTGGCCGCCACTCCGGCTTCGGTGACCGCCAAAGCAGCTGACGCCGTTCCTGATCCCACGACGATTCCGGCAGGCAACATCGCCGATGCCGCTACCATTCTGAGTCGCAAACAGGTTCCGATTCTCTGTTATCACCAGATTCGGGAATGGCGGGCCAACGATTCAAAAAGCGCCAAGGACTACATTTGCCCCACTTCTGTTTTTGAAGCCCAGATGAAAATGCTGGCCGACAGCGGTTACCATGCCATTTTGCCGGACCAACTCTACGCGTACCTGACCACCGGAGCGACTCTGCCCAGTAAACCGGTCATGATTACGTTCGATGACGGAGATCTGGATCAGTACGAAACCGCCGTTCCCATTCTGGATAAGCATAAGTTTAAAGCCGCTTTTTTCATCATGACCGTGGCCATTGGACGACGTGGTTACCAGCCATATATGGACAAGCAGCAAATCAAGGACCTGGCCGACCGGGGTCACACCATCGGCTGCCACACCTGGGATCACCACAACGTCAAGAAATACCAGGGCCAGGATTGGGTTACGCAAATTGAAGAACCGACCAAAAAGCTGGAAGCCATTACCGGAAAACCGATCAAGCACTTTGCCTATCCGTTCGGTCTGTGGAACCACGAAGCCACCGTTGAATTGAAGAAAAGAGGCTATTTAGGCGCGTATCAACTGGCCGAAAAAAAGCGTGATGACGAAAATCCGTTGCTGAGTGTTCGCCGGATCATCGCCAGCGGCTACTGGAGCCCCCGGACGTTGCACAACAGCATGGTGAATAGTTTTAAGTAATTCGCCGTTTGAACCGCGCGTCCCTATAGCGTCGGTATTTGGTAACCGCTTGAGGATTCCAAAACCGTTAAAACGGTTTCCCCCACTCTCGAATCCATGCCTATGCCCACGGTTTAAACCGTGGGCTTTTTTTATAATTCCAACACGAATTTCGAATACGGTATTTCTCCTTTGTAAAACAGCTCCCCTTCCGGCTCCATGCCAAACCGCCGGTAAAAATCGGCCGCCGAAAGCCGCGCATCACACCAGAGCGTATGCGCTCCTTGTTTTCGGGCATCTTCAATAACCTGATTCAATAGCCGTGTGCCGATTCCCTGCCGCTGGCAATCGGGGCGGGTGGCAAATTTCCGGAAGCGGGCGACTCCATTTTCGACAAACAGCGAAAGTACCGCTACTAAATCCCCGGCTAGAAAAGCGCCGAAGTGCCGGCCTTTCGCATCGTCGTCCAGGATCACATACGCGACCGGTTTGTCGGGCCACAGAACCTCGTGACGCAGGGCATACGTCTCTTCCGGTTTAATTTGTCGAATCGTCATCAAAATACATCAGGTAAATTGCTAAGTTAGGGGTTCATTATGTTCCAGACCCCGTAAACGCATGGCACAGAAAAAATTTATCCTGAGCGAAACCGACATTCCCGAAAAATGGTACAACATCGTGGCCGACATGCCCAACAAACCGCTGCCCCCCTTGCATCCGGGTACCAAAGAACCGATTGGTCCCGACATGCTGGCGCCCCTGTTCCCGATGGAACTGATCAAGCAGGAGGTGACGACCGAAAAGTGGGTGACGATTCCCGATGAAGTCCGTGAAATTTATAAAATCTGGCGTCCCACGCCCCTCTTCCGCGCCTACGGCCTGGAAAAATTGCTGGATACACCCGCCAAAATTTACTACAAATACGAAGGCGGAAGTCCGGCCGGGTCGCATAAACCGAATACCGCCATTCCGCAGGCCTATTACAACAAACAGGCTGGTATCAAGCGCATTACCACCGAAACCGGTGCCGGTCAATGGGGCAGCGCGTTGAGTTTTGCCTGCAAACTGTTCGACATCGAGTGCGAGGTGTACATGGTGCGGGCAAGCTACGACGGAAAACCGTACCGCAAAATCATGATGAACACCTGGGGTGCCACGGTTTATCCGTCGCCGTCGAACCGCACCGAAACCGGCCGGAAAATTCTGGCAGCGGATCCGCATTCACCGGGAAGTCTGGGCATTGCCATTTCGGAAGCGGTCGAACTGGCGTTTCAGGACGAAAATACCAACTATGCGCTCGGCTCGGTGCTCAACCACGTTCTGATGCACCAGACGGTGATCGGTCTGGAGACGATTAAACAAATGGAACAGGCCGGCGACTTTCCCGACATCATCGTGGCGCCGTTCGGGGGTGGTTCCAATTTCGCCGGTATTTCGTTTCCCTACCTTCGCCTGAATATGGAAGAAGGCAGGAAAATCCGTTGCATTGCCGCCGAACCCGCTTCCTGTCCGAAACTAACGCGTGGCGTTTTCCGCTACGATTTGGGCGATACGGCGGGCATGACGCCCCTGCTGCCCATGTATACGCTCGGTCATAATTTCATTCCGGCTCCCATCCACGCGGGCGGTTTGCGCTACCACGGCGCGGGGGCCATCGTGAGCCAGTTGCTGAAAGACGGCCTGATCGAAGCCCAGTCCATCAAGCAGCTGGAATGTTTTGAAGCCGGGATCAAGTTTGCCCAGACCGAAGGCATCATCCCGGCTCCGGAAGCCACCCACGCCATTGCGACGGTCATCCGCGAAGCGGAACAGGCCAAAAAAGAAGGGACCGCCAAAACGATTCTGTTCAACCTCTGCGGACATGGGCATTTCGATATGGGTTCCTACGAACAGTATCTGTCGGGCAAACTGGTGGAACATGAAGTGACGCAGGAAGAAATTTTGGAGTCACTGGCCGAATTGGACACACCGCTGATTGCCTGACTGATAGGAACACGGATTGAACGGATAGAACGGATCAAAACAGATTTTAATCAGTTCTATCCGTGTTCCCGTTAACTTTTACTTTATGTTGACTGTAAATTTTAGTCCTTTCCCTACTTTACGAACCGAACGGCTGGAAATCAGGAAGTTGGTGAAAGGCGATGAAGAAGATTTATTTGCCATCCGCTCCAACAAAACCCTGATGCGGTTTATTCCCAGACCACTGGCCCAGTCGGCGCAGGACGCGGCTTTGTTGATTCAGGGTTTCAGCGATGCCATCCGGGCTAACGAAAGCATTACGTGGGGCATCGCGCTCAGGAGTGAACCCAGGGTGATTGGAACGATCGGGTTTGTGCGGATTTTTAAGGAGCATTACCGGGCTGAGGTGGGTTATTTGCTGCATCCAGATTTCCACGGAACCGGGATGATGCGGGAGGCTCTGCTGGCCTTGGTTGACTATGGTTTTCAGGGCCTGAAACTGCATTCCATCGAAGCCGTTGTCGACCCGGAAAATACCGCTTCGGCCAAACTCCTGGAACGGAGCGGATTCACGAAAGAAGGCCATTTTAAAGAAAACAAATACTTCAACGGCCGCTTCATGGATTCCGTTTATTACACCCGCTGGCAACCCCGAAAGTAGTACCGGTATTTCCTGGTTTTAACCCGTATGATTAAAAATTGCCTAAAAAAGCAATAAACATTCACTGGATATCAACACAAAATGGTGAATTGGATGGTTAAAAAAATAGTTTTATAAATACTACCATGCTTTTCCACGATTATGCCTAAAAATAGTCGATTGATACCAAAAGACCCGGACGTTGTTTTGATCGGTGCCGGGATAATGAGTGCCACCCTGGGTATGTTACTCAAGGAGTTAGACCCGGGCCTGACCATCGAAGTGTTCGAACGGCTGGATGTGCTGGCCGCCGAAAGCTCGGATGCGTGGAACAATGCCGGAACGGGCCATTCCGCTTTTTGCGAACTAAATTACACGCCGGAACGGGAAGACGGATCGGTCGATATTTCCAAAGCGGTCAAAATTGCGGAGTCGTTTGAGGTTTCCAAAGAGTTCTGGGCGTACCTGGTGCAGCAAAACATTACGCCCGCGCCCCAGACGTTTATCAACGAAATTCCGCACATGAGTTTCGTTTGGGGGGAAAAGAACGTCGATTATCTGAAAAAACGGCACGATGCGCTGGACAATCACCACCTGTTCAAAGGCATGCTGTATTCCGAAGATCCTGGCCAGCTGAAGCAATGGATGCCGCTCGTGATGGAAGGCCGGGACCCGGATCAGAAAGTGGCCGCAACCCGCATGGACATCGGTACCGACGTTAATTTTGGGGCCCTTACCCGCGCGTTATTCGAACACCTCCGCAAAATGGACGGCGTCACGATCCGGCTGGCCCACGATGTCCGGGATCTGGAACAGGAAAAAGACGGGACCTGGAAAATTACCGTAAAAAACTGGTCGACGCGGAAAAAGCGGGAATTGCGCACCCGTTTCATCTTCATCGGCGCGGGTGGTGGTTCGTTGCCGCTGCTCGAAAAAGCCGACATTCCCGAAGGCAAAGGCTTTGGCGGTTTTCCGGTCAGTGGCCAATGGCTGGTTTGCAATAACCCGGAAGTCATTGAAAAACACGAAGCGAAAGTATACGGCAAAGCTGCGGTGGGTTCGCCCCCGATGTCGGTGCCGCACCTCGATACCCGGATGATCGATGGCAAAAAAGCCCTGCTTTTTGGCCCCTACGCCGGCTTTTCGACCAAATTCCTGAAAAACGGCTCCTTCATGGATTTGCCGCTTTCCATTAAAGCCAATAACCTGCTGCCCATGATGGCGGCCGGACTCCATAATATTCCCCTGACGAAATACCTGATCGATCAGGTTCGGCAGTCGCCGGAAGACCGGCTGGAAGCCCTGCGTGAGTATTTTCCGGTTGCCAAAATGGAAGACTGGGATCTGGAAGTGGCCGGTCAGCGGGTTCAGGTCATCAAAAAAGACCCCGAAGAAGGCGGTATTCTCGAATTCGGTACCGAGGTGGTTTGTGCCGCCGACGGCTCCATTGCCGCACTGCTCGGTGCATCGCCGGGGGCATCCACCTCCGTTTCCATCATGCTCGACCTGCTGAAACGGTGTTTTCCGGACAAAATTCATTCGGAAGCCTGGCAAAGCAAACTGAAGCAGATGATTCCTTCGTATGGACAATCGCTGGCGACCGATGCGGAGCTGGCTTACCAGACCCGGGCCTGGACGAGCGACGTTCTGGCATTAAACGTTACCGAACCGATTGCTTGACGCGGGTATGGAGCCGACTGATGCCGTCCGTTTTGAGGCTGTGATCGAGCGATTTACGCACTCGATCGGAGGGCATTACATTGGTGTTCCGGACGATGTGGTGCAGCACTTTACGCAAAAGTCGGCGGTTCGCGTCATGTGTCGGCTGAACAGTACGGTTGAGTTTCACTGTGCCCTCCGGCCCAAAGGCGACGGTTCGTTTATGATCAGCCTCGGAACCCCCATCCGTCAGCAGCTCAAAGTGCGGATGGGCGACACCGTGAAGGCAGCAATCTGGAAAGATGAAAGTGAATATGGCCGGAAAATGCCGGAAGAACTTCAGGAGTTGCTGGCCATCGATGAAGAAGGAAACCAGTGTTTTCAGGCACTCACGCCCGGAAAGCAACGCAGCATCATGTATTATGTCGATGGTGCCAAAAACGTACAAACCCGCATCGACCGGGCCATCCTGATGATCGACCGATTGAAAACGCATTGATTTTTATACTGAATTTTGCAGTTTATAAAAGCCGTACCTTATTTTAAGTACGGCTTTTGTAGTTTCCGGCTTACCGTGTTAGTTCAGAATCATGAGCGAAATAAAAGTGTACGATGCGCCGGAATTCACGGCAAAGTTCATGCCCTCGGAAGAATTAGATGCCATTCTGAAAGAGGATCGCAGCAAGTTTTTTATCGTCCGCGTGGAAGACATGTATCGCCACGTCAACCGCCCGGTTCCGGCCTCGCGATCAACGATTTATTCCTGCTTATTCATCACCGAAGGCGAAGCAAGCATGAAAATCGGCAGTGAATCATACACCATCCACCGCAACGAATTACTAATTGTGCCCGCGGGACAGGTTTTCTCGTTTCAGGAAAATGACGTTAACAAAGGGTATTTATGCGGCTTTCACGCTGATTTCCTGGTGGGAAAATGGCTTCAGAATAACCTGTTAAAAGAATTTGATTTTTTACAGGTCTGGGGCAATCCACTCATCAAACCAGATGTACAATCCGCCCGGTTTATTCAGTCTTTGTACGCACGGCTGCTGATCGATTATTCCCAAAATGGCCTTCAGAATTCCGGTATTCTTCAATCCTATCTGCTGGCGTTGCTGTGTGAGATAAACCGGGTTTACCAGTCGGGTTCAACGCCTGATCCGATCCCGGCGGTAACCCTGACGAACCGCTTTCGGGAGCTTGTTTTTTCACTGTTCAGGACGAAACAACGGGTGTCCGAGTATGCGGCCCTGCTTCACATCACCCCGAATCACCTGAACAAAACCGTCCGGACCGTTTCCGGAAAATCACCGACCAAATGGATCGACGAAGCCATTCTGCTCGAAGCCAAAGTGCTGCTGTGCCAAACCGGTTTGTCCATCAATGAAATAGCGGCTCAGGTTGGCCTGGACGACCCTTCCTATTTCACCCGCCTGTTTAAAAAGTTTGAAGGACAGACACCGACCGAGTTTCGAAGAATGATTGAAAAGTCCTGAAAATCACCTCATCCATCCTACCCTCAATTTTCCCGATACCCGACCTTTGTGTCTCAAATAGATGCAAAAAGCGATGTATTCGGTCTTACTAGTGATTCATTCTGCGTTTCGATGGCTGGTTCTCGGGAGTGTTTTGTACGGTATTTACCGGGGAGGCCGAGGCTATTCACGAAGAGTTTCCTTTACCCGTTTTGATAACTCAATCCGTCATACCACAGCCACCATTGCGCACATCCAGCTCCTGATTGGTTACATTTTGTATTTTAACAGCCCGCTTGTGAGCTATTTTCGGGCGCACTTTACCGAAGCCCGTCACCAGTTCGACTTGCTCTTTTTCGGTCTGATTCACATCCTGCTCATGACCCTGGCCATCGTTTTTATTACCGTCGGTTCGTCGGTATCGAAACGCATGGATAGCGATCGGGAGAAATTTAAAACGATGACGATCTGGTTCTCTCTGGCGTTAGTAATCATTTTAACGGCCATTCCCTGGCCGTTCTCACCCCTGGCAAACCGGCCTTATATCCGCACTTTTTAACATGCTGAAATTCTTTAGAACCCCACTCGGACGATTGCGGCTGATAGCCTTTTTAGAAGGCCTTTCCCTGCTCCTGTTGATCGGAATTGCCGTCCCTATAAAATATACGCAGGGCGACCCCTCGCTGGTGAAAATGCTGGGGCCGATCCACGGTTTATTGTTTCTGTTTTTTGTCATCAATACCCTGAGTTTTGGTATTGGTCAAAAATGGAAGTTTCGGGAAACCACCTGGAAAGTACTGCTGGCTTCCCTGGTACCATTCGGCACCTTCTACATCGATTATAAAATTCTTTCCAGAATCAGACCGGAGAGGCCCTAAAAAAGTCGGCCTTCGGAGGGAATTCCCTCCGAAGGCCGACTTAGAATTAAAACCACCTTTTACTGCGGTCCCCGGCGGCTTCCGCCACCGCCCTCACCCCGGTTGGACGAGTTCTGACGCTCCTGGTATTGACGCGGGGGTTGATCCGGCGAGCGTTGCTGGTATTGATCCCGGCTCCGCTCAGGCCGCGGAGCAGCGCCTTCATTTCCGCCGAAGCCGGATGGGCGTTCCCGCCGGTTAAACTGATCCGGCTGCTGAGTGGGCCGGCTTTCGGACCGGCGCTCGGCGGGGGGCGAACTCATGCCCGGATTATAGCCGCCTTGATTCCCCCGGTTTTCAGCGGGAGTTTCAACCCGGTTTGGCATCGCCCGATCCCGGTTGTTGTAATCCGGACGTTCGGCCCCACCCGACGGAATACCCGCATTAGGGCGGTTGGAATAGTCCGGGCGAGTATCGTTGCCACCATTGGGACGGTTATTGTACTCCGGACGGTTACCGTTCCCGGAATTGGGGCGGTTGGTATAGTCGTCGTTGCGGTTTCCGAAGTTACCATTAGAGCGGTCATTGTCATACCGGTTTGGACGATTGCCGTTCGGATAATTTCCGGCTACCTCGCCCCGGTTGTTGCCGTTGTAACCGCCGTTCCCGTTGTAACTGCCCCGATTGTCGGGCCGATAGGAAGTGCTGTTTCCTCCACGAGCGCCGTAACTGCCCCGACGGGCGATATCATTGGCCCGGTAAACCGGCACACTTTGGCGCGTATACCGCTCGATTTCTTCCCGGCGTGGGCCGTATCCGTACGACCGGTTGTTATACCGGTAAACATTATTGATAATCGTAGTATTGCGGTAGATGTTCACCACCCGCGTTCGCGGAATGCAATAGCTGTACACCCGGGGGCTGGTGAAATACATCTGCGGAACAAACGTCCAGTAGTTGACCGGAAGATTGATGTTCACATTGATGCTCATGCCCGGACCCAGCGGAGCCCAGCCATAATAACCGCCACCGGTACGCCAGCTCACCCAGGCCGGTCCCCATTGGGTATCGGGGATCCAGATCCAGCGACCGTAATAATCGTCGAACTGCCAGCGTCCGTAGTGGAACGGAGCCCAGCCCCAGTCATAATCCGAAACCCAGGTGTTGCCGTATTCGGTTACCGCCCAGTGTCCATTGGTTGCATAGGGTTGAAAATCACCCGGCACATCCGGTGTCCAAACCTGACCATAGGTTGGGTTCTGCGACCATTGTCCGTAGGGTGCCAGTTCATCATAAAAGGATTCGACGGGCATGTCGACGCCCGGCTGTGCCAGCGTTTTGGGAGGCATCGCCAGCGTGAGTAAGAGGGCTATTATCAACCCAAAAGCCGGTATGATTCGTTGTGTTTTCATGGCCCGTCGGACGTTAAAAAGTAGAATTTCGCTTCTTTGACCGGAGAAAGAACCAAAGGTTTAAATCCACTTTATAATAGTTTATCCAGGGTGATGGGCAAGCTCCGAATCCGCTTTCCGGTGGCGTGGAAAACCGCATTCGCCACGGCCGCCGGCATGCCAACAATACCGATTTCACCCAGGCCTTTCACCCCGAGCGGGTTGACAATCGTGTCGGTTTCATCGACGAAAATAACGTCGAGATCCTGAATGTCGGCATTGACAGCCACGTGGTATTCCGCCAGATTGTGGTTCATAAACCGCCCGAACTGGTGGTCCATCACGCTTTCTTCTTCCAGGGCCTTGCTGATTCCCCACACCATGCCGCCGATGATCTGGCTGCGGGCGGTTTTGGGATTCAGGATGCGGCCACCGGCCACGGCAGTCACCGCGCGCGTCACCCGAACGGTGCCAAAATCCTCATCCACTTCCACTTCCACAAAAGCCGCCGAGTGAACAGCCCGCGCGTACTTCCGCTGTTCCAGCATATTCGGTAACGAAGTGGCGGTTTCACTCACCGCCCGGCCCCCGTTCTGACCGACGATCTCCAGCAACGAAACGGCGGCATACGGATTCGTTTTCAAGAGAATATGAGCATCAGAAAACCATACATCTTCCCATTTGGCATCCGCAAAGGGCGAATCCTTCATTTTCTGAGCCATTTTGAACAGCTTTTTGCCCAGAGCTTCACAAGCCACTTTCACCGCCGAGCCGACGGTGGCTGCGGTCCAGGAACCGCCTTCAATGGGTGCCAGCGGCATATTGGAATCGCCCAGCCGGAAAATAACGTCTTCGATCGGCATTCCGAGCGTATCGGCCGCAATCTGGGTCATGATCGTATACGTGCCCGTTCCGATATCGGCCGTGGCGCTGGTTACCCGAAGCTTGCCATTGACCGTCAACACGGCCTCGGCACGCGCGGGTCCCTGCGTGGCATCCCAGATACCGGTCGCCATGCCCCATCCCACCAGCGTGTGCCCATTTCGCATCGAACGCGGTTCCGGATTTCGGCTGGCCCACCCAAACCGCTCGGCTCCCTGCCGGAAACACTCCCGCAGTTCCTTGCTCGAATAGGGCAGGTCTTCGTTCATATCCCGCTCCGTATAATTCTTCAGACGCAGTTCGATGGGATCCATTCCCAGTTTATGAGCCAGTTCGTCCACCTCCATTTCGAGCGCCGGAACCCCGGTTACGCCACCGGGTGCGCGCATATCCAGCGGAGTAAAGGTGTCGAGGGGTACGAGATTATAAGTAAATTTCACATGGGGTGCCGGGTAGAGCATCCCGGCCCAGTTCACGACAATTTCGAAATAATCTTCAAACCGGGAGGTTTCGCCAATCGCGTCGTGCCGAATGGCGTCGATGGTGCCATCGGCCGTTGCCCCCAGCGACACATTCTGAACGGTAGCCGGTCGGTGGCCAAACGTAAACATTTGCTGGCGGGTCAGCGAAACCCGCACCGACCGTTTCAGTTCCCGGGCGGCCAATACCGCCAGAAACAACTGGTATTGCGGACGCAGGCCCGAGCCGAAAGCGCCCCCCACGTAAGGCGAAATAACCCGTACGTCACTGAAGGGCATATTAAACACCTGAGAAACATACATTTGACTATTCGGCGCGCCCTGCGTTTTGTCATAAATAGTCAGCTTGCCGTCTTTTTCATACACCACCGTGCTGGCAAACATCTCCATCGGATTATGATGTTCAACGGAGTGGATATGCTGGCCGGTGGTCTGGAACGGAGCTGCTTCAAACGCTTTTTCAAAATCGCCCCGCGGTTTCGGCGGTGGCGACTTCAACAAACTGGCCACTCCTGATTTCGGCTCCCGGGCCCGGTGCAGGTTGTGCTCCAGCGCCGTTTCGTGATCGTCCTCTTCATAATCGACCTGAACCAGCGTGGCCGCAAACCGCGCCACCTCCAGCGTTTCGGCCACCACCAGCGTAATTGGCTGCCCGCTGTAGAGAATCGTTGCATCCCGCAACGGTCGGAAAGGTGAGCCCGGCGGGGCATCCTGGTCTTTGTAGTTGACGTCGAACCAGGCCAGGCTGGGGCGGTTTTCGTGGGTAAACACCTGAACCACGCCCGGCAGTTGCAAGGCGGCTTCGGTGTGAATCCGGGTGATTTTGCCTTTGGCAATGGCGCTGGATATGACCCAGCCATACAGCATATCCGGCGCAAAATATTCAGCAGCATACTTTGCTTTGCCCGTCACTTTCGCCACGCCATCGACGCGACTGATGGATTTTCCAATGTAAGGTGTCATACTTGCGGTTCGAGTTTAGCGGCCCGTTGCAACGCCCGTACAATGGCGCGTTTAGCCAGTTCAATCTTGAAAGTGTTGTGTCCATACCCTTTGGCTCCTTCCAGAAGGGCTTCGGCAATGGGCGCGAAATCGGTTTCCGAAATCGACTGACCAACCAGCCTGGCCTCCACTTCCGGCTTGCGCCACGGCTTATGCGCCACCCCGCCGAGCGCAATGCGGGCGTCGGTGATGCGGTTGTTGTCAATCTCCAGCCCCACCGCAACCGACACCAGCGCAAAGGCGTACGATTGCCGGTCGCGCAGTTTGATATAGGTAAAGTATTCCGGAAATCCTTTGGCGGGCAGGTCGATGGCCGTCACTAATTCACCGGGCTGGATCGTGGTGTCGAGCCAGGGTTCATGACCGGGTAACCGGTGAAAATCCGCAAACCGAATGGTTCGCTCACCCATCGGACCCGTCACCCGAACCACGGCATCGAGTGCGGCCAGGGCCACGCACATGTCCGAAGGATGGGTGGCAATGCAGGCGGTTTCCGGGTTCTGATCGCTGGTGCCCAGAATCGCATGAATCCGGTTGAAGCCGTTGAGGGCTCCGCAGCCGGAACCCGGTTCGCGCTTGTTACAGGGCGTTTGGGTGTCGTAAAAATAATAGCAGCGGGTCCGCTGAAACAGATTACCGCCGTTGGTGGCCATATTTCGCAGCTGGGCCGAAGCACCCGCCAGAATGGCCTGTGACAACAGGGGATACCGGCTTTGGACGGCGGAATGATAGGCCGTGTCGGCGTTGGTTGCCAGCGCACCCAGCCGGAGGCCGCCCTCTTCCGTGTCTTCGATGGTACTCAGGGCCAGGCGGTTAATGTCAACCAATCGGTTGGGGTGCTCGACGTTCTCTTTCATCAGGTCGAGGAGGTTGGTGCCCCCGGCAATAAATTTGGCGCCTTCATGCGTCGCCAGTTCGTCCACAGCAGTACCGATGTCGCTGGGCCGGGCATACGAAAAACTGTTCATAACGTCAGGATTTGGGTTCGATGTGCATGACCTCCCGAATGGCATCGACAATGTGGGGATAGGCCCCGCAACGGCAGAGGTTGCCACTCATCAATTCGCGAATGTCGTCAATGGTTTTAGCCTGGCCTTCATTCATCAGGCCCACGGCGGAGCAGATCTGACCCGGTGTGCAGTAGCCACATTGGTAAGCGTCGTGTTCGACAAAAGCGGTTTGGAGCGGATGCAGGCCGTTTTCGGCCGCTAATCCTTCGATGGTCGTGATGTCGGAGTCTTCCTTCATGACGGCCAGCGTCAGGCAGGAGTTGATCCGTTTGCCATCGACCAGAACCGTACAGGCTCCGCACTGGCCATGATCGCAGCCTTTTTTGGTGCCGGTCAGGTGCAAATATTCCCGCAGCGCATCGAGCAACGTGGTCCAGGGAGCCAGTTCAAGATGGTGAACGGTGCCATTGATGGTCAGCTTGATGGCCTGTTTTTGCGGCAGTGATGGCGCCAGATCCGCACGGGTTTCGGGAGATAGGGTCGTTTGCATAGTGAGTTTCTCATAACGGAATTCTATACAAAGCCCGAGGTCAATCTAAATGTTGGGAAACGGTTCTAATACTTAGCCTCCGGCCTTACTTCAACGCTACCCGGCGTTAACGTTCCGGACAGCCAGCGAAACAGACCGTATTCAAAAACCAGCGTGAATGGAATTACCGTCAGATTTTTAAGGAAAAAAACCACCGGCATTTCGGAAGCCGATTCGTGTACCCACCCTGCTAATTTTAAATATCCCAGCAGGGCCGTCTGATTGGCGACGAATCCGTTGAGCCGGTTCATTCCGTAGGCAATCAGACTGAATACCAGCAGATTCCAGAGCAAAACCGGCCAGTACTGCCGGAGGGTCGATCGAAAAGTCCGGCCGAGTTGACGCCATTTTTCACGGGTATACCGAAAAATACCGACCATTTTCCAGAAGCCATTTCCAAGATTACCCTGACCGATAATGAGTAGAAGGGTCAGAACCCGTGCCAGCTCGACGACAATTTCCAAAACGATCGAGAATGTTGGTGAAATGGGACCGAAAATACGCATCTGAATCGCGCGGCCCAAAGCGGCAAAGAGCATCCAGAATGAAATCTGTCCGAAATACCGCCACCAGAATTGGAAGGCCCACACCAGAATACCGGTGGTCAAACGGGGTCGATTTGCCATTTTCTACAGAACTTAAGGATTCAGTTTACGCTTCACAAACCGGCGGTCGGCCCATTGGATCAGTACCAGCAGCAGCAGGATGAACAAGGCCGGGAATTTGACAACATCGAGTGCCCGAAACGTTTCCATTAAATCGGGATTTCGGAAAACCGCCTGCATCGCCAGCGCAGCGAGTGGCATGAGCAAGAGGCAAAACCCAAGCACGGCATAGGCCCTGCGCTCCCGGCGAACGACGTCACTTTTTTGAATTTGCCGGACAACCGCTGCCGAAAAACCGTAACTCAACCCAACCGGGGGCTCCGTCGAAAGTTCGTCGAAAATCTGCTGGTACAACCTCAGCTTTTCGTCTGTTTCCGGGCTTAGTGGTTTCTGTCCAAGGCGGTTCTGCTCATCCAGCCAGGCTTGCAGTTCGTCATCATTTTCTTCTTTCATCGCCACTGTTCGCTATTTTTATACCGCAGCAAGGCTTCTTTCAATAGTTTTCGCGCCCTGAACAGGTAGTTTTTTACGGTTCCTTCGGGCAATCCAGTTGCCTGTCCTATTTCTTCATACGACAGCTCTTCCAAATGATACAGCGTCAGAATGGTCCGGTATTGTACCGGCAACTTGTCAATTTGCGCGTGTAAAAACGCTTTCCAATCCTGATGCATCAGCATTTCCTCCGGATTTGCCAGACCGGAATTCGGCAATTCTTCCGGCCCCTGTTCGGAAAAACCACTCACGGGCTCCCGACTCGTTTTCTTGATGTAATTGATCGCCGTCCGGTACGCAATCGAGGCAATCCAGGTCGATAGCTTCGAACCGAACTTATAGTCGGGCAAATGCCTGTATACTTTGATAAAAACCTCCTGACAAACGTCTTCGATATCTTCGGATTGGTGAACGATCCGGCCAACCATGTGCAGCACCAGACGCTGATACCGTTCCACCAGCGTTTGATAGGCCCGAACGTCGCCCAGTATAATCCGGCGAACCAATCCCTCTTCGTCGTTCATCGCAGCATTAGACAGCGGTCGTTTGTGGAATGTTGCAGAATGAATGATGGATTATGAATGATGAACGATGAATTGGCCTCGCCGTTAACATTCATCGTTCATCATTCATAATCCATCATTCATTCTGCAACATTCGTTGCCTTTTGCTTGTCTCATGAGCAAAAATCTAAAAAAGTATGCAAGAACAATACGGGGTGCAGGGTGCTATTGTCATTTTAGCCATTGCGTTCGGCATTTATCTGATTATGAAACCATTTACCCGGTATTTATTGCGTCGGCGGCTGATGGAACTTGGGCAATGGAATGAAGAAAGTCTGCGGCAGGTCGGTGACGAAACCGAACTTCCATCCGACAATTTGAAGTGGGGCCTGGTGCTGCTGTTTTTCGGTTTAGGACTGATTCTCGTGGCTTTCCTGCCTTATTCCTACGATTCCAGTTTGCCCTATGGTGTTGTGGCCGTATCAACCGCCATCGGTTTTTTGATCTATTACGGTATCGTCATGAGTCGAAAATCCTGATCCGATCCCTATTTTAATCCCCGGATGGAACTGATTTTTCTCCATTTCCCGGCTATGCGGCTTTGAAAATTGCCGTTTGAAAAGACGTTGCCGGATAGCCATTTCCGAAATATAATCCGGTTTGGTTGGTTTTCCGGCGGGCGACGGCTTACTTCGTCGCGATCAAACCAAATCCACGACCCCATGCGACTGGGATTCTTATTCCTCAGTGTGTTCAGTATTTTTTCGGGTGCTTCGGCCCAATCGGTTTCCCGGTTTCCGCTCAACGTGCTGACATTTAACATCCGCTACAACAACCCGCAGGATGGACTGAATGCCTGGCCAAACCGCAAGGAAATGGCGGCTAAGGTGTTTACGGATTACCAGGTCGATTTTGCCGGATTGCAGGAAGCCCTGGCGGGGCAGATTGCCGATTTGCAGGACCAATTGCCCGGTTACGGCTGGGTTGGGGTGGGTCGCGATGACGGCAAACAACAGGGTGAGTTTTCGCCGATTTTCTACAACAAACAGAAATTCGAGGTGCTGAAACAGGGCACCTTCTGGCTTTCCGAAACCCCCGAAGTCCCCGGCAGTAAATCCTGGGATGCGGCTTTACCGCGGGTGGCGACGTATGCGGTTTTTCAGGACAAACGCAATGAAAGTCAGATCTTTGTGATCAACACCCACTTCGATCACATCAGCGAAACCGCCCGGCAAAACAGTGCGAAGTTGCTCATTCGCAAAATCAAAGAATTGAGTAATGACCTTCCGGTGGTCCTGACCGGCGATTTTAACACGCCCGACGCGTCGCCGTCCATCAAGACCTTGACCAGCGACCCGACTTTTAAACTCACCAACTCGGAAAGCCTGTCGGAGAGCCCGCACACCGGCGGCAGCAGCACCTTCAACAACTTCAGAACCGACCAGCGCGGCCCGGTCATCGACTTCATTTTCGTCGGCCCGGATGTAGAGGTAAAACGCCACGATTACCTGCCGATCCTGAAAGACACGGTCTTCATTTCCGATCACTGGCCGGTATTGAGCCGCCTTTCCTTTTAGAGTTCAGAATTAAAAGTTAAGAGTTAAAAGTTAAGACGGGGCGGCATCGGCCGTCCGACGACGGGGCGGTTGGTTGACACAGTTACTGAAAAGACTATCCTATCCTAACCATTAACTCTTAACTTTTAATTCTGAACTCCTAATTCTAACTCCCTAAAGCCAGTTTTTCCGCCTGAAAATCAGCAGGGTAACCAGCGACGACAGCACAATGGAAGCCAGCGCAATCGGGTAGCCCAACTGCCAGCTTAGCTCCGGCATATTGGCGAAGTTCATGCCCCAAATGCTCGCCAGCAAAGTCGGTGGCAGAAAAACCAGCGATACCACGGTGAAGATCTTGACGATGCGGTTTTGTTCGAGGTCGATTAAACCGAGGTAGGTATTTTGCAGAAATTCCAGCCGTTCGAAAATAAAATTCGTGTGGTCGATCAGGGAGTTGATGTCTTTGATCAGAGTCCGGAGCCGCTGTTGTTCCTCGTCGGTAAACCAGCCGTCGCTGCGAATCATGGAGGTGATTACGCGTTGTTTATCGACCACATTCTCCCGAATCGACATCGTTAGTTCCTGATAATCATTGATTTTCAAGAGCATTTCGCGATCCAGATTGGCGTCGATGTCCAACTGCCGGTTGATGGTTTTAATCTCCAGCGAAACCACCTCGATCAAGTCGGCGTCGTAGTCGATGCGGCTTTCAAAGATGGTGATCAGGATCTGGGCACCATCGCTGAACATTGACCGGCGCGATTTGATCCGCTTTACGGTATCGGCAAACGACTTCAGATCGGCATTCCGGTACGTAAACAGCGTATCGTCTTTGAGCATAAAGCTGACCGGCACCGTCACGTACATCTGCTCTTTGTCGGGCACCATGAAATTGGAGTTCGCAATCAGAAAGTCGTCTTCTTCGATATAGCGCGAGCTGCTTTCGATCTCGGATTGCTCCTGCTGCGACTGAAAATTCACGTCAAATTTATCCTCCACGCTTTTGGTTTCTTCGCGCGTAGGGTTCTGTAAATCAACCCAGAGGGTGCGTTCGGTATCGGAAAAGGAATCAATATCCCGAACCTTCCGAACGGCGGCTTCATCTTGTTGAAATATGCGAATCATGACTACGGTTCTTCTCTAAAACTGCCAACTAAGGAACGCGTTTACCCGGAACATCCTGCCCATTTTGGTGGAGAATAAGCTTCGTCACCTGCCCCTTTTCATCTGTCACAAAGGTTACCTGGGCGGGGACCACTTTAAGGTAAAATTTGGTTTCCGATTCCGGAAAAAGCTCAAACCGGTTCTGGCCGGTCGCCTGGCCGAAAAGTTGCGTATCCGTGCGGGTCACCGTGATGCTGAAAGTCGGCGCCAACTCGTATTTACCGACGTATTTTTCCAGAATTTCGGCCGATACCGTGACGTCTTTTACACCTTCCACTTTTTCGCCCAGACCCTTCAATACATCGATGCCGTTGGTGTTGAGGGGATTCAGTTCGACCGATTTTTTATAATCCTTGATCGCCAGCTCTTTATCGCCCTTTTTCAGATAAGCCTCACCCCGGCTGTCATACACATTGGACGAATTTGGAAATGCTTCCGCATTCAGGTTGAAAACCGCCAGTGCTTCTTTTATTTTTTCTTCCGCCAGCAGTTCGTATCCCAATGCATTCATTTCGTCCTCATTCAACCAATACGCTTTATCCGTTTTCAAAACGGCAAACTGCTGAACGGCTTTTTCGAGAGATGCGGTCGTAAGCGTCTGCCGGAACGCCGTGGCGATGGATTTTTTTGGTTTCTCGTAGGGCTGGTCGTAAAGAATGTTCAGGATGCTAGCCTGCATGGCTCCCAAAACCGTTCCTCCCGTATTATTGAGCAGAATTATCGTGTGTTTATCGGTGGGAATTCGGGTAAACTGGGTGTTGAATCCATTGATGCCTCCGCCGTGGGAAATGAGCAGAACGCTGTCTTTCCGCTGCCCGATTTTGGCCTTGCCGACCCCCCAGCCGTAAGCGTAATTTGCCTGAAATGGCGTAAACAGCGCCTTTTTGGAAGCCGCTGACAGCATTTTATCGGTATACAAAACCTGATCCCAGCGGTATAAATCCTCCACCGTCGAATAAAGCGAACCGGCCGCGTAGGGAATCGTCATGTCCAGATAAGGCGCATTGACGTAGCCGCCCCCTTTTTTCTCGTAGGCGGCCGCCCGCTTCGGCAGAATCGGGCCGGGCATGTCATAGCCGGTGTCTTTCAATTGCGCGGGCGTCAGAATGGACTCTTGTAAAACCGTCGCGTACGGTTTTCCGGTTAGTTTTTCGATCAGGACGCCCAGCAAAAAATACCCCGAATTACTGTACGAAAATTTGGTGCCGGGTTCAAAATCCAGCGGCTTATCCGAAAACTGTTTCACGAACGCTTCGGGTGTGTACGGATTACGGCTCATCGTTTCAAAGAATTTGGGAAAAGCCGTGTAGTTCGAAATACCGGAGGTGTGCGTCAGCAAATGGTGGACGGTAATTTTATCACCAGTCGCTTTGGGATAATCCGGCAGATAGGTCGTGATTTTCTCGTTGACGTTCAACTTGCCCTGATCGACCAGCTGCATAATCAGGAAAGCCGTGAACTGCTTGGTGACCGAACCCAGCCGGAATTTGGTATCGGGCGTATTCGGAATGTTCCATTCCATATTGGCCAGTCCGTACCCTTTCTTGACAATCACTTTTCCATTTTCGGCCACCAGCACGGTGCCGTTGAACTGTTTATTTTCCGAATACTGGCGCATCAGCGCATCAATTTTTTCGGCTTTGGTCTGGGCGTAGGCACCCTGTGCGAGCAGGATAGCGACGAAAAGTCCAAAAATCTGTTTGGTAAACCGGGGGTTCATACGTTTGCTGGATGAGGTTTTTGATTGAGAGGAAGTTTTCTGCGTAAGCGATTGCCAAATCTACTCCTTTCTGCTTGAATTTGACAGGATTGGTGAGCGGACGGTAACGCTCATTCCGGAAAGAACCGCTGGGTGAAGACGTCGATTTTTTTGACCATACCGATTCCAGTCAAAATTACGTACATTTGAATTTCGCAAACCGGCTCGCGTATGGAAATTACCACACTGGAAAATTTTTACAGGGAAACGGCGTCTCTGATCCCGGAAGGCATCAGCAAAGAGATCGGCCATTTCAACGTTTTCAAGATTGACGAGATTGCCGCTCAGTTCAGAGCGAAGCAGGTGATGCCCTACAACCGGCGGGCGTATTACAAAATCAGCCACATCAGCGGCCGGAATAAGGCCGAATATGCGGACAAAGTGATTGATATTGAAAAGAATGCCCTGCTGTTTGCCACCCCGAAAATACCGTATCACTGGGTGCCGCAGGACGAAAACCAGTTCGGCCACTTCTGCATTTTTACGGCCGATTTTCTGGTTCAGACCAAAAGCGGGGTGATACTGGACGATCTTCCGATCTTTCAGCCGGGCGGGTACCCCATCTTCCAGCTAACCGACGAAGCTTCCGAAGACATCGCCTATATTTTCCGGAAAATGTATAAGGAGCTGGCATCCAATTATGCCTTTAAATACGATTTGCTGCGGAATTATGTCCTGGAGTTGATTCATTACGGACAAAAATTGCAGCCCGAAACCGCCCTGTATCCATCCCATACGGCCACGGCCCGGGTATCTTCCCTGTTTATCGAACTGCTGGAACGGCAGTTTCCGATCGAGTCTCCGCATCAGAAACTCAGCCTGCGAACGGCCCGGGATTATGCCGAGCGGCTGGCGGTTCACGTCAATCACCTGAATAAAGTACTGAAAGAAAGCACCGGCAAAACCACCACCGACATCATCAGCAGCCGCATTGTTCAGGAAGCCAAGATCCTTCTGAAACAAACCGACTGGAACATTTCTGAAATTGCGTATTCGCTGGGTTTCGAGCAGGTGGCGCACTTCTCAAATTTTTTCAAAAAACAGACTTCCTTCACCCCCATCGCCTTCCGTTCGTGAACGCCTGATTTGAATTTTGCAAACATTGGATTGATGTTCGCAAACAGCGATCCCGCCCTGCGATCTACCTTTGTGCCATCAAATTAACCGAAATACAACGATGGAATCTCAAAGTAAAATCGCATTCGTAACCGGCGGTAGCCGCGGATTGGGTAAAAATATGGCCCTGCGTCTGGCCCAAAAAGGAATCGACGTAGTCCTGACGTATAACAGCAATAAAGAAGAGGCTCTGGCCGTCGTGGCCGAGATCGAAAAAACCGGTCAGAAAGCCGCGGCTCTGCAGCTCAATACCGGTGAGGTGAAAAGTTTCGACGGCTTTTTTGCCGAATTAACGACCGTATTGCACGATACGTTTGCAACCGACCGCTTCGACTTTCTAATCAACAACGCGGGCATTGGCCTCTACGGCTCGTTTGCCGAAACCACGGAAGAAGCGTTCGATCAATTGATGAACATTCATTTCAAAGGCGTTTATTTCCTCACCCAGAAAGCCCTGCCCCTGATCAACGACGGCGGGCGGATTATCAACCTGTCTACGGGCCTGGCCCGGTTCAGCTTGCCCGGCTATTCTGCGTATGCTTCCATGAAAGGGGCCATCGAAGTGTTGACCCGGTATCTGGCAAAAGAGTTGGGCGCGCGCGGCATTGCGGTCAACACCCTGGCACCGGGTGCCATCGAAACCGATTTTGGTGGTGGTACGACCCGCGACAATCAGCAGGTGAATCAGCACATTGCCAGTGTAACGGCATTGGGCCGCGCCGGCTTACCGGATGATATCGGCGGGGTCGTGGCCTTTCTCTGTACCGAAGAGGCCCGCTGGATCAACGCCCAGCGCATTGAAGTTTCGGGTGGTCAGAATCTGTGAGCAGATGGGTAGACCTGGAACATCCGCTAAAGAAACGGGGTTGATAGAAAGGGATTTTAAATGTTAATGAGTGTTGCTGTTTAAGGATAGGAACGCGGATAAAACAGATTAGACAGATTTTCGCTGATTATAATCCGTTTTGATCCGTTCAATCCGGTTCATCCGCGTTCCTATCCAAAATTTAAACCAGCTTCATCTTTATTATTTCCCCGTTAAGATTCCTATCTAATACACCCTTTCTATCGAGCAATATTTCCATGTATTCCATCAAACCCGAATTTGAAATTCCCCGGTATCCGCTGGAGCAAATGGGCCGTTTGGCCAACCCGATGCTTCAGATTGTGGAGGGGACCGGGCAGATGCTCGAGCATAAGGACGATATTTTAACGCCCCATCGAAAGGACTATTATTTCCTGGTGTATATCAAAACCGGCCGGACCCGCCACTGGATCGACATGACGCCGTATACGATAAAACCGCAAACGTTTTATTTTACCGTTCCCCACCAGATTCTTTTGAAGGAAGAACTTGCCCCCCTGCACGGTACGCTCATTGCCTTTACGGAGGAATTCCTGGCACTCGACGATAACCAATTGCTCAAAAAACTACCCCTGATTCAGAATCCGCAAAACGGTCATGAGCTGATCCTGAGCGCGCGGGATGTCGAATTTATAGAAGAAACCCTGGACAAAATTACCCGCGAATACCACCAGCCAAGCGACTGGGGCAATGAGATGGTGTCGTCCTATTTGCGGGTTTTGCTCATCTATTTAAGCCGGTTGTATACCGAACAGTTTACGACGGAGGACCGCATTATCGACCGGCAGCTGGTGAAACGGTTTCAGAATCTGGTGGAAGCCCGTTTCACAGAACTGCATCAGGTGGCTGATTACGCCGATTTGATGCATCTTTCGGCCGGTCATCTGAGCGAAACGATTAAAGTACAAAGCGGAAAAACCGCCATCGAACACATCCACGAACGGCTGGTGCTGGAAGCCAAACGACTGCTTTTCCACAGCGATCAGTCGGTGAAAGAAATTACCGCGCAACTCGGGTTTGAGGATGCGTCCTACTTCAACCGGTTCTTTAAGCGCCTGACGGACCAGACGCCGGTGGGCTACCGAACCACCATCCGTGAAATGTACCATTGAAACCGAAAACCGTACAGGGATTCATCGATTCGGCCGCCGTACGTTTGTGATGTACAAATCAAACACGGTTTACCGCATCAGACTCTATGAAAAAAGTACTCATTACCGGTGCCAACAAAAGCATCGGACTGGAAACCGCCCGTCAACTTCTCCGCGACGGCTATTACGTGTACCTGGGAAGCCGGGATGTTGAAAAGGGCCAAAAGGCCGTTGAAAGTTTAGTGGCGGAAGGACTCGATCAGGTCGAACTCCTCAAAATCGATGTCAGTGATCCGGAATCGGTGAAAGCTGCCCGGCAGGAACTCGGCCGGAAAACCGATGTTCTGGATGTTCTGATCAACAACGCGGGCATCAGCGGGGCCTTCCCCCAACCGGCTACCTCGGCGGACCTGGCCATGATCCGGCAGGTTTTCGACACCAATTTTTTCGGTGTCATTCAGGTTACCCAGGCTTTCCTGGATTTGCTCGAAAAATCAGAAGCTCCCCGCATCGTCAACGTCACTTCGGGTCTGGGTTCATTGACCTTACACAGTGATCCTACGTGGAAATACTACGGCGTTAAAGGAGCCGCTTACGGCCCTTCCAAAACCGCCCTGAATGCCTATACCGTCGTGCTGGCGTATGAACTGCGTGACACGCCGTTCAAAGTCAACGCCGTCGATCCGGGCTACACGGCCACGGATTTTAACCACCACAGCGGGCCGGGAACCGTTGAAGATGCTGCCAGTCTGGTGGTTAAATATGCGATACTGGACGAAAACGGACCAACCGGCGGATTTTTTAGCACGGATAATGATCCGGTTTCGGGGGTGAGTCCGTGGTAAAAGAATGATGAATAATGAATGTAAAAGTGCGGTACGTTTGACTCTGCACTTTTATATTCATCATTCAACTGCAATCAATTTGGCCTTCGCCACGAAAGTTCTGCCAGCAGGTCTCCGGTTATTTTTTGTTCTAGCGTTTTTGGGTTGGCCAATACGCTTTATACGTCAGAAACACCCCTAAAAGAATCAACAGTACTTCAAAGACCAGAGTCGAGGTACCGTTGTCAAAGTTGTTTTTGTAAGATTGCGGATAAAACATCCGGATCAGGCCCAACAGCATACCCAACCACCCGGTGATCGTTACGGTGGTTTGCCATCCCAGTACCCAAACCGGATGATTACGGACAATTGACAAGCCTGCCACAAACAGGAGAACACCGGATAAATAAACCAGCGGCACAATCTGCTCATCATAAAGCGTTGGGTTCCAAAGTTTCAGTTCGGATACCACCATAACCAGCAAGGTTGGACCCACTAAACCGGCAATAGATCTTGATTTTTCCAATTTCTATATCGTCTATTCTGTGCAGTTGTAGCGTTATTTCGCGGAGTTAAAAGGAGAACAGAAGAGTTAAGCGGAGGGGATTAAAAACTCATCTTTTCTCCGCTCAACTCCGCGAAATAATTTAGAGTATTCTACTTTCTACGGTTTAATGACAAACGCTTTCAATTCGTCCATTTTACCGTCACGGAATCGCCAGACGTCGCAGTATTCATAGAGAGCGGTTTTTCCGTCGTCATCCTTCAGACTGATAGTTCCGATGGCCGTAACAAAATCACCCTCGGCAATGAAGTGCTCGACCCTGAATTTTGGAGGCTCCGCATAGGCCGTTGTCATCCATTGCCGAACGGCTTGCTTCCCTTGCAGGGTCGTGTCGCCGACAAAGATCCATTTCGTCTCCTCCGTGCAATGAGCCAGAAACCCTTCGTGGTCGCCCTGGGTAATGGCCGCGTTGGCCTTTTCTAAAATTGCTTTATTTGTCATCCTGTGGATATTTGTTGATTTAAAAGGAGATAGGAACGCTGATTTAGCGGATCGAACTGATTTTACTGATTACTATCCGTTCAAAATGGGCTCCAATCTTACCTAATGTGCGTTAGGTTTCGGCCTGAATTACCGCCGTCCGGTTTGGGCTTTCCTACCAGATTTCATTCATTTCGGTCAGCACCAGCGGTTTTCCATCCGTAACCACAATCGTATGCTCGTGTTGCGCCATAAAACCGCCCTTATTGCCAACCATGGTCCAGCCGTCGTTCAGGGTTTCGGCATAGGTGGAGGTCGTTGAAATGAAGGTTTCAATGGCAACGACCGAATTTTTCTTGAACCGCGTCGCATTCGAACGGTCCCGGTAATTCGCTATTTCGCGGGGTTCTTCGTGCAGGCTTCTTCCGATTCCGTGCCCCGTCAGGTTTTTGATGACTTTGTAGCCCCGTTTTTTGGCTTCCGTTTCGATCAGATGGCCGATGTCGGCAATACGAACCCCGCCTTTGATGGTATAGATGGCTTTCTGTAAAATCTGCCGGGAAGCGTCGATTAAGTTCTGGTGCCGGTTGATGTCCTGACCCAGCACAAAGGAGCCGCCGTTGTCGGACCAGAACCCGTTCAGCTCGGCCGAAACATCGATGTTCACTAAATCGCCTTCCTGAAGGATGGTATTGTCAGACGGAAGGCCATGGCAAAACGCATTGTTCACGCTGATGCAGGTGCACCCCGGAAAGTTGTAGGTTAAATTCGGAGCCGATTTGGCCCCAAAATCAGCGAGGATGGCGGCTCCGTAGTCGTCGAGCTGTTTGGTGGTCATACCGGGTTGCGCATAATTTCGCATGGCCTTTAAGGCGTACGCAACGGCCTCACTGGCTTTTTGCATTCCGGTTAATTCCGCTTCTCTGGTAATTGACATAGTCGTTTCAGGAGTTTGTTGGCTTGTTGGATTTCAACGGTCTGCCCACCGTCGCCAAACCGGTGTTAACGGTGGTTTTTCTTTTTAAGTTCTTTGGCCATCCGAAGTGAATGTTTCAATGAATTAATGTCTTTCCAATCACTGTGCGCTACAATAATGAATTTCGGATTGGGGTATTTTTTCTGAACTCTTTTCAGCGTAGATGCATATTCGGCGGTATTTCCATCGCCCAAAAACCCTAAATCTTTCGCATCAACGCCTTTTATCAGGCATCCCCCGAAGAGGATTTTTTCTTTATCAAACCAGATCACAATGTTGTCTTCCGTATGGGCTGGCCCGGGAAAATAGGTTGCAAAGGAATAGGGCCCGACCTGGAAAACGGTATCTTTTGTCATTAAAAATTCAGCCCTCTTTTTATTGTTTTTTTTGCTTAACTCATCAGTCAGAACCGTCGTATAGGTTTTTATTCCCTGTTGCCGGTAGTAGTCAAGTCCAGCCGTTTTGTCGCTATGCCAATGCGTTGCAAAACACATGATTACTTGTTTATTATGCCTGACTTTGATGCTGTCAAGCAAGGGCTGAAACTGGGTTGTGTCCCAGGGTGTATCGAACATCACAACCCCCTGATTCGTCACAAGGTACATCCCGTTTGCTGGCACGCGGGAGTCTTCGTACGTGTTGTAGGTTGTATAAATGTAAAAGTCGCCGGTGAGGTGAGCGATTTTAAGTTTTTCGTTTTCGGCCTGTCCAAAAACAGGGCTCATCGAAAACAGAAAAGCGATGGTCAAGATAACGGTCCGCATAAGGCTTTAAAAATGATTGGATGATGGTCGGTAAACGTACTACGATCGGGAAACCAGACGAAGGTTTGGCTGATTTCCATCGGCCCTGCAAAAGACAAACTTACCAACAAAAAAGAGAGTCTCCATTCCCGGAGCTCCCTTCAGGACAGATAAACCGGTTTTACGTTCCAATCACCGCTAATTTTTACCGGCAAACGCCTTTTGCATGGTCGTCGCTTCCTCCGCGAAACTCTCTGCTGCTCATTGCCCAGTTTTCAGGAACAAGGTCCGTTCATTTTGGCTCAAATTGACAACTCGTATTAGGCTAAGAAAGACGACATCCAATAGCCACCAGGGTTGGCCCAATCCAGCAAAATGCCTATTGTGAACAGGTGCCCGGGTAAAAGCATGCCCTTCCTTCTCGACAAATTTCTATTATTTTTACCTCTCAAGTCCAGGTTTCGATTTACTTGCCGCTTGAGGCTTGTTCTTTTTCAACTTCTATCGTATTGTAGACGCGTTTTAAGACGTGTTAAAATGACAGGTTTCTTTCTTCACGTAAAGCGAACTACCTTGGCCCTTTTCTTTCGCGGTTCCTTGATACTGGCTTTCGTGATTACCGGGCCTTCCTTGCTGGGACAAAGCGGATTGCCCTCTGCTCACGCTGATTTTACGATTACCAAACGGCTGCTTTCCATAGAAAATGGACTGGCTTCACACGAGGTGTTCTGTGGTTTGCAGGATGCCGCCGGTTTTATGTGGTTTGGCACCCGCAACGGGTTGAACCGCTATGACGGGAAAGAGTGTCTGCTCTTTACCCGGCAGCGAAATAAGCTCCAGGACAATAAGGTGGTGCAGTTGGCGAAAGACGATGCCAATCACCTGTTTATTGAATACGGCAGTACCGGTTTTCAACTCGCTACCAACGGAAAAGTGGATGTAATGAATGCGCAGTCGCAGGAAGTTAAAACGCTCACGGAAGCTTTTCCAAACCTGCCTTTTAAAGAGCAGGATGTATACTGGATTGCAAATGATGGAAGCAATGAAGTCAATTTTTTAACCGCTTTTCCCTTCCGGTTATGGAAATATTCGTCCAAAAGTGGGTTTCGGCTTCACTTCGAAATGAAAGGCTGGGACCGGACAGACCCGTCATTCGATTACCGCGTGACCGGACCCGTTTGTACGTTCGGGAACGGAAAAGCATTACTGAAAATAACCAATCAGGCCCCCCAATATCTGACCACGAATGATACGGTTTTTGCCTTTACCCAAAAGGATGTATTGCGCTCGTTGCCGATTGGGTTCACCCGTGATAACCACCTTTTACTTACCTACAACACCAAAACCGAGGTGGATAGCTTCGCCGTGGGCCTGGTCACCCGAAAAGGTCGGCTTGAATCCGTTCCGGATCTGCGCAAATACAAACTGGACGCCATAAAAGGCCGCTACTGGTATCAGATTGTGGTCGCCACCAACGGTCTTTCTTCCATTTTGTACATCAGCACGGACGCCCTTTACGTGTGGAATGAAACTACTTTTTTGAAGGTGCTTTCCAAATCGGATTTAAAAGGGTTCGAGAATCTGTTTATCTACAGACTTTTTCCGGACAATCTGGGCAACCTTTGGCTTTGCACCTCCCTGGGTGTGCTCCAGTTGAAAATCGAAAAAAACCGATTTGAACCGTATTTTTCCAGCCGTCAGCAAAGCCTTCAACCCAACAGCCAGGCCCGGGGAATCTATGCGGATCAAACCGGACAGGTCATGGCCAACATCTGGACTCATACCTTCCGGCAGCAGAATGGTAAAATGCAGGCGGTGGCCGAGTCCAATGAGGAAATTAAATACGCGGTGGCCAGGCACCAATCGGGTTTGTATGTCGGTGGTTACCATCTGTTTCGGTATGATGAAACCAGGAATGCGATCACGGCCTTACCGGGCGGACAGGGATCGGAAATCTGGTCGATGTTTTCGGTGAACGACAGCCTGTTGCTCCTGGGCCGCACCAACGGTTTTTCCCGGTTTAATTCCCATACCCGGCAATTTGATACCGTTTCGACGCCTAACGCACCCGAAGCCAGATTTGTCTACCGGTTTTTCCGGGGAAAAGGCGGTGTCGTGTGGGCGGTTGCCGAGAATGGATTGTATACATTGAGCATCGACCAGGGACGGTTGACGATGGTCAAGCTTCAATCCCCGTTTCTCAGTGGCTTAAGTCTGCTGGATGCCTACCAGGATGCCGATGGGATTTTCTGGCTGGCCACCAGTGGCGAAGGGCTTTACCGCTGGGACCCCAAAACGCATGCGATCCGGCAGTTTACCATCACGGCGGGTTTTCCCTCCGATGTCCTGTACCGAATCGAACCCGATGAATTTGGCCAGCTCTGGATTAGTTCCGACAACGGCCTGATCCGTTTTCACCGCAAGACGTTTTCGGTCAACACCTATACAACCGTCGATGGCCTTTCCCACAATGAGTTCAACCGCACGTCGTCGTTCAAAGCGGATGATGGCCGGTTATTTTTTGGTGGGTTAGATGGCGTGAACGCCTTTGATCCCCGGGATTTCCGGGCCGATACCAACTCGTTACGGGTGCCGCTGCAACTCATTGCTTTTAACCAGTTTGTCGGTTCCCAAAACAAATTGGTTAGCAAAACGGCCGAGTTGCTCCGTACGTCAAACATTATTCTGGAACCTGACGATCAGTTCTTTACCCTGGAATTCCAACTGCTGGATTTTACCAAAGAGGAAGGACACCGTTACGCCTATAAAATCGAAGGTATCGATCAGGACTGGAATTATTTAACTGAAAACTCCATCCGGATCAGCGGGTTGCCCTACGGAACCTTTACGCTGCGCATCAAAGGACAAAATGGGGAAGGGGCGTGGAGTCAACGTGAATTAACGATTCCCCTGACCGTTTTGAAACCCTTCTATTTGCAGTGGTGGTTCATTGTCGGCATGGCCATGCTTTTTCTGCTGACTGTTTACTTTTATATCCGGTTCCGAATCAACCAATTGGCTGCCGATAAAAAGAAACTGGAACAGACGGTCAACGAACGAACGGCCCAGTTGAAGCAGTCCCTTTCCGAACAGTCGGCGTTGCTGTTGGAAAAGGATGTCTTGATGAAGGAAATCCACCACCGGGTCAAGAATAACTTACAGGTCATTTCGGGCTTGCTGGAACTTCAGAGCAAGGGGCTGGCGGATGAAACGGCCCGGGAAGCCCTGCGGGAAGGACAAAACCGGGTTCGGAGCATTGCCCTCATTCACCAGAATCTGTATCAGTTTGAGAACCTCAGCACCATCGACCTGAAACGGTTTATCAATGACCTCTGCCGACAGATTCAAAGTGTCTATCAGAAACAAAAACCGGTAACCATTGACATCACCGTACCGGATTTGCACCTCGATATTGATTCAGCTGTTCCGCTGGGCCTGATTTTGAATGAATTGCTGTCCAATTCCTTTAAGTACGCCTTTGCCGGAGTTGCCGCCGGGGAAATAAAACTGGCGATTCAATCGACCAGCGGGGGCAAATACCAGTTGCGGTATGCCGATAACGGACCCGGCTTGCCCTCCGATTTTGATCCGGCCAAAGCCAAAACGCTCGGTCTGCAACTGGTCAATGACCTGAGCCGGCAAATTGGCGGAAAAGTGCAGTACGCGACCCAAAACGGGGCCGTTTACACCATTCAATTCACGAACCGCGAAACCCGTAAAAACGAAGATTAAAGCCCATGGCTGTTTTAAAAGTAGGCGTTATAGAAGATGAGCTGGTGATTGCCCGAACCATTTTGAATACGCTCGGGGAGTTGGGGTATTCATCGTGTGGCCCGGCCATCAATTTTACCGAAGCGCTGGCCATGCTCGAGCAGGACAAACCGGATCTGGTGCTGCTCGACATCCAGTTAGCCGGTCGTAAAGACGGGATCGATGTGGCCCAAAAACTGAACGAAAGCCATCCGATTCCGTTTATTTTTTTAACGGCCAACAGCGATTCTGAAACGATTGACCGGGCCAAAACCGTCAAACCGCACGCCTATATTGTCAAACCGTTTACGAAAGAAGAACTGTTTGCCGCCATCGAAATTGCGTTCAGTAATTTTACGGGAAACCGCACGGATGTAAAACCCGCACCGGCCGCGTCGAATTCTGCCCGGAGTTTTGTGTTTGTCAAGGAAGGTTACGTGTTTCGAAAGGTTTATTTTAATGAGCTGCTCTTTCTGGAGAGTGACGCCAATTACGTAACCCTGCACCTGAAATCCCACAAGAAAATTATGGTGCGCTCTACCATCCAGGATTTTGTGGAACAACTCGATCCGGCCCTGTTTATGCGCATTCACCGGAGTTTTTCGGTTAATCTGAGCCTCATCGATGAAATATTCCCGACTGAGATTGCGTTGGAAGGCCGTAAGATTCCCATCGGGAAGTCGTACCGGGACGAACTTTTTAAAGCTTTGGGCCTTGAATCCTGATGATAGGAACACGGATGGAGCGGATTGAACGGATTCGCGCAGATTAAAATTAAAATCCGTTCTGATCCGTTCAATCCGCCCCATCCGTGTTCCTATCGCTGATGTACACGACTATTCGCAGCCGGTAACATCATTCTTCCCCAAGTTCCCCACCTTCATCCCTCGTCGGACGCATTCGTCCCTTTTTTTTGGCAAAGCTTTCGGTTCGATCCACTTTTGGATCGGCTATGGGATTGCTCGATCTGGACAAAATCATCATCAAACGGACTATTCTGGGTATTCGCTGCCATTCGTGTGGCGGTAACCTGGTGCTGGTTGCCAAACGATCCCTTGCCGGGCGGTTTATTAAACTGGTGACGTTAGGAGCCGTCAATCCTAAAAATTACGTATGTGAACAGTGTCGGAAACGATACATGCTCCTCTGATTATTTACAACCCTCCAAAAATCAAAAACCATGAGTCTCAGATTAGGCGACATTGCCCCCGATTTCCGGGCGGAAACGACACAAGGAACCATCCAGTTTCACGAGTGGATGGGCGACGGCTGGGCCATTCTATTTTCGCACCCGAAGGATTTTACGCCGGTTTGTACCACCGAACTGGGCTACATGGCCCGGCTTGCCTCCGAGTTTGAAAAACGGAACTGCAAAGTCATCGGCCTGAGCGTCGATCCGGTCGAGAATCACCTGAAATGGAAAGCCGACATTGAAGAAACGCAGCACTATCCGGTCAATTATCCGATGATCGGTGACTCGGATCTGGCGGTTGCCAAACTGTACGATATGCTGCCCGCCGAAGAGCCCGGCACGTCGGAGGGCCGGACGGCGGCCACCAACCACACCGTGCGGACGGTTTTTGTGGTGGGTCCGGACAAAAAAATCAAGCTGCACCTGACCTATCCAATGACCACCGGGCGAAACTTCAACGAAATCCTGCGGGTGCTGGATTCGATGCAGCTGACGGCAGCGCATAAAGTGGCGACGCCGGTCAACTGGGAAAAGGGCGACGATGTGATTATCGTTCCGGCCGTTTCGGATGCCGAAGCCCGAGAAAAATACCCCAACGGCTGGAAAACCATAAAACCGTACCTGCGCATGGTGGCTCAACCGGGCAACTAGCAAGCCTCCCCCCTATCCCTATGCTCAGGTCCTATTCCCGGGCATAGGGGTTAATTATTCCTGAAATCAATCCTGAAACACAATGGAAATCGCTCCCAAATCGCTGCGGGCCTGGTTTGCCCTGGTAAGTGCGATCATCTGGACAGGCATCTACCTGACCGGTTTTTCGACCGTACACTGGTTCATTTACGTTCCGGCAATCAGTTTTCTTTTTTCGGCCCTCACCGGCCTTTGTTTACCGCTAACGGCCGTCTTGAAACTGTTTGGGGTTAAACTGAAGATAACGCCCATTGGATCATCCAATTAAAATCCGCACCATGAAATTACGTGTACTGGTACTCGGAGCAGGCTTCGGCGGGCTGGAACTCAGCACGATCCTTTCGGAAGCCCTCGGCAACGATCTGGATCTGACACTGATCGACCAGCAGGATTCATTTTTCTTCGGCTTTTCCAAACTGGATGTGATGTTTGGCCGGAAAGGGGCCGATGCCGTTAAAATTCCGTACCGCCCTATTGGCAAACCGGGTCTCCGGTTCCGGCAGGAAACCATTACGGCCATTGATCCGGTGGCGAAACGGGTTACCACCAGTGGCGGAACCTACGAAGCGGATGTGCTGGTGGTGGCGCTGGGGGCCAACTACGACCTTTCTGCCACCCCCGGACTGGCCGAAGGGGGTAATGAGTATTATTCATTTGCCGGGGCCGAGAAACTGCGGGATGTGATTCCTCAGTTTACCAGCGGGCACGCCATCGTCGGCGTATGTGGAGCACCGTTCAAGTGTCCGCCCGCCCCCAGCGAAGCGGCTTTGATGCTGCACGATTACCTCCTCAAACGCGGGGTTCGGGATGCCTGTACGATCAGTCTGGTCATGCCGTTTGGCTCACCAATTCCGCCGTCGCCCGATACGTCGAAAGCGTTGCTGCGGGCGTTTGAGGAACGACACATCCAGTTCATTCCGCAGCGGAAAGTCCATTCGCTCGACGCAGCCCGGAAGGTCATTCGTCTGGATGACGGTTCTGAAATGCCGTACAATTTATTTCTCGGTATTCCGAAACACGTAGCCCCGGATGTGGTCCTGCAAAGCGGGTTGGCCGAAAATGGCTGGATACCGGTCACGAAAACCGATCTGCTGACCCGGTTTCCCGGCGTGTACGCCATCGGTGATGTCACCAGCGTAGGCACGCCAAAAGCCGGTGTTTTTGCGGAGGGAGCGGCCAGGATTGCGGCCCATTCCATCCTGGCCTCCTTGAAAGGAAAAGAAAACGCAACGGCTTATACCGGTGCCGGTTCCTGCTACATCGAATTTGGCGAAGGCAAGGTGGGCCGGGTGGACGTCGATTTTTTCTCCGGCCCCAAACCCCAGGGAACTCACCACGAACCTTCCGAGATGCTGGTAGCCGACAAGGACCATTTCGGCTCCAGCCGAAAAGCCCGCTGGTTTGGACTTTAAGCAATTGAAATTAGCGTAATCACGAACCAATAAACGCACAGAAAATGCCAACGTATCTGGTTGAAATTCCGCACTCGGAAAAAGTGTCGGAATGTAAGAAGGTTATAAACGTTTTTTTGACTTCCGGTTCGCACCTCATTTCCCAGGCCCATTGGGGCTGTAAAGACGGTGTTCACAAATTGTGGTTCATCTATGATTTTGAAAACAAAGAAAGTGCGCTTCGGGCTATTCCGCCCCTGTTGAGGCCCGATGCCCGGATTATCGAGCTGGTTAAATTCCGGGTTGAAGACGTCATGCAGTATACGGAAGCCTAACCAAAGCAGAACAAACCGGCACTCCCTCCCATTTTGCTTCTATTGCCGATGCTCCTTCTGGTAGCGGGCAACACGTTTTCCGGGGCTGGAAGCAAGTAATTAGTAGTCGAGCCGGATTTCGGCCTGGCCTGAAAAGGATTTAATCGAGACGGTTTCCGTCTGTTCGTTGTAGATGCCTCCGGCTACATTCACCGGCTTTTTACCGGCGGGGTGCGGTATCCGGATCAAAACTTCTTTCGGTTTCCGTGGATCCGTGCAGCTCACGGTAGCGGTGATGTACCCCTTTTCTACTTCCGAAGTCACATTCGCCGTAATCGGACCGAAATAGCTCCTGACATTAGTCAGCGTTATTTTCTGGCCCTGCTCCAGCCATTGCCGCGGCACCGTATTGAACAACCGGAGGGTTGGCCCCTCTTCCAGATAAAGCATCCAGCGGGTTTCCATCAAAAACCAGGCTTCCTCGTGCGTCTTGTGCGGACTGACTTTAAATAAATGTTCCCAGAACGTGTAAGTTTCCCGATCGGCATGGGCCGCAAACGTGTTGTAGTAGGTGCTCAAAAAAGGTTTGGTCATCCCCAGCTTGGCCTGCATCCAGTTATGGCGGCTGTAATAGGGTTGACTAAACGCTGAGTTTTCCTGGTAGAAAAGCTCGCTGTGATAGTTCAGAAGGGTTTTAGCCGCGGGCTCCTGCGGGTCCAGTACTTCGCAAAAAACCAGATGCATGGGACCCAGCATCCCATCCGGTGCCGTAAACGTACCATGCGACCAGAAAATTTCGCGTTTCTGGTACATCCCTCTCAAACCGGTCCCTTCCGTCCAGGGCGGGGCCGTTGGACACCAGGTGCCATCGCCCAGGGGAACCACCGGCGACAACGCCACCGAATTAAAAAACGACTGGCGGATATCCTCTTTCCAGGCGTCCGCTTCCTTTCGGAGCCTTGCAGATTGGGCGGGGTCAATACCGGCCAGCATTTCGGCACAACGGCTCATGCCGAGGTAGGCGTAGCCATTGAGCATGAATTGATGAAAATGATCTTCGGGATCCGCTACTTTTCCTTCGATCATCCCATAGCCCCGGCCGCGGAGTTCTTCCTTCTTGTTGCGGTTGCGCCAGGCGATGAGGTAATCACAGGATTTAAGGAGTTTTGCTTTTATTTTCCCGACCCATTCCCGGTCGTTCGTATACCGGAAGTATTCGCCCATGCTCCACAAAGCCGCCCCGGTTTCAACCATATACCCGTTGAAATTCTGGATAAAACCGTCTTCATGCTGCTTGTCCAGAAAGAAATCCAACGACCGTTTGGCACTTTCGTTCCAGCCCATGGAGGCATAAAACTGAATGATCGGCGAGCTTTCCGTTCCGATGGGTGAATAGACGCCAATGGTCGGAGCCAGCGTAGCGTTGGGTTCAGTGCCGTACGTAATCAGGTCGAGGTGTAACAAACCGGCCCGGATCATTTCGTCGATTCGCTTTTCGGGGACGTGGATTTGCGCAGCTTTGTCTAGTTTGGCGAGCCAGAAATCCCTGCTTTCGGCGTACCGCTGTTCAAAGGTCTGCGTCGCCAGTTGCGTAGCGCGTTCCCGGGAAACGGGACTGTGGGGGATAAAAAAATCGAACAGCGCCTTTTCGCCGGGTTGCAGCAATATGGAAATTTCCTCACCCGGCAGCGGTTTTCCGTTCAGTTTGGAAATACAGAAAACCCGGTTTTCCGAAAAGGCTGAAAAACCGGTCCTGGGATCGAAAGCATACGGAAATTTCTGCCACCAGGCGGTGCCCGGACGGGGCGTCTTGAACCAGGCGTACCGGGGCACGGAGCCGGTATTGACGACCTCCGATCTGAAAATCAAAACGGTTTCCTCGTCCGGATTGAGTGCTTTCTCCGATCTGGTTTTCACCCATTCCTGCTGCTCTTTGGTGAACATGTGACCGCCACTGAAACTGTCGGCCACCAGAAAGTCGGTTCCTTTCAGCTCCGCCAAGGGTGATTTTTCCAGGGATACAAACGTGGTAGATTTGTAAACGACCTCGTCGTCGGTCAGCGTTGAGTGTAAAATTGGCAACGTACCCTGTTCAAGCCGACGCGCGACATTCTCCTGTACGCCAACGCCCCGCCCATACGTGTACAGATAATGGACCGGTTCATTTTTGGTCTCGGCCAGTCGCAACGCAGTCGACGACCGCTTGGGCGAAATAATCGTAGCTTCGCCCTGGGATGCGTCCGGGAGGTTCTCGACAACCTCGAAAATCCGAAAATCCCGGCTGGTCCCCAGCCAGGTGGGTACGGTCATGTTTCTGACCGACTTCTCAACCGAGGAAAAGGAAACTTCTTTCCCGGTTTCAATCCGTTGGAGCTTGGTCAATGTTTTTCTGGACCGTACGGCGGTTTCCACTTCCCGGTAAGACCGCGTGTCCGAAGCGTTCAAAACCACGATACCATAATCCGGCATAAAAATGGGGGAATTGGACGTCACATCCCGAAGAAAAAATGAAAAAGGATTTGTTGCCGTTTTAATGGAAACGACGGTAGCCCCGGGCCCATAGTCGGTCCGGGCGCTGTCAATCGCAATCCGGATGCCCGGGCGACTGCCTGACCTCACCTGAAAGGCATTGGCGTTTATCTTCCCTTTTCCGGCCGACAATTCGATTTTCCGCAGAATACCGTGCTGCAACTGAACCGTGCCGGATGGCGTCGCTCCTTCTTTCCATTCGACCCTGACCTGTTCTGTTTTCTGGGAAAAAGCCTTTGGCCCCAAAACCGCCAGAAAAAACAGGAAGGCACTCAAAATCCATTTAAACTCCATAAACTGAATTTATTGCGACAATTTCTTGGTAAAAGAATTAAAAGTTGGGTTCTGCCCCCGATTCCGTGAGTACGGGCAATTTCAGGAAAAGAAAGCGCGGAGTGGTTACCGCCCCGGCAAGGTCAAACCGGTGGAATGAGCGGCATGGACAGGCGGTTTTTTTCGGTCGGGGTCCGTAATGAGCATGGGTTTTAAATTGGCCTGTTTCACGTCATCGAGCACCACGGCGGGACGATAGTCGTTTTTCAAACAGGTTAGTTTGACGTTGTCGAACCGAATGTTTTGGGCATGGCGTAGATAAAAACCCCAGGCGGGTAGTTCGCCAAACATCGAGAAATCCGGGTAAGCCGTTGGTTTTTCAGGTACTTTGTCGAGCGCCGTAGTCGGTACATTGGCCACCATCGAAGTTCCCCCACCCGGATAAATGATTTCCACATTTTTCAGCGTTACGTTCGAGATCAGGGCATCGGGCATGCCGACAATCGACGAAGGAGAGACATTTCGAGGCATGTCTTCGATCGGGCCTTCATACTCATAGCCGGCGTCGGGTTTAGTCGCGGGCACTTCGACCCGGATGTTCGTTAGCCAAACGTTTTCAAGACGGCCTTTTTTACCTTTGACCCGCTCGCCGATTCGCAGAAAAATGGCGTTTCCGGTGTTGATAGCCTGTAAACTGTCAATAACGACGTTTTCGATGAAACCGCCATCCACCGCTTCCAGGGCGATGGCGGAGCGGTAGGTATCGTAGACTTTATTCTGCACCATTTTGATGTTTCGAAAACCGCCGTAGCTGGCCGTACCAAATTTGATCGCATTGGCACTCGACCGGATCGTACAGTTGCGCACGTAGATGTTCTGACACACCTGCGAGGCATCATGCGATTTCAAACAAATACCGTCATCGGCTGAATCGATGTAGGAGTCGGTAACGCTTACACTATCCGAATCCACAATGTCGATGCCGTCGTTGTTCCAGTAGGCTTTGCTGTCGACCGTAATGCCTGCCAGCTGTACGTTGCGGCACTGATCATAAATTTGCACCCAACTCGCTGCATTACGCAACGTTACGGCTTGAAGTTTTACCCGCTGGCATCCCTTGAAGTAAATAAGGACGGCACGCGCTTCGGCCTCCGGGCGATCAAAGCGAAACAGGTCTTTGACGAGTCCTTTCTGAATGACATTCACGATGTTCCGGGCCAGTTGACGCCCCTGCCCGTCGATTATTCCTTTACCGGTAATGGCAATATTTTGCTGATTTTCGCCAAATACCAGCGCCGTCCAGACGTGCCGGTCGTAGTCGAAGGGATTGAGTGATCCCATCAGCACCGCTCCTTCTTCCAGATGCAGCGTTACATTCGATTTTAAATGAATCGATCCCGTCAGATACCGCCCGACGTAAAACACGAGCCGTCCACCCCCATTTGAATGAATATAATCGACAGCGTACTGAATCGAACGCGTGTTGAGTGTCGAGCCATCCGAATAAATGCCGAAAAACGACGCAGGGTAATCTTTGGCTTGAACACTCAGACTAACCCATAGCAGAAGCAGGGTGGTTTTTAAGTAAATCATGGACTATAAAAAAGGGTTTAAGTAGCAAAAGTCGATTAACAAAATCACCCATACGGCTCCATCAGGATTCACAGACCCGGATAATCCACGTTCAGACTTGCTTGGGAAGATGTGGGTTAACAACTACCACTTCAGGAGGTATATCGCCTATAAAACTACTTATCGTTAACTAAAAGTGGTAATAATAACCGAAAAAATGGCACAAAAGTATCATTTTTGGCTATTAAACTGGAATTCTTGAGTTCTCCAAACCAGTAAGTTTACAAGGCGGTATTTATACGTTTTTATAGAAAATTTAGTACATAGTACATACACAAAACGCAACCATGAGCCGCAATCCGTTTTCGGCTTGTAACAGTCACTACTTTTCAAGCTTTATCAATGAAGATTCTATGGTTTAATCTCCTGGCGCTGTTGTCTACCTTTATAGCCTACGGTGGCCAGCAAAATACGGATCTGAAAATTGGTAATCTTCGGACGGAGTATTTAGTAAATCCGGCGGGGATTGACGTCACCCAGCCCCGCCTGAGCTGGGAATTGGTTTCGGCCCGGAGAGCACAGGCTCAGTCGGCTTACCAGATTTTAGTTAGTACGGATTCCCTGGCTCTGGTAAACGATGCCGCTGCGGTATGGGATTCGAAAAAAGTGGCTTCTGACCGGGCCAGTCAAGTGAGGTATACCGGCCGCAAACTGGTTTCCCGGACCACCTATTTCTGGAAAGTCCGCGTTTGGGATGCCGGGAAGAACGTTAGTGCGTGGAGTCCGATCGCCAGCTGGTCGATGGGTCTGCTCAATAAAGAGGACTGGCAGGCGAACTGGATTGGAGCGCCGAATGAAAATGTACCTGACAGTGCAAAGTTCAACATCTGGCACAGCTTTCAGTCGGGTTTTAGTGCTACGGAGAATGCGGGTAATCAATGGGTTACTGTCGATTTGGGCTCGCAACAGGACATTCGTCAAATTAAACTGTATCCAGTCGATTATAAACTTCACGCCAACGGATACTTATTCCCCCGGCGTTTCAAAATTTTGGCATCGACTACCGCTGACTTTAAAAAGGCAACGGTTATGGTGGATGAAAGCGCCCGGGATTATGATCAGAAAGGGATGGAACCGTACCGTAAACCGATTACGCCCGTTACCGGTCGATACATCCGGGTCGTTGTCAGCAAACTCAGAAAAGCGTACGAAGGGAAGTATGCCTACGCCTTTGCCGAGTTGGAAGCCATCAATGCCCGTTCCGAAAATGTTGCCTTGAAAAAACCGGTCGTAGCCTCCATTCCGTACGCAACGTATCCCGCCTTTTCCGCTGAAAACTGGACCCCGGCCAACTTGACGGATGGTGCTTACACCGGCAGCTCGGCTAATCGGAAGCCGTTCAAATCGTCCATACCCGCATCACCCTTATTACGGAAGACGTTTACGGTAACGAAAAAAATTAAAAAGGCCACCCTCTACGCGAGCGCTTTGGGAATGTATGAAATGACCCTTAACGGAAAAAAAGCCGGGAATCAGGTGTTGGCACCGGAGTGGACGGATTACCACGAACGAGTTCAGTATCAGACCTATGACGTCACGAAAGCCCTAAAAAATGGCGTCAATGTGCTGGGTGCGATGCTGGCAGATGGTTGGTATGCGGGTGGCCTTTTTTCTCATCCGGATCGGGGTGCGTATGGATTCGACCGGCGGTTGATCGGGCAGTTGGAGCTGCTGTTTGACGATGGTACCCGAACCCAGATTGTGACCGATGCCAGCTGGAAGCTATTGGAAAACGGTCCCATCCAAATGGCATCCCTCTTCGACGGAGAAAATTTTAATGCGAAACTGCTACCCGCTAAGTGGCTGGAACCTGCCTTTAACGACTCGGGGTGGAAATCAGCGGTCGTTGACAAAACCGTCTCAAAAACACTCAACGCGCAAGGCAACGAGCCAATCAAGGTGATCCAGGAAATTAGGCCGGTGACGGTGGTCAAGGTGAAGGACGGTACGTACATCTTTGACCTGGGGCAAAACATAGCGGGGTGGGTAAACCTTAAACTTCCGTACAATCCAGCCCAAAACATCACGTTCAGGCACGGTGAAGTGCTGGATGAAAAGGGGCAACTCTACGTGAGCAATCTGCGGGCCGCCAAGCAAATAGACGTATATACACCGGGGTCAGAAGAATCCATTGACTACGAACCGCGTTTTACGTATCATGGATTTCGGTACGTCGAGATTTCCGGCCTTACCCGGGAACCTGAACTGACCAACGTAACGGGGAAAGTGGTTGCGTCGGCTGCGCCTTTAGCCGGTGCGTTTGAAAGTTCATCGCCCGATCTTAACAAATTGTGGACCAATATTTTATGGACCCAGCGGGGCAATATGCACTCGGTACCGACCGACTGTCCGCAACGGGATGAGCGGGCGGGCTGGATGGGCGATGCCCAGGTGTTTTCCCAGACCTCTATTTTCAATCTGGACATGAGTGCGTTTTTCACCAAGTGGGTGCGGGATATTGCCGATTGTCAACGGGCCGACGGACGTTACCCGGATTATACGCCACAGGTTGATAAGTGGAACCGCTATTGCAATGCCCCCGGCTGGAGCGATGCGGGCGTTCTGGTCCCCTGGCGGATGTATGAGAACTACGGCGATACGGCCATTCTGGCCCGCCAGTATACATCGATGAAAGCCTACATCCAGCACATTCTCCAGACCAATCCGGATTTGTTGTGGAAAAATGAACGGGGGAACATGTACGGCGACTGGCTGAATGGAAATACCATTATTGCTGACGACTATCCGAAAGAGGGTGGAAAAGTAGACAATGACATCTACTCAACGGCTTTTTTTGGAAACTCAACCCGAACCGTTGCAAAAGTGGCCCGGCTGCTGGGTCATCAGCCGGATTACGTGTATTATGACTCGCTGGCAAACGCGATCAAGAGCCGGTTTGTCAGCCAATACGTGGCCGACGACGGTACCCTTGCCGGAAATACGCAGGCGGCTTACGCCCTCGCGCTGGATTTTGACCTGGTGCCCGAAAAGCTGAAGAAACAGGCCGCGGCCCATATGGTAGAGGCCATCAAAGCGTATGATTACCGGATCTCGACCGGCATTCAGTCAACGATCCGGTTAATGAATCAGTTGTCGGAATACGGGTACGCCGATGTGGCCTATAAATTACTGGAAAGCCGCCGGTTTCCGTCCTGGATCTACTCCATCGACCAGGGAGCAACCACCATCTGGGAACGCTGGGACGGCTACGTAAAGGGCCGCGGTTTTCAGAACGTAGGTATGAATTCATTCAATCATTACGCCATCGGAGCCGTCGGCGAATGGATGTACCGAAGCATCCTGGGCATTAACCCCGATTCGGCTGGTTACAAACACTTTACCATTAAACCGCGTTTGGGAGGCAGCCTGACCTGGGCTAAAGGATCGTATCATTCCATCGCCGGAAAAATTGCCGTAGACTGGAAAGTCGATAACGGCACCTTCCAGGTATCCGTTCAGATTCCGGCCAATACAACGGCTACCGTGTTCCTGCCAGCCGGGAAGAACATCCGCGAAAACGGGCAACCGATCACCGGATCAACGGATATCCGGGTTATGGAGACTACGGATGCCGGGACTGCCTTACTCGTGCAATCCGGTAGTTATACGTTTCGCGTAGCTTTATGAAGTACGATAAAACGATGACGTATAAAAAAATACCGTTTCTGGTCGTCTTCCTGCTTTTCTTAAGTCCTGCCGTAAAAGCGCAATTGCGGGTGGTGGCCGCCTTGTGCGACAATCGGGCTGATCCGGTCGGCATTAACCCTGGCGATCTGTTTTTCTCCTGGGAAATGCAATCCCCAAAGGAAGCGGTTATGCAGTCGGCGTATCAAGTGGTTATTTCCTCGTCGCAAGCGAATTTAACGGCTGGCCAGTTTGATGTATTCAATACCGGTGTGGTGAAAAGTGATCGTAGCCTTCAGGTTCACTACTCGGGGAAAGCACTTCAGTCGGCGCAGACGTATTTCTGGAAAGTTCGGGTATGGGACACGGATAAAAAATCGTCGGCCTGGAGTGCCGCGCAACAGTTCACAACCGGCCTATTTACCCCTGCGGATTGGCAAAATGCCCGCTGGATCGGCTACGAAGACTGGCCCGATTCCGGGCGGGTTGTGCCCTTCGTTCACCTGAAAATGAAGGCGGGAGATCCCCGGATTTTTAAAAACGCCCGGTCTCCGCTGCTGCGTAAAGAATTTACAACGACCCGGAAAGTGGCAAAAGCGCTCCTGTTTATCAGCGGCTTAGGTCATTATGAGGCCAGTATCAATGGCAGGCGCATTGGGGACGCATTTTTGTCTCCCGGCTGGACCAGCTATGACAAAACCATCCTCTATAATACCTACGATATTACCCAGCAACTACGTCCCGGAAGCAATGCGCTGGGTGTCATACTGGGCAACGGGTTCTACTCGATTTCGCAGGAGCGGTACGTGAAAGGAACGGGCACGTTTGGCAACCCCAAACTGATTGCCCTGCTGAAAATTACGTACACCGATGGCCGCACGGATCACCTGATTTCTGACCAAAGCTGGAAGGCAGCCCCGTCGCCCATTACGTTCAATACCATCTATGGCGGGGAGGATTATGACGCCCGCCTGGAGCAAAAAGGCTGGAATACGGCCGGTTTCGCCGATAAGACCTGGAAGGATGCAGTTTTAGTAACTAGGCCAAAAGGGAAACTGTTGCCCGAAATCGATTACCCCGTTCGGTTTCTGGATTCATTGACCGTCAGGAAAACAACGGTGGTCGGACCGAATACCGTCGTGTATGATTTTGGCCAAAACTGCTCGGGGATTCCCCGCATCAGCGTCAAAGGGAAAGCGGGACAGACCCTGAAGATTACGCCGGCGGAGTTGCTTCATGCGGATGGCACCGTCAATCAGGCGGATGGCGTTACACCCCATTCGTATTCGTATACGCTAAACGGAGATGGCGAAGAAACCTGGCAGCCCCGGTTTTCCTATTTTGCCGTTCGATACGTTCAGATCGAAGGTGTCCGGGTCAACCAAGATGAGTCCAGTCAACTGCCGCTGGTCACAGGGTTGACAGTGCTTCACAATCGCAATGCTGCTCCGGCCAATGGTACGTTTGCGTGCTCGAATGCGCTGTTCAACCGGATCTATACCCTGACGGATTGGGCGATAAAAAGCAATCTGCAAAGTTACATCACCGATAATCCCCAACGGGAAAAACTAAGCTGGCAGGGTGAGCAGAATTTTATGCGCACGGCGATCAACTATACGTACAATGTGTACAATCTGTACCGCAGTCTGATCCAGAACATGACCGACGCGCAGCACGAAAATGGCCTGGTTCCCGACATTGCCCCGGAGTACATTAAATTCGAAGGCCCTTTTGTCGATTCGCCCGAATGGGGCACAACGGCGATCCTGGATTCCTGGTTTTTGTATCAGTTTTACGGTGATACGTCGGTAATCCGCAAAACCTACCGGATGATGACCCGGTATGCGGATTTTCTGGAAAGCCGGGCGACCGACAACCTGCTCCTGTACGGGTTGGGCGACTGGCTGGATATTGGAAAAGTGACACCCGTGGGCGTTACGGCTACGGCGTATTACTACCATTCCATCACCGCCTTAAGCGCCATGGCGGACTTGATCGGAAAACCGGACGATGCCGCCCGATATCGCAATCGGGCCGAAATGATTAAAACCGCCTTCAATAAAAAGTTCTTTAATCCGGAGAAAAAACGGTATGCGACCGGTAGCCAAACCGCTATGGCGATGCCGATCAGTATGGGTCTGGTGGAAGAAAAATACAAAAAAGATGTGCTCCATATCCTGGTGACGAACATTCAGGCTGTTGACGCCAACCGGCTGACGGCCGGCGATGTTGGAAACCGGTATCTGATCAGGGCGCTCTACGAAAATGGTCACCCCGAAACGCTGTTTACTATGACCAACCGCGACGATGTGCCGGGCTACGGGTATCTGCTAAAACACGGGGCTACGGCACTGGTCGAAACCTGGGATGGCAAATCATCGCAGAATCAACTGGCGATGGGCCATATTCTGGAGTGGTTTTACGAGGGCATTGCCGGTATTGCCCAGGCGGAAAATTCCGTCGCCTTTAAGCACCTGAAAATTCGGCCCCAGCCAGTAGGGGATCTGACGTGGGCCAGGGGCCGTTTCCATTCGCCCTACGGCTGGATCAAAACCAGCTGGACCAAAACCGCCAACCGGTTTCGCTGTCAGGTAGAGATTCCGGTAAACACCCGGGCAACCGTCTATTTACCGGCGAAAGCCGCTTCCAGAATTTATAAAAACGGCCAGCTCGTCCGGAATTACAAAGTCGAAGCGGATGCGGTTTTGCTGGAACTGGGCTCGGGTAAGTACGATCTAAAAGTGGAATGATCAATGCCGTAAAATGAAGGTGACGGAACAATGAGAGGACTAAAAAATAAAACCGTAGTCATTACCGGTGGTCTGGGCGATCTGGGCTATGCCACCGCCATCCGAATGGCTGAAGAAGGCTGTGTAGTGGTTCTGGTTGATCTTCAGCCCGATACGAATCAGAAAGCAGCCGCCCTGGGTGCCCACTTCTGGCAACTGGACATCAGTGATGAAACGGCGGTGGAGAAAACCTGCGCGGCCCTTGAGCAAGCCGTTGGCCCCGCTCATGTGCTGATCAATACCGCAGCCCGGTTCATCTTCAAAGGCGTGGAAGCTACGGCGGAAGAATGGCAGCAGATCAATGCGGTCAATATTGGCGGTACGTCGCTGATGGCCAAATACATTGTTCCGCAAATGAAAAAGAACGGCGGTGGCAGCATCATCAATTTTTCATCGGTGAGCGGTTTTGTCGGACAAGCTAATTTTGCTACGTACAACGCCACCAAATTCGCCATTCGGGGATTAACCAAATGCTGGGCGCAGGATCTGGCGGCTTTTGGGATCCGGGTGAACACCCTGTGCCCCGGCTACATCTACACCAGCGCCTTCATCCATTCGTGCGAAAAACTGGGCCTGAACATCGACGACGAAGATCGTCGGGCTTCGGCCATGCACTTACTGAACCGGCAGGGACGTCCCGAAGAAGTAGCCGCAGCGGCCGCTTTTCTGGCCAGTGACGATTCTTCCTTCATTACCGGCAGCGACTTAGTGGTCGATGGCGGCTATCTAGCTAAATAAACGATGAAACTTGTCGATCTATCCCATCCCCTGGTACACGGGCAGCAAACGTTTCCGTCTGACCCTAAGTTGAGCATCGTTCCGCACGGAACCACCCGGACGTTGAAATACAACATTACGCAAATCGTGATGGGGTCGCACCAGGGTACGCACCTGGACGCGATGTACCACTTTCTGGATGATGGCAAAACACTGGACCAGATGCCATTAGACTGGTTTTATGGGAAAGTGCACGTCCTGCGAATCCCCAAAGCGGCCCGGGAAGAAATTACCGTGGATGATTTTTTGCCGTATGAACATCTGCTGGTGCCCGAGGCCAAAATCATCTACGACACGGGGTGGTACAAAAACTTCGGGAAGGATGATTTCTTCGAAAATTTCCCGTCGCTGACTCAGGAAGCCAGTGCGTATCTGGCCGACCGAAACATCCGGATGCTGGGCATGGACACCCCAACGCCCAGCCGCGACTGGTATGAAGTCCATCACATCCTGCTGAAAAAAGAAATCGTCATTGTGGAAACCCTGACGAATCTGGATCAGGTTCCGGATGAATTTACCTTCATGGGATTTCCGCTCAACCTACAAGGCCGCGACGGCTCCCCCATACGAGCCGTCGCTCAATTCTGAAAGTCAGCTACCTATGAAAGCACTGTTTTATCCGGAGTTTAAAAAACTCACGATTGCAGAAAGGCCATTCCCTTCTTTTTCCGGGGATGAGGTCTTGCTGAAAGTACTGGCTTGCGGCATTTGCGGGAGTGAACTGGAAACCTTCAAAAACCAGAGTCCGCGCCGGATCCCGCCTTTGATTATGGGCCACGAGTTTTGCGGAACTATTGAAGAGATGGGTGCCGACGTAACGGGCTTTACGAAAGGCGATCGGGTGGCCAGCAATAGCGTGGTGTCCTGCGGAACGTGCGATTCCTGCAAACGCGGAGTAACGAACTTATGCAAAAACCGGCAAATTTTCGGGATGCATCGGGGGGGAGCCTTCGGGGAATACGTGAACGTACCGGCCCATTGCCTGGTGCCGATGCCGGAGACGATAACGCCACAAGCCGCCTGTATGGCCGAACCGCTGGCCAATGGCATTCATATCGTGAACCTGACCCGGCATTTGAACCCTAAAAAAGTTCTGGTGATCGGGGCCGGTCCCATCGGACTGGTTACCCAGCAGGCCTTTCAATCCCTGCTGGGCGTTGAAGTTTACGTAGCCGATCTGCGGGACGAACGGCTTTCCATTTCGCGGGAATTAGGTGCTACGGCCACCATCAATTCCTCGGAGGAAGACCTGGTTGCCGCTATTGATCGATATACGGACCAGGAAGGAATCGATCTGGTCGTCGATGCCGTGGGGAGTTCCCAAACCAACCAGCAGGCCCTGAAAGCCGTTCGGCCCGGCGGGGCAGTTGTGCTCATCGGTCTTTATGAAAACTCCCGGTCTTTTTTTTCGTACGACATTATTCTATCCGAAAAGCAACTCATTGGCACCTACGCTGCCACGCAGCAGGAAATCGAAGAATCGTTGGATTTAATCGCTTCCGGGAAAGTAGACGTCACGTCGTGGGTTCACTATTACTCGCTGGATGACGGCGTGACGGCTTTTACCGATATGATGCTGGCCAGGGCGGCTCACATCAAATCGGTTATTCTTTTTTAAACCTCTTTTTCGCCAGGCTTTTGCGCATCGTTTGGCGTACCTTTTTATGGATAGCATCACCAAAAAAATTGTCATTACGGATCACGGCTTTTCAAACATCAACCCGGAAAGAGCGGTGCTGGAACAGTCGGGCTATGAGCTTATCGACGCCCAATGCAAAAGCGAAGCCGATTTATTGGCGGCAACCCGGGATGCTTTTGCCCTGATCGTTCAATGGGCTCCCATTACGGAAACCGTCATCCGAAACCTGGCAAATTGCCGGCTCATTGTCCGCTACGGTATTGGCGTTGATAATCTTGATCTGGCAGCCGCCCGGGAAAGACAGATACCGGTTTGCAACGTACCGGATTATTGCATCGATGAAGTGTCTGATCACACTATGGCCCTGGCGATGGCGCTCCACCGACAAATCCCGGCGACGGATCAGCGGGTTCGGGAGGGCGTTTGGAAAATAATTCCGCCCGGTACGGTTCCGGCCTGTAAAGACGCCTTGTTTACGACCCTGGGATTCGGACGGATCGCGCGGGTTGTCCTCAAAAAAGCCGCTGCTTTCCATTTTAAACGGGCTGCATTTGATCCCTTCGTGAGCGAAGAAGAAATGCAGGCGCTGGGTGTTCAAAAAATAACCTTTGAAGAAGCCCTGGCTACTTCGGATCTTCTCTCCCTGCATTTGCCGCTCAACGACAAAACCCATCACCTCATCAACCGGGAATCGTTATTGAAAATGAAGTCGAACGCGGTTTTAATCAATACGTCCCGGGGTGGGTTGATCAATACGGTTGACTTAGCGCAAGCCTTAACAGAAAACAGAATTGGTGGTGCCGGTATCGATGTCTTCGAGCAGGAACCGCTTCCGGATTCTCACCCGATCCGGCAGGCACCCAATACGATACTCACCTCGCACACGGCCTGGTATAGCCAACGCAGCATTCCGATTCTTCAGCAATTTGCCGCCGAAGAAGTGTTGAGGATTATAAACGGAGAGCCGCTGAAAAACCGGATAGCTTAATCAGCCGGGTTATTCTCCTGAAGCTGGTATAGTGATGCCTGAACGTACATCGTTCTATGCTTTAGCTGGAATTGTTTCGGTGACAGTTCGGTATAGCTTTTAAATTGCTTGTTAAAGTTGGATACATTTTGAAATCCGCATTCAAAACAGATCTGCTGTATACTGAACTTATGCAACATCAATAGTTTACAGGCATAGCCCACTTTCAGTTCATTTACAAATTGTGAAAATGGCTTTTGCATGCGTTGTTTAAAATACCGGGAGAAAGCCGTTGGACTCATAATGGCAACATCGGCCGCATCGGCCAGTCGAATGGATGATTTAAAATTATTCATGATATAAGCATGAACTTTATTTAACCGATCATTCGTGTTTTCATTGATATACTGGCTATATCCCTCGCTGGACAATAAAATCAATTCTGTAGACTCAGCTAATAGGCTAAGAATCTGCAGTAATTTGATTAATTTATTGACACCGCTTAAAGTCTGGATCTGATGGATATGCCCGATAATGGCGGCCTGGGTTTTCCCTATTATCTTGATGCCTCGCTGGGATAGTTGCAGAAACTTTTCTACGGCATACAATTCAGGCGTTGTAAAAAAAGTCTTTCCCAAAAAGTCTTCTTTAAAATGGATGACGAGCGCTTCCGATGACTGATTTTTCTCTTTTGAACTGTCGGTTTTCCAGGTATGGGCTAAATTCTTTCCAATAAAAATCAGATCGTTTTCAGTGTATCGATCAATATGGTCACCGACAAACCGGGTTCCGGAGCTTTTAAGGATCAGCGTTAATTCGTATTCGGCATGGTAATGCCACAAGCCCGGAAAAGAACCCGTATACTTGAAGTGATTGACACTAAAAGAATCCGTTTCTGTTTTATTTACCTTCAAAAGAAGAGGGTCCATAGGTTGAATTTTCGAACAGCTAATCACTTTGAGGAAAAATAATCCCTGACCAACTACGGGATCGCTCAAAGCGTAAAGCCTGGCTGTCCATTTTATCTATTCCCGAATCGTTACAGTAGGCCGCTAAGCGAAACGCCGAAATGAGTCTGTATTCTTTTCCGCACAAGCCTTTCGTTTTGGATGTTGTCTTTATTTCAAGAGTAGACCCGATGGTAGTACCTTGAGGTAATTTGTCAAATGATGAACGACCAACCAGTGGATGTATGTGGCGCTGTTAATCCTTTATTTTCGTAGGTTTGCATAATTTTTCCGGGGCATGTGCATACTACTAAAAGAATGAAATAAAGACTCCAATGTAGCATCAAAAGTTGGAAGCTACGGTTAGTATAAATCAAAATTTATTAAGCATTATTTACTAAACACTATTTTATTAAAACCAAACCGCTTGCTCAGAAAAATCGATACGTTCCGGGCAACGACAAGAACAGTAAGGGCACGTAGCGAATCAATCGAAATGGCCTGCCAGGCATAAATCTCTGGCCAGAACACACCAATCTGTAAAACTAAAGGGCTTAACTGCCACTTCGTAAACACCCAGCTTTTGCGCCTTTTCAATCAAGTCCTTCGACATAAATTGACTGAACAGAAGCACCTTAAGGGTCCTGGTATCCGGATTTTGTTTCAGCCATTCGATGAGTGCTACACCATCCATACCTGGCATTGAATAGTCGATCATCATCAACGTAGGCGGACTTGAACTTTGAAGAATTGATATGATTTCTCCGGCGCCTTTAAAAACCGAGATATGGCAACTCAATTGCTGCTTTTCGAAAGCCCGCTCAACAACGTCAATAATATTTTGGTCATCGTCAACGAGCCAAATCTTAGGATTTTCCAGCATAACTTAAGTTGAAGTTGCTTTCATAACCACCAAGTGGAATAAATTGATTTGAATAATTGCAAATCAGACCTCCGTATACCTTTGTTCAGGTTGTCAAATTCAGGAACTAAAATGCCCGAATAAACAAAACCCGGCTAACGAACCGGGTTTTGTCTCCTTACCAATCTCTAGTAAAACAAACGTGATATTTTAGTATACTTGATTTTAAACAAAAGGACTATCACTAGTAGGTTAAACCTCCCATTCGTCAGTCCCACAAGTTATGGGTTTTGGGTAATAAGAATGAAGTTTTGATAATTTGATCGAAGGTTTGATTCAATAATAAACAAGAAAGATGGAGCAAAGAGTGAGTGTTATAACGCTGGGGGTCACCGATTTAGCCGGTATGAAAGATTTTTACATCCAGAAACTGGGCTGGAAACCAGTGGCTGAAAATAAAGATATTGTCTTTTTTAAAATGAATGGTTTTCTATTTAGCCTATTTGACCGGAAAGCACTTGCCATTGGGTCAGGCGTATCCGATAGCGGAACGGGGTTTCGGTCCTTTACGATAGCCTATAACGTAAACACAAAACAGGAGGTAGATTCCTTATTCAAAGAGCTGAAGGAAAAGCAGGTTAAAATCCTGAAAGAACCTGAAATGACATCTTTTGGGGGCTATTTCTTTTACTTTGCGGATGTAGAAGAGAATGTCCTTGAGGTGGCCTACAATCCCTATGTCCTCCTGGATGACGATGGGAATGCTGTTTCTCACAAGAGTATTGATCATCTATAAGCCAGGTCTATTGCCCCTCCGGGCAACCGTAGTAATGGAGCCTGTGGCATCTCAATGCGAACTGGGCTCTTCATCGCAGCCAACGAATCCATCCGTTTTATGGATAGCAACAGGCAGGGTTCAGCAGCAAAACCTAAAGATTCCGAAAAATAAAGCCCGACTTACTAGCCGGGCCTAAACTTTACATTGTGCAAACCAGAAAAAGCTTTCTGATCGCCGAAAGTAAAAAAAAACAAAATGTGACCACTGTTGAGGGCCTAATTCAGAATTAATCTAGCAACTCTCCGTTTAGGTGACAGGCAGATTCATCCTGGAGTCCTGCGATTTTTTAATCAAACAAAACACCCCGGTTCCATTGAAACCGGGGTGATTCAACTTTCTGTTAACAAGATTGTGTTCGCAAAGATAAGCGTCCCGTCATTACTGTCATACCATTACCGCATGTTTATAATATAAATATCTTATATTAGTTGACACGAATACGCTAATTATACTATACTTGCATTACAAGCAAGTATGCCGGGCGAATACCGGTTAACAACCCTCTACCCGAATCACCCGGCAGCCTATCCATCCGAAGCGGCCACGACCAACTCGAAAGAATTTCTTAAAGCAGCCTAACTTACAACCATGACCCTTATGTATTTTATCATTGAAGAAGCCAAAAGCCCGGGCCATTACCAGGTGCGCCTATTGACCCAGAACCACCAGCCCTTAATGACCAGTGAGTTCCTGGCTACTAAAGACGCCTGCCTCCGCTGCATCCGCATGGTCAAGCGGGCGGCTGCCCATGAGGACAACTTCATCCGCTGGGACATCGATAAACACTGTTTCAATTTGCATTATGGTGACGATAGCCTGATGATCGGTGCCATGAAGTACAAGTCCGCGGAAGCCCGTGATCTGGCTATCGCCACGAGTCGGTTGGCGATTATAGAAGCCCCGGTCGAGGATTACACGACCTCAATGCGCCAGGCCGCCTAATCGCCATGATCATCATCGCCAAGACTGTATTCAAGCTTTTGAAGGCTTAGCAAATGCAGCGAATAGCAATGCTTAATGGCAGGACGTAATCGCTCCAGGGAGTTTGAATACAAAAGCCTGAAGAAACTATCCTCAGGCCCTTGTAGATCGGTCGTAACGATTTTATTGGTCACCGGAACGTATAGGCATAATCGGTAACCCGGTAAAAGGGAACACTCTCGCCCGTATTCTGAAAAGTAGACCATTTTTGATGGAGTCGCAACTACCAGGTACCTCCGTTAGTCCTGAACCATCCGGGTTTCCTATCTTTTTAACTGGTTGATTGGCGGGCCTACCCGTTTGAAGCCATGTGCTTCTCTAAACTTGTCCTGTTCCGCTTCCGTCATCGTTTTCATTACGCCTTCGCTAATTTTCTGGAAGCACTCTTCCATTTTACCCGCTGGCTGAAAGGTCATTAACAGTTTGCCCACTCCTGGCCCCACTTTAGCAAAACAATGGGGTACGTTTCGGGGACCAAATACACTATCACCTGCCTTGGCCTGGTGAATTACGTCGCCAACCTTAATCAGAAATTCACCTTCTAATACATACCACATTTCATCCTGGTCAAAGTGATAATGAAGAACTGGCCCTCCCTCCTTGACACGACTCGATTCATAGACGTACAAATCGCCATTGGTATCTTTGCCCGATACCTTTGTCATGAAGGTGTCACCATCAAAAAGAGTAATGGCATGGTTAAATCGATCTTGACCCGCATCGACTTTGAAGCCTTTCTCAACCCGGTAGGTTTTTAGTATTTTTCCAATAGACAGGAAAGGCGAAGACAGGAATGTGCCGGTTGCTAAACAGGCTTTCAAAAAGCTGTTTCTTTTCATATACAAGTACTGGTTTATGAAGGAAGACTGTGTAAAGAAGTACGAATAAACTAGAATTTATCACACCGCCTTCAAGTCATTTAGGCTACGGTAAATCCGTTGTAGGATGAAAGACCAGGTTAATGCAAACCGAACGAAAAAAGTACGGTAGTCAACATAAATTGATTGACTTTGGCAACTTGGCACAAACGCCAGACCGGATGAAAGCACCGTTTTTTAAAACGCCCGGCGGGCAAGTCGGGCTTCGTTTTTAGGCTGTAAACCCTCTAATTGAACTATCTGACTATAAAATAGCAAGTATGTTACTTTGTAAAGCAAATCGGTAACATCGGCTTTATTTTTGCTCCCTATTTGACATACCTATGAATCAATAAATACAACCCCACTTAGGCGGTCGGGTTTATTTTGGAGATTTAGTTGACCATTCACACAACTCCTTTTCTTCCAAAATGCACATGAATGAGTAATTATCCATTTGGGATTCCAATCCCCTTAGTATGCTTCTTCTTAGCATTTTTCTCAATCTGGCCGTTGCCATTTTGATTCTTTTTCTCAGTTATAACTCACCGGCCTCTCAACGCAAAAAGTATTATTGGCTGCTGGCGATGCTCTTGCTCAACTTGCTAATTATGGTGTATGTCTTCAACCAACGGGCCAATACGGAAACCAGACATTTGCTTGGTGGATGATCGATGCGTTTAGGGACAGTAATATGGCCGCATTTATGTTAACCGCCAGAGCTGGAGACGGCTGGTAAAAAGCCGGAAATCGCGGGGCACTAAAGAATCGGCCCTTTCTGGCTATGAAGCGAAACCAGAAAGGGCCGACAGAAATTAAATAAATGGCTGTGGTTGAGCCGTTTGATAGGTTACCGCTGCCTTTATCCGGCTTTGCAGTTCCAGATCCAACAAGCGGGCATATTCTGTCCATTCTTTATCTGCTGCCATAAACTTATCGCCCCTTTCCGTTTCGTCCGCTTTGTAATGTTTCTCAGCGTCTTTTACATACGATGCGGCCAAGTCAATGGCGTAGGCATACATTTTCTGAATCTCCTCAAACGTTAGTTCACTTAAATTTTTCATGTGACCGAGTGTTAGTATGGGCTATAAACTACCGGGCACCCCTAAATGTTAAGCCAAAACCGGATTCAGTAGCTTCTATCGGCATGTTATATCATAGTCGGTAACCCCGTAACTGATGGTCTCATCGCCTGCCACTTTGCCGGAATTGTAGCTCCGGATGGTATGACCGGCATAGTCATACAGGTAGTTGTTTTCGGAGGTGGTAGCCGTTTTTACATCACCATTGCTTTCATAGGTCTTAAATACAAATTTGGTCGGCAGATTTCGACTGGTTTTCCCCCGGTAGGGTGCCGGGTTAGGCGTATTCGGTTTCGACAGATCGTACTCGTAAGCTTGCGAATAGTTGAGTACGCCACCAGGCGATAAAAAGTTCTCGACCAGAATGAGGTTTCCATTGCCGTCGATGGTGTACTTCGTTGGATTTAGGCCTCTATTATCTTCCACCAGATACCCCTCTGCGTTGTAGACTAATCCAGGTTCGTTCAACAAGCCCTGCGCATTGAGTGGAATAATCGTCTCAAGGGACGGAACTGATGACCCGAATTCGTATATTTTTTGGGTTATTTTATCCGTCTCATAATCAAGCGTTTCCCGTACATAAGCCGTACTGCCCGTATAGGTGATGAACAGACTTTCCGAAAGCCGCCCCTGTTCATCGAAGGTATACCGGTACGAATTTGTTTTCCCGATCATTACCTGTTGTCCATCTACCTCAAAGAGCTCATCTTTGTTGAGACGCGGCCCAAACGAACTTTTATTCGTAACGGTCATGGTCAGCACCTGGCAATTGGGATTCTGCTGAGACGGCTGGTGGTCTTCGAGCGTACAGGCATCCAGTAACACGATCAGGCCAACCGGAAACAGGGCCATTCGGGGAAAGGTTTTCATAAAGGATAAGGTTTATGTTATTCGCTGATTATTAATGGGGAAGAGTAGGATTAAACTCAAAAGGTTGCTCCATCAGATGAAGATTTTATCCAACGGGCATATGACTAGCTTTCGACCGGTTTCTAGTGCCCGAAGGCGTTGGCGTGACGGTACCGGATGTTGCTACTTTCGTGTTTTCAACTGATCGCCACCACCCTTCCCTCCTTTTCAAGCGGGATGTCAACTCCCGCACCAAAGCGGTTCAGGGACTCTTCAGTGGGGAGCATTGAACTAATCAAAAAAAACAGAGACATCTGTTTGACAATCAATAGCTTACTAACACAAGAACTAAAACCAATGGCTTTCCGGTATGATTTCTTTCCTTCATACGGTTTCTATTGCACCCCAAACAAGCTATCTTTCAACATGCAGCATCTGGAATTTGACCCGCCCGAAACGTTACGGGATACGATCAAGTGCTTTTGGTACGACCAAAAAGACTTCGGAGAACAACCAGCGGGTTTTGAGGTAATACCGGATGGCTATGTTGAACTAATTTTTCATTTCGGAAGTGGGTGCAGCCTTTCGGATCAGGGCGATTGGCGGCCCTTGCCCTCACCGTTTCTGATCGGCCTGCTCAATCAGCCGGTTCTATTTTACGCGAAAAACCGGCTGGAAATTCTTGGCGTCCGGTGTTTTCCCTGGACCGTGTTCGATCTGCTCGGACTGCCATCCGGTAACGACGGCGTGCGCAGGGTTGAGCATCCGATCGCCCGACTCCAACCCGCTCTGGAAGCCTGCATCAATGCCGGCCAGATAGGGGACGCGGTGGCGCGGCTGAACCAGTATTTTCTGAATGCCCGCCCGCAACCCGCTGTCGACCGGCTGCTGTTCAAGGCGGGAGTGGCCATGAGCGAAGCAAACGGCACCATGCCGGTAAGTGAAGTAGCGGCAGCCGCCCATGCAACGGTTCGTACGCTGGAAAGGAAGTTCCGACAATCGTCCGGCCATACGGTTAAAGAGGTGTCCGGTCTGATGCGCTTCGAGCAGGTACGGAACCGATTATGGCTCGATCCGGCGGCTAACCTTGCCGGCCTGGCGCATGAGCTGGGGTATACAGACCAATCCCACTTAAGCCGGGAATTCAAGCGCTACAGCGGCACGACGCCAGCGGCCTTCGCGCGAAAAGCCAGGAAACAGGAAGTTCGCGCTGGTTTGGTGGCGTTTGTACCAGCCTGATACCGGAGCAATCGGGGATTTTGACTTGAACAGATCATGCCTAAAAAAACAACATCGATTCCGGTTAATTATTTTGCTGACGCGTATAACGCCGGTATTTCTATTGAAAAAATAGCCGTTAACGATTTACTCACCTTCAGGGATGCAAAACAAGCGCACCGGCACGACTGTCATTCCTTCTTTTTGCTCGAAAAAGGAACCGTTTCCATTGAAATTGATTTTAAAACGTACAGCATTCAGGCTCCGGCGGTCATTTACATGCACCCCAATCAGGTGCATCTTATTTTGGCATTCAAGGAGGTAGTAGTCTGCAGTCTGGCCATTAGTAATGAAAACCTGAATCCTGACTATCTGGAGCTGCTGGAAAACATCACCCCCACAAAACCGCTAGCGTTGGCCGCCGATACGTTTTCCATTATTTCCGAAACGGCATCGCTGTGCCTGAAGTTTTCCGAACGCAAAAACGACAACCTGTATCATTCTTTACTCAGAGATGGTTGCAATGCCCTGGTCGCCCTGGTTGCTTCCCAGTATGTAAACCAAGCAAAATCAGCGGATAAGCTCTCCCGGTTCGAAGTGGTTACCAAAGCTTTCAACCAAGTATTGGAGCGTCATTACACCACGGAAAAACGGCCGGCAGCGTATTCCCAAAAGTTAAATCTATCGACCGCTTACCTGAACGAATGCGTTAAAAACACAACCGGTTATTCCGTTTCACATCACATACAGGAACGTGTCGTTTTAGAAGCAAAACGGTTGCTTTATCATTCCGATAAATCGGTGAAAGAAATCGCTTCTGAATTGGGCTATGACGATTACCCGTACTTCTCCCGGTTGTTCACCAAAGTGGCTGGAATGACCGCATTAGCTTTCCGGAGCAAAAACCGCGATTAGTCCAATACTTACGTCGTATTGCCGTTTTTTATCTTTTCTGTATGCTGTTGCTTTGCATCGTCAAGTAAAACCGTATAGAAATGAACACATTGAACAAGAAAAAAGTACTCATTTCGGGGGCTAGTATGGCCGGACTTTCCACTGCTTACTGGATGAATCAATTGGGTTATAAAGTCACGGTGGTTGAAATAGCCAACGCACCCCGAACTGCCGGCGCAGCTGTTGATATAAAGGGTCCAGCCGCAGATGCCGCCAGGCGTATGGGCATTTTTGAGCAATTAAAAGCCAACAGACTAACTGTAGAAAGGATCGAATTTAAAAACGCCGATGATGGTACGGAAGGCTCGATCATCGTATCAAACGGGAATGAAGACCTTCCCGATGAGGAGATCGAAATTGAACGGGATAAATTTGTGCGGATTTTATTCGATACGTTAAAAAATGAGGTTGACTTTATTTTCAACACGAGTATCACCGCACTAAAGGAGACTCCGGACGCTATTCACGTCACATGTAAAGACGGCTCGCAGGAAGCCTTTCACCTGGTGTTTGGTTGCGATGGAATCCATTCGGCCGTACGGAAAATCTGGTTTGGTCACGAAACCGACTACAGCCATTTTCTGAAAGCCTATTTTTCGATCATCATTGTGAATAAATTGCTGATCAAACCAAAAACGATGCAACTTTATGGTGTACCGGACAAGAGCATGATGCTGAATGCGTACAACACGAAAACAGACATCATTTTTTGTTTCAATTCAGAAGCAGAAATTCCGTACCATTACCGCGATGAGGAACAACAACGGAAAATTATTCTGGACCAGTTTGCCGGGCTGGGCTGGCGAACCGCAGAATTACTGGACGAAATGCAGCGTTCTGAAAAAATTTACTTCGATAAATTCTGTCAAATAAAAATGCCGTCGTGGACAAAAGGCCGGGTGGCGCTGGTGGGCGATGCCGGCTATTGCGCTTCGCCCGCTGCCGGTATGGGGGCATCGTTGTCAATGATTGGTGCTACCGCCGTAGCGGATGCGTTGCAAAAACACAACGGGGATTTTGAAGTAGCGTTTCAGGAATACAACAACAGTCTGCGGCCGTTTATTGAACAAGTTCAGGCCACCGCCGAATTTAATGTAAGGGAAAATTTCATTCCCAGAACCGAAGAAGCGATTCGCCGACGAAACACACAGACCCGCGCCTTTTAGCGGGTATGCATCCCGTAAGCGGGCCAGCCGGTGTACGCAAAACCGGGTTGCACGAGCACGATTCGGCCCCCGGGACACGACGCCAGCAGCTGCCCGTGGCATGCGAATTACCATCCATGCCGCATAAACTGATTATTGACACTAACTTCGCGTATAACACGACCTGAAACGGTGATATAATCACTAAAAACCACGATGGAAGATCAAAGCAATCAACAAGACCACGCCACTTCACCTGCCGATACAACCCCAAAGGTGACCGGAATTGGAGGTATTTTCTTTTTTTCAGACAATCTGCAGGCAACGAAAGACTGGTATGCAAAAAATTTAGGGTTTGACATCAATGCCTGGGGTTCGGCAAGTTTTGAATCCAGAAACATCAGCAAGCCAGACCAGATCGATTCGCTCCAATGGAGTCCTTTCAAAACCGGAGATGACTATTTTTCTCCGTCCAAAAAGGAGTTTATGATTAATTACCGGGTCCAGAATATGGAAGGCCTGCTGGACAAACTCAGAGAAAACGGCGTAACCATACTCGATAGCATTGCGACGTATGACTACGGAAAATTTGTCCATATCATGGACGCAGACGGCAACAAGATTGAATTGTGGGAGCCTGTGTAGTGGGCTTCCGCCGAAAAACAATGCGCTGAAAACCGGCTTCGGGCCCTGATTTTGTCGCGTTTGTACAAGATTCACGCAGGCGCATTCCCGAATTTTGCATCGTTTTAAAACGATGCAAAATCATGATACTGAACACGAAAAAAGTAGCCATCCTCGGTGCAGGGCCCGTTGGTCTGACCATGGCGAAATTACTACAGCAAGAGGGAGTAGACGTCACCGTTTACGAGCGAGATCGGGACGCAGGGACACGAATTTCGGGCGGTACGCTCGACCTGCATACGGGTTCGGGGCAGGACGCCCTCAAAAAAGCAGGCTTATTGGAGCGGTATTATGCCATGGCGATTCCCATGGGCAGAACCGTGGCTGATGCCCAAGGCAACGTATTGTTCGCTAAAAAACCGACTCCCGAAGACCAATTCGATTCCCCTGAGATCAACAGAACCGATTTAAGGAAACTATTGCTCGATAGTTTACCAGGCGATACCGTTGTGTGGGACCGAAAATGTACCGGCCTCGAAGCGCATAACGGCCAATGGCGGCTGCATTTCAATACCGATGTAACGGCAACGGCCGACTTGGTTATCGGCGCAAACGGAGGCATGTCCAGGGCAAGAGAACAGGTGACGGATGCCGAAATCGAATACACCGGAACGCTGATTTTGCAGGGCGAAGTACCTCAACCGGAAGCGACCTGCGCAGCGTTCTGCCAGTTGTGCAATGATACCATCCTGATGGCGGCCAGCAAAGGTAATTTAGTCGTTGCCAATCCAAAAAACGGCGGTCTGTTGAGCTACAATGTAATTTTCGAAACACCCTCATCATGGGATTTCGAAAATGGAGCAGACGTTCAGTCTAACGACCGCCTGATCAGGTTCCTCTTGCAGCGGTTTTCCGATTGGGATGAACGTTACCGGCAACTGTTCCGCGCAACCGCTTCTTTTGTGATCTGGCCAACGAGAAAAATACCGCTGGATAAACCCTGGAAAACGAATCGCCCGCTGCCGATAACGCTGATTGGCGATGCGGCTCACATCATGCCGCCTTTTGCCGGGCAGGGTGTAAATACCGGACTGAAGGACGCTTTGATCTTGTCCGATAACCTAACAAACGGGAAATTTAAAACTATTGAAGCGGCTATTCACGATTACGAACAGCAAATGCTTGTTTATGCAACAGCCGCCCAATTGGAAACCAGCAGGAATGAACGCGAAATGCGTGATCCCGACTTCTCTTTCCACAAATTGTATCACCCGGCAATCAACCGGTAGTGTTTCCCCGAAAAATTACCGGCAATTGGGCAGACGGCCTGCAACGTGTTATCGTTTGCTCTTTTTGAGTAAATTAAGGCAGGATTTGAAACCGCTCCCCGGTTCTGTCGCTAAAATGCTCCGAAACCCATGCAGCACCGTGTTTTTTCGTTGATCGTCTTCCTGACCCTACCCGGTTTGCGCAGCTACGGCCAGTGCGTCGTTTCGCAGGATGCTCAGAATCGGGTCATCACCACCTGCCGGTATTATGATGCAAAAGGTGGCTTTCTCATGAACCGGCCGGATCGAAGTCAGGCCATTACGCAGGTTACGTACCTGGGCAGCGAGTATTTAACGTATCCCGTCTGGCAAAACGGAACGGTGGAATCCGGTGCTTCCGAAAAGCCAATACCGTGCAAGATTGCCTTTAACATCGCCACCAATGTTATAAAGTGCCTGTTTGAAGGCGATGAAACGATATATGAGGTTCAGCCCGATGCGTTTACGGTCAATGACATGCGGTTTATCAGCCGGGTCAGCGAAAAGGGAGGCAAAACCAGCCGGGCCTACTACCTGGTTTTATACGCGGGTAAAACCAGGGTTTTGAAACAGTTTCGATGCACCCTGAGCAGGACCAAGAAGGAAGCCTATGCGTCGGATGAGCCGTTTGAAGGAACGTTCCGGCAGCAAAAGACCTACTTTATTCAGCGGAACAACGAGAAGCTCCGGGTCGTGAACTTATCCCGCAAATCCGTACTCGGCGTCCTCGACGATCAGGCCAGGCGGTTGGATCAGTACATCACCCAACGAAAACTGGATGTCTATCAACTCGTCGATGCCGTGGCGTATTACGATGGTTTTCAGTAGGTCACGCCCCCACCTCAAACAGCTCCACCTGGGTCACCGCCCATTCGCCCGCGATCATGGGCATGCCGCGCAGAACGCCCCGGTTATTGGTACAAATCAGGTAGAGATCACCGGATTGAAATATTGCCACAATCGTTTCGCCGGAAGTCTCCGACGGTTTGCCCACGGTTTCTGTGATCCGCAGGTTGTTGTCGTCGAACGTGATGGAATAAATCCGCAAGTCGGTGGTTTCGTAGCGGTGTTTCAGCATGGATTTCCGCAAAATCCCGTGCACTTTCTCAGCTTCTTCTAAATTCCTGGTAGCGGGAACGAAAAACTTCATCGTTTCTAATTTTGTGTTTATGGGTGTAGCTGACGGTTTTTGGTGGCTGGCGCAGGCTTACCTAAGCGTTTTTACTTCGGGCGCTGGCCACCGTAAACTGAAAACCGTAAACTTATTTCTTCCACGTCAACGTGCTGCGGTCCTGATCGACAAAGCCGACGGATTCGTACAACCGCCTGGCGCGGGTATTGTATTTTTCGGTTTGCAAATGGATCACCATCACGCCCAAATCGCCGGCGGCTTTTTGTAGATGCCGCAAAACCCGACGGCCCCACCCCGCGCCCCGGTGTCCTTCTTCGATGAACAGTTCGTCTACCAAAGCGGTTTTGCCACCAAACTCGAAGGCAAAACCGTACGTCAGCGCCACATAGCCAACCGGCTCATTTTCCGGCTCGATCAGCCAGAGCGACCCCAGCGACGGGTTTTCCAGCACATGGCGGATCAGATTCCGGCGAAGTTGCCGATCGAACGGGTAGCTGAAATGCCGGCAGAACGTTTCCATCATCCGCAATACCGCATCGGCATCATCGGTTGTGAGGGCAGGTCGGATACAATCCGGAATGGGACGACGGGTTTCCAAGGGCGATAAAAATACGGGATTAATAGTAAACTTTATTCCTAAATCCTCTAAAGGGCGCTTGAACCCTAAAATAACCGGTGCAACCGCACCTTTTAAAGGCGGGCAGAAAAATACTTCTTTTTTTTCTTGACTCTCCCCTTACGTCATAGCCTACCTTTACAACGTCAACATCGGCAATGTTCTGAAAATGAAAACCTATTCGGTCAAAAAACTGGCGAATCTGGCGGGGGTCAGCGTGCGCACGCTCCACCACTACGACCGCCTGGGCCTGCTGAAACCGTCCATTCGCACGGCAGCACGGTACCGGCTTTATGGCGAAAAAGAGGTATTCCGACTGCAGCAGATCCTCTTTTACAAGGAACTGGATTTTTCCTTGCTGAACATCCGGCAGGTCCTCGAAGACCCCGACTTTGATCTGGTGAACGCGCTCGAAAGCCACAAAAGCGCGTTGCAAGATCGGCGGGACCGGCTCACAACTTTGCTGAACACCGTTGACCGGACTATTTTAAAACTAAAAGGAGAAAAAATCATGTTAACCGACGAAGAATTATACGAAGGTTTCCCGAAAGAAACAGCGGAAGCCTACCGGCAGGAAGCCGTTGACAACTACGGTGCGAAAACCGTGGACGAATCGGAACGGAAGATCCGCCACCTAAGCAAAGCGGACTGGGCAACGCTGAAAGCCGAGGGCGAGGAAATCGCCCGTGCGCTGGCCGGGCTGATGGATAAAGATCCATCGGAGGCAGCGGTTCAGCAGCAAATTACCCGTCATTATGCCTTCATCAAATGCATGTGGGGCGATTCGGTTTGCAACGGCGATACGCTGGCCGCTTACCGCGGTCTGGCTCAATTGTACGTCGATGATCTGCGGTATACCAGCCAAAACGGGGTTTCCAACCCCGAATACGCCCAGTTTGTGAGCAAAGCGATGACGCATTTTGTAGACGGAAAGAGGTAGTTTTCGGTTTTCGGTGGCTGACGCCCGTACCAACAGACTAAAGTCTGTGTTCTGGGTCAAAAGAGTAGATAATAGAGTACTTAAGTAAACCCTAAAAACACGGACTCAAGTCCGCGGGTGCGGGCGTAAGCTACCGAAACCGGATACCACTACCCTTTTTTGTCAAAATACGTCCGCATAAACAGCAATTGATACGTTACGGCGTTGTTCCAGTAATTCCAGTTGTGGGCACCGGGGCGGGTGATGAAGTCGTGGGCGATGTTCATGTCCAGCATCTTCTGGTGCAGATTGCTGTTGACCCGAAAGAAAAAATCCTCCGTTCCGCAGTCTACGATGATGGCCTGCGAACCGGGGGTGAGCAGATACAGCAGGTTGATGACGGTATTCTGGTCCCAGCGTTCCGGGTTTTGGGCGTACGTTCCCAGCCACTTCGCCATGTTCCAGTTATTCGGAAAAGGCCGGATATCGACTCCTCCGCTCATGCTACCCGCGGCTCCGAAAACATCCTGGTGTCTGAACGCCAGATACAACGCGCCGTGCCCTCCCATGCTCAAGCCCGTGATGGCCCGGCCCGCGCGGTTTTTGATGGTTTTGTAATGGCTGTCGACCCACGACACCAGTTCCGTCGATACATAAGTTTCATACCGGGAGGACGGATCGACCGGGCTGTCGAAATACCAGCTCGAAACGTTGCCATCCGGACAGATGATGATCGACTGATAGGTATCGGCGGCTTTGTGAACAGACGGTGCTTTTTTGACCCAATCGCTATAATTGCCGCCGTGACCGTGTAGCAAATACACCACCGGAAACTCCCTGTCGCCCGTATACGAGTCCGGCGTGATGACCACCGCTTTGATGGTTTTTTTCATCGATGCGCTGTAGGTCTCGACAGTATCCACTTTGGAGGCCCGAACCGATTGCTGGAGAAAAAAGAAACTGCTTAAAAGAATGAATAAACGGGTTGCTGTCATTGGATTAGTAAGTGGGAATAAGGCGGTTTTTGGGGAAAGGCATTCGTCAATGGCTGCAAAATAAAACCATTTCCAAACTTTTTGTATCTTCATGGGCGAATTCCTCTTCAAAACAAACGCATGAAATCCATTTTCTTTTTTTGCCTGCTGACCGGCACCGTGCTGGCCCAAACCCCTCCTAAACGCCCCATTGCTCCTTCCGACATTCTGAGACTGCAAAACATTACCGACCCGCAGGTTTCGCCCGAAGGCTCGTGGGTAGCTTTTGCGCTGTCGTCGGTGGACAAAGAAAAAGACAAACGCAATTCCGACATCTGGATGATTAGCTGGGACGGCAAACAATCGGTGCAGTTGACCAGCAGCCCCGACGGCGAATCGTCTCCCCGCTGGAGTCCGGACGGGCGGTATCTTTCATTTGTTGCCACCCGCCAGGGCGATAAAGACAGCCAGTTGTGGCTCCTCGACCGGCGGGGTGGCGAAGGCAAAAAACTGACCGACCTCAAAGGCGAACTGGAGGAATACGAATGGGCACCCAATGGCAAAACCGTCGCCCTGGTCATTCGTGACAAAGATTATTCGGATTCGGCCAAGACCAAAATCCGTACTCCATACGTCATCGACCGCCGTCATTTCAAAGAAGACCGGAAAGGGTACCTCGACCGGCGGGCCGCCCACCTGTATCTGTTCGATGTTGAAACCAAAAAACTCGATACGCTCACAACCGGCATCTACGACGAAACGTCGCCGGTTTGGTCGCCCGACAGCAAACAGATTGTCTTTGTTAGCAACCGCACGGCCGACCCCGACAAAAACGAAAATACCGACCTGTTCGTGCTGGATGCGCGGCCGAAATCTTCCCTGAAGCAGCTCACCAATTGGGCCGGTTCGGACAACAATCCGGTCTGGAGCCCCGACGGCACCCAAATTGCGTATCTGCGTTCGACCGCTTCGACCAATTTTATCATGTATGACCAGCCCATTCTGTCGGTTATTTCGGCAACCGGCGGAGAACCGAAGCTGGTTTCGGCGGCATTGGATCGCCCGGTCCGGAATCCGCGGTGGTCGGTGGATGGAAAATCGGTAGCGGTTCTGGTGGACGACGACCGCCGAACCTATGTGAGCGCCTACGACCTGGCATCCGGCCAGCCAAACCGCCTGGCCGCTGGCGATTGCGCCTTTGCCGATCTGGAACAAAATCCGAAAGGTGGCTGGGTGACGCTCATGAGTAAGCCGCAGCTTCCGGCCGAAATCTATGCGGTCGAAAATGGCAACACCCGTCGGCTCACCACTATTCAGGATGCTTTTGTGGCTCCGCTCCTGCTGGCTTCGGTCGAAGGATTTACGTCGCGCAGCAAAGACGGCACCCAGGTAGAAAACCTGCTTTTCCGTCCCGCCAATGCGCCCACGGGTCAGAAAATGCCGACGATTCTATTCATCCACGGCGGTCCGGTCGGCCAGGACAATTTCGGGTTCGACCTCGCTCGTCAAATCCTGGCGAGTGGTGGCTACGCCGTCGCGGGCGTCAACTACCGGGGTAGCAGCGGACGCGGACTCGCATTTTGCAAAGCCATTTACGGCGACTGGGGCAACAGAGAAGTGGCGGATATTCTGGGGGCTGCGGATTATCTGGTTGCCAACGGCATTGCTGACCCGGCCAAACTGGGCATCGGCGGCTGGAGTTACGGCGGTATCCTGACCAATTATACCATTGCCACCGACCAGCGGTTTAAGGCGGCCGCCAGCGGAGCCGGCAGTTCGTTGCAAATGACGATGTATGGATCCGATCAATACGTCAATCAATACGAAAACGAACTGGGACTGCCCTGGAAAAACACCGACAAGTGGCTGAAAGTCTCGTATCCGTTCCTGAAAGCCGACCGCATCAAAACCCCGACCTTATTTATGGGCGGTGAAAAAGATTTCAACGTGCCGATTGCCGGCAGTGAGCAGATGTACCAGGCTTTGAAGTCGTTGAGTGTTCCGACCCAACTCATTGTGTATCCCGGTCAGTTTCACGGCCTTTCCATACCCAGCTACCAAACCGACCGCTTCGACCGGTATTTGAAGTGGTTCGATCAGTATCTGAAAACATCCGTTGCGGTTCTGGGAACTGGTAAATGAGGACGTTACCTTTGAAATTGCAACTATCCCTTTAAAAACAGAACAAATTCAATAAGCTAGTTCCTGAATTGCTACGTTTGAGCAAAAACTCCTAAGTTCGGGCGGATTTTGCCAACTAACAGGAAATCTGTCGTATGAAAACATTAGACTCTTACAATTTTTCCGGTAAACGCGCCTTGATTCGGGTTGATTTCAATGTTCCACTGAACAGTAAATTTGAAATTACGGACGATACCCGCATGAAGGCCACGTTGCCAACCATCACTAAAATTTTGAAAGATGGCGGTTCGTGCGTGTTGATGTCGCATTTGGGGCGTCCCAAAGGTGGTCCTGAAGATAAATATTCGCTGAAACACCTGGTTGGCCCGCTGTCCATTATGCTGGGCGTTCCGGTTAAATTTGCTGACGATTGCATTGGTGAATCCGCCAAAGAAATGGCCAGCGCCCTCAAACCGGGTGAGGTGCTGTTGCTGGAAAATCTGCGTTTTTACAAGGAAGAAGAAAAAGGAGACGTTGATTTTGCCGAAAAGTTGTCGAAACTGGGCGATGTCTACGTAAACGACGCGTTCGGAACCGCCCACCGCGCCCATGCGTCGACGGCGGTTATTGCGCAGTTTTTTACGGATAAAGTGTGTGGCTACGTTATGCAGGCCGAACTCGACAACGCCCAGCGCGTTCTGGACAATGCTGACCGTCCGTTTACCGCCATCATGGGTGGGGCCAAAATTTCGGATAAAATCCTCATCATCGAGAAATTACTCGACAAGGTCGATAACCTGATCATCGGCGGTGGGATGTCTTATACTTTTACCAAAGCCGCCGGTGGCAACATCGGGAAATCCCTCCTCGAAGCCGACAAGCAGGAACTGGCCCTCGAACTGCTCGAAAAAGCCAAGGCGAAGGGTGTTCAGGTCTATTTACCGGTCGACAACGTTATTTCGGATGGATTTTCGAACGATGCCAACCGGCAGACGGTGAAAACCGGTCAAATTCCGGACGACTGGCAGGGACTGGATATTGGCCCCGAAACCATTGCGCTGTTCAGCGAAGTATTGGCCAAGTCAAAAACCATCCTCTGGAACGGCCCGATGGGAGTGTTCGAATTTCCGAACTTCGCCATCGGTACCAACGCCATCGCCGACGTGGTTGTGAAAGCTACCGAAGAAAACGGTGCGTTCTCGCTCATCGGTGGGGGCGACTCGGCTTCGGCCGTCAACAATGCCGGTTATGGCGACCGGGTCAGTTACGTTTCGACGGGCGGTGGAGCTTTGCTGGAGTATATGGAAGGCAAAGTATTGCCGGGTGTTGCCGCTCTGGACGAATAAACTACAATTAATTGAATAGTAATTATCATTTAGGAAATCACAAAAAAGGTCACCAAAAGTGACCTTTTTTTATAACATTTAAATTAAACCGGTCTATTCGCTATAATTTTATTAAATGTATATACATCAGGTGTTTGAATCATATTTTGAAATTGGTTATTGTTACTGTATTTTTAAAAATCAAAAAAGCCACTCCTCAAGGTGGGAATGGCTTTCTGCTTTCTTAACCTAAACTAATTATCTATTAAAGTAACGGCGGACGGACGAAAAACCATCCGCCGTTTGCTTTATTTAACTTTTATTTAATTATTGCCCCCTCCGGCCCGGTTGCGTTCAGTCTCCGTACTGGTGCTGCGTTGACGGGCGGCTTTCACGTTCTGGTTGCCGAAACGATACGTAAACGTCAGGCGGGCAATGCGACTTTCCCAACGGGCGCGCACCCGGAAGTTGATGTCCTGATATACGGCTTTTCCCTCAAATTTATTCAGCCAGAACGGATCGTTCACATTCAGTTTCAGGCTCGCTTTCCGGTTCATCAGCGTCTTCTGTAGGCCGATGCTGAAAGCTCCCATGGGCTGGGCGCGGTAAAAACCGTACACGTTTTTTGAGTTATACCAGCCGGCCAGTTCTGCGCTAAAGCCCTTGGGCAACACAAAATTCTGGGAAGTATAGACGTTATAGGACACAAAACTGACGTTGTATTGCGCACCCAGATACGGTGAATCATACTTGTTGTAATTTGCGCCGATGTTGTTCTGCATGTTCCACCACTTGGTCACGGCCACCGGGAAACTGATCGTCAGACTCACATTATCCTGCGTAGCCAGGTTGTCGGTAGTAACGTAGGTGATGTTCTGTTCCGCAATCTGGCCGGGCACTTCGTTGACAATCACATCAGTAGTGCGGCTATAACCCAGCGCCGTCGAGAATTTTCCTTTGTAGACGTGCGTCAATTGAAAGGAATTCGTAAACTGCGGTTTCAGATACGGATTTCCCTGCTGATACGTGTAGGGGTCCAGATAGAACCTGAATGGGTTCAGATTCTGGTAATTCGGTCGGTCAATTCGGCGGCTGTACGAAATATTCAACACGTTATTGGTATCAAGCTGTCGCGAAATAAACATCGTCGGAAATAAATTGGTATAATTCCGATCCACAATTTTATTGAGCGTCACCGAGTTTCCCCGTGAGTGCGTGTTTTCCAGCCGTAATCCAGCCTGAATGCTGGTTTTTTTATTCAGTTTGCCGGAAAAATTTACGTAAGCGGCATTGATGTTTTCGGTGTATTTGAACTGGTTGCTCTGTTTGGAATTGAAAACCCAGCGACCATCGACAAAGTCTTCATACGTCAGGATGTTGTCCGAATTTACAAAGCTGGTTTTCACCCCGGTTTCCCACTTTCCGATCTTTGTTGGATGCACATAATCCGACTTGAACGCCCAGATGTCGATGGTCGACGGCATGTTGTTGCGAACGATAGCCGTTGGCTGAACAATGCTGTCGCGGGCGTTGGTATACGTCGTGCTCAGGTTGTTATACGAATCTCCGTTGAACCGGGAATAGTCGAGATCGCTCGTTAGCTCCCGGCCTTTCCCGTCAAAATCATACTTGTAGTTTACGTTACCTGTCACGTTTGACCATTTGTTTTTCACCGAAACATCCGTCGTCGGTTTCAGCGTAATCTCATGAAATTCGTTGCTGATCACCGAGTGATTGATCCCGTTGTCCTGCCGCCAGTCGTTGATAAAACCGGTTGCCAGAACGCCGATCGTGCTTTTCTTATTGATGAAATAATCGACGCCCGTCCGGAACGTGTGTCCGTCAAATCGGTTGGGACGGAAGGAATTCTGGTCGAAATAGGTGATTTTTCCGTTGTACGGAATGATCCGGTCGAGGCTGTTTTCCTGGAAGCGACGGTTATGAAAGTAGCTGTAATTGCCAAAGGCGTTGATTTTTCCGACGCGGTGATTCAGGTTCAGGCTGGCGTTGGCTTTTTCGTACCGGCCGTATCCGACCCCGGCTATGGCCGTCCCGTTGGTTCCGAAATTCTTGTTTTTCTTCATCCGGATGTTGATGATCCCCACATTACCGGCGGCATCGTATTTGGAAGAGGGATTGGTGATGATCTCGATTTTCTCGATATTATCACTTGGCGTATTTTTCAGCAAATTGGCCACTTCCTGCCCTGACAGGTACGTTTGTTTGCCGTCGATCATGACGATAACACCCGATTTTCCTTTTAACTGGATGTTGTCATTCTGGCGGTCGATGGTTACACCCGGCGCTTTTTCCAGGACTTCCAGCGCCGTACTCCCACTCGCCACGATGCTGTTTTCTACGTTGACCACCGTCCGGTCGATTTCCTGTTCGATGAACGGTTTTTTAGCCACTACTTTTACCTCCTTAAGACTTTTAGCTTCTTCCACCATCGTCAGCGTTTTCACCTGAACTTCCGGATTGGCGGCATCGACCGTGAACGGTTCCGAATATACTTTCTTATAGCCGACGAGTGAAGTAGCCACCCGATAACCGCCCTCGGCTACGTTGTCGAACTCGTATTTTCCGTGATCGTTGGTCACCACCCCCTTCACTAAAGTCGAGTCTTTGGCCTTCAACAACAGGATGGTGACGAATTCAGACGGTTTTTGGGCCTGGTCGATAACCACCCCGAGGACTTTACCTTTCATCGGAGCCTGGGCCATTGCAGTCGTCATAGCCAGCCACACACACACGGCGGTGATAAACGTTTTCATAGTGATTTATTAGTAGGTTGTTGTTTACTCTTTACGTTCAAAAGTGTTGTTTACTGTCCGGGTTTCCCTTGGAGTATGTGGCAAAGTTAAGTAGTGTGTATTACATAGAACCTTATCTTACATAGATGGTCATTTTTTTAGGATGATTGGCAAATGGGAGGCAAATCGTACATATTGACAGATGCAAATGTGGCAAGAGAGGTTGCTTTTGCCAACGCAAAAAATGTGAACGGGCGTTAAGTGGTGTTAAACGGAACGGGTTTTTGTTGGTTATACAGGTAACGACTGCTTATTTGACTGAAAACGATGATTCAACCCCTGTATAGCAATTCGCTCAGCCTGCTCACCGATCTTTATCAACTCACGATGGCGTATGGATACTGGAAATCCGGAACCGCCGAAAAAGAGGCCGTTTTTAACCTGTATTTTCGAAAACATCCCTTTCAGGGCGGCTTCACCATCGCCTGCGGACTGTCGGGCGTGATCGATTTCCTGAATGCGTTTTCCTTTTCCGAAAACGACCTTGAGTACCTCCGCTCGCTGACCGGAAGCGACCATCGGCCGTTGTTCGAACCGGCTTTTCTGGATTATTTAAGAGACCTGCGCTTTGCGGGCGAGCTGGAGGCCGTTCCCGAAGGCACTGCCGTTTTCCCAAATGAACCCCTGATTCGGGTACGCGGTCCGATTTTACAGTGCCAGCTGCTCGAAACGTCCCTGCTGACGATCGTTAATTTTCAGTCGCTGATTGCGACCAAAGCCGCCCGGATGCGGCTGGCCGCCCGAAACGACACGCTGCTGGAATTTGGCCTTCGCCGGGCGCAGGGCATCGACGGGGGAATAACCGCCAGCCGGGCGGCCTACATCGGCGGTTGCGACGCAACTTCCAATGTGCTGGCGGGCAAACTCTACGGAATTCCGGTGCGCGGCACCCACGCACACAGTTGGGTGATGTCGTTCGACGATGAACTGGCGGCTTTTGAGGCTTACACGGCTGCGATGCCCAACAATGTCACGTTGCTGGTCGATACATACGACTCGCTGCAGGGCGTAAAAAATGCCATCGAGGTCGGAAAAACCCTGAAAGATAAAGGCTATCAATTGAACGGGATCCGGCTGGATTCGGGCGATCTGGCCTATTTGAGCATCGAAGCCCGCAAATTACTCGACCAGGCCGGTTTCCCCGAAACTTCCATTGTTGGCAGCAATGATCTGGACGAATACCTGGTGAGCAGCCTCAAGGAACAGGGGGCCCGCATCGACATCTGGGGCATCGGCACCAAACTGGTTACGGCCTACGACCAACCGGCACTGGGCGGTGTTTATAAACTGGCGGCCATCCGGGATCCGGCGGGGTCGTGGGAATATAAGCTGAAATTATCGGAGCAGGCGATCAAAATTTCGACGCCAGGAATCCAGCAGGTGCGCCGGTATTCGAACGAACACGGTTTTATGGCCGACATGATTTTTAACGAAGAAACGCCACCAACCGGCTCCACAACGATGATCGATCCGTACGATTTTACGCGGCAGCGGCAGTTTAGCGAGTCCACCGCGTATGAAGATCTGCTCGTTCCGGTGTTTCGAAAGGGGCAATTGGTTTATGATACGCCGGCTATTGATTCGGTACGAAACCGGGTGCAGCAGCAACTGGCCCAGTTTCATCCCACCATCAAGCGGTTTATCAACCCACATGCCTACCCGGTTGGGCTGGAACACCAGTTGCACGAGTTGAAAACCGCTTTGATTTTTGGCCTTCGGCAGAAATAAAAGCCGAAATTGGGCGAGTAGTATCCAAACAAACCAATTTCCCGTTCATATTTGTTCTTTCCATAACAAGAGACGAATCACATCCATGAAACTTATAAAAGTTGCTGCCGGGGTTGTCAACCAGATTCCCATGGCCTGGGAACACAACCGCCGGAACCTAATCGACGCCATCGAAGAAGCTAAAAGTCAAAACGTCAGCATCTTATGTTTGCCGGAATTGTGTATTACCGGCTACGGCTGCGAAGATATGTTCTTCTCGCACGAGCTCGTCGAGCAGTCCAAGCAAAGCCTGCTGGAGATTGTGCCTCACACCGACGGGATCATCGTGGCTGTCAGTTTGCCGCTGCGGCTGGCCAACAACCGGACCTACGACACGGCCTGTCTGATTGCCAACAAACGCATTCTGGGTTTTGTCTGCAAGCAGGTGCTGGCCAATAACGGTATTCATTACGAAACGCGCTGGTTTCAGCCCTGGACCGCCGGGGTGCGCGACGAAATCCAGATTGGCGAATTTGTTTATCCCGTGGGCGATCTGCTGTTCGACGTTTCGGGCGTAAAAATCGGCTTTGAAATTTGCGAAGACGCCTGGATTTCGAACCGGCCGGGCCGCAGCCTCCACGAACGTGGTGTCGATATTATCCTGAATCCCAGTGCGAGCCACTTTTCGTTTTACAAATCGCACGTACGCGAACGGTTTGTCATCGACGGATCGCGGGCTTTTGGGGTCAGCTACATTTATTGCAATCTGGTCGGCAACGAGTCGGGACGCGCCATTTTCGATGGTGACGCCATGATTGCCTCCAACGGGCAGTTGCTGGTGTCGGGACCGCGTTTCAGCTATGCCGACCACCTGATTGTAACCGCCGTCATCGACGTCGACGATACCCGCCTGAGTCAAACCCAGACCAAAGTCAACCTCGCCTATCTGTTTCCCAACCTGCGCGTGGCCGCCCAGTTTGATTTTCCGTATGTCAAACCGGTGGTGCAGAAAGCCGAACTGGAATACTGGGAACACGATTCGCACCTGAAAGAGGAAGAATTTGCGCGCGCCGTTGCGCTGGCGCTGTTCGATTACCTGCGCAAAAGCCGCTCCCACGGTTTTGTGCTGTCGCTGAGCGGTGGGGCCGATTCGTCGGCGATTGCCGCCCTGGTCTCGCTGATGATCCGGATGGCCGACGAGAGCATCGGCCTGGACGCGTTCAAAAAGAAACTGAGTTACATCAAAAGCATTCAGAAGCTCAAAACCGTCGAGGAAATTTGCGGAGCCTTGCTGACCACCATCTATCAGGGAACCGAAAACAGTTCGAAAGACACGTATGAATCGGCCGAATCGCTGGCAAAATCCATCGGAGCGACGTTTTACAACATCAATATCAATGGTTTGGTTGAAACCTACACCAAACTGATTGAAGATCAACTGGGCCGTCCGTTGACGTGGGAAACCGACGATGTAGCCCTGCAAAACATTCAGGCGCGGGTTCGGGCTCCCAGTGCGTGGCTGCTGGCCAACATCCAGAACGCGCTGTTGTTGTCGACCTCCAACCGCTCGGAAGCATCGGTGGGTTACGCCACGATGGACGGCGACACGGCGGGCAGCATCTCCCCCATTGCCGGTATCGACAAGCATTACCTGCGCGGCTGGCTGCGCTGGCTCGAAACCGTGGGCGTGGGCGGCACCATCAAGGTGGAAGGTTTACAGAAAGTGAATAACCTGCAACCCACCGCCGAACTCCGTCCGCTCGACAAAAAGCAAACCGACGAAGAAGATCTGATGCCTTACGACGTGCTCAACGCCATTGAAAAATTCGGCATTCGCGATAAGCTTTCGCCGAAAGAAGTCATGCAGCAAGTGGAAGTGGTGTTTGAGAACCAGTATGACCGCGCTACCTTGTACACGTCCGTCGACCGGTTTTTCCGGCTCTGGAGCCGCAACCAGTGGAAGCGCGAACGGTATGCGCCCTCCTTCCACGTCGACGACGAAAACGTGGACCCCAAAACCTGGTGCCGCTTCCCGATTCTCAGCAGCGGTTTTGAAAAAGAACTGGCGGAGCTGAAGGAATACGTTGAAGGGAATGAAGGCCGGGGACGGAAAGGAAAAATTGGGTTTTAAGGGTACCGAAGTTGCCAGGTCTTAGAAATAATTTGGTTGAAGAAACCCCACGGGCAGATGGTGCCCGTGGGGTTTCTCAATGAATGAACGCTCTCTAATCGAAGCGCCCGCCAATTCACCGACACAATCGACTTATTTACCTCAAAAGTTTTCATCAGGGCAACGTAGGCCGGTTTATCGGCGTATTAGGGGTTGACTATCCGAAAAATACAACTGATGAAACACGACATTTTTTTATCCAAAAGCTCTGATTTAGCAACCACCATACGGACTAGTGCGGTCACCGTTTTGGTATTGGCCTCGCTCCTTTCCTGCTCGAAAAACAGTGACGACCTGAGTCCGGGAAGCACGACCACCACCGGCTCCCCGGTAGCGATCGACAGTACAACCACTTCTTCCGCGACCAAGGAGGGCAATACGGAAACGGCTGCAAATGAAGAGGATCTCCTGGCAAATTCAACGTTTTCTTCTACGGTGACCATCAGCTTTGGTAGCTCCATCACTATTTCCAATCCGCTGGCCACCAAGGGCGTAACCGTAACGGAGTCCAACGGCGATGTCGTTATCAATTCCACCGTTGCCGAAGTGGCGTACGTAGTATCCGGAACGACCGCGAACGGTTCCGTGAAAATTTACAGCGATAAAAAATTCAAGCTGACGTTAAACGGGGTCAATCTGACGAACACCGACGGCCCGGCCATCAACATTCAATCCAAGAAAAGAGCGTTTGTTGTGTTAGCGGATAACACCACCAATGCGCTGACGGACGGGGCAACCTACACCGCCAGTGGCACGGAGGACATGAAAGCGACGCTATTCAGCGAAGGACAGTTGATTTTCAGCGGCAACGGCACCCTGAACGTAACCGGAAAATACAAACACGCTATTTGCAGTGATGATTACATCCGGGTGATCAGCGGAACCATTACCGTACCGGCAGCTGCATCCGACGGAATTCATACCAATGAAGCGTTTATTGCCGATGGCGGTACGCTGAACATCACCACAGCGGGCGACGGTATTCAGTGCGAGGAAGGCTATATTGTGATTAACAACGGTACGTTTACGGTCAATGTGGCGGATAAAGGAATTACGGCTTCGTATGATACCGACACCACCATCAACCCGTATCTGACCATTAACGGAGGCCTTTTTACAATCAATTCAACGGCAGGGGAAGGCATTGAAAGCAAAAGTACGCTGACGATCAACAACGGTACGTTCGTGATCAAAACCGCCGACGATGGAATCAATGCGGGCAAGGCGATTTACATCAACGGCGGAACCATCTACTCGTATGCCACCTCGAACGACGGCATCGACTCCAACGGCCCGCTCACCGTTACGGGTGGCAGGATCGTTTCCGTCGGTGCTACCGGACCCGAAGAAGGGTTTGACTGCGACCGCAATACGTTTAAAATAACCGGTGGAATCATGGTCGGGATCGGCGGAGCAAGCAGCGTTCCAACGGCCGGCGTCAGCACCCAGCCTTCCGTTCTTCTCGGCGGAGGAACCGCCAATCAGTTGTTCCACATCCAGTCGGGCGACGGAGCCGAAACCCTGACGTTTCTGATTCCAAGAACGTATACGACGATGTTGTTTTCCAGTCCCAAACTAAAAACCGGTCAATCGTACAAGGTCTTCACCGGAGGCAGCGTTGCGGGCGGCACCAGTCTCAACGGGTTATACACCAGTGGAACCTATACCGCCGGTACGCAATCTTCAACGTTCACCGCAAGCAGTATAGTCACCCAGATCGGCGGCAGTTCGGGACCGGGGAGATAATTCCGGAAATAGCTGAATGCAAAAACCGTATTCGGAAAACGGCGGTTTCACTCCGTTCCCGAATACGGTTTTTTTATAAAATACTAAAAATTCAAACCAGTTCGGCAACCCGGCTAAAAACGGTGGCGTGATCTTGAACAAAATCCGCATACGACCGGGGGGCTCTTCCCAACACCTTCGTCAATACCGTAAGCTCATCGTCAGATGCTTTCAGTCCCTGAGCCTGGAAAAACCGGTACATGTGAACCCAGTCGTCGACCATCCAGCCGGGGAGCCACTGCCGCGCCTGAGCCGCCCAGACATCCAGATTATTACCGGCGTAGCGAACGTCGTAGCCAAGTTGTTCGCTCAGGATTCGGGCGGTCGATTCGCCCGTTAACGCTTCCGGCCCGGCCAGTGCAATCCGCTGCCCGTCGAACTCGTCGGTCATCAACACCCGGACGACGGCTTCGGCAATGTCGCGTACATCGACGCGGTTGAGGCCCACATTACCAAACGGCTGGGTATACAGGCCGTGATGGGCAATACCGTCTTTAAACCAGAAGTCGTTCTGATAGAAGTTATTGGGGCAGATAAAGGTATAGTTCAAACCGGACCACAGAACGGCTTTTTCGATGGCGATCTTGGTGTGAAAGTGCGGAATATGCGCGCCTTCGTGAACATTGTGAATGCTTTGGTAGACGATTTTGCTCACGCCCGCCCGTTTGGCCGCGGCCACGGCGTATGAACCCTGGGCGATTTCGGTAGGACTCTGGCGGTTGAGCAGAAAAACCCGGTCGATGCCCTCGAACGCTTTCGGCAAGGTGGCAGGTTCGTCCATGTTTCCAAGGGCAGCTTCCACGCCTTCGGGCAACAAAGCGGCTTTTTCGGCGGAGGTGACCAGCACCCGGACGGGTTGTTGGTTGCGTTGAAGTTCCTGAACAATCTGGCTTCCTACGGTACCGGTACCGCCAATGACTAATGTTTTCATGGTGTTTGGTTTGCGTTGTTTACGGGTTCAAAAGTGGGCGGTTCCGCAAACCAATTCAATACCAAACCCGCTGAAACGGAATAAGCCGGGGTTGAAGTGCCTGATTATCCGGCTTTCGGTCAGGTTTCTGAGCCTGAATTAAAAAGCTGGCTGGTAGAAGCGGTTGCTTCGCCGTACCTTTGCGGCATGAAATCCCTCCTCCCCGGCCTGCTCTTTGCCGCATTGTGGGCCTCCGCTTCGGCAGCCACCAAGTTCGGTATCCTGTCGGCCGACCCGCTTATTCTGGCCGAAATACGGTTTTTGATTGCCGGACCGTTGATGCTTTTGATGGCCCACGGAATTCAGCGTCACCCGATGCCCAACCGAACGGAATTCAAACGGCTGACGCTCTTTGCCCTTTTGAATACGACCATTTACCTGGGCGCTTTCGTTCTGGCGCTCAAACACGTAGCCGCCGGTATTGGCAGCCTTTCAACGGCCACCAGCCCCCTGTTCATCACACTGCTGTCGGCGGTATGGCTCCGGCGCCCCGTTCGCTGGTACGAATCCGCCGGTATTGTCATCGGCATGGCGGGGGTGCTGCTGGCGACCTATCCGCTCCTCCAGAACAGTTATGCCACCATTCCGGGTCTGCTGATTCTGCTGGGCGGCATGGTTTCGGTCTCGGCGGCTACGGTCTACTACGCCCGGTATACGTGGCGGTTGCCCAACCTTGTCATCAACGGCTGGCAGGTGCTGATTGGCGGTATGTTGCTGCTGCCTTTTACGCTGTCGTTTGCCGATTTTACGAACTCGCACTACGACGCCCGGTTCTGGGGATCGGTTTTCTGGCTGATCATTCCCGTTTCCGTCATCGCCTTGCAGCTCTGGTTTTATCTGGTGCGTCAGGATGCCGTTCAGGCGTCGCTCTGGCTGTTTCTCTGCCCGATTTTCGGCTTTGCCTTTTCATCCCTCCTGCTGGACGAGCCCCTGACCCTTTATACGTTCCTGGGGACCGCCCTGGTTTTAGCAGGCTTGTATCTGGGCCAGCGGGATAAGTTCACAAAACGCTGACAGCGGTTGACAGCGGTGTCAGGACTTAATGAAATTTTTCCGCGAAAACCGATTATTTTTCCACCACTACATATTCCAGATCAACGGTTTTCCCATCAGCAGCCGGAACGGGATTGATTCCGATTTCCTTCGGATTGAAATACCCCGATTCGGCCAGGGCCCGTTGGGATCTGATCAGTTTTGAACTGCTAAACAAGTCGCCGGACCGGATAGCGATCAGATCAAGAATCGTTTTACGGGCCACTTTCCTGCTCCCCTTCACCGTCACGTTTCCAATCGATACGGGTTTCCCTTCAAAAACCGTCAACTCCAGATCGACCACCGGGCCAACCCGTTTTTCGTTGACGTCGATGTTAAAAAACAGGTAGCCCTGATCCATGTACAGTGACGTAACAGTCGGCCCAACCACGCTAAAAAGGCGCTTTTTAAAATCTTCTTTGTCGTACAAATCCCCTTTCCGCACGCCCAGAGCTTTGTTCAGTTCGTCGGTTGAGTGAACGGTGTTTCCCTTCCAGCGAATACGCCCGATCGGCGTTCCCTTCACCGGTTTCTCAGCCTTCAAGTGCCTGCTCTGCCGGGTTGCAGTGGGTTGAAAAAAGGAACATAAAACGATCGTGAGTGCCAGGAACGGCAGAATAATCAAAAAAGTTAGCTTTTTCATGGGACTGGAAGGGGTTTGGGTGAACATCTGGATGCGTTGGAAAACCGACCGGTTCGAGAAGGTGTTCAACAAGGGCGCTGCGGCCATCTGAGTCGTGAGTTTCAGCAGTAAATAACCGTACGTTTTAACGTGGCTCCGGTCGCGGGTCATCGACTGATCGACGATGTATTCGTGCACCTGCCGAATCGAGAATTTCAGGTACGCCATCAGGGGATTAAACCAGAACAGGATGCCGGTTATTTCAAAAAATAGCAGATCGATCGTGTGCCGTTGTCTGACATGCACCAGTTCGTGTTCCAGTATCAGATTCTGCTCTTCTTCCGCTAAAGACCTGTTCCCGGCATGGAGAAACACGTACCTTAGAAATGAGAAAGTCGGCAAATCCGATTGCCCATACACAGAATAATACGAACCGCTTTCTCGTTTCCGGCTCGTCCGGATCAGCTTGAAAATGGCTTTCAGATTTTGGCAAAACCGCCCGGTTTTATACAGACAACCAACCAGGTAGACCGCCAGCAGAATGAATCCTGAAAACTCCCCTGGAAAAGCCGCCGGATCGGTTTGCGCGCCGGTCCGAAAGGCATCAGTCGGTAAGCCCGATAAAACACGATTCAGGCGGGGGGCCGCTTCCGAAACCGCATCGGGGCCGACCAGCTCCGGCAGTGGAAACAACGGAATGACGAGACTCAACAGCAGGCTACCGACTAAATAGACGCGGTTCCATTGAAAATGCGTGAGTCGGCAAAAGAAGAGCCGGTAAACCAGCGCGAAAATCGAAACCGTTAGCGTTGATTGGGCCAGATACAGGAAAAAATCAGTCCGCATGGCCGGTTTTTTTAGGTGGTTTTTCCTCCTTGTCGAGCAATTCAACAATCCGCTGAATTTCGTCCGCACTCAGCTTTTCTTCGTTGACCATAAACGACACGACTTTTTCCGGCGACCCTTCAAAATAGTTGGTCAGAAAACTCTGGAACGTAAATTTCCGGTAAGCCAGTTTTGAAACCGTCGGAAAGTACTCGTGCGTTTTTCCATAGGCCCTGTGTCCGACAAATCCTTTCTTTTCCAGAATCCGGATGAGCGACGAAATGGTGTTGTAGGGCGGTTTGGGGTCGGGCATGCCATCGATGACGTCCTTTACAAATCCTTTGCGAATGGCCCAAAGAATCTGCATTACCTTCTCTTCTGTTTTGGTAAGTGCTTCCATTGATCAAATGTATAACGCATTTTACAGTTACACAACGCATTTATCAGTTATATAACGTTAAAATACGTTAAAAGATAGGGAATGCCGGTTTTTTAGAAGCAAATCAGAAAAAAATCAAGCCTAAATAGATGTAAAAACAGCTCGTTTTTAAATCAATTTGGGTCCGAAAAAACGACTTTTTCGATTCATTTTTAAGATCTGTTTGCAGGGGCAAAAAATAGTTTTTAACAGTCTGATATACAATAGTATACAAACCGAAAAAAGTTTCAAAAACCTGAACATCAGGCGACTTTTTTTTGTTCTAACTGTATGAACGAGAACACAGAAAAGTCGACAAATCAAGAGGGCAAGCTGGTGTCGTTTGTGCCAGCCCAGCCCGTGGACGAAACATGGCGAAAATCGATTCCCGCACAGGTGTTTCTGAATCACTTCTTCGCGATTGATTTTCACATTCAACGGCAAGACGACCTGTTTGATTTGCGTCGTTTTCCGCTGTTTCAGGATTTTGCACCGAACGTTTCCGACGAGCAGCGTAAGGCGTTGGAAAAGTTGCTCCTCAATAGCTGGAGTGCCGAGTACGCGCTTCGGATTACGCCGGTGGTGAATGACAACCAGTATCTGCAAAGTTCGCTGCACTGGACGTTCCCGCAGGCTTATTACAGCGTTTTGTTCAGCGTACGGGCGTTTCTCCATACCATGGGCGAACCCGTCAGCAATGAAGAGATCATTCGCCGGCGCATTGGCAATATGGTCGTTCGGGGCTATTATCCGGCTTCGATTGGATTCTATGCATCCGGCCCGCTGAATGGCTACCGCACGATGCGGTTGCCGCTGGCGAAGTTCGATATTGCCAAACCGGATCTGACCCTGCCTTCGCGCGAATCAGCCGCCCAGATCGAGATTGCCCAGTTTCTGAAAACCTCCCGCGACCGGCGCATCAAAGCCCTGCGGCAGGCCATTCAGAACAACCCGAAGACGGCGTTACGCAGTGCGAAAACGGGTAAGATTTTGCAGAAATTCGGAGTGGATCAATACAAGCAATTGGGCAAGCAGATTGGTTACACGACGTATTTCGACGCCCTGAGCCGACTTCGGATTTCATCGAACAACCGCGAAATCGAGCGGTTTGTTGAGTCAGAGATCGATGTCCGGCTATTCCACGAAAGTCTGGTTAAAATCGTGTCGCACATCAATGCCGTCCACGAATCCTACATCGCCAAAGCGCTGGGACTTCAGGGCTACAAGCAATTGATTGCCAAACTGCCTTCGTATCTTCAGGAAGGATTCCTGCGCGAGCGCCTGAACACCGTTATCGAACCGATGCTTCAGTTTGAACAACAGGACCTCCGCCTGGCGGCTTAACGACCGGCATCTTTATAAAGGAAAAGCCCCGACTGAAAAATCGGGGCTTTTTTTGTTAGTACTGTACCTGTCAGGTTTTGAAAACCTGACAGGTACAGTACTAAGTGGCTTCTCGATCAGCGGTTTTCCAGATACGTTCGGCACAGTTGCAGATACTGCCCCACCGGAGGCATTTCCAGGTCGGTTTCTTTAGCCAGTTCATCCCAGCCACGGACCTGCAAAATTCCCCGGAAATAGGGATTCGTTTCAAATTCCTGCGCTTCTTCCGCCGACATCGGCCCACCCTGAAATTCGAGCGTTTTCAGGCTGGCTTCCGAAAGTTTACTGAAATAGGCCGGATGCTTGTAGGTCAAATACCGCTTGGCATTGACGTGATGTTCAATCAGTTGGGCCACTTTCTCCGAAAAACCGCGTTCACGCAGCCAGTCGGCCCCCAGTTTTTCGTGATCGACGCGACCGTAATCGTCCATGTGATCTTCCGCCAGATCCGACGGCAGCAAGTGCCCAATGTCATGCAGAAAAGCCGCAATGATCGTTTCCTCATCGGCCCCGGCCCGTTCCGCCAGCATGGCCGCTTGCAGCATGTGTTCCAGTTGCGAAACGGGTTCGCCGTAATAATCATCGGAACCATGCTGATCGAACAGCGCGGTGATCTCAGTAATCGTTTGCTCGGCTTTCATAGTTTGAATGAGCGAAAGAATGAAAGAGCGAAAGAGTGAATTAAAAGGGACGCACTTGTTTTTAATTCACTCTTTCGCTCTTTCATTCTTTCACCACTAATTATTTATCCCACCAGACGGCGGTATTGATATCATTGGGTCCCTGGCGCTGGATGGCTTCTTCAACGGACGCTTTGTTCAGGCTCAGTTCCGAACTGGGATACTGAAAACGAACCGGAACGCGGTTTTGATTCAGGTTCGACGGCCCCGGTTTGATGGCGGGGAAACCCGTTCGTCGCCAGTCGAACCAGCCTTCCAGACCGCTGTAAAATAACGCAATCCATTTCTGAGTTCCAATCAATTCCAGGGCTTTTGTTTCGGCAAACACCACATCCGGCTGGGCCAGATAACCCGCCGGAACTTCCAGGCCATAAAAGCCAAACGAGGCCGTGATGCCCTTTTCGTAGTACGTTTTGGCATCGCCGGTAATCAGCTTTTTCTGAGCCGCTTCGGCCAGGATGAATTGCAGTTCGGCATAGGTCATGATAATTCCTCTGGCGATGTTCAGGTTGGCTTCCGTCGGAGTTCCAAAACCGTCGATGTAATACGTCGATCCCACGCGGGAAACGTTCTGGGCCCCGCCGTTGTAGGTCAGGGCCGACACATCATCCAGGCTGTTGGGCACGCCGACATAAGCCGGTTTTCCGGCCGCTACCGACGCCACCGTTGGCCGGGCAAAAATGCCGAGTCGCGGGTCGTTCAACTGGATCAGTTTGTCACCCAGCGTTTTGCTCAGCCGAAACTCGTCGAAGGAGCCTACCCGTGAGGTATACAACGGAAACTGATTCGGAACCGTGGCCAGATACCGCAAAGCCGCATTGTCCACGTTGGCCGTAAAAATGGGCGTCGCCGTCGGATTGCTGACAATGGCCTGCAAATCTGCTTTTACGTCGCGCTTGTTCGAAATCCGCATCAAATACCGCAGCCGGAGCGAATTGGCCATTTTTTTCCATTTCGTCACATCACCCCCGTACAGAATATCGCCGTTAACGACGCCATTTTCGGGCGCCAGCAACGCGTTGGCATCCGCCAGGTCTTTCAAAATCCCGTTGTAAATGGCTTCCTGCGTATCGTATTTGGGAAAATACGCTTTGTCCTTGCCCTTGGTCGCTTCCGAATAGGGAGCGTCACCGTAGGCATCCGTAACCAGCGACATCATCCAGGACTTCATAATGAGCGCCACCGCCTGGTAATTTTTCTGAACCGGTGTGGTGCTCGACGCGATGTTGTACATATTCTGCACTTCCCGCAGGGTCGAATACGTAGTGCTCCAGATGCCGTTCTGTTCCCCCCAGAGGTAGCGGTCTTCGTTCACAAACTGGATTTTGGCCGTATACTGCATGACAATGTTGCCGATGCCCCAGGCCGTTCCCATGTTCTCGTTCACCGTCGACCGGATGATGTTCGGCAACAGCAAATCCGGCGTTACGGTATTGGGAACGTTGGGGTTGGTATTGACTTCCTCGAAATCATTGTCACAGGAGGTGCTGGTGGCGATGAGCAATGCCAGGCAGGCGAGTAATTGAATGTATGTTTTTTTCATTGTCCTAGTTGCTTGGTTTATACGTTATAGTTTAGTGTTAAAACTGACTATCAGCCATTTAACCAAAAACTATAAACCTTAAACTATAAACTGATTACAGATTAAACGACAGGTTGACACCGTAGCTCCGGGCCGATGGAATGGCGACCGACTCCGCCCCCGGAATGACGGTACCGCCCGAAACCGACGACGTTTCGGGATCGATGTGTGGCACTTTCGTCCACAGAAACAGATTGCGGCCCACCAGCGAAACGGTCACGTTGCGGAAAGGCAGTTTCTTACCCAGCATGGAATTCGGCAACGAATACCCCAGCTTCACTTCCCGTAATTTGGTAAACGACGCATCGAAAATGGCGTCTTCCAGAACCTGACGACCCAGGGTAAAAGCGGTGTGCCACTCACGGGCCGAAATCCGGCGGGCGTTGGCCGCAAATTGGCCTTCACCGGTTTTCACCACGCCCGGCACAACGTAATACGTTCCAACGGGCGCGTTTTTGAACTCCTTGTCGACCGAATTATCGTAATACCCGTTTTCGCGGCCCTGCAGGGTTTCGGCCAGCTGACCGCCTTCACGACCCACGACGTACGTGTGGGAATAGACCTGTCCGCCTTTGCGGATGTCGAACAGAAAACTCAGGTTGAAGCCTTTGAATTTGAAGGAGTTATTGATACCCGCCAGCCAGTCGGGGTTGTAATTTCCCAGTTTTTGCAAGGTAGATGTTGCCACAGGCCGGCCATCGGTCGTGATGACCAGTTGGCCCACATTCTGCCCGGTCGGATCGTAGTATTTACTTTTCGGATCGCTGCTAACCCGCTCATACGCATAGCCATACATGTCGCCCATGCGTTCGTTCACCCGCGCCTGAACCGAGAAATACCGGTTGGCCAGTTCGTAGGTCGAAACCCCGTCGGCCAGTTCGAGCACCTTGCTGCGGTTGCGCGAGAAATTGACGTTCATGTCCCAGCGGAACCCAATGTTGTCCATCCGGATCGGCGTCAGGTTCAGCATAACCTCGATCCCGCTGTTCTGAATCCGGCCGGCATTCTGCACAATCTGGCTGTAGCCCGTCGTTCCCGAAAGGGGCAAAAAGATGATCTGGTTTTTACTGACGGTATTGTAATAGGTGACGTCCAGCCCCACCCGGTTTTTCAGGAACCGAAGATCGATCCCGTATTCCTGCGAACTGCTGATTTCCGGTTTCAGACTCAGGTTCGGAATCCGCGTCGATTCGCTAAAGGTCGGCGTCGTGCCCCAGGGCGTTCCCGGATTGAACGGTTGCGAAAACTGGTACGGTTCCGTATCGTTTCCGACCTGGGCGTAACCCGCCCGCAGTTTGGCAAACGAAACCCAGGACGGCAGCTTCATCCAGTCGCTCATCACCGCGCTGAGCGTTCCCGACCAGTAGAAATACGAATTATCGGCCATACCGACTACGCCCTGCGGCAACGTCAGCGTACTCGACCAGTCATTCCGGCCTGTCAGTTCCAGCGTTAATTTATCTTGGTACGTGAGCTGGCCGGAAGCAAACAGACTGTTGATCCGGCGGTTCGACACGTTTTGCGAATATTCGAGCGGCACGCGGCTGTTGTTCAGGCTGTAAACGCCCGGAACCGTCAGCTGGGGCGCAAAATTGTCGACGTAATCGTATTTGTTAAGCCGTTGGTTTCCCCCGGCCGTTCCGCTCAGTGTGAACGATTCGTTGAGCCGTTTATCCACCAGAAACAGCAGATCCGTGTTGCGTTCCAGCGTCTTCACCGCTTCCCGGCGGTAGGAACCGTACGGATACCGCTGCGTGCTGAATGCCCGCTGACGCACCCGAAGTTCGTCCTGATAATCGACCTGCGTCCGCCCCTGAACCGACAGCCAGTCCGTCAGTTGATACGACAGCGTAACGTTTCCGATCACACGGTTGATGTCCTGACCGTTGGTATTTTCGTACAGGTTGAAGTACGGATTGTCGTGGTAGTTGTAGTTAAAATTGTACTGCTGAATGCCTTCCAGACCGGGTTGCCAGTAATTTTTCATCGACGCCATATCGATTTGCCGACCCCACCAGCAGTTCAGCAGGTACATGATGTTCTCGGTTCCGTAACTCAGGTTCGGGCGGTTATCGCTGTGGTTGCGGATGTAGCTGACGTTGGTGCGAGCCGTAAACCGGTCGGTGAGTTTGTATCCGGCATTGACGTTGAACGTGTTCCGGGTCAGGTCCGTGTTGGGAACGTAGCCTTTCTGTTCCAGATTCGTATACGACATCCGGAAATCACCCTTGTCATTGCTCCCCGTTACGGCGACGTTGTTGGTCAAAATCCGGCCGGTTTCAAAGAAATCCCGGATGCTGTTCGGGTGCGCAATAAACGGCGTTGGCGTGGCCACACCGGGGCCACCGGGCACTTTGGTATCCCCCGCGCGGTAGCCTTTGTCGGTCGGCGAATCGTGCTGAACGATCAGACGGCCATCCATTTTCGGCCCCCAGCTTTCGTCGGTTCCGTCGCGCAATCCCCCTCCCGAACCATCTTTGAACGCAAACTCCCCGTTCAGGCCCTGGCCGTATACGTTCTGATAATCCGGCAGTCGCAGAACGGATTCAAACGTCAGGTTCGAGTTGACGCTGACGCCGATGCCTTTCGTGGCCTTCCCGGTTTTGGTCGTAATCACCACCACGCCATTGGCCGCCCGCGAACCATACAGGGCCGTGGCGCTGGCCCCTTTCAAAACCGTCATCGTCTCAACGTCGTCCGGATTGATAAACCCGGCCCCGTTTCCGTAATCGGCATCCTGGTTGTTGCGCCCGGATGAACCGACAAAATTATTGTTGATCGGCAAGCCGTCGATGACAAACAGCGGCTGATTGCCGTTGATGTTCAGCGACTTCTCACCCCGGATCGTGATCCGGGCCGAACCGCCGATTCCGGACGGGCTATTGACCACGGTTACCCCCGCAATTTTACCCGCCAACTGACTAACCAGGTTCGTTTCGCGGGCCTGAGAGATAGCCGAATTGTCGATTTTCTGCGTAACATAGCCCAGGTTGCGCTGTTGTTTGGAAATCCCCAAAGCCGTTACCACCACTTCGTTCAGGGCTTGCGTAGAAACATTCAGGGTGACATTGATCACGGTTTTGGAGCCGACCGGTATTTCCTGCGCTTCAAAACCGATGAACGAAAATATCAGGACCGACGAGGGATTTGGCACGGTGATCGAGTAGGTGCCGTCGGTGCGCGAAGTCGTACCGGTTGTGGTGCCTTTAACCAGAATCGAAACGCCCGGCAGCGCCTGCCCGGCTTCGGACGAAACCACTTTTCCGGTGATGGTTTGCGCCAGCAGCGGCAAGCCAATCAATAGAATAGCCAGCGTCAGGGCGGCCCGACGGCAATGGTTCCTTCCTGTACGAATTGCAGAAGGTAGTTTTTGTGTCATGCTAGTTTTAGGGATGTTCCGGGGTACGGAAAAGTTGAACAATGGATACGGAAATACAGTCGTACGTTTACGAAACCGCAAAAGTAACGGGCACTTATTGTGTGATTATTACCGAATTATGAACTTTATACTACTGAAGAAAGAAATAATACAAAATTTGTACAATACTTAGATTGGCAGTATAAATAAGTAGCCTTATCTCAAAAATAAAAATTTTATATTGACTATTTGCAAAATATATATTAATTATATGTGAAGCTTTTTTACTCCGGTTAGTAGTCCAGGCTCGTAAAGACCCGGTCTTCTTTTTGAAATTCGGCCGCAATGCCATCCATAAAATCAGCGGGGAGCAAATCGTTTTTTCCCCTGGAAATGGCTTTCAGGGCCGCATACGAAACTACATTGAGGATACCGGCACCCGTGAGTTCGTAGCGGGTTGCCAATTGCGCTAACAGCGTCGGATCTTCGACGGAAGCGCGGGCCGGAATGGTCTGTTGCCACAGGGTCAGGCGTTCGGCCATCGAGGGCATCGGGAAATGGACAATGGCGTTGAACCGCCGGAGAAAAGCCGTATCGATATTGCTTTTGAAATTCGAAGCCAGCACCACCAGGCCCTGAAACGCTTCGAGCCGCTGCAACAGAAAACTCACTTCCTGATTCGCATAGCGGTCGTGGGCCGATTGTACGGAGGATCGTTTACCGAAGAGCGCGTCAGCTTCATCGAAAAACAAAATCCAGTCGCGGTTTTCGGCCCGGACAAAAACTTTCTCAAGATTTTTTTCCGTCTCACCGATGTACTTCGACACCACCTGCGACAGATCGATCCGGTAGACGTCCTTCCCGAATTCTTTCCCCAACAACGTCGCCGTGAGGGTTTTACCGGTCCCCGAAGGGCCATAAAAGAGCGTTTTATACCCCGGCTTCAACCGTTTGCCCAGTTGCCAGTCGTTCATTAACGTGTGGCTGTGAGCGAGCCACAGGCGCAGGTCTTCGATTTGCCGGCGCGTGGCGGGTGGCACCACCAGATCGTCCCATTCCATCCCCGTTGTGACCAGCCGGGCCGGAAAGTCGGGGCCAAACCGGGGGCGCGGCCGCTCACCGGTCAGCAGCCGTTCGGCGTATTCGTCGGCCAGCACCAGACGTCCGCTCATGCGGGGTTCTCCCTCGCGCACCGGTTCCAGAAACAACACCTGTTGTTGGTAAAACCAGTGTTTTTCCGAAAAAAGGCGCTGAACTTCGAGCCGTTTTTCGAGGTCAGTACCCGCCAGCAGAAACTGGGCAGTTTCGCCCGTCGGCAGCATACCCCGGTGATTCGCGCCCTTGATCCCGCCAAACGCCGGAAACTCGCCCCCCTGCGGTAGCACCTCCTCGATGAGCGCATCGAAAATGCCCGGCAATTGATGCGGAGCCAGCGCCAGCAGAAGCAAAACCGCTTCCGCATGCGTTGGCGATTGGGGCAGGTGGTCTGCCAGCAAACCCGTGCAGTCGGGCAGTTGCGCTTCGTCTTCGGTCAACGGCAGGCCAAACTGGGTTTTCAGGCGGTGGCGGAGCAGGGGGGTCAGGAGCAGGGGGGAAACCATAGCGTATATGTGTGCTGAGACTGGTCAAGGGTTTCCGGTGCCTGATGCATTCCCGGAGATACTGGAATGGGGCCCATGCGCCCGGCGCATCAACTGGAAAAAGTCGAGCGGTTCCAGAAAGAATGAAGGCTCGGATTGGGGTGATCCGGAAGGATTCTGCAGATAAACCCCCACCGACATGTGCACATGGGGACTGACGGCATTGCCGGTCGATCCGACATAGCCAATTGGGCGACCTCGTGCCGTAGGCCCTGCCGAAAATCCGTCGGCAAAATGGTAAAGATGCGCATAATAAACCTTTACCCAAATTTCCTGCTGTGTATCCGGGTTTCGGTATAGATGAAGAACGTTTGCCGTCAGACCACCCCGGTTGCTCTGAAGCCCCTGCCCTCGCAGCGTTCGGAGTAGATTCTCGATCCCCGTCATGATACCGGGATGCGTGAGAACCAATCGATTGGTGGTCCGTAGTACGGCACTCGTCGCTTCAGAGAGGGTAAAATTCCGGCCGGTCGACGGATTTATCGCATTCAAAAAGGTGGCCCTGTGAATAGACGTACTGCCCGCAAAACCGCCCTGAGAGGCATCAACCGGATCAAACAAACGACTTTCAGGCGGCAACGTAACACCCAGTGCGTTGATTATTTCCCGTTGAAGCTCCTCCACAATGCTCCTGCGCTGACTGGCTACCGCTGCCGATGGCTCACTTCCTGCCATCGTATTGACGAACAACAGACCGGCTAGTATCCGCGATGCATCCGGCGACCGGTTGGGCATGGGAGTTCCGTTCAGGTGCCGTTCAACGTCCACCTGAACGGCCCGGCGACCAAAAAAGCCATACTGAAGTTTTTCCAGAATATCGCCGTTGGCCGATAGCTCGCCAATGGCTGAACGGGAAAGAACGCGGCTGCTGACGTAGTCAAAAACGGCCCGGCGCCCGTTGCCCGCAGCCGATGCGAGCTGCAACGTCAGGTCTATGTGTTCCGGCATTTCGACCGAAACGGGCGCACCGGCCCGGGCATTGATATCATATTGCCCCGGACCATGCGAATGGTAGGTCCCGACGGTGATGTTGGCAGAAACTCCGAGTCTGGCCCGATCGTGGGCCATCTGGGAGCGGTGGGGTAAAACAAGATTCACCATCCCTTCCAGCGAGTACGCCGATGCGCCCCGTTCTATATTTAACAGGCCCATCCGGTAAATTTCCGCGCGGGCATCTTCGTTGATCACCCCCGACGAGTTAATCCCGGTTCCCAGCGTCTGAGCATCGCCCAGTTCGGCATCTCGTCGGGTTCGATACGCCGACAATTCGGCTTCCTGATGACCCGGGCCGCCCGCCAGTGCCCGTTCGGCCAAAAATGGCCGAAAATCTGGAGAAGCCGTCAGCGGATGAAGGGATCGGTCGTGCCCCCGTATTCTTCGCAATGCCCCGGCTTCCCGGATCTCCTGTTGCCTGAGCGCCTGCAGTCGGCCAGAGCGGTGTCTGCGGGTTTCTTCCTGCGGCTCAAACGCCAGCGATCGTTGCCGATTGCTGGCTTCACGGGCTTCTTGTTGGTCCTGCATCCTTCGAGCGATTATTTGCTGGTATCGGGCTTCAAAATTCAGACTGATACGGAGCTCTTCAGGTCGTAACCGGGTTCTTCGACGCTCGCTTACCAACGACTGAATCAGATCACTCATCTGATTCAGCACGTCTTCCTGCAGGTACGTCATGCCGTCCGAAGCCGCCAGCAGGGTCTGAAGGGCCTGACGCACGTCGCTTTTCAACGTGGCGTGTCTTGTCAACGATTCGGCCAAAAGACTCCGGGTCTGATTGAGTAACGCTTCGAGTTGGTCCGTTTCTTCGGCCGTCCTGGGCGGTTGTCCCCGTCGGGGTCGTCGGCCTTGGCTTATCTGCTGGGTCAGCCATTGACTAAACGCGTCCCGAAAAGCAGCCTGCCGATACGTATCCAGCAACTGATTATGCAGGGCCAATACGGTTTCACGTAACGGAGCCGTGGTTTCATAGACTTCCGTCTCACGCCTTTGGATGTAGGTCTCCAGAGCCGAACGGAGTTGCAGCACGACTTGCCTTTCGTGTCCTGCATACCCTGCTAAAAACCGCCTGATGACCCGAACCGCCTGTGCATTTTCTTCGTGATTCGGAGAATTAAGCTTCTCCAGCAGTAGTGTCCGGGCTGTTTCAAGACTGCCCGCATTCCGGTTCACGTATTGAATAAATTGGCTGGGATTTGCCCAAGCATTCTCTAATGTCCCCCGATGCGAAACCGGCGGCCGGTGCCGCTGTGACTGCCGGCGCAGTTCCGACCCTTGCTGCACCACATGCGTCAACTCATGCGCCAGCAACGCCCGCCCCCGGTTCGTGTGTGGTGCGTAGTGGCCCGATCCAAAAACGACATGATTTCCTACCGTATATGCCCGTGCACCGATTTCCTGCGCCGATTCAGCAGCCTGGGGTCCCGTGTGAACCCGTACACCCGAAAAATCCCGCCCGAAACGTGGTTCCAGAAACGAACGGGCACCGCTGTCGAGCGGTTGGCCGCCCGCTTGCAGCACCTGGTGCACCGCCGACGGCGCTTCGGCCCCGGCCAGCGAACCGTCCCCTTTTTTGTGCAGTCGCTTTTCTTCGTCCTCACAGGTTGCGCATTTTCGCTGAATCGAAACCGGGGTTCGCTGCGCCACGTCCGCAGCATCCATCCGCATAATCCGATCGGCCACGGCGTCGGCTTCCTGTTCGAAGCGGTCGTTGGACGAGCCAATCGTCAGTTTGGGCTGAAGAGTCGCCGGAGCAAAGAACGGTTTTGGGAGACCCGCCCGCGGTTTTTCGCGCCCATTGAAAAATGGTTTTGCCGGTTGATGGTTTTGAACTGGTGATGGATCAGCGGTCGTTTTCATGATTGCATCCGGCTTATCGCCACTCTACGTACAAAATTTCGGACATAAACGCCGATTTAATCAGCGAGAATCCCCACGGAAGCCGATCGAGCAGGATGTCGATGGTTTGGGGGTCCACCTGCAACCGCCAGCCGCCGTCTTTCCGGCTCAGTTTACCGTCGCGTTGCAGAAATGACTCCTGCACGGATGCTACGCTGGCATTTTTTAGAGCTTTCCAATGGCTGACAACGGCCTCAAGCAGCTTTCGAACTTCGGCTTCTTCGTTCGGCATCAGGGCAAGTTCCGCTTCGACCGGCCATTCGGGCGGCATTCCGCAGAGAATTTTGGCCAGCAGCAGGTCCGATTCCGGCATAACCGGCTGACCGGTCACGGCATACTGACACAGTAAAACCGCCCGGTTTTGGGCGGTTTGATCAACCCAACGGGTTTCGGCCAGCAAGCCCAGTTCGCGAAACAGAGAATGCAAAAAGGGATGCAGCAGAACCAGTCCGGCATTGCTGATGTAATGAGCCGCCGGGCCGTCGGCTAGTGAATTGGGTAGCCATTGGTCAACGGGTTCGGTTGGGTCCTGATTGTGGGCAATCGCTTTCGGGATCTCCCTTAGTGCCTGCTCGGTAGCGGCCCGTTGCGGAACCGGAACAAAAGCGTCGATGCCGGGTTTCAGCCAATCCAGAACGGGGCTGTTCGCTGAAGAACGAGCCGCACTGGCCAGTCGAATGTAGTGCCGGAACGTTTGCCGACCAGCCGCCGAATCGGGCAGATACGGAGCAACGGCCTGCCAAACCGCATCCAGCAAACCGACTTCCGAATGGCTGGCTTTCCGAAAAGCCGTCAGCCGGTTGAGGAACGATCCGGAAAATTGCCAGACCAACCGCAACAGAACCAGCGGTTTCCGTTGACCCAGACCAACCACCTGACGAAACAGGTCCGTCGTTGGTTCCAGCCGGTTTTCCCAGTCGGCGGGTTGCTGAACGGGGCTGTTCCAGGGCAACGAACCGGTTTCCAGAAAATACAGGAAGGATTCCCGATCGGCGGCTTGTAAGGGGATGAGCGCCGGCAAACGGCCGGCTGTCGCTGGGTGCCACTGCCGAAGCGCCTTTTCCAGTTCGAGTACGGTTTTTTCCACCAATTGCTGTTGCCAGTCGGTCGGCGTTACGGTTCCCAGATCAAGCTCCAGCCGGTCGATGCGCAGCCAGGTTTCGCCGTCCGCAAACCGGTCGAACAGTTGTTCCAAAGCCGGATACAACCGTTGCCGACAGAGATCCGACAGCTGATTCTGCATGGCCACGGCTTCGCCCGCATCGGAAATTTCGATGTCGATGGTATGCTGGCCGATGCGATGACGGAGTTCCATGGATCAGAAAGGCATATCTTCCGCGAGCCGGTTTAGCAGGAAGGTTTCCGTAAACATCCGGGTTAACTCATTGGAACAATCCGCCTGCTGGTCATGGGTAAAGTCTTCTTCCACGGTGAGCGTAATGCCAAGTCCTCTTCCTTTGATGATTCCCCTGAATTTGTCCATCGGAATGGGCTTGGACGTCGTCTCGAACGCATGGGAAATTTCAAACTCTTCCGGTTGTATCTTCCACCGGTAGCTCAACAAATTTTTAGCCTCCGCCACCAGCCGAATCTGCACCTCATTGCTTCCCTGCACCTTCACGAGCTTGACGGTAAAGGCAGCGTTCGGCACTTTTACGGTAACGTAGACCGTCTTGCTGCGGTAGGTTAACCGAAACGTTTTGGTCTTTTTGTCCGTGGGGTCAATGGTTCCGTCGGCCAAACGTTGAAACTGCTCCTGGGGAACAAACTGCAACGGCTTGTCGGGCACAAATTTCAGCTCATCGGGGTTTTGCAGTTCCTCCACGTTAAAGGTGTCGTCAATCCCAAATTCATAGGCCGTTTGATCCTTCCAGCAATAAACGGTTTGTTTAATTCCAAAGACATCCGGTTTCTCCGATTCGGATGGTTTCGGTTCGTTAATCTGGTACGAAACCGACCCGCAGGGCGAGGTATCCCGGTAAGGCAGGTAAAAATCGGCGAAAACAATACCGTCGGCAATGGCGGGTTTTACGTCGGTGAAATAATTGACCAGGTTAAGCCCCAAAATTTCTCTCAGGAATTTCAGGTCTTCCGGTTTCGTAACCGTGTTAATTCTCTGCCGGAGTTCCACCTGAAAATCCGATTCGACAAAACCGGGAGTGGTGCTCAGCGGGCCGTTTCCAATGGCTTCTCCCCGCGCGGGCCCCTTCCGGTTATCGGCATACACAATCACGAAAGTGCCGCCCCGCACAACACCCGCTTTGTGTTCGAGCGCCGGGTGAAGTTCGGCGTAATTTTTAAACAAAAACCGGCTTCGGTTGTGTGCCAGCATCGCTTCGTGCTGGTCTTTCAGCTGCTTCAGTTTTTCCGCATTCAGATGGGCGCCGTCCAGCACCTCCAGCAGCGTATCCCAGTCGCCACACTCACAGGCCAGCCGCTGGGGATCCGGGTCTTTTGCCGGATCGTCGGGCAGCGTCCCGGCCCGCAGGGCAATGAGGTCGAACGGCAGGCGGTTGTCTTTCCGCAAGCGGGCCAAACGGGCCAATACCGTCTGGTAAGGCAAACCAATGTGGCCTTCAATCCGAAAGAAATTATACGGCTCGATGTCGACCTCCAGGGGTTTGATCACGGCTGGAACGGCGGTATATCGTTCAGCCTGATAGGATAAGTTGGTATCCGCGCGATAGGCCCGGCTTTTCTGATAATTCCAGTACCGATGCAGGACGTAGTGCTCACCGGCCTTTTGGGGAAGATAATAATACGGAATAGCCCGTTCGGAAAGTGGGCGGGTTCCCAGCGACGAGGGCGTTACCTTGATGGCCAGGGCGGCATCTTTGTTCGCTGTTACATCGGGCGGTTCCGGCACGGTGAACTGGCTAACCATCAACGTCAGCCGGGTAAACAGCATTCGCAGTTCCGAACGCCACGGCTGCCGACCGGTATTCGCCGGTGAAGGCAGAAAATAGGTCCGAAAAGGGCGGTATTCCAGCAAAGCCGGGTTTTGCTCCCCATCGTCCGTCGAAACCGTGGCTTTCCCCAGCAGCAGGTGATACGGAAAAAGCGTCTCGTCCGGGCGGCAAACCGTCAGGCATTCCTGGGCTTTGTCCCGTAACTCGTGGTAGGCCCTGATCAGATCGTCCACCAGATCAACCACATACTGAATGCGAAACGTGTCCTGATGAGCCTCACGGTACGCTTTTATTTTTGTCAGTTCCGGGGCTATACTATCATTCAGGAAAGGCTTGAATAGCGTGTAAAGTTTCTCAATCGCTATAGGAACAGAGTCTAGATCAAGGATCTGATTTCTGAAAGCCGTGAGCACATCGGCCGCCGATTGAAGAGTAGAAAAAGGGACGTTAAACCGCTTCAGATGCAGATCGTTCAAAGAAAACCGCTCTTCCAGACCAGCCTTAAGCTGATCCGCAAAAAAAGTTTCGACCTCCCTCCGATTCACCAGCAACGGGCGCACCCGAAACTTCACCTGCTGACCTTTGTCACTGCAATCGGTGGTATCGCAGTTTCGCAGATCGTTCTGATCGGCTTCGAACAAAAGCATCACTATTTTTTCGTGATCATCCAGAAAAATTTTGCTCAAAGGCAGCGTGTCAGTCTGCGCTGCCTCCACCAGTTCCCAGCCCGAAAGTCGCGAATACCCTTTGTTAAACCCCGCAAACTCAACCGGCAATTGGTCTACAACCCGGCAATGTTTTGCGTTGATGCCTTCAAATTGAACCAGATAACCGAGCGAAGTGACCCCGCAACCCGCGCTGATGGTCAGCTGGTCGGAACCATTGTACGTAAGGTTGAGCCCGCAGACGATGCCAATCCCGACAAGGTGCGTTCGGGTAAACCGGGACTGGTCGTCCAGATACGTAAACAGTTCATTGAGATGCCGGTTGGTCAGAACCTGATCGGCTTCAAAAACGGGATATTGCAAGGTCGACTCCATCGCTGACGGGCTTAAAAAGTTCCTAATACACTGTTACCCAGAATCATTGTATTTTCACTAAGACTCTCCTCGCAATCGTGCAACCGGCCAGCCGGGTATTCGCTGTGCAGTTGGCCGAGGGTTTCAATGAGTTGGTCGTTGAACGGGCGCAGGGCTTCCAGACGCTCCGCTGTCGGGCAAAGCGTTTCCGTTACAAGCTGCAACTGAGTCAGCCAGGCCCGGTAAACCGTTTCGAGCCGGTGCATGGATGCGTTCGAAACCCAGCAGATTTTGAGCGACAAACCGGCGGGAGCTTCCGAGCGGATGATCTGTTCCGCATACCGCCGAAAATACCGGTTCTGAAACCGGGCCGGCCAGACCGGCAAAACCACCGTGGCCCGGAACGAATACGGATCGTCGTCGGAACAGTCCGCGCAGTTTTCGTCCAGACACACCGGCATCAGGCGGTAATGCTGGTTTCGGGGCCGCAGCAATAGGTGTTCGATCAGGTACATTCCCTCGCTTTTGCCCTGATTGGCAACCGCCCGAATCAGGGCGTCGCGTGCTTTGTCAGCTTCCAGCCAGGTACCAAACGTGGAGGTGGTCCGGGCCACGGCGGTTCCGGTTTCATCGACCAGCTCGAGCGCAAATGAACGGTCGGCCTGCTTTTTACGGCGATAGCGCTGCGGATTGGTAAACCAGTACGGCATCTGGTCGGTGTAGGGCCGGGCTTCGGGCAGGATGCCATCGACAAACACAAAACCGGCCAGCACGGCATCGTTTTCGTTCAGAATAGCAAACCCCGCCTTGTCGGTAGTCATCCGCAGCCGGGCCGGACACGCGAGGTTTCGGCGGGTATAATCGGCCAGACCCAGCAAGCGGGCGGCCCGTTTCTCCAGCCCCGACACGTTGAGGGTATCCCAGATTGGGTTGGCTGCCGGTATGCCGTTCGTCCGGGGATTGGTAGCCGCGTAATTGAACGCCCGGCCCCGTTCGCTGCTCACGACGGCATAATCGTCCAGAAACTGAATTTTATCCCGGATCAATTGGTCGGGCACCACCCTGGCGTAGTCCGCCTGACCACGCTCATCGACGCTCATTTGATAAAGCATCAGCGTATAATCGCTGAAACTTTCGGAGAACCGGGCCAGCAGATGATCGAGAAACCGGTGCCGGCGGTCATAAAACGTGGCTTCCGGCTCCACCAACTGATTCCACCGCGGCTTCCATTGGTCGGCCGCTGTACCCGAATCCCAGTCCAGCACCTTTTCGAGCAACACCTCGCCAGCTCCATTTTTCTGGTACAGTTCGTCGGTCAGCCCATCGTGTTCTACCCCTTTGATGTCGTCCAGAAACCGGTTGAAATACGTCCTGGTCAGGTTTCGGGTGGAAAGCAAGTGCCGGGAGTGGGTCAGCTGCTGAAAAAAGTCGGCCAGGAGTTGATCAAAAAACAGCAGATACGCTTTGAGTTGTTTGGCCTGCGCTTTCCGTTCGGGCGACGCACCATTCGGCAACCCCGCTTCGCCAATGCCGTAGGTTTGGGGCAGTTCATACTGCACAGAATAATACTCCGCCAGATCCCGAAACCGACCTTTCGGCACCGGCAGGTCGTCGGTATGGCCGTTGAGTTTGCTGCGCCGACGGATCGCCTGGAGCATCCGCAGGGTGTCGTCAACCTCTTGCAAACGGGCGGAATTGGTAATCGTAAACGGAATTCTGTCCTTAAAAAACAGCAGTTTCGATTTGGCGGGGCTAAAAACTGGCTTGGTATTTTGCGGGACATGCAAACACCAGCGCTGGTTTTTTTGCCCGGCATCCGGTTTTCCGTCGGTTCCGTAAAGCGTCAGCCGAACGGTTTTGACGGCCAGAACGCCGTCGACATCCATGAGCAGATTGATCAGGTCGGAGGTGCGGATTTCGCGCCGGAGTTGGGCGTTCTGCAATTCACCAGCATCCAGAAAACCGTGTTTCAGCACGGGCCCTTCAAAAATTTCGGCCGTTGTCTGGCCCCGATCCAGGAGTTCGGCCAGGGTATAAAACGACAGGGCGGGATTGAGATAATTCTGAATCTGAACGTACATTTCGGCCAGAACGCGCTCCGGATCGGCATCCGGCCGGAGGTCGACGTCCGCACAGATACCCACGTCACGTGTTTCAACTGGCTCGACGCACAGCCAGTCTTCACCGAGGTTGCGGTTGTCGTGCAGGGTCAACATCACCTGCTGCACAATCGAACGGGCTTTGTCCAGTTTTTCGACTAGTTGCTTTACCAACGCAGCAACCTGAGCGGGCGAAAAGTACGTTTCGATTTTTTCCGTCGTCACCCGAAAATCGGATGACGGTCGGCTGGCGACCGCGACTTCCAGCGGAAATGCATCGGTTGTTCCCGCTTTTTTCAGGACCAGTTTCCAGCGCAGCGACCGCGGATCGGGCTGACTCGGGGCCTCCACCGCAAGCCCCGCCGACTCCGCCGTTAGTGTATCCAGCAAAGCCAGAAAGGGTTCGGCTTCCTGCCAGTTGCGGAAAGGGGGCCGCAGCTCAAACGTAACGCCGTAGAGATCAAAAGCCGGGTCGGTATTTTTTTCAAAGACCTGATGGGAAATCTGGGCGTAGTTCAGATCGCCGTAAGCGTCGGTTTCGTCCAGATCCAGCAAAATTTTCTGCAATCCCCGCAACCAAACCCGGTTGCCGGTATCCGCAAAAGTGAGTAAATCCAGGCGATAGTCGGCAAAAAGCGGCTGCTCACCCGGTATGGGCAACCGGAACCCGTCCGCATCGGTCGCATCCTGATCGAACACAAGCCACGCATTGCTGACGCCCGGAATATCGACTACCAATTTTCGGTAATCGTTTTCGCTGACGGGTCGGCAGGTGAGAATTTGCCGGGGCGTAAAAAACGTAGCGTTCTGAATGGTGCCGTCACTGTCTTCAGCAAGCAGATCTTTGATGTCGAAATCCGTCCGGTAGCCGAGTTCGGTCAGGGCATAACACAGGGTTTCCAGCAGTGTGATTCCGGGGTCGTGGCTGTTGTAATCCGTCCAGAGCCGGCTGGCCAGGTTTTCAATGTGCTTCAACCCTTCCTGATAGAGCAGCGCGTAATCCTGACCGGGAGGAAGCCGGCGGTTTTTGTCGATTGTCAGGTGGGGTTCCATCAGCAGTCACAAGGTTCAGAATCGGTGGTCAGGATGTTTACGGTATGCCCCAGGTCGCCGTTGCCAAACGACGTCAGCACGGAACGCGCGGTGGTGGCTTCGGCGTCTTCGACATCCGGCTGGTAGAGGACATTTTCCACGTAATGATCCATCCGAAAACAGCTCAGATAATCGACGTACGGCTGTTCTTCCACAAAGTTCAGAACGACGGACTTCGTAATTTTTCCACCAAATTCAATATCCCGGCCAACGTCATAGGCCCAGGGTGCCAGAAATTGCCGGAGGCTCTGATCAAGCTTTTTCCGGTATACATCAGGATCGATCAGGGGATCATCGAAAAACTTCACGTTGAACGTAAATTTCACCTGCTCATACACGGCATTTTTGACATCGAGCCGGGTGTGCGCCGAGACAAACCGCTTCAGATACGTTCGAATCGCGTCGAGCGTTGCCAGATCGACCACCGGCCGGAAAGGATCGGCAGCGGCTTGCCGGCGCGTGTCGCGCAACGGCACAAGCAACACATAACCGGGCGCAACATCGCTATCGATCCGGCTGTGATTCAGGCATTTCACTTTATAAATACCCGGGAACTGTTCCAAAACCAGCCGTTCATAATCCCAGATGGTGATGCCGCGTTGTTTATGCCGCAGCCGCTCGCTGACGCGGGCGGAATACCGGTCATCCGACTCGACCGCCCGCCCGCCAAACGAATCATAAGGCTGGTCAATTTTTTTCAGGGCCGGGTCCGAAATCACCGCCTTGCCGATGGTTTTAGCGGGTACCGGTTGCTGGTACACCACGTTCTGATTCAGGTGATCGCTCAATACCGCCCGCACAGCCTGGGGGTGAATACCGACCACCTGACAAACCGCTCCGCGTCGTTGGGGCACCGAAATTTTCAGCCAGTGCAAACCGGCGGGCAGCAGCGTGGATTCTGTCGTGGCGGTTTCCCGAACCACGCATTGCACCAGGCCGGAATGCGTCAGATCGTCGGTTCCGTCGTACAAATCCGGGCGCGCGAACGGCTGCCAGCCTTCGTTCGTCAGAAAGCTCCACGCCACCTCCGTGCGGTTCAGAGCCGGGTCGGCGCTGCCTTCGGCCAGTTGCACCAGCAACGACTGCGCCGGTCGTAGGTTTTCGATCCCGATATACAATTCCCCCTCATCCGAAAATTGCGGCATCAGGGACACCGTCGGTGCCGGTTTTGGCCGGCTTGTCCCGAACGGAGTCAGGTGAAAAAACTGGCATTCCGCCCCGTCCGTGGCGGTACTAAAATCATACGTTTTCGCAAAAATATAATTGAGTGACAAGGACTTGATGGTGGGTACATACGGTGCCGCCGGCAGATGAGCCGGGTTGGCAAGGGCGGCTGCGACCAACTGTTGCGGGTAGGTGCCATGTCCAAAATCGTCGGTGGTTTCAAACCGGACAAAGCCCCGGTTAGCCGTGGTGGTCAACGGCGTATCCGCCGAAAAATCGGGTTCTATCGGAAAGGGGTTTCTAAATTCAATCGGATTGCCTTTCGATTTTCGTTCACCCTCAACGGGGTGCTTCACCCATTGCCCCCCATTCAGATAACTGACTTTGATAAATTCGGTCTTGAGTTCTGGCTGATCGGACAGGTCCCACTCGTTCGTTAGGTAAGCCCCGCCAATGTCCATATTACTGCTTTTCTGAAACAGCTCCTGACTACCGACCACAAACCCCGCCCCCACTTTCGGAATTCCGCCGAACGGCTGAAACGGCTTGGCAGCGTCGAGGGGGCCGAAATCGTTGCTGAGGGAAAATTTCTTCAGGCCGGTCACGTTGGCATAAATCACAATTGTAGTGAAGCGCAGACCGAACAGGCTCTGCGGCTGCATGGGTTCTTTACAGACGAATCGGGCAATGGGAAAGGCGGTTTTGAACGTCCCGTTGTGCAGTTTAGCGTTAAAAGAAACAATGGCGGGATCGTTGCCGTCCAGTTTAAGAATGACCCCTCCGGTATAACTTCGCCCCTGGATAATTTTTGCCGAAGGAACTGACCACCAGCCTTTGTCGGTGGTCAGTAAAATGTCAAACAGACCAAAGTCGATGTCGATTAATCCGGCATTGTCCGAGAACTGAATCGTCAGGGCCCGCTCTCCACCCTGACAATAGAGTTGGCTGGAAGCTACGGCAAAGCCAATTTCCGCCCGGTCGCGGCTGGTATTTCCGAAGGTTGGCCAGGCCTGGCCGGGAAGCAATTTGCCACCCTTCCCGTCCGCCGAATTAGCTATTGGGGAGGCATAGACGGCTTTTTCAGTCGGGGTATTGTCAACGTAAACGGCTTTCAGTTCCTTGATTACCGCCTGATTCAGCACCACATCGCTGGTTGTCCGGTAAAACAACTCCTGCCCGTCGGCATTCTTCCCGGCCTTAAAAACCGTATGCCGGTTCAGCACATGGGTTTCAACCTGTTTTGCCAGTTCAAACGTCAAATAAACCGCATCCGGTTGGGCCGGTCGGTGCGGCAGGCGGAGCACCTGGTTGTAATAAAAATCCAGATGGCGGGCCGTAAACGTATTTAACTGTGCTTGGCTATACCGAAACAGCTTCAGAAACGTCAGAAAAAGCGCATAATGGGGCGTGTGGGTCGGCCACTGATCGAGTGTCATTTCAAGCGAACGACCGGCCTGCACCGAAACCTGCGCCAGTGTCCGGAAAAACGAATTGATCTGGGCCACAAAGAGGGTATGCGATGCCAGATTCCGCAGTTTCTCAACGCCTGTTCCAACCAAAACCGGGACCACCGCGTCGGCTCCGTCAGTCCAGATGGGGCTTAATTGGCCAAGAGCCGCTTCGGGATTCAGCAACTCCAGCGAGGTCGCTAAAGCCAACCCCGGCAGTAGCAGGGTATCGTGCTGACACCAATCATAGTACGCTTTTAGCTTTTTGAACGGTTCCTGCAGGCTACCGGTAATAACCCCTCCAAGATACTCCCGGAACACCAGATCAGTCGGTAGCTGGCGGTATTGGTCATCGAGCCGTTGCGTCAGGGTAAACAGAAACGCGAACAGCTGGAAGAAATGTTGTTTGACGAGATCATCCGAAAGCTGCGGAGTTTGGTTTCGGACCTTTGCCAGAATCGCTTCTTCCACTACTTTCCGGTAAGCGATTCCGTTCGTGTTTGCCAGGGTCGCCAGAATGGCCGAAACATCCCACTGCATGAACGGCTGCCAGGTGCCGCTCGGTTGATCGGCCCGATTATAATAGGTCAGATACCGTCCATATTCTTTGGCAAACAGCAGCAGATCGGCCGTTGACCGTTCATCGACCCGCACAAAGTCGGGCGTCAGAGCTTTCAACAGACGTTGCGTCTGGCTTACGCCCGAACGTTGCAGCGGATGGCTATTTCGGCGAATGGGCGGCATCAGGGTGTCAGATTGGTTCCTTCGTTGAGGTAGAACGGATAGACGAAATTCAGGCGGGTGTTGGTCGCCCGGATCCGGTAGCCAACCGTGATCTGGACCAGCCCGGCCGTGCGGTCAGGTTGCTGCACGTCCAGATCGATCAGGTCGATGCGGGGCTCGTGGTACAGAATGGCCGTTCGGACGCGGTCGCGGAGGTAAGTCAGAAACGTCGTCGTCAGCGGCTCAAACAGGACTTCGTCCAGATTGGAGCCGTAATCGGCCCGCATCACCCGTTCGCCCAGGCGCGTACTGAGCAATATATGCAGACTGGTTTGGATGGCAGCCTCATCCGACACCACCTCAACCGTACCTGAATGCTGGTCAAACGTGGGCGGAAAACGCCAGCCGGTTCCTAAAAAAGAGCGATTTATCATCTTCAGTTAATTTGAACGAGGGCACCTTTCAATTCCAGAACGCCGGTTGCCTGAATGGAAATCTGGGTTCCTTCGATGGAAAGGTTTCCGCTGGCTTTGATGGTAACCCGGGAAGTACTCTGGATCGTGACGCCCCCGCCATCCAGCACAATCGTGTTACCAGACTGATCTTCAACCTGCACTTTCCGATCGTTATCACTAACCATCAGGGTATTACCGCCGGGCGTCAGGATCGTGACGGACTTCTGGTCATCGTTAAAAACCACCTTCATCCCCTCCCGCGAAACATAGCCTTTTTCCGGGTTTTGGGCCGCGGGTGTCAAGGGTGCCGGTTTGGCGCTGCTGTGCAACATGCCCATCAAAACCGGATTGCGCAGGTCATTGCTGATAAAACCAATGATGACTTCGTCATCGATTTCGGGGTAAAAAAACGTTCCCCGGCCATTACCGGCATCGAGCGTAGCCACCCGGGTCCAGATGCCTTCCCCGGCAGCATCGATCAGGGGCAACCGCACTTTGACCCGAAACTCCCCCTGCGGATCGTTGTCGATCTGGGTCACCACCCCGATCTGCAGGCCGGGCGTGGCCGACAAGGCGCCGACGGCGGCCGTGGGACTCTGGGGCTGGATCGTCTCGGCAAAAAACTGTTCGGATGGCAACCCAAACCGGATGATGGTAACCCAGCCGCCATTCTCAAATTCCTGCTCGACCGCCGAAACCAGGTGGTTGCCGTCAAACCGACCGCCGATCCGTTCAATGCGGATGATCTGGCCCGGCAACACGGTTGTCGTACCGGTGGTTTTCAGCCGTCCCCGAACCCGCGACAGGCGGCTTTTGAGCAATCGCGCATCGGCCAATGCCTGCTGTTCCTGACGCGTGAGCCGCCCCGGATACGAAATGTGCAACGGCCGATTGCCCGATGCGTTGCTCAACACGCTGGCATCGACGTTACCGCCCTGCCCGGTTTGGGCCGGTTCGCTGGCCTCGGTTTCCTGCACCTCCTGATTCTGCGGATCCCAGGATGCCACCGTCACGCCGTTGGGTTGGGTGCGCGCGTCGGTTTCGCTGCTGAACGCGATCAGATTTTCGCCGTACGTAAAGGTCGCTACCACGGCGCTGTCCGGAAGCGCAGTCGGCAATGGTCTGGCAATAAGCCGGTTGTCATTGGTCAGGCAACTGTACCCGATGGCATCCAGGCGGGAAACGACAAAGTCCCAATCGCTCTGATTGTGCTGGGTAATCTCCGCGTGCATCAGGCTCGATGCTTCGATTTCCGTATCACGAAGCTCGTTCCCGGCGAGCAACTGCTCGGCCAGATCGGTATCGGTCAGGTCGTTAAAATGACGGCTCTGGAGCGGAGCGGTCATCCGGAAAGCCTGGTCGCGGCATTCCAGAATCAGACCGGTTTCGGTTTCCTCTTCCGCATCGTTCTGATTCTGGACGATAATTCCCTTAAAAACCGTCTGCGTTTCGCCATGGTAGCCCATCAAAATCTCAACCGGCTGGCCGGGTCGAAAAACGGCGGGGTCGTCGGTCGTGAAAGCGGCTGCCGCAACGTCGGTTTCCAGCAAATGCAGCCGGGCCGATGCGATGCGGTTCAGTTCCTTGCGAACGCGAATGCCCAGAATCGGATAGTCGTCACCCAACTCGCGGTCATTGATTTTGACCGAAAAGGTAATTACATCGGCATCAGGCGCAACAATCGGCGGAACCATACGCAGAAAGGGGATTATAGGATCGGAATCGTTATTTCAACGGCGGAAAATACAGGGCCGTACCCGCCCGGATGCGCCGAAAACCGGTCAGGTCGTTGGCGCGGGCCACGTCGATGTAATACCGGTCGGTGGTGTAGACCTCCTGGGCCAGCAGCGACAGGCGGTCATTCGATTTCAGGTCTTTGCGGTGCGTGATGTCGGGGGACTGGCGATTGGCTTCGGCGGTTCGTAACCTTCGGGATTTGAACTCTTTAAAAGTCGCTTTCGCCAGCACCCGAATCGGTTTTCCATCGGGTCGAAAAAGCTTGTATTCCAGATCGAGTGCGGTCAGTACGCAGGTAAAATGCAGCGTTCCCCACAGGAGTTCGAGGTATTTGCTGCGGTGAATGGTGCCGTCGTACACGATGCCCGAAATAAATTCTTCTACTTTTGCCACCACATCTTTCGGGCTCGAAAAAGGATCGAGAGCCGTCGGCAGCAGCGACCCGTCCTGAAGAACACCGGTGCTGTCGAACAGAAATTCAAACCACATTTCGGGCGGACTCACCTTCACAAAACCCAGATCCGAGCCCACCGAACCGGCGGGCTGCGTGTCGCAATACTGAATCTGCAACTGCCGGGTGTAGCCATCAGGATTGAGCTGGACGGTCAGCGGTTCACCTTCCCGGCGCGTAAATTCAGGGTCGGAATACGCCTGAATCTTCATTTTTTCGACTTTTCCCAGAAAATTTTCCAGCATCAGCGTTCGGCTTTTTCTTTGAGTTTCTGCAACACTTTATTCACGCAGGCGGTGGTTATTTCCTGCTTCAGCCGGGCCACGTCCAGCGGTTTTGGTTCGGGATGGTTTTTTCCGCCATTCACGACCACTTTGATGTGCAACTCCCTGATTTCAATCGGCATACCTTCGAATCCGTTAATTTAAAAACCCAGCGCAGCACCCGTCCCTGCCAAACCCGCCGATGCCGCCGTATCGACGCTGAGGTAGTTGAAGTGGGTATACGACAACGTCAGCGATTCGATCACGACACTGTTCTGTTCGGCATTGAATGCGCCCACCTGCCAGCGTTTCGGAATGGCATTGACCACATACCACGATTGCAGCGGCAGGTGGTCGGAATTGAGCAGGGAGATGAGCACGTTGGTCGGTTGAAAGGAAAAATCTTCGATAGCCCGTTTGCACCAGACCGTAATGGCCGAGCCGGTGAACAAGCCGCGTTTCAGAGTCAAATCGGAATATTTCGACCGAACCGGCAACTGGTGGACGGAGCGGTTCTGCCCTCCCTCCCGAACGGTCTCCATTTCCATTTCCACCTCCAGGCCCGAAACTTCCTGAAACCGGAAGTCGTTGGGCAACTGCGGGAAGAGTTCGAAGACCACCGAAAAATGAAATCCGACGGGTGGATACGTGACCATCGCTTATTCGTTCTGAATGGTCAGCCCTTCGTGCGCCAGTTCCAGCGTTTCAATCGCCACCTCGTTGCCGTCGGCTTTGAGGTCGGTCGATTGTACCTTGACGGGCCAGGCATTTTTGATTTTCCAGACCACCGTCGGTTCGTGATTTTCGTTCAGCAGGGAGATGGTCAGATCCCGGCGCTCGATTTTGTTGAGCTGAACGGTATTCCACCAGTTGAAGAATTCGTTATCACCCTTGAAGGTGCCGCGTTTCAGCGTGATATTGCTGAACTTCTGCATCCCCGGCATTTTGACCTTGCTATATTCGGGACTCGATCCGTCGCGGTATTCGATCACTTCGGTGCTAACTTCCAGTCCGCTGACTTCGGTGAAGCCAATTTTGGTGCCGCCCCACTCCACCCGGAAGTGAAACTTTGGTATTGGATATTCGGCCATGAGTCGCGTATTCGTTTAGGACTGCTGCATGAGTTGGGAAAAATTCAAAATAATGAATTCAGCGGGCCGAACCGGAGCCATTCCGATCGTGACAATCATCCGGCCTTCGTTGATATCGACGTCGGTCATGGTCGTTTTGAGTCCGACACGAACATAAAAAGCCTGTTCGGCTTTGGCCCCCGCCAGTGCGCCCTGTCGCCAGAGCGTGGTGAGGTAATTTTCGATCATGCTCCGCACTTTCACCCAGGTGTTGGCGTCGTTGGGTTCAAACACAAAATGCTCACACGCTTTCCGGGCCGATTCTTCCACCAGGTTGTAAAACCGCCGAACGGGCACATAGCGCCATTCGCTGCTGGTGGCGTCCAGGGTGCGCGCGCCCCAGACCAGAATGCCTTTGCCGACAAAAGTCCGGATGGCATTGATCGATTTACCGGTCGGATGGTCGTTCAGACTCTCCTGTTTTTTGTCGTCAAGTTCAATCGTCACTCCGCTGACGCTGCTCAGGCTGACGTTTGCCGGGGCTTTCCAGACGCCCCGGGTGCCGTCGACATAGGCGTAAATTCCGGCAACAGCCCCGCTCGGCGGCACAATCGACGACGAGGATTTCAAGGTGTTCAGAATGGACTTCAGAGCCGGAAACCCTTCGATCAGCACCGTTTGCAAGGTTAATTCATAGTTTTCAGCCGCCTGCCGCAGCGATTGAAGAGAAAGCAGCACAACATTGAAAGTGTCCCTGAGCGTTGGCCATGCGGCCGTCATCTGGGCTATTTTCTTCGCTTCGTCGCTGCCGGCAGCAGCTGCATCGAAGATGGCCGTACTGGCGGCCGGTATGTGGGTGCCCGTGCCGGCACCGTCTCCAAAAATACCCTCCCAGTTAGCGTGGACATTCGGTTGATGGGCGGCTTTGGAAAAACGCGGAAATTTGGCACTTCCGGAAAAACCAGCCACATCGGCAGCACCGACATCGTGGCTGATCAGCGTACCATACACACTTTTGACAGCCGTAATGCTTTGTTCTGCCTGCGTCTTCAGATTGATGGAACCCAGTCCGGCACTGGTTGTATACGTCTGTAACAAATCGGCCAAACTGTACAGATAATCAAAGACGAGCACCAGAGTGCCCAGCTTTTCGGCCAGGTCGGAGGCCGTGTTGAATTTGTCATTCAGCCGGTTGAATTCTTCCGCTTTAATCAGGTTTGCCGTAAAATCAGCCCGGAGCTTATTAGAATCGGCAATGGCCTGGTCAAGTGCCGTAAGGCGATCACGAATCGTTCCCCGTTCCGAATCGGTGTAACTGTTGGCCAGATCAATGATGTTGACCATTACCCCACCCCGCCGAAGTTTTGACGTAAACACAGGAGCGCTGGTATCCAGTAAATCGCGGTACCCTATGTTTTTGCTCAGCGTCGCTTTCAACCAAGGCGTATAGGCCGCGCCGTATTTCAGGTTGTTGATGCCGACCTGGTTTCTGAAGCTATCGATACCGGTTTTCCAGCTCAGTTCGGAAGCATCCTGCTGTAAATCCATCACCACGAAACGGTTGAAATCCACCCGAACCGCCGGGTCACCGCATTCGCGCAAGGCCGCCTGCTGAACGGCATGAAACTCATCTGCCGGCAACGAAACCGCGTCCGGAAACAGAATCAGGGTAGGCTCATCTTTGCTGCGTAGCGCAACCAGGCCTTTTTCGATAAAGTCATCTTTCCTAATTTCGGCCGTATAGAGACCTACTGATATAATGAAACACTTCCCGCCACCATTATTAAAAAACAGCCGAATGCTGTCATATAAATAATACGTCTGGTTGCTGGTGCTTTTCGACACGCCATTGGAGGCATCCAGTTCAATGGTACTGTACTGGATGGACGGCCCAAATCCAAAATACAACTGATACTCCGCCAGCGAATTGACTTCCTGCGGCACATTCGATAAGTCGTTGGGCTGAAGCAAATCGGCTTTTTGCGTGTAGCCGATAAAGGCCGGAATTGCCGTCTCCACCTCAGAAATGGAAGGTGGTAAAAGCGAAATTTCCTCAACATACACTCCTGGAGTTCTGTACTGCATATTGGTACGGATTTAGGAATTATTAAACAGGTTCGTTTCGAATGATCTCGCTGTTCACTTGAGTTTCCAGAATGACCGGTCCGCCATCGGTTTCGCGATTTTCCTGAACGGAAATCATGCGCATTCGATAGACCACCGAAGGCATATACCGCCCACCCAGCGACGACCATAACTGGTGCGTCTGCTCACTAGTGAGACTCACCAGTTCGAGGGATATTTTTTCAATTTCAGCCAGCAACCCCGGCGTATTGGTTGGCGTAAAAACACTTTTTTGCTGAAAAAAGCGAATAACACCCTCCAGATACAGGAGTGAATCGGCATACCGGCTGCGGGTGTTTTCCTGGCTATAGGCGGCAAACAACAGGGTCAGATTAAAATGCTGGCTCGGATTGCGGTAAATCGTCCGGTTGTCGCGCCGGACAAAATGATCCGGATCCCGGCTCATCCGGTCTTCCTCAATGTTTACGATGGAAAGCGTAATGAAGGTGGGGGCCACCAGAAACTGGTCTCCGTCGTTCAATTGAGCCACATTCAGCATGTCGACCGGGACGGTATCACTGCCCGTAATGTATTGGTTCGCTTCCCGAATAATCTGGTCCAGCGCATTTACGAACAACGACCTGCTGATTGCCATATTTAAGCATGGTTACGTACCTGACAAACCGTATAAGAGCAACGTTGCCTGCAATAAGCCATCTCCCAGGCACATCCTTTCCCCGCTGTGTGGCAAGATCTAAAACCGGGCCCTGGCAGGGCGTTTTTTTTAACGCATACCAATCGAGTGAAGATCCCGTACAAATATGAAGACCTGTTTTTCAATTACATAGCGTAGAATTACGCTATCTGACCCGGATAAACCCTATTATTTCCTTTTGGTAAGTTTCAATTAAGCCATTGTGGAGCCCCGCACAATCAGGCGGGTGGGCAGCACCACCAATTCCGGCTCCGGTCGCTCGTCTTCGGCGGCCAGTTGATTGAGCAAAAGGCGGGCAGCCTGTCGGCCAATTTCATCGACGGGTTGAGAAACCGTTGTCAGTCCGGGTTCGATAAGGGCCGAAATCGGGTCGTCGCTGAAACCGACAATGGCAATCTCTTCCGGTATTCGCAACCCCCGGCTTTTGATCACTTTCAGCGCTTCGATGGCCGTCGGATCGTTGATCGCAAACAGAGCGTCGGGCGGCTGCGGCAGATTCAGCAGGTGATTGACGTAAATATTGGCCTTGTCGAGCGTCAGATCGTAGGAAATAATCAGGGATGGGTCGATCGGGATCTGGTGGTTCGTCAGGGCATCCCGGTAGCCGTTCAGGCGGGAGCGGCTGTTTTGCAGTGAATCCGGCCCGGCCAGATGGGCAATCCGCCGTTTGCCGGTTTTGATCAGGTGCTCGACGGCCTGATAAGCGCCTTCGTAATCGTCGACGGCCACTTTCGATACGCTCATCTCATCGACAATCCGATTAAAAAATACCACCGGGATCCCTTTCCGCTCAAAGATTTTGAAGTGTTCAAAATTACGGGTTTCCTTCGTGTGCGAAACCAGAATACCGTCTACGCGGCTAGCTAACAGCAACTTCGTGTTGCTGATCTCGGTTTCGTACGACTCGTTCGAGTGGCAGATTACCACGTTGTAACCCGCCTGCGCCAGAACATCCTGCGCACCGATAATCACCTTTGGAAAAAAGGAACTCAGAAACTCCGGCACCATGATCCCGATGGTTTGCGTCCGGTTGGTCAGCAGCGAAATCGCCAGTTGGTTACGCTGGTAATCGAGTTCCGCAGCCAGTTCGAGCACGCGTTCGCGGGTCTTCAATTTGACGTTCGGATGCCCCGTCAGCGCGCGCGAGACCGTCGACTTCGATAAGTTCAAGGTGTTGGCAATGTCGATGATGGTGATCTGGTGATTTTTCATTAATGGTATTATTCAAATAAATACAGCCTTTTCAGGCACTTCCTTTAACGCGATTCCCGGTAATTGCTTCCCGTTTTTGGGAATGTTCCCAGTATTTTGGGAATGTTCCCAAAAATATAATTCTATTTTTTCTTTTCAAAATTATTATTCAGTCGTAATATCAATCAGGAAAAGCAAAAAAACCAGATTTAGTTGGTTTTAACACGGTATAAGACTTATTGAACGGTCAAACGGCGTTTTAGAACAGCACTGGTTAACTCTCTTTTCAAAATTGTAAATTTTCAATACCAACCTTTAACCATAAGGACAATGTCCAGATTTACGTATGCTGCCTCTTAAACGTAATTGGCTGGCGAGCGGACTCCTCTGTCTCCTCTTGCTGCCCCTCTCCTTTTCATCTTTTGCCCAGTCGGCCCGGAATGCCAGTATTCGTGGCCGGGTCACTTCCGGCACCGATCCGCTGCCGGGTGTCAACGTCATTCTGAAAGGTACCCAGCAGGGTACGACCACCGACGCCAATGGTCAGTATACGCTGACCATTCCGGATGGAAATGCCGAATCAGCTACCCTGGCCTTCTCGTACATTGGCTACGTTTCGCAGGAAGTGAAAGTCGGCAATCGCACGACCATCGATGTGTCGCTCGCGTTAGACGACCGGGCGCTGAGTGAAGTGGTTGTGGTTGGTTACGGAACCCAGCGGAAAGTCGAAACCACCGGGGCCATTGCCTCCGTCAAAGCCGCCGATCTGGTGCAGACGCCGGTTGCCAACGTGGCGCAGGGCCTGCAATCGCGGGTGGCCGGGGTTCAGGTCAGCCAGAATACCGGAGCGCCGGGTGGTAACATCAGCGTCCGGATTCGGGGAACGAACTCGATCAACGGAAACTCCGAACCACTGTATGTCGTCGACGGTATTCAGATTTCCAACATGGGTGGGATCAACGACGTCAGTCCGCTGTCGACCATCAATCCGAACGACATCGAGTCGGTCGAAATCCTGAAAGATGCCTCGGCTTCCGCCATTTACGGGTCACGGGCGGCCAATGGCGTCGTGCTGATTACCACCAAACGCGGCAAAACCGGCGCTACCCGCGTCACGTTTGACAGTTACTATGGTATTCAGAAAGTAAACAAAACCCTGCCGGTTTTAAACGCGTCTCAGTTTGCGCAGCTGGAAAATGAGGTTTTCAAGAATAATTTCTACCCCGATCCGGCTTCGCTGGGGGAAGGCACGAACTGGCAGAACCTGATTTTCCGCCAGGCCGCCATCCAGAATCACCAGTTGTCGATCAACGGCGGAACGGAAAAAACCCAGGTAGCTTTGTCGGCCAACTACTTCAATCAGGACGGTATTATCATCAACTCGGCATTCAAACGCTACTCCTACCGGTTGAACGTTGACCATAAAATCAGTGACCGGGTTAAAGTAGGAACCAGTATCCTAGGCAGTTACGCCATCAACTCGGGCATCACGACGGGTTCGCCAACCATCGGTGATGCGGGGGTTGTGACCGGCTCCATTCTGGGTGCGGCCATTGGTGCCCCACCAACGCTGGTGCCTTACCGGGCCGACGGTTCGGTATTCCCGTTTGGTGAACAGGCTGGTGGTCAATACCGGGAAGTAACCAATCCACTGAATTTCGCTAGTGTATTGAACCGGAACGCCATCAAGCGGACCCTTGTCAATTTCTACGCCGATTTCAACATTCTGAAAGGACTGAATTACCGGGCTTCGTTCAACGCGGACATCCAGAGCAACCTGCGCGATGGGTATTCGCCCCGTTCGATCGTCAATAAATCGGACTTGAATGACAATTCGGGGTCCGGGTTCAAAGTCAACGGCAATAACCTGAATTTGCTGCACGAAAGCATTTTGACCTACAGCACGAGCTTCGCGACCAATCACACCTTCAAAGCCACGGCAGTGGTTGCGTCGCAATCGGAACAATACAATCAGAACCAGATCAACGCCAACGGTTTTCCGAATGATGCCACCCAGAATGAAGCCCTGCAACTGGCATTAAACCGCACGGTGACCAGTACGCGGGATCGCCAGCGCCTGGATTCCTACCTGGCCAGGGTCAATTATGGGTACAAAGACAAGTATTTTCTGGATTTGACGGCGCGCGTCGATGGATCGAGCAAGTTTGGAGCCAACCACAAATACGGTTTGTTCCCGGCGGTTTCGGCCGCCTGGCGGATCATCGAAGAGCCGTTTGCCAAAAACCTGACCTGGCTTTCGGACCTCAAACTTCGGGGTAGTTACGGAATTACCGGAAATGCCGCGGGACTTGTCCCCTACCAATCCCTGGCGACGGTTTCAGCCTCCGGCAGTGACTACAACTTCAACCACGGTTTCGTAACGGGTATCAACCCGTCGGGGATCGCCAACCCCGATTTACGCTGGGAAAAATCCTCACAAGCCGACATTGGTCTTGACATCAGTCTGCTCAACAACCGGATCAGTTTCATTGTCGACGCCTACCAGAAAACGACCAACGATTTGCTGTATGTAAAAGCACTGCCGCTCAGTTCGGGCTACGGCACCATCACCGGGAACTACGCGAAGCTGGAAAACAAAGGGCTGGAGTTCGCCGTGAACGCCCGGATTCTGGACGGTCCGCTGAAATGGAACGTTTCCGGTAACCTGACGATGAACCGCAACAAGGTGCTGGATCTCGACGGTGGAACAACCCAGGAACGGTTTATCACGGCCTATACCGTTTTGAAAGTAGGGCAACCGCTCGGCATGTTCAAAACCTACGTTTACGACGGCATCAACCAGACCGGCGAGACCATTTTGCCGGGTTACGACGGCCGTTTGGGTGGTCTGAAAGTGAAGGATATCAACGGCGACGGCACTATTTCGGCGGCCGACCAGGTGATTACCGGCAATCCGAACCCGAAGTTCATCTACGGTTTTTCGACGAACCTGTCGTACAAAGGTTTTGATCTAAACATGTTCCTTTCGGGTTCGCAGGGCAATGACATTTACAACGCGGCCCGGCTTTCGTTCGAGATGCCGCTGGGTCAACGCAACCAGTTGGCCGGACTTGCCAACCGCTGGTCGCCCACCAACCCCAGCAACGACTACGTGAGTGGTGCGCAGGCGGGTCGTTTACCGGTAACCAGTCAGGTCGTGGAAGATGGCTCATACCTGCGCTGTAAAAATTTAACGTTGGGCTACACGGTGCCGCGCATCAAGGGAATCCAGCAAATCCGGGTGTATGTGAGCACCAATAACCTGTTCACCATCACCAAATACAGCGGTTTTGATCCGGAAGTGAACACGTATGCGGGTCAAAATACCGCCATTGGTATCGACAATCTGGTGTATCCACAAGCCAAGTCATTCCTGGGCGGTCTTCAGGTCACCTTTTAATTAGTGAATTAGCGATTGAGTGAAAATCAGTACGCAACGTCACGATCACTCAATCACTCATTCACACAATCACTCCAATGAAAATGAAGAAAATACTTATCCCGATACTAGCCGCCTTCTGTCTGACCGGCTGCGAACTGGATGAAACGATTTATTCGTCCATCTATACCGAAGCGTTTTATAAAACCGCTGCCGATGCCGAGAAAGGGCTGGTTGCGGCCTATGATCCGTTTGCCGACATGTACAGCGGTCCGGCCGGCACCTTGATTGCCGACTTCAGCGACGATCAGACGTACCCACGCGGGGTGGTCGGCCGAAATACTCTGACCCTCTTCACGTACGATGTCAACTACACGACTCAAAAGAGCAATTCCCGCACCAACGAATCGCCCCAGCAAATCTGGTCGTCGGGCTACGACGGAATTGAAAAAGCCAACTGGATCATTGCCAAAGTTCCGGCAGCGGTGATGGACGAAACCCGCAAAAAACAGATCATCGGCGAAGCGTATTACCTGCGGGCGTTCTACCTCTGGATGCTGACCAAAAACTTCGGCGATGTGCCCATCAAGACGACGCCAAGCTATTCGGAAGCGGATGCCGTGGTTGGAAAAAGTCCGAAAGCCGAGGTTTACAAACAGATTTATGCGGATTTGGACATGGCCCTGGCGGCCGGTTTACCGTCGTATCCGGCCGTTGACAAAGGTCGCCCGGCCAAGGAAGTAGCCAACGCGCTGTATGCCAAAGCGGCTCTGTATAATGAAGAATGGCAAAAAGCGCTCGAAAAAGCGCAGGCCGTGATCACCTCGGGCAAATATGCGTTGATGCCGGATGTGCGCGATGTCTACAAATATGACAAGGAAGATGCCGCGCGCATCGAGAACATGTGGGCGTATGAAGTGGACCCGATTTCGCCGGGCCGCTCGCACCAGATGACGGGTTTGTGCGGACCGGCTGCCAGTAGCGGTCCCGAATACGGTAAAACCACGTTCGGGTCGATGTTCGCTTATATGTCCTTCTACAAGTCGTTCAATCCGCAGGATAAACGCCGGCAACTGCTCGATACGACGTATGTGGACAAAAACGGCAAAACCGTTCCGCAAAAAAGCGTAACGCCCATTACAACGGACGGCGTTTTGATCAAGAAATACCAGGATCCGGTTTCGACGCAGGGCCTGATTCCGAACATTCCCATCTTCCGGCTGGCCGATATGTATCTGATTGCCGCCGAAGCCGAAGCGCGTCTGAACGGCGCAACACCGGCGGCTTACGGCTACATCAACACGATTCGGAAGCGGGCGGGTCTGGCCGATTTGACAACGGGTTTGAGCAAAGACGCCTTTATCGAAGCGGTTTTGCAGGAACGGGCCTGGGAGTTTTTTGCCGAAGGCGATCGCTGGTATGATCTGACCCGCACCGGTAAATTCCTGACGGTGATTCCGAAAGCCGTCAATGCGGTTTACCCGGTCCGGAATGTGACGGCGAAGAACAAATACTTCCCGATTCCGCAGGATGAAATGAACGCGAATCCGAAGCTCGAACAGAATCCGGATTGGAAATAGTGGTCGGTTTTCGGTATACAGTTTACAGTGGCTGACGCGCGTCCAGGATGCCTTAACCACCGCAGACTGAATACCGAAAACCCTAAACTAAACATAGTACTCACGTTGAAAATGAAAAAATTCCGTGGCCTGCTTTTTTGGGTACTGGTGCTGCTCGCACCATTCGGGCTTCCGGCCGATGCTTCGGCCATCGGGAAAAAGCCGGAGAAAATCCGCGAGTTTACCATCACCGAGAACGACACCACGACCTATACGCTGAAACTGGCCTTCGACGAGAATGACCAGCCGTCGTATTTTTTCCGGAATATTTTCACACCGGTTTGCCTCACGGGCGAGTGTAAACCGGTGTATATCAACTTTTACTGGGACTTGTTGGGCAACTACACGCGCTACGACTTTCCGCCGGGCGAAGTGCTGACCAAGATGGACCACCGGGAATTCAAGCAGGAAGATTACGACAAGTTGCAGGACATTCTGAGCCGCCCGAATTCGTTGCTGAAAGACGTGGCCATGGAAGACCTGGTCGGCAAAGGCACCGAAAACCTGGCGGATTCGGTGGATGCGAAAGCCGGGGCCACCTTGAAAACCGTCAAGAATGAGGTGATCGACGGGGCTGTTTATACCTGTTATACGCTCTGGCACATCGCCCACGGACCGGTGGTGGATGAAATGCTGAAGATTACGGAAAGCTACAAAAGCGAGCCGCTGCTCCACCAGTTTCTGACGGGCACCAACCATTTCTACCAGTATTGGGCGATGGAACGGGTGATCGACAAAAGCGGGAACGTAGCCGCTTCGTTCAATCCCGATTTGCAGCAAATCATTCGGGGAAAGAACGTTTTTACCGCCCGGTATGCCCTGCAAAAGCTCACGGATGCGTATTTTTTTGATCCGAACCGGCAAATCTGGCTGTGGAAAACGTATCAAATGGCTCCGTATCCCCTGCAACTGATGATTCTCAAAAAGCTGACCAAAATCCCGTTCCGCGCACCGTTGGCCGAAATGACCGCGCAGGATCTGACTAAAACGAATTCCGAGCAGTTTGCTCTGTTGTTGAAACTGCTGGCGGCTCAACCCAAATTACCGGAGAAAGCGTTACAAACGCTGGCGGCTCAACTGGCCGGTCCAAATCCGGAGTATGCGGCTGAAATCTACCGCGTTCTCAAAGACTTTCGACCTAAAAACCGGGCCGTTCTTGCAAAGATGAATGCCTATAAAATCGCTGGTCGGGATTTATAATCCCGACCCTAACTATCCCGGATCGCCGGGCGGCCCCGTTGTCATCCGAAACCCTAAACGCTCAATAACACAACCGAAAAACTGATGAAAACCCTTTTCCGAATGCTCCTTTTCCTGCTGGTTTCCCGGCAACTCGTTGCTCAGGACCACGTCTTCGTCGAAACCGAGTCATTTGAAAACAAAGGCGGCTGGGTCCTCGATCAGCAGTCGTTTGTGGTCATGGGCTCCTCCTACCTCATGGCCCACGGCATGGGTCGGCCGGTGAAAGATGCCGCCACGACCGTTCGTTTCCCGAAAACCGGCAAATACCAGATCTGGGTTCGCACCAAAGACTGGGCGCCCTTTCCGAAAGGGCCGGGCAAATTTCAGGTCGTCATCGACGGAAATCCGCTGAAGACGGTTTTTGGGGAAAGCGGCTCGGATGCCTGGAAATGGTATCCCGGTGGCGAAGTCGACGTTAAAAGTGATCAGGTAAAACTGGCACTCCACGATCTGACCGGTTTCAACGGCCGCTGCGATGCGGTTCTGTTTACCAACGTACCGAAGTTCACGCCGTCTGACAAACCGGAAGAACTGACCGCTTTCCGGAATAAACTCCTGAATCTGACCGGCAAACCCGCCGAAGCCGGAAATTTCGATCTGGTGGTCGTCGGGGGCGGCATTGCCGGAACCTGCGCGGCCATCTCGGCCTCCCGCATGGGTCTTAAAGTCGCGTTGATTCAGGATCGTCCGGTGTTGGGAGGCAACAACAGTTCCGAAGTTCGGGTGCATTTGCGGGGCGATGTCGACAAGAACCATTACCCCAAACTCGGTCGGATTGTCCGGGAAATGGACAATGGCGATCCGGGAAACGGCCATCCCGATGGACTGGAATACGGCGATGCGCGAAAAACGGACATTATAAAAGCCGAACGAAACATCACTCTGTATCTGAATACGCACGTTTATAAAATCGAGAAAAAAGGCAATACCGTTGCCGCAGTGATCGGGCGCGACATTGCCACCAACAAGGAAGTGCGGTTTACGGGGACCTATTTTTCCGACTGCACCGGTGATGGCACCCTGGGCTACCTGGCCGGGGCCGACTACCGGTTTGGTCGGGAAAGTAAAGCCGAAACCGGGGAGTCGCTGGCCGCTGAAAAAGCCGATAATTTCACGCTCGGAACGTCCAATTTGTGGGCATCGCTGGAGCGGGATACGGTTTCGTCGTTTCCTGAAACGCCCTGGGCCTTGCCTTTTTCGGACGAATACCACATCGACGAAGTGCGGGCCGACTGGCAATGGGAAACCGGTTTCGGGAATCTCAATACCATCACCGATGCCGAGAAAATCCGGGATCACAACCTCCGGGCGGTGTATGGCAACTGGTCGTACCTGAAGAATAACAAGAAAGCCAAGTATGGCAAACGCGAACTCGCCTGGGTGGCCTACATCGGCGGCAAACGCGAATCCCGGCGGCTGCTGGGCGATCACATTCTGACCCAGATGGATATTCAGGAAGGGAAGCAATATCCGGACGGCACCGTAACGGCCACCTGGACCATCGACCTGCATTTTCCAGATGCCAAAAACAGCAAATACTTTGAAGGTCAGGAGTTTTTCGCGGGCACGAAGCACATCAAAGTCGCGCCGTACACGATTCCATACCGCTGTCTGTATTCCAAAAACATCACGAACCTGTTCATGGCGGGCCGGAACATCAGCACCACGCACGTGGCTTTTGGCAGCACCCGCGTGATGCGGACCTGCGGCATGATGGGCGAAGTGGTCGGGTTTGCGGCCTATGTTGCGAAAAAATATAACACCACCCCGCGTGGCGTCTATCAGGAACATCTGCCGGAATTTATGGCCATTATCAAAGACGAGCCGACCGCGGCCAAGCCGTAATTTAGTTAAAAACAGGTTTATGGTTTGTGGTTTAAAGTTTCAGACGTAAGGCGGTTTTTGAAACTTTAAACCACAAACCATAAACGATAAACGCACTCCGTAATGCCTTCAACGTTCCCCAGGACCCCGGTTTGCCTGCGACTGTTCGCCCTGTTGTTGATGCTTTTAATTCAAACGCATCGAACCAAGGCTCAGTTGGTGAATCTTGCCAAAGGAAAAGCCGTGTCGGGTTATCCGATCATTGCCGACAATCCGGTTCAGAACCTCGTCGACGGCAACGATGCCACGGTTTGGTACACTTCCCCGGCGGCACCGGTCAATCAGTTTGAAGTAGATCTCGGAAAAGCGTATTCCATCGACCGGGTGTTGCTGCGCGGTTTTCGCGGGAAAGAAAAGGTCCGGATTCGGGTGGAAACCGGCGGCACCTGGAAGGAAGTTTTTAACAATCCCCAACCCGACAAAGCCCTGATTGCGTTTGAGCCGGTTTCGGCGCAGAAAATCCGGGTGGACTATTCGGCCAAACAAGCCACCGGTTTTCCCGAATTTGAAGTCTATGCCTACGATCCGCAGCCGGTTTTTGTCAACCAGATTGGCTATAATCTGAAGGCGTCCAAACGGTTTACGGCTCCGCTGGCGACCGATGGCACGGCCTTTCACGTGGTCGATTCGGAAGGCAAAAAACCGTTTTCCGGAGCGCTGAAAGGTCATATTGGCGATTTTACGGCTTTCCAACCGACCAATCCGGGCCCCTATTTCATTGTTGTGGATGGGGAGAAAAAAGGCACCTCGTTTCCGTTCGAAATTGCGCCGTATGCCATCGAGCAGGCGTCGTATAGCCCCGCGCTGGCGTTCATGATCGACGACCGCTGCTGGTACGGCAACTCAGAAACGTATTCACCAACCGACAAAAGTGCCGATTGCCCGTCGCTGGGCGTGGCCTGGCGCGACAGCCACCAGTTTTCGTTTGAACTACCGGCGCTAATCGCGCTGTATTCCGCCAATCCCGATGCGTTTTCGACGGAACGGATGCCGGTTGAGGGCATTTATACGGGGGTTCGCGAAAAACTGCCCGAGAATACGCCCGAAATCGTTCGGCTGATTTACTGGGCGGTCGATGTGTATTTGCGGGGTCAGGTGAATCATACGCTTTTGAAAGAGCAACTGGCGTATTTTCTGTACGCGTATCCCGACCTGAGTCCGTACATCCCGCAAAAGGTGTATGTGGAAGCCCGCGATTACCTTTTCAAAATCTGGGAAAATGAGAAAAAAGATCGCTGGAACTGGTATGACCTCGACCATTCGGCCAACCTGTTTCAGACCTACACGCTGATCGGAACCGGAAAAGGGCAATTTCCGCCGGGCCATTCCATCGTACCGAATCTAATGCTGTATGAAGTGGCTTTGCGTGAAAACCGGAAGGACGCCGACACCTATTTCAAAGCCGCTTTTCAGCAAACCGACTGGCTGATCAAAAACCTCGACTGGCAGGACCCGACCTCCACCAAAGGCCAGCGAATGAACGAGTACGTCACGATGGATGCGCTGGCGTATTTTCTGAAAAAGTACCCGAAAAAAGCACCCAAAGGCTTGTCCGAAAAAATTCAGGAATGGGCAAGAGTAATCATCAGTCGTTCCGACAATCTGTGGGATTATCGCAAATACGCGGACAACAAGTGGGTGATTGCCGACATCAAAGCCACCTCCGATCCGACGTACAATCCGACCGGGAGCTTCAACGAACCCGGTAACATCGCCGGTTTTCCGGCTCCGGCCCTGGCGGCTGCGTCAGTTTTGACCGATATGGCAACCCAGAAACGATTACGCGAACTGGCAACGGCGCAGCTGGACAACGTCTACGGGCGCAACCCGACCGGGCGGCATTTCTGCTACGATGCCCTGACTGATTTCAAAGGTGCCGATCTGGGCTGGTTCAAGGAACTGGAAGGCGGGGCGGCTTTGCTCCAGACGGTTCGGGGCGTGTTGGACGGCTCACCCAAAGAGGGGGTTTATCCCTACGATCCGTATTCCGGCGACCCCGGTCATACGGAAGGTTGGGTCACGTTCAATACCGCCTGGATGGCCGGATTGGCTTATTTAGCCGCCGATGCGACGACCATCGAGTTCTACGACGCCACGTTCCAAACCCGCATTCAGGAAGCCCGGCCGGGCCAGAAAATTGGCATTCGACTGACGGCACCACTCAATCTGGACACGCAGAAAAACGAACAGGCATCGGTTGTTTTGACGACGGGCAAAGGAGTTCAAAACCTAATTACACTGAACGAGCAGGGCGCGAATGGCGTCTATTTTCAACAGGTCGTCGATTTGTCGAATGGTCCGGTTTCCAGTCATAAAAATGACGTCTTTCGGGCTTCGTACGGGTTGGGGGCGTTTAAAAAAGATGCCGTTTTGAAAATTAAATAGGTACCAAAAAACCAGCCCACGGTTTCAACCGTGGGGATTAATGAAAATTGAAGCCCAGGTTTCAAACCGTTTCAACGGTTTTGTTCACGGATTTCAAAACCGTTAAAACGGTTTCCGAGAATGAGGTTTCCGGTTGGTTGTCCCACGGTTAAAACCGTGGGCTGTTATAAATTTAAAAATCGTAGGTGGGGCCACTTGATACTTTAATCAGGCTGAGTCTTAAATGAATTAACACAATGCCATGAAATACAGCCTTATTTTTATACTTGGATTAGTGAATCTAGCCGGTTTTGCCCAGACGTCGAAGAAACTCAGCCTGTCGAACGAGAAGGTTCAACTGGTGTGGGAGTCGACGGCTGCGGGCTGGCGGTTGCAGAAAGTTTCGGCTCAAAAAGGGAAACAGTGGCAGTCATTCGTCCAGCCTTCCGGCGAAAATACGGTGTTGTATGCCGCCGAAAAACCGTCGGAATTGCCCCAGCAAACCTTTAAAACCATCACGGGCGAAGAGTTTCCCGGTGAACATTACCATTACCAGACTAAACAGTGGGCGGAAAGTACCAACCCGGTTTCACTGAATACCGCCGGACAGGCCACGCATTTTTTCCCGAAAGAAGGCAAACGATCCGGTAAAAACAGCCTGACGTTCCGGCAGGAAACCGAAACCGCTGCCATCAGCACCGAATGGAGCCTGGACCCCAAATTCCCGCAGGACATTGTGGTTAAACAGACGCTGACGGCGAAGAAAGGCGGTTATTTTTCACTGGCCAGTCCTTCGGTCGCTACGGTTTCCGAACCCAATCTGGCGTGGGCGACGGTGCCGGGGTACTTTCAGGGAAATAAAATGCAGCCGAATTTTGTGCTGGCCTACGCCTACGGCCACGGCATTCCGAGTCTGCCCGTCGTTTACCGCGAACGTTGCGCCAGCACGCTTAGTCCGATGATCAGCACCAAAAATGGCCTGACGCTTTCGGTGATTCCCGAACCGGGTCTGGCGCGCGATCCGTGGGCGAACGACAAAATCACGCAGACCGACTGGAACATCGGTTTGTCGCACATGAACCGCAAAGCCCAGCTTTCGCCGACGCTTTATTTTCCGGTTTTGGGCGAACCCAAATCGGCCCTGAAACCGGGCGAAACGATCACGTATTCTTTCCGCTACAGCCTGACCGACGGCGATTGGTTCAAGGCGCTGAATCATGCGGTGTATGACATTTACCAGTTTAAGGAGTCGCTGGCGTTGCGGCAAAGCAAGCAATCGCTGACCGACCGCATCCAGAAAATGCACCACTACCTGACCGATCCGAAAACGTCGCTGTGGAACGTGGAGGAATTTGAAGGCAGGAAAATCGGGGCGCAGTCGTATCTGGGGGGCGTGGTTGGCTCGAACAAGGACGCCATGAAAAACTCGGATTATGGCGCGATGTGGATGCTGGCGACGGCCACCGGCGATTCACTGCTGACAAAAAACGTGCTGCCGTATGCTCAAAATTTCAAGCTGGTGCAGCAGGAAACGAACAACGGTTTTTTTAAGGGAGCCGTTGAAGGACAATATTATCTGGCCAAATCGAAGAAATTTGTCGAAGAGTGGGGCGCGGTGGTCGAACCGATTGCGCTCACGTATTATACGATGCTCGACATTGGCAACATGCTGCTGTTCGAACCCAACGATCAGGAACTGAAAGAGCGGCTGCGGTTTGGAGCGGAGCGCTTGCTGACCTGGCAAAAACCGGATGGCAGCTGGGCCGTGGCCTACGACAAGAAAACGGAGCAGGAAATTTTCAAGGATGTGCAGGACGTTCGGCCCACGTTTTACGGAATGATCGTGGCCCATCGCATCCTGAAAGACCCCAAATACCTCGCGGCCGCCCGCAAAGGAGCCGATTGGCTGATCAAAAACGCGGTCGAAACCGGGAGTTTTCTGGGCGTCTGTGGCGATGCGCGCTACGCCCCGGATTTTGCCACCGGCCAGTCGGCCCAGGCTTTTCTGGATTTGTATGATCTGACGAAAGACGAACGGTATAAAGCAGCCGCCATTACCTGCGCGAAGATTTACACCACCTCGATTTATACGCACCCCATTGCCAGCCACAAGCAAAAGACGGTCAACGGTATTCAGAAAGAAGATTGGGAGATCAGCCAGGCGGGTTTGAGTTTCGAACACGGCGGCATTTTCGGCTCGGCAACCCGGCTTGGCCCCATCCAGTTGTGCAGCCACGCCGGGATGTTCATCCGGATGTACGGGTTGACCAAAGAGCCCCTTTTTGCCGACATGGCGCGGGCCGGAGCCATTGGCCGGGACGCGTTTGTGGATCCCAAAACCAGCGTCGCTTCGTATTACTGGCAGGCCATGAACCGGGGTGCCGGGCCATATCCGCACCACGCCTGGTGGCAGGTTGGCTGGCTGACGGATTATTTACTGGCCGAAGCGGAGCTGCGTTCGAATGGAAAGGTGGTTTTTCCGCGCGGTTTTGTGACGCCCAAAGTGGGGCCGCACCAGACCTACGGTTTTGCACCGGGAACGGTCAACGGCGAGAAAGTGAATCTGGTTATTGACGAAACGCTGGTGAAGATCGACAATCCGTCGGTGGATTACATCCTGGCCAAGTCAGAAAACAAGGTGTTTGTAATTCTGCTGAACAATAGTGCCGGCAAGTCTGATTTCCAGCTGGCTGTAGAAGGAAAAACCGCCACGGCAAAGCAATTACCGGCTTTTGGGCTGGAGGTTGTTACGCTTGAGAATAAAAAAATGTAAGCAGAAACAATGACTACATCCTATTTCTTTTTTGCAACATCAGGAACACCCGCTTTCGCAAGAGCGGCATTGGCGCGGGCTATTTTTTCGGCAAACGGTTCGCGTCCGTCGACGCCCTTCAAAACACGATTGGGAACTACTTCGGGCCGTCCTATTTCTTTTTGGGTTTCCATATGCTTTTCCATTATTAATGAATTTAGGTGTTATTTCTTTCCAATCAAAAAGAGTTCATAATGATGGGTAGAATTAAACGATTCCCATTCATCATTCTGATACCCTAACAACGAAAAAAATTGAGAGAGTTCCTCAAATCCCTGATTGATGGCCATTCGATATAGACGATTTCGAGACGGCGTGTTGCCGGCAAGTATTAATAAATGCGCTGGATGGACATCCAAGTAGGATATCACTATTCTAAAAACCGTAGCTAAAATTTTGGCAGTATCACCATTATTACTGATCGTAAGATCGTCAATCACACCGGTTTGGGAGTTAAAATCACCTAAACCCAGATTGTAGACATTGTCGATACCGGTGGCTGTGACAACCACTACTTTTTGAATGCTACCTTGTGGTCCAATGCTTTCGAAGAAAAATTGAGTAGCGTTTTGGCTCCGACGGAATGAATAACTTGGGTAATGCACAGATTATATTTTTACATACAAATATAGAAAAACTTGAATACATCCATTGATACCGCCGTCATCCTGATTTTCTCGGCGTTCGTGCTGGGCATCGGGATGCTGTTTGCCCGAACGGGGCGCAACCTGAAATCCTTCTTTGCGGGTGGAGAAGCCGTGCCGTGGTTCATCGGCGGCCTGTCGCTGTTCATGAGCTTTTTCTCGGCCGGAACGTTTGTAGCCTGGGGATCCATCGCTTACAAACACGGCTGGGTAGCCATTACGATTCAGTGGACGATGTGCATTGGTGCCCTGATCACGGGTTTGTACCTCGCGCCCCGCTGGAAAGCCGCCGGAGCACTCACAGCCGCCGAGTTCATCCGCGAACGGCTGGGGCTGACGGTCCAGAAAGTGTACATCTTCATTTTTACGCTCGTATCGGTTTTTATCAAAGGATCGGTGCTCTATCCGGTGGCCAAACTCGTCAGCTCGTCGCTGAATCTGCCGCTGGTTCCCTGCACGATTGGCCTGGGCATTTTCATGATCGCCTATACCGCCGTTGGCGGCTTGTGGGCGGTGATGGTGACGGACATTCTGCAGTTTGTGGTTCTGTCGGCGGCTGTTTTCATTCTGCTGCCGCTGTCGCTCGACAAAGTGGGCGGTTTTGCCGGATTCACGAAAGCCGTTCCCGACGATTTTTTCAACCTCCTGAATGGCGAGTACACCTTCGGATTTGTGGCGGCTTTCGTGATTTACCACATTTGCTACATCGGTGGAAACTGGACGTTCGTGCAGCGGTATACCAGCGTCGATAGTCCCAAATCGGCCCAAAAAGTGGCTTTTCTGTTCGCGGGATTATACCTCGTCAGCCCGGTCATCTGGATGTTACCGCCGATGATTTACAAAGCCATCAACCCCTCATTGACCGGTTTGGATACCGAGAACGCCTACCTCATGATTTGCAAACTCGTTTTGCCGCCGGGCCTGCTGGGCCTGATGCTGACGGGCATGTATTTTTCAACCTCGGCCAGTGCCAACACAGCCCTGAACGTGGTTTCGGCGGTTTTCACGAATGATATTTACAAAGGGCTGATCAATCCGAAAGCGTCGGACAAACAACTGATGCGGGTGGCCCGCGGCTCCTCGTGGTTTTTCGGAGTCGGCATGATCCTCATTGCGCTGATGGTTCCGGCGGCTGGCGGTATCGTGGAAGTGGTGCTGAGCATCTCGTCCATTTCGGGCGGGCCGCTGCTGGCTCCTCCCCTCTGGGCCCTGTTCTCCAAACGCCTGACCGGAAAAGCGACGCTCTGGGTTACCGGTATTGGGCTGACGGTCAACCTGTTCTTTAAAGCGGTTTCGCCCTGGCTGCTGGATTTCAAACTAACGCGCGGAGCCGAAACGATCATTGGCGTCGGCTTGCCGCTGCTGCTTTTATTAGCCTATGAACTTTGGGCAAGATCCCGCGAAAAAGTAGCCGACGACTACCTGAATTACCGCACGGCCGACAAACAAAAACGGATCGATGCGGCCGAAGCCGTCAGTGAAGAAGAAGCGATTGAAGTGAAGAAGCAAAACCGCTTTGGCCTGCGGGTGATTGCCGCATCGCTGGTTTTCACTGCCGTCATGCTGTTCGGGCTGAGTTTTCTGACCACGCAGGGCGCGGGGATTACGGCGGTCATTTCCGGAGTGGTCTTAGCGGGATCGCTGATTCCGTGGCTGGCATCGCGACGGGTTCAAATCCCTTCAGGGCTGCAACAACCGGAGAAAATCATCAATTCGGATCACCGATAATTTGGGAAACGTAATGTCACGAAGAATTGTAAAATGGCGGTCTTCCGAAACCAAATGGTCAACATTTGACATTAAGGCGCAATCGACGTACTTATTGTCATCGGGATCATTATGCCTAAATCCCCACTCAAAATATACAGATTGCAGTGTACAGTTTTCGAGAGAAAGAATGAGTTTGATTACATTATCAGCGACACTGGGAGAAGTCTTTTCGGCTAGTTTCTCGTGGTATTCAGCTAAAATGGGAGTACTGACAACGCATTCAAAACGACCTGTTTTTAACGCATCGAAAATCGGACGATATGGGGAGGCAACCGGAAGAGAAATGAGCAAAACATTGATATCCAGAACAACTTTCATTCGGCAGAGCGGTTACGCAAATGCTCGTTTTTCCAGGTTTCAATGGTTTGCTGGTCCCAGTTTTTCTCCTGCCAAAGCTGGTTCATTTCTTCATCAACCTTCCGGGCAAAATAATCCGCCAGCAGAAGTCGAATATCCTTTAATTCTTCGTCCGAAACCGAATAAGGATACAACTTCAGTAGCTCCATCTGAAGATTGCTCAAGTGGGTGGATGCGGTTTGTGAAGTTGCCATTTGATAGCTTGTTTTTTCACAAATATAACACAAAGCGAACGGCTTTGTAAGTTGTTCTAAATCTGCTCATGAGATTCAAAAAAAACATAGCATTCCTTTCCGTAGTACTCCAGTTTGCTACGGCTTCCTTCGCCCAATACACCATCCGCGATCCGAAAGCTATTCCGCTGCATGGCGAGTGGGTGTTTGCGATGGACCCGAATGACGTCGGTGAAACCGGCAACTGGTACCGCGAAGATGCCCCGCTTAATCGCTGGAACAAGGTAACGGTGCCGCATTGTTTTTCGGTCGATCCGCGCTACCAGTTTTACACCGGAACCGCCTGGTATCGCCGGACATTTCCGTGGCAGCCCACCACGGGCAAACGGGTTTTGCTCCACTTCGATGCGGCCTATTACGAAACCGGCGTCTGGATCAACAACCGGAAAGTTGGCACGCACGAAGGGGGCTATACGCCGTTTCACTTCGATGTGACGGATTTCCTCAAAGCGGGCACCAACACCATCGCCATTTCGGTCAACAATAACACCTGGCGGACCGGAACCATACCGGGTGCCAAAGACAACAACCAACCCAATGACCCGTTTCCCGGCTGGATTAATTATGGCGGTCTGATTCGTCCGGTTTATTTCACGGTTGAGCCGGACGTGTATGTCGAAAACGTGAAAGTGGAAGCGACACCGGACCTACAAAAAGGGACGGCTACGCTGAAAATCAAAACCCGCATTCGCAACACGACGGCCCAGGCCAATGCGCCCAAAATAACGTTTCGAGTCGAGCAAGGTGGTAAAACAATACCGCTCAACTGGAAGCAGCAACCTGGTAGTTCCGCCAATCAGATTGTGGTGCTGGAAGCCGAAACCGCTCTGAAAGCCACCGATGTTAAACTCTGGAGCATCGACCAGCCGACGTTGTATGACGTCCAGGTGATGGCCGGAACCGATACCGTCCGAACGCATTTCGGCATTCGGAAAGTTGAAGTTCGCAATGCCCAATTGCTGCTCAACGGCCAGCCGATCAAGGTAGCGGGCGGCAACCGGGTGGTCGACTACCCGGCTTTGGGGTCGCTGGAACCGGATTGGCTCATTGAAAAGGACTTGCGACTGATGAAGGAAGCGGGCATGGAATTGCAGCGTCTGACGCACTACACGCCGTCGGAAACCGTCTACGACTGGGCCGACCGTAACGGCATGCTGATCATCACGGAAGCTGGAAACTGGCAGCTCACCCCGCGGCAAATGGACAACGATACCATTCGCACCAAATTCCGGCAGCAGTTTCGCGAGATGGCCGAACGCGACTGGAACCACCCCAGCGTTATTGCCTACAGCGTCGGAAATGAATACCTCTCCGAACAACCCGCCGGGCAGCGCTGGACCAAAGATATGATTGCCTACGCCCGCGAACTCGACCCGACCCGGCTGTATACCTTCGCGTCGATGCGGTTGAATATTATGCCCAAAAAACCGGAAGACGAAGCGAGTCAGTATTGCGATTTTATCTCGACCAACACCTACGGCAATCATGCCGCCATCCTGAAACACATCCATGCGCTGTACCCCGACAAACCGATCTTCATCAGTGAATACGGCACCCGGGCCGATGGCAGCAACGGCGAAGCCGGTCAGGTAAGCCACCTCGAAAAATTCCTCAGCGATGTCCGGCAACTACCCTACGTGGTGGGTGCATCCTGGTGGTCGTACAACGATTACCTCAGCCGGCACGACGGCACCAATCCCGACGGAACCCGCCCCTGGGGACTCGTCCGGCACGACCGCTCGAAACGACCGCTGTATGCCACGCACCAAACCGGTATGGCTCCGGTAACGGTTGAAAAAATAAGCTGGACACCCGGTGCCGAAGGTGTTCATCAACTCAGGCTCCGCATCACCGCCCGGCCGGATTTTCCGGCCTATGCGATCAAACAATACCGGCTCAAAACGGGCCATTCAACCCAAACCATTCCCGACTTACAACCGGGACAAACAACTGAAATTATACTCCCGATCCGTGGTTTCGATAAAACGATGACCGTCGAGGTTCTGAAACCAACTGGCTTTTCAATTCTTACGCAAACGATTGATCTGACGAATGATACGCGAACAAGCAACCGATAAACGAAGTCCGAAAACCGTCCGGTATGAGGCTGATTTGATTGTGGTAGGCGGAGGACTTTCCGGTACCTGTTGTGCCATTACGGCGTCCCGCGCCGGCATCCGGGTTGTGCTGGTGCAGGACCGGCCCGTGCTGGGCGGCAACTCCTCGAGCGAAGTCCGGCTCTGGGTTCTGGGAGCCACTTCACACATGGGCAACAACAACCGCTGGGCCCGCGAAGGCGGTTTTATCGACGAACTTCTGCTCGAAAACCTGTACCGGAATCCGGAAGGAAATCCGCTGATTTTTGATACGATTATCCTCGAAAAAGTCGTCAACGAGCCGAACATCACCTTGTTATTAAATACGGCGGTTTACGAAGTGGAGAAATCCGATGCCGAAACCATCACCGGACTGAAGGCTTTTTGCAGCCAGAACAGCACGGCTTACGAGTTGGTGGCTCCGCTCTTCTGCGATGCTTCGGGCGATGGCGTGGTGGCGTTTCAGGCCGGCGCTGCGTTTCGGATGGGTGCCGAATCGAGTGAGGAATTTGGGGAAAAATTCGCGCCCACGGCCGAGTACGGGGAATTGCTGGGCCATTCGCTTTATTTTTACTCGAAAGATACGGGCAAACCGGTTCGGTTCGTACCGCCTTCGTATGCCCTTCAGGACATCACTCAAATTCCGCGCTACCGGCGGTTTAACACCAAAGAATTCGGTTGTCAGTTGTGGTGGATCGAATACGGCGGTCGGCTCGATACCGTTCATGATACCGAAACCATCAAATGGGAACTCTGGAAAGTGGTCTACGGCGTCTGGAACCACATCAAGAATTCCGGGCAGTTTCCCGAAGCCGAAACGATGACGCTCGAATGGGTCGGACAGATTCCCGGCAAACGCGAAAGCCGCCGGTTTGAAGGCGATTACATCCTGAAACAGCAGGATGTGGTGGAGCAACGGACGCATCCGGATGCCGTGGCGTTTGGTGGCTGGTCGCTGGATTTGCACCCCGCCGACGGCGTATTTTCCGAAAAACCGGGTTGCAACCAGTGGCACAGCAAAGGGCTTTACCAGATTCCGTACCGGTCCTTCTACAGCCGCAACATCAAAAACCTGTTCATTGCCGGACGGATCATCAGTGCTTCGCACGTGGCTTTTGCCTCTTCGCGGGTGATGGGTACGAGCGCCTACGGTGGCCAGGCCGTCGGCATGGCGGCTGTGTTGTGTGCGCAGGACGGTTTGCTTCCCCGCGACCTGACTGAACCCAACCGCATGAAAAAATTGCAGCAGGAATTGCTCAAAACCGGTCAGCACATCCCCGGTTTGCACCTGCACGACGAAAGCGATTTAACGCACCAGGCCACGCTTTCGGCTTCCAGCGAACTGATTTTAAATGAGTTACCACCCGATGGCCCGATCATCCCACTAACTTCGGCGGCTGCCCAGATGCTGCCTTTACCCGCCGGACGGGTTCCGGGGATGACGGTTTGGGTCAGTGCCGATCAGCCCACCACGTTGACGGTCGAACTGCGCCGGAGCAGCAAACCGGATAATCATACGCCGGACGTCACGCTCCGCACGCTTACCCTTCCCCTGCAAAAAGGCAAACAGGACGTCGAGCTGGATTTTGACACGGTTTTGGATGAACCGGGTTATGTGTTTGTGACTTTTCCCAAAAATGAACACATTCGATTGCAATACAGTGCGTTGCGGGTGACGGGCGTTTTGTCAGTTTTCAACAAAATCAACGCGGCTGTTTCCAATTTTGGCAAACAGGAACCCACCGAAGACATTGGCGTGGATGCGTTCGAGTTCTGGACGCCCGAACGACGGCCCAAAGGACAAAACCTGGCGCTCAAAATCGACTCCGGTATCGCACTATTTGGCGTCGAAAACCTCCGCAACGGTATTCAGCGTCCGACGAACCAACCCAATGCCTACGTGGCCGACCCGGCGGATCCGAATCCGACGATTACCCTAAGCTGGCCATCGGTGCAACGCATTGGCCGGGTAGAACTGTTCTTCGATGGCGACTTCGATCATCCGCTCGAAACCGTGATTATGACGCACCCGGAAACGGAAGTTCCGTTTTGTGTTCGCGGTTATATTCTTTGCAACGACCGCAAAGAGCGCATTTTTCAGGAGAGCGACAACCACCAGACCCGCAATACGATCCGGTTTGAGCAACCCGTGGAAACCCGGAGCCTGACGATTCATTTGAAAGCCATGAACGGCCCGGTTCCGGCGGCTTTGATGGAAGTGCGGTGTTATACTGAATAAAAACGCGCCGTAGTAGTCACCCGTTATTCCCGGCCGAAGCGACTTCGGCCGGGAATAACTCTTTATAAATCAGAGACGAGGAAAAGAAATAATTTGTTTTCGTAACTAATAAAGTCTATCTAGCGTTATATCCCGTATAAGCCTTTGCTACTCTTGTATCGATCTTGGCATCCCGGCAGTTATTAATTTCTGGATTGTCATCCTTTCATTTTGTAAAGCATTGTCATACAGAGTATGTATCATGATTATCGAGTTGGTCTGATCATGAACAAATTGACCGCCTGGTGCCTTTATCAACCGGTTTGTTGGCCGCTCTTTCACTGTTAAACAACGTAGAGAAAATGGTACATGCGATTCATTTGCTGAAAGAAAAATTAAAAATGATGGGAACGACTCAGTGGGATAATCTACTTCATCGGGTTTTCCGTCCGGTTATTGGACCTTCTCAGTCAATTTACGATTCTGTTGGAAACGGCATGTTCGGGTTTGACAAAACCCCGGCCAAAAGCTACCAGATGATTCCTGTAGCGAACACTACCCCGATTTCTCAATTCCGGCAATCGGCAAGGTCTCCCTATCTGCCGTCCGGCGGGCTTGGTGATATTTGATCTGCTCCCTGTAAATACGACGCTTTGGTAAGCTGAACGGCGCGAATGCGATCGTCTTACCGAACGATTTGCTCTGAAAATCCGGGCAACTGCATTGACTTTCTACTTTATAAAATGAACGAATTAGCAACAAAACTCCAAAAAATGCAGGAATTTGGCACACCCACCGTAGGCGGTTATGTCATTACGAACTTCTATAGGTCAAATGCCCACAGTGGTCCAACCACCTATCGCCTACATTTTAAACGAGAAAAAGATTTAACTCCCCCTTCTTTTGATGTTGTCATTCAATATACTGAATCATTTCAGGTAGACTACAAAGATCCGGGCCAGGATACGGAACGCCTAACCTTTCCGAATTACGAATCCGTGATGGCTTACCTGGCCGCCAAATAAGCAACCGGACCTTCCGTTCTACAAGACGCGAAATTGAGTCGTGGCAAAATGATCAATCATTTTCCAACTCAGTTTCGCGTTTTTATTTTAAAAGTCGTACGAATATTCTTAAACGGGGTGCCGTCAGAGGTGAGAACGGCAAATGTTTTTCCATCATACATACAGGCATTGCCCCTCGTGGCAAACCAGAATTTCCCTGGTTTATCTTCAATAAGAGAATTAACATCATTATGATCATTAAGGAAAAGTCTTTCTTCCGTCGCACAATTTAGACCTTCACAGCACAGCATTATACTAATCCCGATTCCTGCTGTAATGAATAGGGTAACTTGGCCTTAGTCAGTTTGGGATATTTAGACTATGTTGCTGCTAATGAACAGGATAGACTTAGTTCAAGGAGTAAAAAAAAACAAGTAGATACCAGCCGCTACAAAGAATTCAGGGCCTTCAATCAGTACTTGTTGAAAATTGACAAGGAGCGACGAAACGGACAGACCCGTTTCGGACCTGTATCCTTTACTTGTAAAATGGTTGAAGATCATAAATACCAGTAATGCTATTCTTAAACTTGTCCATGATCGACGGTACTTTGGGTTCAATCTTTTAATTTAACCTATTCATCCGCTTATTCGACCAGTAGTTTAATCCGCTTGCTTTTGGTGCGGCTTTGGAGCCACTTTTCTATGCGCTGCCGTTCAGCCTTCGTGTGTCGGCGGGAAAACCGGGCATACACCAGCATGACTGTATCCGGTGTCGCCTTATTGGCATTCATCACCAGTGACCGGGCAGCGGTAAAAGTTTGCACATCGGGCATCAGGGTTTTGAGCTCGTTGCGCAAATCGGCTACCGGTAAATGCGTCGATTGGGTTAGATCGATATACCGGCGCAAGGAGTCAATCGTATGGTCTTTGCGCGCGATAGACGACTGGCTGTATTTGATAACCTGGTCGGTTAATGAATTTTTCAGGGCATCGACATCAATCTCGGTATCTTTAAAACTACCTTGCTTCACGATTAGGGACGCATCACCCAGACCATAGGGAGGCATTTTGGCTCGGAGAAAGGTAATGGAATCTTTTGGTAACGGTTCGCCGACCAGCGTCAGCTCGACAAAACTTTGCTTTCGGTTAAAATGGGTTGTGTAATTGATTACTTGCCGGTATTGAAAATTACACTCGTTCGTTACAAACCGCTTCGCATTCTGCTCGAAAATGGTTTTGCGCACAATCTGGTAACCCAGGTAGCTGCTGGGGATCACCACGATCAGAACGGCTACCCAAATGGTGTTGCGGACCCGGCGTTCAATATCCGGCGTCGGATACTGTTTCTGATGGTAGCCTAAAAACCGTACAATCAGGAAAGTAGCTAAGCTGATGCAGACGCTGTTGATGAGAAACAGGTAGAATGCGCCGGCAAAATAATACAGGTTGCCCGATGCCAGACCGTATCCGGCCGTACAGATGGGTGGCATAAGGGCCGTTGCAATGGCGACACCCGGAACCACATTGGTGATTTTATCCCGGCGAGAACCGGCCACAATGCCCGCCAGACCACCAAAAAAGGCAATAAAGGCATCCCAGACCGTGGGTGAGGTCCGGGCCAGCAACTCTGATTGAGCAATATGGAGCGGACTAATAAAAAAGTAGACGGTTGACGTCAACAGGCTGATAAAAACCGCAATGCTTAAATTTTTTAAGGCCTGCTGAATCATGATCAAATCATTGATCCCGATCCCGAGTCCAATACCCATAATGGGCCCCATGAGGGGCGAAATAAGCATGGCCCCAATAATTACCGCCGTGGAATTAACATTTAAACCAATGGAAGCGATAAAAATGGCAAAAATCAAGGTCCATAAATTGATTCCGCGAAACTCAATTCCCCGGCTAATGGACTGAATAATAGCCGTTTCTTCTTCCTTGTCTTCTTCCAGACTGAACCGCTCCCGTAGAAATGTACCGAAGCGGGCCAGCCTATCAGGTCGTTTGGTACGGGGTTGGTTGGGGTCGTTGACGATCATGCTGGTCAAATAAAAAATGGATGTGGTAAGGCCAATTTGAATAAATCAAATGAAATTTAAGCAATCTTGTGAAAACCCTTGATCTGAATGGACTTATTTACGCTCATTACACTCCTTATTGTGATCTCCGCGCTGTTTGCCTACCTCAATACGCGCTGGCTTAAGCTTCCGGATGCCATTGGGATTATGGTCTTATCACTCCTTTTTTCGGTTTTGCTCATTGGCTTAAACGCTTTTCATCCCGCCTGGTTTGCCGTAATCCGCCAGGCCTTGGGGCAGATCGATTTTGGCCGGGTTCTGTTCGATGTGATGCTGAGTTTTCTGCTGTTTGCGGGGGCTTTTCATACCGATTCCGCGCAATTAAAACTGGAACGTCGGTCGGTCATGCTTTTTGCCTTAATCGGTGTATCGCTTAGTACAGCCCTGGTCGGTACAGGGCTCTATTTCCTGGCGGGCTGGTTTGGATTTGCCTTACCCTATCCGGCTTGTTTACTGTTCGGCGCCTTGATTTCTCCCACTGACCCGATTGCCGTGCTGGGTATCCTGGCCAAATTCAAGTTGCCCGAGAATGTAAAACTCAATATCGTGGGCGAATCCTTGTTCAACGATGGGGTCGGCGTAGTCGTATTTGCGTCCATCTATCGGATTGTTGTCAATGGGGCCGACAGCATCAGTGCGGGGGAAATTGGCTTGTTGTTTCTGGAAGAAGCCGGCGGAGGAATCTTATTTGGCCTGGCGCTGGGCTATGGAATGTTCCGGCTGCTGAAATCCATCAATCATTATCAAACCGAAGTGATCCTTACCGTTGCAGGCGTGATGGGGGGCTACCTGCTGGCGCAGACGCTCCACATTTCCGGACCCCTGGCCATGGTGGTAGCCGGTCTGTTTGTGGGTGGCCATGCCCGGCAGGGAGCCATGAGTCACACCACCGAAGAATATGTCGATAAGTTCTGGGAATTAATCGATGGCATCCTGAACGCCGTGCTTTTTGTATTGATTGGCCTTGAATTATTACTTATCGATTTCCAGTCGGGGTATTGGCCCATTTGCCTGGCCGTTGTCTTTTTAGTTTTGCTGGCCCGGTTCATTTCGATCTGGGTCCCTTTCAACCTGGCGCGACGCTGGCTCGATCTGGACGATAAGGCCCCCCTTATGCTGACCTGGGGCGGGTTACGGGGCGGATTATCCATTGCGATGGCCCTGTCAATTCCGGCCGCCTTGCCGTATAAAGACCTGCTGGTAACGATTACCTATGCCGTGGTCCTGTTCTCGGTGATTGGGCAGGGCCTGACCATGGAACGGCTGATTCGGCGACTCTACCCACCCGCATCCAGCAAGTAACGCCTGGCCAACGGGTCAATCAGCACGGGTCGGTTTTGAAGGGGGTTTATTGGGTACGGACTGCGCCAATGTTTCCTGGACAAATCCGGTTTTCAGGTGTTCATAAAAAGAGACCGGATCAACCAGCGAAGCCGCGCCCTGGGCCATCAACCCGCCCAACAGGAGCTGGAAGATGGCCGAATGCCGATCCGTCATTTCAAGGACCAGAATAGCGGCTGTAAACGGCGAGCGGACCACGCCGGTCAGGAAACTCACCATGCTGACCAGAATGATCAGGTTGGTATTGGCGGGTGTAACATGCAGCAGACGGGAGAGGCCATCGCCCAGAATGGCACCGGCGCTGAGGGACGTGGCGAAAATACCGCCCGCGGCTCCGCTACTGTAGCTAAGGGCCATCCCCGCAAACCGCACCGGAAAGAGATACCAGGGCGTCAGGTGATCATTCTGAAACAAGAGCCGGTTGATGATGGGTTTGCCCGTTCCGGCGGCATCCGTTCCGACCAGAAAGGCCAGCCCGGCCAGAACCAACCCACACCCCAGCACCCATCCCGCCTGCGCGGCAACGGTACGGAATCGGCGACGGTAAGAATTTAACCCCAAGAGAGCCTTGGCAAATACCGCCCCCGCAAAACCGCACAGCATCGCCACCAGCGCAACAATACCCAAAAACCAACCGGTCGAAGCCGTCACTTTGGGAAAACCCAGGTATAAATACGGCCCCAGAATGGCTTGTGCCGTCATACCGGCAATAATCACCGCCGTGAAGACGGCGGTACGAAAACGGGTAATGTGGGTTTGCGTCAGCTCTTCCACCACAAAAACGATTCCACCTAAGGGCGTGTTAAAAGCCGCAGCCAGGCCAGCCGCCCCGCCGGTGACGAGCGCAATTTGGCGCGATAGCTGCGGCCAGCCCGACGGTTGGAGCCGGTTAATGGCCCGAAAAATGGCCGCCGAAATCTGGATGGTTGGCCCTTCCCGACCAATGACCCCTCCGCCGAGTAGCAAGACCACACTACTGAACATTTTGACCACCGCCACCCGCAGACTCAGCAGGTAGGCGGTGTGTCCGTGCGTGGTTGGGCTGGCGAGTTCAATCCCGGCCATGACCTGCGGAATACCGCTTCCCCGGGCGGCAGGGGCCCATCTGGCCACGATCCACCAGGCAACCACAAAGGCTATAGGGGTCAGGATAAAGACCAGCAGGGGTTGGGCTTGGATCCAGGTAAAACTGGTTTGCTCCGCCCACACAAACAATTTTTCGTAGCCAACCGCAACCAGACCAGTCAGGATGGAAGCGACCCAAAAGGGCAGACTTTGAAGAATAATCCGGCGGACCTGCTCGGTATACAGCCGCCGGATCAGATGTCGGTCGAGCCAGGCCAGCACCAGGGCATAGCGGGAGGGTCTATTGGCCATTGGTCAGTAAAAAGTATCGGTTTCTATACTAACACAGGAATGCGGTATCTGATTGACAGAATGGCCAATTCTAAGCAAATTTTAAGTTTTCCTTCAGTCCGTTATGAGGGCTCGAGGGTGGGTTTGAGACCATCAACCACCCCAAATGCAGTTGAGCGAGTAAAAACATTTGGACGATGTTGCGGTGAAGTAGACGGCAATGGCTGCTATATCTTTTGAGTTTTAAAATACCCTGTAGCCGTCAGCAATACCGGTAAAACCTGCTGTTGCTGGCTGCTGTTCGACATTGCCTTCGAGGGTAGCCAGTTTTCTATGGTATTGAAACCCCATCACTAGCCCGGAAACCGGGAATACCGTATAGGCTCGTTCTGTTTCATAAGCGACACGACAAAATAATGGATATCAGGCTTGAGCTTCCCGGTTGGACGATGCTTCCCGAACTTCATTGGGCATTCCGCACAGAGGTTATAGATCCACTTAGTAAAACAGGGGAATTATCAGATAGGGCCCATTTAAGCAGATACGATTTTAATGAGTACTACGACAGATTTCTTTATGCAGTCTATAAGCTACTTCCAGACAGGTACAAGAATGGCTGCCATTCTGACGGGATTAGGCACGGGCCAATGGGAATCAAAGGTAACAAACCGCAACCCGACCAAGGTTGTGAATTACCCTGAAATAGTTTTACAATTACTGTATCAGGCTATTTCAGGGTAATTCACAGGTGGCTTAATTTAATAGCCCGGATTCTGTACGATTTTCAGCCCGAAATTGGCATCAATAAATTTCTGCGGAATGGGAAAAAGAGCGTTTTTATCCTGAATCGTATTGACGGTTGTGGCGAAACCGTTGTATTTTTTTACCCGCTCCACCAGTTTTCCCATCCGACTCAGCGTTAACCGACGCGGTTCTTCCACGACCAATTCCCGCAACCGTTCATCCAGAATATAATCCAGATCGACCTGAGACGCCAGTACGGGTTTTGCTTTAGCCCGGCCGCGGACCACGTTGATATCGTCAGCCGCTTTTTGCTTTTCTCCTTTCAATAAATACGCTTCAGCCCTGAGCAGGTACGTTTCCGCTAGCCGCATCATAGGCCAGTCATTAAAGGTAGTGCCTTTGGCCGCTCCGGCCAGCGATAAGCCTTCAATTTTCCGGAATGAAGGGTAAAGATGATAGAGCGTGTCGAGGTATTGATGGTTCTTCACTTCCTGACCGTAGTACTTTGATGCCGGATTGTTGTAATACCATTTCCGCCGGATGTTGTATCCCGAATTGCGGATGTCAGCCGGGTCGTTCCAGATTCCGTACAAAATATGATTACTGGGCCGTATCCAGCTCACTCCCCGCCCCAAACTATCCGCCAGGAGCATTCCCGAACTATTATTCGGATCTTTCGCATCAAAATACCGCGCTCCCCAGGCCCGTAGCCAGGTTTTTCCGTTTGCGCTGGTTCCACCGGATGTGCCGCCCGCCGTCTGAAATTCAAATTGAACGACCCACAAATTTTCCAGGTTGCCACTGCTCCGGTTTTGATTTCCATCCTTCCACAGATCCGAAAAAACATCCCCCGGTTGTGCTTTCATCGTACCAAAACGCTCGGTCATGAGCTTATTCCGGCCCGAGCCGATGACCGATGACGCGGCCGCGATGGCTCCGTCGTAATTTCCCAGGCTGATGTTTACCTCCGAAAGCAAATGATCGGCAGCATCTTTCGTGATACGACCGGGTTGCGATTCGGTTACCGGAAGCCACTGAGAAGCAAACTCCAGATCCGCTTTGGCAAACGTAAGTACCTCTTTGCGTGAACTCCGCTGGTAATCGACACGGGGCTCCGTGGCCAGTTTATCCACAATAACGACATCCCCATACAGGTTGGTGAGTAAGTTCAGCGTATAAGCCCGAAAAAAACGAGCTTCCGCTATGACGGCGTTTTTCTCGGCTTCGCTGCTCCACACTGCGGTGGGCCGCCCGGCATAGTCGATGATCAGATTCGCCCGGGGCAGTTCCGTAGTATAGGCCCAGTCCCAGAAATAATTGACGACACCATAGCTCGGGGTGAGCTGAGCCTGGTAATCCCGCAACAAAACATCGCGCACCCCAATCGAACCCATGTCCGTCGCTAAAGACAACGCCCACCAGCCATCGGCGCTGTTCAAATTGATCATCTCCCGCAATCCCTGGTGCAGCGACGTGATGGCACTTTGAAAACCAGCCTTGTTCACCAATACGTTGTCTGAACCCAGAAAACTGATTGGTTTTTCGTCCAGAACGGATTCTTTACAGGACTGACCGGCCAGCAGCAGTATACCCACCAGTCCTGTTTTTAGATAAATAAGCAGTTTATTGTTCATGATTTGAGGCTAAAGAAAGGTTCAAAAACTGATTGTTGCTCCTGCCGAAACCGTACGCGGTACGGGGAAAGCGCTCCGGGTGCCATCACCCGTTTCCGGGTCCATCCCCTGCCAGCTGGTAAACGTATGCAGATTCCGGCCACTGACGTAAAACCGAAGCGTATTCATCCGTAAACGCTTGGTAAACTCTTTCGGCACATCATACGATAAGGCAACTTCCTGAATGCGGACAAAATCCCGGCTCTGGAAGTATTGGTGTCCATACGGATTGGTATAGACCAGCGAAGAGCGGGTAGTCGATTTATTCTCGGGCGTCCACCAGCCCGCATCCAGGAAATTGGCAGCCCGTCCGGGGTTGTTTCCGCCCCCGAAAACACCCGCTGACGGGTCCAGGGCCAGCAGGTTGTTGACGCCCAGCCAGCCTTGTAAGGCATTGATATTGAGCATCAGGCTAAAGTTTTTGTACCGAAGGGAATTCACAATGTTCCAGCGGTATTTGGGTTGCAGCGTGCCCTGCACCACCCGATCATCGGGCGTTATTTTTCCATCGCCGTTGGCATCCTGCATCCGGAAAAAACCGGCCTTCTGTCCGGCAGGAATTTGGTCACCTTCCTGGTAGACCCCGTCCAGGCGGTAATCATACGCGACGGAAATGGGCTGTCCGATGAACCACTTGTTGTTGATGTCGTTGTCTTCGGTTCCATCCCCATTGGCGTCGCTCTGGTAAATGTGAACGATCCGGTTTTTGTTGGCGGAAAACACCAGGGTACTGGTCCATTCCAGAGGCCCCGGTTTCAGATTTACCGTATTCAGGGTGACTTCTACGCCCTTGTTGTTGGTAGCGCCAATGTTGGTCAGAATGGACGTAAAACCGGTCGGTCCGGGCAATTGCCGGGTGAGTAACAGGTCTTTCGTATTCATGCTATAATATTCAACGGTTCCCCCGATGCGACCTTTAAATACCTCAAAATCAGCAGCAATATTGGTCGTGGTGGTGGTTTCCCAACGCAGATCCGGACTGGCAATGTTGAGGGGAAAGATGCCCGTAGAGGTCGTACCGCCATCACCATATACGTATTGAACCTGCCCCAGTTTGGTCAGCGACTGGTAGGCCGATATGGCCTGATTCCCCACTGAGCCGTAAGATGCCCGGAGCTTGAGCAGGTTGATGGCCGACAGCGTTTTTATGAATGACTCATCCGAGGCTATCCAGGCGAAGGCCGCCGACGGGAATACACCAAACTTGTTGTTGGCGCCAAACACCGAATTACCATCCCGGCGAGTGGTGAACGTAAACAGGTAGCGATCTTTGAACCGGTAGTTTAGCCGGGCCATCGACGAGATGGCATCCACCTGGGAAGCGCCCAACGTTCCACCGGGATACGTTACCGCCTGAATTTTAGCCAAGGCAATGTTATTCCAGCCGTTGGCATCGCTGGAGCCCGAAAAATCGGTTCCCGAAGAAATGATTGATTCGGCATACGCCTGATTTCGTCCGTACAACAACGTCAGATCGAAGCCGTGATTTTCACCAACCTGGCGGCTATACGTCAGAATATTTTCCAGTACCCAGTTCTTGTTGAAATCGGTCCGGCGGCTGGCAAAACCCGTATTATTGATACCGTTCCGTTGGTAAATGGGCTGGAAATCATTCAAATTAAACCAGCGGTAATTAGGAGAATAATTAATCCGGTACGACAATCCCTTGATGAAGGGAATATCCAGGACGCCAAAAAAATTGGCGAACAGATTGCGCTGACGTTCCTGATTTTTATAGATCAGGGCGTTATAAAGAATACTGCCGACCAGGCCATCCTCATTGCCAAGCGGTTTGGGATCGGTTTGGGCGGCATCCACCCAAACGTCGTTGTAAGGCGATGTCCAGAAGGCGACCCCCATGTCCGCCGAATTTCCCGACAGATCCCGTTCTGCATACTGCGCATTGATGCCGATCTTAAGCCAGTCGGTAACTTGCGTATCCAGGTTGACCCGAACGCTGGTCCGGCTGGCATTATCGTTGTAGATAAGCCCTTTTTCGTTGTTGTAGTTAGCGGAGACGTAATAGTTTGTTCGGGCCGACCGACCGGCTACACTCAAATCCAGGTTATAAATTCCGGCCTGTTGCGAGGCCACCTTAAGCGGATCGATCGTTTGGCCTGCGGCATAGTTTCTGGCTTCCGTAGCGGTAAGGTAGCCGCCAATTTTCGCGGGGTCGGCATCCAAACCACTCTGCTTCCGCCAGTCCAGTGTTTTTTCGATATACCGTTCCGGCGTCAGTAATTTGGGCGTGTAACTCCAGCTGGAACTTCCGTAATACGTATTCAGCCGGATGGTCGGTGTTTCAGAAGTGCCTTTTTTGGACGTAATCAGGATAACACCGTTGGCAGCACGGGCCCCGTAAATGGCGGTAGCCGATGCATCTTTAAGCACCTCCATGGATTCGATGTCGCCCGGATTGATGTCGCTCAGGTTCCCCTCAAAAAAAATACCGTCCAGAACAATCAAGGGGTTATTACTGGCCGAAATGGATCGTTGCCCACGCACCAAAATACTTCCTCCCTGACCGGGCCGCCCATTGTCGGTAAATTGCACACCAGCCACCCGGCCCCGCAAGGCCTGGCCGATGTTCGTCGTCGGCGTGTTTTCCATCTGCTTTAAATCGACTTTGGTCACCGATCCCGTAACATTCCGGCGAGATTGCGTACCGTAACCGACCACCACCACTTCATTCAACGTTTTATCATCGACGAGTAGCGAAACCGTCAGCCGGGTCTGGTTATCAACACTTATCTCTTTGGCAACGTAGCCAACAAAACTGAACACCAGCGTGGCCGGACCATCCGGTACGGTCAGACTGAATTGCCCCTGGCCGTCACTGTTGGTTCCGCGTTGGGTGTCTTTCAAGACAATACTAACGCCCGGTAAGGGTTCGCCTTTGTCGTCCGTCACGGAACCCGTTATGGTTCGATCCGCTACTTTCTGTGGATCGTTATACTCCACGATGATCCGGTGGTTTTTCAAAGCGGAACCTCTGGTCGCTTCGGCAAGGGCTAAACCCGCAGGCAGAAGGCATAAGCAGAGCTGGAAAACTGTGAACCGCATCGGTTTCCAGCCTGGAATAGTACATTGATTGGGCATAATTTTAGTTGTTTTAAAGGCGAAGGGCAAAGGCATCCCCTGTCATCGGTTTTGGACCGATTCGATCAGATTCAGGGAGCAACACAGGCAATTGGACCTTAAATACAGGGGCTTTTAGAGGGTAGTTACCTATTCAGGATGCGCGTGCGGTTTGTTGTCATAGGTGATCAGACTAACCATCCGCACCACATAACCGGGATCAGGATTCAGTACTTTAACCCGGACGGCATGTTTGCCTTTGGGAAGTTGATATTTCCAGAAGAGTTCGTGTCGCCGTAGCCGGAAACTGGTTGGCAACTTCGCTTTCTCAACCAGTTTATCATCGATGTATAGCTCCGCATCAAATACGTGGACATTGGCCTTGTCATTGGCAATATCGACTTTTACGGGTTCAGCATTTCCTCTGAGCACAAACCCAATGCCGTCAACCTCAAATGAATACTCATTCGTAAGTTCTTTCTGGATGGGTTTTACACTCACGGGGAAATGACCGGTGAAGCCTTGTTCCAACCGAACTGCCTGAGGCTTTTGTACGGCCAGCGTTACGTCTTTATCGGAAACTTTACCGCCATTGCGCTCAATCATCTGCAACGCGTGTTTCAACCCGATGTCATACACATCATTCAACGACATGGTCGTATACCTGAAATCGACGTCTTCGGCTTCTTTCAAGCCCAATTTCCAATACGATGAAATTTGATCATAGCCTATCATCGTACCCAGGATACCCGCTGCCGATGAGGGATTGCAATCTGAATCCTGGCCACATCGGGTGCTGATTTCCATGGTTTTCGTAAAATCCCCGTTGCCGTACAGGAGGCCAATTACAATGTAAGCCGCATTGATCTTGGCATCGATGTCATAAGCTGAATAGACTCCCATTGGACAACCGGCCTCGTCGGCCCATTTCCGTTGCACTTCAAACCATGTTTTTTTCCAGTCATTGGGGTATTTTGCATGCCAGCCGATTACATCATTGATACACTGATAGAATGTGCTCTGCGCCGGTATTGTTTTCAGGGCTTCCTTGACGACATAGTTGATGTCTTTGGAAACAAAAGCCAGCGAATACATGGCACCAACGTAAACGCCCCCATACCATCCGTCGCCATAGTTCATGATGTGGCCAATGCCGTCGCCAATCTTTGCCGCCGTGTTGGGCATACCGGGAGCCATCAGGCCGGAGAAGTCAGCTTCAATCTGAAAGTCGATATCATCGGCGTGCGGATTATTCAGCCAGTGGCCTGACTCCGGCGCTTTTAGACCATGAAGAATATTGTACCGCCCTACCTGATTGGCGTGCCAGAGCCGGTATTCGGAGTTGGCGTAGGCTTTGGCATGAGCTTCGACGGGGGCATCCAATCCGTGCTTTTCAAATACATCGACAAACGTGAGATCCATGTACAAATCATCGTACAGGCTCGGACTGCTCATCATACTGTGTTTAATATACCCATCATACCAGGGGATTTTCTGGTAGTCATTGATCATCGTACCGTTGAACTGAAATTCCGTTGGACCGCCAAACGTGCAGCCGATGACCTGACCCGCCCAGCCGCCTTTGATTTTATCACGCAGTTTTTCTTTAGACATGCTTACGTACGTTGGCTGCGGTTTGGGCGCGATGAATCCAACAACGACAATGAGGAACAAAGACCAGGAAACTAGTTTTTTCATGCTGAAGGGATGTTAAAGGGTTACCTCACAGAGTGAGGTACGAATAAGTGTTAGGGTTTTTCTGTTTCGGGAGCGACCATGCCTAGTCGAAAAGATGTAAAATGCGCTCCTGAAAGGCTATATGGAGTATCTATCAAGCATCACGGGCAATAATCAGCAGACTCAATCCCGCGACGTAACATAGAAGCATAATATTCAGGAGTCTGTGGGTGGTTTGGGGAGCATGTCGGAATTCGCGCCAAACGTAAATGCCCCAGATGGCAGCAATAACCGTGGCCCCCTGCCCCAGGCCGTAGGATATGGCCGGACCTGCTTTGTCAGAAGCAATTATACTGAATAATAAGCCGATGCACCATATCGTTCCACCCAGAATACCCATGGCGTGATTACGACTCCCCCCCCGAAAATAATTCGCATACCGAAGAGGCTCACCTATAAAGGGCTTCCACATCAGCAGTGTATTGAACAAAAAATTACTGGTTAAAACCCCAATGGAGAAAAATACCACGGCTGAGTAAGGGCTGAGTTTTCCGGGTTGCGGTATTTGAAAATCAGGGAACATCGATTGCGCTACGTACTTGTAAAAGAGGCCCATTAAACCACCACTTATAATAGCCAGCCAGAGTCCCTTCCTGGACAGGCTTACGGATGAATCAGGGTTTGTTCGATAGGCTTTCGCGTTGAGGAGAATGGCAACGACAATCATAACAACGCCCCCCAAAAGGATGCTTGCATTGCCAACAGGAGCATTTATGTAATTGATAATTACGCCGATTACCAGGGCCAGGCCAACGCCAACCGGAAAAGCAACCGCCATACCGGAAATAGAAATAGCAGCCGCCAGCAGAATATTGGAGGCATTAAAGATGACTCCTCCCAGGATGGCTGAAAACATGTTGGACTTATCGGCTTGCGCAATGTCGGTAAGAAATGGTCGCCCGCCCTCCCCAATACTCCCTAGCGTCAATGCTGAGAGAAGTGAAAAAAGGAAAATACCGATGACATAGTCCCAATAAAACAACTCAAAACGCCACTGGCCAGCAGCCAGTTTTTGCGTATTGGCCCAGGAGCCCCAACATAGCATTGTAATCAGGCAAAAGACAACTGCGACCGTATAATTTGGAATGATAAACATAAAACTTGAGAAGGTTACGGTAATTCGGACGGATCGATTGACAAGGGTAATTTATTGACTTCGCGCCAGTAGGGTAAGGATGCCTGAGCTCCCATTCGTGTCACACAGATCGAAGCGACCTTACACGCAAAAGCAACGGCCTCTTCCAATGGCTTTTTCGAGGCTAAGGCAACCGCCAACGCGCCGTTAAAACAATCGCCCCCGGCGGTCGTATCAATTGCCGTAACAGGGGGCGCCGGAATCAGTTTTCCCAGTTTATCAGTTTGCAGGTAAGCTCCTTTATGCCCTAAAGTTATGATGACATTGGATACCCCTTTATCGCGCAACGCCTGGGCTGCCTCCCTGGCTGATTTTAAGTTTGTTACCCGAATTCCCGTCAAAAGCTCAACTTCGGTTTCATTGGGTGTGATCAGGTCCAGGCACGCGAAAAGGTCGCTGGGCAGAAGTTGGGCCGGAGCGGGATTTAAAATAACAAGGATCTTTTTTTCAGCACATCGGCGAATGACGTAGCTAACAGTTTGTAGCGGAATTTCTAACTGAATAAGTACGATATCGTGGGGATTTAAATCATCAATAACCGCTTCAACATCTTTGGGCATTAGATAACTATTTGCACCGGGAGCTACGGTAATACAATTTTCCCCTTTCGCATCTACATTGATCAGCGCTACACCGGACGGATGTTCCGGGTCTGTTGAAGTATACTTGAGATTGATCTTTTCGCGCTGGAACTGTTGTATGGCCTGTTTTCCAAAAATGTCATTTCCCACTTTAACAGCAAGGGCAACTTGACCGCCTAGCCGAGCTGCGGCAACCGCCTGGTTGGCTCCTTTCCCCCCTGGAGTCATTAAAAACTGTCCCCCGATTACCGTTTCACCAGGTATAGGCAATTTATCGGCTTTTACGACCATGTCGGTGTTTGAACTGCCAACAACACATATTACAGAAGTATGCATAGAAGAAGACGAATTGGTTGTTCAAAAGTATCTGGAATAATTTATAGTTTATAGCGTCTTTTTTCCTGAAACAGGTAAAGCTATAAAGGAAATGATCAGTAAAAAATCGAAGTAGTGCCCTTATATACTAAACTTTATCTCTAAATAATACCATTTTTCCAGTACACTTTAGGTAATGCTATGGTATCGATCGAAACACTTCATTTACTTATTCATTCACTGACAAAATCAGAGAAACGGTATTTCAAACTCAGCACCTCCATACAGGGGGGAGAAAAGGATTACCTTACCTTGTTCAATTGTCTTGATCGGCACCTACAATTTACGAAGGAGTTAAGCCGGGATCTTCATGAGAATTTTACAACCTCGGCTTTGGAGACAGCCCGTAAGTATTTATATAAGACCTTAATGAGGAGTCTACGGCAATTTGGTGCGGATAAAATTGTCGAAGATCAACTACAGGCCTTGCTTAGCGACAGTCGGATTCTGTTCGATCGAGGGCTGATCGAAGCCAGTCTTGAACAACTTGACAAGGCAAAAACGATCGCGTTGAAGTATGAAAAGTTCATTTACTACATTTTAGCTTCCCGACAAGAGATCCAGTATATAATATCCCAGCAATTTGTTGGCTGGGATGAAGCTAAACTAGTTGAGAAGCAGGAGAAAATCTCGGAGCTCTTACGCCATGAACTGGTGATCCAGCACCATGCCTCTCTGTATGAGATAGTGTCGATGCGCTACTGGAAAACTGGTATAGTAAGAAGCCGTCAGGAAACACTACGGCTAAATGATTTACTTCTTGAAGAACATCAGGTGTTAAGTTCCCAAAATATTGAGTCGTTCGAATCCAAACAGCTTCACTTACAGTTTCAGTCGGCCTACTTCCTAATGACGGACAGTCCTCAGGATAGCTTACAAATGCTTTATGAACTGGACAGTTTGTTTCAAAGTCATAGTCATCTATGGGCCGACAAGCCGTTGTATTACATGCACGTAGTGAACAATGCCTTACAAACGATGCGGGTAACCCAGCAGTACGAAAAAATGGATTATTTTTTAGGACAAATGCTATCCATATCGACGACTTCAGATACGTTAAAACTTACAACCCAATGCCAGGTTATTGAAAACCAGCTACACGTTGCTGTAAACACAGGAAACTACCAGCAAGCCAGTCAGCTCATCAGCCACAACCAGGATCTAATTGAAAAAGATCTTTATAGGCTACCTTTACAAATCCAAGTGCAACTTAAATTAAGCATTGCCCGTGTTTACTATCATTTGGGCAATTATAGTGAAGCTCTGCGCATTATCAATCAAATTTTAAATCAGCCTACGCGCTCCCTAAGTCGTATTTTATATGTGAGTTGCCGATTGATGAATCTGATGATCCACGTGGCGCTAGAAAACCGGGATTATATTCATTATGAGCTTAGGTCTATTGAGTTAAGGTTAAAACGGCAGAAAACCGGGTTCCGTGTTGAGCAACTTTTTCTGAAAACACTGAGGCATTGGCTAAAAAACAATCCTTTGAAGCAATTTTCCAGGCAATTTTCACTACTAAAGAGAGACCCTTTTGAGCGCCAGGTAATTTTAGAATTGGGACTGGAGGAGTGGTTTAGTAAAGTTGATGCCCCTTCTGGTTAGACTCGATAACTTTTGATTCGCAAATAAACTGACCTTGTCTCTAAAAACTGGATATTGAACGAGTAGAGAAATCCGGGCGATTTTGATAATTCAACTAATCACGAAATCGCTTATGGAAAAAACCCGCGGTGGCGGACCGCAAGTTCACAGAAGCACAACGGGGTAGCCCGAGCCATCGTTTTGCGCTTCGACAGGCTGATACCGGCGTATCTGTTGCGGAGGTCTGCCACACTTCCAATGGCAATATCTTACCGTAATTTTGAACAGACATGTTGACATCAACCCCAATTCATAACAAGATAAGGGGTTGCCATTCGTTGATCAGTTAATTTGCTTTACGACCTCTATCGCTTTACCCAAAACGCATGAACCAACACCAATTATGACTAAACAGCGAATCTGTTTTACAGGAGGATCAGGAAAAGCCGGTAAGCACGTCATTGCCTACCTGCTTGAGCAAGGCCATACCGTGATGAATGTTGACCTGAGTCCGCTGCATCTCCCAGGAGTCACCAACCTGATAGCCGATACCACCGATTCCGGTCAAATGTTTAATGCGCTCAGTGCGTATGCCAGCTTCGACGAATTGGAACCAGGTACGGGCATACCCCACTTTGATGCCGTCGTCCATTTTGCCGCCGTGCCCCGAATTTTACTCAAACCCGATAACGAAACATTTCGGGTCAATACCTTGGGTACCTACAATGTGATTGAAGCCGCGGTTAAACTGGGCATTCAAAAAATTATTATTGCTTCTTCCGAGACCACCTATGGCATCTGCTTTTCGGATGGTCAAACCAACCCGAAAGTCTTGCCCCTGGAAGAGGACTATGACGTAGATCCCATGGATAGCTACGGCTTATCAAAAGTCGTTAATGAACAAACGGCCCGCAGCTTTCAACGACGCTCGGGCGTGGATATTTATGCGCTTCGCATCGGTAATGTGATTGAACCCCACGAATACCAAGAGCTGTTTCCCTACTACCTGACTCACCCTGAAGTCCGTCGCCGGAATGCTTTTTGTTATATCGATGCGCGGGACCTGGGCCAGATTGTGGACTTATGTTTGCAAAAAGATGGGCTAGGCTATCAAGTGTTCAATGCCGGAAACGACCACAATGGGGCTCTACTTTCCAGTAAAGAACTGGCGGAAAAATTCTTTCCCGGCGTGCCTTTTCGTCGCGAGTTAGCAGAGCATGAAGCCCTATTTTCCAATCGAAAAATCCGGGAAGTGCTGGGCTTCAAGGAACAACATAACTGGCAGAAGTACGTAAAGTGAGGCACATGAACTACCCTCAGACGTTTTATCCAGTGAACAGGCCGGCAATGGTCAGCGGGGTTTGTACGCCCAAATGTTGAGAAAGATTTGGTCAGAAAGGTATGACATTGTGGCGCTGCTTTTGGGAAAGTTGGAAAAGGCAACGAGGTGTTGAATAGCTCCGGAAGGTTGCCTGAAAAATTCCCCTGCCTCTAGTTGAAAGCCCTTTACGGCCGGGGCCGTTTTACAACTCCATGAGCTGACCAGGATGCCCTTCCATACGTAGCGGAATCGGTATTGTATGGCAGCGGGACTCCATGCCCAACACCTCCCCTTTTTTATTCCGACCGCGAACGTTGATTCCTCGTTTACATTGGTTTACCAGGATAGGGGTGCCTATTGAATAGGAAGCGGCCCAATCTTTTGCCTTTCTGTGGGAGACTCACTTCCTTGGCACGGACTTGATCGCGCCCAGAAGGGGCAACTTTACTCGAAACCAGCCATTTACTTCCTCAATCAAGAGGTTAGATCCATCCGGATTAGCGGGGTGTAGCAGCCGGTATTTATCGGTGATATTGGACAGACCCACCCCGTTTGATTCGACCCGTACATTCCGGCGCTGCAAATTGTTCTCAACAACGAGTTGGCCCTCTGCCGTGGTCCGAATGCGAATCGTGAGGGGCTCATCGGGCAGGGCGCGGTTGTGCTTAACGGCATTCTCGACCAGCAGCTGCAACGTCAGGGGCGGAATCAGCGCATCGCGGTAGGCGTTAGCCACCGCCACCTCCGGGCAAACGCTGTTGCCAAAGCGGGTTTTGAGCAAGTGAAAATAGGACTCCATAAAATCCATCTCAACGCTAAGTGTGGTCAGCTCCTGATCGGCCGACCGCAGCAGGTAACGGTATACGGAACTCAGCTCGTCCACGTAATCGGTAGCTTGCCGGGGGTTTTCGTCAATGAGCGAGGACAGTGTGTTTAGGGCGTTGAACAGAAAGTGCGGGTTGACCTGACTCTGCAACGCGCGCATCTGCGCTTCGGTATGTTGCTGCTTGATCTGTTGAAGGGTTAGGTCGGCTTCCAGTTGACGGCGCAGACTGTGTTCCCGTTCGCGCAGAAGTTCCTGTTCGGCCTGCATCTGTCGACGGGTTTCGCGTCGCTGGCGGTAGGATAGCCCCAGCGATACGCAGGCAATATCAAACAAAAGGCCTAACTGGCCGATAAAACCAGGATGAATAGGCAAGGGCAGGCTAAACAGCCCAGCTCTCATGCCTGCCTGTCCATACTGAACGATGACAAGAATACCCAGTAGTTCACTAATCAACAGGACCAGCGTTCCGACCACAAAAAAACGGGCCAGCACATCCGTTTTTTGAATAGTAACAACGACAGTATAAGCGATGGTCAGGTAAGTAACCAGGATGATGAGGATTCGAATCAGGTTGAGCTGCATTTCATGCCAGCCGGTTTGCCAGGCCGACGAAAACAGGTTGAAATACACTTCGGGTATGGCTACCAGGGCAACGCTCCATTGAACCCGACGGTACCAGTCCGGCAAACCCGGTCGGTCGTTTACCGGAAGAAACGTAAGCGCTATTTCTAAATAAAGCAGGGAAAATAGGTGTAGCGAAACGGTCTGTATAAAGGCGAGCACATTGGGGGGTAAGCGGACATAGTCAACGCCAAACCCAATCATCCATAGTAAAATGTAGGCTGTGTACTGACCGTAGATGCGCTCTTGATGAACGGCCCATTGAATCAGGTTAGCGATCAGCATAACCAGCACGGCTCCCGTAAAAAGCAGGAACCACTGATTATAAGTCAGTGCGAAAGAAGGCATCAGACGGAGTGATTAGTGCAAGCGAAAATAAGCAAATATCGTTTCATCGGCTAGTTTTACCGCTTCATCGTTCGATCGTTTGAATCCGACCGAGCAGATAGCACCCTTGGGTATACTTGTAAACAATACAACCGTATCGATGTCAAGCAGACGTTTCTGGCACCAGTCCCCGCAAACCCCGCTCGCTTCCCTTCTCCCCTTGCCAACCGAAATGGTCAGGCGAATGATTGCTAAGGCTGAACTACCTACCAGAACCTGTTGAATAACTTTCAGCTCAAACGAATACCGAAGAGGTCTGTTCGGCGGGTATGATCAGCCGCATTTTAGCTGCGAGTTTACCAAGATCACGGTTAAACTTCGTATGCTGTACAGGAAGGCCAATGACGAGTTGACACTGTCCCTGTGAGAATGTCGCATATGTACAATCCTGCCCAAGCGAAGGTGTTTAGCTTTGACTCATCAAATAAGCTGATACACCATGAAACAGCTGAATTTACGGGCTTTCGTTAAAGCCCTCGCTAAAAACCATGCTCAACGTTTCAATGCAGGTACAGCCATTACCCCAGTGGGCTAAAATCGGGTCTAAAAGTGCTTTTTCTCAACTTAGTTTGATCCGGCTTTACAGTGCAATATGAACGGTAATTCTTTTAAAATTAGCCATGAAGAGTCTATTAATTAGTAGTTTACTTTGTTTCGGTGTCGTGTCTTTTGCTCAAACGAAACACCCGCTTTGGACGGAAAAAGAACGGCAATTTCTCATCGATGGTTTGCAATCTTCACAAGTCGATTTTTTGAATGAAGTATCCGGTTTAACCCAGAAGCAGATTCATTTCAAGCCCGACAGTACAAAGTGGTCAATTGCGGAAGTAGCAGAACATCTAGGCATTTATGATGAATTATTATACTGGGATTTATTAAATAACCAATTTACGCCTGAAATGCCGGAATGGGTAGAGAAAGTGAAAGGGGTGGATTCCGTGATGCTAGCTTATACGAACGATCCGGTCAGGTTGAAGGCGCCCTTTGTTGCCCAACCACTAGGACGCTTTGAAAAGAAAGCCGACCTACTCGCCTATTTTAATCGCTTTCGAAATGAAGTAATAAACTTAGTAAAAGAATCCAAAGCTGATTTTAGATTGCATTTCATTTTTCGTTCTGAAGATGCCGGTGTGTGGCGCGTTCGAGACCTTCAACAATATACCTTACTTTGGATTGCCCATACCCAAAGGCATACGAATCAGATAAAAAGTATCAAGGCATCTGCCAACTACCCTAAAAACAACCACCGCTAACTCGTCACTCAGGCCTGCCTGGTGCCGGGCGGATCTCCAGAGTTGAAACGAGGGCCGGTGTTTAATTTTGTCCGCATGGAGTGGGACGACTTGTGCTGTCCGAATATTTTGTCCCGCTTGACGACTGCTTTGACCCGAAGAATGAGCCGCGCAGGCTGCCCTGTTGGTTATGCCTTCCGTGTTGGTTGTCAACCGCAGTTGTTCACTTTTTATTGACAACATTCAGTCGGCACTGGTTATCCAGGTTTAGCTCCCAATCACAAAAAGCTTTTGAGACAAAAATGGGGCTTTTTTGTCAGCAGAAACGGTGAATGATGCCCATTCTCTGAACCAAAATGCGGGTCCAAAATAGCCACTCGTAGCCTTGAGAAATGAAAGGGTCAAAAAGCTATGGATTCTTGGGAAAATATAACCTCACCGTTTCTAGTTAGCGTCGGCCCACCGGGTCGCCAACTTTCTACCGATTGCGAAACCAATCATGAACCGGTTTTAAAAACCCTTCTATTTCTATCATTGCCGGACTTTAACTACAGTGTTCGATGGAAACCTCGGCTTTGCGCTTCTTACTACTGCTTTATGTTCTCTTTCGAACAGGAATTAGTTCGTTGCTGGCCCAGCCAATCACCGTTCAGGATCGGATATACCGGCACCTTAACCGGGCCGAACAATTCACATCTTCCCAGCCTGAGAAAGCGTTGGCTGCCGCGAAAACCGCCCTGACGCTGGCGCAGAAAAACCAATTGACGTTGTCCGAAGGAAAAGCCTATCAACTAATGACCCGCATCTACGCCGAACGGGACGACTACGTCAGTGCGCTCAAAGCAGCCAAAGCTGCGCTTTCGATTTTCCACAAGCTGGGCGATCAGCGGGCCATTTGCCGCATGTACATCGCCATGGGCGTCATCAACCGCTCCCTGAAGCTGTATGATGCGAGTATACAGGCAAACCTGCAAGCCCAAAAAATCGCGGAGGCTCAGCAGGACACGGCCCTGCTCGGGGCCATTTACGGCAACCTGGGAAACGTGTACTTTGACAAAAAGAGTTACGAACGGGCCTTACAATCAGCCCTGAAGGCTCTGAACATGCAGACGGCTCGGCGGGATAGTCAGGCGATGGGCAACACGTTTCATAATTTGGCGAGAATTTACCGCATTCGCCGGGAGTTCGGCAAAGCGCGGGAGTTTTACAACAAATCGCTGGACATTGATCTAAAAAAAGGGAATCAGCTAAACATCGGCGGCTCCTACGCGGATTTGGCGTTGCTTTCCAGGGACATGGGCGATTTTCAGCAAGCCCTGCAGTATTCGCAGCAGGTGCTGGCCATTGCCAAACGAATCGAATCCAAGAGTCTTCAGCAACTGGCCTTGGCCAATTTACCCTTGATTTACGGCGTGTTAGGAAAATCCAAGGAGGCCGTGATTGCCCAAAAGCAGTACCAGTACCTGACCGACAGTTTGCAGTCGGCGGAGTTGGCCCGGCAGATTGCTGACCTACAGGCCCGCTATCAGGGCGAACAGAAAGACCGCGAACTGAGTGTGCAAAAACTCCGGCTGGAAGCACAGCAGGCGTCACTAAGCCAGCAGCGTACGCTGATCGTATCCCTAATCGCTTTCGCACTGCTGGGCGGTCTGATTGGCTATCTGCTGTTCAACCGGTATAAACTCCGGCAGCGCAACGTAAAGCTTTCGCTGGAAAACCAACAATACCAGCTTTCGAAGAACCTACAGATCCGGCAGGAGATCGACGAAACGATTCACTACTTTGCCACTTCGCTCTACGGCAAAAATACGGTGGATGAAATCCTGTGGGATGTGGCTAAAAACTGCATTGCCCGGCTGGGCTTTGTCGATTGTGTGATCTATTTGCTCAATGAAGAGGGGACGGCTCTGGTGCAGAAAGCGGCCTACGGCAACAAAAATCCGGAAGCTTATTCTATTCTCAACCCGCTGGTGATTCCACTTGATAAAGGGATTGTGGGGAGTGTCGCCCGAACGGGTAAACCGGAAATCGTAACCGACACCACCCAGGACCCGCGCTACATCCTGGATGATGAGATGCGCCACGCTGAATTGGCCGTACCGCTGCTGCTGCAAAACAAGGTGATTGGGGTTATTGACTCGGAGCATCCCGAAAAAGGCTTTTTTAAAGAGCATCATCAGGAAGCTTTGCAAACCATTGCGGCCATCTGTAGCAGTAAAATTGCCCAGGCTATAGCGGATGAGGAGACCAAAAAGTCCAAAATTCTGCAACTCGAAGCGGATTATATCAGAGAGCTGGACCGGGTCAAGTCACAGCTTTTTGCCAACATCTCGCACGAGTTCCGCGCCCCGCTTCAGCTCATTCTGGCCCCGCTCCGGAAACGGGAAGCCATCAGCCCGGAGGAAACCCAAATGATGGAGCGCAACGCCAACCGATTGCTTCGGCTGGTAAACCAACTGCTCGACCTGGCAAAAGCCGAAATGGGCATACTCACGCTGAATCTGCAAACAGGGAATGTGGTTGACTTCCTTCGGCAAACCGCCGACTCCTTTCAGCCGATGGCTGCAGCCCGGAAACTCCGGTATCAGATTGACCTGCCAACGACCGAATCGTGGGTGGCCTACGACCGCGACAAGCTCGAGAAGATTGTGTATAACCTGTTGTCCAATGCCATCAAGTTTACTCGGGCGGGCGGTCAGGTCACGCTGCGGGTTGAGGTGAAACCCGAAACCGGACTCCGGCTGGTCGTCAGCGACACCGGCATCGGCATTCCTGAATCGTTGCAAGACCGCATATTCGACCGTTTCTATCAGATTGACCCTTCGCAAACGCGGGCCTTCGAGGGAAGCGGTCTGGGACTGGCCCTAACCAAAGAACTGGTCGAACTGTACGAAGGCTCGATTAATGTAGCGAGTCAGCCTGGTTTAGGCACCACCTTCGTGGTCTGGCTGCCGCTGAAAGCCGATGCATCGCAGGCCGCTCACGGATTGGCCGGGGTCGTATCGGCTACGGGTGTTGGCCAGGTTTCTGGCTTAGCCATGGCCACGCCTGCCCTCCTGACGGAGGAGGAACCGGCTGTGGTCGGCGGAGAGGACAAGCCCACACTCCTGTTGGTGGAAGACCACCCCGAGTTAAACCATTACATCCATCAGCAACTTTCCAACCGCTTCCGGGTTGTGCAGGCCATGCGGGGTGATGAAGGACTGCAAGTGGCCCGCCGGGTGGTTCCGGACCTGATCATTTCCGATGTGATGATGCCGGTAATGGACGGTTTTTCGATGACCCGTCACCTGAAAGAGGACGACTTAACCAGCCACATTCCGGTTATCCTGCTTACGGCCAAAGACGACGTTGATTCCCGGAAAGAAGGGTTTGAGGGCGGGGCTGAACAGTACCTGGCCAAGCCCTTTGCCCTCGACGAACTGGTGGCCCGCATCAACACCTTGCTTACCCAGCGCGATCTATTGCGCAAAAAGTACAGTCGGGAGGTAAAACTGCAACCTGCCGGGGCGCTCGTCCGCGACCGGGAAGCCGAGTTTCTGGAAAAAGCCATGCGCATCATTGGCGAACACCTTACTGACGAAGCGTTCACCGTGGAAGTGCTTCAACGGGAAATGGGCATGAGCCGGATGCAGCTTCACCGGAAACTGAAAGCGCTCACCGACCAGTCGGCCTCCGATTTTATCCGTTACATTCGGCTGCAACGGGCCGCTGACCTCCTGCAGCAACCCGGTATTCAGATTGCCGAGGCCGCTTACCAGTCGGGTTTTCAACATCTTTCCTATTTTTCCCGGTGTTTTAAAGAACAATTTGGCATGCTGCCTTCCGAATTTGCGAAGCAAAAAGATGTAAGCCTCTCCGGTATTAAATCATAAAATACTGATTTATAAGCACTTATTGTTCATAATTAGGCTATGTTACATCCGTGCTATTTTCTGGGAACTCCGTGTTAGTTCCGCGCCGGGGGCCTGCTTTACCTTTGTTGCCGTAAGGTATCGGCCGAATCACCTGTAAGCAGTAGGCACCCTAATTTCTTATTTTCCACACCAACACGTATGCAACATGGTAAAGTAGTAACCGCGCTCTTTATGCTCCTGATAGGACTATGCGGATGCGAAGAAAGCTTTATTGAGCGGAAGGATCTGACAGCACGAACCGAAGGTGTCGTCCCGAATCCGCACTCGAACGGTATCGAAGGATACACTGCCAATCCGGGCGGGCAATCACTGCCGTACCCGACAATTACCAAAAAGACATTCATTCCTGAATACAGTCTGTGGGCCCACACCAAGTGCCTAACCTGGCGGATCGAGTGGCCGAATTATCCGGCCGGTACCGACCCCAACAAGATTCCAACGGTGTTTACGCTATCCAACGGGGCGCTCAACAGCTTCGATTACCTGAACAGCCAACCAGCTTCCACTACGTACAAGACGAATTTCAACCTGTACAACAATGCCCAACTCGAAATGTCCAATACGCTGTGGGATGAATTGATACACACATTTGAAGCGGGTAATCAGATGGAAACGACCTGGTTCAACAAGGTTGATTATTCGGTCAAGACTATCGAACACATGGTGAAAGAGCGACCGGGTCTGTTCGAAACCTACTGGGTAGACAACAACCAGCAGCCTCCGGTGTACCAGCAGGGCGATGTATTTCTCTTCCGGCAAATTAAACCGATGAACCAGAACCGCTACGGCGGCATCCGCATCGTCTCGATGACCCCCCGAATCATCGAGGTGTACCTGGCCGTACCGAACGACTGATTCCGTCTAACCACTTTTCCGAATGTAAAGACCCGGAGCAGACGTCCGCTTCGGGTTGGGGAAGCTGTGTCTTCCAGTAGTTAGTTCATCTTAACCAATCATTTGTCAAAATCATGCGTACGTATTCTTCACACCTCTTTCTAAAGCTTTGCCTTGCAGGCTTTCTGTTCACCTCCAATCAAGTGCTGGCCCAATGGTCGACGCAAAACGGCAACGTTTACGTCAACCCGCCGATCAAAGTTGGAATCGGTATGTCAAACCCGAACCGGAACGTAGATATCCACAGTACATCAGACACCTATCTACGGGTCAGCTCTCTGGGCGGGGCTTCACTCTCCAGCCAGACGGCCGGCATCGAACTACGCAGAACCGCTAACAACAGCACGACCAACACCTGGTCCATCAATAACGAAAACCACTTTCGCATCCGGCACAACAGTGACCTGCTGTTTGGCCTGTCGCCCGACATGGCCCGGCTGGGCATCAACACCGACAACCCGGTCGAGTTCACCATCTACGGAAAAAACATCACCAAATCGGGCAATTCGGTGGTCGACGGTGCCCTGCGCCTGCACACCAAGGTGGGTGACAACACCCACATGCTGGCCCTCGACGGCAACCAGATCGAAAGCAGCGACCCGCTGTACATCAATAACGATTCGGAACAGAACGTTCACCTCGCCAACGGCGGGGGCAAGGTAAAAGTCGGTACGACCGACAACGAAGCCCGGTTCAGCGTGGCCTCCGAAGGTGACATGCAGCTCAAGCTCATCAATACCGGTGCGGGCGGAGCGGCCTGGCGCGTCGGGGTGGCCAACAGCAGTTGGGGAGCCGGAGCGGGTAAACTGGTTTTTTCCAAAACCGCCAGTTCCGACGATGCAGCGATGGTGATTACGCCCGCCGGAAACGTCGGCATTGGCCTCACAACGCCCTCCAAAACGTTACAGGTTAACGGCACGACCTCGACTAAAGTGCTGGAAATAACCGGAGGAGCCGACTTTGCCGAACAGTTTGACATCGATGCGGACGAGGCATTACTGCCGGGTACGGTCGTCAGCATCGACCCCAACAAACCGGGGCAATTGCGAGTGGCCCGGCAAGCCTATGACAAAACCGTGGCCGGTATTGTGAGCGGAGCGGGCGACGTGCAGCCGGGGATGCTGATGGGGCAGGCCGGTACCCTTGCCAGCGGGCAACATCCAGTCGCCCTGACGGGACGCGTTTATTGCCGGGTCGATGCGCAGTACGGGGCCATTCGGCCGGGCGATCTGCTCACCACTTCGCTCACGACCGGCCACGCTATGAAAGCGACCGACACCGGGAAGGCGCAGGGAGCCATTCTCGGCAAAGCCATGACGTCGCTGGAAACGGGTACGGGTTTGGTGCTGGTCCTGGTGAGTCTTCAGTAAAATACCCAAAAACTGTAGAAAACATGAAAGTAATCAATCTCTTGCTCTTCGGGCTGTTCGGTCTGTTCAGCGTGCCGGTGGTGGCCCAGAAAATGGTACCCCATTCGGTCCGGTACCAGACTGATACCGTAGACCACGCTCAGCTTCGGCTCCTGACGCAGGTGACGCAGCCCAACACGACTTTTCTTCGGCTATATTTCGCGGGTACGCAATTAGGCGAAGGCAGCTATCTGGTGCTGGAAGGTGCCGACGGCTCCCGCCAGGAACTCAGAAAGCAGGACCTTGAAAACTGGCGCTATAGCTCGGCCTATTTCAACGGCCAATCGGTCAATGTATCGCTCTTTGCTGCTACAGGCGACAGAAACACGGTTACGGTTAGTGGCCTAAAAGTTAGCAGCGTACCGTTTAACCAGACTAAAAACGCCCGTCAGGCTGCGTTTTCACAGCAGGCAACGAAGCAATCGACGGTAACAACGTCCGCTGCTTCGTCTGTAACCTACCCGCATGCCAAAGCAGTCGGTCGGTTCACCAATGGAAGCGAGTCGGACGGCACGGGCTGGATTGCCCCCAACGGGGCCATTGTGGCGACTTGGTCACAGCAACTCAGGTACATCGAAGGGTTTGACGTCATCGAGTTTAATGTACCGCCCTCGATCGGCACCACGGTCAGGCATCCTTCTCCCCTGGACCAATACCCGGTGCAAATGAAGAACCCATGCCAATCCTTGGACTTGTATTTTAAAAATGTGCCTACAAGTTACCTGTTCTATACCGGTTGGTTAATTTTTGAACCCTTGCCCAACGGCACCGGTCTACGGCCCGGCGAACGCCAGCAGGAATACTTCCGCATCGCCACCAACCCGAGCAATTACACCATCGACGCGATGGGCGACGTGCCGGTCGACCTGTTTCACTACGGCAATGATAACAACGACCTCCTGCAAGGCAATAACACATACCGGACCTTGCATGTATCGCAAACACACCTGCTGCCCCAGAACAGCTATCTGACCACTGGGCAAGGCGATCGCGACCGGTTTGTGCTGTATAATATGCCGTATTGGGGCGGTAGCGACTACGGTGCCCCCATCACCTTTGCGGGAACGAACGTGGCCATCGGCGTACATAATAACGGGAACGATCTCAACCTGGGGAGCGGCCGGGGCTTTCGGGACGACAGCTTTCGAAATGAACTGAACGACTTTTTCGCATCCAACTCGGTCTACGTCGATCCGGATGGGCTGTCTGACCCCGGTACCGGCGAGATTCACAAACCGTTCCGCACTGCGAATAAAGCGGCCAACGATGCCCCCGCCGGGGCGCAGGTGTATTTCGCCCGGGGCGATTACTACGGCCCAACCACCTTCACCCGGCCCATGACGCTGCGGGCACCCGTGGGCACTGTCAGGATGGGGCTGCCTTTTTCGTCGGCTCGCAAGGCCGCCGGACCGACTATCCCACCGCACTGGCTGGAGGACGGGTCTTCTCCATCGTTCGACCGAGGGTCGGCGGAAGAGCACCAGGTACGTGCTTACCCCAATCCGTTCCGGGACCAAACCGAAATCAACTTCCCGTTTGCGGAGGGAGGTCCCGTATCGGTGCGCATCCTCACCACGGCGGGTGTACCCATTACTACATTACCCACGAACAACGCCGTATTGGGCCAAACCGGGGTATACTGGAACGGAACGGACCAAACCGGAGTGCCGGTTCCGGCCGGGCTCTATCTGGTGCAGGTCAACGACGGAAACCGGGTATTGACCACCAAAGTGCTGAAGAAGTAATCCGTGTCCGGGAATACCAAACAAGGTAAACGCTTTAACATGATAATCACGCACAATTTACAAAATGGAAAAAATGATCAAAAAAGTATTTGTAGCCGGTATGTTGGGACTCGCCTGGGCGGGTGTGATTCTCGCTCAGGCTCCCCCGAAAGAGTCGGCGGGAAGTACAGAAAAGCCCCGGCTGGCAGTGGTCGAATTCACGCCTGGTCCCAGCGTACCGGGCATGACGGCCGAAGCCAAACGGCAGCTTCAGGCCAGCATCGCGTTCGCCCTTTTTGAAAGCGACCGGTTTGACGTCGTGGATGTAAGGCACACCAGGGATGCCTCCAAAGCCGATCTGATAGCGGTGAACGGGCCTTCAACGGCCGCTGCGGTACGGGTCGGCAAGCAGCTCGGGGTCCGTTACGTCCTGACCGGCACGGTCGAGGAATACAACCCGAAGGGTTCTGCCACGCTCAAAACCCGGCTCGTTGAGGTCACTACCGGAAAGGTTAAACACAGTGGAGAGACATCGCAGCAGAGCACCAGCGCCATGACCGCCGGCGGTGATGCTGAAATGAAGACGAAAGTGCTGAAACCGCTGATTCAAAAGCTCACGACCCAACTCACGGCAGAGGTGCTTTGATCCTTCGCAGGTAATCGGGCTTCGGAACGATCTGCACCAGCCATGCCCGATTACATTCGCTCGTTACGTCTTACGGTGTCTGCCAATGCATTTGGTAGAAGTTTACCTGTGACGCAGATACGGGGCGAATTTTAGCTGAGCGCTGACGAAGGGGAAATTATTACCGGCACGAAGCACTTGCCTAATTCGCTTCAAATAGCTATTATTTTTCAACGAGATCGCAATCCGTAACCAAGCCGTCGGAAGTCAGATGGACGAGTATATAGGTATCCGGCTGATTGGACTTCAATTGGTAAGTTACTATTTCGCTTACGTCGCTTTCATGGCGTTGAATTCCCCGGCCTGCGACGTTTTCGGAATGAATAAAAGTTAATGATTTCAACGTTTCCGGCTCTGGCATTCCTCCTGCAAAATCGCGTTTGGCTCCCAACGTGATGCCTGATGCTTCTTCCAATAGTTTACCACCTTTTACCATAGCCTGCAAAGCCGCCATGATTTTGGGTGTGCGTGACGGATCAGGATCGGCCTTGGTTTGATGAGCATTGGCAAGCGGCCCAATACGCGGTACTGTTCGCTGATAGCCCTGATCATCGTCTTTAAGCGTGAAGCCAGTCGCATTTCCATTGGCGTCGGTAATGAAGATCACAGAAACATTGCGGTCAGTCGATGTAAACTTATTAGGAGCGACGGGCACAAATTCTTCATCCACAAAGCCATCTTCCAGGGTAAAAAGTCGCTGATTCTCCGCTTCAAAAGTGACGATTCGATTATTAAATAATTCATAGCGACCTTCGAAAGCCGTTAACGTTTTGGAATCCACAGTCACCGCGGCCGGTTTAGCCCTCTTTACGGGAAATCCATCCCAGTGGTAATAGTCAGCGATAAAATCAACAATTCTGCCCATCATATGCGAGTTATCATTCGCATTGATCATGATCACAACGCCTTGTCCCTTGTGCACGCTAGCGGTCAGTAATGCGTCGAAACCCTCGTCGCGCCCATTGTGCCCGAAGCGGAGCGTCGTGCTGTCACCCTGCAAAAAAACCCCAAGTCCATCCCTGTTTTTCTGATCGGTCAACATTTGGCGGGTCATGGCCTGGGACAATACACTTCCTGATTTTCCAGCATAAGCATTCTGGATACTAATCGCGAATCGAGCCAGATCAGACGGCGTAGTCCACAATCCCGCTGCTGCCATCTCAGGATAAATGTGCCAGCGACCTGCCACTAACCTTCGATGGTTGTAGTGACCGGTTGCCGTCAATTTTACCAGTTCCGGAGGTAAAGGCTGTTGGTAGGTACTGTGTTTCATACCCAGTGGCGAAAGCACCTTATTTTTCAAGAATTCCGGAAAAACAGCGCCAGTTACATCCTCCATCAGTTGTTGCATGACGGTATAACCGCCACCTGAATACCGCCAACGGGAGCCTGGAACAAAGTCTACGCGAACCGGTGGTGTATTGGCGGGTGCTGTCCCATCCAGAATCTGAACGACCGAAGGGATCTTCGCGCCCACCGTGTATCCCGGGAATCCGTGCACGGTAAGACCGGTCGTATGACTGAGTATCCCGCGCAGGGTAACCTTTTTGTCAGTTGTAAATTCATTCTCAGGAACTTTCCAACTTTTAAGTTTTACGTTCACATTCTCATCCAGAGAAAGTTTTTGATGTTCAACAAGATACAGAGCGCCCATAGCCGCAACCGATTTACTCACCGAGCCTGCCTGAAACAGGGTATTCGTCGTGACAGGCACCTTTCCATCCTTATCGATAAATCCATAGGACTGAGCCTTCAGGATTTTTCCGTCCTGAATGATCGCCAGAGACAAACCGGGAATAGCCCGCTTCTGCATTTGGTTCCGGATAAAATCGTCCAGACCATCCGCGTGGGCGTGAAATACAACGAATAGAAAGGAAAGAAGCAGAAAGATGCGTTGGTTTTTCATGGATGGTTTGGTCGGAATGGCGTAGCAAAATTGGAGTACTATTTACGAACCCAGTTCTTTTATTTCCTTTTTTGTTTTTAAATATTTCATCAAAGCTAAAAGTTAGTATCCCCGCGTTTGCCAGGGGTCGGTAAAAGAAGGTTAACGAAACGTAAAATAAGGTTAACGAAACGTAAATGCCGCTTTTACGGACTGCCTTAATTGAACATCACAAAGGTATATCTATCGCTGTGACCTGACCACGCACAAAGAATTGGCGGAGGAACCAGGTTAATAAGTAGCCGAAATAAGTCACTACCTTACGTCTGAAAGCTGAGCTTACTATTTAAAAGTGATGAACGTATCGTGAATATCTATTTACCTGCACCTAACAGAAACAATACGGTTGCAGGAATTGCAAAGTGGATAAATGGCTTCTAAAAGAATGAAATAGAGACTCCGATTTAGGATCAAAAGTTGGAAGCTACCGTCAGATGAATGAAAATTTACTTAAGCATAATGTACCAAGCCCTATTTGTACCAAACGTGTCTAAATACCCTCCGATTCACAATTATTAATCCCACGTTTTATGAACTCTATCAGATCTCACTCAAAGTCGTGATTAGCGAAGATTGATTAAACCAATAAAAATACCCTGCCAAATGATTTACACAACCTCAGCGGGCTTCTTCTAAAAAGCTAAAGTCAAGATAAGGCCTTAACAAAAAATAAAACGGCAAGTAACTAAGTATAACAAGCTTACAATTGTTTTTTAACACCAATACATCAATTTTATATTGCAAAACTAACTAACCCTTTATGCATGTGAACGATCAACCTCAAACAGCAAATTTCATTGCCGAAGACAATGGACTAAACGTTTTCTATAGGAATTGGAAATCAAGTAGCACTCCTAAAGCTATAGTTGTCATTGCTCACGGGTTCAATTCGCACAGTGGCTATTTCCAATGGACAGCACAGCAATTAACTGCACAAAATTTTGAAGTTTACGCAATAGACTTTCCGGGCAGAGGCAATTCCGATGGAGAACGTTATTATATTGCTGACTACGATGCGTTTGTTGCCGACCTTGACAAATTAGTGGATATAGCACAAACTGCTTATCCTACTTTGCCAACGTTTTTGTTAGGACATAGTGCCGGTGGGGTATTGTCAGCCATCTACACATTAAGTTATCAGCAAAAACTAAACGGCTTTATTTGCGAAAGCTTTGCTTTTCAGGTTCCGGCACCCGACTTTGCGGTGGCTGTTTTGAAAGGGCTTAGTCACATTTTTCCGCACGCTCACGTGTTGAAATTGAAGAATGAAGATTTTTCACGAAATCAGTCAGTCGTTGATTTCATGAACAACGATCCGCTCATCGCTCATGAAGTACAACCGACAAAAACCGTTGAACAATTAGCTCTTGCCGACGAACGGTTAAAAGCCGAAATGCCAACGATTAAACTTCCCCTACTAATAGTACACGGCACACAGGATAAAGCGACCAAACCGAGTGGAAGTCAATATTTTTATGACAATGCATCTTCCGAAGACAAAACCATTAAATTTTACGAAGGACACTATCACGATTTACTTAACGATTTAGACAAAGAAATTGTCATGAATGACATTTTAGATTGGCTCAATAATCGATCGAAATAATTAAAAACTGCAAGGGGTTCTTTTAGTAAATTGACGAAAAATCACTCTAAGGTTTTTCGCCATCGCGTCGACCCCGGCTGATCGGCGTGACCTTGAATATGACTCATTATTTTTTGATTAAACTTAACTTACTATGTCTGAGCAAACACCTCCTCATAATTCGTCCGTTTACAAACTCCACATTATATGGACACTAAGCTAATGTAACGGATTTGGATCGGTCGGTATTGGAAAGACATCACTTACTTGACCACATAATTTATTTCAAGCTTCGGGCGCAAGGCTGCATTTGGATGATCACTCGATGCGATAAAGGTCACTTTTTCGGGTGTCTCAACTTGATGTCTCATGAAAAAGCCATAGTTGGCAGCTTTATTGTTTACCATGTCCTGTACCAACTTAGTAACATCGATAACATAATTCTGAGTGGGCGATGTGGCGGCTGGAACTGAAACCTGATTTACCGTTGTACTCTGGGGTTGGGTTTCCCAAGTGACGGTACTTTCATCCCAAGGTGTAATGGTTTTTTGGACAAAAAAGTCATTTTGGCCTACGTGTCCCGTGTTAAAGCCACCGAGGCTCAGGTAGGGAGAGGTTGGATTAAAGTATAAGTATAAATAAGCTTCCTGGATGGTAGAATTTTCCGGAATACTAGTTAGATCAAATTGAACCGCAGAACGGCTGATAGCTTCACCAACAACGGGTTTTGTATTGTTAACAGCCGAGAAAAATAAGTCTTGTACATTTCCATAAATTGTAGTGGGTGACCCGCTGGAAAATAGAGCATCCTTACCTGTGGTTGCATCCGGTTGAAGTACCAGGTGAGTAATGGGAAGGTGGTCCTGCATACATGCCTGAAAACCTAGCGTAAGCACTACTGTGACTACTTTGAAAACGTACTTCATAAGAGCTGAGTTTATCTAATAAGCGTAATGATAAGTTTACTCTATCATTATGGCAAATTCAACTATGATAATATGGGAATAAATCAAACAAATCTGCGAATAAGACGATGAAGCCGTTAGACGCGTACGGACGGATCATAAAGGATGGCTCGCGAAAAACGGCAGTCTTTCAAAATGTTCGCGGTATGGAAAGTAATGCCGGCCTGTCGTTTCAGAGCAGACCAAATGAGAGTCTGCCTCATGATCGATTTTAGCTGAAATATTAACCTCTATCAGATCAATCTAGAAGCAGGTGTGTAAACTCGTTTATTGATTTAGTTTGCTCACCCGCTCTCGTTATGCCTTATTTGGGTACGACAGTTAGAATGACCCGCTGGTAACGCGTGAGCGCGGGGCGACCCGAATCCGTCACCGCCAGAATGAAATGCATCGTTTCTGGCTGGGTAACCTTCGGTGCCGTCAGTGAAGCAGCCTTTTGTTTTTGCTTCGAAATGACGGGTAAGCGTGGCCCGGAATACGTTCCGACCTCCGGGTAATAAATCCACTCATACGACAGTTCGTTCCCATCGGGATCCGACGAACCTTCGCCACTCAGCGTGACATTCTCCCCACTTTTCACCAACAGTTGGTTGGGATGACCTAACTTCACCAATGGCGGGTGATTAGCTTCTTTATAGGGCCTGATGGTCCAGTCGATGCGGGCGGCAAAATCATTTTGGTAGGCCTGCCGCCACCGCCAGATAGTCGCTTTATTACTCTCATACCAGCCGCCGTCAATGCCCTGCACCTGATCCTCGACATCGGTCCAGATGGGGCGGACTTCGGGTTCCAGAAACCATTTTCGGGTCCGGGGTGTGTAAAGTTCATAGCGCCCCCCCCAACTGCCATAATTGGGATGCTCAGGGTCACTTAAACCATTGTCAACCAGGCCTAAGAAGCTAGGGGTGTCGCCTTCCATAATGTAATCGGTGTGTGGGTGCTGAGCACCCAGCGGGCCGTGATCTTTGCGAATATTGGCGTCCAGCCAGGTATTATTGACCAGATTGGAATCTGGGCCGGCAAAGCCGGGTGCATACGGGAAAACATCACCGCTGATTCCTCGCCAAGTGGAATGCTCGTACCCACCTTTGTCGTGAAAACCGGGGCTTACAATGTAAAATAGTTTCGGGAAAGTCCGACGAAGCCAGGGGCCCGAATCGTCCTGATCGGAAATGGTATACACCCGCAGTTTCGCCACAAATTTGTCAACTTCGGCAGGCGTTCGGTTTTTTTGTACTTTCCAGAGAGCTTGCGCCAGGCAGTTGGCTCCTCCCCAGACCGGTATCCAGACCGGGCGGGGATCGGGCTTATCGACCACCGCAATGATGCATTCCGACCCTTCTGAATCGTTTCCCGGTCCCACCGCATTCATTCCATATTTTGGAATAGCCGACTTAATTTTGCTCAGCAGGTAGGTTGTTTCGGGATAGCCTTTTTCGTGGAGGAGTAGATTATTACGGACCTTACCATACGCTTCCACAATCCGCCGGATGCGCTCGGGTGCAATGCGTTTTTGCTGATGAACTGATGTAGTTGCTACCAGCCCTTCCACATCCCACTGATTCGAATAGGTCAGAAAACGAACCAACGATTGAGCATCATCGGGCTCGTTTTCAATGTCTGTCAAGACCAAAACGCGAAGCTTAGTCGGTACCTGAGCCCAATGCACCGTTGGCAGCAGAATCATTGCTGACCAAAAACAAAACAGGAAGATGGATTTCATAAAGTAGGTTGATAACGGGCCAATGATCTGTGCGTCTGTCTTCCAAACGGGTCTTACTGTTCGTTAACCCGGTTTTCTACTAGCAAGTGACGAATGGCGAATCGTTACTCACTGTTCTTCAACAATTTTTATACCCCAGAGTGATGGCCATTACTTCCGGGTTTTTACATACCCGTCAGGGCTTTGTCAATCACAACTTTGGGTGACAGAAAAATAACTCATTTCAAGCAGGATCACTAATCAATACCGTCTAAAAAACCTCCCAATTTCAACTACCGAATTTGGGACATTCCGAAGAATATAAACCTTGATATCCAGAATAGGTCTCATTTCCAAGCATTTAACTCCACGTTTTATAGACTTAATATTTTTTGATACTCTCTTTGCAGAGCTTGCATACTGTACCCGATGGGCACACCATCGAAGGCTCCTAGCGGCAAGTCAGTACGCCTTCCTTCTTCGTCTATTAGATGGACTGAAAGTACCTGACGATCAATAGAAATGAAGTAATTGATCAATTCCATCAAATACCCAAGATCTTCAGAGTGAAAAATAAAGGTACACTTTACTTTTTGAGGACAACTTAGAGACAAGTAAAGCCACATAATGCTGATGGTTTAGAATAGCTAGACCGTCAGTTTAAAATCAGGGGCGGAGAAGATAGTTATATAACTAGTTAATTATGAACTTGTTCAGCAAACCTCCGTTTATAAACCAACATTCTCAACCGGTCTTTTTCATTTGTTCGATGGCTATCCATCCTTCCGGTGTAATGCCCATTATTTCGGTGGCAACGCCCATCGTTTGGTAGGTATCGAAGAAGGCCATCCGGGCAATGGGGTGGTCAACTTCGCTCATGATTTCATACCCTTCTTCCCGTAGTTGGCTAGCCACCCGGTCAAAATCGTCAACCGGCAACCGGAAGGCAAGGTGCTGGGTGCCGCCTGCCGGATACCGGGCCAGGTAATCATGGAACATACTTTGGCCGGAAACGGGCTGGATGAGTTCGATGAAAATACCCCCGGTATACGTCTGTGTAGTTAGCCATTCACCAGCCACCACCTGTCCATAGTAGGTCATGTTCAGAGCCTGAGCGCTGATAGGCTCCGGTTGGGGAAAGCCACTAATGGCCAAGGCGTCCGTAAGGAATTTTACAGCCGCGTCAATGTCCGGGACTACCCAGCCAATCTGGGCAAGTTCAAGTCCGGCGATGGTAGTATTGACAGGTTTCATAGTGACAGGCATTCCGTTTTATGCAAAAGTAAACCGGACGGATTTCTTCTGTCAGGGGTGTTTCCGACAATAAGAGGGCCGTTTGCGACTATTTTAAAGGTCCTGAAACAACCACGCCCATTAGCGTACGTTTTCCGGGCTTTTATCTCCCTGATTAAGGTTAATACTGTTTTCAATCCGTAGTTACCCGGTGTCTCGTTGCGCAAAATTAGCACAGACGTTCCGTACGAACGTCGCGCGGTTAGAGATTGATCTTCTGAATGGTTTTCAGTAGATTAGGTGTTTAGAAAAGCTCGCCGTACATGAAAAAAATCGTTACGATTCAGAATCAGAACATTGTCACCGGTGATTTTGGCCGGGTTGCCAGCACCTTAATCCTGCAATTGCTGCAACTCCACATTCATAACGAGGTCCGTGCCGACTACAAAGAGGGGTGGCAGGAATACAGCTTTCCCTTTACCACCAGTGGATTTGACGGTCATCTGAATTTTAAGTTCGTCGAGGAAACCGCGGATCGGCTGATCTTCCGGTATCGGGGTACGGTTTAGAGTATCAGCGGAGTCGCTCAGACCAGCAATGCCCTGATTCTGCCAAACCCACAAGTCAATTCGGCTGCGGATCCAGATAATTCAAATCATACACAGTACGCTGCTGCGATTGTTTCGGGACCTTCGCACCGGCTGTCGAGCGAGTAGTATTGATACGATCAACTTTTACAATTTGCTTTACGTATCAGAAAACTTCGGCAGTGTCGGCATGAAGATGATTTCTCGGAGCCTCCCCAGTTGAAGTCCACCTTTGATCTGGATACGCTGATGAACTTGCCATTAGTTAGGCCCATTCGCCCTTCCCGATCCTTCAAATATTGAATTATGCCCCTTTCGGTGGAATTACCCTATTACAGCTTTATAGAAATAAATATATTAAATTTACTTATTCCACTTTTTCGTAAAAATACCTGTTGGCCCTTAAGGAGTTAAAAACCGCATTGGTTTTATCTATACCTCATCAATAAATCGAATTTACATCCTATTGCGTTTTTTTGCATTTTTGTACAGAAATTAGACACTACAACCTGTACAAATCATTTCCATCCATGAAAAATCAAATTATATCTGTTGGTTCCGTTTTCCCGGATTTCAAAAAACTAGCCGTAGTCTCTTTGGAAAAAGGCAATGAATTTTACGAGATTTCTTCCGACGATCACAAAAATGCCGGCAAGTGGCTGGTGATGTTCTGGTGGCCGAAAGATTTCACGTTCGTTTGTCCGACCGAAATCGCCGAATTCAACAGTAAGTACGACGACTTTACCGACCGTGACACCATTTTGATCGGTGCTTCAACCGACAGCGAGTTTGTTCACTTGGCCTGGCGTAAAAACCACGATGATCTGCGTGGACTGAAATTCCCGATGCTGGCCGATACATCAAAATCACTGGCCGAAGAACTGGGTATCCTGGAAGCCAACGAGAAAATTGCCTACCGGGTAACGTACATCGTTGATCCACAAGGCATTGTTCGCTGGGTATCCGTCAACGACCTGGCGGTCGGCCGGAACGTGAACGAAGTAATCCGCGTACTGGATGCCCTCCAAACCGACGAACTTTGCCCCTGCAACTGGGTGAAAGGCGAAGAAACTCTGAGTGCTTAATTTTAATTTTGAATGAAGGAATGACCACTTCGACTCAAAACGAAACCATCGTATCGCTGCTGACCAATCTGGGATTGGACACGTCGGCCAGCTACCCAACACTGGACACGTTGGGGCAGGTTGATCATCGTTACCTCCGCGACTTGAAAATCAACGTGGGTAACGTTCTGAACAGCAGCCAGCACCTCACGAAGAAAGAAGCCCGTCTGCTGGCTTTATCGGTGGCGGTAAACGAAAAATACCAGCCGCTGATCGATAGCTTTTCCAACTTTGCCCGTCAGGAAGGCGCAACCGATGCCGAAATTGCCGAAACACTCGCCTGTACGTCGCTCTTGAGCACGAACAACGTCTTTTACCGGTTTCGGCATTTTACCGGAAAAGATTATTACACCCAGACACAACCCGGTATTCGGATGAGCATCATGATGAATCCGGTATTGGGGAAAGAGTTTTTCGAGTTGGTGAGCCTCGTTGTTTCGGCCGTCAACGGCTGTGAACTGTGCGTTCGTTCGCACGAAGAAAGCGTTCTGAAACACGGTGCCAGCGAAGCCCGGGTATTTGACGCCATTCGTCTGGGCTCCGTTGTTAAAGGACTGATTACCATTTTATAAGGCAACCTAGTACACTTCATCGACAGACCCGCAGGCTTTGAAAGCCTGCGGGTCTTTTTTGTTACCAAAAAATAAAACAAGGAACCATATGCGTTCATTTTTACCAGATTTTCGATAGGTTTACGGGTAAAAATACCTATTCCTTCCTTACAACTAAACCATGAAAAAAGGACTACGAATTCTGTTGATCGTTCTCGGTGTGATTGTTCTTCTGGCCTCCGGTGGCGTCGCTTACCTCAAACTCGCCCTCCCCAATGTTGGCCCGGCACCGGAGCTGACGATTCAGGCCGACTCAGCGCAAATCGCGCGCGGAAAGTACCTGGCTAACCACGTTGCGGTTTGCATCGATTGCCACTCGGAGCGCAACTGGGCGATTCCCAGCGGACCGGTCATTGCTGGCACCGAAGGGAAAGGGGGCGAACCCTTCACCCGCGACATGGGCTTTCCGGGAAGTTACTACGCCCGGAACATCACCCCGGCCCACCTGAGCGACTGGAGTGACGGCGAAATCTTTCGCGCCGTTACCACGGGTGTTAGCAAAGACGGCCATCCGTTGTTTCCCGTTATGCCTTACCTGAATTATGGCCAGGTCGATCCGGAAGATATCAAAGCGATTATTTCGTACGTGCGAACACTCAAACCCCTAGAGAATAAGTCGATTCCCGCTCCGGAATCCGATTTTCCGATGAATTTGATCATCAACACCATCCCGACGAAGACGACCGGTATGAAACGTCCCGATCCGGCTGATTCGCTCGCGTATGGGAAGTATTTAACGACTTTCGCCAGTTGTGGCGAGTGCCACACGCCGGTGGATGACAAAGGTCAACACCTGCCGGGAATGGAGTTTGCCGGTGGCCGCGAGTTTGCCATGCCATCGGGTACGGTTCGGGCGCTGAATTTGACGTCTGACCCGGAAACCGGTATCGGCTCCTGGACGAAACAGGCTTTTATTGCCCGTTTTAAAGCCGCCGAACAGAAGGATTTTAAACATCCGGCCAGTGGCGAATTCCCCGAATTCAATACCATCATGCCGTGGATGATGTATGCCGGAATGAGTGAACAGGATTTAGGCGCTATTTTTACTTACCTGCAAACCATCAAACCGGTGAAGAATGCCGTTGTTAAATTTACACCCCGGGAGAAAACTGTAGCAAGTCGATAAATCGAACGACGGCCTGCCAAACGGTGGGCCGTCGTTTTCTTTACTTTCACGGAAAACCGCCTTTTCCGAAACCGCTCCTCCTTTTAATCAATACCGCCCTGGCAATCTGCCGTTTAATCAAATAATAGCTGCCGTTTCGGAGGAAAAGTCGACTATTGCAGGGTTTAATAACCGACCTTGCCTTGATGATGCCCTACAACATTGCTCTTTTGGACGACCATCAGGTTGTGCTGGAAAGCTTTGCCAATTTGCTGGCCACTTCGGACCGCTTCCGGGTGATCGGTATCGCTTTTGACCAACCTTCTTTGCTGGCTATTCTGGACCAAGAACCCATCGACGTGCTGATTACGGACCTGCTGATGCCAACCATCAACGCAACCGAGTTGATTCCCATCCTGAAAGCCCGCTACCCTACTCTTTCCATTCTGGTGTTGTCTGGCTCGACAGACCCGCTGCTGGTGCGGCAGGTGATGCAGGCGGGTGCCAATGGGTATGTAACCAAAACCGCCGACAAAGCCGAACTCTTCGACGCCATTCTGGCCGTTGCTGCGGGTCGCCGGCACATCGATAGCCGGGTTTTTTCGGTGGACGAAACCGTGTTGGTTCCCCCCGCCAGCAATCCCCTGACCGATCGTGAAACGCAAATTGCCCGCCTGATTGTGGATGAATTATCCAGTATGGAAATTGCCAACCGCCTGTTCATTTCGTTCAATACCGTTGAAACACACCGCAAACGGATCTATCAAAAACTGGGCGTAACGACGGCACTGGGACTAATGAAATACCTGCTAAAACGGGGTTTTATGAAAAAGTAAGCGGCAGCGTAATGCTGGCTTTGGTTCCATTCGATTCTCCTGATTCCATCCAGAACTGCGCCCCGATGGTTTCGGCCCGCTCCCGGATGTTGTGCAATCCCATGCCAACTTCCGTCGAATGAATCAGGCCAATACCGTCATCGTACAGTTGCAAAACCAGGCAGTCGTCGTGCTGAACCAGTTCGATGGTGGCCGTTCGTGCCCGCGCATGCCGAAGAATGTTGGTGCATAACTCCAGGCAGATAACGTACAGATTGAACTTTGCTTCCTGCGTGAGCGGAAAATTCTCCGCGGGTTCCAGCGCCAGTGAAAACACGGTTTTACCCACCAGATTCAGTTTGCTGACCAGATTTTTGAGCGACACCACCAGATCCTGCTGGAGCAACTGCTCGGGAATGAGGTTGCGGGAAAGTTGATGAACCTGCGCAACGGCATCATTGAGCAGATTCAGGCTGTTTTCGTATAATTTCTTATTCCGGGGGGTTAGCATCTCGGAATCGATGGTCTGGAAAGTCATTTTGGTCGCACCCAGCAAACTACTCACCCGATCATGAAGTTCGGTGGCAACGCGTTTCCGCTCGATGGTCTGCCCCCTGATCAGTGCGATTTCGATTTCCCGGTTTTTAGTCAATAAGGCCTGATTGGTCCGGCGTAGCCGCAGGCTATAATACAACAGCAAAATCCCCAGCAAACTGATGATGGCGATCCCGGCAAACAACTGATTGCGCAACCCTTTCTGTGCGGCCAAACCGAGCCGTAACCGTTCAATGTGCAACTGCTTGATGGTGGCCTGCTGCCGGGCCTGTTTCTGAGCCGCCACGTTTTTCAGTTGCTGCGTTTCCAGCTGGAGTTTCAGCGTATTGGTTCGGGCCAGACCGAGTAGTTCGTTCGTCTTGTACGCATTTTGGAGCCGATCAATCTCCGCCTGTTTGGCTAACATTTCATACCGCTGATTTTGCGCCAGTTGCTCCTGCAAATACATGGATTCCAGCCAGTCGCTGGCCAGTTTGGCTTTCATGTGAATGCTTTCAGTCGGATTGATCGCCTGGTGTTGCTCTTCCTTTTTGTCATTATAGAGCCGCTGATACGCAAACGCGTTTTTCCAGTCCTGCTGGTGTTCATAGGTTTTGACCAGCACGCCATACGCCGTCAGCATGGTGGAATGTACCTTCTGATTTTTGGCCAAAGCCGCCTTCGCCGTCGTAATGGCTTCGGCATACTGGCCCTGATCGAAATAGGCCTCCGCCAGATCGGCCAGGGCGTCCGACTGCGGCAGGGGAGATTTGAGCTGGTCCCAATACGCCACCGACTGTTTCAGGTACCAAACCGCCTGATCGGTTTTCCGCAAGCTGCTGTATAACCGCCCGATTTCGTTGGTCAGGTACGCTTTGTTCGAGATCCAGGAACCGTTCTGATTCAGCAGGTCCCACGCCAGCAAATAGTGCGACTCGGCTTTGTCCAGGTGTCCCTGCCGTTTGTAGGCATCGGCCAGAAACTGGTGCAAATCCGCCAGGTTCGTAGGGTCGTTTCGGTTTTCTTTGCCAAACTCCGCGATGCTCTTTTGTAAATAGGCCACGGCCTCGTCATACTCCCCGATCCAGCAATTGATCTGGCCCATATTCCGGTAGATCCGCCATACATACGAACCATAGAGCCGGGGATTCATTTCGACCAGCGATAGAATGCGGTAATTCAGCCGGAGTGCCTGCGGGTAATTCGTCTTGTGGGCACGGTAATAACGTTCGACCAGCAAAAGCGCCTTGATCTGATACTTCAGATTCTTTTTTCGCTCCGCATACCGAATGAGCTGATTGGCCAGAAACAACGCACTGTCGCGGTACGTAATACCGCTATACTGCACATGAGCAAGGAAATACTGGTATTCCATGCGGGCGGTATCGACAGTCGGTGTCGGCCGCAACCCGTCGAGTTCGAGCAACCGGATTCGGGTAACCCGCAACAGACTGTCTACGTATGGCTGATCCGTATTTCGGTCAAAGTTGAACGGTGGCGTTTCATAACGCTGGGCCTGAAGCGCAAAACTTACGCCAAGCAAGCCCATAAATAACACCAGGTGTTGAAACAATTTCATACAATACGCTGAACGGTCACCACGGCTTTTATCTCGACCTGCAAGCACCCATCTGAAAGCAAAATCACGGATTTCAGTGACAGGAAATCACGGATTTCGGTGATTTTTCGGATCGACGAAAGCAGGACATTTGTACCGTTAATTTTCTGATACACACCATAAAGGTACTCTTCTTACGCTGTGAAACGAATCACTTTAGCAACCGCTTACTTAACGGTCATCGGCATTCTGGCTTTGCTCCGGTTGCCCGGTTTTTTATTCGCCTGCAACAAGCCCTTCGAGACGTTTCTTTCGGGCGATCAACCGCCGACCTTGACCATCCAGGAATGCGATGAGTCGGCCCCGGCTCCCCCGTCAATTTACCCAACACGGCCCAACCGGCCCCTTCCCGACATTCAGATCGTACAACTCTAAGCCAATTCTATCCATTTCAGTAGTGCCCATGAAAACCCTTTTTATTTCCCTGACCACCGTCTTGTTTACCCTGGTTCTGCTCGGCTTTTCCCGTTTCGATTTCTACGATAATGACGAATCGGACATCACTTGGGATGAAATCGACGAGGACTTATGGCCGTAGTATTTCCACTTCATCTCCGTACCTATGAACCTCTTAAAAAAAGCAAAAATTACGCAGCTTCAGGTAGTGATCGGTTTATTACTAAGTATGGCGGCTCGGGCGCAAACCGTTCGGGGACGCGTCACGGATGCCGCTTCGGGAAGGCCCATCCGTGGCGTTAGCATCGTGGGACTCAACACCCAAACCGGTACAACAACCGACGCCAACGGCTCGTATTCCCTGCGCCTGAGTCCGGGCAGCCACACCCTGCGGTATAGCTTCGTTGGATACGAAACCCGGAGCGAACCGGTTCAGATTCAGGATGAAACAACGGTTTCCATAAACATCAGCCTGACCGAGTCCCGGGCCAGCCTCAACGAGGTGATCGTTGTCGGATCACGGGCGCAAACCGCCCGAACCAACATCCAAACGCCCGTACCCGTCGATGTGATCGGTTCGAAGGAACTCAAAGCCTACGCCCAGACCGACCTTTCCCAGATCCTGAATTATGCCGCACCTTCGTTCAGTTCAAATCGTCAAACCGTGTCCGACGGCACCGATCACATCGATCCGGCGTCGTTACGCGGCCTTGGCCCCGATCAGGTGCTGGTGCTTGTCAACGGAAAACGGCGGCATACCACGGCGCTCGTCAACATCAACGGCACGTTCGGACGTGGAACCGTCGGGACGGACCTGAACGCCATTCCGGTGGCGGCCATCGAGCGCATCGAAGTGCTGCGCGACGGTGCTGCGGCTCAATACGGTTCCGACGCAATTGCCGGAGTAATCAATGTGGTGCTCAAAAAAGAAACCCCCTGGGCGGCCAGTTTGCAGTACGGACAACACGCTTCGCATACGCTGGGCCGCCACTTCAACGACGGGGCAACGACGCAGTTCGATCTGAGCAAAGGATTCCGCATCGGTCGGCGCGGTTCCATCAGCTTCGGAGCCCAGTACCTCGACCGGGGCGCTACCAACCGGGGCGGCATCGACACGCGGCCGCTTCTCTATAGCAACCTGCCCACGCGGGGCGCGAATGAATCCGAAACCGACTTCGGGACCCGCTACCGGGTTCTAAAGGCCGACGACGATGCCAGGGCCCAGGCAGCCGGTTTGGACCGCAACAATATGCGGGTCGGCAATGCCGCCGTCCGGAACCTGGGTTTTCTGGTCAACGGTGCGTTCGGAATCGAAAAAACCGCCGAAGTCTATTTTCAAACCGGCTTCACCGACAAACAGGGCAAAGCGGCCGGTTTTTACCGGCTTCCGTCGCAAAGTACGCAGGTCGATCTGACTCTTTATCCCAACGGTTTTCTGCCTTTTATCCATACCGGTGTTCAGGACCTTTCCGCATCGGCGGGGCTGCGCGGTTTGGCGGGCGGCTGGCATTACGACCTGAGTAATACGTTTGGGCAAAACCGCATTCGCTTCGACATCACCAACACGGTCAACGCATCCCTGCCGACCGGAACGAGCCCCACCGAATTCTACGCCGGAACCTTGCGTTTTGCCCAGAACACCATCAACGCCGATGTTAGCAAACGGCACGAAGCCGGTGGTATTTTAACCGCCCTGAATACCGCTTTCGGGGCCGAATTCCGAATCGACTCGTACGAGATTCAGGCAGGAGACGAGTTGTCGTATTCGTTCGGTCAGCCGTCTCAAGGAATCGAGGGTCGCAAAATCGGAACGGCCTTCACCGCGGCCGGGGCGCAGGTGTTTCCGGGTTTCAAACCAGCGAACGCATTGACCAAATCGCGGAATAACCAGGGGTTGTATGCCGATCTGGAAGCCGAATTTGGCCCCCGGTTTTTGCTGGGTGTTGCGGGTCGCTACGAAAACTACAGCGATTTTGGCCACAACTTTTCCTACAAAGCCACGGGGCGGTTTACAGTTTACAAAGCCATTTCGATCAGGGGCGCGGTGGCGACCGGTTTTCGGGCTCCGTCGCTCCACCAGCGGTTTTTCAACAACGAGAGCACGCAGTTTGTCAACAACGTACCCCGTCAGATTCTCACGGTCAACAACGACAACGGCATCGTCCGGCAGTTCGGCGTTGGCTCGTTGAAGCCCGAGCTGGCGACGAGTTACAGCCTGGGTCTGGCGGGCCAATTGGGTAAAACCGTAACCTTTACCGTCGATGCCTACGAGATTGCCATCAAAGACCGGATTGTTTTTTCAAGCCAGTTTGTCCGCGAAACCGCCCCCACCGGAACCGTCAACACCATTCTGAATACGGTGGACCCGAACCAGCAGATCAACAGCGTTCAGTTTTTCACCAATGCCATTTCGACCCGGACGCAGGGCCTGGATGTGGTGTTAACCGACCGCATCCGCATCGCCAGAAACAGCCTGACACTTTCGGCGGCTGCCAACTTCAACCAGACGAAAGTGACCCAGATCAAAGGGTCCAGCACCCTTGAAACCAATCCGGATCTGCGCGCCCGGCTCTTCGACCGAACCGAACAATCGCGGTTTGAATCGTCGGTTCCCAAGAGCAAAATCAACCTCAGTGGCGGGCTTACAACGGGGAAATGGGATTTCCTGATCCGGGCCCTGCGTTTCGGCGAAGTGACGTTCCTGAGCACGACGGACCCGTTTACCACCGACGGAAAACCGCGGATTGTGGATGGCGTGCCGTATCCAACGGAAAACGACCAGACTTTTTCGGCCAAATGGGTCACCGACCTCACCGTGACGTACCGGTTTCTAAAAACCGTCTCGGCGACCCTTGGCGCAACCAATCTGTTCGATGTGTACCCGGATCGGGCCTATCTCAACCCCCGAAACAGCGAAACAAACCTGACCGGCGACCCCGCGACGCGGTATTCGGGCAACCTCGACAACACCTCGAATGGCCGGTTTCTCTACAGCCGGACGGTTACGCAGTTCGGCTTCAATGGCCGGTTTCTTTTTGGACGCATCAATCTTACATTTTAGTATACCTGTCCAGTGGAGACCAGAAACCACTCAAAAAAACGGAACGAAGCCGAAAGGCCAATTATGTATTCAACCAAAAATTAACGATCATGCCTAAGTATGTCATTGAAAGGGAAATTCCGGGAGCCGGAAATTTAACCGGCGACCAATTAAAAGCCATTTCACAAACGTCCTGCAACGTGCTGACCAAAATGGGGCCTCAAATTCAGTGGGTTCATAGCTATGTGGCAACGGATAAACTGTATTGCGTTTACAATGCTCCAAACAAAGAAATGGTACGGGAGCACGCCCGGCAGGGCGGTTTTCCGGCCAATTCGATCATGGAAGTTTCGGTCATTATCGACCCGGTAACGGCCGAATGATTCGTTATTTCAACAATTGGTTACCTTGCTACATGAATTCAGACGAACTAAGAAACCGACAGGCGCCACTCAAGGATCAATACCGGGCGCAACCCGAATCCGCGATTCTAACGCTGAAAGCAACGGGAAAACTAGGCGAAGGCATTTCGTGCAAAGTGGAAACCGGCCGCGCCTTGGTGGAAGCCGGGTTGCATCCCGCAACGGGGGGCGATGGTCTGCTGGTTTGCTCGGGCGATATGCTTCTGGAAGCGCTGGTTGCCTGCGCCGGTGTGACCTTGCGCGCGGTGTCGACGGCCATCGGTATCGACCTGAAAGACGGCACGATAAGCGCCGAGGGCGATCTGGATTTTCGCGGAACGCTGGGCGTTTCAAAGGAGGCACCCGTCGGTTTTAAAACCATCCGGTTGTCTTTCCATCTGAATACGGACGCAACGGATGAACAGCTGCAGACGCTGGCCAGGTTGACCGAGCGGTATTGCGTGGTTTACCAGACGCTGACCCGGGGTGTCTCCGTGGAAACCCGGTTTTCAACTAAGTCGATGTGAACACAAGGGATCAGGGGTCAATTCAGATGCTTTATCTGACGGTTTAAATGAGAGAAGGCCCGCTGCTGAGCGGGCCTTCTCTACTCTTCGTCTTCCCGAACATCAAGGCCGAGGTAAATCTCGCTCATGGGAATCTCCGCATCGACGGATTCAAGTCGAACGGTATGAGCCCATTTCCAATAAGAAGAGATTTTCCACAAGTTATCTTCCATTTTCGTAAATACTTCAACCAAGACACTGTCGGGACTAATTTGAACGTATTGACGAAAAGACGGTATTTGACGGTATAATCTAAATTTTTTGCGTTTATCGTACCCTTTAGTTGAGGGAGAAAATACCTCTAAATGACAACTGGATTAGCTGTCAATATAGTGAAAATCTGCTATTAAGCCGGTCGTTTTACCAAATCGACCAGCGTTTCGATCCAGATCGGGCTGTCGTTCAGGCTCTCGACCAGTTGCCAGTGTTCTCCGCCAAATTTCTCGAACAGTTCCCGGTATTCCACGCCCACTTCGATGATCGTTTCCAGACAGTCGGCCACGAAGGCGGGCGAAAAAGCCAGCACCCGTTTGACGCCTTTCTGCGCCAGTTGCGGAATCACTTCATCCGTATAAGGCTGAATCCAGGGATTTTTCCCCAGCCGCGACTGGAACGAGGTCGTGTATTTTCCTTCCGGGATGCCCAGTTCCCGTACCAGTCGCCGGGTGGTGTCGAAACACTGCGCCCGGTAGCAATACTGGTTCATGGCGTGTAACGAATCGCAGCAATCGCCCAGTTTACACACCTTTCCGGTAACGTCGCCCTTTAGAATCTGGCGCTCGGGCAAGCCGTGGTAGCTGAACAGAATGTGATCATATTCCTCCCGTTCCAGGTATTTACGGCCCAGGCGGACAAATCCTTCGATAAATTTGGGATGATCGGAAAACCGGTTGGTGAACCGGATCTGCGGAATCACCTGCCATTGCCCCACGATTTCCATCACTTTTTCATACACCGAACCCGTGCTGGCCGAGGCATACTGCGGAAAAAACGGGATGACAATGATCTCCGTCAGACCCAGTTGCTGAAACGCCGAAAGCCCGGCATCGATGCTTGGATTCTGATACCGCATCGCCAGTTTGACCACGTAATCGTCGCCCAGCGCTTTTTGCAGTTCCCGCTCCACTATTTCACCATAATACTTTAAGGGAGAGCCGTTTGTGGTCCACACTTCGCGGTATACTTTCGCGGATTTGGGGGCGCGAAAAGGCGCAATGATCCCATTGACCAGAAACGTACGGGAAACAACCGGAATATCGATCACCCGGCCGTCCATCAAGAACTCGCGGAGGTATTTACGGACATCCGGCACCGATGGGCTGTCGGGCGTCCCCAGATTGACAATCAGAACGCCGGTTTTACCGGGCTGTTTCTGAACGGGTATTGATTGCTGCAAAACAGGCACTTCCATAGCGAATAACTTGATTGACAAATCAAAATTACAACGGAATTGGTATCAACTCAATCAATATGTTTTATTTTTACATCGAAATAATCGATATTAATTAGAGGGTTAAAAAGGGTTGGGATGGCTGGAATGGTTAAACGGTTAAAGATGGTTGTCCGGTTAACGACTCTTAACCATTCCAGCCATCTTTAACCATTCAAACCATTTTAAGCCATTCAACCGTCCCAGCCATTTCCAACCATCGTACCCATCCGTTCATGACACTTTCGCAGTTAGAATACATTGTTGCCGTTGATACCTACCGCCATTTTGCCACTGCCGCCGACCATTGCCACGTAACCCAGCCGACACTAAGTATGCAAATTCAGAAGCTGGAGGACGAGTTGGGTGTTTTACTTTTTGATCGGTCTAAGCAACCCGTTGTCCCGACCGAAACCGGGCAACTTATTCTGAATCAGGCGCGTGATGTGTTGCGGACCGCCCGCCGGATTCCGGAAATCGTGAAAGAGTCGAAAGAAGATTTTAGTGGCGAACTACGGCTGGGCATCATTCCAACGCTGGCACCGTATCTGTTGCCGTATTTCATCGGCCAGTTCATCGACCACTACCCGGCCGTGACGGTGCAGATTCAGGAAATGATGACGGAGCAGGTGCTGGAGCGGCTGAAAAACGGACTCATCGACGTGGGCATCGTCGTAACGCCGTTGGACGAGAATGGGCTGCTGGAAATTCCGCTGTTTTACGAACCGTTTGTGGTGTATGCGGCCAACTCGCATCCGCTTTTTCAAAAAACCACCATTTCGGCCACCGATCTGAAAACCGATGGATTATGGCTATTGACGGAAGGTCATTGCTTTCGGAATCAGGTCGTTAGCCTTTGCGGTACGGATAAACGGCTAAACGGAAGTCAACCGTTGCGGTACGAAACGGGTTCGCTCGAAACACTGATCAAGCTGATTGACAAACAGGACGGTTTTACGCTTCTCCCCTACCTGGCGACGATTGACATGGACAATGTCCGGAAGGCCCGCACCCGGCCTTTCGAGGCTCCACAGCCGGTGCGGGAAGTCAGTCTGGTGATGCACCGCAGTTTTCTGAAGCGGAAACTGATCGATGCGTTAAAACAGGAAATAGTAACCCATTTGCCCGCCGAACTGACTACGAAGAAAAAAAATACCGTCGTCGGGATTTAACGGCGTCCAAACCGCCGGCGGCTACCGCCCCGGAAATCATTTCCGGCGGATTCGCTCCGGTTTCCGTTGGAACCACTCCCCGATTGCGACCGTGCCGATTGGCCCGTGCCCGATGAGGCAGCCGCGGTTTCCATCGGATACGGATGGTTATCGATCACCGGAATGGCTTTGGTAATCAGCTTATTAATATCGCGCAAATATTCTTTTTCTTCCGCATCGCAGAACGACAGCGCGATTCCGTCGTGACCCGCCCGACCCGTGCGGCCAATGCGGTGTACGTAGGTTTCGGGAACGTTCGGCAGTTCGTAATTGATCACGTGCGAGAGTTCGTCGATGTCGATTCCCCGCGCGGCAATATCCGTAGCGACCAGAACCCGTGTTTGCTGGGTTTTGAAGTTGGTCAGGGCGCGCTGACGGGCGTTTTGCGACTTATTACCGTGGATGGCTTCGGCCTGAATACCGGCTTTCACCAGATCTTTGGCGACTTTATCCGCACCGTGCTTGGTGCGGGCAAACACCAGTGCCGAGGCAATGGCTTTGTCGTTGAGGAGGTGAATCAGCAGGCGTTTTTTATCGGTTTTGTCCACAAAATAAACCGCCTGTTTCACCTTTTCGGCCGTCGAAGAAACCGGCGTCACTTCCACCCGAACGGGTTTTCTCAGAATGGTATCGGCTAATTTAGAAACGTCCGGCGGCATGGTGGCCGAGAAAAACAACGACTGACGTTGCGCGGGCAGTTTGGCAATTACTTTTTTGACGTCATGGATAAATCCCATGTCTAGCATCCGGTCGGCTTCGTCGAGCACGAACAGTTCAATGTTTTGCAAATGGACAAACCGCTGATTCATCAGATCGAGCAACCGGCCCGGCGTGGCAATCATGATGTCGACGCCCGCTTTGAGGGCCAGCGTTTGCGAATGTTGCGGAACACCCCCAAAAATAACCGTGTGACGCAGGTTCAGATATTTGCCGTAGGCGGCAAAACTTTCACCGATCTGGATGGCTAATTCACGGGTAGGCGTCAGAATAAGGGCTTTTATGGGGCGGGGCCCACGGTCCGGGGCTTTTTCGGCGCTCAGGATTTGTAGAATCGGAATGGCGAAAGCGGCCGTTTTGCCGGTGCCGGTCTGGGCACAACCCAGCAAATCCCGACGTTCCAGTAAAATGGGAATGGCCTGTTCCTGTATGGGTGTGGGAGTGGTATAACCTTCGGCGCTCAGAGCCTTCAGAATTGGCTCGATGAGCGATAATTTGGTAAAAGACATGTGTTGAATTTTGGTACTTATACGTGTACAACTGTTTCGGTACAAATAAAGTGCCATTACACCATCAACAACCGCCAAATGCCCGAGATTAGCAGCAGGATCAACCCGATTGGCGTCAGCACTTTCCAGCACAGGAACATCATCTGATCGACCCGCACCCGGGGCAGCGTCCAGCGAACCCACATCTGTACCAGCACCGCCAGCATGGCTTTTGAGAAGAGCCAGAAGACCCCCGTGATGTTCCCCCAGGCCGTGCCCGGTAATCCGCTGGTCCAGTCGGCCAGGCGAACCGGGCCGAGGTTCGGCAGGGGCGTATTCCAGCTTCCCAGAAATAAAATGGCCCCCAGAAACGAAACCAGCAGCATCATGGCGTATTCCGACAGCATCAAAAGCGCAAACCGCATGCCGCTGTATTCGGTATTGTACCCCCCAACGAGCTCGGATTCGCCTTCGGGTAAGTCGAACGGCGCGCGGTTGCTCTCGGCCAGGGTCGTGATGAAAAAGACGATGTAGGCAATCAAAAGAAACGGATTGCGGAGAATGTTCCAGCTAAAAATACCGCCCCAGTTCGTAACGTCGATGCCCAGCGCTTTCAGACCGAACAGGTAATTCGTTTCTTCCGCATAAATGCCCTGCTGAAAACTGATGGTCTGCAAATTCAGTGTCTGGCAAACCATGACGGCGCACAGAATCGTCAGGCCGAGCGGTATTTCGTAGGAAACAATCTGGGCCACGGACCGCATGGCCCCAAACAGTGAATACTTGTTGTTGGAACCCCACCCCGCCATCAGGATGCCAATCACATCGACGGACACAATCGCCATCAGGTAAAACACGCCGACATCCGTGGTCGAACCCTGCAAATCGGGGGTCAGCGGCATCACGGCGTATCCCGCAAAAACCGACGCAAAAATCACCAGCGGAGCCAGCAGAAACAGCTTTCGATCGGCGGCTTTCGGCACAATATCCTCTTTCTGAAGCAGTTTCAGCAAATCCGCAATCAGCTGCAGCAGGCCGTATTTCCCCACTTCCATCGGGCCCAACCGGTCCTGAATGAAAGCCGAAACCTTGCGTTCGAGGTAAACGCCAACCACCACAAAACTAACCGCAATGACTAAAAATATCGGAAGAGCGAGCATATTCGTATGTACCCACGGACTTTAGTCCGCGTTTGAGACCTGAGCATTCAAATTTTCATCAACAGTCAAATATAGGCAGCTTGGCCTAATTTTACGGTCTTAAGGCTGTCAGTACTGTTAAAATACGGACTAAAGCCTGCGCGGCCCGGTTCGTCGGTACGGCAAACATTTTTATTCAACCGACCGTTGCCCAGAAAAACCCCATCGTATGACAAACGTATCGCCTGAACCTGTGGCCCTGTTCTGGTATCGCCGGGATTTGCGCCTGCACGACAATGCGGGGCTGTATCATGCCCTCCGCAGCGGCCTGCCGGTTGTGCCCGTTTTCATTTTCGATCAAACCATTCTGGACGCGCTCGACGACAAACACGACCGTCGGCTGGAGTTCATTTACAACACCATTCTGGACCTGCAAACCGAGTTTCGGAAACTCGGAACGTCACTGGTAGTTCGTTACGGAAAACCGCTGGAGGTGTATAAAGACTTACTGAAAGACTTTGACATTCAGGCAGTTTACACCAATTACGATTACGAAGGATACGCCAAAGCGCGCGACAAATCGGTGGCCGATCTGCTCTATGAAAACGGCGCGGAATTTTATGCTTATAAAGACCAGACCATCTTCGACCGCGACGAGGTGCTAACCGGCAGCGGATCGCCCTACACGGTTTTTACGCCTTACAGCCGCAACTGGCACCACAAGCTGAATGATTTTTACCTCAAATCATATCCGACCGAAAGCTACTTCCGCAACTTCCTGAAAAGCGATGCCCAGCCGATTCCAACGCTGGAAGAACTGGGGTTTAAGCCCCTGAATGAACCGTTTCCGGGCAAAACCGTCCCGTCGGATGTGCTCAAAAATTACAAGGAAACCCGCGATTTTCCGGCCATCAAAGGCACCAGCGAGTTGAGCATCCACCTCCGTTTTGGCACCATCAGCATCCGGGAACTGGCCCGAACCGCCCGGAAACTCAACTTTACGTTTCTGAACGAACTGGTCTGGCGGGATTTTTATTTTCAGGTGCTCGACCATTTTCCGCACGTCGAAACGAATTCGTTCCGCCGGGAATATGACAGCATTCCGTGGCGCAACAACGAAGCCGAATTTCAACGCTGGTGCGAAGGCCGGACGGGCTACCCGATTGTCGATGCCGGTATGCGGCAACTCAACGAAATTGGCTGGATGCACAACCGCGTCAGAATGATTACGGCCAGTTTTCTGTGCAAACACCTGCTGATCGACTGGCGCTGGGGTGAAGCCTATTTTGCCAAAAAACTCCGCGACTACGACCTCTCGGCCAACAACGGCGGCTGGCAGTGGGCGGCCGGTTCGGGCACGGATGCCGCCCCCTATTTCCGGGTTTTCAATCCAACGTTACAGGCGCAGAAATTTGATCCGAAAGGCGAATACATCCGGCGGTGGGTACCCGAATTTAATTCGCTCGACTATGTTCCCCCGATGGTCGAGCATACGATGGCGCGAAACCGGGCAATAGAAGTTTACAAAAAAGGGCTTTTGGCAGGGAAAATGGCGTAAAATTGCATTAATAAAATTGTATCTTGGATCATTACAACGTACAAGCTCGTTTTGGTGTCTATACGAATACAACCCATCTGCCCTTTGCATGCTCAACCGTTACCTTTTCTGTTCCGTTTTTTTACTACTCAGCTTTCAGGAACTTATCGCTCAACGGGTCACGCTGAGCGGTACCGTTATGCGGGCCGATACCGCTCTTCCCGTCGTGGGAGCCAGCCTCTTCGTGGTTGAATCCGGCGCGGGGACGACCACCGATGAGCAGGGTCGCTTTACGGTTTCGCTGCGCCCCGGATCCTACCACATCAACCTCTCGGCAGTGGGCTTCAAGTCCGATCGTCCGTTCATCGTAGTCAACGCGAATCGAACGGCGGTTTTCCGGTTGATTTCCCAAACTTTCGAACTCGACGAAGTGGAAGTTCGGGAGCGACGCGCCGACCAGAATGTGAAGGACATCCGCATGAGTCAGATTCAGCTGGATGTCCGGCAATTGAAAAAAATGCCCGTGGTGCTGGGTGAACCCGACATCCTGAAAGCCCTCACGCTACAGGCTGGCGTTTCGACGGCGGGCGAAGGCGCGGGCGGTTTCAACGTCCGCGGGGGCCGCACCGACCAGAATCTGGTGCTGCTCGACGGTGCACCGATGTACAACACCTCGCATTTACTCGGTTTTTATACCAACGTCAGTTCGGACGTGGTGCAGGATGTTAACCTCTACAAAGGCAGTTTCTCGTCGCAGTACGGCGGCCGGATTTCGTCGTTGCTGCTGGTCAACACCCGGGCCGGAAACAGCGAACGCTGGCGGTTGTCGGGCGGAATCAGTCCGATCAGCGGACGCGTGGTGGTCGACGGCCCAATTGCCAAAGGGCTGACGCTGATGGCCGCCGGTCGGGTTGCCTATCCGAACTGGATCTTGAAGTCGTTTCCGGAGCGCAGTGCGGCCAAAGAAAGCCGGGCGTTTTTCTACGATGGCAACCTCAAACTCAACTACTCCCCCAATGCCGCCAACACGTTTTCGCTGTCGGCCTACCGCAGTGTGGACCACTTCAAGTTTCCGGGCGACACCACCTACGGCTGGCAGTCGAACGTCGTGTCGGGCCGGTGGAGCGGTTTGTTAAGCCGGAATTTACAACTGAATATCAATGCGTTATACTCTGGCTATCAATACCATGTCGATGGCGAAACCGAGGGCTACACCTTCCGGCTGACGTCCTATATCCAGCACCGTGAAGCCAAAGCCGATCTGTTTTATACGTTGTTCGATAAGCACAAACTACAGCTTGGAGTAAACGGTATCCTGTATAAAATCCAGAAAGGCGATCAGGAGCCGACCGGGGCCAATTCCAGCATCAATCCCAAACGCCTGGAACCCGAAAACGCCCGCGAACTGGGCGCGTATGTCAACACGGAATGGATTCTGACTCCGGCGATTACGCTACAGGCGGGTTTGCGGTATTCTTCGTTTAGTCAGCTCGGCCCCCAGACGGTGTATCGCTACGCCGGACAGGCCCCCCGAACGCCCGAAACCGTGCTCGATTCAACGGTTTATGGCGACGGAAAAACCATCCAGACCTACGGTGGCTGGGAGCCCCGGCTGGGTTTACGGATGCAACTGGCGTCGGACCTTTCCATAAAATTGAACTACAGCCGAAACCGGCAATACATCCATTTGATTTCCAACACCACCGCCATTACGCCGTCGGATTTCTGGAAGGTGAGTGATTCGTATGTGCCTGCTCAGGTGGCGGATCAACTCGCCATCGGATTGTTTAAGAACCTGAACGACAACGCAATCGAGCTGGCCATAGAAGGGTATTATAAAAACATCGATAACCTGGTCGAATACCGCAACGGCGCCACGCTGCTCCTGAACGAACGGCTGGAAACGGATTTGTTGCGAGCGCACGGCAAGGCGTATGGCGTCGAATTGTCTGTTGCCAAAAACAAAGGTAAGCTGACGGGGCAGTTCAATTATTCGTACGCGCGATCGCTGGTTGCGGTGCAAACGGCTTTTAGTGAGTTGCAGGTTAATCAGGGGGCTTTTTACCCGTCAAATTTCGACAAACCGCACAACCTGAATGTGCAAACCCGGCTGGCGATGCGCTACAACTGGACGTTTACGACCAACTTTGTGTACAGCACCGGCGTTCCGGCCACCTACCCCGACGGCCAGTACGTTTTTGCCAACCAGCCGACGCTGAATTACTCGAAACGCAACGCCGACCGGGTTCAGGATTACCACCGACTGGACATGGCTTTCTCGAAAGACACGCGCCTGAGCAACCGCCAAACCCGCTACAGCATCTGGACCATCGGAATTTACAACGTTTACGCCCGCAAAAATCCGTATTCGGTCTATTTCAACCGCTCGAACGCGCGAACGGATGCGTACCGGCTGGCGGTATTCGGCACGATCATTCCGTCGGTTACGTATAATTTTAATTTCTGATGAAGCGGTTTTTTCTAACCACGGCGCTGCTAATCGGATTGGTTTCGTGCATCGATCAGGTCTCCCTGCCGATCCGTAACGAGACTCCGCAGTTGGTGGTCGATGGGCTGATCACGAACGAAAAACCGCCTTATAACGTCCGGCTATCGTATTCCGGAAGCTTTACGTTCGATGGCGAAACTCCGCGGGATGTGATGGTACGCGCTGCCAACGTCCGGATTCGTGATGATTCCGGGCATTCAACGGCCTTGAGAGAAACACAACCCGGCAATTATCAGACTACGGACTTATCGTTTGTTGGTCAGCCGGGCCGGACGTATACCCTTGAGATTGGGCTGAACGATGGCACCCGGTACGTTTCGCAGCCCGAAACCATGCAGCCGGTTGCTCCCATCGACACCATTTATGCCGAATTGAATCGAAGCGAAACCGACCTGATCGATACCTACCGCTTCTTTTTTTATATCGATACCAAAGATCCGGCCACCGAACCGAATTTTTACGGCTGGACGGCCACGTCTTACAATGTGCAGGGCGGCCCACGCGAGTATTGCTGGGTAAAAACCCAAAGTCCGGGCCTCACTATTTTGGCAGATCAAGCCATCGATGGCCGGGAGATCCGAAAAAAACTGGTCATTAAGTCTCCCATTCGCAGCATCGGGCCGCATTTTGTAGAAGTGAAACAGTACAGTTTGACCAAAGAGGCCTACCAGTTTTACCGGCTTTTTCAGGAACAGCAGTCAAGAACCGGCACCATTTTCGACCCGCTGCCCGCTTCGGTGATCGGAAATATCAGACAGGAGAATAAGCCGGAACAGCGTGGTCTGGGATTTTTCAGGGCGTCCGCAGTGACCGTAAAACGGATTAAATCGTATCGGGAAGACGTGTACCAGCCTCAGTTACAACAATATCTGACCACCCTGATGGCCAACGGGCGTCAGTGCTGCTCCGATCCCTGTTTTTCTGAATTAAAGATTGATCCTCCCGGTTTCAGTGAATGATCTACAGACCAATCCAGGGAATTTAAAAAAATCAAGAATGAATAAGTTGATTGTATTTCTGGTCATCATCTCCGCGCTGCTTTCCTGCATCGACAAAGTGGCGCTGCCCATCCGCAATGAACCGCCCCAACTGGTGGTCGACGGGTTGATTACCAATGAAAAACCACCTTACAGCGTCCGGCTTTCCTATTCCGGCAGTTTCGCATTCGACCAGGAAAATCCACAGGATCAGAAGGTTACGAATGCAACCGTCACCTTAAAAGACGATGCTGGTCACACGACTCCAATGGTGCACGACGGCGTTAATCCTGGCTATTACCGGTCTACGGATTCCTCCTTCGTTGGGCAACCGGGCCGAACCTACACGCTGACCATTCGGTTATCGAACGGAAAAACCTACGCTTCGGCACCCGAAAAAATGCCCGCCGTTCCAGGTATCGACAGCGTCTACGCCCGGTTTACGCCCACCGAAAGTGTGGCGCTACCGTATCAATATTACTTTTATCTAGACGCCACCGATCCGAAGTCCCAGCCCAATCAATACCGCTGGACGGCGTATGCCTACACCGCCCGCCGGTCAACCGGCATACCGTGTTGCCTGGGTTGTCCGGGAATTTGCTATGATCGGTGCTGGGTGCAGTATACCAGCCAGGACATCAACATTTTGTCAGACAACGGTATCGACGGAAACCGCCTGCGCCAGCAGCTTGTGATGCGCACACCCATCTATACGCCCGGGCCAACGCTGGTTGAGGTGCAGCAGTACAGCATGACCCCGGCGGCCTATCAATTCTGGAAACTTTTTAAGGAACAGCAATCCCGCACCGGCACCATTTTCGACCCCTTGCCCGCTTCCGTTACCGGCAACATCACCAATGCCAGCGATGCCAGCGAGCAGGCGCTGGGCTTTTTTGGCGCGTCGGCAGTGGCCCGCAAACGGTTTCGGGAACGGGGTGATGCTACCTACGGCACGGCAATTTACGGCTTCATCAGTTCCGTTATTGTTCCGCAGGGCGATTGCCGCTATACGTATGGATTTCAAACGCCGGTTGTGGAACCGCCGGGCTGGCAATAATTACAAGACTTTCCAACCCACCGTCCAGACCCGGCCGCCCGGTTTGAGCTGGTCGGCTTTCGGCAACGGAACGCCCGCCAGACCGGTTTGCGGATTCAGGCAAATCAGGGTTAACGGATACGCTTTTTTATCGGTATCGGACACTAACTTGGTGGAACGCAGAAAAATCTGACCTGATTGCCGGTCGATATCGTCCACAACCGCATACAGCCAATCATTTTTATCCAACTTCTGATCGCCAATCTGAACGCCCTTTGTCAGTCTGAATTGCCACATTTGCCCGACAGCCACCTTGCCCGGTTTGATCAGTTCGGCTTCCACTTCACCTTTGAACAAAACCGCATTTGTGGCTTTTAACTTCGTCAAGGTTCCCAGCAGACTATCCACCGATGCGGTTTCAAACCGGAGTTCCATGCTTTCTTTGGGTTCAATGGCTATTCCGACGGGCTCGGGTTCTTCCATCGGAATCAGTCCTTTTGCCTGGGCTTCGGCCCGCTCGCGCTCGTACGAATTCCCCGCCGATGCCATCAGATTGCTGGTCAGGTACTGGCCCGGAAATAGAAAAAACTCCTTGACAGCCACGATTTTATAGAGATAATCGCTCGTTTCGGGGTTCATCGACAGAAAATAATAATTGCTCTGGCCCTGCTTTTTCATGTGCGACTGCATCCGGCCAATACCGCCGTTGTAGGCAGCCGCGACCATCGTCCACGAACCCAGATTTCGGTACAGAATCCGCAGGTAGCGACAGGCCGCGTCGGTCGATTTGAGCAGATCTTTGCGTTCGTCCACCTTGTCCGTCACTTTCAAACCGAGTTCATCGGCGGTTTCAGGCATGAGTTGCCAGTAGCCCATCGCCCCTTTTCGCGAAACCGCATCGGCTTTCAGTCCGCTCTCGACCACGGCCAGGTATTTGAAATCGTCGGGAATGCGGTATTTCCTCAGCATGGGTTCAATGATCGGAAAATAGTTCGCAATGGCCCGACGGCGGAAGCTGATCAGGTAGTTTTGCGACGACACATTGCGCATGAGGGCAATCGCCAGGTTGTGTGCAACGGACCCGCTTTCGATCGGAACGGGCTCCCCGCAGAAATTTACGGCGGCCGGTTTAGGCACCGAAACCGTTCGGACGGGCGTTTTACGTTGGTTTTTGTTTAGAGTACGTTGAGCAAAAACCGCCGTGTCGACGATGGTGCTGAAGAGACTGATGAGGGTAATCGAAAAAAATAGCCGGTGTTGATGCACGCCTTAGAACGCTGGTTGTCAATGTACAAGAACGCTCATCGGCGAGTTTGTGTTCATTTCACGCGCGGTTTTTACGAAGCGGTCACGATTTCTGGGGTGTTGCCGAAGCTAACCCGACCCGATTCGTGGAGGCTGGCGAGCCTGGTAATCATCCGTTATTACTGCCGGGAATACGAAACCGGGTCGAGCGAGCGGTGTTTTGTACACTTCAATGGAAGGACGCTCTAAACTCCAGCGGTGACTGATTCGTTTTGGCTTTGAACAGCTTGCTAAATGATTGTAAATGCTCAAATCCTAGTTCGTAAGCAATTTCGCTGATGGTTAACTCCGTGGCCGACAGCTTTTCTTTCGCTTTTTCGATCAGCTTTTCGTGAATATGCTGCTGGGTATTTTGTCCGGTCAGCACTTTTAACACACTGCTTAAATACTTGGGAGACACCTGTAAGGATTGGGCGATATGCCCCACAGTTGGCAGTCCTTTGGAGATTAAATCTTCCTGGTCAAAATACGCACTCAGCAGATGATCCAAACGTTCCAGCAGCTGATGACTGGATTTCTCCCGGGTAATAAACTGCCGATGGTAAAACCGGTCGGCGTAGTTGAGCAGTGTTTCAAGGTGCGAAATGATGATGCTTTTCGTGAACTTGTCGATATTCGCCTGGCACTCCCGCTGACAATTTTTGATGATATCGACCAGGACGGCTTCCTCTTTTTCGGATAGAAACAAGGCTTCATTGACCGAGTAACCCCAAAAATCATAGTGCTTGATGGTTTTGGCCAGGGACGTATTCCACAGAAAATCAGGATGGATGAGCAGCATCCACCCTGATTGTTTGAGTTGTGAAACGCTCTTGTCAACCGCCAGACCTAACACCTGATTGGGCGCGATAAAGGACAAAATACCCTCATCATAATCATAGGTCTGCTGTCCGTATTTTAATTTAACTTCATCGGAACTGGCCACTCTTTTCAGACCAATGCAATAGAAATCATAAATACAGGTTGTCGGTTCGCTCAGTTTTACAATTTCAACCGACTCCACTTTAAACACACCGATCAAAGGGTGCTCCGGTTTGGGAAGTTGCCTGAACTGCAGAAATTCGCTGATGGTTTTAAAACGCTTCACCCGGTTTGATTTCCTTTCTGATTTCAAGTACAATTTTACCGCGCACGTGTTTGGTTTCGCTTTCGCGATGGGCTTCGGCCACCTGGTGCAACGAATACACTTTGCTCACCACCGCTTTCACTTTTCCCTCGTCGATAAGTTGGGTGGTACCGCTCAGTGATGACGTATAGGTGGTTATACTGCCTCCGCCCACCAGGGTTCCGGTGGCATTCTTTCTGGCAAGTGCCTGCAGCAACTCATCGGATAGGGGTTGATCGAGGTGCGTACAGACAAAGAGGCCGCCTTCCTTTACTACATCAACCGATTTTAATCGGATGTTGTTATCCCGAATGGGCGTAGCGTTGAAGACCAGATCAATAGCGTGCACCACGTCTTCGAAGTTTTGACTGCGGTAGTCGATCACCTCGTCGGCCCCCAATTCCTTCAGGAAATCAATGTTATAAGCCGATGCGGTTCCGATCACATAGGCTCCTTTTGCTTTGGCAAACTGCACCGCCAGATTGCCTACGCCACCGGCCGCCCCGTGAATGAGCACGCGCTGCCCCGGCTGAACAGACCCCAAATCCACGATACCATTCCAGGCAATAAGCGCACAGGACGGAAGCGCCCCGGCTTCGTTAAAGGTAAGGTGGCGCGGCATTAACGAAAACTGGCTTGCTTTCGCGGCAATGTATTCAGCGTAACTTCCATCGCCGGGAAAATTGGGAACCCCGTAGACTTTGTCACCTTTTTTAAAACCGGTTACCTCCCTGCCGGTTTCTTCCACTACACCGGCGACATCCAACCCCAAACCCAGAGGTAACTTCAGGAAAGACCGCAAAACCTCATTTCCGCCCTGGCGGATAACGTAATCGGCAGGATTTACGCTGCTGGCGTACACGGCCACTAAAATCTCATCGTCTGCCGGAACAGGGCGGTCCACCTCTTCCAGCTTCATCACCTCTGGTCCGCCAAATTCGTGAATTCGGATTGCTTTCATCGTTCTCTGTTTATGTTCATGCAAAGGTCTGCATTGCTTTCAAAACAGATTTAGCCGAAATGCCCTTTGGTTTAGTCTAAATTCCGGCCGGTTTGAGGGAGTCGGGAAGTTTCCGATTTTTCCGTTGCTGGTTGAGATCGGTTTTTCCTGGCTATATGTGGGCACCCATGCAGACTTCTTCCACCATAGTCTTTGCAGAAGCGGAGAATTGAAACGTCCCTCCTGCTCTAATCTTTTCGTGCCAAGTAGAAAACGATCATCCGATGATTTATACTACATTCGCACCATTCAACGGTAGTGACATCTTTCCGGGTTAAAATTGCACTCAACTAACTAGTCTCCCCATGCGAAAGCGCGGTTTCGGTCTTGTTTTCTTTTTTCTTAGTACCATCTGGTTATCAGCTCTGGCTCAGCGCCCCCCCGCTTATCCCCTGGTAACGATTGACCCTTATACCAGCATCTGGGCGTTTACGGACCAACTCAATGAGTCGCCCACCCGCCACTGGACGGGCAAAAACCAGCCGCTCGACGGCCTGATTCGCGTCGATGGCCGGACCTACCGGTTTATGGGCGCTCCGATGACGACGCTCAAAACCGTCATTCCGACCGCGCAAACAACGGCGTATGAATTGGTCTACACGTTTCAGAAACCAGACGAAGGCTGGGAAAAATCAGGCTTTAAACCCTCCGGTGACTGGAAAACCGGACAGGCTCCGATTGGCGACGGCGCGTCCAGCAATCCGGTTAAACCCGCAACGCTCTGGAAAACCAAGGAAGTCTGGTACCGCCGGACGGTGAATGTTTCCGATTTAAATTTCGAAAATCCGGTTTTATACCTGAGTCATGACAACGATGTGGTGGTTTACATCAATGGCGTTAAAGCGTTCGATAGCGGTCACGGTTACATCGGCGATTACAAGGTTTTCCCCCTTTCTCCCGAAGCCCGAAAGGCGTTAAAAAAAGGCGCGAACGTGCTGGCTGTCAGCTGCATCAACCCGTCCGGGGGCGGCTATGTGGATGTGGGACTGGTCGACGAACGGAAGGTCAATCTGGGTGCTCCCGTGGGGCTGGCCCGGCAACTGAGCGCAAAAGTTCAGGCAACCCAAACGGAATACCAGTTTGCCGCTGGCCCGGTCGCCCTGACCGTAACCTTTACAACACCGCTCCTGCTGGATGACCTGGATGTGGCAACCCGCCCGGCTTCTTACCTGACTTACACCGCCCAGTCAACCGACGGAAAGCCGCATCCGGTTCAGGTCTACACGGCGGCTTCCGGCCTGCTCAGCGTCCATCAGCCGATGCAGAAAGTTGTCGGCAAACGATCGTCGGCCGACGGGCTGACGGTTTTGTCCATCGGTACTACCGAGCAGAACATTCTGGGGCGCAAAGGCGATGATGTCCGGATCGACTGGGGATATGCCCTGCTGGCAGCTCCGACGGCTTCAACCACGCAGACGGGAATTGGGCAACCCGCGGCTTTGTTTCGCAGCTTTGTAGGCCAGGGCAACGTAACCGATGAAGCCAATCAGCCCACTACGGCCGACAACCGGTCACTGGCCGTTTCGCAATCGCTGGGCACCGTGACACAAACGCCAAAAACCGCTCACGTCATTCTGGGGTACGATGATCTCTACTCGGTCAACTATTTTGGCAAGAATCTGCGGGCGTGGTGGCGCCGGGATGAAACCATGACCGCCGAAAAGATGCTGGCAGCGGTGGAGAAAGGGTACAGCCAATTAATGGAAAAATGCCGTCAGTTCGATCAAAAGCTCTATGCTGACGCCGAGAAATCGGGCGGAAAAGAGTATGCCGGTCTTTGCCAGCTGGCCTACCGGCAAGCCATTGCGGCCCACAAAACCGTGGCGGGTCCGAAAGGCGAAGTGCTGTTTCTGTCCAAAGAAAATTTTAGCAACGGCTCCATCGGAACCGTGGACGTCACTTATCCGTCGGCACCGTTATTTCTGATTTATAATCCTACGTTGCTGAAGGGCATGATGGAGCCGATTTTCCAGTATTCCGAAAGTGGAAGGTGGACCAAACCGTTTGCGGCTCATGATGTGGGAACGTATCCGTTGGCGAACGGCCAGACCTATGGCGAAGATATGCCGGTGGAAGAGAGTGGCAACATGTTGATTCTGACCGCAGCCATTGCTGCAACGGAGAAAAACGCCGGCTTTGCCAAACAACACTGGTCAACCTTGACCACCTGGGTGGACTTTCTTAAGAAAGAAGGTTTTGATCCTTCCAACCAGCTTTGCACGGACGATTTTGCCGGTCACCTCGCCCGCAATGCCAACCTGAGCATCAAAGCCATCATGGGCATTGCCTCGTACGGGTATCTGGCAAACCAACTGGGGCAATCCGACGTGGGCGAACAAAATCTGAAACTGGCGCGCGAACTGGCGCAAAAGTGGGTTCAGATGGCGCAGGATGGCGACCACTACGCGCTGACGTTCGACAAACCGCAGGGAAGCTGGAGCCAGAAATACAACCTGGTTTGGGATAAACTACTGGCTCTGAAGGTGTTCCCGTCGGACGTAGCCGAAAAAGAAATCCGGTATTACCTCACCAAACAGCAACCCTTCGGCCTTCCGCTGGACAGCCGCCGGACGTATACCAAATCCGACTGGATCATCTGGACGGCCACTATTGCCACCAATCCGCAGGATTTCCAGCAATTGATTGTGCCGATTTTTAAGTACGCGGACCAAACCCCCAGTCGGGTCCCGCTGTGCGACTGGCACGAAACGACCGATGGCAAACAGGTGGGTTTCCAGGCGCGTTCCGTGGTGGGCGGTTATTTTATCAAGCTGTTAAGCGATCAACTTCATTAATTCACTTTTTCTAACTAAACCCATGATGAAACCCCACATTTCGTTAGCACTGATGGCCACCGTCCTGCTCACTGGCGGCAACGGCTATGCCCAGTCGGGCAAGAAAATTTACACCTTTCCAATTGGCGTTCAGTCGTATACCTACCGCAACAGCTTCCCGAAAGGCGTTGCTGCGACCCTGGACACCATCCAATCATTGGGCATCACCGAAATGGAAGGTAGCACTCCAAAGGGCGTAACGACCGAGGAATTCAAGAAGATGCTGAAGGATCGGAACATTTCAATTCCGGGTACGGGTGCCGGTTATGAGCAACTGGTGAAAGATCCGATGGAGGTTGTTCAGAAAGCCAAAGAGCTGGGATCCCAGTTTGTTATGTGCGCGTGGATTCCGCATCAGAAAGGTAATTTTACGTTGGAAAACGCGAAAAAAGCCGTTGAAGATTTCAATCGCGTTGGCAAGGTGTTGAAAGAAAATGGCTTGACGTTTTGTTACCACAACCACGGCTTCGAATTCCAGCCGTATGAAGACGGAACGCTGTTCGATTACATCGTAAAAAACACCAATCCCGACTACGTTTCCTTCGAAATGGATATTTTGTGGGCCACCCACGGCGGTGCGGATCCGGTTAAGCTGCTCAACAAATACGGTAACCGCTGGAAGCTGATGCACTTGAAAGACCTCAAAAAAGGGGTAAAAGGTGACTTCACCGGCAACACGCCCCAGGAAAACGATGTGATTCTGGGAACAGGTCAGATTGATATGCCGATGGTATTGAAAACCGCCAGGAAGGTCGGAATCAAGCATTATTTTATTGAAGACGAAAGCAATATCTGGAGTTATCAGCTACCGAAAAGTATCGCTTATCTGAAGAATTTGACGGAATAAGGTCGGTAGTGTATGGGTTCCTCAGCAGTCAGGAGGAAGTTGCTCAGGTGACTTCCTCCTGACTTTTTAATTGCCCATCGCGTAGGTTCCAATTTTATTGACCGGTTGGCAGTACTTATCCTTCGGTGCAGGCAGCTCGTCAATTCCACTTAATTTTGTAACAAAGTCAATTAACCTAAAGTTACCGGTTTTGGTCGCCTGAGTGCTTTAAAGTAGCGCGTAAAACCAAAAAATCGAAGAATCATAGCACTGTTGGATAAAGATGGCACAAAGTTTGGGATGCAGTATATACCAGCCTATTCAATTGTCAACTCTACTATCGACACGATCTTATGATTACTAAAACTGTTTTCAATGAAGCAATTAACCTGATTGGGGTTACTAAAATTGAAGCCGTACCCAGTACTCATAAAATGGCAAAATACCGCAAACGCAGGCCTTTTAAACTCAATATCACTAAAGCAGGCGTATGGTTTCTCATACTTTTGGTAGCTTTAGGGTTTGCGTTTCTATGGTATAAAGTGATTGCAGAAGTAGTTCGTGCGGTTTTTGAGTAGCTTTGCCCAATTTTGGCTTGAATCTTGCTAGGCAACCCATTTTGAACGATTCAGCTGTTTTTGAGGTCTTTTTCAATCACTTCCATCATCTCCTCCGCAAAATACATATCCACGGCTTCCTTATTCTTTATCGCTATTTTCCCGCGGTATTTGCATTGAAAATGATCTTTCACCAGTTGATAGGTGGCAGCTGAAATGTTGACCTTGCCCACTTCGCCATGCTGTTCCATGCGGGCCGCCGTGTTGACGGTATCGCCCCAGATGTCGTAGGCAAACTTGCGAACACCCACAATCCCGGCCACCACCGGCCCGGTATGAATCCCAATCCGAAACTCGAAATGCTGCTGCCCCCGGGCTCGTCGTTCCTGCTGGTTGCGGAGCATGAACGTCCGCATTTCCAAAGCCGCCCGAACCACTTCAACCGGGTTTTCGGGGTAGATCACCGGCAATCCGCCAGCACACAAATAAGCATCGCCAATGGTTTTGATTTTTTCGATGCGGTAGCGACTCAGAATGTCATCGAATGAACGGTAATAAAAATCGATTTCACTGACCAGTTCTTCCGGCGAAAGCCGCTCCCCCATGCTGGTAAAGTTCTTGATATCGGTGAACAAAACCGTCACCCGCTCAAACCGGCGGGGCTTCGATGTGCCGGTCAGCTTGAGTTCTTCAACCACCTCCGACGGCAAAATGTTGAGCAGCAACTCTTCCGATCGCTGCTTGGCTTCCTGAAGTTCTTCGGTACGCTGTTGCACTTTGTGTTCCAGAATCTCATTCTGCTCCGTAACCAGGCGCTTGTTTTCCACCAGGAGACGAATCTGCTCCCGTTCGGCTTCCTGCCGGTGTTTTTTCAGCAGATTGACGCTGTAGGTAAGGGCCACGGCGAAGAAAATGATTTCGATCCCAACCCCGAGGTGAATACTTTCGTACGTCCAGAAACCGTAGGGCAACTGGCCGAACGAATACAGGAGAAAAACGAAAATGCCGACGTAGAAAAACACATTTCCAACGATGTAGAACAAAGCCGGACGAAATCCTTTGCGCAGCGTGGCAATCCCGGCGGCCACACTAAACACGCCCTCCACCAAAACGATCAAGGGCACAATGTCGATCTGCCGGCCCAGGCTGTGATCCAGGCTCACATCCAACACATTCATTACGAAACTGATCAGGTAAAGACCCAGAATGCCAAGACCCACTTTGTAATACCGGGGTGCCAGCAACCGGAGCTGAAGAAAGGTTAGCGTAAACAGAATGTGCAGCACGCCCGTGACTGATGCCAGGGCGGTGGCATACCGCTCGATGGACGGATTCGAGGGCCAGAAAAATTCACTGGTATGGCCGCGGAACAACGCCATTTGTAGTCCGATAAAGAACACCCAGATGGCGTATCGCAGATTCCCCACTTCCTGCAAACGGGCGTACATAATCAAACTGTAGACAATGATAATCAGGATAATACCGTAGTAAATGCCGTAAAATAAATCGGAGCGATGCTGGCTTTCCAGGAGCCGGGCCGTCGAAAGGGCATAGATAGGCAATGCCGTTGCGTTGATTCCCTCCATGTACACATAAAACAGGTGGGTCTGTCCGTTGCGGACCTGAATGGGGCAAAACAGGATGCTTTTGCGGAACGGCTCACCCGTTTCGGGCTGCAGGCTTCCCAGCTTTTGAACGGCCAAAACCCGGTTTCCGGCGGTTTCATAAATTCGCATCAATTCGGTTCCGGCATAGATAAACTGCAGGAATAACTCCCGATCGGTCTCATTCGTAATCTGGAACCGGAACCAATAGCCCAACTGGTGTTCCTTGGGCTTGATGAGCCGGTTTTGGGCGGCAACAAAACGGAATTTTGCCGGGTTTTGCACCAAATCGTCAATGGATACCGTACCGGTTTTTACCTCTAAAAGCTCGCTGGCTTCAAAGACGTTGTAGGCCTGAGCCAGGTCGCGGATCCGAATCGGTTCGGCTTCCGCGCGGCCAATCAATACTAGACATACCAGCAAAATCGGTAAAAGTCGCGTCATCGTTTCGGGGTTTTCCGTTCAGGAAACAGTGGGTAACAGGGCTGTTCGCAACATCACATCGACTTTGTGGGCGGTGGTGCCGAATTCTTTCCGGGCCACATAGGTCAGCGGCACCCGCAAAAACCAGGGTGGCCGGGCCACCAGCTTTCCCATTTTAGCCGAATCCGCTTCCAGTCGGGCCAAAAGTTGCTGCCGTTCGGTTTCACTTTTCGATTGATGCAACCCGACGCTTTTTTCCCAGGCCAGATCGCGCCCCTGCTTCATAACGGATCGTTCGATGTTTTTAATCTTGTCTGAAAAATAGGTTACGAACGTGCCAAACGGTCGAAAGACCCGGCCCACATTATCGTTCATCTGATCGTACATATCGTCGAACAATTCGTTCATTTGGGCAAAATCGTTCTTGAATAAATCGATGTTTTTTCCTTTATAAACTTCCGCAACCACAATCGGCAGGTCGAATGAAATATGCGCATTGGCCGCCGAAAAGATGTATTGGTCGGTCGTAATGACCGTCCGGGCGGCATCGAACGACAGTTGCCAGGGAGCCGACGCGGGTTTGCCGTCGAAGTACTGATTAAGGGCTTCAAAATACCGGTTGCCGAAGCCCACATCGACCCGCTCCATCTCCACCGGATTTTCAAACAACCCCAACCGGATTCCTTCCGCAACCCGCTGGGTAACCAGTTTGTAGATGGCGGCAAACAAACCCATCGGATTGTTCTGCGACCGCAGGTGCCGGGCCACTTTGTCCAGGTAAAAAATCACCTCATCGATGCGCTCGGCGGGCGGAATCCGGAAGTCCGGCGTTTCAGTTTGCCAGGTGTCAGTCAGCGCCGACGGCAGGTAAAACTGCTCGCTTTTGGCCCCGTTGTGATACGACAGCACCAGATCGATCATCTGGTTGCTGAAGGCCCGGCCCACCGCGCCCATCAACAAATGCCGGTCGCCGACGGAACGAAATCCCTTGTCCAGCCACTGAACGGCGTTCATCACCGGCGAATCGTTTTCGTCATCGTCTTTGGCCACTTCGAGCAGATCGGCGTAGTGGTCGCCAATGAAAAACCGGACAAACAGGGGCGACAACCGCTGAAACGGGCCAAACGACAGCCGGGAATTCATCAGATCGATACAGGCGTCGGTCAGTTCCGCGCCTTCGCGACCGCCGTCGGGCGAGCGCCCCGCCTGTTGTTCCAGAATCGCGTTCATCAGGTGCCGGCAATCGGCTTCGTTTTCCGAATTCAGGTCGTCATCGACGCCGATCATGTGCCCCACCACTTTCCAGAGGTGCAGATAAGCCTCGCTTTCTTCGGGTGTCAACTCGATGTCCATCTGTTTCAGGCCGTCGATGATGACCACGCCAAACGACAGCAGCGTACCGACCAGATCCTGCTGGTTGATCGGAACACCGTATTTTTCAACATCCCAATGGTGCTGCTGGGCGTGATACCGGATCACGGCGTGGATGAGCCGAACTTTCTGGATGGAGACAACGGCCAATCCGTCCTGCTCGAAACCATTCAAAGTCAGCATGTTAACCACAAACTGAGCGGTTTCCATCAGCCGCCGGGTGAACGAATCCAGCGACCCGTCGTGTACGCGCAGGCGACCCGTGCGGTAGAGCACTTTGGCCCCGCGCCAGCAGGTGTAACAGAGCGGCAGCGATTTGCAGAGCAGCAGCAGCAGAATTTTGGGACCGTATTGTTTAAAAACATCGGCCGCCACCATCAGCTTGAACGGTTCGGCCCAATCGGGAAGTTGCCGGGTTTTGACAAAATAATCTTCCACGATCTGTTTCAACCGATCCGGCAAAACGTCAAACGCCGGGTTCGGAAAGTTGCGGTTTTGAACCAGCATCTGGAAAATCTGATCGATCTCGCCTTTCTGGTTGTCGAGCAGGATGGCGGCAATGGTTTCGTCGGCGAGCGGGTCGCCCATCCGTCGTTTGCTCCACAGAAATTCATCGGTCCAGGTAGCAACTGAAGGGCTATTCATCGTAAGGAAAGAGGAGCGTTAAGGTTACTACAAATAACTATTTTAGTAACTCATTTCCAACTTCTCCGGCACATTCTCCCTTTCTACCGCAATCATTTCCATGCAGTTAAGGCATTTTGTATTTTAGCACCACGATCCGCGCCATGAAACGAACCCTTCCCCCCTTCCTGATTCCTATTCTCATTGGTCTGGCGTTTCTGGCCCTCCCGTACATTTTTGCACCGGGCGGCTTTCCCGGACTGACGCAACTGATCAGCAATCCGCACGAACGGACCAATTTTCTATCCTATCTGTTCATGCTGGTGTTTTTTTACGTCAATTACTACGTCCTGATTCCAAAGCTCTATTTATCAGGAAAATACATCCTTTATGTTACCAGCGTCGTCGGTTGTTTTCTGGTTATCATCAGCACCGTCGTGCTGCTGGATCGTCAGGATCTGTTGTCGGGCTCCTTCCCGACGGCTCCCCGTTTTCCCGTTCCCCGAGGGCCCGTTCCGGGCGGTTTGCACCAAAAACCGCCTTTTGGTTTTGAGTTAAGTCACGCACTTTTTCTGTTTCTGGTCGGCATATTCGTTTCTCTTTTTTTACAAATCAACAACCGCTGGCGGCAAACCGAGCAGGAAAAACTGGCGACGGAACTGTCGTATCTGAAAGCGCAGATTAACCCGCATTTCCTGTTCAATACGCTCAACAGCATCTATTCGCTGGCCATCGAGCAGTCGGACCGAACCGCCGATGCGATCGTAAAGCTCTCGTCATTAATGCGATATGTCATTCGGGATGCCGGCAGCAACCAGGTCCCGCTTGCCAAAGAGGTGGAATACATCGATGATTACATGGCGTTGCAAAAGCTGCGCCTGGGGGACACCGTCCAGATCGAATACGCCAGTAGCGGTCTGTTCAACGGCAAACAGATTGCCCCGCTCATCCTGATTTCGTTCATCGAAAATGCGTTTAAATACGGGGTCAATCCGGAAGAAAAATCAATCATTCAAATTACAATATCGTTGAAAGAGAACAACTTACGGCTGTACGTGTTCAATAAAAAAGTACGGCTTTTTCACAACGACGAAGCTTCGGGCGGTATTGGTATCGAAAACACCAAATCCCGCTTGCAACTGGTTTATCCCGACAAACACACGCTGACGATAACCGACAATCCGACCGGTTTTGCAGTCGAATTAATCCTGAATCTGGCATGATCCGAGCCATTGCCTTAGACGACGAACCGCCCGCCCTGCGGGTATTGACCCATTTTTGCAGTCAGATTCAAGCCATCGATCTGCAAAAAACCTTTCTGCGCCCCGACGAAGCCCTCGATCACCTGCATCAGTCACCAACGGACCTGCTTTTCCTCGACATCAACATGCCGTCGGTATCGGGCATCGACTTTCACAAAGCCATTCCGGAGCAAATAATGGTGATTTTCACGACTGCCTACGCCGAATATGCCGTGGAAGGCTTCACACTGAACGCCGTCGATTACCTGTTGAAACCGTTTACCTTCGAGCGGTTTCAACAAGCCGTCCATAAAGCCAATGAATACCACCAGTTCCGAAACCAGACCGAACCCGCAAAGGAAGCCTATCTGTACATCCGTGCCGATTATACCCTCCACAAAATTGCGCTGTCGGACATCCTGTTCATCGAAGGGCTGGACGATTACCTCAAAATTCACATCCGGTCCACGACCCGCCCCATCGTGGCCCGCATGACGATGAAAACCATGCTGCAAAAATTGCAGGAAGCCGACAAGGGCAACGAGCGGTTTATCCGCGTGCATCGCTCCTATATCGTAGCTTTTAGCCGAATCGAGCAGGTCAGAAACCGGATAATTACGCTGGCAGGTGAAGAAATTCCGATTGGATTGAGCTACGAAACGGAGTTTTTCAAGCGGTTTCAAAGGTGACGGTGTTCCTATTTTTTGCTAACCGGCTCATTCATGGTTATATAGCTGCCATTGTAAGCGGCAAACACGCCATAACCACCCGCGATATTGGAAAACAATACCGTCGGCTCGGCAAAGTTCTGGCTCTGACTCGTAAACTGCTCCCGCAGCGAGGTGTGATAGCGGTAATAATTTTCGTCGGTAGTGAGTAAACCGGCGCGAATTCGCTGCGTCCGGGTGGTCGTTTTCGGAGCGGTCAACAAAGAATGCGACCCCGCCATCAGCCGTGGTACCCCGGCCGGGCCGGCTTCGCGGTCGACAAAGAAAGTCGGCTGGCTGATGCGGCTTTCGATTCGGGAACCGGTCCCGTCGTCCACAATTTCCTGCTCAATCTCGGCCCAGCCCCGGTAGTAACGGGTGACATTCCCCGGCGATTTCCAGTAAAGGGTGGTGGTATAATTCGTCAGCGCTGCGTTCGCGGTATTGCGCGTCACCGTCGAGTCGAGTGATACCCGGTCGATGGGCACCGCCTGCGGCACCGTAGCCTCCGCCGTCACGCGCCGGTTGCCGGTCATGCTCACCGTCAGGCGGTAGGTTACGCCCGGCCGAATGGGAAACCGTCCCTGGGGAACCGCCCGGTAATACCGGAGCCGGTCGTCGTAGGCCAGTTGAATGGTGCGTATGCTGTCGCTCAAAAACACCACCGCATCTTTAACCACGAGCGACTCGGTAAAGGAAGACACGATCTGCGGTTCCGACATGGCAATTTTGGCGGCCAGTACGGTATCCTGCGGAGAAATAAAGCAAATCACGTTGGGTTTGGTTACCCGGTCGATGGGCAACGCATCGACGGATAATTCATCGACCGTACGAATGCAGCCGCCCATCAAAACCACCAGAAGCACGCAGAAAAAGGTTCGCATCGGTCAGAAATGGATGAGGTAGTTGAGGGAGGGAACAAACGTGAAAAGGGCAACCCGGCGGAGTGAAAGCTGCCCGGCCGGGTTGATCATCAGGTCATAATAAAACGGATTCCGGCGACCGTAGGCGTTCACGGCCCCAAGCTCCACCCGGTGGCGGAACCGCCGACGCCCAAAATCGGCCTGAAGCGTTACGTCCAGTCGGTGGTTGGCTTCGGCTCGGAAGTTGCTGAAAGAAGTCCGAACCTGAACCAGCGGAGATTCGGTGCCGAACAATTGCTCCGTGGGCGTAACGACAATATCCGACTTGCCGAGTCCCAGATGTCCAAAACTGGGCACACCCGAAACCGGTACGGAAAACGGATTTCCGGAACTGTAGGTCCAGGCCGCCGACAACCGCAGCCGCGGCCCGAATGTGTAAAGCCCGACAATCGAAAGGCTGTGCCGACGGTCGTGGAGCGGGTAAAAGGCATTGCCGTTGTTGAGTTCGGGAAATTGCCAGCGGGTGATCGACCAGGTGTAGTTGAGCGATCCGGTCAGTCGTCCCGACCGCGACTGCAGGGTGGTTTCCAGGCCCGAAGCGTGGCCGTTGCCGGAGGTCACGTTGCGCTCCCAGCTGATCGCATCGTTGCGCACAGCACTGGTAATACCCAGAAAATCAGCCCCTTCGCGGTAACTGATTACGTGGTACATCCATTTCCGGTAGCCTTCGACGGTGAGTTGCCAGCGCGGATTAAAATCATGGATAAACCCCAGAACGACCTGCCGCGCCCGCTGCGGTTGAACCAGATCGGTGGCCGGCACCCACAAATCCGTCGGCAAACCGAGCCCCGTGTTCGACAGCAAATGGATGTACTGGTTCATATCGGAAAACGAACCGCGAAACGCCTGCTTTTCGGTCAGCTTTACGGCCACGGAAGCGCGGGGTTCGGCCCGTAGGAAGTTATTTTGCCGGATTCGGTAGTGCGTCACCCGCCCGCCCAGACTCAGTTTGATGCGGCTGCCGAGGTTCCACAGGTCTTCGGCGTAGGCCGAGGTTTCGACCGATTCGGATTTTTCCAAACCGGATTGATTGCCCAGCGACGACAGCGTAACGCGCTGAAAACCATTCAGGCGATAGGCCCGGCGGGTACTGATCAGCCCGAATTGCAGATGCTGGTTCGACGTCGGAAAATAATCGAAATCGGTTTTCAACGTCAGATCGGTGATGCCGTCGTAATACCGCCAGAGATCGGTCGTCTGCCCGGATGTCGGCTCGGCGGTACTGATGTTTTTTCGGTGGGTTTCGAAGTTGTAGGTACTGAAAACCAGCGACGTATTGCTGAATAACTTTTCAGAAAACAGGTGATTCCAGCGCAGATTACCGGTTTGATTCTGCCAGGTGAGCACATTCACCCAGCGTTGCGTCCGGGTCAGGCTGTCACCACCGCCGAAGTAATTCCGGCCAAAATAGCCGCTCAGGTAGAGTTTATTCCGACGGTCCAGGTCGACGTTCAGTTTCGCATTGATGTCGTAAAAGTTGGCTTTCCAGGTGGTTCCCGAATAATCCTCAATCACCGAAGCCACAAAATTGCCCAAAACCGTACTCAGATTGGAGCGCCGGGCCGCCAGCAGAAACGAAGCTTTTCCCGCGGCCAGTGGCCCTTCCAGCAGCAACCGGGATGCCACAATACCGGTTCCGACGGCCCCCCGCAGTTGTTGCCGGTTTCCCTCCCGCATGGTCATGTCCACCACCGACGACAGCCGACCGCCGTACCGCGCCGAAAAACCGCCTTTTTCTACTCTCACACTTTTCAGCGCATCGACGTTGAACGCCGAAAAGAAACCAAACAAGTGATTGGCGTTGTAAACCGGCGCTTCGTCCAGCAACAGCAGGTTCTGGTCGGCCCCGCCCCCACGGACATGCAGGCCCACCTGGCCGTTCAATCCCGGCTGAATACCGGCCACAAACTGGAGTGTTTTTAAGACGTCTTTTTCGCCCAGCAGCGCGGGTATGTTGCTGATCTGGAGGGCTGGCAAGGTTAGCTGGCCCGTTTGCGTCGAACTGAACGCCCGTTCACCGGTCGCATTGGTCAACACCACTTCATCCAGCAACGTATTGGGAATCAACGCGATGGCAAGAGACACGGAATTGGGCACAGGGATTCGCTGGTAGAATCGCCGGTAGCCGACCATCGAAACCACCAGCTCGACGGTGTCGCGTTCGGGAATGGTCAGGGCGAAAAAGCCGTAGCGGTTGGTGGTCGTCACGGTATTTCCGGCGTAAACCGTTGCGCCGTTCACCGTTTCCCGGCTGTCCTTTTCGTTCACAAAGCCGCTGATGGTAACCCGTCCGACCGCATCGCGCCCACTCCGCCGGACGCTGGAAGTTGGCGTTCCGGCTTCAATGGCATAACAGTCGTTGATTTTCCGAAACGTGAGGCCGGTTCCCGACAAGGCAGTCTGCAGCATCGATTCGGTAGTGGCTTTCCAGTTCACGGGTGCATTGATCCGAACGCCGTTCAGCAAGCCATCGTCGTATAAAAAATAGGTCCCCCGTTTCTGATTCAGGGTTTGCAGGAACTCTTTCAAGGCCATTGGCGACTGCCCACGCGCCAGGGTTCCGGTTAGTAAAAACCAGATCAGCCAGCCGGTTTTCCAGCCCTGGCCGGTTTTTTCGGAGCACAACAACCGCTTCATCGGACGCATTACCGGGTCAATACGTATGACTTGCCCTCGTGACTCACCTTCAAGTGGTGGTAGCTGGCCAGCGTATTCACCACTTTCTCCGGATCTCTCAAGGGCAAGATACCGGTGAAGCGACGGTTGCTGACATCGGCGGAATTAAAGCGAATCTGAATACCAAACTGTTCTTCTACCTGACGAACAGCCTCGGGCAGGGTGGCACCCTCGAAAACGAACTGGTTGCGGAGCCAGGCGTTATACCGCTCCGGGGGCACGTTGCGCCGGATTAGCGTACCGGTGGCGTCCAGTTCGGCCAACTGCCCCGGCTCCAGGGTCAAAGTCGCTCCGTCGGCGGGTCCGCCAACCCGAACCCGGCCGCGATTCAGGACCACGCGATTGAGCCCGGCGCGGTGGGTCATCGTAAATTCGGTACCCAGTACCTGCACCGTGAACGAATCGCCGGTGATGACCCGAAACGGTTTTTCGGTTTCCAGATGGCGAACGGCGAAAAATCCTTCGCCGTCCAGCGTCACATCGCGACTATCGCCAGTAGTCCAGTTGCGTCGGTGCTGAAGTTTGGAATGGCTGTTGAGGGTCACGGTCGACCCATCGGGCAGCGAAACGGTTTTCTGCTGACCATAGTCGGTCTGGTACGAAATGGTTTGATTCTGCCAGAACCAGTAACCGCCCAGGCCACCCACCAGCAGCAACGAAGCGGCCACCGCCCACCAGCCCGTCCGGAAGCCGGTACGCTGCGGTTGCCAGTCGATCACCTCCGGCGTCGGTTGCTGCTTGGTGATGAGCATTTGCAGTTCGCTGAACGATTCTTCGAGGCCCGGTTTCTGGCCACTGAGCAGATCGTAGATGCGTTCGGCCTCCCGGAATTCCGGCAGATTGGCGGGTTGCCCGCTTTGCCAGTGCGTCCAGAAAGCGATTGCCCCGGAATCCGTCCCCCGGCGATAAGCCACGAAGCTGTCATCCATCAAAAAGTCATCGGCCGTGTAGTGATCAAACTTCATGAATCAGGTCAATTACCGGAAAGAGGACCGGTTTTAGTAATGTTCTGGTCAATAGTACGGTAAAGGGACACAATCTCACAGAAAAAATACCGCAAATAGTAGCCACCACATGGGAATCGGCGTACTTTTTTCTTTCTGGTTCATCGTCTGCCGCAGGATTTTTAGAGCCGATGAGAGGGTGTTATAGACGGTATTGATGTGCATTCCGGTGGCCTCCGCAATTTCTTCGTTGCCTTGATTCCGGAAAAACCGCAATTCAATGAGTTGACGCTGGCGGGGTGTCAGTTGTTCGAGCGCCCGGCGAAGCTGGCTGCGGACCTGCTCCTGCTCCTGGGCCCGCACAAGTACCTCTTCATAGGACGCTTCGCTGACCGTCTCCATTCCGGTCAGTTCGGCAAAGCGCTCATCCCGGTTTTGCTCTTTCAGCAGCTTCCGGCGCAGACCGGTAATGAGATACGACCGGATGTTGAGTACAACCGGCAGCTTCTCTGCCCGTTCCCAAAGCTCGGCATACAGTTGGTTGATGGCATCTTTGGCCACCGTTGGCGTAAAGCCAAAATAGATCCCGAAGTTCAGCAAATCAGGGTAAGTCAACCGGTATAAATCGCTTAAAGAGGCTGAATCGCGCTTTTTCAGACCTTCCCAAAGTGACTGGGGGATTTCCGGCACAGCGTGGGGCATACGATTGGGTGGTGTTTAGAGCAAAGGTTGTGGAGGTAACCGCCTGATTGACAAAAATGTTACTTCCTTTTTTTCCAAACGGTGGGACGAAAGGTATAAAAAAATCGAAAAAGTTTTGTGAGATCCGGTCGAAGCCGCGCACTATATCCCGACGGCCACCCCATCGCGGAGTGAACCCGCTTATTCATCACCAACAATCAATTATTTACCGTATGAAATCCAACCCATTTAAGTTTCAAAATGTAAACCGCATCAAATTCGCGGTCATCGTTCTCCTGAGTTCGACCCTTTTCAGCCTCACGTCCTGTGACAAGGATGATACGACGGACGAACCAGCTGCGCAAACCATTACCGATATTGTCGTTGCCGGTGCGGATTTTACGCTGCTGGAAGCCGCGGTGGTCCGGGCGGGCCTGGCCGAAGCTCTGAAAACCGGAACCTTAACCGTGTTTGCCCCCACGGATGCGGCCTTTAAAGCCGCCGGTTTTGCGGATGCTGCCGCCATCAATGCCGCTCCCGTGGCCACCTTGCAATCCATTTTGCAGTATCACGTTGTGGGTCGGCGCATCGCTGCCGCCGATATTCCAACGGCGGCCAACACCATGGTGCAGACGCTGAGCAACGGCAATGTGTACGTAACGAAAGACGCTTCCGGCGTTTCGGTGAATGGCGCCCGGGTGACGCAGGCTGACGTTTCGGCCGCCAATGGCGTGATTCACGTCATCAACAAAGTATTGATTCCGCCGACGCAGAACATTGTTCAGATCGCCCAGGGCAATCCGAACCTGAGTCTGCTGGTGGCCGCCGTTACCCGCGGTGGGGCACCGGTGCTCGATGCGCTGACGGCCGCTGGCCCGCTGACGGTGCTGGCACCCACCAATGCGGCTTTTCAGGCCGCCGGTTTTGCGGATGTAGCCGCCATCAATGCCGCTCCCGTGGCCACTCTGACCAGCGTGCTGACGTACCACGCCATCCCCGCCCGGGCTTTCTCGACTAACCTGACCAATGGCGCTACGATCACAACGGCGCAGGGCGGAACGATCACCAGCAACGTATCGGCAACCGGTGTTAGTTTCCTTGGAAAAGGCAACGGCAACCAGGTAGCCAACGTCACGAGTGCGGATATTGTAGCGACCAACGGCGTCGTACACGTTATCGACCGGGTTCTGCTACCCTAAGGTAGCCGAATCCTATATGGGGAATGCTTAGCGGACAGCCGGGTTTCTGGCTGTCCGCTTTTGTGTTAATTAAGGAGGGCGTCGTTAACCCGTTTTTCCTGATCGCTCGCGTTCCAGTTTGCCGATAAGCTGGGCGTATTTCGTAGCGATGCTCAGAAAGCCTTTGTCGTTCGGGTGAAACTCATCGTACCAGTATTTCAATTGCGCCGTGGCTGGGCGCATGGTCCCGCGCAAGTCCATGTAGGTTACGTTATCGTATTGACTGGCAGCCCGTTGCAGTCGCTCATTGAACGCATCGACCATGTACCGAACCAGGTTTTGTTGGTCAGCCGGGTCCGTCACACCGCGCTCGGTGAGGCATTTGGCCATCTGACCCGGTTTGCCGGACTGCGTTTCCTCAACGGCCGGTATCAGGTAATCGTAGCCGTGAACCAGTACCTGCACGCGGGCATTCTGCAACCGGATCAGGCGAAAAAGCCGTTGAAAATCCTTCTCCAGTTCGTCCAGCGCGGTAGTGAATTCGTCCGTCAGATACCGCTGCGGAATCGGCAGGCTTCCCTCCCGGGTTGCGCGGATATAGGTCGGAAAATCTTCACCAAAAACGTGCGTTCCTCCGCCACTCAACAGAAAATACCGCGGACTGACCTGGGCGATGGTTTCCAGAAATTTCGATTTTTCGATGTAGTTTTTCAACGATTTACCCACCGCCGACGTGCAGTTCACGGTATAAACCCGCGCCAGATAATCGACAATATCGCTCAATAACGGATACTGAAACCACGAATCGCCCCCGGCCACCAGCCGAACCCGGTCCGGGTATTTCAGAAGATTCTGCTTATACTGGCGGTTTCGGACCTGGTACGCAATCTGGTCACTGACCAGCGTTTTCAAGTCGCCCCACAGTCCGCGCTGCTCCTCGCCCGTCACCTCCAGGTCCTCCCGAAGCGCCAGCGTTGCATCGATCGGGTCGGGCCGGAAATAAAGCCCCAGGGCAAAATCAGCCATCGGATTCGCTTCCGAAACGCCATCCACCACCACCGGTTCCAGCATGCGGTTCAGTTCGCTCAGATCGACTTTGTTATACAGCGGATTCGGAATCCGGAGCGTAACGGTTTGCGTACTCCAGTCCGGAAACTCCTCCTCGTCTTCGGATGTGTCGAAGGCCGAAGCCCGGTTTTCGTCCGACGCCGGTTTTTCATCCAGCGTGTGGGGCGACGGCAACACGTCCAGTTCCAGCATCGTCAGCGTCGATTCAGAAAGGGGATCGACCGAAACGATGACCTTGAAATATTCCGTCACTTCCGGCCAGTTGTATTGCCGCACGGGTTCTTCCAGGGTAAACCGCACGGTGTCCAACCGACCCGTCAGCGACTTTCGACTCGGCAAGCCCAGTACTTCCGATTTTCCCGGTTCGAGCCGGTAATTGCCCACCTGTAGACGGTCGTTGATCGGCAGGAAACTCTTTGTTGCCATAAAATCCCGCGACAGGTACAAAACCGTGCAGTACAGAACCTGAGCCGTTGGATTGGTCAGCTCAATTTTCACTTTATTGGCCCAAACGGTTTTGCCGGTGGGTGATTTGCTTTCGCGCAACGGTATGGTTACAGCCGCCGGATGTGCGGTCTTCAGCATGACGGTTTCGCCTTCTTCCGGCGTTACCGAAAGGGCCAGAATCGGCTCCGTCGTTTCAGGATTCCGGAGTGCTTTTAGGTATTGCCAGGCCGCCAGGTGCCGCAAGACGGTGGTCAGTTGGTCATACGCCAGCTCCAGATTGTCAGCCGGGACGGTTCGGATCAGCGGACGGCTTTCATCGGTCGGGCGCGAAAAATAGATCAACCCGTTGCGGACGTGCAGGGTGTAATCCGCGTTCTCTTCCACTTCTTCGGGTATAAAAAAAGCCCCGGCTTTTTCGGTCAGCGTTTTAATCAGCAACGCCTGTTCGGCCACATCGCCATTGTGGTTGATGAAATGGAGTTTGATGGGCTCGCTGAGCAGCCCTTCGACCTCGGCCCGGTACGCTTTGCCCGGGTCGAGTCCGGCTTCGCGTTCGGCCGGTATTTTCAACAACGTATAATCAGCCCCCACTTTTAGCGGGGTGACCGCAAAAGCCGGTTGGCCGTTTTCATCCAGCAACTGAATGGTTTTGGTGGTGCGCCCGACGCCGTGAATGGCCCCGACATCGAGCATCCATTGCCGTTTGGTGGGGTTGAAGGTGATTTCGGCAAGGGCGGTTTGGGAATCGACCGGGCGATTCAGAAAACCGGTCAACAGCAACTGGCCGGAGGAGTCGCCCGCGGCCGAAATCCGGGGGCGTTGCTCGTAGGCAAACCGCATGTATTGCCGAACGCGGTTGTGCAGGGCCTGATACGAAATGGCGCTGTTGGCAGCTTTCAAAACCGCCACCAGATTTTTGGTAAAAACGCCTTCCTTGTTTTCCCGGTCTTCCACGGCCGCTTCGTCCGACTCACAGGCCGCCAGCTGAATATGGGTTCCCAGCGGGATCAGCTCATCCAGTCCTTTTTGCCGAAAATCATCTTCGGTAAACTGATCACTAAAAATAAATCCATCATAGGGCCGCATCGGAGCCGATTGCGACAACCGCCGTTCCTGCATATTCTGCCCTTCGGGCGTGGCCGACAGCAAATCGAAAAACCGGGTATTATCGCCCGAATGACAGCAGTCAAAAATCGTGACTACATGCGCGCCGGTTTGGCTGAGTTCGGCAATCAAAAACCGCAACTCCTTGTCGGCCAGCAGATACTCCCAGGTATTTGCGGACTCACCGTCGAAACAGACGATGCTTTCCAGCTTGCCATCGGTTTCGGTCGGCCAGAGCGTCGGGTCGGCGGCTTCCTGGGCACCGTGTCCCGCAAAATAAAACAAGGCGGTATCGGTCGGCCCGGCTTGTTTCAGGTGATTCCTGAACCCATCGACGACGGCGGTTTTGGTGGCTTCGTGGTCGCTGAGGTGGCGTGAATGCCGTTCAAAATCGGTCAGACTGGTTAGGTACTGTTCGATGGTTGCCGCATCCTGCACGGCGCCGTTCAGCTTCCGGACCTGCTGGTAGGCGTTGATACCGACGACAAAGGAATAAAGTTTCGGTTTGGCTGACAGGTCAGCGGAAACAGGGCTTGACGGATTCATTTTCAGGGTTTGGAGGAATTGGGGTGCAAGCTGGCCATAAGCCATTGATCGCTAGAAATATAGGAAATTAATTACAATTTCACCTATTTTCCGTTACGCCCACCCGTTCACACCATTCCACTACCGGACACGTCGAGCAATGCGGCAGTTTGCCGGTGCAAATGTGCTTTCCAAACGGCATGAGCAGCCGGTTGATGTCGATCCATTGCGCCACGGGCACTTTTTCTTCCAGCACCTTCAGCGTCTGTTCCGGTTCGCGGGTCTGAACGAAACCCCAGCGGTTGGTAACCCGGTGAACGTGAATATCGACGCTGATGGCCGCCTGCCCGGTTGCCACGCCCAACGTCAGATTGGCGCATTTGGGGCCGACGCCTTTGAACGAGGTGAGGGTTTCGAAATCGGCGGGAACCTGCCCGTTGAACTCTTCCACCGTACGCTTGGCAATTCCCAGCATGGTATACGCCTTCTGTTCAGGGTATTGCGTCCCGTATAACAATTTCGCCAAAGCCGCCGGATCGAGTTTCAGCAGTTGTTCGGGCGTTCGGGCGACGGCAAAAAGTCGCAATGAAACCGGAATGGTGGTTTCGTCCAGGGTCCGGATGGAGATAATGCATGCGATGAGTTGTTCGAACACACTGCTGTAACCCCGCTCGAAGAGGTCGAACATGGCGGCTTTCGGATACGGACGAATAGCGTCCCCGATGCGGTTGAGAACCAGCGTTAAATCAAAATTGGGCTTCACGTTCTCTTTAACCCAAAAAAAGCCGGGTGGTTTATGGTTTCCACGAAGAGTTCGCAGAGATTTACAGGAAAATGGCTGCAAACGCTATCAACCCATTCTGATCTTTATCAAAACCGTTATGCGAACCATCGTTTTATTAGTCTTTTCCAATATTTTCATGACCACCGCCTGGTACTGGCACCTGCGGTACAAAGGCGAATCGCTGTGGAAAGTGATCCTGATTAGCTGGCTCATTGCGTTTGTGGAATACTGCCTCGCTGTTCCGGCCAACCGCATCGGATCGTATCAGTTCAGTGCGTTTGAACTCAAAACCATTCAGGAAGTGGTGAGTCTGCTGGTTTTTGTCGCCTTTGCGGTTTTGTATCTGAAAGAAGAAATCAAGTGGAACTACATCGTCGGCTTTGCGCTGATTGTGCTGGCGGTATTTTTTGTATTCAAGAAGTGGTAGTTACCGGGCAAACCGGGCTAGTAGACTTTGCCGACCCGTTCCTTTGGTAGTTGATCAATCCGTATTCTATCGAATGTATGACAACACGACGAGATTTTTTGAAAGCGACCGGCAGTCTGGCGGTCGGTGCGCTTTTAGTTCCCACCCAAGGCGAAGCCGCCAAAGTGAAAAATGTCGGTATTCAACTGTATACCGTCCGCAAGGAAATGCTGGCCGACGCCGTGGGAACGTTGAAACAACTGGCGAAGATTGGGTATAAAGAACTCGAATCGGCCCGCAGCGATAAAGGTAACTTTTACGGTTTGAAGCCAGCCGAGATCAAAAAAGTCGCCAAAGACCTCGGCATGAACGTCCGCAGTGGTCACGTTCACATCGATAAAGACTGGAAAAAGTCGGTGGATATGGCCGCCGAAGCCGGGCAGACTTACCTGGTGTGCTCGTCATTGCCGACCGAAGGGCAAACCGTTGCCAACTACCAGCGTTGCGCCGACACGTTTTCGAAGGCCGCCGAAGACTGCAAAAAAGCCGGTCTGGTGTTCGGCTACCACAACCACGATTACGAGTTTGAGAAGAAAGACGGAAAACCGCTGTATGACATTCTGGTCGAGAAATCGGACCCGAATCTGGTCAAAATGGAGATGGATCTGGGTTGGGTGATCGTGACGGGCAACGACCCGCTGAAGTATTTCGCCAAGTATCCGGGCCGTTTCCCGCTCTGGCACCTGAAAGACATGGATAAGGTCAAAAAGGAAAGCACCGAGTTTGGAAAAGGGCAGATCGACATTGTGAAAATGCTGAAAAACATCGACAAATCCGGGATGAAATACTTCTTCGTCGAGCAGGAAGAATACCCGAAAACCGCCCTAGAAAGCGCCACGTATGATTACAACTATCTGGCGAAGCTGACGTATTGATTGCAACCCAGTCAGCGACGGGCCGTTGCTGACTGGGTTTTCTACCCATTTTTCCTGCAAGAATATTCCTCCTTCAAATTGTCGCCCGACTCTGGCAACTGGAATCTCTATAATTACCAGTACGCCCGATGAAGCTCACTTGCTGTTCCTGAAATAGCAATTTAGGTTATAAATTATAATGTTACCAATAATTTATATAACAAAACATAAAAATCTTTTTCATTACTTGCTTGCATCACTGGTTCTTCTTGTCTTATAATTGCTTGCACATCATAAAATTTATTCAGTATGATCAAGTATTTACGAAGCAGGATTGCGTTCCGATTCGTGGCTCTTACCCTGACTTTTCTTATTACAATCGGGGCCACGAGCCTAAAAAAGGGCGAACCCAGAAATATAGAACGAGACCCGGTTTTCCGGTCGGAGAAAATACCGGCTTTTACGGCACCGCGACCATCTACCCCGAAGCTAAACCGGACGTTCGATAATGACCCGATCCGCTTTCGTATGCAATCCAATCGAACGAAAACCGCAGTAGGGCAACCCGTTGAACTAACGATTACCGCTCAGTATTTCAATCTCTCGCCAGCCCTGCTATATACTTTTGCCAGTTCCAATAGCTTCCGGCTGAAGCTGATCCTGCCCGAAGGGTTTGTCCGCACGGGGGGCGATTATGCTGATTTAATCAGTACCGAACTTTCACCCACCCGGTCATTCGTTCGGTATACCGTAACCGGGTATTTTACACAAGCCGGGTCTGAAACCACTTTTCGGCTCTTGCGCAGCCATGCGAATGCCGACCAGACGAGTCTTTTCGTTGAAAAGGCACGGCTTTCCCTGACGGTCGTCAATTCGGCCGAACTGGTCAGTAACCGTCAGGCTCGGGAAGGGGCCGCTAGCTGTACCTCGTTTGGGGAAATCTGTTCCGGCAATCAATTCGAAGTGCGTTACCAGACCATTTCGGTAGCTACCGAAGGCGATTATCCCATGGCGGTTTCTTACCGGTCGCATGAGAAAGCGGTTAACGGGTTTATCCGGGTCAATAACCGGGCGGCTCAGCCTGTCGCATTCCCGATGACAACCACATTTCAAAATCAGGCCGTAGGCACGGTTCATCTCCAGGCCGGGAACAATTCCATTGGATTGAGTACCGGACCGGCGGGGGGCTATATCTGTTTCAATTCCATCTGTCTGGACGGAGCCAGTACTTCCGGAGCAGGGAATCCTACCCCACCCGCCAGCAATCCATCGGGCGGGAATTATGATGGCAATTTCGAGGGAGCAAACTGCGATAACATCTGGGGGTGGGTCTACGACCGAAATAACCCGAATGCGCCGGTCACCATCGAGGTGCTGGCCAATGGTCAGGTCATTGGCAGCATTTCGGCTGCAGAATATCGGCCGGATTTGCAAAATGCGGGCAAAGGCAATGGGCAGCACAGTTTCAACTTTACGCCCCCGGCATCGATGAAGAACAATCAGAATCAGTCGATTAGCGTGCGGGTGCAGGGCAGTGGTTATACGCTGGTGAATGGTCCTAAAACGATCCAATGTGCGGGCAGTGGAAATTCTGGTGGGAACGGCATCTCCACCCACCAATCCGGGAACAACCACGCCCCCACCAACCAGCAACGCTTCGAATGGCAATTACGAGGGCTACTTTGATGGAGCCGACTGCAACAATCTGTGGGGCTGGGTTTATGATCGTAATAATCCCAACGCACCAGTCACCGTTGAAGTAATAGCTAACAATCAGGTGATCAGTAGCTTTACAGCCGCGGAGTATCGACCGGATTTGCAAAATGCGGGCAAAGGCAATGGGCAGCACGGTTTCAACTTTGCGCCCCCGGCTTCGATGAAGAACGGGCAAAGTCAGTCAATTAGTTTGCGAGTGCAGGGCAGTGGTTATACGCTGGTGAATGGACCTAAGACCATTCAGTGTGCGGGGAGTGGCAGTAGTGGGGGAACGGGCAGCAATCCGGGGACAGGAACACCTTCAACGGGTAGTTGTTCCGTAGGAAATCCAAAGGGAAATTTGGATGTTGCTACTATGTATTCAGTAGGTGGTTGGGCACTTGATGAAAATAATCTGAATAAGACAGTGCTGGTCGAGATTTTTGTAAATGGGGCCAAATTAGCCACCGTGGAAGCCAATGAAGACCGGCCAGACTTAGTTGGGGCCTTTGGCAATAATCCCGCAGCTCGGTACCATGGATTTAGGGCGGAGTTTGGTATTTCAGGTTATGGAAGTGGAATCGGCAATGTCACCACACGAATTTGTGGTTCAACTACCGATTTGCCTGCAACCGTCACCACTCAAGTCAATTTCGAGTCAGCCTTCGTCTTGTTCCCATTCCCCATTACTATTGATGGCGGTACGCTACCCGTCGTTGTAATTGTTAGAGCGCAAAAAGGCAAAGCTAGTGATGAAGATACAGGTAATGGGAATGACAATGACGATAGCCCTAAAATAAACCTGGGTGGAGGATACTCAGTTGGGGGAAGTGGTAGTGGTTCAGGCAATAATCCCGATGCTTTGACGAAAGTATGTTCTTACACAATGACCATTGGCGATCAACAGAAATACCCAAAATTCACTGAGTTGGTTCGTAATCTACCTACTTTTGTACAGAATAATCCTAAAGTTCTCAAAGCTTTAGTAGACTGGACAGGCTTCTCAGCCGATAAAGTAAGAGAGCTTTTAACATTTGGAAAGGGTCCAATTGTTAAAGTAATGGATTTAAGAAGTATAAAAGGACCAGATGTCTATGGTCATTGCTTATGCCCAGGAGTGCCCCAAACACAGATTGAAATAGAAGTTGCATTTGTTAATGGGCTAGAAAATGCTTATTTTCAGAGTACTCAGGAGGCAACGGCGTTTTTATTGACAGTAGTTCTATTGCATGAATTTGTGCACTGGGGTGCTATGACAAATGGGATAAAAGAATATCCTATGGAATTTGGTAACGAGTTCGAAAAACAGGCTTTTAATCTTAGAGTAACAAAAAATAATGCTGGCAAGTATTATTACGAATACATAAAGAAATAATCACAAGTCAGTTCACTCATGAAACAGTCAATGCTTCCCATCTCTCTATTTGTTATTGTGCTCTCATTTCAATTTTGGTGTAGCTCATGCCAAACGAGAGATCAAAAAGATAGCTTGAATTTTTCAAGGAATGATACTATTTCGGTTATTCAAACTGCCCTTGAAGATGCAAAACTCGATTCAATCTTTAAAATGGCTTTTCCTGGTAAGGAACTTAAGTTAGTACGTAATAATTATGTCAAATCAGACTACAAAGTGATCTACCGAGGTAAGCAGACGCTAATTGTAAATTATGATTCTTCTTACTATTACCCATCCAATGATCCAAAAGCGGCTCGATTTTTTGGAGTTGTCAATCTATTTAAGAGAATTTCAAAGGATCAGGCTAAAGTTGTTTTATTATTTCATGGGATAGGAGTTGTAGCCGACTTCCATGTTGATAGAGTAGATGAAAAATGGCAGATAAGCAAACGCGTATTGGGTCGGTTTTAATACTACCAGTCATAGGGTCAGGGTCCATTCTAAATTTCTGTAATTTTCATAAAAAATGCTAGCAATAATGAATAAGTACTGGTTGTTACGCCGACATCGTAAAGGATAGATTATTATCAAAAAGCTGTTTTATAAAAATTTAATACAGGTTGAATGTTTAGCCTTTTGAGGAATATTTTACTGATTTGCTCCGCTTTTTCCTGGCGTTCTTGTCAGGAAAAAGCGCGTACTGAAAAGATGATTCTTTCTCAAAAGGACACTATTGCGATTATCGAAACTGCACTGGCAGATCATGAATTGAATTCTATCTTGTATGGCTCCTTTCCTGGAAAGAACATGAAAATAGTTAGTAATGAATTTGTAAAACCTGGTTATAAGATTACTTTTAATGGTAAACATGTTCCGATCGTCAACTATGATTCAACTCTCCACAATCCAACTTTTTACCCTATTCCAGCTCGTTTTTTCGGAGAAGTCTTTTATTTCAAAACACAATCAGATCAACAAATTAATATTTATTTGTTATATCGTGGTACCGGCTTAACTACTGATTTTAGTATTAAAAAAATAAATAATAAATGGCAGGTAACCAAGCGAATATTTGGGAAAATTTAACAAATTTATAGGAAGCAATAAGTAATACATTAGTTCAACAAAGTGAGTTTATAAATAAACTCACTTTGTTGAACTAATGTATTACTTATTGCTTGTGCTAAAAAAAGCACAGAGCAATTGGAAAATTCTCAAGAGGCCACTATTTCGGTTGAACCGGGATAATGCGGTTTCCCAAACTGGTTCTTTTAGGATACCGCCCAGGCCCGCGCTAACCAGATGTGAAAAATATCAAAAACCGGTTTCCTAAACTGGTTTCCTAAATCAACGTACACTATATTGAAAAAAGGTTAAGTTTAGTAAACTCCCCAATCTATGCTTTTTGGCTACGGAAGAGATTGAGCAGAGACCAGAATCTCGTGTTGTCGCTCGCGTGTCGCGAGTGAGCGCTATCCGCAAGGGCCTCCGGCCCGGGGTTGGCTTTAAGGAGTTCGCTACGGGCGGAGAGGAAAGAACGGGCCGCAGGCCCTTTGAATAAAAGTCACTCGCGACACGCGAGCGACAACGGTGTTTGTCCATTATGGACGCGATATAAATCAGCTAAGTAGGGAATTGGCTAACGGAGGACTTTTTGAATTTGGAAATGAATTTGAAAAAGCAGCCTTTGGAGTTGAAATTACCAGATCAAACGCCGGACAGTATAGCTATATATTCTATGAAAACAAATAATGAATATTTAACCAAGTTAATAGTTGCCCTTTTTACAGTAATTGGTATATCATTGGGAATCCTATCTTGTGACTCTTCCAGTAAAAAAGAAAATTACCAGTTGAGCAGGCGGGATACTAATACCGTACTCCAAACGGTCATCAATGCGTATAAACCGAGATTTAATAAAACGTATGTTGGGCAGCCCATGCGAATACTCCCAAACCGCTATATTAAGCCAGGGACACGACTCCATATCAATGGGTATGCAGTGACTTATTCAGAGGTTGATTCTTCCAAATTGGCCCCGAGGTATTCCAACCCCCTCTTCTTTGCCACCATTGACGAACTCCGTTTTGATACAGACAGCACTGCCTATCTCGACATTAGTTTTCGTCATGTTGGGGACGGAGGTGAATTCTGGCTAATCAGGAAACCCAAAAAAGGATGGATTGTCATCAAAAACCAATTTTATCAAATATAAATTGGGGTAAATACTAAATCCCTATTTGTTTGGTATACTGTTTTCCACCCGGAAGGGCCTCCGGCCCGGGGTTGGTTTTAAAGAGTTCGCTATGGGCGGAGAGAAAAGAACGGGCCGCAGGCCCTTTGAATAAAAGTCACTCGCGACACGTGAGCGACAACGGAGAATTTAAAAAGTACTCAACAGGCAACGGCTTTTTTATTGTCAGTCATTTTGTTGCATGAATTTGTACATTATGGTGCAAACACAAACGGTATTGGAGAATACCCTCAGGAATTTGGCGATGAATTTGAAAAGCAAGCATTTAAAGCATTTATCACTAAAGATAATGCTGGTAAATACTATTACGACTTTATGCAGAATTGAAGAACCAAACAGGTCAAGCAATGAAATCATTGATCTATAAATTTTTCTGGTTTACGATAGGGATCCTTTCCCCATTCTGCTGGTATTCGTGTCAGCAAAAGAAGCAGGCTAAAAAGGAAAGCTTCTCAAAACAAGATACCATTGCGGTTTGAATAACCGCAATGGAAGACCCGCAATTGGATTCGATATTCCATCTGGCTTTTCCGGGCCAGAATCTCAAATTGGTCAGCAATGAAATTGTGAAACCTACTTATAAGATCATGGTTCAAGGAAAATCGATACCCGTCGTCGACTACGATTCTACAACAAATGAGATTCGTTTCTTTTATCCTGGCCGTTTTTTTGGAAGTGTTATGATGTTTAAAAAACACAAGGAGCAAGAAGTTGACCTCTACCTTTTGTTTCGTGGCGCAGGCTTAACGGCCGATTTTAAAATCATTAAAACTGATGATCAATGGCAGGTAATAAACCGAGTGTTCGGAAAAGTGTGACTTAACATTACTGGCTATTTAATTCTGTGGGGATTATCCTGCAATTAATATTCACACCCTAGGGCGTCTTTTTGTTCCCATAAACAGAAATACAGGGCAGAACTATATTTTCAGGTTGAAAGAAGTACAAAAAATTGCGCATTTGCTAACAGCGGTCGTTAGTTCGGTTATTATCTCATGTAGTGACTCAAAAAAAAGAATATGCTTATCAACTGAATAATCAGGATACGACAATTATCCTTCAAACTGTAATTGATACTTATAAGCCGCGCTGGGCAGAAGGTTTCAAAGGTCAGCCTATGCGGATTTTACCAAACAAATACATTAAGCCCGGTACATCCATCATCATCAATTACCGAAAAGTAGCTTACTCAGAAGTAGACTCTTCAAAGATCGATTCAGTATTTTCTATCCCGAAGTTTTTTGCAACCATTGAAGAATTTCGGACACCAATGGATAGTTCAGCTTATGTTGACATTAGCTTTCGCGATATAGGCGACGAAGGGAAGTTCTGGCTAATCAGGAAACCCGGAAAGGGATGGATTATCATTAAAAAACAATTTTATAAAATTTAGGCGTACGTCATTCTATTATTCTTTTTTGATCTTTGTAGCACACTACATCCCTGCTAGTGTAGTGCGCTACAGAGATCAAAAATATTTTATGCGGTTCAACTATTGCCAATCACATGAACCCCTGCCTGATTCGAGTAAAATTAACTTACTGATTTTTCAATCTTAATCGTCTGAGTGAATATGACTAAACGTATTTTATTACCTCCCTTCATTTTTCTTGTGGCCTTAAGCCTTACCTCCTGCCATAGTGGAAGTAACGAAAAATTATCTGGTAATAGAAGCCTAACGATATTGGATACCAATACGGTTCTGGAAACTACAGTCAATGCATTTGATGATAATTTTGGAATAACTTTTGAAAATCAACCTCTAAGGGTACTTCCCAATAAATTTATCCAAGCTGATAAATACCTTATTATTAAACGAAAGCCTGTTAGGTTTGTGGAAGCAGATTCATCACAAATGGACCCGGTTTTTTCAAGGCCCTTATTTTATTTGACCCTATTCGACTTCAAGTTTTTAACAGACAGTACGGCAAAAGTTAGTATTGTATTCAGAGATGTTGGGGATGGAGGACGGTTCTTATTGTTACGTAATCCATCAAATCAATGGATAATTACTAGAAAATCCTTTTTTAAACTGTAGTTTAAAAAAAATGATCTAAGATCAACAAAGCGAGTTTATGAATATACTCGCTTTGTTGAATTAATGTCATTTCTGATCTTGCTTGTGCTAGAAAAATATATAGAGCAATTGAAAAGTTCTCGCGTGTCGCGAGTGAGCGCTATCCGCAAGGGCCTCCGGCCCGGGGTTGGCTTTGAGGAGTTCGCTATGGGCGGAGAGGAAAGAACGGGCCGCAGGCCCTTTGAATAAAAGTCACTCGCGACACGCGAGTGACAACGGAGCAGGAATGGTTGATTGTTTTGACATGTCAGGCAGCGTCGCAACGAATGGGTTAGTAGGTCCACCCGGTTTTTCAAAATCTAAATAATGAACGGCAAAGCGGATGTAATACTTCAAATGGGAGCAGCAATACCCAGCCTTATTGGCAAGTACCTGCTTCCCTTCCACTTTATATTGCCCTGTTGGTCAGCTAACTGAAGTTGAAATGATGTTTTCTGAACGGACTTGTTGACCCCAAACAGGCTGGTCATTTACATTAAGGATGGCTAGAATCAAAAAAGCGATCGATTTGGATTGATCCCGTTTCACTTCTCCCCTATTTCACCAGTATTCACGGGCCCACTTTTCAGGAAAAAAAGTCAGACCGAATCTTCTCCCATAAATTGATCGGCGACATAACGCTTGTACACCTTCCCAATCGGTAGTTCTATAGAACCGATCCAGACTGCCGTTGATTCCCGGCGGTCTATTTGTCTTCTATTGACGATATACGACCGGCTGATGCGAATAAAGTGGCCTTTGGGCAGCCGCTCTTCGGCTTCTTTCAGGGTTAGGCGTGTCACGTAGGTTTTTGATTTTGTGATGATTTTCAGGTAGTTCTCTAGACTTTCGATATACTGGATTTGGTCGTGCGGAATGGTCAGTCGCTTCCCCTCGACTAGGCAATCGAAATCGCTCTTTTCCCCGGCGGCAGCCAATGGCACCACCCTGGGATGATCAACGCTTTTCTGATCCGTCCGTAAATAGCGATACGTAACAAAAACACCCAGTCCGGTTACCGTATACACCCAGAAATTGACCAGATACGGTAAGGATCGGGTTATAGCGAACTCGGTCTTCAGAATGAAATTCATGTTAAATGACCCCAGTGCCATCAGCAGAAACAGCCACCCGAAATAAACCGCTTTCCGTCCTTGCAGGAACTGTCGCTCAAACAGAATTCGATTGTGAAAAAGGATCCAGCCATAGAGCAGTAAGAGGTACAAATAGGGAGATAGTTTAGAAAAGCCCGACCGCTTACCGAGGGCATACAGGTCCGTCAGGTAGTGGGTCAGCAACAGGGCTAGCAACCCCAGCAGATTACGTACGACAAAATGATCCAGGAGCCGACTCAGTTTCATTCCGCCAAATTACGAATCAGAAGGTATTGCACAATCCGCAACGTGACAAACGGCTTTTGTCACAAATCGTAGCATCTGGTCACCTAATCCTTGTCGCACTCCGGGCAACCAACCAATTTTGAGCCCGTGCCGGCCAGCATCAATAGTCGGCGCGTTTCTATGCAACAGCTTCATACACTAAACATTTTAACGCACATCGCCCTGGGCACTTTGGGATTATTCCTGGGTATGTTGGCGCTGTGGTTTCAGAACAAGGCCCGTCAACACCGTCGCTTCGGACGCTATTTCCTGTATGCCCTGACGGTGGTTGTCGCCACGGCATTCATCGGCATCCTGTTTTTCCGTTCCAATCCTTTTTTGCTCCTGCTTACCCTTCTGGGTGGTTACGTGGGGTATTCCGGGTATCGAGCGGTGCGACTCCGGGAACAAAAGAGTTCTTTGTGGGATGTGTCGATTTCGGTGTTGGTAGTGATGGCAGGTGGGCAGTACCTGAGATTGATTCAAGAAGGTGAAAGTACCTGGTCACCGGCCGTCGTCTATCCAACGCTGTCGGCGCTGGTGTTGGTGGCCGGGTATGATTTGATTAAGCACTTTTGGCTCTACAAACGACTCCGGATGTGGTGGCTCTACGAGCATATTTACAAAATGCTGTCGGCCTACAGTGCCATCCTGTCGGCGTTTTCGGGAACCGCATTTCCGCAGTTTAAACCGTATAGCCAGATTTTACCATCGGCACTTTGCATGAGCGCAATCGTCTATTTCATCAGGGCCCGAATCCGATCGCGTAGGCTTGTCGAAGCCCAAAAAGCCGACGGTTAGTTCGCATTTGAAGCCTTTTACAACGCTGATCTTCAGGAAGAATTTGAGTACCAACCTGGGCACCTGGGTAAAAAAAGCCCAATGGCGTATGTGAAGAATGTTCTCGGTTTCATTCCCCCGTTTATGGCCCGACGGACTAGGAAAGCTTATTTCCCCCCTTCTTACCTGAATCCGCTCTTGGTTCGTCATCATATCGCCGAGGCTTTCCGCCAGTTCCGCCGAAAGAAAAGAGACGATTCGTCGATTAGATGATAGACTGTTTATACCGGCGTAAGGTGTGGCTTCACCAACACGCAAGTAGCTGTTTTTGATCCGATAGGTAGAACCAAAAGAAACAAGCAATTTGCCATTTTTCACGGCAGACTCAGAAAGCTATCAAGTTATAGTTTCTCATAGCCCCTCAAAAAAGGAAGAATGATAGAACGTGAAAGTTGCAGGTTAAATTCGGAGCCGATTTTACCCCAAAATCAGCGGGGATGGCGGCTCCGTAGTCGTCTAGCTGCTGGGTGGTCATACCGGGTTGCGCATAATTTCGAATGGCCTTTAAGGCGTACGCAACGGCCTCGCTGGCTTTTTGCAATCCGGTTAATTCCGCTTCTCTGGGAATTGACCCCGTCGTTTTCGTTTCTCCGGACTGTCTGTGTAGCCTGACCGTTGACGGCTTGCGTTTGTCCGAAGGTGGGATCTTAAGTACCGAACCTCGATAGAAATACCAAAGCAAAGTTCAACCAAAACCCAAAGCTTATTAGAATTCAGCGCCCTCCTTGGCAATACCTTGCTAGCCACCGGGCTTTCGTCGATCAATTGAACGAAGCTCTGAATTCCAACGGACTTTGCTTCGTTTTTGTCTTGAATAATTTGCTGAAGGATTGCGAATGTTCAAATCCCAGTTCAAAAGCGATTTCACTGACCGACAATTCGGTCGTGGACAGTTTTTCTTTGGCCTTTCCGATCAATTTTTCGTGGATGTGCTGCTGGGTCGTCAGCCCGGTAAGTTGTTTCAGCAAACTGCCTAAATATTTGCTGGAAATGGTAAGGCTATCCGCAACATATTGCACGGTGGGCAACCCTTTCGAGAGCAATTCCTGCTGGTTAAAATAGTCATCCAATACGTCTTCCAATCGGGTTAAAATCCGGCTGTTGGTAATTTTACGGGTGATGAACTGACGTTCATAAAACCGCTCGGCATACGTGAACAGAAGCTCCAATTGAGCAATGATAACATCCTGGCTAAATTTATCGATCGGTGCGTTATACTCCTGCTTAATGTTGTCGATGATCCCATTCATCAGCGTTTCCTCCCGATCGGAAAGAAACAACGCTTCGTTGGTGGCGTACCCAAAATAGTCGTACTTTTTTATTTTTTTAGCCAGGGACGTATTCCATAAAAAGTCGGGATGGATAAACATCATCCAGCCCTGGAGGTTGGGCGGACGACCGTTTTCTTCACCCCGCAGAATCTGTCCGGGTGCCATAAATGCCATCAGGCCTTCGTCAAAATCGTATTTCTGCTGCCCGTACAACAGGTTTTCGCAGCCCCGCTTCAGCGATACGACGTAGAAGTCGAAAATAACCGCCTGAATATCGGAATGATTTTTAAACTGAGCCACATCCACCACACTGATCAGCGGATGATGCGGCTTTTCGAGCCCCGTTAACCGATGCCCTTCGGTTATGGTTTTGATTCGGCGTGGCGTTGGAAGCGACATCGTTTCTAATCGGTTTTAAAATTTAAACGGATACTTCAACGCAATCAATACCAGCGGAATGGCAAGAAACGGAATTTCCAGCAAGGCCATTCGATAATCCCCCGCCCGCAACGCCAATGCCATGATCAGAACAATGGAAAAGGCGTTGAGCAAATTGGCCGCGAAAAAGGTCTGTGGGAACAGCAATAGCAAACCTGCTGCCAGGGAAGCCACGCCAAAATAGGGTAACACGGCTTGGGAAATGCCCAGGGTTGCCATCATTTTTGCCTGTTCGGCATTACCGGGTTGAAAGGCATCCCACCCGTGTTTGACACCCAGAAATGCGGATACCAGAAGAAGAATTAGACTGATGATTTTCATTTTTTTAAAAGCTGTTTAATGACTATGTTTTATTGACAGGAACACGGATTCGGCGGATTGAACGAATTGGCGCAGATAAAAATCCGTTTTAATCGGTTCAATCCACCGAATCCGTGTTCCCGTCCAAAGCAAAAAATCATTTACCGTACATCGTCGAAGCGCCCATTTTCCCGGCTTGTGCGATCATAAACCGGGGCGCAATCCGGCTCATCACCCGCATGACTTTCGCCAGGCCCGGATAGATTTCGTCCTTGTCGTTTTTCATTCCTTTGAGGGCGGCATCCACAATTTTTTCGGGGGCCATCAGGGCGCTGGCACTAAATCCGTCTTCGTTCCTGAACTTATCATTCAAGGGGGTCGAACTTCCCGGGGCTACTAATTCGATCACTTTTATAGCCGTGTTTTTGAGCTGTACACGTAAAGCCTGGGTATACGCCCGCAGTCCCGCTTTGCTGCCGCTGTAAATGGGTGAAATCGGAAAAGGCGACAACGCAATGCCCGAGGTGACATTCACGATGGCCGCGTTTTTCTGTTTTTTCAGGTGGGGCAGAAACTGCTGCACCATCCGGATGGGCCCCATCAGGTTGATTTCAATTTCCCGGGTGATGTCGGTCAGGTTGTGGGGCTGATGCAGACTGATTTTTCGCATTTCACCGGCATTGTTGATGAGGATGTTCAGGTCGGGAAATTGTTGGGTTACCTGTTTATACAACCTGATGATGTCGTCGGCATTGCCCACATCACTCTGGATGGTATGGACGGCTGGCAGTTTGCGTTTCGTTTCCTTTAACTTTTCCGGATTTCGGCCGGTGATGATGACGGTGTTGCCCAGCGCCAGCAATCGGGAGGCAAATTCGATGCCGAAACCGCTGGTTCCGCCGGTCACTAAAATGGTGTTGTTTTGAAGATTCATGATTCTGATCGTTTGATGCTGCAAAGTTCAGCCGGGATCAGAAAACCGCTGTAGCCAAAAGTCGTATTGTTGTAGTTGAAAGGGCGGATGGTAACTAAACGACTGGCTTTTTGTCTTTCATCAGGATTTGGTACTGCTTTCCAGCAGTTGCCTCAGGTTGTGGCCAAGCAGCATCTCCCACCCCCATTCAAACCGCTCCCGCTTGAAATGCGGGTGATCCGGAAAACTTTCCAAACCGGTTTGCGTCACGCTTAGTTTGGTTCCGTTTTCGACCTCAACCAAATCAAACAGCACCTCCGAACGTCCCGAATAGCCTTTATACGCCCAACTGTGCGCCAACGTTTTCCCTTCGATCACGTTGGTTACGATCCATTCTTTCTGATAGGCCTGATGGTCATCCTCAAACTGAAAGGGGTAGCCAACGACCGGTTCAAATTTTTGCAACTGCGGAAAATACCACTCCTTCATCTGGTCCACCTGCGTTAGAGCTTGCCAAAGTTTTTCTGGAGGTGCTTTGTAGATAAACTCTTTAATTAGGAGAGTTTTCATGGTTTTTTATTCTTTAAACGTTAACCAATTTACAATCATTCAGCAGCTAGCTAAGCAGGTCAAAAAGCACGTTGAATAAAGTAATGCAAAACGTATTGATACTATTTTTTTGAATACCACTACTGAGAATGCGTCAGCATTCAGGCCTTTCGAGAACCCCAGCGTTGCGTGTTCGCCTTTTTCGAGCGTGTCCATCCCATTCCCGATGCCCACGATTCAAACCATTCCTAACATCTTCGTCGGCTTTAATTTTAACGCGAACAAGGAGATTATTTCCTAGCCTACCAGTTGTTTAAGTGCCAGCGGCACGTAATGTTAATAGCAAATGGGTATTCATGAGCACTCCAGGCGTGCCGATAGGTACGCAACAATTGGCAGTTTAGTCGCGTACTTCCGACACGCGGGGAATTCTCAGCACACCGGTTTGCTACAAACATTCGACCCCTCCGGGGTCAATAATCGCATCGTTCGTGTTCACTATAGATTTTTCACCGTCCGTAAACATCGATAGGCCATTTGAAAAATGGCAGGCCAATGGGCCATGCTATTACGTCTCCCCCACTTGCCCAAAACCGTTTGTTTGTGGCCACGCTATTTCCGGTCAAAATAAGGCAAAATGTAGTTGATCAGGATATCAAAAGGCAGTTTTGATTTGGCAGAATTGTAGCTATTGCCCGTAAAGGTTACAACCAAATCCAGATCTCTGATTACCATGATATACTGCCCGCCATTTCCGGAAGCAAAAATAACCGTGTGCTTCCATTGATCCGTTTTTATTTCTTCCGTATACCACATATACCCGTAATAAGTGGGCTGCGGAATAGCGGTTTTATTTTTGGAAATCCGCACATTGGAAAAATCTTCAATTTTTGTACGCCCTGCCGTCATGGTGTCAATCCATTTCGCGGAAACCACTCTTTTACCAGCATAAACACCGTCATTTAAAACCACTTGCCCAATTTTATTCAGGTCTCCGGGAGACATATAAAAAGAACCCGCGGTCGTTTCGTGGCCGAGCGGATCTTTTGTCCATCGGTACTGGGTAATTCCCAACGGTTTGAACAGATATGTATTGGCAAAATCCGAAACCGACCTATGGGAAGCATGAGCAATGATACCGCCTAATAGCATGGCATTGATCGATGTATAATCCCAGTGCGTCCCCGGTTTATTTTTTAAGGGCAAGTCAAGACAAAATTTGATCCAGTCCTGCGTATTTTCCATATCGTCTTCACAATCCTTGCTTCCCTCCCATTCTTCGCAGTCAAAACCGGATTTCATCGCCAGCAAATGCTCAATGGTCATGCTGTCTTTTAAAGCAGTCCAGTTTCCGTAGGGCTTATACTCCGGGAAAAAAGAATATACTTTTTGATGTACATTTTTAATAAACCCTTTGTCGATCGCAATACCGATCAAGAGCGCCGTAACGGACTTAAAAGCAGAACGCGTATCGTGCAGACTGTTCTTCCTTAACCCATGAAGATAGGTTTCAAAAACAAGCTTGCCACGTTGGGTGATGGTAACTCCTTCCAGGTTGGGATACGTGCCGTTGTTCCCTGTAATCGCAATACTATCCAGGAGATTTGCCGGTATTTTCTGGGCCTTTCCGGAAAAGCAAAAGCATAGATATACAATCAGCGTTGTAAATTGTCTCATTCCGTTTTGCCTTTCAATGTCGCATAAATGGCCATTGCATGTCCGTGTCCCAATTCAAATTCATCCTTCAACCAGTTTGTTATTTCTGTCGCTTTTACTTTTGGATTAAGTTTTCCGTCAAGGATAAATTCTTTTTCTTCCGCTAATTTTTTAAAGTCCGCCGGGGTCATTCCCGTCTTGGCTTTAATGTTATCCAGGTAGGCTTGAAAAGACATACTAGTAAAGGGTTTTAGAGTTTACGTTTGGACACCCGTTGCGATCTGCCAACACGAAAAAAGGAGCCCAATCTTTTGATGATCGAGCTCCCCAATACTACAAAAATTCCCCCTTATTTCCCCAAATCCGGCTGCCCATACTTCTCGCGGTACATGTGGTACAACCGCTTGTGTTTGTCATCCAGATTGAGGTGACGGCCCTGAATAAACGCGTGTTCGATGACGTTGGTCCGCATGTCCAGCAAATCGCCTTTCGACACCACCAGTGTGGCGTGTTTGCCTTTTTCGAGCGTGCCCACCACGTTGTCAATGCCCATGATCCGGGCGGTATTCGAGGTAATCATTTTCAGGGCTTCCTCTTTGTCGATACCGCTGAAACCGGCGGCTGTTCCGGCCTGAAACGGCAGGTTGCGGGTGCGCCACCATTCGCCGTCGTAGCTCAAACTCACCAGCACCCCGGCTTTTTGCAGCAAACCGGGCAGTTTATACGGCAGATACACATCCTCGTCCTGCAAGGTCGGCAACCGGTGCATGGCCCCCAGAATGACCGGGACGTTGTTTTCTTTCAGAAAATCGACCACCCGGCCCGCATCTTCGGCCCCAACGATGACCGGTTTCCGAACGCCCATCTGCCTGGCAAACTTAATGGCTTCGATGATGTCCTTGCCGTAACTGGCGCGGATGTACAGGCATTTCGAGCCGTCGAACAGACCCTTCATCGCTTCCAGTTTGAGGTTTTTTGGCGCCGGATTTTTCAGGTCGGCATACGCCCTCGCATCCGAAAAGGTGGCCGTTAGTGCATTGATGCCGTCCTGCTGCTGTTCGTTCTTTTTCAGGCTGACCGCAAACGTATCGAAATCGAAACTGCGGGCAAAATACCCCGGCCAGTTCAGCCACAGGCCGTCGTCGGCTTTCAAAACCGCATCTTCCCAGTTCCAGCCGTCGGTGTGCATCACCGACGAACTGCCGGCTATCACGCCCCCGTCCGGCACGGCCTGCGTCATCAGCAAGCCGTTGTTCCGAATGGTCGGAATCACTTCCGAATCCGTGTTGTAGGCAATCAGCGCCCGAACGTTGGGGTTCAGCGCCCCGGTTTCCTGGTAATCGAGCGTCGCCCGAACCGAGGCAAATTCCTGCAAACCGACCGTTGCGGCCGGTGAAATCAGGCCCGGATACACGTGTTTCCCGGCCACACTGATCACCTCCGCGCCGTTGGTCGGCGTGTTTCCGTCACCCACGGCGGTAATGATGCCTTTATCGAACAGAATCACACCATTGGTAATCACCTGGCCGTTGCCAACGTGAATCGTCGCGCCCGTCAACGCAATGGCCCGCACCTGCGGACCCGCCGGAGCCGGATTCTGGGCAAAACCGCTGAGGGATGCCAGGAGGAATATCGAGAGTTTTAGATGTTTCATTTGTTGGTTAGAAGTGAGAGATGAGACAAGAGAATAGAGGCTACTTCAGTTGGTCTCTTGTCCTTTCTCTCTTGTCTCATTTCTCTTGTCCAGCACGTTGTTCCCCTTCGGCCATCACGCCTTCCACGTCTTCACAATGCCACATCCGCTGACGGCGGAAGGTCGGGCGCTGGGTCGATGCACCCCCGGTTTTGGCGGTTAACATTTTCTGAATCAGGCGGGCGCGTTCTTTCTGCAACTCGTCGCGTTTGCGGTCTTCGTCCTGCGCATCGAAATACACCGTGCCTTCGATGATGGTTTTCTCGGGCCGGGCGTAAATGGCCAGCGGATTGTTGTTCCACAGCACCAGGTCGGCGTCTTTGCCCGCACGGATGCTGCCCAGACGGCTGTCGAGGTGCAGCAGTTTGGCCGGATTGAGCGTCACCATTTTCCAGGCATCTTCTTCCGACATACCGCCGTATTCAACCGCTTTGGCCGCTTCCTGATTCAGTCGGCGGGCCATTTCGGCGTCGTCGGAATTGATGGAAACCGTCACGCCCGCCCGCGCCATCAGGGCGGCATTGTACGGAATGGCGTCTTTTACTTCCATTTTATAGGCCCACCAATCGGAGAAAGTCGAACCGCCGACGCCATGTTTCGCCATTTTATCGGCCACCTTATAGCCTTCCAGAATGTGCGTAAACGTGTTGACTTTGAAGCCCAGCGAATCCGCCACTTTCATCAGCATGTTGATCTCCGACTGCACGTAACTGTGGCAGGTGATAAACCGCTTTTTGTTCAGGATTTCGGCGAGGGCATCGAGTTCAATATCCCGCCGGGGCGGTGCTGTTTTAGCTTTCTCCTTCGTACTCAGGCCATTATACGTTTTCCGGGCGTTGTCGTATTCCCGGGCGCGAATGAAGTGATCGAAATACAGTTGCTCCACGCCCATCCGGGTTTGCGGAAAACGAATCCGTACCGCATCGCCCCAGTTGGCTTGCTTCACGTTTTCGCCGAGGGCAAATTTGATAAAACCGTCGGCCCCTTTCACCAGCATTTCCTGCGGAGCTTCTCCCCATTTCAGTTTTACAATGGCCGACTGCCCACCGATGGAATTGGCCGAACCGTGGAGCAGCTGCGAGGTCGTGACGCCCCCGGCCAGTTGCCGGTAAATATTGATATCTTCGGAATTGATCACGTCACTCATCCGCACCTCCGCCGTGCTCGACTGCCCGGCTTCGTTGATCGAATACAGCGCAATGTGCGAATGCTCGTCGATGATGCCGTTGGTCAGGTGTTTCCCCGTTCCGTCGATCACCTGCGCCCCCGCCGGTACGGCCAGGTTTTTGCCCACCTGCGCCACTTTGCCGTTTTGCACCAGCACGTCCGCACCGGGCAGAACACCGTCTTTTTCATTGGTCCAAACCGTCGCATTGCGAATCAGCAGCGTTTGCGCTTTGGGCTTTTCGAGGTTGCCCATGCCAACAAACGGATACAGTATTTTCCCAAGCTGCGGAGCGGTTTTCTTCGCGGTATCGGCTTTTGCGGTTAACGAAAATGGCTGCGACGAAACCGCCGACCATTTAACGATTTTTCCATCCGGCAATTCACCTTCGCCTTTCCAAGTGGCTCCGTCGGTCCGATACCCGCTCAACCGCGTCGTTCCGGGCTGTTTTTTATCCAGTTGCACCTGCAACGAGATCAGATCGTTATTCAGGGAAACTTTCGGCGTAATTTTTACGGTATCGGCCTGAATCTGGTAGTCCGGTTTGCCCGGTTTTCCGGTAATGGTCAGCTTCAGATTGCTGCGATCACCGATGGTCAGGTTGTAGGTTCCGCGCCAGTCAGCGGCATTTTTATCGGCGTAGACGTACTGTTTTCCGCGAATCCAGTTTTCCAGAATCACATTATCGGCACTGAACAGATTGTCGGAGGTGATGATAAAATTCGCCAGCAAACCCGGTTTCAGGCTGCCGACTTCGTTGTCGATTTTCAGCAGTTGGGCGGGTGTCGTGGTCAAAGCCGTCAGCGCCTGTTGTTCGGTCAGCCCGTGTTCGATGGCTTTGCGGAGGTTCGCCCAGAAGTCGGTTTTGTTCCGCAGACTGGCGGTGGTGAGCGCAAACGGCACCCCGGCTTTTGCCAGCATCGCCGGATTGGCGGGCGCCATTTCCCAGTGCTTCATTTCCGCCAGCGTGACATTGTCGGCATCCCAGGCATCTTCCACATCAAAAGCCTGCGGAAAATTGAGCGGAACAATCAGCGACGCGCCCGTGGCTTTCACTTCCTCCAGCCGCTGGTATTCGTCCCCGGCACTTTTAATAATATACTGAATACCAAATTCTTCCCCAATTTTATCCGCCCGCAAAACGCCCAGTTTATCGGGTGCTTCAAATACCGCCGGGAGCGTCTGTAACTGGTTGAAGGCGTCGAGCGATGCGTTGGCTTCAACGGTTTTTCCGGCTTTTTTATACCAGTCGGCATCGTAATACGTCTGACGCAGCAGCGCCACCGCGCCCATCGGCGAGTTGGGATAGGTTTGGGTCGAAGTGCCTTTGCTAAATGAATAGTGCGCCGACACCCGATCGCGGATCAGGACGTTGTTTTCGCGGTCGTCGGCCAGCGTCACCAGCGCCGAGTTTCCCCGGGCGATGCCGTCGTGCTGGTGCGTCACCACCGCCCCGAAACCCAGTTTCCGGAGTTCGTTGGCCTGAGCGACATTGGCTTTGAAAACTGTTCCGGCGTCGGTTTCGGGCTGAATGGCCTGATTCCAGTTGAAGGCTCCTTTCTTGTTGGAATCATATTGCGGAGTGCCCCGCCCACCGCCCGGCGCATTCCGCTGGATGGCAGGCATGCCATAATCCGAGTCGATGTCGACCAGAGCCGGGTAGATGCGCTGGCCTTTTAAGTCGGCCACGACCGCCCCTGCCGGAATGCTGACGGTTTTGCCGACGGCTTCAATCCGGCCGTTGCGAATGAGTAACGTCGCTCCTTCAAGGGTGGTTTTTGGATCGACAACAATAGTGGCATTGGTGAAGGCATAGAGCCCCGGTCGTTCGTCGTAGACGCCATTCCGGGGAAAAGTGACCTGCGACCAGCCGATCTGGGCAAAACCCCAGGCCAGCATACCGGTCAGGAAAAGTTTCCGCATGAAGGAAATTAGTTAGGTGATGAGATTGAAGACCATTCTACAAAACTACGAAAGGAGTAACTTCATCAACCCGATAGCTAAATTCTATTTTGCAGATCTACCTGTTTTAGTCAAAAAATACTGTTTTGTTCAAAAACATCTTCAAATTCTTCCGGTAATTCATCCAAATTGCTACTGCCAACTCATAATGGCTTTTTTTCGAAACCGGCTCATCTTTACTCAGGTCGTAACGCGTGAGGTTACGCATCATCAGCAGCGCAGCACTTGTTTAGTACCGGTTTGAATGCCACCTTTCAATACCGCTCTTTCAGCAAATTCATCATGAACACATTGATCTCCCACTGGTTAGCGATGGGCATTTGGGTATACGCCAGCGTTGGCAGGTAGGGTGCCGGGCCAAATTCGGTTGTCACGGTCAGGGCTGTTTTATTTTCGCGGTGCGTTGCCACGACCTGATCCCACCAGTTCAGGTGCGCGTCGAGGGCATCGGCCCATTCCGGTGCGCGCGGATCGTTGACCTGCGGCCCTTCGGGATGCCCCACCCGGCTGTGAATGTGATCGGTATGCTGAATGGCGAGTTGAACGGCTTCGGACTGGTTTTCGAGCAGCGATTCGTGCACATTGCACCAGTGCGAAATGTCGAGCGCGAGCCGGATACCCGGTAGTTTTTGCAGGTAATTTTGGGTGATATGGGCCGCAAACAGCGCTTTCCCCCGGTGCGTTTCGTGCGTAATTCTGACGCCGGTTTCCGCCGTAATCCGGTCGGCCAGCTCGAAAAGCCGCTGGTTTTGTTCGAACGTAAAAAAATCTTTTCCAGTCTGGCAATTGATGAACAACGGCCTGGCTTCGATCAGATGCCGCAGGTATTTTTCGTAGTTAGCCGCGTGTTCGTCCAGATCGGTTTCGTGCGATTGCCAGTATTGTCCGATGAACTCCAGACCATGTTTGGCCAGACTGTCAAGAATGGTGTTTTTTTCATCGACCTCAAACGGCAGCGCCATTTCGACGCCGTCGTAACCGGCCGCTTTCACATTTTGACAGAACCGATCGAACGGCAGCGTATTTCCCCAGGCGGGGGCGTAAAATTTGATGGCCATTTTTTACAGACACGAGAAGTGAGATGAGAGACTCAAGATATTTTTTCTATCTCTTCACCAGAAAATCGGCGGTTTCCGAAATACCGGATTCGGATTCCGTCAGCAAATCACCCTCATAAGGCTCAATGGGCGTATAACTACTTTCGTGAACGTCCTTATACGGTTTGTTACTGGCCAGATTATAAGCGGTGATAATCGACCAGCGGGGCTTGTCAGACAGATTTGCCGCCGAAGCGTGCAGCGTGTTGCAGTGGAAAAAAGCCGTGTCGCCGGGTTCCATTTCGAGGTATTCCAGCGGCATGATTTTCAGGGCTTCGTTCACTTTTTCCAGGTCCGCTCCAACCTGTTCGCCCGAAAAACCGTGTTCGACCCGACCCATTTTGTGCGACCCTTTGATCATCTGCAAACACCCGTTTTCCTGCGTTGCGGGCGTCAGCGAGGTCAGCACCGAAAGCATGTCGGGAAACAGAAACCCGTTGTTTTTGTACCAGTAGCCATAATCCTGATGCCATTCCCAGGCTCCGCCGGTTCGCGGTTCTTTCTGCATCAGTTTGGAATGGTAATGGGCCGGCTGGCCACCCAGAATCTGCTCCACTCCGTTCAGAATGCGCGCCGACCGGGCAAATTTGCTGTAAAGACTGTCGTCCAGGGTATACCACAACGCCAGCCGGGTTTTCAGGCCCGATGCATCGACGCGGTCATAGGTTTTTGTACTCAAAACCGCATCGCCGACGGCAATGTCGTAGAGCCGTTTGACTTCGTCTCTGGAAAACAGATTTCGCACGATGACATAACCGTCGCGCTGGTATGTGTGGAGGTGTTCGCGGGAAAAAGCCATTGTAGTTTAGTCGGTTAAATAAGAAAGAAACGATCGAAAAATCACCCTTACCGTTTTGTCAGGCGGGTTTTATACTGTTGCCAGACGGCCATCGTATGACGCAGGTTCGTGGGTTTGTCGCCCTTCATCGCGTAACACTGCACCCCGATGGGACCCCGAAAGCCGAGATCCTGAATGGCGTAGCGAACCAGTTCATACGTATCGAAACTACCTGTTCCCAACGGCAAAATGTATTGATTCCAGATGCCCGTTGGCCCGTTGTCCATCCCCGCAGCATCCACGTCGTTTGCCCCGCTGATGGTGATCATTTTCAGATGCGGCTTCAGCGTCGTCAGCAGCCCCTTCCAGTCGCTTCGGCTGGCTTTGGGTGTCGTTGCCAGCCAATGGCACAGGTTGAACGTCAGCCCGACGTTGGGCCGGTCCGTTTGCTTCACCAGCCGGAGGGCGTGGTCGACGCGTTCGACGTAAAAACCGACGTGCGGATAAACCGCGACCTGCAAACCGGCCGCTGTGGCCCAGTCACTTAGCTGACGCAGGTGTCGGACAACGATGGAATCGGCCGGGGCCGACGGCGAGGTAAACCGCTTTCCGTCGCTGACGATATAGGGTGCCAGCACGGTTTTGGTGCCTTTCAACGCCCGGATATCGGGTTCGATGCGGGGGTCGGGCGTGGGCGAATCGAGATTAACTTTGATGTAGAAATACGAGCCCGTAAACTGGTGCTTGTCGAGCGCGGCTTTCATGCCATCGAACGAATCCAGCTGGTTGATTTCCACCCCGTCGTAACCGAGGCTTTTGATCAGTTCCACCTGCTGATCGAAGGTTTTATACGTCGAATCGCCCCGGATGGCATTGTGGAGCACGAAAAAATCATTCGAAACTCTGGACACCTGTTGCGCCAGACCAACGCCGGTCAGGAATACCGCCCAGAAAAAGAAAGCCAGTTTTTTCATGTTTCGTTGTTGGACAGGGTCACATCGCCCACTCTTTCCGCGCCAGTGGAGCTGCCAGCAACGCATTGGCGGCATTGTTTCCCACAAACAGTTCTTTTTCTGGATTCCAGTTCAGCTTCCCGCCCACCTGGCAGGCAATCAGACCAATCTGCGAAATCGAAATCGTACGGTGACCTACTTCAATCGGTTCCAGGGTTTTGCGACCGGTTTTGACGGCTTCCACAAAATCGACCTTGTCCCAGAGTGTTTTCGACAAATCCAGCGAGCTGCTTTCGGACGGTTTCGACGTTAACAACGCCGGATTGCTGCAACTGATGATTCCGGGGTAATTATCGACCAGAATCCAGCCTTCCGAACCGGTATATTTGATGCCCGGTTTGCTCGTCGGGCTTTGTTCACACGTCATCTCGACGCCGTTGGCGTACCGATAAGTCACTGTGAAGTTGATCATGGAATTCCACAGGCTTTTCGGAAATTCGCCTTTCCCTTCCACTTCGACCGGCCCCGAATATTCGCTGTTGTTGGCCCACTGCGCCACGTCGAAATAATGGGCACCCCAATTGGCAATCATGCCCTGGGCGTAGGTATCGACCCGCATCCAGTTCGGGCGTTTCTGGAGGTCGAAAGGCGTGTGAACCCGCATGTCGGTATACGGAACATAGGGCGCGGGGCCCAGCCACATGTCATAATCCAGCTCCTTCGGTATGGGCATATCGGCCTGCGACGGCACGGGCGCGGGGTCAGCCGGGAATGCGATCTCGATCTTTTGCAATTTCCCGATTGCGCCATTCCGAACCAGCTCAACGGCTTGATTTTGAGGACGTACCGAACGGAACTCACTATCCGTCCGATTCACAACGCCGTATTTTTTCAAGGCGTCGACCAACGAGCGGCCCTGTTGCACACTCATACTGAGCGGTTTTTCGCAACTGATGTGTTTTTTAGCCTTAGCCGCCAGAATTCCCATCGGAACGTGCCAGTAGTCGGGCGTCGAAATCATGACGGCGTCAATGTCTTTGCGGGCAATAATTTCCCGAAAATCACGGTGCGCCGAACAGCCTTTGTACGTGCCCGAATCGGCTTTTTTGGCGTAATGACTTTCAATGGTCGTTTTGGCCTTGTCCATTCGCCAGCTATCCACGTCGCAAACCGCCACCACCTGAGCGTCGGGCAAATCGAGCAGGCCGGGGATACGCGCTCCAATGGCTTTGAGATCGGAGCCCTGCAAATTCTGCCCGTAGCCCTGACGACCGGTCCCGATCAGCCCGATGGAAATGCGGTTCGAAGGGGCATTTTTGCCGAATACCGATGCCGGTACAATCGTCGGAATGCCAACGGACGATGCGACACTGGCCGCTACGACACTGTTTTTAAGAAAATGACGGCGGTTCATGGGTAGGGTTTAATTTTTATAGTTCGAAACGCAACACTATGGCCGTGATCCTGGAGCAAAATATGGCCTTCTGGAATGTCGGCAAAACCCGTATAGCTCTTGAACTTGCTGTCGGTCACGCCCTGGCGAAACGAATCGGAGGTTCGGTCGGCGGTAAGAACTTTCACCCCATCGAGCCAGTGCTCGATCTGATTCATATTGACAACAATGCGCGACCGATGCCAGACGCCCATTTTCACATCCGGTTTGGATGCGGCCACGACATCATAGATGGATGCGGTTTTGAGATCTTCGGGAAGGTGTTTCCCATTATAAATGTAATCGGCATCATCGATGAGCTGGTATTCATACCCCGCCTGCGAACCCAGAACCGGTTTGGGCAGTCGTTCTTCAATAAAATACTTCACCCCGCTGTTGCCCCCTTTGCCTAACTTCCACTCGAATACCAGCTCGAAATTGCGGTATTTTTTCAGGGTTACAATGTCGCCGGCATCACCCGATTCGGCACCATCCTGAAGTTCACCGCGCAATTCACCGTCTTTTACGACCCACCCTTTGGCGGGAAACCGGTCGGCGTAAGCCCCCCGCCAGCCGGTAGTGGTTTTACCGTCAAAAAGCAGTTGCCAGCCCGCTTTCTGTTCGGCCGGGCTAAGGGTGTTGGCGGGCTGGGCAATACCCATCGACGCCGTCAGGCCAACCCAAAGTGGAATAAGTTTTAGTGCAATCGCGTTCATAGCAGCAAAAATCGGATATTTTCTTTCATTATTTTAACAGACGGTTTGCCAGTTTTATCATTTAATTTGCATCCATTCCCTTTTCCGGGAAACTATGTGCAAATAAAACCGCGAATGCGTTATGCGCCCCGACCGTCTGCTTGTTCCTCAACAGCTCCATCGCTCTTTTGATCTGCGGCATGAGCAGTTGCCGCTCTTTACCAATCCGTGGCATTTTCACCCGGAAATTGAACTGAATTACGTCGTCAATAGTACCGGAATGCGCTTTGTCGGACATAACATGGAGCGGTTTTCGGGCGGAGAAATTGTCTTGCTGGGTTCGAACCTACCGCATTATTGGAAAAACGACCGGGTGCATCCCGAACCGGAGAATACCGCTCCGGCGGAAGCCATCATTGCCCGGTTTTCGCCCCAGTTTGCGGGGGAAGCATTCTGGGAACTGCCCGAAACGAAAGCGATTCAGCGGCTTCTCGCCCGGGCCAGCAGCGGCCTGAAGCTCCTCGATCCGCTGCGCGCCAGTATTGCCGACCAGCTCAGGGACTTACTGCTCAAAGAAGGGCTGGTTCAACTGACCTCCCTGCTGCACATCCTCGACCAGATTGCGGGGTCGGAAAACGTGCGGCCCATTTCGCCGGGGTACGTACCCAATCAGCAGTTGTCCCGGCAAAGCGAGCGGCTCAGCCGCGTGATCGGCCACCTCATGCAACGCGTCGGGGCCCCGGTTTCGCTGCCCGAAATGGCCGAATTAGCCAACATGAATTCCGCGGCCTTCTGCCGGTATTTCAAATCGCAAACGGGCCAAACCCTAACCCAGTTTGTCACCGACCTGCGCATCCGGTACGCCTGCGACCTGTTGACACGAACCGACGAAAGCATCACCGCCATTAGCGAACAGGCTGGTTTTGAGAACATTTCTTATTTTGTGCAGGCTTTTCGAAAAAAACAGGGCGTTACGCCCGCCCGGTATCGGCAACGCCTGCGCGGGGTGTAGATCAGGCTATAAGTAGAGAAACTGTTGGGGCATGAAGGGGGGCATTTTGCCAATTTGCAAGTTTTAGGCGATTCATTTAACATTGCAACTACCAACCTGACCGAGATTATTTCATGAAAACTACTTTCTACCGATCCCGTCCATTCCTCCTGCTGATCTTCCTGCTTGGTGGTTCGGTGGCTGGTGCCCAAACCACGATGCCCAACGTTACGCGTGACCTGCTCAATCAGAGCGGCAGCTTCAGAGTATCGAATTACGACATTACCCCCATTTATACGATGGCCGGGCCGGAAGGCCGCATTCTGGGGTATCCGTATCTGGACACGACCTTTGCAAAAACAAACGTTGTATTTTATCAGAATATCGCAAAACCGGGCGTTAAACCAATTCTGGAGCTTGCCGATGTGCCGGTTCGGTATAACATTACGGCCAATGACCTCGAGTTTCTGGTGGAAAACAAAACCGTAAAAGCCGTCAGCGGAGAGCGGGTGAAACAATTTAAAATGGACCGGAACGGCCAGACCACTACGTTTGTCAATGCCACGGAAGTGGGGGCTCCTGCCGATGTCCGGGGCTTTTTTGAGCAGGTCAACGACGGAAAGCTCAGGCTCCTGATCCGACACCAGATTTACGTTAAAAAGCCAAGCTATAACGTTGCCCTGAACGTTGGCTCGAAAGATACAGAATTGATCAAAGAAGCCATCTGGTATACCAGCGACGGCAAAACCCTCACCAGGTTTTCGCCCGGCCGGAAAGCCCTGCTGGCCGCCATGAAAGACAAAGAGGAGCCCGTCAACGCGTATTTAAAGGACAAAAAACCGGATCTTAAAAATCGCGCGGCCCTGCTGGACGTCTTTACCTTTTATAATTCGCTGTGACGAACTCCCGATCGTAGCTGTTAACTTGCGCTCCATTTCATCTTCATTGACCCATCTTTACTTTTATGAAAAGCCGGCGATCCTTTCTCCGTTTGGGAGCTTTTTTTCCATTGACGCATTTCAGCTTCAACCGCCTTTTGGTTGGTGAAGCAGCAGGCCAACCCCTGGTAGTTTCAACCTGGGACAGTGGCATCATTGCCAACAAAGGAGCCTGGCCGGTTCTCCAACGCGGGGGCAAAGCCATCGATGCCGTTGAACAGGCCGGTATTGCCATCGAAAACGACATCAATTGCTGCGTGGGTTTAGGCGGCAATCCCGACCGTGACGGACGGGTCACCCTCGACTCCTGCATCATGGACGACCGGTTCAACTGCGGTTCCGTTGCGTTTCTGGAACGGATCAAACACCCCGTTTCGGTGGCCCGAAAAATTATGGACACCACCCCCCACGTCATGCTGGTTGGTGAAGGAGCCCAGCAATTTGCGGTAGAAAACGGCTTTGTACTCGAATCCGGCAAGTTGTCTGCCGGGGCTCAAAAGACCTACCGAAAGTGGCTGGAAAAATCTGAGTACAAACCCATTATCAACGTAGAGAACCAAAAACGGCCGGATGCCGGGGGCAAAGGCGTTTTTGCACCCAACAAACTGGACGATGGAACCCCCAATCACGACACGATGGGGACGGTGGCCCTCGATGCCGCCGGCAACCTGTCCGGCATGTGTACGACCAGCGGTATGGGCTTCAAAATGCGGGGGCGCGTCGGTGATTCGCCCATCATTGGCGCCGGTTTATACGTCGATAACGAAGTGGGGGCTGTCACCTGCTCGGGGCAAGGCGAAGAAGTAATCCGGATGTGTGGCTCGCATCTGGTCGTTGAATTCATGCGCCAGGGACTGGCTCCCAAAGAAGCCTGTCGGCGGGCCATCGAGCGAATCGTGAAGCGTGACCCCCTACGGGCCAAAGAGTTTCAGGTGGGGTTCATTGCGCTGAACCGCCAGGGCGAGGTGGGCGCTTTTTCGGTCCAGCCCGGGTTTAGCTACACGATTACATCCGCAACGGTTTCGCACCAAGTGTACAAATCCGAAAGCTATTTTAGTTGATCCTGGCCCACCATCGGCGCACGGAACCAGGCCCCGCCCCTAGACAAACCCGCCGAACTGGTGGAACGGTCGCAATGCGGGTGCGTTTTTTTCGTACCTTTGCGCTTTCAAATTCTGACCCGATTCAAAGTGTCTTCTATACTTCGTATTGCTCTACAAAAGTCCGGGCGACTGAGCGAGGATTCGTACCAGTTGTTCAAAGAGTGTGGCATCCGTTTCGATTACGGCACCGGCAAGTTGAAATCCGTTTCGTCGAATTTCCCCGCCGAATTTCTTTTCCTGCGCGACGATGATATTCCGGGTTACGTCGAGGACGGCGTGGCCGATCTGGGCATCGTCGGTGAAAACGTGGCCGTCGAATCTACGCACCAGATCGAAACCGTTCATCGGCTGGGTTTCTCCAAATGCCGGTTGTCGCTGGCCATTCCGCGCGGTACCGACTGGAACGGTATTCAGGATTTGAACGGCAAAAGTATTGCCACTTCGTATCCGCGCATTCTGGGGAATTACCTCAGCGAGCAGCAGGTTTCGGCCGAGATCCACGAGATTAGTGGTTCGGTCGAAATTGCGCCCGGGATTGGCCTGGCCGAAGCCATTTGCGACATCGTGAGTTCGGGAAGTACGCTGTTGAGCAATGGGTTGAAGGAAGTGGAAACCATTTTCCGCTCCGAAGCCATTCTGATTGCCCGGCCAACGCTGGAGGATGAAAAACAAAGTTTGCTGAACAAACTGTTGTTCCGCATCAAAGCCGTCCAGGCGGCCAAAAACAATAAGTACATTGTGTTGAATGCGCCCAACAACGCCCTCGATCAGATTACGTCGCTGCTACCGGGCATGAAAAGCCCTACCGTTACGCCCCTGGCCACCGAAGGCTGGAGTTCGGTTCATTCGGTGATCAACGAAAACGATTTTTGGGAAAACATCGAAGCCATCCGGTCTGCCGGAGCGCAGGGAATTTTGGTTATTCCCATTGAAAAAATGATTTATTGATTGATCGACAAGAGAGCGTAGACAAGAGAAAAAAGACGTTCAAGCCTTTGTTTTTTGTCTTTCCTCGCTTGTCTATACTCTTTTGTCTTACGTATGAAAATCCTTTCTTTTCCGGACCGCACCGAGTGGCCCGAGCTGCTGGCCCGGCCCGTTCAATCTACGGCAGCGATTGAAAAAGCCGTCGCCCCCATTCTGGAACAGGTTCGCACGAAGGGAGATCAGGCACTGGCGGAACTGTCTCTAAAATTTGATAAAATTGCTTATACCGGTTTGCCTTTTCAGCCTGGCGATCTGGCAGCCGCCGAAAGTCAGCTTTCGGATGAGTTGAAAACCGCCATCCGGCAGGCCTATCAAAACATCCGGACCTTTCACGAAGCGCAGCGACAACCGGTCGAGAAGATTGAAACCATGCCGGGCGTGACCTGCTGGCGTCGCAGCGTGGGCATCGAGAAAGTCGGACTGTACATTCCGGGCGGAACGGCTCCGTTGTTCAGTACGGTTTTGATGCTGGGGATTCCGGCGCAACTCGCCGGTTGTAAGGAAGTCATTCTCTGCACACCGAGCGATCACCCGGCCATTTTGTATGCGGCCCAACTGGTGGGCGTTACCCAGCTTTTCCGGATTGGCGGGGCCCAGGCCATTGCGGCCATGGCTTACGGAACGAAGTCGATCCCGAAAGTATATAAAATATTTGGCCCTGGAAATCAGTACGTTACGGCGGCCAAAATGCTGGTTGCGAAAGAAGGTATGGCAATCGACATGCCCGCCGGACCGTCGGAAGTGGCTATTTATGCCGACGATTCCGCGATTCCGTCTTTCGTTGCTGCCGATTTGCTTTCGCAAGCCGAACACGGGTCTGATAGCCAAGTGTTGCTCGTATCGACCAGCAAGCACATCATCACCACCGTTCACGTAGCCCTGATAAGCCAGCTCGAACGGCTTTCCCGTCGCGACCTGGCCGCCCACGCCATCGAAAACAGCAAGGCGATTCTGGTTGAAACCCAGGACGACGCCATTGATTTACTAAACGATTATGCCGCTGAACACCTGATCCTGAGCGTTGAAAATGCCGAAGCCGTTGCCGAACGGATTGTCAATGCCGGGTCGATTTTCCTGGGTAATTACACCCCCGAATCCGCCGGCGACTACGCATCGGGGACTAATCACACGTTGCCGACCAACGGGTTTGCCCGCGCCTACAGTGGTGTTTCGCTGGACAGTTTCGTCAAAAAAATCACCGTTCAGCACATCACCCGGGAGGGCATTAAAACCCTGGGGCCCACCATTGAAGCCATGGCCGAAGCCGAATCGTTGACGGCGCATAAACACGCCGTGAGTCTGCGGCTGGCGAGTTTGGAATGAGGCTGGCAATGGATTTGTTACAAAGCCTGCTGATTTCAACGACATTCCCGGTCGGCAGGCCATTTCTTTACAGACGATTCCCTACGATTTGATTTATGTTTGATCTCAACACCATTCTCCGCCCCCACATCCTTACGCTGACGCCCTACTCTTCGGCCCGCGACGAATACACCGGAAAGGAAGGTATTTTTCTGGACGCCAACGAAAACGCATTCGGTTCGACGCTCGACGGATCGACGCTCGACGGTTCGACGTCGGAAGATCACTATAACCGGTATCCCGACCCGCACCAGCTGGCGATCAAAGCCCGACTGGCGCCCATAAAAGGCGTCCGGCCCACGCAGATTTTCATCGGCAACGGTTCTGATGAACCCATCGATTTGCTGGTTCGGGCCACCTGCACCCCCGGCTCCGATTCAATCCTTATTCTGCCCCCAACCTACGGAATGTACGAAGTCAGTGCGGCTGTTAACGATGTGCTGTTGATCAAAATCCCGCTGACTCCGGATTTTCAGGTGGATGTTCCGGCGGTTTTAGCGGCCATTCAGCCCCGTACAAAATTGCTTTTCGTCTGTTCGCCCAACAACCCGACCGGTAACCTGATCGACCAGAACGCTATTGTAACGCTGTTAACCAGCTTTTCCGGCTTGGTGGTTGTCGACGAAGCCTATATCGATTTTGCCAATACTCGTTCCTTTACCACTTTTCTGGATCAATATCCCAATCTGGTGGTGCTGCAAACCTTCTCGAAAGCCTGGGGGCTGGCGGCTTTGCGGTCGGGGATGTGTTTTGCTTCCGAAGCATTGATCGAGGTGCTCAACAAAATTAAACCGCCGTATAACGTGAGCGGCCCGACGCAGCACTTGTTGTTAAAGGCGCTGAGTCAGGCTCCGGCCAAAGACGCGATGGTGGCCCGGATTCTGGCCCAACGGGAAGAATTAATTGCGAATCTGCTCAATTTACCGCTGGTTCGTCACGTTTATCCGTCAGACGCCAATTTCATTCTGGTGAAATTTGACGATCCAAAAGCCGTTTTCGATTACCTGATCAACCAGCAAATCATTGTCCGCGACCGGCATCGGGTCAAACTGTGTGAAGGCTGTCTGCGCATCACGGTCGGAACCGAATCGGAAAACGAACAACTGCTGGCGATGCTCAACGCCTATGAAAACCGCTTAACTACAACCGTTTAAGTATTTATCAAGTCTATGAAAAAAACCTTTGCTCTGTTAATTTTATGGTTGGTTGGCTTGGCAACTGCCCGGGAAGCCAACGCCCAGACCAACAATTGGGCCGTCGGTTTTCGCATCGGCGAACCAGCGGGGGTCAACGTCCGGAAATATTTTGGTACTAATCACGCCTTCGATCTGAATGTTGGCACCTATGGCGGTATTTATGGCAACCGACGCAGTTACCGCAAAGGTCTGTACAAAAATGTCGGGTTGAGCGTTCAGGGCCATTACCTCTGGCACGGGTCCATCGGCAAGTCGCAAACGCTCCATTATTACTATGGTTTTGGCGGGCAGTTGAACAGCCGGCGGTATTATTCGGATCGGTTCAGTGTGGTCAACGCTTACGATAAAACCATCTCGGTAGGTGGGTCAGGCGTGGCGGGTCTCGAATATTTTTTACCCAATCGGCCGCTGTCCGTTTTTCTGGAAACCGGGGCTTACGTTGAAGTCATCCCCGCACCTTTTTTTATGGGCATCCAATCGGGCCTGGGCATTCGGCTGAATTTATGAAGTTTTGGATGGGAACACTGATCTAGCGGATTAAACTGATAAAAACGGATTTTAATTTTAATCTGTGAAAATCCGTTCCATCCGTTTCATCCGTGTTCCAATCCAATTATCTTTCCTGTATGTTCAAAATTTTCAGTTCATCGGCAGGATCAGGGAAAACCTATACGCTAACCAAAGAATACCTCAAGCTGGCACTGGGGGACCGCACCGAAACGGGCAAAGGATTTGAGGCCCACCAGTTTAAGACTATTCTGGCGGTGACGTTCACCAATGCGGCCGCCCGGGACATGAAGGATCGGATTTTGGACCAACTCGGCAAAATCACCTCCGGCGAACTGAATTCTCAACTGAGCGAACTGGCCAGCGAATTAAAAATTGACCCTTCCGAACTGCAAAACCGGGCCAGGTTAACGTTCCACGCCATTTTGCACGACTACTCATCTTTTTCAGTTCTGACCATCGACAGCTTTGTGCAGCGGGTGGTGACGGCTTTCACCGATGATCTGGAACTGCCCTACAGTTTCGAGGTGGAAATGGATACGGATGCCGTGCTGCAAACTGCCATCGACCGGCTTATGGAGAAAGTGGGCCAGGAAGACCATGCGTATTTATCGGAAGCCCTGGAAGAATTCTACCTGGACAATGCATCCGATGGCAAAAGCTGGTATGGACTGGCCGGCACGCTCGCCGAATTTTCCAAAGGCCAGTTGGGCGACCGGAATTATGAGTTTGTTCAAAAACTGAACGAACTGAATCCCGATCATTTTCGAACGATCCGGCGCAATCTGCGCGAAAAAAACCGGGAAGTTGAGCAAAGGATCGAACAGTTGGCTCAGGACGGCTACCAACTGATTCAGGATTCCGGTATTCCCGAAAAAGCATTCTATTACGGCGATAAAGGCGTTGGCGCGTATTTCAAAAAGCGGATTTCGCTGACCGCTTTTCCGGAAGATCCGAACTCGTATGTCCGGAAAGCCCTCGATGATGATGTCTGGCATTCCGGCAAGAAAAATCTGACGCCCGAACAGGTACAGATTGAAGCGATAAAAGAACCGTTGCGGGAGTACATTTTGCAGATCGAGCAAATCCGCAAGGATACGCTCCTGCGGTACCGGACTTTCGGCGCCATCGAGCAGCATTTGCAGAAAGTGGCGCTATTGAAACAGATCAAGCAGGAATGTGACGATCTGTTACGCGAACAAAACCGCATTCACATTTCGGAATTCAACCGGCTGATTGTGAAGGTGGTAACGAACGAGCCGGTGCCCTTTATCTACGAGCGACTGGGGGAGAAATACCACCATATCCTGATCGACGAATTTCAGGATACATCGAAACTTCAGTTTGTCAACCTTTTACCCCTACTAGACAACAACTTAGCCTATCAACGGTTTAACCTGGCCGTTGGGGATGCCAAGCAGGCTATATACCGGTTTCGCGGGGGCGATATGGATCAGATTGTGGCCCTCCACAGCGGCAATCTCGATCCGTTGCTTTCCGCCCACGAATCCAGCGAAACGACGCTGGAACGCCTGTCGGGATTGCAACATCATCTGCAACCGGACCGGCTGGCCACCAACTGGCGCAGTGCGGAATCCATCGTGGAGTTCAACAACGGTTTTTTCCGGTTTATGGCTGATTTCTACGCCGATACCGATTTTCAGAAAGTAACCGACGTGTTCGATGCGCAGTTTCGGCAGGCATCCGCCAAAGCCGGGGTGTTGGGTCACGTCCAGCTCGATTTTATCGAAAAACCCGACCGGTATGCGGCCAAAAATACTGATGAAGAGGAGCCGGATTTCAATGCCCAAATGGTGGAGCGGACGCTGAATCTGATTCAGAAAGCCGTGGCGGATGGGTACCGGTATGGTGATGTTGCGGTTTTATGCCGCTTCAAGAAAAATGCCCGGCGAATTGCTGACTACCTGGAAGCCAACGATATACCCCTCACCTCGGAAGATTCCCTGACGCTGCAGTCGTCGGAACGGGTACGGTTTCTGGTTTCGCTGCTGCAACTGCTGCACCAGCCCGAAAACCGGATGGTGCGCTACGACATGCTGTTTCTGTATACCCGCCTGATCAATCCGAACCTGCCCAGCGCGGCCTTGATGGAGTTTATGGACGACATGGCCAAGGCCGAAGATGTACAGCGGATTTTTGACCTCATTTCAAAAATTGATAAAACCCCGCTCGACCCGACGGTTTTGCAGCAACTCAGTATTTATGAAGTATCGGAAAAACTGGCGGATTATTTCGACCTCTACGAAAATGAACGGGATAGCGCGTATTTGTTCCGATTCATGGACGAGGTGCTCACCTACAGCAGTCGCTACAGCAGCCACCTCTCGGATTTTCTGACCTATTGGGAAACGGCTCAGGAAAAAGTGTCGGTCAGCACCCCCGCCGATCAGAATGCCGTAACGATCCAGACCATTCACAAATCAAAGGGTCTGGAGTATCCCGTCGTAATCATTCCGTATGCCGACTGGTCGTTTAAACCCCGAAACAACGAAACGATGTGGGCGGATCTATGGCCCCTGGGCGACGTGGAGGAGTTAAGCATTCCGGGGATAGGCCAGCAGGAAATCCGGCGATTGCAAACCGCGTCGATCACCATCCGGAAAGATCTGGACGAGACGCCCCTGGCCAATCAGTACCAGGATGAGTTGTACCGGACGTTTGTCGAATGCATGAACCTGGTGTATGTGGCCTTTACGCGACCCACCGACCGGCTTTACATCATTGCGGCCAAACAGGATTTTTCGCCCACGGCCAAAGCGGACGGTTTCAAAAATGCCAACGGAATCGACTTCTGGCTGTATACCTATCTGTCTGATCTTCGGGGGAATGCCTGTTGGGAAGACGGAAAATTAAGTTATTGTCTGCACGATTATGTAACCCAACCGACCAAACATTCGTTAACTTTAAGTGACTCCTTTCCGGTATCGGTCGGAAATCGGGAAGGGACACAGCCGCTTCGGCTCCGGCGCATCGAGCGGACCATTGATACGAGCGCCTTCGAAAAAAGCCGGGCGTGGTGGCAGAAAGTTTGTACCGCGCTTTCGATGCTTCAAACCCCGCAGGATTCCGAAAAGGCGATCCGGCGGATGGTGGCCGAGGGGCTTCTACGGGCTTCGGAACAGGAAACCATGTGGTCGGCTTTGCAATCGGTCCTGAACCACCCTGAAATCAGCCCGCTCTTTTCGTCTGCCCGGCGGGGCGACAACAATCGCCGGATTCTGGTCAATAACGGCCTGCATGGAAAACCGCAGCGAAACGGCCCCAACCGGGTCGTGAAATTTCCGGAAAAAGTGGTTCTGGTCAACTACCTGACCGAATTGCCCGACGAAACGGATCAGCGTAAAATGCGGTCTTTTATAAAATTGTATCACCAGATGGGCTATGCCGCGGTGGAAGGCTGGCTGGTAGCCATCAACGACTGTAGTATTTTGAAAATGAATTAATTCGCTCAACGTATGAAGTATTCCATTTGGGTTCTGTCGGTTTTCTTGTCGGTTCAACTTGCTTTTGGGCAGGATTATCCGATTGCGGCAGTACCGCTTGCCAACGTAAAAATTCAACCTGGTTTTTGGTATAACCGCCTGGAAGCCGCCCGGAATGTGACGATTCCACACGCTTTCCACAAAATTGAAGAAACCGGTAAGCTCGACAACTTCGCCGTGGCCGGCGGCTTGAAAAAAGGCACTTTCAACGGGATTCGTTTCGATGAGTCCGACGTGTATAAAGTGGTGGAAGGGGCCGCTTATACCCTCCAGAATCGGTATGATCCCAAATTGGACCATTACCTCGACAGCCTGATTACCCTTTTTGCTGCCGCTCAGGAACCCGACGGCTACCTGTACACCATCCGTACTATTTTCAAGGACAGCACGGGTTTGAAAGACTGGATTGCCGGGCCAAGCCGGTATGCGTTCGAGAATGGTAGCCATGAACTGTATAACGTCGGGCACCTCTACGAAGCGGCTATCGCCCATTTTCAGGCAACTGGCAAACGGTCGTTATTGGATATTGCCATTAAAAATGCCAACCACCTGGTTAAAACGATCGGCCCGAAACCGGGCCAGATGATCGTTGTGCCGGGCCACGAAGAGATCGAAATTGCCCTCGTTAAACTGTATCGCCTAACCAGTGACAAACGCTACCTTGACCTGGCGCGTTTCTTCGTCGACATGCGCGGACGGGCTGACAAACGACCCTTGTTTCAGGATGCTCACAATCTGGGCCCCACTTATTTTCAGGATCTTAAACCGGTTATTCAACAAACCGAAGCCGCCGGGCATGCCGTTCGGGCGCAATATCTGTATGCTGCGATGACCGATCTGGCGGCTATTCAGCAGGACAAACCCATTCTGGATGCCGTGATGAAAATCTGGACTGATGCCACGACCCGCAAACAATACATTACGGGCGGAGTGGGTGCGCGCGAAAACGGCGAAGCGTTCGATGAACCGTATGTGTTGCCCAACGATGCGGCTTATGCTGAAACCTGCGCAGCCACGGCCAACCTGCTCTGGAACCACCGGATGTTTTTGCTGACCGGCGAATCGAAGTATATGGATGTTTTCGAACGGGTGCTGTACAACGGTTTTCTGGGTGGCGTGTCGATAGAAGGGAATTCTTTTTTTTACGTTAATCCCATGTCTTCGAACGGAAAAAAAGACTTTGGCAACGGCGAACCGGCCCGACGCTCGCCCTGGTTCGGCATCAACTGCTGCCCGAGTAATGTGGCCCGGTTTCTGCCTTCTCTCCCCGGCTACATCTACGCACTCCGCAACAACGAGCTGTTTATCAACCTGTTTGCCGACAGCGAGACGAATGTAACCATGAACGGAACACCGGTCAAAATCCAGCAGCAAAGCAAGTATCCGTGGGATGGTGCCATTAACATGACTATATCACCTAAAAAATCCACGGCTTTCCCAATCCTGATTCGCGTTCCGGGGTGGGCAACCAACCAGCCCATGCCGGGGGATCTGTACCGGTATGTTACCCAACAGACTCCGTCGGTTAAATTAACGATCAATGGAAAAGTTACACCGGTTTCGGTTGAGAACGGCTACCTGAAATTGTATCGGACGTGGAAAACGGGCGACGTCGTGACCATGACACTCGACATGCCGGTTCGGGAAGTCGTTGCGAACGAAAAAGTGAAAGCGGATAAAGGCAAAGTCTCGATCGAGCGCGGTCCCATTGTCTACTGCGCCGAGGGAGTGGATAATGGCGGCCAGGCGCTCACCATCACCCAACCAGTCGGTCAGCCATTTACACCCGAGTACCGGCAAAATCTGCTGGGCGGAGTGATGGTTCTGAAATCGACCGGAGCAAAACCAACGACACTAATACCGTATTATGCCTGGAATAACCGGGGAGCTACCGAAATGGCAGTTTGGTTCGGTACAATAGGAAAATAACGTGAATTGAAAAATTACCGGGTTATTTTCCAAAATTTAGATAGCGGACTCCTTAGACGTAATGAAGTTTAAAAAGTAACGCACCATGCGTTACTTTTTTTACGATTTATTTTTTTGCCGAAATTGATCGGCAGAACTATTTCATTCCCAGTTGAATTACTCAGTCTCTATGAAGGTCATTGTTCGAAATCCACCGGATTCACTCCGCTTATTTATTCACAAATTCTGGTATATCTCCGCCGATCGTTTTGATCAGCAGGACATTTGCCTGCCCGTTTTGCAGTACGAATTTATGTTCAATTTTTCGGAACACTTTTCAGTCCGTGATCAGAAAGACGCTTTGATTATTCACGATGAGGAAAACTGGATCAGCGGGTTGTACACACGCCCGCAACGAACCGCAACTTCGGGTCGGCACGAAACCTTCGGCGTGTTTTTAAAACCCTGGGCGATGCAATCCCTCACGGGAATTCCAGCTTCGGAACTGACCAATCGAATCGTTTCGGGGAGTACCGTTTTTCGGCAGTCGATGGATGAAGTCAGCGGACGATTGCGGGAAACGCAGGATCCAAACGCCAAACTGGCACTACTTGAACGTTTTTTGGAAAAGCGGTTTTCGGGCAAGGACCTACCTGCGTATGTGATTTACGCGGCTGATTATTTGCAACACCGTCCCTGGCATCATGGAATCATCAAGGATTTATCCAACGAGCTTCGAATCAGTACGAAATCACTCACCCTGGCCTTTAAAAAACACATCGGTATTTCGCCGGGGCGGTTTTTGCATCTGCGGTTGTTCAACGATGTCGTCACCGATTTGGCCTTGAATCCGCATCAATCCCTGACCGAACTGGCCCATCGCCACCACTTTTTTGATCAGGCTCACCTGAATCACCTGTTCAAATCATTGGCGGATCTGACCCCGGGGGAATACCGCAAACACGTACGGGCAGGACACGTCCAACCCGCAACGCCCTGCTATCTGCAAACGGCGTCGGACTGAATCAGGGTAATTTTTATACAATTTTCCGCTTCTGCCGTCCCGTATTTTTGCCAAAAACACAACAGGATGAGAAAGGTAAAATTGTACATCGCCACCAGTTTAGACGCTTACATTGCCGGGCCGAACGGCGAAATCGACTGGCTATATACAGAAGGCGAATTCGGGTATAACGCGTTTATGGAAACCGTCGACACCACGCTGATGGGCAACGAGACGTACAGATTGATAGAAAGTTTCGGCGATTTTCCGTACAAAACGCTGACCAATTACGTCTTTACCCGCAACCCTGACGCCACCGAAGCGCCGTATGTAAAGTTTATTTCGGGAAACATCGTGGAGTTTGTCCATTCGCTGAAGCAACAGGCCGGAAAAGACATTTTTTTGGTGGGTGGCGGGCAAATTAACGCCGTTCTGCTCGAAGCCGGGTTGATCGATGAACTGCAGGTATTTATTCACCCAATCCTCCTCGGAAAAGGCATTCCGATGGTTCAGCCGACGGAAAAACCGCATGTCTGGCAATTTGTCGGCTGCAAAACGTACGAACGGGGATTGGTGGAACTACACTATACCAGGGTGTAATAACCAGCTGACCGTCAGCCTGCGGGCTGACGGTCAGCTGGTTACTTAAAAATCCGTTTAGCGATCGATGGCCTGTTTCGCTTTTTGCTCGACCACTTTTTCCTCCTTGGCCCCTTCCAGTTTCAGTTTGCGGTTTTGCTGCTCGAAAACTTTAAAGAGAACCATAAAATACGCCAGTAAAAGGGGGCCGATGACCAGGCCGAGAATGCCAAATATGGGAACGCCGAGCACAATACCGGTCAGGGTAACGAACGGATGAACGTCGCCCATGCGTTTGGCCAGCATCACCCGCAGCAGATTGTCGACGTTGATAATCACGATAGCGCCCACTACCAGAATGCCGATACCGTTCCCGGTTTGGCCTTGTGAGATCATCAGAATACCGGCTGGTCCCCAAACAATGGGCGTTCCGAGAATCGGTATGAAAGCAAAGAAGAACGCGACCGTGCCCCAGAAAGCCGCATCCGGCACGCCAAAAATCCAGAGGGTGAGCCCGGTCAGGATCGACTGAACGAATGAAACCAGGGCCTGACCCAGAATGTTGGCGTTCACCATATTTTTCAGATCTTCCCCCAACTCGTCAAGGGTATGGTCTTCAAAAGGCAAATATTTTCGCAGTCCCTTGATGAATTTTTCTTCTTCCATGAAGATAAAATACAGCCCGACATACAGCAAACCCAGCGAGATAACCACGTCCAGCGTGCCGCTCAGCAGCGAAGGAAATTGCTGACTGGCAAAACCGGCGCCCTGCTTCACCAGATTTTTGGTGTTTGCCTGATCCGTGAGCTTGATTCCCGTAGCCGTTTCCAGTTTGTCGATCAATTGCAGAATCTGATCCGTGTGTTGGCTGTAATACTGAATCCGGTTGATGAGCAGCAGACTGAGCGCCAGAAAGGGCATGATGATGACCAATACGGAGAAAAGAATTAGTAAAATGGTGACCAGCAGCCGATTCCAGCCGCGTTCGTGCACCAACTTGGTAAACCAGGGACGAAAAATAACGTAGATAATCCCCGATCCCAGCAAAGCGATGGTGTACTGTCGGAGACCGATCAGGATGAAGCCAGCAATGATGATCAGACTGACAATTAACAGAAAACGTTGTTGCTTGGGGGTGTAGATAGTTGCCATGCACGTAATAAAAATAAACCGTACCTTATAGAATCGGTTTGTTACGCCTTTTGTTTAATCGGCAACCTACATGTATTTCATCAGACGGCCCAATTAACCCTGGGCCGTCTGATTCGGTATTATTCGCTTCTCAGGCTCTTCACCGGATTTAACAAAGCGGCTTTAATGGCCTGGTAGCTAACCGTCAGCAAGGTGATGAGCAACGCCAGGGCCAACACGATTACAAACACACCAAGCTTAATATGGATGCGATACGTATAATCTTGCAGCCAGTGATTCATGGCATACCAGGCAATGGGCGAAGCAATCAAACAGGCAATGAAGACGAGCTGAACAAAGTCTCTGGATAGCAACCCCCAAACGTTTGCTACGCTGGCACCCAGCACTTTACGGATGCCAATTTCTTTGGTCCGCTGCTCCGCCATGAAAGAAGCCAAACCAAACAACCCCAGACAGGAAATGAAGATGGCCAGCAGGCAAACAACGGCCGAAAGATGGCCAATGAGTTCTTCGTAGTAGAATTTTTTGGCGTACTCCGTATCGGCGAACGTATATTCGAACGGATAGGCCGGATTGTATTTACTAAAAATCGGAGCCATTTTTTGAATCGCAACCGAAGAGGACACCGCCGGATTGATGCGCACGTTGATAAAATTAACCCAATCTTTTGCGAAAAGAACCGTCATCGGGGCAACGGCGCGGTAAGCAGACCATTCCACGACGATGTCGGGAATGACCCCAACGACGGTCCATTCTCTGCCCGCCCACCGGAGAATCTCCCCGACGGGGTGTTTCAGCCCCATGCGTTTGACAGCCGCTTCATTCAGCAGAACCCCGGAGGAATCGGTCGGGAAATTCCTCGAAAAATCCCGCCCTTCTTTCAGCCTGATGCCCATCGTTTTGGTGTAATCATAACTCGTAGCCAGGGTTGTAAAAATGACGGATTTATCCTCGGGGGTTGCCCCCTTCCATTCCCAACCGCCATTATTACTCCACCACTGCGTGGGGGGTGCGTTGGTCTTGCAAAGGGACGACACGACGCCCGTTGCCAGTAATTCGGCCTGAAGAGCTTCAAAATGGTCGAGTAAATCTTTCGAGGAATTGACCGAAATGAGTCCTTGCCTGGTAAACCCCAGCGGACGGTTTTTGCCATGCTGGATCTGTTGATAAATGATGATGGTACCAATCATCAGCGCAACGGAAAACGTGAATTGAACCACCACCAGGATCTTCCGGGGCAACGACGCTCCTTTTCCGACGTGAACGACGCCTTTGAGAATTTTCACGGGGTTGAACGACGAAAGATAAAGCGCAGGGTAACTACCGGCCAGTAAACCCGTCAATACGGTAAAAAGCAGCATAATGATCCAGAAAATGGGATTTCCGAAGTCGACGGTCATCTTTTTTTCGGTCAGTGTATTGAAATACGGCAGCGAGATCAGGACCATACCCAGGGCCAGCACCAGCGCCAGACCGGCAATCAGGGTCGATTCACTTAAAAACTGCCCGATGAGTTGCTCCCGCCCCGAGCCAACGGCTTTGCGAACCCCCACTTCTTTGGCCCGTTTTTCGGAACGTGCCGTGGAGAGGTTCATAAAATTGATACAGGCAATAACCAGAATAAACAGCCCGAAAACGCCAAATAACCGGACGTATTTAATAAAACCGCCCGTGTTTTTCCCCTCCACGAACTCCGAATAGAGCCGCCATTTTGCCATGGGGTGCAGGAAAATTTCGGGCTTGATGAGCTTTGTTATATTAGGATCATTGGCCTGATGATTCAACACCACATCTTTTATTTTCGCATTGGTTTGCGCAGGATCGATGCCGTCTTTGAGCTGGACGAACACACCAAAGTCGTTATTCCGCCAATCCGTTTTTGCATGTTTCTCAACCCAGTCAAACATCTTCGCGTGCAAGTGCCAGGGAAGCAAATAATCAAACTGAAGCGTGGCATTAGCCGGCTGTTTGGCAACCACGGCCGTTACTTTTAAATCGACCTTCTTATCCAGTCGGAGGGTCTGCCCGACCGGGTCCTGACGGCCGAAAATAGCCCGGGCGGTTTCATCCGTCAGGACAATCGAATAAGGTTCTTTTAGTGGGTTTTTATCGCCATTCAGGATGTTTAGTGAAAACATGTCGATGGCATCTTCACCAATGAAAATCCCGTTTTTGATGAATTTTTGATTACCGGTTATCAGCGAGCGACCTCCTGCTCCTCGCTCATACATGGCAACCGCCTTGAAATCGGGGTACTTGGACCTTAATTCGTCGCCTGTCGGATACGGCACCGCGTCCTGAGTACCCCGGTGTCCATCGAAGGTTTGGTGCATTTTTACCTGATACAGGGTTTCGTAGTTTCTATGGTGCTTGTTGGCCGATACTTCATCCTGTATCCAAATGCCGATGAGCATCGCTACGGCCATGCCCACGGCCAGCCCGGCTATGTTGATGAATGAATAGCCTTTGTGCCGGGCCAGGTTGCGAAAAGCGAGTTTAAAATAATTGCGGATCATGACAGGGTGAAAAGTTGAAGTGGTCCGGCAGTCCGGTTCAGGATAGCTGTAGTTTTTCGTATTCTTTGAGCTGAAAGCAGGCACGGTTTCGCGTCGCCAGAGCCTGGGATGCAGCAGCAGGAATAAATCCCATATGTACAGGCGCCGGGCTTTGGCATACCCGTAGCGCTGACTTCGTTTGTGGAACAATTCATCCAGGTCGCCCGTGAGTTCTTCCCGCAGATGAGGAGCCGCAATGCGCTCCAGCAGGCGTTGCGCCCATCGGGGTGGTCGGGATGTCGCGCCATCGTTGTGGGGCGGTTGCTTACGCTTCATGATCCACTTCCTCCAAATTTGGTTTGGGGAATACCGGCCCACAGACGGTTCCGGATTCGACGAACTGCCGGCAGTGGGAACGACCGGTGCGTTTGCTCAAATTCCCCTGGTTGAGAACCTTTCATTCGTAGACGAATTTTATCTTCCTCATTTGTATAGCAAATAAGTTGCCAGCTTTACAAATACCCCTTATCGCTGCCTAGAGCGCGTTTTTGGCCTTGATGGCTGTCCGTAAGCGGACAAGTGCTGTTCACCGGCGGACACCCGGCAAGCATGATGCCGACAACTTCGCTGGAGGTGGCGCATGAACGGAATGCTCAAAATCCAGGGACGGATTCGCTCCTTTTTTGATGAAGTTGTTGAAACAAAAAGGCGGTATTCCGAAAACCCGGAATACCGCCTTTTGCTAACCCGCAACGAAATAACCCGTTAACGTCGCCTATCGCCAGGATGATAATTAATTGCCTTTCTAAAACCGGTCCGGACTGCTGCTTAACTGCCTGTTTTCCAGAGTGAAAACGCGGCCATCAACTCAACGCATTCCGGCAGAAGGCCACACATTTCTTCACTTCGGCCACGGCATTTGACCCGGCGGGTATCTGGTATTCCAGTTCGACCACGGCCGGGAACGTATATTTCTGATCCCGCATCAACTTCAGTACCGGAAGCAAAGGCGTGTCGCCCTTGCCCCATTCCAGATTTCCCTTGCCGTGGTCGGCAGTCTGGCGGTCTTTGATGTGCATGCTGGCAATGCGGTCGTGCTTTTGTTTGATGAGCACCAGCGGATCGGGATTACCCGCGGCCACATAATGCCCCAAATCGAAGTTCAGGGCGTTGGCCGGCGACTGGGCCAGGGCCGTATCCCAGAACGTCGGGGTCTGTTGCTCGTGCCCGTGATACCCCACCCGCAGGCCGTGCTTCTCGGCCATTTTCCCCAGTTTGAGCGTATGGGCATCGTTGGCCGGGTGTTCGAGTGTGACCTGATTGGCACCGAGTGCTTTAGCCGCCCGCATGCCGTAGTCGATGTTGGCGTCGGAGCTTTGCATTCCGAACGCATCGGGTTTGAAAGCGTAAATTTTCACCCCCGCCTGGTTGTACATTTTGCGAACCTGCTCAAACTTCGCCATCGGTGCCGAAAGCCGCCATTTCGTCACCTCTTCGCGGTAGGCTTTCATCTGCGCATCAGCTTCTGCCAGCTTTTTCTGTTCCTCTTCGGTGAGGGTCTGATTATCGCGCCGTTTCCGCATCAGGGGAAAAATGGACCGCATATCGACCGAATTTTTGGGCGCTCCCGCAAACGATTCGGCGGGGCCACCCATCAATTCAATGGCACTGATCCCGCTGTCCAGCACATATTGCAGGGTTGCTTCGGCACTTTGGTCGGGCATATCCCGAAATGAATACGTAATGCAACCAATCTGCACCCCGTCGATCAACGAATTTGGTTTATCACCGAGACTGCGAATCAAAGCGGGGGCGCCAAACAGCTTTTGGCTACCCACAACGGCGGTCGAAACGAGAGCAGCCGTGGCTCCCAAAAACTGACGGCGTGTTGAATGATTTTTCATGAATACGACTGTAGATTTGACTGGGGTGTAGGAAAATAATGCTTAATAATACGAAAATAGCAGGAAAAAAGTTGATTTAGCGGCTTTACTATCTTGTTCCGTATGGCTATTTTCGACCATCGATCACATGAAACAATTCTGGCTTAAGAAAAAAAGAGGTCTGCTTCTTTTCTTTCTGATCATGAGTTTGGGAGCTTGCAAGAAAGATGAGGTCAAAGCAACAGGAAGCCTTCAGGTAACATTAGCTTACCCTTTCCAACCGGCAACGAGTATTTATTATGAGCTCTACAGCGAAACCGGTTACAAGAATACGCCACCGCTCCGGACCGGAACGTTTACAACCGCTAATTCGAATACGGTGACCATCGATAATCTTAACCCGGGAAATTATGTGATGGTGATAAACGCCAATCTATTTTCATTACAGGTTACTGCCGGTCGCCAGCGGGCCTACAAATTTCCTTGAAAGGCCCTAGTCAACATTCCGTAGCACTCAGGGCCAGCCCGGCTTCGGACGTTTCCTTGTATTTGGTGGACATGTCGCGCCCGGTGGCTTTCATGACCTTGATGACGGCATCCAGCGAGATTTTTTGGTTGGCGGGCGTTCCGGCGGTGGCCAGCAGAAAGGCGTTATAGGCTTTGACGGCGCCCATCGCATTCCGCTCGATGCACGGAATCTGGACGTATCCGCCAATGGGATCACAGGTCATGCCGAGGTGGTGTTCGATGCCAATTTCGGCAGCAGCTTCGACAGCCCCGATGGAATGCCCGGCGCACTGCGTTAAAAAAGCCGCGCCCATGGCCGACGCCGTGCCGATTTCTCCCATACAACCCATTTCGGCCCCGGAGATGCTGGCGTTGTGTTTCACCAGAAAACCGACAGCCGCAGCGGCCCACATCCCGGCGCGCAACGTGGTTTTGTCGTAATGAAAATGGTGCTTGGCCAGATACGTCAGCCCCGGAATAACGCCCGATGCACCCGAAGTCGGGGCCGTAACAACAATACCGCCAGCCGCGTTTTCTTCCGATGCCGCCAGACAATAGGCGTTCAGGAAGATCAGAAAACTATCCGACGACTGCGCCAGTCCCCGCGCCTGCTGAAACAAAACCGGGGCTTTCCGACGCAGTTTGATCGAGCCCGGCAAGGTGCCCGTATGCCGCAGGCCACGGCGGACGGCTTTGTGCATAAAATCCAGCAGCAGGTCGATGCGCTGGTCGATTTCTTTGGCCGAACGCCCCGTCACGGCAGTTTCATTCGCCAGCATCAATTGTTCCAGTGTCAGTTGATGGTCGTATAACCGGGTCTTCAGTTCCTTCATCGTCTGGTACGGATACGGCAACTGAATCGCTGACGGATCGGCAGCCTCCTCCCCTTTTCGGATAATAAATCCACCGCCGATGGAATAATATTCCTGCTCGAAAAGCGTCTCTCCGGCCGAAACCAGCTTGAAAACCACGGTATTTGCGTAAGGCGACTCGTATTTTTTTCGCTCAAAATGAATGTGCTCCACTCCCAGAGGAATCGTCCGGTTTCCAATCTGCACCGGATAGGTTTTCGCCGGCTCTTTCAGTAACGCCAGCAAAGCCGTCGGGTCGGTCGATTCGGGTTGCCAGCCCAGCAACCCGGCCACAATGGCGCGGTCGGTACCGTGACCTTTGCCGGTTGCACTCAACGAACCGTATAACTGAATATGAACGGAATCGGCAGTTTGCAGGGTGGCTTCGGGCCGTTTCTTCAACCGCTCCAGAAAGTCAAAAGCCGCCTTCATCGGGCCAATTGTGTGCGAACTTGACGGGCCGGGCCCGACCTTGAACAAATCAAAAATCGAGGTACTAATGGGTGAATTATTCATGAAAACTAGTCATGAGTGTTGATCAAGTTGTATATTTCTGAGCCGTTACCCGGTAACTCCCGGCTTTTGTCAGGTCACGAAATTCAAAAAAGGCAAGTACTTTCCTAAATCGAATGAAACGTTTTCTATTTCTTGCGGCTTTCGGGCTGGCGGCTTTGCTATCTGCGGCCCGATTAACCTCCGATACCCCCCAACAAACCCGTGCCGACCGCGAATGGACCGAATACCTCGGTGGCCCCGACCGGAACCACTACTCCCCACTCGATCAGATTAACGCATCTAACGTTAGTAAGTTACAAATTGCGTGGGAATATCATTCCCGGGATTCCGGTCAGGTGCAGTGCAACGCCATTATTGTAGACGGAACGTTGTACGGCATTACGGCTTCCTGTCAGGTTTTTGCGCTGGATGCGGCCACAGGACAGGAAAAATGGCGGTATTCCGAAGCCAGCCGGGGCGGAGTCAACACCACCCGGGGCGTCACCTACTGGCGTGACAACGACGACAAACGCATTCTTTTTGCATCCGGCTCCTCCCTCTGCGCCGTCGATGCCCGAACCGGCGTTTTGATTCCCGGCTTCGGCACCAACGGAAAAGCAAGTCTGAAAGCCGGATTGGGACCGACAGCCGTCGACAAATTTGTGATTTCGAATACGCCCGGTACTATTTTTGGCGACCTGATCATCATGCCACTGCGACTTTCCGAGGGTTCGGATGCGGCCCTGGGGTATGTTCAGGCGTTCAATGTTCGGACGGGAAAAATTGCCTGGGTTTTCCGAACGATTCCCAACCCCGGCGAATTCGGCTACGAAACCTGGCCGAAGGAAACCTATAAAAACACCAACGTCGGCGGAGCCAACAACTGGTCGGGGATGTCGATCGACCGCCAGCGCGGCATCGTCTACGTGCCGACCGGGTCGGCGGCTTTCGACTTCTACGGCGGAAACCGCAAAGGGCAGAACCTGTTCGCCAATTGCCTCCTCGCGCTGGATGCCAAAACCGGCAAACGGATCTGGCATTACCAGTTTGTCCACCACGACATCTGGGATCGTGACCTGCCCGCTCCGCCGAATTTAATCACCGTTCGGAGCCACGGAAAGCTCGTCGATGCGGTGGCGCAGGTGACCAAAACCGGCCATGTATTTGTCTTTGACCGGGTTACCGGAAAACCGCTGTTCCCGATTCGCGAAACGCCATATCCAAAATCATCCTTGCCCGACGAACCCACCTGGCCAACGCAGCCCGTTCCGACCCGGCCCGCGCCATTTGCCCGGCAAACCATCACCGAAGCCGACCTGAGTCCGCTGGCCGAAAACCGGGATTCGTTGCTGGCCACCTTCCGGCGTTCCAAAGTCGGCCCCTATCAACCCCTCGGAAAAACGCCAACGCTCGTGTATCCGGGACTGGACGGTGGGGCCGAATGGGGCGGTGCGGCCGTTGATCCCGACGGCATTATGTACGTAAATGCCAATGAAATGGCATGGGTGCTGAGTCTGCGCGACACGCCGAAAGACGAGGAGCTGGCCCACCTGAGTCCCGGCGAACGGCTGTATACGCTCAACTGCGCGGTTTGCCACCGGCCGGATCGCAAAGGCAACCCGACCAGTGGCTATCCGTCGCTGGTCAACATTGGCCAACGCCGGGAGCGTGAGTTTGTCCATAAACTCATCACCACGGGCAAAGGCATGATGCCCGGTTTCACCCGGTTTTCCGAAACCGAGAAACAGGCGTTGGTATCGTTTCTGTTCGGTGATGAAAAAGTGGAAGCGACCTCGGCGAAACCCGGCAAAAAAGAACCGTATGTTCCCTATAAATTCAATGGGTATACCAAATTCCTCGACAGCAAAGGCTACCCCGGCATTCGCCCGCCCTGGGGAACGCTAACCGCCATCGACCTCAACACCGGCGAACACCTCTGGCAAAAACCGTTCGGCGAACTGAAAGAACTGACCGCCAAAGGCATTCCGCCAACCGGGGCCGAAAGCTACGGTGGCCCGGTCGTCACGGCCAGCGGTTTGCTCTTTATTGCCGCCAGCAAAGACGGTATGTTCCGGGTGATCGATAAGAAAACCGGTGCGGTATTGTGGCAAACCGAACTGCCGGCTGCCGGATACGCCACGCCCAGTACGTACGAAGTCAACGGCAAACAATACATCGTCATCGCCTGCGGGGGCACCAAGCTGGGGACTAAAAAAGGCGACAGTTACGTCGCGTTTGCGCTGCCATGAGGTTCATTCAGAAAAAACGGCCGCATAATCCCGGACAAAATTCCTGAAATCGCGGGGCGTTTTTCCGGTTACATCCTGAATGGCGGAAGAAACCGCCGAAGCTTCACCGCGCGCATAATGGGCGTAGTCTTCGATCAATCCGTCGGCCTGCCATTCGGGAAAGCCGACCGAGCGCAACGCCTGCCGCAGGTCGGCATCCGATACGTTAATGTAGAAAACCGGTTTGCCGAGCCCTTCGGAAAGATAAGCCGCCATCTGCTGATGGGTGATTGCTTCAGGACCCGTCAGATCATAATTCTTGCCTTCATGACCGGGGGCGGTCAAGGCTTCGGCGGCTACGGCGGCAATGTCCCGACTGTCCACCAGGCTAATTTTAGCGTCACCCGCCGTGGCAAAGAATTTACCCTGCTTCACGATCGGATCGCGAAAACCGAACAAACCCTGCATGAATAAATTCGGGCGCAGGAAGGTATAGGCCAGACCGGATTCCCGGATTTTTTGCTCGACGGCGGCATGATACCGCAGAAACCGCACGGGCGAATCGAGGTCGGCGGCAAACTGAGAAAGTTTCACAAGGTGCTTTACGCCCGCACGCTGAGCCATTTCGACAAAAGTAGCCTGCAGATTTTCAGCCTGTTCCGACGAGTTGGTGAGCAGAAAAGCCCGGTCAATACCGTCAAGCGCCCGCCGTAGGCTGTCGGCATCGCTCAAGTCACCCACGACGAGTTCGGCACCGTCGAGTGCCGCCAGTGTTTGGGTGTTTTCTAACGAGCGAACCAGGGCGCGGAAGGAAACGCCCTGGGCCGCTAATTGCGTAGCGAGTTCAGAACCGATGGTGCCGGTAGCTCCGGTAATCAGAATCGAAGGTGTTTTTGAATTTGTCATGGTTGTGTTTTTTTGATACGACAAAGTTCACCCTGCTTACTGACCGGAAATTGTAAGAAAACGAAATGGGCGGTCCTTTGCTAAAGTCCGCCCATCGGGTACGTGCCTGCGGTTTGCTTTATTTTGCCAACCGCGCCCGGATTTCACCCAGAGTCTGCTCTTTCAACAAATAACCGTCTTTGAAAACCGTTTCCAGCAAACCCGTCCCTTCCTGTTCCCAGCTCACCTGATCTTCCATGCAGATCGCCCCCGTTTTGTCGTTTACCAGCCGGATGAGTCCTTTCGCGCTTTTTTTCGTTCCGTCATCGGTTTTGGGATCTTTGAAAATCGCGCGGCCCTCGCCGTTTACTTCGCCATACGTAGCTTTGACGGCAAAGCCGAAGGTGTCGCGGGTGACGTATTGATAGGTGTAACTTCCAATGCCCAGCACGACGTTGGTCGAGGCAAATCCTTTCCGATGCAACCCTTCACAAATGGCCTTGCAGCGGTCGAGGTTGATGCTGTCGCCGTAAATCAATCCAATGTGCGAATCCAGCACGTTGAACCCTTTGGCGGTTCTAGTGCCACCAAAAATCTCCCACAGACATTCAATGGCACCTTTAAATGCGGGCGATCCTTCGGGCGCATCCGGATCTCCGCAGATGATTTTGATCGGATCACCACTGTCGGGCCGGATCACGACTTTGCCCTCACGCGCCAGAATGAGCGGTTTTAGTTCGGGCAAATACCCGGTAATGACCTGCCAGAAATCCCAGGTATCCGACACAATACTGACGACGCCCTTCGGATACACATCCTGAATCAGCCGCCGGAAGGTTTCAATTTCGCCGTCCTGCATGCCCATACACATCACGGAATGTTCCGTCGCCGGCACGCTTCCGCCGATCAGTTCGGTATCGGAATTGGCGCCGTAATACTGTTCCAGAAAATCAAACGCGGGAATGGTGTCGGTACCCGTAAAGCTCAGTAAATGAGCGGCTCCACTCAACAGAGCGGCTTCCAGACCGCCCATGCCCCGGAAACTGAAATCGTGGCCCTGCCAGGGTACAAACGCCGGATCACCACCGGTTTTTTCGGCAAACTCGTCCAATATTTTCCGGTATTCAAAAGCCGTGGTGGCGCTCGTACAGGGCAGCCACAAAATGCAGGACAGGATGGTTTCCAGAAAGTTGGTTAGCCAGAATTCTTCCGGCCGGGTATTTTTAAACGTGAACATCGGCATCCGCATTGGCACCCGTGTTCCTTCCGGTACGGCTTTGATTTCGAGCGGCAAATACCCCAGATCATGTAACGTTTCGATGTGATCGTAGGTGATGGCACCGGGTCCGAGGTAGCTTTCAATCCGGCGTTTGTACTCGGCCACGACGGTTTCTTTCGGGCGACCGAAGAAGTTCTGGTTGTAATCTTCGATCAAATACTTTTTGATAAAGTACTGTAAGCCAAAGAAAACCACCCGATCCACCTGCTCCAGGCGGCTTTTGCGGGGTGTCCAGTTTGAATAGACGAGTTCCGTTCCGGTGGGGTATTGACGACGGTGATCTACTTTGTAACCGTCGGAAAGATTGAGGGTGGTCATGCGTTTATGAGGTGGGGTAAAAAGAGAGAAAAAGAGAGTTGCGTGAGGTTGGGATGCGTGATCGCACGAATGGAATCGGTGGTAAAAACCCGTTTGAACGGAACCGCCAGGGGTTCGATGCCGCGGCTGAAAATCCCGTGGCTGACAACCAGGTACAAGTCACCGGCACCGTGTTGCTTCAGTTCTTCGGCCAGGCCAACAAAGGTTGCTCCACCATCGCAGATATCGTCTACAATGACGCAGGTTGCCCCTTGTAAATCCGGCCCCGACACGAGAAAGCCCGATAGCGCACCGGTTTTTACGTCGCGCCGTTTGCGGCACTCGACCACGTCGATACCGCCCAAGACTTCGGACAATTGATAGATTTTTTTCAAGGCTCCCCCGTCCGGCGCAATCAGTTTACAATCGCCGATCTGGGCCAGGCACTGCGCAACAAACTGGTGATTATCAACGACCTGCACCTTGTTTAATAAAGCGGGCGTTACGTCCGAATGCGGATCAAAAATGGTGATCTGGTGGTAGTGTTGCGCGTTGAGCAACTCGGCGTAAACTTTCACCGTCAGTGGTTCACCCGGAATCATCACCCGATCCTGGCGGGCTCCGGGAAAATAAGGAACAAAGAGGCTGATGCGTTCAGCTCCGGCCCGGCGCAGGGCGTCAGTTGCCACCAGCAGCAGGCCAACATCCTGAAAACTGTTCAGGCGGCTGGTTATCAGAACATCGGTTTCGGGCAATGGCCCGCTCAATTTGAGGTGTGGTTCTCCCCCATTGAAAACGAACGCCTGAAACGGAACCGATGGGCCGTAAGGTTCGAAACCGGGAGAAAGATGGAGATAAATCATTTTGCGTATTTTTTACGCAAATTAAATACACAAACGACTTCTCAACCAAATTTCAGTCCCTTTTATTTGCCAACAATTGTGTGAACGGTAAAAGAGTGTTGCTCAAAGCTCGAAGTAAAAGCCCTGATTTTTCATCTTAAAATACTGATCCTCATTAAATTGAAATAAATTAGCCGGACGGCCTTTTCCATCCGAACGCTTTTCGTCGAGTTCAGTCAGGATTCCGAAACTCATCACTTTTTTCCGGAAATTGCGCCGGTCGATGGGCTTATTCAGTAGGGTTGAGTAGAGCTTTTCGAAGTCAGAGAACAGGAATTTTTCACTGAGTAAACCGAATCCAACCGGCTCATACGTCAGTTTATTCCGAAGACGCCGGAGGGCGTGCCGGATGATTTCGGCATGATCGAACGCCAGTTCCGGCAGGGCGTTGATATCGAACCAGCGCACATCGTCGGCATCGGTGGAAGCGGCAATCTCAAAAGCATCCGGTTTGACCAGCGCATAATACGCGACGGCGATGGCCCGAAAACGCGGATCACGCTCGGGTGCGCCGAAGGTATAGAGCTGCTCCAGGTAGTTGATCGTCACGTTGGTTTCTTCACGCAATTCGCGCTGAACGGCCGCTTCCAGACTTTCGTTGTCCAACACAAAACCGCCCGGCAATGCCCAGCCGCCCTCATAGGGTTGTAGTTTCCGCTGGATCAACAGAAGGTGTAACGCCTGGTTTCGATACCCGAAAACAACGGCATCGACGGCTACTTTTATGGTTTGGGAAATCGTCATAGCGTATTCAAGTTAAACCGCCAGTGCCCGCCGGTACATCCCCGGCGTTTGCCCCGTTCGCTGTTTGAAAACCTTGTTGAAATGCGAGAGGTTGTTAAAACCGCTTTCGTAACAGACATCGCCGATGCTTCGGTCGCCGGTCAACAGTTTCCGGGCCTGCGCAATCCGGAATTCGTTGACGAAATCGGTAAACGTCATCTGCGTCATTTTTTTAAAATACCGGCAAAAGGCCGGAACAGTCATGCTCGCCAACGAGGCTACCTGCTGAATATCAACTGGTTGTGCATAGTTCGTTTCAACAAAGCCGTAAATTCGGTTGATCCGCTCCTGCTCCCGGCCATTCAGATCCAGACTAATACTTTCGGCGTTCAGAATCTCGTAGTCGGACGAAACCGCCAGTTGCTGAAAGATGTTCAGCAGCGCCAGCAGGCGTTCAAACGGCGGCAGAGTCACCAGCGCGGCCACCTGCCGCCCCACCTGCCGCTTGGTTTCGCCATTGAAGGACATGCCCTGGTGCGCCCGGTCGAATAACCGCCGAATGGCCTCCATTTCCGGTCGTTGCAGGAAGTCTTTCCCCAGAAAATCCTCGCGCAGCTGAACCACGATCTCCTCAAAATCGCCCACCACGCCATGCCCGAAATTCAGGTGCGGCAGGTTGGGGCCCAAAAATACCAGTTCACCGTCCGAATAGGTGGATACATGGTGACCAATGTGCCGCTTTCCGTTCCCGCGCGGAATGTAGACAATCTCGTATTCGGGGTGATAATGCCAGTAAACCCAGCAGCTATCCGGTTCGGTATGGTGAATCAGCCGGAATGAACTGCCAAATCCCGGTTCTATTTTTTCAAATTGCGGCTTCATTCCTCCCTGTATAGATGCCTAATTAACATTAATTTACTACAATAGCTTAACACAAAATCAATAGAGCATCAAAATTAGATAATTGAACCAAACATTTACCCAACAAACTGCCTTACTTTTGCATCAGATTGATCTAAAATCCAATGGACATCACAGTTGACCAAAAGCCATCGGCCACACCCTCCCTTCTCCGAAGTCTGAAAACGTTCTTTACGAATCCGCAGGCGCGGGCCGTCGGACTCGTTTTCTCCACCGAAAGCCTTTCCCTGGGTGGCTGGGTGGCTCATATTCCCTACGTCAAAAACAAGCTGCATTTGACCGACGCCGGTTTGGGCATGGTGCTTTTTGCCATGCCGCTGGGCTTGCTGATCATGAACCCCCTGTCCGGATGGATCATTGCCCGATTGGGTGCGGCCCGTACCTGCTTCATCAGTGCGTTAATCCTGTGTTTCAGCACTTTATTGCCCATCAATGCACCCAATGTCGCCATTATGGCAATGGGTTTGTTTCTGGTTGGTCTGAGTGCCGCCCTGCTGAATGTGGCCATGAATACCTGCGCAGCCGATGTGGAACGGGAACACAACATTCTGATCATGTCTTCCTGCCACGGAATGTGGAGCCTGGGGGGGATGATCGGTTCGCTGCTGGCCGGCATTCTGATTGCAGTTCACGTTTCGCCGTCGATCCACATGTTCGCCGTGACCCTCGCACTGCTGGTGCTGACGCTTGCCGTGCGTCCCATTCTGGCGACCATACCGGCGCAGCCGCCGACGGAATCCTCGGCGGCTTTTGTGAAACCGAATCTGCTGCTGTTGCTGATGATTTTCATTGGCCTGGCCGTTGCCATGGGCGAAGGGGCCGCCCTCGACTGGAGTGCCGTGTATCTCCATGAAGCAACGGGGGCATCCGGCCAGATTGCCGCGTTAGGCTTCGGCTGTTTCTCGCTGGCCATGACGCTCGGCCGGTTTATGGGCGATGCCATTATTCCGCGGTTCGGAGCCAAACGCATTCTGAGCGCAGGGAGTCTGGTGGCTGCGATGGGGCTGTTGCTGGCCATTGCGGTTCCGGTTCCGCTGGTGGCCTTAGCGGGGTTTGCGCTGCTGGGTGCGGGATGTTCGTTGATTGCACCCATCCTTTACGCGGCATCGATGCGCGTTCCGGGCATTCCGGCAGCCACCGGTCTGGCGACTTTTGCCACCTTCAGTTTTGTCGGTTTTCTGGCAGGACCGCCCGTCATCGGTTTTGTGGCCGAAGCCTACGGACTGGCCTACGGGTTGGGTCTTGTGGTGGTCGTGCTGCTGCTTTCTGCCTACATATCCCGAAAAGTCAACATCTAATGGCGCACTCAATCCAAAACCATCGGCGCGATACGCTGATTTCACCCAATCGCTACTTCACTCATTCACTCAATATCTTTTCATGAAAGCTGCTATTTTTGACATGGACGGCGTAATCGTCGATACCAATCCCCACCACCGCACGGCCTGGCGTAAGTATTTCGAACGGTACGGAAAACCGCTGACGGATGATGATTTTGTCCGCTATGTTTCGGGCAAACACAACACCGACATCCTGACGCATCTGTTTCCCGACCGGCCCCTTTCGGGGGCGGAATCCCGGCAACTGGCCGCCGAAAAGGAGGCCTTGTTTCGGGAATTATACCTTCCGGACATCACGCCCGTTCCGGGTTTGCCCGCGTTTCTTCAGTTGCTGCGAAATGCCGGTATGCTGACCGCCGTTGGAACATCAGCACCGGTAGAAAACCTCGATTTTATCATCGATGCCCTGAATCTGCGCTCCTACTTTGACGTCCTGCTCGACGAAAGTAAGGTAACGCGGCCCAAGCCCGACCCGGCTATTTATCAGAAAGCCATGAAAATGCTCGGCGTCGAACCCCACGAAAGCATCATTTTTGAAGATTCTACGACGGGTATTCGGGCAGCCAAAGCAGCCGGGGCTTACGTGATCGGACTGGCAACGACCGAATCAGCGGAAGAACTGCTCCGCATCGGTGCCGACGAAGTAATCCGCGATTTTACGGAACTGACGCCCGAGCGGTTTCAGGAACTGCGAAGCCGCTCGGTATCGGTCTGACCGGCTGGCAAAACCATTACCGCATCACCCTGTTGAATCGTTCCACCCCTCACCACCCGCGCGGTGAGTCCGCCGTGGCCGCGCATGGCGTTATAACCACCCGGTCCCAGGTTGGTTTCCATGCGCGAACACGGATGACAGTAGCCGGTAATTTCCAGAATCACCCCGTCGCCCAGCTGAATCCGGTGGTCTTTCAGCGCCAGTAGATTCAGGCCGGATACGACAATATTTCGGCGGAGCAAAGCCGGGTCGACAGACTCGTGCCCGGTCAAAGCCGCTACCACCGGCAGGTGTTCGGCCTGAATCAGCGTTACGTGCCGGTTGCCGTTCCGCCCGCTGTAGTGATCGCCCACCAATCCCTGTTGCTCCGAAACCGCTACGCTTTCGACAACCGCAACCGCCCCGTGCTTCACCGGCCGGATGCCTACCCATTCCACCCGACCAGCTCGGGGAAACGTTTCCAGTAAAATCTTCATTTGGTTTTCCACAGATCCTGCTTTTTGCCAGAAGTGAAGGTATCGACTTTTCGGGTAAATAGGTACGACCGACATCGAATACTTCTATTTTACTAAGAATAGGTTTGAATTCACCCCGAAGGAGTTTGCTGTTACCAGATACCAAGGCATCCAGGAGCTACCCGGCGTTTAAGGGGCTTTTTTCTATCAACAGACCGCCCTTCCAGGACTTGTTAGTTAATTCAACCAGCTTGTAAAAAACACCCTGCTTGCTAATTTGTACAATTCGTATACAGTCGATCAACAAAAGACAATTTCTTAATATCGTTATTTCCAAAAAACTAGTTTAAATATTCACTGATAATTTTCTAACTATTAAAGAATCTTAAAAATTAAGTTTTAATCTTAATTTAATATTGCCATAAAATTATTTATTTCGAAATAATCAGTTGAATTTGTTACCTAACCTATTTTTCACCCTCTCTATTAAATTATATGACTAAATGTGTACAACTCACATTTCTCTTACTCCTGTTTTCCTTCCTGAGCCATGCTCAGCAGAAAGCAATTCGCGGTAAGGTGATTACAGCCGAAGAACGGACGGTTTTACCGGGCGTGACGGTGGCCGTCAAAGGGAACCAGCAAGTCGGAACCGTGACCGGTGCCCAGGGAGAATATCAGATCAACGTCCCCGCCGGTGCAACAACCCTCGTTTTTTCTTCCATTGGCTTCCAGACGCAGGAAGTCACCCTTGGTTCCCAAACCACCCTCGATGTTTCTCTCGTTACCGACACCAAGCAGTTGACGGAGGTTGTTGTCACGGCCGTTGGAATTACGCGGGAAAAGAAAGCGTTGGGCTACTCGGTCAGCACCATCAACAGCAGCAAAATTGCCCAGATTTCGGAGCCGGATCCACTGCGGTCATTGTCTGGGAAAGTTGCGGGGGTGAATGTGCAGGGCTCAGGTGGCGCGGCCGGTGGATCCACCAACATCACGATTCGCGGAAACTCCTCGCTCTCCAACAACAACCAGCCCTTGTTTGTCGTCGATGGTGTTCCGTTTGACAACTCCTCTTTCCTGACCGACGGCGGGCAGCAGGGCGGGGCCAGTTTTACCAACCGGGCTTTCGACCTCGATCCCAACAACATCGAATCGATGACGGTCCTGAAAGGTGCCGCTGCGGCTGCTCTCTACGGATCGCGGGCGGCCAATGGCGCAATCATCGTGACGACCAAAAACAACCGGAAGAAGTCAAAAAAGGGGCTGGAAATCGCGTATAACACCTCTTATTCGTACGAAAAACTCGCCAAAGCCCCTGAATATCAAACGACCTATGGTCAGGGAACCGAGTGGGATACGCGCTACGGCGTGTTCGGTACCTGGGGCGCACCCTATTCCCAAATCGACTCCATTTTTCATCCGATTGGCGTTCGGTTGCCCACGGTTTTTCCGGAACTGGCCAACAAAAAGGTAAAATACGAGCCGTTTGGCCAGCAGAATTACGAGAATTTCTACGAGTCGGGTTTCGTGTATGAAAATGCCCTGAGTGTTTCGGGCGGCAACGAAAAAGCCAGCCTGACCGCCGGTTTTTCGAGAACGGCCAACAAAGGAATCGTGCCGTTTAACAAGATCAACCGGACCAGTTTCAACGTGGGGGGCAATGCCCAGCTCGACAACGGATTTTACCTCAACGGGTCGCTGACGTACGTGAACCTCGATCAGACGTCACCCCAGCTCACGTCGAGTATCGGAAACGGACCCTCGGCCATTGAAATCCTGCCCTGGACCCCGAATAGTTACGATCTGACCAATTATCCGAATACAAATCCGCTGACGGGTGGCAGTGTATACGACCGCGTGGGCATCGACAACCCGTACTGGTCGGTAAAAAACAGCCCGGTTACGAGCAAAGTAGACCGGTATTACGGAAAATTCACCCTCGGTTTCGACGCCTTTCCGTGGCTCAACATCCAGTATACGGCGGGTTTCAATGCGTATACAGACCGACGCCGGAGCGTGAACGGGAAGAACGGCGAAGTATACCCGAACGGCAACGTTACGGACGACAACATCTACCGCCAGGAACTAGACGGTAACCTGCTCATTACGGCAACGCGCGATTTTGGCCCCGATTTTAGCCTGCGGGCCATTATTGGCAATAACCTCAATCAGCGGCTGACAGACCGGCAGCTGGTGTTTGGCGACGGCATTATCGTGCCGGGCATCAACGACCTGGACAACACCCGGATTCAGCAAACTTTCGGTGGCAACCTGATTAAACAGCGGTTTATGGCGTTTTTCGGCGACTTCCAGTTGTCATACCGCAACTTTGCCTTCCTGAACGTGGTGGCCCGCAACGACATATCCTCCACGCTTCCCAAAGGCAACCGCAGCTACTTCTATCCCGGCGTCAACGGCTCGTTTGTTTTTTCGGAACTCTTCAAGACGAATACGGCCATTCTGTCATTTGGAAAAATCCGGCTGGGTTACGCGGTGGTCGGAAACGAAGCCAGCCCCTACCAGACCCAGACGGTGTACAACATCAACCCGTCCTTTACGCATCCGGGGCCGGTCGACATTCTGGCCCCTTTCAACGGCATCAACCTGATGACGTACAGCAACCGCTTGGGAAGTGCCGCCTTGAAACCGGAATTTATCCGCGAATTTGAAGCCGGTACGGAACTGCGTTTCCTGAAAGACCGGATCGGAATCGACCTGACGTATTACCGCAAAATCAGTACATCGCAAATCTTTACGGTCGATGTCGCCCCGTCGTCCGGGTACCTGACGCGGGTCGTCAATCTGGGAAAAGTAAAAAACGAAGGAATCGAACTGGGCCTGGACATTACACCCATCAAACTGGCCAACGGTTTCAAATGGAATATTTACACGGCTTTTACCCGCAACCGGAATCTGGTTCTGGATCTGGGCGGAGCAACCGAACTGTTTTATAGTCAGGCCAATGCGACCAACACCATCGGCAGTATGCACATCGTTGGCCGTCCCTACGGTTTGATTCGGGGCAGCTATTACCTGCGCGACGAGGAGGGAAATCTGCTGATCAACCCGGCCACCGGCAAAGCCATTCTGGCCGATCGCCAGGGACCGGTTGGCAATCCGAACCCGAAATTCACGATGGGCGTCACCAATACTTTTACCTACAAAGGCATTACCCTCGGCGCGTTGTTCGACTGGAAACAGGGCGGGGATCTGCTGTCGGTTTCGGTAGCCGAGATGCTCAGCCGCGGGATCACGCGCGATAACGAAGACCGCAACAAGGTGCTCGTACCGGTCGGCGTGTTGGGCGACCCCAATACCAAACTGCCCATTCTGACCGCCGACGGCAAAAAGCAACCCAACAACATTCCGATTTCGGTCAACGAATACTACTTCGGAACGGGAGCGTTCAGCGGTAGCCAGGGCACCGCCGACGAGTTCCGGGTTTTCGATGCCACGGTTTTCCGGCTGCGCGAAGTCTCCCTCGCCTACCAGATTCCGGCGGTATGGCTGGCTAAAACGCCTTTTGGATCGGCATCGATTTCGCTCAGTGGCCGGAATCTGTGGTACAAAGCGCCCAACTTTCCCAAATACATGAACTTCGATCCGGAAGTCAATTCGCTGGGGGCGGGCAATGCGCAGGGCTTCGAACTCGTCGCAATTCCTACGACGAAGCGGTATGGCGTCAACCTGCGCTTTACGTTCTGAGGCTGGTGCCGATTTGCAAATCGGCAGTCGTTCTGTTCGGGATCGCCGGGCGACCCCGTTGTAATCTCAAACCTGCCTACGAAATCATTTACCATTTACCGAAACTTATTCATGAAAAATAGCCTTAAACTGGTCCTCGGAGCTTTTATCGCACTCACATTCAGCAGTTGCAACGATTTTCTGGACATCAACGTCGATCCAAACACCCCGGCGCAGCCGGTGCTGGATCTGCTGCTTCCGGCCACGCAAGTCTCCATCGGCGTTCACATCGGCGGTGGCGCTACCAACCGGATTGCCACAGTGATCATGCAACACGCGACGCAAAATGGCCCCAGCCGCTTCGAGTTGACGGGGTCTACCTTCCAGACGCCCTGGAACGGTATTTATTCGGAAGCCCTCAACGATCTGGAAATCATCATTCGGGAGGGAACGGCCAAAAGCCAGTGGAGCTACGTGGGAATTGCCAAACTGGAAAAAGCGTACACGTATAGCGTGCTGGTCGATCTGTGGGGCGATGTCCCGTTTTCGGAAGCCTCCAAAGGCGACGGCAACCTGAGTCCGAAATTCGATAAAGGGGCGGATATCTACAAGGCGGTTTTCACGCTGATCGACGAAGCCGTTGCCGATCTGAACAAAACGCCGTATGTCTCGCCGGGCAATGCGGACCTCTTTTACAAGGGCGACCGTCTGAGCTGGATTCGCGCGGCCAACAGCCTGAAACTGAAGCTCCTGAATCAGATTCGGCTGGTTCCGGCCGAACAGGCGCGGGTGAAACAGGAAATTAACGCCCTGATTGCGGGCGGCCAGTTGATTCTGACCAACGCCCAGGATTTTACCTTCAAATTTGGGGCTACCGAAACCCCGCAAAACCGCCATCCGATTCACATCAGCGACTACCGCGCCACGAAAGATTTCTGGATGGATCAGGGGTTTATGGAACGGCTCTACAATGCCGACGATCCACGGTTGCGGTATTACGTGTATCGCCAGACCAGCAATGCCGGGGTCAATTTTACCCGAACCAGCAACGGGTACGGGGGCCGTTTTACCGGTGACCCGACCGGAGCACCGGCCGACAACGCCGTGCGGGCGACATTTGGCATTTATCCGTACGGGGGGCTCTACGACAACAATCCCATCAGCAATTTACCGGCTACCAACGTCTTTCTGACCAATACCGGCACCAACACCCCGGCCAATTTTCGGGTGGTTACGACGGCGGACGGTACCGGTGCCGGTATTTTCCCGATCGTTACGGCTTCGATGGTTCAGTTTATTCTGGCCGAAGCCGCGCTGACCCTCGGAACGACGGGTGACGCCAAAGAGTATTTCAGGAACGCCATCACGCTGAATCTCAACAGCATCAACAGCTTTGTACAGGCTCCGGGCAACTCGGGCACGCAGCTATCGGCCACAACCATCACCAATTTTGTGAACGACCGGCTGAAGAAGTATGACGACGCCAATGCCGCCGGAAAGCTTTCGGCGGTGATGACCGAGAAATACATTTCGCTCTACGGCAATGGCATCGAGTCGTATAATGACTACCGCCGGACGGGAATTCCGACGCTGATGGCCCCGATTTCGCCCCTGAATCCGTTTCCGTTGCGGTTTACGTATTCCCAACGCGAATTGAACACCAACACGGCCGCTCCGGCTCAGAACAATTTTGTAACCCCGGTTTTCTGGGATTTATAGACGGTATTTGGTATTCAGTATTCGGTTTACGGTGGCTGACGCGTGCTGCTACGAATGCGTCAGCCACCGTAAACCATAAACCGAATACCGTAAACCATAAAACTATTTAAGAACAAAAACACGGTTTCAAAACCGTCCTGACCATATGAAATCAATCGCTTATTTAGCCTTGTTTATGACCGCTCTGGTCATTTCGGACGCTTGCCAAACCAAAGATCCCATTCCGCTGGCCCCCGCCGGAGCCGTGGCCGTGGCGAAGGTCAATCCCGCTAAAGCCTATTTCGATGTAACGAATCTGGCCACCACCGACTTTGAGTTTCAGTTGAGTGGTGAAGATTTCGGGCAGGGTGTCGGGGTAAAAGCCATCGAAGTCTGGATCGGACTGAACAGCCCTAAGATCGCACTGGCCGCTTCGATGACTTCCTGTGGCAACGGCGTCGGCTGTCTGTATCCAAGCGGTGCGCTGGGACCGCTTCCCAGTCGTCTGGCCGCTACCGATAAATTATGGAAGACTTTCTCGACCCTGCCAGCAACCGTTTCCATCAAAGCCAGCGAAGCGGCTACGACGGTGGGCGTTTTGCCAACGAGCCTGCTCCTGAACGATACCTTTCAGTTAAAATTTGTCGTACAAACCAACGACGGTCGGCGTTTCGATGCCTTCCACGACGGAATTTGCGATGAAACACGGGGGCAGGTCGGCGATTGCCGTCTGGTGATTCGGGTCGACAATAAGAAAGCGTTGTACCAACCTTTGAAATAATCAAGTACCTTCATCAGCGAAAATGAAGCGCCGTGCTGGTTCATTCCGGCACGGCGTCTTCTCATGCATTTTACCCCATTCATCATGCGAAACAAAACACTTTCCCGACTGCTTGTGCTTGGACTGGGTTTGTTCCCCACGGTTCTGCACGCCCAGGCGACATTGACGAAAGAACAACAGGACGTTTTGAAAGGACTGGACAGTAAATCGGCGCATTACGGCGAGCTTTCCAGACAAATCTGGGACTGGGCCGAAGTGGGGTATCAGGAACAGAAAAGCTCGGCCTTGTTGCAGGACGAACTGACCAAAGAAGGTTTTTCGGTGAAAGTCGGGATTGCGGGCATTCCGACGGCTTTCGTGGCCACGTTCGGCAGCGGAAAACCGGTGATCGGCATTCTGGCGGAATACGACGCTCTGCCGGGAATCACACAGGATGCCACGCCGGAACGGAAACCGATTGACACGAAAAAAGCCGGACATGCCTGCGGACACAATTTATTCGGGCCCGGTTCGGTGGCCTCGGCAATTGCAGTGAAAAACTGGTTGCAGAAATCCGGCAAAAGCGGCACCATCCGGCTCTACGGAACACCGGCGGAAGAAGGCGGTTCGGGGAAAGTATACATGGTTCGGGAAGGGTTGTTCAACGACACCGACGTGGTCTTGCACTGGCATCCCGCCGACCGCAACGGTGCCGATCCCTCCACTTCCCTGGCCAACATCACCGCCAAATTTCGCTTTCGGGGCATCGCGGCCCACGCAGCCGCATCGCCCGAGCGCGGACGGTCTGCTCTGGATGGCGTGGAGTCGATGAACTATATGATCAACATGATGCGCGAGCATATACCGTCGGATACGCGGATTCATTACGTGATCACCAAAGGCGGTGAAGCTCCGAACGTCGTCCCGGATTTTGCGGAAGTCTATTATTACGTTCGGCACAAAAACCGCCAGATATTAGTGGACATCTGGAAGCGGATGGTGAAAGCCGCCGAAGGGGCCGGGCTGGGAACGGAAACAAAAATGGAATACGAAATCATCGGTGGCGTTTACAACCTGTTGCCGGTGGAATCGTTGTCCCAGCTCATGCACAAAAACCTCAGTCTGGTGGGTGGCGTGTCCTATACAGCGGAGGAAACCAGGTTTGCCGAGAAACTGGGCGAATCGTTTGGTACCAATTTCGGCGCGATCCGAAAACCGGGTGAAGCCGCAACGGTTTCGCCGTTTGCCAACAAAAACGACCTGCTGAGCAGTGCATCAACGGACGTGGGCGATGTGAGCTGGGTGGTTCCGACCGTCGGTTTGTCGGCCGCCACCTGGGTTCCGGGAACGGCGGCCCATAGCTGGCAGGCCGTCGCGTCGAGCGGTACAAGCATCGGCGTCAAAGGCATGATGGTGGCGGCTAAATCCTTGTCGCTGACCGCCATCGACTTATTCAAAGATCCGGCCCTGATTCAGAAAGCGAGGGCCGACTGGCAGCAGGCCCGCGGTGCCGACTTCAACTACGAAGCGTTGCTGGGAAACCGCAAACCGGCGCTGGATTACCGAAAATGAGATTTAGTTGTTTCGAGGGTTGTTTCGCGGAGTTGAGCGGAGAAAAAGGGAGTTAAACAGAGGTCTTTTAAATAATTCTCCGCTTAACTCTTTTAACTTCGCTTACCTCCGCGAAACAACCCTCGAAACAACCAAAGTTTACTTCAAATACCGCCTGGCCGGGCGCAAAACCGCCCGTTTTGGATAGGCGACGCCCCGAAAGCTACCCGGCAAATTCGGGTCACCACGCTTGTAGGCTGGCAGTTTGGGATATGGATAGATCGGGCGCTGAAACCGGACGCCATTGCTGGCCAAACCGCCCGTATACGCTGTGGCAATGAATTGATCCGGCGCTTTGCCTTCCTCCACCCACTTCATCAGAGCCGTCATCACATCATGTTCGCTGTCCTGCGGAACCGTGAGCGCCAGGTTCTGGCCGCAGTCGTTCAGACCCGGTCCGCCCCCACAATGCGCCATACCGGGAATCAGAAAGAACCGAAAAAAATCCGCCGTCCGCTTGGTGCTGCCCTGGGCTTCCACTACGCGCTCGTAGTAGCTGACGGCATCCTGATACGGCACGAGCGGATCAGCCGTTCCGGCATACATTAGAATTTTCCCTCCCCGTTTTTTCAGCGCCGATAAATCCGGGTTGTTCGCGTTTAAAATCGGAGCCAGCACTGAATCCATCCGGTCCTGATCGCGGTCAAAGTCAAAAGCTGTGTAATCGAAGTTTGCTCCGAACACCCATTTATATTGATAAAAAAGCGAGGGCGGCCCCTGCTTGGGGTTCTGCTGGTAGTCGAGACCCGCCGACGAATTTTCACTCCCGAGCGGTATGGGCGTATAGATTCGTTCGCCCGTTCGGGGATTGATCGGCCCGGCATAAATCTTTTTCAGGGCCGTGAGCTGGGCACGGGTCAGGCAGGTCCCGTCGTCGGTACCGTCCGGGCATTTGGGCAAGGTTTCGGGATCGAACGAACAGGCGCGGGGGTCGGTCAGGAAATCATCGCCGGGGGCTCCGCCGTCTTTCCCACCACAAGCCTTGACCACCGCGCTGGTGATGAGGGCAATTTTTTCTTTCGGCAGAAAGGCGCTGCCGGGGATCTGGTTGGTCACTTTATAAATCCAGACAAAACCGGTGTGCAGATGCGTCCGGTTGTTGGCGGGCGCTCCGGCCAGAATACCGTCATAATCGTCCGGATACCGTTGTGCTTCCATCAGCGCCTGCTGGCCACCCGTCGAGCAACCCGCGAAATACGCTTTTTGAAACGGTTTCTGGTAGTACGCCTGCGTGATGGCTTTGGCGGTTCTGGTCATCTCGTGCGTTGCCCGGTGACCAAAATCCACCCACCGTTCGGGGTGTCCCACGGCTTCATTGGCCCCCGGCGAGGTTCCCATGTCGGTATTGGTCGTAGCAAATCCGCGTTTTAATCCATTGGCCAGAGCCGAATAACTGATGCTTCCGGCACCACCACCCGTTCCGGTTCCCAAAAACCGCCCGTTCCAGTTGGTTTGCGGCAGCCAGACCTCAATTCGGATGGTTGATTCAGGAGTGGGTTTTAGGGTAGCGGCAACCCGGCAAAAGGCGGGTAGTCCGGTGATGGGCTGACTGCTTCCCGGTGGCGTGAATGTTCCGGCCGTTACACATTCGGCGGTTGTGATGGTTGCGCCGGGAAAGGTCTGTCTGGCAAGTTGCTGGCAGGAACAGGCAGCACTGTCGGTTTGGGCGTTTAGCGGTAGGTAACCACTGAGGGCCAAAAGGAATACGGTAATTTTAAAGGTCATGATGATCGGGCCAAGGTCGTTTTCAAAGGTAAACAGGATACGGTTGTTTCGCGAAGCTGAGCGGAGATAAAGGGAGTTAAGCGGAGTTTTTTTACTTCTATTTTTCTCTGTTTGACTCTAAACAACTCCGCTCAACTCCGCGGAACAACTTTTAAGAAAATAAATCGTATTTTGCGGACTGGATTCTACCTCGGTTTACCGTCCCGGATTCAGTCTATTTATTCTTGAGCAAATCTATTTTTCCCTATTGACTATGAGCGAAGTAGCCACCCGATTTAAGCCCGGCGTTATCACCGGCGAAGGCGTCACCGAAATTTTCCGTCACGCCAACGAAAATGATTATGCGCTTCCGGCGGTCAATGTTGTCGGTACCAACTCCATCAATGCCGTGCTGGAAACGGCCAAGGCCGTTAACTCGCCGGTTATCATCCAGTTTTCGAACGGGGGTGGTATCTTTTTCGCGGGCAAGACCTTGCCAAATACCAATCAGCAGGCGGCAATCGCCGGCTCGATCTCCGGTGCTCTGCACATTCATAACGTCGCCGAATTATACGGTCTACCGGTTATTCTGCATACCGACCACTGCGCCAAGAAACTGCTGCCCTGGATCGATGGGTTGCTGGAAGCGGGTGAAAAGCATTTCGACAAAACCGGCAAACCGTTGTACAGCTCGCACATGCTCGACCTGTCGGAAGAACCGATTGAAGAAAACATTGAAATCTGCGCCAAGTATTTCGAGCGGATGGCCAAAATCGGCATGACGCTGGAGATCGAACTGGGGGTGACGGGTGGCGAAGAAGATGGCGTCGATAATTCGGACGTCGATGATTCGAAGCTCTATACCCAGCCTTCCGAAGTGGCTTTTGCGTACGAAGAGCTGTCGAAAATATCACCGAATTTCACCATTGCTGCGGCTTTTGGAAACGTTCACGGCGTTTACAAACCCGGTAATGTGAAATTGTCGCCCATCATTCTGAAAAACTCCCAGGATTACATTCAGGAGAAATTCCAAACCGGTCCGTTGCCCGTCAACTTCGTTTTCCACGGCGGTTCGGGCTCAAGCCGGGAAGAAATCCGGGAAGCCATTCGCTACGGTGCCATCAAGATGAACATCGATACCGATATTCAGTGGGCCACGTGGGAAGGAATCAAAAATTACTACGAAGCGAATAAAGCCTATTTGCAGGGCCAGCTTGGCAACCCCGCCGGGGCCGATTCGCCGAACAAAAAATACTACGATCCACGCGTCTGGTTGCGCAAGGGTGAAGAAAGTCTGGTAAGCCGTCTGAAAGTGGCGTTCGAAGACTTGAACTGCATCAACCGGCTGGCGTAAGGGAGTAAAGAGTTCCGAGTGAAGAGTTATGGGCCGCCAGGCTTGTAACTCTTTTTTTGTGCCAACTGGTTGCGAAAACGCGTCCCTCCTACCGGGTATACACTCCATTCTACCCGCTGTTCATTTAGGCTGGCGAATTGGCAGCTTTCAATTTACCTTTCATCACCAATCAACGAGGCCGCCGAAAATCGCTGACCCGGATTGGCACTATTCACATCACGTACTCTTACCACGCTCCATAGCGTATCATCATGAAAAAGCAACAAAATAAACTCGGTTTGAAGACGGTTCACCTCATCAAATTGACGAAAAACGAGGCTACCGCTATCGCCGGCGGAGTGGTTCCGGCGTCGAGAAGATGCCTTTTGCCCGCGGTTTAGGAAAGCAGCTGGCCGATTTAAAGCTACCGCTGCGACACCTTATCAGTAAGCACGGGAGCCGCCCAATGAAGGCAACTTACCAAACCGGTACGAATGAAACTTGTCATTCGTACCGGTTTTTCTTTGTCTGTTATATAGCTTAAAAAAGGCATCTTACATTTTAGGCTACTTAGTTGAGTCTTTAAAACTAAGTATTTTTACATTATTGAACAGAAGCAGGATTCTGTTAAAATTAATCAAGAACTTACTGTTTATACGTATTTTTGAATAGCCTCAATACCGGCCTATTATGTATCTTAAGCGTTACAAATAGAAACGTGTTATGAAAGCTATATCTTTATTATCGATGACATTAAATGTCATGTCCATCTCCCGGAAGTTCACCACAACGAAAGAATGCCCGTATTGTGGCCGGGATCAATCGGCTGCCGAGCGAAAACCGCGATCCCTGTTGACCAAAACATTACTTTTTTTTGTACCAAACCGCACCTACCGCTGTCTGGGCTGCCGCAAAACCTTTATCAAAATTGGTAATTCGTAAGGACCAGCAAGCCAACCGGATTTTGCCAGCCCTTACGCTGTATTATTTCTTTGAAAAGAAAGACAGATTTCAAGGTAGTTAAATTGAATGTCGATTATGTCTTCTTTTCACTTATGTGCTAATTAGTACACAACTATATACCAAGTTCACAGCGCATTGATTCAAAAAATTGAAATTACTTTATAATACACATGAATTATTTTCAAGTATCTATCCAGTAAATTTAATAGTCTGGTAAAAGACCACTTCCTGATCCGGAAAATACTTAAAAACCGGCCAGGTTATTTATAAAACGGCTACTCACTTTTAACGTATTCCAGCTCCTTATTTCACATACGGTAACTTCCTTGGAATGGTAAAGATCTCGGTTTGCCGCCCGTCGATGTACCGAAAGCTTGTTCCGTCGAAAAAGCCATCTTCTTCAAGCATGATGCGGACGGTTTTCTTCCACTCCGGAACCTCAATAGCGGCATTGAGCTCGATCGAATAGGCGGTATTGGCAAAAAGCGGGTAATCGCCGGGGCCGGGAACACCATTTTGCTGATCCCACATGCCAATGGTCGGGCCAGCCGCGTGGCCATGAACACCAATCGGGTGCGTGTAGATCGTCCCCCGGATGCCTTCCTTTTTCGCCTGTTCCAGCGCTTCCAGTAACAACTGGTTGCCGGTTTTTCCGGCTTTATACCGCTCCGTGAGAATATCCTGCAACCGGTTTCCCTGTTGAAAAGCTTTGCGGAGCACGTCCGGCACCTCGGTTTCGCCAGGGCGCAGGATATAAGCGTGTTGTTGCTGGTCGGTATTGAGTCGCAGATACGTAATCCCGAAATCGACATGCAGCAAATCGCCGGCCCTGATCACCTGGCCCGAAGCCTTTTTAGAAAACGTTTTGAGGTGATCGAAATCCTGGGGCGAACCGCTGCCCTGAACATCGACGGTCGGATGAAACCAGGTTTCCAGCCCCAGGTCGGTTATCCGCTGGCGAAACCACCACACCACATCGTCGGTCGTTGTCACCCCGGGCTGGATGACCTGCTCCGAAAAACCCTCCTGAATAATCTGGTGCGACAACCGGCAAATGAGCGGATAGATCGCCATTTCCTTTTCCGTCCGCGTTTCCAGCCAGCCGACCGACAGACGCTCCGCCGAAACCAGCCGTTTTTGATAATCGACCGGCAATTTTTCCAGAAATTCGCCGTGTTCCGTAAAAGTCAACCCGTCGGCATGGGCGTAATTTTTGGAGAAGTTCAGACCAATTTTCTTTGGTTTTCGATCCTGAATAATTTTGACCAGCGCTTCCCACTGGTTGGGCCGAACGTCGATGTCCCAGGCGCCTTTGAGCAAATTTCCGACATCATACCGGGCAATCGCCAGTTTTTCCACGCCTTTCTCGGCACCCTGATCGAAAAAAACCATCACGGTTCGGCGTCGCGCCGAGAGCCACGTACTGGGCAGCATGGTTTTCAGAACCGGATCTTCGTTGTATTCCCGCGAAATAATGACCCACATATCGATTCCTTCCCGGCGCATCAATTGGGGCAACAGGTTGTTGAAGCGGTCTTCCAGGATGTCATCGACCACGCGGGAACGCTCGCGTTCGCTCAGAATGGTGGATGGTGACAGCGGTTGGGCCTGTAAACCGCAGGCCGAAAAAAGAAGCAGAAGCAGCAAAAGGAAACGGTATTGCATAGGCGACGAAATTGTTATAATTTGTTAAAAATACGGCTTTTCCAATCGGAGGGGCAACTTTACCGTCGAATTCCGCATCTTGCTACAAAATTGCGGCATTCAACACCGGGACAACTCCTTCATCCGTTACTCTTTCGTTGTACCTGAGTAGCAAAATGGTTAGTTTTCCCGGCGAATTTACAACCTGCACCTTATGAGATACTGGATTACTTGCTTCATCACGTTCTATTTTATGCACTCGGTATCGGCTCAGGGAATCCGCGGGACGATCAAAACCAACAAAGGAGAAGTTTTACCCTACGCGGCCATCGTAGTCAAAGGAACGTCGAGCGGGGCTATCACCAACTCGGAAGGCCGGTATGAAGTGCCGCTGAAACCGGGCAAATACAGCGTGGTTTTTCAATATTTAGGGTTTCAGGCGCAGGAAAAAGCCGTCGAAATTGGCAGCGACTGGCAAACCATCGACGTGACGATGGAGGAGCAGGCATTCCGACTGGAGGAAGTCACCGCGCGCGAGGGAAAAGAAGATCCGGCCTACAGCATCATGCGCCGGGCCATTGCGAAGGCCAAATACCACGAGCTTCAGGTGATGAGCTACACGGCCCGCGCCTATACCAAAACCTCGTTTACGATCACCGACCTGCCGATGCAGTTCATGTACCGGAAGCAGTTGAAAGAAGCCGAAAAAGATGGTTTTAAAATCGGGGTGCCGATGCTTTACGAATCAGTTTCGGAGGTCACTTTCAAACAGCCCAACACATACCGGTACCGGCTGATGGCGACGCGCAATTCGATGGGCGACAACATTTCCGTAAGTGATTACTTTCTGACCAGTTTCTACCGCCCGGAGGTCAACAACGCCGTTTCGCCCCTGTCACCGAAGGCGTTTGCTTATTACAAATTCGAATACCAGGGCACGTTCAGCGAGCGCGGCATCGATGTCAGTAAAATTAAAGTCAACCCGCGAGCCTATGGCGAAGGCGTTTTCCGGGGCTATATTTTCATCATCGAAAACTCGTGGGCGATCCATAGTTTGCAGTTGGAAACCCGCAATCCGCTGGGGTTCGACATCAAGATCCGGCAGGTGTACAGTCCGGTGCAAAACGTGTGGCTGCCGATCAATCAGCGGTATAATCTGGAAGGCAAAATCATGGGAGCCGCCGGGAACGCCCAATTTATTATCAATCAGACCTTTAATAGTCTGCAAGTCAACCCGGCTTTTGTGGAAGATGTAAAAATCGTTGACGAAAAAATAGAAAAGCCGGCGGTTTCCCTGTCCAACAAGGATATTAAAGGGCAAAAATTGCAGGACAAAATTGCCAAACAGAAAGAATACTCGGCCAGGGATTTCAAAAAACTGCTGAAAGAGTATGAAAAACAGGAATACCAGGCCAAAAAAGAGCGCAAGGAAGAAGTGGAAGTTTCGCGCAACGACTCCACCATTGTCGATTCTCTGGCCAACAAACGCAGCAATGCCTTCTGGGATTCGCTGCGAACGGTTCCGCTGACCACGGCCGAAATCAAAAGTTACGTGAAACGCGACAGCCTGAAAATCGTGCGCAAAATTGAGGTGCAGAAAGACAGCACCAAAGCGGAGCGCGATTCTACGAAGAAAATCCGGGCCCGCAAGCGATTCATGCCCGGCCAGCTGGTTTCGGGAAACACCTGGAATTTCAGCAAACGCACGGCGCTGACCTGGGACAGTCCGCTCCAAAAGATCTATTACAATACCGTGGAAGGATACACCTTCGATCTGGGTTTGCGAATGCGGTATTTTCTCCGGCCACAACAACGGGATTCGACGCGCCGTCGGGAAACCTACAAACCAACGCCAACCCTAACCGTTGGCGGAGCGGGCCGGTATGAGTTCGGCATGAAACGGTTTATTGGAACGGGCGGCATCGATTATACGTACAAAGGCACCTCCATTGGCTTGTCGGGCGGACGCTGGGTGAATCAATTTAATCCCAACGAGCCCATCAGTCCGTTCCTCAACTCGCTGACTTCGCTGCTGTTCGAGAAGAATTTCGCCAAGTTCTACCAACGCGATTTCCTGCGTCTGGGCGTGGCGGCCCGGCCTTTCAACAACCGCATTACCGTGAACGGCAGTCTGGAATACGCCGAACGGACGGAACTGATGAATTACAAAGAGAATCTGAAACCGTGGATCGACTGGAATCAATTCAGTTACACCTCCAACCGACCGACCAACGCCGAACTGGGTACGGCGGCTTTCCCGGTCAACCAGGCCCTCATTTTTAACGTGGCGGTTTCGGGAAAACTGGCGGCCACCCGCTACCGGATTCGAAACGGCCGGCGCGTTGCCAGCCGCAACAACAGCCCCGAACTGATGCTGAATTACCGGAAAGGAATTCCCTTACATTCGGGAGCAACGGAAGCCAGCGATGTGGATTATGATTTCGTGCAAGCCGGTTTGAGCCATTCGTTTGAAACGGGAATCCGGAGCCGGTTGAGTTACAACGTGTCAGCGGGCGGTTTTTTGAACGACAAAGCGCTGTTTTTCCCGGATTTCAAGCATTTTCAGGGCAATGAGTTTTTCCTGCAACAGGGCGATCCGACGTCAATTTTCCGGATGCTGCCGTATTACCAATACAGCACCGGAAAGCGGTTTGTCGAAGGCCACGTCCTGATGGAATACCGCAAGTTTCTGATTACGCAATTGACGGTGGTTCGGCTGACGGGCCTGAAAGAAAATCTGTTCGTCCATTACCTGGGCACGCCCAACTCCAAAAATTATACGGAAGTCGGTTATGCCCTCGATGGGCTCATTCCCGGTATTTTTCCCTTTTTCCGGATTGAAGTGATTTCGCAGTGGCAGGATTGGCAATACCAGAAGCTGGGTTTCCGGATTGGAACGACCCTGAAATTCCGCTAACCGGGCGTACAGCTGGTACCAATACGAATCCCGATTTTAATCCGGGGTCACGATGTGTAACCGTATGAACAGGAATCGTTTTAGCGGCCAATGACCTCAAAACCGTTAAAACGGTTCCTGCCCGTACGGCCATCTCCAGAACCCCACGGTTATAACCGTGGGCGGGTTCTGCTACTTTTAACCCTCTTTTAACAATAATTTCATTTGCTTTAAATCTTTCAGGGCGTTGTTTGTGGCAAGAAAAGACAAACAATGGGTCTCCTCCACAACATAACTATAACGGTCAGCCTGATTTGGGCGGTACTTTTCCGGGTCTACCCATCGGTAACCGGAGCTGTATTGCCCTCACATCAAGCCATTCAGACGACCGTTATTCAGGATACCCACCAAACCAATCCGTCGACGGATTCAGCGGTCTACCTGGTTCAGGATGAAGATGAACAACCCTCGCCAACGATCGATCAGGATTTTCTGCCTTCCCTTCCCGTAGCCTGGTTGAGCCTGTTGATGGCCGTGTTGATGCTTCAACCCATCCTGCGGATTGCCATTGCCAAACGGGCGGTTCCATCCCGACCGTATTACCTCTTATTCTGTGCCTTACGAATTCCTTCGGTTTAATTCCCCGGACTGACCAGTCCAACGATTCCTTCCAGGTTTTATAACGCCATTCGGCGAAGTACGCTCTTAAAACACACATCAAAATTCATCATGAAAAGGATTCTTCTTTTCGTGTTTGGGTGGCTTGTCAGTATGCCTACGGTTTCGCTTGCCCAGAGCGATACCCTGCGGCTGACCCTCGCCCAGGCCGAAGCTCAGTTCCGTCAGAACAACCTGCAACTGATGGCTAATAAACTGGGCATCACTGAAAATCAGGCCTACGAATTCCAGGCCAAACTCTGGAATAATCCGAGCATCTACGTCGAGCAGATGCCCTACAATACCCAAACGAAGGAGGTGATGCCGCTGCGCCAGCGGAATTCCGAACAGGTCGTTCAGTTGCAGCAATTGTTGCTGCTGGCCGGCAAACGGAACAAACAGCTGGCCATTGCCCGCACCAATACCGAACTGGCCAGCGACCGGTTTTACGACCTGCTGCGGACCTTGAATTACCAGCTTCGGACAACGTTTTACGACCTCTATTACACGCAGCAGGCGCTTACCGTCTACGAACAGGAAACCGGCACCCTCCGGCAGACCGTCACGTTATTTCAGCAGCAGTACGATAAAGGCAACGTGCCGCTGAAAGACCTGACCCGGCTGAAGGCCTACCTGTTCAACCTGACGTCAGAGCGTCAGCAACTGCTCCGGAAATTGACCGACGACCAGGCCGATCTGGCTGTCTTACTGAATGCCAGCCCTTCTGTCACCCTACAACCCGTGCTGGAAAATACGGAGGCCATTCAGCCTGCCGTCGGTCAACTCAATCTGAATGAGCTTCTAAAGCTGGCGGACGAAAACCGCTACGATCTGAAAGCGTTCCGGGATCAGGCCATTCAGGAGAAACAAAATCTGGCGTTGCAGAAAGCCATGGCCGTGCCGGATCTGTCGGTGCAGGCTACTTACGACCGCAACGCCGGGTATATTCCGAATTACGTGGGCGTCGGCGTGGGAATCAATCTGCCGGTTTTCAACAAAAACCAGGGCAACATCAAAGCCGCCACGATTCGGACCCAAAGCAGCCAGCAAGCCACCGATGCGTATCAGATTCAGGTGGAGAGCGACGTGCAGCGGGCGTATAAAAAGGTGCAGCAAACCGATCAGATTTACCGCACGTTCGACCAGAAATTCAACGGCGACTTTAGCCGGCTGATCGAAGGCGTCACCACCAATTACCGGAAACAGAACATCGACGTGGTCGAATTTCTCGACTTCTTCGACTCCTTCAAATCCAGTCAGATTCAGTATAACCAATTGCAAAACGACCGGATGCAGAGTCTGGAAGAACTCAATTTTGCCGTTGGCACCAACCTATTCACCAAATAAGATCCGGTTGAAAACCGCACAATCATGAAAACGACTCATCTCTTAAAAACATTGAATCTGGTGCTGGTCGGGAACCCCAACTGTCGCGACTTTTTGATTCGCAGCATCCGTACTGATTTTAAATACAAGTTGGCATTCCCCCTTTTTTCAGCTCTCCTGCTTGCTGCCACCCTCTCCGGTTGCCAGTCTTCCGCAACGCCCGAAGACAACGGCGACGAAGCAACGAAACAAAAAGTCAACCTGTTGGCAACTGCCAAACTCGATACGGCGAAATTGCTGCCCGTCAACAACGAATTGAATCTGACGGGTAAAATCACCTTCAATCAGGACAAGGTGGTGAAGGTATTTCCGCTGGTGGGCGGTCATATTGAAGAAGTAAAAACCGATTTGGGCGATTACGTAAAACGCGGACAGGTTCTGGCGGTCATCCGTTCGGGCGACATGGCGGATCTGGCCCAGCAGGCAATTTCGGCCAAAGGTCAGCTGGCGGTGGCCCAGAAAAACCTCCAGGTGACGGAAGACATGTCGAAAGCCGGTTTAAGCGCCCAGAAAGATCTGATTGCGGCTCGCGAACAGATGCAAGCCGCTCAGGGTGAGGTCAATCGGGTAGCAGAGCGGAAAAGCATCCTTGGCGGTTCGGGTTCGATTTACGTCGTAAAAGCGCCGGTAGACGGTTTTGTGGTCGAAAAAAACGCGGCTCAGGGCATGGAACTCCGGTCGGACGATCCCGAAAACCTGTTCACGATCTCGAACCTCGACCAGGTTTGGGTGCTCGCCAACGTCTATGAATCGGATCTGGCGAATGTCAAAGAAGGCTTCGATGCCACGATTACCACGCTTTCGTACCCCGACCGGGTTTTCAAAGGAAAGATCGATAAAATTTTCAACGTACTCGATCCCGAAAGCAAAACCATGAAAGTGCGGGTGACGCTGCTCAATGCGGATTTCACCCTGAAGCCGGAAATGTTCGCCAATGTGCGGGTTGAGTACGCCGGTCATGAGCAACGTATAGGCATACCGGCAAAAGCCATTGTCTTTGATAAAAGCCGCAATTTCGTTGTGGCCGTCAACACCCGGAACCAGCCGGTGGTGCGCGAGGTCGACATTTTCAAAACCATCGGCGACATCACCTACCTCAACAGCGGTTTGAAAGCCGGCGACCGGGTGGTAAAACAGAATCAGTTGCTGATTTACAATGCGTTGGGAAATTAATTGAGTGATTTGTGATTGGGCGATTGAGCGAGCCGCTAGTGTGTGGTTCGTACTCATGACCTTATCACAACGAAGCTTATTCACTCAATCACTCATTCGCTCTTTCACTCATTGAACACATGAACAAGTTCATCAAAAATATAATCTCGTTCTCGCTGAAGAACCGGTTTTTTATCTTCTTCCTGACGGCTCTGGCGGTGGTTGCGGGTTTTGTTAGTTACCAGAACACGCCCATTGAAGCCTTCCCGGACGTCACCAACACCCAGATCACGATTATCACGCAGTGGCCGGGCCGTAGTGCGGAAGAAATCGAGAAGTTTGTGACGATTCCAATTGAAATTGGACTGAATTCCGTTCAGAAAAAAACCGACATCCGCTCCACCACCCTGTTTGGCCTGTCGGTGGTCAAAATTATGTTCGAAGACGGCGTCGATGATGCCTTTGCCCGTCAGCAGGTGAACAATTTGCTGGGGAGCATCGACATTCCGGAGGGCGTCAAACCGGATGTACAGCCCCCCTACGGCCCGACCGGTGAGATTTTCCGCTACACGCTCAAAAGCAGCACCCGCACCAGCCGCGAATTGAAAACCATGCAGGACTGGTTGATCGACCGCCAACTGAAAAGCGTGCCGGGCGTGGCCGATGTGGTTAGTTTCGGGGGCGAAGCGAAGACGTACGAAATTTCGGTCGATCCGCGCCGGCTGCTCGATTACGGCATTACGCCCTTGCAACTCTATCAGGCCGTGGCCAATTCCAACGTCAACGTCGGGGGCGATGTGATCGAGAAAAACTCGGAAGCCTACGTGGTGCGCGGCATCGGTTTGCTCAAAAACAGCCAGGACATTGGCAATGTCATCATCAAAAACGCCAATGGAACGCCGATTATGGTTCGGAACGTGGCCCAGGTTTCGGAGTCGGCCTTGCCGCGACTGGGTCAGGCGGGTCGCGACAATCAGAACGATGTGGTGGAATGCATCGTCGTCATGCGCAAGGGAGAAAATCCAAGCGAGGTGATTGAAAACGTTAAGGCAAAAATCAACGAACTGAATACCAGTATTTTGCCGTCGGACGTACAAATCGATACGTTCTACAACCGCGAAACGCTGATCCATTTTGCCACGCACACGGTGACGCACAACCTGATCGAAGGACTCGTGTTCGTGACGGTGATTGTGTTCCTGTTCATGGCCGACTGGCGCACCACCGTCATCGTGTCGATCGTCATTCCGCTGGCGCTGCTCTTCGCGTTCATCTGTCTGCGGCTGAAAGGAATGTCGGCCAATTTGCTGTCGATGGGCGCGATTGATTTCGGGATCATTGTGGACGGCGCGGTGGTGATGGTGGAAGGAATTTTTGTCACGCTCGACGAAATGGCGCTGCACAACGGGATGCCGAAATTCAATAAGCTCGCCAAACTGAGCGTGTTACGCAAAACCGGCACGGAGATGGGAAAGGCGATTTTCTTCTCCAAACTCATCATCATCACCTGCCTGATTCCGATCTTTTCGTTTCAGAAAGTGGAAGGCAAGATGTTCTCTCCGCTGGCCTGGACACTGGGTTTTGCCTTGTTGGGGGCCCTGATATTCACGCTGACGCTGGTGCCGGTACTGGCCAGTTTTCTGCTGAATAAGAACGTTCGGGAAAAACACAATCCGGTCGTCAACGTCATCACGAAATACGCCACCAAAACGTTCGGGTTCACGTTTGCGCACAAAAAACTGAGCTTACTGGTTGCTCTATTTCTGGTGGTGGTGGGACTTTCCGGTTTTAAATTGCTCGGAACGGAGTTTCTTCCCGAGCTCGATGAAGGTTCGATTTACGTGCGGGCCAGCATGCCGATGAGCATTTCGCTGCCGGAATCGGTGAAATTGACAACCCAGATGCGGCATGTTTTCGAGCAGTTTCCGGAAGTAAAGGGCGTGATTTCGCAAACCGGCCGGCCCAACGACGGCACCGACCCCACCGGTTTTTACAACATCGAATTTCTGGTCAGTATTTTTCCGAAAGAAGAATGGAAATCCGGAATAACGAAAGCGCAACTGATCAATCAAATGCAGAAAAAGCTGGCGGTATTTCCGGGGGTCGATTTCGGATTTTCGCAACCCATCATGGATAATGTGGCCGAAGCGGTTTCGGGGGTCAAAGGCTCGATTGCCGTTAAAGTGTACGGCCCGGACCTCTATACGCTGGAACGCAAATCCACCGAAATTCAGAAACAACTGGCCACCGTCAACGGAATCACCGACCTCGGCGTGATCCGCAACATTGGACAGCCCGAACTGCGTATTGAGCTGGACGAACAGAAGTTAGCCCTCTACGGCGTCGATAAAGCCAATGCCCAAACCGTGGTGGAAATGGCCATCGGTGGAAAAGCCGCTACCCAGATTTACGAGGGTGAACGGAAGTTCGATTTGCGGATTCGGTACGACCAGCCGTTCCGTTCCAACGAAGCCGAAATTGGCAATCTGATGGTTCCGACTAACAACGGCTCGCAGATTCCGATCAAGGAAATTGCGAAAATTTATACGCAAACCGGCCCGATCCTGATCTACCGCGAAGGCAATCAACGGTACGGCGCGGTCAAATTCTCAGTTCGCGGACGCGATATGGGGGGCGCCGTGGCCGAAGCCCAGCAGAAAGTGACGGCCAACGTCAAACTGCCACAGGGGTACACGATCAAATGGGCGGGCGACTTCGAAAATCAGCAACGGGCCACCGCCCGGCTGACCCAGGTCGTTCCGCTCAGCCTGCTCGGTATTTTCTTCATCCTGTTTGTGTTGTTTGGTAACGTCAAAGATGCCGGACTGGTGTTGTTCAACGTGCCGTTCGCCATCATCGGCGGTATTGCGGCTTTGCTCATTACCCACGTCAATTTTAGCATTTCGGCGGGAATCGGGTTCATTGCCTTGTTCGGGATCTGTATCCAGAATGGGGTGATTCTGATCTCGGTTTTCAAGAAAAACCTGCATAACCGGCTCAGTCTCAACGATTCTATCCGACAGGGTGTAATTTCGCGGGTGCGTCCGGTGGTGATGACAGCCATGATGGCCGCCATCGGGTTGATACCGGCCGCGATTTCAACCGGTATTGGCTCGGAAACATCAAAACCGCTCGCAATCGTGGTCATTGGCGGTCTCATAACGGCCACATTTCTAACTCTTTTCATCTTTCCTTTGGTGTTTTATGTCTTCTATCGTCCGAAAACACTCGCGCCCGTTTAAAAAAATAATGACAATGTTTTAAGAGAATCGGTACAGACCCGCCAACTTTGGCGGGTTTTGTCTTGACAGTATGAAAACAGTACTGATATATAGCGGGCTGATTTGGCTGGGATTAACGGCAGGTGTTGCGCAAACGGTTGCGGAAAAACCACCTGTGGATTCTCTGGCGAAATCACAGACAGCTACGACTCAGCATTATCCGGTGCGCTGGACGGTCAACCTCGATTTTCGGGATTCGTTTGTCAACCGCCATCACGTCAATGTCTGGGGCGTCAACACCGGTTTGGTCTTCGGGCCCAAGCGGCATCAGATTACCATTGGGTATTACTGGCTGACGTACAACTCATATCTTCACCTGATCGATTTGCACCGGAATGCGGCCAAACGCCTGAATCTGGCCTATTATACCAAAACCGACATGGCGTTTGGAAGTGTCATGCTGTGGCATAATTTCATCAATAACCGGCGGTGGATGTTCAGCATTCCGGTGGAACTCGGGGCAGGAAGAGCAACGGCGGTTTCTACGGACACCAAAACGGATTCCGCTACCGGGCGTTCACGCTGGGATTTTTTCATGCCGGTTCAGGTTGGCGTCTACGGCCAATGGAAAGCCTCCCGCTGGATTGGTCTGAGCAGCCAGATCGGTTACCGGATTTCGATCTTTCAAACCAATGTCAATCAGCACTATAACGGATCGTACTACAGCGTCGGCACGGTCATTTACCCGGAATTTTTTAAAGATATCTGGGCTTTTATCCGACGGAAACCAAAAGCGGGTTCGAAAGAATCAGGTTGACGACCATGGGCATTCATGCGGAACGATCGCTGGAAGAGTGTGAGGAGAAAGACAAATCCCCGATGAATACCGGGGACTGTTCAAAATAAAACCAATTATTACAAAACAATAAAGCGCATACCGCTTTAAACCATCCAAGGTAAGGCGTTTTGGAAATTCTCCCCTGCATAATCGCCGAATGACCGTTTCATCTAGACGAATAGCCTTTTTAGCACGGTGAGCTCTTTCGGTATTTCTTAAATATTCTTAAATCCATTTGACATTGTAAAAGGAATTTCCCTCTTTTGTGGTGTATTAGTTTATTAGTACACTATAACCATGATCGAGCTAACAAACCTGACTTTTGGGTACACTCCGAAGAAAACGATGTTTCGGAATTTGAATCTTTCGATTCAACCGGGTAGTATTTATGGTTTATTGGGCAAAAACGGCGCGGGCAAATCGAGCCTTCTGCGGCTGATGGGCGGAATGCTGTTTCCAACGGCGGGAGCGGTACAGGTTGCGGGCTTTACGCCCCGCAAGCGGGAACCGGCTTTTTTTCAGGAACTGTATTTCATTCCGGAAGAAATCTACCTGCCGTCGGTATCGCTCAATCGCTACATCGATACGATGGGGCCATTTTATCCAAAATTCAACGAGTCGCAGTTCCGGAAATACCTGTCGGAGTTTGACGTTCCGCCCGACCAGAAACTCACGGCGATGTCGTATGGCCAGAAAAAGAAAATTATCATCAGTTTTGGTCTGGCAACCAACACGCGGGTTCTGATTATGGACGAGCCCACCAACGGGCTGGATATTCCGTCGAAAAGCCAGTTCCGCAAAATCGTCTCTTCGTCTCTGACATCCGACCGGCTGATGCTCATTTCAACCCACCAGGTCCGGGATCTGGACAACCTGATCGACGGCATTGTGATCATCGACGAAAACGAAATTCTGATGAACCATTCCCTAACCGACATTGAAGAGCGACTGATGTTCAGCACGTTGAGTGCCGTAACGGAAACCGACCGGGTTTTGTACGCCGAACCATCCCTGCGGGGCTATTCGGTGGTGATGGAAAACGTCGGGCAGGAAGACACCAAAGTCGATCTGGAGCGGCTTTTCAACGCCGTCGTCACCAACCGTTCAGGCATCAAAACCCTTTTTCGCTAACGTACCCGCGGACTTCAGTCCGTGTTTAAACCAAGCACCCGATCATGAGCCTCTTCCCGATTATCCAGATTTTGCTGACCGCCCTCTTATCTGATCTTCCGGCCCCGCTGTTGTCTGTTGTCTCAACTCTCACTTCTGTTGTCTAACCCCATGAACCAAACGTTCAGTTTACACCGTTTTGGCCTGGTGCTGAAACTCCACTTATCCGAACACCTCAAATCGTATTTATTGGGAACCGGCGTACTGGCTGGCGTCCTGTTGCTCCTGCTTTCTCCGGATGCCGCCCGGCTTTCGGTTTTCCACGAATCCATTTACCGGAAACACGGCATCTTTTTTGGCTTCATTTTCTGCGGTGCCGGGGCCTGGTTCGCCAGCGAAGCTTTCCGGGTGGTGAGTACGCCCGTTCGGGGCATTCCGCACCTGGCTTTACCGGCTTCCCAACTGGAAAAGTTTTTAGCGGTATTCCTGATGGTGCTGCTATTTGTGCCGGTTTATCTGGGCGTTTTTTATACCATCGAAGGCATTACTTTTTCAATCATTAATGCCCGTCTGCCAGCTGGAAGTCCGCGGTATGAACTGCTCGATATAACCGGCGAATACCTGGATTCGGAAATGCGTTATCTGACCTTTCTTACGCCTTCTTTCTTTTTGGTCGGCTCCATTTACTTCTCAAAAGTACCCTTTGTTAAAACGGCGGTTATTGCCTTTGTTTTGTTTTTTATAACCTCCTTATTTCTGAATGAATTTATTATCCGTCAGCTGTTTCCGCACCGGGAACATTACGGCAATACCTTGTTCCAGGAAGTTAGTTTTATCGAAAACCGGCGGTGGTACCGACTCGAACTAAGCGGCCAATCCCGGATAATCGTCAATTCCATTCTGGTCTTGATCATTCCTTTCCTCTGGTTCATTGCCTACATACGTTTCAAAGAGAAAGAACTCTAATATGGATTTTCAGGATAAAAAAGCCATTTATCTTCAGATCGCCGACTACGTCTGCGAGAAGATTCTCCTCGGTCAATGGCCACCGGGGGAGCGAATTCCGTCGGTGCGGGATCTGGGCGTCGAGTTGGAAGTCAACCCGAATACCGTGATGCGGACCTACGATTTTTTGCAGCAGAAGGACATTATTTATAACAAACGGGGCATCGGTTTTTTTGCGGCTGATGCCGCAACGGATCGTATAAAATCATACCGCAAGGAGCAGTTTCTGGAAACGGAACTGCCCCAGTTTTTCCGAACGATCTACCTGCTGGATCTCAGCCTGGAAGAAATTGAAAAACGGTATAAAGCCTTCGTCGAAATCGAATTTAACGCGAATAAAGTGGAGTAGAAAATAAGCCATAAAGCCGTATGAAAACCAGCAATAAACTCCTCATCGCCTTTTTTACCATCGGTTTACTGACGCTGATCGGTGCCAACGTGGCGTTGCGAAAAGAATACGATAAAATCAATTTCAGTGACCCATTTTACGGGCTTACCTCCGTCAGTATAAAGCCGTTCCGGGTCTTGAAACTGGAAGGAAATTCGGCGGGGCTGGTCAGTGTGCAGACCGGAAAAGTTTCTGAAATCCGACTTCCGGATAAAGACCGCGATTTGTTTAGTTACCGGCTAAATGGCGACACCCTGGTGTTCAGTTACAAGCCAAAATCGGTTCCCTGGCAATCCAAGGCGAATCAATATTTTGATGCGGCTCCCGCAGCGGTTATTCTGACTCCCAAACTTGAAACACTCCTGACGACCAGGGTAAGCTGCAATCTGAACCAGCTAACTGCCGATCAGCTCCAGATTGTTCAGGACAATTCGGGCATCCTGCTGACGAACAGCTCGATTGGTAAACTGACCGTACTTGATCAAAAAGGCAGTGAGCTTCACACCAAACCAACCAACCGCGTGGGCAACGCCACCGTTGTGTCCCGGGACAGTTCAGTTTTCATGGTTGAACGTGACATTTTCGGATCTTTGACGTTGGAAACGGACAGCCTCGGAAAAGTGACTATACCGGGTGGGCTGCTGAAAAAGTTGAAACCGTAGCGAACCCGTTGACTCAGCTAACCAATTCATTAGCAATGTTTTAAGTCGTACTGATCGAACTAGCAAACAGCCCTGGAAGGGCGGTCTGTCAATAGAAAAATCGGCCAGTCAGTGCCTGGTAGCTCCGGAGGAGCGGTCTTGGAAAAATCCTCAGGCCGCTCCTCCGGAGCTATTGAGCAGGAACCACTTTTGACCTATAAACAGAATAGGCCTCCGGCCTAAACGCTGTCGGTTTTCAAGAAAGGCACCACGAAACCGTCTACGGTTCCAAAACCGTCCGCTTTTCCGTTACTGATTTCACTTTTTCTTTGGAGAAATAAACCGGAAAATAGTCGTTCTTCTCCCAAATCGGAAACAGATCCCGGTAATGCGGACTGGCCGGGTCGCCGGACTGGCCGGGGTTGTTGATCCCCAGCGTTTTATCCCAGTCGCCGGTATCGACCAGGATTCTGAACGAGGCTCCCTGTTCCTGATTCAAGGCATTGCCGGTACTGTTGACGGTCTCGCCGTATCCACCGCGCGCAGCCGGGCCAATGGCATAGTCGGACGCCTGCTGTGGGCTCATGAGGTTGCCGAGGGGGTGAGTCATGAAAATGTGTTTGTTAGCGGGTTGACCATACCACCAGTGCGTCCGGTCGTAACCCAGGCGTTTGGTCAAATCGGCAATGGCATTTTCAAGGCAGGTGAGCACCAAATCATCGCGGTCTATCGTTTTTAAAGGCCCCCGCAAATCGGATGTCAGCCAGCTTACAAACCGCTCCGTCGGGATTCCGCTCACATAGTTCCAGGCTTTTTCCGGCACGGCCAATTGATAGACAGCCTGTTGCAACTGCGTTTCCCAGGCCACATATACCGCGGCCGTTATGGAACCCGGTTCCAGTTTGAAATCCCAATCCAACAGTTGTTGACGCGCCCATTCCACCGGCTCATCTCCGGTTTGCAAACCGTTCAGCAACGGGACCAGTTTCCGGGCCGTTATCGATAGGTAATCGGCTTGCAGGGTTTTGAAATCAGGTAATGAATGCTTCGGTTTACTTTTCAAAACTTCCGCAATCCGGTGCGCCCGCGCGGGTGACGCCCACTCCCAGGCGACGGCGTTCCGGTGCGGGAAGTGGGTCGGAATCAGGTTGTTGTTGGCCGTGGCGAGGAAACCTTCCGGCGGGTTGGCTTTGTTGGGAAGCTGTTGAATCGGAAGAAAACCGCCCCATTCAAACCGCCCGTCGCCCGGAACCGGGACCAGCCCCGACCAGTTTTTTCCAGAGCGGGACGGCCGGATGGGTGAAATACCGGTTGCCTGCCAGCCAATCGATCCTGTTGGGTTGGAGGCTGGCCGACCCCCGGAATGCCGGCCCCCGGATGGCCGGCCCCCGGAATGCCGCCCAGCCCAAACCATGTTTTCACCCGGGACCCGGCTGTAGGTGCAGGCCTGACGAAATTCGGTCCAGTTTTTCGACTGGTTCATCCGCAAACTGGCCAGATAAGGCGCACAACCCGGCTCAAGCCAGGCCGCCCGAACGGCATACAGGGTATGTTTTTTTGCATCTTCAAAAACCACCGGCCCATGCCGCGTATACTTCAGCTGGACCGGAACCGGTTGTTGGTCTTTTACCCGAATGGTATCGAAAATCGTTTTTACCGATTCCCATTTTCCCCGGTATTTGTACTGACTGGCGTTTTCGGGATTGGCTTCGTAAACGTACAAATCTTCGACATCGGTTTCAAAAATCGTCAATCCCCAGGCCCCAAACTCGTTATGGCCAATGGATACGCCCGGCAATGTGGGTTCCCCCGCTCCCACCACATTCCAGTTTGGCGCGTGTAGATGAACCCAATACCGCAGCGAAGGTATGGCCTGCGTCCGGTGCGGATCGTTTGCCAGCATCGGAAAACCGCTCGCTGACCGCTGGCCGCTCACCACCCAATTATTGGAGCCGACCAGCTGTTTTTCCTGCCTGAACCAGACCGCAGCCTCCTCTTCCGTTGCCCCCAAGCCGCGGTCTTTATCCGTAAACCGGATGGGCAACCGAAAGGCTTCGTAGAGCTGCAGGATCGGCTGAAACAGGTCTTCACCGTTCACATGCAGGGTCAGATCAGGCTCCCCGGTTTTGGAAGTGGGCTGAAACCACGCCAATTCACGCACTTTTTCGGGGCCGAGCAAATGCACCAACCGGCCATAATCCAGCTCGGAGCGGACGTTTTCCAGCAAACCCTGATGCCGGCTTATGACAACTTCGGGCGTCCACAAACCGGGTTGGGTTTTCAGTATCTTAAATTCGACCGGAAGTTTGTCGGGCGTCTGATTAATCTGACGGATGTAGGCGTTGATTCCCTCCACAAAAGCTCCCACAATCTGGGGGCCGTTCGGATGGTAGTGTTTGAGTTCCTGTTCCAGATTTCCCCGAAACCGGAACAGACGCGTACCCTGGTCGCGTTTAATTTCGTTGGCACCCAGCAGTTCGGCCACGGTTCCGGTGGCCTGCCGACGCCAGATTTCGAGCTGAAAAAGCCGGTCGGAAGCCGCGTTATAGCCCTGAGCGAAAAACAGATCGTGCTCATTCTGAGCGTAAATATGGGCGATCCCCCATTGATCGCGGAGAACTTCGACCGGCTGCCGTAGCCCCGGAAGTTTCAGTTTTTCGGCGGATTGGGTGCAGGCAAACGGGCTAGTGAAGAGCAGCCAAAGCAGAGCCAACGCTGTCGTTAATCGCATAGGATTCCTGAAAGGCAATACCTCATTTTTTCAAAAACGCCAGCACCTCCCGCGCAAATCCTTCCGATCCCGACGTATTGCCGTGATTGCCCGGTACGGTTTTCAGCGTGGAATTGGGTATCAGTCGGGCCAGATCACCCGCCCGGCCGTTGTCCTCGTCCTGATCGCCGGAAATAATCAAAACTGGTATTTTCACCCGGCTCAATTCCGCCGGACTTGTCGAAGGTTGGGTCTGTTGCTGAAAACCGAGCGCCAGCGTATCCAATCCCCGGGTTTTGGCAGCATTCAACGCGCCCTGAAACTCCGGATGCAGGTGGGCCTTTGCGCTGAAGAGTTCGGCAAAAGCCATTCGGCGTGCCCAGTTTGGATCGGTAAAATCAGCGCCCATACCGCCTAAAACCGCTGCGCGCAGGTTTTTATCCAGTATCAGCAACCGAGCGGTAATGATCGAGCCGCGCGAATAGCCGACGGCATCGTAATTTTTCAGTTTCAGGTGGTTCATCAAGGCCATGATGTCGCGGGCTTCGGCATCGTTGCGGTAGGCTTCAACGGTATGCGGTTTATCGGACAAGCCGTTGCCCCGCAAATCCAGCTGGACCACTTTATAACCAGCATCGAGCAGCGACTGCCGCAACACGGCTTTTTGCCAGGAAGTCCCGTTGCCCATAAATCCATGAACGAGCACCACCGGTTTCCCTTCGCCGGCCACTTCATAGTGGATTTTTGTTCCGTCAAATGAGGTGAACAGCGGTTCGCGGGACGTTTGGGCCGCAGCGCCCATCGGCAGCGTCAGAAGTAGCAGGGCGAGAAGTTTTTTCACGGGAAAGGAAGTTAAGGCCGGTAAGATAACGTGAATACCCCTGTGGGGCAAATCCGTAATTCGTGTTAAGTTAGTAAAAAAACGTTCCCCGCTGGCGTATGTACCCGCTTCCCCAACAGCCGTGAGGCATTCAGGAGCTGGTTTCAACCGGGTTCCGTCGATTCAGGCGGGTAAGTAGACGACAAACGAAGCGCCCTGGCCGGGTTGACTGTAGGCCGTGATGGCTCCACCATGATTGGCGACTACTTTCTCACAAATGGCTAATCCGATGCCCGTACCGGCATATTGACTGGTGCCGTGCAAACGCTGAAAGATCTGAAAAATTCGATTGACATATTTCTCATCGAATCCAATACCGTTGTCCGACACATCGATCCGGTTGTAAACGCCGGTTTTCCGTACCGGTTTCACCGAAAGGGGCAGGTCTGAAGCCGCCACCGTTTGAGCCCTCATCCGAACGACAGGCTTGACGTTCGGGCGTTGAAATTTGATGGCGTTGCTCACTAAATTTTGAAAAAGCTGGGCCAACTGCGAAGGATCACCCTGAACGGTCGGCAATGGATCAACCTCGATGACGGCTTCTGTTTCCTGGATCAATAAACCAATATCATCGAGAACATCCCGGACAACCGCCGTCAGGGAGACAGACGGCAGGAACTTTTGCAGCGTCGAGATGCGGGAAATGGTGAGCAGATCTTTAATCAAAATGGACATTCGGCGGGCCGCCGTTTGCATGCGTTCCAGATAAGAGGCCGCTTCGCCCAGGTCTGCGCCGATCTGAGTTTTCAATAAATCCCCAAACGACTGAATTTTCCGGAGTGGCTCCTGCAAGTCATGCGACGCAATGAAAGCAAACTCAACCAGGTTCTGGTTGGACTTTTTCAGTTGCTCATTCGCTTCGTGCAGGGCCTGGGTTCGTTCGGTAACCCGTTGTTCCAGCACTTCGGCCGCTTGCCGCTGGGCTTCCTGAGCCCGGATTAACTCCGTAACATCAAATACAATTCCGTTAAAGCGAACAATCTGACCCTCTTGATTCAGGATGGTTTTCCCCTTTGCCTGCACCCACCGGTAGTGGCCCTCACCGGTTCTGGTTCGGAAAATAATATTATGTTCCCCATCACTCTGCGGGCTTAAAATCCGGGCGTTGGCCTCCCGAACACGTTCGCGATCGTCCGGATGAACCTGCTCCAGCAACGTAGCTGGCGTCACATTACCATCGGGAGGCAATCCGAAAAGTTGCTTACACAGGGCGGACCACTCGGCGTATCCTGTCACCAGATTGAAATCCCAGGTTCCCACACCGGCCGCTTGTAAAGCCAGTTGCAAACGCTCCACTTCCAGCACATTATCAACATCCGTAGACGAATTCTTACCAGTCATGCCCTCCTTTAATAAACAATCTATCAGTCGTAGCGAAGTTACTGCAAAATGAGCATTCTTTGCCTGATTAGCGGCTTGATTTTGGCTTGGCCGCCACAATGCCTTGATCAGAAAGACAAAGTTCACCAAACCAATTTCTCTGCGGCTGGTTTATAAGACATCTTCCTAACCAAGCACTTACGGCTATGAAACAAAGTATGTTGGCTGAAGACCCCGAACTGATTGGATCGCGGATTCTGCGTATGGACCCCAACCTGTTTGCTAACCAAAGCGGTGCGGCAATCGAGGACGGCGATGAGGACGAGACGGATGAGGATGAACTGGATGATGAGCCTGTTGACGAAGATGGTGATCCAACGGGCGAACACGATCACCATCAGGACGATAATTATGCGCTGGGCGGGAATGTAGCCCGATCGAGCGGTTTATAAAAACAACCTATGGAAAATTACAATCCAGCCGAAGACGAAAACCAGGGCGTTGCCTCGACGATGGCCCGCAATGATGAGGACACCGGCGACGAACTCGAACCCGATCTAAGTCCGTCAGGAAACCTGCCCAGCCCCGACCCGGACCTGGCACAAACGACCTTGTATGAGGAAGAAGATGACGACGGACTAAGCAGTGAAGAATGAAGAATTAAAAGTTAAGAGTTGGCTGACGCACTTAATTCTTCACTTTTAATTCTTCACTCCCTTCTATTCCCACTCGATGGTGGCGGGGGGCTTGGATGAGATATCGTAGACGACGCGGTTGACGCCTTTGACGCGGTTGATGATTTCGTTGGAAATATCGGCCAGAAACTCATAGGGAAGGTGTGCCCAGTCGGCCGTCATGCCATCGACGCTCGTCACGGCGCGTAGAGCCACCACCCGTTCGTAGGTTCGTTCGTCGCCCATCACGCCAACGGATTGGATGGGCAGCAGAATGGCTCCGGCCTGCCAAACCTGGTCGTACAGACCGTATTTTTTCAATCCGTTGATGTATAACGCATCGACTTCCTGCAGAATCTGTACTTTTTCGGGCGTGATATCCCCCAGAATCCGAATCGCCAAACCGGGGCCGGGGAAAGGATGGCGTTTCAGAATGGCATCGGGCAGCCCCAGGGCTTTTCCAACCGTCCGAACTTCATCCTTAAACAGCGTATTCAACGGCTCCACCACTTTAAGTTTCATATAAGCGGGTAAACCGCCGACATTGTGGTGGGATTTGATCGTAGCCGACGGCCCTTTCACCGAAACGGACTCGATCACATCGGGATAAATCGTTCCCTGTCCCAGCCAGTCGACATCTTCGATCAGGTGCGATTCCTGGTCGAACACCTCGATGAATGTTCGGCCAATGGCTTTACGCTTGGCTTCGGGGTCGGTCAGTCCGGCGAGGGCAGAATAGAACTGATCTTTGGAATCGACGCCTTTGATGTTCAGGCCCAAATGCCGGTAGGACTCCAGCACCTGCTCAAATTCGTCTTTCCGCAACAGACCGTTGTCCACAAAAATACAGTACAGATTCTGGCCAATCGCCCGGTGGACGAGTGTTGCCGCCACCGACGAATCGACGCCACCCGAAAGCGCCATGACCACTTTATCATCGCCTATTTTTTCTTTTAAGCCGGCGATCGTCGATTCCACGAACGACTCGGCGGTCCAGTCCTGCGAGCAGCCACAAATATCAACGACAAAGTTTTTCAGTACGGTTTTTCCCTGCGTCGAGTGCGTCACTTCCGGGTGAAACTGAATACCGTACGTTGGTTCGTCCGCAATCTGGAAAGCGGCCACCCGAACGGTTTCTGTCGAGGCAATGAGCTGAAAGTTTTCCGGTACGCTGGTGATCGTATCCGCGTGCGACATCCACACCTGGGTGTTGACTTCCAGCCCTTTCAGCAACGGATTTTCGGTATTGAGCGTACTTAATTTTGCCCGGCCATATTCCCGGATCGAGGAAGGTTTCACTTCGCCCCCGCTGGTGTGGGCCAGGAGCTGGGCCCCGTAGCAAACGCCCAGAATCGGTAATTTATGCCGAAAAGCCGCCAGATGGACCATGGGCGCATCGGCATCGCGAACAGAACACGGGCTACCGGAAAGGATAACGCCCTTTACATCAGGGGTTATCGTTGGAATGTGATTGTAGGGATGAATCTCGCAGTAAACGTTGAGTTCGCGCACCCGGCGGGCAATGAGTTGGGTATATTGCGAACCGAAATCGAGAATCAGGATTTGTTCGGTTGTCATGATACGTTTCTAAAAATCAAAATTAGGGTGTTTTTAGGAAACTGCCAACTTTAACGTTTGAATCCCTCCGGTCGAAATCGTATTTCGGGTCCGCAATCGCAGCAAAACCACCGCGAACCGGTTAAATTTGTTACAGATCCAGGCTCCGGCATACGGTTTTCGGTCCAGCTTGTCGGAAAACAAGCCGGATAAACGAGCCAGGTACGCAACTGACAGCCCTACTACTGTTCTTTTTCGGACTGACATTTTAAGGGTATAGCAGGTATTTTTTACGCATTTCCTTGTACTGGCTCAAGCCCGGTTCCCAGGTTTTCCGGATGGCTTCTTCGGTCAGTCCAAGTTTAAGTTGCAGCGGTAACTGATCGGTTCCGTATAGTTTGTGGATGTAATTGGTAGCCAGAAAAAAATGGTCTTTATCGACGGCCTTTTTGTAAAATTCGATCAGGTATTTGAGGGTCAAACCCTGATGGGTGGCATCGATTCCCGACAAATCCAGGCCGTAACACAGTTTTCCTTCCTGCGGGGGATTGACGGCACCCGGTTTATCGACGGGCGTAAACTGATAGGATCCGAACTTCGGATTACCGGGTCCACCAATTACCTGAAACTGCTTGTCGGTGCCCCGCCCGACACTCACCACGGTTCCTTCAAACAGGCAGAGGGTTGGATAGAGCAGAATGGATTGCTGATTGGGCAAATTCGGCGACGGCGCTACGGGCAACGTATAAGCAAGCTGATGAGTATAATTTTTTACGGGCACCACCGTCAGCGGGCAGAGCAGATCGGTGGAAGCGGTGTCCGGTTTTTTGAGCCATTTTTCACCGTTGATCATCCTCGCCAGTTCACCCACCGTCAGACCGTGAAGTATGGGAACGGGGTGCATACCGACAAACGACCGGAACCGGGCATCTAAAATGGGGCCATCGACGTAGCGCCCGTTTGGATTCGGCCGGTCCAGCACAATGAACGATTTTTTGTTTTCAGCACAGGCTTCCATGGCGTAATGCATGGTGCTGATGTACGTATAAAACCGCGTCCCAACGTCCTGGATGTCGAAAATGACGATATCGAGCGAATCGAGCTGGGCCGCCGTCGGCTTGCGGTTTGCGCCATACAAAGAGATTATCGAAACGCCACTTCGCGGATCGCGGCCGTTACTAACCGTCTCGCCGTCGGTCGCTTGTCCCCGAAAACCGTGTTCGGGCGCAAAAATGGTTTTAATCGTCACACCCCTGGCTAGCAAGCTATCGACCAGGTGGGTTTTACCAATTACGGACGTATGGTTGACGATCATGCCGACCCGTTTTCCGAGTAAAGCGGGCAAGTAGAGGTTCATTTGTTCGGCTCCGGTGCGGATGGCTTCCGACTCTGCCGCAGCGGTCGGTTTCCGGCTGGTTTGTGCCGAACAGCTTCCGGCCATCCCGAATATACCGACCAAGCAGGCGATGAAGAGCAATTTTACGAATGAAGTCATTAGGCGTCTGATCATTTATACTGCAAATCTGTTACATTTATGTGGTATTTTATAGAAAACGTCTCCAGGTTATCCGTTTTTCAGTTAACATTTTACTTGATGAACTGAATCGATTCCCGGATCGCTAACCTTTTTTCGCTTGAACGTTCCGTTTTTTATTGCCCGGCGTATCCGTCACACGCCCACAACGAGTTTTTCGGCCACCGTTACCAAGGTCGGTATTGCCAGTATTGCTATTGGCCTGGCCAGCATCATTATCGCCTTTGCGGTTTTGTTTGGCTATAAACGGGGTATTCAGCAGAAAATCTTTGTTTTTGGTTCACACATAACGGTATCGAAGTTTTCACTCAATAATTCGTACGAAGAAAGCCCGCTCCCACTCCGGACACCGCTCTATAAGCAGGCCAAATCAATCGCGGGCATCCGGCACATTCAGGCCGTTGCCACAAAAGCCGGGATGCTCAAAACCGCCGATGAATTGTCGGGAGCGGTTTTAAAGGGTGTTGGACCGGAATACGACTGGAGTCTGTTTCAAAGTTCGCTGGTGGCCGGTCGCCTGCCGCGGTTTTTTAAAGACAGTGCGCAGTGCAACCCCAATTATTCCTGCCAGATTTTAATTAGCAAGCGGATTTCCGACCGGCTTCAACTCGGTGTTGGCAAAGACGTCATCATGTACTTCATTGGAAACACGCTGCGCCCCCGAAAACTACAGGTCACGGGGATCTATGATACAGGACTCGAAGAAGGAGACAACGTAATGATTATCGGCGACTTACGCCTGATTCAGCAACTCAACAACTGGGGTCCGGATTCGGTGGGCGGGTATGAAATTTTTGTCAACGATTTCAGTCAGTTGAACGATGCCTACCGGGACGTTCGGGAAGCGGCTGCGCCCGACATGAGGCCCGTGCGCGTAACGGATACCTATAAACCGCTGTTCGACTGGATGACGCTGCTTGATCAGAACACCGGTATTTTTCTAGTCCTGATTCTCTTCGTTGCCGGTTTCAACATGGTGGCCATTCTGCTCGTGCTCATGATGGAACGCACGCCCATGATCGGCCTTTTTAAAGCGTTTGGCAGTCAGAATTCGCTGATTCGGCGGGTGTTTTTTTACGTCGGACTGAATATGGTGCTGAAAGGGTTGCTGATTGGAAATCTGATTGGCATCGGCTTGTGTGCCATTCAGTATTATTTTAAACTGATTCCGCTCGATCCTAAAAACTACTACATGGATACGGTTCCGATTGCCTGGGATTTTCCAAGTATCATCCTGGTGAACCTCGCCATCGTCACCCTCATTGCCCTGGTGATGTGGCTTCCTACGCTGGTTGCCACGAAGATCCAGCCGATCAAAGCGTTGGTATTCAAGAAATAGAAGAAAAACCGCATCCCTCTGTTTCCTGAATACCACAGCCTTCTTTGTGCGTCTGTCGATCCACGCTGACGTCTGGAAAGGAAACGCTTAATACCGTTCCACTTCAAAGCGGGACACACCGCCTTCGTAGTGAATGTCTATCTTTTTGGCGCTGCCGGCATAACCCGGCGTTTGGTACACTCCTCCGCCTATTTCTACGAAACCATCGAGTTTTTTGACCGTTAAAGCGCCTTTTGCTTCAACCTGACATCCCGTCGTTTTCGGAATTTTTAAAGTGACCGAAGTCACCCCCGACTCAATCTTTACATCGGACTGGGGCGCCCGATCGCCCAGTTTTAATTCGATATCGGCGGCTCCGGCCCCCAGTTTGACCGACTTGACAGCGTAAGCACTCAAGTCAAAATTGGCTTGCCCGGCGCCAATTCCAAAGTCGAATGACCAGGTTGGTTTCGGATTCAGCCGCAAATCCACCAAATTGACCAGCTCGCCGGATTTCAGTTCAATTTCATCGTCGTCCAGTTTCAGTTCAATATCGGCCGAACGTGCGCCGTCACCGCGATTGACCGACATGCTGTATTTGCTGACACTCATGCGGGTATCGGCCTCGATCAAACTATCCGAGGGTGCGCCAACGTAAAACCGCCCCGCTCCGCTTTCAAATTTCAGCGTAGCCTGCTCGATGATGGGATCCATCGGTTCGGCAATGTGGCTGGTTTGAACTTTGGGCCGGTTTTCGTTCTGATTGTCGTTATCGTCATCCTTGTCATCATCCTCATTGCGATTATGATCCGAATCCTCATTGTCATCATCATCGTTGTTATAATGGTATTCGTACCGGTCATTATCCCAGCGATTCCCGTGAAAGGCACCAACGACGGCCAGCGGCACCGAAACCGCCAGCAGAACGGTAGTGACCAGAGCGGCCGCCGAATTAGACCGCGAAAAGATCAGATTCAAACCCGCCAGAATAATCAGCACCGGCCAGAACCGGGAGAAGAAACTCCAGTCGATGTAAAACCAGCCATAATTATGGGCCATAAACACCACGCCCAGCGTGATCAGGGCAATGCCCCAGAATAATCCTGTTCGCTTCATGGCTGATCAGAGTGGTTGTTGCGGTGGGTTGTTGGAGGCATACGGATCAGTCGTTCCGCTGCTGTAGGGGTCCGAACCGCTCGTATACCGGTCGCTGGAGGGAGGGCCGTCGTTATGACCATTGTTACGGTTCCGGTCTTTAACAATCAACCAGGCACCGATACCAATCAGAATAAGCGGCCACATATCCCCAAAGTCAATATTGAACCACCGGTCGAGCAAAAACAGGAAGCCGATTCCGACCAGAATTGCCCCGCCGACGAGGTTGCCATTGCGTTCATTCGTATTCATGGTTGTGTACAGATTAGTTGAAGGTTCAGTTTTATACGAAGCATAATACCCGGAAACCCGTTCCGGTAATACAATCCACAAGATAACATAAATTATCAGGGACGGGACATGCGGCAGGAAAAAGCCGGCTACGAACAGAACCCGGATCAAAGTCCGGTCGGTATTGAAATAATGGGCCAGTCCGGCGGCTACCCCGCCTAACATGGCTTCGTCACGAAGACGTTCCAATCGTTTAGTCATGAGCGTATTAGTTAAAATACGCTGTAAACCTAGGTTGGTTTCCGGTAGCTTGAAAGGAAGAAAGGAAGAAAGGGCGCGAATTCGGATGAAAGTACGGATTACCTGATAATAGGTAATACATACTACCGGGTAAAACCTAATAACTGATCAGTCATCTGTTTCCAGAGCTTCCAGAAGATCCATCAGTTCGCCAAAATCGCGCGAACCGGGCCGGTCTTCGTCTCCTCCGGTGAGCGCAATACCCCGGATCGGCAGTTCGGTCAAATACGTCTGGATCGATTCCGGAGTAAAGCCCGTGCCAAGTAAGATCGGGTAGCGGGTTGCCAGCCGTTGCAATACCGCTTTCAGATCGTCATCCAGCTTGATGGCTCCGTTGCTTTCGAGCAAATAATAAGCAATCTGATCGGATTGGATGGAGGAAAAGAACGTCTCCAGCTGATCGAGCGTCATCGACGAGAGGTCGGCTTTCAGAATGATGCGGCAATCGAAGGTGGACAAATAAGGCAATAAAGCCGACTCTTCAACTTGCAACACATCGGGTTGATACAACGCCAGCAACCGCTCGATTTCCATCACATCGATCGACGACGTTTCACCGACGATGTGCAGACCAGCTACCCACGACCGGATTTCCTTGAATTTTTCGGGGGCTACGTATTGCTCCGAGTTTTCGTCCATGGAAAAACCCAACAGATCGACGCCCATTCCGGCGCAGTAGCGGGCATCGCTCAGGTTGGTAACATTACTGATTTTAACGAAAGTACGGAGAGCCATTCTACCTGATGTTTACAATTGAATTTTGATTGTGGGCTGAAAAAGGGTTCGGCAAAGGTAAAGCCAGTTTGTGAATAGGAATCAGCCCGGCTCAACTATTATTGACAAGTCCGTCCGGAAAAGAAAGGACAACTTCGCTTATAAACCGTCTTTTGTTAGCAATCCCGGTCGGATGGTAGCCTACCGGTATCCATAATTTTTATGGTAAACGATCATTACAGGCTGGCGTCTTTCACCACAAGATGGGGCTTTTTCAGACCGACTGCAGTAGGCAATCTTCTTGAATCGGTAAAAATGGTTGAAACTTCTGTAATCTGTATACCATTCCTACCAAACGTAAATAAGACCTTTGCCAATGCCCATCCGGTTTGGAAAGGGGTCAGGGTGGTTCGGCAGCGTCTGGTTTTCCGAAAGCCGTCAGGTACTTCTCCTTTAAATTCTTATCTTAACGAAGTAATTCCTACCGCTGTGGCGACATACAATTTAAAAATCAACGGAAAAATCAGGCGGGTGGATACCGATCCAGCCACGCCGATGCTTTGGGTGCTGCGCGACCATCTGGACTTGCAAGGCACCAAATACGGCTGCGGCATCGCGCAGTGCGGGGCCTGTACCGTGCATTTGAATGGAACGGCGGTTCGTTCCTGCCAGTTGCCCGTTTCGGCGGTGGGCAGCCAGCCCGTCACCACGATTGAAGGCTTGTCGGCCAAAGGCGACCATCCCGTCCAGAAGGCGTGGCTGGAACACGACGTGGCGCAGTGTGGCTACTGCCAGGCCGGACAGATCATGAGTGCGGCTTCGCTCCTGAAAACCAACCCGAATCCGAGCGATGCCGACATCGACGCGTCCATGAGTGGCAACATCTGCCGCTGCGGAACGTACCTGCGCATCAAAGAAGCCATCAAATCGGTCGCCAGGAAGTAACCGTAATCCGAACCTTGACCATGAACAACTCAAAAACCACCCAGAACCGGCGTTCGTTCTTAAAAGCCTCGCTGCTTTCGGGCGGAGGGATGATGCTCAGTGTAAGCTGGTTATCAAGCTTCAAGCCAGCCGATAAAATGCAGGCCCTGAACCTGCCCGAGCAGTGGACCCAACTCAATGGCTACATTCAGATTACGGCCGACAATGGGGTGAAACTTCTGTGCCCCAATCCCGAGTTTGGTCAGAATGTGATGACATCGTTGCCCATGATCGTCGCTGAGGAATTGGACGTCGACTGGAAAAACGTGGTGGTTGAAATGGGGCCGTACGACAACACCAAATTAGGTCCCCAGTTTACGGGCGGTAGTAATTCGATTCGCATGTACTGGAAACCACTCCGGGAAGCCGGGGCAGCCGCCCGACACCTGCTGCGGGAAGCAGCCGCCCAAACGTGGAAGGTACCGGTCGGGGAAGTGACGACCCAAGCCGGCGTCTTGCTGCATTCGAGCGGCAAATCGGCGAAATATGGCGAAATGGCCGGTAAAGCGGCTACGCTGGCAGTACCCAAAGACCTGAAACTAAAAGCCCCCAGGGATTTTGCGATTGTCAGAAAATCGAAGAAAAATGTGGAAGGGCAAAAAATAGTCACCGGCAAACCGCTCTTTGGGTTGGACTACCGGGCTGACGGGATGCTCATCGCCATGATTCAGCATCCGCCCGCCTTCGGCCTGAAACTCAAATCGTTCGATGCTGCGCAAGCCCTTAAAATGCCGGGCATCAAGGCTATTTTCAGCCTGAAATTGTACGAAGACGGTTTCGAGCAGGGCGGTTTCGATACCCGGACGTTCAACGATTTGCTGGTTGTGGTGGGCAAAACCACCTGGGAAGTCATGAATGCCCGCAAAAAGCTCCTGGCCCAGTGGGAGCCGATCGGCGATACCAAGGATACCATGGCCGGTCGGGGCGGCAAACGAGAGGTGGTGGTTCCGGGCGGGCTGGAAAGTACGAGCGCCCAGTTGGAAAAAATGCAGGCGTATGCCCAAAAACCGGCGCAGCAACTACGGAAAGACGGCGATCCCGAAACGGCGTTCAAAAATGCGGCTCAGGTGATCGAACGCACCTACAACGCCCCGTTTCTGGCCCATAACTGCATGGAGCCGATGAATTTCTTCGCCCATGTAACGGACGAAAAAGCCCTGCTGGTGGGGCCGTTGCAGGCACCGGGCTGGATTGAGCCGACGCTGTCAAAAATCCTGAACCTTCCGGCCGACAAGATCGACATTCAAATGACGCGGATGGGTGGCGGTTTTGGCCGTCGGGCGTATGGCCATTACCTCACCGAAGCGGCTCTGATCTCCAGACATGCCAAAGCGCCGATCAAACTGATCTACACCCGCGAGGATGACATGACCTACGGCATCTATCGGCCGATGTATACGGCTACGTATCGCGCGGCTTTGGATGCCAACAAAAACCTGATCGGTTTCCACGTGATTGGGGGCGGTATACCGGAACACGCGATTCATGCCAACCGGTTTCCGGCCGGAGCCGTGGAAAACTACCTGGCCGAAGGCTGGCAGATTCCGTCCAATATCACCATTGGGGCCTTTCGGGCTCCGCGCTCCAACTTCAACGCAGCTGCCGAGCAATCCTTTCTGGATGAAGTGGCCGAGGCCATGGGGAAAGATCCCATCGCGTTTAGACTGGAACTCCTGAAACGGGCGAAGGAAAATCCGGTCGGCAAAAACAATGAGTATGACCCCGACCGGTATGCGGGTGTCCTGACGCTGGTGCGCGACAAATCGGGTTGGAACAAACCGGGGAACGAGAAGTACCACCGGGGCGTGGCGGCCTATTTCTGCCACAACTCGTACGCGGCCCACGTGGTCGATATGGTGACGCGGGATGGCCAGCCGTATGTAGATCGGGTTTTCAGTGCGATGGACTGCGGCATTGTCGTGAACCCCGATGCGGCCACGAATATGGTGCAGGGCGCGGTGGTCGACGGGATCGGGAATGCGTTGTATGGTGCCTTGACGCATAAAAACGGCGCGGCCGAGCAAAGCAACTTCCATACTTACCGGATCATTCGTCACAACGAAGCGCCTAAACAGATCGAGGTCCACTTTGTCGAAAATGACCTCGACCCGACCGGTTTGGGAGAACCGCCCTTCCCGCCGGTTTTTGGCGCGGTAGCCAATGCGCTGTATAAAAACAAAGGGAAACGGTTTTACAATCAACCCTTCCAGCCGGAGATGGATAAGCGGATTTGAGGCAAACCTGCTTAGGCCGGTGAAAAATGATCATTACATTCCGGCAAAAACATTCCCAGCCACTTTCTCCGCAGAACATCTTTCCGCGCAGAAGCCCTAATTTGAAGCGGTATTGGTGAATGGATTTTACTAAACTGGTGTTAAACCGTATCTTTGCGTTGGTATACGCTAAATCAATAATACGTAAACAGGTCCAGCAAAAGGCGGTTTTGCCAGATTTGGATAGGCTTAAGCCAATAAGTAACCTGTTGATTTACAGCATATACCATCCAAATAACACCATATAAAACCAGTTATCGCAAGGCTTTGAACCTTGTCAGATACGTCATGAGCAAACACGGACGCATTTTGGTCGCCATGAGTGGCGGCATCGATTCTTCACTGGCAGCGGTATTGCTGCACGAAGAAGGCTACGAAGTCATCGGCATGACCATGAAAACATGGGATTATGCCTCCTCCGGCGGCAGTAAAAAAGAAACCGGCTGTTGCAGCCTCGACTCCATCAACGACGCCCGCAACATTGCGGTCAACCTCGGTTTTCCGCATTATATCCTGGACATTCGGGCCGAATTCGGTGACTCGGTCATCGACCATTTTACGGGCGAATACCTGGAAGGCCGCACGCCCAACCCCTGCGTTCTCTGCAATACCCACATCAAATGGGATGCGCTGCTGCGCCGGGCCGACCGCCTGGATTGCGAGTCGATTGCCACGGGCCATTACGCCAATATTCGGGAAGTGACCGACGGAGGTCCGGCTAACGGGCGGTTTGTCATCTCGCGCGGCATCGACAACCTGAAAGATCAATCCTACGTGCTGTGGGGGGTTTCGCAGGAAAGTCTGAGCCGCACCAAATTACCCTTGGGCCACCTGCGCAAGTCGGAAATCTACGCGATGGCGACGGAGCGCGGTTTTACCGAATTGGTCACCAAATCGGAGTCGTATGAAATCTGCTTCGTGCCCGACAATGATTACCGGGGCTTTCTGAAACGGCGCGTTCCGGGCCTGGAACAGGAAGTGGCGGGCGGGAATTTTATTCTCGAAGATTCATCGACCGGCACCCGAAAAGTGGTAGGCAAACACGAAGGCTATCCGTTTTATACGATCGGACAACGAAAAGGGCTCGGCATTGCTTTCGGCTACCCGGTATTTGTAACCGATATTCGCAAGGATTCCAACGAAGTTATTCTGGGCATCGACAAAGATTTATACCGCGACGGCATGATGGTCAGCCGGTTAAATCTCCAAAAATATACCTCGATCGAAAAGCCGCTCGAAACCGTAACGAAAGTACGGTATAAGGACCCCGGGACACCCGCGGTTATTTCCCAGGATGGCGACAAAATCAAGGTACTGTTTGAACAGGGCGTTTCGGCAATTGCGCCCGGTCAGGCGGCCGTTTTTTACGAAGGCGACGACGTGATTGGGGGCGGTTGGATCATGAAAAGCTTCCGCCAATCCGAAGGCGAACACGTAATGACCGGGCTTGAAATGCCGGCAATCCACTGATTGTCAACCAAATTCCGTGTTGACACAAATTAAAAAACCGTCCTTCATGAAGGACGGTTTTTTAATTTGAATTTTTACCAGTTCAACCGGATATACGCTTCCGCCCGGGTAGCTCCGGGCATCTGCGACTTGGAAAATTTCGTTTTGGTTACATCATTTTCCAAAATCAGTTCTCCTACCTTCGTAACAAGCCCGGTGTTAGGCGATGACTTTTTGACCTGAAACGGGATCGTAAATTCCTTCCCAATTGTCCCGTCCAGTTGCAAATCGGATGCCAGCGGGGCGTGCGTGTCAACTTCAGCATTAAAGTCACTCCCCGACTGCCCCCAGCTAATGAGGTAACCCTTGTTGACCGGAAAATTGGGTTTGTGTATCCGTTTGATGGTCCATTTGGCGTCGATATACCGAAAGGCTCCGTCAGTCTTTACCCACTCTTCATCAGGTATTTTAATGGCAGGGCCATTCTCTACTGCACTGGTTTCGTAAAGCACTTTTCCGCTTTTGCCAATGATCTGAAACTTAACCATCTGAAATTCGCAGGGAATGGGTCGCGTCACCACATCTTTCACCTGGCAGATGTTGGAGAAAATGGTCGCCATTGGAAGGGCAATCCGAACCGCATCGTGCGGAAATACTTCGATGGTGGTTGTTTTGAGTATTTTACCGGGTCCTGGTTTCCCAATGATTTTCTCCGTCCGCCCAATCCGGTATTCAACATGCGTGGCCTTGGCCGACAGGCTTTGGTCGGCCTTGTCGGTAGCTTCGGCATTTTTATTAATCGATAAACGCGTGGTTTGCAGCACCTCGGTTTTGCCGTCTTTTACGCTCAGGACCTGTCGGCGCACGAACCAGTTGCCCACGATGGGTGGTTTCGTCACCGGATTAGCCGGCTTGAAAGTCGAATTAACCAGGACGATTTCCTGGTAGTAAACATTTTTCTGAATATCCACTTTCTTGGGATAGGCAAACGGCGTTGGTGCCGTCATAGTAACAACGCCAACCGGAATGGGTGAACTGACGGTTTGATTCCCAAAACCAATCCAGGTAATGGTAGTCATTCCGGTAAAAGGGGCTTTTGGGGCGGTATCCGGTTTTTTTGCAAACGCAAGCGGACTGATCATCAAAAGCCAGCCATAGAACAATAGTTTCATACGAGACGAACGGGTTTTAGGTAGATTTCTGGCAATAAAGTCCGCCGGTCCTATATACGTTGGCGTTCCACTTATTAAGCGGTCGGTTTATTGAGGATTCGGAAGCAGCCTCTACTTGGCTGAACGAATGGCTTGTTTACAATCCGTTTGCGCATCCTACAGAGCCTGGTTGTGCGCTGCCTGAACCAGCGGCCAAATCGATTGACGTTTCTCAACAAAACAGAGCCCCGGTGGTTAATCAGAGGATACGGTTGAAAGGCCAATCAAAACGCTGGTGGTGAATAGAAATAAAAAACATGCACCTTTGTCAGCGAAACCCCACGGATAGCTGGAACGGGGCCTGTCGTAACTTTTTTATCCCATGCTGTATCTTTTTTGGACGGTACTAAACCTGGTAGTAGCCGTTTACTTTATCGGGCTGTGTTTTCAGGCCACAAGGTTCATTAAAGAACGGATCAGCCTGTATGCTGCCCTTATTTTCGCTTTCGGACTTTTATCTTTTGTCGCTAATTCAGGCCCAAAAAGAGCGGGTTTTAAAGGAAATTCTAATGTAGAAAAGTGGACGTTCATCTCCCGGGACAGCCTTGCGCCGGGTGGATTAAAATTCGCCCGCATCAAAATTGATGAAACCTGGATTTCCGAAATTGACTTGAACGTTTTCTATGGAGTTAAAAAATCGTCCAGCCAGACCATACCGGCAGAAGCCTATTCGGTTTGGTCGGGTTTTATTACGGGGTACGACTGGGAACCGACTTCCATTTCGGTTCGTGCAACAAATGGCCCGAATTATGCGTATTCAGTAGCAGGGCTATTGCGGTGGAAATTGTTGGGCCTACCCCTGTATTCGCAGCCCAAATCGTATGCGGGTTCGATTGAATTAAACTAAGTTTCTGCTTCTCCTTCCGAAGAAAGGGAAGAATGAACCTATAGCCTGAATGAACGTATGAAAAAATCCGTACTGTTTCTGCTTGTTCTGGTCATTAGCGGAGTAGCGGCCCAAGCCCAAAACCGCAAATACCTGATCCTCCTGAAAGATAAAGCCAATACGCCGTATTCCGTGAGCCGGCCGGAGCAATTTCTGTCCCAGCGGGCCATTCAGCGACGTGGTAAACAGGGTATTTCGGTGCTGGAAAAAGATTTACCGGTCAATCCGACCTATGTTGCCGCGATCCGCCAGACCGGCGCCAAAATATGGTTTACGTCGCGCTGGGCTAATGCGGTTTTGGTTGAAACAAGCGAATCGAACCTGGCCACCATTCGGGCGCTGCCGTTCGTGCAGGGCGTTGAAAGCAATCGCTCCATCGGCAACGCCCGGATCGGGTACGCCCAGTTGACGGCCAATCCGCAAAAAAATAAACGGGAACAGATTGATGATCCAACTCTCTACGGCAATTCCAGCGACCAACTGATTCAGATTGGCGTCGATAAAATGCATGCACAGGGTTTTCACGGCGAAGGTATGCTGGTGGCTATTCTGGATGCCGGTTTTCGCAATGCCAATCAGGTTCCGTTCCTGGCCCCGCTTTTCCAGGAAAACCGGGTAGTCGGCACGTATGATTTTGTCCAGAAAGAAACCAGTGTCTACGAGGACGATTCTCACGGGTTAGGTGTCCTGTCGATCATGGCCGGTTATCAGGAAAGACAACTGATCGGCCCCGCCTATAAAGCCTCCTATCTGTTGCTCCGAACCGAAGATGCAGCCAGCGAAACACCCGTTGAAGAAGCCAACTGGCTGCTGGGCGCCGAGTATGCCGACAGTACCGGCGTGGACGTAATCAACTCATCATTAGGCTATACCACCTTTGACGACCCTTCCCAAAATCATACGTACCAGGATCTGAACGGCCAGACTACGCTCATTAGCCGGGCCGCCCGCTGGGCTGCCGAAGCCGGCATGCTGGTGGTGGTTTCTGCCGGAAATGAAGGCAATGATCCCTGGCATTACATCGGGGCTCCGGCGGATGTGCCGACGGTCTTGTCCATTGGCGCCGTCGACCGAAATGGCATCCGGTCGCCGTTCAGTTCGTTTGGCCCCACCGCTGACGGCCGAATCAAACCGGATTTGGTAGCCCTGGGGTCCGGCACAACGTTGGGGTCGCCGGGCGGCACCGTGTCGGCAGGCAACGGCACTTCCTATTCTTCCCCGTTGGTGGCCGCGCTGGCCGCCGGTTTTTGGCAGGCCAACCCGCGTTTGACGGCGCAACAGGTTATTGAGTGTTTACGGCAATCAGGCAGCCAGTTTACCAGGCCCGATGCGGAATTAGGATACGGTATTCCGAACTTCGAGCGGGCATCGGCCATTGCGGCTGAGGCCTATTCCCTGCTGATTTATCCGAATCCGTTTACCAATGCGGACCGGCTGACGGTTCAGTGGAATGAAATACCGCTGAACCAGACCATCGACATGATGGTGACCAATTCGGCGGGACAAGTGGTGTGGCGGCAAAACTATACGTCCGACCGGGTGGCTAATTTTTCACTACAGACGCTGAGTTTGTCGCCCGGCCTTTACTTTCTGACGCTATCGAGCGAAAGTGCCAAACGGACGGTGAAACTGATGAAATACTAACGACTCTACGGATGATTCAGGTTATTCAGGGTGATATTACCAAATGCTCCGTCGATGCCATTGTCAATGCCGCGAATTCGAGTCTGCTGGGCGGTGGCGGTGTCGATGGAGCCATTCATCGGGCTGCCGGACCCGAATTACTGGCCGAATGCCGTACGTTGAATGGCTGTAAAACCGGCGATGCGAAAATAACCAAGGGGTACCGGTTACCCGCTAACTACGTCATTCACACCGTCGGGCCCGTCTGGCAAGGCGGCCAAAACCAGGAGCCGGAATTATTGGCGAGCTGTTACCGCCGGGTGCTGGAAATTGCTACGGAACGCGGCCTCACTTCGATTGCCTTTCCCAATATCAGCACCGGTATTTATGGATTTCCAAAAGACAAAGCCTGCACGATTGCCATCGAAACCGTACAGAACTTTCTGGAACAGCATAAAACCGCTCGCCTGGAAATCCAGTTCGTTTGCTTCGATGAAGTGAACTACCGGCTTTACCAGCAAAAACTAGCAGCCTGACCAACTCGCCTGCACGCGCCTGACAGCGTCGGAAAGTTCACCCTAATTACCCACACTTTCATCGGTTTCGACGCGGGTTGCCATTTCCGGTTTATTCGCAGGCTGGGGTGTAACCATCCGGTTCTGTTGCTTATAATTCCGGTTTGCCAAGGTTGGTTTGGCCGGAATCGAAATGGCCGCATCCCCAAATCCGCCCCGGCGCTGCTGCTCGCGATAAGCGGCAATCGTTTGGGGCTGGCGTCTCCGGATCCGAAATTCAATGCCTGATTCGGGCTCCCACTGCCGGGCTGACGTGGCTTTATTGGGGTGTTTGTAATTGGCAGTCGAATACGTAGGGTCATTCTTTACTTTATCCTGCGCAATTCCCGGCATAGTCAATGCTACCGCCAGCAGACCCAGGCAGGTCTTCATTATCGTCTTCATACTAGCTGTGGTTTTGTTATACTCAGAAAACAGCAATTGTGTTTCCGACGCTAATGTAACACAATAAATAGTACCTGGTTTTATAGTTATTCTATTTTTTCTTTAAATTCATTCGTATTATCGATCCTTCCGCAGTAAATTTTTGAATTTCATTAACAGCTACCCACCGAACCTCTTTCGTCTCCTGTGTTTGAATGAAAGGTTGACGGGGGTCGGCTTCGAGTAAAAACCGGATGTCATAATGCCGGTGTTCAGGTTCGGAACCTCGCGCGGGAATAGCGTGAACATCCACGTCAAAAATCGAAGAGGAGACAACTTTTAAATTTTCCAGACCGGTTTCTTCTTCCGCTTCCCGCAGCGCCACCCCAAGAATATCCGGATCACCGTCGGCGTGTCCGCCGGGCTGAAGCCAGCGGTCAAGTTTGCGATGATGCAGGAGCACCACCTGCTGCCGGTCGGGGCTAACAATCCAGGCAGAACCGGTAACATGGCCGATCGTCAAGTGTCTTTCAAAGCAATCGGGTTGATTCGCCACAAACGCAATGGTTTGCTCCAGCATCAGCCGCTCCTCATCCGTGGCAGGTTGGTGATTTTTCAACAGACTTAACAAAGGTTGACGGTGCATATTCGAAAATGACTCTTGGGTTTAACTGGAAAAAACTGCAATTTCGTCCCGTAATTACTACGACATACAATAATTAAACCATGAAAAAGATTTTTCTCTTAACCACACTGACTCTCGCTGCTCAGGTAGCCATCGCCCAGATTAAATTGCCGCAAGCCAGCCCGGGGGCAACGGTAATGCAAACGGTTGGCACCACCGACTTGACCGTAACCTACTCCCGTCCCAGTTTAAAAGGCCGTACCGCTTTGGGCAACCAGACGCCCCTTGCTCCGCTTGGCCAGCTATGGCGCACGGGTGCCAATGGCGCTACGAATTTCAAAACGACAACCGACGTGATGGTACAGGGACAAAAACTGCCCGCCGGAAGCTACTCGGTTTTTACTATTCCGAATCAGAACGAATGGACGCTGATTTTCAATAAAAACCTGACGGCCACCGCCGAAGAAGGCGCTCCCAATGGATACAAAAAAGAAGAAGATGCCCTCCGGGTTCAGATGAAGTCCGAGAAAACGGCCCGCCCCTACGAAACGTTCACCATTGGCTTCGGCGACCTGACCGACAGTACGGCAAATTTAAACTTTTCCTGGGCGGATACACGGGCTACCGCCAGTTTGAAAGTTGATGTGATCGCAAATGCCCAGGCGAATGTGGAAAAAGCCGTGGCCGACAAACCCGAAGATGCTGGTGTTCTGCAAGCCGCAGCAAACTGGAATCTATCCAAAAACCGCAATCTGGATCAGGCACTGGCGTGGGCCGACAAGTCGATTGGCCTGAAAGAAACCTATATGAATGTCTGGATAAAGGCCCAGATTCTAGCAAAAATGGGCAAAGCTGCTGAAGCGCTACCGCTGGCGCAGAAAGCACTGGCTTTGGGTGACGCATCCAATGATCCGATTTTCAAGTTCTACAAAGAAGGCATCCAGAAAGGGGTTTCTGATTATCAGGCCCTGATACCGGTGGCTTCCAAAGTACTAAAAGGGAAAAAGAAGAAAGCGTAAGTGTTTATGCATCTCAGAAAACCGCCTTCAATTGTTCGTAATTGAAGGCGGTTTTTTATTTATTGGCTAGCCGAAGCTTCATGTTTCGATGGTATAACCTGTTCCAGCAGCCACGCAATTCCAATCAAAAGTACGCAGCCAATTACATTCAACCACAGAAATGCGGTTAATTCGACCTGCCAGCACCAAATCACCAGGCCTTCGGTGATCACAGCCGCCCAAAACGTGGCCTTCCCTCCTATCGATTTAAAATAAAAAGCAACCAGAAAAATCCCCAGAATAACCCCATAAAATAAAGAGCCTAAGATGTTTACGGCTTCGATCATGCTCCCTAATTTGCTGGCGAATTGCGCTACAATAATGCAGAATACGCCCCAAATGATAGTCGAAATTTTGGAAGCCATCAAATAATGTCCATCGGAATAGTTTTTGCAAAATAACCGTTTGTAAATATCCACAACCGTTGTGGAGGCCAGCGAACTATAGGCAGCGGCAATCGATCCCATGGATGCACTAAAAATAACGGCGATCAGCAAACCGATCAGACCGTGGGGAAGAAAATCAAGGACAAAACGGAGAAAAACATAATTTACGTCACTCGTATCACCCACCGGGTTATTCTTTTTAATCAGCTCAACAACCTGACTTTTAACCAATTTAGCTTCTTCATCGGTTTGGACAATTACGGCTTTCGTCGCTTCGACTGAAGCCGTATTTTGTTCGGTAAGCGCCTTATTCAAGGTCAAAACCGCTTTCTGACGCCGGGCCGCAATCGTCTGGTGTTCGGTTTCCAACTGGCGGTATTGATCGGCGTATTTGCTTTTCAAGAGCTGATCGGTTTCGACTTTGTTGAAAAATACCGGTGAAGGATTAAACTGGTAAAATACAAATACCAGCACCCCCACCAGGAGGATTAAAAACTGCATCGGCACTTTCAACATGCCATTGGCTAATAGCCCCAGCCGACTCTGGCCAATCGACTGACCGGTTAAATACCGCCCTACCTGTGACTGGTCGGTTCCGAAGTACGATAATTGCAGAAAAAAACCGCCAATAAGCCCCGACCAGAGATTATAGCGGCTGTTGGGGTCAAATTTAAGATCGATGGTATTGAGTCGTCCGGCCTTCCCGGCCACTTGCAACGCATCCATAAATCCGACATTGGCGGGCAATAAATGAACCGTCATCCAGCCGGCAATAAACATGGCTACCGTCACAATCAGCATCTGCTGCAGATGGGTATACGAAATTGCTTTGGCTCCCCCCGTAACGGTGTATACCAGCACAATACCGCCCATAATGATATTGGTCCAGAAAATGTTCCACCCTAAAATAGTCGATAGAATGATGGAAGGAGCATAAATGGAAAGCCCCGTCGATAAGCCGCGTTGCAGAAGAAACAACAGGGCCGTAAAGACCCGAACGCGGGCGTCGAACCGGGATTCAAGGTATTCGTAGGCCGTAAAGACTTTTAATTTATGAAATATGGGAACGAAGGTAATGGCGAGTACGACCATGGCCAGCGGCAGCCCAAAATAAAACTGTACAAACCGCATTCCATCTGTAAAAGCCTGACCCGGTGTGGAAAGAAACGTAATGGCACTGGCCTGGGTTGCCATAACCGACAGACAAACATGGTACCAGGGCAAGGACTGATCCGCCAGCAGATAATCGTCCATATTGCGACTACCCCGGCTCCGAACCACCCCATAAATAATGATAATGGCCAGCGTCCCGGCCAGGATGAGCCAATCGAGACTGCTCATGAAAAATAACGCATAAACCCGTAAAACAAGACGATTTCAAGCAGTAAGCTACCAATTACAATCAGGTAAAGCTGACGCCAGGAACGGATAAAAGGTGGAAGATCGGTAGGTTTTGGGGTCATAAGTGAACGGTGGCTGGCTCTTTACCTTATTGTATGCAACGAAATTTAAGCACCTCTCGTATGCCGACGATCCGTGCCGGTATCAAAACGATCCAATCTTATTTTTGAAATATTCAATAATAACGATAGTTTGCGATCAGGCTTTCCCCGAAACGTGAAAAAGTCACTGGCAAATATGGCAAATCTACCCGGAAAAGAAGTAGAGAAATCAATTTTTGGTTTGGACGGCAAGGTGGCATTAATCACTGGAGCAAGCAAAGGAATCGGTGAAGATATCGCCCGCATTTTTGCCCGTTTCGGAGCCAGCGTGGTGATCAGTAGCCGCCGGCAGAGTAGCCTCGACGGCGTTGTGGCCGAAATACGGAACGAAGGTGGCGAAGCCAGCGGTATTGCCGCCCATGCCGGCGACCACGACCAACTGCGCCACCTTGTGGATAAGACGGTAGATTTATACGGTGGAATTGACATCCTGGTGAATAACGCGGCTACGAATCCGGTTTTCGGGCCAGCCATTGACTGCGATCTGGCGGCATTCGATAAAATCATGCAAGTGAATGTCAAGGCTCCTTTTGAACTCAGTAAAATGGTGTACCCGCTTATGAAAGCACGGGGCGGTGGCAGCATTATCATGATGAGCAGCATTGCAGGTGAAACGCCCGATCCCGGTTTGGGCATCTACAGCGTCAGTAAAGCGGGATTGAATATGCTCACCAAAGTGCTGGCAAAAGAATGGGGGGCTGACCACATCCGCGTCAATGCCATTTGTCCCGGTCTGATCAAAACCAAGTTTAGTCAGGCCCTGTGGCAGGACGAAACGATTCTGGCCCACTTCACCGACCGTTTGCCCATCGCCCGCATGGGAACCACGGACGAAATCAGCCCTCTGGCGCTGTTTCTGGCCTCCGATGCGTCGGCTTACTGCACCGGCAGTCTATTCCACGCCGATGGCGGAACCCTGATCTGAAAACCGACACGGGTCAAGAACGGGTTTCCTGTACGGATACCGTCATTTTCCGGCCGACTCGGGGGTATTTCGCTGCACCGAAACGATTCTGAATTCCGTTCTCCGGTTTTTCTGGTGTTTACTCTCAGGACAGGCGATGTCGTCGGTACAGCCATTCAGGATTTCGCTTTCGCCCAGTCCCAGAGAATTCAACCGAGCAGGTTCAATCCCCCGGTTGACGAGGTAATCGACAGCGGCCCTGGCCCGGTTTTCGGATAATTGCATATTATACGCATCGCTGGCCCGGCTGTCGGTGTGTGATCGCAGTTCAATTTTCATTTCGGGATATTTCCGCAATAGCGTCGCCAGATGGTCAAGTTCGTGAGCAGCATCCGGCCGGATAAAGAACTTGTTGAGATCGTAATAAATATTTTTCAACTCAAACACATCGCCTTCGCCGTAAATGCCCTGCTGCTTTTCAATCAATTTCGGATTCTTACCGGCTTTCATTTTCGGGATCTGTTCCTGATTGGCCGTGTAGCGGTTTTTCTGAGTCGTAAGCGTGTAGGGAGCACCCGGTTTCATTTCAAATTCATACTTACCATCCTTTCCGGTTACCACCTGCTGCTCCGATTTATCCTTTTCATTCCGCAGCGTTACAGTAACGCCCGGCGCCGGTTCCTGGTTGACCTCGGTTTTTACGGTACCTTTTACCAGTGTATTTTCGCTTTTCTCCAGATAAATTGACACCGTCATGACGGGCCTTTCCGATTGGGTCATGGTCGAAAACCGGATGCTGTTGGGCGAATATCCTTCCTTGATGGCTTTGAACTCATAGTCAATATTGGCATCGACACAGAAACCGGTTTTTCCATCTATTCCCGTAAACCGCAGATCCTGATTGATGCCCGCTTTGATGACCCGAACGTCGGCAACGGCAATGGGTTCATTCGTTTTGGCATCATAGACGAAGATGTTCAACTGTTTACAGGTGCGTCGGAAACTATAAATATTATCGTCACTGACGCCCCTTTTCCGATTGCTGCTGAAGTAGCCGGAAGTGCGGTTTTTCGTGGTGATCAGGCCGAAATCATCTTTTTCAGAATTAATGGGATACCCCATATTTTGTACGCCTTTAAACGCTACGCCTTCGCGCAACTCGGCATAAAACAAGTCCAAACCGCCCAGCCCTTCGTGTCCGTCTGACGAAAAATAAAGGTTGTTATTTTCATCAATGAACGGAAACATTTCGTTGCCTTCCGTATTGATCTCTTTGCCCATATTTACCGGCGACGACCACTGTCCGTCCTTGTATTCTACGACGTAAATATCGGTTCCGCCAAAACCGCCCGGCATATCCGACACAAAATAGAGCTTGGTATCATCGGGCGACAAAGCCGGGTGTCCAACCGAATAATCATTGCTGCAAAACGGAAGTTCTTCAACTTTCTGCCAGCTTCCTTTGGTATTTTCTGCGATGTATAACTTTAGTTTACGAATTCCATCGGTGCTTTTGCCATTTTTCCCTCTGGCCGTGTTATTTCGGGTAAAAATAATCCGGGTTTGGTCTTTGAAAAAAGTCATGGGCCCTTCGTGGTATTTCGTATTCAGTGTCCGGCTGAAGAGTTCGGTTTTTGAAAGGGGCTTGTCTTCCAGGGGCGTAGCCTCTGCAACCTCAGCCGTGGTAGTACTCCCTCCCAACGAAGCCGCCCGGGCCGCGAGTCCGGCATTATTCTGAAGTTCCGCCGTATCGGGATAGAAATACAAATCCAGAAAGGGCGTTTGATTCCAGCCAAAAACCCGCTTCACGGGACCGGTTTCATCCCGGGCTGATACAAAAGCCAGCCCATTCTGGTAATACATCGGACTAAAATCCGCCTGACGCGAGTTGACCGGCAAAAACTCCACCCGATACGAGGATGAGTCCTGATAAAACTTATTCATATCCATGTAGGATACGGTAAATTTCCCACCCCGCAAATCCTCTTCTTGCTTTTCTCCGTACTTGCTGTATATTTTTTGAGAATCCCGGTATTTGCCATTGGCGGCCAGCGCCTGGGCGTAATACAGGTAATTTTTCGAGTCGGTTTCGGGAAACTCTTTCAGCAAATCGGCATAAATCCGTTCCGCATTTTTGGTGTCCTGCAAGGCGCGGTAACTATAGCCCAGTTTGGTATAAGCCTCCTGAACTTCGGCGGGGTCTTTCTTTTTGTCCAACCGCAAAAAATCCTCGTAGGCCCGGACCGCGTTCACATACGCCAGGTTTTCAAACTGTTTGTTAGCCGATTTCAGACGCGCACTTTGCGCCTGAACGGCCAGCGTCATTCCACTCAGAATGGCACTCAGAAATAACAGTCGTACATAGTTCATAGTGAATTGAAAGGGTTGCTCCCTAAAATCATCAAAAGGGATGCCAAAAATTGCTTGTACATCACATTTTAAACAGGAATCCTTGCACACGCGGCAAGCGAGTCGGGCAAATGCAAAATCTTACAGGTCCAGCCGCTCGATTTTTACCATCTTTCTGGTCTGTTCAGTAATCCGAAACCGGTCGTCGGTTCGATAACCGATCAGCCAGGCTATCTTTTCGCCGGATACCACCACCCAGGCAGAACGGCGGTCGGCCAGAGACACTTTCCGGTTGGTCAGAAAATTACCAACGGTCTGATTCCCAGTCATCCCAAGTGGCCGGAAGCGGTCGCCCGTTTGCCAGAGCCGGATGGTCAGAGGCCACTCAAGCCGATCCGCATCCAGGCAGGCGATGTGAGAACTGGTCGGAATCCGGAAATCGTCCGACGGATCGATGACCTTGAATCGCAGCGAGAACTGATCGCAAACAAAAACGTCATCCAGCGGTACTGCATCCAGGACAATCGGCTGAAAACTAGCGGATTGCCGGGTTTCGATTCGTAAAAATTCCCGATCGCGAATTACCTGATGGGAGGCCGAATAAAATTTTTGTCCAAAACCGTCAGCCCGGACGGCTTCGGCCAGCGGACTGATCTGAACATACTGAAACCCAAACGGTTTGAGCCATTCCGACAAGCGGTATTCCCATTCATTCTGGGCGAGTAACTGTTCAATGGAAAGAAGAAAACCGCCCGGACTCGGTATGGCCAGGGTATCCCACGACCGCCGAATTTCCTGGTCGACCAACACGCCGGCTGATTGTATGCGCGCGACCGTGGTTTGCAGGGTTTGCAGCAAATTGGGGTTCATTTCCTTGAGAACCGGAATGAGCTGATGGCGAAGCTGGTTGCGCCGGTAGTGATTCGATGCATTGGAGCTGTCTTCCCGCCATGCCAACCCGTTCTGTGAGATGTATTCGGCAATGGAGTCCCGGTTGGCAAACCACAAGGGCCTGATGATCAACCCATTTTTGATCGGAATTCCCCGCAAACCCGTCAAGCCGGTTCCCCTTACCAGATTCAGCAGAATAGTTTCCAGCACATCATCCTGATGATGGGCCGTCGCAATACCGCTGTAACCGAACTCCCGGGCTACCTGCTCAAACCAGGCATAGCGTAGTTGCCGGGCCGCCATTTGGGTTGAAATGCCCCGCTGGTCGGCTTCTTGTTTTGCCGGTAAGCGGACGGTATGAAACCGGACGCCATGCCGCTCCGCCAACGCTTTCACAAAAGCCTCATCCTGGTCGGAGTCAGTTCCGCGCAATTGAAAATTTACGTGGGCAATCCCGTATCGGAATCCCGCCAATCGAAACAACTCTGCCATGCCGACCGAATCGAGCCCTCCACTAATGGCCAGCAGAATGCAATCAGTTTGGGCAAAAAGTTGTTCTTTGTTAATAAAGCTTAAAAACTGGCGTTCAAGCGCCTGGTTCTGGGCTAAAGCCATAATTTTGTACCCTGGAATGATCTGAAACGCAGTTCCCTGATTAATCGGTCTTGTGGATCGAAATTAAAATCATAATTAATCAAATAATCAGCATAATCCGAGTTCAGGTCGTTTAGAAGATTTTTTTCCATGCATCGCAACCCTTTGAATAAAATTAGCGTCTATACCAACAGAATGATACACAGGCTTCTGGTTGTGCTACTGGTTTTGCTGGCAGGTACAGCAATGGGCCAGATTGGCAATCCATCGGCGGGGGCAGCGAGTGATATTGTGATCCTGAAACGGGCCGACCAACTGGAAGGTCTGCAGTCAGGAACGGAAGAAATTCGAAAACTGACCGGCAATGTCGAGCTACTGCACAAAAATACCCTGATGTATTGCGATCGTGCCGTTCAAAATCTGACTACCAATGTCATCGAAGCCTACGGGAATGTACGATTGGTTCAGGGCGATACGCTGAGCGTCAGGGGGGATACGTTGTTTTATTTCGGCGCCAACCGGCAGGCCAATGTGACAGGCCGTACGGTGGTTTTAAAAGACCGGAAGATGACACTGACTACCCGGCGCCTGGAATACGATCTGGCCAACGGTATTGCACATTATCCAGTCAAAGGTCGAATCGTCGACCGGGAAAACATTCTGACCAGCCGTGAAGGCTATTACAACACCCAGACCAAACTGTTCACATTCCACGAGAACGTCAAACTGGTCAATCCGCAGTATACCCTAACCGCGGATTCGTTGCTTTACAATTCGTTAAGCAAGATAGCAACGTTTCAGGGGCCGACCCGGATCGTGAGCAAGGAAGGTGTTTTGATTGCAAAAGATGGGGATTACAATACCGTATCGCGGTTGTCGAATTTTCAGCGCAGGGCCACCATCGAAACGGAAAAATACACCCTGACCGGGGATACGTTAGTGGGGAACAATGCCAATGATTTTTACACCGCGCGCGGGAATGTAGTGCTCTTGGCCAAAGGGGATAAAACTATTCTGACGGGCGATTTTGGGCGATATAACCGAAAAGCCGGGGTAGCCCGAATGATTGGGCACGCCTTGGTGAAAAGTATTTCAAGTTCGGACACCTTGTTTATGCGGGCGGATACCCTCTGGTCTTTCGAACTACCCAATCCAAAACGACGGAAAGGGAATACCAGTGCGGATTCAACGTATCGCAGGCTGATAGGTCAGAAAAATGTGCTGGTTTTCAAGAATGATTTGCAGAGTAAATGCGACTCGATTGTCTATGAAACGGCCGATTCGACCATCTTCTTTTTTAAGGATCCGATTGTCTGGAGTACGAATTATCAGATGGAAGGCGACTCGATTACCGCTTTAATGAAAAATAACCGCATTCATAAAATGTTACTTCGGGGGCATTCTTTCGTCATATCACAAGATACGCTGCTCAACTTTAACCAGGTGAAAGGCCGGACGCTGACATCGTATTTTACGTATGACAAGAAAAAAGACCGCTCCGACATTGATCATGTCATTGTGGAAGGCAATGGAGAGAGTCTTTATTTTGCCGTTGATGAGAACAATAAAATGGTGGGAATGAACCGGGTCTTATGTAGTAAAATGACCATCCGGTTTGCCGATCGTAAAGTCAACCGGATTAGCTTTTATGGTCAGCCTGATTCTAAACTGGTTCCGCCAAAGGAACTGAAAGAAGCCGATAAACAGCTGGATGGTTTCAATTGGCGCATCGCTGAAAAGCCCACAAAAGCCCGAATTCTGGGGTTGCCCGAGCCGATGCAGACCACCATTTCAAGTGTAAACCCAGGTAAAAATCCCGGAGCTACCCTGCCGGTTGAAGCTTCGGCGACAACGAAACGGGAAGTTCCGGTCAATGAACCCAAGCTCAAGAGTCTGATTCGGAAAAATACAGGTAGTACCGCCGAAAAGACATTCGTTAAAGATGGCGGCCCGGTCAGTAAACCGGCCCCTGTTCCGGCCGTTGAACCTAAAAAACAGGCTGAAATCGGGGGTACTATTCGTACGAAGATAATGGATAGTACAGAAACCGATGCGCTAAGAAGTACAACACCAGACGAAGTAAAGAATGGCCGGAAAGTGACCGAAAAGCCAGTTAACCCGTCTAAAATACCGGTTACAACCGGGAGTGAAAACCGTTTAAAGCCGGTAGACAGCACGGCGGGCGGAGTACTGAAAAGTGTCGGGTCGGTTAGCAAACCCGCCCGTCAGAACACGGCTTCTCCTACGGAGGAGAGCGATCTGGAGAAAGAGCTAAATAAAAAACCGGTTCGAAAACCCGGCAATTAAGCCGCAGTCAAAAAATAGTTAATAAAAAAATGACTCTGTTTTAAACCTTTAGGATACCACAAAGTTCTAAGTGAGAAAAAAGAGTTGATATAGCAATTTTTTGAGGAGCCGGTCGTTGACTTTCTCGTTTTTTTAAATATGTTTGTGATGGGGTATTGTATCCACCCAGTTTATTGCATGAAAGTATATGAAACAACCTGTACGTTTATATGCCTGGTTAACCGGACTGGCGCTGTTGGTATCACAGAGTCTACTGGCTCAAACCGATAGCAGCAAGCCCAAAAGCCGGTTGGAGTTAGGGCAAAAACCCGCGCCGACAAGCCGGGTTATCCATTCCCGAAACTTCCCTTTCCTGAAACATCCGAGTGTTTCCAGCTTAGATCGCGGGGTGACCGTTCATAAAAATACGGCGATCAACCAGTTTTACCGCAATCAGCTTTTGAATACGACCGCAAACAAAACGCAGGTTCGTCCGGTCAGCTCGGATTCCGGCAATCTGGTGGTGCCCGAAGCGCGTCAATCTGCGGAAGAAGCCCGGAAAGTCGATGACCGGATGTATGCCAGTGAACGGATTACGGTTTCGAACATTTATCCTAATCCAGCCAATGAAAGTGCGGAGATCGATTACCAGATTACCGGTGGAGTAAAAGATGCCAAGCTCGTCTTTTACAATGTGCTGGGTGCCCAGGTCGGCGAATATGTTCTGGATCGGAACGAACGAAAAATTCGAATCGCAACCAGTGAAATGAATTCCGGCATGTATTTTTATCAATTATCACTGGAAGGGAAAAAGATCGCTACCAAAAAATTAATGGTAAGCCATCAATGACTATAGACAATTTTACGATAGGCAGTAGGCAGATTCCCTGTTTACTGCTTATTTTTTTGCCTACTACGGACCTCAACCCCAGCACTATTTAACTTGAGTATTCGTTAATCTTACGTAGATTTTTATTAATTTTGCAACTTATGCAGCATTATTTGAAAACAGGTATAGTAGCGGTTGTGTTGTTGGTGTTTTTTACGTCATGCAGCCCATTTCAAAAATTACAGAAAACGGGTACGGACGATCAAAAGTACCAGGCCGCTGTAACGTATTTCAAAAAAGGGGAGTTTTACCGGGCGGGGCTTCTGTTTGAGGAATTGATTCCAATTCTGAAAGGAAGCACAGAATCGGAAATGGCCCAGTTTTACCGGGCGCACTGCGAATACCAGCAACAAAATTACCAGCTGTCGTCATTCCATTTCAAGCAATTTTATGAAACGTTCGCGCGAAGCGATTATGCTCATGAAGCCATGTATTTTTATGCGCTTTCTCTGTATAAGGATTCGCCGAACTACAACCTGGATCAGTCCAATACCCTGACGGCCATGGCTGCCCTTCAGGACTTTATCAATGCCCATCCGCAGAGTCCTTTTCGTCAGGAATGTACGCAGTACATTGCCGTTTTGCGGGATAAGCTGGAATTGAAAGCGTATGATAAGGCCAAGCAGTACTATAAAACCAGTGCGGCCAATATCGCCAATTATCGTTCGTCCGTTGTGTCGATTACCAATTTTCTCCGCGAATATCCGGATTCTAAGTACAATGAAGAACTGGCTTATCTGCGGGTCGATGCCCAATACCATCTGGCAAAAAATAGTTTCGCCGACAAATGGAAAGAACGGCATCAGGAAGTTGTTAACTACTACCTGGCCCTGGTAGACAAGTTTCCCAAAAGCCCGGATATTAAAAAGGCGGAGCGTATGTATGAAGACAGCCGCAAGGAACTGGAAACTATTGCGAATCAGGAAAAAGAAAAATTGAACCAGCAACAGAAACCCGCCAAAGTCACCGCGACTACGGCCTCTAATTAAATAACCCGGAAACGTTTACAGCCGATGCTGTGACTGAATCCAGCTACGTGAAAACAAAAAAGCTATGGCAAATAATCCTTCTATCATCACCCGCGATACTGATAAGATTGCGGCAGCGACTGGTAATCTGTATGAATCAGTATCGATCATCTCAAAACGGGCGCGGCAGATTTCAAGCAAAATGAAAGAAGAACTCAGTAACAAACTTTCGGAATTTGCGTCGGCGGTCGACAACCTGGAAGAAGTGTTCGAAAACCGTGAGCAGATCGAAATTTCTAAATATTACGAGCGTCTGCCAAAACCGACAACCGTGGCAACGGACGAGTTTCTGGAGGGCAAACTGCAATGGCGTACCGTTGAAGAAGATACGACGAACTCGTTGTAATTTTTGATTTAAGTACAAAACGAAGCGGGGCATTACAGAGATCACGGAGAAAATCGCACTGGCGACCTGTCTCTATGCTCTCCGTAATGCCCCGCTTCGTTTTGCGGTTTTAAAAGCAACACGATGGCCAATCTGACCGGAAAAAAAATTCTTTTAGGGGTAACGGGGAGCATCGCGGCTTACAAATCAGCCCTGCTCATCCGGCTTTTGGTTAAGTTGGGGGCTGACGTGCAAGTTGTGATGACTTCGGCGGCAAAGGACTTTATTACCCCGCTGACGCTGGCGACCTTATCAAAACGCCCGGTTTTATCGGAATTTATAAACCAATCTTCCGGTGGTCAGGGTGATGGCCAATGGAACAACCATGTCGAGCTGGCCCTTTGGGCTGATCTGTTGGTTATTGCGCCGGTTTCGGCCCATACGCTCGCGAAGTTGGCACACGGTTTTTGTGACGATTTGTTATCGGCGGTTTACCTGTCGGCCAAATGTCCGGTTTTTCTGGCTCCGGCCATGGACCTGGATATGTACCGTCATCCGACAACGCTGGAAAATCTACGTCGGCTCCAATCGTTTGGCAATCGGCTCATTCAGGCGGAACATGGCGAGCTGGCGAGCGGCTTAGTGGGCGAAGGACGGCTCGCCGAGCCGGAACATATTGTGACGGAACTGGAACGGCATTTTGCGCATCGCCCGATTTTCAGACACAAGCAGGTTTTGATAACGGCAGGTCCAACCCAGGAAGCCATCGACCCGGTTCGGTTCATCAGCAACCATTCGAGCGGAAAAATGGGATACGCCATTGCCCGCGCTTTTGCCCGCGCCGGAGCCGATGTTACCCTGATTAGTGGCCCAACCGTGCAGCCCCTCCCCGACCCCACCATCCGGCGATTATCCGTTCGATCAGCGCAGGAAATGTTTGAAGCCGCCCGGGACGAATTTCCCAAAGCTCACATTATTATTCTGGCAGCTGCCGTTGCCGACTATACTCCACTGAGGCCCGCGGAGCAAAAAATAAAGAAAAAAGAAACGGTTTTTGACTTGGAGTTAACCAGGACCGTCGATATTGCCGCCACTTTGGGCCAACAGAAACGACCGGATCAAATTACGGTTGGGTTTGCGCTGGAAACCAATGATGAACTTGCCAACGCACGGAATAAACTGCGGGCAAAAAACTTCGATTTCATTGTCCTCAATTCTTTGCGTGATCAGGGCGCGGGGTTTGGGCACGATACCAACAAAATTACCGTTATTGACAAAGAAGAACGGATGTATACTTTTGATCTTAAATCGAAGGACAAAGTGGCCGAAGATTTGCTCAATCTCGTTCAGGAACAGGTATCGATGCTATGAAATTTCAATCAATACGTTTAGTTATGGCGGTTTTGATCGGCCTGGCGACCGGAATCGCTCAGGCACAGGAACTCAACTGCCAGGTGACGGTGAATTTTAACCAGGCGCAATCTACGCAGGTCACCGATCGTCAGATTTTCCCGCAACTTCAGGGATTTATTACCGATTTTATGAATAACCGGCGTTGGACCACCGATGCCTTTAATCCGGAAGAACGCATCAACTGTAAATTGATCATCGATATTCTGAAAGTTCCCGCCCAGAATTACTACGAAGGACGTGCTCAGGTCATTGTTACCCGACCGGTTTACGGCAGTAATTACGAGACGGTTACGCTCCGGTATATCGATAATTCCTTCAATTTTCCGTATCGCTTGAATGATGCGATGTATTTTAATGAAAATGCCTATTCGAGCGAACTGACGTCATTACTTGCCTTTCATGCGTTGATCATGCTGGGGGTTGATTATGATTCTTTTGGCAAACAGGGAGGAAAACTGTTCTTTCAACGTGCTTATAACGTTATGACGCAGGCTAGCCAGAGTGTTGGCGGGGGTGCCTGGGGCGCGCAGGGTGATACGCGAAACCGGTATTGGCTGATTGAAAATCTGCAAAGTCAGCAGTTTATTCCGTACCACGAAGCCATTTATACGTACCATCGCCAGGCCCTGGATAACTTTACAGCCAATCCGGTGGGTTCAAGACTCCAGGTGTTGGAGGTGTTATCGATCATCCGGCAGGTCAGCCAGCAACGACCCAATTCCATCGTGATCAACACATTTTTCGACGCCAAGGGCGAAGAACTGTTTAACATCATGAATGAGGGTAGCCGAGACGAGCGGCAAAAGGCATTTACCTTGCTGTCGACACTCGATCCGGCCAAAACAGAAGTTTACCGAAAGTTACTCAGATAATTCATGGGTAAACGTTTAATTCGCATTCGGGCTACGGAGCTTCTCAACAACTGGACATCCGAAACCGCCAACCGACTGATCAATGCAGAAGTAAATGTGGTTTTCCTTGACGGACGCACATTACACGGTCGGCTGCTAAACGTTCAGAACTTTGAACTGTCGGTCCGTGACAATGTGGGTCACGGTCATCTTGTTCCTATTCAAACCGTTGACGAAGTCATCCTGGACGAAAAAGCGCCTTTTTAGAATATTGCCATGCTTTCGCATTTATTGATAAAAAACTACGCCCTGATTGAACATCTGGAAATGGATCCCGACAAGTCGCTGAACACGATTACGGGAGAAACCGGGGCGGGAAAATCCATCATGCTCGGTGCCATCGGCCTGTTGATGGGAAATCGTGCGGATTCCAAAGCACTTTTTAACCCGGACGAAAAATGTGTAATCGAAGGGTTTTTCGATGTTTCAGGGTATGTTATTGAGCATTTATTTGAGGAAGAAGACCTCGACTACGATGTCACGTGTGTCGTTCGGCGAGAAATCAGCCCCAGCGGAAAATCCCGGGCTTTCGTAAACGATACGCCTGTAAACCTCGAAATTCTCCGCCGGGTAACCAGCCAGTTAATGGATATTCACTCGCAACACGATTCGATTCTGCTCGGGTCGAATGAATACCAGTTGCAGATTGTGGATACTTATGCTCAAAATGAGCCCCTGTTGCGTCAATACCGCACTGACTACCGCACGTATCGACTTAAACAGGAAGCTTACGAACATTTGCTGAACGAGACGGCAATGATGAAGAAGGAGTTCGATTACAATAACTTTTTGTATGAAGAACTTCAAAAACTGGAGCTACAAGCCGATGAGCAGGAATTGCTGGAGCAGGAACTGACCATTCTGGAAAATGCGGAAGATATTAAAGAACGGTTGCAACTGTCGGCCGATTACCTCGACAATGCCGAGCAATCGGTGGTAGTTTACCTGAAAAATGTAGTCAATAATCTCAATTATGTCTCCCGATTGACCGATCGGTTTAGCCAGATTCGGGATCGTGCGCAAAGTTCACTGATCGAATTACGCGATTTGGCGAATGAAATCAGTACCGAAGAAGACCATATTGAGACCAATGATTCGCGCGTGGAAACCATTCGGGAGCGGTTGAATTTGGTCTATCAGCTGCAAACCAAACATGCCGTGAAGACGGTTTCGGAATTGCTGTCGATTCAGGCAGACCTCGGAAAAAAGGTCAGCAAAATTCTGAATTCGGACGAGGAACTGGCGGTAGCCAAATCGGAGAATGAAGCCGCTTTGCAACAACTCATGACGAGTGCCAACGCCTTGTCGGTTTCGCGCCGGGAAGTGAATCCGCAGATTGAAAAACACGTTGGCAGTTTGCTGGCCGATCTGGGTATGCCCAATGCTTCCTTGAAAATTAACATGGAAACCGGCAAGCCAACCAATAATGGCATCGATACGATTTCGTTCCTGTTCAGTGCCAACAAAGGGGTAAAGCCGCAGCAGTTGAAGAATGTCGCGTCGGGGGGTGAGTTTTCGCGGTTGATGATGACCATCAAGTATATTCTGGCCAGTAAACGTTCGCTGCCGACCATTATATTTGATGAAATCGATACGGGTGTTTCCGGCGAAATTGCAATCAAAATGGGAAATATGATGCGTGACATGGCCCATAGTCACCAGATTATTGCCATCACGCACCTGCACCAGATTGCGGCCCAGGGAAAAGCCCACTATTTTGTATATAAAGATAATTCGGGAAACCGGACTGTAAGTCGGGTAAAAAAGCTCAATTTCAACGAGCGGGTTCAGGAAATTGCCCAAATGATCGGCGGTAATAACCCATCGCCCAGTGTCCTTAAAAACGCGAAAGAACTCTTGTCCCCCAAAGCGTCGTCGTAACGGATCAAAATGAATTAATCGATAACTTGTACATGAAAAAATTACTAGTCTGCCTTGTTACTCTGGTGGGTTGTCAGCAATCCGGCGATAAAAAAAACGTTGAACAGGTTCATACTCAGGTCATGGCGATCCACGATGAAGTGATGCCGCGTAGTGAGGAGTTGGAAGATTTGAAAGAAGCAATCAGCCACCACATCGACAGTTTATCCAAAATCAAGCCCGTTCCTGGCAATTTTCAAGCCCGGCAACAAGAAGGCATTCTGATCAACAAAGCCTTGACTGAAGCCGATAGTCTGATGTATGACTGGATGAACAACTACAAAGCTGATAGCATCAAAGCCATGGACGAAGCGCAGGCCAAAGCCTATCTGGAACTTGAATTGAAGAAAATAACCACCGTAAAAGAAAAAATAAATGGTGGAATCAGGCAGGCCGAGAAATTCTTGGGTAACTAAAATCAGCCGCTGGATGTTGAATCAGTATACGCATTTTTCAAGCCAGCTTCTTTATTAATTTTTAGTTCAGGATGTATTCAGTCTTAAAAAGTACGCTATTTTTCGCCATACCGGTTCTTTTGTCAGCCTGTTCTTCAACCGACAATCGCTTACCCATTCTTGGCGAACGTGATGTTATTACCAAAGAGGTCAACGGTAAAACGGTTACAGACACCTCCTATTACCAGATCCCGGCCTTTCAGTTTACAAACCAGGATAGCCTGCCGGTAACGGATAAAACGTTTGAGGGAAAAATTTACGTGGCCGACTTTTTTTTCATCACGTGCCCGACAATTTGCCCAAAAATGAAAACCCAGATGAAGCGGGTTTATGATCAGTTTAAAAGCAATCCGGACGTTATGCTCCTCTCCTATACCATTGACCCTCGCCACGATACGCCTGCGGTATTGAAAGAGTTTGCCAAAAATCTGGGTGTAACCGGCCCGCAATGGCAATTTGCTACCGGCCGAAAAGAAGATATTTTTAAAACCGGCAAAAGCTATATGGTGGTGGCTCAGGAAGATGCGGGTGCACCGGGCGGTCTTTTACACAGCGGGCATTTTGTGTTGGTCGACAAGGAGAAGCACGTTCGGGGCATGTATGACGGCACCACCGAAGAAGGTGCGGATAAACTCATGGCCGACATCGACCGGCTCCTCGCAGAATATAAAAAACAATGAGAAGGGTATCGATTTGTTTACTGGCGTTTCCCTTGTTTTTTCAAACCGGCTGCCAAAGCCAGGACGAGCTAAAACAGGAGAAATACTTTGTTGAGGGATATCAGTTGTATACGGAACACTGCGCCAATTGCCACCAGACCGACGGCAAAGGTCTGGAAGCCCTCTACCCGCCCATTAACGGTTCGGATTATTTAAAAAATAAAGAGAAGATTATCTGCCTGATCCGGTACGGACAAAATGAACCCATTCTGGTCAACGGCCGGCGCTTTAATCGGCCAATGCCCGCCAACGCCCAGTTAACCGACATTGATGTCGCCGAGATAACGACCTACATTTACAATAAATGGGGTGACGAAAAAGTGATTACGGATGTCAAGGAAGCCAGCAAGGCGTTGGACTTGTGCCGTACCCAGCTGCAAAAATGAAGCCCTACGGCTCAATTTCCTCCGCCCGCCAACTGAAAAATACCGGAAGGTTTCCGAATGAAATAGTGTGAGAACGTCTGATCGGTATCCAAACCGACCCCTTCCAACCGTTCATTCGATCGTTTACTGAGAATTTTAACTTTTTTTTCAGTATAAACCTTTTTAGTCGTTGGGTTCCAGTTGAGTTCCGGCGTGTATAACTCCTCATTCTTTTTCAGGTTGATCACCACAACGTTACCCATCACCCGGTAATAATTCTGGGCCTGAACATACCGTCCTGAATCGGCCCGCAAGGTAGTTTCGATCTGCTGGTCGGGGCCGTAGAATTCAATATTGACCGTTTTGGGATACACCCGGTCGTTTGACTGGTATTTGTACTGCAACGGCGTTTTCATTTTTACCTTCAACAGGCCCGCTTCACTATACAAAATCTGCACGTCATTAATTTCTTCCAGCGGACCGGTATAGGGTTTTGATTTCTTGGCCGCCGGTTCTTCGTTGCAACTGGTTAATCCAAACCCTAACAGGCTTACGAATAAGGTAGTAAGGATATGCTTACGGATCATTTTGTCTTGTTGTGAGTCATGCTTACCTACAGAACGCAAGCGGGGTCGGCATGGTTCGAAGGGTTGATTCAACGGTAAATTGCAGCTAAAACCAGTAACGTTTAATCCACTTTGTAGCGCTGAAACCATTGCTGATTGAGCGACAGACCAAGACCGATTTTAAAGTAGCGTTCCTGAATCTGCCCACTTGAAATCGTACCCCGCTGACCACCAATCAGCGATATGGTTACCGAATTGACAAATTGGCCAACTGGTAATGAAAGTCCCAGACTAACATTCATATCATTGGGTTGTTTACCACCAACAGAGTAAGGTAACTTGGCGTAATTGAAACCCACCCGGTAGGGAATCAGTTCAAGATAACGGGAGGAGCGTGTTTTCGGCGTAAACTCCAGACCGGCACCTATCGAATAGCTATCCTTCAAATTTCCCGATGAACCGTCCATTTGTCTGAATTTTGACCAGGGTTGGTAACCAAACTCGACGCCAAACGCCAGTTTTTGGGATTTTTCCAGCACAATACCGCCCCGAAGCTGCGAAGGTAACCGGATGGAACCACCCGAGCGGCTTGCAACGGTATCGGGAATTGAGATTTGCGTACCACTGGCATCGATTTGCTGATAGGTATCGACCGAATTACCGCCGAGCCGTGTCATGGGATCGATGGTGCCCCCAATGTTCAGAAACCAGTCTTTGTTCAATTTAGGTCGCCAGGCCGCCCCCAGTCGCCAGATAACATCGCTGTAACTGGTTAAGGTAGACCGCTTTACCGTAATATCATCGCCACCAATTAGCAATCGCGAGTCCGAATCATTGGTGATATTACCAAAAAGAAATGAGGCTTCTACGCCCACATACAGGTTTTTGGTCAGACTAAAACCGTTGGTAAACGTGGCTTTGTTCAATCCGCCCCGTCCCCGGTAAATATATTCGGATTCATAAATTGTACCCGGCACTTTCTGGTATTGTGTAGTCTGGTAATCGACATAGCTATAAGGCCGCAGTCCAATACCGGCCGACCAATACTTCGTTACCGGAAACGTTAACGTCAGGTAACTGAGGTTGGCCCCAAAGTCCTGCTGGTTTTGGCCCCGATTATCCGATAAGCGTTTGGATTGGCCCAGCAAGCCTACTTCAAAAATGGTAAAGCGATTACGGACCAGCAACGCCGGGTTGACGCTATTGAGAAAAAAACCGTTGGCATAAGCGGTTCCCAGGCCCCCCATTCCCAAATTAGTAATATTGTTGGTGCCATAAATTTCACCAATACCCAGCGCAGAATAAGGAGAATTGCCTAAACCTTGTGCCTGAGCGGTTAAATTAGCCAGTCCAATCAGGAAAAAGCCGGTAAATAAGACGGAATAAAATCCGTTACGAGAGGTCGACATTATGTTGTAAAATACGATTCAATCCGATCAGTACCAGTTCCGGAACTGCAAAGATGGGTGGTTTCAGGCTACTTTCAAAAAATGGAGCGTCTCCCCCGCAGATTAGCACCTTGATATTCGGGTGTTCCCGGCGGTGCGCTTCGATAATCCCGTTTAGTTCGGCCAGCAATCCATTAACAACACCGGCCTGCATGGCCTGGCGGGTATTCTTTCCGAGTAACGACGGACGAAGCTCATCCGGTTCGACCAGAGGTAGCCTTTCTGTAAACGAATGCATGGCCCGGAATCGCATACGGAAGCCGGGAGAAATCATTCCGCCATGAAAGACCGATTCCGCATCGACGTAGTCATACGTAACGCAGGTGCCCATGTCGATCACCAGACAGTCATCCTGCGGAAAACGCACTTTGGCTCCAACAGCTGACGCAATCCGGTCGGTGCCGAGGGTATGCGGGGTATCATACCGTTTCTCCATCGGCACCGGTGTGTATCCGTCAACGTTCAGCCAGCGGGTAGCCGGTTTCAACCGAAGTTGTTGCCGCATTTGGTCAGCCGGACGATTCGTTGAAGAAACCACCACGGCCTCGGGCAAATGCGTCTCAATCAGGCCTTGCAGGCTTTCAACGGACAATGTAGGATAAGCTTCCATCAGCTTTCCCCTGTCAAAAAAACCGGCTTTGATGGTACTGTTACCCCAGTCGATGGCGATGTTCATTCCTGCAAAAATTGCAAATAGAGACCAGAATCCTCAATTTTGATTGTTAAAATTGCTTAAAATGCGGCATGGAATTCTTAAAAACATGGTTTGAGCAACGGCTACTGGGTAACTCGGTAGGTAATCTGATCGTTTTTGCCGTCATTATTCTGCTGGGTTTAGGGCTGAAACGTATTTTATCGATGGTACTGAGCCGTTTTTTTTACCGGCTCGTAAAACCGGAAGTCGGGGCCATTCCGATCAGTGATTTTATCCGGTTGATGCGCAAACCGATCGAGTTTCTGATTTTGCTGATCATGCTTTTTCTGGCCTTCGACCGCCTGGCCATTCCCGAACAATGGGGGCTGGTTTCCCGCACCGAGTTTGGGTACCGCCTGGTTATGATTCGGTTGTATCAAACGACCTTGATGATCACCCTGGCCTGGATCGCCATCCGGTTTGTCAAATTTGTTGGTCTGATTTTTCAGAAGCGGGCCGAACAGACCGAAACCAAACTCGACGATCAGCTCGTACCGTTTGTCCGCGACCTGATGATCATCACCGTATTAGCGATCGCGTTTTTTGCCACGCTAAGTATTGTTTTCGATGTCAACGTCATCGCGTTGGTAACGAGTCTTGGCATTGGCGGGCTGGCCATTGCGCTGGCTGCCCGCGAAACCCTCGAGAATTTATTTGCCTCCTTTGCCATTTTACTCGACCGGCCTTTTATTACCGGCGATACCGTGACAGCCGGAACCGGTCCAAACCAGGTTACGGGAACCGTTGAAAAAATTGGCTTTCGAAGTACGCGCCTTCGGACAGACGATGGCAGTCAGATTGCCGTACCGAACCGGTTGATGATTTCACAGTCACTCGATAACCTGACTCAGCGCAGCCAGCGTCGGGCTAAATTTTACCTTCGTTTGGCGCTCGACACACCGGCTGACACGCTTCGAACCATTGTTGACGACATCCGGCAATGGATTGATAATCAACCCAAAATAAACCAGAATCCGGCTCTAATTCAGTTCGACACCTTTGGCGAGAGTTCACTGGATATTCTAATTCAATATTATGCTGCCACCGCCGATTACCGGGAATTTAACAAGATCAAGGAAGAGGTGAACTATCAATTAATTTCGATTGTTGAAAAACATAGCGGGCGGTTTGCATTTCCAACAAGAATGGTGTATCTTCGATCACAAACTGAATCTCCGCTCGACAATCAAAACTAAATTCTGGCTGCTTTTGATTAATTTTTAAAACATTTGCGGGTTTTACTCGTTCTTGTTGACAAAGCGGGATTAAAATCTTAACATTGTGGTCATATAGGCCCTGACCCGATTCACTGGTGTTCTGCCTTTTATCCATGTAATCTGAGGCTGCAAGCCAAATCCACCTGAACAAACTGTCCTTATTGAACCCTGCCACGCACAGCGTTGCTGAGTTTATATACCGAAACAGTTGCTGCAAGTGCATAGGTCAAGCAATTATCTGACTTGTAATTAATCAAAAAATTAAAGCACTACTTTTCCTCATTTGGATTCATTCATCCACGGCTCGCCGTAGCACAATTATCTCACAATTATCAAGTGAAGCCCTCTTTGCTTACTTTGGCTTTTTATGTACAATAAGGAAGAACTCGATCTGAAACTATTATCAGAATTGAAAGCGATTGCTGAATCATTCAGCATTCGTGACATTAGCAAATTCAATAAAAAGGAGCTGGTTTATAAGATATTAGACCAACAATCCTTGTTACCTGACCCTGTTCCGGCAGTTTCTGAAAACGGTAAAAGTACAACCGCAGAACCTGTACAGACCGTGACGGCTGAGGCACCACGCCGTGGCCGCCGTCCTCGCCCTGAAGCTGCGCCAGTGGCCGAAGTCGCTCCCGTAGCTGAACTGGCCCCGGTGGCCGAACCGGCTCCGGTTTCTACTCCTGAACCCGAACCCGTTCAGCCGGAAATTCAAACGCCCCCGCAGGCCAGAACCGAGGAACCCCGCGTTCCTGCCGCCCGTCCAAATCGCGATAATGCACTGCGAAATGGCCGGCCTGCCGATGCGACGGCCGCCCGACCCCAAAACCGACGTGGTCCGGAACAATCCGGCCCGATCCGTCCGGCCCGAAACGAGCAGTCCGATTCTCATGATCCACGCCGGGTCCGGCAACGTATTCGCAAGGACGACGAGGGTGTTGGTGAAGATATTATCCCTGTAGTTTCTGAAAAACCTGTTGAAAATAAAGGGATTCAGAATAAAGGACAGCGTCCTGAGTTACTCCGCAACCGGAAAGGCGAACTGGAGCAACCGGCTCTGGATCTGTCAATTGAAACCGATGCCGACGATTTTTACACGACTCCGGGCGACGGTGAAGCCGGACAAACGGACGTAGCCGTTGTCAATCCGCCCACACCGGAAGCACCTGTTCAAGCCGATCAACCCGAACCAACGGCCAGCCAAACTCCGGCCCAACAGCCCGAACGTCAACAGCGAGAAGTGGTTCGGCCGGATGAATATACAAACCGCATCCGTCGGCAGTATAACCAGCATGTTCGGGAGTTCGACGGGATCATTGAAAATGAAGGCGTTCTGGAAATTATGTCCGATGGTGGCTACGGTTTTCTTCGGTCGGCAGATTATAATTACCTCGCCAGTCCGGATGACATATATGTATCACCGTCACAAATCAAACTCTTTGGGCTGAAAACCGGCGATACGGTTCGCGGACAGATTCGGCCGCCGAAAGAAGGTGAAAAATATTTCGCCCTGTTGCGTGTTTCGTCGGTCAATGGCAAAACAACGGAAGAAATTCGCGACCGGATTCCATTTGAATACTTAACTCCGCTTTTCCCCGAAGAAAAACTGAATCTGAGCTATCGTTCCGACCAGTATTCGACCCGGATTGTCGACATGTTTGCCCCTATTGGCAAAGGCCAGCGGGGCATGATCGTGGCCCAGCCCAAAACGGGTAAAACGGTGCTATTGAAAGACATAGCGAACGCCATTACCAAAAATCACCCGGAAGTTTACCTCATCATCCTGCTCATCGATGAACGCCCGGAAGAAGTAACCGATATGGCGCGCAGTGTAAACGCCGAAGTTATTTCATCCACCTTCGACGAACAGGCTGAGCGGCACGTGAAAGTGGCCTCGATGGTTTTGGAAAAAGCAAAACGCATGGTCGAATGCGGTCATGATGTCGTCATTCTGCTCGACTCGATAACGCGTCTGGCACGGGCTTACAATACGGTTGTACCGTCATCAGGCAAGATTCTTTCGGGTGGTGTCGATGCCAATGCCCTTCACAAACCCAAACGGTTCTTCGGGGCTGCCCGGAACGTTGAGTTTGGTGGTTCATTGACGATCATCGCCACGGCTTTGATCGATACCGGATCAAAAATGGACGAAGTTATTTTTGAAGAGTTCAAAGGAACCGGTAACATGGAACTCCAGCTCGACCGCAAACTGTCCAACAAACGGGTTTATCCGGCGGTTGACGTACTCGCATCCGGTACACGTCGGGAGGATCTGCTGCTTGACAAGGAAACGCTGCAACGCATCTGGATTCTTCGTAAACACATGGCGGACATGAATGCCATGGAATCGATGGACTTCCTGCTCGACCGCATGCGCGGAACCCGTAATAACGACGAGTTTCTCGTTTCCATGAATCGGTAAGATTCGCCTACCGGTTTTTCAAACCGCGTTGCAGTCCTAAAAGGCTGTGACGCGGTTTTTCTTTTGAGTCTGGTGGTGATCATGACGGCATTAAGTAAAAAATAATTTGGGTTTTGCATGACTTTTCCGGCCTCTTTGAGTCTCAAAGGAAGATTGCAAACTTCAAATCCACCGTTATTTCATGCTTATTCATAAAACGCTCTGGGTTGTTCTGCTCCTTATCTGGATGGGTGGTTCAACTTATTGGCACGTCTGCCGCATTAAACAATTATGTTCAGACAGTGCCGCATCCGTTCCAGGCGGGGCTCCTGGTTCAGCGCCAGTTTCTTCCTTATCCGTTCCCGGCCTACAGTTTGCCGATGGTACCACTGCCGCCTTCAATTCACCGGGTCATCTGGCTTTTGCCAAGTCGGGCGCGCAGGTCAATCCGGCGGGGGTTCAGTCGCTTCTGGATACTTTAGCGATTTACTTGAAATCGAATCCTGGTAAACGGCTGCAACTGACGGGCTTCTATGATTCGACCGAACAAAATCCATCAACTGAAGCCAATCTGGGATTAGCCCGGGCCAATAGCGTCCGCGCGTATTTGTCAACCCTTGAATTACCGGATACGCTCTTCACGCTTGAGGGAGCCATGCGATCCGATCTGTCGTTCACACCCGCAGGAGATTCGCTCTATGGCGGTGTTCAATTTGCTTTTTTAGATGAAGTACTTGTCAAAGGAAAAAAGCCCGTAGCGGAAGAAGAACTGGCTAAGGCGGAGAAGTTTGCATCCATTTTTGAACCCATGGCTCTGTATTTCAATACCGGAAAAACCGCCTACATAAAAACGGCAGAAACCGATGAGTTCCTCCAGAAAACAAAGGCTTACCTGAAAGAACATCCTGATCAGAAACTGGTGGTAACCGGCCATTCGGACAATGTCGGCTCGGATGCGCTCAACCTACTTCTGTCGAAGAAACGAGCTGCCGCCGTGAAAATGCAATTTGTGAACGAAGGAATAGCGGCTAATCAGGTGGTCGTTGAAGGAAAAGGGGAAACCCAGCCCATCGCATCCAACGAAAGTGAAGCAGGCCGTCGGACAAACCGCCGGGCCGCTATCGTTGTGAAAAAATAACCTTTCCCAGCACCTACTAACTTGCTATCATTATGTTTGAAATGAATCCCCACCAGTTGCCTGACGCCGTTATGCAACACTGGATTATGTTAATTGGAAGTGGAATCCTAGGATTCATCATCGGCTACATGGCCCGGCAGGCCACCATCCGCCAGCTTGAAGGCCAGATCGAGGCAACCAAAAGCCAGGTTGAAGACTGTAGAAGCTTTAGCCAGGCGCAGCAGGAAGATGTTGTTCTGCAACGGATTTCTTCGCGGGCCAATGAATTGAATTTTACCCGAATTGGACTCGCCACCCGCGAAAAAGCCGATGATCTCAAAGAAATCAACGGCATAGGTCCCTTTTTTGAAAAAAAACTGCACAGTCTGCGCATCTATACCTTTCGTCAGTTAGCCAATTGTACGACGGAAGATGCCGAACAAATTGCGAACATCATTGAGTTCTTCCCCGACCGCATCGAACGCGAAGACTGGATTGGTCAGGCAAAAAAGCTATACCACCAAAAATATGGAGTTTAGAAACCACTATTTGACTTAAAACAGCCACAATACCATGTTTAATTTAGATCCGTTTAGCCGGGGAGTTGCTATTACTGAAATTTTAATTTTGTTGGCCATTGCGGCCCTGGTGGGTTATTTCCTCGCCCGCTTGATAACCAACAGCCGCATCAGCGGGCTGCGGGTGGCCCTGGCCGAACAGGAGAATGCATTAGCCGAATGTCATCGCAAGCGAAAAGCAACGGCTGCCGTTGCGGCTGCGCCCCCGGCTACCAAAAAGACCGAATATACAAATGCAAAAACCGTTGCTTCGACAAACACCATCGTCTCAACGGCTGAAACCGATGAAGAAAATGTGTTTCGTAAAATCGCTTCACGCGCTTCCGAATTGAACTTTAACCGAATTGGCTATGCAACCCTGAGTAATGCTGACGACCTGAAGGAAATTGTGGGGGTCGGGCCCTTCTTTGAGCGGAAATTACATACACTCGGTATTTTCACTTTTCGGCAATTAGCCAATTTTACCACCGAAGATGTAGAAAAGGTCAGCGATATTATCGAATTTTTTCCGGATCGAATTGAGCGTGAAGATTGGGTTGGGCAGGCCACACAGCTCTATAAAGCCAAATATGGCCGACCGAGTCAAGTATAGTTTACGGTTTTTAGTTTATAGGGGTTACGTGTCTTCACACACGTAACCCCTATAAACTAAAAACCGTACTCCCAAAAACCGCTGTTACAGGGTGTCGACCGTACGGCGGATGAACGCGGTCAGATCAGCGCCGGAAAGCATTCCCTGCGCCAATTTGGCCAGATCAAGGCTTTGTTTCACCAATACCTTTTGTTCGTCCGTATCGCTTAACTTCAAAATCCGGTCGGCCAGCGGGTGGTTGGCATTCACCGCAATGTTGTAGCTGTCCGGCATCGGACCAAACATGCTGCGCTCGCCACTCAGAGCCGACATGTCTTTCATCCGACGGAAAAACTCAGGCAAGGTAATGATGACCGGCAGTTCGTCGGTTGGCATGGCTTCTACCGAAACCGTTCCGGTTTTATTCTCCAGTGCCTCTTCAAACAACGTCTTTAATTTTGCCCTGTCATCTTCCGACAGAACGCTTTCGTTGTTCAATCCTTTGTCGATCAGCTTGTCGAATGTATCAGCATCGACGCGTTTCAGACTGGTTTTTTCGAGCTTGTATTCCAACTGATTGATGAAGTGGCTGTCGATAACCGTATCGAACAACAGCACTTCATAGCCACGCTTCCGGGCCGATTGAATAAAGCCGTCCTGTTTCTGGAGATCGTTCGTATACAACCAGACAACCGTACCATTTTTGTCGGTTTGATTTTCTTTAACGGCCGCGCTAAACTCGTCGAAAGTAAAGTATTTGCCGTCGACGTTTTTTACCAGACAAAAATCTTTGGCTTTTTCATAGAACTTCTCATCGCTGATAATACCGTATTTCACAAACAAGCCGATGTCATCGAACTTCTGTTCAAAACCGGCGCGGTCGTTGCGGAAGAGCTCGCCCAGCTTATCGGCGACCTTGCGGGTGATATAGCCATTGATTTTCTTGACGTTGCTGTCTGCCTGAAGAAAACTCCGCGAAACGTTCAATGGAATATCCGGTGAATCAATCACCCCGTGCAACATCATCAGGAAGTCCGGAACAATGTCTTTTACTTCATCTGTAATAAAAACCTGACGGCTATACAACTGGATTTTTTCGCGCCGGATCTGAAAATCGTTCTTAACCCTCGGAAAATACAGGACGCCCGTCAGATTGAATGGGTAATCGACGTTCAGGTGAATCCAGAACAAGGGTTCTTCCGACATTGGATAGAGCTCCTTGTAAAAGTTCTGGTAATCTTCATCCGTCAGCTCAGAGGGCGACTTGGTCCAGATCGGGGTAGTATTATTGATGACGGTTCCGTCAAATTCGATTGGAATCGGCAGAAAACGCCCGTATTTGTCCAGAATGGACTGAAGGCGGTTTTTGTCCAGAAATTCTTCCGAGTCGGCGGCAATGTGCAGAATCACATCCGTGCCGTGTTCAGCGCGTTCGGCTTCGGTAATTTCAAACTCGGTCGAGCCATCACAAATCCAGCGGGCCGCTTCCGAACCTTCCCGAAATGATTTCGTAATGATTTCGACATGATCGGCCACCATGAACGAAGAATAAAAGCCCAGGCCAAAATGACCGATTATGGCCCCTTTTTCGTCCAGCTTGTCCTTGTACTTTTCCAGAAACTCGGAAGCTCCCGAGAACGCAATCTGGTTGATGTACTTTTTAATTTCCTCGGCCGTCATCCCGATGCCCCGGTCGCTGACCGTGATGGTTTTGGCTTCTTCATCGAGCGTTACGGTTACTTTTAAATCGCCCAGCTCACCGTTGAATTCGCCAAACCCTGACAGTTTTTTCAGCTTTTGGGATGCATCGACGGCATTTGAAACCAATTCCCGCAAAAAAATCTCGTGGTCTGAGTAGAGAAATTTTTTAATAATCGGAAAGATGTTTTCCGTATGAATCGAAATTTGACCTTTTTCCTGAATGGTCGAGCTCATGACAATAAAAATTAGAGTATGATTGACGCGATAAACTGATGCCCAGACGGTACCAACAACTGTTCCAGAGCGTACCGATGTGACAAGTTGGCAGACAATCGGGCTATCCTTTTACAAAACGGTTCATCAGCGGTTCTGCCACCCTTCCTCCGGCTGTTTCCGCAACCCGGTCTGCTTTTTTTCCCATTCATGTCGCATCCGCCACTTTTGACCTGTCCATGAGCAACCTGTCCAACAAATACAGGGTAGCCTTTTAATTATAAGGAATCTGGTAATAGAGCCACTGGCCGGTTTCGTCCATAAATTGGGGTCAGTAAAAATTTGATTTGGTAATCCCCGATGAGTTTTGTTTTTTGTCTATCCATAGCGCTTTTTGAGTAGCTCCTCCCTTCCCCTACTGTTTATGAAACAACTGACCTGTTTTCTTCTTGCCCTTGTTGGGTTGATACATAATCTGTCACTAGCGCAGGCTCCGGTAAAACGGCGTAACGACCGGCCCAACATTATTTATATCATGGCCGACGATCTGGGATACGGCAACCTGAGTTGTTACAACCCCGAGAGTCCGGTGAAGACGCCCAACCTCGACCAACTGGCTCGTGAAGGAACCCGTTTTACCCGTTTTTACGCGGGCAGCACGGTTTGCGCGCCTTCACGCTGCGCACTCATGACGGGCAAGCACATGGGCCATGCCTACATTCGGGGCAATGCGCCGGGCGGTGAGGTGCCCCTTCGGGACCAGGATACGACGCTGGCTCAACGACTGCAAAAAGCCGGTTATGCGACGGGCATGTTTGGCAAATGGGGCCTCGGAGCCGAAGAAACGACGGGCGCTCCGCACCTGAAAGGCTTCGACGCTTTTTATGGCTATCTGAATCAGCGGCACGCACACCATTATTTTACGGATCATGTATGGGAAGTGCAAAACCGGCAACTCCGGAAGGTACCGCTCGACTCGACAAAATATACCCACGACCTGATCATGGACAAAGCCTTCTCATTTGTGCGTTCCCATCAGGCCGAACCCTTCTTTTTGTATTTGCCCATCACGCTGGTTCACGCAGAATTGTTGTTGCCGGAGAAGGATATGAAGCCATTTTTGAAGCCCGATGGAAGCAGCATCTATCCCGAAAAACCATTCTACCGACAACCCAACGGAACCTACCATACCCAGTTGAAACCGCATGCGGCTTTTGCTGCGATGGTCACCAAAATGGATCAGGATATGGGGCGTTTAGGGGCGCTATTGAAGGAATTAGGGCTGGACGACAACACCTATGTTTTTTTTACCAGTGATAACGGGCCACATAAAGAAGGCGGTGCCGACCCGGAGTTTTTCAACAGCAGCGGTCCCTTGAAAGGCATCAAGCGGGATCTGTACGAAGGCGGTATTCGGGTTCCGATGATTGTCAAAGCACCGGGAAAGATTCCGGCTAACCAGGTTAGTTCGGCCATTTGGGCCAGTTGGGACGTTCTGCCCACCATCTGTCAGCTCGCTACTGTGGCAGTTCCCAAAGCCATCGACGGTGTTTCGTCCGTTACTATTCTGACCAACACCCTGCCGCCCGCCCGTCAACCGCTCTATTGGCAATTTAACGAAGGCCAGTTGAAAGAGGCTGTTCTGGTCAACAACTGGAAGTTGATCCGGTTTAAAACCAAAAACAAGCCGGAAGTGCTTGAGTTGTACAACCTGACCACTGACCTGGGAGAAAGCATCAATCTGGCGCAAAGCAATCCGGACCAGGTAAAGGAATTATACGAAGCCCTGCGGCAATCAAAACAGGTTGCCGAACATCCGCTTTTCGACTGGTCGGCCGTAGAACAATAAATGGGTTCCGGGGTCAATATTTTCCGGACAAACGTAAACACCGCTTGCCTTTTTCGCGTTTCGTGTGTAGTGAAGTCGGATAACACAGCCCGTCTATACCAGCCTTGTTACCTGTGAGCACGAAAACGTATACCGACATTACAACCGAGGAAATGGAATCGCTGGTGATGGCCCCGGAAACCGTCATCGTCGATGTGCGCGACGAATGGGAATTTGAAGAATTCAACATTGGCGGCCTGAATATTCCGCTTTCCGAAATTCGCAACAAACGGCATTATCTAGCACCGTACGACAATGTTATTGTGGTTTGTACCAACGGCGTTCGAAGCCGGGTGGCCGTTAAGGATTTTTGCCGACATCCCGAAATGGCCGAAAAACAGATTTACCACCTCAAAGGCGGTATTCTGGGCTCCGAAGACTAGGAAATCAGTCTGCAAGAAATTCATCCGGTATAGAACCTGTGAATACGCGAACAGCAGGGCCGGTCAGATACAGATCGTTAAAACTGCCATCGGCGGTAACCTCAAAAGAAACGCGTAAATTTCCACCAATCGTCTGGATGAGAACCGGGCTGTTCATTCCGAGTTGCTGATGGGCCACCAGCGCGGAGGCCGTCACACCCGTACCACAGGAATAGGTTTCGTCCTCAACACCCCGCTCATACGTTCTGACAAACAGCGTGTTACTACCAATCGGCTCAATAAAATTGGCATTGGTGCCCCCGGGCGCAAAACGATCATCGTACCGAACCGGCCGTCCTTCTGCCACCACATCCATCGACTCGACATCTTCCACCACTTTCACATAATGGGGTGAGCCTGTATTCAGAAAGGAATAGTCGGGTTGATGGTCGATACCGGAAATTTCGTTCATTTTCAGGGACACTTCCTCCTCCGTCACGACGGCATAATGCTCCCCATCGACGGCCAGGAAACGGGTTTCCTTTTCGAACAAACCCAAATCGTGGGCAAACCGGACAATGCACCGTCCGCCATTTCCACACATGCTGCCTTCAGCACCGTCGGCATTGAAATAAACCATCTGAAAATCGTATTCCGAATGATTTCGGAGCAGAATCAACCCATCGGCGCCAATCCCAAACCGCCGGTGGCAAAGCCGCGCAATGCGTTCCTGCGATGCGGGGAAAGTTTCGTCGCGATCGTCGATGAGGATAAAATCATTGCCGGTTCCCTGGTATTTGAAGAAGTCGATCATTGAAAATCAAAAGTTGAAAGAAGATTGAAATTCTTGTTTTCAGCCTGCGTTAGCCCACTTTTAACTTATAATTCTACCTGTTTTTTGGGGCACAAAAAAAGCCGCCTTTACGGGCAGCTTCCTTCCTGATGAGCAGTGCAGTACTACGCCTGTGGCTGAGTTACTTTTACCTTGCGCTCCTTGATCCGTGCGGCTTTGCCCTGACGACCACGCAGGTAGAACAAACGGGCGCGACGAACCCGGCCCATGCGAACCAATTCAACTTTGTCGATATTCGGTGAAAGAATCGGGAAAATCCGCTCTACACCGACACCATTTGAAATTTTGCGTACTGTAAACGTCTCTCCATTGGTGTTCGGATTCCGGCGTTGAATAACCGTACCCGAATAAACCTGAATCCGCTCTTTGTTTCCTTCACGGATTTTAACGTGTACATTCACTGTGTCGCCTGATTGAAAGGCCGGGAAGTTAGTCCGGCGACTTGCGTTTTCAGCTTCGACCAGTTTAATCAATTCACTCATGACCGTAGATATCTTCGGGGGTATGAAATTTCTTAATAAGCCGCAAATATAGCCATAAGTTTCCGTTTTATAAATAGTTGGCCTGAAATAAATTGAATGACGAACGAACCGTTGGAAGGTTAGCGGGTTTTTAGCTAATTCGCCATCGAAGACCATGATCAGCCATTTTACTAAATCGGATGAAGATTCTGAGTGTTGAACAAACCCGTACCCTCGATCAATACACCATCGAACATGAACCCATTGCGCCCATCAATCTCATGGAGAGGGCCGCTCAGGCGTTTACCGACTGGTATACGGCCCGTTTCGATAAAAGCCGGCCCGTCCGGATTTTCTGCGGATTAGGAAATAACGGGGGCGATGGTTTGGCGATTGCACGTCTGTTGACTCAACTGGAATATTCGGTTCAGACGTATGTGGTCCGGTATGCGCCCCGCGAATCGGAGGACTTTATGCACAACCACCGCCGTTTGAAGCTGATTTCGTCCATTACCTATATTGAGAATGAACGCGATATTCCGGTTATTCGCAACCGGGAAGTGGCCATCGACGCGATCCTGGGCCTGGGCCTGTCCCGAACCACGGAGGGCATTGTCCAATCGGTGATCGACGCCATTAACCACAGTCCGGCCACAGTGATTGCGGTCGATATTGCCAGCGGCCTTTTTGCCGATACCGCCAACGGCCCCAACTCTACGATTATTCAGCCGGATTACACGGTTACGTTTCATTTGCCCAAACTGGCTTTTCTACAGCCTACGCTTGGTCTCTACGTGGGCGAATGGCATTGGGTCGACATTGGACTGAGCCGGGCTTTTATTGAACGAACGCCCACCACGTATTTTTATACTACCGAAAAAGAAGTACGGCATTTGCTGCGTCCGCGAAACCGGTTTTCCCACAAAGGATCATTCGGTCACGCCCTTCTGCTGGTCGGTAGTTACGGAAAAATGGGCGCGGGCGTTCTCGCTTCCAGAGCCTGTCTGCGATCCGGTGTCGGTTTATTGACCGTACAGGTACCCCGCTGCGGGTACGAAATTTTACAAACCACCGTGCCGGAAGCCATGTGTCAGCCCGACGGCCATCTACACATTTTGTCGGGGCAACCTGATCTGGAAGCTCCGGAATTGAGCACCTATTCGGCGATTGGTGTTGGACCCGGCATCGGCACGGCCCCCGAAACGCTGGCGATGCTGCGCAAGCTCCTTTCCGAGGCCCAAAAACCGATGGTGATCGACGCTGATGCCATCAACCTGATTGCTAAAAACCGGGATCTAATCGACAAAATACCCAAAAACAGTATTTTAACACCGCACCCCAAAGAGTTTGAGCGATTGACCCGGCGTTGGACCAGTGATTATGATAAACTGGGAATTCTGCGGGATTTTGCTCAGCGAAACCGGTTCGTAGTTGTGCTGAAAGGAGCGCATACGGCCATTGCTACACCCGATGGAACCACTCATTTTAATTCGACCGGGAATCCGGGGATGAGTACCGGCGGCACCGGTGACGTTTTGACGGGAATTCTGACGGCTTTAATTGCTCAGGGATATGATCCGGTTGAAGCCGCCGTACTGGGCGTTTTTGAACATGGCCGCGCGGGCGATCGGGCTGCCCAGAACCGGGGGCAAATTGGCCTGATGGCTTCCGATATCACCGATTCCCTGCGCTGGGATTAACAAACCTGCTTTGCCTTTAGCCTGCTGACGTTTTCCCGATTCAACCGCGTTGAATCGGGAAAATACCCATGTCCAGAAATAAATTTCTATTTCTAAGTCTATTTCGCTTCCAACCCTCGTATATATTACCGGGTCCTGACTGTGTAAGGGATTCCCGATTGGTGTGGATATTATTCCACAATCTGCTTTCTTTTTTAAGGTTATCAGGAGGCAGCGAACAACCTTTTATGAATTTTTATCCGGGTAATCGTCTAGCAATCAAGCCGGTCTGTCTATTTATCAGACAAGACTCAAAATAGGTTTACATTGGAATACTATTTGAGCCAGAATTTAAGTACACAGGCTGATTTTCGATGTGAAAACTACTTGTTTTTAAAATCACGTAGTAGTACGCATTTCAAAATCGACCGGTTTGTTCAATTTTGTACCACATATCCAACACATACTATATCAACACCATAATTTGAAGTTACCATGAGAAATGTCGTACCCAAAGAATGGAGAGTAAACCGCCCAAGTCGCCGTTTTCGCTTTGAAATTGATCAGATTTCATTGCTGGGTGTACTGACGGTGATGATTTTTGCCTATATTCTTTTTCACTTCATTTATCCGATCATTTCGAAAGGATTGCTCTGGTAACGCATCTATTTTACAGTAGATACAAACAGATTTCATCAAGGGATATAGCCTTTAAAAACGGCTTTCTTGATGAAATCTGTTTTTTATTTCATGATCTGGTACACCAGAAACGCCGAGACGTAGGCCAGAACGCTCATGTACGCTAACTGAATCAGCGGCCATTTCCATCCTTTTGTTTCCCGGTAAACGGTTGCAATCGTACTCATGCACATCATGGCGAATACGTAAAAAACCAGCAACGAAAATGCCACCGCTGGCGTAAACATCGGACCGCCCGTTTCCGGATTGATTTCGGCAGCCAGTTTCTCCTTGATCGTACTACTGTTGTCGCCGTCGGCGCTGCCAATGCTGTAAATCGTCGCGATGGTTCCAACAAATACCTCCCGGGCGGCAAATGAACTGATGAGTGCGATACCGATTTTCCAGTCGTATCCCAATGGTTTTATGACCGGTTCCAGAATTTTCCCGAACCGCCCGGCATACGACGCTTCTAATTTCTCAGAAGCAACGCGGTTTTCAATCTGTTCAGCCGAAAGCTGGCGGTAGTCGCGCCGAACCCGGTTTTCGGCTTGCTCGAGTGCATCGCCGGGACCATAGGACGCCAGAACCCAGAGAACAATTGAAATCGCAATGATAACCCGACCGGCTTGCCAGACAAATGACGTAACGCTGTCCCAAACTGTAATGCCGACATGGTTCCAGCGCGGCCACTTGTAAGTCGGCAATTCCATCACAAACAGGCTTCTTTCCCTGGCTTTGATGATAAGTTTGAACGCGTAGGCTGCCACCAGAGCCGCTACCAGCCCGAGCAGATACAGGCCCATCATCACGATTCCCTGTAAATTCAGAAAACCCAGCACGGTTCTTCCCGGTACCACCAACGCGATTAGAATGGTATAAATCGGTAAACGAGCCGAACAACTCATCAAGGGCGTAACCAGAATGGTAATCAGTCGCTCGCGCCACGAACCGATGCTTCGGGTTGCCATTATGGCCGGAACAGCGCAGGCGACGCCCGAAATGAGCGGTACGACACTTCGACCGTTCAGGCCAAACTGCCGCATGATGCGATCCATCAAAACCATAACGCGCGACATATAACCGGATTCTTCCAGGAGGGAAACGAGCAGGAACAGAAAGGCGATCTGCGGTATAAAAACGATTACGCCCCCCACCCCGGCAATGATACCGTCGGTTAGCAAATCGGTTAACGGACCAGCGGGAAGTCGGTCGTGCAACGTGCCGTTTAGCCAGGCCACTCCCCCGTCGATCCCATCGACAAACGGCTGGGCCCAGGCGAAAATCGCCTGAAAAATCAGGAGAAGCACCGTAGCAAAAATGGCATAGCCCCAGACGGGATGCAGCAAAATCCGGTCGATTCGCTGGCTCCAGGTCGACTGGTCGAGCGGGCGCCTGTCGGTCACGACCGCTTTCACCACCTCGCCGATTCGCTTGTACCGCCCGATGGTTTCTTTTGCCTGAAAATCCACCTCGTTGAAATGGTATTTTTCAATCAAACCATCCAGTTTAACCCGCTGCGGACGAGCCAGGAAGGAAAAACCGTCGTGTTGAATGAGGTACTGCAAGGCCAGGTAATTGTTAGTCAACTGGTAGTGGTGGCGCACATCGGTAATCAATCCCTTCAGATCCTGATCGGGCGTGGATGCTGCCAGTTCCGGATCGAAAAAGAGTTCTTTGGTGATGACCGGTTGGCCGATTTGCTGCTCAATGGCTTGTTTCAGGAGTTCAAGTCCCTCTCCGACCCGCGCATTGATTTTTACCACCGGTACCTTCAACTGCATCGCTAACCGGACGGCATTGATTTCCAATTGCTGCTGTCGGGCAATATCCAGCATGTTCAAAGCCATAACAACCGGCACGCCCAGATCCTGAATCTGACTAAACAGCAACAAATTCCGGTTCAGATTGGAGGCATCCACGACCACAACGGCCACATCCGGATAATCGGGATGCTGCGGATTGGCCAGAATGTCCGTAACCACTTGTTCATCCGCTGATTTGGGATAGATGCTATAAACGCCCGGCAGGTCGATGACCGACATTTCGGTGGTATCATTCAGAACAGCGGTTCCTGACTTTTTATCGACGGTTACTCCCGGAAAGTTGCCTACTTTTTGACGAAGGCCGGTCAATTGGTTAAACAACGATGATTTTCCGGAATTCGGATTGCCCACAAGGGCGATTACAGGTCTTGATTTCAATGATGCAATAGAAGGTGAAAGCCGGTAACTAACGCGCAATCTCCGGCCAGACAGTGTTGATTTTATTCGACCAATATCGTAGCAGCTTCCGACTTTCGCATCGAAAGACAGTAACCGGAAACATTCAGACAAATGGGGTCGCCTAACGGCGCTTTACAGTGCAGACAAACCTCCGTGCCCGGTAAGCAACCCATTTCGAGTAGCTTTAGCGACATCCACTGATCACTGAACGAATCGATCACCGCTTTTTCACCAATTTTCAAATCCGCTACACTGCGCTTCTGTATTTTACGGTGGGGCATGAAATTATGATATTTAGACTCATTACAAATTAATGCAAGTTAACGGATATCCGTTCGCTTTTACAACAAATGACATAAAAATTCCCGGTTTGAAAGCGACTTCGTCTTAACGATAGATATAGTTAAAATCAGCAGTCGACCGGAAAACGATCAATTAATCGCAGACCTGTTTATGAATCTTGAAAAAACCGGTCTATTGATCAAGCTGAACTGGGGTTTGTGTTGTAATTTTGTAAAATCTGGTTTGAGCACTTGAATTAAGTAAATTTTGACCAGGTCAGGTAGGGATAAATGCCCTGCGCCCCAGTACGATGCAACAGATCCGGGTATTAATTGGTAAAGAGTTTCGGTTGGAATGGCGGCAACGCTACGCCCTGAACGGTATGCTGCTTTACATCGTCAGTACGGTATTTGTCTGCTTTCTGAGTTTCAGTCTCCGCCGGAATCAATTGACTCCCATGGTCTGGAACGCGCTGTTCTGGATCATTCTATTGTTCACGGCCATCAATGCCATTGCCAAAAGCTTTGTTCAGGAGCGTTCAGGGCGTCTTTTGTATTACTACACCCTGATCAGTCCGCAAAAAATCATCATTTCAAAAATTGTGTACAACACATTGCTGATGCTGGTTTTGGCCGGGCTGGGATTCAGCTTTTATACTCTGGTGATGGGGGTTCCGGGCGAAGGCATGGACATGCCCCTGTTTGTGGGCAATCTTTTACTGGGCGCGATCGGTTTTGCCGCTTCGTTGACCCTGGTGGCCGGCATTGCTTCCAAAGCCGAAAATAGTGCCACGCTGATGGCGGTTTTGAGTTTTCCGGTGGTGCTTCCTTTGCTGCTTATGCTGATTCGGGTATCAAAAAATGCACTTGATGGCTTAGATCGTAGCGTTAGTCTGGATGAAATCGGTACTTTGCTGGCAATCGATGTCATCGTTCTGGCCTTGTCGGTGATGTTATTTCCCTATTTGTGGAGAAGTTAAAATGACTATGAAAAAAAACTGGTGGAAAGCCCTGGCCGTTGTCATTATGACGTACGTAATCTGGGTCGGTCTTCTGGGAACGGTTCCCCGTCAACCTATTCTGAATGAGAGCATTCGAAACGTTTATTTCCACGTTCCGCTCTGGTTTTCGATGGTCATCCTGATGCTGACGTCCATGATTTTTGCGATCCGTTATCTGCGGAAAGGACAGCTGAACGACGATCATATCTCCGTGGAGTTTGCCAATACGGCCATTTTATTCGGTATTCTGGGCTGTGCTACCGGTTCACTCTGGGCCAGCGTGACCTGGGGAGATCCCTGGCCGAACGACCCGAAACTGAATAGCGTCGCCGTGGGAATGCTCATGTATTTTGCCTACCTGATTCTGCGTAATTCGTTTGATGATGAACTGCGTCGGGCCCGTATTTCGGCGATTTACAACATTTTTGCCTTTGCGGTTTTTGTACCACTCATTTTCATTCTGCCCCGGCTCACCGATTCGTTGCACCCGGGCAACGGCGGCAACCCGGCTTTTGGCAAATACGATATGGATAACGCGATGCGGCTGGTGTTGTATCCCAGTGTAATCGGGATGACGCTGATCGGCGTCTGGATTACCCAACTGCGGGTGAGGGTGCGTCGGCTGCGCGACCGGCTGGATCATGTCAATGATTCGGTACCCAGAGCCCATTCCACTGCGGAATGATTCGCGGTTCAAACTTGTTACCACTTTAGATCAATCATTACTATGATACCTAGATTCCTTATCCTGTTTTCTCTTTTGTTACTCTCGTTCAGCAGCCAGGCTCAGGAGATCGAGATGGCTGACCGGCTTCGGGCCGATGGTAAAATATGGGTTGTGGTCGCCGTGTTTTTAGTCACGTTTGCGGGTGTTATTTTTTACCTCATTCGACTGGACACGAAGATCAGTAAACTGGAAAAGGAGATTACTAAATAAGCCCTGGCGGTTTGACAAGAAAAACCGCCTTTCTGGCCTTTATTCCTGATCTAATCGCTTTCTTCTCAATCATGAAAAAAACACATATTCTCGGTATTATCGTAATTGCGCTCGCAATCGGCATTATAATCTCAACCGCTGGTGATGCCAGTTCGTATGTTACCTTTACCCAAGCCGCCGAGCTAGCAAAAAGTGGCGAATCCGATGGCGTCCACGTGGTTGGAAAACTGACCAAAAACGCCCAGGGGAAAATCATCAACATGGTTTACCAGCCGCAGGTCGATCCCAATCGTTTTGAATTTACGCTGATCGATAACGAAAACCACATGCAAAAAGTGGTGTATAACTCGCCCAAACCCCAGGATTTCGACCGTTCGGAACAAGTGGTCGTCATTGGCAGCATGCAGGGCGATCATTTCCGGGCCGACAAGATTTTGCTAAAATGCCCATCGAAATACCAGGAAAACAAACTGGAAACGAAGGAGTATGAAGCGAAAACGGCAACGTTATAAAATGCAGGATGGCGAAGGGTCGAATGGTTAAAAATGGCTGACTGAAATTTTGACCATTTTACCCATTTAACACTTTTGTCCCTCCTTTTAGCCATTCGAACCAATCAACCATGATTCATACGACTGTCGGTAATATCGGCCACCTTTTTGTCATTATTTCATTTGTAACGGCGCTGATGGCCACGTTCGCTTACCTCCGGATTTCTCTGGCGGGAAACGATCTATTGCAGAACAAGCGGGAAATAACCCAATGGCGCTGGCTGGCCCGTGGTGCTTTTTATGTTCACGGTGTGGCTATTTTTGGTATTGTCGCCTGCCTGTTCTACATCATTTCCAACCATTATTACGAGTACCATTACGCCTGGAGTTATTCATCACGGGCGCTACCGGCAGAATACATTATCTCCAGTTTCTGGCACGGTCAGGAAGGTAGTTTTCTGCTCTGGTTGTTCTGGAACGTGGTTTTGGGCATTATTCTGATTCATACTAACCGCGACGACCGTCCCCGCAGCCAGGGTTCGCGTCAATGGGAAGCCCCCATGATGACGGTTTTTGCTTTAGTACAGGCGTTTCTGGCTTCCATGATTTTAGGGGTTGTTTTTGGTGATACGTTCAAAATCGGGAGCTCACCATTTCTGTTACTGCGCGATGCCATGGCCGATGCGCCCATCTTCACGAGTAATCCCAATTACATCCCGGAAGACGGCAAGGGCATGAACCCGCTGCTGCAAAATTACTGGATGGTCATTCACCCGCCTACCTTGTTTCTGGGGTATGCAACGACGTTGATCCCGTTTGCTTTCTGCATTGCCGGTTTGTGGAAAAACGAACCGAAAGAGTGGATGCGCCCCGCCCTGCCCTGGGCCTTGTTCTCGGCGATGGTCTTGGGTGTCGGTATTCTGATGGGCGGTTACTGGGCTTATGAAACCCTCAATTTTGGTGGATACTGGAACTGGGACCCGGTCGAAAACTCGGTATTGGTGCCCTGGATGGTTTTGATTGCTGCCATCCACTCCATGCTGATTGCTAAAAAGAGCTCGACGGGTTTGAAAACCGCCATTATTTTGTCGGTTGCCACCTTCCTGCTGATTCTGTATTCTACCTTCCTGACCCGCAGCGGTATTCTGGGCAATGCCTCCGTCCACTCCTTTACGGATTTAGGACTGTCGGGCCAGTTGCTGATTTACATGCTGGTTTTTGTGGTGATGGCGGTCGTTCTAATCAGCGTCAAGTGGAAATTGATCGAAAAAGACGAAGAAGAAACTTCGGTTTATTCCAAAGAGTTCTGGCTGTTCATAGGTGCCATCATTCTTTGTCTGGCCGGTTTTCAGGTATTGAATACCACATCCTTCCCGGTTTACAACAAGATTGGTGAAGCCTTTGGTTTTAGTCCCAACATCGCCATGCCCGCCGATCAGGTGGCGCACTATAACAAATTCCAGATATGGTTTTTCTCCGCCATTGCTCTCCTGACGGGCATCGGTCAGTATGTCTGGTGGCGGAAAGTGGGCAAAGGAAACCTGAATGCCCTCATTACCTCCGCCATTATCACAATGTTTATCAGCGGTGGCCTGATTGCTTACGGCAACATCACCAAACCGGCGTTTATGGTTCTGCTCACCGCTTCGGTTTTTGCCATGGTGGCCAACGGGAGTATTTTGTGGGGCATTATCCGGGGCAATTACCGGCTTTCCGGTGGTGCCGTAGCCCATATGGGCGTAGCGTTGATGCTGATCGGTATTTTGTTTTCGTCGGGTTATTCAAAAATCGTCTCCCTGAACAATACGGGATTGCTGATTTCAAAAGGGGAAGATTTTACCAAAAATGACAATAAAGAAAACAAGGAAAACGTCATTTTGTGGCTGAATCAACCGCAGAAAATGAGTGGCTACCTGCTGACCTATCGGGGCCAGCGGATTGAGATTCGCGACGTGCCGGAATACGTCCCCCGCGACTGGGTTGAGCCCATTATTGGCGCAACGCCCGAACTCAGTTTCCATGGCATTGCACTGCGCGATATTGAACAGAACGGCAAGCTGTATCACAAAAAAGGGGACACCGTTGCCCTCCATCCCGAAAACACGTACTACGAAGTGGAATACCGCGAACCGGGTGGCAAGATTTTTACCTTGTATCCGCGCGGCCAGATCAACGAACAAATGGGAGCCGGTGGTTTTCTTCCGTCGCCGGATATTCGCCGGATGCCGGGAAAAGACTTGTACACCTACGTTGCCACGGTTCCTGACCCCAGTAGCGAAGGCACCTGGAGTCCGACCGAGACTTACCGGATTGCTCCCAAAGACACGTTCTTTGTGAACGATTACGTAGCGGTTTTTGACAACGTCGTGCAAACCCGCGACATTGAAGGAACGCCCCTTGGGCCCAACGATGCGGCCGTAAAAGCCGTGATTCGCGTCCTGGACAAAGAGCGGGAATACACCTTGTCTCCGGCGTTTATCATCAAAGACCGGATGGTGGGTCGGCAGGCTGAAACCAATACCGAACTCGGCCTGCGAATTCAGCTGAATGAAATCGACCCGCGTACGGGCCTGTTTACCTTCACAGCCAACACGACCCAGCGCGATTATATCGTGATGAAGGCCAAGGAAATGCCCCTGATCAACCTGCTTTGGATCGGCACGTTTGTGCTGGTGATCGGTTTTTCCATGGCGGCCATCCGTCGCTACCGCGAGTTTACCAAAATGAGGGACAAAAAGAAGCCGTCCCTAGTCAGCAGTTCTCAGTAGACCGTTTATGAAAGTATCTGAAACTGTCCTTGGCGCGCTTTCCATCGGGTGTCTGATTCTGTGGGTGCTGGAGTTCCGCCGAACCGGTACGTTTGGCGAACATTACTGGCTAATTATGCTATGTCTGGCGTTTTTGCTGGCTTTTATGTATGTTCGTGGAGTACACCTGAACCGGCCTGCCCAAAAACCGTCCGTTCCGGTGAAACAATCCAAACGCAAGAAGAAGAAATGAGCTGTAATTACGGTGATGTATAGACGATGAGGCTCTTTTTTGATCCTGACTCATCCTTTGCCTCACCGTAATCATAGTCCTTTATATGGAATCTTACAGTATTCTCCTCGGAGCATTCGTGGCACTGGTGTTGGCAGGCTTTTTCTCGGCGGTCGAGATGGCTTATCAGTCCGTAAACCGACTCTACTTTGAGCTACACAGCAAACAGGGGCCGTTGGGTGAAAAACTGGTTTCGACCTTTCTGAAGCAGCCTATTCTGTTTATAGGGACAACGCTGACGGGAAATACACTTTTTCTGGTCCTGTATGGCGTTCTGGGCGTAACGGTGCTCAACCCGTTTCTGTCGGCTTACCTTCCGGTTTCATTGACAAATCCCATCGCGCTGATCCTGATCGAGACGCTGATTCTGACTGTGCTGTTCATGCCATTTGCGGATTATGTGCCCAAAAGTCTGGCGCTGATTCATCCTGACGCGTTTATGGAGCGGCTGGCAATTCCGATCTGGGTCATTTACAAAGCCATTGCTCCGATTGTCCGGCTCATGGTCTGGTTGACCAAAGGCATCGTCAAAATTATTCCGGGAAGTCAGTATTCCGAGGTTCGGCCGGTATTTGGGCTGATCGACCTCAACCATTATCTCCAGCAATTCAATCAACAGAAGCAGCAGGACGATTCGAACGTTGAAGAAATCGATATCGATACTGAAATCCTGAACAACGCCATTGACTTCCGTAACGTGGCCGTACGCGATTGTATGATTCCGCGAACCGAAATAACGGCGGTGGATGTAGAAGACGACATCGAGGAATTAAAACGCTGTTTTCAGGAAAGCGGTCACTCGAAAATTGTCGTCTACCGCGATAACATCGACGATGTGATTGGGTATTGCCACGCCCTGGCCCTCTTCCAGAAACCGCAATCCATCGAGAGCATTTTGACTCCGATTCGCGTCGTTCCCGACAGTATGCCGGCCCGCTTGCTGCTCGAAAAATTTCTGGCCGAACGCAAAAGTCTGGCGTTGGTGGTCGATGAATTTGGCGGCACTTCGGGTCTGGTGAGCGTGGAAGACCTGGTTGAACAGATTTTCGGCGAAATTCAGGACGAATACGATACCAACGAAGACTGGGACGAACGGCAACTGGACGACACGACCTGGTTGCTGAGTGCGCGGCACGAAATCGAAAATCTGAACGAAAAATACGGCTGGAATATTCCGGAAGGCGATTACGATACGCTCGGCGGATTGATTTTGTCCATTAATGGTGAGATACCAAACGTGAATGATGTCATTGAAATGCCGCCTTTTACGTTTACCATTCTTTCCATGAATGAAGCCCGAATCGATCTGGTACGGGTTACAATCACGCCAGTCGAAGAATAACCGCCTGCTAATCAACCCTGCTCAAACCACTCCCGGAACAAAGCCGCCTTTTCTTTGCTAATGGTCAATTCCGAACTGGCCGGTTTCTGGAGCATCACAATCAGCTTCCCGCTATAATGCGATTGATACCCGGCAATGGCCTTCTGGTTGACCAGACACTGGCGGTTGGCCCGAATAAAAACCGCCGGATCAACCAATTCTTCCAGTTCGTCTAAAGAACCGTAATCCGTCACCAGTTTCTGGCCATCCATCGTATAAAGATAAATTAGCTCATCACGGCAGAAATACGCCACGTTTTCCTCGTCGACCGGAACAATAGTTCGGAGGTAGTGGGCGGTGAAGCGATGCTTGTATTTTTTGGTTGGAGCCGCTACATCAGCCAGTAAACTCCGGAGCTGATCCCGAAAATCGGTGGCGTTGCCTCCCTGTCTCCAGCGGTGGTATTTTTCAAAAGCCGCCTTCAATTCATCCGGTCCGATTGGCTTCAGCAGGTAATCAATGCTATTGAGTTTGAAGGCCCGAATGGCGTATTCGTCGTAAGCCGTGGTGAAGATGATGGGACATTTTGGATTGACTTCGCGGTAAATATCGAAACTCACGCCATCGGAAAGTTGAATATCGGACAGGATCAAATCCGGCTCGGGCTGATCCGACGCCCGCTGGCGACCAAACCAGTCAATAGCCGCCTGAACACTTTCCAGCGGACCCAGCAAATGGGCTTCGGGCTCCAGCTGACGAACAAGTCGCGCTAACGTTCTGGCAACCAGCAATTCATCTTCAATTAGTAAAATAGTCATTATCGTCTATACGAGTAAATATGAAGGCAGCAGCAAACAATTGACAGCCAGGGTTGTTTAAAATAGACGTCTATAAAACTACTGCAATGATTACGAACAAAGAAATTGTTGATTCGCTCAACGACCTGGTCAAAATCAATAACGACCGGATTCAAGGTTACGAAAAATCCGTTGAAGATACCGATGATGCTAATCTTGACGACATCTTCCGCCACAATATCATTCAAAGCCAGCAATTTCGCAGCGAACTGGCGGATCACATCGTCCGCATCGATGGCACTGGTGTATCCGATGCTACCTCGACCGACGTTTCCAGCAAAATTCACCGCGCCTGGATCGATATCAAATCGGCCCTGACTTCCAAGGACGATCAGGCGGTTTTGAGCTCCGTTGAGTTTGGCGAAAATGCCGCCATTGAAGCCTACGAAGAAGCCATTGAAAAAGATCACATTCCGGCCTACATCCGTGAAGTTCTGCAAAACCAGCTGAACCAGCTCAAAATTGCCCGCGACCGGGTGGTGGCACTGCGTAAATAAGTATCTTCTTACAATCTTATAGTATCATGACTAACGACGAAATTGTTGATTCACTGAACGATCTGGTTAAAATTAATAACGACCGGATCAATGGCTTTGAAAAAGCCGCCGAAGATATTAAAGATGCTGAACTGGCCTTGCTCTTCAAAAATCTGACGTCCCAAAGCCGGAAGTTCCGGAGTGAACTGGCTGATGATATCGTTCGATTTGGTGGGGTTGTACCCGGTATCGACGAAACCAGCACCGGCAGCAAAATACACCGCGCCTGGATCGACATCAAGTCCGCTTTTACGGGTAAAGACCGGAATGCGGTATTGGAATCCTGCGTTTTTGGCGAAAATGCCGCCGTTGAGGAATATGAAGAAACGCTGGAAGACGAAAAAATACCGTCTTACATCCGCGAAACCCTCAGCACCCAACTTGATGAACTCCGTCAAACCCGTGATCAAATCGCAACCCTGCGGGATGTTACGGAATAAGGTTTAACAACCGATAACTACCGAATAGGGACGAATGAAAAACGAACACGGGTACGTTCAGGACATTGTTGTTCACTATTCGGTAGTTTCACAATAGCTATTTTGATTTCCTTCCCAATCCCGTCGAAACGGCATCCAGTACCTTCGCCAGTTCTTCAAGTTTCACTTTCATTCCTTCATCCGCATCGTCGAGACTTTTCCGGGTCAGTTTGGCGAGCGAATGCAATGATTCCGCAATCAATAGGCTTTTTCCACTAGTCAATGCCGCTTTTAGCTGCTCCAGTTCGTCCGAAATGTCATCCAAAACCAGGTGGCCTGATCCAAGCGCGCGTACCCATTGGTCAATGAAGCTGCTGGCCAGCGGTTGCAACTGAACCGGATCGTTGTTCAACTCCCGAAGCGTAATGTCCAGAAGCTGGTCTGCGTTATTTGCGTGCGTCATAGCTTTGCTATAAATTGATGATGGCGCACAATGTACGACGATTGACCAATCATTTTCTACTTTTCGGGGTTCAAATTTAATTAAATCAAGGGAACACACACCCGAAACGATTCCTTTTGCTCTTCAACTTTCACTTCTCTTTCGCTTAAAAAATGGTATAAAGCTTTCAAGTTTGTCAACCCCTGACCATTGGACGTTTCAACCCGCTGTTTGCGTTGCAAATTATTTTCAACGATCACACAATCATCGACCGCCATAATGTGAATTGCCAGCGGTTGTCCGGTAGTAGCCACGTTGTGCTTGATGGCATTTTCGATCAGAATCTGCAACGTCACCGGCACAATGGCTTTATCGGCATACACGGATGGTATTTCTATCTGAATATCCAGTGAACCGTTAAACCGCGTTTTTAAAAGTAAAACGTAGTTATTTATAAAGTCTACTTCCGTTGTTAAGGTAACCAGGTCCTTGTCTTTATGCTGAATAACATAGCGGAATACTTTTGATAACTGTCGCAAAAACTGCGATGCTAAATCCGGATTTTCGTGAATCAATCCGTCGAGAGATGATAAGCTATTAAAAAGAAAATGGGGACTGATTTGATTTTTTAAACTATCGAGTTGAACCTGAACTTTCTCTTTTTCCAGTTGTGTTGCACGGATTGCATCTTCCTGCCAGCGTTTGAGAAAATGGCTGGCCATAAAGCCCAGGCAAACGACCGTATTGGCCAGAAAAATCGTAAAGCCAATGATGATGATCCCAAACCGATTTTTTTGACTAATGTCAGTAAATTGGGTTGAGAAATAAAACGTGGATACAATGTAGCCGGCAACCACAGAGATTGTTTTTACGATACTCCAACCACCAATTACCTGGACAAAAAACCGCAGTTTAATATTTTTTTCAAATGGTAAACGCCGGTTCAGAAAGTCGTTAAACCAGTAATGAAAACCCCAGATGGCGTTCAAAACAAGGAACGAAAGAAAAAATAAAATAACCTGAATTGGCCAGGTAATATCAGGAATCAGCCATTGACGTACAATAACCCCACCAATAGCCGCCCATACCAAAGCAATCTCGACGTATTTGTTAAACTTAATTTTCATGGCTGGAAATAATCATACCGTCCGACATTTCGATCACCCGGTCGCAACCGGCGGCAAAGTCGGGATCGTGGGTAACGGCAATAATGGTCTGGTGGTTTTCCCGGGCGATTTCGCGGAAAATATCGAAGACGATTCCGGTATTGGTTTTATCCAGATTTCCCGTCGGTTCATCGCCCATCACAATGGTCGGGTCGTTGATCAACGCGCGGGCAATGGCTACGCGTTGTTGCTGACCACCGGAGAGTTTGCTCGATAATTTTTTGGCGTGGTCTTCCATCCCAATCATTTTCAACTTTTCGTAGGCCCGGTGTTCCACCTCTTTTTCCGAATATTTCCCCAACTTTAAAGCCGGGAGCATGACGTTTTGCAAGGTGGTAAATTCGGGCAATAAAAAGTGAAACTGAAAAACAAATCCCAGGTGTTCATTCCGAAACTTCGATAAAAAATCCTGATTACGCCCGCTTAATAGCTGCCCATTGATTTCGAGCTTTCCTTCATACTCCGTATCCATCGTTGAAAGTAAATATAAAAGCGTCGATTTTCCACAACCCGACTTACCAACAATGGCCAGGAATTCACCTTTATCTACCTCAAATGATACGTCTTTCAAAACCTGAAATTTATCAGGTTCGTAAAAGTATTTATTGAAGTGTGATGCTTTTAAAACCTTTTCCATAATTACCCTCTTAATATCGAAACCGGATCCACCTTCGAAGCTTTCCGGGAAGGAAAATAACCCGCTAAAACCGTAGTAATCAACCCAAACAAAATACCCATTCCGTAGTATTTAGGTTCGAAAATAACGGGGAAGGTTTTGATGGTTATAAAGTCGCCGGTATTGAATGGCGTGATCGACAATAAATAGCTGAGCGTAAAGCCAATCAGCAAACCCAGTAAACCGCCTAACAGGCCAATAAAAATAGCCTGAAAGAGAAAAATCAGGACAATATCTTTTCCTTCAAAACCGGTCGCTTTCAGAATGGCGATGTCTTTTATTTTATTGATTACGTTCATGTTCATGATGTTGTAAATACCGAATCCGGCCACAACCAACAGGGTCATCGACACCACAAACGTCATCACATTTCGAATTTGCTCGCCCGCCAGAATAGCAGAATTGGCCGTTGCCCAATCTTCGGTGTAATACCCGTACATGGCCCGCAGTTTCCTGCCAAACGGGATTGCCTGCAAGGGATCGATCATCTTGATGTGAATGTCGGTAATGTAACCGGCGTCTTTTTGCAAAATCTCCTGGACCGTCGATAAATTGGCGTAACTCTTCGAATTATCGAGCGTCCCGATGCCAAAGCCAAACGTGCCCACTACCCGCAAAATCATCGTTCCGCCCGTCGGCGTCGTCACACTCACTTTATCACCCGTGTGCACATTGAGCTTTCGGGCCAGCACGTGACCCATAATCAGCCCGTTCGGATTGCTTTGCAAGGCGCCGATGGTTCCGGATTTTAACCGCGATTTCAGATTGTAAAGCCGGTTCTCCCGATCGATGTCGACACCGGCGATGGTACCCGAAATCTGAATTGGGCCATTGTTGTAGAAAACCTGCGTGCTGAGTTGGGGCGAAACGCCCAGAACACCCGGTTCCCTGCCAATGCGCCGGGCAATGAGCAACCCGTTTTTCAGGCGCGACAATTGCTCTTTCGGTTTCTGGTGGTAAATGACGTTAAAAGCCGAGTCGCTCCGGTTCAACTGGTCGATCAAAGCGGGCCGCTGCGTGTTCACTTCGTTATACATCCGGACGTGCGGGCTGGCGTCCAGTGCCGAATCTTCCAGGAACTGGTTGACGCCCTGCATGAACGAAATCATGGTGATGAACATAGCAATCCCGAACGTTACGCCCAGCATGGCAACGAGCGTTTGCCGCTTCTTCGCCATTAAATGGGTGCGGGCAATCTGGGTTGTAATTTTGAGATTCATAGACTTTAGAGAGTTATTTCGAGGAGGTCAGCGGAGGAAAAAGAGGTGAGCGAAGTTCTATTTTCTTTGCTAAACTCCGCGATACCACTTTTCAGCTTTATTCCGGATTAACGATCACCGACTTCTCGTTCAAACCGCCTTTCACCTGGACCAGATCGAAATTTTCGGCTCCTTTCACAATTTTTACTTTCTTTTTATCCCCGTTTTCGGTCACCCAAACGCTGTCGTTTCCCACAACATACGACTTGGGAATGGTCAGCACCCGGTTATTCTGGCTGATGATGATGTTAGCTTCGACCGTCAGGCCGTAATACGCATCGGGAAGCTCCCCCTCGAAATCAGCATCAACCCGAAACGACTGATCGACCCGGTTCAGTTTCGGATAGATTTTTCGAACCCGGGCCTTGAATACTTTATCGGGGTACACATCCGCTTTCACCATGACGGCCTGCCCTACCCGGATTTTACCAAAATCACTTTCGTCGACGGCCAGTTTCACAAACACGTCCCGCCCGCTGCCGATCAACGCCAGCTGGTCGTTCCGGCGAACCACCTCGCCCGGCTCTTTCAAAATTTCGTACACTTTACCATCCACAAAACTCCGAACGCGGGTGTTGCCCTGCTCCTGCCCCGTAGCCACGTATTGACTCCTGGAGTTTTGCAGATCGACATACAACTGATTCCGGGTTCGTTGCAGAGAACTGCGCCGGGCCGCATAGTCATTTCGCGACGTCTGATAAGCCAGTTGCGCACGCTCCAGTTCGGCTTTGGAAGTGGCATTCTGCTGGTACAAATCCCGGAACCGGCTGTAATTGACCGAGTCATTGGCCAGGCGGGTTTGGGCGGTCCGAACCTGCGCTTCGAGTTCAGCCAAAACCGGCGAGTTGGCCCCCAGATTGGCCTGTGACTGCCGGTAAATGTTGGCCGCAGCCTGTTCGCGCGCGCCCTGCGTAATGCCTTCCAGCACAAACAACAGTTGGTTCCGGCGCACGGAATCGCCTTCACTCACCAGTTTTTGCTGCAACGTTCCGTCGGCATTGGCCAGCACTTTGTATTCATTTCTCGGATAAATGCTGCCCGACGCGTATACCGCTTCGGTCAGGTCTTTCAATGCCGGATGGATGCCTTCTTCTTTTCGGTTACAGCCATACGCGATGGCAAAAGCCAGAAGCGTTCCAAGAATACCGGCAGTAGGTTTCCAGACAAAACCCGAACGGATGCGCCCGTTCGAAGCCTTGCGGTTTGATTCAGTGTCCATTTCTAATCTGCAAAATCGTCTGATAGATAAATACATTTGACAAAGTATTCAGGTAGCGGTTTTGGGCGTTCAGTGCTTCATTGAAAACGTTCAAATACTGGTCATACGCAAAGATGCCCGCCCGGTATTTAATCAGCGCGATTCGGGTATTTTGTTCGTTTAACTCGTAATTCTGACGATTAAAATTCAGTGAGCTGACGGCCTGGTTATACGTATTCACCACATCCTTCTGATCGGCCTCCGCCCGCGTCTGCTCATAAGCCAGTTCGGCCTGGGCCTGTTCAATCCGAAGCCGGGCGCGGGTCAGGTTCGCCAATCGCAAACCGCCCGAATAAATGGGAATGTTGAGTTGCAAACCGGCGACCCCAATGGGAAACCACTTCTGGCTAAAATCAAAAAAATTGAACTGCTTCCGCTGGGCCTGCGCCGAATACCGCGCATAGACCGAAAGCGTCGGCCAGCGCAGGGCATTTTCCCGGTTCAGTTGCTGCCGGAACAGCTCCAGTTGCGACCGCCGAACCGTCACCTGCGGGCGTTCGCCAAAACTGGTCGAAACGGAAAAACCGGTTTGCGTCACGGCCTCAAAGTCCTGTTCCAGCACCAGCGAATCCGACAAAGTGAGTCCCAATAACACCTTCATTTGATTCAGATTGCGGATATAAGTGAGTTCATTTTGCCGCAGAACATCCTCCGCCGTCAGCCGGATGGATTGCAGCCGGTTGTATTCCAGCGGTTCAATCTGGCCTTTTTCCAGCCGCTGCCGGGCGATGGTCGAAATGGTGTCGGCGTTGGCAACGTTTCGGCGGGTGATGTCGATGGCCGAGCGGGTCAGCAAAGTCGCGTGGTAAAATCGGGCTACCTGCGTCGAGGCTTCATCCTGCAACACCAGATTCTGGTCGTCGATAATCCGCAGATTCTGACTGGCTACTCCAACGTCCAGGCGGTTTGGACGACTCAGGATGGGCATCGTCACCTCCACCCCCGCTGTCAAATTGAACGGAACGCCAAACTGCAGCGACCGGAATTCGCCGGGCTTTCCACCCAGAAATTCGGCCGGAATCAATTGCGTCGGCAGGGCATAATTGTAATCCAGATTGGAGAAAGCCCGGGCCGTTGGCAAAAGCAGGGCTTGGGAAACGGCGCGTTGCTGATCCTGGGTAACGCGGTTTTGGCGGGCAATCGTCAGATCCGGGTTTCGCTGACGGGCCAGCTGAATGGCGTCCTGCACCGTCCGAAGAACGGTCTGCGCTCCCAGCTCACGGCTGACGATCAACAACAGAACGATGAATGCTTTTTTCATACACGAATCGAAATTCATGTACAAAGCAAAAAAACGTTTGCTCCCCGGCTTTTTTTACTTGAGCGAACCGGAAGAAATACCGCCCAAACCGGATGATTTGTCAGGCGAGTAAAAAAGAAAGGCAATCCAGGGGATTGCCTTTTTGTCAACAGCTGTAGCCAAGGATACAGCGTCAGTATTCATACCGGATGATTCCCGCGACCATGGCACAGAGCAACGGATTGTTTACCTTGGTTTCTTCCGTAGAAAGCCGTCCCTGTTTGTCATACGTTTTTTCAATCAGGGCAATCTGGTCGTTGCTGTTGGGCATATGTTCGCTGATCTGCCGACGATTTCCCGCAAACGAATGGGTAAATAACCGGGTAATTTTGTCGGTATCCGAATACCAGGTTTCACGAATCAGGACATTGTCTTTGTAGTCATTAACCACCCGGCGGTTTAACTTTCTGTTGGCATCAAACCATTTCTGTTCCACGATTTTACCGTCCTCGAACCTGTATTCGCTCAGGCCCGTCAGGACCCTTTTCTCCGGGTTTCGCTGGTTAAAATAATTCAGCTCGGTTTTTAAAACCCCATCCGCATACTCATATTCAGACTCATCGTAGGCGACCCACCCGGCATCATCACCATACTTCCCAAACCGGGTTTTACCCAGAAGCTGACCCTTCTGATTGTAGGTATATTCAACATAGGCGTACGTCTCGGTTTTTCCACTGGCAACCCGCCCGATGTACTCGATCCGCGTTAGTTTTCCGTCCGCGTTATAAGAATACTGCTCGAAGTTGTTGGGGCTGTCACAATTGGTGCCGTTACAAAACAGTTTCCGTTTTGGTGCCGCTTCGTCATTGTAGGTATTTCCGCCGGGTTCAATCCCAAAATCAGCCGAATCATTGGGCTGGCAGGCCAACCAGAAGGAAGCGGAAAGCAGCAGAAGGAGTCGTTTTTTCATAGTAGATCGGGGTTTGGTCGTTTAGAGGGTAGACCCCGTAGTAACCTGAACCGTTGGAAGTTATCCTGTTTTTTTGATTTACCCGTCTCCCAAAACCAATACCCCTTCAACAACACAAGCCCAAAGGGCTGACAATCATTAGCCCCGGACAACGTCCGGGGTATTAGGCGGATCGAAAAATTCCATAAATCGGGGATTTGAAATCCCCGGACCTCATCGGGCCTCACGAGACCATCGAGATGGCCTCCAGGGTCATCCAAACAAAAATAATGCAGATGATTCCGGCTAATTGACCAGTGATGTAGTTTACCTTCAAGATACCACCTGTTTTACCTATCATTGAGTACTATGAGCGTACCCCTGCAATCCCAAATCAGTGAGGTTCTCCAAAAGCTGGAATCCTTGCTGGACCGCCTACCGGAATCGGTTGGTAAAGACGTCCGCCATCAAATCAGTGAGTTTCGGCAGCTGCTTGTCGAAACCCGCTCGCCCCGGTTTGCGCTGGTGGGACGGCGGGGAAGCGGAAAATCGTCGCTGATCAACGCGATTTTTGGTCGGAAGGTGGCCGAAGTCGGTCACGAAAAAGCCCAAACCGGTGAGGCTACCTGGTGGCCGTTTTCAAGCGGTTTGGGAACCATCGAAATTCTGGACACCCGGGGTTTACAGGAAGGGTCGCGGCCCAGCGAGGCTGATGCAGCGGCTTCGCCCATCGAGTCGATCATGGCGGCCCTGACCCAGAAAGCACCCGATATGATCCTGTTTCTGATCAAAGCCACCGAAGCCGATGCGGGTATCGACCATGATCTCGAAGCCCTGAAGGAAATCAGTAAAACAGTCGAAAAAGTCCACAAATACCGTCCGCCCATTCTGGTGGTAGCAACGCACTGCGATACGCTCGAACCCAAAAATGTGCACTTGCACAAACCGGAGGGAGAAAATCTGGACGACCTGAACGAGAAACTACAGCGGGTGGTGGTCATCGAAAATATGCTGATTACCAAATTCATGGCCGACCCTGTGCTCAAAGAGCAGCTGGTGACGGTATTGGGCGTGTCGTCGTATCAATCCTGGAAAAATGACATACTCCGCACCGATGAACGCTGGCGAATCGACAAGTTACTCGACTACCTGTATAATGAATTACCGAAAGAAGGAAAACTGGAATTTGCCCGCCTGAGCCAGATGCGTACGTTACAGGAATCGATTTCGAACCGCCTGACGCAGGTGGTCGCGGCCATTTGTGGTGGCATTGCCGCCGTTCCCATTCCGTTGGGCGATATTATTCCGATCACGTCGTTGCAAATCACGCTCATCATCGCCATTGCCTACGTATCCGGGCGACAATTGAGTACCGAAAGTGCGAAAGAGTTCCTGACGGCCATCGGCGCAACCATCAGTGCCGGGCTGGTTCTGCGCGAGCTTGCCCGGGCGTCCATCAAATTCCTGTTTCCGGGCGGAGGCAGTGTGATTTCCGCCGGTATTGCCACCACGGCAACCCTGGGTATTGGAAAAGCCGCCATTGCTCATTTTGTTCAGAAGACAAGCATCGAAAAAGCAAAGCAGGTGTTTGAGGGCGAACGAAGGACGTGATGGGAACAGGGATGTAACGGATTGGACGGATTTGCACCGATAAAAAAATCCGTTCGGATCCGTCCAATCCACTGAATCCGTGTTCCCATCACTTCCGATCAATTCCTTCCAGAACCCGCCGGATCTGGTTGGCTTTGGCCATAAACTCAAACGAATCCTGCAAATTCTGATCGTCGATGACGGCCTTGAACTGTTGCAGAAACTCGATGTAATCCGCCAGCGCCTGCGACACATTTGTGCGATTCTGGTCGAAAATCGGTGCCCACATTTGCGGAGAACTTTTTGCCAGGCGCACCGTTGAACTGAAACCGGTACTGGCCATATCGAAAATCGCCTGCTCGTCTTTTTCCTTTTCCAATACCGTCAGTCCCAGCGCGAAAGCACTGATGTGGCTCAGGTGCGAAACGTAGGCCAGGTGCAGATCGTGTTCCTGCGGACTCATGTAAAAGAGTTTCATCCCAATGTCGCTAAACAGGGCTTCCACCAGTTTCAGGCTATCGGAATCGCTTTTCTCCCGGTCGCAAATGATGAGGTTTTTGCCGGGCAGCAACTCCCGAAAAGCCGCCCCCGGACCCGAATTTTCGGTTCCCGCCATCGGGTGGATGGCGACAAACTGCGATCGTTTCGGATGATTGTCAACCAGTTGGCAGATCAACTCTTTGGTTGAACCCAGATCCGTGACGGTTGCGCCTTTCGGCAATTGATCCAGAACCTGGGGCAGCAATTCCAGAATGATATTGACCGGGGTTGCCAGAACCACCAGATCGCTCACCGCGATGGCTTCGTCCAGCGGCTTCATTTCATCGACAAGGCCTTTGGCCAACGCCAGTTTTCCATGCACCGGCGAAGCATCCACGCCGACAAACCGGGCTTTCGGATATTTCTCCCGAACCGCCAGCGCGAACGACCCGCCCAATAAACCCACACCCACAATCGTGATTTTCATAGTCTTTTCTCTGATTACCTCTGATGCTCCCTGGTCAACTCTGAGAAACAATTATTACACAGAGTTAATCAGGGAGTATCAGAGGTAATCAGGGTTTTGGTTTGAGATTCTTTGTACGGCTTCCCAAATTCGTTCTTTCGGCATGCACAACGAGAGCCGGATGTACCGCGCCCCTTTCGGGCCGAAGATAAAACCGGGGGCAATGAAAATGTGCTTGTTGTAGAGCAGATCGTCCACCAGACTTTCCGCCGATTCAATGGATTCCGGCAGTTTGGCCCACAAAAACATACCCTCCTGGTCGTTGGTATAGGTGCAGTTCAGCGCATCCAGAAAAGCCGTGGCGGCTTCCAGTCGGCCTTCATACACGGCATTGCGGGCCTCATGCCACGAATCCGGATTGGTAAGAGCCTCGGCCGCTGCGTCCATCACCGGTTTGAACATCCCCGAATCAACATTGCTTTTGATCGACAAAACCGCATCGATGTACGGTTTCGAGGATGCCATCCAGCCAACCCGCCAACCCGCCATGTTGTGCGACTTGCTCATCGAGTTCAATTCGATCACAACGTCTTTGGCGCCGTCGATGGAGAGCAGACTGATGGGCGGTTTTTTATTCAGAACCAGGCTATACGGATTATCGTGGCAAAGCAGCAGGCTGTAATCGTAGGCAAACCGGACAGCCTGCTCGAATAACTTCTGCGTGGCCGGAGCACCCGTGGGCATGTGCGGGTAATTCAGCCAGAGAATCTTCGCATTGTCAGACACCAATTCTTCCATCGCTTCCCAATCCGGTTGCCAGCCCTGGTTTTCCAGCAGGGGATAATTCCGCACGTGTGCTCCCACCATTTTGCTCACGGCATTATAAGCCGGATAGCCCAGTTCCGGCACCAGAACCTCGTCACCTTCGTTCAGATAGGTCAGCGAAATGTGAGTAATGCCTTCTTTTGAACCCAGAAGTGGTAAAATTTCGGTTTCAGGATCCAGCGTAACCCGATAGGTGTGCGCGTAATAACCGGCAATGGCGTTTCGAAAACCGGGCGTTCCTTTGTAGGACTGATACCCGTGAGCATTGGGTTGCTGCGCCGAATGGGTCAGTGCCTGAAGAGTAGTATCGGACGGCATCATATCCGGATTACCGATACCGATGTTAATCACATCATGCCCGGCTGCTAGCAATTTACGAACCTCAGCCAGTTTAACCGAGAAGTAATATTCCTGCGTTTGTCCGGCACGGTGAGCTAATGGAATGATCATTTCTGAATTGGGTCGCCGAAACGACGGTAATTACACGGATTAAGTAATTTTGACGCGTACAAAACGTACAGAAACGCAAAAGTACAGATTTACAAATCCCGAAAATCATTTCATCCGTGTAATCGTGCCGATTTTGCCATTCAGACTCCCTATTCGCTCCTTAAACTTTTTACCGGGTTGGTCAAAGCCGCCCGAATGCTCTGGAAACTAATCGTTAGTAAGGCAATCGCAACCGCCATCAGCCCGGCCAGCGCGAAAATCCACCATTCAATGCCCACTTTGTAGGCAAAGCTTTGCAGCCATTGATCCATGGCCCACCAGGCAACGGGCGCGGCCAGAATCAGGGCGATAAACACCAGTTTGAGAAAGTTTCCGGACAGCAGCATAACAATACCGGTAACCGATGCGCCCAGCACTTTCCGGATACTGATTTCTTTCGTGCGCTGCTCGGCCGTAAACGTCGCCAGACCAAACAAACCCATACAGGAAATCAGAATGGCGATACCCGTTGCCGTGTTGACCAGCCGACTGGTTTTTTCTTCTTTTTCGTACAGTCTGGCAATGCGGTCGTCCAGGAACTCGTACTCGAATTTTTTATCGGGATGGACTTCCTTCCATTGCTGCTCGATTTGCGCCAGGGTTGCTTTCAAATCACGCATTGTCTTGCCTTTACTCGTTAATTTAACCCCCAGATTTTGGGCTTGCCGTGGCATATAAGCCAGAAACGTGGCGTTGATTTTATCATGAAAAGACTGCTCATGAAAATCAGCTACGACGCCGACAATCGGGTATTTCCGGCCCTGAAAATCCAGAAATTGATTCAACGCATCCGCCGGTTTTTGGAACCCCAGCACTTTGGCGTACGTCGCATTGATGACAAATTCCTTGAGTGAATCGCTTTTCACGTAATTCCGACCCGCCAGCAGGCGAATACCGTATAAGGGAATAAAATTCTCATCCCCGATTTTGGCCGACACGTCGGTTTCGATTTCGGTTTTGCCGGTGTATTTTAATTTGGTCATCATATAACTTAAGCCCATTGGCGGAAACCATTGCATCGACACCAGCTCGACACCGGACAATTGCCTGATTTTCTCCGCCAGAATGTCGGATTTGCCCACCCGACCCGCATCGATGGAAACAATGGCATCTTTCGAAAAACCGAGTTCTTTGTTGCGGATGTAACTGAGTTGCCGGTCAACGATGAGTGTGGCGATGATGAACACCAGCGAAACCGTAAACTGAAAGACAATCAACCCCTTGCGCAAATAGCCTTTCTGACCGCCTTTCAGCGCACTTTGGCCTTTGAGGGTCAAAGCCGGCAGGTACGAAGACAGCACCAGCGAAGGGTAAAAACCGGCCAGCAGCGACGTCGTTACGGTTACCGACAGCAGAAAAACCAGCGTTTGAAGACTGAATAAATCAAACGTCAATCCCCTGGGTGTGAGCGATTGAAAAGCCGTCAGAATAGGACTGACGAGTGCCAGGGCGATGACGACGGCCAGGAGCGTCAACAGCGTTGTTTCGCCCAAAAACTGAAAAACCAGGCTTTTCCGACTGCTTCCCAGCACTTTCCGAACGCCAATTTCTTTGGCCCGCTGCACCGACTGGGCCGTTGATAAATTGATGAAGTTGATGGCCGCAATCAGCAAAATAAACAGGGCAACGCCCATCATGCCATAGAGCGTCGGCAGGTGCGCTTTATGGGTGTAATTATCCCCGTACTCTTCATTAAAATGCAGATCGGAAAGGGGTTGAAGACCCGGTATAAACTTAAAATCCTTCTGAAAATGCTTACTGGAAAATTGCTGAAACGAAGCCGTCAATTGCTCGGGTCTGGTGCCTTCCGGTAATTTAACAAAAGCCTGTGATGACGACCAGATGTCTTCCCAATCGTCCAGATTGATGCTTTCTTTCATCTTGCTGCTCCGAACGGTGGCCATGGAGATGAAATCCGTGAAGGTAAAATCGGTCGGTTTGTCCCACTCTTTTACGATACCGGACACCTTGACCCGGATCGAATCCCAGTAGATGACTTCTTTGCCGAGGATCTGTTCGAGGGGCAGATCGCCGAAATAGGTACGGGCTTTTCGCTCCGAAAGCACGAGTTGAAACGGCTCGTTCAGGGCGGTTTTGGGATTTCCCGCCAGCCACTGGTACTTGAAAACAGCAAAGTACTGCGGGTCGGCAACCACAATTTCTTCATTGCTGACGTCGCGTTTTCCTTCTTCAAACTTCTTCGGCTTTTCGGTACCATTCGGAATCAAAACCGCCGATTTGATATTGTGAAAAGCCGCCACCGTTTCCAGTCCCGCGATCTCTTCCCGAACTCCCTTTGGAACGGCGTTGGGAACAAATCCCACCGGATGGGTTTCCTCGTTGGATCCCCTTGTTTCGGTTCCAACCAACCGAAAAATCCGCTCCCGATCGGCGTGAAACGTGTCGTAACTCAGTTCATAGTTCGTAATGAGGTAAATAATCAGACAGGCGGTTACGCCCAGGCTAAGCCCGAAGAGGTTGATGAGCGCACTGACTTTATTTTTCGTCAGGTTGCGAAATGACGTTTTGAGGTAATTGCGGATCATAACGGGATGCAGAAAAGAGGGTGAAGAATACGCACGCGGTTGCCGTTTCAGGGCAAATGGTCTTAAAAAACTCAGCACTTCCCGCGCATATTGCCGCCGGGCGTAGGAGATTCCAAAAAGCCTTGCATTGCGCAAAAACCGCTCGTACAAATCCCCCTGAATCTCCTCAAAAAGATGAGGAGCGCAGACGATTTCTAAAAATCGTTCGGCCCAGCGGGGTGGCAGTTTGGCGCTCATTTCTTTCGTTAGTGAAGCGTGAGGAGTGAAGAGTTAAAAAGCATCGTACCCGTTTTTAACTCTTCATTCTTAACTTTTAATTTGTCACTCCGACCGCAGGGAGGTAACCGGGTTCATCAGGGCGGCTTTGATGCTTTGGAAACTGATTGTCAGCAAGGCAATGCCGACCGCCAGCAGTCCGGCTACCGCAAAAATCCACCATTCGATGTCAATTTTGTAGGCATAATCCTGCAACCACCGGCTCATGGCATACCACGCCAGGGGCGAAGAAATCAGGATAGCCAGCAACACCAGTTTGAGGAAATCCTGCGAAAGCAGAGCCACGATGCTGGGCACTGAAGCCCCCAGCACTTTACGAACGCCAATCTCTTTCGTGCGCTGTTCGGCCATGAAAGCCGCCAGCCCGAATAAACCCAGGCAGGAGATAAAGATCGCCAGAAACGCAAAGTAATTGGCCAAAGTGCCGACCACGGTTTCGCTGTGATACAACCGCTGAAAGGCCTCATCGGCAAACTTGTAGGAAAACGGAAACTTCGGATTGAGTTGCCGCCACAGGGTTTCCAGACTCGCTAAAGCCTGCTTCGTCTGGCCCGGTTGCGTGCGAACGATGATGCTTTTACCCTCCGCCGTCGGACTTAATTTAGCAATGAAAGGTTCGATGGCCTGGTGCAGGGAGTTCTGGTGGAAGTCGTCGACTACGCCGATGATCAGCCCCGGTTTGCCCCACAACGTCAGCGGTTTTCCAATCGGTTCACGGTAGCCAATCCGCCGGGCAGCGGTTTCATTGATCAGATAACCAACCGAATCCGTGGAAAAATCACGGGAAAAATCGCGCCCGGTTACCTTGACTTTCAGCGTCTTCGTGAAATCATAATCGACTTGCGAAAACTGAAACTGAACGCTGGTATTGGGGTCCTTGCCCGTCCATTGAACGTTGCCCGTACTGCCAAACGTGTTGGTTGGCGTTCCGTTCATAAATGTTACCGTCTGAATGCCCGGCATCCGGAGCAGTTCCTGCTTGAAGGTCGCATAGTGGCTGGCTAAATCACCTTCAGCAGCAAGGTAAATCAGGCCCTCGCGGTCATAACCCAGATTCTTGGTCTGGATAAAATCGATTTGCCGGTAGACGACGATGGTTCCGATAATGAGCAACATCGACAGGGCAAACTGAAAAACCACCAGCCCCTGCCGGAACAAACGGGCACCGGTGCCAAACCGGATGGCTCCTTTCAAGACCCGGATCGGATTCAGTGATGATAGGAAGAGCGCCGGATAACTGCCGGCAATCAGGCCGGTCAGGAACGTCATTCCCAGCAAGGTTATCCAGAATGACGCATTGGCAAACTGGAAAGTAATGTGCTTTTCGGTCAGGCTGTTGAAGATCGGCAGCAACAGCCCGACGAGCGCCAGTGCGATGAGCAACGACAGGGAAGTCAAAACCAGGGCTTCCCCAATAAATTGCCCGATCAGCCAGTTGCGGCCCGCACCGACCACCTTGCGAACACCCACTTCGCGCGCCCGTTTGACGGACCGGGCCGTGGCCAGATTCATGAAATTGATGCAGGCAATCAGCAGAATAAATACCGCCACGATGCCAAACAGCCGCACGTATTCGATGCGCCCGCCGTCCTGATAGCCATTTTTGAAATTGGAATACAGATACGCATCCTGATACGGTTGCAGAAAAAGCTGAATGTCATAACCGTTTTTGGCCATATTCGGATTGTGGCTTTTCATCAACGGCTTCATCTTCGCTTCCAGCCGGTCCGGATCGGCCGTTACGCCATTTCGGTCCGTCCGAAGCTGAATGCGGGTCTGAAGTGCATTGTTGCCCCAGTCTTTGAGCCATTCATTGCGCTTTATAAAATCGGCCCAGCTCAGCACATAATCGTAGGTTTCCGAGCTGTTTTGCGGCATGTAATACACCGCACTGACCTGATAATCATCTTTGTTATCGAGCCGGATACTCTGACCCAAAGCCGCCTGTGGACTACCAAAATAATGGTCCGCGAGTTTCCGCGAGATGGCGATGTTCGCAGGACCGTTCAGGGCGGTTTCGGCCGTTCCGGCTACTACCGGCAGGCTATACATTTTGAACCAGTCGGCCCCGGCAGACCGCCCTTTCTCCTTGTTCAGCTTCTCGCCTACCGAAAACGTATGTTCCTGCTCCCAGGAAAGTCCGGCGGCATACTCAATCTCGGGAAACTGTTTTTTCAATTCCTCCGCCAGTAAACCGGGAGTTCCGGGGCTGGCTTCGACTTTGCCATCGTAGAACTGGCGTTCCATGACGTTGTAGAGCTGCGGACCATTGGCGTGGTAGGCATCGACGCTGAATTCGTCCTGAATCCAGAGTAAAATGAGCAGGCTGCACGCCATGCCGAGGGCCAGGCCCAGGATGTTGATGGCCGAAAAGGATTTGTTGTGGGCGATGTTCCGCCAGGCGATTTTGAGGTAATTGCGAATCATACCGGGATTCAGTAAAGAGATGGATGGATGTTCACCAGGTTGTCGTTTCAGGGCAAATGGTCTTAAAAAACTCAGCACTTCCCGCGCATATTGCCGCCGGGCGTAGGGGATTCCAAAAAGCCTTGCATTGCGCAAAAACCGCTCGTACAAATCCCCCTGAATCTCCTCAAAAAGATGAGGAGCGCAGACGATTTTCAAAAACCGTTCGGCCCAGCGGGGTGGCAGTTTGGCGCTCATTTCTTTCGTTAGTAAAGTTTTAAGAGTGATGAGTTAAAAAGCATCGTACCCGTTTTTAACTCTTCATTTTTAATTTGTCACTCCGAGCGCAGGGAGGTAACCGGGTTCATCAGGGCGGCTTTGATGCTTTGGAAACTGACCGTCAGCAGAGCGATGGCCAGCGCCAGCAGGCCCGCCAAAGCAAACATCCACCAGTGAATCGTTATCCGGTAGGCAAACCCCTGAAGCCACTGATCCATGGCGTACCAGGCCACCGGAACGGCGAGCACAATGGCGATCAAAACCAGCTTGACAAAATCCCTGGCGAGCAGTTGAATAATGCCCGGCACGCTGGCTCCCAGCACTTTCCGAACGCCAATTTCGCGGGTGCGGACCTGGGCGGTGTAGGCAACCAGGCCGAACAAACCGAGGCAGGAAATCACGATGGCGATGGTGGCAAAAACGTTGAAGAGCGTTCCGGTGCGTTGCTCGGTTTTGTAGAGATCATCAAAAGTCTGATCCAGGAATGTATAGTTGAACGGAAAATCCGGATTGTACTGCTTCCACAAACGTTCGGTCGCGGCAATGGCACCGGCGGCCTCTTTTCCCGTCGTTTTTACATAAATCCGGCTTTCATTTTCCGGTTTATAGTAGAAAACAGCGGGCTCGATTTTTTGCTTCAGGGAAGCCAGATGAAAATCTTTCACGACGCCGATAATTGTTCCCTCCTGATCCCAGAGCTTGAACCGTTTTCCGATCGGATTTTTAATTCGGGCGGCTTTTATGGCGGTTTCATTCAGAATAAAATGCGAGGAATCCGCTACTGAACCCGTGAAATTATTACCCAGTGGCAGCTTCATTTTAAAGAAAGAAATAAAATCCTTGTCGATCGCCATCGGGCGCACCATCATCGTTTCACCTACGGCCTTTCCATCCCAATCACTACTACCGGTTTGCTGATTGATGGAAACAATATTGGCACTCGAACGCGTCACATCCGTTACCCCCGGCTGTTTGAGTAATTCCGCTTTTGCCACCTCATAATGTGAATTCATATCGCGCATGTAAAAAGAAAACGTATGGCTTTTATCGTAGCCCAATTCCTTCGAACGGATGTATTCCAACTGGTTGCCGATGATCAGCGTGCCGGAAATCAGAATAACCGTAAAAGTGAACTGCGTTATGACCAATAGTTTTCGAAACGTTGCATCGGTTAAACGCGCCGATACTTTCCCTTTCAAGGCTTTTAAAGGTTCGAACGAAGAGAGTAACAAAGCAGGATAAATGCTCGACGCCAGCAGGGTTCCGGCAATGGTTACGCCAATAACCAGCCACAAACGGTAATTAGAAAAATCGATGACGAGCTCTTTTCCCGAAATCTGGTTATAAACCGGCATCAGCAGACTCATCAGGCCAATTGCCAGGGCGGCCGACAAGACAAAAAGGAGCGCGGTTTCAACGATAAACTGCATGAATAGCTGCCCTTTAGCCGCCCCCACAATCTTCCGCATACTCACTTCCTTGGAACGCAGCATGGAGCGGGCCGTAGAGAGATTCACGTAATTAATGCAGGCAATAACCAGGATTAAGAGTGCAATAATGACGAACATCCGAACCGATTCAATACCGCCATCCGTGCCATCGGCCCGGTATAAATGCATCTCGGGAAGGGCCTGTAACAAATATGTAAGGTCCGTATCATCCGGTTTATTCCGAAGATGAATCGTGCGTAACTTATCCGCCAATGCGGTTGTATTTACGCCCGGCTGAAGCAATAAAAAAGTTACGTAAGAGAACTCGTGAAAGTCGTTATCCTTGTTTCTTCCGTCTTTCCGGTTGGTGTAGATGGTTTTGAACCAGAGCGATATAGGTAGAAACAAGTCGCCTTTAAAACTAGAATTTTTCGGAAAATCGTGAATAATACCGCTTACCGTAAAGCTGGTTTTTCCGTCGGCCGTAATCACTTTTCCAATCGGTTCATCCGTACCAAAATACCGTCTGGCGGTGGTTTCGGTCAGAACAATAGACTGGTCATCCGGAAAAGGTTTGGCGGGATTGCCTTTGATTAATTTAAAATCAAACAGGGTGAACAGAGAAGGGTCCACAAAAGCCGAATGATCTTCCGCAAACGTCTTTTCCTTGTACTTAAACAGAGCATACAAATTACCATCGGTGACCCGAACCGCATCTTTTATTTCGGGGAGTTCCTTTTTTCCCATTTCTGCAATCGGGGCCACAGTTGTGGTCCAGATTTGCTGGCTGCTTCCGGTTCCGACCCGGTTTTCGAGCCGGTAGATCTGATCGGCTTTTGAATGAAAGCGGTCAAAGCTCAATTCGTCCTGAACCCACAATAAAATCAGCATGCCAACGGCCAGGCCAACCGTCAGGCCCGTCATGTTGATCAGCGAATAAAAGCGGTTTTTGAGCAAATTGCGCCAGGCGGTTTTGAAATAATTACGGATCATAGCGGGTTGAAATAAGGAAGCTGACGGATGGTGATTGATGGTATTTTTTACGACGACCGCAGCCTTCCGGCCTGGTCGGTGCCTGACAAAGCCCAGCACATCCCGAACGAATTGCCGCCGGGCGTAGGGGATTCCAAAAAGCGTTGCATTTCGCAAAAACCGCTCGTATAAATCGCCCTGACTCTCCTCAAAAAGTTCGGGAGCGCAGACGAATTGCAAAAGTTTATCGGCCCAGCGGGGCGGTTTTTTGGAATCCATTCCTTTTTTTAGTGAAGAGTTAAGAATGAAGAGTTAATGCGTCAGCCAACTCTTCATTCTTAACTCTTCATTTTTAACTCATAAGTCTTCATTCCGAACGCAGTGACTTGACCGGATCGACCAAAGCCGCCCGGATGCTTTGATAGCTCACGGTCAGGGCGGCAATGACAAACGTGACCAGGATCGCAATCAGGAAAATCGCTGGCCCAATCTGAATGTGGTAGGCGTACTCCTGAAGCCAGGCATCCATTGCATACCACGCCAGCGGAGCCGCAAGAACGAAGGCAATCAGCATCAGCCAGACAAACTCGCGGGAGAACAGTACGACGATACTGCCCACCGAAGCCCCCAGCACTTTGCGAATCCCGACCTCCTTGGTCCGCTGAACGGCCATCAATGACACCAGTCCGAACAGGCCCAAACCACCAATGATGATGGCAATGGCGGAGAAAAGCCGGAACGCATTGTACATGGTTTCTTCCTGCTTGTAGAGTTTTGCAATGTGCTCATCCACAAACTCATACCGGAAGATTGACTCCGGATTCAATTCCGTCCAGTCTTTCTCGATCGTCGCCAGCGTTTCGCGCATGTTCTGCGGGTTCAGTTTGACACCCACCTGCCAGAAGGCCCGCGGATTGTAGACCAGGACGCAGGCCCGGATTTTGCCATGCTTGGATTCGCTCTGAAAATCCCGGACCACTCCCCGGATAATGGCCGGCCTGTTCCCTGCCCGCACTCGCTTACCGACGGCGTCGGCATCGTTCTGAATACCCAGCCGACGAACCAGCGTCTGGTTTACCACGACATTGTTGACGGTATCGCCTTCAGGAGTTTTGATGATCGGCTCACCCGCCAGGACCGCCAGATGGTACATCGGAATGTAATTTTCATCGACCATCTTAAGCTCGGTGACATCGTTTTCGTTCATGCCCAGTTCGGGTGAAGAAAAGGGCATGAAGTTGTTATTGAAAGCCGGTCCGGCAGACGCAAAACTGAGTTGTTGAACGCCGGGATTGTCCTGCAATTTCTGCCGCAATACATCAGCCTTACTTCCCGTCGGGAATGACACGATGGCCTCTTTTTCAAAACCCATGTCCTGATTCAGGAAAAAATCCATCTGACTCGCCACCACGAGCGTCCCGATAATCATCACTTGTGTAATGGCGAACTGAATGATGACCAGCCCTTTACGAAGGGTCAGGTTTCCAAATCCCACCTCGGTATTGCGGGACTTTAAGGCTTTGATAGGTTGAAAACCGGACTGAATGAAGGCCGGGTACAGACCCGCCAGCAGAATGGTTGCCAGAACAATACTGGCAATGACGGCCATCACCAGCGGTTCGGTCAGTTGACTCGCATCGATTCGGATGTTGAGCATCGGTTTCGTGAGCGGCAGAAAAGCGAAAACCGCCCCCAGTGCCAATACCGTGGCCAGGCCCACCAGCAAGGTCGTTTCGCCCAGCACCTGCCCAACCAGTTGCCGACGGAACGCGCCCAGGGCCTTCCGGATGCCCACTTCCTTCGACCGCCGAACGGCCTGCGCCGTGGCCAGATTGACAAAATTGATGCAGGCCGTCAGAATAATGACGAGCGCGACTCCGGCCAAACCGTAAATGGTTTCTTTGGAACGCGGCATGGTGATTTGCGTGAGGTAGCGTTTATCGAAATGAATTTCCCGCACCGGCTGCAAAATCAGGTCGCCCTTATCCTGCGTCAGTTGGTTACCCCAGTTTTTCTGAACAAAAGCCGGCAATCGGGCTTCAACGCGCTCGGCCCATAATTTCTCCGGCAATACCACGTAGAGATAGCCCCCATTGATCGACCAGAAATTAGTCGTAGCAGACTCTTTTCGGATGGTTTCCCACGACACCAGAAAATTGAAAATCAAATGGGTATTGGACGGAAGATCGTTGATGACGCCGTTTACCTTCAAATTCCACTGGTTATCCAGGCGGACGATTTTACCGAGTGCTTGTTGGTCACCGAAATATTTCCGGGCCATGGTTTGCGTTAAAACGATTGAATTCGGTTCCTGCAAGGCCGTTTTTGGATTTCCCGCCAGCCAGTCAAAATCAAAAACCTGCGGAAAATCTCCGTCGGCGAAGGCGTAGCTTTCTTCCAGGTACCGTTCGTTCCCTACCTGAATCTGGCCTTCTCCGCGGTAATAATACTGGGACACCTGCTCCGCTTCGGGAAAATCGGTGCGAAAAGCTGGTGCAATGGCAAATGAAACGCTCGGATTATAGTCTAACCCATGAACCGTAACCCGGTAGGTGCGGTCTGCTTTCTGGTTGAAGGCATCATACGTCAGTTCATTCCGGACTACCAGAAAAATCAGAATGCAGGCCGACAGACCCAGCGCCAAGCCCATAACATTGATGAAGGCGTAGCTTTTTTGCTGAAGAATCGTCCGGTAGGCAATCGTAAAATAGTTGCGTAACATAGCGGTCGTTTGCGGTTTTCCGGAATCATCCGGTTTTCTTTTCAGGAATTGGGGTTGCATAAACTTCAACACGTCCCAGGTGTACTGCCAGCGGGCCTCCTGCTCGCCGAACAGCCTGGCCCGGCGCACAAATCGCTCGTGCAAATCACCCTGGATTTCTTCGAGCAGATGCGGAGCGCAAAACCATTCCAGCAGTCGGCTAGCCAGGCGGGGTGGCTGAACAGGTTTCATAAACTCACAGCCGGCAACCCTTGTGGTGAAATCGAATCCCAGAGCTGGTCGCGAACGGCCCGAATATCGTGGAGTGTCCGGCTGCCCAAAATCGTAACCGAAAACAGCCGTTTGCGTCGCCCTCCGCGTTCGGCGGTTGCTTCGCCGAGGTGCGATTTGAGCATGCCTTTTTCTTCCAGCCGGTGCAAAGCCGCGTGAACGGCACTGATGCTGACGGCCCGGCCCGTTTGCCGGTCCAGCTCGTCGGTGATGGCCACGCCATAAGCGCCGGTACCCAAAACCGCCACGGTCAGCAAGACCACTTCTTCAAACTCGCCTAAGTAGGATCGTCTCATGGAAAAAGATATAATTAACTTCTGTAGAACAAATCTTCTGCCAGAAATAAAAAATGGCCTGATCAGGCCATTTAAGCGGGTTTTGGAAAAACCGCTGTCCGAATTCGTACAGTTCTCCTGTCCGAACCCGAACAGGGTCACGGTTTACGGTTTTCAGTTTATGGCGGCCCGGCGTAAACTGAAAACCGTGACCTTATTTTGCCGCTTTCAATTCGTATTCATGATACGGTTTGTTGATGGTCAGCCAGTAAGCCAGCGTTTTGTCCGGGCTTTTCAGGAGCAGCCGGTATTTACCACTGATCAGGTGCCGGGTGTCAAAATAGCGGCTATACCCAGCTACATGCGTCCATTCCGTATAATAAACCGTCTGGGATACGTCATCGGTGATTTCGATGAGTACCTTTTTTTGATCGGGATTGGCGAAGTTGATCCGAAGCCTACCGAGCTCATTGACAAAGGGATTCGCTAAAAACTCCCGGTTTTCGATGGGCGTAAAAACCGCTGGCACTTCCTCGGGTACGTAGCTGGTGGATGTTGCCGTGCCGGTGTAGCGGCCATCGGTGGTCGCCACCAAATCATACGCCTTGACCTGCGACGCCAGCAGCTCACTATTGACCACCCGATTCAGCATTTCGTCGAACAGCCGCACATTGCGCTTTGTCAATTTCACGTATTTTCCCCGGAGCGTTTCCTGATACACGGCTTCGTGCCGGGCGTTGAAAAACCGGATGACGGTATTACGGGTGGCATAATCGGTTTGAATTTTCCAGTATCCTTTGCCCGGATTGGTTTCGGCACGGTAGTCCGGCTGGGCTCTGCCGACCAGCGTAGTGAACAGGAGCAACAGAACCAGCAGGGTTCTGAACAATCGGGCGGTTTTTTCTTGAACAGTTTTCATGGGTGTTGTGCGTGTTGTTTACAGGGTATTAGCTTGACTTCTATTATTTCAAAGTTTGTAAAACAAATCTGTTGCCAGAAAGGAAAATGGCGTTTAAAGCAAATCAAGAGGCATTTTTAAACTTATCGCTGTCCGAAACCGTACAATACTGTCCGATTTTACAAGCGGTTTCAAGACTTCGATTTTCTACCACAAAGCAGCGTAATTGCCGGCAAACGGCTAAACCAAAGGGACGAACGAGCGGAAAAATGGGACAGAAAGGCGGTAATGGCTTACAAACCCAATGCTGGATTCGTCAGGGAATGGCCCGAAGCTGATACGATTGGGGATTGGATTGAACAACCAGGCGGTAATAGTATTTTTTTTGTAAACCGATCACCTCAAACCGAAACGTACCTTCCTGCAACTGGCTCAGATTCAGCGTCCGGTTGTAGGTTGGGGCAACGGTTTTTTGTTTGAAAATAGACCGTCCCTGATCGTCCAGGATGGTTACCAGTACAGGCTCCTGCCGAAGATTTACGGCGTGAATTTTCAATTTTCCGGTACTACTGATCGACACATCAGTACGTAACGGATTGGTTTCCAGCGATTCGGTGGGAGAAGCCAGCACGTAGGAAGTGGAAATGGGATGAGTCAGGGGCGCCGAAACGGCGTAGTCAGGAACGCCGGTGCTGGAAGCCACCAATTCGTGGCTTTTGACTTCGGCCGACAGCAACTGGTTGGTCAACAGCCGCTCCAGCATCGAGTCGAATAACCGGATCGTCCGATTCGTCAGTTTAACATAACGACCCGCCAGGTTTTCCTGATAGATGGGTTCGTGCTGGCTGTTAAAAAACCGAATCCGGGTTTGCTGACTTGCAAAGTCGGTTTGAATTTTCCAGTATCCTTTCGTCGAATCCGTTCTGATGTAATAATCCGGTTGGGCCATGGCCGTAAAACCGTAGAAGAAGAAACTCACGAGCAGGAAGTTCCGAAGTTTGCGGGTTGTTTTGGGGTTGAAAGTTCTCATGATTCGTGTACTTGTTGTTTAGAAATAAAAAGGAAAACCATTAGTTCAATATTTGCAGAACAAATCTTTTGCCAAATCCGAAATTAGGCTTTGTATAGATCAAAAACGGGGTTTTTACGTTTAGGTCGAGGCAAACTCGTCCATTTGTGGACACCTTTTGTCCCGGAATGGACACTTGGATGGCTCACCGGAGCCGGAGTTGCAAGGATACTTCCAATAGAGGAGGAAAAAGTCGCGGGCGTTGCATCATTCCAGACCGGCATTTCCCTTTTTAGCGTAAGTTTGTAAAATGAAAATTCTTTCTCTGACCGACCTTAACGAGGAACAATACCTGGCTGCCCAGGCCCTTGAAATACGTTGTAAAGCCGATAATGGGTTACAGGGACACATTCACTGGGATAAGTCGATGAATTATTTTCAGTCGATGTGTCACTGGTTTTTGCTGTACAAGAATGAGGTGTTAATTGGGCTTTTGTCAGCCTTTGCTCCTACTACGCAGCTGGTGGAATTTAGCGGTTATACGCTACCCAAAGCCCGGCGAAAAGGGTGTTTTACCACTTTACTAGAGGTCGCATCCGAAGAAGCGCGCAACTATGGTTATACGGAAATGCTGTTGATTACGGAACGGTCGTCCGAATCGGGTCAGGCTTTTGTCAGACAGCTGGGAGCGACGTATTCCAACACTGAATTTCAATTACGCTGGCAACCGCAGCCAGAGAGTCCCCTCCCGGTAGTTTTGCCACACACCGTCCGGCTGATTCCAGCGACTCTCGCTGATCTGGAACCGCTTACGGAGTTGAGCCGCACCATTTTCGGGGGAACGATCGATGAAGCCCGCCGTTTACTGGAAACGACCATCACAACGCCACAATTGACGCAATACATAGCCTCACTCGATGGAAAATCGATTGGAATGGTTGCGACCAACTTTGTGCAAAACGACGTCTGGATTATCGGTTTAGGCGTTTGCCCGGAATACCAGGGGAGGGGAATTGGCAAAAATATTCTGTTCCAGATCCTGGCGATTCTTCAGCAATCGCCAGCTGAAACCATCCTGATCGAAGTGGATTCCAGTAATGCAGCCGCTCTGCACTTGTACCAGAAATCCGGTTTTACGATTCAGATGGGGCAGGATTATTTCCGTCTGCCGCTAAAATGAGTTGTATCGCGGAGATAAGCGGAGAAAAAGGGAGATAAGCAGAGATTTTTAAGTTTCTCCGCTTATCTCCGCGATATAACCCTCTTTTCTAAAAATCATGAACACTTTAGAATCGTATTTCCAACAAATCGGAGTTTCCAGCCTTGATCAGGAAATAATTCTTTCCGGTGTTGCGCCCAAAGCTTTTCAGAAAGGCGACTATTTTTTACAGGAAGGCCAGATTAGCCCGCAAATTGGCTTTATCCTGAAAGGCGTTTTCCAGTATTTCTACAACCATGATGGCGATGAAATTACAACCTACATCGCGTTAGAGAACAATTTTGTAGTATCGCTCGGCTGCTTTCTGAAACAGATTCCGGCCAAGGAAAATATCCGGGCTCTCACCGACACTGAAGTACTAGTTATTTCCAAAGCGCAATTTGATGCACTTCGGACCCAAAGTGCAGCGTTTCGTCAGTTTTACATCGAACTGCTGGAACATGAGATCGTTTGCATCGATGAAAGCCGCTTCAACCTCATTACGCTTACCGCCGAAGAACGGTACCTGAAGCTGGTGGCCGAGGAACCTCAATTACTGCAAAAAGTGCCCCAGCAATACCTGGCTTCCATTCTGGGCATCACACCCCGCCATATGAGCCGCATTCGAAAAAATATCCGGTAACCGCATTTATAGACATTTGTCCGGTAGACTGGCCGGGGCATGACCGAATTTTGTATCGTCCATTTAATCAAAACACGATATGAAAAAGGTCATCATCTTCTGGCTGCTTGCAGCGAACGGCGTTTACGCCCAACGTTCCTTCTCAAAGAATGAACTGGCTGTCAATGCCTTCCGAAATCCTTCCGTTGGTCTGGAATATCGTCATCGGCAGATCTCGGTCCACGTTGGATATTATCCCACTGTTGTTTCCAAAAACAGCGAAGGCGTCAACCAAACTACATCCTTTGTCCGCGCCGGTGTCAGCCTGTGGTTTCTTCCGGTGGGACGCAACGAAAATCCGTCTTCATTCTACACATCGCTCTCGTACGTCCGCGGTCTGAACCAACCCTACAAAAACGACAACGGCCTGATGGCCGACGCCGGGTTTCGCTGGATGATCTGGAAAGGGCTGAATTTCCGGATTGGCGCAGCACTGCTGGCATCACCCCATCACACGGTAAAAGTCAATCCTACTCCGGGCCTTAGTTACTCTTTCTTCTTCAAGTAATTCATTACCAAAACGATACAAATCATGAACACGAGTAAGTCTACCGGAAATCTATTCATCACGGGTTCAATACTGGTGCTGATCCCCTACATAATTCTTACGATCATTTTCGATTACCCCCACATTTTACGGCATGAGCCAGGGATCATTCTGACCCAATTCCACGAAGGTGGCCCCCAACTCATTGCCGTCTGGTGGGCATTTGCCCTGAGCGGTTTACCGCTGCTGATTGCATTTATCAAGCTGGGACAACAGTTTGAACATCAACACCCTTATGTTCGTTGGGCAACAACAGTTGGCGTCATTTCAGGGATCGTTCAGATTATCGGACTCTTGCGCTGGGTATTTGTCGTACCGGTGCTGGCCGACCATTACCTTCATACCTCCAATCCTGTTGTCCGGGAGTCGATTTCTATTGTTTTCCAGGCTGTACACCAATTCGGCGGGGTGCTTCTCGGCGAGCACATCGGGCAATTGTTCACGATCATCTGGACGGTTTTAATGGCGCGGGTCTTCGATCAGCTCCGGCTATTCCCACGTTGGGTAGCGGTTTTGGGGTACGTCGCTTCCGGGATTTATCTGCTGGCACAAACTGAATTAGTAGCCACGGTGATTCCCGGCTTTCCGGTTTTTGGTTTGGCAGGATTGATTGGCAGTACGTTGTGGCTGATCTGGTTGATGAGTATTGGAGTGAAAATCAAACGGGTTGTATCGCGGACGGGCGAACCCGTCCGCGATACAACCTTATTCTAATACCTCCCGCTCCACCAGCTTTTCGGCCATCGGCAGCAGCGTTTCCTCCAACGGCAACCGGCGTTTCGACTCCACCATGAACGTTGCCGGGTTGGGTAGAAACGGCCGCCGGCGGATCAATTCCAGTTTCAGCGTTTCGTAGGTTCGTCCCACGCCCTTCCGCACCGAGTCGATGTAGCGCGTCCGGATCGGTTGGCTGCCCGTCTGACTGGTGTTGGGTAAAGCCAGTCCCGGCAGCGCCAATCCCGACCAGGCCAGGTTAAAATAATAGATATGCGTTTGGGAGTGCGCGGTCCAGTGCAGAAAAATATAGCCTTCATCCCGGCGCAACGGCAGCATCCCGATGGGTGTCAGGGTCAGATTAGCCGCCAGTTCGTCGGCCATTTGCTGCCCTTTCGTCAGGGCCTGTCCGAATCGGGGCAGCGCAAAATTAATGATCGAGTCAATTTCTGACATATACTCATCGTCTTCCTGCCGGGATTGGTACCGTACCGTAAGACTTTCGGGGTCAATTCCGGTGGCATCCTTGGGGAATGAAGCAGAAAGCGTACCTTTGCGGTTCCGAAAACGGAGACCGGTCTCGTAATGATCCCGCAATTCCGTCAGGTCAGGGTATAACTTTTTGTCAGAGAAGTGTTGCTGAACGTTTTGCAGATAGGCCAGAACGACAAACTTTTTGTACTCTAAATCTATTAACCCTTGCGTCAACCAGTCTTTCTGAAGTTTTTTCATAATTAAAACGAATGAAGAACAGACAGTCTTGTTGTTAAGTAAGTTAACGAAAAATCCCAATCTGCCAAATAGTGTTTGGCGTTTTTTTTCTCCGGCAAAAAAGGATTCTCCCTAACCCATTGATTACCAAACTGACATCATAAATCGGAAATTTTGTCAGTATTACCCGAAAAAAGTGGTCTGGCACAATAAGTGACCAAAATCGACCGTCAGTTCGACCGTAAACGGTCTGCCGTTGCAGTCGGACAATTGTTAAGCATAAAACAATTTTAACTTTTAAAACTCAAGCCCATTATGGAAGCACTAACGGAAAGTAAAGTAAACGTAAGACCGTTGGCTGACCGGGTGCTGGTTGAACCAGCTCCTGCTGAAGAAAAAACCGCATTTGGTATCATCATCCCCGACACCGCCAAGGAAAAACCACAACGTGGAACGATTGTAGCCGTTGGCACGGGCAAGAAAGATGAGCCTCTGACCGTTCAGGTTGGCGATACCGTTTTGTACGGTAAGTATGCCGGTACCGAAATCACCGTTGAGGGAAAAGAATACCTCATCATGCGTGAGTCGGACATTTTTGCCATTATCTAAGGTTCTCCCGCCAGCCCCGGTTCGGTTAAACTGACCATTGGCTCCCCGGAAACCCGTTTGCATTACTCGTTAAAACCATTAATTCCTTTTCACTCATGTCTAAGAAAATATTTTTTGATATCGACGCCCGCGATCGGATCAAGAAGGGTGTTGATACCCTCGCCGACGCCGTTAAAGTAACGTTGGGACCTAAAGGCCGGAACGTTATTCTGGATAAAAAATTCGGCTCACCGGCCATCACCAAAGACGGTGTTACCGTTGCCAAAGAAATTGAACTGAAAGACGCCATTGAAAACATGGGCGCTCAGTTGGTAAAAGAAGTGGCTTCCAAAACCGCTGATTCAGCCGGTGATGGTACGACGACGGCTACTGTTCTGGCCCAGGCGATCTACTCGATCGGTGTGAAAAACGTGGCCGCCGGTGCCAATCCGATGGACTTGAAACGCGGTATCGACAAAGCGGTGATTGCCGTGGTCGATAACCTGCGTACGCAGTCCCGCGCCATTGAAACGTCGAAAGAAATTGCTCAGGTAGCAACGATCTCGGCCAACAGCGACGAGGAAATCGGCCAGATGATTGCCGATGCCATGGAAAAAGTGGGCAAAGAAGGCGTTATCACCGTCGAAGAAGCACGTGGTACGGAAACGGAAGTAAAAACCGTGGAAGGGATGCAGTTCGACCGCGGTTATCTGTCGGCTTACTTCGTGACCAACACCGACAAAATGGAAGTTGAACTGGACCGTCCGTTCATTCTGATCTCGGAGAAAAAAGTTTCTTCGATGAAAGAATTGCTGCCGGTTCTGGAGCAGGTTGCTCAAACCGGCCGTCCGTTGCTGATCATCGCCGAAGATGTCGATGGTGAAGCACTGGCGACGCTGGTTGTCAACAAAATCCGGGGTGCTCTCAAAGTGGCGGCTGTAAAAGCACCGGGCTTTGGCGATCGCCGGAAAGCCATGCTCGAAGACATCGCGATCCTGACCGGTGGTCAGGTGATCGCCGAAGAGCGTGGTTTCAAACTGGAAAACACTTCCATTGAGTTTTTAGGCACTGCCGAAAAAATCATCATCGACAAAGATAACACGACTGTTATCAATGGTTCCGGTGAGAAGGAAAACATTACGGGCCGTGTGAACCAGATCAAATCTCAGATCGAAAACACGACTTCCGATTACGACAAGGAAAAACTGCAGGAACGTCTGGCAAAACTGTCGGGCGGTGTAGCGATTCTGTACATCGGTGCTGCTACCGAAGTAGAAATGAAAGAAAAGAAAGACCGCGTTGATGATGCCCTGCACGCTACCCGCGCTGCCGTTGAAGAAGGTATCGTTGCCGGTGGTGGTGTGGCTTTCATCCGGTCGATCAAGGCGCTGGATGCCGTTGACACCCGCAATGAAGACGAAAAAACCGGTGTGAACATCATCCGGGTTGCCCTGGAATCTCCGCTGCGGACGATCGTATCGAACGCCGGTGGCGAAAGCTCCGTGGTAGTTAACGCGGTGAAAGCCGGCGAAGGCGACTACGGTTATAACGCCCGCGAAGATCGTTACGAAAACATGGTTGGCGCCGGTATTATCGACCCAACGAAAGTAACGCGTCTGGCCCTGGAAAATGCCGCTTCGATCGCGGGTCTGTTGCTGACCACCGAATGTGTGATCGCCGACGAACCCGAAGAAGCACCCGCTGGTGGTGGCGGACATGGCCACCCCGGTGGCATGGGTGGCATGATGTAATCATCCCTCCACTTCATCATACGAAAGCCCCCGGCCCTGGTGTCGGGGGCTTTTTGTTTTGAGAGGTATGGGGATTATTCTCCACACTTCGACCCTACTTTGTGTCAATCTTGGGTATAACTTTATACGAGAAAAGTTGATAATCGCCTCAAAAAGCTCAAAAACGGCCATTTTCGTATTTGGCACGTATTTTTCTTACTCTACTGCGTATAACCATTAATTAAACCAAAACAAGGGAACGTCATGGGAAATTTGCTTTATGTCATCGCGGTGGTTTTAATCATCATTTGGCTTGTTGGGCTATTAGGTTTTGGTAGTTTTGGTATGGGCAATGTCATCCATGTTCTGCTGGTGATTGCTGTCATTGCCATTATCTTAAGATTGATTCGTGGAGACAGAGTCGTGTAGATAGAAGTAATCAACAAGATATACGGTAAAAGCCTTCGGAGATTCCGGAGGCTTTTTGTTTGGCATTAATTTCCAACATCTATTAAACCTTCCTGATTCATATCGATCCAAAACGCATAAACAACCAATAGAAGATACGAACATGAAAAAGGCAATGATACTGGTGGCAACCGTTACACTTCTGATTGGAGGCTGTACGACGCAACGCCCAACGACGACCAATGACCGGTACGACCGCTACGACCGGCGTGATGACCGCTACGGCCGTTATGACAACCCTGACGTTCGGGAAATCCCCCTCGAAAATAAACTGGAACGCTGGCAGGCCGAACTGAACCTGAGCAATCGCCAGAAACGCGAAATCAGGAACATTCAGGAGCGTTATGAACGCCGGGGCCTGACCCGGGATGAACGCAACGACCGCCGGGAGTACCGCGAGTTGCAACAACAGAAACGAAAAGAGTTGCTGTCTGTTCTGACTTCCCGTCAACGCGACCGACTCAATCAACTGGAGCAACGGAACCGCCGAAGCTAAACCCAACGAAGACGATGAACGAAGGGCACCCGAACGGTGCCCTTTTTCTTTTTTCGGGAAATGAATACCTTGCCTCCCCACTCTTTTCCTGAAGCTTCATGAAAACCGGTGGTTTGCCCTGAGTCAATCATACTGCAAAAGCAGTGAACGAACCGCACCATGCCCCGGTTTCTCCCCCGAAACGCTGAGGCCAATCCGCGGAGCGCGGTCCCAGCGGGGCAGATACGCACCATCGACGGGGTTCGGCGTGAGCGGTTCAGGCTTCCCTCCTTCCGTCGACCAGGAAAAATCATAAAACCGCCCGACCCGGCTTTTTACCTGCAACCTGACCGCTGCCGTTGTGGCCGGCAACGGCAACGATTTTACAACCTGCCGCACACCTTCTTTCACCTGCCAGAGTTCCAGCGTTCCCTTGCGCACCCCCAGCCCCAGCGCATTCCCGGCGTCACCGTATAAACTGATGCTTTGCAGCACATCCGACTGTGGGGTAACGACTGCCGAAAAGGTGTAACTCCCTTTTTCAAGCACCAATCCCAGAAAATTCCCGCTGGTGCCGGAGCCGGTACTTTGCAGTTGCAGCGTCCCTCCGGCAACGGAAAATTCCGGTTTCGGCAAACTCACATCCCAAACCCAGCGTGCGTTTGAAACCGGTTTTTTAAAATCTATGGCGATGTTTGGCTCATGCTGCTGCAACCGCTGGGTGGGTGATTCGGCCTGCACAGGTGTTGATGTGCCATTGCGAAAAACCGGCCATTGTGTCTTTTCATCCCAAACCAGTTCACTCAAAACGCCCTGACGGCCCGTAAAAATAAAATCGGTCCCGTTATAGGCATGATGGAGGTAGAAATAGCGGTTATCGGGCGTCGTCACCACCGTGCCGTGTCCGGGACATTTCCACGCATCATCGCCCACCAGAACCGGGTTTCCGGCGTATTTTTCCCAGGGACCCCGGAGTTTTTCCGCCCGCGCCAAGCCGACCTGATAATTGCAATTGGCACCGCAACAGGTATTCCCGGAATAGGTCATGTAAAAATACCGCCCGTGTTTAAACAGCGCCTGCCCTTCCGCGCCACCGGCTTCCCACGTATTTCGTTCGGCCGTCACTAACGTAAATTCTTTTCCCGTCACCTTTAACCCATCCGAGGCCAGTTCAGCCCCCAGAATCTCGATGGCTTTGCCTTTGTCCAATCCGTAAGCTTTCCAGGTGATATACAATTTCCCCTGGTCTTCCAGCACAAAGGCGTCGATGGCTTCGGACGTCCATTCGAGCAAAACCCCGTGATCGGTAAATCCTTTCCGGAGGTCATGGGTCGATGCCACGCCGATGTAGGAATGCTTGTCCGATTTCCGCCGGGCGGTGTAATAGACGTAAAAAATACCGTTGCGGTGGAACAGTTCCGGTGCCCAGTAGCTCCCCATCGTCCATTCGGGCAAGCTTGTAAAAACCGGTCCCACATAAGTCCAGTTGACCAGATCGCGGGAGGTATAAATTGGATAGGCCGGTGCCCATTCGGAAGACGTACCGACCGCATAATAGGTATCGCCCACGCGAATGACCGACGGATCGGCAAAATCACCCGCAATAACCGGATTGCGATAGGTGGCCGTTTTGGGAGTCTGGTGAGCAGGCTGCGCCAGTGCCCGACTAAAAAATACCATCAGCAAAAAACCGATACTGACAACCTTCATGCGTTTCTGTTAGTTTATCACTTCGAACAAAAGTACTAATTCGTGCATCTGAATAGGTGAAAAAGTTAAGATCGTACTACGCAACCCGTTTGTCTGGTGCGGTAATTTCATCCCATTGAATGAGTAGGCCGCTAAAACTGGCGGCTTCTAGGAATGGTTTCACGCTGATTCGTTCTTCCAATGAACAGTTTCTTTCTTCTCTGCCTGACGACCTTGCTGGTTGTCCAACCCGGCGACGATGCCCGGCAGAATCGCCGGATGAAAAACCGTGTGGAACGGCGTGAACTCCAGAACTCGATCGAGGAAGTTACGTACCACGACCGGCGGCATAAAGTGGCAACGGTCCGCATTTACGATAAAGCCAACCGGCAACGATCCGAAGAACTGTACAGTGATTATCAGCAGCGAATCCGGCACGGACGAACCCGCTCCTGGTACCAGAACGGGCAACTTCACTGGACCTGCGATTTTAAAGAAAACCAGATTAACGGCCCTTTCTTTTCTTACTATGAAGATGGTTCACTGAAACGCCGGGAATATTACCGCATGGGCACCGTTCGGAAAGGCGAATGTTTTTTGCAGGATGGCACCTCTGTTGCCTGCCAGCCGCTTGTGCAAAGTGTTGAATTTGAGGGCGGTCAGAAGAAATTCGTTCAATTTTTGCAGCAACGTCTGGGCCACATTCAGTCCGCCGATCCGGCTTTTTTCATCACCCTCGAAGCGACCGTCTCGGAAGAGGGCATCCTGTATAGCCTTCGGCCGTTGGCTTATCTCGAAAACCGGCCCGAATCGGAACGCCAACTGGCAAAGCAACTCATCGCCGGACTGCGGGATATGCCCCTCTGGAAGCCCATGATTGTCGATGATCAACCCGTTCAAACTGATTTACTCATCAGCATTCATATCAACGCCGGGAAGGTGTTCAATGCAAGTTACGGACTCAATTTGATGTAAATTCTTACAAGCTGTTTGCGTTACCTGGCAAGCCCTGGAAGGGCGTTCTGTTCCTGGAAAAACGGCCAATCAAACACCGGGTAGCTCCGGAGGAGCGGCCTGAGGATGTTGCGTAGACCGCTCCTCCGGAGCTATCGACCGATACAGGCTCTGGTAACTAGCAATAGGAAAGATCTCCGGCCTTCATTCAATCCTTTTTTTAGTAAGTAGCCCGTTCATTCCAGCAAAACCATTCTTTCTTTGGCCTGTTTTTGCATGTATTGCAACCGATTGGCGCAGGCACCGAAGTTTATTTACGGATCTTACCCAACGGTTAATCCTTCCGGCTCCTGGTTAGTTAGTAGGAAATGAGTCTACGAAATTTTGGGGTCATAACGGCCTGCTGGCTGGTGCCCTTCCTGAGCTTGGGTCAGCAAAAACGCCTGGTCGATCACAATTCGATTGGCTGGTTCGTCTACAATGGCGATCATAAACTGAGCAAAAAATGGTCGCTCCATACGGAATACCAATGGCGTCGCATTCATTATATCCGGACCTGGCAGCAGTCGCTGGCCCGTTTGGGAGCCAATTATAAACTCACGGACAAAGTCAAACTGGGCGGTGGTTACACCTATTTCGTCACCTTTCCCTACGGCGAACACCCCGTAGCCGACCAGGGCGTGCCCACACCGGAACACCGGTTGTATCAGGATATTCAGCTGGCCGACACCCTGGGTCGGTTGACGCTCAGCCACCGGTTTCGTTTCGAGGAACGCTGGCTCAGTCAACTGGCCGAAACCGGTTCGCGCCGGATCAGTGGCTGGGCGTATGAAAACCGGATCCGCTACCAGATTACCGCCAATTTTCCTTTGCAGGGCGTTTCCATCGACGACAACGAATTTTACCTGACTTTCTTCGACGAACTTTTCATCAGTTTTGGCAGGAACGCGGGCGTCAACATCTTCAATCAGAACCGGATCTTGGGCGGTTTGGGCTATCAATTCCGGGACAATTTCAGCCTTGAACTGGGGTATCTCAACCAGATTACGCAGCACGCGGAAACCGATCCGGTGTCTGGCAACCCGGTTTTTGAGTTCAACAACGGGTTCCGGTTGAATGTGGTGTTTGGTTTTTGAGTAGTGAGTTGTATCGCGGAGTTGAGCGGAGAAAAAGGGAGGTAAGCGGAGTAATTAATTTTCTCTGCTTAACTCTTTTCTCTCCGCTCACCTCCGCGATACAACTCATTTTACCGGTGCCGAGATCACGCCCAGGTACCGGCCCATCCAGTAGGGCAATAAGAACGAATCACCGGCGCTCAGTTCGCTCATGCCGTTGTTGCCGGGGCGGTCGAGTTTGAAGAGGTTGCGGTTGTGTTTAAGCTCGGGACGCTCGTCGGGGGGCAGAACGGAGGTGATGGTTTGTTCGCGGAAGTTTTCCGGCACAAATTCCAGGTCTTTGCGGTGGCTGTTCATCACGCTCCACTCAATCATGTCCAGCGGAAATTCCTGCAAATGCCAGATGCTTTCCTCCAGATCGAACGCTTTGGCGCCCGTTGTAGCGTATATGAAGTTCCAGAGGCTGTTTTTCTCCGGCCGCTCAAATTCCCAGTGTTCTTTAATGGTTGCGGCAAATTTGGTTTTCAACTCGTTATCAAACGCGTAACGATACAGGCAGCCATACGCCAGAAAATACATTTCATCGTCGGAATGGTTCCATTCCTTCGACAGCATTTTGGCCCAGTCACTGGCGTTGGGCGGTGTTTTGCCGATCTCGCCCATCGGTCGCAGCAGGTTTTCGAGATACCCGTGTTTCTGCATCAATTCGTAGGCTTTCGCCTTGTAAAGCGGTTTTTGGGTAAAATGGTAAGCCGCCTGCAAAAACGCAATGATGTTGGACGAGTTAATTTTCCGGTCGCCCACCATCGTCGGAAAACCATTCACGTAATCCGGGTGCCACTTCGCCCAAAGCGTTGGTTTGCCATCGAAATCGATCAGATACCAGTCATTTTCGATGATGTTCGTCATCAATTGATCGATGAGATTGACGGCTCTTTTTCGGGTATCGCCGTCCGTTAATTCGGCAATATGGGTGAGCGCAAAAAACTGGCCGACGGTCTGGTCGCTGCTGGTGGTGCCGCGCCAGTCCCAAATCCCGTCTTTGGCGTGGGTCCAGCCGTTGGTCAGCCCGCCGTCCCATTTCTCCGGTTTAAATTTGAAGTAGCCCTTCCGCTCGAAGCCCCGCGCAAAGTAGCCTTTCATGCTGGTGATCGTAAAAAGCCGCTCCATCGCTTCAAACGACTCCATCCAGTTTTGCAACGCTTCCGGGTCGCCGGTTACTTTGTGTCGATACAACTGGCTAACCAGATACATGGCCGTCCAGAGGTTGTCACTGTCGCGCTGGCCCATTTCAAAGGTGGACAAATCGCCGTTTTTGAGCGTCGAGACATCGCAGTTAAAGCCGTACCGAATGTGCCGCTGCCGCACCTGTTTTTCATACACCAACGATTTTTCGTGCAGCGTCATGGCTTGAAACCGGATCTCAGCCAGCCCTTTGTCCGTCAAAATCAAAACGCTGTTTTCCGGCCCTTCCGAAATATGACGAATCCGGTTTCCCGGCACCCAGCGTTCGCCGTAATAATAATTGAATTTACCGTCCGGACGGAGCATAAAAGCGCCCCGATTAGAGCCAAACCAGAGGTTGCCGTGCACATACGCAATCGTGGTCAGATCCGTAACCGGGAGTTTGTTCTGAAGCAATCCAGGGGGTTTGTTCAGCGCCGGATCGAAAATCCGATAGCCGTCGTGCGTTCCGAGGTAAAGCTGGTTTTTAACCACTTCGAAACAGGTCAGTCCGGTTTGGCGAAAGATGGTTTTCAGGCTTTTATCAGACACTGAATAAGAACTAAGCGACTGTTCTCCTAAAATCCAGAAGCGGTTTTTGTCGGCATCGAACCGAATGTCTTTCACCCGATCGTTGTCGAGTTTACCGGTCCAGACGACCGCCGAATCCTGAAGCATTTTCAAGGTAGTACCGTCCGAAACCAGGAACGAAAACCGGTCAGAACCCGGACAGAAAACCCGCGCTTTCGGCAGGTTGTGCCGGGCGAATAGCTTCCCGGCCCAGGCGTTGCTCAGTACGGTTTCGTCGTCCAGATAAACGAATTGCTGCTGAAAAATGCCGAGACTCGCGAGCTTTTTATCAGCCATCGGCCGGTAGGCGCGCGCCGGTTCCAGGGTGCCCGGATACTGAAACTGCCCGCCGTTGGGTTGCAGCAGCCCTTTGGCCGAGAGCACCTGAATGACGCCATTGCGATCGGCGAAAACCCGGGATAGTGCGAGGGTGGTGTCTTTCAGATAATGCTTGACGCTGTAGTCCTGCCGGTAAGGAACATCCTGATAAACGGGCTGTTGCGCATTTACCTGAAAGCAGGTTAAGGTTACAAAGAAGACAAAGTTCTTCATATTTTTAAGAAATTATTTCGCGAAGTTGAGCGGAGAAAAAATGAGTAAGCAGAGAGAAAAACGCTGATAAACTCTTTTTAACTCCGCTCAACTCTGCGAAACATTTTTTACTTGACTGGTGCCGAGATCACGCCCAGGTACCGCCCCATCCAGTAGGGCAACAGCCAGATGTCGCCCGCGCTGTGTTCGTTCCCCCCGCTGCGGCCCTTGCGGTCGAGGGTGAACATATTGCCATTGTGCCGTTGCACGGGCCGTTCGTCGGGCGGAAGCACGTCTTTGGTCGTTTGTCTGCGGAAGTTTTCCGGCAACAATTCAATGTCTTTGCGGTGGCTGTTCTGGATCGACCAGTCGATGAGATCGAGCGGATGTTCGCGCAGATACCAGACGGCCTCGTTCAGGTCGAACTCCTTTGTGCCGGTCATGGCCGTGAAAATATTCCAGGCTCCCTCCTTTTCGGGCCGCTCTGCCCGCCAGTGATCGATGATCTGCTGTTTGTATTTGGCTTTCAGGGTGTCGTTCAACGCATAGCGGTACAGGCCCCAATATCCCACAAAATACATTTCATCGTCGGAGTGATTCCAGCCGTCCGACATGTGTTTGGCGTGTTCATCGGCATCGGCAGGCGCTTTTCCAATTTCGTTCATCGACCGCATCTGGTTGGTCAGATAGCCGTGTTTCTGCATCAATTCCAGGAGCTTCTTTTTGTACTTTTCCTTTTTGGTAAAATGATAAGCGGTTTGCAGCATCGCCGTAATGTTCGATGAATTCAGCTTGCGATCGCCCACGTTGGTCGGAAACGAATTGACATACGACGGATTCCATTTGCCCCACATCGTCGGCTTTCCGTCGTAATCGATCAGGTACATATCGTGGCTGATGATGTGGCTCATGAGCGTATCGATGAGCGTGATGGCGCGGCTTTTCAGGTTCTTGTCCGGAATCAGTTCGGCCATGGCTCCGAAGGCGAAAATATGCCCGATCACTTCATCACTGCTCGTGGTCGATTTCCAATCCCACTCCCGGTCTTTGGCGTGCTGCCAGCGTTCGGAGTCGGAGAGTTCCTTGATGTGGCCGCTGCGTTCGAACGAGCGGGCCGGAAAACCGGGAATCGATGTAATGGTGTACAGACGCTCCATGGCGTCGAGCGACTCCCGGCAGTTTTGCAACGCTTCCGGATCTTTGGTAACCGCATACCGGAAAATCTCCCCGCCCAGATACATGGCCGTCCACAAGCCGTCGTTGTCCGAATCTTCCAGATAACCGGTTGCCAGATTGCCTTTTTCCATGCGTTCGAGCGTCGAATTGAAGCCAACCCGAATGTGGCGGCTCCGAACCTGATGATCAAAAAATACCGCCTTGTCGTGGAGCGTCATTTTCTCGAAAACGATTTGCCCCAAACCGGCTTCGGTCAGAACTAACACCGAATTTTTCGGCCCTTTCGAAATGTGCGTCACCGCATCGCCCGGCAACCAGCGTTCGCCGTTGTAATAATCGAACTTTCCGTCCGAACGCAGCGCAAATGCGCCTTTGGTTGATCCAAACCACACTTTTCCATCCACTTCTGCCACCGCCGTAATGTCGGTCCAGGGAAGTTTCCGGCGAACCGCTCCCACTTGCTTTTTCGTCGCCACATCAAATTCCAGGTAGCCGTTGCTGGTACCCACAATGATTTTTTTACCCTGATTGCTCAAATCAAAAGCCGTAAAATCCGTTCCGTCCAGCACTTTAGTCAGCGACTTTGTGGCAACCGGCAACGTATGAAGCGACTTTTTGCCCAGAATCCAGAACTGGCTGGCCCCCGGCTGGTAGCGAATTCCAACAATTTCATCGCCCGACAGGCTCCCTTTCCAGACGCTTTTGGAATCTTTCAGCAGGTTGAGCGATTTTCCGTCGGACACCAGAAACGTAAAATCCGGCCCACCCTGAAAGTATTTCGCGTTGGAGAGACCGTGTTCAGAAAACAGCTTGCCCGCCCAGGCATTGCTCAACACCACCTGGTCGCTGAGGTAGACGAACTGCTGGTTATAAACGCCCAAAGCCGCCAGCTTTTTGTCCTTCATAAACCGGTAGGTATTGTCGGGCTGCAAGGTGCCGGGATACAGAAACTGGCCGTCGTGCGGGTGCAGCAAATCGCCTTTTGAGGTCAGAATCTGGATGGCCCCGTTGCGGTCGGCCTGGGCTTCGAGCAGGTCTCCGTGGTTTTTGTCGATATAATATTTTATGCTGTAATCCTGCCAGTACGGTTTATCCTGGTAAACCGGCGGGGTCTGTGCCTGGCAAATGACTGACAGGAAGGTAAAGAAGGCAAAGAAGATTCCGTAAAGTGGTGTTCGCATGAGAATTGGAGGTTGTATTCTTTCGGTTTCCCCATCAGTTCCGGGTCGTCGCTGACAGGGTTTGATTGTTTTCAGCTTTTCAATCTGGTTATTTGATGGCTTTCCGACGCTGCATCAGTTCGCGCCAGGTCGTCAGCACGATGCCTTCCGACTCGATGAAGGTTTTCAGTTCGGGGTCCATCATCGACAGCATGTCGGCATACCGCGACCCGCCGGAACCGCTGATGTATTTGAACGTTTCGTTGAGGTCGTTGCTGTGGATAATGATCATGGCGACGCCGGGTTTCATTTTCGTCAGGATCTCTTTAAACCGCTTCGTTTTGTATTTCCCCCAGGCTTCCGGGCTGGGGTTCGGGTCATCTTTCGGTTTCCACTGGCCCGTATCGGCGTAGAGATCATCGAGAACGGGCAACCCGGCTTTCCAGATTTTTTCACCAATCGCCGGGGCCTGTTTGAGCGACTCCGGAATGGGCAGGTTCATGCCTTCCCGGTATTTTCCTTCGGCTTTCAGTTTATCGATCACCGGCTGAATTTCGCTGTCGACCAGCAGCGTGTTGTTGCCGCCGGGAAACATGACCGGAATCCCGTAATCGACGCCAACCTTAATGTATTTTTCTAAAAAAGCCGGGGTGGCAAACAGCGTTCCCATGTGCGAATCGAGGTGTGTCGGCTTCAGGCCCATTTTGATGGCCCGGTCAATTTGCGCCCGCATTTCCATCTCCAGTTCGTCGGGCTTGGCGTGCTTCACCACATCGGCGACCTCCGGCCACAGCGCGCCTTCGGTATCGGTCAGACTCGGAACCTGCTTGATGCCGGCCAGCGGTGCCCAGCGGTAATCCTTCCATTCGGAGGTGAGCGTCAGGTGAATACCGGCATCGACCGTCGGATTTTTCAGCACGTATTTGATAAAACTGGCCGACCACGCACAGGGCATCATGATGCTGGTGGACGTTGCCACGCCCTGCTCAATGGACTTGATGGTGCCCTGATTGGCCGAAAGAAACATACCGGCATCATCGACGTGGAAGATGACAATTTTCTTGCCCTTCGGATAGCCGAGTTGTTCGGCGTAGGTGGTTTTCGGTTGCGCGGAGACGCTGGAAATGGTAGCCAGAACTAGGATACTTGTTAGTAATTTGTTCATATAATTAAAATTTACTGTTTCACAGAGTTAATCAGAGAATATCAGAGGTAATCCAAGTTTTCCCTGTGTAGCCCTGATATTCTCTGATCAACTCTGCGTAGTAACTCATTCAATCATTTGCAAATACCGCCCCATCCAATAGGGCAGCAACCAGAAAACCGGTTCGCGCTCGATGCCGGGGTCGCCGTTGATGGCTGCCCACGGATTTTTGTCCCACCGCACCACCGTCCGGATGCTGGCGGGTGGCAATTCGTTGATTTGTAATTCATCCAGAACCGGGCTTCGCGCGATGTGAACATCTTCCCGCTTCGTATGATCGACAGTCCAGTTGACCAGATCCAGGGGCGTGTCGACCAGAAAATCCACCGATGCGGTCAGGTCGGTTTTCGTGTTTCGGGCGTAACAGTAAAAGAAATTGACCAGCGGATTGCGGTCGCCCCGGCGTCGTTCCATCCACGCGTCCATGTGGTTTTCGTACACCGCCCGCAGCTTGGGATCTTTCTCGCACCGGATCAGAATCGGGTAGACGTAAGCCTGCAACATGACGTCGAAATAGATAAACCAGGCCGGGTTCTGGTTCGCAATCTGCCCCATGTTGTCGAGGTAATGCGCCTGATCGATCAGCCGCCGGTATTCTTTTTCGTACTTAGCCTGACCCGTTACGTGGTAGGCCAGTTTCAGAAACGACAGCAGTTCCATCGAATTCTGGCTGCGGTCGGGCGTCCATTCCGGATCGTGATTGAGTTGCTCCGGCGACCAAACCGCCCATCGCGTCGGCTTGCCATCGACATCCACCAAATTGTACTGGTGTTTCATCAGGTAATCCACAAGCCGGGCAATGTGCTGACGGACAACGGTTTTTTCGGCTTCATCGGCCACCAGTTCGTAGTAGAGATAATAGCCAATCATGTGGCCGCACAGTTCATCACTGCTCGTGTCGCCTTTCCAGAGCCATTTCCCGTCTTTTGATTTTCGCCAGCGGATCTCGACCGGTTTAAAACGCGGTTCTTTCACCAGTTCGTCGGCCCGTTCCCGCGCGGTAAAGGTGCGGTTTCCATCGTCGACCGCCGTCCAGCTGGCGGGGACGATGGTGCGGGCAAAAAAACCGTCGGTGCCGGTTACTTCCTGCAATAGTTTCAAAAACCGGAAGGCTTTGGCGGCTTTTTGCCGGGCATCCGGCTTTTTGGTTGCCGCATACCGGAAGCATTCCATCGCCAGGTAATTGCCGGTGTATTCGCCGTCGTTGTCGTCGTCATCGGGTGCCCAGGTCGTTACGTCGCCGGGCGTCAGCAATTTGCACTGACCCGCAATCCACGGTTCGCGGATGTGGCGTTTCATGAGCACATCGTAGAAATAATCGTTTTTCTGCGCCAGCGTCATCTTCCGCTTTCTGATCGCACTAACGCCCTGGGGCGTCGCAATCCAGGCGGTTCCTTCCGAATCGAACGCCATGGCATTGACGTGATCGTCGAGTAACCAGCGACGGCTAAAGCGGAGCGAATGGCTACCATCCGGGCGGTACCGAACGATTCCGACCTCCGACCCCACCCACATGGAACTATCGGGCGCCAGTTTGACGCAGGTGACGAAATTAGACGGTATTCCGTTTTCCGGCCGGAGCGTTTTTTCTTTTTGATGCTGATTCAGGACGGTGACGCCACCCAACCCGCCCGCCCATAAATTCCGGTCGGCATCGAACGCGATTCCTTTGATATAGGCGCTGATCAGGTGATCGGTTTTGTAGATATGCTCGGTCGAATCCGCCCGGCTATGATACAAGCCAACATCCGTAGCCACCCAGATACCGCCCTGACGATCCGAAATCACATCCCGAACCGAACGCGCCAGCGGGTATTTTTTGGGTTCCCAGCCCGAAGCGGTATGCAGCCAGACGCCATTGGGACCGAGTGCATAAACGCCCTCGCTGGCAACACAGATCGCGGAAATGGGTGCGGTTGGCCCGGTCATTCGTTCCAGCTTGTTGTCTTTAAACCGGAAAACCCCGTTCCAGGTCCCCATCCAGACGGCAGATTCTCCGTCGGATGCCACGGCAAAAGCCGGGCCCTGGTCGGCTTCCGGCAGGATGCTTACCCAGTTGCTCTGGCCGGCAGCTTTCCTGAAAACACCGCCCGCCGTGGCCACCCAAACCGTGGATTGATGATCGACCGTGATGCTCCGCGCCTGGTTTTCGTCCGGATTGGTGCTGATCGGATACGCTTCGTGAAATTCCTGCCAGAAGGCCGAATCCTGATAAAGCGCGCGCTCTTCCGCCCCTTTCCCACCCGGTTTACAAGACCAGAACAGGGCAATGAGCAGATAGAAAGAAATGAAAGAAAGACTTCGCTTTTTGTTCATACCAGCCGGAACGCATTCTGATGTAGTATACTCCGCAATCGGAATTCCGGGCTATCGGGCAGGAGGAGCAAATTTCGGGTTTTCCGAAAACGAAAAGTTTAATGTAGCGGTAATAGTCCTTTTGACACCTTTGCCAGTATTTCCATAGGTAAAATTGTCTCTCTATGAAATTCCGTCTACCGGTTATACTTCTTTCTGCTTCTTTTCTATTGTGTATTCCAGGCTCCCATCTGTCACACGCACAGGAACATAAACCTTATTTACCATCGGCGTATCCGGACCGGCTGACTTTGGGCTGGCAGGAAAGTCCGGCCACTTCACAGTCGGTCAACTGGCGCACCGACTCGACGGTTACCAATGCCGTCGGTGCCATTGCCGAAGCCGATCCTTCTCCCGAAGTCGCCACGAAAGCCACGACCGTTGCCGCAACTACCCAGCAGATCAGGCTGGACGGAACGACGAAATCGTACCACACGGTTCATTTTAAAGGGCTGAAACCGGCGACGAAATACAACTACCGCGTTGGCAACGGAACGGAGTGGACGGAATGGTTTCAATTCACAACCGCCAGCACGGGCCCGGTTCCGTTTTCATTCATCTATTTCGGGGATGCGCAAAATGACATCCGTTCCTTGTGGTCGCGGGCCATTCGCGGGGCTTATTCCACGATGCCCAAAGCGGCTTTGATGATTCACGCGGGCGACCTCATTACGACCTCCAACGCCGACTGGCAGTGGGGCGAGTGGTTCGAAGCCGGGGGCTGGATCAACGGCATGGTGCCTACACTGGCGACACCCGGCAATCACGAATATTTTAAGGATGACGACGACCAGCGGAAGGTTTCGCGGCACTGGCGACCGTCGTTTGTCCTGCCCGAAAATGGCCCCGAGAAACTCCGGGAAACCGCCTATTACCTCGATTACCAGGGCACCCGGTTTGTCATGCTCGATTCGCAGGCGGCTTTGCTCGACTCCACGGTTCTGGATCAGCAGGCCGACTGGCTGGTGAAGGTTTTAAGCTCAAACCCCAACCGCTGGACGATCGTGACGCATCACCACCCGATTTATTCGACCAAAAGTGGCCGCGACAATCCGGAATGGCGCGCCAAAATGGAGCCTATCTATAAAAAGTACGGTGTCGATCTGGTTTTGCAGGGCCACGATCATACGTACGGCCGCGGGCTGAACATGCCGTTGGGCAAAAGCCGCAAATACCCCGATGGACCGGTTTACGTTGTTTCGGTGAGCGGACCCAAAATGTATGACATCGGTTTGCAGGACTGGATGGATCGGGCGGCTTCCAATACGCAACTCTACCAGATTGTTTCCATCGACGGCGGGAAACTTTCTTACCAGTCGTTTACGGTAACGGGCGATGTATACGACTCCTTTGAACTCACCAAAAACGCCAAAGGTCAGAACCAGCTTACCGATCGGTCGCCCGCCCTCAAAGCCGAGCGGCTCGACTTACCAGCCGAGTATCTGAAACGCTTTAAGCCCGAACAGTTGGAAGAATATAACCGGAAGTACAAAGAATACAAAGCCCGAAAAAGCCAATAATATCACCGAATAAACACATTGCGCAAATTGAGGGTAGATTTACGCATTTTGCGACGCATTTTTAAAATAAAATCGTCTATTTTAGCTTACCAACAGGCCATTAGCCTGGTCAGTCCATACCGTTGAAGTGTATCAGTACCCAACCGCCCGTAATTTTAACGATTCCTAATCACCCACTACAATGGATTGTCTTAACGAACGTATTCTCCGCAAAGTGATCCAGGGCGATCAGGCTGCATTCGCGGAGCTATATAAGTACTACCGGACACCGGCCCTTAAGTTCTGCATTACCCTCCTCAAAGACGAAGAAGAGGCAGAAAACATGATCCATGAAGTATTTATTAAAATCTGGGATCGCCGATCGCAAATTAACCCTGCCCTTAATTTTACCTCCTATTTATTTACCTGCTTACGCAATATGGCCTTCGACCATCTGAAAAAGGTGGAAAAAAACAACCAGTTGAAGCAGCAATACCTGGAGAAAATGACCGCCCTCCGCGATGAAGAATTGGAAGACAAGGAAATGAAGTTTCAGATTCTCTACAGAGCGGTAAATCTTCTGTCGGAAAAACGGAAACAAATTCTATTTCTCAATATTGAAGAAGGAAAATCGTATCAGGAGATTGCCGAAATGCTGATGATTTCAAAAAATACCGTCAAGAATCAGTTGGTCAAGGCCAAGCAGTTTCTGCGGGAGAAGGTCGACATGGCCGCTCTTTGAGTACGACTATCCACTTCCCCGACTTTGGGTACGGAAAACCATTCGACACACCGGTTCGAGTGGTTTTTTGCTGCTACAAAAACCCAATCATACCGGGCTCTCATCAAAAATATTTCTCTGAGCAATAGTCTTTTACAGCATCGGCACAGTATTATAGACAACTTACCAAACTACGACGGGAATGGTACGGTCTCGCGCCGAATATTTAATTAATAAGCTCATCAGCAATACGCTGACGGAGAAAGAACTGGATGAATTACTGGAAGGATTGGGGAAAGATGAGATGCTGGAGCCTTATTCATCGGTTCTCGAAAACTATTTTAATGCCCTGATTGAAGAAGAAAATCCTGCTTCCAAACCCGAACTGACCATCAACCCGGATCGTGACAATCAAGGTGCCCAGGCAAAGCGAACCACGACCCGGTTACCCGTTCAAAAGTTTTATACCGATTATAAAGGAATAGCGGCCTTTATCGCGCTGCTTTTCAGTCTGGGAACCCTGTATTATTTCGTTTCTGCCAGCAAGTCCTATCCCCTGACGGCCCTGAATCGAACCACCAAAGCAGCCTCTACCGCAAGTCCTCATACCAAGGAAGAAACGGTGCCGCGCGGAAAACGCAAAAATTTACGACTGAGCGACGGCAGTCTGGTCAAGTTAAATTCGGACACCAAATTACGTTTTCCCAAAGCCTTTGATCACACCGTACGAACGGTATATCTACAGGGTGAAGCCTTTTTTAATGTGGAACGGGATGAATCAAAACCGTTCGTTATTTCGGCCGGCGATTTAAAGATAAAAGTACTCGGAACATCTTTTAACGTAAAGAATTATAACGACGAAAATGAAGTCGAAATAACGGTACGGTCGGGCCGGGTTAGTGTTAATTTAAATTCCAATTCATCGACTCCAATTATTCTTATAAAAGACCAAAAACTTATCTATAACAAAGCCTCAGGAGAGTTTAAGATTACCGATGTAAATGCGGCTCAGGAAAGCAGCTGGGTGAACGGTTCGCTCCAATTTAATAATACGCCCATGCTCAGTGTCGAACGGGCCATTGAAAAGTGGTACGATGTCGATATAATTATTGAAAATAAGGCCCTTTACAACACGTCTTTTACCGGTGTTCATTTCAATGAAAGTCTTACTTCCATGCTGGAATCAATTACGTATGCCATTGATGCTCAGTATGAAATAAACGGCAGAACGGTTGTGATCAGAAATTAACAATATCTTAAAAAGAGAAAAGATGAAAATGACGGAAAACACCTCTTAATTTGACCCCGCAAGCGACTTAAAGGATAAAATTAAATGCATTTTTATCTTCTGGATTATCACTACCTAATCAATACATCTATGAACTCGAACTCTATTATTCCACGAATGCTAAGGCATTTGTGTACAGTAGCATTGCTAACGGGATTGTGCCTCCCGGCAGCTTGGGCTGATCGACCCGAAACCGATTTGGAAAACGTCAAAATAACCCTGGTCCGGGAAGAAGGATCGATCAGTCGAATCATCGAAAAGATCACCAAAACGACCGGTTATGTTTTTCTTTACGAGGATAATTTAAAAAGCGATCTGGAAAAGCGTGTTAAAATTGAAAATGGAACAAATCTACAAAGCATTCTAGCCAGCATTTCGCAGCAGTCGACGCTGGAATTCAAGGCGATTAATAAGAACATCGTTATCCGGAAAAAAACCGGTGCGGCCGAATCAAACGATGCCAAACAAACCCGCAAGGTGAGTGGCCGCGTTACCTCGAGCAAGGATGGTTCGGGCCTGCCGGGTGTCAACATTGTCCTGAAGGGCACCCAGACGGGTTCCAACACCGACGGCAATGGCCGGTATACCATCGACATCAGCGGTACGAATCCCGTACTGGTTTTTTCCTACATCGGTTTTGTGAGCCAGGAAGTTGCCGTTGGCAGCCGGAACACGGTTGACCTTTCGATGGAAGAAAGCGCGGAAACCTTACAGGAAGCCGTTGTTACGGCCCTCGGTATCAAACGCGAAAAACGGTCACTGGGGTATGCCGTTGGCGAAGTGGAAGGAAAGGAAGTAAGCCGGATCGCTCCTGAAAACGTACTGACCTCCATGGCCGGTAAAGTGGCCGGGGTGACCATCAGCCAGACCGGCGGAACGGGCTCGTCGGTGAGTATGGTGATCCGCGGTGCCAAATCCCTGAGCAACGACAACCAGCCACTGTTTGTGGTGGACGGTGTGCCCATCGCCAATACGCTCAACAACGTCAGTCAGGCCGGTAGCGACAACCGGGTGGATTACGGTAACGCCATTTCCAGCATCAACCCCGACGATGTCGAAAGCATTTCCATCCTGAAAGGTCCCAGTGCTGCGGCTCTGTATGGTTCACGCGCGGGCAATGGGGTGGTGCTGATTACGACCAAAAGCGGAGGCTCGGCCAAGAAGATGACGGTCAATATCAACTCCAATACGGTTTTTGACCGCCCGTATAAGTTTCTGGACATGCACTCCAAATTTGCCACGGGAATTCTGCCCTTTACGCCCGACAAGAACCCGTATCCGGGTGGAATCCTGATGATCGATGAAAAATCGGCCGGCGGTGTCGGTCCGGAACTGGACAAGGGCTACAAAGCCATTCAGTGGAATAGCCCGCGGGATGCCAGCGGCAAACAGATTCCGACCGATCTGGTTTCGCACCCCAACAACGTCCGGGATTTTGTCAGAACCGGTATCACGACCACCAACGGGGTGTCAATTTCGAACAGCAATGACCTGGTTACGTACCGGTTATCGTATTCGAACATGACCAACCGGGGAATCATCCCCAACTCGGATTTGTTCAGAAATACGCTGAACCTGAGCTCGTCGGTCAAACTGAGTAATAAATTGCGGGTGAGCACGAACCTCGACTTTAGCCGCAACAATTCCAACAACCGCCCCGCCGGCGAACGCGGTACGAACCCGTTGCAGTGGGCGTATGCGGTATCTCCGCACATCGACATCAATGAACTGAAGAACTACTGGGTGCCGGGCAAAGAAGGTTTGCAGCAAAATTCACAGGCCATCGGCAATTATAACAACCCGTACTTTATCGCCAACGAAGTCAACAATGCTTTCACCCGTGACCGTCTTTTCGGAAACCTGAAAGCCGACTGGCAGATCACCAAAGACCTGAGCTTCATGGCCCGGTATGCACTGGATACGTATCAGGAAGACCGCACGACCACCATGGCCAACAGCTATACCGGTGAACCCCGCGGCTTTTACGGAATTCGGAACCTGGGACGCTACGAACGCAATGCCGATTTTTTGTTGACCTACAAGAAAGACATCAAGGATTTCAGTGTATCGGTTTCCGGTGGTGGCAACTTGCGGTATCAGAAATACACCGATGTGTATAACGGCAGCAAATCCGGAACCGGTCTGGTGATTCCCGGTTTGTTTACGTTGCAGAACATCGCCACGGCCAACATCCAATACGAAAGCAGCTGGAATCAGAAGGGTGTCAACAGCTTGTATGCACTGGGTACGCTGGGTTACAAAGACATGATTTTCCTTGACGCGTCGGCCCGGAATGACTGGTCGAGTACGTTACCGGAAAACGCCCGGTCTTATTTCTATCCGGCCGTTTCGCTCAGTGTGCTGCTGAATGAAATGATCCCGATTTCCAACCACATCAACCTGTTGAAAATCCGGGGTAATGTGGCCCGTTCGGGTAACGATACGAGTCCTTATAACTTGATCAGCACGCTGGGAAGCTATGAATCCTGGGACGGACTGACCCGTCTGTTCAAACCCGGTTCGAACCTTCTGAAGGATTTGAAACCCGAACTGGCAACATCCTACGAAGTCGGGGCTGACCTGGCGATGTTCCGCAATCGTCTGCGGGTCTCCGGGTCGTATTACGTGATGGAAAACCGTAACCAGATCATCCCGACCAAACTACCCCCTTCATCGGGCTTCACCTCCAAAAACATCAACGCCGGTTTGCTGGTCAGCAAAGGCTTTGAATTCAACGTGGGTGGTACGCCACTCGAGAAAAACGGCTGGAGACTGGACCTCAACGCCAACCTGAGCCGGAACGTAACGACCATCAAGGAACTGTCGCCGGGCCTGGATTTCTACACCTTGTGGACGGATGCCAAAGGCGGTGCCTGGACGTACGTGGGCGAAAAAATAGGGGATATTTACGATTCGCAAATCGTTACGGTAACCGACCAAAGCTCGCCCTATTACGGCTATCCGATTCTGGACAGCGACGGCTCATGGCAATCGGTTAGTGCCAGCAATGCGCGCAATAAGATCGGGAATTTCAACCCCAATTTCATCCTTGGTCTGCAGACGTCCCTGTCGTACCGGGGCTTCCACCTGAACATGACGTTCGACTGGCGGAACGGCGGTGATTTTGTTTCGCAAACCTACCGCTACAGCGAATCGGACCTGAGATCGCAGCGTTTCCTGGATCAACTGATCAATCCGAACGGTTTGTCGGGTGATGCCCTGGCCAACATGCTGAAATCTGATCCTGATAAATACATCAAAGTTACGGGCAATCACTTCCCGATTGTCGGTGGCCCAACGGCCGAATACGGCGGTTTCCCTTTCGAATACGGTGGCAACACCTACCCTTACGGCGTGTTTAACCCCGGCGTTATCGCTACGTATGATGCCGAAGGAAAGGTTACCGGTTACAAAGAAAACCTGGGCGGTACGGGCACGAAAATCATTCCGTATGGCGACAACTATCCCTGGGACTTTACGCGGGCGGCTTTGTTCGATGCGTCGTTTATCAAGCTGAGAGAAGTATCGCTGGCGTATGATCTGCCCGCAACGTTCACCAAACGAATGGGTATCCAGAATGCGCAAATCGGTGTCTACAGCCGGAACATCATTCTGTGGACGGCCGCCAAAATCGGTATCGATCCCGAAATGGCTTTCCAGCCACAGGCCGGAGCGCAGGCCGGTACGCAGTTCAAACAAGGTATCGAACGCTACAACGTGATGCCCTGGGTGATGCCGGTCGGGTTCAAGCTTAACTTAACTTTTTAAGCCATTATAAACTTCATGAGTATGAAGATCTTGTCTAAAAAATCCATTGTTTTCGTCGCGCTGTTAACGACCTTCTTTTCCTGTAAGGACTTAACCGAGCTGAACGTAAACCCCAACGGTGTTGAGCCCGAAACGGTGAACCCGAACCTGGTGCTGCCGTCGGTCCTGACCGAAACCGGGAAAGCATTTGTGAACTTAGGCTACATGGACATCGCCGGGGTGATGCAACACACGCAGAAAGACGCGTGGTCGAGCGGTCACAACGACTACGACTGGACCGACGGCCAGAGCTGGAGCGGCTATTACGATATTCTGCGCAACAACCAGTTGCTGTATGATCGGGCCGTTGATCAGAAGCTCGAATTTCATCAGGGTGTTTCCCTGGTGATGAAGTCGATGGTCTTTGGTTTGATTACGGACCTGTACGGCGATGCTCCCTATACCAATGCACTGAAAGGCGACCTGGGCGGAGTCGAAAATATCACGCCAGTCTACGATTCGCAGGAAGTTATTTATGCCGGCATTATCGCCGATCTGGAAAAAGCGAACACCTTGTTGTCAAAAACCAAGGCCGAATACTCCAGCATCGTCGATGAAGCGGACGTATACTACAAAGGTGATCCGACCAAATGGCGGAAGCTGGCCAACTCGCTCCTGCTGCGGTATTACATGCGCATTTCGAGCAAGAAAGCCGACGTAGCCAAAGCCGGTATCGAAAAGATTGTTGCCGGTGCGGCTCAATATCCGATCATTTCGGTCGAAACCGACGACGCCACCATGAGCTTCCCCGGAACGAGTGACGGAACGTCATGGCCCGCCAACTCGGTATACGACATCAGTGGCAGCAACTACCGCCGGATTAAAATGAGCGCCCCGTTTGTGAAAGCCTTGCAGGCGTTGAAAGACCCCCGGTTGGCGATCTGGGCGAATAAAGTCGAAATACCGCTCGTTGTTGATGCTACTTTACCGGCCGGAACCGACAAGATCGTGAATGGAAAGCGGTATTTGTCACCCGACAAAGTGGGCACTACGGTTATCGACACCGATCCGGATTACGTGGGTTTGCCACCGAGCGTTTCAGCGCTGCCGTCAGCCTACAACCTCAACCCGACACCGGGTCAGACGTCCTTCAATCCGCACGTATCGTTCCTGAACGATATTTACAAAGCCGCCAAAGGGCCTCTGCTGAAATCACGGCTGGTTTCGGCCGCCGAAGTTCACTTCATTCTGGCCGAAGCGGCTCTGAAAGGCTGGGCTGCGGGTGATGCCAAAGCCCATTACGAAGCGGGTATTAAAGCGTCGCTGAACACCTGGACGGTGGGTAGTAATTACGCTACGTACATTACCAATCCGGGCGTAGCCTTTGACAAAACGATCAAGCAGGTGATTCAGCAAAAATGGATTGCCAGCTGGACAGCTGCCACAGAAGCCTGGTTTGACTACCGCCGGACCGGTTTCCCGGAACTGAAAGCGGGCCCTGCGGCCAAAAGAGCGGTGTTGCCCGTTCGTTTCTATTACATGAAAGATGAGATGAACATCAACGCTAAAAATGCAACGGCCGCTGCCGACAAACTGGAAACAACCACCTATTCGCAGGCCCAGGGCAAAAACAGCCCCTGGTCAAAGCCCTGGCTGATTCAGGGAACCGGTAAGCCCTGGTAGTCGTACTTAGTTATTTTTACGGATAAAAATTGTAAAAAGGGTGGATTACTCCACCCTTTTTACATACTAATAATTATATTTAAGCTTTTTATCTTCCTAATCACACCTAATTACTATGACCAAAACATCTATTGTTCTACTGAGGTATTTGTTTGTCGCCACATGGTTGCTGGCGGGTTGCCTCACGCCAGCCTGGGCGCAGTCCCGGCGAATCACCGGCACCATCAAATTGGGAACCGACAACTCCCCCATCCCCGGCGTCAATGTGCTCATCAAAGGTTCCACCGTTGGAACCACCAGTGATATCAACGGCCGGTATTCGCTGGAAGTCAGTGGCTCCAGTCCCGCACTCGTTTATTCGTACATTGGGTACAAAACCGAAGAAGTTCAGATTGGGAACCGTAACACCATTGACGTAACGATGACGGAAAGCGCCGAAACCTTGCAGGAAGCCGTCGTAACCGCCCTCGGTATCAAACGCGAAGAACGATCGCTGGGCTACTCGGTGGGAAAAATCGACGGCAAGGACCTCACGCGCGTGGTTCAGGAAAACGTGCTCAACAGCATGGCCGGGAAAGTGGCGGGGGTTACTATCAGCGCCACGGGCGGAACCGGTTCGTCGGTCAGCATGGTCATTCGGGGTGCCAAATCGCTCAGCAGCGACAATCAGCCGCTGTTCGTCGTCGACGGTGTTCCGATTGCCAACACGCTCAACAACGTGAGTCAGGTGGGGAACGACAACCGCGTGGATTATGGCAACGCCATTTCCGGTCTGAACCCCGACGATATCGAAACGATCTCCATCCTGAAAGGCCCCAGCGCAGCCGCCCTGTATGGCACACGGGCCGGAAACGGGGTGGTGCTGATCACGACCAAAAGTGGGTCGAAAGTCAAAAAGCTGACGGTAACCATCACCTCCAATACGGTTTTTGACAAACCCTACAAATTCCTGAAATGGCAAACCAGCTTTGGCTCGGGCCAGTATTCGGCCATTCCGGTTTCCATCAGCAAAAACCCGCTCACCAACCCGTTCGGCAAGCTGATCGAGGAGCAGATTGGCGCAACCTACGGGGCGGCTCTGGACAAAGGGTACGAAGAAGTGCAGTGGAACAGCCCGCTGGATGCGAACGGAAAACCCATTCCGATGCCGCTGGTGTCGCATCCCAACAACGTGAAGAATTTTGTACAGACCGGCATCACCACCACCAACGGAATTTCCGTTGCCAACAGCAACGACCAGATTACGTACCGGATTTCGTATTCGAACATGCAGAACCACGGGATCATCCCGAATTCGGACCTCTTCAAAAATACGCTGAATCTCAGTACATCGATGAAGTTGAACAACCAGTTGCGTCTGAGCACTAATCTGGACATCAGCCGCAACAGTTCGAACAACCGCCCGGCCGGAAACCGCGGAAGTAATCCGCTTCAGGCGGCTTACAATACGTCTCCCCACATCGATCTGCGGGATTTGAAAGACTACTGGATGCCCGGCCAGGTGGGGTTGCAGCAACGTACGCAATACAACGGCATTTACAATAACCCGTATTTTCTGGCCAATGAAGTCAACAACGGATTCACCCGCGACCGGCTTTTCGGGAACATGAAACTGGACTGGCAGATTACCAAAGACCTGAGCTTTATGGGCCGGTATGCGCTGGATACGTACACGGAAGAGCGGGAAACCAAAATTGCCAATAGTTACACCAACGATCCCCGCGGAGCTTACGGCGTAATCAACCTCAAACCGTTTGAAAACAACATCGACTTTCTGGCTTCGTACAAAAAAGAAGTCAGTCATTTTGGCATCTCCTTCTCGGTGGGTGGCAATTACCGGTATCAGAAAGGCTCGAACGTTACCACCGCAACCCGGGGCGGTACGGGCCTGATTGTACCGGGCGTGTTCACGATTCAGAACATTTCGCCAGCCAACCTCGACTACAACAGCACCCGCTATGAGCGCGGTATTTACAGCCTGTATGGCTTGGCCAACCTGAGCTTCAAGGACATGGTGTATCTGGACCTGACGGCCCGGAACGACTGGTCGAGCACGCTGCCGGCCGCCAACCGCTCCTATTTCTATCCCTCGGCTTCGCTGAGTGTGCTGTTGAATGAAATTCTGCCGGTTTCGAGCTCCATTAGCTTGCTCAAACTGCGGGGTGGTATCGCCCAGGTGGGGAACGATGCCAATCCGTACATGCTCCTGAGCACGCTGGACAACGCCGGGAGTTGGGACGGTATTCCCCGGTTGAACGTTCCGGGAACGCTGCTGATCTCGAACCTGAAACCGGAAATTGCGACCTCAAAGGAAGTTGGTCTGGATGTCAGTCTGTTCAGAAACCGGCTGCGGGCCAGTGCCACGTATTACGTTTCGGAAAACCGCAACCAGATCCTGAGCACCAAAACCCCGCCGTCTTCGGGCTACTCCTTGAAAAACATCAACGCCGGGTTACTGGTCAGCAAAGGCTATGAGTTTACTCTGGGCGGAACACCCATCGAGAAAAACGGCTGGCGCCTGGATGTGAACGCCAACCTGACCCGCAACCGTACCACCATCAAAAAACTATCCGACGACCTCCCCTATTTCACGCTCTGGACCGATGCCAAAGGCGGTGCCTGGACCTACGTAGGGGATGAAATCGGCGATCTTTACGACGCGAAAGTTGTGACGGTGGAAGACAAAAATTCACCGTATTACGGCTACCCGATTCTGGACCAAACCGGCAAATGGCAGGCCATCGATGCCATCAACACCAGAAACAAAATCGGCAATTTTAACCCGCGCTTTATTCTCGGAATGCAAACGTCGCTTACCTACCGGGGTTTCAGCCTGAACATGACGTTCGACTGGCGCAACGGTGGTGATTTTGTTTCGCAAACCTATCGCTACGGCGAAGAAGACGGCCGGTCGCAGTTGTTTCTGGATAAATTGATCAACCCGAACGGGCTGACCGGCGACGCCTTGCGGAATTACCTGGTTGCCAACCAGGACAAAATGATTTTAATGAACGGTAATAACTTCCCGCTGGTGGGTGGACCAACGCCCGACTACGGCGGCTATCCGTTCAAATATGGCCCGTATACGCTGCCCCACGGCGGGGTATTCATCCCGGGCGTGCTGGCAACGGGTTACGATGAAACCGGAAAACCAACCGGTTACAAAGAGAATTTAGGGGGTCCGGGAACGCTGATGCTGCCCTTTGCGGGAGCAACCTCCTGGGCTTTTTCGCGGGCCGTCATGTTTGATGCCTCGTTCCTGAAACTCCGCGAAGTGTCCCTGGGCTATGAACTGCCGCAGGGCTTTGTGAAACGTCTGGGGTTGCAAAATGCGAACGTATCGGTCTACAGCCGGAACATTATTCTGTGGACGGCGGCCAAAATCGGCATCGATCCGGAAATGGCTTTTCAGCTGGAATCGGGCGTGCAAAGCTCCGGTATTCAGTTCAAACAAGGCATTGAGCGGTATAACGTAACGCCCTGGGTGATTCCGGTTGGCTTCCGGCTTGGTTTAACATTTTAAGTAACCCGATCTTCTCAAAAACCATGAAAATTTTCACCCATAAACTGCTGATTCCCGTTGTTCTGTTTGCCCTGACGGTTTTTTCCTGCAGAGATTTAACCGATCTGAACGTGAATCCCAACGGCGTGCAACCGACAACGGCGCACCCGAACCTGGTTTTATCGACCGTCCTGACCGAAACCGGCAAAGCCTTCGTAAACCTGGGCTATCAGGACATTGCTGGCGTCATGCAACATACCCAGAAAGACGGCTGGAGCGGTGGTCACAACGATTACGACTGGGGTGGTAGTCAAAGCTGGAGCAGTTATTACGATATTCTGCGCAACAACCAGTTCGTCTACAACCGCTCGGTGGAATTGAATTTCGAACTCCATCAGGGCATTGCGCTGGTCATGAAGTCCATGGTGTTCGGTCTGATCACCGACCTCTGGGGCGATGCGCCCTACAGCCAGGCCTTGAAAGGGGCCGTGGGTGGTACAGAAAACACGTTTCCGGTTTATGACACCCAGGAAGCCATTTACACCGGCATTCTGGCCGATCTGGAAAAAGCCAACACCCTGCTGTCGAAAGCCAAAAGCGCCTACAACAGCACTGCCGAATCGGCGGATGTCTATTACAAAGGCGACCCGGCCAAATGGCGGAAACTGGCCAACTCGCTGGCGTTGCGGTATTACATGCGGCTTTCGCTGAAAAAACCGGATGTGGCCAAAGCCGGTATCGAAAAAATCATCGCCAACGCCACGCAGTATCCGATCATTACGGCTTCTGCCGACGATGCCGCCATGCCGTTTGCCGGCAACAGCGATTCCGATTCGTGGCCAGCCAATACGACCTACGACGCCAGCGAAAGCAATTACCGCCGGTTGAAAATGAGTGATACGTTCGTGAAAGCACTGCTGGCGGTCAGCGACCCGCGCCTGCCGGTCTGGGCCAACAAAGTGCAGATTCCGCTGGTAGTCGATGCCACGCTTCCGGCCGGTACCGATAAAATCATTGATGGCAAACGGTATTTGTCGCCGGATAAAGTGGTGGGAAAAGACGTCAATACGGATCCAAACTACGTAGGACTACCAACGGCCATTGTCGGTGGGGCGTCCTACAACCTGAGCCCAACGGCTGAACAGGCGGCTAAAAATCCGCACGTTTCGTGGCTGAACGACATCTACAAAGCCGCCAAGGGTCCACTGCTGAAAGCCCGGCTGATGTCGGCGTCGGAAGTGAACTTCATTCTGGCCGAAGCTGCCCAAAAAGGCTGGGCCGCGGGGGATGCCAAAGCGCGGTACGAAGCGGGCGTCAAAGCTTCCATGGAAACCTGGGGCGTCGCCAGTGCGTATCCGGCCTACATCGCCCAGAAAGCGGTTGCTTATAACGGAACCCAGCAGCAGATTATCGAGCAGAAATGGATGGCCAGCTGGACAGCCGCCACCGAAGCCTGGTTCGATTACCGCCGGACCGGTTTTCCGGTATTGAAAACCGGCCCGAGTTCCAAGCGCAAAGTGCTGCCCGTCCGGTTTTATTACATGCTCGATGAGCGGAATCTGAACAAAGCCAATTCCGATGTCGCCATTGGCCGTCTGGAATTGACACCTAACTCGGAAGCCGATGGTAAAAACAGCCCCTGGTCGAAACCGTGGGTTTTACAGGGCACCGGTAAACCGTGGTAATAGCCTGAAAAGTAAAAAGAAGAGTATAGACAAGGGAGGAAAGCAAACCGGCCGGCAACGTGGCCTTTCACTCGCCATCTCTTGTCTATACTCTTTGTCGTTTTAAAATCCATGAAAAAGACCCTGCTTGTTTGTTTTGTTTTCACGCTGCTCACCTTTTCCGTCCGGGCCCAGCAGCTTCGGGCGGGGGCGGCTCTGCGGGTCATCACGCCCAGTCCGTTGCTGCCCATTTCAGGCGGAATCGGAACGCCTAAACCCGCCACGGAGAAAAAAGGCGATCTGTTCGTTCGGGCGTTTGTGCTGGAAAAAGGCGCGACGCGCATTGCGATTGTCAGCGTCGATAACCTCGGCTGGCCTTCCGTTTTGGGCAACAAATCCCGGGCGCTGATCAAGAGTATTCCACCAGGCAATGTGCTCATTGGTGCCACCCATACGCACAGCGGTCCGGACGCTTACGGTTTTCCGGATCAGTCGGGAAAGGCGCTGGCAGATCTGCCCTACCTGAATAAATGCGTAGCGCAAATTGCCGAAGCCGTTGAAGAAGCCGTTAAGAACCTGCAACCCGCCAGTCTGAAAATAGCCGTTGGGGAAGCAAAAGGAAAAATCGCGTTTAATTATTATGCCCCCGATTTATACGATCCGCGCTGTGGCGTTATTCAGGCCATCGCGTCGGCGGGTGCCAGCAAAGGCAAACCGATTGTTACGCTGGTCAATTATGCCATTCACCCCGAAGTCATCGGCTCGGCACGCGGTATTCTGAGTCCGGATTTGTGCGGCCCGTTGTACGACAAAATCGAATCCAAAACCGGCGGCATGGCAATTTTCATGAACGGCGCCCAGGGCGGTATGGTCACGGCGGACGTCCGGCGCGAGGGCGGAACCGAAGCCAACACCTGGGAAGAATGCATCCGGATTGGGGAGTTGCTGGGCGACGAAGCCTTGCGGATTGTCAGTACCGCTCCGGTTTTGGAAAACCCGTCAGTCTATTGCGCCAGTCGAATGATCGAATTTCCGATTCAATCGGATCTGATGAAATACATCATCAAAAATTCGCCGTTGGGGTATAAACTCAGTAGCTCCGATAACGTGACGACCCAACTGAATTTGCTGAACATCGGCCCGGCCCAGATTCTGACCGTTCCGGGGGAAGCCTTACCGAACATCGGTTTTTATGTAAAGCGACACATGAATACCAAATACCCGTTTTTGTTCGGACTCACCAACGATGCTTTTGGCTACATGCTGACCAAAGTCGATTTTAACAGCTTTAAACGGTACGACTACATCAGCCGAACCAGCCTGGGCGAACTGACCGGCGAAATTTACATGGAACAGGCTTTAAAAGCCGTAGCGGAAAGCCCTAAACCCGAGCAATAAAAACCGTACAGAACCTTCACAACTGAAAATTAAAATCCCCAATAACTAAAAACCAAATACTGCAATGAAACGATTGTTAACCCCATTGACTCTGTTTTTAACGCTATTTTTTCTGTCGTTTGATTCCCCGAAAAAAGGACCTGTTACGCCGGAAACGGCACTCCAGAGTTACCTGCACAACGATGATAAAACCTATACCTGGGAGTTGAAAGATTCCTTCGATATGGGCGATGTAAAAGCGTATAACCTGCTGCTGACTTCGCAGAAATGGCGCGAACATACCTGGCGGCATCAAATGACCGTTCTGGTTCCGAAAGAAAACAAGTACGACGGTGCGCTTTTGTTCATTACCGGCGGCTCCAACAAAAACGAGCAACCGAACTGGAACGCTAAAGGCCAGGAAGACAAAGTGTTGCAGGGACTGGCCGGCATTGCCACCAAGAACAAAGCGATTGTGACCCTCCTGAAACAAACGCCCAATCAACCGTTGTATGACAACCTGACGGAAGATGCGCTGATCTCGTATACGCTCCATCAGTTTAAAAAAGACGGCGATTATACCTGGCCTTTGCTGTTTCCAATGGTGAAAAGTGCAGTTCGGGCGATGGATGCCGTTCAGGAATTCTCGAAACAAACGCTGAAACATGACATCACCCGGTTTGTGGTTTCGGGCGCTTCGAAACGCGGCTGGACAACCTGGCTAACGGGCGCAAACGACAAACGGGTGGCCGCCATTGCCCCGATGGTGATCGACATTCTGAACATGCCGGTTAGCCTGGATTATCAGGTAAAAGTGTGGAAAGAATACAGCATCCAGATTGAGGATTATGTTAAACTCGGCATTCCGCAGGCGGCCCGGACAGCGAGCGGAAATGCGATCAATACGATGGTCGATCCGTATTCATACCGGAAGAATTTAACGATGCCAAAGATGATTATTATGGGCACCAACGACGAGTATTGGGTGGTGGATAACATCAAAAATTATTTCGATGATATTCCGGGCGACAACATGATTCATTACGTGCCGAACGCCGGTCACAGCCTGGGCGACGGCAAGTCGGCTTTCGAAGGATTGGGCGCTTTCTTTGGCATGACGATGGCGAAAAAGTCGTATCCGGTTTGCAAATGGAATGCAACGAGCACGAAAAAAGGAGTCGATGTTTCGATCAAAACCACGTCTGATGCGTTGGTCGATGTCATCGTCTGGTCGGCCAATTCGACCGATACCGATTTTCGGAATGAAACCTGGACCAGCAAAAGCCTGGGCCTGAAAAACAAAGCGAAAGTGGACGTTTCGGAAGCCTATCCCGCATCCGGCTACCACGCGTTTTACGTGGATCTGAAATACGCCGATCCCAACGGTGGCACCTATACCGAAAGTACGCGCATGTTTGTGTCGGATAATGACGAAGTATTTTTGAAACCGAGTTCGATTTAACATTTTCCCCGGCTGCCGCTGACAGGGTCCTTGACCGCTGTCAGCGGTTATTTTGTAGCCCTAAACCGACCAATGAAGCCCACCTTACCGTTCTTATTCGGCCTTCTTTCGCTCTACTTTTCATCCTGCCAAACCCCTTCCAACCCAACCACTGCCTCGGTAAAGGACGTCATGGATGGGGCCGTAACCCGGCTCTATAAAACCCTCAAACCGGAACAGCTGGACACGATCAGTCAGTCGTATGTCCTTCATTTTCTGACCGATGACGAGAAAAAAGTCCTGGCTACCCGGTATGTAACCTTCGAGGTCGACGCTCCGGTAACGGTTTCTCTGATGCGCCATCAGGAGCAGAAAGTACAGCCCTTCTGGCTGGAAAACAGCGGTTTTAAGAAAACCGATCGGATTGTCAAAAACGAAGAATTCACGTACGAAGTCTGGCAGAAAAATTTCGATGCCGGGAAAGTGGAGTTGGGGATCAACGGATTCGACAAACACCGGCCGGTTTATTTCATCAGTGTCGGCCCGCAGAAACCGGGGGATAAAGTCACCATTTCCAACGTCTTTCCGGCTTCGCAGACGCTGGACACCATGCGGGTTGGGGCTTTTACCTACCACGACTGGAGCGACCTTAGGCTGACCGAAGTACCGGAATCCTTGCGCGGCCAAACGCTCTTCCAGACCATTCGGGGGCGCGCGCGGGAAGCCCACGTAGTCGGTGCTTTTCGGAAAACCCCGAATCCTGCTACCGACCAACCGGATCAAATCCTGTTGACCTGGAGCGGTGATCCGACGAGTACGATGGATGTACAGTGGCGGACAGCCGCAACGGTTTCGGACGGACTCGTGAAGTATTGGCTCACGGGGACAACAGATACGCTGACAGCTTCGGCAACGGCTTTTCGGATGGAAGACCGGTTGTTGCAGAATGACCGGTATGTAAACCGGTTTACGGCGGGGCTTTCCGGACTCAAGTCCGGGGGGACGTACGGCTACTGCGTGGGGTCCAAATCGGGAAGCTGGTCAGCACCGGCTTCGTTTCAAACGCAGTCGGCATCGGCCACCGGTTTTTCGTTCATCTGGTTTGGGGACACGCACAAATCGCCGGATTGGGGTTCGATGGCCCGCAAAACCCTCGTTCGTCACCCCGAAATTGCGTTTTATTCCATCGCCGGTGATTTGGTCAGCACCGGCTTGCACCGCAACGAATGGGATGAATTGTGGCTCTATTCCGGCGGCATTTTCCGGCAAAAACCGCTCATGCCGATTCCCGGCAACCACGACAGCCAGGACGGTTTGGGAGCCTGGATGTATCAGGAAATGTTCAGCTTACCCAAAAACGGACCCAAAACGACGGACGTCCCGACCGAACAAACGTACGCATTTACCTACCAGAATGCCCTCTTTTTGATGATCGATGCCACCTCGCCGGTTGAAGCCCAAACGGCCTGGATCAGGGAACAGCTGGCTGGTTCAAAAGCCGTGTGGAAGTTCGCGTTTTTCCATTTTCCGCCTTATAATTTTGAAGAAGACTATCCCGACATCCGGAAAGAATGGTGCCGCTTATTCGATCAATACCACGTCGATATGGTGATGAGCGGCCACGTTCATTATTACCAGCGCACCCAACCGATGTTTGCCGAAAAACCGGTTTCCTCCCCGGCTCAGGGTACGATTTACACCATTTCGATTGGCATTCCGAGTGAGCACAAAGTCTGGCCGGACGCCGATTATGCCGTGGTTCGGTATAAAAACGGGCCGCTTTATCAGCATCTGAAAATCGATGGAAAGACGCTGGTATACACCTGCTTTGACCAGGATGGAAAGGTGAAGGATGAATTAACCATTAAAAAATAATGTACGCACGTCAATTCCTTTTAACAGCACTTGGGGCTCTATTTTTCAGCCTTGCCAACGCCCAACCCTTCATTTCGGCCCACCGGGGCTCGTCACTGGTGGCGCCGGAAAACACACTGGCGACCTTCAAGGCGGTTTTGGCCATGCCCGTCCGTTATATTGAAATCGACGTTCGGACCACCAAAGACGGCCAACTGGTGATTCTGCACGACGGCAAACTCGACCGGACCACGAGCGGTTCGGGGCCGGTTCAGAACCTGACGCTGGCCGAGGTGAAACAGCTCTCGGCCGGAAAAGGCTTCGACGAACACTACAAAGACGAGCGGATTCCTACCCTGAAAGAAGTCTGCCAACTGATCCGCGACTGGAACGCCGGCCATACCGCGAAAGTAAATCTGTACGTCGATTGCAAGGACGTAGCCCCGGCACCGTTGGTGGCCGAACTGACGGCCTTCGACGTTCTGACCGATGCGATTTTCTACGGCTCCGACGATTTTTTGCTGACCCTGAAACAGGAGGCCCCGAAAGCGAAGCTGATGCCGTCGTTACGCAATGCCGAAGAATTGAAGGGCAAAATTGAAAAGCTCCACCCCTACGCGTTCGATGTGCGGTGGCCGTCGCTCACCAGCGAGTTAATCCAGCAAATTCACGGCAACGGTATTCAGGTATTTTCGGATGCGCTCGGCTTTTTCGAGACGGCCGAACAGTATCAGAAAGCCGCCCGGATGGGCATCGACGTGATTCAAACGGATTATGTGTTGAAAGTGAGTCAGGCGCTGCGTGAGCTGAAGATTGAAAGCAAAAAGTAGAGAGGCCAGGGTGGTTGCCCGTGTAACCGCCCCGCCCTGTTTTTTGCCCGGAAAAATTTTAATTCCCGGCCATTCATCCGTGCCCACTTCTAAACAAAATGAGGCATCAGGTGGTCTATTTACCGGATTAAAAGAGCGCAGGAAAAAGACACTAAAATGACCATCGACGTACTTTCAGCGGACACCATTCGCCCGTTAACCGAACTGGCTCTGGAACTTTGGCCAGACTGCACCTTTGATGAAGAATACGACTATTTTACGCAGGTTCTGCATTCAGAGAATGCGATTTGTTACCTCGCCAGAGACCAGAACCGCTACATTGGCTTTATTCATGTAACGCTTCGGACGGATTACGTCGAAGGAGCCGACGAATCACCGGTGGCTTATCTTGAAGCGGTCTATGTGAAACCGGACTATCAACAACTCGGAATTGGCAAAAAGTTAGTAAGTCTTGGTGAAGAATGGGGCCGACAAAAGGGGTGTCGACACCTTGCTTCGGATGCCGAACTGACCAATTCAGCGAGTATCGACTTTCACAGGAAAATCGGATTTAACGAAGCCAACCGGATCGTTTGTTTTATAAAAGAGTTATAATCTGAATGCCATTGAGCGCCTGGTGGACCAGTTTTGACCAATGAACAGCGCTATTTGTAATACCCCCAAACTTCCCTCCCTTCTGGACGTTGGGTGAAGCTTTCACCAACCGGTACAGAAACCGTAATTTCTTCCAGTTCTATCCGTTCGGCCAGCCGGTCTGCCGGAAGTCGGTTAACGGGCACCTGAACGGTCTTATTTTTAGACGGATTGGTGAATGTAAAGGCAACCGGTAACGCATATTTCCCCGCGTATTCAGGGCTTAAAACCGGCAGCTTCTTTAGCGCTTGCTTCACGGCATAATCAAAGCCAAAGCCGACATTTTCGGGGCTTAGAAGGACAATATTCTGAACTTGGCCCCGCTCATCAATTTCAAATCCGGCGTAAACCCGCCCATAAACGCGCTCACTTCTGGCCAATCCCGGATATGAAATTTTATTTTGAATAACCTGATTAAAAAGTAGATCTCGGCTTAAAGCAGGCTTTGTTGCCAATTCATCCGAAAGAACCTGTTCATTCGGGTTTAACGTATCGTAATACTTTAATACGTCAATGATGGCTTCCGGGCTCATCTTCTCACTATCCAACCGGGTAGAAAGTCGCGCCGACTGGTCCTTCAGAACCTCCAGCACCGATTTACCGGTTAACTTGATGGCTTCGGGAAACGCATTTCCCTTTTTAATAAAATACCGTTCCTGGACATGGTAATGCCCTTGAAATTCGTCGGCTTTTGCGTAGCCATTATCCCCTTTTCCAACCCGCAATTCGCTTTTTATATTTTTCAGGAGTTTGGTTTTTCCATCCTTTAAAACCATAAAATAACTCTCATACCGGGTTCGATCGTTTATGGGCTGCCGGATAAACCGATAACCGCCGAGTGTAAAAGCCTCAGGCTGAACCCGTTCAACCGTTGTTGTATGCATTAACCGATAAGTAACTTCATTCTTAGCCACGCTGTAAGCAAGCTGGCACGGAAATTCTTTCTCTCCAAGAAGTACCGTCCCCGGCTGCATAACCGGGAACGTAAAATATTCTGTTCCTTCATAAATGACCTGAATATGGTTGCCGGTTAAAATACCGCCATTATCCCGGTTATATACCTGACACGTGGTAATTACCCGCCCTTTGCCATCTTGAGAGACCACACATTGGGCGGAAGCCCAGATAAAGCACCCGTGCAGGATCAAGACTATCAGACTAAAACGCAACATGAAATACCGGTTAAGCATACGATTGAATTCGGCTAGGCCTTCCACGTTAACGGGTATCAACGCAGAGTATAATTTACTACCAGGTGCAAAATAAACTAAAAATGAGACTATTCAAATCGCCGGTTCATGCCCTTCATTTCGCCGTGCAGGTTGATGGCAACCAGGGTTAATAACGCAATAAAAACGAGTAGCAACGCGAAGCCCATTGCCAACCTGCTGCCATACAATCCCCGATTTGAAAAACGCGGTTTTGCGTTCCCGATCAGCAACGTTACGAAGCCCAGATTCACCAGGTACAGATATTGTTCCGGCCGGTATCCGCTCATAAACGCGCCGGTTATCAGAAAGCTAAACGCGGCATACAAACTGAAATGGCCGATAAAAAACGTCCGGACGTCGCTATAGTCATAGCTGACAAATTCCGTTCTTTTCGTTCGGTAATACAGCATAAACCAGCTGATGCCCGCAATCAGTAGGGCAGCCAGCGCCACCCATTGAATGGTTTGGGCCAATGCCGTAACATCCCCCGCCGTAATTTTGGTATAGATTTCCTCCAGCCGTTTTCGTTCAAACGTCTGCTCCCAGACGATGAAGGGAATAACCAGCGTCAGCGTCAGCAACGGAAACCACTGGCTACGGCGTTTCTGAGGGTCCTCGGCCGGTTCCCAACGTGAGGTAAAGGTTCCGTACGCCATGCCAGCGCCCCCGAAAAATCCGATCGAATATTCCATCACATTCCAGAAATTGAACTTGAAGGTGGAAACTCCGCCCATCACTTGCAGGAAATTCCCGAAAGCAAATCCGAAGCCCGCGCCCAACCCGGCAAACACGGCCACCCGTAACGCGGAATACTGTTCGGTGCGGTAGATAAACCAGGTCAGTGCAAAGGCCATTCCCAGACAAGCGGCCCACATTTCCGAACGCGGAGGAGTCATCAGCCAGCCCCATTCTTCGATGAGAAAGAAGTAAACTACCACCGCGCCCACGAACATTTCAACGATCAACTGAGGCCATAAAACCCGTTTTCTTGACGAATCGGCCAACGCCAGACCGAACAAACCACCCCCGATGAACCCGTATAACCCGCCGATGATGAACAGCATAACCAGACCGTAGTAGACATTTACAAAGTCGACGCCCCGGCCGTAGCCGACCACAATGCCGTAGCTCATGATGCCGCCAATGCCCCAGCCTGCCGCAGCCGCCAGCGTTGCTTTAAACACCCGGGAATACCAGTCGGCCCGCTTGGCCACCAGCAGCACACTCAGGGCACCGATGGAACCGGCCCAGGCCGCACCCTGCTCGTGACCAAACTGACCCCGGATGGCCCAGGCCGTTCCCATTGACATACCCGCAACCAGCAGGCTGATTAAAAGCGATTTAGAATTCATGGTGGTTCAGGAAAAGGGTTTGAACTTAGTACGTTACGGGCTGCAAAACAGGCTATTCACCCGAAAATTTATCCGGTTGCAATAGCCTGAAACCCATCGAAACCCGTAGTTTAGGAGAGTGCATTCGGACAGAAAAATGAAAAGTACACTGGAAACCCTGGCCATCGACGGTGGAGAAAAAACCGTCCAGACAACCTTCCCCTGGCCCATTTACGATGAAAACGAAGTTCAAGCCGTGGCCGAAGTGATTCGGAGCGGGCGGTGGGCCAATCCCGACTGCGGAGAAGCCGTGGCCGCTTTCGAGCAGGAATTCGCGGCTTATTGCGGTACCAAATACGCGGTTAGCTGCGTCAACGGTTCCGTTTCGCTCCGGCTGGCGCTGATGGCCTGCGGAGTGAAACCGGGCGACGAGGTGATCGTTCCCCCCTATACGTTCATCGCTACGGCGTCGACGGTTCTGGAAGTCAACTGTGTGCCGGTATTCGTCGACATCGATCCCGAAACCTATAACCTCGATCCGAAAGCCATTGAAGCGGCCATTACGGAACGAACCAAAGTCATTATTCCCGTTCATTTTGCCGGTTTGGCCTGCAATATGGACGCCATCATGGACATTGCCCACCGGCATAATTTAAAAGTTATCGAAGACGCGGCCCACGCCCACGGAGCCGAATACAAGGGCCGTAAACTGGGCTCCATCGGCGATGCGGGCAGTTTTAGCTTTCAGTCGTCCAAAAATCTGACCAGTGGCGAAGGCGGTATAGTGGTCACCAACGACGAAAATCTGTACCGGATGATGGCGTCGCTGCGTAACGTCGGGCGGATGGAAGGCGGTCAATGGTACGACCATTTTAACCCCGGCTGTAACTACCGCATCACCCAGATGCAGGCGGTTTTGCTCTCCCAGCAACTCAAACGCCTGGAAGAGCAGACGGTTTTGAGAAACAACAACGGCCTGTATCTGAACGAATTGCTGGCAGACATCGACGGAATTACCCCCTTGAGCCGGGGTGATGGAGAAATCCGCCATTGTTATCACCTCTACATTTTCAAGTACGATTCGTCGGCGTTTGGCCCGCTTTCCCGTTCCGAATTTGTGGCCCGGCTGTCGGCAGAAGGCGTTCCGTGTTCGACGGGCTATCCGCATCCGCTGTACACACAGCCGGTTTTTCAGAACCGGAATTTCATGTGTTACGCCATCCCGGAATCGGTCGATTACACGTCGGTACATTGCCCCATAGCCGAACGCGCGTGCCGCGACGAAGCCGTCTGGATTTTTCAGCACGCCATGCTGGGAAGTCGGGAAGACATGCGCGCATTTGCCGAAGCGATCCGTAAAATCCAACGAGTTGTATCGCAGAGTTGAGCGAAGAAAAAAGGAGTTTAGCAGAGTTTTTATTTAGCTCCGCGTAACTCTTCTTTTCTCCGCTCAACTCCGCGAAATAACGAATACTCTTATTTCCTCAAACCCACCATGACCCCTCGCATTACACTCCTGTTCATACTCCTTGCCTTTCAGCTTGCGGCTCAACCCGTTAGCCTCAAAAATGCCGTGATTCTGGTTTCGCCCTCCATCCCATCGCCCATGCGGACCACCGCCCCGCAGATGCTGGTGGAAGAGATTGCCAAACGAACCAACAGCAGTCTGAAGCTGGCGCAGGCGTGGCCCACCGGCTCTTCAGCCACCATCGCCCTGGCGCTTTCATCCGACAAAGCGGTGGCCGGAAAACCGGTTCCGAGCCGTACGGGCACCGATTTAGCGGAACAAAAACCGGAAGGTTTTCGCATCGTAACCGAAGGCGCAACACTCTGGATCATCGGCGCGGATGCCCGCGGAATCCTGTTCGGCTCCGGCTGGCTGCTGCGGAATTTGAAAATGGACGGCAAACGGCTCGAACTCGCCGGGCCCGTCGATGTAGCCACTTCGCCTGCTTACCCGATTCGCGGGCACCAGTTGGGCTACCGGACCACCGCCAACTCCTACGATGCCTGGACCGTGGCCCAATTTGAACAGTATTACCGCGACCTAGCGGTTTTCGGCACCAACGCCATCGAGGGAATTCCGTTTCACGAAGAAGAAAAAGCCAGTCCGCATTTTAAAATACCGGCCGCTCAAATGCAGGTGCGCCTAAGTGAACTGTGCCAGAAATACGACCTGGATTACTGGGTCTGGACACCGGCGGAGTTCGAGCTGACCGACGAAGCGAAACGGAAAGCTGAGATTGAGAAGCATGAGGCTTTTTACCAATCCTGCCCCCGACTCGACCATATTTTCTTCCCCGGTGGTGACCCCGGCGACAACCACCCGCGCGAGGTGATGGCTTTTCTGAAGGATCTGCAAGGCAGGCTGGTGAAATACCATCCTAAAGCCAAAGTCTGGATTTCGTTGCAGGGTTTTAGTACCGAACAGATCGATTATTTTTACAAATACCTCGAGCAAAACAAACCGACCTGGTTGCAGGGCGTGGTGTCGGGACCAAGCAGTCCGCCGATGGCCGAAACCCGCTTTCGGCTACCAAAAAACTACCAGCACCGCGAATATCCGGACCTGACGCACAACGTTCGCTGTGAGTTTCCGGTGGAGCGCTGGGATCAGGCGTATACGCTGACGCTGGGGCGGGAAGCCATCAATCCGCGGCCCTTTTTCTTCGCCGGTATTCACGGAAAATACGCGCCGTTCACGGACGGTTTTGTGTCGTATTCCGATGGGTGTCACGATGATATCAACAAAATAACGTGGAGTCAGCGGGCCTGGGACCCCGCCCGAAGTGTCAACGAAATTCTGGCCGATTACGGGCGGTTTTTCTTCGGCTGGCCGCTGGCAACCGAGGTGGCCGACGGGATTGCGGCCCTCGAAAACAACTGGCAGGGGCCTCTGGCGCAAAATGGCGGTGTTGAAGCGACCTTCTCCTTCTGGAAAACACTGGAAACCGCCCATCCTGAGCTAAAAAACAACTGGCGCTGGCAGATGCTGGTTCTTCGTGCCTATTACGACACCTACACGCGTCGGCGGTTGATTTATGAGCAGGGACTCGAAAAAACCGCCAATGCATTGCTGGCTCAGGCTACCGAAACCGGTATTGAAAATACCCTAAATTTGGCACTGGCCACGGAAGAGAAAGCCGATAAAGAACGCATTTCGGTCGATCTTCGGAAGAGAATCGAAACGTTATGCGCCGATTTATACGCGTCTATCGGCCTGCAAACCAGCGTTCCCAAATACAAAGCGAAGAATTACGAACGCGGCTGTTTGCTGGATTTTGTCGATTATCCGCTCAACAACCGCTGGTGGCTGGCCGACGAATTCAAGAAAATCCGGGCGATGAAAACGCCGAAAGAGCAGGTGGAACGGATGCACGTCATCGGTAACTGGGAAACGCCCGGCGTTGGCAGCTTTTACGACGATGTGTCGAGTGGCGGCAACAGCCCGCGGGTGAAAACGATCTCCGAAGATGCCACCGACATTGCGTGGTGGGACAACGGTTCGAGTCGCGCGCGGCTTTCGACGCAGACCTTCCAGAACGACCCGGCTTTGGATTATGACAACCTCGATCCCGGTGCGCGCTACATCATTCGGGTGGCCGGTTCGGGCGACGCCCTGCTGCGGGTCGACGGTTACCGCCTGAAACCCCTGATTTACAACAAAGCGCCCGAAACTTTCAAGGAATGGATTGTCCCGCTGTCGCTGACGCAGGATGGCCGCATTTCCGTCACCTTCGACGAACCGGAAGAATCGCACCTGAACTGGCGGCAACACTCGAAGATTTCGGATGTCTGGTTATTGAAGCAATAAAACGTCGCTGGTCGGGATTTCAAATCCCGACCAGCGGGCTTTTTAGGGCGTTGGGGGCAATTCCCGAATCCGAATCTGGCGGAAAGCCGATTCATCTCCGTGGTCCTGCAACAACAAAAAGCCTTCGTCCATAACGCCAAAATCCTCGACGGATTTGAATTTACTCTGCGCCTTGGCCGCGTTAAACCGCTCATCACCGCGCTCATACTCAACCACTTTAACGCCATTCAGCCAGTGTTCGACGTGCTTTCCATTGACGACAATCCGGCCTTCGTTCCACTGACCAATCGGTTTGAGTTTCCGCGCTGAGGGTGCAAACAATTCGTATAAACCCGCGGTCCGACGCTTATCGTCTTTGTCCCCGGCAATGTCTTTGTTTCCCTGATCGTCGATGATCTGGTATTCGCAGCCCAGCCAGGCACCGTCGGGGTATTTTTTAACGAAATACTTCAGGCCGCTGTTAGCGCCGGGGGTCAGTTTAAATTCAAACCGCAAATCGAAATTTCTGAATTTCTGGCGCGAAACGAGGTCTCCACCCCGTTTCGATTTATCCCCGCCTTTGTTCGCAACCAGGGTTTTATTTTCGATGCTCCAGCCTTCTTTCGGAAAATCCGTCGATTTGGCGCTGATCCACTGACTCGTATTGGTGCCGTCGAAAAGCCAGATCCAATCCGACTGAGCCGGATGAGGATCGTTTGAAAAACCAAAGAAAAACCGGGCAAACAGGCCAAGTATGAGCAGACCATGCATGGATTTAGGAGTTAAGTTAAGCGAGTCTGAAAATTAATGTTTTAATGCATAATACCGGTGGACAAGGAACGAAATTGGCAAACCAACACAAATCATCAGGATTGCCATGTTCAGTAAAGCACTCTGCAGTTGAATCGGCCCCCGCGATACGTTGGTCATCGGCACGACAACGAGATTCATGACCACCCAAACCACCGCACCGTAGAGCAACCCACTCAGCAATTTATGTTTCCGGAGCAGGGGCACATAGGGAAAAATCAGAAAATAGGCGATGGCAAATGAAAAGGCGATAAGATAGTGAAAAAGAAGTCCAAGCCAGGCCATTTCAATGCCTCCGGCAAAGGCTTCTTTGCCAAAAACACCGCTGGCAATGTAGTTTAAGACCGGTATTGGCTTCATCTTCCCCAGCAGACTGATGGCCGCAAGGATATCCAGCGTACCGGCGGTAAAACCAGCCAATAAAATCGTTTTCAGCGGTGATTGAGTTGACATGTTTTATAACGCAAAATTGAGCGGAGTTAAAAAGAGTTGAGCCGATTTCTTAAAAGTAAAGAAAAACTCTCTGCCAGACTCTTTTTAACTCCGCTCAACTCAGCGAAACGACCTTACCTGTTTCGGGCGGTTCAGCAAGGGGCCGTCTCAGATTACCTGAGTCGGCCCTTTTTGCTGATCTATTTTAATCAAGCTAACTCAAACCGGTCCAGATTCATCACTTTATTCCAGGCCGCCACAAAGTCTTTGACAAATTTGCCCTGTGCATCGGCGCTGCCGTACACTTCGGCAATGGCTCTCAGTTCGGAGTTGGAGCCAAACACCAGGTCGGCACGCGTGGCCGTCCATTTGGGTTGGCCGGTGGCACGGTCGCTTCCCAGATACACTTCTTTGTCTTCGGAAATGGCTTTCCAGGCGGTGTTCATATCCAGTAGATTGACAAAAAAATCGTTGGTAAGCTGGCCCGGACGCTGCGTGAAAACCCCATTTTTGGAGCCGTCGAAATTCGCATTCAATGCGCGCATACCGCCCACCAGAACCGTTAATTCAGGTGCCGTAAGCGTCAGCAATTGCGCTTTGTCGATCAGCAGCTCTTCGGTAGATACCGTCAATCTTGACTTGCGATAGTTGCGGAAACCGTCGGCAATAGGCTCCAGGTAGCCGACCGATTCCACATCGGTTTGCTCCTGCGAAGCATCCATACGGCCTGGCGTGAACGGAACGGCGATGGGATAACCCGCATCTTTCGCGGCTTTTTCAACACCAGCCACACCGGCCAGGACAATCAAATCGGCCAGAGAAACTTTTTTACCACCGGTCTGCACAGCGTTAAATTCATTCCGGATACTTTCCAACGTAGCCAATACTTTTTGCAGCTGCACCGGATTGTTTACCTGCCAGTCTTTCTGAGGAGCCAGGCGAATCCGGGCACCATTGGCACCACCACGCTTGTCGGAACCACGGAAGGTAGAAGCCGAAGCCCAGGCCGTTGAAACCAGCTCAGACACGCTCAATCCGGAGGCCAATACGTTCGCTTTCAGGGCTTCCAGATCACTTTCATCGATCAATACATGATCGACGGCCGGAATAGGGTCCTGCCAGATCAACACTTCGGCCGGCACATCAGGACCCAGGTAGCGGGCACGGGGTCCCATATCGCGGTGCGTCAGTTTAAACCAGGCCCGGGCAAAAGCATCGGCAAAAGCGTCAGGGTTTTCCAGAAAATGGCGGGATATTTTTTCGTAAGCCGGATCGAGCTTCAACGCGAGGTCGGTCGTCAGCATGGTCGGTGCGTGCTTTTTGGAGGGGTCATACGCATCAGGGATAATACTCCCTGCGTCTTTAGCCACCCACTGGTGCGCACCACCCGGACTTTTGGTCAATTCCCAGTCAAAGGCAAACAGGTTCTCGAAGAAATTATTGCTCCATTGGGTGGGCGTTTTCGTCCAGATGACTTCCAGTCCGCTGGTAATGGTGTCGGCACCTTTACCCGAACCATAGCTGTTGCTCCAGCCAAAACCCTGCAATTCCACATCGGCAGCTTCCGGCTCTTTGCCCACATGCTCGGAAGAAGCAGCGCCGTGGGTTTTGCCGAAACTGTGTCCGCCAGCGATCAGGGCCACCGTTTCTTCATCATTCATGGCCATACGGCCAAAGGTTTCGCGAATATCGCGTGCGGCTGCTACGGGATCCGGATTGCCATCGGGACCTTCCGGATTTACGTAAATCAGGCCCATATGGGCGGCACCGAGCGGTTTTTCCAGGTTGCGGGAATGGATGTTGCGTCCTGGATCTTCATCCGATGATACGACCCCATGCTCCGCAACGCCGGGCGAACCGTCGGCGTAGCGATGGTCGTTGCCCAGCCAGGTGGTTTCCGAGCCCCAGTACACATCTTCGTCCGGCTCCCATACATCGGCCCGTCCACCGGCAAAACCAAATGTTTTAAAGCCCATCGATTCCAGGGCTACATTACCGGTCAGGATCATCAAGTCCGCCCATGAAAGGTTGCGGCCATATTTTTGTTTGATCGGCCAAAGCAGCCTGCGGGCTTTATCGAGGCTCACGTTATCGGGCCAGCTATTGAGCGGAGCAAACCGTTGCTGTCCGGCACCGGCACCGCCCCGGCCATCACCCACCCGATAGGTACCGGCGCTATGCCAGGCCATTCGGATGAACAGGGGGCCATAATGCCCGAAGTCGGCCGGCCACCAGTCCTGTGAATCGGTCATGAGGGCATGAAGGTCGTTCTTCACGGCTTGCAGGTCAAGGCTTTTAAAGGCTTCGGCATAGTTGAAATCCTCATCCATCGGGTTGGATTTGGACGAGTGCTGGCGCAGGATATTGAGTTTTAACTGATTAGGCCACCAGTCACGGTTTCGGGTACCATTTCCGCCCACATTGTGTTTCATACTCCCATTGTGAACCGGGCATTTGCTAATGTCATTTGATCCGTTTTCCATTTTAATTAATTCATGTGTTAAAACCCAATTTTTCCTGCACGGGGTACGATGCAGTGCGCTAAAGTTATAGCATTGAAACTAATAATCACAATCGATAAATTCTATATTTAAATAGTAAAAATCTATCACCTCAGGATCAATCATCCGAAAAATCCGGGCTTCAGGGGTTTCAAACAAAAATGTAAAACCAGCCGGTAAAACGTTTTTCAGTGAAACATCATCGGTTTAAAGAGTTATTTCGCAGAGTTGAACAGAGAAATCAGAGGTAAGAGGAGAAAAATTTTACTCTGCTAAACTCTTTTTTTCTCCGTTCAACTCTGCGAAACAACTTTAAAACTCTATTTCCCCGCCACGTATTTATCCCGGAATTCGCTGGGAGAACATCCCTTCACCTGCCGAAACTGCCGCGCAATGTTCTTGCTGTCACTCAGCCCCATATCGAGCGCAATTTCAAAAACCGTCATGTCGGTTTCCAGTAATTTCTGGGTAAATTTTTCGATCCTCAGGTTAAAGATATACTTATAAATTGGATACCCGGTAATCGTATGAAACCGCTTTTCCAACGCCCGTCGCGACAGTGGAACCTGTCTGACAACTTCATCCACCTGGAGGTTTTTATCGATGTTCTGGTGAATGTATTTCAGCGAAGAAGCAATGTAATGATCGTTGGTTGCGTAGATGTCGGTCGAGTGGCGCGTCACCACCTGCGTTGGTTTCACCACAATATCGTAGAAACCGGCCACGCCCATCCGAATCATGTGATCGAGCAGCTTGGCCGAATCGTAGCCGCCTTTTTCCGCATCCAGCGCAATGCTCGACAGGGGCGGGTCCGACAGTTCGCAGATCGTTTCGTCATTGTCGACGCCCAGCACGGCCACTTCCTCGGGAATACGAATACCGGTTTGCCGACACGCTTCCGTAATGTGCTGACCCTGACGGTCATCGCAGGCCATGATCGCAATCGGCTTGGGCAACGATTGCAGCCATTTGCTCAGGGAACTGGGTTTGTAATACCACAATTCGCTGGATTGTGCTTTGGTATGTTCGAACGAATGCACCGAATAACCGGCACTTTTAATCCGGTTTTCAAACCCTTCGGCCCGCTCCCGCGACCAGACAATGTCTTTAAAACCGTAAAAAGCAAACTGAGTAAATCCCTTTTTCAGAAAATAATCGGCTGCCATCGCCCCGGCTTCGTGGTAGGCTCCGGTGATGTTCGGAATTTCGTCAAACCGCTCCTTGAAGTCCTGCGCAATGACCGCGATACCGGCTTTTATGATCTCAGAAATTTCGTTGTCGTTATAAAACTGTCCGATAATACCGTCAGCACCCCACTCCTGCGCCCACTGCAAAATGCCTTTAATGCCGATGGTTTCCCGGTAAAAAAGCGGCATCCGGCAAAACACCCACGGGCCATGTTCCCGCGAATATTTCGTAACGCCTTTCAGCAGGTTCTTGCTGTAATCCTCGGCAAAATCGATCAGGAGGATGATTTTATACATAGAAATTGTTTCGCAGAGTTGAGCGGAGAAAAAGGGCGGTACGCAAAGGACTAGTTTTACTCTGCTAAACTCTGTATTTCTCCGCTCAACTCTGCGAAATAACCCTTTTTACTCAAATAATTCCCGAAAACTTTTCACCGTGGCATTGTTCACCAACGGCCGGGCCCAGAGGCCGATGCTGAAAATATAGCCCAGGGTAATGAGCAGAAACAACATCGCCAGTCGCAGGCCAACCAGCTCGCCCAAACCGCCGATGATGAGCGGCACGACGGCCCCACCGGCAATGCCCGAACACAAAATACCGGAGAAGGTCCCGTGGTGGTGCGGCACCGAATTGAGCGCCAGCGACACCGTGATCGACCACATGACGGAAGCGAAAAAACCGGTGAGCGGAAAGGCGTAAATCGCCAGATCCCGGGTGCCGAACAAGCCGGCCAGCAGCGAAACGATGGCCCCGGCGGCAAACAGCATCAGGACCCGGCGGCTGTCGAAAATCTTCAGCAGCAACAAACCGAGCAGACAGCCGACCGTCAGCAGGCCCCAGAAATACGCGATCACCGAGGCCCCGGTTGTGGCCGGATCAACGCCGTGGTAGGTTTGCAGAAATTGCGATGTCCAGTTGGCAATGCCCTGTTCGGTACCGACATACGCGAAAATTCCGCAGAAAAACAGCCAGACGGTTTTATTCCCCAGCAGGTCTTTAAACGCCTTACCGGTATCGATTTTTTCGTCTTCCTTCAGCTCCACTTCCGGGAAACGCACGAAGTAAATTACCACCACCATCAGCAGCGCCGTCACGGCGAAAACCCAGTACAATGACACCCATTTCAGGTTGGCCGGAACGAGTTGATTAAACAGCGCAATCACCGGGGAAGACGTCGCACCCGAATGAACATTGCTCACCAGATAGCTGTATAACATCGGGCTAAGAAACGATGCCGCACCAAAAAAAAGCTGCGCCAGCACCGAATTGAACGCAAACTGCGCTTCGCCACCCGCCACCCGCAACAACGGATTGATCACCACCTGAAGCATGGCCATTCCGATTCCAATCAGAAAAAGGGACACCAGGGCAATGGCAAAACCGGGTACCAGCGCAAACAGCAAAGCACCCAGAAAAGCCAGAAAAAAGGCCCCCAGCAACACCGGTTTTTCCCGGTATTTCTCGACCAGAAGGCCGGACGGAATCGACATCACCCCGTAGGCAACGAAGAAGGCAAACGGCAGAAATCCGGCCAGGCCGATGCTCAGATCGAAACTTTTGATGATGTCCGGAATGAGTGGGCCCAGAATATTGGTCAGAAAAGAAATGACAAAAAAGATCAGCAGAATTAAAATAACAATCAGGGTGTTGGGCTTCATGGCCTGGATTTTTTTGGATGGGAACGCAGCCGGGTCGCCGGTGCGATGAACGGATTGAACGGATTAATAAGCGGATTTTAATTTTAATCGGTGTAAATCCGTTTAATCCGTTCAATCCGCGTTCCCATTCACAACGGCCGTCCGGCTCGACCGGCCAGCCGCGTCGAAACTCTTTATTTTAACTGTCCCCGAAACCGCTACCGGAGCCGTATACAAAGCCGATTGCGCCGTTGGTTCGGAGCCGTCGGTGGTGTAGCGAATCGCCAGGCCCGGATATTCGACATTCGCTTTTAAAGTGCCGTTATCGAGAATCGCACCCGGCATCGGAAGCCGGTAATTATAACCGCCATTCAATACCGCCAGTCGTGGTATGTCTTTCTGTGCCAGCGTATTGGCAAAAATATTCCAACCCGACTGGATGGCTTTTTCCCGCGCATCCCGGTTCTCGATGGTTTCCCAGGGGCGTTCCGCTGCCCAGGCACTCTCGACAAATCCGAGCAATTTGGGCAGGATATAATACTCGATCATATCCCGGCCTTTGACGGTTTCGCTCCACAGCTGCGCTTCCAGTCCAATGACGTTTTTGCGGGCTTCCGGTTTCATTTTTTCCAACCCGCTAAAATCCAGCGGTTTACCCATCGACGTCTTATACGTGGTTTTGAACATATCGAACGGCGCAAACGCCCAGTTGGCCCGCGTGTCAACAAAGCCGCCCCAATACAGCCCCGGTTCCATCGGGTCGTTGTTGTAAGCCAGATCGAAATAAAAATTGGTTACGTTGCACAACACCACCGGATAGCCCGCATTCGCCAGCCGGTTGCCCAGGTCCAAATCATAAATATTGTTCCAGATGTAGGGCACCACCTTGCGACCCACAAACGCAGGATTGGCCACGTATTTCCCCTCCGCCGATTTGTTGAGCGCCACCTCTTCCCAGCCGTGAATTTCCAGATTCCGCTTTTCGAGCCGTTTCAAGAGCTTCCCGAAAAAGTACGTTTGCAGGTTTTTAGGGTCTTTGATCGCCGGATTTTCTTTCAGCAACTGAGCCGCCAGCGGGGATTTGGTCCAGGCTCCTTCGGCTACTTCGTCGCCCCCGGCGTGGAAAACATCCAGTTTCAAACCGGCTTCCGCATACATTTTGGTGATCTCGTCGACCACTTTTTCGTAGAAATGATACGTCGATTCCTTCGCTACGCTCACCACGTTATCGGTATACGCCTGGGCCGACAAATAGACGGATTTGTCCGCCGGATCGATCAGGCGGTATTCGTTCGCTTCGGCTTCTTTGCCTTCCTTCATCAGCCGCTCATACCGCGCTTCCATCGCCTTGATGGCCGCCCGTGCGTGGCCGGGAAAGTTCAGTTCCGGTATTACCTTGATGTGCCGCTCGTTGGCGTATTTCAGAATTTCGATGAAGTCGGCTTTCGTATAAAAACCGCTGCCGTATTTCCCTTCCTCATAGGCTTTCGGCCCCGAACCGTACGACGGATGCAGCACGGACGTTTCTTTGCCGGTCGTGTGTTCACGCTGCGCTCCGACCTTGGTCAGCTCCGGCAACCCGTCAATTTCGAGCCGCCAGCCCTCGTCTTCCGTCGTGTAAAACAGAAAGTGGTTCACTTTGTAGGTCGCCAGCAAATCGAGAAGCCGCAGAATGGTTTCCTTGGTCTGAAAATTCCGGCTGACGTCCACGTGCAAACTCCGGAAGTGAAACCGGGGCGCATCCTCCACCTGTACGTAATTGAGGGCCACCGAAGCCGCCGGTTTCAGATACGTTGTGGTCGGAATCAGGGCCAGCAGGCTCTGTGTGCCATAAAACACCCCGGCCGCATCACTGCCGGTGATGGAAATACCGTTGCCGTCGATGCTCAGTTTATACGCTTCTTTGGCAATTCCATTCACCGAAACCGGCCCGGTTTTAAGGACAATTCCTTTCCCGGCGGGTGCGGTAGCGGCAATCGTAAAGTCGGTTCCGGTCAGCGTTTTCAACTTCTGACTGAGCAACTTTGCTTCATTTTCCAGACCGGTTTGGTAATAAATCGAGAGTTTATTATCCAGATTGAACGTGCCCGCGCCCGACGTAATCTTTACCGGCGAAGGAATGATTTTCTGCAATTGAGACGCGTCGACCAGGCTGAGTGCCAGGTTGTCCTGATACCGTTTGGCCGCCGTCTGCAACGGCATCAGATCGCCTTTTCCCCGCAGCTGCTGCTCCTTTTTAGAGAACGGCAAAACCGTGTAATTCGCCACCTGAACGATGTTTTCCTCCTTGCCGTCTTTGTCGTAGAAAACGAAATAAAGCCCGAGTGGCGCATCGGTTACTTTGATAATGGCTTCCGTCCCCGAATACCGGATTTCGGTCGAATCGCCGGGTGCCAGGGCAAACCCGGCGTTTGGCGTCATTTTATACCAATCGCCGTTAATATGCTGAACTGTAGCCGGTTGCGGGGTTTTTGAGGTACTGATGGGCCGGGGAGACATATTGAAGAACAAAGCCCAATTTTTGTCGGTGAGTGCCGATCCGCTGTGATTGTTCAGGATAAACCGGGCTTCAAAACCGCCTTCGACCTCGGTAAAATTGCTCACCAGTTCCCAGGAAACGGCAATGTCCTTTGTCGTATTTTCGGATGATTTGCACCCGTTCAGGAGGAGTAAAACCGTGAATAAAGCCGTGAGGCAAAAAAAGTTACGCATGGAGGGGTCAGTTAAGTAGCCTTAATAATACGGAATAGCGTATTAAAAATACCACTGGCTTTCAAAGACTTTTTCAACTTCCGATTCGATGATTACCCAAACGAACCAGTTGACCCCGCCCGCCGATGTTTTGGAACCAGCACCGCACCGGTTGATCTCGCTCGATGCCCTGCGCGGTTTTACCATCGCAGCCATGATTCTGGTGAATTTCCCGGGCGATGGTGACCACGTTTACTTTCAATTGCAGCACACCAAATGGAACGGTTTGTCGTTCACCGACCTGATTGCGCCGTTCTTCCTGTTCATCATCGGTGTTTCCATTACGCTGGCCTACGCAAAACGGCTGGAGAAGGATGATCCGAAAGGGGAAATGTACAAAAAAATCATCCTGCGGTCCGTCAAGATATTCGCCGTCGGTATGTTCCTGAATCTGCTGCCCACCTTCGATTTCTCAGACATTCGCTGGACCGGCACGCTGCACCGGATCGCCTTTGTTTTTCTTATCTGTGCGGTTTTATTTCTGAACACCACCTGGAAACAGCAAGCCTGGATTGGGGCCGTTACACTCATCATTTACTGGCTGGCCCTAACGCTGATTCCAACCCCGGGCGTCGGAAGAGTCATGCTGGAACCGGGCGTCAATCTGGTGGCCTGGTTCGACAGCCTGTATCTGCCGGGGCGGATGTGGCAGGGCACCTGGGACCCTGAAAGCATCCTCAGCACCTTTCCTTCGGCAGTTTCGGGCATTACCGGAATGCTGGCCGGACGCCTGATGATCAGCAACTTCACTAAAAATGAAAAAGTAAATTACCTGATGACGACCGGCTTATTTACGGCGGTCCTCGGTTTTTGCTGGAACCTGACGTTCCCTACGAACGAAAACCTCTGGACCAGTTCGTTCGTGCTGGTCACCTCCGGTTTTGCCGCCTTGGTATTGGGTGCGGTTTATTTTCTGGTCGACATTCTGGGAAACACCAACGGCACCAAACCGGGTATCATTTTCGGTGCCAATGCCATCACGGTCTTTGTGCTGGCCGATGTACTTTCCATTCTTTTCTATTACCTGAAATTCGGCGGACACTCCTTAAACGAACACGGCGTGGCCGCTTTGACGGACCTGGGATTCGATCCGCGACTGGCCAGTATGGCGTATGCGCTGTTCTTCGTTTTTGTCAATTTCATCCCGGCGTATCTGCTGTACCGAAAAAAGATATTCATCAAGCTTTAGAGAAAATTACCAATGAAATGCCTCCATTTTCTTTTACCTATTCTTTGTCTGATTACTACCTTTTCTTTTTCGCAGAAAAAAGAAATAAAAAAGGTAAAAATCGGGCTATTTTCCGATGTCCACATCCCGACCATGCACGACAGCCAGGCCCGGCTGACGGCTTTCATGGACAGTATGAAAACCGCCAAACCGGACTTCATCATCGAACTCGGTGATTTCAGTACGCCCGCCGAAAAATACGCGTATGCCTTCGCGATCTGGGATGCGTATCCCGGCCCGAAATACCACCTCATCGGCAACCACGAAATGGACGGTGGCACATCCCTGGCGCAGGCTTTGGCTACTCGAAAAATGCCTTCATCGTATTATACCTTTGACCAACAGGGCTTTCGATTTATCGTGCTCGATGGCAACGACAAAAAATCCCCGGAGCTGAAAGGTTATCAGGAACACATTGGAACCACGCAACTGGCCTGGCTGAAAGCGGAACTGGCGCAGGCCACCACCCCCATCGTCATCTTTTCGCACCAGGGTTTAGGACTCGACGGGGTCGATAACGCTGCCGAGGTCCGGGCGATACTGGAAGCGCATAACGCCAAAACCAAAACAGCGAAAATCATCGCCAATTTCTACGGCCACATCCACTACGACCGGGCCGAAGAAGTGAACGGAATCTGGTATATCTGCATCAACTCCATGTCTTACAAATGGCTCGGCGAAGACTACGGCCATGTTCGGTACAGCGACGAAATTGACAAAAATTTCAAGTGGATCAAATACACCGCCCCCTATAAAGACCCGCTGTATACGGTGGTCGAAATTTCAACTGATGGTGTGATCGACATTGCCGGTAAAAAGTCGGAATGGGTCGGCCCGTCGCCCTGGGACATTGGCTTTCCTGACAAAAACAAAGCCTACGACCGACCCGAAATCCGGGCAAAAAAACTGCGCTTTTCCCCCGTGAATCAATAAAAATGAAAGTCCCCCTAAACCCGGCCTGTTTCCTTTTATTCACGCTGCTTTGTGGTTCCGGTGTCCGGGCGCAAACCGGAAGCCCGGCCGAACCGGTACGCTACGTGGGCGGTGAAACCATCGACCCGAATGTGCACGACGGCCGGCTGCGGTACGCAATCGGTGTCGAAAGCCGCCAAACGATGCGCGCCAACCGCACCCATCCCGAACTGGCCGACGGCCAGGGCTGGACGTATAACCACGGGTCCAATCTCTGTTATTGGAACAATACGTTTTACCAGCAATACCTGAGCAATCCGGTCGATGAACACATTGCGCCGGGGCAAACCCTTGTCATGACTTCCAAAGACGGTCGCCAATGGAGCAAACCGGAAGTGGTTTTTCCGCCCTACGTGGCCCCCGCCGGCGTGAAAATTCCGGACAAATCCAAAGGGTACATGATGCACCAGCGGATGGGTTTTTACTCGGCACCCAACGGCCGGTTGCTCGTGCTGGCCTTCTACGGTCACACGGAAGATCCGTTCGGTCAGGGCGGAATCGGGCGGGTGGTTCGGGAAGTGTTGAAAAACGGCAGTTATGGCCCGATTTATTTCATCCGGTACAGCAGCCATACGACGGTCAACGGGGTGAAATGGGACGAAACCAACACGAGTTATCCCTTCTACAAAAAATCGCAGGATACCGGTTTCCGGGAAGCCTGCGATGCGCTTTTAGCCGACAAACTCATGACGTTTCAGTGGTGGGATGAGGACCGGGGCGTAGACGATTTCTATGGTGGCAAGGAAGGTCAGAAAGCCCTGTCGTATTACCACCGGAAGGACGGAAAAGTGGTGGCCCTGTGGAAACGTTCGTTCAGCGCCCTGTCGACTGATGAAGGAAAAACTTTCTCCAAACCGGTCAAGGTGCCGACGCTCATCATGGCGGGAGGCAAGCAGTGGGGACAACGCACCGACGACGGCCGGTTTGCCATTTGTTACAACCCCATCGACTCGGACAAATACCGCTATCCGCTCACGATCATCACCGGCAACGACGGTATTCTTTTCGATAACCTGCTGATTGTGCAGGGCGAAGTACCGGTTCGACGGTTTTTTGGCCGCTGGAAAGACTTTGGCCCCTGCTACATGCGCGGTATTGAAGAAGGCAACGGCAATCCGCCGGGCAACGACCTCTGGCTCAGCTACAGCATGAACAAAGAAGACATCTGGATCAGTCGGATTCCCACGCCGGTGCGGTATGCGGTCACCGGCCCGGTTGCCGATCGGTTCGACGGTTTAACCCTGAATGGCGCGGTTACAGACTGGAATATTTATGCCCCGAAATGGGCACCGGTTTCGGTGGTCAGCACACCGGATGCAGGCGGAAAATGCCTGGAATTAACCGACAAAGATGCTTATGATTATGCCCGCGCCATTCGGGTGTTTAAAGAAGGAAACCGCATCGAAACGAAGCTAAAAATCCGGGCTTCCCAGAACGATTCGGGCACACTGGAAATTGATCTTACCGACCGCTACGGCAACCGCCCCGTCCGGCTGCGGTTCGACGAAAAAGGCCACATTGTGGCCACCGATGGCAGCGCCGAAAAACCGGTTCAACGCTATAAACCGGGCCAATGGTATGAACTCACCTTTAGCGTGAATGCAACGCTGGCTGGCCATTACGACCTCAGTATCGACGGCAAAAAAGTGTTGGAAAAAGCCGCCCTGGCCGAAGCCGTTCAATCCATCGAGCGATTGTCGCTTCGGACGGGGCCATACCGGGATCTGCCCAACCGCAAAACCCCCAATGAAGAGCCGGGGCCACCGCTTCCGGGTGCCGACGAACCGGTAAAGGCCGCCGTTTTTCACGTTGATGATGTTCAGATTAAGGCGATTAAATAACATGCGTAAGTTTTCAGTTCTGCTGCTTTTTTTGCTTATCCATGGTTTTGATTTGCTGGCGATGCGGACGTATGCCAACCCCATCGACCTGGCCCGGGCCCAGATATACTGTCTGGTAAAAGACAAAAAAGTGTTGCTCCGCAGCCTGGAAATTCTGCAACAGGAAGTAGAAAAACGGAGCCAAATCCGCCTGCCGGTTGCGAAGAAAATGCCGGCATCCGGGCAACCCCTAATTTGTTTAACCACCGAAAATGAGTTAGCAACCCTGCCGGAGTCGTTTCAAAAGGCCCTGGACGGATTGCCCGCCATTGCGCATGAAGGCTATAAATTGCTGATTTTGTCAGATGCGAAAACCGCCCTGGTGGTGGGGAAAGATGCGCGGGGATTGCTCTATGGCGTAGGCCGGTTGTTGCGCAAACTCGAGATGACACCCGGCAAAATTCTGATTTCCGGCGCAACCGCAATGGCAACCAGCCCCCGGTATCCGATTCGCGGCCACCAACTGGGGTATCGTCCAAAAACCAATGCTTACGACGCCTTTTCGGTCGTGCAATTTGACCAATACATCCGCGATCTGGCGCTATTTGGGGCGAATAGCATCGAAATTATGCCCCCGCGCACAGACGATGATTTCACCAGCCGGCATATGAAACTGCCCGCTATCAAGATGATTGGTGAGCAGTCGCGGATTTGCAGGGAATATGGGCTGGACGTCTGGATGTGGTATCCGAACATGGGTCTGGATTACGTCCATCCCGATTCGATTCAACAGGAATTGAAGGAACGTCACGCCGTTTTTGCCGCCATACCGAAGCTGGACGCGTTGTTTGTACCCGGCGGTGATCCCGGCGAACTGGAACCCGATGTGCTGTTCGCGTGGCTCGAAAAAGAAGCTGCCGTATTGAATAAATACCATCCAAAAGCCAAAATCTGGGTTTCTCCGCAGGTTTTTCGGCCGACGCAAGCCTGGTTCGATGCGTTTTATAAACACGTTAACAGGGAATATCCGTGGTTTGGCGGAGTGGTTTTCGGACCCTGGGTCAAAATGTCGGTGCAGGAGATCCGGAAGGTCGTAAAACCGTCGATCCCAATTCGTCATTACCCCGACATTACGCATAATTACAGCTCACAATACCCCGTTCCGCACTGGGATCTGGCCTGGGCGATGACGTGTGGCCGTGAGAGCATCAATCCCCGGCCCCACGATGAGAAGGCGATACATAACGCCCTTGACGAATTTGGCGCGGGCAGCATCAGCTACTCGGAGGGCACCAACGACGACGTCAATAAGTTTGTCTGGAGCGATCAGGACTGGGACCCCGAAACGCCGGTGATCGAAACCCTGCGCGACTACGCCCGGCTGTTTATTGGCCCGGATTATTGCGAAACCGTTGCTCAGGGATTGCTTTCACTGGAAGAAAACTGGCGCGGCAATCTGCTCACCAATCAGGCCATTTCCCAGACACTGACCCACTGGCAATCACTGGAAAAACAAGCGCCTTTGAACGTACTCCAAAATCCGCGTTTTCAGATGGGCTTGATTCGGGCGTACTACGATGCCTATACGAAGCGACGGCTTTTGTACGAAACAGAATTGGAACAGCAGGCGCGGGATGTGCTGATTTCAACCAAAACCGGAGGTTCTTTACAAGCTATCATCCAGGCAAGAGCTATTCTTGAAAAAGCCTGGAAGGCCCCGGTCCTGGCTGAATATCGGACAAAATGCTTTGCCCTCGCCGATTCACTTTTCAGTTCGATCGGCGCGCAACTGACGGTTGAAAAACACGGAGCGATGTCGGGGCGTGGTAATTTTGTGGACAACATCGACATCCCGCTCAACGATTCTCCCTGGCTGCTGGATCAACTCACTCAAATTGAGAGACTGACTGAAGAAAACGATAGGCTACTGAAAATTAATGAATTATTGCACCGAACCGACCCTGGACCGGGCGGTTTTTACGACCATTTCGGCGCACCGGAAAGCTGGCACCGGGTGGTTTCACACACAAGTTGGGAAGTTGATCCCGGAAGTCTAAAATCGCCCCGAATAGGTTTTGGTGTGGGATTAGTCGGTGTCGAATGGGTCGATGAAATCAAGGCAACCGGTTTTAAAGGACAGATTACTCCTCGCGCCTGGATGAAACAGGTTAAGACGTTATACGATCAGCCTTTGAAAATTGCTTACGACGAACTGGACCCAACGGCAGCGTATAAGCTCCGGATTTCCTACACCGGGCGGTTTCGCTCCCGCATGAAACTGACGACCGACGACGGCTCGCTCATCCATGATTTTATGCAGACCGGTGAACAACCAACCTACGAATTCGAAGTCCCTCAAGCGGCTTTGTCAGACGGAAATGTAACGTTCATCTGGACCTGTGGTGAAGGGGAACTCGGTTCGCAGGTGACAGAAATCTGGCTGATTCGAAAGTAGATATTCATCCTGAATCCAATGAAACAAGCTCTCCCTCTCTCGCTTCTCAGTATGTTCCTGGCGCAGTTTGCCTTTGCCCAAACTTCGGCAATCGGGACGGTTTACAATGACCTCAATAAAAACCGCATCAAAGACAAAAATGAAACCGGTATAGCCAATGTTTGTGTATCGAACGGGCGGGATGTAACGCTGACTGACAAGTCGGGCCAATGGCGACTTCCGGCGGGTGACGACACGGGTTTTTTCGTCATTAAACCCGCCGGTTATGGTGTACCGGTCAATGCCGATCAGATTCCGCAGCATTATTACCTGCACAAACCCAACGGCTCGCCGGTAACCAAAACCGACGGCGTTGCGCCTACGGGACCGTTGCCCGGTTCCATCGACTTTCCGCTCTGGCAACAGAAGGAAGAAAACCGGTTTTCGGCGTTTCTCTTCGGCGACCCGCAGGTTCGGGGCATCACGGAGGTCAATTACGTCATGCACGACGTGGTGGAAGAATGCCTGGGCACGCCGGCAAAATTCGGCATTTCGCTCGGTGACATCGTGGCCGACGACCCCAATCTGTTTGCTGAAGTCAATGCCGGTATTGGTCAGATCGGGGTGCCGTGGTATACGACCTTCGGCAACCACGATTTTAACCGGGGTGCCACCGACGACCGGTTTAGTGACGAAACGTTCGAGCGGTTTTACGGGCCGAGTTCCTACGCGTTCGAGTACGGGCAGGTGGCCTTTATCGTGCTGAAAAACATTTATTTTACGCCCGACGGAAAATACAAAGCGCACTTTGTCGAATCGCAGCTCGATTTTGTTCGCAATTACCTGACGCACGTTCCGGAAAACAAGCTGGTGGTGATGGTGATGCACGCACCGGTTGTAATCTGCGACAACCGGAAGGCGCTTTTTCAACTCATCGAAAAACGACCGAATCTATTCTCGGTGTCCGGCCATTCGCACACGATGGCGCACCTTTTTGTGGGCGAAAAATGGGGCTGGACCGGTGCAAAACCGCACCACCATTTCATCAATGCGACGGTTTGCGGCAGCTGGTGGGCGGGGCTGAAAGACGAACTCGGCATCCCGCACGCTACCATGAACGACGGAGCGCCCAACGGCTATTCCATGCTGACCTTCAACGGGAATCAGTATTCGATTCGGTTCAAAGCCGCCCGGCGACCGGCTGATTACCAGATGAATATCTATTTGCCCGACGAGCAACCCAAAACCGCCTGGGACACGACGCACGTCCTTGTCAACGTCTTTGCCGGTTCACCCCGCTCGAAAGTCGAAATGCAACTTGCCGGACAAACCGACTGGATTCCGCTACAAATTACGCCGTTGGGCGATCCGGCCGTGGCAACGATGCACCGGCTCAGTCCGTATCTCGACGCCACGGTAGACGGCACGAAGCTCGACAACGTTCTGGGCTGGAAAATGGACGAACCCGAAATCTCGTACCACATCTGGCGGGGTGCGATGCCTAAAAACCTACCGACGGGAACACACCGGATTACGGTTCGAACGACGGATCAGTTTGGGCAGACGGATACCGCACACCGGATTTTCAGAGTGCGGTAAACGGCAAACAGCCGTAGTTTATTTCGCCGTAATTAAGTCCATAATCAGGTTGGCCCGCGCCCCGGTTTCGCCCGAACTCGGCGATTTGCCTTCGCCCCGCAATTCGCTGACAATGGTTTCGATCAGGGGTTGCTGGACGTGTGGCGGATAAGGCAGGTTAAATTCTTCCACACCCGCTGCGGTTTCCACTTTGATGATGAATTTCTCGAAGAACGAAAAGGTAATTTTCCCCTCCGAACCAATGAGTTGCGCTTCGTCGATGCGCTGCTCTTTGTTCACGGTATAACACCAGCTGCCGGTTCCGAGAACACCGGATTCGAATTCGTAATTGGCGATTACAATGTCGTCGGCGTTGTATAACCCCGCCTGATTCCGCGCCATACCGCGGGCGGTTTTGATCGGCCCTAACGCAAATTCCAGGAAATCGAACTGGTGCGACGCCAGATCGTGAAAGTGGCCACCGCCGGAGATTTCCGGAAAAACGCGCCATTTTGGTTTCGGATTCTCCCCCACTTCCTCGGCATACGGCTGCCAGTGCAACTGGATGTTCACCAGCCGAATGTCGCCAATGGCTTTCTGGTCGATCAACTCCTTGACCTTCAGAAAGTACGGCAGCGAACGGCGGTAGAACGCGACAAATACCGGCAAGCCGGTTTTGTAACCCATCTGGTTGATGGCGTCACATTCTTCCCAATTCCGGGCCATCGGCTTTTCAATATACACCGGTTTGCCCGCCCGCATGGCGCGAATGGCGTAATCGGTATGAACATCCGGGGGCGTGGCAATGTAAATGGCGTTGACATCCGGATCATTGATCAGATCGTCGACATCGTCATACCAGCGGGGAACGCCGTGGCGCATGGCATAATCGGCGGCCAGTTCGCCGTCTCTCCGCATCACCGCCACCAGCGATGAGTTCGGCACTTTATTAAAAGCGGGGCCGCTTTTGACTTCGGTTACGTTGCCGCAACCGATAATTCCCCATTTTATCTGATCCATCATGCGTTCATAAGGGTCCTAAACCCGGAATTTACTGATTAGGGCTTGCTCTTTTACCCTTCGATCCCGAAGCGTCGAATTCCATCCGGGTTTTAAATAACCAGGGAAGAGTCGCCTTCCGTTGTCAACTGATCGCCAACGGCTTTTTTGATACTGCCAATGTCATCCCGCAACCGCTGTCCAAACAGAGCGACGTCGAAACTGTGAACCACGATATTTATGCCTTCTTTGACCCAGTAAATCTGGCGCTCCGGTGACTGTGAAAAGTGAATGCCGACGGATAACCCTTTCCGCCGTGTCGTCTGGATAATCTTCCGGACGGCCGCTTTAAATTCGGGATGATCATATTGCTCGGGAAGGCCCAGACTGACGGACAAATCATGCGGGCCGATGAAAACCGCATCGAGGCCGGGGACGGACAAAAGGGCGTCCAGACGCTCCAGCGCCGGAACACTTTCGATGTTGGCGATGCAGATGTTTCCGGCATTATGAGCTTCGATGTACTGCCGGAGATCGTCGGGCATCTGTTCTTTTCCGCTCAGAAACCGGGCGAGCCGTTCGCCTTTCAGCGGGCGGTATTTGGTGGCTCCTACCAGCTCATTAACCTGATTGACCGACTCCAGATAGGGTGCAATGACGCCCACCGCGCCACTGTCGATGACCTGACAGGCCAGATACGGATCGGGTTTGGGAATGCGGACAATGGGCGTGATGTGGTAAGCGCGAAAAATCTGACACAGCCGCGCCAGTTCGGACCGGTCCAGGGGAATGTGTTCAGTATCTAAAAAAACGAAGTCAAGACCGGCTCGCTGGAGGGAAACCGGCCACATGGGTGCGGTGGAGGTGATGCAGGTGCCGTATACATTCTGCCCGTTTTTCAATTTTTGAAGTAACGTTGAAGTCGATGCCATTGGAATCTTTTTTCAAAATTTGAAGTGCGCCGGTTCTGCCCGCTAAACCGCTCACAATCATAGTACTATTATATCCCCAATTACGACTATTTTGAGCTGATTTATTTAGGGTTTAATGGCCTTTTTTGTAAAAAATGAGTAATCATTACGAAAAAAAGCCTATTGGGGCTTAACAACGTCCCCATTTATATCACCCAATTCAACCCTGTTAATGAAACCCATTGTTCAAATTTCCCTGGACCTGACCAACATCGATGAAGCGCTCGAAACGGCGGCTATGGCCATGCGTGCCGGGGTCGACTGGCTCGAAGCCGGAACGCCACTGATTCTGGCGGAAGGACTACACGGTGTCCGAAAATTGCGCGAAGCGTTCCCGAATGTTCCCATTGTGGCCGATTTGAAAACCATGGACGGCGGTTATCTCGAAGTCGAAATGATGGCCAAAGCCGGAGCGTCTTACGTCGTGGTGATGGCCCGCGCCCATGCCGAAACGGTTAAATGCGTGGTGAAAGCCGGGCGCGATTTTGGGGTGCAGGTGATGGGCGACAACATGGTTTGCCCGGACATGGTGGAGGGGGCCAAATGGCTCGAAGATCTGGGGTGCGATTTCATCATTCACCACATCGGTTACGACGAACGCCGGGGCATTGCCGCCCAGGGAAAACGGATGCCCAGCCCGCTCGATCAACTGCGCGAGGTGGTGCAGGCCGTAAAGATTCCGGTGCAGGCCGTCGGTGGGCTTTCGCTGGAGCAGGCCATTCGTTGTCCGGAATATGGTGCTCCACTGGTCGTTCTGGGTGCTCCGCTGACCATCGACGCCGATTCGTTCAAGACCGCCGACGGTGACCTGGAAAGCTCGCTTCGCCTGATTTGCGAAAAAATTCACGCCTACGGCGATGTTGCCGTTGGAAGATAAAACCGACCCGTCGAGGGAGGACGATTGGAGCGTCCTCCCGCTTAAACACTAAAAATACGCCATGAAATCTGCTGCTGTTGTCAATTTTGCTCCCGAGAAAGGCTCGGTTGAAATCCGTGAAATTCCCCGGCCAACCCTTGGCGACGAGGATGTGCTGCTGGAAGTTGCCAACGTCGGCGTGTGTGGCAGCGACCTCCACCAGTGGACCGCCGATCATAGCTGGCCGGTCAATTATCCCGTTGTCCTGGGTCACGAATTCGGCGGTCACATCGTCGAATTGGGCAGCCGGGTAGTGGGTTGGAAAGAAGGCGACCGCGTTGTGAGCGAAACGGCCGCCGTGATCGACCCGAACAATCCGATGTCGCGGCAGGGGCTTTATAACCTCGATCCTACCCGCAAGGGTTTCGGCTACGGCGTCAACGGTGCGATGACCCGGTTTGTGCGGGTACCGATGCGCTGCCTGCACCAGGTGCCGGAATCGCTGGCGTTTGAGGAAGCCTGCCTGACCGAACCCTGCTGCGTGGCCTACAACGCCGTGGTCAACAATTCCCACCTCAAACCCGGCGACCGCGTCATTGTGCTCGGCCCGGGCACCATCGGGATTTTGTGCGCGGCCATGGCGCGGCTTTGCGGTGCCGAAGTGGCCGTGGTGGGTCTGGAAGCCGACCGCCACCGCCTGGCCATTGCGCAGCAATACGGGTGCGAAGCGATCATTGGCGATGCTACGGAATGGGCTAAAAAACGCGACGGTCTGGGGGCCGATTGCATTATCGATGCCGCCGGTGCGAGCATCACGCTAAAAATTGCGCTTCAGCTGGTCCGGCCCAACGGCCACATCACTAAAGTGGGCTGGGGACCGCAACCACTCGGTTTTTCGCTCGACGCGCTGGTGCAGAAAAACGTTACGCTGCAAGGCAGTTTCAGCCACAACTGGCCCATCTGGGAGCGCGTTCTGGCGTTGTTAGCCAGCGGTCAGCTCGACGTAAAACCCATCATCGGTGGCGTCTGGCCGATCTCGGAATGGCATGAAGCGTTTGAAAAAATGCACCACGGCGACGTGATCAAAAGCGTGCTGAAACCGGTGTAGCTTTTTAGCATAAAGAGGTGATTATAAAGACAAAAGACTCACCTCTTTATGCTCACCTCTCTATTCTAACTCATGCGCTTAAACCAGAAAGTCATCATCATTACCGGCAGTTGTACCGGGATTGGGAAAGCCATTGCGAAACGCTGCGTTGAAGAAGGTGCGCGGGTGGTCGTTCACGGTCTGGAACCGGAACTGGGGGCAGACGTTGTGCAGGAATTGGGGCCCGGCAATGCGGTTTTGCACATTGAAGATCTGGCGCAGGAAGGCGTTGCGGAACGGCTGGTTGCTCGGGCCATTCAAACCTTCGGCCGGCTGGATGCGGTGGTCAACAATGCGGCTCTGGTGGCAACTTCCAACCTCCACACCACGGATCTGGCGTTTTTCAGGCATATCCTTGAAGTGAACACCCTCGCTCCTTTCGCACTCATCAAAGCGGCCTTACCGCACTTAAAGGCAACAAAGGGGTGCGTGCTGAACATTGGCTCGGTCAACGGCTGGAGCGGTGAGCCGGATCTGATGGCCTACAGCGTTTCGAAAGGCGCGTTGATGACCCTGACCCGCAACCTCGGCGACACGCTCCACCGCGAAGACGGGGTGCGCGTGAACCAGATCAATCCGGGCTGGGTACTTACCGAAAATGAAGCCCGACGCAAACATGAACAGGGTTTTGCGGCCGATTGGTACAAGGACGTTCCAGCGGTATTTGCGCCATCCGGCCGAATACTATGGCCCGCCGAAATTGCCGCAGCCGCCGTGTACTGGCTGGCTGATGAAAGCGGGCCGATCAGTGGCCAGATCGTTGATCTGGAGCAACACCCGTTGATCGGACGAAATCCGCCGAAGAACTAACTGTTTACGATTCGGTTTACGGTAGTCGGTGGCTGACGTATGGTTTTTAACTCGCGTCAGCCACCGACTACCGTAAACCGACTACCGTAAACCTAAACCTTAAACTATAAAAATGCCAAAACTAGCTGCTTTTCCTAAAGCCTTTATGCAAGCCCTCTGCAAAGACGGCACCATGCGTGTTTCGGAATGGATCGAACTCGCTGTTCAACTCGATATCGACGGACTCGAATGGTACGCGGGATTTCTCGAAATGGCCGATGAAACCAACTGGGCGCGGTTTCGTCAACACGTGGAAAGTCACGGAAAAGTGATTCCGATGATGTGCTGCTCGCCGGATTTTACGCATCCCGATGCGGTTTTTCGGGCCGCCGAAATTGCCAAACAGAAACGCTGGATCGACATGACCTACGCGCTGGGGGGGTCCTATTGCCGCGTTCTTTCCGGACAGCGCCGACCCGAACTGACCATCGACGAAGGCGTCAATCTGGCCGCCGAATGCATTGAAGCCTGTTTGCCCTACGCCCGCGAGCACGGTATTACGCTCATTATCGAAAACCATTACAAAGACGACTTTTGGGAATACCCGGAATTTGCGCAGAAAATGGATGTCTTCTGTCAGTTGGTCGATCAAATTCAGGACCCAAATTTTGGGGTAAATTATGACCCGAGCAACACCTTTCTGGCGGGAGAAGATCCGCTGGAGTTACTCGGACGCGTGGCCAATCGGGTTGTCACCATGCACGCCAGCGACCGGTATCTGCTTTCGGGAACCATCGAGGATTTGCGGAATGAAGAAGGTGGTGCGGTCGGCTACGCAAAACGGCTCAGTCATGGTGAAATTGGCAAAGGGCTGAATGACTATGACGCCATTTTTACGACCTTGAAAGGCGTTGGCTTCGACGGCTGGATCAGCATTGAGGACGGCGTCGACGGCATGGCGCAACTGGAACGCAGCGTGGCGTTTCTCCGCCGGAAAATGGCGCAGTACTGGCCGGAAGCGTAAAGTATCGAAAGAAGACGGTGGTTGTAAGAAGGCCGGAGGCCTTTCCTGTTACTAGTCCCACCGCCGGTTCATCCACGAGCAGGTAGCTCCGGAGGAGCGTTCTAAGATTCCCTCAGGCCGCTCCTCCGGAGCTACAGGACCGCAGAAACCAGGCCGGGACTAGTAACAGACCGCCCTTCCAGGGCTTTTCAGTCTACTTAAGCTGCTTGTAAAAGGTCGCAGAAGCGGCCCATTCGGAATTCATTTTCTGAATGGGCCGCTTTTTGCGAAATGACACTTTTCAGGGACAAGTGATACGTTTACAACGACAATTTTCCATCTTTGCTTTCCAAACAAAACGCACCGCCCTTTCGATGCGTCACCGTCTCTAAACCATACGGCCATGTATACTCCGATTGCCCAAACGCCCGAACCACCGTATTACGTCGTTGTTTTCACCATCGTTCATGCCGAAAACCTCGATGGATACGAACAAATGGGTGAAAAGATGGTACAGCTGGCCAGTGAGCAACCCGGTTTTTTAGGACTGGAATACGGGATCGGCGATGTTGAACTCACGATTTCGTATTGGGAAAGTTCGGAAGCCATCCGCCAATGGTACGCTCATGCCGAACATACCATTGCCCGGGATATGGGCCGGGAGAAATGGTTTCAGGCGTTTAAGGTTCGGGTTGCCCGGGTCGAAAGAGATTATGAATTTAACCGCTCCGTTTCAGAGTAGTTACCACACACCAAAACACCCTTGTTACGTATGAATACCGCGTCCGCCGTCCGGGATGAGTCATCTCAAACCGCACACCCCTATGAGCAAGACAGTTATGAAATAACCTGGATTACCAAACCGGAAGATTTGCAAACGCATGCCGCGTTGATCGATGCTTTTTTTGCGCTGTATGAACATCCGTCGAATTTTCCGGACCCCGACGAACGGGAAGATCCGGATTTCATAAAAGAGCGGATTGCGGAAGGCACCGACGACCCTCACACCCACCTCATGGCCTGCTCACTGGTGAGTCCGGCGGGCGAAAAAACGTTTGTCGCCGGTTGTATCGTTGAGCTGTATCCCGACAGCGCCTGTGGCTTGGTCACGTATCTATTTGTCAATCAGCACTATCGCGGAGTTCGAATTGGTTCCGATCAGAAAAAAATTGCCGAATCGCTGATTCAGAGCGAACAGGGGCTGACGGGTTTGATCCGGTATTTCGCCGGGCAGTATGGCAAAACCGTAAACGCCGTGCTGTTCGAATCGAACAACCCGTTTGAAACCGATGCCGAAAATGACTCGATGCCGCCCGCCAAACGACTGAAATTTTTTAGCCGGATGGGGGCCAAACGCATCGATTTCGACTACATCCAGCCTCCGCTCGGCGACGACAAAGGCATCGTTACCAACCTGTATCTCCTCACGTTTCCGTGGCTGACTAATCTCACCGACACCATTCCGGTGACCGTTGTCATGCGTTTCGTGATGGAGTTGGCCAAGAGTCTCGATCGCAACAAAGAACCCGACTCACTAACGCGCTACGGCTACGATAATTATAGCCACGACCTTGCGGCTTTGCAACAACTGCAGGGAACCCACAAACTGAATCCGGCGGCTCCCGAACTAACCGGGCTGGCGGCTGAAGGGCGCAATATTCTGCGGGAAATGTATGACAATCTGGTTGATCAGCGCGTCGACGACCAGTCTGTTGCCCTGACGGAAATACCCGGTATCGACCTTTAAAATTATTGAGTAGTTCCCGTTGCGATTCAGATGTTAATTGATTAAGATTATGGGTAACTTTTCTCCTGAACCTACCCTGATCTTTTTGGATGGACTCTACTTTTAGGCTACAACAACAAGCGTTTTTTAAGCAGTTCAATGAGTTCTCGGACCGGGCAAAAAAGCACTGGCCGATTCCCGATGCGCTAAAAAAAGTAGAAAAAGAGCCGGAAATAGGCTACATTTTTGAGATTATAGTCGATCAGGCGGGTTTACATGCGAATGTCGAACTGGTTGACGACTTCTTTGAGCTGTATCAGAATGAAGAGCATTTTTTCAGCGGTACTCTGGACGAAAACAGCCCTCAGGGTGCGTCCTCCTTTGAGGAAAAACAAAGGAAAATTCGCAGCCAAATCCCGACAACAGAAAATCTTCAGAAATGCAAAGATCGGCTACGGAAATGCAATAGCCTGAAACTGGATGCTACGCAGGAGCGCCAGAAATTAAAAAACGAGCTTGATATACCCCAGATCTGCACATTTCTGATTCTTGCCTATAAACCTGTCAATGACGAATATAAGCAGGTGGCCCGTAAAATCCAGGCGGGTTTTGTCGGGCATTTCTTTCCGAAATCCGGAACCATTTTATTGGAAACCATTCTCATTGCCAGCGTATTGCAATCCGATGGGGAACAAAAAGTAGCCGGTTTACTGAAAGAATATGGTATTAACAACCGAATCGTCGACAACAACAAGGAAAAGAATAGACAGACGGTAATAGACTGGTTGTTAACCTTTCAGCATCCGCAGAAAGCAAACCAGCGCTCGGCGCTCATCACATTGATCGAAAAGATTGGTGCGGATCTCGTCAACGGCGTTTTTCATGAGATTCAGAATCCGGTTCTTGCCCCGGACAAAGACGCTCAGCAAAAGGCGGCTACCAGTCTGGAAGCCTTCCACGCCATTAATGCCCGGTATCTCAAGTTTGCCTATCATCACCCGGTACCCGACACGGATACCGATAAAAATGCACATCTGCGGAAATCCCGGCAGTATTTCCTGCTGACTTTCCCGCAGGTTCTGCAAAAAAGCAATAACCTCGTTATTGAATCCGGAACGGTGATGAGCTTCATTACCGACTATGGCAAATACCTGTATTCGGACTATCCTGAGCCGAATTACAAGCAAGATTTGGCCGCTAGTGCGAAGTTCAAACCGAAAAGCAAGTCCAGCATCGAGGGTTTCTGGAAAGGTTCGGATCCGATTTCACTCAACAATGCGTCCTTGTTTGATCATCGGCTCGACGACAATTTTACGGTTTTGTACCTGCACAATGTTCCCCGACTCGAGCAGCCCCGGTTTATCTACCGCCGGGCCAGCGTCGGTTTCGAGATTCTGGTCGACGAAGATTATTTTGAACCGATCGGCATCCATCCCTATCACGACATGACTCCGCCCCAACCGGAATTGACCCGTTTAGGACGAATCTGGAGCATTATCCGGAAAGAATGGGGGCACAAAAACCGCCCTAAGCCGGATACCTTATACTGCCCGGTTGCGCACTCGGGCGAAACGGACCTTTTTTCGTATAAATACCAGGCCGAGCCCCCTTATTTCACCCGGTATTATGCGGTTCCGGAACAAACCGTGACGGTGAAATTTCCGTCCCATTTTGAGTTTACATCGGAAGGGCGTATGGAATGTTTTTATCAGCTGCCTCAAACCGATGAAAACTCGCCCCATCAAAAAGAACTCAAAAAATCCCTTCGGAAAGACGACGTGCTTCCGCGGTTCTCCCATTCGGTGAAGATGACGGCCTGCGTTAGTTACACGTATTTTTTGAAAAGCGCCGTTCGGGTCTGGCATCTGGTTTTGAAGCCCAATACCGAAGACATCAGTGAGCTGGACATTGTCAAATTGATGCGGTTTTTCAGCGGATCGCAGGAACACGAAGATGAAGATGAACGGCGGAAATTGATGCGCCAGATTGAGTTTTCTTTGCCCAATCGGGCAGCTGCTCATTCGGATGCGGATGCAGGCCAGCAACCGGAATGGTACTCGTTTCTTTCGCGGTGGTTTTCACTTCCCGTTTTCACGCCCGACCCCAGCTACCACGAGTCGTTCGAGCAAAAGCTACAGAAATGGGTCTGGCGGGTCAAGACCTGGGGACGGGTTACGTTCTGGTTTTTAGCCGGGCTGGCGGTTTTGTGGCTTTGGCAACGGCAACTGCCAATCTGGCTGGCTGAGGGCTGGAAGTGGCAACTACCGACCTGGACGGCCGTTTTTCAGAACCGAGAACCGCTAGAAATCCTGGAAAAAACCCTGTATTGGGCGGTCGGCTTATTCATTCTGGGCAAAACCTGGAGTTGGCTTTTTCAGGGTCTGTACGGTGCGTTTCGGGATGGCTTCGGATTTATAAAATCCAGGATCATCGGGTTGTTTATCAAAAATGAGGTCGCTGATGAAATGACCTGGCTGGATAAACCCGATAACCTCATTCAGTTATTGCAGGATCTGACGGGCGTGAAATACGAGTTTAACCAGAATAATAAATTCGGGCGGCTCATTGAAAAGGCGGATCAGGCCGTTTCGCTGCGGAACATCCGGTCGGGCGTCGTTGAAATTGATACGGGCGACACCTCACCCGAAGAAAACAAGACCGATAGCCCGCCCGATCCGGAAAATGACTCGACGGAAGAAACCGATCTCTCAGATGTCGACAGCTTTTTAGGATTCCGCAAGGAACTGGATCCGCATTTAGACCCGGCGAAACGAAATGAGATCCGGAACAAAGTAAAAGAACTGTATAAGGATTTGCACGACGATGCGATCCACATGAGCGACGAACTGGAACCGTTCACCGCCGAAGAATACGCCGATTACGTTTTTAAAGCCTATTGTGGCATCTGTCTGGGTATTTTTGATTACGACCGCATGGGCCTCCAGGAGATTGACGACACCCTGGTACCGCTCCCCAACAGCAAAACGGAATCGTCCTTTATGGTGATTCACCGCGGGGTGATGGCCATGCTGGGGTACGGCGACGATGTGATGGATACGTTCTGGGACACCCTCGGAATCAACGCGTACTTACTGATTCCAAGCGCGGTGCTGGCACACAACGACATGGTCGCGCGTGATGCCGAAAACCGCCTGAATACGCTGCTGAACGATTTGCGTACGGATAAATCCCGCCTGACGATTCCCGAACTTATCGAGCAACGCAACGTGATCGACGATCTGCTGAACGATGATATTCTCGGCGACGTCTTTCAGTATAAAACCGAGCAGGAACTCTACAAAGAGGGCATGGAGCGCCGGGGAATTGCGGAACGGGTCAAAGACGCCCGCAGCAAACTGGAGCAGATGGACAAACTCATCAGCACCAAACAGGAAGAACGGACCAGCGAATACCAGCGCCGGATTCAGTACATCGTGACCATTGTCGGTGCCTTTAGCTTCTACCAGATTGTTCACGACTTCTTTGTGAATGAAGTGGCCAGAGAAGATCCGGGATCAAAAGAAAAATTTGTCAATTTGGAAGACATACCATCTTGGTTTTTATTGCCAATAAAATGGCTTGACGGAATTTCCCAACGACTATTTAAGTTTGAAATCCTACCCTACCAGAGTTGCTATGACCCCCTGGATCTGGCTCATTTAGCAATAAAGCTGGTTTTTATCGGGCTGATTCTTTTCTTGCTTTTCAATATTCTGTTCGATCCGAACAAGAGCCGGAAACACTTCTGGCAACGCCGAAATCACCACCGTACTCTGCCTAAAACCCATGCCCCGAATCCCAAAAATCGTTCGTCTTCTCCGAAACGAAAGCGTACGGCCAACCAGTGAACCGGTATCCCGGCGTAGTTTCCTCCGCCAAACGTCCGGTTTGGTGCTGGCCGGTGGTTTGCTGCCGCTGCTGTCGAAGTGCCGAACGCAAACCGCCCCCCGGATTGTGATCATTGGAGCCGGTATGGCGGGGCTGACGGCGGCCTGGCACCTCGAAAAAGCCGGTTTTCAGCCAACTTTGTATGAATCGTCGGCCCGTACCGGCGGGCGGATCGTGTCGGCCGAAAACGTGGTGGCACCGGGCATTATCACCGAAATGGGGGGCGAATTTATCGACTCCAATCATAGCGACATGCTGGCGTTCTGCCGCGCGTTTCAACTCCCGCTGCTGGACCTGAAAACGCCCGCCGAAAAGAAGCTGATCGGTACGGATTACTACTTCGGTGGTCGGCGGATTCGGGAGCAGGAAATCATCGAAGCGTTCCGGCCCTTTGCCGGGCGGATTCAGCAGGACATCGACAGTTTACCCGAATCGCTCGACCCTAACCATCTCCTTGTCAAAGTGCTGGATCATCAGTCGATTGACGAATACCTGACCCGCATCGGTATTACGGGCTGGCTATTCAACCTCATCAGTTCGTCGTTCACCAGTGAATTGGGTTTGCCGGCTGGAGACCAAACGAGCCTGAATCTGCTGGTGGTCCTGAAAACCGATACGTCGAACGGGTTTGAGATCTACGGCGAAAGCGACGAGCGGTTTAAGGTCATCGGCGGCAATGAAAAGATCGTTACCGAGCTATACAAACGCCTTAAAAGCCCGATTCATACCGGTTTTCACCTGGAAAGGATTGCTCCGAAGGATTCCGGTTATGAACTGTCTTTTGCCAACGGCAAACAGGTCGGAGCCGATTTTCTGATCATAACCTTGCCCTTCTCGGTCCTGCGCGAAGTCGATTTTAAAGTCGATATGCCCGCCCGGAAGCGCCGGTGCATTCAGGAATTGGGCTACGGGATGCAATCCAAATTGTTCATCGGGGTCAACGAGCGAATCTGGCGACCGGAAGGGTATTCGGGGTATGTCCTGAGCGATCATATTCACAATGGCTGGGACAGCAGCCAGATGCAAACCGGCAACCGGGGCCCCGGCGGTTACAGTCTTTTTCTGGGAGCCGACAAAGGGAAAAACCTGACAATTTCGCAGTATCAGCAGTATCTCGACGGCTGCGACCGGGTTTTCCCGGGAATGAAACGCGCGGCCAACGGTCGAAAGGGCTATTACAACTGGAACGAAAACCGCCTGGCGCGGGGTGCTTACGCGTGCTATAAAGTGGGGCAGGTTTCGGCCATCGGCAACACGGAGTCCGAAAAAGTAGGCACTATTTTCTTTGCGGGTGAACATTGCAGCCAATCATTTCAGGGCTTCATGAACGGAGCCGCCGAAACCGGCCGCAAAGCCGCAGAAGGCATTTTGAAAATAGTACAAGGAAACGGCCGGCCAAAGCTGGAAACCCATTCTTGAGGCTAAAAAAGCAGTGGTAGAACTGGAACGTTCGAAGGTAGGAATGTAGAATTTACCGGGCTTAAACCCGACTGTACTCATGAGACTGTACCTGCTTTTTTTTGTCTTTCATACGCTGACGCTTCAGGCACAGACCCGGTTTTACGTCGCGCCTTCGGGTAAGGACACCAACCCCGGAACGCTTGCATTGCCGTTGGCATCTGTTGGGAAAGCCCTGGAAAAGGCAAGAACCGCTCCGCAGCAAACCGTCGAGATTCTTCTTCGGAAAGGTACGTATTATTTGCCGGAAACCGTACGCATCACCCCCCAGACCAGTAACGATAAATCGCTAACCATCAGCGCCTTTCAAAAGGAGAAAGCCGAACTGAGCGGAGGAAGAAAGCTGGCGCTCCACTGGCAGAAAACCACCGGAAACACGTGGACCGCCCGCGTCGAAGGACCGCCTTTTGAGCAACTTTTCCTGAACGGCAAGAAGCAGATTCTAGCGCGGTATCCCAACTATGATGCCAAAGCGCACGTCTTCAACGGCACAGCCGCCGATGCCCTGAGCGACCAGCGGATCAGCCGGTGGAAGTCTCCCGAAGGTGGTTTTATTCATGCTCTTCACCAGGGCGAATGGGGCGATTTTCATTACCGGATTACCGGAAAAACAAACGGAAAACTCCAGCAGGAAGGCGGCTGGCAGAACAATAGGCCCGCACCCCTGCACCCCAGCGAGCGGTTTGTCGAAAGTGTTTTTGAAGAGCTGGACGCGCCGGGCGAATGGTTTTACGATCGCAAAACGCAGCTGCTTTCCCTGATTCCGCCCGCGGGAATCAATCCCGAAACCGCCACCGTGGTCGTATCTCATCTGAAAAGCCTGATCGAATTAACCGGTTCACGCGAAAAACCGCTGAAAGAAGTCCGCATCCGGGGCATCCGGTTTGTAAATGCTGAACGGACGTTTATGGAACCGTATGAGCCGCTGCTGCGGAGCGACTGGATGCTGTATCGCGGTGCTGCGGTTTTTCTGGAAAATACCGAACAGTGCCGGATCGACGACTGCGAATTTGCCGACCTGGGTGGTAATGCGTTGATGATGAGCCGTTATAACCGGAAATCAGCCGTTGAAGGGTGCCATTTTCACGACATCGGTGCCAGCGCCATCAGCTTCGTGGGTGATTCGTCGGCCGTTCGGTCGCCCGCCTTTCGGTATGAAGAATTTGTTCCTTACGGTCGGATGGATCTGAAACCGGGGCCGAAAAATGACCGCTATCCCGCCGAATGCGTAGCTGCCAACAACCTCATTCACGACATCGGACAGATCGAAAAGCAGTCGGCTGGCGTCGAAATTGCAATGGCTTCCGGGATTGTCGTTCGGCACAACACGATCTATCAGGTACCCCGATCCGGTATCAACATCGGCGATGGCACCTGGGGCGGGCACCTGCTGGAGTTTAACGATGTGTTCGATACGGTGTTGGAAACCGGCGATCACGGGGCCTTTAACTCCTGGGGCCGCGATCGGTTTTGGCACCCCAACCGCCAGACGATGGACAGTCTGGTGGCCGCACATCCCGAGCTCATACGGCTCGATGCCCAGCAAACCGTCATCATCCGCAACAACCGGTTTCGCTGCGACCACGGCTGGGACATCGATCTGGACGATGGCAGCAGCAATTACCACATTTACAACAACGTGCTGCTGAATGGCGGGCTGAAATTCCGCGAGGGATTTTACCGGACGGCGGAGAACAACATCCTGATTAACAACTCCTTCCACCCCCACGTCTGGTTTAAAAACAGCCAGGACATTTTTCGGAAAAACATCGTCATGCGGCCCTATTTTCCCATTGGCATCAAGGAATGGGGCCAGGAAGTGGATTTTAATCTCTTTCTGGATCAGGCCGCGCTTGAAAAAGCCCGCCAGAGCGGCACGGATTTCCACAGCGCGTTTGGCGACCCGGCGTTTGTTCAGGCCGATGCGGGGAATTATCAGGTCAGCCCAACCAGTCCGGCGCTAAAAACCGGTTTTCAGAACTTCCCGATGAATCAGTTTGGCGTCCAAAAAGCGTCGCTCCGTGCCCTGGCCCGCGCGCCGAAATTACCGGTTTTGCTGGACCACCGGTTTGAAGAATCGGTTCAGGAACTGGTCTGGCTGGGCGCATCCCTACGAAATGTGCAGGGCCTCGGCGACCGTTCGGCTTTTGGTCTGCCGGACGAAAAGGGCGTCATTGTCGTAAATATTCCCAAAGGGAGTCTGCTCGAAAACTCGGGGCTGAAAAATGGCGACGTGATTCGAACGGCCAACCAGGAGGAAACCCCCAACCTCGGCCGGCTGGTCGCCATTCAGCAGCAGGTCAACTGGACGGGGCGAATGGCCGTCACCGTGATCCGAAACCAGCAAACGGTGAAGCTGACCTTGCCGTTAAAGTGATTGCTCTATTTTTCCCTAAACGCATCAGCAAACACTAAAGTGTAGAACCAGCCCCGTAGGGGTTACCTGTTACTAGTCAAGCGGATCATAGTCGTAAAATCAAGCCCCGGAGGGGCATCCTAATTTAAAATTGCTTCAGGACGCCCCTCCGGGGCTTCAAAAGAAAAAAGAATCGGTTTTTCTAGTAACAGATAACCTCTCCGGGGTAAAAATTCAGTCGTTCCAAAGTTTCCCAGCGTGTTTTTTTCTGTTTACAACAGTTTGATAGTATTCCTATTCCTCATTCAATTTCACAAACGCAACATTGCGTTTCAGCCCTTCCAGTTTCGTTCGTTTCACGGCGGAACGTCGGAAAATTTCCTGAAAAATTTCCTGGGTTATTTCTTCCCAATCGTTTTTTGTGAACTCCGTCAGCGCGGGGTTTGGGTCAAAATCCGGGGTATGATGGGGGCGGGAAAACCGGTTCCACGGACAGACATCCTGACAAATGTCGCAGCCGAAAATCCAGTTTTCAAACTTCCCTTTTACCTCGTCCGGTATGGCTTCTTTCAGCTCGATTGTGAAATAGGAAATGCACTTACTGCCGTCGACCACGTACGGATCGGTAATGGCATCGGTTGGGCAGGCGTCGATGCAGCGGGTACAGGTGCCACAATAGTCGGCGATGGGGCCGTCAGGAATTAATTCCAGATCCAGAATCAGTTCGCCGATAAAGACAAAACTACCCATCTCGCGGGTGATCAGATTGGTGTGTTTGCCTACCCAGCCCAAACCGCTGCGTTTGGCCCAAACCTTATCCATCACCGGGGCGGAATCGACAAAAAACCGCCCGCCAACTTCGCCAATTTCTTCGTGAACAAACGCCAGTAGTTCTTTCAGTTTATTTTTGATAACAAAGTGATAGTCTGTACCGTAGGCGTATTTCGAAATCTTATATCCGTCCTCCTCGCAGGCGATGGTTTTCTCCGGATAGTAATTCAGCAAAACCGTCACCACCGACCTGGCACCATCGACCAGAAGTCGCGGATCAAGCCGTTTGTCGAAGTGATTTGCCATATACCCCATCTTACCGTGCATCTGCCGGTCGAGCCACGATTCGAGCCGGGGGGCCTCCTCTTCCAGAAATTCAGCGTTGGAAATCCCGCAGAAATCGAAGCCCAGTTCGGCGGCTTTGGATTTGAGCAATCGGGTATGTTTTTGCGGTATAGAAATCATAAATTGCCTGAACTTCATACCCCGGTTTGGCGGTTTTATCAACCAGAGTATGACACATTTAACGATCAGTTGTCAAATTTAACAGTACCAGGTCACGAATAAAAATGCCATCTTGTCAGTATTCTGAAAATTGGCAATGAATTTGCAACTTTTACAACTACTATGTGGTGGCGACGAAATACAACCAAGCGTATGGAAAATAAAGAAACTTTGAATACCGAAGAGCAGGAAATAACGCAGCAACCTGACAATACCGCCCGTGAATCAAACGTGGTTTCAGATGTCCCGACTGACAATACGACGGACGATGTTGAATCCGGCGCAACGGGCGAACAGGTTATCACAGAATTCGATAAAGTCAGTGTTGAACTGTTCGATTTAAAAGATAAATACCTGCGGCTGTATGCCGATTTTGAAAATTTCCGCCGTCGGACGGCCAAAGAGAAAATCGATCTGATCTCGAACGCCAACGAAGGGCTCCTGGTGGCTCTGCTGCCCGTGCTCGATGATTTCGAGCGGGCACTGAAATCGGCCGAAAACACCTCGGATGTGGAAGCGTTGAAAGAAGGGGTGAAACTGATCTTTACTAAATTCTATAAAGTTCTGGAATCCAAAGGAGTTAAACCAATGGACTCACTGGGCCAGGTTTTCAATCCTGATTTGCACGAAGCGATCACCCAGTTTCCGGCTCCCAGTGATGATCTGAAAGGAAAAATCATTGACGAAACCGAAAAAGGCTATTTGCTGAATGATAAGGTGATCCGGTTTGCAAAAGTGATTTTGGGCTCCTGAATGATACTATTATGACAGGACGATAAAACTGAACAGGACGGCGATGGGCGCTTCCCGTTCAGTTTTATCGTTTTTCAACGAACTATACATGGCTACGAAACGAGATTATTACGAAGTACTGGGGGTTGACAAGAACGCTACGCCGGAAGACGTCAAAAAAGCCTATCGGAAAATGGCGATCAAGTATCACCCTGACAAAAATCCGGACGACCCCACCGCCGAAGATAAATTTAAGGAAGCCGCCGAAGCTTACGATGTTCTGAGCGATCCGCAGAAAAAAGCCCGTTACGACCAGTTTGGCCACGCAGGCATGAACGGCGCGGGCGGAGGTGGTCAGTCGATGGACGATATTTTCTCGCAATTTGGTGACATTTTCGGCGACGAAAGTCCATTTGGCAGCTTTTTTGGCCGGGGCGGTCAGCAACAGGGCCGGCGCGTTCGGCGCGGTTCGGATTTGCGGATCAAGCTGAAACTGAATCTTCAGGAGATCGCCAACGGAGTCGAGAAAAAAATTAAAGTGAAACGGCACGTTTCCTGTACGACCTGTGGCGGAAATGGCTCCAAAAACGGAACGGCCGTAACGACCTGTAACACCTGTAACGGGTCCGGCCAGGTTCGGAAAGTGGTCAATACGATGCTGGGCCAGATGGTTTCGACCAGTACTTGCCCAACCTGTAACGGCGAAGGTAAAATGGTAACCGAACGTTGCGACACCTGCTTCGGTGAAGGGCGTTTGTTGCAGGAAGACGTCATTCCAATCAAAATTCCGGCGGGTGTAGCCGAAGGCATCCAGCTTTCGGTAACCGGCAAAGGAAACGTTCCTCCGCGCGGGGGCGTGGCGGGCGACTTGCTGATTGTAGTCGAAGAAGAAGAGGACGAAAATCTGAAACGCGACGGCAACAACGTGGTTTTTGATTTGCACGTCAACTTCGTTGATGCGGCTTTGGGAACCTCTGTGGAAGTACCGACCATCGATGGACGGGCCCGGATTACGCTGGAACCCGGCACTCAGGGCGGCAAAATCCTCCGTCTGAAAGGTAAGGGAATCAAGGAGTTGAATGGCTACGGCCGGGGTGATCAGCTCATCCACATCAACATCTGGACCCCCAAAACATTAAGCTCTGAAGAACGCAGCATCCTGGAACGCCTGCGAAGCTCTCCGAATTTTCACCCCAAACCGGGGAAGAACGAAAAAGGGTTCTTCGATAAAATGAAAGACTTTTTTCATTGATCACGCCGATTTTTACCGCTAAAGCAAGAAGCCCGACCGTTTGGCCGGGCTTCTTGCTTTAGGGCTTGCCCCTGCCGGAATCGGGCAGGATCTTTTTCTCCCTGGGAATCTGAAAAGATCGCAGTCTTGCGCCCGAATTGGGCATCGGTATTACCTGGTTTTCATCAGGTTTATGGACCGGCATTTTCGACTGAAACGAGGGTTTGGCATTGGGCATTACCCCAATCTGGCTCGTATCCGCCGGGATTCGACTGGTGTCTGTCGACATCGTGATGCTCATCAACAGACCATACAGCATCGCTACCATACGCAGTATTGATTGAACGTTCCTAAAACTACCCCTCAACTCCTTTCAAAGAATCGAGGGGTTATCGGTTAGCCTAAAGCATTTAGGTGCTTCTGAAACAGCGCATCGTATTTTTTCGCCAACGCTTCGTTCTTCGTTTCCCGGAAGGCGTTGACAATCGTTTGCAAATTGTACAGATCAAAGTTGGCGTCGCTGCTGCCGCCACCGGTTTTCTTGATGTAGGTCAGGCTCTGGTCGGCCCGCATCGCCACCACATCGGCAATTTGCTGGGCGGTTTTGGTATCGCCCACTTCCAGCAGAATCCGGATGTAGTTGGTCGAAATCTGGTCGTACGGAATACTCTTGTCGGGAATGACCTGCAACGAATGGTTCAGAACCTCTTTGGCCTGGGCGTTTTTGCCTTCGCGCATCAGCTGATCTGCCAACCGCAGGAACGCAATCCGGGCCGAAATAACCGGCGAACCCCGGTACGTATCGTCGTAATACGAATCCGGATTGTTCATTTCCCGCCAGAAAGTCTTCTTCATCATGTTGTTGTACATCACGTCGGAATTGACAAAACCGTCGGACGCGCTCGGCACCTGAACCGGCATGAGCCGGTAGGCATATCCTTCCAGTTGCATGTGATCCTTCAGATTGAGGTAGTTGGACTGCCCCAGCGTGGTCGAGAAATAAATCGGCCGCTTCCAGTTGTTGGTCGCAATCATGTCGAGCATCACCAGATCCGGCTTGTAAATATCCTGTTTGCCGTAATTCCAGACCAGGGTGTCTTTCAGCATCGGCAACAGTTTTGCAGGAACAAACCCCAACTTCTGGACCTGCGCTTTATCAACGGGCAAAAAGAACGTTTGCGAGGGCAGAATATTGGTCATTTCGCCCGTCGTAAGCGGCACCTGAATCGCCTGATTGCCCTGTTTCACCAGCCCGATGTATTCTTTCAGGTTGATCCCGTTTTTCACCGCCGGTATTTCATAGAAAGGAATTACGTCGTTTTTCCCTTTGTTAAACTGGGCAAACTCGAGCGAGATTGGCAGCGCTTCGGACTCGTACGTTTTGCGTTTCATTTGCTGGATATACCATTCCGTACCGAGCAAGCTCAGGTTACATACCCGTACGTCGGTCCGGAACCCTTCCACTTCCTGCGCATACCACAAGGGGAAGGTGTCGTTGTCACCGCCCACAAACAGAATAGCGTTCGGAGCGCAGGAATTCAGGAGGTTTTTGGCAAAATCAACGGAATGATACCGGTTCGACCGGTCGTGGTTATCCCAGCTTTTGGCCCCCATCATGACCGGAACCAGCAGACATAAACCAGCCACCAGTCCCACACGCATTTTTTCGTTCTTCAAATAACCCGCCAACCCATCGACCAGGGCCACAACGCCCAACCCAATCCAGATGGCAAAGAAATAGAACGATCCCACATAAATGTAATCCCGTTCACGTGGTTCGGAGGGCGGGGAGTTCAGGAAAATCTGTAAGGCAATACCGGTAAAAAAGAACAGCATTCCGACAATCAGCAGATCTTTCGGTCGCCGGAAGTATTGAATCACAATCCCGAATAAGCCTAGCAGGAACGGCAACATGTAAAAATTGTCGCGGGCCTTGTTGTTTTTGATCAGGTCGGGAACGCCATCATCGTTGGTCCAGGGCAGCAAATACCCCGAGCCTTCCTGATCGCCCGCGCGCCCGGCAAAATTCCACATCAAATACCGCCAGTACATGTGTCCCAACTGGTACTGAAAGAAGAACTGGAGGTTGTCCCCCATCGTTACTTTCCGGGTCGGCTGGCCCTGCGCATCGAGCGGAATGTTCAGCATCTGCGAATACAGCTGCGGGTGGCCCGGCTGGTTGCTGTAAATACGCGGAAACAGCATCTGCTTGTCGCCGTCGTAAATGTATTCCGGGGCATAATCGAAGATTTTATACTGGCCATCCCGTTTTTCATACTGCGGAGCGCCTTTTTTCTGATCGACGGGCCGGGAAAAGAACAACGGACCGTAGCTCAACGACCGGTTTCCGTATTGCTCCCGTTTCAGGTACGACACGAAATTGACCACATCGCTCGGGTTGTTTTCGTTGATCGGCGTATTGAAATCCGAGCGAATCAGTACCTGAATATAGGATGCGTACCCAATCAGTACGAACGCCAGCCCCAGCAGTGCTGTGTTCAGAATTGGCCGGTTTTTCCGCGCCGACCAGATGATACCGTAAATCAGCGCACCGATAAAGATTATCGTAAAAATGATGATACCCGACGTATAGGGAAGTCCGAAGTTATTAACGAAGAACCGTTCAACGGCAAAGGCCGCACTGGGTAAACCCGGAATAATACCCGAGTTGATAATGCCCAGAATAACCATCCCGACACCAAAGGCAATCAAACCGCCCCATAAGGTAATTTTAGGCGACTTCTTAAAGTAGTAGATCAGGGCCATGGCGGGCAGGGTCACCAGGTTCAGCAAGTGAACCCCGATGGAAAGCCCGATCAGATAGGCAATAAAAATCAGCCAGCGATTGGCCGCGGCTTCATCTTCAATTAATTCCCAACGAAAAGCCGCCCAGACAACAATGGCCGTAAAGAATGACGACACCCCGTAAACCTCGGCTTCAACGGCCGAAAACCAGAACGTATCTGAAAACGTATAGGCCAGGGCCCCAACGGCACCCGAACCAATTACGGTCCAGATTTCGGCTTGTGTCAGTTCATTGAATTGCTTGTTAATCAGTTTACGGGCCAGCATCGTGATGGTCCAGAACAGAAACAGGATGGAAAACGCGCTGGCGAGCACGGACATCATGTTAACCCAATAGGCCACCTGGGTTACATCGCCGAGGGCGAGCAACGAGAAAAGTCGCCCGGTTAGCAGGAAAAACGGCGCTCCCGGCGGGTGAGGTACCTGAAGTTTATAGGCACAGGCAATGAATTCACCACAATCCCAGAAACTGGCCGTCCGTTCGACCGTCGACGAGTAGGTAAACAGGGCGACGGCAAAAAGTAGCCAGCCTGTCCAATTGTTCAGGCGTTTATAGGAGAACGCCGACGACTGCGAAGGCGTATCCGAAATAACAGTAGACTCTGTTCCTTTGATGGTTTGCATTGGGGTAACAGCTATTTTTCCTCAAAATTAACAAAATAAACCCCGCTTGACGCCGGTCAAGCTCGTTAAAGTTTGTTAAAGCTGTTTTATCGACCGTTCACCCGGTATTCCCCAATCCTGCGACTTATCAACCGAAAGCCACCCGTTGTTGATTTCGGCTATAAAATGTCTAATCCAATTCGGTACTTCAACTCGGTATTCAACTCACTCAAAACTCGTATGAAATCTCTTTTCAAACTTGGTGTAGCCATCGATTGCATGGCCGTTTTGTACGCTATTTACGACGCATTGGCGGGCACATTCTTATGGCCGGAACTCTATGCCGGCCGGGGCTTGCTCATCATTGCCCTTTGCGGGACCTTTGTAGCGCTGGCGATTTATAGTAAAACCCGCGACCAGATTTCTCTGTCCACCGTCACCTCGCGTCTTCCGGCGTTCCCACTGTTGGGTTTCGGCCTGATGATGCTGCTAATTGCCGCTTCAAACCGGATAAGTGCGAATAAATGAGGTTGTATCGCGAAGTGAGCGGAGTAAAAAGGAGTTACGCAGAGTAATTTAAGAAAAATAAACTCCGCATAACTCCTTTTTACTCCGCTCAACTCTGCGAAATAACTCATTTACAACGTCAGCCCGCTTCGGCGGAGCATGGCTTGCGGAGAGGGTTCGCGGCCCCGGAATTTCTTGTAAAGCTCCATCGGTTTTTCCGTACCGCCTTTTTCCAGCACGTTCTTGCGGAATTTATCGGCCGCTTCCCGGTTTGAAAGTCCCTTTTCCTTGAAGAACTCAAAGGCATCCGCGTCCAGCACTTCCGACCATTTATAGCTGTAATAGCCTGCGGAATAACCGCCCGCAAAAATATGCGCGAATGCCGGACTAAACGCCGTTCCCGGCACTTTGGGGAACAGATTCACCAGCGAGTCGATGTGGGATTCCACCTGATCGACCGTCTCTCCTTTGGGCGCACTGCCGTGCCAGTACATATCGACCAGGCCGTAGCGCAACTGCGTCAGGTTCGACAAACCAGCTAAATAATTCTGGCTGGCCCGAATTTTCTCGATCAGGTCGTTCGGGATCACTTCGCCGGTCTGGTAATGCTTCGCAAACAGCTTCAGCGCTTCCGGATCGTAGCACCAGTTTTCCATCACCTGCGAGGGCAATTCGACAAAATCGCGGTAGACGCTCGTTCCCGACAGACTTTCGTATTTGCTGTTGGCGAGCATGCCGTGTAATCCGTGACCAAATTCGTGGAAAAGCGTGGTCACTTCGTTGAAATTCAGCAGTGACGGTTTGGTTTCCGTGGGTCGCGTAAAGTTGCAGACGTTGACAATGTGCGGGCGGATGTTGACGCCGTTTTCCACTTTCTGCCCGTGCAGGTCATTCATCCATGCGCCACTCCGTTTACCTTCCCGCGGGAAATAATCGCCGTAGAATACCGCCAGAAACTTGCCATCCTGATCGAAAACATCGTAGGTTTTCACTTCCGGATTGTAGAGCGGGATGTCTTTTCGTTCCTTGAACGTCAGGCCATAGAGCTTGTTGGCAATCGTGAAAGCGCCTTCAATCACGTTTTCCAGTTTGAAGTACGGTTTCAGAATTTCGTCGTCCAGGGCGTATTTTTCCTTTTTCAGTTTTTCGGAATAGTAGCCAAAATCCCAGCGTTCCAGCCGCTCGTCTTTAAAACCGTGCTGCTTCGCGTAATTGGTCAGTTCGGTCAACTGTTTTTCGGCAACCGGTTTGGCATAACCCGCCAGTTCGCTCAGAAACTGCTTTACTTTTTCCGGCGAACCCGCCATACTTTCTTCCAGAATGAAATCGGCGTGTGTCTGGTAACCCAGCAGTTTGGCGCGGTCGTAACGAAGCTGGACCAGTTTGCCGATGATCGCCTGGTTGTCGTTTTTATCCTTGTGAAAACCGCGGGAATTGTAGGCGATAAACAGTTGTTTACGCAACTCGCGGTTGTCGGCATATTGCATAAACGGCTGATAACTGGGTGCCTGCAGGGTGAACACCCAACCGGTTTTGCCCTTTTGTTTAGCTGTTGCTTTAGCAGCTTCCCGGGCGAATTCCGGCAAACCGGCCAGATCTTTCTCGTCCGTCACTTCCAGCATATACTCGTTCGTTTCGTTCAGCACGTTTTCGCCAAACTGCAACGACGCCTGCGACAGTTCTTTGTTGATGGCCCGGAATTTATCCTTGTCGGCGGCTTTCAGATTGGCCCCGTTGCGGGCAAATCCCTTGTACGATTTTTCGAGCAGCATCCGGTCTTCTCCGTCCAGCTTCAGTTTGTCACGCTGGTCATACACGGTTTTGATGCGCTGGAACAGCTTCTCATTCAGGGAGATATCATTGCTGTATTCGGTCAGCAAAGGCGACGCTTCCCGCACAATCTTCTGAAGCTCGGGGCTGGTTTCCGCACTATTCAGGTTGAATAGAACCGACGAAACCCGGCTCACCATGGAGCCGGCATTTTCCAGCGCCACCACGGTATTCTCGAACGTCGGTGCGGCCGGATTGGCCACGATGGCGTCGATTTCCTTCCGCCCCATCGTCATGGCTTCTTTGAGGGCGGGCAGGTAATGTTCATTTTTAATCCGATCAAACGGCACCGTCTCATGCGGTGTTTTGAACGGTTGCAACAGCGGATTTTCACTCATTTTTGCTTTTTCGGGAGAGGGCTGTGCTACAAGTGCCGGCGTTAAAGCCGCCAGGAGCACCGCCGTTTGAGTCATTTTTCGAAGTGTTAACATTTTAGTTTGTTCATGCGGTTTCTTACAACTTACAAAAATACGGAAAAGCCTGAAAAGGAAACTGGTACGAACGGATTTTACGGTTGAGCAGTGGCGATCAGGTCGTCAGGTCCTGTCTGATATAGACATCATATTCACCGGACGTCGTTTTTTGGTAGGGATGAACGGACGTAGCCTCCCGGAAACTGGCCGAACTCCCCGGCTTCATCCATTCGTGGAGTTCGACAATCAGGGCGCGCGCCTGTGGCAACCACGATCCGGTGTTGGTTCGGAACACCTCCGACTCACTGCCTTCAATATCGAGTTTCACCACATCGAACGGTTTTCCATCATTCTGCAAAACCAGGGCGTCGATGGATTCGGCCCGGACCGAACCGGGCGTTGGCGTTTCGGTTTCCTCCACCGTGAACCCCCACTCGCCCCCGCCCGAATCCCGGATTTCCAGATGGGTTGGCCGCGACCACAACCCGGCTTTTACGGCCCGAATCGTTGCATAAGGGGCAATGTTCTGTTGCAGAATTTTGAAGTTTTCGCTTTCCGGTTCTACGCTCAGAATCTGCATGTTTGGGTAGCGATTGGCAAAATAGACAGCCGCCAGACCGATGTTGCCGCCCCCGTCGAGGAAGTGTGCAGGGCTGAATCCCAATTCGACCGCATCGTATTCGCCATACACAAAAATGTTGTTGAATACCTTCCGGTCCGATGTACCCGCCCGCACATAAATCGGGTGTTTCACCTGCGGAATCTGAATTTGAATCACCCGTTTTCGCTTCGATTTAAGCAGAAAATAGAGGTTCAATCCTTTAAAAAAACCGAATCGATGGAGATAGAGAGGTAGTTTGCTGTTCATTTTTCGTAAAAAAACACAAGGTAATGTCTTCTGTATTAAATAAAATGAGTTTTTCAAAAGACAGCAACCGATCGTTTATCTTGCGACTCATTCGCTCATTCTGCCATGCATACCGACTATTCGCCCCCACTCACCCGCGCCCAGGAATCCCGCCTTGCCATCGAACGGCTGTACATTACGATGCGCCACCTCTTCAACCGGGGATTTTATAAACCGTCCGGCGTATCGGGCGAAGAAATCCGGCAGGCTTTGCTGACGCTCCGGCCCGAAATTTACGGCTCCGTCGACGATCCGCAGCGGGTGGAACTCGACGGACTGGTCTACGTCATGGACCGGTTGCCGAAGGGCATCGAAGCCTGCCGGGTGATCACGCTGGTTTCGCGCGAAGGATTTGAGCATTCGCGGTTTCCGGTTCTGGTCCCGGCCAAACGGCGTCGGAACTGTTACCGCGTCGATGCGGAACAAATGGTGATCGAGGTCACCAATGGCCGCAGTGAAATCTACGACATCCTGACCCACCTGACGTTCATGTTCATGGAAGCCGATAAAATCCGGCGTAATGTGTTCATCGAGCGAGGCAACAAACTCCGGGAATGGGAGAAACTGGAAGCCATCATCAAGTCGGGTGGAACCGTAAAAGAAGACGAACAGGAACTGGCGCTAATGTACCTCAGCTCGATTCTGGGCCGCACTTTTGAAGAAACCCAGCAGGCTTTCCATCGGTTCGAGGAAACCGCCGGGACTAATACCGGGCTGTTTCAGATTGTATACGGCCTGGGCAGTGTGTCGGTTCGTGAAATTCAGGAGAAGAACGTCGACCGCGAAATCAACTTCACGCCGATGTTGCGGGAACGCGTCGGGCAGCATCTGTACGGCGAGCGCTGGGCCACCCGCATCAAGCATTCTATTCAGACCAATGGCTGGCAAAACCGCCCCATTCACATCATCAGCGCCAATCCGCACAGTGTGGTCAACTGCCTGTATGCGCCGGCGGCCCTGGCCGATCTGACGTCCTGGGACAATCTGTACGATCTGGCGTACAAGCTCAGTCAACCCGCACAACAGGAACTCCGCCAGCAGGTTACCGAATTTGCCGAGGCCCACGGTTTGCACGAGCTGGAAGATCCGGGCGGCACCAATCTGCTGGTTCAACTCATCGATACGGCCCGGCTCGATGCCACGAAACTGTCGCCCGAAATTGCCCACGACCCGGCTTTGGTTCAGGAAACCCAGCCGCTGCTGCTGGTGATGGACTACGCTTTTGGCGAACAGGCGTTCGAGACGATGGATGAATTGCTGAAACCGTATGACCACGGCGACGAGTCCTTTGCGTTGAACGTGGCTTCCATCTCGATCATGGGCAAAGCCGGTATTCTGACCGGCGACAAAGGCGACCTGATGATCCCGACAGCGCACATTTTTGAAGGAACCGCCGACAACTATCCGCTGGAAAATGACTTTTCGGCTGCTGATTTTGAGGGTTTTGGGATTGCGGCTTACGAGGGCGCGATGATTACGGTTTTGGGCACGTCGTTGCAAAACAAGGACATTCTGGCGTACTTCAAGAACTCATCCTGGAAAGCCGTCGGCCTGGAGATGGAAGGGGCGCATTACCAGAAAGCCATCCAGTCGCACGCCAAAATCCGGGGCAGTGTGCAACCCAGCATGAAGGTCCGGTATGCGTATTACGCGTCCGACAACCCGCTGCTCACCGGTGCCACGCTGGCCTCCGGGAGTTTGGGGACGCTGGGCGTGAAGCCGACGTATTTGATTACGATGAAGTGTCTGGAGAAGATTCTGGGGTGCGAAATTGCGTAGGCAGCTATCCCATCCTTCAAAAATACCGGTTCATTTTCCGTCTAAAAGCTTAATACATTGTTGGTACTTTTTAAATTAATCAACTCACCTCTGCAAAGTAATGCCTTCAACTTTTGGTGATAAGCCTTGATTGGAAAATCGGAATGGAAGAGCTGGAAAACTTTATAAAATCTACAATACAGGTTGATACTAGCGCCCTTGTAACGATCGTCTCTAATTTTAAAGTACGATCAGTTGCTAAAGGGAAATTCATTTTAAAACAGGGACATATTGCTACCGACTACTTTTTTATTAAATCAGGCGCTATACGCATTTACTACGATGCAGACGACAAACAGATAACGGGTTGGATTGCATTGGAAAACGAGTTTTTTACCGAGCTTTCAAGTTTAAAAAGCCAAAAGCCATCCCGCTTCACTATACAAACCCTGGAAGATACCGTTCTGCTGACCATCACGAATGACAAAATGGAAAAGCTCTATAAGCAGTATCCCGAATGGCAGCAGTTTGGCAGACTGGTATGGGAAACTGCTTTTCTGAAAGTAATCGACGGTATTCTCGACTATCAAACCAAGACGGCAGAAGAACGCTATTTGACGGCGTTAGAGCGCTCTGACCTTCTTCAAAGGGTCCCTTTAAAACATTTATCATCGTATCTGGGCATAACACCAACTTCGTTGAGTCGGTTAAGAAAAAATATCAAATAATTCATTTCTTGCCATTTGGCAATTTTGACAAAGCGCATACTTCCGATTTTTGCATGGAAATTAAACGATAATTGATATGCAAGACAAAACATTTGACAGATTAGTAGCCTTCGCTTTGTTTTTTATGGCCCACTGGTTTTTTGGAAACCTTTACGAAGAAATCGTTTTAGCACCTAACCAGCTCACAGATTCTTACGAAGCATTAAAAGGTTGGCAAAACTATTTTAAAATCACCAATCAAATTTACTACTATGTTCCATTTACCCAATTGGCCGTAGTTGCCACTACGGTTTTATATTTTAAATCAACCGGCGAAAAGCAAAAAAACCTCTTAAAAAAGGCAGTTATCACGGGCTGGATAGCTATTTTTTTAACGATACTGATTGTCACGCAACTTAATTTAAAATTGTTTTTCGGCGACCTGGAAAAATACCAACACAAGCTTTTTACGCTTTCGGTAATCTGGCTTATTGGCAATGCCATACGGCTTTACTTTGTTGGCGCATCTCTTTTTTATGTTTTAAAGACGTATAGTTTACGGCAGTCTCTGTATGCAGACAAAACCAAATACAGCGATTGATCTGCCCATCACCTGCCGTCTCTTGCAGATTGCTTTAACTTTTTAGCAGTGCAACGCTCGAACTTGTATACCTTCACTTCTTGTGAGGTTACCCACCCCGATTAGATCAATAAATAGCGGAGAAAATAGATAAAAGACTATCTTTGAAAACGAACCGGACAGCCTTCAGCCATGAACAAACCCGCCGACATCGACAGCTACATCGCCGGGTTTCCGGCCGAAACGCAGGACCTTCTGAAGCAGGTTCGGGAAACCGTTCGGAAAGCGGCCCCCGACGCCGGAGAAACCATTAGTTATGGGATGCCGACGTTCACGCTGAAGGGCAATCTGGTGCATTTTGCAGCTTTTAAAAACCACATCGGGTTCTATCCGGTTCCATCCGGAATTGACGCTTTTAAGGAAGCACTCGCTGCGTATAAAGGCGCCAAAGGCTCGGTTCAGTTTCCGATCGACAAACCGATGCCGCTCGACCTGATCGCCGATATTGTCAAATTTCGGGTAACGGAGAACCTTCAGAAAGCCGAAGCAAAACCAAGAAAGAACTGAGCCATCATGCCCAAAAAGCGCTCTGACGAAGAGCAGGTAACCGACCATATCCAAAAACTCGAGCCCGGTCTGGGGCAGCTCGTCGAAAACATCCGGCAAATTATTCTGAACACCGACCCCGCAATTGGCGAACGAATCAAGTGGAATAACCCGAGTTTCTATTACACCGGGGAAATGAAACCGTTCGATCCGAAGGAGTACAAACGCGACATAGCGGTTTTTAACCTGCATAAAGGGCAAATCAGGCTGGTTTTTCCGACTGGGGCCCGGGTCAATGACACCTCCGGTTTGCTCGCAGGTACGTACGACGACGGTCGGCGGATTGCTCTCTTTACGGATCAGGCGGATATTCAGTCGAAAAAAAAAGCACTGCAGACGGTGATTCACGAATGGCTCAGGCAGGTGGAAAAATGAATAAGTGACAGCCCTACTTGTCCGGTATTGCAAACCAGGCCGGGTGGATGTAATTTGCTGTATGATACGTTTCTTCCGGATCCTGACTGCGGGTTTCCTGCTGCTTTTCGCTTTCGCCCAAACAAGCGCGCAGGTCATCAACATCAACACCCCCACCAACACCCGGTTTACAACTGAAAGTGTGTGGCACTTTCGCGCCGGCGACAGCACCACCTGGGCTAATCCGGCCTACGACACCCGCCACTGGAAAAAAATCAGCCCCCGTACGAGTCTGGTCGAAAACCCCACGCTTTGGCAAACCGGTCGGGGCTGGTTCCGGAAAACATTCCGGCTCCGGCAGCTCCCCAGGAACGGGGTCACGCTGACCATCCGGCAATTTGGGAGTTCGGTGCTGTATCTCGACGGCAAACGAGTGGCAACGCTGCGGCCTTTCCGGTTTGGTTCGGGCGGTTCCCAACGCATTTCGGTCCTGATTCCCATTCCGGTTGCCGATACCAGCCAGCACCTGCTGGCGGTGCGCTACGCCTTTCGGCGCGATCCCAACGTCAGTATGCTCATCGACAAAGAGCCTTTTGCGCTCGACATTGAACCGGGCGACCGGGCAACCGTCAATCTTCTGGATAACCAGCGGGTTTCGGCAGGTCTCTCCTATTTAATGGCGGGCTTATTCGGTGTCCTGAGCCTGCTGCATTTCTTGTTCTACCGCGCCAATCCTACCCAGCGAATCAACCGGATTCTGAGCCTGATGATGCTGTTTTTTTCGCTCATTTTTGTGGTCGACCTGATCAGTGAATTGACCGGCACCCTGTTTGCTAATTCAGTCATGGGAGCCGTCAGCTGGCTGGTTATGAACGGCGCATTTGGGCTGCTTCTGCTATCGGTTTATACCTACCTTGGCCGACGCCCCGGCTGGATTTTCCGAGGCACGCTGCTGCTGTTAACGGTGGACGTTGTGTACACCGTTTTTGTCAGTCCCGTTTCCATTTCCTGGATTCCTTTTGCGCTGGTGGTGGCCGAATACATCCGGGTTAGCTGGCTGGCGAAGCGGCAAAACCCCGACCCGGATGCCCGGCTGCCCTGGAAATCGCTTAAGTTTACGCTTTTTATGATGCTGGCCATTATTCCGGTGGCGGTTGGTGGATCCCTGCTGAACCATGCCTACAAGCGCGAAGGCCAATTCGACTGGCTAATGGCCCTGACGGTCGTCATGGCGCTCATTTCCCTCTTCAGCATTCCCGTGGGCCTGTCCCTTTCGCTGGTGCGCGATTATGCCCGGACGTACCAGTCGCTCCGCCAGAAACTGGATGAAGTCAACCGGTTATCCGCGCAGATGCTGGCCCATGAACAGGAAAAACAACTACTACTGGCCAGCCAGAACGAATTGCTGGAACACCAGGTAGCCGAGCGCACCAACGAACTGAAGCAGTCACTGACGGAGTTGCGGGATACTCAAAACCAGTTGATTCAATCCGCCAAAATGGCCTCGCTGGGCGAACTGACGGCCGGTATTGCCCATGAAATTCAAAATCCGCTCAATTTTGTCAATAACTTCTCGGAGGTCTCTTCCGAACTGGTAGCAGAACTGACCGAAGAAGCCGCTAAGACGGAGCGCGACAGTGGGCTGGAAGCCGAGTTGCTGGCCGATCTGGGGCAAAACCTGCGGAAGATAACCCACCATGGCGGGCGGGCTTCGGCCATTGTCAAAGGTATGCTTGAACACAGCCGCAGCATCACCGGCGAAAGGCTTCCAACCGACCTGAATGCCCTGATTGACGAATATCTTAAGCTAGCTTATCACGGCATCCGGACCAAGGATCACACTTTTGAAGCCACCCTGACTACGGATCTGGCTGCGAATCTGGGGCTTATTGCGGTTGTCCCGCAGGAAATAGGGCGCGTTCTGCTCAACCTGTTTACAAATGCTTTTTATGCCGTTCGGAAACAGAAGCAGAACGCCCCAGGCGGCTACAAACCCGAAGTCACGGTACGAACCAAACGCACAGAAAACCAGCTAATTATTCAGGTAAGAGACAACGGAACCGGTATTCCGCCAGACCTGCGACAGAAAGTATTCCAGCCTTTTTTTACCACCAAACCCAGTGGCGAAGGAACGGGGCTGGGCTTATCACTCAGTTACGACATCATCACCAAAGGCTACGGCGGCAGCATTTCGCTGGAAACCGGGGAAAATGAGTTTACCGAGTTTACCATCAGTCTGCCCGTTTCCTGATTGCTATTCTGAAGAGGGAAGGTAAGCGTATCGCCTGAAGATTTTCCCAGGTTTTGTTTTGAGGGAAACGGAAGGATTACGCATAAAATTATCGCCCGGCATCTTCCGCCTGCTTTTTCAAAAAATCATCAATTTGAATCACATTCCGTATGTCCTGCGGTCGCCGGGCCAAAATCTTCGTTTCTCTCAGGTCCTTTAAATGTAAAAACCGGATCGTGTTTCCGTGCGGATTAAAGCAGGTTCTGGAGCGGTTATAGCATTCTTCAAATTTAAAGTTCCGGTGTACGACAGTCAGCACATCGATGTAATTATTCAGACCGAAAATTTGTATTTGCGTAAAGTCCAGGGTCTTAACGTGGCTAAGTTCATCTTCTTCATAGCCCATTCCCAGAAGAGTGCAGATTAATCGCATCCCATTTTCGTGCGTAGCCTCCATCCAAACGTAAACATCTTCCGTTGCCCGGGAAAGCCCGTTGAGATACATGGCAAAACCGCCAATCACCATGTATTTTTACTGGCAACGCTCGGCGTGTTCCGCAAACAACCGGAAATCTTCGTTTTCTAAATCCACGGATGCGGCTTCATGGTTATTTTCCTTTCCCAGTTTGGGAATCCTTTCAACGCCCAAAGTCGGGCCTGCATATGAAAAAACTTCACATACCGCTCCTCGGGCGTATCTTTCAACCCATCGGCTAACTGTTTTTCATACGGATCATTCAGATCATCGTAAAAGACAATTCGCTTCTTTTCCATACCTTAAATAGCATCAATTTCCTCTGAAACACAAAAGGATGCCGTTTGAGCGACATCCTTTTGTGTTTTTTTAACAATATGGGCTCACAGCGGCCCCGTTACCAGCTCATCCTCCGCCGGAACGGTTTTCTTGCGGTCGTTGAACATAAGCACGAACAGGACCAGCACCACAGCGGCAATACCGGCGGGCACCAGCCAGACCGAGGTCCAGTCCACTTTGCCATTTACCGTGTAAATATCGGCTACAATACCGGCCAGTTTGGAACCGATGCCCATTCCAATCCCGTAGGTCGCGAGCGTAATGAGACCCTGCGCCGAGGATTTGATGCGTTCTCCGGCTTTGTTGTCGGTATAAATCTGACCCGTTACAAAGAAGAAATCATAACAGACGCCGTGCAGAACGATGGCAATGTAAAACATCCACTCGCCCGAACCCGCGTCGCCGTAGCCAAACAGCAGAAAGCGCGCAATCCAGGCCACCAGCCCAACCACCAGCATGTATTTGACCCCCAGACGCATGAAGGCCACCGGAATCAGCAACATAAAGAAAAACTCCGAAGCCTGACCCAGCGACATTTTATTCTCCACGTTGGTCATTCCCGAATCGGTCAGGGCCGGGTTGGCCATGGCGTAATAAAACGACAGTGGAATACAGATCAGCACGGACGACAGGAAGAAAATGGCAAACGACCGATCCTTCAATAATTTAAAAGCATCGACCCCCAGAATCTGCCCAATCGAGGCATTGGCACTGGCTTTGGGGGGCGTGTTCGGCAGCGTAAAGGAGAATAAGCCGAAAAACAGCGCGATGTACATCGCAATCTGGAAAATCGTCACCTGGTCGCCCACTTTAAAATAACCGACAATATTCGTGATGACAATCCACGCCACCGTTCCCAGCACGCGAATGCCCGGAAATTCTTTCTCCGGATTTTTCATGTGCTGCATGGCAATGGACGTCGTCAGCGACATGGCGGGGGCAAACGTGAGGCAGTAGGCTAAAATCTGCCAGAAAAACTGATCGGGATCTTTTTCGCGAATCAGGAAAAACAGGATGGCGGCACCGGCCAGATTCAAAACACCCAGCACTTTCTGGGCGGCAAAATACCGGTCGGCAATCAGGCCGATAAAAAAGGGGGCCACCAGCATGGCCAGCGAAAAAGCCGTATACGCATTTCCGACCTGATCGCCGGTAGCATGTAGTTGCGTAAAAAGGTATTTGCTCATCTGTCCGTACCAGGCTCCCCACACCGAAAACAGGAGAAACATCATTACAGAGAGTTGAATGCGGGTTTTGAGATTCATTGGGTTTACGTAGCGGTTTAAAGAATACGGTCTAGTCAGGGTGTCATTGCGGGTTTGAAGATAAACTAATTGCGTTAAGCGTCAAATGCCGGTGCCATAAGTTTCAATCAAATCCCCATTTTATACACTTCAGACGGCATCTTTTCCACTTGGTAAAAAGTTCGCTTCTTTCAGCATCGGCATTCGATACCTTTGGAATATGAAACTGATCTACGCTATTTTAACTGCCGCTCTGGTTTCGGTAGCCTTTGGGACACAGGCCCAGAAAGTCGACCTCGACCGCTTTTATTTTGACGCCGGTTATTTGATCCTGCCGAAAGAATACACGCCAGCCGACCATCGCACGTTTGGCGTCCGCGTGCTTTGCTCGCCTTCGGTGGCGTCGGCTTTTCCGGAGTCGGCGATTTATGAAAAAATCGGTTTGTCCGGTTTCCAGCGGGTCGAAAACAACCCGGCCGTCGGCATTACGGTCGAGTTTGGCAACGTCCGGTTTGAGAAAAGCGAAACCAAAACCCGCGTCGAAGAGAAAAAAGACAAAGACGGCAAGGTGACCAGCCAAACAACGTATTATACGATGACCGTTCGCTACAGTTTCAGTGGCAATTACAAAATTATCGGTGCCCGGACGGACGAAAAATCGCTTTCCCGCAAGGAAAAAGAGAAATCAAAGGACCTGCAAAACAACCGGTTTTTGCAGGCGGCTTCGCAGACCGATCCGGCAAAAAGCGTTACAACGAGCGGTTATTTTCCGTACGAGTTGTCGTACACGACCATCGAATACAAGAATCTGGCGGATGCCAGGCGGTATATCGAGCAAAACCAGCAAACCATTCGGACGGATCTGATCACGAAATATGTGACGGATGCGCTCGTGAGAGTGAACGAAGACGCCAATCGCTGGTACGGTTATGTGCCGACCCAAACGCGGGAGTTTCTGTGGATTCTGGATTCAAAAAGTCATCCCGAATACCCGATTCAGCAGGAAGCTATTAAAGCCGTGAAGGAGTTGTCCAAGCGGATGGCGGCCACGCAACCCATCGACCAGCTGGCCCGCGATCTTCAGCCGGTATTGGATTATTTTCAGGAATTGAAAACCAAATACCCCGGTTTGGACAAACGGAATCAGAAAATGCGGTATTCAGCTTTTTATAATCTGATGGTACTCAACTATTTTCTCGACCGTCCGGATCAGGCGATGGAAGAAGCCGATGGGCTGATCAAAAACGGCTATGATACTAAAGATGGTGAAAAATACCTGGGCTGGTCCGAGGAGTTGAAGCAAATGCTGGCGAAACACCAGATGGATTCGCGGCATGTTCAATAAATACCCACGGACTTTAAGTCCGTGGGTACATTTTTACTTCTTCATTCATAAAGCGGGATACGGGTTCGGTTGACTGAAGAAATAAAATAAGGGTTTCGAAGCGTATGCTGAGGGACCAAATCGACTGAACGGTTTAATAATTTTTGCAATTCTTCCTCCAGATTCCAAAAATTTTCAGCGTACCCATCGAACGGTTCCGAGATTTCAAAATCGATTAATAAATCTATATCGCTTTGTGTGGTAAACCGATCCGTACAGACTGACCCAAAAGCATACGCTCTTTTCACTTTATGATTTTTCAATAAAGCGATGAGTTGGGGCAATTTGGCCTGTAGAGAAGAATGGAGCATAGCGCAGGTAAATTACGGATTATTCGATCATCTTCAGCAACTCATTCAATTTCAACAACGCTTCGATTGGTGTCAGCGTATTGATATCCAGTTTGCGGAGTTTTTCCTTCACGGCTTCGGCTTTCGGGTCACCGGTTTCGAAGATTTTAAGAGTAATATCATTGTGTTTGGGCAAATCCCGCAATGTTTCGCGTTTGGTATCCGCCGAACCTTCGCGCTGGCTTTCCAGCAGTTGCAGAACCTCTCCGGCCCGGCTCACAATGCCCGTCGGCATACCGGCCATCTGCGCCACGTGAATCCCGAAACTGTGCTCGCTTCCTCCCTCCTTCAGCTTCCGCAGGAAAATCACCTTGTTACCCAGTTCCTTCACGGCCACGTTGAAATTCTTGATCCGGGGCAAATCCGTCGCCAGTTCGTTCAGTTCGTGGTAGTGGGTTGCAAACAGCGTTTTGGCGCGATACGTCGGGTGGTTGTGCAGGTATTCAGCAATCGACCAGGCGATGGAAACACCGTCGTAGGTGCTCGTTCCCCGACCAATTTCGTCCATAATCACCAGACTCCGTTCGCTGAGGTTATTGAGAATGCTGGCGGTTTCGGTCATCTCGACCATGAACGTCGATTCGCCCCGCGACAGGTTGTCGGAAGCACCAACGCGCGTAAAGATCTTGTCGACAATGCCAATCTCCGCTTCCGATGCCGGAACGAAACAGCCCGTCTGCGCCAGCAACACGATCAGGGCCGTCTGGCGCAACAACGCGGATTTTCCGGCCATATTCGGACCGGTAATGATGATAATCTGCTGGGTTTCGTCATCCAGATACAGATCGTTCGGCACATACGGTTCGCCCGGCGGCAGTTGCTGCTCGATCACCGGATGGCGTCCGTCTTTAATCTGCAACACCTTGGCGTTGGTGATCGTCGGTTTGACATACCGGTTTTTCTCGGCCACGCGGGCAAACGACGCCAGCACGTCGAGCACCGAAATCACCCGGGCATTTTGCTGAATGTGGTTCACATATTCGCCGGCCGCCAGCACCAGCTCATTGAACATCCGCTGCTCGATGCTGAAAATCTGGTCTTCAGCATTCAGAATTTTATCCTCGTATTCCTTCAGTTCCGGCGTAATATACCGCTCGGCGTTCACCAGCGTCTGCTTCCGGATCCAGTCCTCCGGAACACGGGTTTTGTGGGCGTTCGATACTTCCAGGTAATACCCGAATACCTTGTTATACGCCACTTTCAGCGACGAAATACCGGTGCGCTGGACTTCCCGGTTTTGCAATTGAACCAGGTAATCCTTGCCCGAAAAAGCAATGGCATGCAGCCCGTCCAGGTCGGCGTTGACGCCACTTTTGATCATACCGCCCTGGTTGCTCACCACCGGCGCTTCGTCGCGCAGTTCGGCTTCAATTTTGTCGACCAGAAACGTACAGGCATTCAGTTGGTCGGCGTATTTTTTCAGGGAAGAGGTGAGCGGCTGTTGCGACATAGCCGTGATCAGCAATTCTTTAATGGGCAGAATGTGCGACAGCGACCGTTTCAACTGCACCATTTCCCGCGGTGAAATCCGCCGAACGGCCACTTTCGAAATCAGGCGTTCCAGATCCCCGATTTGCTTCAGGTGCTGTTCCAGCGATTCCCGTAAACTGGGTCCGTCCGCACCCTGTGCCGCATCCGAATGACCATTTTTAAGCAGCTCAACGGTATTTAATCGTTCTTCGATCAACGGCTTGTCTTTCAACGGCAGCAGCAGCCATTTTCGCAGAAGCCGCGCGCCCATTGGGGTAACGGTCTGATCCAGAATCTGAATGAGTGGAATACCGCCATCCTGTTGAGAGGCTACCAGCTCCAGATTTCGAATTGTAAACCGGTCGAGCCAGACGTATTTATCTTCTTCGAGCCGGGTCAGCCGGACAATGTGGCCCACATCTTTGTGCTCGGTTTCATTCAGGTAATGCAGAATAACCCCGGCCGCAATAATTCCGTCGGTCAGCCCTTCGACGCCGAAGCCCTTCAGCGATGCGGTTTGAAAATGCTGGGTGAGCAGCGGATAGGCAAAGTCGTAGGTAAAGGCCCAGTCTTCGAGCGTGTAGGTATGAAATTTATCGCCAAAATACTCGACAAAATCCTTCCGATGCTTTTTGCAAAACAGTATTTCGGACGGATTAAAACTTTGCAGGAGTTTATCGGCATAAGCCGCGTTGCCCTGTGACGTTAAAAACTCACCCGTCGATATATCCAAAAAAGAAACGCCAAACAACGCTTCGGCCCCTGATCCCCTGGCAAAATGAACCGCAGCCAGGTAGTTGTTCCGGCGGGTATCGAGCACATTGTCATTGAATGAAACTCCGGGCGTAACCAACTCGGTTACACCACGTTTAACGATTCCTTTCGCCATCGCCGGGTCTTCGAGCTGGTCGCAAATGGCCACGCGTTCGCCCGCCCGCACCAGTTTGGGCAGATACGTATCGAGGGAATGATGCGGAAAACCGGCTAGGTCTTCGTTGGCTCCGCCGTTATTCCGTTTGGTCAGGGTAATACCGAGAATCCGACTGGCTTTGATGGCATCTTCGCCGAAGGTTTCGTAAAAATCCCCCACGCGAAACAGCAGAATCGCACCGGGATATTTTACTTTTATCTGGTTGTATTGCCGGTTTAGGGGTGTTTCGGTCGGTTTCTTTAGTGGCTTTGTTGTCGCTGCGGAATGTGCCAAATCAGTACTGTTTTTTATTCAAAAATACGCATTTTCAACTTCTAATCCTGAGGTTTATACGTCAAATGTCTTCCGGAGGCCACAACCGGTTAAATTTCCTGGTGAGGTCCTTTCTTTTCCGGCAGATAATTGCAGCTTTGCCTTTATTTCAAAAATACCAGAAAAATGCCCCGAAAAATTAGTCTCGACGAACTCAACCGGCTCTCCGTCGAAGATTTCAAAACCGTTGACAAATATCCTTACATCCTGATTTTAGACAACGTTCGGAGCCTGAATAACGTCGGGTCGGTTTTCCGCACCGCCGATGCATTCCGGGCCGAAAAAATCTACCTCTGCGGCATTACCGGTACCCCGCCCCACCGCGACATCACCAAAACGGCGCTTGGTGCCACGGAGTCTGTCGCTTGGGAACACGTGCAGGATGTCGTTGCCCTAATTGACGGTTTACAGCAGGAAGGCTGGATTATTGCCGCCATCGAGCAAGCGGAAGGCAGTGTCAGCTTACAGGATTTTCGGCCGGATGCCAACAAAAAGCTTGCGTTTGTGTTTGGTAATGAGGTTACCGGCGTCAATGACCACGTGATTGAAAAAGCCGACCTCATTCTTGAGATTCCGCAATATGGCACCAAACACTCCCTCAACATCGCCGTTACTGCCGGAATTGTCTGTTGGGATTTCCTGACAAAACTTAATAAAAACTTAACACATTGATTTTGTTTTTCCTGTTTCTTTCGTAGTTGTTTGTAGATTTTTTAGTTACCGCAGTACACCTTAACAATATTCCCATATGAAGACGAAAAAGAAGTCGCTGGCTGTTGAAATCGCCAGTTCTATTGAAACCAAGTTGACGGAGGTTGGCGAACAGTCTAAAAAAGTGAAGAAAGCGATTGAAAAATCAGCCAGTAAGCTAGCCGATCGAATCAGCAAGCTCTTTAAAAAGGAAGAAGAAAAGAAGAAAAAACAACTGGCCAAAGCCAAGAAAAAAGCCGACCAAAAGACTAAAAAGGTTGCCAAGAAGTTGAAGAAACCGGTTGTAAAAGCAACCGATAATGGCCAGTCCACCGCGCCCGTTCCAGCCAAAGAAGCCCCCCAACCCAAAGCGGCCACAACACCAAAACCGTCCGCAAAAACCGCCCCTGCTCCCGTAGCGAAACCGACCACAACCCGCCCAACGTCTACAACCCGCAAAGCGCCAACTCCCCAGGCTGCTCCGGAAACGACAACATCTGAATCATAAAAAGCACCCGTATTCCTGAGTAGTATTGCTATTTTGCGTAGGGCATCCGCTCTACGCTTTTTTTATTTCATCTAATTCCCTTTTAATCTGACAGTTATAGTATTTATTACCGAAGTATCGTGCAAGAGGAGCTTTTGCTATACTTTAATTATAAATTATTATTGATAAAAATTTGAATTATTGTTTATTATTCAATTACTTAGCATAAGTAGTTTACCTTACCCGCCGTCTGACAAATACTTAATCAGTATTACCTGTCTCTATCACATGAGCCATTATTTTGTTGGGTACACCCCAAGATGATGGCACTTCAGACCACTATTTTTCATAGTTTTTTGGTAAAAAAGTCTTGAATAGCTGACTTTTGGAAGATTCACTCGTCTAAACGGAGTATAGTCTATCAAGTCCACCTAATTTGACATATACTATGTCACGACTGACTACCCGTATTTTGATTGTTCTCTCGGTCCTGTCAATAATTGGCATGGTGTCAACGCAGGTCTATTGGGTGAGAAAAGCCTACGAATTGCGCGAACGGCAGTTTCTGCAATCCGTTACCAAAGCATTGGGCGAAGTGGCCCGGCGCGTGGCCCGGCCCGAAACCGGTATGCCCGTTGGCGTTCAGGTCGTCATGTTGTCGCCGACTTACTACCTGGTGAATCTCGATGCGCCCATTGACCCGGGTAAACTGGAGTTTTATTTAGGTGCTGAACTGGAAATCCACCAGATACTGACTGATTTTGAGTACGGTATTTATGACAACAATGCCGGTCAGATTATCTACGAAAATTCGTCGAGGCAACCTGCCGAATCGCCAGGCCTCGCAAAAACCGCTTCACGACCGGCTTCATCGCCCTATTATTTTGTCGTCCGTTTTCCCAATCAGGTCCAGTACCTGACGCAACAATTAGACAGCTGGATTCTAGCGTCTGTAATCGTGCTGCTGCTGACGTCCTTCTTCATGTATCTGTTTTACCGGATGCTTACCCAACGAAACCAGACCGAAGACAGGCGCGAATTTATCAACAACATGACGCACGAGCTTCAGACGCCCATTACCTCCATCAAAATTGCCGCTGACGTATTGTCGTCACCCAAAATTTTCGAACAACCGGAGCGGATGTTAAAATACGTACGGATGGTCCAGGAAGAAACCTTGCGGTTGCAACAGCAGGTCGAGACCGTTCTGACGGTAGCCCGTTCTGAAAACAAAGCAGCTTTTAAACTTCAGCCGGTTTCCATCGACATGCACGAGCTCCTCTATAATCTGGCGGAACGTCACGGCGATTACCTGCACCTGGAATTGGAAGCGCATTATCCGGTCATTCAGGCCGACCGTCTGCACCTGACCAATGTGCTGGGAAATCTGGTCGATAATGCGGTTAAATATACTCCTGCCAATCCGGTGATCCGTCTGCAAACCCGCAATGAAAACGGGCAATTCGTCTTTGTCGTTCAGGACAACGGAATTGGTATTGCCCCCGAACATCAACCGCATATCTTTAACGCATATTACCGTGCGCCAGGCGCTAACAACCACAGTGTCAAGGGATTCGGATTAGGCTTGAGCTACGTACAAAAGATTATAAAAGCGCACCACTGGAAATTAAGCTTAAGCAGTGCTCCCGGTCAGGGAAGTTCGTTCAGTATTCGCATCCCACAGCCCATCGTTCAACCCCTCCGGAAAAAGACGGAGTTAAGAGTTAAGAATTAAAAATAGGCTGACGCGTGCTGCGTCAGCCTATTTTTAATTCTTAACTCAATTTATTTGGCAACTTTTTCCGCGGTTGCGGTTTTCACCCGCATGATTCCGTTCATAATCCGCCAGTGACCGGGGAAGGTACAAACGAACGGATAGTCACCGGGTTGAGCCGGAGCGGTAAATTTCAAGCGGTATGTTTGTTCGGGATTTACAAGGGGCGACGCAGCCAGAACCTGGGGAATGGTCGGCACGTAATTTCGTTCCGCACCATCTTTCGCCGTAATCAGTTTATCCGCAGCCGCTCCAATAATTTCCAGTGACTTCGGTTTTCCAACTACGATGTTATGCTGCATGGCATCCGTGTTCTCGAGAATGATTTCAACCTGTTTGCCCGCCGTAACCGTAAATTCCTTTTTGTCAAACTGTAATGCTTCTTTGATCGGCTTGATGCGAATGGTCTCAACATTTGGGTCGGCTGCTGGCTCCGCGGCTACACCCCAGGCCTGCAACACCCGGCTCATTCGCTCACGGCTTTCGCTCGGAATGGTAGTCACCAGACTCGCAACAAACGTCTTGTCGGCATCTTTCAACGTTGCTTTCCGGCGTACTCCCCATCCCTCCGAAATTCCTTTGACAATTGCCGTGCTCCCTGCCGGATCGAGTTGTTGTGACAGCCGAAGCAAGGCAATGACCGAGTCGGCCGGTGCCGCAGAAGTGTAGTTCCGAATAGCCCGTTCGAGCACAAAAGCACTCATATTTTGCGGAGGACGGTACGTCAGTTTATGCGTGAACGTATTATTCTGCTCATTTCCTTCCGCCAGCACGTTACTGCCATCCACCGTAGCAATGACTGAATAATTGCCGGCTTTTTCGAAAACGACAGTAAAGTTCGTATTCCAGGGTCCGTTGTTTCCTTCCTGAATGGTAACGGTTTCACCCGGTTTCAGGCCCGCCGTATGTTTCTGGCTCACATACTCGACTTTTCGCCCCTGGCCTTCAATGCGAATTGCCAGTGGAATCGGCGTTCCTTCCGGAATGGCCACTCCGCCCCGGTTGGTAACCTCAACGAAAATCCGGGCTGATTCACGAACATACGGAGAGGAAGGCTCTGTTCGCACCTTCGTAATGACCAGATCCGGTTTATCACCGGCCGCAGCCAGTTGCGCAGACTGGGGCGATTGAGCCGCCATAGCCGCATGGTCGTGGTGACCACCCATCGTTTCTTCCGTCCTGGTTGCGTTTTTGCTGTTTTGTACCATTTGCTTCAGGAACGTATGCATCAACTTCCCATCATGGCTTGTCAACGCACAGGCGAAGGCATCGGGCAACCAGCGGTCATTCACTTCCCTGGCCGTATTCAGACGAGTCAGGATAGCGGTTTCAACGGTCGGGCTGGTCGGCATTTCCGACAAAGCCAGCAAGGTATTCAAAACCACCAGCGGCTCCTGGTCATTCAGCGAATTGGCTTGCAGCAATGCACTGGCCGCTGTTTCCGTACGTGGCAACACCTGGACGGCGGTTTTGCGAACACCGGCGCAGGCATGTTTCAAAGCCGCTGTTGCCACTTGCATCGCATTGGCATCCGATCCGTCCAGAGCGCCCAAACCCTGTAACGTCCAGAGTGCATGAATGGCCGACGGGTTGATACCAATTTCATCCAGCGTCTGGTCTTTCACCAGTTCCAGCAGTTGCGGAACCACGTCCTTTTGCCCTCTTTCCACCAGCAATCGCTGGGCGGTCTGACGCCAGAACATATTGTTGTTTTTCAAAGCCGCCACCAATTCCTGCGGACGATCCTTGCTCAACACCAACGGCGTATAGGCCGGGGCTTTCTTGTAGGCAACCCGGTAAATCCGGCCGTGGGTAAAATCCCGCAAATCGGTTTGGTAAGCATTTCCCGGACCATTTTGGGTACCTTTTGGCGTCGGATTGTGCTGAATGATATAACTATACCAATCGACCACCCACACCGCACCATCGGGGCCGACTTCGGCAAAAACCGGTGCCACCCATTCGTCGGCTCCGGCCAGTAGATTGAAGCCCAGCCCTTCGGTATCGTCAAAGTCGGTGCCGTTTTTCACCATGATATTCTGGTGCAAAATATGGCCGGTTGGCTCCGATACGAAGGCCACTTTGTTCCAGTAGCTTTTCGGAAAAGCGCGGGCGGTATAGAAATTATGCCCGGCGGCGGCCGTAAACCCGCCAAACACATCGACCTGCCGAACCTTCCCCGTAATCGGTTTCATGTCTTTGTGCGTATCCGTCCCCCGGCTGCCGCTGCCCATACCGCCCGGAAAATACCGGTGCGGAATAGCCATGTACCAGCCGTGGGAGTTGTTGGCCGTCGAGCCGAAGACGTCACCGGTTTCGTTGAAAGCCATACCCCAGGTGTTGTTGGAAGTGCTGGTAACGTATTCCAGTTTTGAACCATCGGGTTTGAAACGGAAAAAACCCTGACTAAACTTCAGGCTATCGGCGCCGACTTTGCCCACAAAACCGGAATAACCGATGCAGCCCCAAACCCAGTTGTCGAAACCGACGTGCAGGTTGGACGGGCCGGCGTGAGTGTCACCCGTCCCGAAACCGGTAAACAGAATCTTTTTCTCGTCGGCCTTGTCGTCGCCGTTGGTATCTTTCAAAAACAGCATGTGCGGTGCCTGTGACACCATGATTCCCCCATTGACGAACGCCAAACCGGTCGGAATACTCAGGCCGTCGGCGAACTTGGTAAACTTATCCGCCTTCCCGTCTTTGTTGGTATCTTCACAGATGAGGATGTAATCGGTACCGCCCGTGTCTTTTCGTTCGTTCGGATAATCCTTGGTAATGAGCACAAAAAGCCGTCCGCGCTCATCCCACGCCATCGCAATCGGGTGCATCACGTCGGGTTCGTGGGCAAACTGTTCCAGCGTAAAATCAACCGGCACCTGAATGTGTTTCATCGATTCCTCGGGCGAAAGCGGCAACTGGCGCATTTGCGGCCCCGAGCGTTTTTCGTAGTTCGGCAAATTGGCTTCCACATACTGGAACGGCTGTGGTTTCAGATCGTCGTGCAACTTTTTCACCTTGTCGCCCACCGCCCAGAGAATTCCCTGTTCGATTAAATCCTGAAAACCCGGCACATTCCACGTCCGCTGGTCGTGGCCGTACGCCGTGTAAAAAACCCGGCCTTTCCCGTAATTACGTGTCCAGGTATACGGTTCGGTTTTCTGCCCGGGCTTATCTTTTTCCTGATCGGCTTTGATGTCGCGCACGGCCAGCACATTGTTGTCGGCCTGAAGTTTTTCGTGCAGGTACGTTTCATCATACGCTTTAAACGGTTTCAGCCCCATGATGGCGGGGTGATTCGGCTGAACCGTCAGCGTCTGAATGGTATCCATGCGGTGACGCCAGAATTGCCCACCCACCATTTTGACATATTCCGGTGAATTTCGAAAGCAATACGAAGCACAGTGGACGGGAATCAATCCTTTACCACCTGCCACAAAATCGATCAGGGCCTTTTCCTGCGGCTGCGGAATACTGTCCCAGTTGGCGTAAATCAGCAAACCGTCGTATTTAGCCAGATTGTCGGCGTTGATATCCTCCAGCCGATCGGTATACGTCAGGTTAATTCCTTTGTCACCGAGTGCTGCCATCAACTCGGGAACCCGCTCGGCCGGCCGGTGGTGACCATTATCGCCCAGAAACAGAATTTCAGTCCGGCGCGGTTTGTCGGGAGTCGCTGCCGAAACACCCGGTCGGCCACCCATGTCACGCGGACTACTGGCCGGTTGCCGACGGGCGCAGTCGGTTAGCAAAACCAGCAGGCCCAGGGTTAGAAATAGATTATAGTTTTTCATATCGGGCTGTTATAATTCGTTGGCAACATCTAGATAGTCCCAAAATCCGGCAGATTCTTCAATTTTCCGCCGTCCATAGCCGAGTCATGGGCCAGAATTCCGACGCTGGTCCAGTTGGCCGACTGCACGGCATTTGGGAACGGGTCGCGGTTTTCGACAATGGCCGACACAAATTCGTGCACCAGGTGCGGGTGCGAACCCCCGTGGCCGCTGCCCTGGATAAATGACAAGTGGGCGTTATCTTCCTCATTATAAACCCCCTGTGTCGTAAACGACTGAATTTCTTCGGGCAGGTAATGGGCAAAATCCGGCACTTTTACCCGTTCCGGAATCTCGGGCTCGGGCTTTTTGGCCGTGTGAATGACGGGATCTTCGCCCTCAATCAAAGGCCATTCGAAGGATTTCAGCGACCCATATACTTCAAAACTTTCGCGGTATTGGCGGGCGGTATCGAACAGGGAGCGGTATACATACGCGGATAAGTCACTGTCTTTAAACTTGATATGCGCCGATTCGACCGCAAACGGTGAATTATAATGCGGGATCAATTCTTCCCGGATGGTTCCTGAACCAAAACACGAAACGTATTCGGCTTCCAGTTGCAGCAAGCCGGCCACCGGGCCAACGCAGTGCGTGGCGTAGTGCATAGGTGGCAAACCGGGCCAGTAGCCGGGCCAGCCGTCCATGTCCTGCTGGTGGCTGGCTTTTAAAAACTGAATTTTCCCTAACTCCCCTTTTTCGTATAACTCTTTGACAAACAGAAACTCCCGGCTGTAGACCACCGTCTCCATCATCATGTACTTCTTGCCGGTTTCGTTGCACGTTTTTACAATCTCCAGGCATTCTTCCACCGAAGTGGCCATCGGAACCGTGCAGGCTACGTGTTTGCCGGCCCGTAAAGCCTTCAAAGTCTGTTCAGCGTGGTTGTGAATGGGCGAATTGATATGAACGGCGTCTACCGCGGGATCGGCAAGCAGGTCATCAATGTTGTTGTAGCGTTTTTCGATCCCGAACGCATCCCCAATTTCATTGAGTTTTTCGGTGTTACGCTGACAAATAGCGTACATATTTGTCTGTGGGTGACGCTGGTAAATAGGGATAAACTCAGCTCCGAAGCCAAGTCCGACGATGGCAATGTTGATTTTCATACGTGTGTGACGGTTTTTCCAACCCGTCGCTCTTTTGGATTTAGTACCGATCTGCAACAACGTTTGAAAAGTTACAGCCGGAAATGATGAAATTAATTAAAAATACAAGACGATTGAACGCAAAAATCAGCGAGAAGAAACCTACCAATTCCGGCTTATTCCTATTTATTCTCAATCAATTACTACAAAAGTAAAAAACAAATCAGGATTCTTCTCGGCTTTTCTTGGCAAATACCGATTGTATTTTAACTAAAAAAGTTTGATAAATTTGTGAAAGACAGCAAAAGAGAGCAAAAGCCATGCGAAATGCCTTACGAAAAGACCTTGAACCCGTTGCCTCTTCGTTCATTGTAAAAGAACTTGTTGAACCGCACTTCGACCCGAACTGGCACTTCCACCCACACTACCAGTTATTTCTGGTGGAAGAGGGCACCGGAACCCGATTTATTGGCGATTCGATCAAGCCGTTTACGGAAGGCGACCTGGTTTTTTTAGGCCCGAACTTGCCCCACCTCTGGCGCAGCGATCAGGCGTTTTTCAAACGGGACTCCAGTCTGATAACCCGCGGCACCGTGGTGTACTTTTCGGAAGATTTCCTGGGCGATCATTTCTTTGAAAAACCGGAAATGAGCTTGATGCAACAGTTGCTGGAGCACGCCCGACGGGGTCTGGAGTGGACCGGACCAACCCAGATGCTGGTCCAGCAGGCTTTGCAAAAACTGGCAAATCAGCCCGTTGGCTTCAACCGGGTGTTGACATTGCTGAATCTGCTCGACGATCTTTCCCACGCCATCGATTACCGGTATATCACCAGTTTAGGCTACACCAATACCGTCAAACCGTCGGAAACCGACCGGATGCAGCAGGTGCACAATTACGTGTTGGGGCATTTTCACGACGATATTAGTTTGGATTCCGTAGCTGATCTGGCAGGAATGACCCCCCCGGCATTCTGTCGCTATTTTAAGGCGCGGGCCAATAAAACGTTTTCGGAATTTGTGTCGGAAATCCGCATTGGCCATTCGTGTAAGCTACTGATGGAAGGCAAATTGAGCGTTACCCAGGTCAGTTACGAAAGTGGTTACCGAACGCTTTCTAACTTTAACCGGCAATTTAAAGGCATTACCGGACAGACGCCGTCGGAATATGTCCGAACCGTTCGGGCGGTATAACTACGACGATCCTGTTTTGCTATCTTTGCGCCCATGCAAGGCACCATTCTCATTATCGACGACGAAGACCGGCTTCGTCAATTACTAGCCCGACTTCTGAGCCTTGAAGGGTATCATGTTCTGGAAGCCAACAACGCCCGCAACGGTCTTCGGGCCTTAGAACTGGAAGATATTCACCTGGTGATCAGTGATGTAAAGCTGCCCGACAAAAACGGCATCGAACTTTCAGCCCAAATTAAACAGCAGTATCCTGCCACAGAAATCATCGTTCTGACCGCTTTCGGGACCATCACCGACGGGGTGACCGCTATCAAAAACGGGGCATTCGACTACATTACGAAAGGTGACGACAACGACCGGATTATCCCCCTCGTCAGCCGGGCGATCGAAAAAGCACAGTTGCAGTTCCGCATCCGCCATCTGGAAGAAAAAGTAAATAAACGGTACGGTTTTGAGAGTATTATCGGTGAATCCAAAGCCATCAAACAGGCCGTCGAACTCGCCCGAAAAGTGGCCGTTACCGACACAACCGTCCTGCTGACGGGCGAAACCGGAACAGGGAAAGAAGTGTTTGCCCAGGCCATTCACCAGGCCAGTCCCCGCCGGTCGGGTGCCTTTGTAGCCATCAATTGCAGTGCGTTGGGGAAAGAAATTTTGGAAAGTGAATTATTCGGCCACCGCGCCGGAGCCTTTACGGGTGCCTCCCGCGACCGGAAAGGCTTGTTTGAGGAAGCGCACAAAGGCACCTTGTTTTTGGATGAGATTGGAGAAATGCCCCTCGATTTGCAATCTAAACTACTCCGGGTTCTGGAAATGCACGAGTTTATCCGCGTTGGTGATACGAAACCAACCAAAGTGGATGTGCGTGTGGTGGCCGCTACCAACCGCGATCTGGAACAGGAAGCGACTGCCGGGCATTTCCGACTGGATTTATACTACCGGCTTTCGGTATTCCGAATCGAACTGCCTTCCCTGCGTGACCGGCGCGACGATATTCCGGCTTTAGCCGATCAATTTGCCCGGCAAAGCGCCTTAAAGATTGGAAAGCGGGACGTACAGCTTAGTCCGGATTTTCAGCAAAAGCTTCGTCAACACGATTGGAAAGGCAATATTCGGGAGCTGAAAAACGTGATTGAACGAGCGGTAATCCTGGCAGACGGACCGGCCTTACTACCGGAACATCTTCCCTACGATTTATTGTATACAGGCAAATTGACGCCAGTAGGGCCGGTTTTTGATCTGACTCTGGTTGAAGAAAATCACATACGTCACGTGCTTCACCACACCAACGGCAACAAAGCCGAAGCGGCCCGGCTGCTAAACATTGGTCTGACCACGCTGTACCGGAAAATCACGGAATACCAGATTAGTTAAGCGGTAAGAGTGATGAGTAACTCGCTTTAGTCCGGTAACTCATCACTCTTACCGCTTAACTTCTAAGCCGTTACGGCCGAGTTGGAGGTAATGAACGAGACCAGATCTTCGTTCAATTCGTCTTTCTGCGTAAAATAAAGACCGTGCGGTTCGCCTTCATAAACCAGCAATTGCGACTGTGGAATCATTTCGTGCGTCCGTTGTCCCGATGATTTGAAAGGCACGGTCAGGTCGGCATCACCGTGAATGATGAGTGTTGGAACCGTGATAGCAGCCAGATCGGCCCGGAAATCCGTACCGGAAAAAGCCTTGGCGCATTCGATGGTTGCTTTTGGCGAACCCAACAACGCCAGCGTTTGATCCCACTTCAGGTGTGAATCACTTACCGGGTGATTGAGCATGTTGACACCGTAAAACTGCTTCCCGAATGTGGCCAGAAAATCAGCCCGGTCATCCTGAATTTTCTCCAGCATCTCATCAAATACCGACGCGTCGACGCCTTCCGGATTATCTTCGGTTTTCAACAAATACGGCGTTACCGCGCTCACCAGAACGATTTTTGAAATCCGGGCCGAACCGTGCCGACTCAGATACCGAACCACTTCGCCCCCTCCCATCGAAAAACCGACCAGCGTAACCTGTTGCAAATCCAGTTCATCCAGGACCGCTTTCAGGTCATCGGCCAGCGTATCATAATCATATCCCTCCCAGGGCTTCGATGATTTTCCAAAGCCCCGGCGGTCGTAGGCAATACAGCGCAACCCATGCTTTGGTAGTTCAGTCAATTGATACTCCCACATCTCGTGGCTCAGCGGCCAGCCGTGAATCAACACGACGGGATTTCCCGTACCCCAATCCTGATAGAACAGATTGACCGGCTCGCCATTGCGACCGGTTCCAGCTTGAATGTAACTCATAACGTTAAATAAGTTAAATGATACCGCCCTATTTACGTATTCAGCGAGAATATGGTTTTATATTTCGCAGAAACTGATTGACGGACCTAAATTTGTTCATGCTAATAAACTGGCCCATAATCCCATAGCAAGCATCGTCAGAATACCGGTCTATTTCTACCAACCGTATGATAAGTTCGCTCCTCGCCCGTTTGCAATTTCAGCCCGACGCTCTCAGTCACCTCCTGTCCGGTTTAACTGAAAACCAGATTCGGCAACGTCCGGCCGCCGACCAATGGTCTATTTTTGAGAATATTGCCCATTTAGGCCGGTATCAACAGGTATTTCTGGAACGGATGCGCATCATTTTAAAAGAAGACACGTTGACATTTGACCGCTATGTTGCCGATCAGGATCCGGAGTTTGAAAGCTGGAGGTCCCTGCCGTATCAACAAGTATTGCATAATCTTGCGATAGGCCGGTCGGATATACTCCATTTTGTTCATCCACTGACGGAAAAGGAATGGCAACGCACGGCCCGGCATCCGGTTTATGGAACGATGACGATTGAAGGCTGGACGGAGTTTTTCCTATTGCACGAAGCTCACCATTTTCTAACCATTCTAAAACTGGCGGGTCCGATTCGAATCGCTGGAAGCGGATCAAACCAGTTCGGGTCCAACCGGTTTTTCCATTGACAGGCGTTAATCGAATAAATTCAATTGCCTTTTCCGCAAAAACCGGGAGGTGTCTAATTTCGGAAAGGTTTGATTGGGCATGTATTTCTTAACCGCAATGTCATGGAACTGCCGGATTTGTTCGGCATATTTCCCTTCGCCCGACATGCGGGTTCCAAACCGTGAATCGTTCAACTGCCCGCCGTGGCATTCACGAATCTGGCTGAGCACCTTGTCTGCCCGGTCGGGGTAATTCTTACGAAGCCAGTCTTCAAACAGCGGTCCAATGGCTCCATTCAGGCGCACGATGGTATAACCCGCCCATAAGGCTCCATGTCGGGCAGCGGCTTCGATCAATTTCGGGATTTCCTGATCGGTCAAACCGGGGATGATTGGGGCCGTCATGACGCCCACCGGAATACCGGCATTGGCTAACTCGGCCACTACCTGCAACCGTCGTTTGGCGGTAACCGTCCGGGGTTCCATTACCTGCCGCAATTCTTCATTCAATGTTGTAATGGTGATTAACACCACGACGAGGTTTTGAGCCGCCAATTGTTGCAACAGATCCTTATCCCGCAAAACAAGCGCATTTTTGGTGATAATACTGACCGGATTGCGGTAGAGAAGACACTGTTCCAGAATCCGGCGGGTCAATTGAAATTGGCGTTCAGCAGGTTGGTAACAATCCGTATTGCCCGATAAATGAATGACTTCCGGCTGGTAGTTTTTCGACAGAAACTCTTTTTCCAGCAATTCCGGGGCGTTTTTTTTGACCATGATTTTACTTTCAAAATCAAGCCCTGCCGAAAAGCCCCAGTACTCGTGCGAATTCCGTGCGTAACAATAAATACAGCCGTGTTCGCAACCCATATAGGGGTTTACGGAAGCAACAAAACCAATATCCGGACTGTTTGGACGACTGACAATCTGTTTCGGAGTTTCAGCAAAGAACTGTGTTTTGACGGCCGGTTCCGGAAAATCGTCATCCGGAACAGTTTGCTCCTGGTCGGGTTCCATTTTCAGGACCTGAAAGCGGTTATGCGCATTAAACTGGGCTCCGCGTCCTTTGAGGTAGTCGTTCTTCATCCCATCAAGTCATGAACTAGTTAGCCCGTAATGATATAAGTAAAATATATAAGACACAACTAAAATATAAAGTATTTTATCATGGGGCCTCCGTTTGGATACGATCAGCTGTTAATTTTTCTTAAATAACTCCCTTACTTTGCCAACCTTTTCGTTTATAACGAACTTGCCGTCGATTATGAAACTTTTAGTTGTCTTCCTTTTCGTTTCCTACGCGTCATTGGCCCAAACGCCGAAGTATATTATTGGCAAAGTTCTGGACCAGGAAACCGGTCGGGGTGTCGGCAATGCCAGCATTATTAACAAGCGTTCACTAGCCGTTGGGCGAACCAACCAGATCGGCAATTATTACCTTCAGGTAAAACCCGGCGATTCGGTAGTTGTAACAAGTCCTACACACGGCCGTTCTGCTTTTCTTTGGGATGGAACCACGCAGCAGCCCGTGATGCGAATGAAGCGGCAACTGGCCGATAATGTCATTGAACTGGCTGAAGTAACGGTTCGGGGCAAACAGGAAGCCGAATTAAAACGGGAACTTGAACAACTCCTGAGCGAACCGGAAGCCAAACGCGGTGTGACCGGAGAACAGGTTTTGGATCGGGTAGCATCCGGTTCCGTCATAACCCTTCTCTACGAAGCCTTCAGCAAGCGGGCCAAATCGGATCGTAAAGCGCTGGTTCTCATGCAGGAAGACCGTCGGCACAAGCTGGCGTCGTACCGATTCGATCTGATTGCCGGTCGGGCAACTGATCTGACCGGAGATGAACTGGATAAGTTTAAGGAGTTCTGCCGCTTCGAAGATATGTTTATTCTGCAATCCAGTGAGTATGAATTAACCTTCGCCATTTTACAGCGCCTGAAAGAATTTAAACGCTAGGTCGCAACGGCTTATCGGGAAGATGCTAAAAAACCGGGCGATTTTCCGATAAGTGGTTTTACTTAAAGCACACAAAAAAGCCATGCGGGATTTCCCTCATGGCTTTCTGATTTACTCAACGTTATGAAAAACTTTTCTTTTCGATGCAAATATATACTATTAGTTAAGATATAAAATCCAAATAGGTCAAAAAAATTTTACGTGATCGGCTAAACTATTTTTAAACGCTCACTGTCAACCACTTAAACCGTTTACTAAAACCGACAACCCAACTACAAAATAAGTACTAATACTCAGTATTAATCGTTCAGTATTAACCCATCGCGAATTGTAAGTCGACGGTCGGCCATGTTAGCCAACAGATCATTATGGGTTACGATCACAAATGTTTGCCCCAGTTCATCCCGCAACCGAAAGAAAAGCTTATGCAATTCTTCTGCGTTGTGTGAATCCAGATTACCGCTGGGTTCATCGGCGAAAATAATGGCGGGGTTGTTAATCAAGGCTCGGGCCACTGCGGTCCGTTGTTGTTCCCCTCCTGATAATTGAGACGGCAAATGGTGCTTCCGGTCACCTACTCCCAGAATATTTAATAATTCTTCAGCCTTTGCCTGCACTTTTTTATCCTCATTACCAGCAATATAACCCGGCAAACAAACATTTTCGAGGGCTGTAAATTCCGCCAGTAAATTATGAAACTGAAAAACAAACCCGATTTTTTCATTGCGAAACCGGGCCAGTTCTTTTTCCGTAAGTCCAAAAACAGGCTGGTCTGCCAACGTAACCTGCCCGGAATCGGGCCGGTCGAGCGTACCCAGAATGTGCAGCAGCGTACTCTTGCCGGCTCCGGAAGCACCGACAATCGAAACGATTTCGCCAGCTTGTATACTTAAATTGATCCCTTTCAGGACGGGCAAATCGCCGTGGGAACGGATTAGGTCAACGGCTTTCAGAAGCGGTTCCATAGTGTAATGTTTGGGGTCAGATTTACCGTTTCTGGTTTAGCGCAACGATGTTCATGTAAAATGTAAATTGAAACTCACCACCCGAAACTCGGAACTATACCGGATTAATTGTTAAGTTTACCGCGAAAATAGTCTTTTTTTCACCATTCCTTGTTTCGCTCAATATGAACATTCACGAGTACCAGGGTAAAGAGATATTAAAAAACTTCGGTGTCCGTGTTCAGGAAGGCATCGTAGCCGAATCACCCGAAAAAGCCGTTGAAGCCGCCAAGTTGATTATGGCGCAAACCGGTTCCAAGTTTGTTGTGATTAAATCTCAGATCCATGCCGGTGGCCGCGGTAAAGGCAAAATCCGGGGTTCGGAGCAACGCGGAGTTCAGTTGGCCAAGTCGGTCGACGATGTTCGGGATATTTCGAAGAACCTGATCGGTAATGTCCTGGTTACGCACCAGACCGGCCCCGAAGGTAAAAAAGTTAACAAAGTGCTGGTGGCTCAGGATGTTTATTACCCCGGAGCTTCCGAACCGAAAGAGTATTACATCGGTATTCTGCTCGACCGGTCCAAGGCCTGCAACGTGATCATGGCCAGTACCGAAGGCGGTATGGATATTGAAGAAGTGGCGGAGCATACGCCCGAAAAAATCTTCAAGGAATGGGTCGATCCGGCCATCGGTCTACAGCCCTTCCAGGTGCGGAATATCGCGTTTGCGCTGGGTCTGCAAGGCGAAGCTTTCAAAGAAATGGTCAAATTCATCGGGTCGCTCTACAAAGCGTACGTCGAAACGGATTCGTCCATGTTTGAAATCAACCCGGTTTTGAAAACCTCGGACAGCAAGATTCTGGCCGTTGACGCGAAAGTGAACCTGGATGACAATGCGCTGTATCGTCACCCGGATTTGATCCACCTGCGCGACATTACGGAAGAAGATCCGCTGGAAGTCGAAGCAACGGCCAATGACTTGAACTATGTCAAACTGGATGGCAATGTGGGCTGTATGGTCAACGGAGCCGGGTTGGCTATGGCCACAATGGACATCATCAAACTGTCGGGTGGCGAACCGGCCAACTTCCTGGATGTTGGGGGTGGAGCCAATGCCAAGACCGTCGAAGCCGGTTTCCGGATTATCCTGAAAGATCCGAATGTGAAAGCGATCCTGATCAACATCTTCGGCGGTATCGTTCGGTGCGACCGGGTTGCGACGGGTGTTGTGGAAGCCTACAAAGCCATCGGCGATATTAAAGTGCCGATCATTGTTCGGCTGCAAGGGACCAATGCTGAAGAAGGTGCGCGCATCATCGATGAATCCGGCCTGAAAGTTTTCTCCGCCGTTCAGTTGAAAGATGCTGCTGCGAAAGTGAAGCAGGTTCTGGAAGAATTGGGAGAGTAAAGTAGAAAGAGGGTATATTTCGCGGAGTTGAGCGGAGAAAAAGGAGTTAAGCAGAGAATTATTAAAAACTCTGTTAAACTCCTTTTTTTCTCCGCTCAACTCCGCGAAATATACCCTCTTTTTATTACCTCGATTTTTGATAATACTTCATCGCATCGGGCATTTGCTTCTCCAGATCACGAATCCGGCGCTCGTCGGAAGGGTGCGTAGACAGAAATTCAGGCGGTTTTTGGCCCGATCCGGCTTTCGCCATCCGGCCCCAGAAACTAACGGCTTCCTGCGGGTTATAGCCAGCCATCGACATAAAAATCAACCCTAATTTATCGGCTTCGGATTCCTGCGCCCGACTGTGCGGCAACGCACGGCCCACCTGATACGCTACGGGAAGCCCCGCTCCTACCGCTTGCAAGAGTAACGCATTGGTTTGGCTGCGCTGGTTTTGCGATAAAGAACCCAGCACCAGTTGACCACCCTGCATCAAGCCATTGGCCAGTAAACCTTCGCTCATCCGCTCATTACCGTGTTCAGCAATGGCGTGTGAAACTTCGTGACCCATTACCGTGGCCACACCCGCTTCGTTTTGAGTGTAAGGCAAAATACCGGTATAGAAAGCCACTTTGCCACCCGGCATACACCAGGCATTTACCTGCGGACTTTCAATCAGGTTAAATTCCCATTGAAAACCATTCAGACGTTCGCTGAGGTTATTGGCTGCCATATACGTTTCAACGGCTTTTTGGATACGGCTTCCAACGCGCTTGATCATGTCTTCCTGCCCACCGGAACGAACAATCTTGCTGGTGTCCAGTACTTCTTTGTAGTTCGTAAAGCTCAATGGCAGCATCTGGGTATTCGGAATCAATACCAGCTGGTTGCGACCGGTAAGAGGAACTTTCTGACAAGCAACGACAAGGCCAAGCATCAACATGGCCATTATGGCTTTTTTCATAGTAGGATTATAATAAAGTTTACAATTTTAGACGCCAAAACTACCTATAAGAGACTGTTAGACACCCGACTTTGTTCAAAATTTTTAATAAGCTTGCGGTTGAGCCGTCTTTCCTGTTTAGATTTGTGCCAGCAGAAAAAGTTTAAAGCGCATGAAAATCATTGCCGTCGGGCGAAACTACGCCGAACACATTAAGGAACTCAACAACGAACAACCCGAAGATCCGGTCATTTTTACCAAACCGGAAACGGCCATTCTGCGACCCAACGATCCTTTTTTCTATCCGGATTTTTCGACCGACGTCCACCACGAAGTGGAGATTCTGGTACGGATCAGCCGTACGGGAAAAAACATCGAGCAAAAATTTGCGCACCGCTATTATGATGAAATCGGAATTGGTATTGATTTCACCGCCCGCGATCTGCAATCGAAGCTGAAAGCTAAGGGTTTACCCTGGGATCTGGCCAAAGGATTCAATGGCTCGGCCCCCATGTCGCCGTTCATTCCCAAGACGGATTTTCCGGATTTACACAATATTAATTTCCGGCTCGACGTCAATGGTGAAACCCGGCAAGTTGGCAACACGTCCATGATGCTGTTTCAGATCGACTACCTGATTTCTTTTGTATCAAACTATTTTATGTTGCTTCAAGGGGATATTCTCTTTACCGGAACTCCGAAAGGCGTTGGACCCGTCCACATTGGCGACAAACTGACGGCGTATATCGAAGACCGGAAAATGTTAGAGTTTGATGTAAAATAGCGACCGGCTACGGCAGTGGAATTATGGTAGAAAAAGTAAAAAGTAACCTGGTTCGAGTAAGTCTAGTTGTTTTTTTGTTGCTCATCCGTTTTCCCGGTTTCGGACAGGCAGCACCTGATAAAGAAATTTTGAAGGCCGTTCAACCCGGTTATTTTCTGTTTCCCATCATGCCCGGTGAAGCCAATTCGCTTTCGGGGGGACTGGGCGATCTTCGTCCGAACCACTTTCACGCCGGTATCGACATCCGCACGGCCCAACGCGAAGGGCTGGACGTGTATGCAGCCGCCGACGGCTACGTTTCGCGAATTGCGGTTTTTACCGGCGGTTATGGCAACGTCATCTTCATTAAACACCCCAACGGCCTGACGACGGTTTATGGCCATTTGAAGACGCTGAACGATACCCTTGGCCGTTACCTGCGATCGGAACAGTACAAAAAGCAAACGTTTGAGATCGACTTGCGCCCCCAACCGAATCAGTTTCCGGTAAAAAAAGGTGAAATCATTGCGTTGTCGGGAAATACCGGTGGATCGGGCGGGCCACACCTGCACTTCGAAATCCGCGATGATAAAAACAACCTGCTTAATCCATTACTATTTGGTTTTCAGGAGATTGAAGACAATGTTCCGCCGTTTTTCGAGCGAATTGCCTTGCAACCCCTGACGCCGGCATCCCGGGTGAACGGACAGGCCGGCCGGGTAGCCGTCACGCCAATCCGCCGACCCAATGGGGAGTATGTGTTAACGCAACCGGTTTCGGCCAATGGTCTGATTGGGCTGGAAGTTCTGGCACACGACCGGACCAGCGGTTCGCCCTTCAAAAATGGGCTCAGCTGCATCGAAATTCAACTGGATGGCCAGGAAGTTTTTGCCTACAACATGAGTAACTTTCCGAACGAGGCAACCCGTCTGATCAACCTCCACATGAATTACGGCGTCGAGCAGTTGACGGGCCAGCGGTATCATCGTTGCTACATCGCCGATGGTAACACACTGAATCTCTACCGGTTTGATCAAAGACGGGGCAAATTGCCGCTGTTCGATGGTCAAGCCCATGAAGTGACCATTACGCTGTATGATTGTAACCAACACGCGACCATGCTACGGTTTACAATTCATCCTGAAGCAGAAAGTGAGCCGTTGGCCAGGCTGATACCGAGTAAATTACCCACGGCCATTTTTAGTTCGGTAGAAGAAAATACGCTCCTCATCCGAGCCCGTAATTTTCCGACAACGACTGCGCCCACGGCTCAGTTATACATCCGGGGAGAAGCTGTTGCGCTGCCAACAACGTACATTCGAGCCAATGAAGCCTACTATATCGTTGATTTACAGAAACAGTTGCCGGATTCGGTCCAGATCGGTAAAACGGTTCTGCCGCTAAATTTCAAAAAAAGAATTCGGCCCGGTCAGGCAACTACGTACCAGGATTCATCGGTGACCGTGACATTTCCCGCCGAGAGTTTATACGACACCTTGCATTTGGCAGTAAGTTATTCGGACAATCGCCTGTCGATCAACCAGGGGACGATCCCGTTGAACGACAATTTCGAGGTCAACCTGGCGGCACTCCAACCTCTGGAAAACGCCCATAGGACTCAGATGTACCTGGTTAGCGGAAACCGGAAAACGTACGTAGGCGGTTTTTGGAAAGACAACCGGTTTCTGTTTCGATCGCGCCAATTGGGCACTTTTCAGCTCCTGACCGATGTGAATCCGCCGACGGTAAAGATTTTACGCAAAGACCACGAAGCCCTGGTTGCCACCGTCAAAGATGATTTGTCAGGACTGGATACCGTCCGGGCGATGGTCAACGGGGAGTGGATTTTAATGCAATACGATTACAAAAAGGCTTTAATCTGGTCGGACAAACTCGATCCAACCAAACCTTTTGAAGGTTCCGTGGTGTTGGAAGTAAAAGACCGGGCCGGTAATCTGACCACCGTAACGGCCACGCTCCCACCAGCTCCCCGGCCTATGACGGTGGATTCAACGGCCATCCCGGAGAAGGAAAATTAGGATTTCGCAGGGCAATGTGCATTTTTTGCCGTTACTTGCCAGTCCGAATACTGTAAACCAAGAAACTATGGCTCTTCAAATCGGTGACGCGGCTCCCGACTTCGAAACCCGCGATCAGAATGGCAACCCAGTCCGGTTATCGGATTACCGGGGCAAAAAAGTTGTTCTGTATTTTTATCCCAAAGACGATACCCCCGGTTGTACGGCTGAAGCCTGCAACCTGCGCGACAATTACAATTACCTGTTGAAAGCCGGTTATGAAGTACTGGGTGTCAGTGTAGATGACGAAAAGTCGCACCAAAAATTCATTAAGAAACACAACCTGCCATTCGCCCTACTGGCCGATACCGACCAAAAACTGGTGACGGCGTATGACGTCTGGCACGAAAAGTCGATGTATGGCCGCAAATTCATGGGCATCGTTCGCACCACCTTTGTGATCGACGAAAACGGCATTTTATCGGACATCATCACAAAAGTCGATAACGAAAATCATACCGAACAGATTTTAAAATAGAAGTGAGATTATAGACCAGAGAGTAGAGACCATGAAAGTCTTTATTCTCTGGTCTCAACTCTTTTATCTGAACATGGAAATTCAACAATTACAGAACATTGCTACGCAGGTCCGGCGCGATATTGTCCGGATGGTACACGCCGTCAATTCCGGCCACCCCGGTGGTTCGCTGGGTTGCACCGATCTTTTGGTCGCCCTTTATTTCGATGTCATGCGCCTGAAACGCGACGAACAGGGGGCCGCTATTTTCGATATGAATGCGACGGACGAAGACGTTTTTTTTCTGTCGAACGGCCACATTTCTCCGGTATTTTACAGCGTTCTGGCGCGTTCGGGCTACTTCCCGGTTTCGGAACTGGCCACATTCCGGAAGCTCGACAGCCGCTTGCAGGGCCACCCGGCCACGGCCGAACACCTGCCCGGTATTCGGATTGCTTCGGGTTCGCTGGGACAGGGCCTGTCGGTAGCCTGCGGGGCGGCTTTTGCCAAACGCTTGAATGGTGACGACAAACACGTTTATGTGCTGATGGGCGACGGCGAGCAGCAGGAAGGCCAGGTTTGGGAAGCGGCTACGTTTGCGCCCCACCACAAGCTGGGCAACCTGACGGCTATCATCGATTTCAACGGCCAGCAGATCGATGGACCGACCAAACTGGTGATGAACAACCGGGATCTGGGTGCCAAATACCGCGCCTTCGGCTGGAATGTGACCGAGATGCAGGGCAACGACATGAATGACATCATCAAAACCCTGCACGAATCGAAAGCCGAGCCCGAAGTGCCGACGCTGATTCTCATGCACACGGAAATGGGCTTTGGCGTGGATTTCATGATGGGCAGCCACAAATGGCACGGTGTTGCGCCGAATGACGAACAACTCGCCACGGCTTTGAACCAACTGCCGATTACGGCGGGAATGGGAGATTACTGAGCATGAAGATCAAACGCCTGGTCATCGAAAATTTCAAATCCATCGAACGGATTGAGCTCATCGAGCCCAATCCGTTCACGGTATTCGTCGGCCCCAACGGGTCGGGGAAATCGAATATTTTCGAGGCTTTGGAGTTTGTGAACATATTAGCTAAATATGACAATAATCCGTTTGATGCTGTTAGACTTTTTGGAGGTATCCAGAGTATAATTAATCAAAAGACTAGGGCATATTCATTTAACTTCAGTCTTGAGTTTAATAATACTCCCCCAAATACAATAAGCGTATATTTAGAATATAGCGATCATGAACAAAGTATCAGAAAGAAAAAAACGGGTGAATTAACTCCAGAAGAAGAAAAAAGATTTGGAGAATTACCTAAGCATTTATCTTTTTATCAACAGTTTTACAAGAGTTTTTCAAGGTTATTCATTAAAAATAATACTCTTCAAAAATTCAATTACCAAGATAATAAATCCCTTAGTCTTTCTGCTGACAATCTTGAAAAGGTATTAAAAAGAATATTTGACGATGAAACTTTAAAAGAAGAGATAGACGATTGGCTATCCTTGTTTATACCTGGTTTTGAAGCTATAACTATTCATTCTGATACAATAAGTGGCAACGATTCACTCTTGTTAAAAGATAAACATATTGATAAGCCGTTTAACAAAAGCTTAATTTCTGACGGTACATATAATATTATCGCTTTACTAACTGCCATATACCAAAGTGATGAACCGCAATTTCTATGCATTGAAGAACCGGAAAATGGCCTAAATCCAAAAGTTGTAAGGGAACTAGTGAACCTCTGCCGATACGCCTGTGAAGAAAAAGGTCATTTTATTTGGTTAAATACACACTCTCAAACCCTCGTTTCCAAGCTTGAACCCAAAGAGCTTATTTTAGTCGACAAAAAAAAGGGCTCAACGCAAGTCAAGCAATTCACAGGAGAACGCTTTTATGGACTTCGCATGGATGAAGCTTGGTTAACTAATGCTCTTGGAGGTGGGCTTCCGTGGTAAAAGCAGGATTTATTTGTGAAGGTGAAACAGAAACTATTATAGTGCGGTCGGACGCATTTCAAAGCTTGCTTAATACTTTCGGTATTGAATGTATTGACTCCGTTATTGACGCATCAGGGGCGGGAAATTTACTACCTCAGAATATAGAAGATTTTCGTCAAAGCTTGATAGATTCAGGTGCAAACCAAATTTTTATACTTACAGATTTAGACGATAGCACCTGTATTACTTTGACAAAACAACGAATTACTGAACGTCTAAATCAAACAATTATAGTTTCGGTAAAAGAAGTAGAATCCTGGTTTTTAGCTGATTCTGCAACAATGAGCAAACTACTTAAAGATTCATTTTCATTCGAAACTCCTGAGAGCCAGGAAAATCCATTCAGTTTCATAAAGAAGTTAATGTTGAAAAAAACCGGGGCAGGCTGTGGTAGCAAAGTTAACCTTGCCAACAAGATGATTCGGCGCGGCTTCTCCATCGAAAATGCCGCCCAACACCCCAATTGCCCCAGTGCGAATTACTTTTTAACTAAATTGCAATCGCTTAGACCATGAAGAAATACACCTATACCGAAAAAAAAGACACTCGCTCCGGCTTTGGCGCGGGTATTCTTGAACTGGGTCGCACCAATCCGAACGTCGTTGCCCTGACCGCCGATCTGGCGGGGTCGCTCAAACTGGAAGGTTTTATCAAGGAATTTCCGGAACGCTATGTGCAGTGCGGTATTTCGGAAGCCAACATGATTGGCGTTTCGGCCGGTTTGACCATCGGCGGAAAAATTCCGTTTGCCACCACGTTTGCGAACTTTGCCACCGGGCGGGTTTACGACCAGATCCGGCAGTCGGTTTGCTATTCGAACAAAAACGTGAAAATCTGTGCTTCCCACGCCGGTTTGACGCTGGGCGAAGACGGCGCAACGCACCAGATTCTGGAAGACCTCGGCATGATGAAAATGTTGCCGAACATGACGGTCATCAACCCCTGCGATTTTAACCAGACCAAAGCCGCTACCATCGCCATTGCGGAATATGAAGGACCGGTTTATTTGCGTTTTGGCCGCCCGGTGGTGCCCATTTTCACGCCCGCCGACCAGAAATTCGAAATCGGGAAGGCCATCGTGCTGAACGAAGGGCCGGATGTGTCCATCTTTGCAACGGGCCACCTGGTTTGGGAAGCCATCAAAGCCGGTGAAATCCTGGCCGAAGAAGGAATTGAAGCCGATATTATCAATATTCACACGATAAAACCGTTTGATGAAGAGGCCGTTCTGGCTTCCGTTCGCAAAACCCGCTGTGCGGTGTCGGCCGAAGAACATCAGTTGAACGGTGGTTTGGGCGACAGTGTGGCGCAGGTGTTGTCCCGTAATTACCCCGCTCCGCTCGAAATGATTGGCGTTCACGACAGTTTCGGCGAAAGTGGCACACCCGACCAGTTGATGCAGAAATACGGCCTCACGGCGGAGAAAATTGTTGAAGCCGCGAAAAAAGCCATAGAAAGACGTGCGTAGCCTGTCGTTTGTAGTTAAAACCTATAAACCATACCTACAAACCAAGCCACTAATTAATGACTGACGAAGAACTCCTGCAAAAATACCGCGATCCGCAAAGCCGGAATTATGCCTTTAATCTGATGGTGCGCCAGTATCAGCAGAAAATTTACTGGCATATCCGGAAGATGGTCATCGACCACGATGACGCGGATGATCTGGTACAGGAGACCTTTATCAAAGTCTGGAATTCGCTGGAGAACTTCCGGGGTGATTCGCAGTTATATACCTGGATTTACCGGATTGCCACGAACGAGTGTCTGAATTTTTTGAATAAAAAACGCCGGCGGTTTTTTCTGCCCATCGGCGATGTCGAGGGCGAGCTGATGGAAAAGCTGGAAAGTAATTCGGACTATGTGACCTCCGGAAACGACCCGTCCGGCGAAGAAATTCAGATGAAATTACAAAAAGCACTATTAAAATTGCCTGATAAACAACGCCTTGTGTTCAACATGAAGTATTTCGATGATATGAAATATGAAGAAATTTCCGAAATTACGGGAACATCTGTTGGAGCCCTGAAGGCGTCGTATCACCTGGCCGTGAAAAAAATTGAAGATTATCTGAATACGAATTAAACCCGATACAGGCTTGCTTGTCAAACCGTTGTGCTTATAAGACAATGGAACCGAAAAAAATAATACGACTTGACGACTTAGACCGGCAAAATTCGCTGCGGCAAGTACCGTTTACGACGCCGGATGGCTATTTTGATACACTTCCGACCCGGATTCAGGCTGAAACAACCCGTCGCTCCCACCGTTTCACGATCAGCTGGTCGTGGCAACGATCGGTGTCGACACTGGCTGGTGCGGGTTTGGTGGCGGCTCTGGTATGGTTTACGTACCCCCAAAAGCAGGATTCGCTGGAACCGGAATTGCTGAGTAAAGTGAGTACCGAATCGGTTCTGGATTATCTGCAGGATCAGGATATTTATCTGGAGGATTACTCCGATATGATCAAAACCCATGAAATGGGCAGTGATTCGACATTGATTCATGAATTGCACGTTTCGCCGGAATCGATACAACAAATGATTGAAGAGGACGCTGCCGGAACCGCAACCATCTGATTATGACCGATTATTTATTTCTAACAATTCATATGAAATCGCTCACCCGCTTACTGGTACTGTTCTTTGGTTTGCTGCTCACGCTGCCGGCTATGGCCCAGAACCAGGATCGTCAAAAAATAGAAAGTGCAAAAATTGGCCTGATTACCAACCGCTTGAACCTGACAACGGAACAGGCGCCCCAATTCTGGCCTATTTACAACGAATACAGCGACCGGCGGAGGGACATTTCCCGGCAATTGCGCAAATCGACCAAACCCGGTGGTAATGAAGCGATTAGTGAGTTGAACGAATCGGTCGAATTGAAACAGAAACTGGTTGATCTGGAGAAAGAATACAACGCCAAATTTTTACGCGTTATTTCTCCCCAGCAACTCCAGGAGCTTCATAATACGGAGCGAATGTTCAATAAAATGTTGATTGATCGGCTTAATCCACAGAATTAAAACCGTCGTTTTTTGAACGACATCAACTTTGCTATACTACAATTTCAACAAGCCCGGCCAGATTGGCCGGGCTTTGTGTTTTTATTTACCCTATAATTGATCCGTGTTAAAAAATCACTAAACAAAGTTTTTCGTTTCTATCCGATTTCCTTTACTTTGACCGTTAACTCGTACGGAGTGCGTCAATTATTCCCTTTGCGATGAATTTACCAAAAGCCGAGGAGTTTATCCTTGCTAAATTGAAGCGCGACCTTTCGCCAACCCTCTATTACCACGGTATTCATCATACCCTGGATGTTGTCGAAGCGGCTTCACAACTGGCGCATGCGGAAAACATAACCGATCCTGACGCATTGCTGCTGCTGCGAACAGCCGCTTTGTATCACGACTGCGGGTTTATCTCCACCTATCAGGGTCATGAGGCTGAGGGCTGTCGGTATGCCCGCGAGACCCTCCCGCAGTTTACCTACAACTCCGAGCAGATCGAGCGGATATGCGGAATGATTATGGCCACCAAAATCCCGCAATCGCCAACAAATCTGCTGGAAGAAATTCTGTGTGATGCCGATCTGGATTATTTAGGCCGACCGGATTTCGGCCCCATTGCCAGCACCCTTTTTGAAGAGTTGAAAGAGCGCAATTTCGTCTGCGATGAACCCGCCTGGAACCGGATTCAGGTGAGTTTCCTGGAAAGTCATCATTACTGGACCCAAACCGCTACGGTTTTACGGCAAGCCAGCAAGCAGGAACGTCTGGCGCACCTGAAAGAAATTGTCAGTCAGTATTCGGTTTAACCGACATCGTCTGAATCTTCTCGTTTTGAAACCGGATGCGCTGACACAAAATCCGGATTACATTCCGCAAAACTTCACCCCGCTCTTCCATCAGATCATAGAAATCTTCGTGATCGATGCGGAACAACAATACATCGGATGCCACCACGGCCGATGCAGACCGGGGTTCGGCATCGAGCAACGCCAGTTCGCCAAACACATCCCCCCGCTCGAATTGCGCCAGACGCTGCTGACGGTCGTAAATATCGACGGTGCCGGAGTAAATAACGAACATGCAATTTCCGATTTCACCCTTATTAAAAATAGTTTGTCCTTCCTGAAAGGTCACTTCTTTCATGATGGGCGCAATCGTACTCAGAATATTTTCGGGTGTATTCGCAAACAGCCGCGTATTTTTTAAAACAATAACCCGCTCAAAATCAGAAATATGGGCTTCGGTTGACGGTTTCATAGGGTGATCGGAAATCGTGGGGTGATCGGCCAGCAACCGCTGGTGCCATTCGGGATGCTGCGTCTGAACCAGTTGCAGGGCACCACCGGCGCTTTCACTCAGGAGTTGAACATCGTGTTGCAGATATTGACTTAACAATCGCGTATTCGCCAGCGAACGGGGAATCCACCGACGCAACGCAACGCTGATGGTCCAGGTTGAAAACAGGGTTTCGCCGTGGTGCAGAATGTACGTTAACAGCGGTTCCTGTGCGTGAAAGACATCCAGTTGCGCATCCACCAAACGGACTTTTTCGGCCACCGGAATATCATCGACCAAGGCTTGCAGACACTGGTAGACGACCCGGGGAATCAGGTTGTCGAGCATTTCCAGCGCATTCGCCCGGCGTTCCCGCGATGCATGGTCGATCCCGGTTCGAACGCTGGCAATCACGTCGCGGTCGTAGAGTTGCATGAGCAGGAAGAACAGCCGTTGGAGCAGCAGATCCATTTCATAATCCAGACAGGCCAGCAGTTCTTTGTCATTTTTGTGAAGACTTCCGTGGAGCAGTCGCTGGGCCAGTTTCAGTTCTTCCTGCACAACCCGATGAAACACCGCCGATTCGGCCGGGACCATTTCAAAATGGCTCAAAGCCTTCAGGGCCGCCATCCGAACCGACAAATCGGGCTTGCCGACGAGCGATGTTAACAAATGATAACTTTCAGGAACCTTAATTTTGGCACAAATAGCCGCAACCCGGCGCAATAGCACGACATTCTGCGATAACTCAATCGCTCTTTCCAGATACGGCAAAGCCGCTTCCTGCATGTCACTTAGCGTCCGGGCGGAGGAGCGCCAGTATACTTTATCGGACAGCAGACTGACGAGGTGGCGGGTCAATCCCGGATGACTCATAACACCAGCCGTCTGGATGGCTTCCTGTACAACGGCCGAATCGTTGCTTTTCAGGGACTCACTGACCAGGTCCGCATGCTGATTGAGTTTTAGTAACCGAATACTATCCAAAACCGCCATCCGGTTGCCCGGGTCGCTCGATGTACTCAAGGCAACGAAACTTTCCGTTGCCTGGGCCGCAAACCGGCGGTTTTTCAAACTTCCCAAAATGGCACCTTTTCGAATCGTCAAATCCGGATGGTGGAGCAAATCGGTTACGGATTTGACATCGGCTTTGGGCTGACTCCCATACAACCGGCTGGCTGCTTCACGAATGCGCGGTTCGGGATCGTGGAGGGCTAACTTGTAGAGTGTAGCTGCGTCTACGGGCGTTTTTAATTCGATAAATATTTCGAGCGCAAACCGGCGAACCTGATAATCAGTGTGTTGCAGCAAGTTGGTGGACGCTTCGGCCAGTTTTTCCGGATGATGCGTTTTTAGCCAGTCAATGGCGTTGATCACCTCTTCGACCCGGGAACTTTGCAGGTTCTTTACCACGATCTTCAGAACTTCCTCGGGTACGACCAGTTCATTCGTTTCCAGAAACCGCCGACTCAGGGCCGATTTCAGTTCGTTCAAATACTGCTGGTACGTTCGCCGAAGAAACCCGAAAGCAACCAGCGTTGCGAGTCCCATCCAGACAAACAATACCCACTCGTTCAGTTCGGGATAAGCGTGAAAAGCATAAATCAGTACCCCAGCCAGGGCCATTCCGAGCGGTTCATAAAACCCTTTGACGAGCGTGTGCCCCTGTAACCGCTGGTGGGTATTCAGCGGCTGGAAAAGCACCAGAAAAACCGGATCGAACAACGACCGGCGCATTACTTCAAACGTCAGGTAAAGCGCACAATAGTAGAGCAGCCAGGTTGATTCGCCGACATTTGAAAACCACACCACCGCAAAAACCGCCACGCCAACTAAAGCGGTTAAGGGCAGCAATTGCAACGAACGTCGGACGCCAAGCCGGTCAAGCGCCTGTCGCGATACGACAATTTTCACGACCATGGCCACTAAATAGGTCAAAGCCAGCACCTTACTCAAATATTGGAGCAGCGAGGTTGTCGAGTGAATTTTATATTTTACGTTGATAAAAAACGCATACTCCACACTTGCCGCCACGGTCGCCACCGCCACCAGACTCAGACACATCCAGGTAATCAGGCTGCTGTTGCCGAACAAATGCTCCACGATGCGGGACTGCTGCGGCTGCCGAACGCGCGCCGAACCGTGTGACGTGTGCACATCGTGGGATCGATAGGTTAAGCGGAGTATGTAAATGGCCGCCAGAAAAGAGCCAAAGGCAATCAGCAGCAGAAAAAACATGTCCGTATGGGCGTGAACCAAAGCCGCCAGAATGGCCCCTAGCGCTTTGGCGGGCATATCGCCCGAACTGATCACACTAAAAAGCCGCTTGCTCTGCCGCACATCGAAAACCACCGCCGACACGCCCCAGAACTCCAGATTCGTCAGCAGATAAATGATCCGAAAACCGACCATAATGGCGATGGACGACCAGACGGAATGACCCGCAAGAACCAGAACATCAATTACAAAGGTCAAAACAATGACCGCCCACAAAACCCGGACGGCCAGGGACCGGAGCGCCAGCAGGTGTTCGTAATGGGCATACAATTTTCCGACCACCATCATGGCAATCGCCGAGCCTATGTAAGCGATGGGCAGACTGGTTTCGGGATGATTTTCAAGCAGAATGACGTTGGCCGACACATAAACCAGAATCGTCCCAATGCCGAGAAAGAAATTATGTAAGAAAAATAACCAGACCGTTCGAACTTCATGATGGCGAACACCAATCGAACGGTAGAACTTTTGCGCTGGCGACATGCCGGTTTTAAACTTGGTAATTACAATCAATAATACGGGTTTTCCGCCATTCTGCCTACTTTTACACAACAATTTGCAATTTGATCATGGTATCTCAACAATCGCCAAAACCGTATCAGCCCCAAAATCACGTTCGCATCGTCACGGCGGCTTCGCTGTTCGACGGTCACGATGCGGCCATCAACATTATGCGCCGGATTATGCAGGCATCCGGTGCCGAAGTGATTCATCTGGGCCACAACCGTTCGGTCGCCGAGATTGTCGATTGCGCCATTCAGGAAGATGTGCAGGGCATTGCCATCACCTCGTATCAGGGCGGGCACCTGGAGTTTTTCAAATACATAATCGATTTACTTCGGGAACGGAAAGCGGCTCATATCAAGGTATTTGGCGGGGGCGGAGGCACCATTTTGCCCTCGGAAATTGACGAGCTACACGGCTATGGCGTGACCCGGATTTATTCCCCGGACGACGGGCGAACGATGGGTTTGCAGGGAATGATCAATGATCTGCTGGAAAAATGCGATTACGCAACGGGAGCGGCCAGTCACCTGAAGGAATTAAACGGTCAGCTTACCAATCTGGCCCGGACCAAGGATGCCAAACTGATCGGGCAGCTAATTTCTGTGGCCGAAAATGAACCGGATTCTTATGAGCAAACCGGTAAGGTCTTGAGGACTTTACCGGTTTCGAAAACCGTTCCCGTTCTCGGCATTACCGGCACGGGTGGCGCGGGCAAATCGTCGTTGGTCGATGAACTGGTGCGCCGGTTTCTGGTCACTATTCCCGACAAAACCGTTGCCATTATTTCCGTCGATCCGTCGAAGCGCAAAACCGGCGGGGCCTTGCTGGGCGACCGCATCCGGATGAATGCCATCCACCCCGACCTGGCTGCGGGCCGGGTTTATATGCGTTCGCTGGCCACCCGCCAGGCAAATCTGGCCCTGAGCAAACACGTTCGGGATGCCATTGAGATTTGTAAATTGGCCCAGTTCGACCTGATTATCATCGAAACGTCCGGCATTGGGCAGTCGGATACGGAAATTACCGAGCATTCGGATGTTAGTCTATACGTCATGACGGCCGAATACGGCGCGGCAACGCAGCTGGAAAAAATCGATATGCTCGACTTTGCGGATGTTATCGCCATTAACAAATTTGATAAAAGGGGTTCGCTCGATGCGTTGCGCGATGTTCGGAAACAATACCGCCGGAACCACGGGTCGGCCCATGCCGCCATCTGGGAAACCGCGGATGAAAATCTGCCCATTTTTGGAACTATCGCATCGCAGTTCAACGACGGTGGAATGAATGCCTTGTTCACGAAATTGATGCAGCTTGTTGAGCAAAAAACCGGTGTTCATTTTGGAGAGAACGCGATTATCAATTCTTCCGCCACTCCGCCTGCCTCCATCATTCCGCCCGAGCGCGTTCGCTATCTGGCCGAAATTGTCGAAACCAGTGGCCAGTATGACACGTTTGTCAACGAGCAGGTGGCGATTGCACGGAAAATGTATCAGTTAAATGGGGTTTTGGAAACCTTGTCTAACGCGTCCAATACCGCCGATTCGGTCGAGGTGGCGCTCAAAGATCTATTTGCGGATTTCGAAAACCGGCTTCACCACGATTGTCGGCAACTTTTGAAAGCCTGGCCGGAACTGAAGCTAAAATACCGGGCCGACACCTACCAGTACCAGGTTCGTGACAAAACCATTCACCAAAGCCTATTTTCGACGTCGTTGTCCGGGTTGCGGATACCGAAAATCAGTTTGCCCACCTACGAAGACTGGGGTGATATTCTGCGCTGGCTGCTGACCGAAAATGTGCCCGGCGAGTTTCCCTATGCCGCCGGTGTGTTTCCGCTGAAGCGCGAGGGCGAAGATCCGGCCCGAATGTTTGCGGGAGAAGGCGGGCCGGAACGCACCAACCGCCGGTTTCATTACGTCTCGAAAGGTATGTCGGCCAAACGGCTTTCCACGGCGTTTGATTCGGTCACGCTGTATGGCGAAGATCCGGATTACCGGCCGGATATTTACGGAAAAATTGGCAATTCCGGCGTCAACATCTGCACGCTGGATGATGCCAAAAAACTCTACAGCGGTTTTAACCTCTGCGATCCGGCCACGTCAGTTTCGATGACCATCAACGGACCGGCACCCATGCTGCTCGGCTTTTTCCTGAATGCCGCCATCGATCAGCAGTGCGAATTGTATGTAAAGCAAAAAGGAGAGCCTCTGCCAGATTTAACGAAAGACGGTTTAGCGGCTTATCAGGGCGAATTACCGGACAGCAACAACGGATTGGGCCTGCTGCTGCTTGGCACAACCGGCGATCAGGTAGTACCGAAGGAGGTGTATGAAAAAATCAAAGCCGATACGCTTCGGCAAGTGCGCGGAACGGTTCAGGCGGATATTTTAAAGGAAGATCAGGCGCAGAATACCTGCATCTTTTCGACGGAATTTGCCCTGCGGATGATGGGCGATATTCAGCAGTATTTCACCGATCAGCAGGTGCGAAACTTCTATTCCGTTTCCATTTCGGGGTATCACATTGCCGAAGCGGGGGCCAATCCGATTTCGCAACTGGCTTTTACGCTGTCCAACGGGTTTACATTCGTTGAATATTACCTCGCACGCGGCATGAAAATCGACGATTTTGCGCCGAATCTGTCGTTCTTTTTCTCCAACGGCATGGACCCGGAATATTCGGTACTGGGCCGGGTGGCACGTCGGATCTGGGCGAAAGCCATGAAATATAAATACAAAGGCAACGACCGTTCGCAAAAGCTGAAATACCATATCCAGACATCGGGCCGAAGTTTACACGCGCAGGAAATCGCGTTCAACGACATTCGCACCACGCTTCAGGCACTAACCGCCCTGTCGGACAACTGCAATTCGCTGCACACCAACGCCTACGACGAAGCCATTACGACGCCGACGGAGGAAAGTGTCCGCCGGGCCATGGCCATTCAGTTGATCATCAACAAAGAATTCGGGCTTACCAAAAACGAAAATCCGTTGCAGGGCGCTTTCATCATCGAAGAACTGACCGATCTGGTCGAGCAGGCGGTTTTGAATGAATTTCGGAGCCTCAACGAGCGGGGTGGCGTTCTGGGAGCCATGGAGCGGATGTACCAGCGCAGTAAAATTCAGGACGAGTCGATGGTGTATGAAATGCAGAAACACAGCGGCCAACTGCCGATCGTGGGCGTCAACACGTTTCTGGACCCGAACGGTTCGCCCACGATCGTTCCGCAGGAAATAATCCGCTCAACCGATGAAGAAAAACGCTACGCCATCGAGTCGCGCAAGGCGTTTCAGGAACGAAATCGGGAAGCCGCCGGTGCGGTTTTGAAACGGGTGCAAACGACGGCTTTGTCGAACGGCAACGTCTTCGAAGCCCTGATGGAAGCTACCAAAGTTTGTTCCCTGGGCCAGTTATCCCGGGCTTTGTACGAGGTGGGCGGCCAATACCGGCGCAATATGTAACCCGCAACCGATTCAACCGGGTCGATATAATAATGAAAAGTACTTGTTTTTAAATTCCAAGATAGTACCGGTCTGCTTTGTTAAAGTTGGGGAGAATGATGAAATTATGTCCAAATCTAACCTTCATCTTCCCACCTGTATGACAAAGATCTATACGATCCGGTATCATTGTATCGGGCTTCTTCTGGCAATGCTGTGTTTATCAGACATTGCTTTTGCACAAAATCAACGTTACACGCTAACCGGCCGCGTCACGGATGCCAACGGCCAGGCTTTACCCGGCGTCACCGTGGTCATAGTCGGAACCACGCTGGGTTCGGCTTCGGATGAAAATGGAAATTATACGTTCGGCGTTTCCCTGCCCGCGGGTACTTATTCCCTTAATTTCAGTTTCATCGGTTATGCGCCGGTCCGGCAATCCATTTCGCTGGGTAGCCAGCCCACCCTTACGACCAATGCGTCGCTGAAAGAAGACGTCATGAATCTGGACGAAGTAGTGGCTACCGGTTCGACCACCCAGACCTCCCGGCGCGAACTGGGCAACGCCATCAGCACCATCCGGGCCGAAAGTCTATCCCAAACCGGTACGGGAGGGCTCCTTAATAGCTTGCAGGGCAAAGTGCCGGGGGCGCAAATCACCCAGAACTCCGGCGATCCGGCGGGCGGTATGTCCGTCCGGTTGCGGGGGGTCAAATCCCTGACCGGCCCCTCCGATCCGCTTTATGTGGTCGATGGTGTCATCGTCAGCAATGCCAGTACCAACGTGTCGCAGCTGGCAGCTGGCGGCCAGATTGGTCAGTCCAATCCCAGTCAAAACCGGTTGGCGGATATCAATCCGGCCGACATCGAAACGGTCAACGTGCTAAACGGCGCGGCTGCTGCGGCCCAATACGGTTCAAGGGCGGCCAACGGTGTGGTGCTGATCACGACGAAACGCGGGAAGACGGGCGCGCCCCGAATTTCGTTTACCACCAGTTTCAGCACCAACGAGCTGCGAAAAAAAGTATACATCACCACGTATCCCAAGCAATTCGGTTTTGCCGATTTACGCCTGCACACCATCGGCGTACCGACAGCCGCCCAGCTCGCGGCCAATCCCGGCGTAACGACCACGCCCATTATCCGGGATGGTGTTCCTGCCAACCTTGCTACAAATCTGGTCGATGTAACCCGCTATGATTATTTTGACCAGCTATTCCGCCAGGGCATCGGGACCGACAACTCAATTTCGGTTTCGGGAGGTCGGGAAAACACCCAATACTACGTTTCCTTCGGGTATTTATACAACCAGGGCATTCTCAAAAACACCGACTTTCAACGCTACAACCTGCGCGCGCGGCTCGATCAGCGGCTGACCAACTGGGCTAAAATGACCGCCGGTTTGAGCTACAGCAATAGTTTCTCGAATGAGAAAGCCAACGGCAACGTGTTTTACAGCCCGATCAACTCGGTCAACATTACCAACAACATCTGGGACATTACTAAACGCGATGCCGCCGGGAATTTGCTGGCCGTTGAGCCGTCGCGCGTCAACCCGCTGTCGACAATCGAAGATATGCGTTCGACCCAGAGCACCAACCGCACCATCGGCGACGTTCAGTTGAACCTGACCCCTTTGAAAGGATTGAGCGTCGACTGGATTCTGGGCGTCGATTCGTATTCGCAGGTCGGGCAGAATTACATCCGGCCCTACCCCTATCAGGCCACGGCCAATTTGCCGCTGGAACGGTATCCGAACGGTTTTGCCGCTACGGCCAACAACCAGGTGCTGCTGCTGAATTCCGATTTCAACGTGTCGTATGAGCGTCAGTTCAATGAAAGTTTCAAGCTGAACGCCATCGCCGGTTTCAACTACCAATACAACCAGTCAGACATTACGGTGGCGAGTGGCCAGAATCTGGCGCCGTTTATCGAAACCGTCAGCGGGGCCGCCAGTACAACCGTTGGGGCGACTTACAACCTCGACCGGTATAATTTGAGCGGTTATTTTGGGCAGGTAACGCTGGGCTTCAAAAACCTGGCGTTTTTAACGGCGGCCGTCCGGCGCGACCGTTCTTCGAAATTTTCGCCCACCGAAACCAACCAGATTTACCCCAAATTCAGCGGTTCGTTGGTGGTATCGGATCTGAATTTCTGGAAAAACATTTCTTTCAATAATGTCTGGAACGGTTTGAAGCTCCGGGCCTCCTACGGCGAATCGGGTAATTTGTCGGGATTGGGCACCTACAGCCGGTTCTGGCAATTCAACCCGACGCCTTTCATCGGAAAAAACACCATCATTCCGGGCGGTATTCTCGCCAATCCCCGCGTGCGTCCCGAGCGCATGTCCGAAGTCGAAGGCGGTGCGGATTTGTCGTTTTTCAACAACCGGCTTAACGTAACGGCCACCGCCTATTACCAGAAAATCACCGATCTGGTGGTAAACCGGGTGTTGGCTCCCTCCTACGGCGGCACCACGATTGTGAACAACGTGGGCCAGATGGAAAACCGGGGCGTTGAACTCTCGCTCGATGTGACACCGATCAAAACCAAAGACTGGTCCTGGGATGTGACGTTCATTTACAACCGAAACCGCAACAAAGTACTCGAACTCGGTAGCCCGGTGATCAACATTTCAACCGCAGCCGGGTCGATTTACCTGTTGAAAGGGCAACCCGCCGGTGTTTTTTACGGAACGACTTACGCAACCAACCCCGACGGTTCGATGCTGCTGACGCCCCAGGGATTCACGCAGGTTGAACGCGGAACCCAAACCCCGGGATCGGTCGATTACGTGGTCGATCATACCGGCCCGGATGGACAGCCGAAAGGCACGCCGGTCAGTGCGGTCATCGGCAATCCGAATCCGAAATGGACGGGGTCGTTTTCGAGCAGTCTGTCGTATAAAAAGTTGTCGCTGCGGTTTTTGCTCGATGCCGTTCAGGGTTTCGACGTATACAATTCGGATAAACGGACCCGTCAGGGCGTCGGAATTGGTGAATACGCCGAGAAGGAGTTGAAAGGCGAATTGCCGCGCGGGTATATTTATTCGATCTACAACACCGAAGCCTGGCGGATTGAAGATGGCTCGTTTGTCAAACTCCGCGAGCTGGCGTTGAGTTACAAGCTGCCGAATCTGGTCAAAAACATGAGCAATTTCAGCATTTCGCTGGTGGGCCGGAACCTGCATTCGTGGGATAACTACACCGGTTTTGACCCCGAAACCAACGCGGGCGGCACCTCCGACCTGGTTCGCGGTCTCGACTTCGGGAATGTGCCTATTCCCAGAACGTACCAGGTGCAACTCTCGGCGACGTTTTAAGGCCGGTGAAAGATGCTAAATGAAGAGTCATTGTTTAACTTCTTACGATCATGATCCTGAAAAAATATAAGTTAATTCTTGGTTTGATTACCATCCTGATCAGCCAGAATGCCTGCCGGGAAGAATACCTGAATCCCAGCGCGGCCAGTGAACAACAGGTTATCAACTCCCCTGATGGCCTGATTGCGCTGGCCAACGGACTTCAATCGCGGTATACGTCCGGTCGTTTGGGGGCTATTTACAACGCCGTTGCGGCCGGAGGGCTCACCACCCGGGAATTCCGCGTGCTGAATGCGGGAAACGTCGATGAAATTGCGCTGGAAGCGGGATTGGCCAACGTCACGAATCAGAACTCGATTGTCCGCCAGCTCTGGACCAGTTGCCTGATCACGAATGCGAACGCCGACATTATTCTGGCCAATGCCGACAAGATAACTGAAGCCGGGACGCGAAGCGGTGTTGTGGCGTATGCGGCCATTTTCAAGGCGTTGTCGCTGGGAACTCTGGCCCAGTTTTTCGAGCAGGCTCCGATCAAAGCGGGCGAAAATGCCGCCTTTGTTCCCCGGGCTCAACTGCTGAAAGAAGCCGTCACCCAACTGGAAGCGGTCGCCACGCTGGTCGCATCGACGCCGTTGTCGGATAAGTTCAAACTTAACATTGCCCCCGGTATTGACATTCCCAATACGATTCAGGCCCTGATTGCCCGCTACAGCTTGTTTGCCGGTGACTATACCAAAGCACTGGAAGCGGCCGGAAAAGTCGATCTGACCAAACGATCCTTTTTCTCGTTTGACGACAATACGCGGAACCCCATTTTTGAAACCGCCTTCAGTAACCGGAACGTCATCGAACCCGTTAGTGCCACGCTCGGGTTGCCAGCCGGTTTAACGCCCGACCCGGCCGACAAACGCATTCCGTTTTACGTTCGGACCGCGCCCGGCACCACGCAGAATCTGGGTGCCGGTTTTGCCACGGCCAATACCGCTCCGATACCGGTCTATCTGCCGGGGGAGATGCTCCTCATCCGGGCCGAGGCCCTGATCCGTTCCATTGCAACGGGGGGATCGCCGAACAATGTCGATCGTGCGATTGACGAATTGAATAAAGTGCTCACCAAAAAACCGGCTGCCGATGTCTGGGGTGTAGGGGCCGACTTACCGGCTTATCCCGGGCCGGCTCAGGCTGCGAATGTGCTGACCGAAATTTACCGAAACCGGGCTATCGAGCTGGCTTACAGCGGCTTCCGCCTGGAAGACAGCCGCCGTTTTGGCCGTTCGGGGCCGAGTGTGACCGGCGAGCGCAATCGCAACTTCATGCCGTATCCGCGAACGGAGCGCGATAACAATACCAACACCCCCCTCAAAGATCCGGATTGACGGCGATTGCAGGACTTCTGAACAAACGCAACGGGCGATATAGGATTTTATATCGCCCGTTGCATTTCCGGACTCTGAACCGAATAAGAACATTTATCAGACATGCCGTAAGTATGGCTCGAAAAATGTACCGGGTTTCTTCAGGTCTAAAATCCATTTTGTTTTGTCTGGCAATCGTCCATTCACGCCGTTTTTGGTTGACAAAGAACCGCCGGTGGACGTATTTTGGACCGAAAAAAGCAAAAATAATAGCCGTTACAGGATACCAATTTTGGATCTGAACACTAAATTAAGGCGATAAATGACTTCATACCAGTTTATTCGTCTAACTTGTATACGAAGAGTTTTGCCGTAACACTGTACTTGAAGCTTCACATGGAATACAACCTCAAGATGGAAAATAGCATCGAACGCGAACGCATTTATACCCGCGCCGATAACAAAGGGTGGAAGAAATGGGGACCTTATCTGTCGGAACGCTCCTGGGGCACCGTCCGCGAAGACTATAGTGTCCACGGCAATGCCTGGGGTTTTATTACCCACGATATGGCCCGCTCCCGCGCCTATCGGTGGGGAGAAGACGGTATTGGGGGACTTTCTGACAATAAGGGGCACGTTTGCTTCGCTCTGGCGTTCTGGAATCACAGTGACAGCATCATTAAAGAACGGCTTTTTGGCCTGACCGGGCCGGAAGGCAACCACGGAGAGGATGTGAAGGAAATGTACTATTACCTGGATAGTACGCCAACGCATTCGTACATGAAAATGCTGTACAAGTATCCACAACAGCCTTTTCCTTACAGCCGTCTGGTGGACGAAGGCCGTCGCCGAAACCGGCTGGAGCCGGAGTTCGAACTGGTGGACACCGGCATTTTTGATTCGAACCAGTATTTCGACATTTTCATCGAATACGCTAAAAACAACGAGAACGATATTCTCATAAAAATTACGGCCCATAATCGCTATACCAAAGCCGCCAAACTTACCATGCTGCCCACGCTCTGGTTCCGGAATACGTGGTCGTGGGGGTATGAGCAATATGCCTACAAACCCATTCTGAACGGCATTGCGACAACCCAGATCGCAGTCGATCACAAGCTGTTGGGCAAGTATAAGCTGTATTGCGAAGAGGCCGACGAGTTGCTTTTTTGCGAAAACGAAACCAATACCGAACGGCTGTACGGTATTCCGAACGAGTCGCTTTTTTGCAAGGATGGTATCAACGACTACATCATTTCGGGAGAAAAAAAACACGTCAATCCGAATCAAATTGGTTCAAAAGCTTCAGCGCGGTATGTCCGGACGGTTCCAGCCGGTGATTCAGTAACGATTCGGTTGCGGTTTAGTCAGGATACGCACATCAGCCAGCCCTTTGCGGATTTCGATCCTATTTTCAATGAAAGACTCCGGGAAGCCGACGAGTTTTACGATCAGTTGCAAAACAACGTCACCGATCCCGAGTTGCGCATCATTCAGCGACAGGCCTACGCTGGGATGTTGTGGAACAAGCAATTCTACTATTACAACGTGAATGAGTGGCTGAAAGGCGATCCGAAAATGCCTACGCCCTTTCACGGGCGGGCCTACCAGCGTAACTCCGGCTGGCGGCATATGTATACCGCCAACATCCTGTCGATGCCTGACAAATGGGAATATCCCTGGTTTGCTGCCTGGGATTTGGCTTTTCATACGCTCACACTGGCCCGGCTCGACCCTAATTTTGCCAAGCGACAGCTGGCGGTCATCCTGCGGGAGTATTACATGCATCCCAATGGGCAAATACCGGCTTACGAGTGGAATTTCGGCGACGTGAATCCGCCCGTCCATGCCTGGGCCACATGGAAGGTCTACGAGATTGACCGGGATATGAACGGCAAAGGCGACATCAACTTTCTGGAACGGGTGTTTCACAAGCTGCTGCTCAACTTTACGTGGTGGGTAAACCGCAAAGACGTCAGCGGCAACAGCGTTTTCGGGGGCGGTTTCCTCGGTTTGGATAACATTGGGGTGTTCGACCGCAGCCAGCCCTTGCCGATGGGCGGTCACATTGAGCAGGCCGACGGAACGGGCTGGATGGCCATGTATACGCTGAACATGCTGCGGATTTCCTGCGAAATTGCGCTGACCCGCCCCACGTATCAGGATATGGCGTCCAAGTTTTTCGAACACTTCCTGCACATTGCCGCTGCCATGAAAAACCTGGGCGGACAAGGCATCAGCTTGTGGGACGAAGACGATCAGTTTTATTACGACGTTCTGCACACACCGGATAACGCCAGTATGCTATTGAAAATCCGCTCGATGGTGGGGCTGATTCCGCTGTTTGCGGTTGAGATTCTGGACGACAGTTTACTGGAAAAACTGCCGGATTTTAAACGCCGGGTCGAGTGGGTACTGACCAACCGCCCGGATCTGGCATCGATGATTTCGCGCTGGCACGAACCGGGTAAAGGCGCCACGCACCTGCTTTCGCTGCTGCGGGGTCACCGGATGAAAATGCTCCTCAAGCGGATGTTCGATGAAACGGAATTCCTGTCCGATTACGGTATCCGGGCGTTGTCGAAATACCACGGAGAAAAACCGTATGAGTTTAACCTGAACGGGGAGATTTTTCAGGTAAAATACGTCCCGAACGAATCGGAAACGAGCCTTTTTGGCGGTAATTCAAACTGGCGCGGGCCCATCTGGTTCCCTGTCAATTACCTGCTCATCGACTCGTTGCTCAAGTTTTACAATTATTACGGGGATGATTTCGAGATCGAATACCCGACGAATTCGGGTCAGGTGATGAGTATCAAGGAAGCAACGGTGCTGGTGGCCGAACGGCTGGTCAATATTTTCCGGCGTGATGAAAACGGCAAGATTCCGGCTTACAATGGCTACAAAAAATACCAGGACGATCCCCATTTCAAGGATATGCACCTGTTCTTCGAATATTTCCACGGCGATAACGGCAGCGGCCTTGGCGCCAATCACCAAACTGGCTGGACGGGTCTGGTTGCGGATCTGATCGAGTTCTTGTACCAACACCGGTTACAAAAAGAACCCGTACACGCGAAAGTGTTGTAAAAAAACGGTCAAAGGTTTAGGAAGACAGAAGTTTAAAACGCCTTCCTAAACCTTTGACCATCTAATTTACCGAACTTTAGGCGCGCATTTATACTGATACTGAAAGGTCGGTTTTGTAATTATAAGACTAGTCGCTTCTTTGGATGGCGCTATTTTGTTGCCTTTATAAAGGCAATCATCCCCTGCCGAAGAAATCTCATTTGGATCAAGCACGGCAGGCGCATCAGCGGCAGGAACAGCGCCGATGGGATCATTCGTTGTGGTATTGATGGTAACAAACAGTTGATAGCCACCCGAGCAACCGGCCAGCATGGCACTAATTTGTGAACAGGAATCAACCCGATAATGATCGGGCACGGTGCAACTTCCAAACACGCACGTTAAGAAAGTAAAACCTAAAAAAGTACGGGAAACTTGTGTGTAAATTGTTTTCATTTAGAATTGAGTTTAAGGGTTATTACGCAGCAAAGATAGATGTTCATTCAAGTTTCATACTATTTAATTATCAGACTCAATTAATTAGTATTCACTACTAAAAATAAATTTTGTATTATTTAATGATCCCCATCACAAATTAATCTTGAATTATACCCGCCAGAATTTCGCTTAAGTAAAATTCCCTTTCATTTTCCAGACGAACTGCCTGCTCAAAAGTACCGGCAGCTTACTTTTTTTGGCTCATAAAACCAAAAACTGTATCTTCACCTGCCCGTCCTAATAAAAGCCGCCAATGCCGAAACTTTTACGCCCTGCTAGTGTATTGTTGTGTTTTATCGTTTTTCAATCGATAGCAGGGAAGTCATTCGGGACGGTTTCTGATTTAAAACCGGATGCGGATTCCGTTTCGCGTTTAAACAATACCGCCATTAAACTGGCCCGGAACAAGAACTATTCCGGCGCCCTGCAACTGCTGCAACGGGCTTCTGCCGGTCGCCCTTCCGATACACTGCTTTACAATCAGGCCATTATCCTGAGTCGTTTGAAACGGTATGAAGAAGCCAATCAACTCCTGCAACAAATCCCGGCTTTTCCGCACGCACAGGCCAATCAAGGCATATTTTTTTGCATGAGTGGCGATGTTAAAGTGGGTATGGCTTTGCTGGAGACGGCCTCCGGTGGCAAAGGAGCCGATAAAGTATCCTTCAATCGGGCCGTTGCGCATCTTCACGCCGGCGAATTTGAAGAAGCCCATCGGCTGGCTGCGGAGGTAGTTCGGATGCGACCCGGCGAAGCGGTTTACCGGCTGGTTAAAGGCGATGCGTTGCTGGGTTTAGGAAAATACCGGGAAGCACTTCGCGCGTATGAGGCCGCTGAAAAAGAGCCGGAACTCACCCACATGCTGCCGGTTCGGATCGGGAATGCACTCCTGGGGCTGAAGCAGTATGAAGAAGCTGCCGAAAAGTTTACCAATTATCTGCTGTCGGGCGACCGTACGTTTCAGGCTTCCGCCCGCTTCGGCCTGGCGAATGCCTTGTATGGTCAGAAAGAATTTACCAAAGCCGTAGCCGAATACCGCCGGGCAGTGCAGTTTCGTCCCCAGTGGATTCAGGCCCGCACGGGCCTTGGCAACGCCCTATGCAGCATTCGCGATTACCGCTCAGCCCGAATTGAGTTTGAAACCGCGCTGGCTTTAGACCCTGATAACCAGCACATTCACCTCGGCCTGGGTGTCGTTAGCCACCGGCAGGGTTTACACGAGGAAGCGATGGAACATTTTGCCCAGGCACCGGACTTATTCAATGAAAAAGAAAAAGACCTGGCCGATTGCTTTCTGAGTCGTGGACTTACGCACCTGGAATTGAATCAGTTAGACACGGCTTTGGTGAATTTAAATACCGCCATGCGGTTGAACAAAGACCACCCGGCGGCTTACGCAGGCGCTAGTGAGGTGTATCGGAAAAAAGATAGTTACCGCTACACCTTAGTGTATTTGGAAAAAGCCATCCGCTTGTCTCCGCAAAACGATCGCATGCTGACCAACAAGGGAAACATGTATTTAAAGTCCGGAAATATGGAAGAAGCCTATGACAATTTTTCCTGGGCGCTACACCATAACCGACTGAATCTGAATGCGTTGAATGGACTATCCATTTCATTACTGGAAAAAGACCGCATTGAACAGGCCGAATCGGTGCTCGACAGTGTCATCAACCGGGGGCATCACAAAGCGTTTCTGTACAATAACCGGGGAATTGTTCGGTCGTATCTGGCCCTGAAACACGAAAAACAGAAGGATTTTCACAACGCGAAACAATACTATTATCGCTCCGTTCGCGATTACGAGCGGTCGCGCGACCTTGACTCAACCCATAAAACGTACTTCAATAATTTAGGAAACGTTTATAAAAACACGGAAGAATTCGACAAAGCCATTACGAGTTACCTGGGTCACCTGGACAAAAGTGCCATCAATAATTTGGGCGTACTGTATGCACGCAATGGAAAAGGCGAGTTTGGGCGGCATTACCTGGACATTGCCATGACGATTGATTCGGCCAGTATGGTCTACCAGTTTAACCGCTACAAGGTTTATAAAGAGTATTTTAAGGACTCGCTGGCAAAACGACCGGATATTATTCAGGCTCAGAATTTGATGCCAACGAACTCAATCAGTTCAAAATATAGCAAAGACGGTTACATCAATATTTATCTCTACGACTACGATTTCGACCGCTACGAGTTTCCGGGCGATCACTATTTTCCCGTTCAGACTGACGCGCCAACCCCACCGGATTACCGGCCGCTGGACGACCTGCTGTCGATGGAAATCATCGTTACGCCTTCTAAAGCCAAAGCCCCGGAACCGATCCGGCTCACCAGCAAACGGATGCCCAAACCCCGGCGATCCCGGCTGGCAGGAAGCACAAAGTGCCCCAAAATTATTTAATCGGCAAGCAATCCCGCCATTTATGCCAATCACTCACCCATTCGCTGAGAGGGTCTCATTCCATAAAAAATATCACAACTAAATCTTGCTTTTGTCTAATAAAAATACCTAACTTAGGCTAGTTATACCAAAAAAGCTAAGCCATGAATGTTCTACAACGGGTTGAACACTGGGGTGATACACACCATCCCGCCTGGATTGACGCTCTTCGCATTATGCTGGGAATTATCCTGTTCCTGAAAGGAATTAGTTTCATTGGTGACACCACGTATCTTTCCTCGCTCGTTGGCGGCAGCCGGTTTGGGTTGACACCGGTTATTCTGGTTCACTACGTAGCGTTCGCCCATCTGGTGGGCGGTTTGCTGATCGCCTGCGGTTGCCTGACACGGCTGGCCATTCTGGCTCAATTACCGATTCTGGTGGGAGCGGTTTTTTTCATCAACATCAGCAAAGGCTTCTCCGCGCTGAATTCGGAACTTTGGTTATCGATCGTTGTGCTGGGGCTGATGTTGCTTTTTCTGGTGGTCGGTTCCGGCAAGTTCTCAATGGATGACTACATGCGCCGGCACGAGCACTAAAACCGCTTACGACAATTGCTGCTTATACTGACGGGGGCTGATGCGTTCGACGGTTCGGAAGGCACTGCTAAAATGCGTCAGGCTGTTGAAGCCAGATTCATAACAGGCATCCGTTATCGACTTGGCCGGATTGCTTAAAATCTGTTTGGCCAGCCGGATGCGTTCCTGAAGAATAAACTGGATCGGCGAAATGCCAAGTTCATTTTTGAACAACCGAAAAAAATGCGACTTGGATAAACAGGCCTGATTGGACAATTCTTCGATCGCCAATGCCTTCGTCAGATTGTTGCGAATATACTCCACCACAAAGGCCAGCCGGTGCGAACTCATGTATTTCCGCGCCTGATCGACCAGCACCCGCCGGGCCTGCGTCTGCATGAGCCGCACGATCAGTTCTTCCAGCGAGTTATGAATGAAGAACGGTTTCAACACATTGTTTTCCCGGTAAAGCCGGATGATTTTATCGATCAGTGAGCTGATTTCGAAGTTGTTCTGTAAATGATAATTATTGGTATTCACTTCCCACACTTCGCTCGGCTCACAACGCGGGTATTCTTCATTCAGGTGGTTGACCGTCTGCTGAATAAATTCGTCTGAAATCGTCAGCGCAAGGCAGCGCGTTGGCGACTGAAGCGTGGCTTCCGGAAAGTCAATTTTCATCGGCTTGTTGGCCGGTAAAACCAGCGATTCACCGGGCAGGTAGTCGAACGGTTTCAGCGCATCGATGTGCATTACCTTCTTTCCTGTCAACATGCTGGTCAGAACCGGAGAATCAAATGTTAGTTCCACCAGTTGCGCCCGCTGAAAGGTTTCATACAGATGCAACTCGGCCACATCATGGCTTAATGTCAGTTTATTTTCGACAAGTGCATCCAAACGGCCACCCCAGGCCGGTAAGGCGTCCGAATTCGACAATGACTTTCTTCCCGATGACATAAATTACTGGTTCTATTCAGTTTACAAATCCGATTCCGGGTCGGTTGGCTCCCAAAAACCGGTCCCCTTTCGGGCGTTTCTCTTTTTTGAATCGCTATTCTTTACAAGCATAAAGAGATCATAGCGCAAGTTTTTGAGACAATACCGAAAAAACTTTAGAACGATTTCGGCAAAATTTGTCACAATTCAAATTTAGAAAATCAGTTTAACATATTCTTATTCCATGGAAACCTTAGAAGCACCCGTGGCCACCCGCCCGGCTACCCAACTGGAACGACCGCAATTCAAGAATCAGTATGAAAACTTTATTGGTGGCAAGTGGGTGCCGCCCGTCGGTGGTGAATACTTTGAAAATAATTCACCCATCGACGACAGCCTGATTTCGCGAATGCCCCGTTCAAAAGCCGCCGACGTTGAGTTGGCGGTCGATGCGGCCCACAAAGCGTTTGCGACCTGGTCGCGCACGTCGGCCACCGAACGCAGCAATATTTTATTGAAAATAGCCGACATTGTTGAGAAAAATCTCGAATTCCTGGCCCGGGTCGAAACCGTCGAAAACGGCAAGGCCGTCCGGGAAACGATGGCCGCCGACTTGCCCCTGGTAGTCGATCACTTCCGGTATTTTGCCGGCGTCATCCGGGCCGAAGAAGGATCAGTTTCGGAACTGGACGCCGATACGGTTTCGATGATTATCAAAGAGCCGATTGGCGTAGTGGCCCAGATCATTCCGTGGAATTTTCCGCTGCTGATGGCCACCTGGAAACTCGCTCCGGCCCTAGCCGCGGGCTGCTGTGTGGTGTTGAAACCCGCCGAACAAACGCCAACCTCAATTCTGGTCCTGATGGAGTTGATCGAAAACGTCGTTCCTCCCGGCGTCATCAACGTCATCAACGGTTTCGGGCCGGAAGCGGGAAAACCGCTGGCCCAATCGAAACGGATCGCCAAAGTGGCTTTCACGGGCGAAACCACCACCGGCCGGCTGATTATGCAATACGCGTCGGAAAACCTGATTCCGGTTACGATGGAACTCGGTGGCAAATCGCCCAATATTTTCCTGCCATCGATCATGGATGCCGACGATGCGTTTTTCGATAAGTGCATCGAAGGGGCCGTCATGTTCGCGCTCAACCAGGGCGAAATCTGCACCTGTCCGTCCCGTTTACTGGTCCACGAAAGTATTTTCGACGGTTTTATGGAACGGGTGATCGAACGCACCAAAGCCATCAAACTGGGCCATCCGCTCGATACAACCACCATGATGGGCGCTCAGGCTTCCAATGACCAGTACGAAAAAATTCTGTCTTACATTGACATTGGCAAACAGGAAGGGGCCGAAATCATGACCGGCGGTGGTGCGGCCAAACTGAACAATGGGTTGGAAAATGGGTATTACATTGAGCCGACGATTTTCAAGGGCAACAATAAAATGCGGATTTTCCAGGAAGAGATTTTCGGTCCCGTGGTTTCGGCTACCACCTACAAAACCGTCGACGAAGCCATTGAAATGGCTAACGATACGCTGTATGGCTTGGGTGCGGGGGTCTGGACGCGCGACGCCCACGAGTTGTACCAGGTTCCGCGGGCCATTCAGGCGGGTCGGGTTTGGGTCAATTGCTATCATAATTATCCGGCGCACGCATCATTTGGCGGGTACAAGAAGTCGGGCTTTGGCCGTGAAAACCACCTGTCGATGCTCAACCACTACCGCCAGTCGAAAAACCTGCTGATTTCCTACAGCAAGAATAAACTGGGATTCTTTTAATCAATTGTGAATGAGCGAATGAGTGATTGAGTGAATAGCTGACGCCTGCTTTTTTATTCACTCAATCACTCATTCGCTCATTCACCCATTCACAAAAACATGGAAATATCACGCGTTGAGGTTACGAAGGCGGGCGAAATCATCATCGACAAACTGCGCCGGGAGCACGGCGAACTGATGTTCCACCAGAGCGGAGGGTGCTGTGATGGCTCTTCGCCCATGTGTTTTGAAAAAGGCGACTTCCTGATTGGCTCCTCCGACGTCTGGCTCGGCCAGATTCACGGCTGCGACTTTTATATGTCGGAAGATCAATTTGAATATTGGAAACATACCCAGCTGACTATCGACGTAACGCCCGGCCGGGGTGCCAGTTTTTCGCTCGAAATACCGCTTGGGGTTCGCTTCTTAATCCGATCGCGGCTGTTTGAACTGGAAGAAATGGACCAGCTAACGCCCATCCGCGTCGGTGTTGACCAGGAATAACGTTCCGAAAGACGCACCTAATTCTTAATTTTTCCTAAATCTCCCGTCTCTAAACGACAGAATGGGTTGGGGTTTGGGCAAAATCCGTATTTTTGTGACGGATGTCGGTATGGCGGGATGAAACTGCCCGACGGAGTTTTATATGGCTTCAAAAAAGAAAGTGGGTGCGTATCCGAGCGGGATGATTCTTTTCAGCCTGACTTCGGCTTTGTTTTTGATTGGCTTTTGCGGAATGCTCGTGCTGCAATCAAAGAAATTGGTACGCTACATCCGGGAAAACAACGAAGTGCGGGTGTTTCTGGACAAAGATCTGGATGCTGACAAGCTCGAAAAACTACACGCAGAAGTCATCAAAAAACCGTACGTGCTCTACAACGGCACGACTCCACAGGTTACTTTTGTCAGCAAGGACGTGGCCGCCAAGGAATTCATGGCCGACACCAAAGAAAACTTCACTAATTTCCTGAACGAAAATCCGCTCCGCGACAGCTACCGCATCAAGTTGCAGGAAGATTATTTTGAGGAATCCCGGCTTCAGGATGTGAAAGCCGACCTCGAAAGCGTCAACGGCGTTTTTGAAGTCATTTACCAGGAAAATATCGTCGATGAAATCAACAAAAACATCACCAAAATCTACATCATCATGTCGGTTTTTGCGGTGATTATGCTGGTCATCATCATCGTTCTGATGAATAATACCATCCGGCTGGCCCTGTATTCACAGCGGTTATTGATCCGGAGTATGCAGCTGGTTGGGGCCACGAACGGTTTCATTCAGCTTCCGTTTCTGCGTCGCGGAATGACGCAGGGCCTTTTAAGCGGTCTTATTGCGGCATCCCTCCTGTTTATTTTGTTGCAGGTTGCCCTCCGGAATATTGACGGTTTGGCCACCTTGCAGGAGCCCGAAAAAATTGCCTATTTGCTCGGGGCCGTTATTATTCTGGGCATTATTATCGGTTTAATCAGCACCTTCCAGGCCGTTCACCGGTATTTACGTTTATCCCTGGATGATTTATATTAATCCGCTGGATGGGTTTCTAACTTGTTTAACCATTCGGCCATTCAACCATTCTACGTATATGAACAAACTTCCCTTCGGACGCGCCAACTACACCCTGATGGTGATCGGCGTGGTCATTATTCTGCTTGGTTTTATCGTCATGAGCCTCGACACGGAAGAATTCGGCTTCGGTGCCCTGGGCCTCACCATCGGACCACTCATCGTAATGGGCGGTTTTATCCTTGAATTTTTTGCCATCCTGCGCCGACCAACGAATCAATGAGTTTACTCCACGCGATTATCCTTGCCATTATTGAAGGATTGACTGAGTTTTTGCCGGTATCGTCAACGGGCCACATGATTATTTATTCGTCACTGGTCGGCATCAGCAAGTCGGAATTCACCAAATTATACACGGTCAACATTCAGTTTGGCTGCATTATTTCGGTATTGGTTCTCTACCGACGCCGGTTTCTTCAAACAACCGACTTCTATTTCAAGCTTTTCGTCGCTTTCCTGCCAGCCGCCGTTATCGGTTTTCTGCTCAACGACTTTATCGATTCCCTGCTGGAAAACGTCACGGTTGTGGCCGTTACCTTGCTGCTGGGCGGTATTTTACTGATTTACATCGACCGGATTTTCAAGCAAATCCCGCGCGATTACGACGTTACGTTCCCCGAAGCGTTGAAAATCGGATTTTTCCAGTGCATCGCCATGATTCCCGGCGTCTCGCGCTCGGCCGCTACGATTATTGGCGGTATGACCCAGGGACTGACGCGGAAACAGGCCGCCGAATTTTCGTTCTTTCTGGCCGTTCCCACCATGGCAGCCGCATCGGGCTATAAACTGCTGAAAACCTACAAAACCATTCAATCCGACGACATTCAGATTCTGCTCATCGGTAACGTCATTGCGTTTATCGTCGGCCTGCTCGCCATTCGCGGCTTTGTCGGTTTTCTGACAAAATACGGTTTCAAAGTCTTTGGTTATTACCGCATTGCGCTCGGATTGTTACTGCTTGGATTACTGGCAGCTGGCGTAAAACTGGATATAGTCTGAGCCGATGGATCAACCCGACGAAGGTCAGCTAATTCTCATCGACAAACCGCTGACCTGGACATCATTCGACGTTGTCAAAAAGCTCAAGTTTGCCTGCAAATTCAAAAAAATTGGTCATGCCGGAACCCTCGATCCCCTGGCGACCGGTCTTCTGATTCTATGCACGGGTAAAATGACCAAGCAGATTGACAGTTACCAGGCGCAGGAGAAAGAATACACCGGTACGCTCGTGCTGGGAAAAACCACGCCTTCCGTCGATCTGGAAACCGAGTTCGATGCGGAATTCGATGTTTCCGGTATCACAATGGAAGCCATTCAAACCGCTGTTCAGCAATTAACCGGGGTTATCGACCAGATTCCGCCCATTTATTCGGCCGTTCGCGTCAACGGCGAACGACTCTACGAAAAAGCGCGACGGGGCGAAACCGCCGATAAAGTAGAAGGTGGAATTAAATCCCGTACCATTACGGTTTCTACATTTGAAGTCGACACCGACCGATTTCCCGAAATTGATTTCCGGATTGTTTGCTCAAAAGGGACATACATCCGTAGCTTAGTACGCGATTTCGGACTGTTTTTGCAGAATGGGGCTTATATGAAAGCCCTCCGCCGAACCCGCATTGGTGAATTTCGGATTGAAGAAGCCGACACCATCGACGGATTTATCAGCAAAAACCGCCCGGTTGAGCCATTACGTTCATGAAGATTTACCACGGAACCGATACGTTTCAACCCATCCCCAACGCCGTTGTCACCAGCGGTACGTTCGATGGCGTTCATTTAGGCCACCAGAAAATTTTAACCCGGCTCACGGAGATTGCCCGCCGGGGTGATCAGGCGGGCGAAACCGTCGTGCTAACTTTTTGGCCGCACCCGCGCACGGTGGTTTCCAACGACAGCCAGGGGCTGAAATTACTGTCGACTCTGGAAGAAAAAACCGAGTTGCTGGCCGCTGCGGGCGTCGACAATCTGGTGGTTATTCCCTTTACGCGTTCTTTTTCGGAGCTGTCATCGGCCGAATTTATCGAACAGATTCTGGTTGATAAAATCGGTACCAAGAAGCTCGTGATCGGGTATGATCATCATTTTGGCCGAAACCGGGAAGGCAGTTTTGAGTATCTACAGCAGCATGCCCCAGAATACGGTTTTGAGATCGAAGAAATTCCGCGTCAGGATGTGGAAGATGTGGGCGTCAGCTCGTCCAAAATCCGGACGGCTTTGCTGGATGGTGATCTGAAAACCGCTACCAAATTTCTGGGACGGCCTTACAGCCTGAGCGGAACCATCGTTAAAGGCCAGCAGCTGGGTCGCACCATCGGTTTTCCGACCGCCAACATTCAGGTCGATGACCCGAGCAAACTGGTTCCGGCCAACGGGATTTATGCCACCGAAGTCATTTACAAAGGCGAAAAGCTGGGCGGAGCTATGAGCATCGGCACCCGGCCCACCGTCGGCGGAACCTACCGCACCATCGAAGTTTTCATCTTTGACTTCAATCAGGAAATCTACGGCGAACACCTGACGGTTCGGTTTATCGAATACCTGCGCCCGGAATTGAAATACGATGGATTACCGGCTCTGGTCGTTCAGATGAAGCTGGATGTGGAGAAGGCAAAAACGATTCTAGGGATTTAGACAAAATCGTGATAAACAAGAGAGGGCGAATGTAAACCTACCCGGTTGGGAAACGCATTTACATTCGTCCTCTCTTGTTTGAAAATCAGCCGGTTGTCAACCCTGCGACCGCACGTAACTTCCCAGCCATTTGACATCCGCGCCGTGGTGTTCCAGAATTTCCTGAACGCCGGGGTCGTTGGCGTGGCCTTCAAATTCAATCAGAAACCAGTACTTGAAAGTCGCTCCCTCGCGTAGCGGACGACTTTCGATTTTGGTTAGATTGATGCTGCGGGCGTCGAACTCCTGCAGGAATTGCGCCAATACCCCCGGTTTGTTCGTATTTGGTAGTCGGGCCACGATGGTTGTTTTGTCATGGCCACTTTTTTGATTTGTGAAATCCTTCGCCAGCACCAGAAACCGGGTCCGATTGAGGTCGGTATCTTCGATGTTGTCGAACAAAACCGGCACGCCAAACAATTTGGAGGCAATATTGGAGCAAATCGCGGCCGCCCGGGGCTGTTGAGCAGCCAGTTTAGCGGCTTTCGAAGTCGACTCAACCGGCACCAGTTCGGCGGACAACCCGTCGAAATAATCCCGCAGAAATTTGCTGCACTGACCAAAAGCGATGTCTTTGGAATAAATGTGCGTGATTTCGCTCAGCACGTCGGTTTGGGTGGCAAACGTGAAGTGAATCGGAATTTGAGCTTCGGCCGCAATCAGCAGGTCTTTTTCAAACAGCAGATCGATGGTTTCGTTGACCACGCCCTCCTGGTTGTTTTCAATCGGCACGACGCCAAACCGCGAGCGACCGGTTTCGACACTTTCGAAAACCGAACGAATGTTGGGCAAGGCTATGTAGTCACTCATCGCGCCAAAGCGGCTTTCGGCAGCCTGGTGCGTAAAACTTCCTTCCGGCCCCAGGTAGGCGACCCGTTCCGGCATTTCCAGATTCCGCGAAACGGCGAAGATTTCCAGGTAAATGGCGTCGATGGCCGCCGGTGTCATGAGCCCGGTATTCAGCTGGTGCAGCCGATCCAGAATCTGCTTTTCGCGTTCGGGACGGTAAATGACTGATTTATTTGTCTTTTTCAATTCGCCAACCTGGCGGACCACTTCCATGCGTTGGTTCAGGAGTTGCAACAACTGGTCGTCGATGCCATCGATCTGCGTACGGAGGGATTCGAGCGTCACTTTCAAAAAATTAGGAGTAAAAAGTTCGAAACGGTTTGAAAATCGGGCCGTTTTTTGTCGGGTTAGGCTCATCAAATGAACCCAGCACACAATATTACCCAAAAAGCCGCAAAAATGTATTCGTAAACGATGAATCAACCATTCGAACCATTTTCCAACAACTATTTTTTACATCTGGAAACCCGGCAGGACGGTTTTTTATCGTTCTGAATCCGGTCGCGTTCATCCGGCAAACCGCTGCCCGGCCTGCCTACACCAATCGTATCTGTTTTGTGCCGATAAAATAAAGAGCAAGGCGATTAGCGTCCCTCCAAGCCCATCACATTCCGATTAGCCGGAATGCCGACGCCCAGATCCTGACCGCTGTTTTCAACGACAAGCGTTGGAAAAAGAGTGAAGCATGAAGAGTGATAAGTTAAAAATCAACCAGCAAACGTAAACCAACCGCATTGACAACCCGGACTTAACGCGTTGAAGGCGTTTGAATTAACCCCGGAGAGGTTGGCTGTTACGAGTTACCACCGAGCAGCCTCATGTGGTTAGTTAGCTCCGGAGGAGCGGTCTGAGAATGTTTTTAGACCGCTCCTCCGGAGCTAACCGGTATTTACTTTTCTTCTTTTCTATCAACAGACCGCCCTTCCAGGGCACAGCGGTCAACTCTTCATTCTTACCTCATCACGCCTTACTCCAGCACCAGGGCCACTTCCTCCATATCTTTCTCGATGCGGAGGTTGTCGATGATAAACCGCTGACGATCAGGGGTATTTTTACCCATGTAATAGCTGAGCAGCTTCGGAACCGATGTTTCTTTCTCCATAATGACCGGCTCCAGGCGCATGTTATCGCCAATGAACAGGCCAAATTCTTCCGGTGAAATTTCCCCCAAACCCTTAAAGCGCGTTATCTCCACTTTTTTACCGCCTTTCATCAATTTATCGGTAGCCTGCTGTTTTTCCTGTTCCGAATAACAATAAATCGTCTCCTTGTGATTTTTCGGATTCCGAACCCGGAACAGTGGGGTTTCCAGAATGTAAAGGTGACCATTCCGAACCAGATCCGGAAAAAATTGCAGGAAAAAAGTCATCAGCAACAGCCGGATGTGCATTCCATCGACGTCGGCATCGGTGGCTACCACAATGCGATTGTAGCGCAGCGTCTCCAGACCGTCTTCAATGTCGAGTGCGTGTTGCAGCAGATTGAACTCTTCGTTTTCATACACCACTTTCTTAGTCAGCCCGAAACAGTTCAGCGGTTTTCCGCGCAGACTGAATACCGCCTGGTTTTGCACATTCCGCGATTTGGTGATGGAACCACTGGCCGAATCGCCTTCCGTGATAAAGAGCGTGGTGTTATAGCGGTCGTCGGATTTAGCATCAGGCAGGTGATTCCGACAATCGCGCAGTTTTTTATTGTGCAGGTTGGCTTTTTTCGCCCGATCATTCGCCAGCTTTTTAATACCGGCCAGTTCCTTTCGTTCCCGCTCCGACTGCTCGATCCGCTTCTTGAGAGCTTCCCGCGTTTCGTTGTTCATGTGCAGGAAGTCGTCCAGCTGATTTTTCACGAAGTCGATCACAAACGAGCGAACCGTCGTGCTGTTGGAGTCGGGGGCCATGTTGATCGACCCCAGTTTGGTTTTGGTCTGCGACTCAAATACCGGTTCCTGCACCCGGATACTGATGGCCGAAATGATGGACGCCCGGATATCGGCAGCGTCATATTCTTTTTTGAAGTATTCGCGGATGGTTTTGACGAAGGCTTCGCGCAATGCCGCCAGGTGGGTTCCGCCCTGGGTCGTATACTGGCCGTTCACAAACGAATAATATTCTTCGCCATACTGGTTGCCGTGCGTCAGTGCGATTTCAATATCCGGCCCTTTGAGGTGGATGATCGGGTAACGCAACGCTTCTTCATCCGTCTTGTTGCGCAGCAAATCGAGCAGGCCGTTTTGGGAAACAAATTTCTGGCCATTGAAACTGATTGTCAGCCCCGCATTGAGGTAACAATAGTTCCAGATCATGTTTTCCAGAAACTGGGGAATGTAATGGAAATTCTTAAAAACCGTATTGTCCGGCTCGAAAACCACCAGTGTTCCGTTGCGCTGATTCGTGATTTCTTCCCCCTGACGAACCAGAATACCGCGTTCGAATTCGGCCCAGACGGTTTTTCCTTCCCGATACGACTGCACGCGGAACAAGGTCGAAAGGGCATTGACGGCTTTCGTACCGACGCCATTGAGGCCAACCGACTTCTGAAATGCGCCCGAATCGTATTTCCCCCCCGTGTTGATTTTGGATACGACATCGACCACTTTACCGAGCGGAATGCCCCGGCCATAATCACGCACTTCGACACGGTGGTCGGTCACTTTAATGTCGATGAGCTTTCCGTTGCCCATGACGTGTTCATCGATACAGTTGTCAACTACTTCCTTGATCAGTACATAAATACCATCATCCGCAGCCGACCCGTCGCCGAGTTTGCCGATGTACATTCCGGGCCGAAGCCGGATGTGTTCCCGCCAGTCGAGCGACCGGATGCTGTCTTCTGTGTACTGAACCTGATTACTGTCTGCCATAGGACTGTTAAACTAATTTTTAGGTCAGAAAACACCGGAAGAACCGTTTTCCAGAGCAGAAGTCGGCCCTGTACAGTTCATCGTATGTTCGCAAAATATGAAATTTTAACCTTTAAAAAGAAAATGTTTAAAAAGTAGTAAAAGTTCGTTTACTTTGTAGCGCAAAGTGCGTTAAAAACCGTCAATGCACGATTTACTACCGACAGCAAACAAAAGCAAATGAGATTGAGCGCCTAAAAGCGGCCGTATACTTTCTTAAAAATATGCAAAAATCTCCACATTTACGTTGTTTTAGCTCAAATTTTTTCGCCTACTCTTCGATGCAATTTTTCCGTAAAACCATTCTTGGTGTACTGCTGGTCTGCACTGGCCTAAATGCGTCTGCTCAGGTCATTCAGGCCCCTTCTGCGCCTTCAGCCCCAGCATCGGCCCCGGCTACAATCCCGTCCGGCGTACCGCGCCCCACGCAAGGTCAGGCTCCGGCAGGCCAAACTCAGGGCCTGCCCGGCAACGCTCCCCGCAGCCAGCAACAAGGCACTACGGGAACCAACCAACAAGGAACCCGCGGCCAGCAGGGCGCTACCGGAACGAACCAACAGGGCACCAACCAGCAGGGTACGCGCGGACAAGCCGGACAACAGGGAACCGGTACAACCCAGCAGGGACAGCAAACGGGCACCGATGCCAACGGCACCAAAAGTGCCAACGCCACGGATGAACCCAATCAGGATCAGGCCGACGCCCAGCTAAAAACGGAACAGGAACTGCTGCGCGACCGCGAACTGGCGGCCCAACGCCGTAAACTGTTCGGCTACCAGCTTTTCAATGACCCCGCCAACGGCAGTGTTTTTCAGCCCAATGTAAATATAGCAACACCGAAAGGGTATGTTGTAGGGCCGAATGACCAGTTGAACATCAACATCTACGGTTTTTCGGAAGCCACCTACCAGACCACGGTCAACCCCGACGGTTTTATCTACGTTCAGCGGGTAGGGCCCATTCACGTTTCGGGGCTCACCATCGAGCAGGCCAAAGGTCGTATTCTGGACCGCCTGTCGAAGATCTACGTTGGCTTGAAAAGTGGCCCTTACGGCCCGGCTAACACGTACATGGTGGTTACGCTGGGCGACATCCGCAGCATCCGGGTAACGGTTACGGGCGAGGCTGTCCGGCCCGGAACCTACACGGTTTCGTCTCTTTCCACGGCCATGAACGTCATTTATCAGGCCGGTGGCCCGAGCGAAATTGGTTCATTCCGGAATGTGCAGGTCATCCGCAGTAACCGGGTCGTGGCTTCAATTGACCTTTACGACTTCCTGACAACCGGTATTCAGCGGAATGACATTCGCTTGCAGGATAACGATAACATCCGTTTCCAGACGTTCAAATCCCACGTTGAAATCAACGGATCGACCAAACGAAATAACATTTTTGAAATGCTGCCCGGCGAACCAATGTCCCGCTTGCTGGAACTGGCCGGTGGATTCAGCAGCAATGCCTATAAAGCGCGTATCAAGGTCACCCGTTTTACCAATCGCGAGTTGAAGGTGATCGATGTAGTGGAGTCCGAATTTCCGAATTTCCCCATGGAAGATGGTGACCAGGCAGTGGTTGAAGCCGTTTTGATTCGGTACGAAAACCAGGTCGGGATTCAGGGGGCCGTTTTTCGGCCGGGCATTTATTCGCTGGATCAAAACAAAACCCTGAAGCAGCTGATTACCAGCGCCGAGGGGCTGAAAGGTGAGGCATTTATCGGTCGGATTCAGATTGTACGTACCCGCGAGGATATGGCAATCGAAAATATCTCTTTAAATTTGGCAGATATTATAAACGGCAGTAAACCGGATGTGGAGTTGAAACGCGAAGATCAGGTCATTATTCCTTCCCGGTTCGAGATGGCTGAATTTGCCGAAATCAGTATTACCGGTGAAGTAATTACCCCCATCGAGGCCACGCCCTACGTTGCCAATATGACGCTTGAAGATTTGATTCTCCGGGCGGGTGGCTTGAAAGAGTCGGCTGCCGCTGCGCAGATTGAGGTTGTCCGCCGGAAGAAAGATGTCGATATCAACTCGAAATCGGCCCAGGTTTCCGAAATTTTCCGATTCAACGTCGACCGTGATCTGAGCATTAAATCGACCGACAGCAATTTTCCGTTGTTTCCCTACGATCAGGTAATTGTGCGCCGGTCGCCGAATTACCGCATCCAGACGTTTGTCAATGTTGAAGGTGAGGTCGTTATGCCCGGTGAATATCCGGTAATTACCAAAGATCAGCGGATTTCGGATCTGGTTAAAATGGCGGGCGGTATTACGCCTTTTGCGTATGTTCAGGGCGCCACACTGGTCCGGGAAATTCGGCTCAGCGAAGCCGAAAAGCAATTACGGCAGCAAACCATTACGGAATTGGCCGACGACAGCCCCAAAGCGGTTGTGGCCCCCGAAGTAACGTCCCAGGAGACGCAGCAGCTGATCGGCATCAGTTTACAAAAAATTCTGAGCAACCCCGGCTCGCTGGAAGATATGATTTTGCAGGAAGGCGACATCCTGCGGATTCCGAAACAACTGGAAACCGTACGGGTTGGTGGAGAGGTGCTGTTGCCAACAACGGCGAAATACCGCAGAGGTCAAACCTTTCAGGATTACATTTCCCAGGCGGGTGGTTTTACAAGCCGGTCGGCGCGGAAAAGAGCCTATGTCGTATACGCCAACGGGTCTGCCGATCGTACGCGCCGGTTTGGCTTTTTTAACGTCTATCCCCGGGTTGAGCCAGGTTCCGAAATCATTGTTCCTCAATCGACCAAGGGTGAGCTGACACCGTTGCAGATTATCCAAAGCACAACCGGGATTGCCGGCTCGATCATCGGATTGGTGACTACCTTAGTAGCCTTAAGAGCATTATCCAGATAATAACGGTCAATCAGTTTATATGGAAACCATTGATTCAAGAAACACAGACAAAAATCAGCTGCCTCCCGATCAGATATCGCCCAAGGTCGTTGTAAACCGGGTTATTTTATTCAAGAATCAACTGATGCGCAGTTGGAAACTGCTGGCCATCTTTATGGTGATTGGCGGGGCCATTGGTTTCATCATCGATTTGAATCTGGACAAGCGCCCTACTTACACGGGTTACATTACCTTCAACCTCGGTGGCGGTTCAAGCCAGGGCGGGATGGGCGAACTGGGCAACCTGGCCGGGATGTTTGGTCTGGGCGGTGGTGCTCCGGACGCCAACATCTTTACGGGTGAAAACTTCATGTACTACGTGGTTTCCAAGCCTATCATCGCCCGGTCGCTGATGAAAGAAGTCGATACGACGGGCAATTTTACCCCGCTCGCCAAAACACCGTCTAACCACAAGGACCTGATGATCAATTACTACATCCGGAAAAGTGGGATTCAGGATGATGAGTGGGAGAAAGACGATACGTTGAAAAACTTTCGTTTTATCCGGGGAAAAGGGCTGAAAGAGTTCACAAAACTGGAAAATAAAGCGCTCGACGGCGTTTTCAACCGCATTAAAGGCGAAACCTCGATTGCCCAGCTCGATCGGAAATCATCGTTTCTGACTTTACGAACGGGTATGCACGCGGAAATGCTGGCCGCCACCTGGTTGAATGTCCTGCTGGAAACCGTGCAGGAGGATTTTACGGAAAAACAGAATCGTAAAACCAATGAAATGCTGAAGTTGATGGAAGCCCGGCGGGATTCGCTGGGGAGTGTACTGGGTCGCAATGATTCGAATCTGGCGCGCTATATCGATCAAAACCAGCAAATTGTCGTTGCGGAAGGGCAGCTTCAGCAATCGAAGTTAACGCGTAACTCCACGTTTCTGCAGCAACTTTACTACGGAGCCGTTCAAAGTGTGGACAACCTGAAGCTCAGCCTGATCAAGGAAGCCCCTTTGTTTACCATTGTTGAACCCGTATCGCTGCCCCTCTTCAAGGAAGCACACGAACCATTTGCCATGCAGGCCGGTTTACTGTTGGGCCTGATGCTGGGGTTAGTCTTTATATTCCTGAGACAGACCTATCAAAGCATCATGCAGAGCTAACGTCACGAATGACCCCGTGCGGAGCCGATAAACTGAATTTTGTTTCCGGCGCCGTTGGCCAGATCTCTGTCCAGTATTGATCCTACATACTTACACTATTCACTGAATAAAGTTTGTGAAAACACACGAAGTGGTTATTGAATCCGGCCGGTCGGAAAAAAATTACTGGCGGGATCTCTGGAAAAACCGGGAGTTGCTGTATATTCTGTCGATGCGTGACATTTCCGTCCGCTACAAACAGACAATTCTGGGTACGTCCTGGAGCCTGATTCGCCCGCTGATTACGATGATGATTATGTTCTTCGTATTCAGCAAAGTAGCCAAACTCAAAGGCGATCCCGGCATTCCGTATCCCCTGATGATTCTGGCCGGTTTAACCATCTGGACCTTTTTCTCGAACTCCTTCACCCAGATCAGTACCAGCATCACCGCCAATTCGAACCTGGTGACGAAGGTGTATTTTCCCCGGCTGATCATGCCGCTCAGTTCCTCGGTCGTTAGTTTTATCGATTTTCTGGTGGCGCTGGGGCTGTTCGTTGTTCTGACCATCTGGTATCAGTTCTGGCCCGATTGGCACATTTTGTTTCTCCCTTTCTTTATAATTCTGGCGCTACTGGCATCGTTTGCATTTGGTCTTATCTTTGCGGTATTGAACGTCAAATTTCGGGACATTGGCCAGCTAATTCCCTTCATCGTTCAGATCGGTTTTTATGCCTGCCCGATTGCGTACAGTAGTCGGCTGGTGGAAGAAAACGCCGGCGAATGGTGGCACCCCATCTATTACCTGAACCCGATGGTGGGCATCATCGATGGATTCAAATGGTCGCTTTTGGGTGATAAAGCTTTTTTTAATCCGAACAGCGTAATCAATTCGGTCGTGGTCATCGGTATATTTTTGTTTATCTCCATCTATTTTTTCCGGAAACGGGAAAATTCATTTGTAGACGATATTTAAAATAGTTGCGACGTCAGTTATCGTTTTGAACAGAAAATGTTTATTTACCTTAGTAACTGAAAACAAACAACTTACAACGGGCAACTCAGTAAGCTATGGCGGTCATCACAGCAGAAGACATCAGCAAACGATACATTATCGACCATAAACGCGGCAAGGGCAGCAGCAGTATTAAAGATGCCCTGGGCGAACAGATACGGAAGATTTTTAATGGTAAAAAGTCTCCGCATCAGGAGGCTGAGCACATTGAGCATGAAGATTTCTGGGCGCTTCGGGATGTCAACTTTTCGGTTGAGCAGGGCGATCGGATCGGTATTGTCGGTCATAACGGAGCCGGAAAATCAACGCTTCTGAAAGTTCTCAGCAAGATTACCGAACCCACTACGGGCCGAATTCACATTCGCGGCCGAATCGCCAGCCTGCTCGAAGTCGGAACCGGTTTTCACCCCGAATTGACCGGTCGCGAAAATATCTTTCTTAACGGTGCCATTCTGGGCATGACCCGGGAAGAAATCCGCAAACAGTTTGATGCCATTGTCGATTTTGGCGGTATCGAGAAATTTCTGGATACGCCCGTCAAACGGTATTCATCGGGGATGTACGTTCGGCTTGGGTTTGCCATTGCCGCCCACCTCGACCCCGAAATCCTGATCATCGACGAAGTACTGGCGGTAGGCGATGCCGAATTCCAGAAGAAAAGCCTGGGTAAAATGCGGGACGTTTCGGCCAGCGGCCGGACCATCCTCTTCGTGAGTCACAACATGACGGCGGTGCAGGCGCTGTGCAACCGGACGCTTTATTTCGAACGCGGCCGGCTCATCGAACAGGGAGAAACCAATCAGGTGGTGGCTTCGTATCTGAGCAAAATTTCCAAAACCAAGCTCATCCGCGAGTGGAACACCCCGGAAGAAGCTCCGGGCAACGATTTGGTGCGGGTCAAGAAAATTGAAATCCTGCCCGAATACGTGGATAACCAGATTTTTATCGACGTTCGGACCCCGTTCCGCGTCCGCTTCGAGTACTGGAATCTCATGGACAAGGCCAACCTGAATCTGAGCCTGCACATGAACTCGATGACCGGCGAATGCATCTTTAACGTCGGTACGCAATCGCAATCCTATTCAAAAGGGCTGATTTCGGGCGAGTGCCTGGTACCGGGTCATTTTTTGAACGATGGAACGTATAACGTTTCCATGATGATCGTAAAAGATACCGTGACTCCGCTCTACAATATGGAAGAAGGACTTATCTTTGACGTTGCCGACTACCGCGATGGTGTGGCCTGGTATGGCAAATGGCCTGGCTATGTGCGTCCGCAACTGAAGTTCCACACCGAAATGATGGAAGAAAACATTCTGAATGATTAACATCACCAAATCGTACCTGCCTCCCCTCGAAGAATACGTCAAGCATCTGGAGGGAATCTGGGAACGAGTCTACCTGACCAATAACGGTCCGCTCGTCCAGCAACTGGAAAAAGAGCTGAAAGACTACCTTGACATTAAAAACCTGCTGTTTTGCGGAAATGGTACCATCGTTTTGCAGATGGCCATCAAGGCGCTGGGACTCACGAAAGAGATCATTACCACGCCCTTTTCGTATTGCGCCAGCACTCACGCCATCCTGTGGGAAAACTGTACCCCGGTTTTCGCCGATGTTCGGGCCGATGATTACACCATCGATCCACTCAAGATCGAACCGCTGATCACCGAACATACGGAGGCTATTCTGGCGACTCACGTCTACGGAAACCTGTGTCAGATCGATGCCATTGAAGCACTGGCCAAAAAGCACAACCTGAAAGTGATCTACGACGGAGCACATTCGTTTGGGGCCACCTACAAAGGTAAATCAGCGTTGTCGTATGGCGATATCAGTACGTGCAGTTTCCACGCGACCAAGGTTTTTCATACCATCGAAGGTGGTCTGGTGACCTGCAACGACGATGCCATTGCGGACAAACTCAACCTGTATCGCAGTTTCGGGCACCGTTTCGATGACTACATCGACATGGGAATCAACGGTAAAAACTCCGAATTTCATGCCGCGATGGGGCTTTGCAACCTGCCCGTCGTTCCGGCACTGATCGAAGCCCGCAAAGAGCGGTTTGCCCGGTATGATGCACAACTCGATCTTTCCAAACTGCAACGGCCGGTTATTCAGCCCGAAACAGGGTATAATTACGCTTATTATCCGATTGTGCTCGAATCGGAAGCTAAATTGCTGGAAATAAAAGCCGCACTGGAACAGGTGAAGATCAATCCCCGGCGGTATTTTTACCCCTCGCTGAATACCCTGCCGTTCCTGAAAACCACCCAGCCTTGCCCCATCTCGGAGGACATTGCGCTCAGGGCACTCTGCCTGCCGATGTATCCCGATCTGGAAGAGGAAGTGATCGATCAGGTTTGTACCATTGTTAATAGTTATTTGTAAAAGGGAATGACATTCTTTTACCTGCTTACGTTTGCCCTGTTCATCGTTTACATTGGCAACACCGCAGCCGGTATCAGCCGACGATCGCTGACCGAGTGGTTGCTGGTTTCGTTTATTCTTTTTGCCGCGAGTGTCATCCTGACCGGTTTTTGCCTGTCGGCTCTGTATCTGACGGCCAGCACGCCGGTTTGGGCCTTCTCCGTTTTCCTGACCGCAACGGTTCTTCGCGTCACCTTCGGGCGGTTGGTCAACCAGCCCCGCTGGTCGGTCAATCGTTTGCTGCGGGAACGGCGGGAAACGTTTGGCGACTGGTATCGCTCCCTATCCGTGTATTTCAAGGTTCTGTTCACCGTCTTGCTGGCAACGCTGGGCGTTATTGCCGTCACCAATCTGTTGCTCGTTCTGTTTACGCCCCCCAACGAATGGGACAGCATGACCGGCCACCTGAACCGGGTCATGCAATACATCCAGCGCGGAACCATGCGGCATTTTGGGGGTACGAACTGGAACATGGATACGTACCCGAAAAGCGTCTGTACGATCCAGATCTATTCGTTTTTGATCACGGGCCGCTTCGAAAATGCCTTCAAACTCATTCATCATCTGTCGTACTGGATGGCGATTATTGCGGTTTTCGGTATTTCGCAACGCATTGCCCGGAATCTGTCGGCGAGCTTTTTTGCCGCCCTGTGTTACGCGCTGCTGCCCGATTTTCTGATGCAGGCCGTTACCACCGAAACCGATATCGTGCTGACTGCCTATATGGGCAGCTTCCTGTATTTTCTGTTTGCCTACCGCGAATCGGGCACGGAAACCACCCGCGACGCCCGGTATCTGTACCTCGCCGGTATGGCGTTTGGTATTGCCTACGGTCATAAAATCACGTTTACGCTGCTCCTGCCGTCGCTGTTTGTCGTGATGATCTATACGGTTTTCTGGGCTCCGAACCGGCTGGTTTTCTTTGATCGGCTGAAACACGTCGTACCGGCTTTCATCGTTGGCGTGTGTTTGTGGATGCTGCCAACGGGTTATCTCAAGAACATCGAGGTATTTGGTCACCCCATCGGGCCACCGACGGCCCTCCGCCACCAGTCGGTAGAACGGGCGGGGCCGTTGCGGAATTTGCTGGAACAAGGCACCCGCAATGTCATTCGGTATGGCTATGACCACATCAATCTCGACGGATTACGGAACACGCAATGGGGGCTGGACGCGAACGTAGCCATGCGAAAACCGCTGGTTAAGTTGGAAGAAGTGACCAAACTGCGGCTGGACGAGGAAACGGATTTCACCATTTTCCCGTTTGTTTTCAGTCGGCGGTTTGAGTTTTACAACGCCAATCCGTATTGGAGCATCATCGGCTTCGGCCTGATTCTGCCTCTGGTTGCGTTGTCATTGCTGGGTCTTATGCGCTCGAAAGCTCATTTTTTTCTGGCGATAGCCTTCGTGCTCCATTTCCTGGCCCTCTCCTACTCGGCTCCATACGATCCGTTCAAAGGGCGGTATTTCATCGAAACCGGTTTGATTGGTTCTTTATTTCTGCCTATTCTCTTCACCAACCGCTGGCTTACCATTTTAAAACCGGGCCGCGTAGCCTTGAAAATGTATGTGGCTTTAGTCATTGGCGTTGGCAGTCTTTCGGCCCTCTTTACGGTCTTTCTAAATGAGCGTTGCCTGCCGCTTCCGGCCTACGGTCGGCCGTCGGCCTTTCGTGCCGAACGGATGTATCTGCAAATGATGTTCCGCCCCGATAGCTACGTGCCTTATAAGCGGTTCGATACGCTGGTGCCCGAAAACGCAACCGTTGCCCTGGGAACGATCAACGATGATTTTGAATATCCCCTGTACGGAAAACACCTGTCCCGGCGGCTCATTCCGATCAACCCTTTCGAAAAAGGGGTGCAGCCGATTCCGAAGGACGCCGATTATCTGTTTTTCTCTAAAAACGTTATCAAACCGCAGCCGGGTGATCTGCGACTCGGCACGGATACGACGATGACGCACCTGATTGTACCGGGCGAAGATTACTATTTACGAAAGCTAAAATAGAGCGGTTTAAATACCGCACACCATACTAAAGGCGGTTTTCAAACCGTCCGATCGAGATGACAATTGCCATCATGCAACCCTATTTTTTGCCCTACATCGGTTATTTGCAACTGATGAATACCGTCGATAAATTCATTTTCTACGACGATGTTGCCTTCATCAACCGGGGCTGGGTGAATCGGAACCGCATTTTGGTCAATGGAAAAGACTTTATGCTGACCGTTCCGCTTAAAGAAGCCAGCCAGAACAAACGGATTGCGGACATCGACCTGAGCGACGACCCGAAATGGCGGCAAAAACTCCTGCAAACCCTGGGGCAATCCTACCGAAAAGCACCTTTTTATAAAACGGTATATCCCTTGCTGGAAAAAATTGTAAACTTGGAGGTTCGTACGATTGCCGAACTGGTTCGTGATAGTTTCCCGTTGATAAACGACTACCTGGGCATCCAAACCGAACTCGTTCCGTCGTCCGCCATTTACAACAACCATGAACTGCGGGGTCAGGAGCGGATTCTGGATATTTGTCGTCAGGAAAAAGCCACGCGGTACATCAATCCCATCGGTGGAATGGAACTGTATGACCGCCAACGGTTTGCCGATGCGGGCATCGAGCTGTTTTTTATTCAATCGAGACGAGTTGACTATGCCCAGTTTCAGAACGAATTCGTTCCCTGGCTGTCCATCGCCGATGTGCTGATGTTCAACGACGTGCCGACGGTGCAGAAGATGCTGGATGAATTCGAATTGGTTTAACAACATTACTCGCTATGGCAAAAGTTATCATATTTGGCGTACTGGATACCGCCGAACTCGCGCATTTCTATTTGACCCACGACTCGGAACACGAGGTCGTTGCGTTCGCATTAAACCGCGAGTATCTGAAAGAAACCGAGTTCAAGGGGTTGCCGGTCGTTGCCTTTGAAGACGTTGAGACGGTTTATCCTCCGCAGGAGTTTAAGTTTTTCGCCCCGATGACGGGTCGGAAAATGAACAAAAACCGGGAAAAAATCTACCTGGAAGCCAAAGCAAAAGGGTATGAATGCATCTCGTACATCAGCTCAAAAGCGACGCTTTTCAATAATCAGATTGGCGAAAACTGCTTTATTCTGGAGGATAATACCATTCAGCCCTTCACGACCATTGGCAATAACGTTGTTTTGTGGAGCGGCAACCACATCGGTCACCACGGAGAAATCAAAGATCACGTCTTTTTTACGTCTCATGTGGTGCTTTCGGGCCACTGCGTGGTCGATTCCTACAGCTTTTTTGGCGTCAACAGCACCATTCGCGACTACCTGCACATCGCCGAAGGAACGTTGGTAGGCATGGCCGCAGCCGTCATCAAGTCGACCGAAGCCTGGGGTGTGTACATGGGCAATCCGGCCGAAAAACGCCCGATACCGAGTCATAAAGTTTATTAAACGTTTTCTCTTGACGAAGATCCTTTTCATCGGCCACGATGCCAACCGGGCCGGAGCGCAATATTTACTGCTTCACCTGCTGACTTTTTTACAAAAGGCGGGGGTGGAAACAGCCCTGTTGCTGGGTGATGGCGGACCACTCGTTTCAGACTATGAGCGCGTGACCACTGTTTACGCCGGTTTTGTGCCGCCCACTCCTCCGCAACCCAACAGCCTGATTACCCGGGCCATTAAACGCCTGGGCGTGGGTTCTTCGAACCCGGAAAGTGATCCGAAAACTGAACTTTTTACCGAACTCCTGCCGGTTTTACGGGCAAAGGCCTTCGACCTGATCTTTTCAAATACCATTGCCAACGGTGGTTTACTCCGACGGCTGCAACCCTTAGGCCTGCCCTTCATATCGTACGTCCACGAACTGGAAACATCGATTCACATCTACACCAAACCGGACGAACTGCGGTATCAGCTCGACCACGCCACGTTGTTTCTGTGCGGCTCGGATGCGGTTCGCCAGAATCTGGTTCAGAATCATGGGCTGGCGTCCGAAAAAACCGAGGTACTCAACTCGCTCATTCGCACCGAATCGCTGCTGAACACGCTGCAAAGCGTTGATCGGCCTGCCGTCCGTACTCGCCTGGGAATCCCACTCGATGCCGTCGTGGTGGGCGGCTGCGGCAATGCGGAATGGCGCAAAGGTGTCGATTTGTTTGTGTTGATGGCCCAGCAAGTTCTAAAAACCCATCCCGATGCATATTTTGTCTGGATCGGCGTCCCCAAAAAGAGCGAAGAATACCGGCGACTGACGTATGATCTGGAACGGATGCAACTCAATGACCGGGTTATCCTGATTGAACCGGGGGGTGATTACCTGACTTATTTTGCCTGTTTCGACATCTTTACGTTAACCTCCCGCGAAGATCCCTATCCGCTGGTGATTCTTGAAGCCGGGCTGAACCAGATTCCCGTTCTCTGCTTCCGGGATTCAGGCGGGAGTCCGGATTTTGTCGGCGAAGATACGGGGTGTCTGGTGAATTATTCCGATGTTGCCGCCCTGTCGGACGTGATCCGTCGGCTGGCCGACGCGCCGGAGGAACGCCGTCGGCTTGGGGCTATTTTTTACCAGCGAGCCATGCATCACGACGCCGGTGTGCTGGTGCCGCGTCTGCTGGCTATCCTTGAAACCGCTTTGAATGAACACAATACGTAGCATGGTCGTTGGAAACGGTATGATTGCCCGGCGTTTTTCAGATTTTGACGACCGGGATGACGTCCTGATTTTTGCCTCCGGGGTTTCCAATTCCAAGGAAAACCGCCCCGCGGAGTTTGCCCGGGAGCAAAAGCTCGTCGAAGAAAGCATCGCGTGGTCCGAAAACCGGCTTTTTATTTATTTCAGCACCTGCAGTGTTACCGATCCGACCGAACAGGGTTCGCTTTATGTTCGGCATAAGTTGTTTCTGGAAACGTATATCGCGGAAAATTGCGCTCACTACCTGATTATCAGAGCGTCCAACGTGGTGGGCGGAACCGAAAATCCGCATACGGTTTTGAATTTTTTTGTCAACCGCATTCGGAACCAGGAACCGTTCGACGTCTGGCAGGGAGCCAGCCGGAATCTGATCGATGTCGATGATGTATACCGGATCGTGACGGACTACATCGCCCGGGGACCAAACGACTGGAATCAGATCATCAATGTCGCTAACCCGTACAGTGTCAGACCGTTGGAGATTGTTCAGGCTATTGAAACTCATCTGGGTGTAACCGCCCGGTACCGGTTGATCGACAAAGGTGAACCGTTTGCCATCGACACGACAAAAAGTAAAGCGGTTTTGCACAACAAACTGACCGAACTTCAACCCAATCGCTACCTGCCATACCTGTTGCAGAAATATTACGTATGACGCTAGCCTTCACCATTTGTTCGATCAATTACCTGGCCCAGGCCCGAACGCTGGGCGATTCGCTGCGGCAAACCAATCCCGACTGGCAGTACGTCATCGGGTTGGTCGACAAGCTGGATCAGGCCAACCTGCCAGCCTCGCTCCTGCCCGACTATCCGATGCTGGAAATCGACCAGATCGAGATCGAGGATTTTGCGGGTATGTGCGACCGGTATGACATCACGGAGTTGAATACCGCCGTCAAACCATTTTACATCGACTACTTTTTCAAGCACAACCCCGAAGCTACCGAAGTCATTTATTTCGACCCGGACATCATTGTTTTTCAGCCGCTTACCCGGCTGAAGCAACATTTGGGCGAATACAACCTGGTGGTGACGCCCCATATCTGCCAACCCATCAATGACTGGCTGATTCCCAACGAGTTAAACCACCTCAACACCGGTACGTTTAATTTGGGATTTATTGGGCTGCAAAAAACGGAAGAATCAAACCGGTTTGTTCAGTGGTGGAAAAAACGGCTGGTGAACGAATGCCGCATCGATCTCTGCAACGGTTTATTCGTCGATCAGCACTGGGTTAATTTTGCCCCTATTTACTACGATAAAGTCTGGATTGAAAAACATCCCGGTTACAATGCTGCCTACTGGAACCTTCACGAGCGGCATTTCTCGGAACAGAATGGCGTCTGGCGGGTCAACGAAACGGCCGATTTGCAGTTTTTCCACTACAGCGGTTACGGCATTCATAAACCGAAGGAAATTTCCAAATACCAAAACCGGTTTACGTTTGAACAGCGCCCGGATGTGGTTGCGTTGTTTGACCTATATCGGCAGCGACTGCTTGATAATCAGAACGAAACGTACCGGAATTACCCCTGCTTTTACATTAAACCGCCGAAGACGCTCTATTACCAGAGTATCCGGAAATCGCTGAAATCTCCGATCAATACGTTAATTTCGGCACTCGAAAACCGGTAATTAGTTTACAGTTTTCGGATAACCGTTTTCGGTGCTAACGCGATCCTTTGAATGCGTCAGCCTCCGTAAACTGAAAACCGAAAACCGAAAACCAAAAAATGAACACTCTACGTAAGACTCCGCAGCTGGCCTGTGTCGTGATTCCGGTTTATCAATCGTCACTGACGGACTATGAACAAATTGCGCTCACCCAGTGTCTGCGTGTTCTGGGGCATTACCCGGTTATTCTGGTCAAACCCAGGTCGCTGGATGTTTCGTACCTGACCCAACCGTATCCCCAGCTTCAGGTTCGGGAATTCGACAATGCCTATTTCAAGGATGTACAGGCTTATAACCGGCTGATGCTGTCGGAGGAATTTTATCAGGCTTTTACGGACTTCGAATACATGCTAATTTACCAGTTGGATGCGTTTGTGTTTCGGGATGAACTGGCCGACTGGTGCCGGAGCGGCTACGAATACGTCGGCGCACCCTGGCTCCGCGACCGTGATTTTACCGGCTGGAAGGATGAAACCGTGTTTAACATCAAGAAAAAGATTGCCATCTGGCTGGATCTGAAGAAGGACGACGGCGTTACGCCCCGGGAAATTACGGCCCTGAATGGCGTGGGAAACGGCGGTTTTTCGCTGCGAAAAATTCCGTCGCTCCTGCGCTGGATTCGCTTTTACAAGAAAAAAATTGCCAATTACGAGAAAATTCACGCCCATCAATACAACGAAGATGTGTTTTGGGGCATCGAAATCAACCGGTATTTCCCTATTCTGAGCGTGCCGGATTTCCGGACGGCCCTGCGGTTTTCAGTTGAGTTTTATCCCGAGCGGGCCATTCAGACGTACAACAAAGGCCAGCTTCCTTTCGGTTGTCATGCCTGGAACATCCACGGAACCGACTACTGGCGACCCATTTTTGCAACCTATGGCTATACCATCTGATCCGACCCACCCAACCATCTCGGTGGCGCTTTGTACGTATAACGGCGAAGCGTATCTGGAAACTCAGTTGCAAAGCCTGCTGAAACAGAGCCGCTTACCGGATGAACTTATCGTTTGCGATGATGATTCGACCGACCAGACGCGAGCGGTTTTGGAACAGTTTGCCGCCAGAGCGCCATTTCCCGTACAGATTTTTCACAATACGACGCGGTTGGGCTTTAACAAAAATTTCGAGAAAGCCCTTTCGCTTTGCCAGAACGAATTAATCTTTATCTGTGATCAGGACGATTGCTGGTTGCCCGAAAAAATTGCATCCCTGAGTGATTACCTGATTCACCATCCGAACGTCGATCTGGTGTTTTCTAACGCCATCATTACCGACAGCAACCTGAATGACACGGGTCGTCTATTCTGGGACACCGTGCGGTTTACCGAGCCCATCCGCGAGCGGTGGCGCCGGGGTGAAGCCGTGGAAGTGTTGCTGGATGGCAATCGGGTGATGGGCTGCACATCGGCTTTGCGCCGGCGGTTGCTGGCGTCGTTTTTACCGATTCCCAACCTGCCCAATTACATCTATGATGGCTGGATGGGCCTGGTTGCGGCCGCCAAAGGCACCATTGATTTTTACGAAAAACCGTTAATCTGGTACCGTACCCACGAAAAACAGCAAGTGGGCACCCGTCCTCCGGTGGCGGGCAAACTGGTAAAGTTCACCGATCGGTTTTCACGCCCGCACAGCGAGAAGCTCGGCCCTTTGCTTCATAAATACCACGAATTGCGTAGCTTATACGAATTAGTAAAAGCGCGCACGCCGGTCAAAACGCCGGGAATCGAACAGTTTGAACGGCGGCTGGCCCATTATAACCGCAGAAGCACCCTGCCCGACGGGCGGTTTTTGCGGATTGGTTCGGTCATTCGGGAGTTAGTTGCCGGCAACTATCACCGGTATGCCGATCAGGAAGCCAACCAGTACGCACCGTATCTGGCGGCATTAGGCGATTTATTAGAGTAACGAAACGTATGATTACATTTCTGTCCGTTTGCACCATCCGTCAACTGCCTCAGGCACTCGCCCTGGGCGAAAGTTTGCAGCGCCATCACCCCACCGACTCGTTCGTGATCGGGCTCTGCGATGACATTTCGCAGTTGCCGACCGGTTTTCAGCTGCCGTTTCCGCTGATTTCGATGAACGATCTGGTCATTCCGGATTTGGAGCAACTTTCCCAGCAATATACCCCGGCGGAGTTTGAAGCAGCCTGCAAACCGTTCTTTATCAGCCATCTATACCAGAGCCAACCTCAAAGCGATTGGCTGGTTTACCTCGATCCATCCGTTTATCTGTACCAACCTCTGACGGATTTATACACCCGGTATTCCGATGCGGCTCTTTTGCTGACGCCACACCTGCTCAAGCCATTGACTGACCAGGCTTTCCCCGACGAGAAGTATCTTCAGAACATTGGCTTGTACAGCTCCGGTTTTATCGCACTGAAACGTTCGGACGAAGCGGCCCGGTTTCTTGGCTGGTGGGGTCAGCGGGTGCCGGAACGGGCCTTTGCCCGGCCCTGCGAGGGCATGTATACGGACCAGATCTGGCTGGCCCTCACACCCGGTTTGTTCGATGGGGTTACGATTGTCAAAAATCCCGGCTGGCACCTTGGTTTGTGGAACCTGCACGAGCGGCTGATTACAGAAGAAACACCAGCTGTATTCTTTAATTACAAAGGATTGGCCGATCAGGAAGGGTACTTTCAGGCCCAGGATCGGGTCCGGATTTCGTCGTATCCGTCGATAAAAAAACGGCTCCAGGCCTATCAGGACCGGGTGCGTCACTTCGATAAAGCGGGTCTGGCCAACCCGCTGAGTGCCGTCGTTCCGGCCTATGGCCGTCAGCCGTTCAAACCGCCGGTCAAGGGATGGCGCAGGAAAGCCGTTGCCACGCTTCGGCAGACCGTTCAGTTTATCGAAACGGTTGACGTACCCCGAAAAATGTAGGCGAAACAAACCGGTTGAATTGGCAATTCACGAAATTGGAAAAGTGAAACTTAGGTGGGCTGCTTTATTCCTCGATCCATATTCCTTACTTCAGTATTCTTTTCTTTATATTTGTACTGATATTAAAAAAATACAATTGCCTAAACCATGCAGTCAGGCCTGTGAGGTGTTTTGAAATCGATCCAACCATTTGATTTATGCTGCCATCATCCTTCTTAGAACTATTTACCTGGCGAAAACTGCACCTGATGCGGTATGTAGTTGGTATTTTAATGGTTATTGACGGCTACCCATTAATTTTCTTTTTCAAGGAAACGTTACGCATTGCCCCGGGAAGCACGGCTTTTACGGCGGCCTTCCTGGCCCTGGGCTTCATTCTGATGATTCCATTTCACTTCATGCGTAAATTATACCGGCTGAATACCAACCTGTTGAACATGGCACTGCTGTTTTTTGCCGTCATGATTTTCTACATGGCTTTCTACCGCGATCAGTGGTTCAAAGATGGTACGATGGACACGATCTATTACATTTACGTAGCGTTATTCCTGTTTTTACTGATCAACATCCCCAACGATATTATCGAAGTATTCGTCCCGATCGTAATTGCCTTTACGGTGGTTTCCAACCTGGCCCTGGTCTACGCCTTATTGACCGACCCAACCTGGAACATTGGCCAACGGGCTGCTATTCAATATGGTGAAGGCGAATACCGGTCTGGTAATCCGCACGTTTTTGCCAGAAATGCCCTGATGAGTGTAGTGGCCTGCGGGATTTGGGCGTTTCGACCCCAAACGGGCTTTATTCTTCGGATTATGTCGCTGGGAGCCTGTATTTTCAGTATGGGGATTCTGGTTATGACCCAAACCCGTTCGAGCATTGTGGCCCTGATTTTGATTATTGGGCTGTTTTTTATGTTCAACATTCGCCCCCGGCAGATCAAAGACGCCGTGAAAGGATTGATGCGACCAGCCTCACTGGTGATGATTGCCATCGTCTTTCTGGGTATTGGTTACTTTATGCGAAAAAATGGCGACCTGATTGCCATTCTCTACGGCTATGCCGTTGCCTTCATTGAACGAAATATGGAGAACGTGTACGCGGTATTGGGCATAAAAGTCCAAAATCAGTTTGCCGCCACCCTGGATGCTTCGGCCGGCAACCGTGCAACCAGTTTTCAGTACCTGCAAAACATCATCGAAGGCCATTTACACGTCATTCTGGTGGGCCAGGGCTATAAATCGACCTACCTGGATGTACCGCTCCTGGAAGCACTCATCAACCACGGTCTTCCCGGTTTTGTGACATTTACCGCCTTCTGTTTCTCGGCGCTTTTTTACAGTCTGAAGACCATCCGCGATAACCCGGACTCGCTTTCCACCTTTCTGGCGTATTTCTACATCATGCTTTTCGTGCAATTATTCACAAACGGGCGTCCCTACGAAATTTCGTTCTGGCACCCGTTCTGTCTGATGATCCGGTTTGTGGGAATCAGCCACCTCTACCCGCCCAATCTGCTTAATCACCCGCCGGTGGTTAAACCGGCCCTTTGAGGCATTAACCCATCTTTATGAAGATATTGATTGTTCACAACATTTTGTGGGCACATTATAAAGCAACGGTTTTCAGCGAACTGAATCGCCTGGCTTCGACTTTCGGCGCGTCGGTACATGTGCTGCAGATTGCCCGAAACGAACAGTCACGGGCTTTGCTGGGAAAACCGGACCAATTGCCAGACCAGTACAGTTACGAGCTGCTTTTCGATGCTGATATCGAGCAGGTCAGTACATCCGCCAAAATCAGGGCCCTGGTGAGCCGGATGCGCGCTTATGGCCCCGATGTCATTTTATTGACGGGCTATTACGACCCGGCCCAACTGGTTTTGATGCTGCTGGCCAAAGCAAGCGGGATCAAAGTTATTATTCAAACCGAATCTACCCCCGTCGATCAGACGCGAAGTACAGGGCGGGAATGGCTAAAAAGCCGGATCATTTCGCTGGCCAATGGTTTTTTCTGCTTTGGCACACCGCAGGCCAATTACCTGATTCAGCTGGGCGCCCGACCGGAGCAGATCCTGGTTCAGAACAATGCGGTAGTTGACAATGCGAAGTTGCGCCAGGTTTACGAGCAGGCCCGACCCAACCGGTCGGCAAAACAACGGGAACTGGGCTTAAAACCGGCTAATTTCATCTACGTTGGCCGCCTGGCGGCCGAAAAAAATCTGACGGTTTTGCTGAATGCCTTTCAACAGGTCCGGCAAAAAACAACGGCTCCAGACCACTGGGGACTCCTGCTGCTCGGCGACGGCGACCAGAAGGCATCCCTGGAAACCCAAATCGAACGACTTGGTTTGCAGGATGTTGTCAGAATTTTACCCAATCAGCCCTGGCACCGGGTTCCGGAAACGCTGGCATTGGCCGACGTGCTGGTGTTGCCCAGTCTGTCCGAACCCTGGGGTCTGGTTGTCAACGAAGCGATGGCTTGCGGGATGCCGGTGGTCGTTTCAACCCGTTGTGGTTGCGCCACAGACCTGGTGAAAGACGGCCGGAATGGGTACGTTTTCGATCCGCTCCGGCCCGATGAACTGGAACATTGCCTGCTCAACTTCACCAGCAACCAGGCTAACCGGGAAGCCATGGGACGGGTTTCGGCGGAGATCATTGCCGGTTTTACGCCGGACGCCGTTGCCCGGGAAATGCTGGCCGGATTTGTGAAAGTGACCCGTACTTAGTTATTTCGACCCAACGTATGCGAATCCTCCACATTTGTGCTTATACCTGGTCCATCGGTGGCCCGGCCCGGATGATTTACGACCATACGCAAATTGCGGTGGCGGCAGGCCATCAGGTCGATATTCTGAGTCCGATGTCCCCCAACGACCAACTCTACCCGGCTCCCGAAGGCAGTCGCGTCATTCCCTGTCTCCGTACCCCCGTTATCAGCCGGTTTTTTCGGGAAGTTTCGCTGGATTTATACCGGTATCTGAAAGCACACAGTTCCGATTACGACATTATCCATTGCCACGGCCTGTGGCATTTTGGTAGCATCGCTCCCTTTCTGGTGAATAAAACCGTACCAAAAGTGATTACGGTTCATGGTGTTCTGGACGCCTGGGCGTTGCGGCAAAGTCGCTGGAAAAAGCAGCTGATGGATTTTCTGGTCCAGAAAAAATTCATGGCGCAGGCGGATTTGATTCACATTCTGAACGAAGACGAACGGCAGGATGTGGAGCGCTATCTGGGTTATCAACACCCGCGGATCGTTTTGATTCCAAACGGTATTCGGGTCTCCGATTTTTCAAATTTGCCGCCCCGTGGCCAGTTCAGAAACGAATTCAATCTGGACGCTGGTCAGCGAATGGTGCTGTTTATGAGTCGATTGAACATCAAAAAAGGGCTCGATTTGCTATTGCCCGCTTTTCGGGACTACTGCCGTCGGCACTCGGATGCGGTTTTGGTACTGGCCGGGTCGGATGATGGCTATCAGCAGGAAGCCCAGCAGTTTATCAGCCGGAATGGATTGGAAAAACAGATTCGACTGGTAGGAATGCTCACCGGCGAAACCAAGCTGGCGGCCCTGGCCGACGCCGATGTGTTCGTGCTGCCTTCGTATTCCGAAGGCTTGTCGATGGCGGTTTTGGAAGCCATGGCCGCCGGCGTTCCGGCGCTGATTTCGGACCGGGTGGGCCTGGGGCGTCGGGTGGGTCAAATCCAGGCGGCTTGCCTGACCGACCTGAACCCGGAATCCATCGCCCAAAATCTGGATACCGTTTTGCACAACGCTACGCTTGCCGAAACGCTGAAGAACAACGCCCGGCAACTCGTGCAAAACCAGTACGACATCAACGTGGTTGGCAGCCAACTGCTTCAGGAATATAAAAATCTGGTTTTCAGTTCTCATCAACGCTCTGAATCCCATCCCGCATGAGTACAATCTCGGTTATCATATTGACCCACAACGAGGAGAAACACATTGGCCGGTGTATTGCCAGCCTGCTGCCGTTTACGGATCAGATTTTTATCGTTGACTCCTTCTCCACCGATCAAACCGTTGAAGTTGCCCGGGCTATGGGGGCCGTGGTCGTACAGAATCCCTGGGTCAATTACGCAACCCAGTTTAACTACGGAATCCGACATACGCCGTTTCAATCCACCTGGCTGATGCGGATGGATGCCGACGAATACGTTTTACCCGAACTGGCTACCGAAATCACTACCCGATTGGCCATGCAGCCCCATGACGTCAGCGGTATTTACGTCAAGCGTCGGGTCATGTTTATGAACCGCTGGATGCGCCACGGCGACTACTACCCGATCTGGTTGCTTCGCATTTGGCGCAGTGGACAGGGTATTTGTGAAGAAAGCTGGATGGACGAACACATTAAACTATCAACCGGGCGCTCCATTCAGTTCGATCACGATCTGGTGGATCATAACCTCAACAACTTAACGTGGTGGACACAAAAGCATAATCTGTATGCCATCCGCGAGGTGATCGATATTTTAAACATTCGCTATAACTTTGACCAGACGATCCGGGTTGAACCCAAATTGCTGGGAACGCAGGAACAGCGGAAGCGGTATTTGAAGATGCGGTATGCATCGTTGCCGCTTTTTACCCGGCCCGTGCTGTATTTTCTGTACCGCTATATTTTGCGGTTGGGCTTTCTCGACGGACGTCCGGGGCTGATGTGGCATTTTTTGCAGGGACTCTGGTACCGGTTTCTGGTCGATGCCAAACTGTATGAAGTTTACCACCGGGTAGGCACTGATAAACAAGCAATTATTGATTTCTTCCGAACAGAATATGGAAAAGACCTCCAGGCCCGGCAACCGGGTCAGCACTGACCTGTCGGTTTATGACAACAGCTGGTGGCGACCCGGACCAAAATGGAAAGTCATTCTGTGGTTCCTGGTCAGTTCGGTTACCATCAACTCGTATTTACCCCTGCCGGTTCGTGTAAAAAAATGGATTTTGACGCTTTTCGGGGCTAAAATCGGGGTTGGCCTGGCCATCAAGCCCGCCGTCAATATCAAATTCCCGTGGATGCTTTCCATCGGTGATTACGTCTGGATCGGTGAACACGTCTGGATCGACAACCTGGCCCCGATCACCATCGGGAATAACGTCTGTATTTCACAGGGAGCCATGCTCGAAACCGGCAATCACAATTACCGAAGCCGAACGTTTGATTTATTCGTAAAACCTATTCAGCTGGAAAATGGCGTCTGGATCGGCGCCAAGTCGGTCGTCTGCCCCGGCGTCACCTGCCACTCCCATTCCATTCTTTCGGTTGGATCCGTGGCCACCCAGTCGATGGAAGCCTACGGAATATACCAGGGCAATCCGGCTGTTTGGGTTAAAAACCGTGAAATTTCATGAAAATAACCATTATAACCGTCGTTTTTAACGGAGCCGCCACGGTTCGGGACAGCATCGAATCGGTGCTAAACCAGACCTATCCGGACATTGAATACATCGTCATCGACGGCAACTCGACCGATAACACGGCCGAGATTGTCCGCTCGTATGGTTCGCGCATCACCCGCTTCGTTTCGGAGCCCGACAAGGGGCTTTACGATGCGATAAACAAAGGAATACGATTGGCAACGGGCGACATCATCGGACTCATCAATGCCGATGATTTTTACCACCATAACCAGGTGGTCGAAAAAGTTGTCCAGCGTTTCAAGGCCACGAACTGTGATGCGGTATACGGCGATGTCATCTACGTCAATCCGGAAAACACGGAGAAAGTGGACCGCTACTGGAAAGTGGGCGAATACAAAGAGGGCGCTTTTCTGTGGGGCTGGATGCCCCCCCACCCAACCTGTTTTATCAGGCGGTCGGTGTATGAGGAACTGGGAAATTATACGCTCGAACTCAAAAGTTCGTCCGACTATGAGCTCCTGTTGCGCTTCATCCACAAACACAAAATTAAACTCAGTTATCTACCCGAAGTGCTGGTTACGATGCGGTCGGGCGGCATGAGTAACGCGACGCTGAAACACCGGTGGCGGGCCAATCGCGAGGATCGCCAGGGGTGGAAACTAAACGGACTGCGTCCTTACTTTTTTACACTTTTTCTTAAACCTTTAAGAAAAATCGACCAGCTATTACCAAAGCTGTGAAAAATAACCGTCTTTTGCACCGCATGATAAATATACCGTACCATTTAGTCATTTTTAATTGTACAAAACGCATAAAACGGTAACATTTACGCTCTGTCTATGTGATTTTATAACGAACGTATCATCACACCTGCCGCTATGAATCTGGAATTACTTCTTTCTTATATACAAAATAAATTAACCGACGATCTTTTTCAGCTGGGTCTTTACCAGTGTCTGTTATCCTTTCTGGTTGCCTGCTTTGTTGCCGTCGTTTCCATCCCGGTAGTCATCAAAATTTCGGAATTGAAGTTTCTCATGGAGAAACCCGGCTCCCGGAGTTCCCACAAAACCGCTACGCCAACGTTTGGCGGAATTGCCATTTTTGCTGCCATTCTGATTAGCTATTTCCTGTGGCCAGCCATCGACCAGACCGACATTTACCGAACCAACCTGTCGATTGTTGGCATGTCGATTTTATTTTTTATCGGCATCAAGGACGACATGGTGGGCATTGACCCCAACAAGAAAATTTTCTTTCAGGTCTTGCCGTCTTTAATTCTGATTTTCTTCGGTAAACTGCGCATCGACTATCTGTACGGTATTTTCGGAATGTACCACATCAACAATGTGTTTTCCATTCTGATTACCTGTCTGATCTTCATTACCATTATCAACGCCATTAACCTGATCGACGGCATCGACGGGTTAGCCGGGGCCATTTCTACCCTGGCGAGTCTGACGTTTGGAAGCTGGTTTCTGCTCACCAATCACTTTGCCATGGCTTGTCTGGCGTTCACGCTGTCGGGTGCCTTGGTCGGCTTTTTGCGGTTCAATTTTTCGCACACCAGCAAGATTTTCATGGGCAATACCGGATCGCTCATTCTGGGTTTTCTGCTGTCGTTTTTTGCCGTGCGGTTTATCAACCTGAATAACTCGTTCCGGTTCGATCCAACTTCGTTTTTCAATGCGCCCATTATTGCCATTGTCATTCTGATTGTGCCCATTTTCGATACGCTGCGGGTATTTCTGGTTCGGATCATGGCGGGCCGTTCGCCCTTCTCGGCCGACCGAAATCACATGCACCACATCATGATCGACAACGGGTTGACCCACGCTGCCGCCACGGCGGTATTGTGTACGATCTCATTGGCCAATACCGTATTGTTTTTCCTGTTTCACCGGGACATTTCCAACACCGTCTCGCTGTTCATTCTGATTGGAATGTTTTTCCTGTACATGGCCATCGGTGTGTTCCTGAAAATGCGGGCCCGCGTTCAGGCAATCGACAAGCCACGCCGGAAAGGGCTTTATTTCAGCCAATTGGCCAGCGCCTTCTCCGGGAAAAACATTTTGCGGTACCTGTAAAAAACCGCCAATTTTCGGCCGCTCCCAACAATCGGTTGCTCCGGTTGTTATATGTCCATAATCAGAATTTTTGAATTATGGAAAATCAGAAAACTGAAGATTTAAGCTCCAACGCCCCTAAACCCGGAAATTACCATCAACGGCACACTTCGGAAGATGAGGATGGATTGCCGCCACTTTCTGAAGCGGATGTGGCACCCATGTATACGGATCTGGGCCTGGGTTCGGAAGACACGTATAACAAAGGCGATGATGAAGCGGCTGATACTCTGCTCTATACAGATACGCACACGGCCATCAATACCGCCGAAAACCGCTCCAATTCGTTGGCATACGACGGCGATAGCGACGACTTAACGATCGAGATTGACCCCGATGAAGTATAACATGACGGTATTTGGTATACCGTTTACGGTCGCTTGTTCAAGTACTGCGTCAGCCATCGTAAACGGTATACCCGCTACTGTGCATTCAATTACGAGTTTGTTTTTCCTTCACTTTTTAGCTTCCCTTTCATCGCTTTCCGAAGCTTCTCCACTTTAGGCAGCGACACACTCTGAATATAGGGCTGGTTGGGATGCAGTTTGCAGTAATTTTGGTGGTAATTTTCCGCCGGATAAAACTCCTTGAAAGCTACCACTTCGGTCACAACCGGGTTTTTGTAATGCTTTGACGCATTGGTGCGCTGGATAGCAGCCTCAATGGCCTGTTTCTCGGCGGGCGTCCGATAAAACGCCACCGAACGATAATCACGCCCGACATCGGGGCCCTGCCGGTTGAGGGTGGTGGGATCATGGCCGGCAAAAAAAGCATCGAGCAGTTCGCTGTAACTAATCACACTTGGATCGTAATACACCTGCACCGATTCAGCATGGCCGGTTTGATCGGTTCCGACTTGCTCATACGTTGGGTTTTTAACCGTGCCACCGGCATAGCCCGAAATCACTTCCCGAACGCCTTTCAGTTGGTCAAAGCCTTCTTCCTGCGCCCAGAAACAGCCCCCCGCAAACGTCGCAACCGCTTCACCGGGTTTTAACGCCGGAAGTTTAGCCGGATTGGTATCCTGGGTTTGCGCTGGCGTACAGCCCATCAGGAGTAAAAAGCTTACGGCAACAATTTTGATGGATTTCATAGAAAAGATTGGTTTATAGATTTTTAACAAAATCCAAAGCAAGCCCGTTCATGACCAGCTGCAATGCTCCAAGCGGTAACCAACCTCCAAAAAGTAGTTCCGGGAAACCGTTTACAATGGATGAAAAAAAGTGAAAATCCGGCCAGTTTTTACGGTAAGGAACCTCTTTAAATGCCCGCGCCTTTAAGGTGAGTGTTTTCGGATGTGCGGGAAATCGGAAATTTCAGAAAGAAAGCGATGCTTACACCGCCACGGTTTCGGCCAGGTACTTCTTCAGGAGTTCGTGAAACCAGATACGGTCGCTGTCTACGAATTTTATGTAAAGCCGCGCATTGCCAACGGCACTCTCGTAGGTAAATTTTCGGCTGGTATCTCCTTTTCGGAGCGCATACTTTACGATTTTATCGACAACTCTAATGAACCGATCCTCATCATCCCGCGCAAATTTTTCATCCCAGGATAAAAGCGCCGGGGAAGCGTCCAACACCTTGAAGGACATCTTAAATTTTGACAAACCCATTTCTAAAGTCTCCATATCGATCAGTTGGGCCGGTTGTTTCCGACCTATGTATAAGATAGTCAATTTGTTTCACTTAAACAAATGGCGGTTTATCAAATCACCAGCTGTCACAGACAGCTCCGTTGGATCAGCTTTGGTTTTGCCCCAAACCCTGCTGCCGGATTGTCCAAAATTCGGTAGAAACGACTATCTTGGAGACGAACTCAATCCCGCAGATCATGAAAAAACTGGCCGGAATCGGTTTGATTCTTCTCTCTTTCTCATTCGTTTACATGGCGGTTCAGGTCTACGCCAACCAGGAAGCCATGCGGGTGATCGACGACTATGGGTGGATGGCGGTTGTGGCCAAAATCGGCAGCGTCATTTTGTTCACTTACCTGGCATTTATGGCACTGATGAAAGGAATTGCCATGCTGCGGGAAGAGTAAGAAGCCTTTTCGCAATCAGGCTTGCTGCTTCATCAGTTTTTGAACGGCGGGCGGAAGTTCCGGCTCCTCCCCCCGCAACCGCAGCACTGAAAGTTCTTTCATTTTTGATTCAAAAACGATGTCGACATCTTTTCCATACGTGTTCACGGACGAATACAACCAGTCGGCGTGGGCTTCGCGTCGGGCGCGGGGATCTTCATGCGCCTGGCGCGAATCGGAGTAATGAAAAACCGGTCGAACATCCCAGGTAGCATAAGCCGTCAGAAAAGCCTCCTCCTCGGTCTGGTGGCCGGGATTGAGCGAATGGTGAAAGTAGTCGAATACAATCGGAATGCCGATGGCTTGATGCAACCCCACCAGATCAGCCACGGTATACAGACTCGGGCGGTCGTCATTTTCAACCGTCAGGCGGGCGCGCAGGTTTTCGGACAGGAACCGAAAGTTCTGGGCAAACCGGGCCAGCGTCGCCTTTTTATCGCCGTACGTCCCGCCCACATGAATATTGATCTTGTTCCAGTGTGAGGGCTTCAACCCCATCAGATCGAAGAGTTCGGACTGATATTCCAGATCTTTGATGGTGTTGTCGAGCACCTTTCCCTCTCCGGCCAGGTGATTAAACGGACCGGGGTGCATGGTCAGGCGGATGGGACGGCTGCCGATTTCCTCCAGCGTTGCCCGAATGGTCACAAAATCGGGCAGATCGGCCATCCGGTATTCGGACGCCCAGGGAAAAAGATCCGACGAAACGCGAAAAAGCCGAAACCCGTGCTCGATATTCCAGTCGACAATGGTCAGTAAATCCCGGACATTTTTAAGCGCCAGTTCGGATGCATAGGCCAGCCCCTTTTCGGCAAACGTCTTTTTAATCATGCCCCGATTCGAGGTGATGTTGCGGGCCTGCAAGCTCAGATTAATGCAGGCATAGCCCATGTTGCTTGGCGTCAGTGTCATATTGATTTAACCACAAACCGGCCCCAGCGGTTTTGAAGCGTATCATTTGAGCCACTGCTGGCCGGTTGCAACCTTTTTATTCCAGAAAGAGGGAAGCCTTTTATCGAAAAAAAGTTTTTTTTGTCCTCTTCAAAAACAATTCGTTTCAGGGCTGGTTTTATAAACGTAAATCGCTGCTAACCGGGGATACTGTGAAAAGTACCTGATTGAAAAAATAACCGTTTAGCAAGCGATCAAAAAGCCAGGTGACTTCCGTCGTCTGGCTTTGTTTTTGGATCCCCAATCCGTTAAAATAACCGTACTCCGCTAAAAAACCGGGCGACTTGCGCCAACCAAAACCGTATGTTACTTGACAAACCGATTCCGTTTACTTTTTTAATTCGAAGAATTCGCCGGGAGGCTCTGCTGGTGTTCCTGTTTGCCAATGTGGTTGTTCTGGCCAAATACTACTTTAAACTCCGGTATCTGACGATTCCGATCGCCATTCCGACCTTGCTGGGTACCTGTATTTCACTGCTGCTCGCCTTCCGTACCAACCAGGCCTACGACCGCTGGTGGGAAGCCCGCACCATCTGGGGGGCCATCGTCAATGACAGCCGTAGTTTTGTCCGGCAACTCCTGATGTTCCTGCCCGATGTTCCAGACCGCAAAGCTGTGCTTCATTCGTTCGTGCAACGGCAATGTGCCTGGTGTTTTGTGCTGGGCGACTCACTACGGGGTCACGAAGTGGACCGGCGGTTGCAGGAATTCCTGCCTCCGGCTACGGTTGAGTCGATTCTGGCAACCGACAATCGCCCCAACGCGTTACTGCTCGACCACGGATTAGCCATCGGCCAGCTTTACCGGGAAAAACAACTGTCGGATTATCAAATGGTCCAGCTTAGTACCACACTAAACAACTTTACAGAGTCGATGGGGCGGTGCGAACGGATCAAAAATACCCCATTCCCGCGCACGTATGCGTTCAACATGCAGGTATTTATCTATCTCTTTGCGGCCGTTTTACCGCTCTGTTTCGAAGCCGATCTGTATTATCTGGATGTGCCGCTGGTGACGCTGATTTCCTGCGCGTTTCTGCTGCTTGAAAAAAGTGCCATTCAACTTCAGGACCCGTTTGCAAACACCCCCACCGACACCCCGATGACGTCGCTGGCCCGCACCATTGAGATCAATCTGAAGACGATGACGGATTATGAGGAAATACCGGAAAAGCTGCCCCCCTACGACTACTACGTGTTGTAACTAGTACTTTTTCAGGAATTTAAGCCGCGAGCTAACCCGTTGAATCCACTCCCGGGCCATCAGTTCATGGGCGGCAACGGTGGGATGAATACCGTCCCAGATCCAATAATCGGCCGGTGTTTTTCGGATGGCCTTGTCAAAGACGGCAGGGTAATCCACCAGTACGGCGTCAAATTCCGTGGCCAGTTTCCGAACTCGCTCGGCTCGTTGTCGGGTGCCCTCCCGCCAGAGTTCCCAGTTTTCCTGCCGCTTCCCAACCGGATACACGAAGGGCAGCCCCAGCACAAAAAGTGTATCCGGATTTTGAGTTTTGCTTTCGGTAAGCAACTGGCGGTACCGGGATTCGAACTCGTCGACCGGAATAGCTTCGTCGGATTTATTGATGCTGGCCGCCGTGTCGTTGATGCCAATCAGGATGCTCAACACGTTGGGTTTGAGGTCCAGCGTATCGGTTTGCCAGCGTTTCTGGAGATCGGTTACTTTGTTGCCGCTGATGCCCCGGTTATAGAAAGCGAAATTCCGATCCGGAAAATCGGCCCCAATGCGGCTGGCAATGGCAAACGCGTAGCCGTGTCCCATAATGTGGTTGGGGTCCGTGCTGCGCCCCCGGTTTCCGTCCGTGATGGAGTCGCCCTGAAAAAGAAAGATGAGATCCTTCTCCAGAGCCCGGTTTTCTACAAAATCCTCAACCCGGTTTCCGGACGGAATTCCGGCAGATACCGCCAGGCCGGTTAGAGCGGACTGGCTGACAAAAAACCTCCTCGACCATTTGGTTTTCATTCGTTCCGTGACATCATGATCCAATGCATCATAGCCTAAAAATCGACGCCCGGCACATTTTATTTTCAAAAAAACGGAGTTGATGCGCCGGGGCAAGCTAATTTTACCGGTTCTGACGGTAGCGATTACCGTTCTATTTCTCAAAAAATGATATACTTGTTATCCCGTAACCCGATTTGATGCTTTGAAAATCTATCTGACGCTGATTTTGTGGTTGACTCACTACCTGGTTGCTTTCGGACAGCCAGACAGTGTCAGCCGCTCGCCATACCGGGTTTATCGAGCCTACGAACTGTCGGGCTCGTTTGCAATACTTGGGGCTTCTATTTTTGGTTATCGGGCACTCGACCGCCATTCCAACTTTAACGCGGATGACGTTGCCAAGCTGAATCCGGCCCGAATTAACGCTTTCGACCGACCAATCGCCTACCTCGACCCAAGCCGGTTTGAGGGTGCTCAGAAGCGGTCGGACCGGTTTTTGAACCTGTCGATTGCCAGCCCCATTCTGCTGATGCTGAGCAAAGACCTGCGAAAAAATGGGCTCGACCTGCTGGCAATTTACACGACGACCCACGCCGTAAACAACCTACTGTACTTCGCTACTGCTTTCCCGATCCGCCGGGCCAGACCACTGACCTACAATCCGGCGGTTTCGATAACTGACAAAACGGGCAATGCCAAAAGCAATTCGTTCTATAGCGGCCATGTTTCCTTCAGCACCACCGCTACGTTCTTCGGTGCCAAAGTTTTGACGGACCACTACCGCATCAAAGGCTGGAAACGGATTGCGATTTTTTCGGTAGCCGCCGTGCCGCCCATTCTGGTTGGTGTAAACCGGATGCATGCCGGAAAACACTTCCGAACGGACGTGATGACCGGTTTTCTTGTTGGTGCGGCCTGCGGAATCGGAGTTCCGGAACTGCACAAAATCAGTCGAAAAAAGGGTCAGCTGTCGTTTCGGCCCAATCTGTCGCTCACCGGCCAGCGTGGCGCAACGGTTACGTATTTGTTCTGAGCAGGTGGTGTACTTTTTCGCTGAGAGAATTGTCCACTTTAAAAACAGGGCGGACTTCCGGGTCAATCAACAGAAGCTTCTAAACATAAAAGGGGCAGATTCTTCAATCCGCCCCTTTTATACTTGTCTCATGGATAGCTCCTGATTTACAGCGCTTTGCCTTTAAGCAATACCTGGAGCGATTTAGGTTCTGGCTCTTTCGTAAAGTCAACCGTTCCTCCATACGCTTTATCCGTCGAATACAGTAGGAATCCGGCTACAAAGGCAATATTCAGCTCTTCAGGTGAGGGATTGGCTTTGGCCATACTTACACTGGCGGTGGCCAGTTCGATGTTTGTACTGGTCAGGGTATTGACCGTCATGTCCGTCGTGATCTTGTCAATATCGGTCAATGTCAACGTTTTATTGCTATTGGACAACTTCCATGTACCCGCATTTACTGTTTTACCGGCCTCAACGGTGGAATAAGTATTATCCTTATTGAAAGTTACGGTATTATCTTCCCCAAAAAAAGTGGCGCCGTCAGCCGGTATTTTGTAGGTTTTGGCGTCGGTTTTAACACTAACCTCACTGAAAGTCCATTTGCGAAGCAGCAGGTTGGTCGTATCCGGTGTTACCGGATCATCGGATTTGGAACAGCTCAACAGCGTCGCCATAAACAGGGTCGTAATGAGCAGGTAATGCTTCATTTTCATAGTAATTAAAAGGGAGAACAGGATGAAATAAATAAAAAGAGTAGCCCCAAATCTACGATAAATGTTTGCATAACTAAATAGTATAAAATAAAAAAAAGCCTGTTTTTGGCCCAGATAAATCAATTTTTATCGGTGTAAAAGAGGACTAACAAGCAACGAAGGCGGCCCCTTATTTGCACGAAACAGCAACTTTATACTACGACTGAGGATACTATATCAATCAACGACTATCCCGACTTTAGCCCTATTCGGCTTCCCTCCGGATTCGTTCTCAGATTAACCCGGAGCGATCCGCATCCTACCGGTATTCAAAATTCATCCGAATTGACTGAGGCTCCTTCGATTGGGTATCGATCAGGTGGACGGGCTGTCAGGCTTACCAAACTGTACCCCTTTTAGCAGAATTCATTTTTAGCATAATCATCTATTAGCTAATACCTTACTAACAGATTAACTAACGTACGATAAGTTTATTTAAAAGAATATTTCAAAAAATCCGCCTTCTTTTCTAATAAACTTATCTTGAATGGTAAATCCGTATTTCCAGTTTCAAACACTCAACAAACATGAAAAACTTTAGATTTCTGACCATTGTCATTGCCTTTTCGGTGTTTCTGATTGCCAGTTGTGAAAAGGCCATTCCAACCGATGGTACGCTTACTCCGCATCCATCAAATTCTTCCGCCCGACAATCAGCCGAACTTTCGCCCGAATTAAAAGCCCGGCTTGACCAGTTACATTCTTTATTAGTGGCTGAAAACCAAGGAAAACTGCAACCTAAACCCAATCTTTCATCCAAAGTCAATCCGGAATACCGGGACCTGATAAGCCGGGTTTTGAAGGTAATTGAACCGACGCCCTGTGATGCCAATACGCCAGTGAACCAATGGCTGGATACGCAATTGTCAGACTGGAACAGTGACGTGATCGGCTATGCGCTCGAAACCGCCATGCTGGATTTACCCACCTACGATGCATTGGTTTTCGAGAACAGTTCATCGAACCAGTCCTTTGGGGTGAACGGCGAATATACCCATCAAGTCACAAAAACCTTCAAAGATTTAAAGCGGTTCTGGAACATCGAATCCGATGACCTGGTGCTGGCGGCTATGCACGGAAGTATGCTGCGTGACCGGACCAAACTGATCCGTACCTACACAACTGTTTATGGGTTGAGTGCGCCCCTGGCGGCCGCTTATGCCGACCTGGTGCTCGCGTTGCTGGATTATTTTCCCCAATACCGGAACGGTGACCATCCTATCTTTACCTTCAATGCCTTTGCCCAGGAATCCTTTACTTTTCCTCCGGTTGGCCTAATTCCCGACAAAATCATCATGGGGGATGGCATTCTGGAAGCGTTTACCGCCATTGGCTACGGCGATGTGGCTCCGCAGGCGATACTGGCCCATGAATTCGGACATCAAATTCAGTTTCAACTCGGCGTGTTTGGGGATGAAACCAGCCCTGAAGCGACTCGCAGAACCGAATTGATGGCAGATGCCTATTCTGCCTATTACCTCTCCCATGCCCGTGGAGCTTCCATGCAATGGAAAAGAGTTCAAAAATTCTTTCAGGTATTTTTTAATATTGGCGATTGCGGATTTACCAGCGATGGCCACCACGGGACGCCTACACAACGGCTGGCAGCCGCAGAATGGGGGTATAATCTGGCCAATGATGCGCAGAAACAGGGGCATATTCTGACCAGCCAGGAGTTTACCGCCCGCTTCGAAGCAGCCCTGCCGACTATTGTCGCGCAGTAATCAGGACGTTATAAAACCGCCAAACGCCACGAGGTCGACACTGGATGTCGACCTCGTGGCGTTTGACGATCAGCCGGTTCCTACTGGCCCTGCTTCACCGGGTGAACCTCGACCGGGATCAAGCCGTGCGCTTCCTTGTGCGTATCGATCACCGATTTGGCATCTTTTGCCTCCGAAAGACACATCACAACGCCTGATTTTTCATCGACCCAGTAATTAATAAAATTGACACCATACTTGCCCTGAGCCGCCAGGTCCTTGGCATGAGCCTCCGCCACCGCTTTTGCGGTGACATTCCCGGGCCCAAGTTGATGAATGTCGAGAAACAGGGTGGGGTTCACACCGGTTGCCGCTTCGTGTCCCGTACTAACGGGCTGTACCAAATCCGGAACCAATCCGTGCGCTTCCTGATGGGTTTTGTAAACGGATGCCGAATCCGGGGACTCGGACAGACAATACACTTTACCGGCCTTTTGGACACTATTTCCCGGGTTGAGAATCAGATTGTAAGTCCCTTTTAGCGATGCACCGGAAGCGAATGGGGCTGTTACCGCTGGCGACCGATCGGACTTTGACTGGGTATTCAGGAACCAGGAGGCAGCAGCCCGGCACGAAGCATTCAGAAGTCTTTCTACAAGAGGAGATCTACGTTAGCTATTCATCAGGCACGGAGGAAAAACGCGCACGAATTAAAGATGGGATGGACAGAATGGCAGTCGACAGGAATCAAACCGGTTATTTTATAAGGATTAAATGAAAATGTATCCAATAATATTGATTCGGTAACATTGGTATTTATTTTGCTCTCGACTAATTCTTATCTACCATGGCAACATGTTTAGGTAGGACAGAGATAGTTTCTTACAGCCCGGCTCCCTGAGCCGGGTTTGTTTTGGAAAGGCCACTTACCATTTTTTAACGTTCATGCACGATTTAGTGTTGTTGATGTTTTTTATAGTGGATTTCATACTAATAAATAGGATATTGCTCAACCAACGTAACAATTCCTATGCTCCCCTTAAAATTTACCCTGAAAGACAATCAGTGCCCTTATTGCGGCCGAAAGCATGCACTGGAACGCATTAACCGTTCATTGTGGGTTCGAGTCGGTCTGTTCTTTTTAGACACCCGCGCTTACCTCTGCACCGGTTGCCGAAAGCGATTTCTCCACCTCTTGACATTCGCCCCAAAAGGATCAAAACAAACGGTGGTTTGATCGGGTCCGTACGGTTCGGAGCCACCACTTCGGGGCAAACCGGTTTCCGGCTTTACATCAGCTGACGCTTAAGAAGGATTGCCGTCACCGAATGCGTTCAAATTCGTAGCCCGGATTGTCACTTGCCATCCCGGTATCCAGAACCAGCCGGTTTTGGCAAAGCCGCATGGCTGGATTATAAACAGACCACCAGGTGGTCTGGGGATGCGAATCGGTTTTGAGTTGCAGGGTTTTGAAGGGCGTTTTTTCGATCGTATACCGGTACTGATCGGTCTGTCGACCGGTTTCCCAAACGGTGATATAGGTTTTATCAACCACCAGTTTTACATCCGGAACGATTGGATTCGGGATCATGGCGTAAACCGTCGTTAATTTCCATTCGCCCCGAAGCTGGTTTTTAGCACGTAGAACATTCGTAAGGTAATCTGTACATTTCGCCCTGGCATTCACATCCGTTTTATCACAGCCCACGAAACTGACCAGTACTAAAAAACAAAGCAAACTAGTTTTCATGACGTTTGAGGGTTTTAGACAGGACCCGCCGTTGCGGCTGGGGGTTGGAAACACTAGGCCCATTGCCACCAATGAGTTATCTTTATGATCTTCAGCAATTCCCCTTCGGCATGGAACAGTATTACGAGCGGTTTTTCAGCTATGTCGCCGAGATTCTGATTTTGCCCGAAGCCGACAAGCGGTCAATTCGTGACTTATTCAAGCCGGTTTTTGTGCCCAGAGACACCATTATCGAACCGGCGGGCCACGTACCGCAATACCATAACTTTATTGTTTCGGGGTACATGCGAAACTTTCATCTGGGCCCGGACGACCAAGAAATTACGACCGACCTCAATGACGGGTCCCGGTTTTTTACGTCGTATTTCCATTTTATGAACCGCACGGTGTCCAATGAAAACCTGCACTGCATTACGGATTGCGAACTTCTTCGCATTAGCCGGGATGACGTGGAGGTTGGGGCCCAACGCAGTAGTACCCAGAAAGATTACACGATTCAGATTTTGCAGAAACACCTGGAAGCCGAAAAAATGCGGATCAACGACCTGACCACGCTGACGGCCGAAGACCGGTACCGCAAATTCCTCCGGGAGAAACCGACCATCATCCATCACGTCCCTTTGCGGTACGTGGCGTCTTATCTGGGCATCACCCAACGTCACCTGAGTCGGCTCCGGGGCGGCTTTAAGTCCTGACGCCCACACCAGCATAAAACCGCTCATCCGGATTGGACATTTGTCTAATCAGCGAAAAACAGGCTGGCCTTAAGTTTATGGAAAACTAAACGGCTTTCCCGCGATGACGACTTCGACTACACTCTTTCCGCCCGAAAAGGTAAACATCCCGTATGCAACCCGAATCCTGACTTTTGCCGCAACCGCCTGGCTGGTCGTGGCGACAGTGGGCCAATGGCTGTTTGGCCTCTATATCCTGTTGTTCTACGGAAAATCCGCCCTGACCGGCGATTTTGAACGCTGGAACAACGTTCTGCCCCACGGCTACGTCGAAGGCGACTGGAAAGGAAATACCATCGTGAGCCTGCACATCCTCCTGGCCGCCATTCTGGTGATGGGTGGTCCCCTCCAGCTTATTCCGGCAGTCCGCCGACACGTTCCCCGGTTTCACCGCTGGCTCGGCCGGCTCTACGTCACCACGGCCATCGTGGTCAGCACGGCGGGGTTGATCATGACCTGGACCCGCGGAACGATCGGTGACACCACGCAGCAAATCAGCATCAGCATCCAGGCTCTCTACATCATTTCGTTTGCCCTGCTCACCATCCGCTCCGCCAGAGCCCGCCAGGTGGCCCGACACCGCGCCTGGGCGCTGCGGCTATTCATGGTGGTCAACGGTGTCTGGTTTTTCAGAGTGGGTCTGATGGGCTGGTTGCTGATCAACGGCAGACCGGCCGGCTTTGATCCCGAAACCTTCACCGGCCCTTTTCTCACCGCCCTTTCGATCTTCACATACGCCATTCCGTTTTCACTGATTCTGCTGGAACTGTATTTTTTTGCCCGGACAAAACAGAACAAAGCCCTCAGTCTCGTCACGGCGGCCCTTCTGTTTCTGTGTACCCTCATCACGGGCATCGGGATTGCGGGGGCTACGATGGGGATGTGGCTTCCCAGGCTGTAAACACCAATCGACTTGTCCGTTTGAAAACCGGACCCTGATGAGTCATAAAGCCCCTCACAGGATTTCAATATACCCATCCGTCCCGTTCACCCGGATACGCTGCCCGTCTTTAATCAGCCGGGTCGCCTGGTCTACCCCGACCACGGCGGGCAAACCGTATTCCCGGGCGATCACGGCTCCGTGGGTCATCAGGCCGCCCACTTCGGTAACCAGGCCTTTGATGGCGACAAACAAGGGTGTCCAGCTGGGGTCTGTAAAGGCAGTGACCAGGATATCGCCTTCTTCCAGATCGGCTTCCTCCATGCTCAGGATGACCCGGGCCCGCCCCTCGATCACGCCCGACGAAACCGCCAGCCCCACAATGGCGTCGGCCGGAAGGTTTTCGCGTTTATACTGACCGGTAATTACCTCCCCCTCCGACGTGATCACCCGGGGCGGTTTTCGTTTTTCGTAGTGTTTGTATTCTTCTTTGCGTTGGTTGATGATGCCGTGATCGACTTGATGCGTGCGCAACACATCACCCAGTTCGTCGAACGTGAGGTAATACACGTCCTCCTTTTCAGACAGGACACCCGCTTGCACAAGGCGTTCGGCTTCCCGAAGAATGGCCTGTTTGAAAACGAAGTAGCGGCTCACGATGCTGTATTTGGGGTATTCCCGGTAGCCACTCAGGTTGCGGACCAGGTCGATCATTCGCTTCGTCTCGCGGGCTTTTTGTTCTCCATCCGGTAAGTGGGTCAACCGTTCCAGCAACTCCCGTTCTTTTTTCATCGCTTCCTGCCGCCCCTGCTCAAATTTCCGCTTGCCCTCACCCGGCTCAAAGTGTTTGAGGTTCGTAAGAATGACGGGGATCAGTGTCGCCGGTTTTTCGCTCCAGCGGGTTCTGGTAATATCGATTTCCCCGGCACATCGCATGCCGTATTTTTCCAGAAAAGCCAGGATCGCTTCCTGCGTTTCCTTTCCCCCTTCCAACGAAATCAGCTCCTCCAGAAAATTACCGGACTTTTCGCGTTGTAAATACGCAATGACTTCCGGATACGGGCGGATCACATCGGCGACGTCCAATAGCGCCAGACCCATTTCCGACGTAATGTTGTTTTCGACCGATTGAGACAGGGTGTCGGCCACGTTTTTTTCGCCCAGCCACGCCCCTATATTCTCATTGATCCACGACGCAGCATTCATCGCCGTCATGATCACTCCCATACTTTGCGGTATGCTGCTCTTTATTTCCCCAATAGCCTCCCGGATAAAATCAATTAAATCCGGCCCCGATTTGGTCAGGATCGCTTGTTTCAAGGCCGGCAGGGCGGTTTCACTACGCTGGATCAAGTCAAAAACAATCGCCGGCTCATAGTCTTTCAGCGTTTGATAATCCCGAAGCGATGCCGCCGGATTGCTTGTACCGGTTTCTTTGTCGGATCCGGTTTCGTCAAAATCGCCCCGTTCCACGATGGTCGTCAGGGCGTCTTTGACGAGCGGATCAAATTTTCCCAGTACATTCAGAATGTTTTCCCGACCCGCCGGTGAAGCCAGCATCGGGGCCACATCCACAAACAAGCGACCACCGGCGGATCGCATGGGCGCACTCGCCATAAACTGCCACATCGACAGGCCCAGCGGTTTCATGGCATCCGTCATCATCTGCTGGTGACCAACCGAAATGTAGACGTGCTTCGTTTCGGGGTCATCCGCTTCCGGGATCGGGTACAAGGTCGTGATGGGCCGGCTCTGAACCACATTAAAAATACCGTCTGCCAAACACCATTCAATGTCCTGCGGGTTGCCAAAATGGGCTTCGATCGCCCGGCCGATGTGCGCAAGCTGTAAAATCTGCTCGTCGGTCAGTGCTTGCCGGTTCTGTACTTCCGGCCTTAGCTCCTGTTCTTTCGTGCCGCCTGCTGCTACGACATAGATTGCCCGCTTTTTGGTGGGAATTTTCCGGTCAACAATCCGGCCCGCGCGAACTTTATACGTATCGGCATTCACCCGGCCCGAAACCAGTGCCTCGCCCAAGCCGAAGCTGGCATCGATGGAAACCACGTTCCGGTTGGACGTGACGGGGTCGGCCGTAAATAGAATCCCGGCCACCTGCGGAAACACCATTTTCTGAACCACCACCGCCAGTTGGACATGCCGGTGGTCGAAGCCCTGTTGAAGGCGATACAGGACGGCCCGCTCGGTGAACAGCGAGGCCCAGCATTGGCTGATGTGTTTCAGAATGGCGTCTTTCCCAATGCAATTCAAATACGTATCCTGCTGACCGGCAAAGGATGCCGTCGGTAAATCCTCGGCGGTGGCGCTGGACCGTACGGCATAGGCGGCATCTTCGCCGAACTTCGAGAGGTGGCGGGTGATGGCTGACTGAATGTCCTGCGGCATGGGGATGGCTTCGATGGCCCGGCGGATTTCACCACTCAGGACGCCGATTTTCTCCCGGTCTTCCACCCGCAAAAGCGACAACTGATCCAGCAATTCGCTGATCGACGGCGTTTCTCCCAGAATGCGGTTAAAAGCTTCCGTTGAAATGCAAAACCCATCCGGTACGTGGATTCCATCAAGCCGGGTCAGTTCCCCGAGGTTGGCGGCTTTTCCTCCGACCCGTGCGGTTTTGGTCGTATCAATTTCCTGAAAATCAAGAATATAGAAACTACTGTCTTCCATTTTAAAGTTTGTGGTCGTTGAGTTGATCGGTTGTCTCCTTCATGATGTCGATCGCTTTTAAAAAGTAGGCTTCAATCACTTCGCTTTCCTGGTCCGAAAAGGAAGCCATCAGCTGTTCCGACTTGCTTCGGAATTCTTTGTAGAGCGGCACCAGGAGTGCCATGATGCGATCTGTATCAGGCTCGATGATCACCTTCCGCCGGTCGTCCTGAGCAAATCGTCTTTTCACCAGGTCTTTCTTTTCAAACCGGTCGATTAAACCCGTCACGGCACCGGTCGTCAGCCCCGTCAGGGTGGCAAGCTCGCCCGCTGTCATCTGCCCTTTTTCCATTAAAAATCCCAGGTATTTATGGTCCGTACCCGAAAGCCCCGCCTTGCGGGCAACGGCTTCGTGCATCTGAATGGAGGTGTAGGCATAGTGCTGACTCAGTTTCCGTATCCGGTTGAGGAGTTCATCATTCATCTTATATCTTAGTTTCTAATTATCTTAGTCACAAAGATAATTGAAGGATCGCGAGGTATCCAAGTAAGAATTGAAAAAATAAAAGAACGGACACGCTTTCAGCCCGATCCAGAACTGGATCGGGCTGAAAGCGGCAGCTATGAAAATCCGTCGAATGCAAGCCGATTTCAGCGATCGGATAGCCGATACCGAACTCCTGCATGCACAAAGAAGTTGGCCGACATCATATGGCCGGGCACCGACTTGAACATGTTGGAAATACCGCGCTCGTAAAATTGAAAGCTGCGCAAGGCCATAAGCCCCCCCGCTGCGGTAAGATCGAACCGCTTACCTTGCCACCGGCTTTCGAGTCCAATGGGCAGTTCCCAATAACTCAGGGCGCGCTTTTCGGGATCGACCTTGTTTGTTACGTCGTAATTGATGTTGCGGGGGCGGAAGGCTAGTTTCAGCATCGTTTTGGCACTGGCTTTATAGCCGACACTGATTTCAGTAGGCAGATTTACCGTCACGTTGAACTTCCCCGTGGTTTGCCACTGAACCACTAAACCCGGCATGAGAATGGGAGTACTGAGGGCGTTGTACATAAATCCACCGAAGCCCAATGAAAACTGCGGACTGTAGGTTTTCAGCAGGATGAAACCGCCGTTGATAAACAGATCATGGGTCGTGATGCGTTGCAGATCCGTGTTCAGGCCCGCGGATACGATGTAGAGCGTAGACCACCGATTTCGTCCCGACCGGTAATGGGTTAAGCCAAGTTCGGTAAACAGCAACCGGGCCGGGATCAGCGGATCGTCGCTGCCCTTCTGACCCAGGTGGGTGTAGTGACCGCTGATGGTTCCCGTCCAGCTTCGAACGCTTCTGGTAGCGGTATCGACCCGGGCCGCTATCGAAAAACCGTAGCCGAGGCTCAACCGTTGAAAGGCGGTTTTGGGGTGCCGGGCCGTGTTTTCTTTCGTCTGCAGGTACCCCGTAGAAGGCACATAGACCGCCGATACATCGAGCGTATTCACCGGGACCGGCTGGGCATAAACCGTTGTCCAGGTGCTCGTAAGCAGCCCCACGGCAATCATGCTGGCCCAGCGCGCTTGTCCGAGGCTGGCGATTAGTCTGGTAAAAAGCCGGGACAGGAGAATGAGAATCGTCCAGTGGACGGAATGAAAAAGAACGGTTGAGGAAAAGGAAACCAGGTGCCGGGAAGACCCGGCCGGGAAAAATTCAGAACGGACCATGATCGTTTGCGGTTAGAATTGAAGCTTGTATACAAAATTTGGGATGAAGCCAATCTGGTAGGCGGTATTCACCTGGCGGGTCACTTTGTTGTACTGCCGGGCGAACACATTTTGGTTGTTCGTTACATTCTGCAGATCGTAATAAATGGCGTGCGTCCGCTTTTTTTGTTTGCTATTGAACGTGACGCCAACCTTGATATCCATCCGGAAAAAATCCGGAAGCCGCTGGCTGAACGCATCCGAATCACCCAGCAGCACTTCCTTCCCCGCCCGTTGGGAAGCCGCCAGATCCACGGGAGTGTAGGGACGGCCACCGGCATGCGTTACCTTGTAATCGACCGTGAGGGCATTTTGCTTCAGACGACCTATCTTAAACTCCTTCCCCACCAACAGATTATACACAAACCGGCCGTCAAAAGCCGTACTGCGCCTGATCTGATCGCTGCCCTGGTAGGTCGACTGGTAAACCGAGCCCGTCAGGAGTCCATAAAAACCCCGCGAGAAAAACTTTTCGACCGTCAGTTCGACACCCCGATTCGTCCCTGTGCCGTGGTTGATGAGAAAACCCTGTTCGGTTTGCTGGTAAGACGCTCCTTCGTTCAATAGCGAGAAGCTGCTCCTTTGTCTGGTTACCGGCACCTGGCTGAGTCGCTGGTAGTACGCTTCCAGTTTAATACGCCAATTCTCGAAGGGCAGCAGATCATACCCCAGCACCCAATGCTGACTCGTCGTAAAATCGAGTTGCTGATTCGATTCGTCGTATTGCCCATCGGGCAGCAGCCCGCGGTAGAAATAAACGTTCAGGGGTTGCATCTGGCTGTGGTACCCGTAGGCCGCGCTCAGCGACGAGCGTTCATTGATCTGATACTGCAAGCCAAGCCGGGGTTCCAGAGAGGTATGCTGATTCAACGTCAGGTGCTGCGTGCGAACCCCGGCGTTCAGGGTCAGGCGGCCGGTCAGGCTGTAACGGGCCTGTAGATAAGCCGACCAGAGCTGCGTGTTGCGTTTGCTGTCCCACACGTAATTCCAATCGGGCGTATATTCGCGGTCCCGCAGCAACAAATTCAGTTGGTAGAACTCTCCCTGCAGGCCCGCCCGGGCGGTGAAACGGGCATTTAGCTTGGCATTGACAACCGTGTGGAAGGAGTAGCGGGTTTCGCGGCTGTTCACCTCCCGTACGCGAACGCCGGTCGCCGGTTCCTGAAGGGTGTCCTGCCGACTGGCATTGCCCGAATAGCTTGTGCCCAATACCGTGTTCCAGTAGGCATCCTTACCGAGCCGGAGCGTATGCCGCAGGCCCACAAACCCCAGCTTGCTCCGGGAATAGGTATCCCGTCGGGGATCGGCAAATACGTCCGACGAATCAATCTCATCGTGTTTGATGGCAATATCACTGAGGCCGCCAACGCCAAACAGCGTAAAGCGTCCAACGCGCGTCGTGCCCGAGTTGATCTTGAAAGACACATCCTGGTAATGAGGAATGGCCGTGGAGCCGATGGGAATTCCGAGTTCTTTGGCCAGCCCCGTGAATGAATACCGGTAGGCCACCAGATACGATGCGTTGCCGCCTTTTCGCAGAGGTCCTTCCGAGACGGCTTCCAGTCCGGTAAAAAGGCCAAACTGGAGCGTGTGTTCCGGTTTGTCGGTCGTCCCGTTCCGGAGTCCAACATCAAAAACGCCCGCAGTGGCATTCCCGTATTCGGCCGGGAATGCGGACGTAAAGAAGTCGGAACTACGCAACACGTTCGTATTCAGCAGCGTAACAGGCGCACCAGTGGCCGACAGGGTTGCAAAATGGTTGGGGCTGGGAACGTTCAGGCCCTCGATCCGCCACAAAACCCCGGTTGGTGAGTTCCCCCGCACGATGATGTCATTTCGGTAATCGTTGGGCGCACTTACGCCCGCGAAATTCGCCACGAGCCGGGCGGGGTCCGCGCGTCCGCCAGCGTACCGGCTGGCTTCTTCCATGGAAAAGGAGCGGCCGCTGACGGTGGTCATTTCATTGGCCGTTGCGTTTTTCCTGGTACCCCGAACCACCACTTCCTGCAGGGCGCCGGCGTATTCTTCCAACCCGATTTCGAGAACGACTTGTTTGCCGGCCGTCACCAGCACGTTCGGCAGGAGGAGTTCTTTGTAGCCCACCCCGGATGCTTTCAGGTCATACCGGCCCGGCGTGACGTCCGTGATTCGAACGTGCCCTTCGCCGTCCGACGTGGCCCCTTTCTGGGGAGATAAGCCGACCACAATCAGATTGACGCCCGGCAGGGGAGCCTGGGATTGCCGGTCGAACACAAGCCCTTTGATGGTTTGGCCGGTTGTTTGCGCGCGGCTTCGGTATGAAACCAGCAGGGCCGCTGCCAAAAGGAGTAAAAAAACGATCCGCTTCATGTTGCTTGATGGTTGATTCAATTCGCTCACAAAACAAGGGCACAAGGCAACGGCAGACGTTACACCAAACGGAGTCAAAACTTATAAATTCGGGAGTTTCGGGATGGACATAGGGGGCAATGACCCGGTGGGTGTCATCGGTAAACAAACCAGAAAACGAAAGCAGCGTATTGACCATGTCAACCGAAACCGATCTTCTCACCCCGCTTTCCCGGCAGTTCTTCGATGGAAAACTCAGCACGGACGACGTCCTGGAAACCACGCAGACGCTTCAGTTTCCATTTGCCGACGTTCACTCCCGCGAATGGTATGTGGGGGGCCTGCGCGTTGGCTATTCAGACTGGCGGGTTAACCAGCGGGTCCAGCTGGACTGGGCGATGGAGTCGCCTACCGATGTCATCACCCTGTATATCAACCTGCAGGGAAAAACCACGACCCGGCGCATCCTGAAAGAAAGGGCCTTTGAACTGGGCCCGCACCAACACAACCTGTTCTATTCACCGGTAAACGAGGGAATGCTCCAGAGTGAAAACGACGGATTGACGACCTTCATGATTCAGTTCTCCCTCGATACCTTTCTCGGTCTGTCCCGAGAGGCCAATGACGGATTAAAACGCTTTGCCGATCAGGTGGTCCTGCAAAAACCGGTCGCCCTGTCGCCGACGACCCTTTACCTGACGACCGGTATGCGGCAAGCCGTCACGGCGATCATTCAATGCCCTTACGAGGGTGGTTTAAAGAAGCTTTTTTTGCAGGCTAAAACCCTGGAACTGCTGGTGATGCAGGCCGAAGCCGCGAGCCAGACGCCACCACCGGCGGGCGGTTATATCAAAACCGCGTCGGACAAGGAGCGGCTCTGGTTTGCCCGCGACTACCTGACCCGGCACCTAGCCAGTCCACCCAGTCTGTCGCAACTGGCCCGGGAAGCCGGTATCAACGAATACAAGTTGAAGCGGGGTTTTAAAGAAGTATTCGGCACGAGCGTCTTTGGCTATTTGTCAGACCAGCGCCTGGAACTGGCAAAAACCGAATTGCTGGAGAATAAGCGAACCGCCGGGGAAATTGCCTTTACGCTGGGCTATTCTTCCCTGCAGCACTTCAGTACGGCCTTCAAAAAGAAGTTCCGGGTAGCTCCCAGTAAAGTGCGGGCTTGACGCTGGCGTCAAGGATTGATGTGAAGGATAAGGGTAAGGCGACTATTCTGTAAACCAATGCAAACCGGATCAACTGGTTTTACTAGTAAAGCTAAAGTTCTAAAACAGGTTGTTTTTGGGTTAGTAGTAATGCACTTATTTAAAAATTGCGGGAGCAGGAGAAAACCGGCGACGGTATGAGTGCCGATGAATGGGAATGGTATAAACGCAAGCAGAAGGAAAGCGACAAGTACAAAGGCCGAATAATTAGCGGAACGTACAACCCAGACAAAATAGGTGGCTCGGATTCGGAATCAAATTAACGTTAAGTAAGTAACAATCCTGGTTGGCATCTGCTGGCAGGGATTCTCTCATCTCAAATATCATATACTTTAAAATTTACCAGAAAAGTACATAATTTTTAACAATACTTCTTTTATAAGAGGATCATCATTTCCACTTACATATTTAAATAATTTCTTAATTAAAAGATCAGAACTACCCATTTCTCTGAAATAATATTCAGAATTATAATTAACTATCCATTCTGGTCTAAACAAATCATAATTGAAATTATTAACATCAATCAACCATTCATAATACAAATTAAGCGATTTTATTTTACTTATTATATCTTCATTCAACTTAAACTTGAATCTAAAGTACAAGTTTAACAATTTATCAAGATTGTAATCTTGATATTCTACAACCCCATTAAATATACTTTTAAATCCATGCCTTTCAGATTTAAATTCGGTACTAGTAAACAATTCAATAACTTTATCTACATCTAATGGTATAACATCATAAATTGTAAAAAAAATAAATAAGTCAAAATTAAAATCAGAATTTAGTTTATTTATAATATTTTTCTTTATTATTTCCTGTCTTTTAATTGAAGACTTTCGATATAATGACAATAAAGAATCATTAGAAAAAAAATATTCCCCTTGAGGGTGTATTAAAGCTGTTTTCAAAATAAAATTAAATTTTGAATAATCAATTCTTAGCGGATCTGTTTGACGAAATGAATTAAATAAATACTTAAAAAAAGATTGATCAAGTCTATTATCACGAACCTCTTTAAGGAAAATATCTACAAATCTATTTAATGTATTTTCGTTTATACTTTTACCTTTAAGAGCAATAAAAACCTTTGTTGATGAATAAAATTTTGTATTTAAAGATTTATTTTTCGAGAAAAAATTAAGCAAATTTTCTGAAAAAATATTTAAGTTATCTTCATTTAAATCAAGTAATGCGGCTAATGTGATTATATTCTCAAATAAACGACTGTAAAAATCAGTAAAATAACTATTTCTGTTTTTACTTCCTTCAAGTTCAAGATTACCTTTTTCGTTTCCTAAAAATAATCGCGCCTTTACAATAAACCCATTTTCAACTTTTTCAGAATTACTATATTTAATACTCCTAAGTTTATAATCTTGATAATATTTAATTAAACTTTCTTTTCGTGCATAAAATATAATTTTTTCTATCCAATAATCATCAAACTGATTCAGCTTTGCCCCTTGGTCTTCTTTGATCGCATGAGAAGACAAAAGACCTTTTAATACCAAATCAAATAGATCTTCAAAATTAAAGTATTTATCATATACAATAAAATTCTCATTTATAAATGAATCAAGTTTGGTATACTCTTCAATTAATTCCCAAACATATTTATTAGATGCCCAACCCCCTTTTAATTGACTAAAATAGTGCTCCAAAATATCACTTACCAATTTAGAAATTTTTTGAAACGCTAAGTTAAAAAAACTCTCATTTGATATATACATTAATAAATTATAATCAGTTAACGGCTTTAATCGAGCTAACTCCTCATTTATATCAATATTCTTAATCTCGTCCAATACTCTAATATTTTTATCTTTATTGTAATAAGAACTATTTAAGAATGAGTATATTCTTTTTAAATTACACTGTGATATAAAGTAAAAAATATAGTACTCTTGCTGTAATGATAATTTAGAAATTTCAAAATACAAATCTGCAGCAACGGAAAAATTTCCAATTTTATAGTTGATATATGCATTCAATAGTTTACCATGGATATCTTTAACGTCTTCTTTAAGAGTATTAAAAATTTTTAAAAAATCCAGTCTTTTATAGCTACACCTTGCACATTCGCATTTATTATATTCGGTATAGTATAAACTTTTTAAAGAGCCATCCCTTTCATCTCTAATACTATAAATTAGATTATGCGTTAATTTATTTAATACAAACTCAAGTTCTTTCTTATTTTCAAAATATTCAAATTCAGTTTCTTTTAATATTATATTAGATGAATCATGTATTTCAAACATTTCGACAAATTTCAATAAATCATCATGAACGTTATATAAACTAAAGATTCTAAATCGACCATTTGTATCCTTTGACTTAGAAAATGGATAATATTTCATTAAAATATGAATTGGCACAAATGAAAGCTCTTTATACAAATCTTTAAATAAATAAAGTATGCTTTCAAATGCATTCTTTTTTACCGATACTTTGTGAGTAAATATTTCATTTTGAGGCAAATTATAACTATTCACTTCATATCGATATTCTACTTTAATCTCTTTAAAAAAATCAGAATAATTTATATAGTATTTAAATTTAAGTTTATGAAATCGCTCTTGAATATCAGGGTGTATTGTCTTAAAGCCATCATTCGGATTTCCAAAATCATTAAAGTTTTTTGAAATAAAATACACTTCATAAATTCCATACATATAACAATAATGCCCTAATGATCCAATAATTTCCCAATCACTTGCGCTGTCAAGCTTCTTATGAAAAGGAGCTTGACGTTGTTTAATTCGTTTATGAGATTCATTTGTTATCCCTTCTGGAGTACTAAGTACTTTCGCATTTTCTAATAATATATCAATTTGTTGTGTTTGGTACTCAAGATGTAAAGTTGTATTAAAATTACTTGGCAAAATCTCTGCAGAAGAATTAATTGATTCAACTCTTGACTTTGGGTTTAATAGTTTTCTTTCTTTATGATGTTTCAGTTTTTCCTTATGATTATCCCACTCTATTATAGTTACATCATGTGTTAAAAAAGATATTTTATCGGTATTTATATAATTTTCGAGATCAGCGAGATAGATATTATATCCACCATCACTTACCATGTGTTGAAGACTACAATTATCAATAAATAGGTGTATCATGGCTGAGTACAGATATACAAAAGCAGGTACACTTCAATATACTGATTATCTGTATAATAATTTACTCAAAAAAAACAATAAAGTATCAACTGATCTTAGAATTAGGTACACTAAAAACAGAAAAGCCCCCAAAACAGCTTGTTTTGGGGGCTTTTGTTCATTTCAGCAGAGGGAGAGGGATTCGAACCCCCGGACCTGTTACAGTCAACAGTTTTCAAGACTGCCGCGATCGACCACTCCGCCATCCCTCTGGGTCAATTATTGTGGTGCAAAAGTAAGACGGTTTTTTTATTTTCCCAAGACACTTCGCAAGAATCCGCATTTTTTCCTTCCGATCCCCTAACTTGCCACCACACAAACAATCCGGGCTAAACCCCGCTGGTACGGCTATGTGGCAGGAAGAAAACAACCAACTCACCCGAATCTTCGTGTTTCGGGATTTCAGCGAAGCCTTCGCGTTCATGACCCGCGTGGCCCTCATCGCCGAAAAAATGGACCACCACCCCGAGTGGACCAATACCTACAACAAAGTCACCTTCCGCCTTAGCACCCACGACGCCGGCAACACGGTGACGGATAAAGACCGCCAACTGGCGGAAGCGATCGATCAACTTATTGAGCGGTTGAGTGATTGAGCGATTGAGTGAAAAAAGGCGACGATGCTCTCCTTCACTCAATTGCTCAATCACTCAACCACTCAATCACTTAAAAAATGAAACTTTACCTCGTCCCCACGCCCATCGGTAATCTGGATGACATTACGCTGCGGGCGGTGAATGTGCTGAAGTCGGTGGATGCCATTCTGGCGGAAGATACGCGCACGTCGGGTTTTCTGCTCAAGCACCTCCAGATCAGCAAACCGCTCCAGAGCTACCATATTTTTAATGAACACCAGACCGTGCAGCGCGTCATCGCCCAACTCAAGGCGGGTAAAACGCTGGCGCTGGTGTCGGACGCCGGAACGCCCGCCATCTCGGACCCCGGTTTTCTGCTCGTGCGCGAGTGCATCAAAAACGACATCCCGGTCGAGTGTCTGCCCGGCCCCACGGCGTTTGTCCCGGCCCTGATCAACTCCGGTTTGCCCGCCGACCGGTTTACGTTCGAGGGATTTTTGCCCCACAAAAAAGGCCGCCAGACCCGGCTCACGGAACTGGCCGACGAAACCCGCACGATGGTTTTCTACGAGTCGCCCCACCGGCTGGTGAAATCCCTGACCCAGTTTGCCGAGATTTTCGGCCCCGACCGGCCCGCCAGCGTCTCGCGCGAGCTGACAAAACTATTTGAAGAAACCGTTCGCGGTTCGATCCAGGAAATTATTACGTACTTTGCCGAAAAAACGATAAAAGGTGAACTTGTCATTGTTGTTCAGGGGAAATCGTAAAGGGCTCGTCCGTGCCTTTTGCCTTTTGCATTTTACCGTCTGCATTTTCCACTCCTCGTTCGCGCAGTCCCTTTCCCCGCAGGCTAAAGTCAGCCTGATCACGGTGGCACCGGGGCCTGATTTGTATTCATCCTTCGGTCACAACGCCATCTGGATCAGCGATCCGATGTACGGCATCGACCGGGTGTATAACTACGGCGCATTCAATTTCCGGGAAGGCAATTTCTACGTCAAATTCCTGCGCGGAACGCTCCCCTATTACGTTTCCGTCCAGCCGATGATGAATCAGCTGTACGAAGCCCAGTACGAAAACCGCACCGTCAAGGAGCAGATCCTGAACCTGTCGGCAACGCAGCGGCAACGGCTGTACGACTTGCTGGAAACCAACGCGCGGCCCGAAAACCGGGAATACCGCTACAAGTTTTTTTACGACAACTGCGCCACCCGACCGCGCGACATGCTCGCCCAGGCCTGTGGCGACAGCCTGCGGTTTGCCAACGTGGTCGATTCCACGAAATCATACCGCGACTGGATGAACCAGTACATTTCCAACCAGGCCTGGGCGCGGATGGGCATGAACCTCGGCATTGGCTACCCGGCCGACGTGACGGCTTCGTCGTGGCAGGCCATGTATTTGCCCGACAATGTCTATACGGAAGCCGACCACGCCCGGCTCAAAACCGCCAATGGCCAGGAAACCCCGCTCGTTGCCAACAGTCTGATGCTGTTTCGGGCCGTGACGGTGGAAGAATCCAACGCCTTTCTGACCTACCTCCTGTCGCCGGATTTCTTCTTTGCGGTTTTGCTGGTGCTGGTATTTCTCATCACCCGCCGTCAGCGTCGGCTCAAAAAGCGCGGGTTCTGGCTCGACCGGCTGCTGTTTGGCTTCTCCGGTTTCTGGGGCTGGTTTCTGGTGTTCCTCTGGTTTGGCACCGACCACGGCGTTACGACCTGGAATCCGGCGCTGCTGTTCATGATGCCGCTGCACATGCCGCTGATTTTTTGGGTAACTCGCCAAGGCAATCCCCAAACCATTCGGACCTATTTCCTGTTAACGATGGTATTTCTGGTACTCTTCTTTTTGTACGCGTTTTTTCAGGATTACCTCTACGGTTTCAATTTCTTTTTATTAACCTTGCTCTTTCGCGCGTTTTACCACTATCGTTCTGCATCCACCCAAACCGAACAGCCAACGTATGCCAGGTCGTGATCTCCAATTGGCGGGTTTATCCCAGCAAATTAACGAAATAGCGAAGAAAGCCGGCGCTTTCATCCGTCAGGAACGGCTTTCTTTTTCGAGTGAAAAGATTGAATATAAAGATGTTAACAACCTGGTTTCGTACGTCGACAAAGAAGCCGAGAAGCAAATCGTTGAAGCTCTGAGCACGCTGCTGCCCGAAGCCGGTTTTATTACCGAAGAAGGAACGACGGGGCAAAATGCCGACCGCACCGGCCTGAACTGGATCATCGATCCGCTTGACGGAACGGCCAATTTCATTCATAATCTGCCGGTTTTCTCGGTCAGTATCGGGTTGGCCGACGGCAAAACGCCCATCGCCGGTACGGTATACGACATCAACCGCGACGAGTGTTACCACGCCTTTGCGGGCGGTGGCGCGTGGTGTTCGCGGACTGGCGGGGCCAACGAGCGCATTCGCGTTTCGCCCATCACCCGGCTTCAGGAAAGCATGGTGGCCACCGGTTTTCCGTATGCCAGCATGGACCGAATCGAGCGGTATCTGGCCATTCTGGCGTCGCTCATGCTGCGGACGCACGGGCTGCGCCGGATGGGTTCGGCCGCCATCGACCTGGCCTACGTCGCCTGCGGGCGGTTTGAAGCTTTCTACGAATTCAATCTGAACTCCTGGGACATGGCTGCGGGCGTGCTGCTGGTACGCGAAGCGGGCGGCATCGTCACGGATTTCAACGGGGGGGATGAGTTCCTGTTCCGGGGTGATGTGCTGGCCGGATGCGCCATGCAGCCCGAATTGCTGGCCGTGATCGAGGAATACTGGAACAACGAGGGTACGCTGCCCATTCCGCATCCGATCGGATAAGCTTACGGGTTATGATTCCACTTGTTTTCATTCATTCCGGTTATCAGTCGTATCTGGAATACAGTCTGCGGCAATGCAAGCTGGCGAATCCGGAATCGGCGGTATTTTTACTGGGAGACGATGCCAACAAAAACCGCTTTCCGTTCGTCACCCACGTTCCGATTACGGCTTTGAACGCGGAGCAATCCGACGAATTTACCCGCCTTTACGTACATCGGTCCACAAATCCGCACTGGTACGAACTGCTCTGTCTGGTCCGCTGGTTTTACGTGCAGGCCTTTATGGAAGAGTGGCAGCTGGATGCGGTTTTCGTGGCCGATTCGGATGTCATGCTGTATAAAAACTGCAGCCGGTATGCGGCCTGGGCACACCGCAACGACCGGCAACAGTCGGCCTATTGCCGGGCCGATTATCAAACGACCAATCCCTATAGCTGGCTGGCTTCGGCCCATTCGTCGTACTGGAGTCGCCCGGGAATTCGTGATTTCTGCCAGTATCTGCTGCATACGTACCAGACGCCCGCCAACCAGAGTCGGCTGGAAGAAAAATGGCAGTATCACCAGAAAAATGCCCTGGCAGGTGGCGTTTCCGACATGGCCTTGCTGTATTTATATGCTGACGATTATCCGGACCGGGTCATCAACCTCCTCCAGCCTTCGGCCGAAACCAGCCAATCCCTGCCGGAAGTATTCGATCTGAATATCAGCATTGCCAACAATCGGCTGGAAAATGAGTATGAACTGGATAGCCGCCAACTCAAAAAAGTGGCGTGGAATCAACACCAGTACGTTGGTTTCAACCGGATTTTGAACCAAAACTGCCTTTTTAATTCCCTGCATTTTCAGGGTTTGAGCAAACGGTATATTCACCGCTATTATCAGGGAACCGACCTCCGGCTCCACCGGCTGGGCCAGGAAGTAGCCCACCGGTTTTCACCGGTTTTGAAACCGGTTTACCGATTAAAAAATGGATTGAAGCGCATCTTAAACTCGTAATACCATGCCAGAAAACGACGATCTCCGGTATCCCATCGGCCAGTTCACATTCGGCCACTCCTATACATTCGACCAATCGAAGGAACACATAGCCGCCATTGCCATCATGCCGCACAACCTGACCGAACTCGTGGGAAAATGGGGCGATAACCGGCTCGACACGCCGTATCGGCCCGGTGGCTGGACGGTCCGGCAGTTGGTTCACCACATTGCCGACAGCCACATGAACGCCTATGTTCGCACGAAACTGGCGCTCACCGAGGAGGTTCCCACCGTCAAACCGTATGAGGAAGGTGAATGGGCCATGCTTCCGGATTATGAACTGTCCGTGGCTCCTTCGCTGGTCATTCTGAGCAACTTGCACCAGCGCTGGGTAGCCGTACTGGACTCGTTGACCGAACAGCAGCTCCAACGGCGGTATTTCCATCCGGCGAGCAAGAAAGAATTTTCACTCGCCGAAGCCGTATCCAACTATGCCTGGCACGGCGAACACCACTACCAACACGCCTACCAACTCGCCCTGAGGAACCATTGGATTTAGTTAAGAGTTAAGAATGAAGAGTTGGCTGACGCACGCTTGAATACGTCAACCAACTCTTCACTCATCACTCTTAACTCCTAACTAAAGAAGGTGTTGCAGCAACTGATCATCGGTCTTATTTTTCTGGCTGCGCTGGCTTATCTGGGCTGGCGGGCCTGGAAGAGTCTGTTTCGGAAAGAAGCCGGTTGTTCGAAGGGATGCGGTTGTAGTGCCGACACAAAAACAGCGTCGGCTAACAAATCAGGGCGGTTGCCAGTTAACTATTAGGCATATACGTTTTTCAGCTATTCCTGCCCTGACATGATAAGTGAAGAAAGTGAGCAAAACCGTCTCTCTTATACTCTTTTTAGTACCGTCCTTCTGGCCTTTTTGCTCGCGGGCCTGTTTTCCTGCAAAAAAGTAAATCCCGAGCCACCAGCCGCCCGCAATTTTGATGACTCCCTGCAAGCCGACAGTTCGTACGTCAGTGCTTCCATTCTGTTTGATATTGCCGAACTGGAAGAAAAAATCAATACCGCCCTGGGCGTCGTGCTTGTCAATAATGTTGACATCAAGAGTGGGAAGTCCCGGTTTTTAAAACTGCGGGTTGAACGGGCGGGCCCCATCAAGCTGGCTTTCGACGGGACTCGGCTGACGTTCACGGCTTCCCTGAAAATCTGGACCAGCAACCCCCTCAATCTGGTTAACGATCCGAAGGATACGGCCAACTGGGTTTTTAGCGCCATTCAGGTTCGTTTTCACAGTCCATTGACGGTTCGCAACGACTGGCGCATGGAAACCAGCATGGAGCTGGAGCACTATCGCTGGGTTACCGAACCCCAAATCCGGTTGTTGGGCATCAACATTCCCGTTACCAGGCTGGCCAACCACATTCTGGCGAAACGTGAAGATGGCATTGAAAACGCCATCGACAAAGCCATTTTCAACGAACTTCGGCTGGATCGTGAATTGGAAAAAATCTGGAAAGACCTTCAGAAACCGCTGCTCATCAACCGCGCCTTCCAACAGGTCTGGCTGCGGCCCCGCCCTTACGCCGTGCTGGTTGGCCCCATTCGCGGCAATCCGACCACCATCGTCATTCCCATGCGGCTCAAGCTGGCCGTCGATTCCGAGTTTGGCAGCAAGCCGGTTTATACGCCCGATGCCCGGCTGCCGCGTTTGCAAAAAGTCGCGTCGCTGCCCATGATGTCGCATATCAATCTACTGAGTCGCATTCCTTATCAACAACTGAGTTCGGTTCTGAACACCTACATCAGCGGCCGGAAACTGGACGTCATCAACCACATTGTGGACATTAAGCAAGTCCGTGTCTACGGCGGTGAACACGCGCTAATTGTTCAGATGGACATCAAGGGGGCGCTTGGTGGCAGTTTGTATTTTCGGGGCAAACCGGCTTTCGACACCGTCCGTAACGAACTGGTTATGAAGGATATCGACTATGATATCCACACGGAACAGTCGCTGGCAAAAGCGGCCGACTGGCTTCTCCACGACACGCTGAAAGACACGCTTCAGGCGACCCTGCGAATACCGCTTCAGGAATATTTCACGCTCCTTCCCAGCCGAATCGAGACGGCTTTTTCGAAGGCAAAAGTTGGCCGCAAAGCCCGCATCGATATTCCAAAATTCCAGTTAAGTCCCAAGGCAATTGCCGTTCGGCCGGATGGTCTCTACATTCTTCTCCACGCCGACGCAGCATTGACCCTTGAAGTTGTAGATTTGTAAGCAGTATGTCATCTAGTCGCCCCTAACCTCCGAAAGAAAAGTCCGCAGCGGCCAACCGTCCTTTGGAATTAGGGGCATTTCCATCCATGAAGTCAGAAAAAAGAGATCCGGAGCAATACGTCGATTTGGGGCATACAGAGCTGGAAAACCACCTCAAAACGCAGGCGGCCTTGTACGAAAAACGCCTGAAAGAAGGCACAGCCGCCAATAAAGTAGCCGCGTTTTTTGCCACCAACCTGTTTGGATTTGCCTATCATTACCTCAAAAGCCGCTTTGGGCCCAAAGCCGCGTACCAGTTTTACCCCCGCAACGGCGACGATGGCCTTTATCCCATCCACACCTATTCGGACACCGTAACCCTGGCGCTGGTGTCGGATTGGGCCACCGACACGCCCGAATCCGATCGGATTGGCCACTTAATCCGCGATTACGACCCGGACTACACCATTCACCTCGGTGATATTTATTTCGTTGGTACGCCGGAGGAAGTGGCGGTTAATTTTACCGACCCCGATGCGTCCTGGCATTTCGGCAAGCACGGCAGTCTGGCCTTGTCGGGCAACCACGAGATGTATTCCAACGGAACGGCGTATTTCAGGAAACTGCTGCCCGCCATGAAAATTCGGAAAGGCAATCAAATAGCGACGCAGCAAGCCGGTTTTTTCTGTCTGGAAAACGAGCACTGGCGCATCATCGGACTCGATACCGGCTATAATTCCACCAACCGGCCTTTGCTGGAAGTACTTTTCAAACCCGACTGCAACCTGCGCGACGAACAGGTAAAGTGGCTTACGGAAACGGTTAACCTGGGCAATCCTGACGACAAACGCGGGATTATTTTTCTGAGCCACCACCCGTATTTCTCCTCCTTCCGCGATGATCATCCCGTACTTGGCCGCCAGCTGAAAACCATCTTTGGCGCAGCCGAACGGCCGGTATTGTGGTTTTGGGGCCACGAGCACCGTCTTTCGTTCTACAACAAATTCGGCTTTCCGGACGGTATTCAGGCCTGGGGGCGTTGCGTGGGGCACGGCGGTATGCCCGTCGAAACCAATCCGCCGGACCGCGGCCACCTGGGGCAACTCCTGTTTTACGACCAGCGGATTCGGGAACGCATTCGCCGACGGGATGTCGGCTACAACGGGTTTGCCCTTCTCGCCCTGACGGGAAAAACCGTCGACATCCAATACATCGATCAAAACAAGCACACCGTCATTTCCGAACGCTGGACCGTCGACCAGGCAGGCGGTTTATCCATGGAAATCCTGGAAGTCCACCCGGAAGTAACCAAATACTGAGGGAGTTAACTCTTAACTTCCTTCCGGTTTCCACCGCCACAGATACCGGGATGCCAGCGTGCGGTGGGGGCGCCAGAGTTCGGCAATTTCGTGCAGTCGTTTGTATAAGGCCCGGCCGGTTTCGGTCAGCCCGTAGGCTTTCACCATCTTCTGCCGGATCACCAGATCATCGATCGGAAACACGTCGGGGCGGTCCAGCACAAACATCAGCAGCATTTCGACCGTCCAGCGACCCACGCCTTTGATCGGCAGCAGGTACTGCACCACCTCTTCATCGGTCAGCTCACTCAGGTAAGCATTCGTCATCGGATTTTTCAAGGCAAACTCGGCTACACTCTGCATGTAGACGGATTTCTGGCCGGAAAGCCCGGCACTCCGCAACTCTTCCAGCGACTTGGCAACCAGTTGTTCCGGGTGCGGGTAGCCGTCGGGAAATAGCCCCAGAAAGCGGTTAAAAATGGAATCGGCGGCTTTTACGGAAATCTGCTGGGAGACAATGCTCTCCAGTAAGGCCAGATACACCCGGTTTTTCGCCGGATCATCTTCGTAGTCAAAAGCAATTTTTGGGAAAGGGGTTGAATCGATAATCTGCTTCAGAATCAAATCCCTGGAGAGATGGTCAAGTGGCATGACGAACGTACTTTCTGATCAGTAAATGGCTGGATAAAGATCGGAAGGAATGCGCATAGCTGCACGGTTTTTTGCAGAATTCGCCCAGAAAATCCAGGCGCGTCAGTCGGCCAGGTTATCGACAGAAATTGACACTTCACGACCAAGTTGTTACGGTTCAGCCGGTTAGAAATAGGCTTGGAAGAGGCTATGGGGCAATTTTGTTACCATCTGTTCAAAACAGACTCTTTTACACCATCCAATTCCAAGTATTCACATCATGAAAAAGGTCTTGAAAGTTATCGGTTACGCTCTCCTCTGCGTCGTTCTGCTGCTGGGCGGTTTCTGCGCGTACGTAGCCACCGTAGGCACCCCAACCTACGACCCACCCACCATTCCGGAACTAACGGTTGAGAGCACGCCCGCCCGCGTGGCCCGGGGCGAAGTCATTGCCCAGATTCAATGCATGGCCTGTCACGCCAATAATGAAAACCGGCTGACGGGAAAACATCTGGCCGAAGTACCGGCGCTGTTCGGCACGCTCTATTCAAAAAACATTACCCAGGACAAGGAAAAAGGCATCGGCAACTGGACCGATGGCGAATTGATCTATTTTCTGCGAACCGGCCTCCGGCGCGACGGCACCCACGCTGCCGTGATGCCCCAGTATCCCAACATGGCCGACGAAGACCTGAAGTCGGTGGTGGCCTGGCTTCGCTCCGACCGCCTGCCGGTTCAGCCGTCGAAGGAGGAAGCTCCCAACTCCGAGTTGAGTTTTTTCTCAAAATTGCTGACTCATACTTTGATGAAACCGCTGCCGTATTCGCCGGAACTTGTGGCCCTGCCGGATAGCAACGACCCGGTTGCTTTAGGCCGTTACACCGCCGATGCCATTGGCGACTGTTACGGCTGCCATTCGGGTGATCTGATCGATCAGGACAAACAACATCCCGAACGCAGCAAAGGGTATTATGGCGGTGGGATCGAAATGAAAGGCGATGGCGGGGAGTCGGTTTTTACGGCCAACCTAACGTTTGACGATCAGACCGGTATTGCCAAAAAATACACCAAAGAGCAGTTTATCCGGGCCGTGCGGCTCGGGGTCCGGCCCGACGGTTCCATTCTCAAACAACCCATGTTTCCCCGCCCGATGTTGTCGGAACGGGAGGTCGGCGCGATTTACGACTACCTGAAAACCGTACCGAAAATTCAGAACGATATCGCCAAAAAGAACGCGGAAGTCCAGCTGGCGGGCAACTAATGATCCCCGCCGGTTTTCAAACCAGTGGCAAAGTGACCCGAAACTCCTGTTCGTCTTCCTCGATCTTCGGGATGGGCTGGCCCAGCATCTGGTATTTGCTCAGGATATTGGTCAGCCCAATGCCATTGGAAAGAATCCGGCTGGCTTTGCGCTGCAGATTGTTGCTCACGACCAGATGGAATTGTTCATCGGTGGTGAGCACAATCGTGAGGGGTTGTTCGGGCAAAATGATGTTGTGCTTGACGGCATTTTCGATCAGCAGTTGCAGCGTCAAGGGTGGCAACTGCCTCATTTCGGTGCCAGGTCGAATCTGCGTGACGAGCGTCAGAGCCTCGCCGTGGCGGGTTTTCAGCAAATGATAGTACGACTCGATGAATTCCAGCTCGTTGGCCAGGGGCGTCAGGGCGCACTCGTTGCTCCGCAGCAAATACCGGTATACCGAACTGAGTTCTTCGGCAAACGTCTCGGCCTTTTGCGGATTTTCGCCAATCAGGGCGGTTAGGGAATTGAGGCTGTTGAATAGAAAGTGCGGATTGACCTGCTGACGCAGGGAGGTCAGTTCGGCCTGTAGCTGGGCTTTGCTGAGCGTATCCACCTGCTGCTGCGTTTGCTGCCAGTTGCCAAACGTGTCGATGCTTTCGTACGTGATCACCACAATGGCCACAATAATGACGGTATACAGCAACGCCAACCCCAGCCGGAGCGGCTCCGGTTCAAAGCCGGGCAAACCAATAAACCAGTAGACAAAAAAGAGAACCGTCACGTGCAGACCGGAACTGATGGTACAGGCCATAAACCGTCGAAAAGCCCGAACGACATAATCCCTGGGATGGGGATGCAGCTGGTTTATTTTTAGCGCAATGCTGTTGTTGATATACCAGTTCATCAGCGAGTCAACCAGCGCAATTCCGGTGGCCACGCCCAGCGTCGCCCACGTCTGCCAGTACGCATCTCCGAGCAACAACCAGTTTAATACGCTGATATAGAGCGGCAATACGATGAGCTGCAAAATCCAGTCGTAGCTTGAATAGGCGGATAGTTTCATAGTGGGCCGAAAGCAGGGCTGCTTCCCAAAGCTACAAAATTCTGCAGACAGGTCAAGGCCTGAAACCGCTTCCGCAGATACCGAAAGCGGTTTCAGGAACCGAAGCCGTTGAAAAATGGATGTATGGCTCGCCATGAGTGAATCGGCACGACGGGAGCTACCCGGTTCCGCAAGCGCAGCCGGTTCACAACAGCCGCTATAGACCGCACGGGTTTATAGCGGCTGTTCGTTGGGCGCATGATGGACAGAACCGGTGGCCCGGCCTATTTTCCAGCGCCGGTATTCCATCCGCATACAATGTCCGCAAGGCCGAAAGCCGGACAAAATCGCGTCCTGTTCCGATTGAAAAAATACCCGGTTTTTTCGCAACATTCGCCGGCCGGATTGGCAATGCAGGGTACCGTAGATTTTTAACGGCCAATTCCCGCCGAATGCAATGGCGCCCGCTTTGATCAAACCGCGAAGCCGGGCTTTCCCGAGGTTGTTGTCGGCAAAATCGGTATGTCTGATCATTTGGCATCGTGAAAAATGATGCCTAACGTATACCGGTTTCCGGAATGAATGGTACTAACGCCATGTTTCATCGTCACCCGGAAATACCCTCTCGTGCTCTTTTTGGGCCTGAACTGGGTGGTAAAAATCAGCAGATCGCCTTGCTTTGGGGCCAGAACCGTGGCTTTTGATTGCGCCCGGGGCACCTGCTCGGTCAAAACAAACTCGCCCCCGGTATACCCGACGCCCGGTTCACTCAGGAAAACAACGGCCTGCAGCGGGAAATACACATCCCCGTATAAATCCTGGTGCATCGCATTGTATCCGCCTTTTCCATACGTCAACAACAGCGGAGTGGCCCGTTGCTGACCATTCCGATGGCATTCTTCCAGAAAATCGGCGTGTTCATCGGGGTACTGTATACCGAGTTTCAACAGACTGGACCACTGATTAGCGACGGGAGCAACCGCCTTATAAACCGCCGTTCGCAGCGCCTGAATGGGTTCAGGCAGCGGATAGGTGAAATACTTGTATTCGCCCATCCCATAGCCGTGGCGCTCCATGACCACGGTTTTCCGGAACCGTTCCGATTCATCATACATCGAAACCAGGTGTCGACATTCCTGCGGATCCAGCACCTGAGGGAGTGTAGCAAAACCGTTCGCCTGGAGCGATTCGCGTACCGTTTCCCAGTTGATTGGGTCGATTTTCATTCTGCTTTCTTTTTTTTTCTGAACACTACTTAGCGGCATAAGCCGCTTCCCAGCCCAACAAAGCGGTTTTCCGGGTCGTACCCCAGCGGTAGTTTCCAAACAAACCGGTTTTTCGGATCACGCGGTGGCAGGGAATCAGGTACCCCACCGGATTAGAACCAATGGCTGTTCCAACCGCCCGCGATGCCGCCGGCATTCCGATGGCTGAAGCAATCTGGTCATAACTAACCACCTGGCCTTCCGGAATCCGGAGCAGGGCTTCCCAGACTTTCAACTGAAACGGGGATGCTTTCACCAGAATTCGCAGCGGTTTCCGGCCGGTTTCCGCGAAAATGGTGGTAGCCAGCGGGCGGAGCGATGCGGCATCCGGAAGCAGCCGGGCTTCGGGCCAGTCGGTGATAAAGCGTTCGGCAAGGCTGATTTCATCGGTGGGTTCAACCTCGTCCAGAAATTCCAGTTTGCAGATTTTATCGCCAATGGCACCCAGCACATACGGTCCGAACGGGCTTTCAAATACCGCATAGCGAATCGTCAACCCGTTGCCAGCCTGCTTGAACTGCCCCGGCGTAACGCCTTCCAGCACCACAAACAGATCGTGCAACCGGCCCGTGCCGGAAAGCCCGGCTTCGTCGGCGGCTTCGGCCAGTGTGAGGCCACGGCGCAGCCGTTCCTTGGCAAAATCGAGGGTCAGGTACTGCAAAAATTTCTTGGGACTCACACCCGCCCAATCCGAAAATAACCGTTGAAAATGGTATTCGCTGAGGTTCGCCCGGTCGGCCACATCGGCCAGGGAAGGTTGCCCGCGAAAGTTTTCGGTTAAAAACTCAATTGACCGGGCGATCTGCTGATACGTGGGATTGGTTTCTGTTTCGTACATGGTTGTTGTCGTTTGCATGAAACAAAAGTACCACCCGAAAACCGGCCTGAAAACCCGATTCTTGCGGACCTGTCCCGAACTATTTTTTGATCAGCCGACGGGTATAAAACTGGTGTTCTGTCCGGAACAGAATGATGTAAATGCCGGTCGCCAGGGTAGAAACGTCGATTTGATGTTGCCTGCCGACTTCCAGTTGCCGGGTTTGTAGGGGTTGGCCCGCTAAGGTAATGATTCGGGCCGAAAGCGTGGAATCCGGAAGGTCGGGGACGCTGATGGTTAGCAGATCTTCGACCGGGTTCGGAAAAATCCGGGCTTGATCCGGGCGGTTTTTGCCGATTATTTTATCCAGTTCGCCGAAGAATTTAGTTTTAGACATTTCCTTGTCGGACGCCGTAATCCGGCCGGAGATGTTTTGCGCTTCCCGAACCACGAAGGTGCCGCAACCGCTCAATTCGTAATCGCCGTTCTGTTCGTCCAGATAAGTCGCGTTTTCAATCCGTCTGAGGATCAGGACCAGCTTTTCACCTTTTTTAAAACCGGTGGTATACGTCCGGCACATAAATCCGGGATCGCCCCAAACCCGGATGACGGATTTCTCCTCACTTCCATTCAAAACCGCCAGGATTTTCACCTCCATGCCGTGAGCCTCCTGATCTCTCACCTCCGCCCGCACCATCAGAACACCGGGTTTCCAGGCGGCTTTTTCGGCAACGGTCAAAAATGCGCCGGCATCAATGCAGCTGCAGGCCCGGGTGTTTGTTGCTAAACCCAGCCACGCACCGCCCATCATCCAAACTAGTAGTAATCGCGCCATAGTCGTTTTTTTGACAGAGATTCCATTTCGGGCCGATTCGTTGGAAAAGGAAGAGCCGTGTCGGGAATAAATTTTCATACATTTATAGCATCATCCACCCACCACTTGCAGTAATGATACCTTCAAAAAAGCACCTTTCTATTCTTTTAGGCTTTCTTGTTACGTTAACTTTCCTTACCTATTACCACCGAAACCCCACCGGAGACGACGCCTGGTTTGCCGAACAGGCTTATTGGCTGCAGAAAATTGGAATTATCCGCTCTAACTTTTTCAGCGGTTTGTTAGGATGGGATAACCAGATACTGGTCAGTCATAAACTGTTTCTACTCGTTGGTGCCAGCTTTATTAAGTTGTTTGGCTACCAGCTTCCCGTTGTTCAATTTGTCGGTTTTTTGTCTTTCTGTATTTTTATTGGAGAAGTAGTTTTCTATCTATACCGGAAAGAAAAAGCGATCTATTCGTGGTATTTACTTGCTCTTTTGATTTTGATTTTCTCGAATAGATTGCTGATAAAGATGAGCTTTGAAAACCGCCCCGAAATTATGCTGGCGGCATTGGGATTCGGCTCGTTTTTAGTTTTACAAAACGAAAAACCATCACTCTGGAAAGCCATGTGGGCCGGGTTATTAGCCGGGTTAGCGCTGTTGGTCCATCTGAACGGGGTGATTTATTTACTGGCGGGCCTGGGCAGCCTACTTTATCTGCGACACTATAAACCGGCCATCACTTTTGCCTTCGCAGGGGGACTAACGGGACTACTTTATTTTATGGATGTCTTCCTCGCCACCGACGGATTTAATGTCTGGTATCATCAGTTTCGTCACGATCCCGCCACGCAGAATGCGTTTGGATTGTATTCAAAACTGGTTGTTATGCTCACTTATCCTAGATTGTTTTTTTATTCTCCGGAAGAGATTGCCTTGTCCTTATTGCTGGTATTTCTTCTCTGGAGCCAACGCAGCGTTATAAAGGCCGTTCCCCTTGGTTTAAAAGTATACTCCTTTTTTCTTTTCTTTTCTTTCTGGCTGATTACCAAAAAAAACTCCGGATTATATTGTGTTCTATTTATGCCATTTATGTTTGCTTTGGTGTATGAGTTATATCGTTCGAGACCCTTCATTACGGTTGGCTTAAAAATTGTCTTAAGTCTCTATTTCATTATAGGTTTATACGGAACGATTGAAATTATTATTAAAAATTTTACTACCGAATACTTGCCGGTTTCTTACAAAAATTTAAGAAAATCTATTCCCACAGCGAAGACGGGGCTGGTTCCGCTAACCTTCTTTTTTAACGAATACGAGCAATACCCTTTTTTACTTGGATACGATACCTATAAACACACCATGAAAGACTCGGTTAGTTCTTCTGACGGAATGGCCAAATGGGCTAATCAAAACGGCGTCGGATTTATTCTGATGGATTATAAACTTAGCAAAGAAGATTGGTATCCCAGAGCGGGTACTGCCAGATTACCCTTTTATCAGCTTCATTTTTTTGACGGAAGATTTGCCGTTTACGCGCATCAATAGTGACCTTATTTGAACTAAAAGCCGGTATTTCCAGACTATTCTATAGCTTGGAAATACCGGCTTTTAGTTAACACTAAGTATCACTTCACCCCAATCAGTGCTCCGGCCTTGATGTCATCGACCACCGCCGGGTCGAGCAGCGTCGAGGTGTCGCCCAGGTTTCCGGTTTCGCCTTCCGCAATTTTGCGCAGAATCCGGCGCATGATTTTCCCGGAACGCGTTTTGGGTAACCCGTTGACAAACTGAATCTTGTCGGGTTTGGCAATGGGACCGATCACCCGGCTTACCGTCGCCAGAATGTCCCGCTTCATCAATTCGGCATCGCTGTGCGACACCTGGCTTTCGGCAATCACGTAGGCGTAAATGCCCTGCCCTTTGATGTCGTGCGGATAGCCCACCACAGCGCTTTCCACCACACCGGTGTGCATGTTGATGGCATTTTCCACTTCGGCAGTTCCGATGCGGTGGCCCGACACGTTCAGCACGTCATCGACCCGGCCCGTGATGCGGTAATACCCGTCCTCGTCGCGCAGACAGCCATCGCCGGTGAAATACAGTCCTTTGTAGGCGCTGAAATACGTCTGTTTACACCGTTCGTGGTCCCCGTAGGTCGTCCGGATGATCCCGGGCCACGGAAACTTGATGCACAAATTTCCACTCACGCCATTCCCCTCGATTTCCTGCCCGTTTTCGTCCACCAGCAGAGGCTGAACACCCGGCAGCGGCAGGGTGGCGTAGGTCGGTTTTGTTTTTGTAATACCGGCAATTGGCGAAATCAGAATACCGGCAGTCTCGGTTTGCCACCACGTATCGACGATCGGACAGCGGTTTTTACCAATGTGATCGTCGTACCAATGCCAAGCTTCCTCGTTGATCGGCTCACCCACCGACCCCAGAACTTTGAGGGAACTCAGGTCGTGATTTTCCACTTTATCCAGCCCAAAACTCATCAGCGACCGAATGGCCGTTGGAGCCGTATACAGAATATTGACCTGGTGTTTGTCGACAATATCCCAGAAACGCCCACAGTCCGGCCAGGTGGGAATCCCTTCGAATAAAAGCGAGGTGGCCCCACAGGCCAGTGGCCCATAGACGATATAACTGTGTCCGGTAATCCAGCCAATATCCGCCGTACAGAAATGCACCTGACCCGGCTCATACTGAAATACATTCTGAAAGGTGTAGGCGGTATAGATCATGTAGCCACCACAGGTGTGTACAACGCCTTTGGGCTTGCCCGTCGATCCGGAGGTGTAGAGAATGAAGAGCATGTCTTCGGCATCCATTTCTTCGGCGGGGCATTCGGCGGTGACCTGTTTCAGCTCCTGTTCCATCCACAGATCCCGGCCTTTGATCATCGAAACCGGGGTTCGGGTACGCGTCAGGACAATAACCCGTTTGACGCTCGGGCACTGCACGAGGGCGTCGTCGACGGTTTCCTTCATCGGAATTTCCTTGTTGCCCCGGTAGGCACCATCGGATGTAATAACCAGACAGCATTGCGCATCGTTGATCCGGTCGGCAATGGACTGCGCCGAAAAACCGCCAAAAACCACCGAGTGAATGGCCCCGATCCGGGCGCAGGCCAGGACGGCAATGGCCAGTTCCGGCACCATCGGCATGTAAATACAGACCCGGTCGCCTTTGCCAACGCCATTGCGTTTGAGCACGTTAGCCATCCGGCAAACCTGATCGTGCAGCATCCGGTAAGTCAGCGTAACGCCCGCTTCATGCGGATCGTTGGGTTCCCAGATAATGGCGGGCTGATCACCGCGTTCGGCCAGATGACGGTCCAGGCAATTTTCGGTAATATTCAGCTTTCCGCCGACAAACCATTGCACATTCGGCTCGTCAAAATTCCATTGAAGTGTTTTCTTCCACGGCTTCCGCCACTGAAAATTCTGAGCAATTTCTGCCCAAAAGCCTTCGGGATCTTCGACGCTGTAGCGATACGCTTCCTGGTATTCGTCAAAGGTTCGGATTTGAAAATTCATAGTATTCCAGTACTAAAGTTCAGGCTGCTAAACTACACTAATTTGCTCTAATTTTTATTGTATTCTCCCTCCCAGGCATACCGCCCGAACAAGGCCAGACCGGCGGTGATGGGAAAAAAAATGACGACAATTACGAGCCAGAAAACATAATCTTCCGCACTGGCGGTCGCTGACGTCAATTTCTGGATGGTTTGATACGGTAGCCCGATCATCAGGGCCAATCCGGCCAGTATACAGACCAGACCGAGGAGTTTTTTCAGGAGGTTCATGGCGGTAAGGAATTAATCATCAGCGGTTTTATACTGCTTTTTATCGATATACAAGGCCCCGATGACGAAGCAGACGGCGGCAATGCCAATCGGATACCAGAGTCCTTGCAGGTACGCTTCCAGCGTGTGGGTTTTCTTGGCCGTTTCTACCAGGCTCGTGGCAATAAAGGGCGTTAAACCGCCAAAAACACCGTTTCCGATGTGATACGGCAACGACATCGACGTATACCGGATTCGGGTGGGAAACAGCTCAACCAGAAAAGCCGCGATGGGGCCGTACACCATCGTCACGTACAGAACCTGCACAAAAACCAGCACCGTCATGAGCCAGAATGCTTCGTATCCCAGCGTCACTTCTTTCACAACCGCCGTTGGCGCGGCCCCGGTTTTGGGAACGGTTTCGCGGTATACCGTACCGTCGTCATAATATGAAACGGATGCCGTGGTGGTTTTGAATTCCTTCGTGTCACCGATGCGTTCCTGTTTGGTTTCGATGCTTCGCCGGAAGGTTTCTTCATTTTTCTGCGTCAGATCGGCCAGACTGTACATGGCGCGGTAAATGGGTCGGTATGTCAGAACGCCCAGCAACATACCCGCCAGCATGATGTTCCGACGGCCGATGCGGTCGGACAAACCGCCAAAAATGACGAAGAACGGGGTGGCCACCAGTAAGGAAATCGCGATGATGTAGTTCGACTGCACGAACTCGACGTTGCAGACCTTCTGAATGAATGACAACGCATAAAACTGGCCGGTATACCAGATAACGCCCTGTCCGGCCGTAGCACCAAACAAGGCCAGCAAGACCATTTTCAGATTCGCTTTTTTGCCAAAACTCTCCTTCAACGGATTGGCCGAGACTTTCCCTTCCTTCTGAAGCTTCTGAAACAGAGGTGATTCCGACATCCGCATCCGGATGTAAATGGAAACACCAACCAGCACGGACGACAGCAGAAACGGCACCCGCCAGCCCCAGCTATTGAAGATGTCGGTGCCCAAAGCCTGCCGGGTGAGCAGAATAACGCCCAGCGAAACGAACAAGCCCATCGTGGCCGTCGTCTGAATGAAACTCGTAAAATAACCCCGCTTGCCGTCGGGCGAGTGTTCCGCCACGTAGGTAGCCGCCCCCCCGTATTCACCGCCTAACGCTAACCCCTGAACGAGCCGGAGCAGCAGAACGAGCGCCGGAGCCAGCATACCGATGGTTTCATAATCCGGCACGCAGCCAATCAGAAACGTTGAACCGCCCATCAGAACGAGCGTCAACAAAAAGGTGTATTTCCGCCCCACCAGATCGCCCAGCCGACCGAATACGAGCGCGCCGAACGGTCGGACGATAAAACCGGCCGCAAACGTCGCCAGGGTCGATAAAAAACCGGCGGTTGGATTGTCTTTCGGGAAAAATTGGGCGGAGAGAATAGTGGCCAGACTGCCGAAAATGTAAAAGTCGTACCACTCGATGAGGGTGCCGACCGAGGAGGCCGTTATGACCCGCCAGACCCCGGTTGCTTCGGAGGGTGCGGATTGTTTGATACGCATGTACTGTGTAGGGTTTTGGAATGCGGCATAAAAAAGCAACTTAAACCGCTTTTTTCCTAAACTTGAGTTAAGAATTAAGAGCCAGGAGGTAAAAGTGAAGAGTTGGCTGACGCATTAAACCGAACAGGAAGCATGCGTCAGCCAACTCTTTACTTTTAACTGCTAGTCCGGTTCAATATGAACCAGGACATCGTATACCGCCGGTTTTTCCGCCAGAATGGCCGCTTTAACCCCATGCGCGATTTCGTGGCCCACCCGAACCGAAATGTCGCCCGATACCAGCACGTGCAGATCAATGAAATACTCAAAGCCGGTTTTGCGGACCCGGAACTTATCGATTCCTTTCACGCCCGAAACGCTCAGCGCAATCAGTTCCAATTCCTGCTCCCAGTCACCGGGGGGCGTCTCGTCCATGATTTCGCCGAGCGAAGGCCGGAAAATATGGTAGGCGTTGTAAAAAATAATGCCCGAAGCCAGCAGAGCCGCCCAGTCATCGGCGCTCTCGTAACCCGGTCCGCCGATCAGCGCAATGCTGATGCCGACAAAAGCCGTTAACGACGTAATGGCGTCACTGCGGTGGTGCCAGGCGTCGGCTTTCACGGCGCTGCTCGCCGTTTCGGCCCCTACCTGACCAACCTTCCGAAACAAGACTTCTTTAATGATCACGACGGCGGCCAGCACCACCAGCGTAAAAGGCGCGGGAATCTTGTGCGGAATCCGGATATTTTCAATGCTTTGGACGGCAATCAGAATAGCCGCCCCAACCAGCGCCAGGGACACTACGATGGCGGCCAGCGGTTCGGCTTTGCCGTGGCCGAACGGGTGGTTTTTGTCGGGTGCACGCGCAGCCGTTCGCAGGCCCACCCAGACAAAGATCGAGGTAACGATGTCTGTCGCCGACTCCATCGCATCCGCTATCAGGGCGTATGAGTTGCCCAGCCAGCCAGCGGCTCCTTTAACCAGCACCAGCCCAATATTGACCGCAATACCGATCAGGGTCGTTTTCTGCCCCCGTTCGGCCTGGTGCGGTTTCGTGGATTGTTCCATGTTAGTTCTATAAAGTACAAAGGTAAATAAACCGCGTTGAAACGTTCCTCTCCTTCATTTTTTACAGTTTTTAAAACACGTTTTCATTTAAAACGACAATAGCGTTATATTTCGTTGGAAATAACGCTTCTGATGAAACATTTTTTCATTGCATTACTCCTGATGGCCCAGCTTGCCCAGGGAAAAGTTTTTCCAGACAGCACCGGTTTGCGCCGGGATTCTCTCCGAAAAGTCCAGCTGAACGAAGTGGTGGTGACGGCTTCGCGGGTGCCGGAGTCCATCCTGAAATCGCCCGTCAGCATCGAACTTCTCGACGCGCGGCAAATCCGGATGTCGGCCCAGCCGTCCTATTTCGACGCCATTGAAAACCTGAAAGGCGTTCAGCTGCTGACCTCCAGCCTGGGTTTCAAAGTGTATAACACGCGGGGTTTTGCCAACCCCACCAACGTGCGGTTTGTGCAGCTCGTGGACGGAATGGACAACCAGGCTCCGCACATCGGTGCGCCCATCGCCAATGCCCTGGCGCCCTCGGATCTGGACATTCAGCAGGTTGAAATTGTGCCGGGGGCGGCTTCGGCCCTGTACGGCATGAACGCCCTCAATGGGCTGGCTCAGTTGATTACCAAAGATCCTTTTACATCGCAGGGTTTGAGCGTCAGTCAGAAAACCGGGGTGAATCACGTCCATGATCCGCTGGTGTCGGCCAAGTTGTATACAGAAACCAGTTTGCGTTACGCCCGAACACTCGGCTCCCGCCTGGCGGTTAAAGTAAATCTGACGTATCAGAGCGGCTATGACTGGATTGCCCGCGATGCCAGCGATCTTAACCCCAATGCCAATGCGTCGCTCGGACTCACCGGAACGACGAATCCCGGTCAGGATCGGGTCAATGTGTACGGCGACGAATCGGCTAACCGCCGAACCCTGACCCTCGACGGCAGGAAGTACGTCGTTGCCCGAACCGGTTATTTTGAAAACGAAACCGCCGACCTGGGACTCCACAATCTGCGGGGCGACGCCGCTATTTTCTGGCGCATTCGGCCCCATGTAACGGTTTCATACCGCTATAAAGCCGCTACGCTGGCTACGGTTTACCAACGCACCAACCGCTTTCGGCTGGATGATTACCGGCTCGACCAGCACGGCATAACGCTTGAATCACCATCGGTTCACATCAGGGCGTACCGTACGCACGAAAATACCGGTAATTCGTACAACATTCGCTCGATGGCCGAGAACATTGATCGGTCGTTTAAGTCCGACAATCAGTGGTTTACCGATTTTTCCAACCAGTTTCTGGCGGCAACGAAAACCGGACAACCACTACCACAGGCTTTGCAACTGGCCCGCACCACCGCCGATCAGGGCCGGCCCCAGCCCGGTTCGGCCGCGTTCAGGTCACAAATCGACCACCTGCGGAAAATCAATAACTGGGATATCGGAGCCGCTTTGCAGGTGCAATCGTGGCTCTACCACGCGGAGGGCCAGGTTGAGCCAACGAAAGTGTTGTGGTCGGGTTTTCGCCAGAAAACCGGTATCAATCTTCTGGCGGGGGTGGATTACCGGCAGTATGTTGTTTTTCCGGATGGCAATTATTTCATCAATCCCGAAGAAACGGGCCAGAATCTGATTTATTACAAAACCGGTGGCTTTGTCCAGGCATCGCGGTCGTTTTTCGGTGAACGTTTGAAGCTGACCGGATCGGTACGGGTCGACAAAAACCGGTATTTCGATGCGCGGCTGAATCCGCGTATATCGGCGGTATTTTCGCCAGCGGAACGGCACAACATTCGGGCTTCCTACCAGACGGGCTACCGGTTTCCCTCGCTGTTCGAAGCGTTTTCCAACGTTAATTCGGGCGGTGTAAAGCGGGTCGGTGGCCTGAAAATCATGTCGCAGGGGCTGTTTGAACGTTCGTATTTCCGGACCTCCATCGACGCGTTTCAGGCAGCTATCAATACCGACGTCAACACGAACAAGCTGACGACGGAGCAGGCCATTCAAAAAAACAAAGGATTGATCAAGGCCAATACCTACACCTATATCAAACCCGAGCAGGTGAATAGCATTGAGCTGGGATACAAGGGGTTGTTTCTGGAAAACCGCCTGTATATCGATGTCGATTTCTACTACAACGTCTACCGGAATTTCATCGCGCAGGTCGAAGTGAACGTTCCTAAAAGCAAGAATCCGGATTCGGTGGCGTATGCCCTGGCCGACCGCACCCAACAGGATCGTTACCGGCTCTGGACCAACTCCAAAACGAACGTATTCAATTATGGGTCCAGTCTGGGGCTCCGGTATTCGGCCGGCCGCCACTGGGTTTTAGCAGGAAATGGTTCGCTGGCCCGGCTTGACCGCACCGATCAGGGCGATGGGCTGGAAGAAGCCTTCAATACGCCCAAATGGATCACCAACATGAGCATTGCCAACCCAACCCTCTGGAAAAACCTCGGTTTTTCGGTCAACTACAAATACCAGAGTTCGTTTTTGTGGCAATCGTCACTGGCAACCGGGCGGGTTCCGGCAATTCATACGGTTGACGCGCAGGTTAGTTATGGGCTGTCGAAACCCAGTTTGTCCTTCAAACTTGGCGGAACCAACCTGCTCAACCGGCCTTACACCACCTTCGCAGCCGGGCCAGCCGTTGGAGGGCTGTATTATGCCACGGTGGTGCTGACGGTGCTGGAACATAACTGATGGTCAGGCTTATTTCAACAGCCGAATATCGGTCGTCAATGCATTCGACAGGCTGTCTTCGGTGCCTAATTGCCGGACAAACTGCACGTCGGAAGCATCTGACGGTGACAGATTGACAATTTCTTTCAGCTGACCATTGTGCAGATCGAAAACCCAGCCGTGCAGCCACACATCCTGTTTCCGGTTCCAGGCATCCTGAATAATGGCCGTATGAACCAGATTATAAACCTGTTCCCGCGTGCTCAGTTCCACCAGGCGATTAAACCGGTCAAGCTCACTGGTGATGCTTTGCAGTTCATTGTAGTATTTCGCCTTGACGATGTGAATATTTTGCAACCAGTTGTCAATCAGCCCATAGCGTTTTTCGAGCAGGGCGGCTTTCACGCCCCCGCACTCATAATGGCCACAGACGATGATGTGCCGGACGTTTAAGACTTCAACCGCATATTGCAACACACTGAGCAGGTTCAAATCCGACGAAATCACCTGATTGGCGATGTTCCGGTGCACGAACATTTCACCGGGCATCGTGCCCGTGATTTCTTCGGCAGAAACCCGGCTGTCCGAGCAACCAATCCAGAGGAAACCCGGTTTCTGGTCCGCAGCCAGGTTGTCAAAATAGAACTCATCGAGCTCCAGTTTGTCCAGTGCCCACGCCTTATTCGCTAACAGTAACTTCTCGTGTTCTTGCATGATTCCGTAAGCTGCGTTTTTTTAGTGAGACATTCTTCAGTTCATACTTGATATTCAACGTATGCGCGGTTTCCTTGAAATCCTGGAGGATGTTGTAAATATCCTGGTCGATAAAGGCGGCATGGGTACCATCGACGAGCACTTCATCGCCCGGTTGTAGCTCGCGCAGCGTTTGTTTCAACTGCGGTTTTATCAAGAAATACTGATCTTTCTGGAGTTTGATCAACACCTTGTTATTGTCCCGCACCACCCGGAATGCCGCCTGAAAATTGGTATAAAGCACGAAGAGAATACCGACCACCAGGCCAATGCCGATTCCAATTAACAAGTCGGTAAACACAATTCCTACCACCGTGACAATGAACGGAATAAACTGATAAATGCCTTCTTGGTAGGTTTTTCTGAATATCTCCGGTTTCGCCAGTTTATAGCCTACCGTGATGAGCAAAGCCGCCAGACACGACAGCGGAATCAGGTTGATCAGCGGAGCGCCCAGAAAAACGGCGATCATCAAAAACAAGCCGTGAATAATGGCCGAAACCCGGGTTTTACTCCCTCCGTACACATTGGCAGACGTGCGGACAATCACCGACGTGAGGGGCAAACCGCCAATGAGGCCCGAAACCAAATTGCCGATACCCTGCGCCATCATCTCCTGATCGGGCGATGAAACCCGTTTTTGGGGATCGAGTTTGTCGGCAGCTTCCAGATTCAAAAGGGTTTCCAGACTCGCCACAATGGCAATGGTGAATGCCGTGATGTAAACTTTGGGATTGGTCAGCGCACTGAAATCCGGAAAATAGAAAATCGAAAACAGGCTTTTGCCTTTTTCGATTTCGGGAATCTGCACCATATGCTGATGCGCCGAAGTACCCAGATACCAGTCGGGCATAATGACACGGAAAAGTTCGTTCATGCCAATTCCCAAGACCACCACGGCCAGCGCACCCGGAAAGTTCTTGAAAAATCCCAGGCCTTTTCTGGCCGCTTTTTCCCAGAAAAAAAGCAGTAAAAACGACGCGAGGCTGATCACAACGGCACCGGTACTGGCCGTCACAATGGCCCGGTAAATCTCGGAAATGGTATTTTCGCCGTCGGCTAACTGTTGAAACTCAAACTCACCTTCAAAATCATTATCGCGGCCCAGCGCGTGGGGAATCTGTTTGAGAATAATAACCAGACCGATAGCGACCAGCAACCCCCGGATGACGCTGTCCGGAAAATAACCGCTGAATTTTCCGGCTTTCAGAACGCCCAATCCTAATTGGATGATCCCGGCAATCACCACCGCCGTCAGGAATACTTCAAACGAACCCAACCCGCTGATGCTGTCGGCAACGATCACCGCCAGACCGGCCGCCGGACCACTGACGCTAATTTCCGAACCCGATAGCAAACCAATAACCAGCCCGCCAATCATGCCGGCCACCAGACCGGAAAACAACGGAGCACCCGATGCCAGCGCAATTCCCAGACAAAGCGGCAGCGCCACCAGAAAAACCGATAGTCCCGACGGTAAATCCGAACGAAAAGTAGAAAGTGAATACGTCGATAAGGTCTTTAGGGGTCTAAAGATTTTCATAAGTATTTTAATTACAATGAAAATTAAGAGCGGTAATTATTTGTTCCGAGGTCAGTAGAACAGTTTCATAACCACAAAACTCGTCATAAAATTTTAATCCTTTTTTAATCTTTTCATAGTTACTAATTTTTCTTTAATTAATGACATTTTTAACGGCTGCGGAACAAACATTTATTCAGGAACACTTACACGCTGATCCCCACACGTTGCTCCTGCATACGTCAGCCCCGGCAGATGTTCGTTTAAAGGTAGTGGCCGCTCAGTTGGTAGCCCGGCAAAAAGCTAAAATCAAACTGCCAACCTGGTATGCCAACCCCGCGCTTGTATTTCCGCCGGCTCTATCGGTCGAACAGGCTTCCTCGGAACGGACGGCGGCTTATAAAGCGTCAATTGTGGCTAAAAATGGTGGCCAACCTTCTTTATTAATCGACTTAACCGGCGGCATGGGCGTCGATTCGCTGGCCTTTTCCCGGCAGGCGGATCGGGTCATTTATATTGAGCATCAGCCCGATCTGGCCGAACTGGCGGCTTTTAACCTTCCTAAACTGGGGGGAGATACGATTGATTTCCAGGCGAATCAGGGCCGGAATACCGATGCAAACGATTTTTTGGCCCGTTTCACGGATACGGCCGACTGGTTTTATCTGGATCCGGCCCGGCGCAACCAGCAGGGCGGGAAAGTGGTGCTACTGGAAGATTGTGAGCCTAACATTCTGGATTGGTACGGTACCGGAATTTCGACCGGTTTTCGAAAAAAAGCCACTTCAGTATTGTTAAAAACATCACCGCTGATTGATATTGAAGCCGTTATACGGCAATTGCCCGACGTGGCTGCGGTTCATATTGTTTCGGTCGATAATGAATGCAAGGAAGTTTTATTTGTTTTGAAGGCTCATGAAGATCCGGACGTTGCGGTTACCACGATCAACCTCCGGTCAACCGGACCGGACGAAGTGTTTATTTTCCGTCGATCCGAAGAACGAACCGTTCCTGTTCAATTCGGCGACCCGATGCGTTACTTATACGAACCCAATGCGTCTATATTGAAAGCAGGGGCATTTCGGGCAGTAGCGGAGCGGTTTGGTTTATATAAATTAGCACCCAATAGTCATTTGTACACCAGTGATCAATGGATACCCGACTTTCCGGGCCGTTCATTTGAAGTAGTGGGAAATTGTAAACCGGATCGCAAAGAGGTTCAGTCGTTTTTGCCAGAACCCAAAGCTAATCTGAGTGTTCGGAACTTTCCAGAACCGGCCGAAATGCTGCGTAAAAAACTCGGTTTAGCCGCCGGTGGAGTGCATTACCTGTTTGCCACCACACTAGTTGATAAGAAGAAACGAATTTTAATTACACGAAAACCAATTCATCCATCGTTACTCAAATGAAAACATTATCGATTAAATCGTTCTTACACGTCTTGTTTTGCTCAGTTTTTCTGGGAATTGCTGCTGCCGTTCAGCCGGTTCTGGCCCAAACGGTATCTTCGGCTACTGAAAAAGTAGACCAGATTTCGCTGATGGGTCTCTCTCTCAATCTGCCGATCGAAGGCAAATTTGTTGAAAAAGAATGGGAGACGTTATTAAAATCGTACGGCAAAGTTACAACGGGCCGTGGTGGCATCTATAAGGTTCCAGCCGCCAATGTTCCGGCTCTTTCAAACGAGCCGCTGAACGTGGCCAGCAAGGTTTCTTCGGATAAAAACAAGGCTACCGTTTTTCTGGCAGTCGACAAAGGCAACGCCGATTATGTTAAACCCGGGGATGCCCTCTATGGTCAGGTTGAAACGGTATTGAAAGAGTTTGCGGAACGCACCCGAATCAATTACGACATCAAACTGGCGGACGATACGTTCACGGAAGCGCAAAAAAAGCAGGAAAAATTAGTCAAGCAAGGCGAAAAACTGGTTCGTGATCTCGAAAGAAATAAAAAAGAGAAAGACAATCTGGTTAAAAAAATGGACGAGAATGCCCGTGAGCTGGAGCAGTTAATCCGTGATACGGAAACCAACAAGAATGATCAGATCAGTTCAGCGAAGGATTTTGACACCAAAAAACAGGCCCTGGAAGCAGCCAGAGCCAAGTTACCGAAATAATTTTAAGTGTGGAGTTGGCCAGGTCATGACCTGCCAACCCGGAAGAACCCTGTGAGAGCGGTTTGTGGGGACAGATGAGGCCCGTCAGTCGGATTCCGGCTGGCGGGCTTTTTTATTTTACTCCCTGAAAAACACCCGTTTAACGCGCTCGCTGACGCCCGTCAGGATTTCGTACGGAATGGTCCCGATGCGCCCGGCGAGGTCAGCAATGGAAACGGGCTGACCAAACAGGATAACCTCATCGCCTTCCCGGGCCGCAGCCTGCGTAACATCGATCATGGTCATGTCCATGCAAATACTGCCAACCGTAGGACACAAAACGCCATTGACCCAAACCTGTCCGACGCCGTTGCCCAACCGGCGGTCGTAACCATCGGCATAGCCAATGGCCAGCGTAGCAATCCGGGCGTCGTGGGTCAGAACGCCCCGGCGGCTGTAGCCCACCGTTTCACCGGATTTGAGTTCTTTGATCTGGCTGATAACGGTTTTCAACGTTCCCACAGCCTGTACCTGTTGTGGCTCCAGTTTACTGACTTCGACCCCGTAGAGGCCAATGCCGAGCCGCACCATATCCAGTTTAAATTCGGGCAAACGTACGATTCCCGCCGAGTTGAGTAGGTGCCGCAAGGGCCGGTAGCCAACCAACTGCTCCAACTCCGTGGCTCCGGCGATGAATTGCCGGTATTGTTCCTGCGAAAATGGGGTGTGTTCCGCTTCATCCGAACCCGCCAGATGACTGAATACGGAAGCCACCCGGAGTTCCGGATGTGCCTTCAGCAACTGGCCTAAAAGCGGTATTTCAACCGGCAAAAATCCCAGCCGGTGCATCCCGGTATCCAGTTTGATATGAATGGGCGGAAAGGTCACGTCCGGTTTTTCGCCGGATACCGGAGCGTTTTCTTCTTTCAGAAACCGGGACCATTCTTCCAAAATCCGAAAACTGAAAATTTCCGGTTCCAGCTGGAAGTCAATCAGTTGCCGAAAAGACTCCGGGGCCGGATTCATGACCATAATGGGCAACTTAATACCATTCTGGCGAAGGCCAACGCCCTCATCGGCATAGGCAACAGCCAGATAATCGACGCGGTGGTATTGCAGCAAACTGGCGACCTCCGCACTGCCGCTTCCGTAGGCAAACGCCTTGACCATCACCATGATTTTCGTTTGCGAGCCGACTTTGTTCCGGTAAAAATTCAGGTTGTGGGTTAGAGCATCCAGGTTGATTTCCAGCACCGTACGGTGTGATTTCTGCACGAAACGGTTGACTACGCTTTCGAACGAAAACCGGCGGGCACCTTTCACCAGAATGACCGAGTCCGTCAGTTCGTTGAGATATCCCGACTGCAGGAGGGCGTCAGTGGTTGAGTAAAGATGCGTTGGAACGGTGAAAACCGACTGATAGTGACCGATTTCGGGACCGACGCCCACCAACTGCCGGACTCCTTTTTCGGTCACCATCCGGGCAATGGCCGGATACAGCTCGTCGGGCTTCATACCGGTTTCCAGCAAATCCGACAGAACCAGCACTTTCTGCCGCGAAGCATCCTGCTGGTTCAAAAAGTCGAGCGCAATCGACAGGCCCGCGAGGTCGTTGTTATACGTATCGTCGATCAGCAAATTACGATGAATGCCCTCCTTCAGTTCAAGACGCATCGAAACGGGCCGTAAACGGGCAAAACGGTCCCGCAAAATGGTTTCGTCCGTGACACCCAAAACCAGCGTAGCCAGCAGAACATGCGTCGCATTTTCGAGCGATGCGGAGTCCGAAAACGGTACCCAAACCGTGCAATCGCGTCCCTCCCACCGCACGCCGATCTGCGCCCCCCGGGCTTGCGGGGTAAATAAGACCGATAGTTCGGCGCTTTGATCCGTCGACCAACCGATGAGCCGGATGGCCGGATTGACGGCTGTGAGCAGCAGATGAATTTCTTCATCAATTTCTGAATAGGATTTCCGATAAATCAACGTATCTGCATTTCGAAACAGGCGGAGCTTTTCGGCAACTTTCTGTTTGCAACTCCGAAAACCTTCATCGTGGGCCGGGCCGATGTTCGTAAAAATGCCGATGGTAGGCTGAATAATCGATTGAAGTGCCTGCATTTCAGCCGGTTTTGAAATACCGGCTTCAAAAATACCCAGCGTGTGCTTTTCATTCATCGGCCAGACCGATAGCGGAACCCCAAGTTGCGAGTTGTAACTTTTCGGACTTTTCTGAATCAGAAAATCAGGCGCAAGCACCTGCGCCAGCCACTCTTTAACGATGGTTTTGCCATTGCTTCCGGTTATGCCCACAACCGGAATGGCAAACCGGCTGCGATGCCGGGCGGCCAAATCCTGCAACGTTCTCAAACTGCTGCCAACTTCCCAGATCCGGGCGTCGGGAAGTTTCGCCAGTTCGTGCCGGAGTTCGGGCGTCAGGGCGGCCGTTTCAACCACAAACTGCCGCACATTTTTGGCATACAACTCCGTAATAAACCGATGACCATCGTGGTGTTCGCCCTGAATGGCAAAAAATACCGGTTTAGCCGATCCGGTTTGGGTCGGCGATAACACCTGACGACTATCGGTCAACGGATACACGTCGGCTGTACTGATGTCAAATTCCTGAATTGTCATAAAAATTGGTATTCAGTTTACGGTATTCGGTTTACAGTGGCTGACGCACGAACAGAATGCGTTAGCCACTGTAAACCGAATACCGTAAACTGTAAACTTAGAACCACCGCCTTCGGCGGAAGTAAATAACCATTAAAACCAGGAGAATGAACATGATTCCCAGCACCACAAAGTACCCGTTGCGGGTGTGTAGCTCGGGCATGTTGTCAAAATTCATTCCGTAAACACCCACAATGAAGGTTAACGGCATAAAAATCGCCGAAAAAATCGTCAGCGTTTTCATGACCGAATTCATGCGGTTGCTGAGGGTGGACAGGTACACATCCAGCAAACCGGTCGCCAGTTCGCGGTACGAATCGATGCTATCCAGGACCTGAACCACGTGGTCGTAAAGATCGCGCAGGAAGGGCATTGTTGTAGGCCGAATTAGGTCGCTATCCTCCAGAATCAGGCGGTTTATCATTTCCCGAACGGGCCAGACCACTTTACGCATCAACGTCAGTTCGCGCTTCAAGGTATACAATCGCGTCAGCGTTTGCTGCCCGGCCACCTGTTGAATGATGCTGTTTTCCAGAATTTCGAGCTTCTCGCCGATGCTGTCGAGCACGACAAAATAGTGGTCGACCACTAAATCCATCAACGCATACAGAAGATAATCGGGACCGTTGCGCCGGGTTTTACCAGAAGAAGCCTCGATGCGGCCAAGAATCGGTTGAAATAAATCCTCTTTCCGTTCTTCCTGAAAGGAAATCAGGTAGTTTTTTCCCAAAACGAAGCTCAGATGCTCATTTTCCAACTCCTGACTCGTGGTATTGAAATGCAGCATTTTGAGCGTTGCAAACAGGTAAGCCCCATCGTATTCCTCCACTTTGGGCTTTTGCTGCGAATTCATGACATCTTCGAGCAGCAAACTGTGCAAATGATACTGCTGGCCAATGCGTTCCACAACGGCGGGCTCGTGAATCCCATCGACATTTAACCAGGAAACAAAGGGCGAATCGGCCACCGGCCGACCACAGGAGTCCAACCGCTTCAGGTTTTCGACGACATACGTAGCTTCGTTGTACAGAATCCGGCGAATCTTGGTTTTATAATCGATCTCCTGACCAACATAAATGAGTGTGCCCGGCGAAGCGCCCACTTTTTTTTCAGAATGTTTGTACCGGTGTCTGCCCATCGTTTTTTATGTACCCACAGACTTCAGTCCGTGTTTTGTAGCACGCTGAAGACGGATTTTGAATGCCGGGAATGGTGGTCTAAAACACGGACCGGAGTCCGTGGGTATTTCTTATTTCTCTTCGGCGTGATAGACCAGCACCGGCACGTCAGAACTCAACACCATGCGCTTTGTCAGGCTGGGATTGAGCAGTTTGCTCAGGAAATCGCGTTCGCGGGTGGCCATAATCAGTAAATCAATCTGGTTGGTTTTGATGTATTTCGTCAGCCCTTCGGTCACATTGTCGGCATTGACGGTATCTTCCACAAACCGCTCGCGGCCAAATTCCGACTCGATCTGATCCAGATATTGCCGGTCGTCGTACACGTTTGGCTGATTGAGGGCCTTGATTTTAACCAGACGCAGATTGGAATTGAAGGTTCGAACGAGGTTGACCACCGGCCGCAGAATGTGATTTTCGTCAAATTCCAGCTGCGTTGCATAGGCGATATTCTGCAAACGAACCGGGTGGCTCTGGCCATGTTCCAGAGTCGGAACGACCAATACCGGGCAGTGGGCAGTCATGGCAACATCGGCGGCCGAGCTACCCGCCAGCCAGTCAAAAAAAGTATCGATATGGCTCCGACCCATCACGATCAGATCCGGTTTCAGCTCATCGGCAACCTCAACAATCTCCCCGTCGATTGAGCCAAAACGCGTTTCAATTCGCGTGGTAAACCCTTCCCGTTCAAGCTGTTCGGCCATTTCATGGAGGTTCAGCTCGCCCACATCTTCCATTTCCTGAGCGGCCAGAATACCCGCACCCACCTCACCCGTCGGCAGCGTAGTATCCGGAATATAAGGCTGCGTTACGTGGGCCAGAACCAGTGTTGTTTCCAATCCATCGTGGATATATTGCTTGGCGATGAATTTGGCCCAGGCAAGCGCCAGGTCAGAAGTGCCGGTAAAATCAGTTGGGACCAGAATATTTTTCATGTAATGAGGGATTAGTGATTCAATACTAACAAAAAAATAAGGCTTCCGTCACTGGAAGCCTTATTAATTCTATATTATTTCGGCTTACAGTAGCTGACGCGTTCTTGATGGTCTGCGAAGTGTAACGCGTCAGCCACCGTAAACCGAAACCCTTCTTTCAATGCGCCACCAGCCAGTTTTCGCCAACGCCGATTCCGGTTTCCATTTTTACCGGCAACGGAATGGCATTTCGCATCAGTTCGCCGACATTTTCCCTCAATAATTCCAGTTCATCTTTGTGGGCGTCGAAAACCAGTTCATCATGAACCGTCAGGATCATGCGCGATTTCAAGCGGTTTTCACGAATAAATTTATCAATATTGATCATGGCGATTTTGATCATATCAGCCGCCGACCCCTGAATGGGCGCGTTGATGGCGTTGCGTTCGGCAAAACTCCGATCGGTCATGTTGCGGGAATTGATGTCGCGCAAATACCGGCGCCGTCCCAGAATGGTTTCGGCATATTCACATTCGCGGGCTTTTTGAATGGCTCCGTCCATGTACTGCTTGATAGCCGGAAAACCCGCGAAATATTCCTGAATAATTTCGGCCGCTTCCTTGCGCGGAATCCGCAGCCGTCGGGAAAGTCCGAAGGCCGAAATACCGTAAATAATCCCGAAATTGACCATTTTGGCTTTCCGGCGCATGTCTGCGTCGACTTCCGTCAGCGGTACTTTAAACACCTTGCTGGCGGTTTGGGTGTGAATATCGATGCCGTTGTTGAACGCATCGAGCATGGTCTGATCACCGCTGAAAGCCGCCATGATGCGGAGTTCGATTTGTGAATAATCGGCAGACATGATCAGAAAATCCTCACTATGCGGCACAAACGCCTTGCGGATTTCGCGCCCACGGGGTGTTCGGATTGGAATATTCTGCAGGTTCGGATTGGTCGAACTCAGCCGCCCGGTTGCGGCCACCGCCTGATTGAACGAGGTATGAATCCGGCCGTCGTGCTTGCTCATCATGAGCGGAAGCGCGTCAATGTAAGTATTTTTCAGCTTCACCAACTCCCGGTAATCCAGGATCTTACGGGCAATTTCGTGGTCAGCTTCCAGATCCGTCAGAACTTCCTCGCCGGTTGCATACTGACCGGTTTTGGTCTTTTTGGCTTTATTATCCAGCTTGAGCTTATCAAACAGAACTTCGCCCAGTTGCTTCGGTGAACCCACATTGAAAGGACCACCCGCCAAGTCAAAGATCTCACTCTGCACCTGCCGAATGTCGGTCTCCAGCGTCGCCGAGAGTTCCGCCAGCGCGTTCATGTCCACCTTGACGCCCTCCAGTTCCATATCGCTGAGCACCCGCACCAGTGGCATTTCAACCTCGTAAAACAGTTTGGTGAGCTGGTTTTTTTCCAGCATCGGCAAAAAAGTGTCTTTCAACTGCAGCGTAATGTCGGCATCTTCGCCGGCATATTCAACCACTTTCTGAATCTCCACATCGCGCATCGTTACCTGTTTGGGACCTTTCTTGCCAATCAGCGTTTCGATGGAAACTGGCTCGTAGTTCAGGTGCGTCATGGCCATAATGTCCATGTTGTGCCGCTGCTCGGGTTCGATGAGGTAATGCGCCACCATCGTATCGAACAGTTTCCCCTGCACTTCAATGCCGTATTTTTTCAGCATCAGCATATCGTACTTGAGATTCTGGCCGATTTTAATACTCTCCGGATTCTCAAATACCGGCCGGAATTCCTCCACAATCGCCTGCGCACCCGCGCGGTCGGGCGGCACCGGCACATAGAACGCTTCGCCCTTGCGATAGGCAAACGACAGGCCCACCAGATCCGCTTCGACCGGGTCCATGGAAGTCGTTTCGGAATCGAAACAGAGCGTATCCTGCTGATTCAGGTAATATACCAAACTTTTCCGCAGTTCGGGCGTATCGACAAGGCGGTAATCGTGAACCACCGAGTGGATAGTCCGACGGCGTTCCGGCTGGTTTTCGTCGGGTTCGACTTCCGTCCAATCGGCTTGATTTTCGTCCGAAGCAGGCATGACCTTCGGTCGGGTTGCTTTTTCAAAAGCCGAAATGGCCGCACCCACACTTGATTTTTCATCCAGTGAAAACGGCAAATCATCGGCCCCGGAGGCATTTTTGGCGTTCGGTTGTGCTGCTGGTGCCAGAATAGCTTCATCAAATAAACCCATCTGCCCCTTTGGGCCCGGTTGAGCCGAAACCGGAAACGGGCTCGGTTCCGAATCGTCGTCACCCACCAGCCGACGGCGCAGTTGCCGAAACTCAAGCTCATCCAGCAGAGCGGATAATTTGGGTTTATCAACTTCGGTATGCAGCAGGGCGTCTTCGTTAAAATCAAGCGGAACGTCGAGGTGAATGGTCGCCAGTTGCTTCGACAACAGGCCCTGCTGCGCAAATTGCACGACGTTTTCTTTCAGTTTTCCTTTCAACTGGCTGGCATTGGCAATCAGGTTTTCGACGGTGCCAAACTCGGCGATGAGTTTCTGGGCGGTTTTCTCGCCCACGCCCGGAATCCCCGGAATGTTATCGACCGAATCGCCCATTAAACCCAGCATGTCGGTCACCTGGCTAATTTCCTGAATCTGCCAGCGGTCCAGCACTTCTTTGACACCCAGTTTCTCAGCACCTTTGCCCATAAAAGCCGGGCGGTAGATGTAGACGTGTTCTTCAACGAGTTGCCCGTAATCCTTGTCAGGCGTCATCATAAACACCTCAAAACCAGCTTTCGACGCCCGTTTGGCGAGGGTTCCGATGATGTCGTCGGCTTCGTAGCCATCCAGAATCAGGATGGGAATATTCATGGCTTCCACCAACCGTTTTACATACGGAATGGCGATGCTGATGTCTTCGGGCATGGCCTGGCGGTTGGCTTTGTATTCCACAAAAGCCTCGTGCCGGAAGGTCTTTTTACTGCTATCGAACGCAACACCGATGTGGGTCGGTTTTTCTTTCTGAAGGATTTCCAGCAAGGCGTTCGTAAATCCGAAAACGCAGCTGGTATTGAGGCCCCGGGAGGTGATGCGTGGTGCCTTGCTGAAGGCGAAATGGGCGCGATAAATCAGGGCCAGCGCATCCAGCAAAAATAATTTCTTTTCTGGTTTATTCATTGGTAAGTTGCCGAAAAACAGTCTGCACAGTGGGCAGAAAACGACCCTCGCAAATAACGAAATATCGTCTCCGTATCAAAATAATAACGCCGGTGCCGGGGGATTGATTCCGCACACTACTGCTCCCGAATCGCGTTTAAGTACACTTGTTGCAGGGATTTATAAGCGGCTGTCGTACCCGAAATTATATCCTGAACCGGTCCAGGCTTGTCATCAGAAAAGAAGCGTTTCCTTTTATGAAGGTCAATTTCATACGGGCGATAATTCCACGAAAAAATATCGAAATCGCTGGCGTTTTCATCATCCAGCCCCCATCCGGCCACTATGGCATACTTCCCGATATCCCCTTCGATGGATTTCAACAGGGAATCATCGGTATAAAAAAAAAGATGAAACCCTGCTAAAAAACCGGAATCCGGTAAAATATACACCCTGATCGTTTCGATTTTCAATCCATAAAGAAAGAGATTGTTTACCGCCAGTTCTTTATTCGATAGATATAGCAACCTGTATAACCCATCAATAGACACAGGACGCACGTTCGAATCAGTCTGAAAGTCTATCTTTTCAAGATATGCAATGCTTTCGTTCAGGTTTTTAAAGTCTGCCATCACGCCACTTGATTAGGTTGAACCTGAATGTTGACCACCGGAGAAATACAGGGCGGTTTTAAAAGAAAAAGAGCGACCAAAGCCGCCCTTTTCCAAAAATTGGTTGTCCGTTGCAGCACACTACAACTCCCGCACCCAGATATTCCGGAAGCTGATCGGTTCGCTTTTATCGCCGTGCGCCTGTAATTTGATTGGTGCCGATTCGTATTTTTTGTATTGGGGCTGACCGATGTAGGTCGTTTCGCCTTTCAGTTCATAATTGTTTTGAATAACCGCTCCGTTGTGGATGACGGTTACGTGCGCCGGCGTCTGCACCGAGCCATCTGCATTGAATTTCGGAGCATTCCAGATTACGTCGTACACCTGCCATTCACCCGGCTTTTTGCTGGCGTTGGCCAGCGGAATCGCCTGTTTGTAGATACTGCCCGCCTGACCGTTCGAGTAGGTTTTGTTTTCGTACGAATCCAGCACCTGCAACTCATAACCCGCATCGCCCTGCCCAGTGGAAGCTAAAAAGATACCGCTATTGCCCCGGGCCTGACCGCTCAAAGAGATATTTTGAGGAATTTTCCACTCGATATGGAGTTGGTAATTCGTAAATGAGCGCTTTGTTTCAATGTTTCCCGCAGCCTTGTTCACCGTCAGAACGCCGTTGGAAACCGTCCAGTTGGCCGGTGATTTGTCCTTTACCGTCACCCACTGATCCAGGTTCTTGCCATCGAATAACACAACGGCGTCGGAGGGTGCATCAAGCGGTGATTTCCCCGGTGTGATCACCTTTGGAACCGGGTCCCATACTTCCGTTTCTTCCGGTTTTCCTTTCGGACGACTGGCCGTTGCCGTGTTTCCGGCACCGCCTTGCCGCGTCAGCGTTCCAGGAATCTCGTTGCCGTTGTAATTAACGGACAGGATCATTTTATCACCTTCAACGGTCCCTTTAATGGGAATAACGTTTCCCTCATGTTCCGTTTTAAATGAAAAACTGGCACCATCCGCCTTTCCTTCCTTGATTGGAATGGCACCGTCTGCGTTACCAATCGTTCCGGTCAATTGGTTGCCGTCCGTTTTCAGGTCCAGGGTTAATGCATAATCGTCGCCTATTTTTCCGGTCCACTTTCCGTCAATCGGACCAGCGGCCAGCACAGCGGTAATGCCAAAAAAAGCAACTAAAATCGAAGTAAAAAGGGGTTTCTTCATAGGTTTTGTTGGGTTTGTTTTTGCGATTAAGTGGTTTTTAAAAATCTTTAAACTGCTCGTACATTTCCTTTAACTTCGGGTCACGCTCACTCAGACGAATGTCTTTCCGCATGGATTTGACGCCTTCAATATCCTGTAATAAACCCAGAACCTGGTAGGCACCAAACCGGACGAAATAGGCCGGACTCGTCCGGGCCATCACTTCCAGCATGGGAATCGCCTGCCGTTGCGTATCGGCACCGGATCGGATCAGATACTTTCCGAAAACCTGCAGAAAATTATACAAATCCTGCGATTTCATGGTGTTCATCTTGTTGATGAACCAGCTATACCGGCTTGAATCGGTCGAATTGGCGTAATAGTTGGCCACGGCCGTCACAATATCGCCATTCGGCACATTTTCAAACCGGGCGGCAATTTCACCGGCATCGCCCGGTTTTGACAACAGATAGGAATCCAGCGCCGACGATACCACCGCATACGAGGTGTCGTTCAGCGCTTCCCGAAACAGCGGATCATTGACGTTGTCGGCATACGAAGCCAGCGTATTGATTCCCTCCTGCCGCACCAGGGAGCGCTCGTCGTTGCGGGCTTTGCTTTGCACAATGCGCTCCACTTCCGCAAACTCCTGCCCATCGTATTCGGCAAAATTACCAACGGCCACCTGACGGATTTTCCAGAATTTATCCTGCATCGCATCCATCATCATGTGCCGAACCGTCGAATCGATCAGGTTGCTTTTATCCTCAAGCCGGGTAATCGACTCGTATTTATCTACGTAATTGTCAGCGTGGTAATACTGAAAAATCAACTCCGGTTTGTTCTTTTCCTGCTCCACCGTACCGACAATGCGGTGATCCGCGTCAAATACAATCAAATCCGGGCGCTGTTCCACCGAGAAATTCAGCACCTGTTTGGCTTTGTCAACTACCACATCGTAGGTTTTCTTCTGGCCTTTCACCCAGACATCGACTTTGACCGGCAACCGATAAATCGGGGTCTTCGTAGAATCCTGCTGTTGAATTACCGTCAACTGCACCCCACCCTGCCGGTATTCTTTTTCAACCTTGATCACCGCATGGCCCGGTTTCAGAAACCACTGGTCAAAGAACCAGTTGAGGTCTTCACCCGTCACCTCTTCAAACGCTTCGCGCAAATCACTCAATTCGGCGGTTTTGAACCGATGGCGTTTCAGATAAAGTGTCAGGGCTTCGAAGAAAGCGTCATCGCCCACGGTTCGGCGGAGCAGGTGCAGAACCCGCCCCCCTTTGGCATACGAATGGCTGTCAAACATCTGCTCGCGGTCGGTATATCGATAGCGAATGAGCGGTTCCTGCTTGATTTCCGATTCGGCGATGTACTGATTCAGATCGTCGAGACCGTGCATATCGGCGGAGTAAGCGCCCTCGCGGTGTTCGCGCCACAGGTATTCAGCGTAAGTGGCAAAGGCTTCATTCAGCGGCAGGTTGGCCCAGGATTCGGCGGTCACCAGGTTGCCAAACCAGTGGTGCGACAGTTCGTGCGAAATTACATCGTCGGAATTCCCATCGACCAGTTGACGCCCGTCCATCTGAACGGTTTCACCGTGAACGGTGGCTGTGGTATTCTCCATGGCACCGGTCACAAAATCACGGACGGCAATCTGACTGTATTTCTCCCAGACGTACGGAACCCCAAATTTCTTTTCAAAAAATTCAACCATCGCGGGCGTCCGGCCAAAAATCGCACGGGCATCCTTCTCGTAAGCCGGTTCCACGAAGTAGCTGATTTCCAGAGGCCCACGCTCGGGTGTAGCCGCCAGAGAGTCCTTCACATAGGCAAATTCGCCGACGGCAATCATGGCCAGATAAGGCGCGTGGGGCAGCGTTTGCCGCCAGTAATCGGTGCGCAATCCTTCCTGGTTTACGGTCGACGAAATCAGTTTCCCATTCGAAAGGGTGCGGTATTTAGTCTCGACGGTCAGGTAAATTTCCTGCGTCATTTTTTCATTCGGCGTATCGATGGTCGGAAACCAGCACGAGTTGGCTTCGGTTTCGCCCTGCGTCCAGATCTGGCGGGGTTTGTTTGGTTCGGCCCCGTCATGGTTGATAAAATACAGCCCTTTATCCTGCGTAATAGCCGCACTGCCCCCCAGCGGTCGTTCATTCGGTTTGGCGGTATAAACGATCTGAATATCGAAGGTATCGGCCCGGGTATAGGTTCGCGGTAAAAGAATGTGAATCTTTTGCCGGTCGTTGTAGGTATAATTCAGCGTGTCGAAAACCGTTTCGCCGGTTTTGAGGGTATCGAGCAGAAAAACCCCTTTGATGTCAAACCCTTTTGCATCGACATCCAGCGTATTCTGGGGGTAGAAATGGGGTTTAAACCGCAGCCGGGCAATTCCGTGCACCCATTGGCGCACCCAATCGAAGCTCAGATCGAGCCGGGTGTGCAACAGGTCGTTGGGCAGCGTACGGCTCGGATTATACGGCCCGTTGACCGATACCGGAGCGTTTTTTTTCTCGGGATCGCCAACACGGTTTGTCTGCCCCAGTGCCCATTGGCTCCCGATTAGCAGTAGAAGTAAGAACCCGCTATTTCGGATAATTTTAAGCATACTGATCATTCACTTAGCCTTATTCAAAACGAGAAAAACCGTTTTTTAGTAAGTAATTTTCATTCGTCTACTGCACACTATCAACGGCTTTCGATACGGCAGCCGCTTTCCGGGCCGGAAACCACGAAACCACGCTGGTAACCACAATCACAATGACGGTGGTTATCACCAGATCGCTGGCCTGCAGCTTGACCGGGTAAGCGTCGATCAGCGAACTTTCAATGCCCATCGATACGAAGCCAAACCGTTGCTGCAACAAACACAGCGCAATACCGAGCACCAGGCCAAACAGGCCCCCAATAAAAGCGACAATTAAGCCTTCGAATAAAAAAATCCGCCGGACAAGCGAAGGAGACGCCCCCATCGCATACAAAATAGCGACGTCGTCTTTCTTTTCGATGGCCAGCATCGACAACGAAAAAAAGATGTTGATCGATGCGATCAGCACCAAAAACGTCAGCGTTACCGTTACAAATAATTTCTCAATGCGGATGGCCCGAAACAAATCCGGATTCAAATCATCGCGGTCCTTAATCACCACCTTTCCGCCCAGTTGCTGTTGCAGCGTTTTTTTCAAGGCGGGTAAGTCAACCTCCGGTTTCACCTGCAATTCCAGCGAAGATAACTGATTTTGCTGATAGCCAACCAGTTCACGAACCACGCTGATGGGAGCCAACACGTAATCGTCGAAATTATCTTCGATGAAAAAGACGCCCGAAACCGCAAAATCCGCCCGGTTGAAGGCATCCGATGACAACACCGAGTAGGTTTTCCGGTTTTGAGGATACCAGAGTTCGAGGGGTGTCAGCATGTCCTCGGGCGAGATCAGCAGTGCATTTCGCACTCCTTCGGCCACCAGCGCATAATTAATGCCATCTTCCTGCAACCGCAATTTTCCCTGCACCAACGCCGTATCCAATTGCCGGCGTTGCAGGTACGAATTGTCGATTCCTTTCAGTTTGACAACCGTCTGCCCATCCCGGTATCGCGCCAGCGCATTGTCCTCAATGACCTGGGTAATCAGAACAACGTCACCGGTTTTCTGGATTTTCTGCATCAAACCGGGCGAAACCGTCAGGCGTTTTCCCTGCGCGGGTGCCACGGTCAGATCGGCTTCGAACGTCTTGAAAATCATCCGGTTCAACTCCTCCATGCCATTAAATACCGACAACACCACCACCAGCGCCATGGTGCCGACACCAACGCCCAGCATCGAAACCAGCGAAATCAAATTGATGAAACTACGCTTGCGTTTCGAGAAAAAATACCGTCGGGCGATCCAGAGGGGAAGGTTCATGGTGTGGGACAGGACTTATTCCTCATCTTCTTCTTCCGGAGCGGGTGGAATTTCGAGGTTGGCAAAAATAGCGTCCATCTTGGCAGCATATTCGGCGGTATCATCGAGGTAAAAATGCAGTTCCGGCATGATCCGAAGCTGGTGGCGCACCCGGTCGGCCAGTTGCTGACGAATGGATTTGCTTTTTTCCTTGATCAATTCCAGAAGTGACTCCTTATTGGGGGTGGCCAGAAAGCTCAGATACACCCGGGCAATGCTAAAATCGGGTGACACCCGCACGCTCGTAACGGTAATAAAGGCCCCGTTGAACAGGTGTCGGCTATCACGCTGAAAGATTTCACTCAGATCTTTCTGCAACAACCTCGATACTTTCTGTTGTCGTTTCGATTCCATACTCTTTTAAAATTAACGAATAATGAAGGGTCCGCCTGTGCGATAATGACTACTGAAATTGCTCTAAAATCCTCCTTCGATAGTCAATAGCCCGTATTCAGTGTTCATTATTCATTCGGGGTTGCCCGCGCGATTCATTTAATCACTACCGCAAATATCCGCCTTTTATTCGACTTCTTTCACCTTAAAGGTTTAATTTCGTCGTTCCATTTCCGCGTACATACGGTAAACCAACTAGGCCATTGTTAAGTTTTTTTCGGGTAAACGCCACCCTTCAGATCGTCGGTCTGCTGCTTTTGCTGATCCTGATTCGATTGCCGTTTTTGCTGTCTCCCCCCCCGCTGCTGATTCCGGAACTAAACTGGATGCTGGTTGGGGAACAGATGCACAACGGAAATCTTCTGTATCGTGATATCTGGGACAGCATCAGCCCGCTGTCGGCCCTGGTCTACTGGCTGCTCGACCTCACGTTTGGGCGGTCGATAACGGCCTATCACATGGCCGGAACGGCCGTGGCGGCTTTCCAGATTTTGTATTTCAACTGGGTGATGAACGTGCGCGACATTTACCCCGACCGCAACTGGATTCCCGGCCTGATCTACGCGGTATTCCTGAACATGTCGTTCGATTGCAGCACCTTGTCGCCGGTGCTTTTATCGACCACTTTTTTACTGCTGGCTTTCGGAACACTTATCAAGCAAATGGACCGGCGGGGTGCCACCGATGAAGTGTTTGAAGTGGGTTTCTACATTAGTCTGGCCGCCCTTTTTTATCTACCTTCTGCCTTGTTTATTGTCTGGGCACTCATGGCGCTGCTGCTCTTCACCGGGGCGAGTTTCCGGCAACATTCCCTCCTGCTTTTCGGCTTTGCTTTCCCGATTTTACTGACGGTTTTGTATTATTACCTGGCCGACAGTCTGGATGATTTTAACCGCAATCTGCTGTCGTCGGTTTTTCGGGTGCGGCAGTACGACCTGACCGATTTCCAGACCCTGCTGGCATCGATGTTTCTCCCGTTCGCCATGGGAACACTGGGGCTGCTGAGCCTTTTTCGTCAAACGACCCGGTACGTAAACTTCCAGCAACGTTGCCAGCAAATCATGATGATCTGGGCGCTGACAGCCTTTATTTCGGTCGGTCTGATGCCTTTTCTGGCTCCAATGCTATTCATTAGCTTTGTTCCGGCGCTGGCATTTTTTGCCTCCTATTACTTTCAGGGCATTCGTCGGGAGTGGGTCGCCGAGCTGATTTTTCTGGGCGTTTTCATTTTTACTCTCCTCATTCTCTATCAGGGTGCCTTGCCGCTGGTTCGAAATTGGGAGTTGGGCCGGTTGAGCGCGTTACAGGTGAAAACTTCGCCCATCGACCGGCATATTCAGAAACAGAAAATTCTGGTGATCGGCGAAGATCTCAGTGCCTACCGCAATAACCAGGCGGCAACCCCCTACCTGAACTGGGATTTAGCGAAATATGACCTTCGCAATCTGGATAATTACGAAAGTGTGATCAGCGTTTACGATCATTTTCGAAAAGACCCGCCGAGTTATATCATTGACAAAGAGGGGGTTATGAAAAAGCTATTTCAGCGAGCCCCCTCCTTGTCCACCCTCTATGAAAAGACCGATCTGGACGGTGTGTATCGCCGAAAAGAAGAAGCGGTCAACAACTGATTTTTCCGACGCGCGTCTGGTGACGACCGCCTTCAAATTCCGTTTTCAGGAATACTTTGACGCATTCAATCGCATCTTCGGCCGAAATATAGCGCTCCGGCAGGCACAGGATGTTGGCGTTGTTGTGTTGGCGGGCCAGTTCGGCCAGTTCTGGTTTCCAGCAGAGAGCCGCCCGAATGCCCTGGTGTTTGTTGGCCGTGATGGCCACGCCATTCCCACTGCCGCAAACTAAAATCCCCCAGTCAAACTGCTTCGTTTCTACGGCAATGGCCACAGGATGTGCAAAATCCGGATAATCGGCGGAGGCTTCCGTGTAAGTCCCGAAATCCTTCGTCGGATAGCCTTCCTTTTCCAGCCAGGCCACGATTTCTTGTTTATAGGCAAAGCCGGCATGATCGGCACCAACGGCAATTGAGGGTCTCATAGGATTTTTATTGACGAATGAAACTAAAACTACGGTATAACGTTATTATGTTCCGGTTCTGCACAGAACCGGGTCCGAACAACGCAACAGGATCGGATTTTTTTACAAATTAAGCGATCAAATAACGATCATCAACGCAATTCATACCGGAAATTTTACAAACCCTGCTCACCCTGCTCTCGCCGGGGCTGATCAGGAGGTTTGGAAAGATACCCACCAGTGGAGAACCGGGAAACTGAAAAAACGCAGGTTGCACCGATAGAATTCAATGCCTCCTTCATTTTCAGCTCCTTAACTCCTAAACCATAACAGAACATGGACGCAGAAAAAACAGTACAGCGATCTGAAACTCAGAATGTTTCCCAAATAAAGAAAGATCTTCCCAAACGCGATGAGCTCCTGCTGACGCCGGACGAGCAACGCATCAAGGAAGCGTTCCAGGATCGAAATTGGAATGAAATAAAAATTGCCGATTCCTGGGTTATTTTCAAAGTTATGGCCGAGTTTGTCGAAGGGTTCGACAAATTAGCCAAAATCGGACCTTGCGTGTCTATTTTTGGTTCGGCGCGGACGAAATCCGATAATCCCTATTACCAGATGGCCGAAGAAATTGCGGCTAAACTCGTCAAGCATGGCTACGGCGTCATCACCGGCGGTGGACCCGGTATTATGGAAGCCGGTAATAAAGGGGCTTTTGAACAAGGTGGAAAATCAGTCGGTCTGAACATTCAACTCCCGTTCGAACAGGAAAGCAACATCTACATTGATCCGGACAAGAACATCAATTTCGACTTTTTCTTCGTCCGCAAAGTAATGTTCGTTAAGTATGCGCAGGGATTTATTGCGCTGCCGGGCGGTTTTGGAACGCTCGACGAACTCTTCGAATCGCTGACGTTGATTCAGACGAAAAAAATTGCCCGTTTTCCCATCGTCCTGGTGGGCCGGTCGTTCTGGCAGGGGCTCGTCGACTGGATCGAAGAAACCATGCTGGGCAAGGAAAATAACATCAATCCCGGCGACATGAAGCTGATTTCACTGGTCGATACGCCGGACGAAGCCGTAAAAGCCATCGATGATTTTTACATGAAATACATGCTCAAACCGAACTTTTAATGGAATGGCAAAACGCTACATAACATACCGGTCAGGTTTTCAAAATCTGACCGGTGTGTTATGTAGCGTTTTGCCATTCGGATGTTATTTTTAAAAGTCCAGATAAGGCCTCAGTTTCTCAATGGTCCTGGCGTCGAGAATGCGGATATTCCGGAGCGATTCGGGCGAGGTGTAAGGCCCGTGTTGGGTGCGGTAATTGACGATAATTTCGGCTTGTTTCCTGGACAGATAAAGGTGCCGGTCGAGTTCTTCAGCAGTAGCGGTATTGACCGCTATTTTTTTTGCCGGCGTTTGAAGCCGACCGTATGTGTTCAATTCTTCCAGCGCCAGCGAATCGAGCCCGAAAATTTCAGCGTACTGGTCGGTGGAAATAAAACCGCCCAGGGCGTCCCGGAATTTCACGATCCGACTGGCTAACTTCGACCCAATCCCGCGCAGCTTTATCAGTTCAGTTGTATCAACGGTATTAATATCGAACGGTTGCAAGACCGGTTTTGCAAATCGTTCGGTTGAATAAGCCGGTTTGTCGGTCGAAAAACGCCGGTTGCTGGCGGGTTCATTTTCGGCGTAGTGCTCGCGATCCTTATACGGTTTTTTAAAGGAACGTTCAGCCGTACTGAGTTGCATATACGGTTCCAGTTCTTCATACAATTCCGGCGAGAAATCGTAAATTTTCAGTACATCTTCTTTTTTTCGAAACTGCCCGCCTTTGGAGCGGTAACGCACAATGCGGTCGGCCAGCCAGCGGGGCGTACCCAGCCGTTGCCAGGTTTCGGCGTCGATGGTATTGGGATCAAAGGCAAACCGTTCGGCTTTTCGGGCTTCAGTGGCGGGTTCGTAACGGCCCGGGGTGTTTTCCGGCCGGTCATCCGCAACCGTCGGGTCAAGTTCGAGCAGGGCAACCAGACTATCAAGCTGGCGTTTGTCAGACACGGAGGTATCAGGAACCGAATCGGGAATCCACCAGCGGTACAGCAGCGGTAGCAGCAACAGAAAGCCGGTGAGCATCAGCAGAACCAACATTCCCCGGGCTTCCTGTTGCGATACACCCAAATAATCACGGAGTATGGCCACTACCTTCTTCATGAAAACGTTCCGGAATGCATTGAGGTTGGTGTCACGGTGGATTTTCCGGAACTTGTTTATTAGACGGCAGAAAAACGAAAAGTAACAGCCTCCTTTCAAAAAGAAGTTGCTTTTCAAATCAGAACCTGTGTAAATTCAGGGGTCGATTGATCCGGAAACGATCATCGTGAGGCAAGGCCGGAAGTGAAGGCGAACAAATCGCGTCGTTGGCGGTTTGACTAGCGAAAGTCCGGGCCATATGACACCCAGCATATACGTTATACACCGCTATGGCATTTATTGATTACTACCAAATACTCGGCATCGATAAAAGTGCGTCGACGGACGATGTTAAAAAAGCGTATCGGAAACTGGCCCGGAAATACCATCCGGATCTCAACCCCAACGACAAAGAAGCTAACGCCAAATTCCAGCAAATCAATGAAGCCAATGAAGTTTTGAGTGACCCCGACAAGCGCAAAAAATACGATCAATACGGCGAAGAATGGCGCCATGCCGACCAATTCGAGCAGGCCCGACAAGCGCAGCAAAGCGCTAATTCGGGCGGGCAGCGGTTTTCCGGTGATGCGTTTTCGGGGACCGACTTTTCCGAGTTCTTTGAATCCTTTTTCGGCGAACAACCGCGTAGTGGCCGACAGACGCCATTCCGGGGACAGGATTACACCTCCGAATTGCACATCGATTTGCGGGAAGCGTACCAGACCCACCAGCACACGCTGTCGGTCAACGGCAAGAATATCCGAATTACCGTTCCGGCCGGAATCGCCAGCGGCCAGGTGATCAAGCTTAAAGGACAGGGCGGGCCGGGTGCCAATGGTGGACCGGCGGGCGACTTGTTCATCACCTTCGTCATTGCCGAAGATCCGGTTTTTAAGCGCGTGAACGACGACCTTTATATGACTGTTGAGCTGGATTTATACACGGCGGTTTTGGGCGGAGACCTCACCATCGACACGCTGAGCGGAAAAATAAAACTGAAAGTGAGTCCGGAAACCCAGAACGGAACGAAAGTCCGTCTGAAAGGAAAAGGCTTCCCGGTTTATAAACAGGATGGCAAATTTGGTGATCTCTACGTCACGTATTCCATCAAAATCCCGACCGGATTAACTGAAAAACAGAAGGAGCTATTCAAAGAAATCTCTCAATCATAAAAATCGTGCTATGCAACCGGACGATGTGATTCTCGTTGAGGACTACTGCCTGAAGTACAACATCGAACATACTTTTGTTTTTTCACTGGAAGAATACGGATTGATCGAACTGGTGCTGGTGGAAGAACGAAAGTTCATTCCGATTCACCAGATCCCGGCTATCGAGAAATTCAGTACACTTCATTATGAGTTAAATATCAACCTGGACGGTATCGACGCGATCAGTCATTTGCTACAGAAAGTCGAAGCCATGCAGGAAGAAATTCGACTCCTCAAAAGCAGGTTGAGTGTGTATGGGGTTGGAACGTAAGCCGGAACAGTTTTGGCGATCTACTCAAAAGTATAAAATTTTTGTCAGGCGACTGGTCTAAATCCGTATTTTTGCGGCATCATGGAAGACGCAAAACCGAAACTGGCCCCCGCCACCTCTCTGCAAGACATTATCTCCCACGCCAAAGAATACGGCTTCGTGTTCCCGTCCAGCGAAATTTACGACGGGTTACAGGCGGTTTATGACTACGGTCAGAATGGCGTTGAATTGAAAAATAACCTCAAATCGGTGTGGTGGAAGGCCATGACGCAACTGCACGACAACGTCGTGGGCATCGATGCGTCTATTTTCATGCACCCGCTGACGTGGAAAGCGTCGGGACACGTTGACTCCTTCAACGACCCGATGATCGACAACAAGGATTCCAAAAAACGGTACCGCGCCGACCAGTTGCTCGAATTAAAAGCCGAAGAATACGCAGCCAATGGCCAGCCCGAAAAAGGCCACGAACTGCTGCTCGAAATGGCCCGGTTGCTGGGCGAAAACGACCTCGATGGTGTTCGCGAACTGATCATCAGCGAAGGCATTGTCGACCCGATTTCGAAAACCGCCAACTGGACGGAAGTGCGGCAATTCAACCTGATGTTTTCGACGCAGGTGGGTTCCGTGGCCGAAGATTCCAGCCTGATTTACCTCCGTCCTGAAACCGCACAAGGCATTTTTGTCAACTTTTTGAACGTTCAGAAAACCGGTCGCATGAAGATTCCGTTCGGCATTGCCCAGATCGGCAAGGCGTTTCGGAACGAGATCGTGGCCCGGCAGTTTACGTTCCGGATGCGGGAATTCGAACAGATGGAAATGCAGTTTTTTGTCCGGCCCGGCACGGAAATGGAGTGGTACGAAAAATGGAAAGAAGCCCGGCTGAACTTCCACAAAGCCGTGGGTCTGCCCGCCGAAAAACTTAAATTCCACGTTCACGAGAAGCTGGCGCACTACGCCAACGCGGCTGTCGACATCGAATATCAGTTTCCGTTTGGTTTCCGCGAAATGGAAGGGATTCACTCCCGCACCGATTTTGACCTGAAAAGCCACCAGGAACTGAGCCGGAAAAAGCAGCAGTATTTCGATAACGACCTCGACGAGAACGGAAAACCGTTTGGCAATTACATCCCGTACGTGGTCGAAACCTCCGTGGGCGCCGACCGGCTCTTTCTGGCGGTATTCTGCAATGCGTTTACGGAAGAAGTGGTGGGTGAAGGCGAAACCCAGAAAACCCGGACCTACCTGAAACTGCACCCGGCCCTGGCTCCGGTAAAAGCCGCCATTTTCCCGCTCGTTCGCAAAGACGGTTTACCGGAAAAAGCCCAGCAGATTTTGAAGCTCCTGCGCAGCGATTTCCGGGTCATTTACGAAGAACGCGACGCCATCGGCAAGCGGTATACGCGTCAGGATCTGATCGGCACACCGTTTTGCATCGCCGTCGATTACCAGACACTGGAAGACGATACAGTCACGATTCGCCACCGCGACACCACCGAACAAATCCGGATGCCCATCAGCGAGCTCAAGCAGCACATTGGTCAGGCGGTTTCGATGGAGCGGATTCTGGAGCAACTCTAGTACCCACGGACTTTGATCCGTGTTTTTTAATACCCCGGAATATGGCCTTTACGCTGTAATCCGACTGAGAATACTAAAAAACACGGACCCAGGTCCGTGGGTACGAAACCCATGAAAATAACCCTTTATACACCGGTTCAGCAGGATTACCGGCGCGTGTGGGCGGGGTTTACCCGGCAGTTGTTCGACCAACTCAGCCCACCGTTCCCGCCCGTCGAGGTGGTTCGATTCGACGGCTGTCTGACTGGCGATACCGTGCATCTGCGCCTAAATTTTCTGCTGTTTAAACAGAACTGGATTAGCGCGATCATCGAGCAGCAGGAAACCGATCAGGAGATTTATTTCGTCGACAAAGGAACCGAATTGCCTTTTTTCCTCGCCTACTGGCACCACAAACACCGCATCATTCGGGAGGGTGATCACACCCGGATTGGCGACGAAATCACTTTTCGAACCCCCACGCGCCTAACGGATTTTCTTTTGTATCCCGTTATGTATGGTTTGTTTGCCTACCGGAAACCGATTTATAAACGCGTTTTTAAACTCTGACCACGCCAGTCAATCGTACCTAAACCGGTAGAAAATACGTAAGTATCCAACCGGTATTTCGCAAGAAACCTCCTGACAAAAGCTCTACGCCTTGTCAGGAGGTTTTGATTATCAGACACTTTCAGGGTTTCACTACTTTAATCAAGCGGTATTGCCGACCAGCCTGCGCACGCAGCAGGTAAACGCCGGGAGCTTCATGGTGAATCGCCATCGTTTGACGTTGACGCTGGCCCGTTGCCGGAAGACTATGCTGCAAAACGGTACGTCCGTGGACATCCACCAGGTGAAGCCGTACTTCGTCACCGGCTGGTGCGGTAAATTCAACTTCAAATACATCCGAAACCGGATTCGGTAACACGCGAACGTTCCACTCTTCATTATTTTCCGACGCAGAAATGCGCGCACCCGACTCAACGACGGGCTCTGTTCCATAAATCAGATTGTTCTGATAGTAAACCGTAATGTGATCGTTTTCCGAGAACGACGCAGCCGATTGGTACGAATAATCGTTCGTCTCCACAAAATTGGTCCAGTTGGATTTGGCAATCCGGTACTGAATGTTTCCCGTATTGCTGAGCGGATACAAAGTCCCGGCCGTCGGTTTTAGTTTCAATTCGAAGTACACCTCGGCTCTGGTTTTCGCGGGGTTGACGGGAATAAATTGACCCGTCAGGTTGGAATTGCCCAGTTTGGCGTAGTCAATAAAATAATTGAGACTGGCGGTTCCTTCGGGCGTAAACCAATACCGCACCGTTAAATCGCCGTAAGCCAGCGGCACGTTTCCTTCATTGTTGATTTTCAGATAGGTACTGATGGTGTTGGAATTCGGATTGTTGTTTTTATTTTCGGAAAGCACTTTCACCTTGACCAAAGCCGCAACCGGTTGCGGCTCCACCCCCCAGATCAACGTTCCGTTCCGATACACCGTAATGCGATCCGTGAGGGCGTAATTTGCATTGGACTGGTACGAATAATCATCGGTTTCACTCAAATCCGCCCAGTCTTTATTGGCAATCCGGGATTGAATCGGACCGGAAATACCGCCCGCGGCCAGACTGCCCGTCGATGCCGCGAAGCCATATTCAACGTAGCCATTGGCCCCATTTCGAGCGGGTGAATCCTGCCGGACATAGGTCATTTTAACGTTATTGTTACCCAACTGCGCGTAATCGATAAACGGGTTGATTCCGGCATAATTTTCAGCCGTAAACCAGTACCGTACGGTTAATTCGCTGTAAGGAATCGCGCTCGTACCTTCGTTGCTCAGTTGCAGATAGGGCTTGATCTGGTTGTTGGTGGCCTGTCCGTTGTCGCCATTCTGGTACCGGACTTTCACCAGCGCCAGCTGCCTCAAATCGAAGCGGGCCAGAACCGGAACGTGGTCGGAGGTTGTATTGCCGTAGTCGTTTATCGTCAAATACGGGGTTCCAACACCCGCCGAGCCAGCGATATACGCCGGGGCTAACTCGTTGGAAACCAGAATGTGGTCGATTACATTGTCCTCCGTCAGATACGTCCGAAACCCGTTATCGCTCAGGGATCGGGTCACCCCGGTAAAACTGGCCGTATCGTCCGTGAACGGTTTGTAGGTCGTTTCGGTCGTTGACACATCGGCCACCGTCCGGTCGAGGTCATCGTTGAAGTCACCGGCCAGCAACAGCAAATCGTTTGGATACTGGGCTTTCAGCGTGTCATACAACACCTGAACGTCGTATTTCCGGCGGTTGTAAGCCAGCTGCGAATTGGGTGCGCCTTCGTTGGCTTTGGCATGAACACCAATGATATTGACCTGTTTGGTAACGCCGGCCACGGTCACATTGAATTTCCACAGATACGGATACCGCCCCGAAGCCCAGAAATTATCGACGTCGGTCGGATACCCCGTCAGGTTCTCGACCCGCTCCATCAACGGTTTTTGGGAAACCAACGTCGCTACGTCAGATTTATACAAGATACAAACCCGCTGCGTGTTGGCGGGCAAGGTGGGGCCTGGCGTAGCCGGATTGGCCGGAATCTCGTGGCCCGGGTTGTTGGAAACAAACGGTGAACAGTTTCCCTGGTAGCCCGGCATGCCCGCCAGCAAACTCGAAATGGCGTTGTCCGACGATATTTCTTCCAGAACAATGATATCCGATTGCAGGCTGTTCAGCACCGAAATGGCATTGCTCACCTGTTGGGCTTCGTTGGTCGGACCGTTGCCGGTACTGCCCAGCCATTCGATGTTCCAGGCCGCCACGTCGAGCGTCTGGCTGCGATCAAGGTTGCCCCCGGCCGGAGCATAAGGCGTTGCCCCCGGCAAGTCCTGAGTAGAACGCGGCAATAATTGCGTGATGGTATTGAAACGGCCGACCACGCCGGTGATGGCCGCCGGCGTAGCCGGGTTCGTGTTTCCCGGAATATTTGTGCCCCGGTTTACCCGTAATTCCTGTGTGCCGCTGGCATCCTGAAGCCGAAAATTAGCATCCGGCGTTAACACAAAAACCGGGTTAGGAGCTGCTACGGTGGTATTGGGCCGGATGACGGCGGCATTGATCGTTACCAGTTGTCCTTCATAATCCGGCAGTTGGGACGTTGTGATCACTTTGGGCGTCAGCGGTCCTTTTGCTCCGAAATTAGTGAACGTCACCGTTCCGGAAATCTGCTTGTTGTTGTTGAAAGCCGCAATGGTTCCGCTGGTGATCTGTACCGAGTCGCCAATCTGAACGCTATTTCGGAAAGCCGAACTAAAAATAGCAATACCGCCCGTCGGATCCTGAATGTAAGACACATCGTTGAACTGGTTACTAACCGTGACCCGGCCCGCAATTTTCCCGCCCGGCAACGCCGAAATCGACGTATTAACCGGCTGGCTGCGTGCCAACGCAATGGTGGCAATGGTATTTGGGTCGAACACCGTCCCGCTAACGGTTACGTCGGCCGATGCCGAACCACTCCCGTTCGTGATCGTTCCGCCGGGCGTTCCCTGCGCGGCCCCCGTCAGCCGGACATTGATCGGGGTGGCGGCAAGGCTGCTGTTCGATACCGGCAGGGTTAGCGAAGGAGAATAACTGTCACCGGTGCTGATTTCAAAACCGGCAGGTGCGCTGATCAAAACATCGGCCGACAAATTCGCGCCGGAAACGGTGTAAGACTTTGGCGTTGAAGCGGTTCCCTGGGAAGTTGTGAAGCCGGACAAATTTTTCGGATTGACCACCAGGACCGGATTGGGCGTTCCTCCGCCCAGGGTAGTCGCCGTTACACTCAGGTCATCGATGGCCAGACCGTGATCAGAACCGGTATTGTCGGCATCCGACCAGCGGAGCAGAATCTGCTGGCCGTCGGCGATGGGTGTATCAAAAACAATCGTTCCGGATATAGCCGTCCGGTTTGCCGGCAAATTACCGTCCAGCGCACTGGCAACCGATGATGAAACCGGGCTTGTGAAATCCAGCGCGCTGTAGGGCAAAACCGGTGAGTCAACCGTCAGGCCCGAGCCGGTTCCGTAGGCAAATGTCAGAGATTGGACGGCGGTATTGGCCGTTCGCCACTGTTCTCCCGTATACGTGATTTGGAGTGACGTGACGGCACTACCGGTGTTGTTGACCAGCACCAGACCGTAGTAAATGGTTGTGGTGGAGCCCGATGCAACGGAGCCGATGGCCCGATCGGTTGCACCGGAACTGCCGAAACTGTATAAACCGCCGGTGGTTGAGCTTCCTGTTCCGGCAATCAAGACCGCCCGGCTACTCAGCCAGCCGGGAATGGTCGAATTGTTGGCCCATACGTTGCTCGTTCCGGCGGTTGCCAGACTGTTGAAATCCTGCGTATAGGTGAGTGAAGAACTGGTCAAAGACACCTGAGCCGTGGCACTCAAGACGCCCAGCAGCCAAAAAGCGCACAGTGAAAGGTACCTGATGACGTGTAGTAAAGATCCGTTTTTCATAGTCCTAGTTGATTAAGGCTAAAAATAAGGTCTTTACGGGAACACTTTATTAACACAATGTAAAATTCAGAAACAACTTATTGAATAGCCTTTTCGGGCCACAGCCGCTTTTCGGGGTTCAAAATCGTACCCTCTTTATCCTATTAGCGGGCTTATAGCAGGCGTTTTACCCTGATTCGGATTTTTCTTCTATTTTTGTTTCCTTTCGACCGGTCGCTGATCCCCACGAACTCTTATTCTTCATCTGAATGAAACTAAACATCACCACAAAAATTGTTATTGGCTTTACGCTGGGTGTCATCATTGGTCAAATCCTGCACAGTACGACTGATCCCGAAACGGCCACCGCGATCAGTGCTAAATTCCAGTTGATCAGTAAAGTATTCCTCAAGTTGATTAAAATGATCATCGGCCCCCTGGTTTTCTCAACGCTCGTGGTCGGAATCGCCAAGTTGGGCGACTTCAAAGTGGTGGGTCGGATCGGTATCAAAACCCTCGGTTACTTTTATTTTGCCACCATTCTCTCCCTGATCGTTGGGCTGGTGGTGGTTAACCTAACACGCCCGGGATCCATTCAGAGCTGGCCACGACCGGCGGCTGGTACGAGTGTCGGTATTGAAGGCAAAAAACTCAATACCGTTGAAGATTTTGTCCTGCATATTTTTCCGGACAGTGCTTTCCGCGCCCTGGCGGAAAATGAAATCCTGCAAATTGTCGTTTTTGCCATCTTTTTTGGCGTTGCCCTGGGTGCCATCGGTGAGAAAGGAAAAGGGTTGACCAAAGCGCTCGATGCGCTTAGCGAACTGGTTTTCAAGATGGTAGGTTACGTGATGCAATTGGCACCCTATGCGGTTTTAGGCGCCATGACGTCCGTTGTTGCCGCTAAGGGACTGGGCATTCTGGTTTCGTATGCCTATTTGCTGTTGTGTTTCTACGGCGGTTTGCTCTTCTTCATTTTCGTCATTCTGGCCGGCATTTGCGCCTTCATGCGCATTCCATTCTTCAAGCTGCTGACCCAGATGAAAGAATCGCTCCTGATTTCGTTCAGCACAGCCAGCTCGGAAGCTTCTCTGCCTCAACAGATTAAAGCCCTCGAAGCGTTCGGTGTTCCGCCCCGGATCGTCGGTTTCGTCCTGCCGCTGGGGTACTCCTTCAACCTCGACGGTTCGATGATGTACATGACTTTTGCAACGGGATTTCTGGCCCAGGCCTACGGTGTTTCGCTCACGCTCCAGCAACAGATTCTCATGCTGCTTACGTTAATGATCACATCGAAGGGCATCGCGGGGGTTCCCCGGGCGTCGCTGGTGGTCATTGCCGGAACGATGGCGATGTTCGATTTACCGCCCGAAGGCCTGGCGTTGATCCTGGGTATCGATCCATTTCTGGACATGGGCCGGTCGGCCACCAGCGTTGCCGGCAATGCCGTTGCTACCTGCGTAATTACCAAATGGGAAGGCGGTTTTGTGCACCCGGTCGAGACGGTAACTTTTGAAGATTGACCGAAAACACAAAAGGAAATCGCTGACTAACATTATTTTACGTCAATGATTGGAATTGTTCAGGCACCTATGTAGGTTAGGCAAGTTTTTCAATTTCTTAACCCCATAACCTCTTTTTTATGCAACCCATTTACAATGTACCCTCTACGCAAGTCAAAGCCGATCCGGTCCAGCGGTTTGTTGCAGCCCTGATCGATGGGCTGGTGGCTTACATTCCTTTTTTTATTTTGATGTCGATCAATTACCGGCTGGCCATTCTGGGCTACATCGTCGTATTGGGGTATACGCTGACCAAAGACGCTTTGCCCGAAGTAAGCGGTTTTCTGGGCGGTCAAAGTATTGGTAAAAAACTGATGAAAATTAAAGTCATCAAAGAGGATACCGGCCAGGGCATTGTAGGTGATTACGGAACCGCCATTGTTCGGCAAGTATCCCTCATGATTCCGGTTTTTGGGCTCATCGATGCCCTCATGGTTTTGGGTGACGAGCGCAAGCGGTTTGGTGATAAATGGGCCAAAACCATCGTTGTAAAAGCGTAGTTGTTTTTCGACGAAAATGGGCTGTGGTCATACAACCACAGCCCATTTTTATTATTTAAAGTCAGGTCCCGTTTGAAACGCATTGAAAACCGTCCGGTAAACCCGTTCCGCGGCCATCTGTCCCAAACTTCTGTTGGGCCAATCGAAGGCTTCTATCTTCGCATCCACTAAACGTTTCAAATTTGGGCCTTTTTTAACCTATTTATGAATATTCTTGAAACTCGCCACATTGTCAAGCAATACGCCCAACACCGGGCCTTGGACGACGTGAGTATCGACATTCCGCGGGGCCAGATCTTTGGGCTCCTGGGCCCCAATGGTGCCGGCAAAACGTCCCTCATCCGAATTATCAACCAGATTACCGGTCCCGACGAAGGTGAAGTTCTTTTTGATGGCAAACCACTGGGTCCCGAACACATTAGCCGCATTGGGTATTTACCGGAAGAACGCGGTCTCTACAAGAAGATGAAGGTGGGCGAACAACTCCTATATCTGGCTCAGTTAAAAGGACTTAGCGAACGGCAGGCCATGGAAAAGCTCAAAGAATGGTTTGTCAAGTTCGACATCAAAACGTGGTGGACCAAAAACGTCGAGGATCTGTCGAAGGGAATGCAACAGAAAATTCAGTTTGTAGCAACCGTTCTCCACGAACCGGATCTGATTATTCTGGATGAACCGTTCTCCGGTTTCGACCCCATCAACGCCAACCTCATCAAAGATGAAATTCTGGAATTGCGCGAAAAAGGGAGTACCATCATTTTCTCGACCCACCGGATGGAATCAGTGGAGGAACTTTGTGATCACATCGCGCTGATTCATCACTCGAAAAAAGTGCTCGACGGCCCGAAAAAAGTCATCAAGGAGCAGTTTAAAACGCACACCTACCATGTTGAATATCAGGGGAGTCTGAACGACTTAAACCCAGCCTATACGATTTTGGACAGCAAAAAACTCGAAGACGGGTATTTGCGGACCAACATCCGGATTCCGCGCGATGCCGTCGTCAATGAACTGGTTCGCGATCTCATCGACCAGGTGGCCGTCCGCGCCTTCGGGGAGAATATTCCGTCCATGAACGATATCTTTATCAAAGCCGTCGGCGAAGTACCTACAACCTAAACAAGTGTGAATGAGCGACGGAGCCGCCCGCGCGAGGATGCTTGAGCGAATAGACCGAAGCTTACGCTACGCACTTCATCATCCTTCCGGCCTCCCTGTCATTCTCTCATTTACTCAATCACCCCTTGAAACATGAAAATCATCTTCCTAATTCTTAAACGCGAATACCTGGTCCGGGTCAAGAAAAAGTCGTTCCTGATCATGACTTTTGTAACGCCCCTCCTGGTTTCCTGCATCTGGCTGGTTCCGGTTTTTTTTGCCATGCGGGACATTGACCAGAAGAAAATTGAAGTCATCGACGAATCCGGCAAGTTTGAAAAGACCTTCAAAGATACCAAAGAGCTGGTTTTTAAACCCGTGAACACCGCAGTCGAAACGGCCAAAAAGGATTTTGCCAAGAGCGGCTACGACGTGCTGGTACACATCCCGAAAGACATTCTGGAAAATCCGAAAAGCCTGAAAATCTACGCCGAAAAGAACGTCAGTCTGGAAGTAAAGAACGGGATCGAAAAAGCGGTTGAACAGGAGATCGAAAACATTCGGTTACTGGACGCCGGAATTGACCGTAAGGTCCTGGAAAGCACGAAAGTAGACGTATCGTCGGATACCTACAGTCTCAGCGAAGAAGGTGAAAAAGACAGCAGTTCGGGCGCGGCAACAGGCATCGGTTATTTGTGCGCCTTCATCATTTACTTTGCCATTTTCATTTATGGCGTCCAGGTTATGCGGGGCGTTATGGAAGAAAAAACCAACCGCATCGTTGAAGTGATTATTTCGTCGGTCAAACCGTTTCAGCTCATGGCGGGCAAAATTACCGGAGTGGCTCTGGTGGGGCTGACGCAGTTTCTGCTCTGGATTCTGCTCACATTCGGCATTTCCTCCATCATGTCGAACGTACTGGGCATGGAAAGTCTGGGGCCGCAGAAACGGGTCGAAATGATGGCACAACCGCCCGGAACGGTCCGAAACGCAACCGTTGAGAAACCTAAATCCGAGCAGAAAAGCAGCCCGGTCACCACGGTATTCAAAGCCATCGGCACCTTAAATATTCCACTTATTATTGGCTGTTTTTTAATCTATTTTATCGGTGGTTATCTGATATACAGCGCGTTGTTTGCCGCCGTTGGCTCAGCCGTCGACAGCGACACCGACGTTCAGCAGTTTATGTTTCCCATCACCATTCCGCTGGTTCTGTCGTTCATCATGGCGCAGTTTATCATTCGTGAACCCGATGGCGCGGTGGCTTTCTGGATGTCGATGATTCCGTTTACCTCGCCCATCATCATGATGGTCCGGATCCCGTTCGGCGTTCCCGCCTGGGAGATTATTCTGTCCGTGACGTTATTGATCGGCGGATTCATCGGAACGGCCTGGCTGGCAGCCCGGATCTACCGCGTCGGAATCCTGATGTACGGCAAAAAGCCGTCGTACAAGGAATTGGTGAAATGGATGTTTTACAAGGCCTAGCTTTTGAATGATGAACGATGAATGTATGCGTCAGCCCATCCATCGTTCATCATTCATAAGTTATGTATTCAACCAGGTTTTAAACGATTCGGCCCGCTCGCGGCTCACCGAAACTTCCTCCTCCGACGGGCGGTGTTTCAGCCAGATTCGCAGCCGCCCGTTAAAATACGGTTCGATGCGCTCGATGGCCGACAAATGCGTGATGTATTTTCGGTTAATGCGGGCAAATAACTTGGGATCCAGTTTGGCTTCCAGTTCGTCCAGCGTTTCGTCGACGATGTATTTGCGGTTTTGGTTGGTGATCAAAAAAACGACTTTATCGTCGGCGTAGAGGTATAGAATATCCGCCGTTTCCACTACGTCAAACCGGCCGCCTTGTTTGATCAGAAAGCGATTTTTATAGGTAAGTGGCTTGATACCAAACTCTTCCAGCATTTTTGCCAGATTTTCGGAAGCGCCCGACTGAGTTTCGGTGTTCTGCCGCTGAAGTCGAAATTTCTGAATGGCTTTTGCCAGTTCTTCCTGTTCAATGGGTTTCAGGAGGTAATCGACGCTGTTGACCTTGAACGCCCGGAGCGCATATTCGTCGTAAGCCGTCGTGAAAATAACCGGCGTTTTCACATCCACCTGCTGAAAAATCTCAAAACTCAGTCCGTCGGCCAGTTGAATATCCATCAACAGCAAATCCGGTGCAGAGTTGGTCTGCCACCAGCGAACAAAAGCCCGCACGGTGTCGATTTTTCCCAGTATTTCAGCATCGGGCGCTACTTCCCGAATCAACCCTTCCATCCGTTTGACGGCCAGCGGCTCGTCTTCGACAATTAATATTTTCATCACGGTATTGATTTCCAACCTTTCAATAGGTCACAAGTTACAATAATGGTAATTTAACAATAAACTCCTGCTCCGTTTGCTGAATCACCACCGGGCGATCGGCGGCCAGCTGCGCGTACCGGTTTTGCAGGTTTTTCAAACCAATTCCGGTTGAATCGGTTCTCAGCCGGCTTTTTAGCTGGAATACGTTCGCCACTACCAGGCAATCTTTTTCGGTATAAATCCGGATGCACAACGGTTTTTCCAATGAACACTCATTGTGTTTTACCACGTTTTCCAGCAACGTCAGCAAACCCTGCGTAACAATCTGGCGGCTTCGGTCGGCTTCTGACAAATCCACGGTGTAGCGAAAACTTTCGCCAAAACGCATCTGATTGATGAAGAGATAGGATTCGGCAATTTTGAGTTCGGTGACCAGTTCGATGGTATTCTGTTCGGAATGCTGGAGGCTGTAGCGGAACACCTTCGACAGCCGTTCGACGAATTGTACGGACTTGCCGGTATCTTCCGGAATCAGAGCACTGAGAATATTGAGTGAATTGAACAGAAAATGCGGGTTGACCTGGTTTTTCAACGACTCGAATTCCGCTTTTAGCACGGCCTGTTTCAACCCTTCTTCCATCAGCAGGAGTGCTTTCCAACGCTGCACAAATGATTTCAGCGAATAGACGGCCGTAATGCCCGCCGTGATGATGGCAAACATCCCAAAAATCGAGCAATAGTCTACCGGTCTAAACTGTATATCCCAAAAAAAGCTAATTCCCCACGTGGCCAGGAAACCGGTCATTCCGGCCAGAATACCGCTCGATGTCACGGTGAGGGAAACCAGTTTCTGGGGTGACAACAGTTCGGCCGAACGATTGAGTAAATACGGAATAAACCACGATAAAGCCATATAAATAAATAAACCGCTCCCGATGATGCTGGTGATGATGGTTAGTTTGATTTCAATCGGAATCGATTCTTCCGTGACCAGCAGGGCATAGATCAACAAGGTTAATAAACTCAATAAAATACAAAGCCTGATTTTATTTCTCATCGGTGATGAACAGCGTTACGGGTCTATACTTTTTTGATATAACTGGCACCTGCACTCTCAAAATCCACGCTGGGGTCGCCCTGGTACTCGACCTTGCTGGCACCGGTCGCTTCGGCTTTCAACACGCGCGTCGCATACACCTGAGCCGTGCAGGCCCCCGTCACCTCAACCGTTGCATCTTCGACCGGATACTTCAGCGCGTGAAGGGTCGATGCGCCGGTGATGTCGGCCGTCAGGTTGGTGCCGTGCCCGACCAGGGTCAAGCGCGAGGCACCGGTAATATCGACATTGAGTGTCTGGACTTCCCCTTCCAGCGATACGTTCGAAGCGCCCGTGATGTCGATGTCCAAACTGTGCAGATCATTGAAACCGGTAAGCTGTACCGTACAGGCCCCCGACACGTCCAGTTTACTCAGGGTAGGTGTCGTCAGGGTCAGCAGCAAATCATACTGACGATGCCAGAAGAAAAAACTCGAGCCGATTTTGAGCCATTTTCCCCGCAGCCGCACTTTCACATTGGCAATGGCCCGGCGCGAACCGCGTGCCGTCAGCGAGTAGGTGGGGCCGTCGGTAACGAGTACGTTCAGCATTCCCCAGATTTCGAGTTTCTCAAAAGCCGTAATCGTCAAATCCTCCGTAACTTCTTCGTACGATTCTTTGTCGGTTTGCCACCAGATGATCGTCACCAGGGCAAGCAGACCAACCGACAGGAGGGTTAGCTGTAAATAATTTTTTACGGGTTCGACGGGTAATGCATCCGCCATCAACAGCAAGTTTGTTAAGTCACTCATTTTCAATGACACTTTATTTTAAAACAAAGATGGACTTGGCGGTGCGGCTCCACAACTGACCGCCGATGAACCAACTAAAAAGCCGGATGAGCCGTCGAACCTACCGAAAGATAGGCTTTTTCTGTACTTTTGAAGGGGAGTTATTTCGCGGAGTTAAGCGGAGAAGAAGGGAGATACGCTAAGAAAAACAGTACTAAAATTCTGCTTAACTCCCTTCTTCTCTGCTTAACTCCGCGAAATAAAATTTTAGAATCTATAATTCAACGAGTTATGCCAAGCTGGTATCAGGGAAAAATTCGCTATCAACTCCAGGACCCAACCGGGAAATCCAAAACCGTTAACGAAGCGTACCTCATCGACGCCGTTTCCTACACCGACGCCGAAGCCCGGTTGTATAAGGAAGCGGCTGCCAACACGCCGGATTTTACGGTCACCGCCATCACCCGCATGCGCCTGGCCGATCTGTTTCATTTTGAGGAAGGTGGTGAAACCTGGTTTAAATGCAAAGTCGTTTACATTACGGAAGACGACAAAGGTCGGGAAAAACGCATTGTAAATCAGATGCTTGTGAACGCCGAAAACGTAAAACAAGCCTACGAACGCATCGAAATCAGCCTGCATTCGATGCTGATTCCGTTCGAAACTACGGATGTCAACACAACCAAGATTCTGGATATTTATCCGTACGTGGAAGAAGAGCGGATCCCGGCCAATTTGCGGCCCTTGAGCGAAGTGGTTGGTCAGGAGGACTAAAAACGGTTTCCGGTATTCGGTGGCCCGCCGGGACGAACGCACCGAATACCGGAAACTGCATCGCTATTTCACCGCCAGAACCGACAACTGAACCAGGCGCTTTTGACCTTTGGAGTCAATGATTTCCAACGCTTTAACCGCTTTACCGATGGCAATTTCCCGCGCCGACTGCGAAAGGAACGACTGACCGTAATAAAACTCCAGTTTCTGTTTTCTTCCTGCGGCATCGGTGAGGATGGCGGCCACATCCGTCGGTTTTAGCCGAACGATTTGCGACGGTTTTGACCAACTGAACACGTTCAGCGGCCCCCGGTTTTGCGTGGCCATGATCAGTGAGGTGGCCGGTGTGCCCTTTGTGCCGACACCCGAAAGCCGAACCAGACCTTTGGCATTTCCCGGAACGTAAAAACCGCTGGCTGCGGGATTCAGGGCCTGAAAACCGCCTTTCCCGTTCCCTTTCAGCATCAACCCGTTCATCGCATCCAGACGACCCACCAGTAACTCGTTGCCGAAGTCGTTGCCAACCAGCAGCACATCCGGATTGCCGTCCTGATCGAAGTCATCGGCAATCATACCGAAAACCGGCGCCGTCTGAGCCTGCATGGGAAGGTCGTGGATTTCAAACGTACCGTTGCCTTTATTCTCCACATAAGCCGATTTCAGGTAATTGGCCTCCAGAACAATGGCGTCCTTGAGTTCTTCTTCTTTCAGGAGTTTATCGACCGTCGCCACGGCAAAGTCTTTGTGTAGCGGAAAACGAGCCCGCATCGAAATGATTTGCTTGATCAGGTCTTCGCGGCCATTGAACGGAAATTCGTGTCGTTCGCCATTGGCATCCGAAAAGAAAGCCGTCGGAATGGCATCGTAAAAACCATTGTTATCAAAATCCTTGGCATAAACCCGCAGCGGTTCTTTTCCGCTGGCCTGGGCGAGCGTATTCAACCCTAAATTTCCAGCCACGTAATCCATGTCGCCGTCCCGGTCGAAATCCGCGGCCACCAGCGAATTCCACCAGCCTTTCGTCTGCGTAAAGGCAGGAATCGGGGCCGTGGCGAACTGTTTTCCCTGGTTGTTTTTCAGAATGGTCAGGGGCATCCACTCGCCCGCGAGCATCAGATCAGGCCAGCCGTCGTTGTCCGTATCGGTCCACAGCGCATCACAAACCAGGCCGATATTCTGCAGCTCAGGGGCCACACGTTTCGTCACATCGGTAAACTTCGGCAAACCGGGTTTCGAATCATTGCGCAGGATAAAACTGGAAACCGGCCTGGGATATTGATTCGGGACCACCCGCCCGCCCACGAACAAATCCAGATCGCCGTCGCGGTCGAAATCCGCGGCTTTTACGCACGATTTGCTGATGCGGTTTTGCGGTATCGTTTGTGGTGACAAGGAAAACCGGCCTTTCCCATCGTTCACATAAAACCGATCCTGATAACTAGCCGTATTGGCGTCGCCCTCGAAACCACCACTGGCTACGTACAAATCCTGATCGCCGTCACCGTCGGCATCGAACAGGAGCGTTCCCATATCCTCCTCCGGTTTTCCCTCCCCCGCCATGCCGGGTAACCAATCCTGCGGAACCAGCTTTCCGGCAGCCGTCTGCATCAGAAACGACCCTTTCCGGGTTCGGGAGCCACCGATAAAGACATCGTCCAGACCGTCCCCGTTGACATCGCCAACCGAGATAGCGGGCCCATACTGCGACAATTTATGCGGCAATAGTTTCTGCTGATTGAAGTCGATGTATTCCGGTTCCTGATGGACAAACTGAACCTTGAGCGAATCAGTAATGTCCCGCAGCAGGGTTCCGGCGGGTGCCGTCGGCGGAAGAACGGCGGTTTCGGTCGCATTTTTCACATCGACCGTCAGCACCTGATTGGCTTTAACGTTCCGCAACGTCTGCACGTTTCCGGGTTTTCCCTGCCGGGCGGGCCAGGTAATCCGGACCTCATCGACCGTATTGGCAGCCCCCAAACCAAAATGAGCGGCATTTTCTACCGTTGACAGGTACCCGCGATAGATCGTGTGTTCATACACTTGTTTCTGGCCTTTTCCATACGAAAGTTCGACAAAAGCGCCCAGGCCCATGCGGTTTTGTCCGTCGCCTTTAAATTTGACACGGAGGTAATTCGCCTGTTGCGGCTTTTGCTCTGCCAGGTTATTCCGGTAGATAAAAGCAGGATCGTTGATGTTATTGATCACCATGTCCAGATCGCCGTCGTTGTCCAGATCGCCGTAGGCCGCTCCGCCCGAAAAAGCCGGTGTTTGCAAGCCCCACTCGCGGGAAACATCCGAAAACGTCAGGTTTCCGCCGTTATTTTTAAAAGCGTAATTATTGATTTTGATAACCGGAATCTGTCCGAGCATGAAATCGCGGGTCGCCACCGACGAGTTGTCGGCATAATACTGCATAAAATCCCGATCGGTTACATCTTTGGGAAACCCGTTGGTCACCACAAGATCGCGGTAGCCGTCCTGATCGAAATCGACGGCCAGCGGAGTCCAGCTCCAGTCGGTTCCGGCAACACCGGCCATGAGACTGATTTCGCTGAAAACCGGTTCGCGCGTGCCCGGTCGAAATCCCTGGTTCAGTTGCAGCGTATTGCGCATGTACTGATAGGTGAACTTAAACTCTTCGTTATTGAGGTAGGTCTGGTAGTTGTTCGGTGGAATAAACATTTTCTTCCGAAAATTGTCGTTCGGCAACATGTCCAGCACCACGATGTCCATCAAACCGTCATTATTCAGATCGGTGACATCGTTGCCCATGGCCGTTTGGCTGGTGTGTTTGAAATACTGTCCGGCCCGATCCGTAAACGCCGGTTTTCCAAAACCGCCCTGCTGGTTGTTGATAAAGAAATGATCTTCGGACAGGAAGTCGTTGGTGATGTAAATATCTTTCCAGCCATCGCGGTTGATATCACAGATGTTCAAACCCAGACCATAGCCTTCCAGTTGAATACCCGCTTCTCTGGACACATCGGTAAAGACCGGATGCCCCAGTTTCGGATCGGGGTCATTGCGGTAGAGCCGGTCGGTGGTGGGCGACGAACCATCCACCACCTTCTGGTGATAGGCATTGGGATACCGTTCGGCCATGTTGGTCAACAGAAACAGATCCAGATCGCCGTCGTTATCATAATCGAAGAAAGCCGCGTTCGTCGTATAACTATCATCGTTCACGCCATATTCCTTAGCCATTTCCTTAAATACCGGTGTCCCACCGTTCTGTCCGGCGCCCTGGTTGACGAACAACAGATTTTCCCGGTCACGAGCCGATTTTTTGATGGTAGCACTCACGTACACATCCATCCAGCCGTCGTTATTGATGTCGACCAAGGTTACTCCCGAACACCATTTTCCGTTTCCGGCAACACCGGCCTGCCGGGTAACGTCCGTAAACTTGAAATTGCCTTTGTTAAGATAGAGTTTGTTACCAACCAGATTACCGGTAAAAAACACGTCCTGCAATCCATCGTTGTTAAAATCACCGATTCCCACCCCGCCACCATTGTAGAAATAATCGATGTTCAGAATGCTGAGCGTGTCACTTTCAGTCATTTGGTTCGAAAATGTAATGCCGGTTTCTTCGGCAGGCAGCAACGTAAAAAGTGGTTTGTCACCCGACTGGCAGGAGCCGATAATCCCGCCAAAAAGGAGTAAAAAAAAGCAACGAAATGCATGTCGAAACATAACTGAAGAATAATAAACCATATTGCAAAAGTACAAAAAAGAAGTCAATGGCTACTGGGGCCATTTTGGGACAGAAATCCCCTTTCCGGGGCTGGCGAACGTGTGGTCCGGCCTGGCTCATGATCGTACAAAATAAGTAAAATCGCTTATACAAATTCCCTAGGTGCTTATTAATCAAATCTTAATCCTGTAATTTCTTTCACATTACGATACTATTAAATCACGGTTAAATTATTAATAATCAATATAATACAAATAAATACTGCCAACTTATACTAATCAGTTCATGAAGTAATGTTTATAATATTCCTTAGAAAATTTTGAAGTATGTTTAAAGTCATCTTATTTTAGTACGAAAATAAAACCAATTATTACAAAACCTATTATGAAAAAGCAATTCTACAGATTGTTTCAGTGTGCTTTTTTGGGTGCCTTTATGCTGCTATGGAGCATAACGGTCATGGCTCAGGATCGCCGAATCACAGGAAAAGTAACCAGCTCCGACGGCCCGGTTCCAGGGGCCAACGTGGTGCTAAAAGGCACTACTACCGGAACGTCTTCTGACTCCGAGGGGTCTTATTCGATTAATGTGCGGGGTGCCAATCCAGTCCTTGTGGTGTCGGCCATCGGTTTCAAGTCAATTGAAGTGGCAGTAGGCAACCGGAATAGTGTCGACATCCGAATGGAAGATGATGTAACGGCTTTGAGTGAAGTGGTGGTAACGGGTTATACCACCGACAGCAAGCGTGATAACGCCGGTGCTATTTCGACCGTAAAGTCGCGTGACTTAAAAGTAACGCCATCCTCCAACATCGAAACCCAGTTACAGGGTCGGGTGGCCGGTGTGACGGTAATTGCCAACGGACAGCCTGGTTCCAACAACACCGTTCGGGTCCGGGGCTTTGGGGCTTTTGGTGGTAACCAGCCTTTGTACATTGTCGATGGGGTACCCATTGGTACGACCAACTTCCTGAATCCGGACGATATTGAAACGACGACCGTTCTGAAAGATGCGGCAGCGGCTTCAATTTATGGTGCACGGGCCGCCAACGGGGTTATTGTTTACACTACTAAAAAGGGGGGCAGAAGAGCCCAGAAACTTACCGTTACGTATGATGGTCTTTATGGTTTTACTGATCCCGGTAAATCACAGGCCATTCTGAGCCCCCAGGAACAGGCTGACTGGACCTGGACTGCGGTTCACAACCGTCAGGCTTCGCTGGGTCTACCCGACGATTTTTCGGGGGTTGCCAACGGCCAGTATGGCACGGGCAGCAAGCCGGTTTTGCCGGATTACCTGCAAGTTGGCAATCGCGTAGGTGTAATTGGAAGTGTTGATCTGGCCGCCGAAAAAGCGAAATACAACATCAATACGGATGCCGGAGCGGTTTATCAGGTCGTGAAAGCCAACAAGGCCGGAACCAACTGGTATGATGCCATTACGCGCAGCGCGCCTATTCTGCGCCAGACCCTGGGCTTTTCGGGTGGTTCCGAAAGCAGCCGGTATTTCTTTAGCCTCGGTCAGCAGAATCAGAACGGTATTTTGAACTATAACAACTTTGCCCGGTATGATCTTCGGGCCAACACGGAATTTGACATTGTCAAAAAACTGCGGTTTGGCGAGAACATCCAGTTAACCTACGCCAATACGTCCGGTCAGGTGGGTGGTAATACCGGTCAAAACCTGTCACAGGAAGAAAGCGAAATTTTGAGTGCTTTCCGGATGGCTCCCATCATTCCGATTTATGATGAATTCGGCGGATGGGCAGGAACGGCGGCCAAAGGGTTTAACAACCCGGCCAACCCGGTAGCCAGCCGCGCCGGTGCGAAAGACAACAACAACTTCGGCGTTGGTCTCTTCGGAAATGCCTACCTGGAATTCGATCCCATTCCGGAGTTGACGCTGCGGAGCAGCATCGGTGGGCAGTTCTTCAACTTTTACAACAAAACGACTTCACAGAATACCTACTGGAACGCCGAAGGAAACGGTCGTGGACTGTCCCTGAGCGAAGGCGGTGGTTATACGCTGGCCTGGACCTTTACGAATACGGCCCAATTCAAGAAGAAATTCGGTATTCACAGTGTCGATGTACTGGCCGGTGTAGAAGCACTGAACGACGGTCGTGGCCGGAACATCAGCGGAACCGGTTCAAATCCGTTTAGTACGGATGTTAACTACGTAACCCTGAGCACGACGTCATCCGTTGGTCGGGTGGTCAACAGCGGTATCCAGAGTGGGGTTAACTTTTACTCGACATTCGGACGCGTTAACTACATCTACAATGACAAGTATATCGTGACGGGGGTTATTCGTCGCGATGGTTCATCGCGGTTTGGGGCTGCGAATCGCTACGGGGTATTCCCGGCCTTCTCAGCGGCCTGGCGGCTTTCCGGCGAAAACTTCATGAAGTCGGTTTCATTCATTACCGATCTGAAGATTCGGGGTGGCTGGGGTCAAATGGGGAACTCCAACAACGTGGATCCCAACAACCAGTACAGTCTGTTCTCGACCAACGTGGGGAACTCGTACGACATTGCCGCCACCAACAGCACGGTTAATCCCGGTTTCTACCGGAGCCGGATTGGGAACCCGAACGCTAAATGGGAAACCAGTACGACTACCAACGTGGGTGTTGACGCAACGTTCCTGAATGGCAAACTGGACCTGGTTTTCGACATCTGGCGGAAAGATACCAAAGACCTGTTGTATCAGGTTCCCATCCCCGGGGTTATCGGAATCCGGGCAACGGCTCCGTCGGTCAACATCGCCGGAATGCGTAACGAAGGGATCGATCTGATGCTGACCACACGCGGTAAAGTAGCGGGTGATATTGGGTATGAAATCAACCTGACGGGTAGCGTACTGAAAAACCGGATTCAACAACTGGCACCAGGTGTACCTTACTTCGACGTTTCACCGTCTTCCAACCGTCTGAGCTTGCCTGCAACCCGGAACCAGCCCGGTCAGTCGATTGCGGCATTCTACGGCTTCCAGGTCATTGGCCTGTTCAAAAATCAGGAAGAAGTTAAAGCCGCTCCGGCCCAAACCGGCGCTGGCGTAGGTCGTTTCCGCTATGCCGACATTGATGGCAATGGCGTAATCGATAACCTCGACCGCACGTTCATTGGCAGCCCGGTACCGAAATTTACGGGCGGTATCAACTTCCAGTTCAACTACAAAGGATTTGACCTTGCGACGTATCTCTATACGTCACTGGGCAACAAAATCTTCAACCTGTCGAAGTGGTATACCGATTTCTATCCTTCGTTTCCAGGAGCAGCCATCAGCACCCGGGTTAAAGATTCGTGGACGCCAACGAATACCGGCACGACTCAGCCGATTTTCGAAGATGTTTCGAACCAAAGCACCAACACCGTTCCAAACTCATTCTATGTTGAGAATGGCTCGTACCTGCGGATGCAGAACATCACCCTGGGGTATACGTTACCGGCTGCGCTGCTGAACAAAATCAAATTGAGCCGCGTACGGATTTCAGCATCGGCCAATAACATCTTCACCATCACCAAATACCAGGGACTGGATCCCGGTGTCGGTGGAGCCGCTGACCAGAACTTCGGTATCGACGTCGGTAACTACCCGCTTACCAGAAGCTACAACGCCGGCCTGAGCGTTACATTCTAATTCAAATCAACCGATTAAGAGAAAGACAATGAAAGATATAGTCACAAAAGGAACATTGCTGGCGCTGGCTTTAACCTTTAGCACGCTGGCCTGTAAAGACAGTTTCCTGGTCGTGCAGCCAACCGGTACGTTGACCAGTTCACAATTGGGTACTAAAAACGGGTTGGAAGGTTTGCTGATCAGTGCATATACGCAGTTAAACGGACGGGGTTTCAGCCAAACGTCCAGCTCTACGAACTGGATGTATGGCAGCATCATGGGTGGCGAAGCCAATAAGGGTTCCAACGCCGGTGACTTCAACGCCATCACGCCGTTTCAACGGTATGAAATGGTGGCCTCCAGCGGTGAGCTCAATGCCCGCTGGCAGAACATGTATGAAGGGATTAGCCGGGCCAATTCGGTGCTGCGTCAGCTCAAAACCCCTGATGCAACCGTTGCTGCGGCCGACCTGGCCCGCATCGGGGCCGAGGCCAAATTCCTGAGAGCGCACTACTACTTCGAACTGAAACGCACCTTCAACATGGTGCCTTACATTGACGAAAGTGTTGATTATGCGGCCGGTATTACGACCATACCGAATAATACGGACATCTGGCCAAAAATCGAAGCGGACTTCAAAGCGGCTTACGATGTGTTGCCCGAAGTACAGACCGCAGCTGGCCGCGCCAACAAATGGGCCGCAGCTTCGTACCTGGCCAAAACCTATCTGTACGAGAAGAAATACGCTGAAGCCAAAACGTTGTTCGATCTCGTTATTGCGAGCGGTAAAACTTCACTTGGCAACAAATACTCCCTCTATCCTCAATATTGGATGGTGTTCAGCGCCGACAATGAGAAAAATGACGAAATCATTTTCTCGACTCAGAACGTCGCCAATGCCGGGAGTTCAGATGCCGCTTCGAACGACTTGAACCTCAACTGGCCTTACAACACCGGCCCGGCGGGTCCGGTTGGTTGCTGCGGGTTCTTCCAGCCGAGCTTTGAATTAGCCAACTCATTCCGGACGGATGCAAAAGGTTTACCTTTGCTGGACGGCTCTTATAACGTGGGCGCCAATCAGTTGAAAACCGATCAGGGCCTTGCTTCTTCGGCGGCCTTTACCCCCGATGCCGGTAACGTAGATCCCCGTCTCGACCATTCGATTGGCCGCCGTGGTATTCCGTATCTGGACTGGCAGGTTTTCCCCGGTCAGGACTGGATTCGTGACCAGGCATTCGGTGGTCCTTACGCGCCAAAGAAATACATCTATACCAAAGCACAGGAAGCCCGGATTGCGGACGTTTCGAACTGGACCAAAGGCTGGACCGGTATCAACGTGGTCCTGATTCGGTATGCCGATGTGCTGTTGATGGCAGCTGAATGTGAAATCGAAGTAGGAAGTCTGGAAAAAGCCCGTGACTATGTGAACCAGGTCCGGAAACGGGCTGCCAATCCAACCGGTTTTGTGATGAACGGCACGGCGCCAGCCGCCAACTACGTAATCGGTACCTACGATACGCCCTGGACTGACAAAGCCATTGCGCGCACAGCCGTCCAGTTTGAGCGCAAATTGGAACTTTCGGGTGAAGGTCACCGCTTCTTTGACCTCGTGCGTTGGGGAACGGCAGCCACCGTGCTGAACGCTTATCTGACCTACGAAGGTGCTAAACTGACCAACGGACTCGGTGGAGCCAAGTTTACGGCGGGCAAAAATGAATACATGCCGATACCACAACGGGAAATTGACTTGCAGAGCACTGCGGTTCTGAAACAAAACCCGGGTTATTAATCGGTAATCACTACCGGCTTACGGAGAGAGGTGGAACATTTCGTTCCACCTCTTTTTTTGCCCATTTGAGCCACTTTGGGGGTATCAGGCGCGTTTCACCGTCGAAATGACAAAATCCTGTACGGTATCCCAAAATCATGCACTTGTTTTTATAAAGTGCATCTTCTACTTTTGAGCCGCTATGAAACGCCCACTCTTCCAGTTGTTCAACCTCCTGATGGCCTGTATCGTCCTGCTGAGCAGTACCGGTTTTGGCCTCATCGAGCACACGTGCCTGATGCGTGGGAAGAAAGTGTCGATGGCCATCAACCGGGATGCTCAACAAAGTTGCCCGATCCATAGCAAGAAAGCGTCTGCCTCATCCCATACCCTGACGCAAACGCCGGTAATTAAACGAACGGATTGCTGCAAGGAGCAACAACGGTATGAGAATGTTGATTTCTCATCGTCAATTACCCAGTTAGTCGCCAAATTCATCAAGTCGCTGGCCGATGTGGCCATCGGTGGCATTGCCGCGCTGGTTAGCTGGCTTCTTACTCCCCTGATCGCGGCCGATACCACCTCACACCTGGCGGGACTAGAATCTCCTCCCCTCCATTACGGGCGCAGTCTGCTCTCGTTTGTTCAAAGCTTTTTGCTATAGAAGTTCGTTCTGGGTTGAATCGAAGTCAATGCCCAACAGGCATGGGCTGCTGTTATTTTCTTCACCACATGATGATCTTCCATGCATTCACAGTCAAGCTATAAAGCGGGGATACTGGCCATCGGGCTTTCTATTCTCAGTACGGTTTACACACGCGCCCAAACCATCAACGGAACGGTTTCGGAGCGCGTCAATACCAAAACCGTTCCGTTGACGGGCGTCGTTATTTACTGGGCCGGAACGTCTGTATCCACCACATCCAACACCCGTGGCGATTTTGAAATCGCCAAAGCCGATACCAATAACCGGCTGGTTTTCAGTTACGTCGGTTTCAAAACCGATACCGTCACGGTGTTGGATCAGACCAGCCTTAACGTAGTTTTAGTCAGCCAGAACACCCTGCAGGAAGTGACGGTCCAGGGTTCTTCGTCGCAGGTTGACCGGTTTTCGCCCAACCAAAACGAAATCCTGACCACCCGAACGCTGGCCAAAGCCGCCTGTTGCAACCTCTCCGAATCGTTCGAAACCAACGCGTCCGTCAACGTCTCCTACAGTGATGCGGTCACCGGTGCCAAGCAGATCCAGATGCTGGGTCTGAGCGGAAATTACGTCCAGACCAATGTCGAAAACATCCCGACCATCCGCGGACTTGCTTCCACCTTCGGCCTGAATTTCATTCCCGGCACCTGGATTTCGTCCATCGATATTGGCAAAGGAGCCGGTTCGGTGGTCAACGGCTACGAAGGCATGTCGGGTGTCATGAATGTTGAGTTGCAAAAACCCGATGCGCGGGAACGCGTCTATGCGAACGCTTACGTCAACAGTTTCGGGCGGGTTGAGGGCAACCTGAACCTGTCGCGTCCTCTGACCCAGAAATGGAATGTGGGCTTTCTGGGACACGCCAGCACCCTGCAAAACCGCATCGATCAAAACGGCGATAATTTTACGGATCTGCCATTGTATACGCAATACAACGGAATTGTGCGGGCGAAATACAGTGCGGAGCGATTTATGACGCAGTTCGGTATCAAATCGCTGTATGAAGACCGGACGGGGGGTCAGATTACGGCCACCCGCAGCGGTAGCCCGACCTATGCCTTTACCAATACCACAAAACGGGTCGAGCTATTTTCCAAAACCGCCAAACTTTATCCCGAAAAACCGTACAAAGGACTGGGGTTGATTCTGAACGCGGTCAACCACGAACAAAACTCCTTTTTCGGGTTTATTCCCTACAACGGCCAGCAAAAGACGCTGTACGGGAATTTGATCTACCAGTCGATTATCGACAACACCAACCATTCGTTCAAGGCGGGCCTAAGTTATTTGCTGGATGATTACCGCGAGAAATACCGCGACACACTGATGACGCGTACGGAATTGGTTCCGGGCTTTTTTGGGGAATACACGTACAAATACCTCGAGAAAGTAACGCTGGTGGCCGGTGCGCGGCTCGACTTTCATAACCTTTTCGGCACGCAGTTTACCCCGCGTCTTCACGCCAAATATGACCTGACCCATTCGCTGACCCTGCGCGCGTCGGCAGGTCGGGGGTTTCGTACTCCGAATGCCCTGGCCGAAAATTACGGGTATCTGGTTAGTTCGCGGACGGTGTATTTTGACAGCCAATTGCAGCCCGAAATCTCCTGGAATTACGGAACCAGTCTGGCGCAGGAGTTTAACCTGTTCGGCAAAAAGGCCTCGCTCGTGGTCGATTATTACCGCACGAATTTTCAGAATCAGTTGATTGCCGACCTGGAACACCCGCGCGAACTCCATTTTTATTACCTGTCCAGTCGGTCGACACCCGGTTTGAAAGCGCGTTCATTTTCCAACAGCTTTCAGGCCGAACTGAATTACCAGCCCATCAAGCGGATGGAGGTGAAGCTTGCCTACCGCCTTTTCGATGTCCGCCAGACGATGGGAATGGCTTTTGGCGAAAGTCTCCTGCTGCCGCGCATGATGGTGAGTCGCGACCGGGTTTTGTTCAACGCCGGCTATGCCCTGCCGTACGACAAATGGAAGTTCGATTTGACGGTGCAGTGGAACGGCCCGAAACGGATCCCGTACCTGCGCGAGGGCTACGAACACACCAGTTATCAGAACATGCCCCGGGAGAATGCACCCGGTTTTTATAACATCAACGCCCAGGTAACCAAGTCGTTCCGGACGTGGGACGTGTATCTGGGGGGCGAAAATCTCGGTAACTTCCGGCAAGCGAATCCCATTGTCGGTGCCAACGATCCGTTTGGACGGGATTTCGACGCGGCTGCCCGGGTTTGGGGCCCCATCACGGGCCGAATGATTTACGGGGGATTCCGGTATAAACTTAAGATCTGAGTCATGAAACTATACATCAAACACATGGTTTGCGGACGGTGCAAGCGCGCTGTTCGGGACATCCTGGAAGAACGGGGCATCCAGGTGCTGCGGGTCGAACTGGGCGAGGTTGAAATTGGTGAGTTGCCTGCCACCGTTTCGCTGGACCAAATCCGGCAGGTGCTGGCCGACAATGATTTTGAGCTTTTAGAGGACCGGAAAACCGTTGTTGTCGAGCAGATAAAAGCGCTGATTGTCAACGAGGTTCACCACGACCGGCGCGAACGGCCGGAACACCAGAACCTCTCCGATTTCCTAACCCAGAAAATTGGGTACGATTATTCTTACCTGAGCCATTTGTTTTCCGCGATCGAAGGCCTGACCATCGAAAAATACGTTATTGCTCAAAAAATCGAGAAAGTAAAAGAGTATTTGCTCTATGGCGAGTTAACGCTTAGTGAAATTGCCTGGCGTCTTGGTTACAGCAGCACCCAACACCTGTCGAACCAGTTTAAACAGGTGGTGGGCCTCACACCGGGTGATTTTAAACGAACCGGACTCGCCCACCGGACCGAAATCGATAAAATTGGCCAGCCAAAATAATGTACAACTGAGCCATAGTTCTGTCCATTTCAATTTGCCCGAAGGCTTTACTTTTGCAGAACCCACCGTAACGTAAGATTTTCAAAATCAACTAGTAAACCAAAAAACACGTTATGGAAACCATGCAACACCACGCGCAGCATGTTCAAATCTGTTTTGACTGCGCTGCCGCCTGCGAACACTGCGCAAGTGCCTGTTTACGGGAAGACCACCTTCAAATGATGCGGGACTGCATCCGGCTTTGCCGCGATTGTGCCGATTTTTGCAAGATGTGCGGCAGCCTGACCGCCCGCGATTCCGAATTTATGATGAAATTTATGGTACTCTGCGCCGATGTGTGCGATGCCTGCGCCGATGAATGCAGTAAACACGACCATGAACATTGCCGGCTTTGTGCCGAAGCCTGCCGCCGTTGCGCTGACGATTGTCGGCGGATGACGGTAACGGCCTGAAACGGGCCTTCCCATTAAAGTACTATTGCCATGAATACAACTATAAAGCCGTTACTCGTACTGTTTTTTTTGTGTATCCTGACGGGATCGGCCCGGGCGGGCGGTTTTCCGGCTGACACCAGCCGGAAAACCAAAATGCCTCCGGCCAAAAAAATGATGCGTCAGGACAGCATGGATCATGCCGCGATGGGTCATGCCATGCACCAGATGATGGAAATGCAACAAGGCATGTCGATGATGTCGCACCTTTACTCGCGAAATCTTCCGATGAACCGGAACGCTTCCGGAACTGCCTGGCATCCCGATCAAACACCGATGTATATGTACATGTACCACCCGAACGGCCCGGCCGCACGGCAGTGGATGACGATGTTGCATTACAGCGTTTTCATCCGGCATACCAACCAGAATTTCAATAATACCGATAAACGGGGCCGGGATACGCAGTTCGATGCGCCCAACTATGTGATGGGAATGGCCCAACGGCAAATCGGCCAACGGGGTTTGCTGGCATTCAAAGCCATGCTTTCGCTCGATCCGCTGACGGTTGGGAACAGCGGTTATCCGTTGTTGTTTCAGTCGGGAGAAACCTACCAGGGCCAGCGCCTGATCGACCGCCAGCACCAGCACGATCTGTTTTCGGAGTTATCCGTGGGGTATTCGTACGCGATTTCGCCTAACTCCGATGTGTTTGCGTACGTCGGCTATCCAGGCGAACCGGCGCTGGGACCTCCGGCTTTTATGCACCGGCTTTCGTCGTTCAATAACCCGGATTCACCCCTGGGCCACCACTGGACCGACGCAACCCACATCACCTTTGGGGTGGCGACGGCGGGTTTCCGGTATAAAATTGCTAAATTGGAAGTATCGAATTTCACCGGACGCGAACCGAACGAAAACCGGTATGGTTTCGACCGCCCGCGTTTTGACAGTTATTCATACCGCCTTTCGGTCAATCCGTCGCCGTCCCTGGCGTTGCAGTTTTCGCAGGGGTTTATCAAGAGTCCCGAAGCGCTGGAAGCGGATCATAACGTGACGCGCACCACGGCATCACTTTTGCACAGTAAACCATTGGGTCGCCCCGATCGGTATGTTTCCTCCGCTTTGGTCTGGGGGATGAACTCGCACGATGGCGTGAACGAAAATGCATTTCTGGGCGAAAGCAGCCTGCAACTCGGTAAAACCGCTTTATATGGCCGGTATGAAAATATCACCAAGTCGGTCGATGAATTAGGGTTAAGAGGCTATTTTTTTGATTATCAGACCGATGAAACCAAGTTAGTAACGATTAACAACCTGACGTTGGGGATGAATTACCGGCTATTTCAATACGCCCGAACGGATCTGGTACTGGGTGCCCAGTTGACGGGGTCGATCCCCGGCCGGGATCTGGAACCGTTTTACGGGAAAACACCGTTATCAGGACAGATTTACCTGCGGATAACGCCGTCGCTGATCCCTATGATGATGCCGGGAAACCGCATGAACCACTAAACTGAATTGAACCGAAACCTCACTATACCCATGAAAAAGCACTTGATTGGACTGGTAACCATCCTGTTTCTGGCCTTGAACGTCACTGCGAAAGCGGGTGATGACAAGGAAAAAGAAGTTAAAATAAAAACGTCGGCCATCTGCGAAATGTGCAAGGAACGCATCGAACGCAACCTGGCTTTTGAAAAAGGAATCAAAGAGTCGAACCTGGATTTGAAGGATAAAGTCGTTACCGTCAAATACAATCCGAAGAAAACCGACGTCAACAAGATCAAAGCCAACATCTCAAAAACGGGCTATGATGCCGACGAAGTAACGGCGGATCAAAAAGGGTATGACAAGCTGCCGTCGTGCTGCAAAAAAAGCGGACATAAATGAGTGAAGAATTAAGAGTGACGAGTTAACTGACGCAAGCTGAATACACGTGCGTCAGCCAACTTTTCACTCTTAATTCTTCACTTGAAAGCTATGCATTTTGAGAATTCCCTGACTTTTGCCCGGCAACTCGACCAGTCCGATCCACTCCGCTCCTACCGCGACCGGTTTTACATTCCCGAACGCAATGGAAAACCGCTGACTTATTTCTGCGGTAACTCGCTGGGTTTGCAACCGAAAACCGTCCGTCACGCACTCGATCAGGAACTGGCCGTCTGGCAACAGCACGGCGTTGATGGCTGGTTTGAGGGCGAAAATCCCTGGCTGACGATCCACCAACGCTGCAAGAAACCGCTGGCGCAGATCGTTGGTGCCAAGCCTTCGGAAGTGTGTCCGATGAATAACCTGACGGTCAATATGCACCTGCTGCTGACTTCGTTTTACCAGCCTCGGGGCAACCGGACGAAGATTCTGACCATCGGCGGTGATTTTCCTTCCGATCAATACGCACTTGAAACGCACGTGCAAAGCCGTGGCCTGAAACCGGACGAAATCCTGATCGAAGTTTTTCCCCGAACCAACGAATACACCTGGCGAACCGCCGACATCCTGGATGCCATCGAGCAGCACAAGGATTCGCTCGCGCTGGTGCTGATGAGCGGTTTGCATTATTACACCGGGCAGGTTTTCGACATGGCGGCCATTGCGCAAAAAGCACATAAAGCGGGTGTTTTGGTCGGTTTCGACCTGGCCCACGCGGTCGGCAACATCCCGCTGCAACTGCATGATTGGGGCGTTGATTTCGCTTTCTGGTGTTCGTATAAATACCTCAATTCCGGGCCGGGCGGTGTTTCCGGTCTGTACGTTCATGAAAAGCACCACGAAACCGCCTTGCCCCGGCTGGCGGGTTGGTGGGGCTACGACGAATCCCGGCGGTTCGAAATGACCAAAGGATTTGTTCCCATGCCGGGGGCCGACGGCTGGCAACTCAGCACCCCGACGGTTCTGGCGATGGCCGTTCACCACGCGGCATTGCAGATCACCGCCGAAGCGGGCATGAAGGCATTGCGCCAGAAAAGCGAATTGCTGACGGGATTTCTGGAATTTGTTTTGAATGAAACGGCAGATTTGACCTTTATGACGCCCGCTAATGAGGCCGAACGGGGTTGCCAGTTGTCACTGTTAATCCCGAAAAACGGAAAATCCACCTTCAATTACCTGGCGGAGCAAGGCATCATCGGTGACTGGCGCGAACCGGATTGCATTCGGCTGGCTCCGGCGCCTTTGTACAATACGTTTGAAGAAGTGTGGCAGGTTGGAGAAATCTTCCGTACCAAGTAGTCCAACCGTTGCACTTTCAAAAGTTTTTATTGAAATTACTTCCCGATTTACATGAGATCGTTATGAACCGGGTCGTCCTTGTTTTCGCGCTTCTGCTTACCAGCCCTGCGTTTTGTCAGAAACCGATGAACCGGTCAACCGATCGATCCATTGGATCGGGACAACCGGCACCTGACTATAATTTGTCTGATAAACAGAACCAACCGGTTAATCTGCTCGCTTTTAAAGGCCAGGTGGTTTTGGTTGATTTTTGGTCAAGCCGCTGTGACTATTGCCGTAACGAACACTCCCACCTTAAAGCACTTTACGATCAATACAAGGACCGGGGACTCCAGATTGTTAGCATTTCCATCGACGAAAATCCGAAAGCCTGGAGAAAAGCACTTCAAAAATCAGGCTTACCCTGGCCGCAATTGACCGATCGGGTTGGCTCCCGGAATGTCGCAGGGCCGAAATTCAGCAAAAATCCAATGCCCATGAACCTGTTGATTGATAAGGACGGGTATGTGATTCGGAAGGGCTTGCACGGCCTGGAACTGGATCGACAACTGGCGCTGGTATTTAATACGCTTTAGTATTCACCGACTTAAGTCTGTTTAGCCCGGGATTGCTTCCTGATAACTGATCATCAAAAAGACCTAAAATCTTACGGATTGACCGGAACACTCTATGAGTAAAGAGAAGTTGCCGGAGTTAAGGCCGGAGGCCTGTCCTGTTAATAGGCACCAGTTAGTTTCATCCAGTAGCTCCGGAGGAGCGGCCTGAATGTGATTTAGACCGCTCCTCCGGAGCTAATCGGCAGCAATACTCTATTTTCTAGTAGCAGATCGCCCTTCCAGGGCTTTCCGGATAACGTGAATGGATTCTTAGGAATGAGCCGCCACGATTTCCTTTAAAAACGCCAGAAACGGAGCAGAAAACTCCTTCCGCTTCAATGCAAATTCAACCGTAGTTTTCAGAAAATCCAGTTTGTTGCCAATGTCGTGGCGCTTGCCCTCAATGCGGTGCGAATAAATATTTTCACGCTTGAGCAGCAACAACATCGCGTCCGTTAATTGAATTTCGTTGTTTTTTCCTTTGGCAGTTTGTTCGATGGCGGCAAAGATGTCGGGCGTCAGGATGTACCGGCCCGCAATTGCCAGGTTCGAAGGGGCCGATTTGATAGACGGTTTCTCGATGAGAATGTTCAGTTCCATGATGGTGTCGCTCAAGGTTTTACCCCCCACGATCCCATACCGGTTTACTTTATCAGCCGGCACTTCCTCAACGGCAATGACCGTTCCACGGTATTGATCATACGTATCGATCAATTGCTGGGTAACCGGAATAACCGAATCCATGATGGTGTCGCCCAACAAAACCGCAAACGGCTCATTACCAACGTGATGACGGGCGTAGTAAATAGCGTCGCCCAAGCCGTTCAGTTCTTTCTGCCGGACAAAGTGGATGTCGGCCATGTCCGATAACCGGCGCATTTCAAGCAAAAGCGCTTCATCTTCCTTTTCTTCCAGCCGGGTTTCGAGTTCATAATTCCGGTCGAAATGATCTTCGATAGACCGCTTACCTTTCCCGGTAATGATCAGAATATCTTCAATACCCGAATCGACGGCTTCCTGCACGACGTACTGAATCGTCGGCGTGTCGATAATCGGCAGCATTTCTTTCGGTTGTGCTTTGGTGGCCGGCAAAAATCGGGTTCCCAGGCCGGCAGCAGGAATTACGGCTTTCTTAATCATAGTGAGTGAATGAGTGAATGAGCGATCACAGCTGGCGACTGAACGTTTTGCCCAATCACTCAATCGCTCATTCACGCAATGAATTTAAACTACGTATGGCTTGATGACGCGGGCGTTCAGGTGTTTCATTTCAATAAACAGGCGGTTGAGCATATCATCGTCTTTGTAAATACCGACAATAGCCCCACCCGAACCCGCAAACGAAGCCGAGGCTCCGATGCGCCGGGCCGCCGAAATCATTTCCAGATTGCTTTCCGTAATGTTGTAAATCCGCCGGCGGAGGTCAAAGTTTTCGTTGACAAGGTCGTGAAGCCGGTCGGTATCGTGGTTCAGCAAGGCTTCGTGACCCTGGCGGGCCACGTCGGCAATATCCTGCAAGGTCTTGACAACCAGCTCTTCCCCTTTGTCCCAGCGCGAGCGTACATCGTTGTGAATCCGGCCCGACTGCTTGCCCAGTGATGTTTTGTAAGCAATATATAATTTGGGTAACAAACGCGGCTCGATGGGTTCGTAATACCCGTGGCCGCATTGTTCCAGTAGTTCACGGTCGAAATTCATGTAGACACAGCCTTCGTAACACTGAATCACCCGGTCCTGAAGCCCGGCAGTAATGCCCAGTTCTTCCGATTCGGTTTTCAGTACCAGCGTCGGTAGCTGCGGCAGCGGGATGTCGACCTGATAGAATTTCATCAATGCCCGAAACGTAGCCACAATAATGGCACTGGAGCCGGAAAGCCCCACCTGACGTGGGATGGACGTACTATACCGGATGGTAAAGTTCTTGTTGGGAAGCCGGATGCCGAGCTGATCGCAGTATTCACAGAAGCGTTTAAGAGCCGCTTTAATGAGTGGCACACCGCCGTGATAGCCCAACGAAGCTACAGCATCCCGCAAATGGTAAATACTCCGAAATGAGTTGGTGTCCTGTTCCTGGGGTTCGATATTCAGTTCGGGCGACTCATAAAGCGATACCGATGCGCCGAAGTTTCGAACGGAAATCGAAATCGTTTTGCCAAAAAAACCGTCGGATGGATTACCTAACAGCCCGGCGCGGGCGTAGGCGCGAGTTTCAATAATCAAGAGTTCCTGCTAATTGGTAACGTTTGGCGGCAAGTTAGGAGTTAAATGAATACTGAACAATGAAAATTGAGAGATCGGGTGGCGAGCGTTTCGTTTTGTTCCGAATTCCGTTTACGGCCGACCGACGGTAAACGCCAGCGTTTTCGGCTCTGCCACTTCCTGGCTCTGTTTAAACGTGTGTTTTCCGGCACCCTGAAGCGCAAATTGCCGGAGACGGATTTTTCCGTCCAGAACCTGCAACGTCACCCGGCTTGCTGTCCCCTCCGGTGCGATCGTGCAGGTGCCCCAGGCCGACCCGTTCGACCAGAAATAGGTTCCGGTTTTGGCTGTAAACGTCATCGTTTCCGTGACGCCGGAATACAGAAAACCGCTCCAGGCCAGCACGGCGTTCCAGCTGGTCATCGAACGGGCATAGTGATGCCCGCATTCCGGTTCATTAAACGGGTTTCGTTTACGACCGTCGAACCGGTCGCGGATACTTTTGATGCATTTGAGCGCATTTTCGGTCTGGCCTTCGTACAGCATGCCCACGGCGGCCGTGTATTCAAAACCGGTCATGGATTCGGCAAAATACGGAAACGGCACGTTTAAGCGTCCTTTGGGCCAGCTGGCCATCAGCAACCCGGCTTCATCGCCCAGCACATAAGACCGCATGTTGTTGAAATGGTCGGCAAAATTGTCCAGATAATTGTATTTCATCACACTCTGCAACGACGTCTGAATGTGTTCCGGTTTGGCCAGATACCCCAACCCCATCATGTGCGCCATCATCTGGCCCACCAGTTGATCGACCAGGCAGCCTTTTCCCAACTGATAATCGGGAATCGCCACGCCCGGATTGCCTTCCCAATTCAGAAAGGCAAACGTTTTTGGATCGGTGATTTTATGTTCGTAGTACTCGCCGTTGAACAGGTTCTGGTCCATCCAGGCACTTCCTTTTCGGAACAAATCCGTACATTTTCGGGCCAGCGCCGGGTCTTTCATGACGGTTGCCATTTCGGAAGTGGCTTTCAGGGCACCCAGATACCAGAACCCCATTTGCGGGTTAGGGCCGTAATAATCCACGTCCATCGTATTGTGCTGCCGGCCTTCCATCACACCATCCTGATTGCCGTCCCAACCACCCGGTATCCAGGCATACTGCATCACTTTCCTGACCTGTTCCCAGTTTTTCCGCAGAAATTCGGAATTACCGGAAAGTTGCCAGTCGCGGTAAAACTTCAGAATGGTCCCCATTTGCCCGTCGGCAGCGGCATTTTTCCACTCCTGGGCTTTTGTCAGTGGCAACATGACCCGGAAGCTCATTTTTCCGGCGTCGCTGGTCGCGTAGTTAAATTCAATGTCCCGCATCGACTGTGACAAATCGGCGAACAGAAAAGCCGTCGCCTGTTCATAATTCCAGACGTGGGTACAGGAACCAAAACAGGAGCCATTCTCGTCAAAAACCCCTTCCCAACCCATCATGTGGCCACTGGGAATCCGGAAAACGGTTTGCGACCGGAGCGTTGCCAGGTTGAAAAGGGCCGCTTCTTTGATCACTTCCGGATAGGTGCTGGCCAAAAATGCATTCACAAACCGGAGCGTTTTCTGTTCCAAAACCGGTAACTGCGGCAGTGTTTTTTGAATCACATCCCAGGCATCGGCATACTGCGTCGAGTAATAATTGCCGATGGCGTCTTTCCCCGGCTGCAACGAGAACGACGACCAGGCCAGCCGGTTCGGAAAATTCCAGGTGATAAAAAATGTGAAGGTCTGGGTTTGGCCGGGCGCAATCGGTTTCTGGACGGCCAGCGACGCCAGCGGATCATCGTCAACCGGTTGTGTTTTTTCGGTAAGTTTGCCATCCGCGCTGAAATCATCCCAAAAATCGAGCATGGCATTTTCCCAGTCATTCGACCGCGACGACGTGCGGTAGCTCACCCCCTCCGTCTGGTTGGTCGTCAGGGCAATGGTGCCCCAGGCCGGGTCCTGCCGGTTTACACTATCGGAGAACATGTAAATTCCCTGAATACCGGCAGCGGTTTTATACACGTTTACGTTCTTTTTAGCCCCGATCGGAACCACATCACCCTTCCAGTCTTTCCGATACTGGCTGCCATCTTTCCCGATAAAATTGCGCATCGAACCACACACCGAAACCGTCAGGGGCTCCGAACCGGTATTGGTCACCTCGTAGGCCAGCACGGCAATCGGTATGCCACTCGCATCGGCGTTGCCGGGAATGAAGGGATTGAAGCCTTTGATCGTCACCTTCACCGGCATTTTCGGGTCCGCCAAATGAACCTGCCCGAACGGATAGGCGGCATCAAAGGACGCTTCTGTAAAACGCGGGAATCCATGCTGGTTGACCGGCCGACCTTCGTAATGCAGGTATTCGGCGGGGTCGAGCGGGCCAATCAGTGCTTTTGTGAGGGGCTTTCCGCCCGACCGCTGCACATTAATGGCAAAAAAAGGGGCATTATTTCCAACCGTAACGGTGCTGAAGCCTTTGGCGGGTTTGTTCATAATCTCCCAGTCGCGCAGTTCTCCGCGACCACCCAGCGAAACCGTTCCGGTGCCGATGCCGCCCAGCGGCAGGGCAATGTTGTAGAGATGATTCCGGTCGTACTGCTTCAGAACCGGCCAGGGCGAAGGGTGCCACTGCGCAAAGATCGTCCCGCTGCTAAAGAGCAGGAAAATGAAGAATCGGTACTTAGTCATTGGGTCAGGAGATAAGATTCCGGTAAAGGTACAAAAGAGGATGAGCATTGAAGAAAAACTGCCTTTCCGATTGCGCCCGATACTTTTTTTAGCGGAGAAGGTTTCTGGCTATACGCATCGGAAATGGCATGTATTTTGATGCATAAGTAATTATACCAGGTAATTACACTCACAGTTTAACACTTTCATCATCCAATGCAGGGAATTTACTTTATCGGAGTTTCGGTTTTCCTGTATGGTTTTGTAGCAGGCTATTATGCCTATTCCGCCTTCCAGAAATCACCCAGGCCGCTCCACAAGACCCGTCGGCTGGTTGCAGCCCTGGTCATCGGATTTGTAGCTATTTTATTGGGATGGGCCTCTATTGAACGATTTTAACGCGCTCGATGGGTCATTACCCAATTTATTGTCATTTCTATTCCACGACCTATGAATGAAGATACCTGGTATACAGTATTGCAGGCACTACCGACTACGATAGATACTCCTCTGGTTATATTTGACAATCCCGTTCAGGCCCTGTCGTGGATCCAACTCAATAACTTTGAGACAGATAACTTCTGGATTGTTACCAATAATGAGCTTCAATACTGGGTCGTTGCGCAGGAAGTGGGCATGCAACTGATCCATATGGGCTTCAAACGAACTATAGTGATACCCCCACCAACTCCTCCACAATCTTTAGAAGCTCCCGGGGATGAAAAGGTTTAGACAAATACGCATCGGCCGGATGAATGGAGGTCAGGTTCTGATGCAGAATGGCCAGATCAATCGAAACCGCTATAATGGCAATGGGTGAACCGGCAACTTTCCGGCCTTCCCGTATAACATCCCCGCCGTCACCGCTGGGTAAGTGCATGTCAACCACCACCACATCCGGTTTTTGCTGTTGAATCAGACTAATCGCTTGTTGTACATCGGCAGCCTGGTAAATGGTATAACCGGCCCGTTGCAGGGCTTCAACCATTATTTTGCGTTGAGACGATTGATCTTCAACAACCAATACTGACTTTTTCATTTGCTAATCACAAAATAGAATAAGGATGCAGGAGTGCTACCGTCACTTGAATTATTACTATTTATTTTCCATACAAATACCAGACCAATTCTTCAGAAAGTTTGTAAATGGTTTGCGGTCCGGATCCACACTTCCCGCTAAATCTGTGCCAATCAGACCCCGATTTCAAGTAGTTCCCGACAACGGGCTACTTTCATCGGTATTCCCACAACCTACTTGCTATGCGTGCTTTTTTTTCACTCTCCATCGTTAGTGTCATAACGCTGGGAAGTCTGTTAACGGCCGTTTTTCCAAACTTCCGGTTTTTAGCTGAACCCATCCCCCATTCCGTTGCTTCGGCACCGGCTAAAAAGCGCGTGGTGTTCATTGCGGGCAGTTGTAGCCACGGTGCCGGTGAGCATGAACACAAAGCGGGTTGTCTTTTGTTAGCGAAACGCCTGAATGAAACGATGCCCGCCCTCGAAGCAGACGTCTTTACGGAAGGCTGGCCGGCCCATCCGAAGGCGTTCGACAACGCAGCCGCCGTTGTGATTTACGGCGACGGCGGAGAAGGTCACCTCATCAACCAGCACCTTGAAGCAGTCCAGGCACTGATGAAAAAAGGCGTCGGTCTGGCTTGTATTCACTACGCCGTTGAAGTTCCTAAGGGCACCGCCGGGACTTATTTCCTGAACTGGATTGGTGGGTATTTCGAAACCTTCTGGTCGGTGAACCCGGTTTGGACCGCCGAATACAAAACCCTGCCTGCTCACCCGATTACCCGGGGCGTCAAACCGTTTACCATCAACGACGAGTGGTATTACCACATGCGTTTCCGACCTCAAATGGATGGCGTCACCCCTCTGCTCACCGCCATTCCCCCGGCTTCGACCCTGGACCGGAAAGATGGCCCCCACGAGAACAATGCAGCGGTTCGGAACGAAGCCGGAAAACCGCAGCACACATCGTGGTGCCGCGAACGGCCCGACGGTGGCCGGGGCTTCGGAATTACCGGTGGTCATTACCACCGCGTCTGGGCCGATGATAATTTCCGGAAACTGGTTCTGAATGCCATTGTCTGGATTGCAAAAGTGGACGTCCCGGCCAACGGTGTTCCTTCCGCAACGCCTTCAAAAGAAGAAATGGGCCTGAATCAGTGCCCCCACTAAGATCCTTACTGGAGGGCGTGAGGAGCGTTCGTGCTGCTGGAAAACCGGCTGGCTCCCCAGTTTAACCGGCGGGTTCATCGGTTCCCTTTCGGGCGATGGGCAGGTAAATAAAAAAGGCCGCCCCCTGATTGGCCGCACTTTCGGCATAAATAGCACCCTGGTGATTGTCGACAATCTTTTTACACAACGCCAGCCCAATGCCCGTTCCGCTATACCGGTTGCGGTTGTTTAGCCGTTGAAAAATGGTAAATATCTGGCGGGCAAACTGCGGATCAAAGCCAATGCCATTGTCCTTAAAGATGAGTTGAGCATACGTTTGTGAGGTTTTTAAGCCCGTTTCCGTTGGCAATTCATCCCCGGCAAGAATTTTTGAGGTAATCTGGATGTGCGGTGATTGCTCCGAAAACTTGAGTGAGTTGCTCAGGAGGTTGTAAAAAAGCTGATTCAGCTGGAGCGGAATTCCGTCGATTACGGGCAAGGTCTCCGTCCGGACCACGGCTTTTTTCTGTTCGATCAATAATTCAAAATCGACCAGCACACTGCTCAGAATTTCGTTAAGATCGACCCTGACAAATTCTTCCGACAGTTTCGAGAGCCGGGAATACTTGAGCACTTCCTTGATGAGCATCGACATCCGTTGGGCCGAGGTGTCGATTTTACTCAAATACCGATCAGCGGTTTCGGCGTTGTCCAGATTTTCCCGCAACAATTCCGAGAACGTCTGAATTTTCCGGAGTGGCTCCTGCAAATCGTGCGATGCGATGTACGCAAACTGCTCCAGTTCCTTGTTTTGCAGTTCGAGTTCGTGGGCATATTGCCGCAACTGGTCTTCCGCCAGTTTCTTCTCTGTCAAATCCCGGGTAACTTTGGAAAAACCGATGATGTCGCCCTGCTGATCGTGCAAAGCCGTGATGACAATACTACCCCAGAACGTGCTGCCATCTTTCCGAATCCGCCAGCCTTCGTGCCTGGCCCGCCCTTTTTCGAAGGCTTCACGGATCAAGTTTCCCGGAAGATTTTTCTCACGGTCTTCCGGGCGGTAAAAAATCACAAAGTTTTTTCCGATAATCTCCGCTCCGGTATACCCTTTGATTCGCTCTGCTCCCTGGTTCCAGTTGAGAATGGTGCCGTCCCGGTCGAGCAACAGAATGGCGTAATCCTGAACCTCATTGACCATTTTGTGATACCGCTCCTCGCTCCGGGATAGCTCTTCGTTTTTCCTTTGCAACGTCAGTGTGCGCTCCGCAACCTGTTTCTCAAGCCAATCCGCCTGCGCCTTTTGTTCGGTAATATCCATGGTCGTTCCAAACATCCGGCTGGGAACTCCACGCGGGTCGTAGAGGATTTTTCCGTTCAACCGAATCCAGTGTACCGATTGATCCTGCCAGACAAACCGGGCTTCGTAAAACAACCGGCCGGTTTTAACAGCTTCAGCATGGGCCTCCAACCGCAGCTGCCGGTCGTCCGGATGAACCCGGTCACTAAAGCTCGACTGCACCAGGTGAGCGCTTTCGGTATAACCAAACATGGCGGCCAGCCGCTCCGAAAACACGAATTCCGACTTGATCATGTCCCAGTCGAAGGTTCCTAAACCAGCCGCTTCGATGGCTAGTTTCTGCCGCGTTTCGCTCAGTTCAATTTTCTTTCGAACCGCCACCTGCTCCGTTGTTTCCAGGCAGGTCACCAACACGCCCGCCGGCTGGCCCGACTCCCCGGTCACCGGGCTGTAGCTCGAAGTCCAGTAGCTATTCTGAAGTTGTCCGTTCCGCATCCGTGGAATAAGCTGATCTTCGTTCCAGGTGGCACTTCCTGAGAAAGCCTGATCGATCAGCGGTTTGACCAGGGGCCAGCTTTCGGCCCAGACGGTTTCGGCCGGTTGGCCCAAAGCCGCCGGCTGACGGGCTGCGTCATTCAACATGCCCCGATAGGCGTCGTTATAGAGGCAGATTCGATCGGGACCCCAGTATAAAGCCATCGGGAACCGGCAATGCAGCACCAGGCTCAGCGTTGAATGTAAGCTGGCCGGCCAGTTTTCCAGGGGGCCTATCGAACTGGATGACCAATCAAATGACCGAATGACCTCCCCCATTTCACCCTCACCGGAGAGATCATGCCGGGACGAAATGGCAGATGCATATTCCATAAAAAACCACTTACTGAACAAACTGAATTCAATTTACAAAGGAATACAATACGTGTTCGTAAAATCTATTTTAACTACCTTTGAATGCGTCTGTAGTTGAATAATTACAACCGGCCGCTCTATTCCGCAACCTTTTGACTTCCTGAATCCATGAAATCCTTACTCTTCCCGATCGTCGTCGGTGGCGCCCTGCTGCTGGGGTTTATGAGCCGGTTTCCCCAAAAACCGGTCCGGTTGTTCGACGGCAAAACCTTCCGGGGCTGGGAGGGCGACACCCTCAAAACCTGGCGTATCAAAGACGGAGCGCTGGTGGGCGGGTCGCTGACGGAAACCGTGCCCCACAATGATTTTTTATGCACCACGCGTCCGTATGCCAACTTTATTCTGAAAGTAAAGTTCAAACTGCTTGGAACAGAAGGCTTTATCAACACCGGAGTGCAGTTTCGCAGCAAACGGCTGACCAACCCGGCGTATGAAATGACGGGCTACCAGGCCGATCTGGGCAAAGGGTACTGGGCGAGTTTGTACGACGAGTCGCGCCGGAATAAAACACTGATTCATCCCGATTCCGTTTTGATCAAAAGGATTCTGAAACCCAATGACTGGAATGAGTACGAAATTCGGGCCGAAAACCGCCGGATTCGATTATTCCTCAACGGCAAACAAACGGTGGACTATACGGAACCGGACGAAACCATTCCCCAGGAAGGGCTGATCGGTTTACAAATCCACGGCGGTGGAAAAGCCGAAGTGTCTTTTAAAGATCTTATGCTGGAAGAATTGCGCTGAGATCGGCCCCCGAATCCATCGATTCGGGGGCCATCAGCTCTACGAAAGTTTGATGGTGTGCTGAAATGGCGTAAAGCCCGTCAGATAAACGGTTGGTGCTTCCACGGGCGGTAAGGCCCCCCGCAACACGACGCCCTTGTGTAAGGCTTTGCCCGGACCAAACGTAATGGTATCATTCTGAACGGTATACGTACCCGATTGCCCACTCAGAAGATGCGCATTGGGCCGGGTCGGATGTTTCGTAACCCCCGCCAGTGTTCCACCCGAACGAAATATCAATTCGACCGAAACCGGGATATTTTCCGTTCCCGTAATCTGAATATCAACCTCCATCCCACGCGCGGTTTCCCGAATCGTTACGTTGGCTTCGTAGCGTTGAACTTCGGATTGTTTCCGGTTGGTTCGCGGCATTTTTTCCCAGTCTCCCGCCGGGTCAATACCGTCTTTGGGATACGGTTGCCAGTAGGGGCCGTCCAGCGACTGGCTCAACACCCAGCTATCGCCTTTCTTCTCAATTTTTTCGGTTTGAAACTGCCCTTTCCCAAAAAAGGAAGCCGCTATTCGCAGGCCCTGCAACACGGCTTCGCCCTTTGAAAAGGTGAGAAAAACCGGGTTGGCTTTCAAAATGGTACTATCCCAGTTTCCATGCCGAATCCGCACCAGCCCCGAATGCGGGAAGGGTTTGACGTAATCGGTGGGCAACGGTTTGCTGGCGGGCAGTTCGCTCCAGAACGCCGGATCTTCCAGGTAGTAGTCCAGAAAATAAACCCCTTTCAGCAGCACGGTTTTTTCGATTTGCCGACACAGGGCGGCCAGTTCGCCGTTTTTATCGCGCAACGCCATAAAGCGGGCCGGATAGTAATAGCCTTCGAGCGTACCAACCAGGGCCTTGTCCTGCCGTCCCGACGCTTCCGAAACCACCTCACCGTTCGGATGAATGTAGTAAAGCGTCATGGCCAGATTTCGCCTGACGTAGTCCAGCAGTTCCGGCTTGTTCATTCCTTTGGCAATCGTGATCAGCAGGCGGTCGGTCAGGGGCGAATAAATCAGCGTGCTCCGCTCGTTGAACTGCCCGTCTTCATCCATGTCGATGTGTTCGCCCAGCCACTGTTCGATGCGTTTTACGTAGCGCGCATCGGGCCAAAGCGAATTCAGTTTGGTCAAAGCCGCCGACACCACCCAGCGGTGGTTGGGTGTGTGAATACCGCCCGCGGCCAGTGCTTCGCCCGCCCGTTGCAGAAAGGTTTTCAGTCCCGGCAAAACCGTTTCCAGCCCCGGCGTTCCGGAACGATTCAGCAGTGTATAGGCGGTTGTCAACCGCTTGACGATAAAACCCGTATCGGGGGTCGAATGGAAATTGGTGGAAGGCAAGTCGATGGTGCCATCCGAATGCTGGATTTTCAGCAGGTACTGAACCGCCTGGCCGGTTTCGCTGAGCAGTTCTTTCGAGCGGTAAAACGTTGATTCCGGGCTGGAAATGGCACAGGCACACCGCCGGGCAAAATCGGCGGTGGACTGTGCATTCGGAATATCTTCGCCATCTTTTATACCGCCAAAAGCCGGATTACCCGATTCTTTGACGCGATAGGCCCGGATTTGATTGATCTGTTCATCGTTGGCTTTAATTACCTCGAGCAACCAGGCAGGTTTGGTGTCGGGCGCGGTGGCATAGGAACGGGCAAAACTGGCTGTCGTTAAAACCGGTAAACTACAAAGTGAAGCCGTTCCCAGGCGTACAAATGATCTCCGATCCATCTATACTTTTTTAGGATCAGGGTGAATGTATGGTTTCCGGTAAGGACGCGCCAGCAGACCATTGGCTTCGCGGTCGCCGACAATTTCGCGCTTCACCGGATCGTAAACGATGGGCCGACCGGTTTGCATCGAAATGTTAGCCAGAATACAGCTTGCGGTCGAAATGTGTCCTTCCTCAATATCGGCAACGGGCCGACCATTTTTTTCGATAGCGGCCAGAAAATCAATCATATGCAGACGGGTAGCCGGTGCGGCATTCAATTCGATGCGTTCTTCCGTCAGATCTTCGGGGTATTTTTCCTTTTCGTAAACCACGTCTTTGTGGATCTTCTGCCCGCCCTTTTCCTGCGGAATAAAATCGTACTGCATCGTGCTGGCCCACAGGGTGCCTTTTTCACCGTACAGCGTAAACGACCACGGATAATCCGGGTTGGTTGGCGTTCCCCAGCTGCGTTGCGACCAGACGCAATTCAATTCGGGATATTCGAAAACCGCCGACTGCGTATCGGGAATATTGGATTTGCCTTCTTTCTGCACATAAATACCGCCTTCTGAACTGATGCGGGTCGGCCAGCCGAGTTTCAACATCCAGCGCACGGTGTCGAACATGTGAATACACATATCGCCCATGATGCCGTTGCCGTATTCTTTGAAAGTGCGCCACCAGCGGATGTGCGGCAAACCGTCGTACGGGCGCATCGGTGCCGGACCGGTCCACATTTCATAATCCAGAAAATCAGGAACGGCGGTCACCGGCGGATTGCCGTTGGCCCGCATGTGAATGTGGCAGCACATGTCCACGTGCGAGATTTTGCCCAGCAGCCCCGCATCGACAATATTCTTTTTGGCTTCGATCAGGTGAGGGGTGCTTTTGCGCTGCGTACCGACCTGCACCACTTTCTTGTATTTCCGGGCGGCCGCCACCATCGCTTCGCCTTCCATGACATCCACGCTGATCGGTTTCTGCACGTAAACGTTCGCTCCGGCTTTAACGGCATCGATCATTTGCAGGGAATGCCAGTGATCCGGCGTTCCGATCAGGACAATATCCAGTTCATTTTCCGCCAGTAACTTCCGGTAATCACCGTACAGTTTGGGCGTTTTGCCGGATTTCTGACGCTGGCTGACCAGTTTCCCGGCCGCATTGAGCTGGTTTTTGTCCACATCGCAAAGCGCAACGACTTCAACCGGAGCTACCTGAATCAGCCGAAATAAATCGCTTTTGCCGTACCAACCGGTCCCGATCAGGGCGACACGCCAGGTTTTCCCCTGATGGAGCACGTCCATTCCGTAGGCTCCCAGCGTCGAGAGGGCGAGCGATGCCGTAGCACCTTGCAGGAAACGACGGCGGTTAATGTTAAAAAGATCCATTTACTTGAAGGTTTCAGCGGGTTACGCCGGGGTTTTAGATTCCGTGAATATGTACTTTTTACGTAAAGTACAAAAATTTAAAAAACTACCAGCGTAGAATAAAAGTAACTTTAAATAGCATTCCGCAGACGGGTAGACTTTGCCCCCCATTCCGCTTATTGGACCTGGAATGAAACCAATTCCCACCCAACGTATGAAAACCGTCTTTACGCTCATTACCCTTGTGCTTCTGGCCTGCCTGAACGCAAAGGCGCAAACGGACCGTATCGGAAGCCAGATTTCCCTGCCCGATCATCCGCGCATCCTGCTGCTGAAAGGACAAGAAGAGCCGATCAAACGCACCGTAGCGGCCGATAAAACGTGGGAGAAACTGCACACCATTATCCTGGCGGAATGCGACGCCCTCTTGAATGAAGCCCCAATCGAACGGATTCAGATTGGCCGGCGGCTGCTCGGTAAATCCCGGGAAGGGTTACGCCGGATTTTTTACCTTTCCTACGCCTGGCGGATGACCCAGCAGGAAAATTACCTCCGCCGGGCCGAAAAAGAATTGCTCGCCATTTCGGCTTTCAGTGACTGGAATCCGACGCACTTTCTGGACGTCGGCGAAATGACGATGGCGGTTGCCATTGGCTACGACTGGTTGTATTACGGATTGGCCGAATCGTCCCGCACCGCTATTAAAGAGGCCATTCTGAAAAAAGGTATTGAACCTTCGCTCAACCCCAAATACAATAGCTGGCTGAAAATAACCAACAACTGGAATCAGGTTTGCAATGCCGGGATGACCTATGGTGCCCTTGCCATTTTCGAAGATCAGCCGGAGCTGGCAAAAAGCATCATCAACCGGGCCATCGATTCGGTGGTATTACCCATGAAGGAGTACCAGCCCGACGGCGCTTATCCCGAAGGTTATAGCTACTGGGGATACGGCACAAGCTTTAACGTTATGCTCGCCAGCGCATTGGAAAAAGCATTTGGTACCGATTTTGGGATAGCCGCCCAACCCGGTTTTCTGCAAACTGCGGCTTACCTCGAAAACATGACCGGGCCTTCCGGCATGGCGTTCAACTACTCCGACTCGGGCCTGCGCGGGGAGTTGCAACCCGCCATGTTCTGGTTTGCCAACAAACGGAAAGATCCGTCGCTTCTGTGGGTTGAGCGGGATCACCTGCTGAACGACGAAGCCGGCAAATTTGTCAAAGATCGGTTACTGCCGGCTACCATGCTCTGGAGTGGCGGGGTGAGCCTATCCTCCATGACAGCACCGAAGGCGTTGATGTGGACCGGTATGGGCAAAACGCCGGTGGCTCTCATGCGCGCTTCCTGGACCGATCCGGCGGCCATTTACCTTGGCGTCAAAGGCGGTAGTCCGGGAACCAGCCACGCCCATATGGATGTGGGTTCATTCGTTATGGAAGCCGATGGCGTTCGCTGGGCCATGGATTTTGGGATGCAGGACTACGAGTCGCTGGAGTCGAAAGGCGTGGATTTGTGGAACCGGGAACAAAATTCGCAACGGTGGCAGGTTTTCCGGTACAACAACTTTGTACATAATACCCTGACCATCAACAACGAACTGCAACGGGTGTTTGAAAAAGCACCCATTAGCGCCTTTTCAGCGAAACCGGAGTTCATGTATGCCGTGACGGACCTGACCGCTTGTTACAAGGAATCGGTGACGAAAGCGACACGCGGTGTTGCGCTGGTTAACAAGGCTTACGTCGTGGTTCGGGACGAACTGGAAACGCCGGCGGCTGAAACCACCGTTCGCTGGACCATGCTGACGCCGGCGGATGTAAAATTGCTCGGAAAGAACAAAGCGGAACTCACCAAAGATGGCAAAAAATTGATTCTGGAGGTACGGGAGCCCGCCAGGGTGGTTTTGAAAACCTGGTCGACCGACCCGCCCCAGGCCTACGATGCGGCCAACCCCGGCACGATCCGCGTTGGTTTTGAAGTGCAGGTGCCCGCTCAGTCAAAAACCGCCCTGACGGTATTGCTCATCCCTGAAAAAGCCGTCAAAAAGGCCAGTGCGAAGGTACAGCCGCTGGAAAAGTGGCCGCGTTAGCCCACGAATCCCGTAAACTTTAAACCGTTTCCGACCGGATGGGTTATAGAAACAGGCTATTTCTAACGGCATCTATTCATGAAAATTTCCACCGGTCTTCTCCTGGCTTGCCTGTCGGCGGCAAGTTGTACCCCTAAAAATTCAAACTCCCCCAAGCTCCTGAAAGAGGTGGAAGTCCGCAAAGACGGCGCTGACGGCCTGATCGTCTCACTCGCGCTGGTGGATGAGAATGGAAAACCGACCAGCGCATCGGGGCTGCTGCTGGTTGAAATTCAGGCCATATCGCCACGGGATTCCGTTTTTACGGTGTCTGAAATGGATACGGCTTTGACGGAAAGCAGCTTCCGGCAACTTTCGTTTGGGCAAGGTTCACTGAAAAAAAAGATGCTGGGCTTTGAAACCACCCGCATTCCCTACCAAAACTCAAAAGAGCCGGGAGGCTACCATAAAACCAATAAAAAGGGGCTTATGCTGGTTTCCTTTAAACCGGACGATGGCACGGTGCTTCAGCAAACCGTGACGTACGAGCTCTAAGGGCACTTGGAGCGCACCGGGCAACCCTGGAAAAACCGGTATCCATACAGAAAAGGGACTCTAAGTAAATTCTAAGGAGATATTCAGGTGAAATTAAGAATCGCCGGGCACTTTTGGGACAATCCATTTCCCAAAAGCCATGACGGTTCCACTGCATTTTCAACGTTCACAACAGACCCGGCCGGCCCGATTTGCCGGTTATTACAACCAATACGGTAAACCGGCCCGAAAAAAACCAAAACCCGACCGGCCCGACTGGCTGGTGATTCTCACATTTGTGATGATTGCCATCACCATTCTGTTTAGTTGAGAAACCGGTTTTCAGTCGACGTATAGCTTGCCGGACTATTTTGATGCTGGTGGCTGATTCGCTTTTTTTCCGGCCTGCTCCAGAATTTCCCGGCCAAACCCGGAATTTTGCCAGGTGGGCGACAGCGTTTGATACATTTCCAGGTAATCGGCTTTCGTCAGATAATCACCTAACGTACAGAGTGTTGGCAATGCGGCTCCAACGGCGGTGGTGTGGTAGCGTTTGACGTAAGTCTTCAATAAATCAATGCGATTTTCGGTCATTTCGTCGATTACCTTCTTTAATTTTTCCGCATTGGCGGTATCCTTTTTGGCGGCCAACGACTCATATACCTGTTTGATCCGGTACCGTTGATACCCAATTTGCTGATCATCCCGCCACCATTCTTTCCAAAGCCGGTCGATATCGGAGCCATTTACCGTGACACTGTCGTAGACAGGTTTCGCTGCTTCGACCTGAATGGTTCGGTTGTCGAGCAGAATATCCGCCAGCTTCAGGCTCACACTGCCTTTTCCCGCATACAGATACGTATGCGCCGTTTCGGCCATATTTCCCTGGAAGATAAACCGCTCCTGATGAACCACTGCCGAGTCAATGATTTTCCGTTTGCCGCCGTCAATCAGGTACATTTTCGTTTGATCGGGTAATCCCCGAATATGACCGATGACGCGGTATCCGATAGTTTCCTGCGCCAAACCCGGCAGGGTCCGGAGTATTAAAATGGAGAAGACAAGAAGCTGAACGGTTTTCATAGACCCGGAGATTTAGCTTTCATTTTGGTAAAGACGAAGCTAACCGGTTTTTATTACAAAAGAGTTTGTTTTTGTACCTCCGGACTTTGGTTCGTCAGATTCTAGCCTACCAACTAGAGTCTGGAAAGAGGAAGAATCTCACGGACTGAAGTTCGGAGGTACGAAAAACAAAAAATCCGGTTTAGGGCCGGATTTCTGTTTTCAATTTCTATTCGATGATCCTTCAGGCGGCTTCTGCCAGTTCAGCCCGGCCTTGCCGTTTCAGGATTCGATAATGGGAATGCAAGGCGGAGAAAAAAGTCCGGTTTTCCAAGTAAGGCAGTTCAAATTCGGCCGCCGTTTGCTTCACAATGGCCGTAATGGCCGGGTAATGAATGTGGCAGACTTTGGGAAAGAGATGATGCTCGATCTGCCGGTTTAAGCCCCCGCAGAAAAAAGCCGCCGTTTTGCTTTGGGGGGCAAAATTGGCCGTCGTACGCAGTTGATGAACGGCCCAGGACTCCTGAATGCTTTGCCCGTTGACCGGCACCGGAAATGACGTTCCTTCCACCACGTGGGCCAGCTGAAAAACCACGCCCAAAACCAGCCCTTCCACCATGTGCATGATGACAAAGCCCAGTGCAATTTGCCACCAAGCCAGGTCCAGCACCAGATAAGGCAGAATCAGAAAGCAGAAATAATAAGCCGCCTTCGTGGTAAACAAGGTGATGTATTCGCGCAGCGGATGTTTCGGATTCTGGTGTTGCCCGATTTTTTTCTGAAAAAACTTCACAAAATCCTTGCGAAAAACCCAGGAGAGAGACGCCAGGGAATAGAGTGGAAAAGCGTAGAGGTGTTGATACCGCTGCCAAGGCTTATACTCTTCCCCATCCTCCAGCCGAATCAGGCCCGGTGCCACATCGATGTCCTCGTCGTGACCAAATATATTGGTATAGGTATGATGAACGATGTTGTGGGACAGTTTCCAGACATATGGATTGGCTCCGATAAAATAGAAACTGCTGCCCAGTACCTTGTTGAGCCAGCTGCGTGACGAGAAGGCCCCGTGGATGGCATCGTGCGAAACATTGAAGCCAATAAAAGCGGCAAATACCCCCAGCAAAATGGCCAGCCCCAGCATGACCCAGGCACCAAACAGATTGGAAATAATCAGGCCGTACAGCAGTCCGTAGCCGCCCAGAAAAAAGCTGGCTTTGAACCACATGGCGAAGTTGGCATTGGGAGAAATACCGTTTTCTTTAAAATAGGCATCAACTCGGTGTCGGGCAGTGGCAAAAAATTGCGACCGTGTGGAATTGGAAAATTTTACGGGTGTTTGCATCAATACTAATCAGTTAACAAGCCGGCCGGTTTCCTGAAATTAGCTATGGATCGGGCAGGTAGATAAACTGCCAATGACCGTGCCGACTGCCTGATTTCATTCAGGCGGGATGTACTTGGAATACCAGTGACTTCTATACTAACGAACAAAGTGGAGTAATGGTTGAAGATTATTTGCCTTACAGTATCCTTGAGCCGAATCTTTTAGGCAGTTTACGACGTGGAAATTTACCACCCAATTTTCTATTTTCAATAAATCCAGGGATTAATTTACACAGACGGTTAATTGGGCCGGAGGTTAAATTTCAGTAAGTCAATTGCTTACTTCGAATAGATCAGGAATACATCAGGTGGTTAAAAACGTACGGAACCAGTTTCCCGATTCTTTGACGATACGCTGCTGGGTGGCGTAGTCGATATAAACCAGCCCGAAGCGGGGCCGGTAGCCTTCCGACCACTCGAAGTTATCCATCAGCGACCAGGCAAAATAACCGCCCACCCGGAAACCCTCCTGCTTGGCCCGCAACACCTGCCGGAGATAAGCCTGGTAAAATGCCACCCGCTGCGGATCATTCACCTGACCGTCCTGCAACCGGTCCGGAAAAGCCGCTCCATTCTCGGTAATGATAATTTCCTTTACCTTTTCGTAAGCCGAAAACTGGCGAATCACGCGGTAAATTCCTTCCGGATATACTTCCCAGTCCATCGCCGTTGTTTCGACCACGTTTCGCCGTCCGGGTTTCACTTCCCGGGCCCAGAAATACGGCGTAAACCAGTCGTGGCGAACCACCAGCCGGAAGTAATTTTGCAAACCGATGAAATCGAAATCAAAAGCGGCCCGCTGCAAATCACCCAGATTCGCGTATTTCGTCAGGATTTGTTTCAGCAAGGGCGCATCCTGCACCGGATAGCCCAGGCCCAGACTGGGTTCGATAAAAAGCCGGTTTCCCAGGGCATCGATTCGGGCAGCCGCCCGGAGATCCCGCGAATGGTGGGTATGCGGCTCGACCGGCGCACAGAAAAGCGTGGTGCCGATCCGGGCATTGGGGACGTTCCGGCGGATGATCCGCCCCCCTTCTCCCTGGCAAATAACGGCGTGGTGAACAGCTGGCAGAAAATTCCACAACCCCCGCCGACCCGGCGCGTGAATACCGGCAAAATAACCGCCCGCCGTAAACACCAGCGGTTCGTTGAGCACCATCCAGTTCTTTACTTTATGCCCAAACGCTTTGGTGCAGCACTCGACGTAGTCGGAAAACCAGCGAATAACCGCCCGGTTGGTCCAGCCCCCTTTCGCTTCGAGCGCCTGGGGCAAATCCCAGTGGTAAAGCGTTACCCAGGGCTCGATGCCCATCGCCAGGCAACTGTCGATCAACCGGTTATAAAAATCGAGCCCCCGCTCATTGATTCGTCCCGTTCCGTCGGGCATAATGCGCGACCATGAAAGGGAAAAGCGAAAAGCCGTAAACCCCAGGCTCTTTAGCAAGGCCAGATCGGTTTCGTACCGGTGGTAAAACTCGCAGGCGACATCGCCATGATCCCGAAACCGCCCCCAGCGCTGGTCGTGCGTGAACGTATCCCAGATCGAGGGCCCGCGTCCGTCGGTCTGGTGGGCCCCTTCGATCTGATAGGCTGCCGTAGCCGCTCCCCAAACGAAGTTGGCGCCGAAATCCTGGCGAGAAAATGAAGTTGATGACGTTGGCAACTGATGCACACGAAGACGATTGAATGCGGAAAGGTAGCGGGTTTGAGTCGGCATCAGACGGTATGGTCTGTTAAGAAAGTATTAAGAAAAAGCCAGAAAGCCGTTCCAGGACCGACGATTGATAATCTGGCCGTAAAATTCATGTAACCTCTGGAATCTAATTTCACTCCCGAAACCGTAAACCCATCCGTTCATGCGTATTTTGTTTCTGGTACAGGGAGAAGGGCGTGGCCACCTGACGCAGGCGCTTTCGTTCGCGCAGTTGGTCGAAACCGCTGGCCATGAGGTGGTTGGGGCCTTGGTGGGTGTCACCCAAAACCGCCCCGCACCCGCCTTTTTCAGCGAACAGTTTCCGGCACCGATCACGCCCCTGCCGAGCCCGGGTCTGGTTTATCATACGCAAACCAACGCGCTTCAACCTTCCAGAACCGCTTTGAATGCCCTCCGGCATTTCCGGCTCTACCACCAAAGTATGCGTCAGATTCGGGACGCCATCGAATCGCTCAAGCCCGACCTTGTCGTCAATTTTTATGAATTACTGGGCGGGTTGACCTACGGATTCTACCGCCCGCGAGTACCTATGATCTGCATTGCCCACCAGTACCTGGCGTTTCATCCCCGGTTTCAATTCCCGGCGGGCCAACCCATCGACCGGGCGCTTTTCAAATTAACGTCGCTTCTCACCGCCTGGGGGGCCCGCGAATTGCTGGCGTTGTCTTTCGATCAGCAGCCGGATGTTTCAAAACGCCGGTTGCGGGTGGTACCACCGCTCCTGCGTCGGGAAGCGATCGAACGAAACCCGACCACCGGCGATTTTTTCCTGGCTTACACTACGCATCCGGGTCTGGTGGCCCAACTCGTGAAGGCGCATCAACGCCATCCGGATCTTCCCATGCGTTGTTTCCATTCGGGAACCCAGGCTGCGGAAGAACGGATCGATGCCACGCTGACCTACCACGCCATTAATGGCCAGCGTTTCCTGGATGCCATGCAGAGCTGCCGGGCCGTGGTGACCACTGCCGGTTTTGAATCCGTTTGCGAAGCTTTTTATTTGGGTAAACCGGTGCTTATGATTCCACAACCGAACCATTTTGAACAGGCTTGCAATGCGCTCGATGGACAGCGGGCCGGGGTGGGCGTGCCGTCCGATACCTTCGATTTAAGCCGTTTGCTTGATTTCATACCCCGCTATGATCCGGCGGTCAGCGAGCGATTCCGGGCCTGGTATGGTCAGGGTTATTACTTATTTCTGGCAGCCATAAACCGGGCGGTTGACTCGAAAGAAAAGCCCGGCCGACGGTCCGGAGCCCTGACTACGGCTGCGAACCTTCGCTAAATCGGCTACGAAAAGAGGGGATTGATGCAGGATCGAAAACGCATTTTTGGGGTCATTTCTTTTCTGCAAAAGCCCAAAACCTTAACAGAAACTTAACATACCGCTTTTGTTTACCGCTATTTTTTTGTATTTGTTTGTAGATTTTTTCGTGTACACGATTTAGCGTCAAACAACCACCTTATATGAAAGCCAAAAAAAAGGTACTGGCTACCGAAATATCAAGTTCTGTCGAATCGAAATTGGCTGAAATTGGTGAGCAGTCGAAAAAAGTAAAAAAGATCATCCAGCAATCGGCGAAAAAGCTGGCGGCCAAACTGATCAAAGTCACTAAAAAGGAAGAAAAGAAAAAGCACAAGGTCAAGAAAGCACAGAAGCCTGAGGCCGTCTGATGCACCAACCCACTGCGTAAAAAGACCGCCCGGAAGATTCGTCTTTCGGGCGGTCTTTTTGGCTAAAAACTTCGCAAACCGTTCACATTGCGTTCACGCTGAGGTCATTTCCCAAGCAGACCTTTACGCAACCATTCGAACCCTGCTGCGTGACTCAATCTTTACGTGACCTGTTCCTCCGCCGACTCAATCAGGCATTCTGGTTGGGATTGCTCATGATGCTGGCTGGCTGGGGGGCCTGGCGGTTTTCCCGTCTGGCAACACCACCGCCAATCAGCCGGCCCACCCATCGAATCGACCGCGAATTCCGGCAACTTCATCTCCAATCCATTGCGTCACTCGACTCGTCGGTAAATCTTTTGCGGCAGGCCCTCACGGCTCAGGAATCGGAAACCGTGCTGCTGAACCTGACTGAGCAAGTCCGGCAACAGACTCAGGCGGTTTCGCTGTTATCGTTATCCGACCCATCGTTCACCGAAGCAAATCCGACCGATACGCGCACCGCCCTGCTGGATCAATGCCTGGAATTCAGGCAGCTACTCCTCCGAAAATCTCCAACACCGGCACTTTCGCAGCACCTTGCGGTTTTTCAGTCGGAAGTCCGGCATTTGCACTACCGGGTTGCCGGAAACTAAGTGGTTCACTGCCGTTTAGAAAACCGCCTGCACTGACGAAACTCCGGCCCACTACTAAAAAACCCATCCCGGCAAGGCGTCGGGATGGGTTGCTAGTCTTCTAAATTGCGGAAACAGAATCTGTCGGAAATCCTCAGACTGTCTGAAATACCCAATGAACATGAGAATACGAAAGAAATACAAATTTACGCCGAATTCCGCTGTTCCCGGGTTATCAAATCGTAAAGAATTGACCTCCCTCAGTTCAAACTGACTTCACGGCGTGGTTCCAAAACGGGCGTGCTGGTTTGTACTTTTACCGTTTTAACTTCGGTTCTGGAACCGTCCGATACTTCAACTTTGTAAATACCGTCTTCGAGGTTGTTCATATCAAACCGGATGGTCGACGACTCATTGTCTTTCCCCAACTTAAGCACCGTAAGCGTCTGGCCCGCTTCGTTTACCAACCGGACATTGACTTTGCTGTCTTTCGCTTTGCTGACATTCACGCTTACCTTCATGCTGTTGATCACCGGATATACCGCCGATTGAAAAGTGGACTTCGCTTCCGCGTTTTCTTTGTTGTCGTCGGCCCAGGCGAGGGAAGCCGTACCCAGAGTCAGAGCAAGCAGAGCGGAAGCAAATAAGGTTTTCATCGTAGTTGTTGTTTATGGATGTTAGCGTTTTTACTGGTACCGCTGGTTTCCAGCCGGTTTGATGAATCAAAGGTAGTAAATCCATAAGGTACCTTGCTATGCATAGTACTTTGGCGGCAAAAATACCGGGTTGGGTGGTTGATATTGGGGATAAACACGCAACGCCTGCCACGACAGGATCCGGGTTGTCGTGACAGGCGTTGAAAAGTACTATATTTTACAAGTGAATCCGTTACTGCTTCACCCGGACTGGCAAGTCTTCCAATTGAGCATAACTGAGCTTCCAGGCATTATCCGCCCCTTTTTTCCAGAGCAGCATAAAATTCCCCTCTCCCGTTCCGTGCGGTTCTGCCGGGGTTGCGGGCAACACATCCACCGAAAATGTACCGGCTTCGTAGGCGGTTTGCTGATCGGTTCCCGAACTAACCGTGAAGGTTTTTAAATCGTCCAGGGTTGGCAATGTGGCCCGCACCCATTTACTGGCGACTTCGCTCTTGCCCTGCCAGTGGCTGCTGCCTTGTACAAACTGCACATCGTCGGCCAGGAAAGCAATGATTTTATCGGCTTCCTTTGAATTCCAGGCGCTGATAAACTGCCGGTTTAGTTCCTGAACAGTAACGGGTTGAGTGGTTGTTGAACACGCCGTACTGAGCGTAGCAAGCAACAACAGAGAAATGACTGATTTCATGGCGATTGTGATTTTAAGGGTGATACATAAACACCTGAGCGGTTACCAACTTTTCTGACGGTAGTCTGTCATACCGTACGGTACCGACTGGTTCCCGTAGAAAGGATTGGGCAGGTAACCCTGATTCAGGATGTAGAGAGCCGGATTATTCTCGGCTTCCGGAACCTGAACCGGCTGAACTGCGCTAACGACCGGTTTGGGGGCCGGAACCGGGGGGCGCGTAACCACGGCGGTACGTTTCGTGATCGAGGGAGCCGCACCCGAGTTCGCAGCGAGCGGTCGTTCGGCGGCCCGTCGACCGGCTTCTTCCCAGGCGGCTTTTTTCCGTTTGTTGTCAATGTGCTTGCCAACAGCATACCCGGCGGCCCCGCCTACGACTCCGCCGATTACCCCGCCAACGACGCGGTTTCGTTTATTGATGATGGCGCCGGCGGCTGCTCCGGTACCGGCTCCAATGGCCGCACCTTTTGCCTGCGTACTCCAGCTTTTCAGAATTTGAGCCGACATCGAATGACCCGTCAGCAGAACAACCAGAATGGTCAGGATAAAACTGTTATGTGTCGTTTTCATGGCTTCCAGTGTTAATGTTGAATGAACTATAGACACACTTAAGTGCCGATAGTTTAAAAACCGGTAACACCCCAGGAAACTCTGAACTCGAAAAAGAGCAAAGAACCCGGCTTTTGGGGCCGGACTGGACTCATTTTCAGGGGTTAAAAAGAGGCTCTGACAAAGTCGCAATCGACCCGCATGTAGGCGCATTTACACACGCCTGGATTCGTATACCGGAGGTACCTTTGTCAGGTAAACTTTAAACTTCAACTACAATGGCAACCAAAATTTTTGTTAACCTGCCCGTTAAAGACCTCAACAAATCCGTCGACTTCTTTACCAAACTCGGTTATAGTTTCAACCCGCAGTTTACGAATGAGAACGCTACCTGCATGATTATCAGCGAAGACATTTTTGTTATGCTGCTGGTTGAGCCATTTTTCAAATCGTTTACCAAAAAGGAAATTGCCGACGCTACCCAAACCACCGAATCGATCATTTGCCTTTCCGCCGAAAGCCGCGAAGAAGTTGATTCGCTGGTTAGCAAGGCCCTAGCGGCAGGTGGCAAAGTGCCCAATGAAAAACAGGATCAGGGTTTTATGTATGGCCACGGTTTTGAGGACCTTGACGGCCATCTTTGGGAAGTAGCCTATATGGATCTGAATGCCATTCCGCAGCATCAGGCGGTGGCCGAAGCCAGCAAGTAACCAGGAACCGATTCCGGTAGAACCTGAAAAAGCCGTAGCGGGATTCCGTTACGGCTTTTAAACTGGTGGAGACGCTCTGCTTACAACGCCACTTCCGAAAGCGATTCCTGCCTGCCAGCCTTCTTATTGCGGTAGTGAATAACCCGCTGTCCCAGCAGAAAAATAGCCAGCCCACTGACCACGCAAACCATCATCATCCCCACCATCGGCAGGGCGGTGTGGTTATGAAACAGGCTGACGGATGCGGAAACCACCGCTCCGAAACCCATTCGAAAACTTCCCATTAAAGCCGCAGCACTCCCGGCGTGACGCGTGAAAGGAGCCAGCGAAAGAGCCGACGCATTAGGGCCGGTTAACCCCTGACCACTCAGAAACAGAAACAGCATGGCAATCAGCCCGTAGACCCCAAACCAGCCCGCCCAGGTGCCCCAAACCATCAACAGACCCACAACCGACTGGTAGATCAGCGTAGCCTGAATAATCTGTTCGCTTCGAAACCGCTTTAACAAACTATGATTCAGCTGCGTGGGCGCAATCAAGGCAATGGCCAGAAAAGCAAAAACCCAGCCGTATTGCTGTTCTGTAACGCGATATAAAGTCATAAAGACGTCGGGGGAGCCCGAAATGTAGGCGAAGGGGGCCGACGTAGCAATACCGCCGACGAGCGTATACGTCAGAAATTGGGGTTGTTTCAAGACCGTCAGAAAACTGCCCATAACCGCCCGGGGACGCAGCGACAGGGAAGGATCGGGCTTTTTGCCGTCCGGTAATACAAAATAAATCGCAATCAGAATGAGTGCCGTGATGGCCGCCAGAATCAGGAAAATGGAATGCCAGCCCAGGGCAACCGTTGCGTAACCGCCCACCGTTGGGGCAATCATGGGCGAAACGGCGACCACCAGGGTCAGCAGGGAGAAAACCTGAGCAATCTGCGATACCGGAAACAGATCGCGCACTAAAGCCTGGGCCGCTACCAACCCCACACAGCCACCAAGCGCCTGCAAAAGCCGCATCAGAATCAGCGTTTCAATCGACGTAGTGGTTGCACAGCCGATGGAAGCCAGCAAATACAGCACCAGGCCCGCGTAAAGCGGCAGCTTCCGGCCATACCGGTCGAGCAGCGGCCCATAGATCAGCTGGCCAAACGAAATACCGATCAGATAGGCCGTCAGGGAAAGCTGAACCTGGTCGATGGTGGTGTGCAGACTTTTGGCAATAGCCGGAAAACCCGGCAAATACATGTCGATCGAAAAAGGACTGATGGTCGTGAGCGTACCTAAAATCAGGATCACACTAAAATACTGTCGGCGCGTCATAACGGCGGAAGAGGTTCTGTTCTAAAGACGCTCAACCCCCAGTGATTGTTCCCGTTTTTGTATTTTTTTTAGGTACGTGCCGTAAAAGATAAAAAAAATAATTTGTACGAAATCAAGGCGTGGTCAGTATACCCAGGCTTTGTTTGATCCGTTCGGCAACCTTCAGATTGCCTTTTTGATTGAGGTGCAGCTGATCCGATCGCAGCGAACGCGGCACGATGTCGTCGGTATGGTCGATAATGTCAAGGTAACTGGAAGGGTCATATTGGGACAGCAGATAGGCGTGAATGTTGATATAATGATCTCCATACAGCGTACTCAGTTCCCCATTCAGCTTCATGATGGCCTCATGGCCGGCACCGAACACATCTTCGTTGGTCCCAAAACTCCCGTTGAGAATGCCCAATACCAAATACCGCTTATGTCCCAGCGCCTTGACCATGGCAGCAATGTCGGCTTTTACATTATCCGGTTCCAGGTAATTATTACGACCCACCCAGATAATGGTATTGTAGGCATGTTTTTCTTTATCCGCCAGCATTCGCTGGGCAATTTTGGTACTGGTTTCGCCCGACTTTCCCTGATTTACCACCTGATAACCCGTTAGCTTTTGAAGCTCGATCAGATACGAGTTACCGGGGCTCCCCTCGGTCATGCTGTCTCCCCAGCCCACAATGAAGTCTGAAGGAACGTCTTTCGGAGCAGCGTCATTCATGGTACAGCCCAAAACCGCGCAAAAGATAAAAAGAACGCTGATAAGGGAGAGGCTCCGGAGCATAAATGGCCGGCACGGTTTGATCGTCTGGTTCAGAACGGTAGTTCCAATCATGATAGTTTGAAGTGTAACGTCGTAGTTTGAACCGAAACCGCTCCACCGGGGTGCGATTTCGCATTTCGGACGTTTAATAAACGGTGATTCAAACCCGAAATTGTATGGCGCAGGAATTGGCCCAGACGCTGATTTCGCCACCACGCCAACTGATTTTTCGGAAGCTGGCACTTTCATCGGCCCGAACCGGCGTTGAAAAGGGTCAAAACTGGCTGTTCGGATGCAGGCAATTTTGCCAGTATTCAATCAGGTGTTTGATCTGCTGCTGGAAACCGGCATAATCAGAGGCTTTCTGGAAAAATCCCTGAACGGATTCTTCGTAAGCCTCCCGAATGATTTCAGGGCTGGCGGCAGTGGTTAAATGCACAAACGGAATGGATTTCTGGCGTAAATACTCGCTCCGGTTGATCCGTCTGCGTAATTCCAGCCCGTTCATAATGGGCATATTAATGTCGCAAAGAATCAAAAAGGGCTGTTCCTTCGTGTCTTCCAGATAATGCAATGCCAGCTGCCCGTTGGAAAAAAATCGTATTTCGTTGGTAACTCCCAACTGCTTAATAACTTGCGCAAGTAGGAACTGGTCGTCTTCGTCATCCTCAATGGAAATAATGGGGCCTTTCAAAGACAAATTAGGTGGCAGCATGCGTGGTTGGATCCATAGGTGGTTTACAAATATACATCAAGATTTGAACGGATGCTGTAAACCCAGCCTGACCAGATGGGGTAATGGCATGGTAACGGCACTAAAAAACCGGCGGTACGGAAGAACGCCGGTTTTAAAAAAGCACGAATTTGATTTTAGATCAGCCGGTAGAGCTCGGCCAGATCCTTGAGCATGATCACATTATCGACCCGGAGTTTGTCGTAAATACGGGCTTTGTGGGTACCCACCGTGGAGGTATGAATATTTAAACAGTCTGCAATGGTGGAAACCGATGTTCCTTTAAACAGATATTGAGCAATTTCAAATTCCCGGTTCGACAACAGCTTGAAAGGGTCCAGTTCATCCGCAACGTGCCGGTCTTCCAACGCCTGATCGATAAAGGATTGATCGATGTATTTTTTGCCCGTCAGTATGGTTTGGACCGCCAGCAGAATTTCCCGGTCTTCGGCCTGTTTGCTCAGGTAGCCTTTCACTCCCATTTGCAGGTAGCGTTTAACGAAAGCATATTGTACGACCGTCGAAAAGATAAGAATGGGCAGAGCAGGTGCCATTCTGCGCAGATTTTCCAGTAAACTAAACGTATCCGTATTGGGCAGATTGATTTCCATAATCACCAGATCATAATCGGTATCCATGCTCTTTCGGAAAGCCGTACTGCCGTTCTGGGCTTCGTCGATCTGAATGCCGCCATAGTAGTCTTTCAACAACAGGCGGATGCCTGAGCGCACAATAGAATGGCCATCGACTACTAAAATTTTGCTCATGATTTCGAATGTTTACCCCGCAAAAAGCAGTGAATGAATTTTTACTTAATAGTCCAGCGTGCTGAATACCGAGTTGTTGCTGATGAATTCGGGAATGATCCGTTTGATACTGCTGACCAACGCCCGGTCGTTGCCTTCGGCCAACTGATACCGAAGTTGTTCCAGACAAAACCGGATTTCTTCGAGATGCGGAGCGGCCACCCGGGCAATCACGATTTTAGGATGATGCGTGGGCAACGTCCGCTCGTGTGCGTGCAGCAGTTCTTCCGACAGCTTCTCGCCGGGCCGCAATCCGGTGAAAACGATTTTAATTTCCTGCCCGGCCTGTTCCCTCGACAACCGGATCATCTTCCGGGCCAGATCCACAATTCGCACCGGTTCGCCCATATCGAACACAAACACTTCGCCACCGTGCCCCATCGCGCCCGCTTCCAGTACCAGCTGACAGGATTCGGGAATGGTCATAAAATACCGTTGGATATCCGGATGGGTTACCGTTACCGGCCCGCCCGCCTGAATCTGTTGCCGGAATACCGTCACGACCGAACCGTTGGAACCCAGGACATTCCCAAACCGGGTGATCATAAACCGGGTTCGGCGCAAGAGCGGGTCGGAATGATTCAGGCTCTGAACATACAGTTCGGCCAGCCGTTTGGTCGCCCCCATGACATTAGTCGGATTGACGGCTTTGTCAGTCGAGATCATCACAAAGCGTTGCACGTCATATTCCAGCGCCAGATCGGCCATGACCTGCGTGCCCAGCACATTCACCCGCACAGCCTCGAAAGGATGTTCTTCCATCAGTGGCACGTGTTTATACGCTGCGGCATGAAAAACCAGGGTTGGCCTCGTATCCCGAAACACATGCTGCATCCGCACCTGATTGGAGACATCAGCAATTTTGATAACCAGGCGGATCTGATCCAGGGCGGTTTTAAACTGCTGACGAAGTTGGAATTCGAGGTCAAACAAAGCCGATTCGGCCTGATCGACCAGCACAATCGTGTGTGGACGATGGCTCAGCAGCTGACGAACCAGTTCACTGCCAATGGAACCGGCAGCTCCCGTTACCATCACCACCTGCTCGTCGAGTTGCGCACTTACCCGTGAGTTACCCAGGTGAATCGGTGCCCTTTCCAGTAAATCTTCAATTCGGATATCCCGGATTTGCACAGCATCAAACCGGCCGTTCATCCACTGGCGGGCCCCGGGAACGGTTCGAACGGAAATCTGATACGACAGAAAGAAGTCGGTAATCTGGGTCCGCTGGTGGGGACTAATGGATTCCATCGCCAGAATGACCTGGGGTAGTTTGGTCTGGCCCTGGATAAACCGCTGGTAGGCCTGCTGCCGGGACAGAACCTCTACCCCTTCGATGACTTTATGCCGTTTGGCCGGATCATCATCGATGAAAGCCAGCATCTGATACCATTGATCCGAATCTTGTTCCAGGGCCTTGCGGGTGAGTAAGCCGGTTTTCCCCGCGCCATAAATCAGGACGGGCTGACGTCCTCCTGCGCCAACCAGCCGTACATGCCAGTACAGCGTTTTAGCCCCAAACCGACTGGCTGCCAGAATAACCAGACAACAAAAGTAGTCGATCAACAGAATGGACACGGGTACGTAGAATTGCCATTGACCACTCAGTAAAGCGAGCAAACCGGATATCAAAGCGGTTAGGGCGGTACTCAGCGTGACGGCTAATCCCAGCAAACGGAGGTCTTCCAGGCTGGTATGCCGGATGATGCCCCGGTAGGAACCAACCCGTACAAAGCAGATCAGGCGACTGACGGTTGTGATCAACAAACCGGCCAGCAGTTTCTCCCCGTTTATGGCGCTAACATCAAAATTGAAACGCAGTCCAAAGGCGATGATAAAGGCAACCAGGGCAATGACCGTGTCGGTCAGCAGAATAAGGTAGCTGGACAGAAATCGGTTGGTATAAGTCCGCAGATAGTTCTCGATCATTCGTGATACGCATTAAAACAGGGTATGAAGTTCGCCAGGGCCAGGCAAAGCCAGGCCAGGGTGAACCGGAATCACCGTTAAATCGATTCGAAATGGGTTGGGGAAAGTAAAAACTGAACAGAGTATGTTTTGGAAAACCACCCCAAAGGGCCGCCTGGCTACTCGACAATCAAGCGGTGCTGACGCACCTGACCCCGTTCCGACACTTTGAGGACGTAGACCCCCGAGGCCAGATTACCGGTCGATTTGAGCAGCAGATTCCCGGCCTGAACGCCCGTTTTCTGAAGAGTCAGCAAGCGACCATCGGCACTGTAGAATCCCAGAATGGCGGTTTCCGGCTCATCCAGCCGCAGCACAAACCGTTCTCCTCTGCCAACCGGATTCGGATATACACCGTAGGCATCATCGCGCAACACCACCGAAATGGGCCGGTAAACGGTCGATTTTCCGTTTATATCCATCTGCGTCAGGCGGTAATAGCTCGTACCGGAATAGGGCGATTGATCCGTGAGACGGTACGTTTTGAGGGTATTGCTGTTCGTGGCCACTTCGCCCACTTCACCCACTTTATCGAACCGCTGCAGATCCTTGCTTCGCTCGATCAAAAAGCCTTTGTTATTGGTTTCGAGGGAAGTTGTCAGGGCCAGTTCGACCGTATGATTGGCCTGGGCTTTGGCCGTAAAACTGACCAGCGTTACCGGTAACGGGGCGGCCGTTGGAATGACAACCGTGCTGGCGTTGATGGTAATGGCTCCTCCCGTTGACAGGGCTCTGCCCTCGAGCGATGTGGTATTTAGGGTGATAGCGCCCGTAGCCAAGATCGTTCCCCTAAACGTGGAACCTGTTCCGGTCGTGACCGCGCCTTGTACCTGAAAAAAAACATTTTCAATCGTGGCTCCGTTCGTCAGAACAATGTTCGAATTAGTGGCGGTTGTTAAGGCGCTGCTCAATTTGATGATAAATATGCCGGTTCCGCTTAAGGTCAGCGTTCCATTCAGGGTGGTAGGATCTGAGGTGTTCTGGCACGAAACGCCCGGAGCCAGCGTCTGACCTCCTAATTCGGCATTGATGATCGTACCACAGGTCTGCGAATTCAGGGAGTTGTAGGCAGTCTGTACGTCAAGAGCTGCCTGATTGGATGTCGAGCTGTTTTCAGCATACGCATTTCCAGTTAGGTTAGCGTCTCCAAACCCGGAGGTGGCCCCTGTTTTGGTACCAACGTCCCCCGTGATGGTGGAGGCTCCATTATTGGTAAGTGCGCCGTTGGCCGTAAATAATGCAAACCCGGCTGTTGTTCCAAGCGGGGGTGCGGTTTGTCCAAACCCGATAGACGGCAGTGCAACCAGTATACTGCAGGCCAGGCTGAAAAGTAGTTTTCGTTTCATAGTCATCGAGTGATCAGGCAAACTTTGTTTTATTTTGCTAAATTGGCTCTTTAAGAACCCCTATATGTTACATAATTCCACAAGAAGGTTACATTATTCACACATTTTCGAGTGTATTCCGCCCATTTTGCTTGAGCTGCTTGTAATACGTGGGCGTGAACCCGGTAACCTTCTTGAATTGGCTGGATAGATGAGCGACACTGCTGTAATGCAGTTTGTAGGATATCTGGGTCAGGTTAAGCTCATCGTAGAGCAGCAATTCTTTCGCCCGTTCAATCTTGTGGGCAATGATGAATTTTTCAATGGTCGTTCCTTCCGTTTGGGAGAACAGATTGGCGAGGTAGGTGTAGTCATGCTGTAGTTTAGCACTGATATAATCCGAATTCTTAACCCGGGGTAGTTCGTCGGTGTAATGCACCATCTCAACAATGAGATTTTTTACCTTTTCAATCAATACGTGCTTTTTATCGTCCATCAACTCCAGCCCTAATTTCAATAAATCCGTTCTCAACTCTTCGCGTTGTTCGGCAGAAATTACCCCAAACACTTCTACTTCACCCAAATTCACGATTTTGAATGGCACCCCAATTTTCAAAAAAATTGTCTGTACAATCATTTTGCATCGAGCACTTACCATATACCTGATAAAGACTTTCACTTTGTTTTTGCTTACAGCGTATGAAAGAAACTAACTAAAATAGAGCCGGAACACCAATGTGGTGAAGAGGGGAAAAATCAACGAAGAAAGAGGACGGCTTTACTAAACAGCCTTGCTTTTATAGCGGCAAAAATCGATCCAAAGATACGTTATCAGACAAAGAATATGTAAAATCGGGTTTTACTTACTAATCAGGACTGGCAAAGGCGCGACGGCGGCCCGTACCCGGTTAGCACACCTGAATCACTTCCACATTCAGCAGTGCCCCCAGTTTCGCCAGTTTGGAAGCGATGTGTCCAACGCCCACTGCGCAGTGGTGCGCCGGGCCGTGGCTGTTCCAGGTCTGTACGAATTGCCGGGCACCCGGCGAAAACCGGTAGCGGCTGTTGGTGTTGCCAATTTGCAGAATCGGCCCCGGCACGGATTCACCTTCCGCTACCAGCAGACTGATTTTCCCCTGCCCGTTTTCCACCACCGACAGGAGCGTTACCGGCCCGTTCTTCACCGACATCTCCACCGAAAGTCCCCGGCCCACTTTGCCGTGGTACACGTAGAGCGGGCGAACTTTGGTTTTGCCCTCGGCAATGCGGATGTGGCCCGGACCGTCGTGGCCCATCAAAACCACATCATCGGCAAAATCCATCGCGTAATATTCGGTAAAAGAGCCGCCCACGCCGAAGCTGTCCATGATTTTCATGGCCTGCGCATTCTTAACCTCGTATTCACCCGCCACCGGAATCCCGCGCGCCGTGAGCAGCGAATTACCCAGAATCACCGAACTCATAGTGTCTTCGTTGGCCGGATTGCCCGATCCTTTGTGGTAATAAGCCAGCGAACCCAGCCCGTGCGTTTCCACCAGCAGATCCAGCGCCACGGAGGTGCGGGCGGCCCGGTCCAGTTCGTCGGGCAAACAGTCCGGCTGAATGGCAAACGTTTCGGCAAAAACCGCCGTGCGTTCTTTTACCTGTTCCGCCGAAACCGCTTCCCGCAATGCCGACAGTTCATCGACTTCCACGATTTTCATATGGCCGCCGAACGTCGCATTTTGCAGCGTCAGATCGGAATAAATATCGAGCATCCCGCTGTAATAATTGCCCATTAAACCCAGACAATTGTGCGCCATGACGTGGGCAACCCGCCCGGCTTCAAGCCATTCGTCGATTTCCTGCCAGCCTTCGGGGTCGTTTTCGAGCATCCCGGTTACCTGATGAAACGGGATGCCAGCCCGCCGGAACACGTTGGCAATTTCGGGAACGGGGCAGGCCGAACAATAGGCCAGCCATTCGCCGGTCATCTTCGTCCGGTCATTTAACTGATTGAACCACTCGTAGTTAATCGCCGGTTCGGGGGCCAGGTTCAGCACGATCACCGGTACTTTCGCCCGCTGCACCACCGGCAAAACCGTGGCCGAAAGCGCATAGGTCGTGACGTAAATGAACAACAGATCGATGTCGGCCCGCCGAAACTGGTGACCGGCTACCAGGGCTTTCTCCGGCGAGTCGACCAGGCCCAGATTGACCACCTCGACGCCCGGGCGGCTAAACCGGTTTTCAACCCGTTGCAGGTAGCCTTTCAGGCGGTTTTCCAGGCCGTCGAACTGCGCCCAGTAGGTGTCCAGACCAATACCGAATAAACCGACTTTGAACGGAAAGGACCGATTGGTCAGGATCGGCGTTGCGAGGTCCGGCTGCTGGCCGGTTTGTGAGTGCGGGATCGTTTGCATGCGGGATCGAAAAAAATAGATCATCAGGCAATAGCCTGAAAGATTATTGGCAAGTATAGGATGAATCGGGTCGTATCTCAAAAGTATTTTTTAAATCGGCCAAATAAATATAAAATTACAGTAAGTGTTTTTTCCGCACTGAACCGTCTCCTTGTATCGAATCAGTGATTTTGCCTTTCTGACAAGTATTTTCATCATTTATCGAACATGGGAGAGGTTAGACGTTTCATGCCGGACCCGAATGGCAACGCGGGAAATCCATTCTCTTTCGGAGACTATCCGCCCGGGGATCGTCCGATCGGGGAGCGTCCGCTCGGGGACCCGCCACCTGCCCATTTTCAGCGGTCGTCCGCCGTGCTGGATGCCGAATTGCTGATTCATAAAGCTTTTGAACAGAATCCGGACGCGGGCATCGCGCTCTTATTTCAGCATTATTACCAGCCGTTGTGCAGCCATGTCGTCCGGTTTGTTTCGTCCAAGGAAATCGCCGAAGACATTGTTTCCGACATCTTCTACGAGTTTCACGTTGGCCGGATTTACCGGACCATCACCACCTCCTACCGCGCCTTCCTGTTCACCGCCGTCCGAAACCGGGCGTTCGATTACGTTCGGGCGGAGATGAAACGCAGCACCTCACTCGATCAGGCCGAACGGCTTTCGTTTCCTGTCGAGCAGCAGCCCGACTCGGTGACGCAGTTTGAAGAGCTGTATCACGACGTCGAAAAAGCCATCGACGCCATGCCCATGAAACAGCGGCAGGTGTACGTCATGCACCGGTTTGAAGGCCGGAAATACGCCGAAATTGCCGCAGAACTCAATCTTTCGCTCCGAACCGTCGAAGTTCACATGTACCGGGCCATCCATCACGTTCGGGCATTCCTGAAAGACAAATGGCTGATTTTACTGATCAGCTTCTACCCGTATACGCAATAAAACCACAACCAACTTCCTGAAACGTGTTTTTGGCGTGGCGGTTTTGCCACCCCGAAACCGGTCTGAATTATGAAAACACAAGTAACCAAAGAACTGTTATTCAACTACTTCGCGGGTCGAACAACGGCTTTTCAGAAGCAGCTGATTGACGAATGGGCCAGAGAGAAAGACAACCGGGAGCAGTTTTTTACATGGCTGGAAATCTGGGAAAGTCAGAATCCGCAGTACGTCGCCGATGTTCAGACGGCCCTCAGCCGCCACCAGATGCGGATGGCCCAAAAACCGGAAGCAGACGAAACAAGCCCGCTGGATTTGGCGGTTCCCGTACTCCGTCAGCCCTGGTTTCGGTGGGTCGCAGCGGCTTCGGTGGCGCTCATCGCCGTGAGTGGCTGGGTGTATCGCGATGACGTTATGAACGAAAAGTACACGACGGCCTACGGCGAAACCCGAAGGTTTACCCTGTCCGATGGCAGTGAGGTGACGCTGAATGCCAACTCGACGCTAAAAGTGCCCCGGTTTGGTTTTGGGTACCAGACACGGGATGTGGCACTGACGGGCGAGGCCACCTTTTCAGTAACGCATACCACTGACGATCAGCGTTTTGTGGTTAAAACAAACCGCAATTTTGAGGTAGTCGTACTGGGAACCGAATTTACGGTTTACAACCGCGAACGGGGTGGCAAAGTGGTGCTCAACAAAGGAAAAGTACAACTCCGCTACCAGGAAGGCCAGGCACCCCGCCAACTCATGATGAAACCCGGCGATCTGGTAACCCTCAACCGGAGGAACGGCGAGGTTCAGCTCCGCAAGTTGAGCCAGCCCGAAAACGCATCCGCCTGGCGTGAAAACCGCTTTGTTTTCGAAGAAACGACGCTCGAGGAAATTGCCCATTTATTCAGGGAAAACTACGGCCTGGTGCTAGAAATTACCGATCCAAAACTGGCCAAATGGACGGTTTCCGGCTCGTTTACCGCCCGCAACGCCGAAGAACTGCTGGAGTCGCTGATGGAAGGTTCGGCCCTGACCTATAAACGCACCGGCAACCACATTACCATTCCCAACCCGACCAATTAACGCACCGCACTCATTCCTGTTTCTGCTTACTAACCCATTATTTCTTCCTTCCATGAAAAAAAGAATACCAACGCTGCTGATCCTGTTGCTGGGTGTGATCCGGCCGGGTTTCGCCCAAATGCTCGCGAAGGCCCAGACGTCGCCCCGCCAGCCCGTAACCGCCAGGCCCGAAAACCGCCAATTGAAGGAAACCCTGCGCGAACTAAAAAATTATTACAAAGTAGACATCCTGTTTTTCGACCGGATTGTGGAGGGCTACGTCGTTTCGTCGGATGCGGTTCGTTGGGACGACCGGCTGGAAACCAACCTCGAAACGGTGTTGAAACCGTTTGGGCTGGGCTATAAAAAATCGAAAAACGGTGGGTATGTCATCACCGCCAAAGAACCGCAGCGGAGGTCGGAACCCAATCCGAGCCGATTTCCCGAAACCGCTCCCCTCCGCCAAACCGAAAGCCGACCGGCTACCGAAGGAACAACGCTAGACGTTTCGGCGGCCCGCACGATTGAAAAACCGGTCGTTGCCGATGTGACGATTCAGGGCCGCGTGACCGACGGAGCGAAAGGCGACGAGTTGCCCGGCGTCAGCATTGTGCTGAAAGGTTCGACGCGGGGAACGACAACGGACGGCACCGGAAGCTACAAGCTGCTGATTCCCGGCCCGGATGCGGTGCTGGTGTTCAGCTTCGTAGGCTACGAGCCGCAGGAAGTGCTGGTGGGGGGCCGCACGGAAATCAACATCAGCCTGAAACCGGACATTAAAGCCCTGAGCGAAGTGGTCGTGGTCGGGTATGGGGTCCAGAAGAAAACCTCGGTAACGGCGGCTGTGTCTACGATGAAAGGCGACGAAATTGCGTCGGTTCCGGTGACTAATCTGAGCAACAGCCTGGGTGGCCGCCTGCCGGGCGTCATCGTGAAACAGGCTTCCGGCGAACCCGGTCGCGATGGTTCCAACATCTACATCCGCGGTATTTCCTCGACGGGCAACAACCAGCCGTTGTTGATCGTGGACGGTATTCCCCGCAGTTTCCAGCAACTCGATCCCAACACGATTGAAACCTTCACGATCCTGAAAGATGCCGCAGCCGTGGCTCCCTACGGCGTGGCCGGGGCCAACGGGGTGGTGCTGATTACGACCAAGCGCGGAAAAACCGGAACACCGTCGCTGACGTATAACGCTTACGTTGGCTTTCAAAACCCGACCGTGATGCCTGATTATTTGCACGGCTATGATTTTGCCAGCCTGAAAAACGCAGCCGCCAAATACGCCGGTTTGCCCGAGCCGTATTCGGCGGAAGCCTTGCAAAAGTTCAAAGACGGTTCGGACAACGATTCGTATCCGGCCGACAATTATATCAAGGAACTGGTCAACCGCAATGCCCTCATAACGACCCACAACATCGAATTGTCGGGCGGGGCCGAGCGCATTAAATACTACGCCAGTCTGGGCTATCAGTACCAGGCCGGGATGTGGCCGTCGACCAATAACAAACGGTATAACCTGGCCATCAACCTCGACGCACAGGCTACGAAAACCACCAAGATTTCCTTTAACCTGAACGGCCGGGTGCAAAAGTCCCAATACCCGTCCATCGGAACACCGCGAATCTTTGAACTGATTGCCTATTCGCACCTGCAAAACGGTCCGCTGTTTTTCAGCAACGGCATGAACGGCACCTACGTCACCGGCAGTATTTACAACAGCGGGTATCAGAAAACCAACACGACGGCCTTGTATTCGCAACTGACAGTCGAACAGGCGATTCCGTTCATTCCGGGCCTGGTTGCCAAAGGTACGGTCGCCTACGATCCGACGATGACGATGGATAAAATCTGGACCACGCCGGTTCATCTGGCCACGATCAATACGTCCACAAAAGTGATTACGGACGGTATTTTCGGTCAGGCCAAATCATCCCTGAGCCAGACCTACAACCAGGCGCAGCAGCTGACCTACCAGGCCAGCCTGAATTACATGCGGTCGTTTGGCAAAAGTAGCGTTGGTGCCCTGGCGGTTTTTGAAGCCAAAGCCAACGACGCGATGCTGCTGGGCGCTACCCGACGGAACTACAACCTGGGCATCGACGAACTGGACATGGGCAGCTCCAGCAATGCGGACATGACCACCACCGGAACCTCCAGCTACGGTCGGCAAATGGGTCTGGTCTATCGGGTTACGTACGACTATGCCGATAAATACCTCGTGGAAGCCAGCGGTCGCTACGACGGTAGCTACTATTTTGCGCCGGAAAACCGCTTCGGTTTCTTCCCGGCGTTCTCGCTCGGCTGGCGGTTATCGGAAGAAAACTTCATCAAGCAGAATGTCCGCTGGATCGACAACCTGAAACTCCGCGGTTCCTACGGCGAGGTGGGTGCCCTGGCGGGGAGTGCTTTTCAGTACATGAGCACCTACAGCGTGGTGGGTCCGGCCTATGTGCTGGGCGGCAATGCCGTTCAGGCCCTTCGCGAACGCAACGAGCCGAATCCGAACATCACCTGGGAACGCGCGAAAAAGACGGATGTGGGCCTGGAAGCCACGCTGTGGAAAGGGCTGCTGAACCTGGAAATGGATTATTTTTACGAAAAACGGTCCAACATGCTGGTCAATCCCGACGTCATTGTACCGTCCGAATACGGAATCGGGCTGAGCCAGGTGAATGCCGGGATTATGCAAAACCAGGGCATCGATCTGTCCATCGGATCGTCGCACCGGTTCTCGCCCGATCTGCGCGTCTCCCTGAATGGCAATTTTACGTACGCCAAAAACAAGCTGCTGCAGGTGTTTGAAGCGGGTGCCACCTACAACAACCTCAACCGCCGGCTAACCGGAAAACCGCTCGGAACCCAGTTTGGCTTCCAATCGCTGGGCCTTTTTCAGTTGACCGATTTTGACGAATCCGGCAAGTTGAAACCCGGTATTGCCGTACAGCCCTGGGGCGCGGTTCAACCCGGCGACATCCGGTATCAGGACATGAACAATGACGGCAAAATTAACGACGATGACCTCACCCGGATCGGCGACGCCGTGGCGACCCCTCGCATCATTTACGGGATAGCGCCGAATATTCAGTACAAAGGATTTACGCTGGACATTCTGTTTCAGGGCGCGGCCAAAACCAACTTCTATTATTCGGGCAGTGCCGCCTGGGCCTTCAGCAACGGCATGGGTGCGGTGCGGGAAACGCTGGATTACTGGACACCCGAAAATCCGGACGCCACCTATCCGCGCATCACCAACGCCCCGACCACCAACAACACGCAGACGTCGTCGTTCTGGATCGGCGATGCCAGTTACCTGCGGCTGAAAAGCGCAACCCTGTCGTATTCGCTTCCTGCCGTCATCACCCAGCGGATTAAAATCCAGAATGCGCGGATCTATGTATCGGGGCAGAACCTCCTGACCTGGACGAAGTTGCGAAACTTTGACCCGGAAATCACGCAGGCGAATGCCTGGAGTTATCCGCAGCAAAAAGTAACGTCAGTTGGCTTGAATATCACCTTTTAGTCTTGAAAACAGCCCCCGCTATGAACCTGCACAGGCTTATGAATTTGAATGGCAAAGTAGCTTTGCTGTTCCTTATACTGGGAATTTTCTCCTGCAAGGATTTTCTGGAAGTGGCCCCCAAAGACCAGATTTCGGACAACCTGGTCTGGACCGATCCCGGCACCGCCGACCTGTTTCTGAACAACGTCTATTCCGGCATACCGGGTCCGTTCAATGGCTTCGATCCGTGGGAAAACTTTACGGACAACGCCATGAACGGCGTCAACGGTCTGCCCAGCCGGGTTTTGTATTCACCATCGGTCTATACGGCCAGCAACGCTCCCAACTGGTGGTCGCAGTATGCCAACATTCGGCGGGCCAATTTATTCATCGAAAAAGTGACGGCTTCGAGCTTTCCGGATAGCTGGAAGAAACCCAAACTGGCGGAAGCCCGGTTTTTGAGAGCCTACTTTTACCAGTTGTTGTGGACGGCCCACGGCGGGGTTCCGATCATCACCAACTCGTTGAACCAGAACACGCAGGGCGACGCCATTTTTCGGGCCCGGAATACCGACGAAGAAACCTATAAATTCATTGTCGATGAATGTGCCGCCATTGCCGACGACCTGCCGCTGAAAGCCGAAGCGGGCCGGGTTTCCAAAGCCTCGGCGCTGACGCTGAAAGGCTGGTGCGAACTGTTCTGGGCCAGTCCGCTGAAAAATACCGCCGGTGATAAAGCCCGGTGGGCGCTGGCAGCCGCCACGAACAAAAAAGTGATGGATCTGGGCTCGCACAGCCTGTTTTCCAATTACGAAACGCAATTTTACGAGGACAACAACAACAATGTGGAAGTACTTTTTGCCAAGCAATACCTCGGCGGTACGGCCCTGGGAAGTGGCAAAGAAGGCCTGTGGGGGCCCTGGATCGTCGGTGGCGTACAAAAGGCCTACGGTGGCGTCGATCCGACGCAGGAACTGGTGGATGAATATGCCATGGCCAACGGTCTGCCCATTTCAGACCCGGCTTCGGGCTACGACCCTCAGAACCCGTATGTCAACCGGGAGAAGCGGTTTTATCAGTCGATTGTCTACGACGGATCGCTCTGGGTGGGGGCCGAAATGGTGATGAAACAGGGCGTCGGTAGTCGGAATGCGACGGATTTGAGTAATACCAATGAAGCCACCAATACCGGTTATTATTTGCGGAAGGGATTGAATCCGAAATACACCATCAACGGCAATCACCTGCTGAACAGCGGCAGTTTCATTATCTATCGCTACGCCGAGGTGTTGCTCAGTTATGCCGAAGCGCAGAACGAAGCCGTCGGGCCGGATGCGTCGGTGTATGCCGCCATCAACCAGGTGCGGACGCGGTCGGAATTGCCGAACCTGAAAACCGGGTTGACGCAGGCCGAAATGCGGGTGGCGATTCAGCGGGAACGCCGGGTCGAGCTGGCTTTTGAAGAACGGCGCTGGTTCGATCTGATGCGGTTGAAACTCGCGGAAAAGAACCTGAACGGAACGTTGCACGCCATGAAAATTGATCTGGTGGGCGGCAAACCGGTTTATACCGTCATTCCTGCACCGGAAGGCGGAAAAACGTTCTTTGCCAACAAAAATTACCTGCTTCCGATCCCGCAGTCGGCGCTGAATCAGAATGCAAAGCTTACCCAAAATCCGAATTACTGACCCAATGGGAAACCCGATTAAACGTACGCACGAGTGGTTTTTTTACAGTTTGATAGCATCGCTGCTGACGGTGGCCGTGAGCTGTCAGAAGTCGTCTACCGGTTCGGGAACGTCGCCGGAAGAGGCTCTGAAAACGTTTGAACTCGAACCCGGTTTTCAGATCGAACTGGTCGCCAGCGAGCCGCTGGTGGCCGATCCGGTCGCGATGGAAATTGACGAAGACGGCCGGGTGTACGTGGTGGAAATGCACGGCTATCCGCTCGACAAAACCGGTACCGGAAAAATAAAACTCCTGACCGATTCGGACGGCGACGGGCGCATGGACAAGAGCGCGGTTTTTGCCGAAAATCTCGTATTGCCCACCGGCATCATGCGCTGGAAAAAAGGCGTACTCGTGACCGATGCGCCCAACGTTTATTACCTGGAAGACACCGACGGCGACGGAAAATCAGACGTCCGCGATACGGTTTTGACCGGCTTTGCCCTGTCCAATCCACAGCACAACGTCAATGCACCGTTGCTGGGCCTCGACAACTGGATTTACCTCGCCCACGAATCGGCGGTGACGGCGCAGGTCTACAAGGAAGAATTTGGCGACCGGGGCAGTGATGTCTTTTTTCCCAAACGGCCCGATGGCATCCGGCTGCCCGACAACGCCAGTGGCCGCAGCGTCCGGTTTCGGCCCGACCGCTACGAACTGGAACCCGTTGCCGGAAATACGCAGTTTGGTCATACCTTTGACGCCTGGGGAAACCGCCTGCTGGTGAGCAACGCCAACCACGCGTTCCACGAAGTGATCACGACGCCCTATCTGAAGCGCAACCCGGATTTGCTGGTTTCCAACGTCACGCAGTCGATTTCGGACCACGGGAATGCCGCCGAGGTGTTTCCGATTACGAAAAACCCGCAGCTCCAGTTGCTGACGGATGTGGGCGTGATCACGTCGGCCTGCGGAATAACGGCGTATCTGGGCGGGGCGTTTCCGGCTCAGTACGACAGCATTACGTTTGTGGCCGAACCCGTCAGCAATTTGGTACATTTCGATAAAATCCATGAAAAAGGAGCCACTTTTACGGCCAGCCGGGTCCATACCGGCAAAGAATTTCTGGCTTCGACCGATGCCTGGTTTCGGCCCGTCAACTTCTATACCGGACCCGATGGCGCGCTGTATGTCATTGATTATTACCGGCAAATTGTTGAACACCCCGAATGGATGGCCGAAGACGTTATCAAATCCGGGGCCTTATACAATGGAACAGATCAGGGCCGAATTTACCGCATCACGCCCAAAGGAACCCAACCCGCCAGCTGGGGAAAAGACCTGCTAGGCAAGGCGACTAACCCGCAACTGATTGAAAAACTGGGCGACCGGAACGTTTGGTGGCGCCGGAATGCCCAACGGCTTTTGCTCGATCGCGCAACTCCGCAGGACGTTGCCGGGCTGGAAGCCATGGCGAAGAATCCTTCGTTGCCCTTTGGCCGTCTCCACGCCCTCTGGACCCTCGAAGGTCTGAGCAAACTGCGTCCCGAACTGATCACGACGGCTTTGAAAGATCCGGTTCCGGGCATACGCACCAACGCGATCAAACTGGCGGAACTCCATCTGGAAACCGCCCCGGCGCTGGTTCCGGCTTTGCTGGCGATGCAGTCGGATACCGATCCGAAAGTGCGGTTTCAGCTGCTTTGTACACTCGGTTTTGTTGAAAAACCCGAAGCAGCCAGCGCCCGGCAAAAGCTTTTGTTTGCCGATATCGACGACCCATGGGTTCAGATTGCGGCTCTTTCCGCACCTTCGTCGCAGAAAGGTGATTTGCTCAATGCGGTTCTGGCGCGTTTCAAACCCGATCAACCGGCGTATGGTTCGCTCGTCGAGCGGCTCAGCGCGATGGCCGGGGCGAGTCAGCCAACCAAAACCATCAACCAGTTGCTTCAAAAAGCCACCGCCCCGGTTTCGGAAGACCGCGCCACCTGGCAGGCTTCCCTCATCAAAGGGATTGGCCAGGGCATCAAACGGCGGAATTCGTCGCTGGATTCAAATTTTCAGGCGGAACAGGCCTTGCTGATCCGGACGTTTTTCGACCATCCGGCTCCTTCCATTCGCTCGGCCTGCCTGCAGGTTTTGCAGGTGACCGGACTGCCGGAAGACGCCCGGACGAACGCGGCTCTGGCCAAAGCCGTGCAGACGGCGGGCGATGCGAAACAGTCGGAAGAGAAACGCTCGGAAGCCATCGGTTTTCTGGCCCTCCACGACGCAACGCCCCAGATTCCGCTCCTGAAAAAAATGATTGCCCCGAACGAACCGCTGTCCGTTCAGGTCGCGGCTTTGAAAACGCTGAGTTCGATTCCCGACGCCACGGTTAGTGATTACGTGCTGCAAAAGTGGCCGGTTATGACGCCCGACATCCGCGAACCGGCCATTGCTACGTTCTTCAGCGGCTCCGACCCGGTCAGACAGTCGCGAATCAAACTGTTGCTCGATGCCGTCGAAAAAGGAACGATTGATCAGAACAGCATCGGCTGGCCCCGCAGCGTCGGGTTGATGGCGAATTCGAATGTGGAATCGCGAAACCGGGCGCGGGTGTTGCTGACCAAACGCGATAAGCAGCGGGATGAAGTGATCAAACAATACCAGACCTCGCTGGATCTGGCGGCTAGCCCCGAAAAGGGCGCGCTGGTCTTCCAGCAGAACTGCGCCTTGTGCCACCAGATTGGCAGCACGGGCGGTATTGCGTTCGGGCCCGATCTGGCGACCATCCGAAACCGGCGACCGGCCTCCATCATGGGCGACATCCTGAACCCCAACCTGTCGATTGCCGACGGTTACGACCTGTGGACCATCACGCTGAAAAACGGCGAAACCCTTCAGGGCCTGATTCCGACCGAAACGCCGACGGCGCTGACCCTGCGCAATCAGGGCGGTCAGGAAACTACCATTGCCCGGCAGGACATCGAGTCGCTGAAAGCAATGAACATGTCGGCGATGACGGCGGGCCTGGAAAAACAGATCAACCCGCAGCAAATGGCTGATTTACTGGCGTATATCAAACAGGCGAAATGAGTTTACGGTTTTCAGTTTACGGTTTATGGTGGCTGACGCATGCAAACAAAACGCGTCAGCCAACCATAAACCGTAAACTGAAAACCGTAAACAAAAAAACACCTCTTAACCCCTGAACCATGCTCTTTTTTCAAAACCGCATACCGGCTTTCAGAACACGGATTGGCCTTTTGGCGGTAGCCCTTCAATTGCTTTTTTCGCTGGGTAGTCAGGCCATTGACCCGAAAGCGACCGGTTTTCGGGCGGCTGTCGTCAAGGTAGACGTGACGCCGGAAGGCCACCAGATGCTGCTCGGCTACGGAGCCCGGCGGTCGACCGGGGTTCTCGACCGGATTTATCACCGGATCACCGTCCTGGACGACGGAAAAACCCAGTTCGTTCTCGTTTCATCCGACTTCGCCGTGGTTTCGCCCTCCGAATACGACAAAGTGGCCGCCAAATTAAAAAGCCAGTTGGGCATCGATCCGGTCAACTTCTGGTGGACGCTGACCCACACGCATTCGGCTCCCGAAGTCGGCCCTCCGGGTTTACCGGCCCTTTTCATGGGGGATCGGTATCAGCACAAATTCGATACGGACTATACCGATATGGTGGAAAAAAAGCTCATTGACGGTGTTGCCGAAGCCCGGAAAAAACTCGAACCGGCCCGATTGGGTGTCGGCTGGGGCATGGCGCAGGCCAACATCAACCGGCGGGCCAAGGGCGTCGACGGCAAGGCGTTTCTGGGCATGGACCCGGATGGTCCGGTCGATCGCCGGATCGGTCTGATTCGACTTGATAAGGCGGATGGCACGCCGATGGCGTTGATTTCCAACTACGCAATTCACGGAACGGTGATGGGGGGCGAAAACCTGCTCATCAGCGGGGATGCACCGGGCGTGGTGGCCCAGTATGTGGAAGAACAACTGGGTATTCCGTTGCTGTTCATCAACGGAGCCGCCGGCAACATTGCCCCGATTTACAGCCAGTATGCGAACCATAAAATCGGGCGGCTGCATCAGTTCAAGACGTTATTGGGCGACAAAATTATTGCCGCAAACCAGTCGCTCAAGGCCACCACGGCCGATATTAGCCTGAAAACCGCCCGTATGATTGTTGAAACGCCCCGCAAAGCCGACCTCGGCTGGGTCGATGATTTGAAAGACTACACCCGCACCAACAAAGCCGGGGTCAACATTGTCAAACTGCCGGTACGGTTTCTGCAAATCAACGACGACATCGCCATCTGGAGCGCCCCACTCGAACTGTTCTGTGAAATTTCCAACGAAGTGCGCGACCGGTCGCCTTTTCCCTACACCTTCTATTTTGGCTACGGCAACGGTTGGCTGGGGTATTTGCTGACGGCCGAGGAGATCACACACGGCGGGTATGAGGTAACGGTTTCGCCCTACACCCCCGCGGCCGCCAAAGATTTGACGGATTCGGTGGTAAATCATTTGCAAGGCAAGAAGTGAATTTACCCCGGAGGGCCGGGCCCTTCCGGGGTAAATTATTGATGGATGTAAACCTTTGATAGATACAAGCCCTTTAAAATTAAATTTAAGGGGAAAATTAGTAAACCTTATTCCTATGAAACTAAACCCAATCCTTCGCGCATCCACCCTGTTCTGCGCCCTGCTCAGTCTTTCGTTTTCGAGCGAAATCAACCCGTCAAAACCGTCGGCGGCCCCCATCACCTGGCCCAATGGCAAGAAAGTGGCCCTGAGCCTCAGTTTCGACGATGCCCGGCTGACCAACGTCGACAAGGGAACGGTTTTGCTGGATCAATACGATGTCAAAGCTACGTTTTTCGTGGTACCGTCGGCGGTCAAAAAACGGCTGGAGGGCTGGAAAAAAGCCGTAGCCAGTGGTCACGAAATGGGCAATCACTCGGTCAATCACCCGTGTAGCGGTAATTTTACCTGGTCGCGGGAAAAAGCGCTGGAGGACTACACCCCGGCGAAGATGCGGGCCGAGTTGATCGAAGCCAATAAGCAGGTGCAGGACTTGCTGGGCGTCAAACCGGAGGTGTTTGCCTACCCCTGTGGTCAGATGTTTATGGGGCGCGGCAAAACCACGCAAAGCTACGTACCGATTGTGTCTGATTTGTTCATCAGCGGCCGCGGCTGGCGCAACGAAGCGCCCAACGATCCGGCGTATTGCGACATGGCCCAGATTTACGGGATGGAAATGGACGGAAAGGATTTTGACGAGATCCGGGAACTGATCGAAACCGCCCGCAAATCCGGGCAGTGGCTGGTGCTGGCCGGTCACGAAACGTCCGAATCCGGGGGCCAGACCACACGCCTGGCCATGTTGAAGCAGCTCTGCGAATACGCCAAAGACCCGGCCAACGGCGTCTGGATTGCGCCCATCGGAACGGTGGCCAAATACGTTAAAAAGCAACGAAAATTCGATTAAAAATAGAGATGGTAGTTTTTTGTCAGCCTCCGGTTTCTGACCGGAGGCTTTGATTTATACGCTCTATATCCGCGCGGAAAAGCGAGTAGAAACGCCCCGGTTATCCCTTCCGGTTTCGAGTCGATCTTCCGTTCCTATGCGTTTCTTTCCGATCCTTGCCACCTTCCTTTGCTCGTTTTTATCCGGTGTTCTGCTCGCTCAGCCAGGCGAAAAAACGGCCTTGTGGCACAGCTTTGAAAAAGTAGAATTCAAGCTGAACGGGATTCCGGCCCGAATCATCAAACCCCGAAAACCGCTGCCCGGCAATCCCTGGGTCTGGCGCGCCCACTTTCCCGACTGGCACGTGGAAATGGACAGCATTCTGCTCGAACGCGGTTTTCACATCGCTTACATCAATACCAACGATCTGTACGGCAGCCCGAAAGCGATGATGATCTGGGATGATTTTTACCAGCACCTGGTTTCGGAAAAAGGCTTTGCGTCGAAGGTTGCGCTCGAAGGCGTGAGTCGGGGCGGTTTGTACGTCTACGGCTGGGCCAAACGGAATCCCGCCAAAGTCAGCTGCATTTACGCCGAAGCGCCCGTTTGCGATTTCAAAAGCTGGCCCGGCGGAAAAGGCAAGAGCAAAGGCGACGCCAAATCGTGGCAGCAACTGCTGGAGGTCTACGGGTTTTCGGAACAGCAGGCGTTGGCGTTCACCGACAATCCGATGGATCATCTGGAAGGGCTGGCGGCTTATAAAATTCCGATTCTGCACGTCATCAGTTTGACGGATAAACTCGTTCCGTCGGACGAAAACACGTTTCCACTCGTGGAACGGTATCAGAAACTGGGCGGTCCCACGACGGTTTATGCCATGTCGCGGGGCGCGCAAACGCTGGAAGGCCACCACTTCCCGATCGAACACCCGGCGTGGTGGGCCGACTTCATCACGCAGCATTCCGTGCCCGTTCAAAAACCGCTGTCGTCTGCCGCTTATGTCCGGATCCGGGGCGGGTTGCCAAATGCGTACCGGGTGATTACGGAGCAAAAAAAGGCCACCGTGGCGTTTCTGGGCGGTTCGATTACGCACAATCCGGGTTGGCGTGATAAAGTGAGCCAGTTTCTTCAGGAGAAATTCCCGCAGACGGCGTTTACGTTCATCAAAGCCGGGATTCCGTCGCTCGGGAGTTTGCCGCATTCGTTCCGCATCGAGCAGGACGTGCTGAGCCACGGCAAAGTGGATTTGTTGTTTGTGGAAGCCGCCGTCAATGACCGCACCAACGAGACCGACAGCCTGACGCAGCTTCGGGCGCTGGAAGGCATCGTGCGGCACGCCCGAAAAGCCAATCCGGCCGTGGATGTGGTGCTGATGGAATTTGCCGACCCGGACAAATTTGGCGATTTCCGGCAGGGCAAAAAACCGGTCGAACTCGCCAACCACGAGCGCGTTGCCGCCCACTATCAGTTGCCTTCCATCGATCTCGCCCGGGAAGTCTACGACCGAATAGCCGCCGGCGAATTTTCGTGGGAATACGATTTCAAGGATTTGCACCCCTCGCCATTCGGGCAGGAGTTGTATTTCCAAACCATGAAGGATCTGTTGAATACCGGGTTTTCGTTGGAGGAGAAACCGGTCAAACCGTTGGCCGGGATTCCTCCGCTGGTTGGCGGCAGTTTTGACAACGGGCATTACGTATCCATCAAAGAAGCCTCGCTGCAAACCGGCTGGAAATTGATCGAAAACTGGAAACCGGCGGATGGCGTTGGAACCCGGCCCGGTTTTGTCGACCGCCCGATGTTGGAAGCCACCACGCCGGGAGCCGCCCTGTCGTTGAATTTTTCGGGAACCGCCGTCGGCATCGCCCTCGTTTCGGGGCCGGATGCGGGTGAGGTGGAATACCGCATCGACCAGGGACCGTACCGAAAAATGGACCTCCAAACCCAGTGGAGCCAGCAGTTGCACCTGCCGTGGTACAAGCTCTTCGCCAGCAATTTACCGGACAAAAAACACGTGTTGCAACTCCGCATGGCGGCCACTAAAAATCCCAAAAGCAAAGGAACTGCCTGCCGGATCGTTTATTTTCTGGTGAATTAAGCTACTACACCTGTCAGGTCTTTAAGACCTGACAGGTATCTGCACCAGGACAAGGTGCCGTCGGTTTTGAAACCGCTAGTGGTCTGGTCATTGAAACGGAAATAGCCACCCTTGAAGTGACCGGAGCGCGTTCTTTACCAAAATAACGATAGTAAATCGGGCGGCTTTTGCACTTTTGAAGAATATCAAGCTCAATCCTCCAAAACCCCATGGAAAAAGAACCTTTTAGCGCCTTGTCCCGGCGAAAATTCATCGGCCAGGCGTCCGCAGCCCTGTCGGCTTTTATGATCGTTCCCCGGTTTGTGTTGGGCGGTCGGCGGGCCGACGGAACGGGCTACCGGGCGCCGAGCGACATCATCACGCTGGGATTCATCGGCACCGGCAAGCAGAGCCGCGGCCTTTCCCGGCAGTTTCTGAGCACCGGCGAAACCCGGATTCTGGCCACGGCGGAGGTTTACAAAGCCAAGCGCGATCTGTTTATCGAACAGGCCAAAGCGTATTACACCAGCGAAGACGGGAAGGCCAAAGTGAACGGGGCCTATTCGGAGATCCAGGCGTATAACGACTTTCGCCAGCTCCTCGACCGCAAAGACATCGACGCCGTCGTCATTGCCGCCCCCGACCACTGGCACGCCGTCATGGCCGTCAAAGCCGCTGAAGCCGGGAAGGATATTTACTGCGAAAAACCGCTGGCGCTGACCATCAAGGAAGGCCGGGCGATGGTGAATGCCACGCGCAAACACAACCGCGTGTTCCAGACCGGCAGCATGCAACGGTCGTGGCCGGAATTCCGGCAAACCGCCGAGTTGATTCGCAACGGGTACATCGGTGATATTAAGGGAATTAAAGTGAGTGTGGGACCACCGCCGAAACGGTATGATTTACCGGCCGAACCGATACCGGAAGGGTTGGACTGGAATTTGTGGCTGGGACCGAACCAGCCCGTTGCCTTTAATTCCGAACTGGCTCCTCCCCTGTCGAAGGACGTGTTTCCCAACTGGCGGAATTACAAGGAATTCGGTGGCGGCATGGTGACCGACTGGGGTGCGCACATGTTCGACATTGTGCAGTGGTCACTGGACATGGACAACAGTGGCCCCGTCGAGGTGATTCCGCCGGATGGCAAGGAGCACAAATTCCTGACGTATCGCTACGAAAACGGCATTACGATGACCCACCAGCCCTGGGAATGGAGCAATGCCATTCAGTTTGTCGGGTCGGAGGGTACGTTGAATGTTCAGCGGAAAAAGCTGGAAACTACGCCGGTTGCGCTGGCGACCAAAGTGATTGGCCCGGACGAGAAGCACGTTTACCTCAGCGAAAACCACTACAAGGATTTTCTGGACGCGATGCGGAAACGCAGCAAACCCATCTGCGACGTCGAAGTGGGTCACCGCACGGCGTCGGTCTGCACCATCGGAAACATTGCCTACGAACTGAAACGCCCGCTGCGCTGGGACCCGAAAAAGGAAAGTTTTAAAAAGGATAAAGACGCCAACGCGCTGCTGGAAAGGTCGTTGAAAGACGAATGGGCGATTAAAGTCTAACCACAGGCTCAGCCTAAAACCGTTAAAACGGTTTCCAAAATGTACGACCATTTATTTTAGCCCACGGTTTAAACCGTGGGTTAATTATACAGTATCAACCATTTACCCCAAACGGTTTTAACCGTTTTGATTTGCTCAACCGAATTTAATATTCCAAACACAATGCCAATCTCTATCAGAACAAGTACCATCGGTGCCACGCTCCTCGTCCTGGCGTCCGTAACCGGGACTTTTTACGGCTGTAAAACGCCCCGGAATGCCACAACACAGGCTCCGTCTTCCGCGTCAGCATCCGTGGCGACGGCTCCGGCACCCAAGCCGAAAGTGCCGCGCATTCTGGTTTTTTCGCGCACCAAAGGCTATTACCACGAGTCGATTCCGACCGGTATTGCCGCCATTCAGAAACTGGGTCAGGAGAACGGTTTTCGGGTGGATACGACCAAGAATCCCGCGTATTTTGTGGAAGACAGCCTGAAACACTACACCGCCGTCGTGTTTCTGAGCACCACCGGCAACGTCCTGAATCCCGATCAGCAGGTAGCTTTTGAACGGTATATCCAGGCCGGTGGCAATTTCATGGGCATTCACGCGTCCGCCGATACGGAATACAACTGGCCGTGGTACAACAAACTCGCCGGGGCGTATTTCCTGCACCATCCGAAGCAGCAGAAAGTAGCCATCGACGTGATCGACAAAAACCACCCGTCGACGAGTTTTCTGCCCGACCGCTGGGAGCGGTTTGACGAATTGTACAGCTACCGGAACATCAATCCCGACATCAAGGTGCTGGCGAAACTGGACGAAAGTACCTACGAAGGCGGTCGAAACGGCGACAATCACCCGTTTGTCTGGTACCACGAATTCGACGGAGGCCGCGCGTTTTATACCGGCGGTGGCCACACGAACGAAAGCTACAGCGAGCCGCTGTTCCAGCAACATTTGCTCGGCGGTTTGAAATACGTGATCGGCGACAACAAGGATCTCGACTACTCGAAGTCGTACGCGGTGAAGACGCCCGACGAAACCCGGTTTGTCAAAACCGTATTGTCCAACGATTTGAACGAACCGATGGAACTGGCCGTAGCGCCGGATGGCCGGGTGTTTATGACCGAACGGAAGGGCAAGTTTTACCTGTATGACCCGAAAACCAAAAGCACGAAACTGGTGTATGATTTTCCGGTAAAAGCCGTCGAGAAGTATCTGAACGGTCTTTTGGGGATGACTATCGACCCGAATTTTGCCAAAAACCACTACCTGTATTTTTTCTACACGATTCAGGAGGGCGAAGACACGCGGCAGCGGATCGCCCGGTTTGTGATGAACGACGATGGCACGCTGGACATCAAATCGGAGAAACCCATCATCGAATTTCACATCGATCTGGAAGTGAGCGCGCATACCGGCGGGTCGATGGCCTGGGACAAACACGGCAATCTGTTCATCTCGACGGGCGACAATACCGTGCCGTTCGAGTCGAGCGGTTTTTCACCCACCGACTGGCAAGCGGGTCGGCTGACATTCGACGCGGCCCGGTCGGCGGGAAATACGAACGATTTGCGCGGCAAAATTCTGCGGATTCACCCCGAACCCGACGGTTCCTATACGATTCCCGAGGGCAACCTGTTCCCGAAAGGAATGGCGCAAACCCGGCCCGAAATTTACGTGATGGGCTGCCGGAATCCATACCGGATTTCGGTCGATCCCGAAACCTCGATTGTGTATTGGGGTGAAATTGGCCCGGATTCCGGCACCGACGGCCCGCAGGGGCCGCGTGGCTACGACGAATTCAATCAGGCCAGGAAAGCCGGAAACTACGGCTGGCCGTTCTTCGTGGGCGACAGCAAACCGTATAAAGCGTACGACTTTGCGACCAAAGCGGTGGGTGCGGAGTTCGATCCGGCGGCTCCCGTCAACAACTCGCCCAACAATACCGGCTTGAAAAACCTGCCGCCAACCACGAAAGCGATGGTCTGGTATCCCTACAACAAGTCGACCGAATTTCCGGAACTGGGAACGGGCGGGCGGTGTGCGATGGGCGGCCCGGTGTATCACTTCGACGCGAGTCTGAAATCCGATGTCAAGCTGCCGGAGTATTACGATAAAGCCCTGTTCATGTACGACTGGATGCGGAATTGGGTGTATGCCGTTCGGATGGACGACAACCAGAATTACAAACGGATGGAAGCGTTTATGCCGGTGCGGGGCGATTTTCGCCGTCCGGTCGATATGGAAATTGGGCCGAAAGGCGAGATTTACATGCTGGAATATGGTTCGGTGTACGGAATCGACAACGACGATGCGCGTCTGGTAAAGATCGAGTTCAACCCCGGAAATCGCACGCCCGTAGCCAAAGTGACGGCGCGGGATACCATTGGGCTGGCCCCGTTTAAAGTGGCCTTTAACAGCCGGCAGAGCTATGATTTCGATGAGGACGACAAGCTGACGTACGAGTGGCGGTTTGAAGGCAATCAGGTGGGTTCGACCGAAGCCAATCCGACGTTTACGTTTCAGAAAAACGGTATTTACCCGGTGACGCTGAAAGTGACCGATCCGTCGGGGCAAAGCTCAATCGATACGCTGGAAATTAAAGTCGGCAATACGCTGCCGCAGGTAGCGATTGCGACCACCGACAACAGCACGTTCTTTTTCGCCGATCAGACGCCGTTCAAATACGCCGTCGATGTGAAGGACAACGAAGATAAAGTGATCGATAAGAAAAAGGTAAAAGTGGCGCTGAACTACATTCCGAAAGTGGCCGGAAACGACCAGTTGATTGGTCATCAGCAGATTACGAGCACATTCAATCTGGGCAAAAACCTGATGCAATCCAGCGATTGCAAGGCCTGTCATCAGATTAACGGCAAATCGGTCGGCCCGGCGTTTATGGAGGTGTCGAAAAAATACCGGGGCGACAAGGGCGCAGCCACGCGACTGGCGAACAAGGTGATTACCGGTGGCGGTGGGGTCTGGGGCGAACACGCGATGAACGCCCACCCGCAGTTATCGAAGGAAGACGCCACCGAAATTGTGAAATACGTGCTGGCGTTGTCGAACGAACAGCCGGATGTGACGCTGCCGCAACAGGGCACGACGGTTTTGAAAGAACACGTCGGCAAGGACCAGACGGGGCGCTACATTCTGTCGGCGTCGTATACCGACAAAGGCGGGGCCATTACGCCCCTGACCAGCAGCGAGAGCCTGATTCTGCGCCCTGCCAGGGTGCAGGCCGGTGATGCCGACGAGGTGTATAACATGAACCGCCAGCGCGGCCGGTTGGGGGCCACCAAAAACAAGGCGTATTTTGTGCTGAAAGGTGTGGACCTGAAAGGCATCCAGAAGCTGACGTACCAGGTAGCCTCGAAAGACCAGGACGGCACGATTGAAGTCCACACCGGTTCGGCCAAAGGCCCGGTCATCAGCACGGTGGCGTACACGGCCACGGGTGCCTGGAACAAAACCGCCGAGCTCAGCGCCCCGATTCAGGACCCCGGCAGCAAGCAGGATTTGTACTTCGTGTTTGTGAACGCGGATCCGAAAGCCGAGAATATTGGCGGGGTGAGTTGGGTTGAGTTTGGGAAGTAATTTTCAGAATACGGTTTTATAGTGAAATAGCCACCGCAATCCTTCAAACTGCGGTGGCTATTTTATTGCTAAATCCCCCCCTGTTGTCGCTCGCGTGTCGCGAGTGATCTTTATTTGGAGGGCCTCCGGCCCGTACTCGAAATCGTCTGAAGTTTACGCCCAGAAAACAGCTTCGGGCCGGAGGCCCTCTGGATAGCAGTCACTCGCGACACGCGAGCGACAACAGGGGCGACAACGGGGGAGAAAAGCAGGGTGATGGCCCAAATGCGATGGAAGAGACGCGATTAATCGCGTCTGTACGGCCGAATTGCATACATTTGCGGGCATGAATCATCGCACAATCGCCTTTTTGCTGCTCCTGGCAACCCCGCTTTTTGCGCAGGAACCTTCCGCCGACCGGGTCAAAAAACACATCGAAAAGCTGGCTTCCGACAACATGAAAGGCCGGGGAACGGGCAGTCGTGAAAATGCCAAAGCAGCCGCCTACATCGCCCGGCAGTTCCGAAAATATGGCCTGAAACCGTTGGGAGAAGACGGTTTTTACCAACCCTTTACGGCAAAAGTCCGGCGCGTAGTGGTGCCCGACAGCTTGCGAAAAGCCGCTAACGTCATCGGCTTTCTGGACAATGGCGCGGCCCAAACCATCGTCATCGGTGCGCATTACGACCACCTCGGAATGGGCACGCAGGGCAGTTCGCTGGCTTCCAACCCGCAGGGGCAGATTCATAACGGGGCCGACGACAATGCTTCAGGCGTGGCCGGTTTGCTGGAACTGGCACAGTATTACGCGAAAAATTCGGAGAAGGAGCCGTACAATTTTCTGTTTATGGCCTTCGGGGCCGAAGAATTAGGGTTGCAGGGCTCCCGGTATTTTCTGAACCACCCGACCCTGCCACTCGACCGGCTGAACTTCATGGTTTGTATGGATATGATTGGCCGGTATAATCCCGAACGGGGCGTCGGCATCGGGGGTTACGGAACCGCCGACGCCTGGCCGGAGGTCTTCCAGGGCGTTACGGCCGGGGTCAAATTCTTCACCGATCGGGCCGGAAACGGCGGCTCCGACAATGCGGCTTTTTATGCCAAACAGATTCCGGTGCTGTTCTTCCACACCGGCGGTCATCCGGATTACCACAAACCGGGCGATGATCCCGAAAAAATCGACGCCAAGGCCGAGGAGGAAATTCTGCGGCTGGAAATCAAGCTGATCGACAACGCCTTGAAGCTGCCTAAAATGAAGTTCACCCCGGTTCAGTAGCCAAACGTGGGGCCATTTTGGTCGCGTAACGATCTGGCGGTTTTTATTTTTAAAGTATGGCAGGCCCAACAAACACTTTCTGGTAAAACCACCGTGCCCTCAAAAAACAACCCGTACGACCCATGATCCTGACGCCCGAAACCCGCAGTACGGTCTTCTTTCTCTGCTTACTTTTTTGTCCCCTGCTCCTCGTTGCCCAGACCAAACCCAAGGCTCCGGCAACGATTCAGGAACTTCAGGCTGCCATTGAAAACGTGTTGAAAGAAACCGGAACCCCGGCGGTCGGCGTGGCTCTGGTGAAGGGCGACAGCACGGTGTGGGTGGCGGGATTGGGCCAGGCCAATCTGGAAAAAAAGGTCCAGGCTACGGAAAATACGCTGTTTCGCATCGGTTCCGTATCCAAGATGTTTGTTTCGTTGGCTATTCTGAAGCTTCAGGAAGAAGGCCGGGTGAGTCTGAAAGCCAAAGTCCGGGATTTGGTGCCGGAAATTGAGTACACCAACCCCTGGGAAAAAACCGCTCCCATTCTCGTGGAGCATCTGCTGGAGCACACCACGGGCTGGGACGATATGCACCTGGCGGATTACGCCCTCAACGATCCAGCGCTTACGCTGAAACAGGGACTCGATTTTCTGCCGGGCACCCGAACATCCCGCTTGATGCCGGGTACGCGCATGGCCTACAGCAATTCGGGCCCGCCGGTGGCCGCCTACATCATCGAAAAGATTACGGGCCAGCGGTTTGAAGACTATATACAGGAACAGTTTTTCCGACCGCTGGGCATGACAACGGCGACGTATTTTGCGTCGGAGCTTTACCGGCAACGGGGGGCCACCCTGTACGTGAACCACGTTCCCCAGCCGTACTGGAACATCAGCGTTCGTCCATCGGGGGCCATCAATGCCTCACCGAAGGATATGGCCCGCATGCTCCGTTTTTTTGTCAACCGGGGTCGGGTTGGGGATCGGCCACTCGTGCAGGAAGCCTCCCTGAAACGCATGGAAACCCCCTCCACCACTACGGGCGCCCGGGCGGGTCTGGACTACGGCTACGGTTTGGCCAACTATTCGACCCCGTATAAGCAGTTTGTGTACCGATCCCACTCCGGCGGGGTGAACGGCGGACTGACGGACTTTTCGTATCTCCCGGCCCACCAGGTAGGCTATGCCATCATGATCAATGCCGGGAACGGAAATGCCCTTGGTCAGATTGGGGACCTGATCCGGCGTTTTCAGACTGCCCCTTTTCAGGCCGACTCGGCCCGCAAAAAACCGGTGGAACAAAAGCTCGCCGATGCGATTTCGGGCTATTACGTTCCGATCAATCCGCGGGTGCAAAAGATGTATTTTCAACAGCGGATTGTGGACGTAAAGCGCCTTTGGCGAAGCGGAAACTTTCTTTTTAGCCGAAACCTGTTCGGGGGCGGTTTAGAAACCCACGTCGCCGTTACCGACCGGCAGTATGCCTCACCCGAAACCGGAAAAATCAGTGTGGTGCAGGTGCAGGACCCGCTGGCGGGGGAAGTCGTTCACGTGGGAAGTCTGGTTCTGATGCGGATTTCACCGGTTCTGGCCTTCGGTCAATACCTGCTCAGTATCATCTGGCTGCTCTATCTGCTGGGTTCGGTGATTTTCGGCAGCGTCTGGTTGATCCGATACGGACGGACCAGTCGGGGCCGTAAGGAGGCTCGCAACGTTATTCTGTGGCCTTTTCTGACGAGTCTGCTTTTTGTGGCGACCACGATTCTGGGCATCATCGGCGGGCAGGATCCGATGGAACGACTGGGCCAGATGGGGGTTTTATCAGTTTCTGCGCTGGTATTGTCCATTCTTTTTGCCCTGGCGGCCGTCTGGTCCGGCATCACGCTGATCCGGCAACGGAAGGCTAACGTGAGCAGAACCCTTTACTGGCACATGGCCGTGTTATCGGCTCTCAATATCCTGGCCGCCGGTTATTTGACGTGGTTTGGGGCCATTGGCGTCCCAAGCTGGCACTAACGCCAATCCGTCAAGCAGAAAAAACAAACAGACCTACGTTCGATCCGGTTTTCACAGTCGACAAAAAGTCACCCCTACCCCGACTTTCGGAATCTGTATCCGCTTTCCCGGCTTTTGTATAACTGATTCAAAAACCGGCCCGCTAGCTTTGCCTTTGTATTTACAAGAACATTTTTAGCGATGGCAAAGACAATTTTTATTACAGGCGCTTCCCGGGGTTTCGGGAAACTATGGGCGGAAGCTTTTCTCCAACGGGGTGATAACGTGGCCGCAACGGTCCGAAATAGAGCCGCATTAGAACAACTTAAAGCACAATACGGCGATTCGCTGTTGCCCATCCAGTTGGATGTGACGGACCGGGCCGCCAGTTTTGCCGCCATTCAGCAGGCGAAAGCATATTTCGGGCAAATCGACACCGTCATCAACAATGCGGGCTATGGCCTGTTTGGGGCCATCGAAGAGGCTACTGAGCAGGAAGCCCGCGACCAGTTTGAAGCCAATGTCTTCGGGCTGTTGTGGGTAACACAGGCGGCCCTGCCCATCATGCGGGAACAGGGTCATGGGCATATCATTCAGTTGTCCAGCATGTTAGGCGTATTGACCTTTCCAACCCTGGGCCTTTACAATGCGTCCAAGTTTGCGGTGGAAGGATTGAGCGAAACCCTGGCGGCCGAAGTGAAAGCGTTCGGCATCCACGTGACGCTGGTCGAACCGAACGGTTTTTCGACCGACTGGGCGGGGACTTCCGCGACCCATTCGCAACCGATTCCGGCCTATGATGGGGTAAAAGCCGCTTTTCAGGCCGGTTTAACGGAGGATTTTGTCGGTATTCCGGAAGCCACCGTTGAGGCCATCCTGAAACTGGTGGACAGCACCAATCCGCCCCTTCGTTTGTTCTTGGGCAAAATGCCGTTGCCACTGGCCAAACAGGTCTATGCCGATCGGCTGGCGACCTGGGAAGAATGGCGTGAGGTAGCCGAGAAAGCACACGGCAAATAACCGGCACTACGGACAGCAGCACCGGTCACCGGAACGGTATACACCGGTGCTGCTTTTAATTCAGTACGAATATGGCACATTTTAAAACCCTGAGCGAACTGCACCAGTTCAACGGCTATCCGCCCCCGGAACACCCGATGATCAGTCTGTTGCGCTGTACGCAGCGGTGTTCATTCGGCACCAGCGAATTCACCGGCGATTTCTACATGATCGGGCTCAAGAAAATGAAGGCGGGCTTCATCCGGTACGGCAAAACGAAGTACGACGGCGACAGCGGTTCCATGTATTTCATCAAACCCCGGCAGGTTGCCGAAATGCGCAATCTGGAACTGGAAGACGACGGATTTGCCATCTACATCCACGAAGATTACCTGAACGGGCATCCGCTGCATGCGGAGATAAAGAAATACCCGTATTTCGAGTATGAAGCCAACGAAGCCCTGCATTTATCGCCCAAAGAAGAACAAATCATCTGGGGGCTGTACCGCACCATCGAATCCGAATACAACAACTATCCGGATGAGTACAGCAAGGACATCATTCTGGGGCACGTCGGCGCCATCCTGCGGTATTCTCAGCGGTTTTACAAACGCCAGTTCATCCATCGCACCGAGCTGTCGGGCCGGATCATTTCGCGGTTTACGAATACGCTGACGCATTATTTTGAAAGCGGACAACTGGCTCAAAAGGGCTTGCCTACGGTGAAATTCATGGCCGCGGAGCTGAATCTGTCGGCCAGTTACCTGAGCGATCTTTTGAAGCAGGAAACTGGAAAAACCGCCCTGGAGCACATTCATATTTTCCTGATTTCGGAGGCCAAACATTTACTCAACGGACCGGCGGCAACCGTGGCGGAAATTGCCTACAGCCTGGGGTTCGACAATCCGCCTTATTTCTCCCGTTTGTTCAGGAAAGAAGTCGGTATGAGCCCGAATGAGTATAAAAAGTACAATCTGAATTAACAATTTTCCAAAACCCGCCTGCCGGACATCTTCCCCGTTTTGGATACAACAACTGGAGATTCGGCTACTTTTCTTCGGGCGGCCGGTCGGACCTTTGCATCATTGATTTTTACCCAATTTTCCGATGCAAATTATGAATCCTATTCAAAAAACAAATCTAGGAAGTCAGGGACTGGTTGTTCCCCGGATCGGCCTGGGGTGTATGGGCATGACCCAGATTGCCGGTATGGATATTTACGGACAAGCCGACGAAGCCGAATCCATCGCCACCATCCACCGTTCGCTCGAACTGGGTGGTAATTTTCTGGATACAGCCGATCTATATGGCCCGCTGGCCAATGAAAGGCTCGTCGCCAAAGCCATCAAAGGCAACCGGAATCAGTATATCATTGCCACCAAATTTGGCTATGAAATCGATGATAACGAGCAACTGACCTGGCGGATTAACGGACAACCGGATTACGTCAAAAAAGCCGTTGAACGTTCCTTGAAAAACCTCGGCACCGACTACATCGATCTGTATTACCTCCACCGCCTGGACCCCGCTACGCCCATCGAAGAAACCGTTGGTGCGATGGCTGAGCTGGTAAAAGAAGGAAAAGTGGGCTATATCGGGCTGTCCGAAGTGGGTTCTGAAACCATCCGCAAGGCGCATAACATCCATCCCCTGACGGCGGTACAAACCGAGTATTCGCTCTTTGAACGAAACGCCGAGGAAGACGGTATTACCGACACCGTTCAGGAATTGGGCATCGGGTTTGTGGCCTATTCGCCGTTGGGACGCGGTTTTCTGTCGGGCGACATCCAAACGCCCGATGATTTTCCGGCGAATGATTTCCGCCGAACGATCCCGCGTTTTCAGGGGGACCAGTTCTACAAAAACATCGAGTTGGTGAACGCCATCAAGGCCCTGGCCAATGAAAAAAGTATCACCCCGTCCCAACTGGCCATTGCCTGGGTGATTGCCAAAGGGTTTTTACCCATACCGGGCACCAAACGTGTCAACTACGTGGAACAGAATATCGCAGCCACCGGCATTACGTTGAGCGCGGAAGATCTGGCCCGGCTGGAAGCCATCGTTCCGTTGGGCGTCTCGACCGGCGACCGGTATGATGCGACCGGAATGTCGATGGTAAATTTATAATAGCCCCAAAATAGCCACCGGGAAAAGCTATCTTTAAGGATGGCTTTTCCCGGTCTATCAAAAGCCTGAAAAACAATGAAAAAATCCGCCCAACCTCCGTATCCCATCCAGTCGGTTTCGGAATTGCACCGGTTGCTGGAACTGCCTAAACCGGAACATCCGCTGGTCAGTTTGATCGATTTGAGTGACGTAAAATGCGACTGGACCGAAAGCCAGCGGAGTGTCATGTATAATTTTTACTCCATCTGCATCAAAAAAGACTTCAAAGGCAAGCTGAAGTACGGGCAGAATTATTACGATTTTGACGAAGGCGTGATGACGTTTTTTTCGCCGGGACAGGTCATTTCGACGGATGTCACCGACGACCGGGCGGTGGTGGGCTGGTGGCTGGTGCTTCATCCGGATTTCATCCGCAATTATCCCCTGTCGAAAGCCATCAAGGACTACGGTTATTTCTCGTACGCGGTCAACGAAGCCCTGCACCTTTCCGAAAAGGAAGAAACCATGATTACCGCCATCATGAAGAATATCGAACAGGAATACCGCTCGGTAATCGACAACTTCAGCCAGGATGTTATCGTTTCGCACATCGATTTGTTGCTCAATTATTGCAACCGGTTTTATAACCGCCAGTTCATCACCCGGAAGCACGCCAGCAACGATTTACTGATCAAGCTGGAAACGGTTTTATCGGACTACTTTAACAGTGAAAAGGTCCAGGAATTAGGACTTCCGACGGTTCAGTATATTTCCGATGAACTGGCGATTTCACCCAACTATTTAAGTGATCTGCTAAGAACCTTAACCGGACAAAGCACGCAGCAACACATCCACAACAAACTGATCGAAAAGGCGCAGGAAATTTTGACGACAACGTCTTTGTCGGTCAGCGAAATCGCGTACCAACTCGGTTTTGAATACCCCCAATCATTTAGCAAGCTCTTCAAGAGCAAGATGAATGTGTCGCCGATGGAGTTCCGGCATTCATTTAATTGAGGGTGGACAACGTACCAGGACGCAATACCGCCCGGATCGGTGATCAGATGGCATTTGCCCGAACCCTGAATATTCTGTAAATTCGTTGAGTGGAAAACCAACAAACAGTAGGGCTTGATTTTCTCATAGACAAGCTTACCAATTCAATAGAAAATGTGGTACCGGCGACAACTTCCAAACGGAAATTTCGCTTGTATCGGTGGCCGACCTTAAGACCATCACGAAAAAAAACAAGTGGCTTTTTGACTGGAAATTTGAGCATAAACAACCAGAACGTGAGGTATATAAATTAACAATTTTGGGTAACCCTACTATAATTCAGGGGCTAATTTGTCTTGAAGTAAAGGCAGATCATGTTTATATGCACCTTGTGGAAAATGCACCATTCAATAAAGGAAATACGAAAGTTTATGCCGGGGTTGCGGGTAATCTGGTCGCATTTGCGTGCCGACTTTCGTTTCAACGTGGCCATGAGGGAAACATTTCATTTCTATCTAAATCACAACTGATCGAGCACTATGAAAAAACATTAGGGGCCTTTCATTTTGGTGGCAGGGTTATGATTATTGAAACAAAAGCGGCATTGAAACTTATTTCGCGCTATTTTAAAAATTGAGATTATGAAAAAGCAATTAAGTGAACCCGATTTTATTGGCGGACAAGGATCGTTAACCCAAGAAGAAGAATTAGCTCTGTCAGCGTATTTTGCAAAAAAGAAGGCCAAACAAAGCAAAAGAACTTCCTTACCAGTCGACAAGACAAAATATATGAATCAAGTGTAACCTTCCACGACCAACTACCTAATTTTCAATAACTTCACCCCGCCACAATCACCTTCACACCCCGTTCTTCCAGCTTCCGTACCAGCTCATCCGAAACACCTGAATCGGTAATCAGGTAGTGAATCTGGTCCAGATTGCCGATTTTTCCGATGCCCCGCTTCCCGAATTTGGAGCTGTCGGCCAGAACGGCCACGGTTTGGGCGGCATCGATCAGTTTCTGGTTCAGGCTGGTTTCCGTCAGGTTGCTGATCGACAGGCCGAAGTCGAAATCAACGCCGTCGACACCCACAAACAACAGCCCGCAGGAAAGGCGATCGAGCATCTGTTCGGCAAAGGAACCCACGACCGACGACGAATTCGGGCGAATCAGGCCCCCCAGTTGCAACACTTCCACGTTGGCCCGGTTGCTGAGCTCGGCTGCGACTTTCACCGCCGGGGTAATCACCGTCAGCTTATCGGCCGGATGCAGACACCTCGCCAGTTCAAAAACCGTGGTGCCCGAACCAATGATAATCGAGTCGTTCTGCCCGATGAGCGCCAGGGCGGCTCTGGCAATCGTCTGTTTCTCCTCGGCCCGAATCAACGCTTTCTCGTCGATCGGCTTTTCAAAAGCGTACGGGTTGGTCATCGACCCACCGCCCCGCGTCCGGAACAGCAGGCTTTTATCCTCCAGCAGTTTCAAATCTTTCCGGATCGTCACCCCCGACACTTCCATCAGGTCGCTCAATTCCTGAATCGTGACGCTGCCGCTTTCCTTCAACCGCTGCAAAATAAACTGGTGTCTTTCTGTAATCGTCTTCATGCGCTGACCAAAATCGTGCTGATCAAGAATAAGGAGAATTTGGGAGAATGTAAAAAAACAGGCCAAACGCGTTTGAAAACCCGCGTTTTTTCGGGATCCAAATCCGTACCTGAAAACCGCATCAGACTTACTATTTGTTAAACTAAGATTTCATAAAGTTAAATTATATTTCATTTTGTTTAATTCTTTTTTCTATGTTTGTTTGTGTACAAGTTATTCTGATTTAAGTACAAGTCATTGAACCCCTTCCTAACTTTTGACTCCTGGCATGCATTCAGAATCTGTCTTCGATAAAGCCGGTTTGCCCAGACCGCTGGCCTGGGGGTATCTGGGCATCATCATCTTCATGATGGGCGATGGTGTCGAGCAGGGCTGGCTCAGTCCCTACCTGCTCGAACACGGCATGAGCATTCAACAATCGGCCTCGCTGTTTACGGTTTACGGCATTACGATTGCCATTTCGTCCTGGTTTTCGGGCGTTCTGGCCGAGGGCTATGGCCCCCGGAAGGCCATGCTGGCGGGGCTGTTGCTCTACATCATCGGCACCGTCGGCTTCGTCGGTTACGGCATGGCCGAACTCAATTTTCCAACCATGCTGCTGACCTACGCCATCCGGGGTTTCGGCTATCCGCTGTTTGCCTATTCCTTTTTGGTCTGGATTACCTACCGAACCCCGCAGGAGAAACTGGGCCGGGCCGTGGGGTGGTTCTGGTTCGTCTTCACCGGCGGACTCAACGTCTTCGGTGCCTATTACTCAAGCTGGGCCATCGACCGGCTTGGCTACCAGAACACGCTCTGGACCTCCATTTTCTGGGTGGCGCTGGGCGGTTTTTTCGCGCTTGTCCTCAACCGGGATCGCTTCGTTCCCTCGGCCGCCAGTGCGGGCACCAAAACCAAAGAGCTCCTCAACGGATTGACCATTGTTCAGAAAGAACCCAAAGTGCTGATCGGCGGTATCGTCCGCATCATCAACACCACCGCGCAATTTGCTTTCCCGGTTTTTTTGCCCATCTACCTGGCGACGTTCGGCTTCAGCACGGTCGAATGGCTCCAGATTTGGGGGACGATTTTTACGAGCAATATCCTGTTCAACCTCCTGTTCGGCTTCATTGGCGACCGCCTGGGCTGGCGCAACACGATTATGTGGTTCGGGGGCGTTGGGTGCGGCATCTCGACGCTGCTGTTCTATTATTCGCCAGCCTGGTTTGGCGGGAGTTACGCGATGGTTCTTCTGTCGGGCGTGCTCTGGGGCGGTTTGCTGGCGGGCTACGTTCCCTTGTCGGCGCTGGTGCCGTCGCTGGTGAAAGAAGACAAAGGGGCTGCCATGGCCATTCTGAACCTGGGGGCCGGGCTGCCGGTTTTTGTTGGCCCCGCCATTGTCGGACTCACGATCGGCACCATCGGCAGCGAGGGCGTTGTCTGGATTCTGGCCGGCTTGTATTTCCTGAGCGCCCTGCTCACCCGGTTTATCACCTTGCCGAAAGAGACGGTTTCGACGAATAAAGTATTGACGTAAACCAGCCCAAAGGCTTTCCTAACTAACCCCGGGTGCCGCCCGGGGCAACTGACGACACGATGAAAATCTTAATTACCGCACCTTACCACCAAAAGGCACAGGACGAATTGACAGGCTGGCTCGGCGAGGTGATTTACCGGCCCTGGAAGTTGCAGGAACGCGCTTATACCGAAACCGAACTGATGCATCTGGTGCAGGCCACCGAAGCGAATGCGCTCATTACCGAACACGACGAGGTGACGGCAGCGTTCATGGCAGCCTGTCCGAACCTGCGGTTTATCGGCGTGTGCCGCGGTACGCCTTCCAATGTGGCGGTGGCGGTGGCCACTGAAAAAGGCATCCCGGTTTTTAACACCCCCGCCCGGAATGCACAGGCCGTGGCCGAGCTATTCATCGCCAACCTGATTACCCTGATGCGAAACACCTTGGCCGCCATTCGCTGGCTCGAAGGCGAAAACTGGGCCGCCGGAGCGCACACGTCTTACCTGCAGTTCAAGGGCAATGAACTGGCGGGGAAAACCATCGGTATGGTGGGTTTCGGGGCCGTGGGGCAAACCATCGCGAATCTCGTCCGGCATTTTCCAGCCCGCATTCAGTATTACGATCCTTATTATACCGCTGACGATTTGTACTACGAAAAAACCGATCTGGAAACGGTATTCAGAACCAGCGATGTCGTGTCCATTCACCTGCCCGTCAATGAACAAACCAAAGGACTCATCGACAGGCAGTTGCTGAACTTGATGAAACCGGATGCCATTTTTGTCAATACCGCCCGGGCCGTGGTGGTGAATCGGGAAGATTTGCTCGACGTGCTGGAAAACCGGAAAATCCGGGGTGCGATTCTGGATGTATTCGACCACGAACCACCGGATGAGCTGGATTATAAGCTCATTCATCGCGCCGATGTGCTGGCAACTCCCCACATTGCCGGGGCCACTTTTGAGGTGGAAGACCACCACGCCGATATTATGAACCAGGCGTTGCGGGCCTTCTTTTTGGAGGATAAAAAGGCCATCCGGCAGTTGGTGAATCCGGCAGTTTTGGAAGCAAAGAAATCTTGAAAATGAGCCGAATGACGGAAAAAGAAGCCTATTTGATCATTGACATTGGAACCGGAAATGTCCGGGTTGCCGTTGCCGAAAGCACCGGAAATATCCTGGGCGTCGAGCGGGCGGATATGTCCTACGAACGGGACGAACACTACCCCGAATCCATTTATTTCGATCCGGATCAGCTCTGGCGGCAGATTATACAACTGGCAAAAACCGCTTTAACCCACAGTAGTCCGGTCACCATCCGGGCCATTACGGCTACGAGTCAGCGGGAAGGCATTGTCGCGATTGGTAAAGAAGGCCAATCGCTGATCGGAATGCCAAACATCGACCACCGCGGCCGCGAATGGGAGGATGCGATTCCCGACAAAAACCGGATCTATCAACGAACCGGACGGTATCCAACTTCGCTGTTTTCTGCCCTGAAACTGGTGGGCATTCGCCAGCGGAGGACCGACCTCTGGAACGAGGTAGCGACGTTTCTCAGCATCAGCGACTGGGCGCAGTATCAACTGAGCGGATTGGCCCGGTATGAACATTCACAGGCTTCGGAAACCCTGCTGTATGATGTAGCGTCCAAAGAGTGGTCAGCGGAATTGTGCAATTTCTTCGAGCTGGATACGGCTTTATTACCGCCTTTGCAATCGGCCGGAACGGTGCTGGGGCCGGTGTTGCCCGCGGTTGCAGCCGAACTAAATCTCAGGCCGGATGCGCTGGTGGTGGTCGGCGGGGCCGATACGCAACTGGCCGTTCGCAGCCTGCAGCCGTCGGTAGACGATGTCGTAATCGTGTCGGGAACCACCACCCCCATTATCAAACTGGTCGATCACTACATCACCGACAACCAGCAGCGCACCTGGACCAACCGCCATATTGACGAAAAAAGCTTTATTCTGGAAGCCAACGCGGGGGTAACGGGGTTGAACTACCAACGGCTGAAGGAGATTTTTTACCCCCACGAAAGCTACGAGATCATTGAAAACGAACTGGCGGAAAGTAACGAGTCCAACTGTGTGGCCGCTTTGGGTTCATTGCTGGCCGATGAAAAGACACCGCTCATCCGGGGTGGATTTATTTTCAACACACCGGTTTCGCACCAGCTGACGCGGGGGGATTTCATTCATGCCATCCTGTGGGACATTGCGTGCAGCATCTACGAAAATTACAAAAGTCTCTGTGCGGTAACGACGCACGATGAGCCCTACATCTGGGCGTGCGGAGGGGGTATGCAAAGCCGGACACTCCGCCAGTTTATCGCCAATCTGACCCAAAAAACCGTCCGCATTCGGGAGACGTACCGCCAGGCGTCGGTCGTGGGGGGCGTGTTGGTGTGTACCGATGCCTTGGGAATGGCGGGTGCCGAACCGGTGACGCTGGAGGAAGTGATTCCTGAAGATGCCGAGCGTTTTCAGGTGCGGTATCAGAACTGGAAAAAGGCACGAAACGCTTTTAAATCAATGCCCTGATGACCGCTTATTTTATTGGAATCGACGTTGGGACGCAGGGCGTGCGGGTCGTCCTGTGTGATGAGACAGGCCACGTGGTGGGCAGTCGGGAAGCGGTTTTTCCGTTAACCGAAAGCTCGCGCGAAGAGCAGCCCCCCCGGCAATGGTGGGAGTCGGGTTGGCGCTGTCTGAAAACGCTGCTGGATGCCCTGCGCAATGACATCCATTTGCCGGACGTAAAGGCGATTGCCGTAACGTCGACCTCCGGCACGATCATCCCGCTCGACGAACAGAACGAGCCGCTCCATAACGCGTTGATGTACAGCGATAACCGCCCGGCCGTCGAAGGAAAGATGTGTAAAGCCGTGGCCGAAAAATACCATCCCGACGGCTACACGGGTTTCAATGCCTCCAGCGGCTTATCGAAAATGGTCTGGTTTGCGCACCAGCATCCGGACAAAACCGCCCGCTTGCACACCTGGATTCATGCCGCCGATTACCTCAGTGGCCAACTGTCGGGAAATTTCCGGGTGACGGATTACACCAACGCGTTGAAATCGGGCTATGATGTCAAAAATGGCGTCTGGCCCGCTTATCTTTTTGAACAGCTTCCGCTGAAAAAAGCGTGGATGCAGGACGTGGTTCCGTCCGGGAAACCGATTGGAAAACTACTGCCGGAACTGGCCACAGCCCTCGGACTGCCGGAAATCACGGTCGTGGCCGGGATGACCGACGGCTGTGCTTCGCAGGTGGCCTCGGGTGCGGTTCGGCCGGGCGACTGGAACACGACCATCGGTACGACGCTGGTTGTCAAGGGCGTTACCACCCGGGAGCTGAAGGACCCGGAAGGACGGCTGTACAGTCACCGGCATCCCGAAGGTTACTGGATGCCGGGCGGAGCCAGCAATACCGGGGCCGACTGGGTGACGGCCAGTTTCGGCGACCGGCTGGCCGAATTAACGCAGGCAGCGGCTGAGCGCATTCCGTCGCCGTATATCGCGTATCCATTGCGGCAGCAAGGTGAGCGGTTTCCGTTTCTGTCGGCCCAGGCACGCGGTTTTGCGCCGGAAGGACTTTCGGATGCGGATCTTTTTACGGCAAATCTGGAAGGAGTTGCCTATCTTGAGCGCTACGCCTACGAGTTGATCGAAGCGTTGTCGGGCGAAAAGGTCCGGGCCATCTATACCGCCGGGGGAGCGAGCAGCAGCGATGTCTGGTTAACGATTCGCAGCAACGTCCTGAAACGTCCGGTTTATAAAGGGGCGCAGGTGAGCGGTGCGGTCGGAGCGGCTATTCTGGCGGCTTCCCGGACGCATTTCAAAACCCTGACCGAAGCGGTTCAGGCCATGACACACGTTGAAAAAGAAGTAAAACCGTCCGCGGAATTGATGCGGGCTTACGACGCGGGGTATCAACAGTTTGTGAGCGCGTTCCGGGAAAAAGGATACATCAATTGACGACACACGAATGCTTACGGTCTATTTACTCCGCCACGGAGAAACGTTCTGGAATGCGGACGGAAACCGGTATTGTGGCGCTACTGACATTGGATTAACGGACAAAGGAATTCAGCAGGCGCACGGGGCCGCCGGGTTGCTGAAAGGCATTTCGTTCGACGCCATTTATTCGTCACCCCTGCAACGGGCTTTTCGAACCGCCCAGATTGCTTCCGGAAAACCGGATGCGGTCGTAACGGACAACCGACTGACTGAAGCCGGTTTTGGGGATTGGGAAGGCAAAACCCGTGAACAGTTTATCGCCGAAAAGCCCGAATTGTGGGATAACTGGTGCCTGTCGCCCGACCAGACCAGAGCCGGCGAAAGCGGGGAAACGGGGATGGAAGTAGTCAGTCGCGTCGATGATTTCTTTCGGGAAATTCAGCAAAAACAGGCTTCCCAGACGATTCTGGTAGTGGCTCATAACGCTGTAAACCGCTTTTACATGACCTGGAAACTGGGGATGCCGTTGAAGAATTACCGGAAACTGGTTCAGGACAACTCGACCGTAACGGTATTCACACTGGATGAGGAAGGTGAGTTTAGTTTGTTGAAATTGAATTGCAGTTGAATCAAAACAGACACCGGTTCTACCCGTCCAGAACAACCGCAACAAACAGCCCATGATTCTAATCGTGGGTTTACGAAACTATTCTGGATGGCGATGGTACCCGTTTCAACGGTTTTCCCGTACGGGATTACCTGCCTTTGAACCCACGGTTAAAACCGGGGACTGAGTAATCAATAAAACTTGTATCGTTTTTTCAAATTCATTATTTCGCCATGTCTAGAATAGCCTTTATTCTGACTTCCCTGCTCATTACCAGCCGTTTGTCGCTGCAGGCTCAGCAACCTCTACACGTTTTTGCCATCAAAACGCCCAAAGAACTGCACAGCTTTTTCCGGTGGACGGGCCAGGATATTCCGATCATCAGCGGGCACCGGGGCGGAATGGTCAAGGGTTTTCCGGAAAATTCGATGGCGACGTTCGAAAACACGCTGAAACATACCCCGGCTTTTTTCGAGATCGACCCGCGCCTGACCAAAGACAGTGTGATTGTGCTGATGCACGATGCGACGCTCGAACGCACCACGACCGGAACCGGGAAAGTGTCGGATTATACCTGGGAAGAACTGAAGAAATTTCGGCTGAAAGACGCGGAAGGCAACGTGACGGAACACCGCATTCCGACGCTGGCCGAGGCCATTGACTGGGCGCGGGGAAAAACGATCCTGAATCTGGACAAGAAAGACGTACCGTTTCCGATGATTGCCGCCATCATCCGCGACCACAAAGCCGACGCGTTCGTGATGCTCACCGTGCATACCGCCGAAGAAGCGCTTTATTACTACAAACGGAATAAAAACCAGATGTTTTCGGCCTTTGTCAAAACCCCACAGGCCATGAAGGAGTACGAAAAGGCCGGGATTCCGTTTTCCCAAATGATTGCCTACATCGGACCGGACGTGAAACCTGCCAACCAGGAAATGTACCGATTGCTGAACGCAAAAGGCGTTATGTGCATGATTTCGGCCGCGCCCACTTACGACAAACTGAAAACACCGGACGAGCGGGCTGCGGCTTATCGGGCGGTATTTAAGGACGGTGCCAGCATTCTCGAATCCGATTTGCCCATTGAAACCGCCGAAGCCGTCCGGTCGTTGATTCCGGCCAAAAGCGTCAAAACCGGCTACTTTAAAAAAGCCGTGGTTAGCGACCGGTTTTGACGCGGGATACATTTCGCCTGCTTATCTTGGACCGGAATTAACGGTTTCGTCCCATGCCTCATTTTTATGCCTTTTTCTGTCTGGTTTTCAGCTTACTATCCATTTCTGCCTCCGCGCAGAAAGCCGCACCTGACGCCAGTGAAAAACTCCTTTGCCGCCGGTTGAATTACCTGATGGCCCTCAAAAAACAGGTGGCCAAAGACCATTGGGCCGCTTATGGCAAGCGGACCGTTGAAAATGAAATCCGGTTTTATACCGAACAGGGTGTTTATCTGGTAAATCCGCAAAAACAGACCTTGGCTGAAACCCGTACCGAGTCCTGCCACTGTCCGGGTTTCAAACTCTTTCGGGTGAACGATTCGCTCAATACATCGTACCAGATGTTTACCAATTTTGCCGATGGCATTGCCGCCTGCAACGATGTGACGGTTTCCCGGCGGTATATTCCCGATGTTAAGGATACGGAAACCTGGGCGATGATGGTCGTTCATGAACAGTTTCACCAGTACCAGACGAATCACAAACCGTTTCAGAAACGGGCCATCGCCATGTTGTCGGGTGGGCAATACCTATCGCATGACAGCATCCGGGCGATTTACAACGCCAATCCGGCTTTCAAAAAGGCGGTTAATCAGGAGAATGATCTGCTGCTGGTCTGTTTGCAAACGGACCGTAAAACCGCCATCGATTCGATGTTAACCCAGCTGCTTCGCATCCGGAACGAGCGGCTGGCCTCCTATAAAAAAGCAACCGGTTTCGATTTGTCGGTGAAGGAAGAGTTCGAGCAGATTGCCGAAGCCGGCACCCGGTATATCGAATACCACCTTTCCAACGACTTCAAAAAATACCCGGTTGATCCACGGCTGGCGGCAGTCGATACCAGCTATCACGCGAACCGGGGTTTTGCGAACTACTCGCTCGAACACGAAGGCCAATACCTCTATAAAATGGGCGCGACGTATTATTACGCCCTCGGTTTCAACAGCATCCGGCTCGTCGAAAAATTGGGAATTCCGTTTAAAGACCGGATGTATGCGGAACCGGATTACAGTTTTACGAAGGTGTTTGAAGCGTATTTGAAGAAGCGGTTTTAAGTCTGTTGACAGATTAATCAAACGAAAACCGCATCATCGCCAGCGGGCGGGCCCGGCTACTGGTCCGGATGAAGATCATGCCGTCAAAGGCCTGCGCCAAAATCCGGGTGGTGGTATATTGGGCGGGCAACCATTTTTTGGAGAACATCGACCCCATCGAATACAGGTCTACTTCGCGTTTGGAAAGCCAGGAGGTCACCACCGAATCTGCCTGCGCCCGGCGCCAGTCGACGTAGCACTGCGTTTGCCCCGTTTGCTCGAAAAACCGCCCTAAATTGCCCACGGGAGCCGGGGCCACCGTGTGCTCTTCCCAGCCCGGTGAATCCGTCAGGTCCACGTCGTTGGATTGAAATTTCCCCTCATAAAACGTAAAACCAAACGCGTAGTAGCGATCGCCATACCGGCTTTTGAGGTGGCTTCCCATACTGGGAGAGGTCTCGAACAGGTAATCTTTGGCAATGTGGTTGTTGTGCGCCCAGATAACCATTTTGGTTCCTTTGGGCAATTTGGTATGCCAGTAAAAAATGTTTTCGGCCATGTAATAATCGCGCCAGTAGCCAATGGTTCCGGTCTGGGGAACATACGACAGCAGGTATTGAAGCAGAACCCGCAGGTGCTGCTGGGCGGTTTCGTAGTCAGTCTCGCCGGTTTTTTCAATAAACTGGCCCTGATTCATCACCAGCCCGGTTAGGAGCTGCCCGGTCTGCGCGGTCAGGGTTTTCAACGTTCCCTTCGTGGCGGAATCGGTGCGGAATGCCCAGTTCTGCGACTCGGCCCGCACGACCTGGCGCAGGAGGGTGTCGATTTCGGCGGATCGCTCCGGTTGTACCCGGCGAAAGTAGCGTTTGATGACACTCGCGCCGATGTCGTTTACCTGTAAATCGTAGCCGACGAATTGAATTTTCTGCCCCTCGGCCCGGCTTTGGTTGTAGGTCCGCAACCACTCGATCAGGTCCCGGACTTCCTCGGTACGCCAGGTATGAAATCCCTGAATCACCGTGGCCGTGTCCAGATTCCCCTTTCCGTTGAGCACATACTCGTTGATGTACTGACAACGGGCGTAACTGGCTTCAATGGCGAACGTGTTGAATCCCATCTGGGTCACCAGAAACTCCAGCAGGCGGTGTTTCATCTGGAAAAATTCGCGGGTGCCGTGCGTGGCTTCCCCTAGTCCAACGAAGTCAACGCCCGCCAGGGTTTGTTTCAGCGGTTGCAGATCGTCGAAGCCGTGGCCCGCCGTGACACTTTTGAGCGGATGGGCGTTCTGGCGTAACCAGCTGACGAATTGCTGCCGGTCCCGTTCCTGATTTTTGAGCAAAGCCTGATACGCTTTTGCGGGCAGCTTTCGGTTGAGCGTCAGCGTGTAGTTTCCTTTTCGCAGTTCCCCTTCTTCCAATTGCTTCACTTCCAGCTGATACGTACCCGACTGAGAAGCCTCAAAATCAATGGGTTCCGGCCCCTCCATACCATTCGGGGAGTCAATGGTACGGATCGGTTTCTGATCCGGACCAATCAGGGTAATGATCACATCGACGCCCTGTTGCAGCAATACCGCATCCACGTAGTCGCCCCGTTTGGCCGAGATCGAATACCGGTGTTTGTCGAGCTTATCGAGCGAGCGGACAATGGGAGCATTCAGCGTCAGGGGCTGTGTTTGGGCAAATCCGCAAACAGAAATCAACCCCAGAAACAGCAGTGGACAGGCTTTCATCTAGCAGCAGGGAAGTGAACGTAAGGAGCCATCAAAATACCTCAAAATCACGTACAACCCTATTCTTTTTAGGAAACGGTTCGCATACCGCACTTACCGCTCAGCGGTTTGCCACCCGCTTTTCGGAACGGCCCTCCCGTTCTTTGCCGTTAACAACCCGTCGATGGAATACCGTCCGCTGCCGACGATCAGCAGCGCCAGGCTCATGCCGAAAATGAGCAGATCCATTTCGTAGCCTTCACCTGGCTGGTTTCCGAACCAGTTCATGGAAAAACCGTACGGAAGGTGCGTCGTCAGCATGGCTCCCAGCATGACGGCAAACATGGCCAGCGCGTTCAGTCGGCCCAGAAACCCGACCAGCAGCCCAACGGCGCCAACCGTTTCGATGCCGATGGTAAGAAACCCGATGATCCAGGGAAGGTGAACCGTTTCGGTGAAGAATTGCATGGTGGCGGCAAACCCGTAGCCGCCGAAAAGACCGGCCGCTTTTTGCAAACCGTGATAGAGCATCACCGTGCCGAGCGGCAGGCGGAGCAGCAAACCCGTCAGGTTCGTATTGGTGGAAATGATTTGGTGTAACATCGCCGTAGGATGGTAATGAATTGATTAGTTGCTGTTTACTGGTGTGGCTTAGGCCGCCAGCTCCGGTTGGGGGGCCGCCACGGAGTCGTAAAAGAACTGCTCCCGGACAATTTTGTCGTCGCGCCAGTGCTGCACCGAAACCTGGGTGTAGTTTTTGACGCCCCATTCCTTGTGGGTATAATCATACTGCCAGACCACCATCGTGACGCCGTCGCCCGCGGCTACGTCCAGCACATGCAGGGTGCGCAGTTCCGACACGTTGCTATAAAATTCGAGTTCGCGCTGGCGGTTGGCGGCTTTGCCCACGGTGGGCGGCAGAGCGTTTTCCTGCATACTAACCTGCTCGTCGTAGTACTGCTCGAAAGCGTCCATCGCCCGGCCCTGCAATACGAGTTGATTCAACTGATTGATTTTGTTCAAAAGATTTTCCATGACTTTGTTTCGGTTTTGGTGTCGATTTTTTTGACACGACAAAGCTACGGCGACCCTGGGGTAGAGTTCCTTGATCTGGTTTAAGAAATAGCCTTGAACTGGTTTAAGAAAACCGCTGGTCCGGTTAGGGTTTGCGCGTTGTTTTTTGTTTGCGGATGCGGCTCAGGAATTCGGGCGTAAAGCCTAAATAGGAGGCAATCAGGTGTTGAGGCACCCGCTGGTCGAGGGCCGGATACCGCTCGAGGAAGTTCCGGTAGCGCTCCTCAGCGGTCTGGCTGATGGTGGCAATCACCCGCTGTTCGGCGGCTACGAACGCGCGTTGGCTCAGAATGCGAAAAAACCGCTCGAACTTCGGCACGCGCCGGTATAATTCATCGAGCGACGCCTGATCGATCTGGAGCAATTCCGAATCTTCGAGGGCGTCGGTGTTGTAAGCGGCCGGCGACTGCGTCAGAAAGCTGTAGAGATCGCCCGTCCACCAGTTTTCGACGGCAAACTGCACGACGTGTTCGCTCCCGCGCTCGTCCACAAAATACGTTCGCAAACACCCTCTGACCACGAATGAATCGAACTTACAGACGTCACCCGCCTGCACCAGATACTGCCGTTTGCGCAGCAGTTTATACCGGAGCAGCGACGTAAAATAGTCCGCTTCGTCGGGTTCAAGGTGGATCAACTGACCCACATGGGCGAGAATGGCGTCGTACATGGAAGCAAAGAAAATCAAAATTCAGCCTTTTTGTCACGCTTGATCGCCCTTTTTCTGCCGGCAAATCACACACTTCACCCCGCTTCCAAAGCGGTTTTACAAACCGGTTTTTCCGTTTCATCGGGTTCAGAATAGCGGTCCGCCAACAGACATTCTATTTTCGTAAGGTCTTCCACACAGAAGCTTATGACGTGTAAGACGCTGATTACGAACAAACAAGCACTCATTCCACACCAGAAGCCATGTTACGGAAACTACTAAAATGGTCGGCCCGCTTGCTGTTGCTGATGATCCTGTTGGCAATAGCCTACTACACAAAAGCCTGGATTGCGACGGAAAACCGACGTAGCCGACACTACGATGTCAAGGCGGATTCGCTTCGCCTTTCAGCCGACTCGGCCACTTTGGCGAAGGGCAAACGATTGATGACGGTGAAAGGCTGCGACGGTTGCCACGGAAAAGATTTGGGCGGCCAGGTGCTGTTCGACAAACCCGGCGTTGGTCGGCTGGTGGCCCGAAACCTGACGCGCGGCAAAGGCGGTTTACGCCCCGGTTTCGGCCCCGGCCAGTGGGCGCTTGCCATTCGCCACGGCTTGCGGCACGACCAGACGCCCCTGATTTATATGCCGTCGAACGATTACAACCAACTCGGTGAAAATGACCTGAAAGCGATCATTGCGTATGGGTCGCAAGTGCCTCCGGTCGACCACGAATTGCCACCGACCGAGATGGGTCCGGTCGCCCGCGTACTTACCGACCTGGGAAAAATGGAGCTATTTGCCGCCGAGAAAATCGATCATTCCCTGCCGCTGGCGGTCGATCAGCGGGCGGAAATTTCGGCGGCTTTCGGGCAATACGTTGCCACGGTTTGTACGCATTGTCACCAATCCGACCTGAAAGGTGGATCGAATGGACCGGCAGCGCCCAATATTTCGTCCACCGGCCGCAGCAGCAAATGGACCGACGAACAGTTTTTTCGTACGCTTCGCACCGGGATTCGTCCCGACGGTACGCACCTGAAACCGGGAATGCCCTGGGAAATGACCAAAGCTTTTTCCGACGTCGAGATGCGCGCCCTGCGGCTGTACCTGAAATCCGTCTGATCCGAAATCTGAATCTCACCAAACAACAAATGCGAATGAAAACTTTAGTATCGACGGCGCTGGTCGTCGCCTTGATCAGTCTGGCGGCTTGCCAGAAACCGGAACACGCCATCGAACCGCCCGATGAGACCACCGACAACGAACGCCCATCCCCTACCGCCCTGGGACAGCCCATTGGGTCGCCCGTGACAAAAACCGTTGGACCAGCCGGCGGTACCATCACCACGCCGGATGGCAAACTAACCCTGAACATTCCGGCGGGTGCACTGAGTAAAGAAACTCCGATCAGCGTTCAGGCGGTGGAAAATAAAGCGCCGAACGGTTCGGGTACGGCCTATCAGTTTGGTACTGAGGCCGTTCACCTGGCGCAACCCGTAACGGTGGAATACGCCTATGCTCCCGGTGAACTTTCGGGCGCCGTGAAAGGCAACGTGGGCCTGGCTCACCAGAATAAGCAGGGCGAATGGGGGCTGAGTCAGCTGGCCAAAGTAGACCCGGCAAAACGGAAACTGACGGCCCGCATCGCGAAAGTGAGTGACGAAGCCATTGCCTTTATTGAACAGTACCGGCTCACGCCCGCAGCCGATACGCTGGTGTACCTGCAGGAACGTGATTTTAAAATAGAATTCAGCTCTATGGGGTTCGGCGACGTATCGGAGATTGATGGAAAACCGGTGCTTGATAACTTTATAATACCGTTACCGGGCGCGGTACGCGATGCCAACGCTGTTGTCGTTCGTCGGTACGGCATCAACGGTGATCAGTATGGTTCTACCCGCGACGGGACGTTTGAACTGCTGAAGGATGCCGGCAAGAATCCAAATGCGCGAGCCTGGTTCACCTACCAGGCCCCAAGCGACGCGCCCAGTGGGAATCCGGTGGCCCTGTTTGTCGAACTGGAGCATGGCGGCAAGGAAAAACTCATGCTGGTATCGAATGTATACATTAAAAACCCGGTCGGTTTCCGCGTGGATGGGAAAGACATCAAGCCGGTGCGAGCCGCCGGAGCCATTACACCGGGTGCGTTGACGGTCATAGTAAGCCAGGACGCATCGACGACGTTCCGGAACCAACTCAGTCTGTTTGTCTATGCGCCCAAAGTGGGCAAGTTCAGTTTTAACTACGGGGACGCTGCGGCTGTATTGGTCTACGGAAAAAATACTGACTATAAGGAGTATGCCAGCTCTTACGTGGACAAGGACGGTAAAACCGTGTACATGGATGGCGAGATTATTCTGACGGAAGTAGACCGGAACAAGGGCGTGGTAAGCGGATCGGTGCACGGCACGGTCGTCCACAAAAAGTCTACGCCGGATGGCTACGTTCTTGAACCCGTCAAGATTACCGGAGAATTTCAGTGCAAATTAGGGTATTGATCAGGGCTATACCCCAACCGTCTGCCCTAAAACGGGGAGCGATAACCGGAGAGCCGGTTATCGTTTCCCCCGGGACAGCACCGCCAGAATAAACATGGCAACCGCACAGATGGCCAGCCCCCCGGATTCGCGGGCCAGTTCGATGTTGATGGTTTTCATCCCCATTTCATCGAGTAGAAACCCTTCGAATTTGGGGGGCCACCAGTAAATGGCCGATCCTAAATAGATAATGCCCGCTGCGATATAGAGCCACGGACGGCCCACAGCAGAGAAGGCCATGAAACTGGCAATGGCGGCAAACCCGTAGATCGGAATCCAGACCTGCGGATCCGGATCATTGTATTGAAAGGCGGCAAAGAGCACAAATAAAAGGCCAAATGTGATGGGAAGAACCTTGCGCATGGGGATCGGAATTTAGAGTTGGAGGAACGTCTTTTACTGGCAATATTCTGTTAAGTAGGCTTGTGCTTCCGCATACCCCAATTGTTTGGCTTGTTTTAAACTTAAACAGCCGTTTTCCCGCTGATTCATCATCACTTGCGTAACACCCAAGGCGTTGAACGCTTTCCCAAATTTAGTATTTAACTGCACGGTTTTGGTAAAATCAGTGAGTGCTTCGGGATATTCTTCCTGCTGAAACCGAATGTTGCCCCGGTTGAAATATGCCAGCGAGTTTTTCGGATCGAGCTGGATAGCCTGATTGAAATCGGATAAGGCCGAGGTCAGATTGCCGGTGGTGGCAAACAGTTGCCCCCGATCGAGGTAAATATCCGAGGTGTCGGGGGCCCGTCGGATGGCTTCGGCATAATCTTTCAAAGCCGCTTCGGTCTCGCCCCGGGCGGTTTTCAGCTTGGCCCGGTTGTAATACGGTTTGTAAAAATCCGGCTTCAACTGAATGGACTGCTCATAATCCAGCAGCGCATTTTCGTAATCTTTTAGTTCAAAATAAGCCACTCCCCGGCTGTTGAAAGCTTCAAAATTACCGGCATCCGCGTCGATGGCCTGATTCAACGGTTGAATGGCTTCCCGAAACTTACCCTGTTGCAATAAGGTGCGGGCTTCCGTTAGTTTAGCTTCCGACGATGTACAGGCCTGAACGGCTACCATAAAACATAAGAGAATTAAGCCGCCGACGGCTTTGCGCGTATTTTTTGTGGTCTTCAGAACACGGCGATAGCCCTGTATGGTGTTAAAAATGGTTTTTATCATGATATAGTCTCGAAATTGCTACAAAAGTAGCCACGGGCTTTTATTTTCCTGCATAAATCTGTACTTTTGCACCCGGCAAACAGGCACTACCAGCTCCTGCTGAATCCCCCAGGTCTTGACAGAAGCAAGGGTAGGTGGTCGTAGCGGTGAGATGTCGGTTTGCCTTTTTTTATTTTCCGGAAGCCCCACCGTGCTCACTCCTTTTTACGGTATTTTTCCTCCGGTCTGGTCGACCACGACCGACCTCCCTCCATCGACTGGATCTTCATCCGGACTCACGCCAGGCTTTTCGGATCGATCAGACGTAAGTTCTAAAGAATATCTTTACTTTTGAGGCAATTCTGACGCTCATCCTTTCTCGTATTTTCAGTTTAGAATAACTACTATGAAATTTTTCATTGACACCGCCAATCTGAAAGATATTCGCGAAGCCCAGGATCTGGGGATTTTAGACGGTGTAACCACCAATCCTTCGCTGATGGCGAAGCAAAAAATCAGTGGGAAAGATCGGGTTATGCAGCATTATAAAGCCATTTGCGACAGTGTCGACGGTGATGTGAGCGCGGAGGTCATTGCCACCACCTTTCATGAAATTATTGCTGAAGGTGAAGAACTGGCCGAAATCGACGATAAAATTGTCGTAAAAGTACCGATGATCAAGGATGGCATCAAAGCGATAAATTACTTCTCCGAAAAAGGAATCAAAACCAATTGTACATTGATTTTTTCGGCAGGTCAGGCCCTTCTGGCCGCTAAAGCCGGCGCGACGTATGTATCCCCCTTCATTGGCCGTCTGGATGATATTTCGGTGGATGGCATCGCTCTTATCGAGCAAATTGCCTTGATTTATCGGAATTACAGCTATTCGACTCAGATTCTGGCGGCTTCCATTCGGCATCCGATGCACATCATTCAGTGTGCCGAAGTGGGTGCTGACGTAATGACGGGTCCGCTGAGTGTTATTAATGCGCTTTTCAGTCATCCGCTTACGGACCTCGGTCTTGCCAAATTTCTGGCCGACCACAAGGAAGCAGCCGTTAAATAAGTTACGAATTAAGAGTTATGCATGAAGAGTTGGCAGACGCACTAATTTTAAACTCATCACTCTTAACTCATCACTCATCACTCAAAGTTATGTTTTCTACCGAACCCGTTCTGTCACTCAATCAGGCTGATATTTACCAGGGAGGCCGGATTGTCCTGGGGGATGTGACGTTTGACGTCAATAAAGGTGATTTTGTGTTCTTGATTGGCCGAACCGGTAGTGGGAAAAGCTCGCTGCTCAAGACGCTCTATGCCGATCTCTGGCTGCAATCCGGTACCGGACGTGTCGCCGGTTTTGGGCTGGAAAAACTAAAGCCGAAAGATGTTCCGTACCTGCGCCGGAAAATCGGCATCGTTTTCCAGGATTTTCAGCTATTTATGGATCGTAATATCGAAGAGAATTTACGGTTTGTGTTGAAAGCAACGGGATGGACCGACCAGGTTAAGATGAAAAACCGCATTTCGGAAGTGCTGATGCAGGTTGGTTTGGGAACTTTGCAGAAAAAAATGCCGCACCAGCTTTCGGGTGGGGAGCAACAGCGTGTGGTTGTAGCCCGCGCCATGCTCAACGAACCGATGATTCTGATTGCCGATGAGCCCACCGGAAACCTCGATCCGGCCGTCGGCGAACAGATCATGAATGTTTTTCAAACCATCAACAATTCCGGCACTGCCATTCTGATGGCTACCCACAACTACGATTTTCTGCGCAAATACCCGGCGCGGGTGTTGCGCGTCGAGGATGGAAAAGTGGTGGAGCAAGGGTTATGAATTAAGAATTAAGAGTTGGCCGTCCATGCGGTTGGCCAACTCTTAATTCTCTATCATTTTGGTTTTAAGTACACAAACGGAATGATCATTTCCTCCAGTGAAACGCCCCCGTGCTGGAATGTATCCCGGTAATAATTGACGTAGTAATTGTAGTTGTTCGGATACGCAAAGAAATAATCTTCGAGGGTAAAGACGTAGGCCGTTGAAACGTGAATCCGGGGCAGGAAGAAATTTTCCGGTTTGCGGCAAACGAACAGGTGATTGTCGTCAAATCCGAGGTTCTTGCCCTGTTTGTAGCGTAAGTTGGTATTCGTATCCCGGTAGCCAACAATTTTGGCCGGTTTCTGAACCCGGATCATACCGTGGTCGGTGGTAATGATGAGCCGACCGTTTTTCTCCGAAATTTTCCGAACCAGTTCCAGCAAGGGCGAGTGGCTAAACCAGGAACGCGTGATGGAGCGATAAGCGGCTTCATCGGGCGCCAGTTCCTTAATCATGGCCATGTCCGTCCGGGCGTGCGACAGCATATCCACGAAGTTATAAACGATCACGTTCAGATCGTTCTGCATCAGATTGCTGAAGTTGTCGACCAGATGTTTACCCTGATTGGTGTTCAAAATTTTGTTGTACGAAAACCGGATGTTCAGCCGGCTGCTATCGATCTGGCGTTTCAGAAACTGATCCTCGTTGTTGTTCAAACCAGCTTCTTCGTTGTCGTCATTGACCCACAGATCCGGATGTTTTTTCTCCATTTCACTCGGCAACATGCCCGAAAAGATGGAATTCCGGGCAAAAGCCGTCGTGGTCGGCAGAATTGAATAATAAGACGATTCTTCTTCCACCGTAAAATACTCGGACAGAATCGGCTCGATGACCTTCCACTGGTCATAGCGAAGGTTGTCGATCAACACGAAGAAAAGCGGGTTATTCTGTTCGATCAACGGGAAAACTTTCTTCCGCATCAGCTGGTGGGACATGATCGGCTTGTCGGCTTTCGGATCATTCAGCCAGTCCTCGTAATTGTTCATCACGAACTTGCAAAACGTCGAATTGGCTTCACTTTTCTGCATGTTGAAGACTTCGCCCATGCTCTTATCCTGCGCGCCGTCCAGCTCTAATTCCCAGAAGATGAGCTTTTTATAAATATCGACCCAGTCTTCAAAATCGACCCGATCGTTATACAGCATCGACAGATTCCGAAAATCCTGCTGATAGCTCTGGTTCGTTTTTTCGGTAACCAGCCGCTTGTTATCGAGTATTTTTTTAACCGACAGCAGAATCTGGTTGGGATTCAGCGGTTTAATCAGGTAATCGGCGATTTTAGAACCGATGGCCCCTTCCATAATGTGTTCTTCCTCGCTCTTGGTAATCATCACAACCGGCAAATTGGGCCGCATTTGCTTGATTTGCTGGAGCGTTTCCAGACCCGTCATACCCGGCATCATTTCGTCCAGAAAAACCAGATCGAAATTCTCCTGATCCACTTTTTCGAGCGCGTCGGCCCCGCTGTTCACGGGCGTAATCGTGTATCCTTTGTTATTAAGAAACAAAATATGGGGTTTCAATAAATCGATTTCGTCGTCAGCCCAGAGGATGGAATAATTTTGCATGATACGGTATTGTGTGGTTTGATTGACTAGTTTATGCTAGTTCAACTTGGTAACGAGTTAAACTGTTTAGGTGGTTCGATTTTAACAGTATTTAACATCTGGTCCTAATCAAACCGCTTCAGGAAAGTTAGCTAATTCAAGTATTTGACTATCATTCAGTTCCGTTGCCGGATGATTCTTATCGCATTACCGCCCTTCCAACCGCTCCAAATCTTCCGGCGTATCGATTCCGTAACTATCCAGTTCCGTCACGACACACCGAATCCGGTAGCCGTTTTCGAGCCAGCGGAGTTGTTCAAGGGCCTCAGCTTTTTCCAGAAGCGACGGCGGCAACTGCGTAATCCGGGCCAGAATGTCCGCCCGATAGGCATAAATTCCGATGTGTTTATAAAATGTGTGGTGCTGTAACCAGTCTTCCAACGGCCATCCGCGCAGATACGGCAGCGTCTGGCGGCTGAAGTACAAAGCCTCTTGCCGACTATTCAGCACGACTTTGGGCGTGCTTGGATTGACTAAAACCGCCGGATCTTCAATTTTTTTTACCAACGTGGCCAGTTCCGCGTTGCCGTCCAATACCGATGCGAGTAAATCAATCTGTTCGGGCTTGATAAACGGCTCATCACCCTGAATATTAATGACATAATCCATCTTTCCTCCAACAATCTGCATCGCTTCGAAACAACGATCCGTGCCGCTCTGGTGGTTTTCGGAGGTCATGATCACGTCTCCTCCGAACGAACGAACGTGTCCGGCAATGGCTTCGTGGTCGGTAGCCACCACCACACGGCTGAGCGATTTTGCCTTCCGGGATTGCTCCACCACGCGTTGAATCATGGTTTTGCCACCAATATCAGCCAGGGCTTTGGCCGGGAAACGGCTTGATGCGTACCGGGCCGGGATAATTCCGAGGATATTCATTCGTTGATTTTCGGTATTTTTGGCGCAAGATACTCTGAACTCGGCTTACACGGGAATAATTGGAGTGTTGATTCTTGCAATGATGACAATTCAGAATGGCCGACGCAAACCAAAACCTGTTGCCTTTAGCGTTCCAACTCCAGTTTCCGGACCCCGTTTGGCGGCTGGTTTTTGAACAGGTTGCTACCAGTCCCGGCCTTTTTGTTGCCGAGTTGCGCAGCCGGGAATCCCAACGTCTGACCCTGGTAACCGTTGAACTACCCCACGGAAAAATCCGGTTCGAAACCAACCCGCAGCTGCCGTTTCACTCGTCGCTGCTGGGTGTCTGGCAGGGCCACGCTTTATACCACCGCTTTGATAATACCCGGTTACCGGTTCCGACGGCCCTCGGGAATGTGAACCTGGAAACCGGTCGGACCCGTTGGGAATGGCCACAACACGCCTTTACCGGAGCCGATGCCGAACTCGTTTGGGCACAACGGGCCTCGTTGACCGATACCGCAACAACGCCCGTGGCTGTCTTTCGGCTTGCCGATGGCGAACCCGTTGAAACCGCTGAAAATACACCGGTAGTTAGCAATTCCCGTCTGCATTTTCCCGTTTCTTACACGGTGTCAAGTGCCTGGCGGCCGGTAATCGACCGGTTTATCAAAAAACATACGTCTCACGAAACCAGTGGAGCCGTCGATTATTTAGAACTTGGCGATCAGTTAATTTTTTCGTATCATTATCGTGAAACAAACGATCAGCTACGCACATTCCTGTTGATCATCGACCGTCTACAAACGATCTGGTTACACCAGGCAACCGGCGAGGACCTCGAAACCGCCCGGCCGCTCTCCGAATCGAACGCACTGCCGTCGGTCGGAAACGGTTCTTTCTGCGTCTGGCAAAACCAGATTCTCTTTCAACCCACTTCAAATTGTATTACCAGTTATTATCTGAAACCATTGCCATGAAGCGACTGTTGCCGCTGTTAGTAACTGGCTGGCTGACCAGTATCAGTATTCAAGCCCACCCCATCCTGCCCGATTCGCTCGGTATGGAGAAAAAAGACGGTAAATTGTACGTACTCCACCGGGTGGAACAGGGTCAAACGCTGTATTCACTCGTTCGGAAATACAACACAACCGTTCAGGCGATCAAAGACGCCAATCCGGGTATGACCGACAATTTCAAATACGATCAGGTGGTTCGCGTTCCGGCTGGCAATCTGTCCCGAAAAGAAGAAAAAGCGGTTACCAAAGCCCTGAAACAGGAAGAAAAAGAGCTGAAACGGGAAGAGCGTGAAGTGAAACAGGAAACCGTTAAAGAAGCCAATAGCGGTATTCACCAGGTCGAGCCGGGACAAACGCTGTATAGTCTGGCCGCCCGGTACGGGGTTTCGATGGAGGATGTCCGCAAGTGGAATAATCTCCCGGCCGATCATATTGTGAGTGGTCAGGCCCTGATCGTGTCCGAGAAAGCGTGGCGGGTTCGGGAGCCATCGGCCAAACCCCAGACGACCCACCGGTCCGATTCGTCAGCCGAAATTTCGCGAACGTCCCGAAATGATTCCCCAAAAACCGAACGCCCGGCCCCTCCGCGGACGGCTTCACCCCCGCGCGAAGAACCGGCCCGGCCCGCCGAAACCGAACGGCCCACCACCGAGCCCCCATCGTCGGCTCCCTCGGAACCCCGCATCATTCGCCCTGGCGACACCGGCCCGCTTCCAAACCCGGGTGGCAACGCCCGTCGGGTTTCCGAAATCGGAATGGCTGAAATCATCGAATCCTCCAACAACTCGAACAAATACCTGGCTCTGCACCGAACGGCACCCATTGGAACACTCGTTTTGGTGCGAAACGACATGAATCAGCAGTCGATCTGGGTAAAAATAATCGGGCGACTCCCCGCAACGAGTGTCAACGACAAAGTGATCGTCAAGATCTCGGCCCGTGCTTTTGAGAAACTTTCTCCGGTCGATCGGCGTTTTCGTGCTGAGGTTAGTTATTTAGTACCTTGATTTAATGGTTAAATGGCTGAATGGTTAAAAATGGTTGGATAGCCTTCTTTTAAAACCATCTTTTCTGCCATTTTAAACCATTCTGCCATTCCTATTCGACGTTAATCGTACCTATGCTTACGCAAGAACAAAAAGCCGAACGCATTGCCCGACGGCACAAAGAGCGGGAAGATAAGATGAAAGCAACGGCCGGCTACAAAGTCTGGAGTGTGGTTTTCACCCTTTCTTATCCGATTATTGCCGTTTTTACCGCCGTTTTCTCCATCGTTGTTTCGTTTTTTTCCAAAATTTCACAAGGCGTCGTGTATGTTTTAAGCGGAGGAAAAAGCAAATAACGGTTTATCGGCATTCTTACGACTTCACGACCCGGCTGAGTCTTTCCGAACCGCCGACCGTTTGCCGTGGCGGTCCTATCCATTCCCATGTACGATCAAGTAAAGGAATTACTCGATAAAAAAGTCGAGCAGTATAATCGACGTTCGTTTATTGAAAAAGATCCCATCAGTATTCCGCACCGGTTTAACCGGCAGCAGGACATTGAAATTATGGGTTTTTGGGCGGCTGTTTTGGCCTGGGGGCAACGTCCGGTCATTTTAAAAAAAGCCAACGACCTGATTGAGCGCATGGATGGTGCACCGTATGATTTCGTTTTGAATCATCAGGAAACGGATCTCAAACGATTTCTGGATTTCAAACACCGAACGTTCAACGCAACGGACACCCTCTACTTCCTGCACTTTTTTCATACCTATTACCAGCAGCACGAAACGCTGGAAGATGCTTTTGTACCCACGGAGTGGGGTGCGTATGCTCCTGAAAACGGGCTCAACTCCGCGGGTCCGTTTCTGGAAGCTTTTCACAACCGGTTTTGTGACGACCCGTTTTTTCCGGACCGCACCCGCAAACACGTTGCAACGCCCAGCCGGAATTCGTCCTGCAAACGCCTGAATATGTTTCTGCGCTGGATGGTCCGGCGCGATGATCAGGGGGTTGACTTTGGCATCTGGACCCGCATCAAACCGGAACAACTGGTGATTCCAATCGATGTTCACGTGGGGCGCGTGGCCCGGAAATTAGCCCTGCTGACCCGTTCGCAAACCGACTGGACGGCCGCCCTTGAGTTGACCCAAACCCTGAAGCAATTTGATCCGGTCGACCCGGTAAAATACGATTTTGCCCTGTTCGGTTTAGGCGTTGAAGGTGAAATGTAAAACTCAGCGCCCGGTTATTCCAGAAATAAGCCGGGCCAGTCGATGCGGTGAATAAACCACCAGCTGCTTTTATTGCCATAACAAACCAGGTGGCCCTTGTTCGTAAACAGCGGTTTCCGGTCGCGCTCCAATCCGTAATTAAGCGCTAAATGAACCGTGGCCTTCCGCTGATTTTCGTCCATTTCAATGCCTTCAACCGTCCAGCCGACCAGCATATAGTTTTCAAGGTAGGCTCTGTACTTGTCAAATTTGTCAATGACATTCTGGTATAAATCATCGAGAGGGTTGTTATTGATATAAAAATGATCGGACAGGCAGCCTTCAAACCGCTCATAATCATGCTCGAACAACCCGGTCAGTAATTCGTCGGCAATGAAAATACAGGAATGCGTATAATCCGGACAATAGTAATTATAATCGATGCTGTAATTGATGCCCGGCAGGCGGACCTCCTTTATTTCCCGCTTAAAAACCGTCTGAATCAAAAATGCATAGAGTTTCCGGTCATCGGCATTGCTGTGTGGATCGGATATGGAGATTTCAATGCCATGGTGACCAAGTAGCAGCAGCAGGCGATCCACTTCGCGGCTAACCTGAATGTCCGTCAAATCAGAAAGAGCCGGATAAAACGGTCGCCCGATGAAGTCATAAACGGATACGGTACGGGCCGTTGTCGTGAGTTGATAGTATAAAAAGTTATGCTGTTTTTCCCGCAGATCGACCACTTCCTGCGGCAAACGTCCCTCCCCAAACAAAGCCTCCCGTTCCAGTGCCATTTTGATCTGGCTAATTTCATTATGAGCTTTGTATCGTTCGTCGAGAGAAAGTATTTCTTCAGATGCAAACACGGTGATTAGTCTGTTTTATTTAGTGATGATACACTCACTACTATACTATACGATGATATACCGCAGAAGTCACATTTCTGGATTTCATTTCATCAAAATAAATTTTCAGTGTGCCCGCTTCCCGCTTCGCCGGTTATCAACTAAGATCAGTCCACTCAGGCACTTATAGGCTATAGCCTGCCATAACACTAAAGCCTTTCGTATTTTCGCCGTAGGCTTTCACACTCATTCCGATCGTAATTCCGTTTTGAATTCGATACAGCAGATTATACCGCTGATAGGTAGTCGGTTTATACCACTGAGGGCGAACGATGTTCCAGCCGTGGTGGGCGGCAAAAATGAAACGGCCTTGCCAGAATTCGTAACCCGCCAGAAGCGTAGCCTGCCGCGCATCGGTAACCCGCCCTTTTGTCCAGGTGATAACCTGCTCCTTAAAATACCGGTCATCCACCAGCTCGAAACCCGCAGACAGGGCATGGTTTCGGGTCATTCGATACCCTCCTGTGACATTCAGACCAAATACCGGCAACGTCATTTCGGGCTTTTTGTCCGTTTTTGGTAAAACCCGCACCGAAGCCATCAGAAGCGCCCGGCTCATCCATCGTCGGGATAACGGGGCCGGTTTCCACAGACGGGTGTCGGGAAAAAACGCCGGATGCAACTGATACTGTGCGCCCAGGGCTATAGTCGGAATATTCATGCCTTGATTGGGCAACCGCGTTCCGGCATTGGAAATGTGGTTGTACGTAGCGCCAAGCGTCAGGTTCCACAGCCGCGTCAGGCGGTAATGGGATAGAAAGCTGGCGGCAATCAATGCGCTGACCGGCATGCTGAAGTGGTCGTTGGTTGGGTTCGTTAGTGGGTCATAAACCCGGGTCAGGTACGTAAGTCCGGCCAAAACCCGAACGGAAAAATAAAGCCGCCGGCGGTAATTGATGAGTGGTTCGAAAAACAGGCCAGCCCCCGCCGTGCGCCCCAACGGAACGGGATTTCTAAAGGTAATGTAATTGATGTAGCCGCCCACCTGCGCAAAACAGTGGCAATTTTCCCACGCCTGCCGACCCCTACTAACCTGGCTATACGTCAACTCGATTCCGATAGGCGGCTGTCGGGAAGCCGGAACAACCTGGCTGGATTTTGAAATGCCCTGCTGCCAGGTTAAGCCAAATTGCCGCTGCGATTTCAGAGTATCCGCCGTTATCTGGCCTGAGGCCACTTTCGAAAAGTGTATTAAAAAGCACAGAAACATACCAGCTCTATTCATAGTACATGTCTTACAAATAGACCTCGAAAAGTTATTTTTCAACAAGTTACTTACAGATTTTTGTCTTTTAATAGGAAATTCGATAAAGAATCAATCTTGCCTTTTAATTGCTATTTTCCATCGGTTAAATTCAATAAATTCCACTAAAAAGAAAGTACGATTGCATACTGAAACTGGCGCGTATTTTCGAGTCATCCCATTTTAGTCGCTTTTCCATAGAGACTTGTTCATTGGCACGCATTCCTGCCGCTTTTTACAGAAACCGGGCAAGCTTTCGACCGGTCCTGTGGCGCAGGACGGCCCGGGCATTGGGGTATCTACCAAAAGCGGAGTAGAAAGTATTCACTCGTTGAGCCGGTGTGGCTCTGGTTCGAATGACGATGCCGGACGTACGGGGGCGGTTAACAAGTCTGCCTGGTTTTTTTGGCCGGGTTGAAACCGGGTGCCGGAAATCAAAAAGAAGAAACTTGAAGGTAGAAAGAGGTTTTTTAGCCCGCATTGGCTTATTCCCTGCTGAAAAGGCAGCTGATTCGGCCAGGCTCAGACAAGTATGGAAGCCGAATGAAAACCGCCCCGCCTAGTGGGATAGTTTCAACGGCAACTCCATCCAGGCGAGCCCGATGCTTCGGCGCATGTGGCTGGTGCTGGGGCCTTCGGCAGCATCGTAGAGTAAGGCCAGCCGGTTGCCCACCTGGATCACCGTCGGCATACCAATGGTTCCTTTTGCCCAGATCGAATTAGTCGCATCCAGGACAATGGCTTTGTCTTCGGACCGCCACCGATTGAGGTCCTTCGTCCAGTAAACCCAGATGGCATCCGTATATTCTTCGCGTTTGGAGTTAATACCGATGTGATTCGTGAAGAGGTACCAGGTTTTCGTTTTCGTATCAAAAAATACCGACGAGTTCTCCACTTGTTCGTCCAGTGGGAAAATGGGTTTTTCGTCGATTTTCCAAGAAGCGTTCAAGTCCTTTGTCCGGGCAATGCCTAACGTTCGTTTGATCGTTTTGCCTTCCTGGGTCGCCCCACTAAAGAATTGAAGGTACTCGTTGCCCTGCCGGACGATAAAACCGGGACTGGAGGTGACCGTATAAAAGCTGTTTTCTTTGGGCGGCAGGGCCACCACGTCATATTGTTTTTTCCAGGGGCCGGCGAGCGAGCGCGACTGCGCTTTCATCGTCAGATAAGGAAACGCCGGTATTCGGTACGGGGGCGGGGTGGCATTGGGCGTCCCCACATAAAACATGTGCCAGGTATCATTCTCTTTGATCACCCAGGGCGAGGAGGCACTTTTTGCGTCGTTACTGCCCGGTTTGCCCAGTTCCAGAACCAGGCCGCGCTTGGTCCAGTTTCGCAGGTCCCGGCTTTCTGCCAGGCAGGCAATCCAACCGTCTTTTCCCGCGCCGTCATAAAATAAGTAATACCGGTCACCCTCCTGATTGACCACCGCTTCACGGGCCCCATACGTATCGCAGCTATCCGGACCATCGCCATACCGCAGCACGATTCCTTCGTCGCGGCAAGCCATCCGGTGGTGCGCCACCGGGCGTCCGTCCACGTAACCTGGCTGCGCATTCAGGGAGAGCACGCTAAGCAGGAAGAAAGCCAGCAGACTAATTCCACGGGTTCTGTTCACGAAAAAGTGCAGGGTGTAAGAACTGTTGCTTACATGCGAAAACCGAATGTTCATATTGATCTTCAAAAGTAACGACCTTCTAAAGTCGGCCAAGCCGTTCATCCTACCGCCTACCGCCTGGAGAATTTGTAAGGATTTTGCCGTCAGGCAGCGGCCCTGAATCCCTTTTATTTACCCACAACCTGGTTTTAAATGCCAACGGGTGTTTCTCAACCCGTTTCCAGACCGTTTCGACTACGCCGAATTTCACCGTAAACTGGATTCTCCGGCCGATCTGTACTAATTTTACCTCATTACTTGCCGGGATAATTTGCCAGCCTGTAATTACCGCTTATTCCTGCAAACTCTCAAGCAAAATGGGGTATCCATTTCAAATTTCACATCGCCTTAAACAGTTGCCTGATTCGGGACGTTATCTTTGAACCAGGCAGTGCCTTCCCCCAATTGAAACCTTAATTGACTCGAAAAATGCCCTTTGAAATCCACCACCAGCCCTTTGGCTGGCTCACCGAATACCGCATTGAGAATACCGAAACCGGAGAATTTGTAAGCATTTTGCCCGCACACGGTGCCATTGTCCGGCAACTCGTATTGCGGCCTAAAAGCCCGGACCGTGAATCAGGTCTCATTTCGCTGCTCAGAGCCCCCAAATCGCCCCAGGCTCTGTTGGCCGACGAAACCTATGCGAGTGCGCTTCTTTTTCCGTTTCCCAGCCGCATCCGGCACGGTATCTACGGATTTGAAGGTGAAATGTACACGCTTCCAATGAATGAAGCCCATCACGATAACGCCATTCACGGTTTTGTTGCGAGACAGGCTTTCGAGTTATTCGGGCAGGAAATCAATCCTTCAGAAGCATCGCTAATTTTGCGGTATGTCCACGATGGTTCTTATCCCGGCTATCCGTTTGCGTTTGAGTTCAGAATCCGGTATACGCTGTCAGTGGCAGGGTTGTCGGTAACGTATGAGGCTCAGAATACCGGCAACAGGACCGCGCCGGTCAGCTTTGGCTGGCATCCGTATTTCACCCTCAATGATGAACCAGTCGATCAGCTAACCATTTCCCTGCCTGCCGCCAAACAAGTTTTGCTGGATGATAATCTGCTACCCATTGGTGAAGAATTGTTCGGGCATAAAGGCGAAGCTTCGCTTCGGGACCGGAATTTGGATGCGGTTTTTATCGTCGAAGAAAACAACGGTGAGGGTGTAACCACGGTTTTACGTTCTGCCAAACAGGGACTGCAACTAAACATCTGGCAGGAAACCGGTCCGAAAAAATTCGGCTATCTGGTCGTTTTTACGCCCCCGGGCCGTGAAACGATTGCCATCGAATCGCTCACGAGCAATGTCAATGCGCTTAATAACGGCCAGGGCTTGATCATTCTGGAACCCAATGAAGTGGCAAAAGGCACAATCCGCGTTAGTTTAAGTTAAGACTTTAAAGTTAAGAGTTGGCCGCCCGTGCGGTTGGCCAACTCTTAACTTTAAAGTCATAGTTCAAACTTGATTCCCTGGGCCAGCGGTAAGGTCGTGCCGTAATTGATGGTGTTGGTTTGACGGCGCATGTAGGCTTTCCAGGCATCGGAGCCGGATTCACGACCTCCGCCGGTTTCTTTTTCACCCCCGAATGCACCGCCAATTTCGGCCCCCGATGTGCCAATGTTCACGTTCGCAATGCCGCAGTCTGACCCGGCGGCCGAGAGAAACCGCTCGGCTTCACGCAGGTTGAGCGTAAAAATTGACGACGATAACCCCTGCGGGACCCCATTCTGCAAGGCAATGGCTTCGTCTAAAGTACCGTATTTCAACAGGTATAGAATTGGCGCAAAGGTCTCATGTTGAACCACTTCAGTCTGAGCAGGCATCTCGGCAATGGCGGGCCGAACGTAACACCCGGATTCGAAGTCCGGGCCTTCCAGTATTTCGCCGTCGATCAGTAACCGCCCCCCCTGCTCCTTGATTTGAAACAAAGCGGCTTGATAACCGGCCACAGCCGCCCGGTCGATCAACGGGCCGACGTGATTTTTTTCATCCAGCGGATTGCCAATGCGAAGCTGACCGTACGCTTTCACCAGTCGCTGCTTCACGTCCTCATAAATCGACTCCTGAATGATGAGCCGGCGCGTGGACGTACACCGCTGACCGGCAGTGCCAACGGCGCCAAAGACAATGGCCGGAATGGCCACATTCAGGTCGGCATGCTGGGATATGATCATCGCGTTATTGCCGCCCAGTTCCAGCAGATAACGACCCAACCGGCCCGCAACCGTTTGGGCCACCGCCTTCCCCATCCGCGTGGAACCGGTGGCCGATACGAGGGCAATCCGCGGGTCTTCTGCCAGCAGTGCACCGACATCGCGGCCACCCGTAATGAGGCACGAAACCCCTTCCGGCACCTCATTCTGCTCCAGAACTTCTTTAATGATCTGCTGGCACGCCAAAGCCGTCAGCGGAGTTTTTTCCGACGGTTTCCAGATGCAAACATTGCCACAGATCCAGGCCAGCATGGCGTTCCAGGACCAGACCGCTACCGGAAAATTGAAGGCCGAAATAATACCGACAACCCCCAACGGGTGCCATTGCTCATACATCCGGTGATCGGGCCGTTCGCTGTGCATCGTCAACCCGTAGAGTTGGCGCGACTGCCCCACGGCAAAGTCACAGATATCGATAATCTCCTGAACCTCGCCCATTCCCTCCTGCAGGGATTTTCCCATTTCGTAGCTCACGAGCGTACCCAGTTCTTTTTTATACTGCCGAAACTGCTCACCCATCTGTCTGACAATTTCGCCCCGCCGGGGGGCCGGAACCAGCCGCCATTTCAGGAAAGCCGCCCGGGCGGTTTCCACAACCTGGTCATAATCTTCGCGGGTCGTCGGATAAACGCGGGCCATCAGCTGGCCATCGACGGGTGAATGAGAATCGAGCAAATCCGCTTCCGCTGACGTGTGCCAAAACGCCTGGCCGGTGCTGGTGCCAGACATCATGGGTTGTGTTTTTAGTTTTTGAAGGAATTGTTGCATACCGTACTGTAGTCAAAAGCGATCGGCCTGGCCGGTCTAAACCCGTACAAAACCAGGTAATTACAAAATTATTACAAATAACCCCAGCAAACTTATAAATCGTCTTTTTGCTTAAACCAATTACTAATAATTAGTCCATATGTTAAAATTTTGTCTGATAATTGCTTAACTTCCCACTGTAAATCTGTTTATTAACTGACAAGCCTTTATGAGTAAACCTATTACTTTTTTAATATTCTGTTTTTTCATGGGCTCGGGACTCATGCGTTTGTCAGCGCAAACACCCCCCGATTCTTCGCTAGTAAAACCCGCGCCGTACGCAATTGGTTTGCAACTGGGCTCCACCGGTATTGGTCTTCAACTCGCCAAAACACTTCGGGCCGATTCGAGGCTGGTGGGACGCATCGGCGTCAGTTATTTTGCTTACGACCGGGTTTTCCGGGTGAAAGCCGGTGAAGGTAAACTGAATATAACGCCCGATCTGGTGGTGGGAATTGCCCTGGCGTCCGTCAAATGGCATCCGTTCAGGCGAAATCAACTTTTTGTAACCGCGGGTGCCGGTTATACGTGGCGGCCCAATGTGAAAGCCAATGTCATTGCTGAAGGCAACGTTAAATTCGGCGGACTCCAGATTTCGGAAGAAAATGTGGGGGTTGTCAATGCTTCGCTAAAGTGGAACAGCGTTTTGGGCTACGCCGGTTTTGGATACGGCCGCTCCACGCCCATCCGCCGACTGGGTTTTGCCGTTGAGTTAGGTGCTTACTACCTCGGTTCGCCCAAAGTTGATTTGCAATACACCGGTTTTCTGGAAACTACGACCATCGACGAACAAATACCGGTCATCCAAAATAACCTCAGAAGTTATCGCTTTCTGCCTTCTCTTCAATTTCTACTCACTTATGGTCTTTTCAACAAGAGATAATACGGCAGCAACCGGGTTCGTGTCTCCGCTCTTGTTTTTATTCTTTACTTTAACTATTCCGTTATGAAACGCTTGTTAGCAATGGTGTGTGTGCTGGTTGTGGGATTGCTCGATGCTTGCCAAAATCCGGTCGAAAATGTTGAACTCAAATTCAAGGACCCGCTGGCGGTGGCGGTGACGGTTAAATACAGCACTCCGGCGGGCTTGACGCCCGATAAGTTAACCGTCAAAATTGCGGGCCCGGATGCGGATAAAATTGTTACGACCCTCAATACCAAAAAATTCAAACTGACCTCCGACGGCAAATTATTTCTGTGCCTGGCTCCTTCCACAACCCCGTCGTCTTCCGCTCCGATTCGATTCACGATTGTCACATTATCGACTGAGTCCATTAGTAGCCTTCAGGAAATAAAGCTGGAAAACACAGCGAACCGGAATCTGACCATTGCCCTGCATAGTAACAAAAACGACGCGGAACCAGCGCATCAATCCTTCAAAGGCAGCGACAATGGTACGGTTCAAACGACGGCCACCGTACAAACCAAATCGGAACCAAACGTTAGCCAGTCGACCGTTACTGTGCCGCAGGGCAGTGAAATTAAAGATGTGGCCGGTCAGCCCGTGGGGGGTGCCCTAACGGTGACGGTGGATCCCGTCAACAATAGCAACACCTCAAAGGCGGTTTCGGAATTACCGGGAAACGGCATCATCAATGCGTCAACGCCAGCCGGCGGTTTTCTCGGCAACCAACAGGTTCTGTCGGTAGCTGGGGGTGTTCGCATTACGGTGTATAACGATGAGTATCAACTGGCTAAGACGTTTTCAAAACCGATCCAGATCGCCTTTTCCCTCCATTCGCAGTTGATGAATCCAACGACTGGCCGGACGATTCAGCCGGGCGATCAGATTCCGTTGTTCAGCTTCGATGAAGTTGCCAATAAATGGACCCGGGAAGAATCCGGCAAAGTTCAGCGCAACGCCAGCGGCAATCTGGAGTATGTGGCCGACATCAGCCATCTTTCCCTTTGGGTTGTGGCCTTTACCGAAGAAGTTTGCGCTGATGGCCCAACATTCAAATTTATCAGCAACTACCCCGACCGCAGTCCGGGCTACCGGGTTGAAGCCATCGACCAGGCTGGTAACATTGTAGTGCGCGCGGGCAATCAACTGACGTTTACAACAGCGATCAACAACGGCAGTTCGGTGCGGCTGACCAACCTGAAAAAAGGGTTACTAATCCGGCTACGGTTGTACGATAACGCCAACAAAGCCTATCTATCGCCCGAAATCGATGCCTGCGCGAACAGTGAAGTCTCGTTCGATCTGAAAGCCGTTCCGTATACTCCCCTACCGCCAGCCGCTCCGGATAACCGCAAGGAAGTGACGATTACGCTAAACTTCAAGTGTGGCAATGCGGGCATTAATCCCGAAAAGTTACCGTTTAAGGTTCTTTATGCCCAATACCGGGCTTCAGGTAGTCAGGACGAATGGAAAGACCTCCCGACGCTGGTGTGGCCGACGCTCAGTACGAAGGTCTTTGTTGAGCTGAATAAATCGTATGACATGCGAGCCGGTTCAATACCGGATCGGCTGGACATTGATATCATTAACTACAAAGTTACCAGTACTACCTGGCCGATCAACTTAACGGCGGATGAAAGCAAGCAATATTGCAATCCGTAAAAACTGGTTTAGGGTTTAACCGTTTATAATTTACGGTTTACAGTTTACGGTGGCTGACGCACGAAGGCTAACGCGCCAGCCACTGTAAACCGTAAACTATAAACCCTAAACCCTAAACCGTAAACGGTTAAACCGTCTGAACTTTAGCAACCCGCCGTTGCGGTTTCAGGGCTTTTTTCTTCCGCCGTCCCCACCAGATGATAAAACCAGTCACGGGCAAGGTGGCGCAAATCAGGCTGGCAAAAAAAGCCAGAATTTTTCCGGGTAAACTCAGGATGGCGCCAACGTGAATATCGTAGTTCATGCGCCGGAGTTTGTCACCCAAACCGGCTTTTTTATATTCCCCGAAATAAGGTCCTTCCCCCGCCAGCGGCTTCAGCGTCTGCTGGTCGAAATTGTAATAATCCGTTTTGTAGTAGGTGCCCGGCCGGTGATTGATCGAAACCGCAATCGACTCCGACGCCCGTTCGGGACAGGAAATGTAGAGGCTGGCCGTTGCCGGTTTGGTTTGGTAAAACCGCTGCCAAAGCCGGTCGCCCGGGTTCGAAAACCGCCGGGTTGCGGTCGAATCAGACAACGGCTGGCGGTATTCCGGCATGGTTTTGCCGAGCGTGGTGGTCCAGTAAATCGAATTTGCCAGCCACTGAATGCCGAAAATCATTCCGGTGATGGCCAGAATCAATGAAAAGAAGAGCGCATAAAAACCGGGCACGTTGTGGAGGTCATAATTGACCCGGCGCCATTGTGCTTTCCACTTGATTTTGAAGCTTTTGTCGCGGCTGGATTTCGTCCATTTCTTCGGCCACCAGAGCACCATCCCGGTGATGAGCAAGCTGGCAAAAACCAGGGTTCCATAAGCGACTACCGACTGACCAATCTCCTCCGGCAACCACAAATAATAGTGTCCGTGGAGAATAAAATGAAAGAAATCGGCTTCCTCATCCACCACGCTCAACACCTCGCCGGTATATGGATTCAGATAAACCTGTACGTAATAATCGGGACTGGCTCCGTAGAACGGCACGTTGACGCTGTGGCCCAGCTCGCCATAATTCACGCCCTTCGCCGGTTTCCCCGGAACCTGGCGCTCGGCAATGGCCTGAAGCCGGGAGGGCGGCAAAACCGCACCATTGGCTACGGGTTCAACATACTGAAACGGGCGTAAAATGCTCTTTATCTCCTGTTCAAATACCAGAATACAACCCGTAATCGCCACCACAAACACCAGTAGCCCGGACGTCAGTCCGAGCCAGAGGTGTAGTTTTCCAACCCACTTTTTTACAGTCATGGTACGGAATTATCAAAATTTATACCCTAAACTCAGCCGGAAATTGCGGGGTGCTTCGGCCTGCCAGTAATACGCTTTGCTCCAGGAATAATAGGCCCCCGAATACAGATACGCATCCAGTATGTTGTTCACATTCAAGGCAATACTTACCCGGTTATTCTGCCAGGAAAGAGCGCCATCCAACCGGAAGGTATTCGGCATGGTTGGTTTGTCATCGACGGCATCGGCAAACCAGCCGTAGCGATCGAGCTGCCACTGATACCCGAGTGAAACTCCCAGCCCCTGCAAAGCCCCACGGCGCAAACGATACGAAAGCCAGGCATTGGTAACGTGCTTGCTAAACCCGGGAACCGGCAGTCCCACGTTTTCGGATTTGGTATCTTTCGTGATCTTGCCATCGGTATAGGCATAATTCACCACCAGGTTCATGCCGGGCACCAATTCGCCCCGAACATCCACTTCCACGCCCTGCGTTTGGGTCTGGCCCAGTTGAATCGAGTAATTCGGGTTGGTCGGATCGGTTGTCAACACGTTGTTTTTGGTAATTTTATACACCGAAACCGTCGAGTTCCAGCGTCCGTCGGCCCAGTCTTTCTTCAAACCGGCTTCGAGGTTATTGCCGGTAATCGGATCGAAGCCTTTCCCCTGTTTGTCGGTCCCGGATTGCGGAACAAAAGCCTGGTCGTAAAGCGCATAAATCGAGGTCTGTTTATTGAGCGAACCGCTGATGCCGACGCGGGGCGTGAACTTGGTTTCGCTGGTTGCCGCACCGTACTCGCTGTCTTTTGCCGTCGTCAATCGTCCCGCCAGCGTCAACCGAATCCGGTCCTGCCAGAACCGCAGTTCATCCTGAACATACAAACCGCTGAACGATTGACTCATGACATTGACCCCGGCGCGCGCCCGCAGGCTGGTCGAACGGTCGAATTTGGGAATCAAATGAGCCGGCAGGTAGTAATTCGGCGAATTGGAATTGAAGACAAACGTGCTGTCGTACAGCGGAAAACTCTGGTTCCAGTCGGCCATGTATTTCTTATTGCCCAAATCCAGACCGCCCAGAATCCGGTGGACCACCGGCCCGGTCGCGACTTCACCATTGACGAAGATCTGGCCAAACTTGCTCTCGTTGGCGGCATCCCAAATGCCGTTGTAGCTGTAAATCCGGCCGTCCGTTTTCGCCGAATCGGCCCAGAGCGAACTTCCCACCTGGCTGTAGTTGAAATACGCCAGCTGGCCCGTCAGTTTCCAGGTATCGCTAATCTGGTGCTCAAAAATCAGGAAAGCACTGTGATCGTGAATTACCGAAGGGTCGAGGTTGGCGAAGGAGTTGGTGGCGTTCCGGGGCTGCTTGGCCAGTCCGTTGGCGTCGAAAACATACGCGGAACCAATCGCCGACATCTGCGAATACTGGTAGGTATACTCGGCCGTTATTGAAGTCTGGTCATTAATCTTGTACTTGATTACGGGCGCAATCGTATACCGGTTATTGAATTCAAAATCCCGGAACGAGCCTTTCGACTGTCCCATCAGATTCAGGCGATACAACAGGCGGTTGTCCTGACTGAGTTTGCCGTCCAGATCCAGTGTGGCCCGGTAGGTATCAAAGCTACCAATGGCAAAGGCGGCTTCGCCCCGCGTCACTCCGGTTGGTTTTTTGGTGACGACGTTGTAAAAACCGCTGGGTTCGCCGTTGGCCATCATAAAACCGGCCGGGCCTTTCACGAACTCGATCCGCTCGACCATCGACATATCTTCGGCGAGCGGTCCCCAGGTCGATTGCACGTTCATTCCGTTCCGGAAAGGGGCCACGCGGGATCCGCGCATGTTCAGCCGGGCATAATTATCCCAGTGTTCCTGCCGCGTAACGCCACTGACGTTGCGGGAAACGCCCTCCAGCATGTCGAAAATCTGCTGATCGGCCAGCAACTGCCGGTTCACCACCTGAATGTTCTGGGGCACTTCGAGCAGGGGCGTTTTCAGCCGCAAACTGGCCGACGGAATATCGGTTTTATACGAATTCTTGCCTTCAACAACCACCTCGTCGAGCTGTTCCGCATTTTCGAGCATCGTTAGATCGGGCACCTGCGTTGTTTCGCCAGCCACCACCGAAACGGTTTGACGGATGCGGGAATGCCCAACGCGGCTAATGATAAGCACTTGCTGACCCGCCGGAACCGCATCAATCACAAATTCGCCAGCGTCGTTGGTAATCGTTCCGAGTCGGGTTCCTACAATCCGAACGCCAACCTGTGTCAGCGGATGGGCGTTGGCCGTGAGGACTTTTCCGCGAACCGTTCCGGTATTTTGAGCCATTGCCGACAGACAAAACAAACTCATCCAGCCTACAGCCAGCGTCTTCAGCAAGTAGCGTAATCTTGTAAAAATAATCATAGTGGGTGTATTCATAATTCCTTATTTAGACTAATTATTAATTGCAAAGGTATAGGCTGCTGGATTCCCACCCAACATTTTCTGAAAAAATTTAGCTAAGTTTGGTGAAAACCGGCCTTAACTCATGAAAAACCGCCTTTTTACGCTGATCCTATTTTTATTGCCTCTCCTGACGCAAGCGCAGCAGACCAATCCAAACGCTGATTATATCCGCCGGCAGTACCAGAAATACGAATACCAGATTCCGATGCGCGACGGCACCAAACTACACACGGCGGTGTATGTTCCGAAAGACGCATCCGAAACCGTAAAATATCCGATGCTGATGCAGCGAACCTGTTACAGCGTGGCGCCATACGGACCGGATCAGTATCCGAGTCGGCTGGGACCGTCGAATACGCTAATGCGCGACAAATACATTTTCGTTTATCAGGACGTTCGGGGGCGGTACATGAGCGAAGGAACCTGGACGAATATGACACCCAATCGGCCCGATCCGGCACCGGTTTCGGCTCCAAAAAAGAAATCAAAAACCACTTCGGCGGCCTTGGCGGGTTCGCCCGATGAGAGTTCGGATACCTACGATACCATCGAGTGGTTGCTCAAAAATGTGAAGTTCAATACCGGAAAAGTGGGCCAATGGGGAATCTCCTACCCCGGTTTTTACGCCGTTGCCGGAGCCGTCGATGCCCATCCGGCATTAAAAGCCTCATCACCCCAGGCACCGGTTTCCGACTTTTTCTTCGACGATTTTCACCACAATGGCGCGTTTATTCAGGCTTACATCTTCACGTATCCCGTTTTTGGTCTTCAGCATCCGAAGCCGACGACAGAAAACTGGTTTGCATCAGCGATGTTCAATGCCGACATCAAAGACGGTTTTCAGTGGCAGTATGATCTGGGGCCGTTGAAGAATGCGGACAAATACTACAAGGATAATTTCTACTGGCAGGAAACGGTCGACCACCCGAACTACGACGAATTCTGGCAGAAACGGAACATTTTACCACACCTGAAAAACGTCAAACACGCCGTCATGACCGTCGGCGGCTGGTTCGATGCCGAGGATTTGTACGGTCCGCTCAACGTCTATAAAACGCTGGAGAAGAACAATACCGGTATTTACAACACGCTGGTAATGGGGCCGTTCGGTCACGGAAGATGGTCGCAGGAAACCGGCCACACGCTGCACAGCAATGTCTATTTCGGCGACAGCATTGCGACGTTTTACCAGAATACTATTGAATCCAAATTTTTCAACCACTTCCTGAAAGGGCCCGGTGACGGGAAAACCGGCCTGCCGGAAGCTTACCTGTTTGATACCGGACGGAAAGAATGGAAAACATTTACGAAATGGCCCGCGGCCGAAGCACAGAAGCTGAGTTTCGCTTTGAATAATACCGGTCAGTTGTCCCGACAACCGGCTGACGGCCAGGGATTTTCCGAATTCATCAGCGATCCGATGAAACCCGTTCCGTATTCGGAAGACATGACGGCATCGGCCAGTTTTACGCCATTCAATTACATGTCGGAAGACCAGCGGTTTGCCGGTCGGCGGCCCGATGTGCTGGTCTTTCAAACGGATCCGTTGGCCGAGGATTTGACGCTGGGCGGTGAAATCATGGCCAGGCTAAAAGTGAGTACGACCGGTACGGATGCCGACTGGGTGGTTAAACTCATCGACGTGTATCCGCCCGACGAGCCGAACCACCCGTATATGCCCAACAAAAACGTGATTCTGGCCAACTACCAGCAAATGGTACGCTCGGAAGTGATGCGCGGGCGGTTTCGCAACTCCTTCGAAAAACCGGAACCGTTTAAATCCGGTGAAATTACGGATGTGAATTTTCGCTTGCAGGATGTGCTGCACACCTTTAAAAAAGGCCACCGGATGATGATTCAGGTGCAAAGTACGTGGTTCCCGCTGATCGACCGCAACCCGCAGAAGTACGTCGAGAATATTTTCAAAGCCAATGCGGAAGACTTTCAAAAAGCGACCCACCGGGTGTATAACAACTCCGTTATCGAGGTTCAGGTGTTGAAATAAGGGTTACGGTTTACTCACAAAGCGGTTTCCCCTGACATAAAACCGGTACGGCAAATCGGCTCCCTGCGTAATGCCGATGCGCGTCGTCGTTACCATTTCAAAATCGGGCAAAATCCGGGGACGAATGTAAATCCCGGACTCAGTCAGTGACAGGAAGTTATGATCCCGCGAGATGCCCATCGCAATGACCAGTTTGCCGGGGCCGCTGGTCAGCCCGCGTAACCCCGCTTTGGTCGTCGGGTCGAGGCTGCGTCGTTCCCCCATCAAATCCAGTCCCTCGGTAGGTTCGAGGGCCCGGATCAGAACGGCCTCACCCACACCTTCCGGTCCGGTAACGACGTTCAGGCAATAGTAAAATCCATAAATCAGGTAGACGTAGAGTGTTCCCGCCGGACCGAACATGGCCGCATTCCGGACGGTTTTCTTGCGGTAGGCATGACAGGCCGGATCGCCGGTCAAATACGCTTCTGTTTCCACAATCAAACCGGCGGTGGTCCCTTCCGGGCTTTTGTGAACCAGTTCGCAGCCCAGCAGACGCTGGGAAAGCGTGATGGTATCGTGATTCTCGTAAAATTCGAGGGGAAGTTTCATGAATTCAATTTGTAAAAAAACTTAGTACATTGCCACCATTCATTCTTCAATCCATCAACACACCTATGAAAAAAATCCTTGTTGTTGGGATGGGAAAAGTTGGCTCACTGGTCGGCATTCTCCTCAACAAACGCTTCACCGTAACGGGTTTCGATAAACTCCCGCCCGCTTATGATCTGCCTTTTCCGGTTATTCAAGGCGATATTGCCGACGCGCCAACGCTGCTGAAAACCCTGGCCGATTTCGACGGTGTCGTCTCCTGCCTGCCCTACAACCTGAATCTGCCGATTGCGACCACCGCCTGGCAATTGGGCCTCCATTATTTTGACCTGACCGAAGACGTTCCGACCACCACCGCGATCCGGCTAATGGCCGAAACCGCCAAAGCCGTCATGGCTCCGCAGTGCGGGCTGGCTCCCGGTCTGATCGGAATCGTCGGGGCCAACCTGGCCAAACGGTTCACCAAACTCCGCGACATCGAACTGCGCGTGGGTGCCCTGCCGCGCTATCCGAATGGTTTGCTGGGCTACTCCTTCACGTGGTCGCCCGCGGGCGTCATCAATGAATACCTGAACGATTGTGAAGTGATTTCGAACGGGGTTTTCAAAACCGTTCCGGCGCTCGACGGTATTGAAGTGATCAACATCGAGGGCCAGGAATTTGAAGCCTTCAGCACGTCGGGCGGTTTGGGAACCATGTGCGAAACCTACGCCGGGCAGGTCGATACGCTCAACTACAAAACGATCCGCTATCCCGGCCACGCCAAACTGATGCGGTTTTTGTTGTACGAACTGATTCTGAAAGATAAACGCGTTCTGGTCGAGCAGATTTTGACCGAAGCCAAACCGCCCGTCCAGGCCGATGTGGTGTATGTCTACGCCGTGGTCGAAGGCTGGAAAGGCTCCGTTCTGGAACGGGAAGAATTTTACCGGGCCTACCATCCGCGCGAAATCGACGGTCAGCACTGGCGGGCCATTTCCTGGACCACCGCCGGTTCGGTAGCCGCCGTGGTTGAACTGGTGGCCGACGGTTTTCTGCCCCAAAAGGGATTCATCAAACAGGAAGAAATCCCGTTCGACTCGTTGCTGGGAACGCAGAACGGGGCATTTTTCAACTAGCGCCGGGCCGTCGATATGGTCGAATGCCCCGACAGCGGCTTCTCATTCAGGCCCAACACCAAAAAGTGATGGGTCAGTAGCCGCTGTCGGGGCACGACGTTAAATCACATTCAGCGTCTGCTCTTTAATTTTTTCCAGCTCGTCCTTCATCTGAACCACCAGCCGTTGAATGGCGGCATCGTTGGCTTTGGACCCGATGGTATTGATTTCACGCCCGATTTCCTGCGCGATAAAATTGAGCTTCTTGCCGTTGGCTTCGTCCGCGGCCAGCACTTCCATGAAGTAACTCAGGTGGTTTTTCAGCCGAACTTTTTCTTCCGAAATATCGAATTTCTCGATGTAATAAATCAGTTCCTGTTCAAACCGGTTCTGGTCAAATTCGTCGCTCCCCATCAATTCGACCACCATACCGCGAACCCGTTCGCGAACGGCGGGAATGCGCTTCACGTCCTGCACCTCGATCAGCGTCAGCCGGTCCGTGATGATCTGAATGTATTCTTTGAACTTGATTTCCAGGCCATTCCCCTCCTGCTGCCGAAATTCGTCGCACCGGCGAATGGCTTCCAAAGCCGTCAACAGAATTAATTCCCAATCACTCACGGCCGTGTCCGAAGCACTCGACGCTTCCGAATTGAAGGCATTGGGTTGCTGCAACGCCAGCTTGAACAGATCCCCATCGGCCACATCCAGCAAAAGGCCCTGGGAGGTTTCACGAAGGTCTTTCAGGTAGGCTTCAATCAGCGGGCGGTTTACGGTCACACCCGGCCGAACATCCGTCAGACGCGTAATATTTAGGGACAGCTCGACTTTGCCGCGCTCGAGTTTTTGCGTGAGCAGATTCCGTAATTCAACTTCCTTGTCGGAGAAGGCCCGCGGAAGCCGGCAATAAATATCCAGAAACTTAGAGTTTAACGTTTTCACTTCAGCAGTTACCGTCAGCCCGTTGGCTTCCTGGGTCGCACTGCCAAACCCGGTCATTGATTTTAGCATAATTTTTTAAGCAGACTGCTCACTTATTTTCCCACTGATCGTTTTTTTGTTCAAGGCATTCCCCTCAATTTCCGCCATTTCCTTGCGGTATTTCGACACATCGCAGGCGACGTAAATCGCCTGAAGCATCGACGTTTCGTCGGCTATATTTTTCCCGGCAATGTCATAGGCCGTTCCGTGGTCGGGTGAGGTCCGGACAACCGGCATTCCGGCGGTAAAATTGACGCCCTCGTCGAAGGCAATCGTTTTGAAGGGAATCAATCCCTGATCGTGGTACATCGCCAGCACGGCATCATACTTGCGGTAGGCGCGGGTCCCGAAAAAGCCGTCTGACGCAAACGGACCGTAAATCAACTGGCCTTTGTTACGCAATTCCTGAATCAGAGGCTTTAGAATTTCCTGCTCCTCGTTGCCCAGCAAGCCCTCTTCGCCCGCGTGCGGGTTGAGGCCCAGCACCGCAATTCGTGGTTTCTGGATGCCAAAATCGTTGCGCAACGACTGATACATCAGTTGTAATTTCAGCAAAACCCGTTCTTTGGTAATGCTCGACCGGATGCGGCCCAGCGGAATATGCCCCGTCACCACCCCTACCCGCAACACGTCGCTCACCAGAAACATCAGGTTGTCTTTCACCCCGAAGGCTTCGGCAAAATATTCGGTATGGCCCGGAAATTTGAAGGTTTCGGTCTGGATGTTGTTTTTATTGATCGGCGCCGTCACAATGGCGTCCAGATGACCGGCTTTCAGGTCTTCGGTGGCCCGCTGCAAACACGCCAGTGCCGCCTGTCCGGCTTCGGGCGTCACTTTCCCCGGCTGCACATCCTGGTTCTGCCGGTCGGGTCCGCCCGACGGATTTCCGCCCTGGTCGTTCCAGCAGGTGATGACGTTGGTAAACTTCGGATTGGCCTGCCCGACGGTCTGAATCCCGTTCAGGTTCCAGTCTTTCAGCGACAATCCGCTTTGCTGCAGCATATTCCGATACCGGTTCAGCACCCGCATCGAGCCGTAAATAACCGGTGTGCAAACCTTCTGCAACCGGTTGTGCTGCAAGGCTTTAAGGATAACTTCCGGCCCGATTCCATTGTAATCACCGAGGGTAATTCCGATGACTGGCCGACGGGTTTGGGGTTCCGGTTGGCGTTCGTTATTTTTCTCCGATTGGCGCGGTTCCATTTAAGTTAGTAGTTTCGCCCTTGGTTTTAGACGAAGAATGAACGCTGAATCGTGCGTACGACGTGGTCATATGACCGTCGGCTACGGCTCGGTATGCAGCGTTCATTCTTCCGTGTTCGTTCGTCATTTCTTCTATTAACAGTGCAAGTTACAAAAACCATACGGATGTCCCAGATACAACCCATAATCCTGATTGCCGACGAAATGCATCCTTCGCTGTTTCCCATGCTCGAACAGGCGGGGTTTGCCTTCCGGTATGAACCCACGATCACGCGAAGTGCCCTGATCGACCAGATCGCCGAGTATGACGGCTTACTGATTCGCAGCAAAACGGCGGTCGATGCCGACGTGCTGAACCCGGCCCGTCGCCTGCGGTTTATCGGCCGGGCGGGGGCGGGTCTGGACCTGATCGACCTCGACATCACCAGCCAACGCAACATCCAGGTTTTTCACGCGGGCGAAGGCAACCGCGATGCCGTTGCGGAACATACCGTCGGCATGCTGCTCGGTCTGCTGGCCAACATTGCCAAAGGCGACCGCGAAGTGCGCCGGGGCATCTGGGACCGGGAGGGCAACCGGGGCTACGAACTCAGCAGCCTGACCGTCGGCATCGTCGGCTTCGGCAACAATGGCCACGCCACCGCCCGTCGGCTGAGTGGCTTCGGATGCCGGGTCCTGTGTTACGACAAATACCTGACCCGGTATGGTGGCGCTTACGCTCAGGAAGCTGAAATGGAGCAGATTATGGAAGAAGCCGATGTGCTGAGCCTCCATGTTCCGCTAACGGCCGAGACGCGGATGATGATCAACGATGCCTTCATTGCCCGGTTTGAGAAACCGTTTTACCTGATCAATATTGCCCGGGGCGAAGTGGTGTCGCTGTCGGCGCTGGTGCGGGGGCTGGAAAGCGGAAAAATACGCGGGGCTTGTCTGGATGTATTGGAAAATGAAAAACTTTCCCGGCTGACACCCGATCAGCAAGCGGCTTTTGATTATCTTCGGAATTCGGATCACGTGGTGTTAACGCCCCACGTGGCGGGATGGACCCACGAAAGCTACGTCCGTATCAATGAAGTGCTGGTCAGCCAGTTGAAACACGTTCGATGAAACTACTTCTTTTGTTATTAGCGCCTGCCCTGGCAACGGCTCAGCTTCTACCGGAAAAATTAAGCGGTTATCTGCAAAAACTGCCACCCGCGGCCCACGTGAATGTGGCGTTTGAATCGCTGACGGATGCCACCAAATTTGTCCATTTACCCGACGAGCCGGTGCCCGCAGCCAGCGTCATCAAACTCCCGATTTTGATCGAGACGATGGAACGGGTAAAAGCCGGGCAGTTCGATCTCGGCAAAATTCATGTGCTCCAGGAGTCGGAGAAAACGGGTGGTTCGGGCGTGCTGCAAACGTATCCCGACCAGAGCAACGTCACGAATCTTGAAGTTCTGACGCTGATGATGACCCGCAGCGACAATACCGCCACGAACATTCTGATCCGCGAATTGGGTATGGAAAACATCAACCGGCGCATGCAGACGCTGGGCCTGACCCAGAGCCGGTTAAACCGGATGATGATGGACACGCTGGCCGCAAAGCAGGGGCGCGAAAACCGGGTGTCGGCCCACGAAATGAACGTGCTCCTGAAGAAAATCTACCGCAACGAAGTGGCCACTCCCGAACTCTGCGCCCAGATGATCGACATCCTGAAACGCAACTCGGACCAGACGACATTCCGGCTCTTTTTGCCCAAAACGGCCGTCATTGCCCACAAAACCGGCGAACTGGCGTATGTACGGGGCGATGCGGGTATTTTTTATGTTGCAAAACCTTTCCTGCTGTCGGTTTTTGTGCAGGGCACAACCACCCCGGAAGCGGAGAAAATCATTGGCGAAATAGCCCAAATTTGCTACAATCAGTTTCTGTAACATGGACACGTTTGCTGACCGCGCCATTGCGTATTACCTCAGCCTGTCCGAACCGGATCAGTTGCCGCCCGGCGTTGGCGCCATCAACCCGTATCGCCAGCCGGCCGTTCAAACCATTGTAAACCAGTTTTTTAGCACCTATTTCAGTGATCACACGCCCCGGGTTTATGTCCTGGGAATCAATCCCGGTCGCTTTGGCGCGGGCGTAACGGGCATTTCTTTCACCACTCCGCAGAATCTCAAAAAATACTGCGGTATCGACAACGACCTGCCACCCACGCCGGAACTTTCCAGCCGGTTTATTTATCAGATTGTGGAAGCCTTTGGCGGTGCGGCCGCGTTTTATAGCCAGTTTTTCCTGACCTCCCTGTTTCCACTGGCGCTGGTCAGGGAAGGGAAAAACTATAATTTCTACGACGATAAAGCCACCACGGCCGCCCTCTGGCCCAACATTACCGCATCGGTTCGCCAGCAACTTACCTTTGGTTGCAACCGAAAAGTAGCGGTTTGCCTGGGTCGGAAAAACGCAACATTCCTGCAAAAACTCAACCAAGAGCAGCGGTTTTTCGACCGAATTGTTACCCTCGATCATCCGCGGTATATTCTGCAATACCGGAGCCGAGACATTGAATCGTATGTGGACCGGTATGTCACCACATTAGCAGATTGCGTTTCGTAAAAAAAGGCGCGGTTTATACCGCATCAATTAACATCTTTTTCTATCTTTCAATCCGTTACGATTGGTTGTCAATTCCAACCCTCTACTTTTTTCCTTTTACATGAAGCAATACTACTACCTGGAGGGCAACCAACAGCTCGGTCCATTTACGCTGGAAGAATTACGGTCAAAACCCATCCAACCCGATACCAAGGTCTGGACGCAGGGCCTGCCCGACTGGGTAGCGGCAAGCACCGTTCCCGAAATCAACGAATGGCTTTCGGGGGCTCCTCTTCCACCCGTCAATCCGTATCAACCACCCGCCCCCAATCCGCCGGCCTACCAGCCTTTTCAGGAGTCTTATACGCCAAATCAACCGCTGGCGGCAGGCACCCAGGGCCGACCCAAAACCTGGCTGGTCGAATCGATTCTGGCGACTCTTTTCTGCTGTCTGCCCTTTGGCATTGCCGGAATTGTCAATGCCTCCAATGTCGATTCCCGCTATTCCAACGGTGATTTTATCGGTGCTCAACGGGCTTCCGAAGAAGCGGCCAAATGGACGAAAGTGAGTTTTTTTGTCGCCATCGGCCTTTGGGTATTATACATTGCGGCCATCTTCATCGGTATTTTCAGTGGCGTCACCAGTTCCTTTTACTAGCCCATTCGGGCGGGCAGCCATTCTGTTGCTCTTGCTCGGGATGGCTGCACTCTATTTCTGGTTCGATCCAGGCCGGGTTTCTTTTTTTCCGCCCTGCCCTTTCCGGCTTCTGACCGGACTCGACTGTCCGGGCTGCGGTTCACAACGGTGCCTGCACCACCTGATGCACGGCAACATTCGCCAGGCTTACGGCCATAATCCGCTTATGGTTCTGTTATCGCCCTACGTTTTGACCGGGTTCGTGCTGCAATATTCGCCGTTAAGAAAAACCCAGGCGGATTTCCACCGGCGTTTCTACGGCAAAACCGCCAGCCTGCTGGTGTTTGGCATGATCATCGTCTATTGGATTGGCCGGAATTTGTAGTGAGAAAAGGATTCTGCCCGGGTTACTCAGCGCCTGGAATCGGTCGTATCAACACGATCAGCGGATCCGTTATATCCCCTTTCAAACGTAGTGGCCTTGGGAATACTGCTCAAGTGATGGCCCACTGGCTCAGCCCGAACCATTACTCTTCTTCATCATAAGGTCCCTGCCAGGGCCCCGTGGTGGTCGGGCTGTTTAGTATACCGAGATTATGCTCCAGCCACCGATTGGCGGAGGCCGGGTTGAGAAAGCTTTTAAAAATGTCAATTTGTTTTTCCAGCTGTGCCGCTAATTTACGCACCCCTTCTTCGCTGTCGTTCACCACGATCGTGAACCGATGAATGCCCGGCAAACCGGAAGCCGCCACATGGATGTATTCGATGTTGATCCTGCGCCGTGCGATGATGACACCGATCCGGTTGAGCATACCGATTTGATTTTCAGCAAACAGGGTAAGGGTAAAATCGCTCATTCCGATTGTAATGATTTTGTCAATTATTTTGCACAACTACCAGTTTCTCTTTCACCAGTTGGGTCACTCTGCCCGTCGCGACCGGGAAAACTTTACGGAGGTCGATTTCGTCCCCGTTCAGCGTGGTTTTCAGGGTTTTCATGAAAATATTCTTTATTTCGGTAGCCAGATTGACTTTGCAGATTCCGAGGGAGATTGCTTTCCGGAGTTGTGCTTCGGGAACCCCGGATCCACCGTGCAGAACAAGAATGGTGTCGACCGTAGCGTGAATGTCAATCAACAGGTTAAACTGGAGCCGGGGTTCTTCCTTATAAAAACCATGAGCGGTTCCAATCGCCACTGCCAGCGCATCGACACCGGTTTCGTCTACAAACCGCTTGGCCTCTTCTGCCTTCGTAAAGGCATGGTTGTCATGCGATTGACCCAGTTTCGCCACATACCCCAGTTCTGCTTCCACATTGGCGTTGTAGGCTTGCGCCCGTTTAACGACTTCGCGGGTAAGCCGGACATTCTCTTCAAAGGGCAGCTCGCTGCCATCGATCATCACCGAGTCGAACCCGGCATCCAGGCAGGCTTGCGCCAGTTCAACGGTTGATCCATGGTCAAGATGGATCCAACCCTCCACCCCGAAATCCTTCAGCCCCGTACGGGCCAGTTCCACCGCCGTATTCAGACCCATATAGTCGATTGAACTGCCAGTTAACTGGAGAATGACGGGCTGACGGGTTTCCTTCGCAGCGGTCAACACCCCGTGCAGGGTTTCCATGTTGTAGAAATTAGTCGCGAGCAAACCCTTTTTCTCCGACGTCAGTTGCCGCATTTTTTCTTTTAAGGTCACCATGGTTGGAAATCGAGATTAAATAGTTGTTGGGCAGTCTGTTTCACCGATTGAATAGTGGCAAAAGCGGCCGTGCCCCCTGCCGCCGTGGTATTTATGGCACCCATGAGGTTGCCCAGCCGCAGGCATTCCGGCAGGTCATGCCCGTTTAGAAACCGGTTTATAAAACCGGCATTGAAACTGTCTCCGGCGCCAATGGCGTCCACAAAATGGTCGTTGACGTAAGCGTCGGCGTGCAGCACCCCGGTGCTGGAATAGGCAGTTGCGCCGTGGATTCCTTTTTTGACGACGATGGTGTTGGCAAAACCGGAAAGGCTGGCGATGGCTTCCTCCACTTCGCTCTGGCCGGTGAGGCTCAAAAGCTCTTTTTCATTCGGCAGAAAAAAATCGACGTAGGGAAGGCATGCTTCGCCCGGAAAATCCCAGGTATTGGCCGGGTCCCACTGCAGGTCGAGTGACGTGGAGAGCCCAGCAGCCTTGGCGGCCGCAAACAGATCCGTAATATCCTCCTGAAGCGCACGCTGTAAAAAATAGGAAGATACATGAAGATGCCGGAACCGGTGCAGCGCCTGAAGCGGTATGTCGTTGATGGAAAAATGGTTCATCGCACCGCCATACGTCACATTCGCGCGATCCTGATCGTAGTTCAGAATCATCGTCAGGCCGGTCTGATGCACCGGCGACTCGACCACAAAGCGTGTATCCACCTTTTTGGATTGCAGTTCCCGGAGGATGAATTCCCCGAACAGGTCCTTGCCAAGCATTCCGCAGAAGGCAACCCGGCTGCCAAGCGCAGCACTGTTGGCCGCGAAAATGGCCGACGAACTGCCCAGGGTGAGCAGCATTTTATCCGCCAGAATTTCCTGGCCAATCACCGGAAAACCGTTCACCTGATCCAGCAACAGGTCAACGTTCAGCTCGCCAACTACCAAAAGATCTGTTTGTTGCATAGCAGGGGTTAAGACCGTTCTTAAAATGTGAGACGCTTCGGCCAGCGCATATTCTTTCACGCCATCTCATGGCTATTCTACGGGAATCTCGGGGTAGATGGTCACCCCCTGAACCACGCGGTTGATGGCCCCCGATACCGATGGATTATCCGGCATCAGGCCCAGGTACAGCGACTGGAAAAAACCGATCAGCTGACCCACAACGGCAGCCCCGATAAAAGACAACTCGTTGGGTCCGTCATGGTAATGGGCCAGGGTGATGTCCAGCACGGAATTGTCCAGCTTCTGCAGGGGCATGTTCCAGGTCGCCGTGGGAACCCGCTGCCCATCCTGGTCGATGGCGATACTGAGATCACGCTCGTATAAGGCCACGAGGGGGTCGGCCGAAAACAGGTAAACGATCAGCGATTCAGGGTTCACCACCGCCCGCGGACCATGCCGGAAGCCGAGGAATGAATCGTGTTTGCAGATCACCTGACCATCCGACAATTCCTGCACTTTCAGGTGACACTCCCGGGCAATACCGAGCAGCGGACCCGAGCCCAGGAAGATGATGCGCCGGTAGGACTGGCTGGACAAGGCAACGATACTGGGCAAAAGTTCGGTCAGCAGATACCGGGTTTGGTCCACCAGCGTATCCAGGGAAGCTCGCAGGGCCTCAATCGACGGGAGTTTCACCACCAGCAGAACGGCCAGCAACATACCGGTAAAGCTGCCCGTCATGGCCAGCGACTGGTCATTGGCCTGTTCGGGCAACACCAGAAAAAACGCATTCTGGAGCTTCCGGCGGGTCAGCGCGCTGTCTTTATTGCAGGTAATGAGCAGGTGATGGACCTGGTCGCAGTGCTCATCGGCTATTTCAACGGCCGCCAGACTTTCGGGGCTATTTCCCGACCGCGAAAAGGAAATCATCAGCGTCGGGATTTCTTTCTGGAAATGGAGTTTCGGATGGGTGATGAGGTCCGTAGTCGCAATGGCATGCGTCAGTTTTCCCGTACTCACCTGCACCAGGCCCTGGGCGGCTTCTCCGATAAACGCCGATGACCCGGCACCGGCCAGAATAATCCGCAGGTTCGGCAGCTTCAACACCGGTGCCAGGAACCTTCCGATGTCCTCCCTCCGGCCGCTGATCATCTCATAAATTTTCTGCCAGAGAGCGGGCTGGCCCTCAATCTCACTCGCTGTGAACCGGCCTCCTTTTCGCTCTAGTTCCCTGTCGTCAACCTGTAGGTATGGCATACACCAATTTTATTTTGCTTCGTTAAATGTTCTTGTCGTGGCCGGTATTTCTGCACCGCCTTTTTTCTCCATGTTCATTTCGGCATTTCCCATCAGGACGGCCGACACGATGGCCAGCACGATCCCGATCAGCGTGACCGGATGGGGAAAAACGGAATACATACCCAGCGAAATAATCACCGTCAGTACGGGTGAAAGGGCGGTTGTCATCGGGGCAACGAAGATCGCCCGGCCATACCGGAAGGCGTAGACGAGACAGAGCGCCCCGAATGCATTCAGCACCTGCACGGCCGCCGACAGATACGGTCCTTTCAGGCCGTAGTTGATCGGTTGCGAAAAATCCGTCATCCAGAGTGCGAAAGGAATGAGCGCGATGGAACCGAGGGTCATGTAAAAAAAGATGCTTTCGGCCTTCATATGCTCATTGGCAAAACGCATGATAAAGCCCTGCACACCCCAGGCCAGCAAAGGCACCAGTGTTAACAGGATCCAGAGATACCCACGCACGGCCGAATTGCCGGGCGGGATATAGGAAAGTAAAAAAATGGCGACAACGGCGATGCCGATGCCGGTCCAGCCCATCACCCCCGTCGATTCTTTCAGGAACAGGGCGGCCATCAGGATGGTCACCACCGGCGTCAGCGACAGGATCGGAAAAACCAGATAGGCGGGCGCGATCCGGAGCGTGAAAAACAAAACGAGCTGGCCGACCGCGCCGAGTAAGCCCGCCAGGCAACCGAACAGCACGGAGCGTTTATCGGTCTCCAGCTGCCATTTGTTCACGGCCAGGGCAACGACGGCGGCCGGAATCATCATTATGGCCCAGACCACATACCCCAGGGTAGGCGGAAAACCGTTTTTTTCAGGCAGCTCAATCAACGCCCCCCAAACGCCCATGAAGACGACGTGGATAATGACGTAACTGATCCAGGTTTTTGAATTTCTCATCGTGCGCTATACCGGCTGCGGTTTTCTGTTTTTTAGTATTGGCAATAGTTCTTTATCCAGTCAACCAGGCGGGTCAACACATCATACCGGTTCTGCGGTTTCAGATCAGGACGCCAGCCGTGGCCTTCACCGACATACTGCACGAGCCTGCTATCGACACCCCGTTTCCGGAGCGCGACATAGAGTTCTTCAGCCTGCGAAACCGGTACCTCATTGTCTTTTTCACCATGCAGAAAGAGCGTCGGTGTTTTGACATTCTTTACGTGTTTCAGCGGGGAGCACTTCCACAACAGATCAAAATTGTCGTAGATATTGCCCTGAAACTCCGATTCCATCAGGCTGTGATAAAGGGACGTTCCGGCAAAACTGACCAGATTGCTAATACCGCCATCGGCGACGGCCGCTTTGAAACGGTCGGTCTGCGTAATAATCCAGTTGGTCATATACCCGCCGTAACTTTGACCGGTAACGGCCAGTCGGTCCGCATCGATCCAGTTATTTTGGGCAATCGCTGCGTCAACGCCAGCCATCAGGTCTTTGTAATCGCCCCCACCCCAGTCCCTCACGGAGCCGGACGAAAACCGCTGGCCATACCCGCTGCTCCCCCGGGGATTGATACACAAAACCGCAAATCCTTGACTGGCAAGCACCTGCTGCCGCTCCTCGAAACCGTAGCCGAACATGTTGTGCGGCCCCCCGTGAATCACGAGCACCAGCGGGTACCGAACTCCGTCCGTAAAACCGTACGGTTTGATGAGCCAGCCCTGGATTTTTGTATCGTCAAAACTGGTAAACCAGAAACTCGTAGCGGGTTGCAGACTAATATCCGCCAGAGCTTGCTCATTGAGATTAGTCAGCTGGCGTGACAGCCCCGTCTGCCGGTCGTGCATAAAGAGTTCCGGCGGATGGACGGTATCCGTTCGGCTGTACACGATCTGTCGCCCACTGGGGTCTACCCGGTATTCGAGCACCTGGCACTCGTCGCCCACGATCTTCGTCCGGTGGCTCCCATCGGGCGATACCCGGTAAACGGCCGTGGTTCCTTCGTTTCCCGCAGTGAAATAAAGCCCTGCCTCCAGCGGATCCCAGCTGATCTGCTCGATCCGCCGGTCAAAATCCCGGGTGAGACACACCGGCCGGTTGGTGGCCGTCGCCAACACATACAGGTGGGTGTCTTCGGCAGGGCTGTCATTGGTAGACAGCACCGACGTGGTTCCCAGAAAGGCAATCTGTGTTCCATCGGGCGACCAGGCCGGCTGATACACCGTTCCAAACTCCTGGGTATGTCGGGTAATCGACCGGTTGGTCAGCTCCACACTCCACAGGTCGTGCAACTGGTTGTTGTCGGCATCGGCCGACCGGTTGCTGACAAAGGCAATTCGGGTGCTGTCCGGACTCCAGCTCAAAGAATGATCGTTGTAAGGCCCCTGGGTCAGCAAAACCAGCTGCTGTCCGCCCCGCACATCGACGATCCAGAGATGCGAATATTCATTGTCCGTCAGATCGGGCCGCCCCCGGCCTCCTTTGGTCTTGTACAGGATCCGGTCTACAATTTTCACCGGTTTATCTCCGGATTCAGTGATGGCCGACGATGCGCTGCTAAAAGCGATCAAGGAGCCGTCGGGCGACCAGGCAAAATTCTTGAGGGCCAGGTGTCCGAGGAAATACTGCGATTCATAAACCGGTGCCACCGGGCGGTGTTCATTCGTAGGCAGGGAATAAATCCAGATCCATTCGTTGCCTTCCTGTTCGGCGAGGTAAGCGATTTCGTTGGTGACCGGCGACCATTGCGGTGACGACCCACTCCAGGCTTTTCGTTCCCTATTGGTGTCGGCTTCCACCACCCGGACGGTATCCTGGTACGTATTTTCAGGCAACAATACCTGCGTGGTCACGTAGACCACGTACCGGTTATCCGCCGACAGAGCGGCCACCGAGGGCACAACCAGGTTTTGTAAATCCTTTATTTCCAGCGGTCGTTTTCGTTTATCTTCACCCGTCATAATTCCTCTCCCTTTTCCCGGAATTTACCTGAATTACTCGGTAACTGCGATGTCACCCACTTTGTACCAGCCTTCCTGCGTTTTTCCGGTCATCGCGAGCTGGATGGCCGGTTTACCCGTGGACGGTGCCAGTAAACCGATCTGCAATTCGTAGTTTCCGGGGGCGATTGCGTCCGGCAGCGGTAACGTCGTCTGGTAATCACTCCGGCCCGGAAGCCATTTTTTTACGTCCGCGTCGGTGCGCACCCGGTATTTTATACGGCGGTCCGTTTTAGACACCAGTTGGACGGCCAACTCATACGGGTTGTAAATCGGTGCCACGCCCCGGTTTTGCCAGGTCATCTCACAGGCGACCGGGGTGCCTTTACCGACCGAAGCGGTGTACTTAAGTTCCTCCAGTACAAATCGATAGCCCAGTTTCTTTTCAAACGCCTGCACCCTGGGATACCACGCTTCAGGGATCGCCTGGTTGCCATTGTTCACTTCCGTCGCGTGCCACTCGAGTGCTTTGGCGAGAATGTAGTCAATGTCCCAGCCGCGTTTGTACCAGTCCTCCATGGTCCAGCAGGTTTCCAGGGCCACCGGTCCGTTCCGCCAGCTTTCCGATGCGTTTGCAGCCTGCAACGCTGGTGGATACACGCCTTTCATGTGGTTCCAGCCCAGCGAATCCATATCGCCCCAGCAATCCGCCCGCCAGCCGGTTCCTTTCGACACGGCATACCCAAAACCGTATTTCTGTTTGAACGCAATGAGGGCGGCCAGCGGGGTTTTGGTGAAACTCCCGAGATAGGCATCGATGATGACGCGGGCATTTTCATCGGTGGGAAAGACAATCTTTTTGGGGTCCGGGGCCTCCGGATCAATATGCCATTCGCCCCACTGGCCGATGGTGCCGATGTCGACAAAACAGACACCCGGATGACCATCATACCGCTGGCCCAGCGCCTTGATGAGGTTTATTTGCTTCTCGATAAAAACCGGGTTGTCATAAAACGGCGACTTGATGCCCGCTTTGAGCGCCCACGCCGGGATCTTCATGTCAACGTCCTGGCACATCACCCGGAAATTCACCTGCTGCCCGTTTCGGGTCGCCCGCGCAATCGTACTGTCGATGAGGTCAAACCGGATCTTCCCTTCTTCCGGCTCCAGCACATCCCAGAAAAACCGCTGCTGGCTGACTCCACAGGGCGTGTGTCTCCGGTTCGTCAGGTTTTCATTGTATACCTCGCTGGTGGACGTAAAACCCCGGCCCGGATTGAGCAAAAAAACATCCGTCTCCACCGGCCTCACCACCGACATTGTCCCGGTCGACGCGCATCGGCTAAGAAGAACGGTGAGCCCGATGATGGACAGGCCCGTCAAACCAATTTTCCAGCTAGTAAACATGGACGTTTGTCTTAGTTAGTTTTATTTTTTGAGGACTGATTGATCAACTCGCCCAGTTCAAGCCGTTTGCGGTCCCACACTTCCGGCTCGTAGCTCCAGACGTCCAGGTGACCTACGGATTGATTCCCGAAAGGACGGTTGATCACGGCATTCACCAGTGCGGCTACCCGCTGCTCATTTTGGTCCAAAACCGTCAGCAACCGCATGTATTCGTATTCCTGCACCCCGTTGCGCATGGTTTTGAGCCGGATGGATGGAGCGGCCACATTGACGTTCGGGATGATGCCGGGGCTGTAGATCAGCAGGGCGTTTCCGTTCATTTTTTTGTAGTCGTACCCATCCGCATTTCCGTTGTCATGTCCGCCGTCGTTGGCACTTTTCCAGGTTTCGGTATCATACCAGGCGGCTTTCCACCCGGCACCAATCCCCCAGCTGATCCACGAATGGGCCTTGTATTTCCAGACACTCCAGCTGATGGCGCGGTCGTTCACCAGGGGTAAATCCGTAAACGTGGAACTGCCCACCCAACTGTTTACCTTGCTTTCGTAAATCATGGGACCATACAGCCACTGGTTGATGCCCTGCTTCGTGTAGGCCGCCAGCCGTTGTTCATCAAAATCAATGGTATGCACCGCCCAGGCGCTGATGGACTTGTCGATTACCTTCATGGCGGTATCGTTATAGCTGCCATCGACCCGAAACCGCGCTTCGGGATACTCTTTTTTAAACAGGCCGCCATAGTACTTCATACGGTCCCAGGCTTCGGGAAAATACGATTCGTCCAGTCCGTTGAGGTACACCGTCAGCTGGGTGGTTTTCGGGTTGATCAGGGGTTTCAGGTGCGAACGGACCTGACGGATCACGTTCGTATATTCCGCCTTATTCGCCGGGCTCCGTTCGACAGCCGGTTTGCCCACATCGGGCCAGCCCCGGGTTTCGTGTTTGCCGTAGACATCAAACGGCAGCAGAAACGTCTCTACCGGCGTGCCGTAACCCGGGCCAAACTCATACCCATACGCTTTGGTAAAAGCCGCCCCGGTCAGGTATTTTTTCAGGCGACGGTCAAATGCCGTCCAGTCGATGGTGTTGCCGCCCGCTTTTTTGGTCAGAACGGGTTTATACGTCGGGTCCATGATGCAAACCCGGTTTCGTTTCATGAGCTGGTAAATCGCCAGTTCATCCTTTTCGGTCATGCTGCTCACAAACTCTTCGTGCTGAAGGCTGGCCTTGAGCAGGTTTTCGTTGGGAATGGCAAAATCCCAAACCTCAAGTTGAACCGGGATTGATTTGGTAACGCCATCAATGATGACCGAAATGGTGCTGGTATAGAGTCCGGCGGGGGCATCCTTTCTGTCAAACGGAATGTACTGATCCACCCAGATGAACTGCGACCGCTGATTTTCGATCCGGTTATTGAAATCGGGCAGTTGCAGGGGATAGGTCCAGATTCCTTTGGGGGGCACCGTACCCTGCTGGATAGCACTGAACGGAATCAGTGCATCCGGATACCAGCCCTTGCCCAACGTAGCCTGCGGATAACCGGTCGTTGGCGTTTTCACCTGCACCGACCACGCCAGGAAGAGCTCCGGTGCGTTGGCAACCTGCGTGCCGCCCGAACGGAACGGCGGCATAGACACCTGAATACCCTTCAGGGTTTCAGCCGAATGATTGGTAAGAACGAGCTGGAACGAAATGTACTCGCCCCGGGCGGCTTTTAACGAGACCCGGTTGCCGTTGTAAATCCAGTTGGACGCTAATAGTTTATCTGCATTCCTGCTTTCCCCATACGGCGAATCGTAAACGTGGTGCGTTACGGGATCCAGACGAACGGACGAAGGAATAACCGAGATGGACCAGTCTGAAAGACTGGCCAATCCCGGAAAACACAGGGTTAGGGTTAGGAATAGAACTGAAATTATCTTTTTCATAGGTATACAGGCCATCCGGGGATTTTTTACTGGCTAGTTTCCGTTTTCGACCGGAAAAACCAGCAACTGGCTTAGCGCTTCGTCTTCTCCCATCACGATGTATTTCCCATCCTCGGAGGCCGCAATGGCTGACAACTGGAAACCGCGCCATTCAATCCCCTGCTCGATACCGGGCGCCTTCAGGATAAACTGCGGATTGCCCAAATCGGTAAAGCCTTCGCCCGACGGGTTGTAACTGAACAGGTGTACGTACCCCGGTGAAGCCCCCGACAAGCCGTAGATCTTGCCATCGGCTCCCACACACAGGCCGCGCAGCCGGTTCATCTGGGCCGGTTTTCCCAGGTTTTTGACTTTTCGGGTGGCCGGATCGAGCTGGAACAACTGGCCATCGCCCGCGTTGCCCCCATACAGAAGCCCATCCGCCGTTTTAGTCCAGGACTCCGTGCGACCCAGGGTTCTCCGGCCCCACACGGCGGGCAGTTCGGACAAGGTGGTAAAACGTTCATCGGCGGGATTAAAGACCACGAGCCGGTTGATGGGCTGGCTGGTGTAGACCAATCCCTGCTGATCGGTTACCATCGCACCACTCAGGTAGTCCTCGGGTTTCTGGTGGAATTCATCCACCAATACATGGCGCTCTGCCGGGGTGACCGCACTGTTTTTGTACACCTTGAAAGCCTTCGAGCCGATGTTGTAGCTGAAGAAAAAACCGGAGGGGTAGCTGATCCCGTAAATCATTTTACGGCTGTCGTTTCCGGTCAGCGCGAACACCCCTTCGCCGGGAACCGGTGTGCCTAGGTCCGTGACCCGGATGCTGGCGTCGGCCCCCACCACGACCCGCAGCAGGTGTCCGCTTCCGGTGGTTGCCGCCATCGTGCCTGCATACAGGGCCTGGTCGGCCGTCCTGAAAAAACCGGTTCGGATGCTGGTTTGTCCCGGCACGTCGGCGTTGAGGTCTTTCAGGGTCAGCATTTCCCGTTTAGAGAGCGATGCCACGAACAGAAAAGGGGCCCGGTTTCCCATCGCCGTGGTGCCGCCGATAATGTAATCGTTTTGTACCGTTAACGACGTGATCGCATTGCGGTACATTGGCATCCGCAGCAGCGCGGTATTGGAAAGCGAAGTCTCAATTCCGAACCCTTCCAGCGGTTTGAAATAGCTGTACTGGGCAAAAACAGGTCCCGCCAACCCCACCAACCCAAGCGCCAGTACCATTTTCAGTGATCGGATTTTCATCGGCTTACTTTTTTACCGGGGTTAAATTTGATCAGAAACGGTTCCGAATGGTCCAGGGAATCGAGTTCCCGTCGCCCGGCGAAATACAGATTACCAAACTGGTCTTTCGTATCGGAGCCCGTGGCTTCACTAAGCTGGTCGACGGGGTATTCGTAGAGGATCGTGTGTTTTTTGGTTTTTGGATCAAACTCCATCATCACTGTCCGGTTTTCGATCAGGAAATTTCCGTGACCGCCGACGAAGTAGTAGAGTTTGCCATTGTCGCCGATGTTGAGGTTGGGGACATAAGGCCCCCAGGGTTTTATGTTGCTGCGGCTGTCGGCCACCCCGCCCAGGTCCTCGACCCTGCCGATGCCCTCTTTTTGCGGATAAAACGCAAGGATCTTGGCTCCGTAGGTAATGGCATAGATCACGTTGTTTTTTTGATCTTTGGCGTAGGCCGTAATGCCGGTTACAATCTTCTCGCCCGGGGTGCCTTCGAAAGCGGGGAGGCTTTCCCGGGCAAAAAGCAGCGTATCCTGCGCCGTCTGGTATTTCACCAGCCGCTGCCGCCAGTCGACGTAATAACAGTTGCCCCACCAGTCGGTGAACAGGACCCGGGGCACGTGGGAACTGCCCAGCCGCCCCAGGTCCTTCAGGCTATTTTTGGCCGGATCATAGACCAGGAAATGCACCTGCGGGTACGAGATCCCGAACAGTTTGCCGGATACCGGATCGATGTCCATGTCTTTCACGCTCTCGTACGGCAGGCCCAGCCCCAGGTTGACAAAGCCGTCGGTTCCGGGATGCCATTTCATAAACAGACCGCCGGAGTACCCAGCCGGATGTTCCATGAAATACTCTTCCCGCGACTCACCGCCGTCCGTCGAGAAGTACATGTACCCGTCCTTCCCTTCGGTGATTTTTGAATGAATTTTGGCCTGCCACTGAAAGGGTCGCAAATGGCCGCGATCCGCCAGCGACCCATGATTGGTCATCTTGCCGGTTGTCACGTCATAGGCATACAACATCACTTTGTCAACGTGATTGGTCACGCCGACCACCACCTTGCCGGCTTGTTTGCTATACCCGATATCGTCCCAGGTCGAATGGGCGTCGGGAAAACCGGTATACTTGATAAAGGCAATGTTGTCTTTATTGTTTTTTTGCTGCGCGCTCGCCGGGAGAACACCGACCTGGCATAAACCGGCCAGCACCACCAATCGTATGAATACTTTCACCCGTATCTTTTTTGGAAGGAAAAAACAAACCGCCATTTTGTTCCCCATCAGTACCCTTCATTCTGCACAATCGCCGGAGAACTGGTTGTCACGACCAGCGCCGGAATCGGGTACAGGAGCTGGTAGGGCTTGATCGGCGTCGAAATTCCGACGGTACTTTTACCACCGCCCGATACTTTTGAATTCATGACGTCGAGTGCCCGGCCGGTTCGCAGAAGATCGAACCAGCGATGGCCCTCAAACGGCGACTCCAGCCGTTCTTCGTTGTATACCGCTGCCTTGAAGGTTTCATACGTCAGGCCACTCAGATTACCGAGTTTTGCGCGATTCCGGACCAGGTTAATGGCCGCATACGCATCAGCAACCGGGCCTTTGTTTACTTCATTGAGCGCTTCGGCATACATCAGCAGGATGTCGGCATACCGGATCACGTACCAGTCGGCTCCCGAATCGGCATAACCACCCCCGCTTTCACGCTCCACATACCCGCGCACATACTTGGCGGCCACAAAAGTACCGCCATTGGTATAGCCGTCGGCGATGTTGTTCCGTCGCACATCCCCTGTCGAATAGGCAGCAGCGATATCTTCGGTCGGCTGGTTAAACCCGTAAGCGCCACCGGATGAGATTGTGATCCCTTCCGAACCGGTTGGCGCAAAGTGATTGGGGAGGTTCGAACCGAGGTAGTTGGCTGCGCTTTTGTATTGGGCCTGCCAGATCGCTTCGGAGTTCCCCTGCTGCCCGGCTTTGTACAGGTCGGCATACACCGGCAGCAAACTGTAGGTGCCCGACGTAACGACTTTCTTGAATTCGGCAGCGGCCTCGGTGTATTTTTTCTGCGTCAGGTAGACCTGTCCGAGCAGACTCCGGGCTACCCCAACGGTGGCCCTTCCCACGCTGGATTCATCGTAGGAAACCGGTAGCAGTCCTTCTGCTTTAACCAGATCTTTTTCAATCTGGGCATACACTTCACTAACGGCGGTACGACCCACACTGTAACTGGCGTCGATATCCGAAACCGGCTCGGTCACCAGCGGAACACCGCCGTATAACCGGACAAGGTTGAAATAAGCCAGTGCCCGCAGCGTAAGGGCTTCGCCGGTATACTGTTTTTTCAGTTTGTCAGCGACGGCAGCCCCCTCAATTTTGGCCAGGATGCTGTTGGCTCTGGCGATCAGGGTATAACTGTTCTGCCAGAATGCGGTGAGGTGCTCATTATCGGTTGTCTCCCGAAATTCATCGAGATTCCGTTTCGCATCGTTCCCGTCTCCGCCGGCTGTAAGCTCGGTGGTATTATCGGAACGAAGGTCGACCAGCAGGGCATAATACCCATTGCCCTGATACACCTGGGCAAAAGCGGAGTAGGCCCCTACCAGCGCCTGGTTAAAATCCGATTCGGTTTTAAAAAAGTCCGTTTCGCCAATCTGGGAAATGGGTTTGGATTCCAGGAAATCTTCACAGGACGTTCCCGTACAGGCCAATACGGCCAGGGCAACCATCGTCAGTATATTCTTAGAAGTCATAGCAGTCAATTTTACAGGTTGATCTGGATTTTTGTTGGATCAGAAACCGAGGTTGAGGCCAAATACGACGGTTCTTGCCATCGGATACGTACCATAATCGATGCCGGGTGTGAGCGCCGAAGAGATCCAGGGATCGCCTTCGGTGGTATTGACCTCCGGATTATATCCGGTGTACTTGGTAAAGGTATGCAGGTTCTGAATGTTCACATACGCCCGGGCACTCCTGAAAACCGTCCCATTGAGGATCTTGCCAAGTCGGTAGCCAAGGGTGATGTTTTTGATGCGCAGGAAGGAAGCATCCTCGACCAGCCACGATGAGATCGTTCGGTTATTGGCCGAGCTGCCCGGGCCGAACGTCTTGCCATCACCCGGTTGATCCGGTGAACGCCAGTAGTTGGTAAAATCAGCCCCGTTGTTTCGGTAGTTACTGCGTTTGATCAGATTAATGACCTCGACATCCTGAACACCTTGCAGCGAAACGCCGAGGTCAAAGTTTCCGTAGGTGAAGCTATTCGTAATCCCATAGGTGAATTTGGGGAGATTATTGCCGATAATGGTCTTGTCGAGATCGTTGATCAAGCCGTCGCCGTTCAGGTCCCTGAATTTCGCATCACCCGCGTAGGTATTCGGTAAATGGGCCGAACCGGTCACTTCGTCCTGCGTTTTATAGACTCCATCGAAAATATAGCCATAATAACTTCCCAGCGGGCTGCCAATCTGGGTGATATGCGTCAGGGAGTTCTCCTGGGCGCGGTTGGCAACAATAATCGGTGTGCCCCCTACCCCGAGTGATTCAACGCGGTTGGTGTTAAAGGAAATGTTGGCGTTGGTGGTCCAGGTAAACTTCGACGTTTTGACATTTTTGGTCTCCAGGGCCAGTTCCACACCTTTATTGCGCAAACTTCCCAGATTTCGCAGTGCGGTTTCATAGCCGGTCGACAGCGGCACCGGCACATTCAGGAGCAGGTCCGAGGTCAGCTTGTTATAGTAGTCGGCCGTCAGGAAAATCCGGTTGCCAAAAAGGCCCAGATCGAATCCCAGATCCACTTCTTTGGCCTTCTCCCAGCCCAGATTGGCATTCCCCAAAGAACCCTGTGCCAACCCACTGCCAATGGCACCGTCGCCGGAACCGAGAATATAATTGCTGCCGTAAATCAATCCAACGGCGGCATAGTCGGGGATCTGGTTGTTGCCGATCAGGCCATAACTGGCCCGCAACTTCAACTCACTGACGGTATTGACATTGGCCATAAATTTTTCCTGACTAATTCGCCAGCCGACCGAAGCCGAAGGGAAATTACCCCATTTGTTCTGCGAACCGAAACGCGACGAACCATCGCGACGGAACGTAGCCGTCAAAAAATACTTCTGGTCAAAATTATACGTCGCCCGACTCAACAACGAAAGCAGCGTCCACTGGGAACGGAGCGAGCTGCCACCCGTCACGATACCGGCATTGAGCGTAGGCACCAGGTCGTTCGGGAAGGCATTGGCATTGACAGCCGTCGAGTTGAAGGTCGACTTCTGTTCGGTCACCCCGGCGAGGACATTGACATTGTGTCGTTCCGCAAACGTATTGTCGTAGGTCAGGGTGTTCTCATTAATCCAGCTAACATTGGTGGCCGAGTAGGAACGGCCGTAGGAAGGATTTACACTGATGAAAGAAGGGGAGAATTTATTGTTGTTGAACGTATTGACATCCGCATTGAAACTGGTTTTGAACTGAAGATTTTTCAGGATATCAACGGTTGTAAACAGACTTCCGACGGTGCTGAACTGGTTCATGGTGTTCTTGATGCCTTCTCCAAAAGCCAGCGCGTTGTTGTAAATGATAGTCTGGCTGGTCCCATCATCATAATGCAGCGTGTAGGTAGTTGAATAGGTGCCATCGGCATTCCGGGCGGGATAAAGACCTGGGGTCGACATCACCGTGGTGGCAACAGCGCCGTAGTCGGATATGCCGCCGGTGGTTGCAATCCGGTTATTGGTGTAGGAAGGTGCAATCCGGAAGCCGACTCGGACCCGGTCCGATACTTTTCCGTCCACATTCAACCGAAACGCATATTTTTTAAAGCCGGAATTGATCACAATGCCTTCCTGACTCTGGTAGTTACCAGACAGGTAATACCGGGCATTCTCCGTGCCACCGGAGGCCGACAACTGATAATTTTGCATCGGTGCCTGCCGATAAAGCTGGTCCTGCCAGTCGGTAAACGGCAGGGAAGCTGCCTTCTTGAATTCTTCGGGAATCTTGAAAGCCGGGCCGCTTCGTACGGAATTGGGGTCAGTAGCCTTCCCGCCCGCGCGCACCCAATCCGTATTTCTCATGTCGATCTGCCGCTGCGCATATTCCTGGTTGCTCATGATTTTCACCTTCTTCGCAATTTCCTGGAAACCGTAACTGACGTTGAGACTGATCTGCGACTTCCCGGCCGCCCCTTGCTTGGTGGTGATGAGCACCACGCCATTGGATCCGCGCGACCCATAAATGGAGGTAGCCGAGGCATCTTTGAGCACATCAATCGACTGAATATCACCGGGGTTGATACTGGCCAGCGGGTTCACCGGCGACTGATCCCCGATATCGCCCCCCTGGGCTGACGCATTGCTGACGGAGTTATCGAGCGGCACGCCATCGACCACATACAAGGGCTGGTTGCCCGCCGTAATGGAACCGGTGCCCCTGATCTTGATGGAAATTCCACCACCCGGCGCAGCGGAAGTCTGCTGTACCTGCACGCCCGCCATCTGACCGGCCAGCGCTTCACTGAAGGATACCACCGCCCGGTCCTGCAATTGCCGGGCATTGACCGAGGTCACCGAACCGGTCACATCCCGCTTCGACTGGGTTCCGTATCCGACAATAACGACTTCGTTCAGCGTTTTATCGTCCCGATCGAGCTGTGGTGAAATTTGTGTACGGTTTCCTACCGGCTCTTCCACATCACCGTACCCCACATACGTAAAGAGAAGGCTGCCATTCCCCGGCACCTGGATTTTATAAAAACCACTCGCATCCGAAACCACCCCATTTGTGCCACCCTTCACCCGGATGGATACGCCAACCAGCGGCTCACCAATCGTTTTATCCGTGACCTGGCCACTAACCGTTACCAGATTCGCCCGATTAGCGGTCTGGGCCTGTCCAGTTAGGCAAATGGAAAGCAGAAACAATACGTTTAAAAGTATCCTTACCGGTATTCCATACCCGTTGAGGAAACAAGTATAACCTTCGGTAAACATTTCTTTTCTCATAAGGTATAGAAGGTAAGTTGGCTAATGGTGGTTGAATCGAAAGGTATCGAAACAAATATACAGTATTACTTTCAAAAAAGAATTTTTTCGTAAGAAAAAACAAAACACTCAATTAAAAAGAAAGGTAATAGCGGTTTTCTGGAATTATTCTGAAATTCAGATGAAATTAACGGAAGTAGTTCAACTCCTTGTTTGTTAAGCAGTAGGTCATGTCTTTTGAAAGACAGAGGTGGATGGGCAGATCTAAATAAAGAAAGCGGATGGACTGGCAAACCTTTTCAAAACATTGTCTTAACGCAAATTTGTTTATTTTTGAGACCGCTTTCCAAAGCAACACGTCGGTATCTCTATTAAAATTAACCTCACCAATTCCCGCATGAAACCCAAAAAAAGTACGTCGACGGTTGAACGGCGCACCCAGATCATTGATAAACTGAATGCGGAAGGTCAGCTTACGGTAGCCTTGCTGAGTATGCAATTAAATGTTAGTGAAGTCACGATCCGCAACGACCTGAACTGGCTGGAGAAAAAGAATATGCTGATCCGGGCCCGGGGGGGTGCCATCAAGGCCGAGCGTGTAGGCGCCGAGGTTTCAATTACGGAAAAAAACAAGCTTCATTACCAGGAGAAACTGCGGATCGGCAAAGCCGCAGCGGCCCTGATCGAAGATGGCGATACCATTATTCTGGATTCGGGTACAACGACCCTGGAGATTAATAACCACCTTTCTAATACCATATCGCTGACCGTTATTACCAACGCCCTCAACATTGCCAACCGGCTGGCCGAACACGAGCATGTCAATGTGATTGTGCCGGGTGGTTTCCTCCGTAAAAACTCCTTGTCACTGGTGGGGGCAACGGCCGAAGAAAGCTTCCGGAATTATTTCTGCGACAAACTGTTTCTGGCAGTCGACGGGTTCAGCAGCACGCACGGGCTTTCGACTCCCAATGTGGAGGAAGCCCACCTCAACCGCATCATGATTGCGAATGCCCGGCAGGTAATCGTTGTGACCGACTCCAGTAAATTCCTGAAACGGAGCTTTGCCTTCATTGCCCCCATTTCGGCGGTCCACATCGTTATTACCGATTCGGGCATTCCGGATTACGATAAAAAAAGACTGGAAACCGCTGGTATCAAGGTCATTATCGTTTAACCGCTAACGGCGCGCTATTTATACCGCTGCCAGTCAAGGGGTTTGTTCACCAGGGGCAACTGGTGCCGTTGCGCAAATTCATTCCGTACTTTCATCACATCGTTCCACCATTGCTCCAGTGGATAATGCAATTCCCGGTAAATCAGGTAGCTGAGATCGGTGGTGCGCACCGGCTGGTGGTCCTTGATATCGTCTACCTGTTGCAGAAACGTCCGCCCATTGGCTTTTTCAACCACCGGATGCCATTCTTTTGACCAGATTTCCGTGACCAGTGCCAGCGTACTGTCGCGCTGTTTTTTTAGCTGACGAACCATGTCCATAGCCGCATCCAGTTGCCGAACAGCCTGCGCCGGATTAGCCGCTGCCGCCGACGACGCTTCTTTCAGGCGATCCGTGACCTGATTCAACGATACCAGCATCCGCAGATTCTGCCCGCAGATGGCCGCCACCGATTCCAGCACTTCCAGGTTATAAAGCTGCGTTACCGCCCGCGATTTGTTGTCCCGGATCAGTTGTAGCGCGTATGTATTGCGCGGAAGAAAGGCCCGTGCGGTTGCAATACGTTCTGCGTTCACCGGATAAGCCCTGGTGTCGATAGCGAGCGTACCCGAATGAGGCACCGGCAGGAGCGGCAATGTCTGGTCTTTTTCAGGTTGAACAAAGAGACTATCCGAGTTGCCCTTGATCGGCGATCGCCAGGGCGATTCGATCCAGTCCCAACTAGCGGTGTGGAACTCCGCCTGCACACTCAGGACGCGGTAAACACTGTCCATATCCTTTTGCGAAGGCCCGTAAAAAGAGGTCATAAACCGGGCCGAAACATCAGCAGCCGACAGGCTTTTGTTGTTCCATCCGGCCGCCGTGCCCGTAGCATATCCCAGCCAGAAGGTTTCAGGATGCAGTCCCGCATCGGCCCAGCCCGCAATCACCACGCCCATAAACGACGACAGATTGTCGGCAAAGGCGGTACTAATTTCCTTGGTCATATCCGCAACCCGGCCCGACGACCGATCGCTTCCATCGGCCATAATAGTGGTTTTTGTATGCAGCGGATAATAATTCGGGAATATAGGCTCGGCACCCTGCGTGGCCGTATAAACAAATTGCCGGATTCCGTGATCTTTATAAGCCGCTGCGACAGCCTTGTTATAAACGCCATTGACCAGATGCGATGGCAGTGCGGTGATATCCTCTTTTCTCAATGGAAATTCACCCCAGAACAGCACCGTGCGGCCTTGTTCATGCAGCCGATCGGCCAGTTTTTTAATGAACCAGGCCAGTAACCGCCCATTCCCGCCCAGACTATCCGCCATTGGTTTCTCGGACGGTGCCTTGCCGGTATAATAGGCCTCATCATTCGAAAGCAAGATGTACTTACTGCCCTTGCTGTTGTTAATGAGTTCGCTGAACATGGCATCGAGCAGGGCAAATGTGCCGGGGTTGGTCACCGAAAACTGGTAGTTGATGTCATTAATCAGCCGCAGCTTCCGGTATTCCGGATGTTTCAGGATAAAGGACACATGGGCCGGAGCATCGAGAAAGGGCACCAGGTCGACATAGTGTGCCTTTGCAAAATCCGTCAGCTCCTGGTACTCCTGGGGCGACAAGGCGTAGGGTTCAACAATGGCGGGGGCCGACTTGTAGTTGAAGTGGCCTTCCAGTTTTAAGGCAAAAGCATTGATTTTATAGGTGGAGGCCTGGCGGATGATTCGCTTCAGTGCGCTCATTTTTTCCAAATGATGGGCATCGTCCCAGTAAATCATCCGGGTTTCCACCGTGGGCCAGTCCGTAATTTCGCCTTCCGGAAGTTGCCTTTTAGCAGCCTGCTCCCGAAATAATTGTAAAAAGGTCTGGATGCCGTAGTACAAACCCTGTGAAGCATTGGCGGTAATGGTAATCTGTTGAGGCTTTAAACTCAGCCGGTATGCCTGGCGGGCCAGCGCGGCCCGGTTGGTATCGACGCTGGGTCCAATGGCAACAGACCCTTCCTGAATCACCAGTCGAATGGTCGGAGAACCGCCAGTTGCATGGGAATCTGCCTGGCGGTTTTTACCCGGTTTTTCGGCCGGTCGTTTAGTTTGAACCACCTTGAGGGCAAGACCGGCTTCTTTCAATCCCTGTTGCAGGCTTGTCATACCTTTTTCCGTGACCGACGAGCGGTTGGCAACAATTGTCCAGTTTTTACCGATCGTAAACAGGTGGTCTGTCAGTTTCAGTTGTTGCGGAATCGGCAGCAATCCCGAACCGGCTTTCCGGTTTTTAGCGGCTGCCAGCGATGGGGCCGTATCCTGTGCAGGGGTCCGGGACGGAATGAGCATACTGCAACAAACCAGAAAAAAGATCCGGCCTGCTAACAAGGCTCTTTGCAATACCAGGCCGCGAAGACCTGCCCCTCCAATGGCGGCTTGGCAATTCTGGCTGATTATCAGATTGTTCCGAAAAAGTATTGTGGTATTCAAGGCGGATAGGTTAGAAGGTTAGTCCTTTCTTTTAGCTTTTCTGATTTTCGGCAACACAAGAGAGATCCAGATACGGCTTGTACGATTCCGTCAGTCTGCCAGTGATAAACGGAGTCCCCAGGTACTTTCGGCCCGTACGATGCTGGTAAAAACCAGCCACAAGAAGCAAAGCCACCAGCGTGAATTTAAAGGAAACATACACAATCTCCGCAAAATACAAATCGTTTTGAAACCATTCATTATCTTTCGAAAGATAATGAATGTTATTTATGAAATTCAAAAGCGTTCCTGTTTTTCTTAAAGTCCTGCCAGTCCACCGTAGCGGAGCACCAAAACGGGCATTCCTGACTCCTTCGCTTTGAACTGTTTTACACGGATTGTCAGGCCGATGAAGAAACAGGCTTCATTAGCTCTACGCTACCTTAGAAAAAATAAGGGATTGAAAAGCAAACCCGTACCCAGTTTTGCAACAGCTTCTCCGGTTATTTAAAGCTAAAAACCGACCACTGAGTTGAAAACGGGCTGGTTGAAGAAAATCAGCGGACCCCGAACACAATCCTGCGTATGTTATTCGGCCAGATTGAAGCGCACCTGAACACCACCAGCCGTTGTTGCCCGGCGGAATGAGTTGGAAACCAGCGGATCGTTGAAAGTCCGGTCGAAGTACAACTGCACGTTCAAACGGCGGCTAACGACGTAGCTCACCTGCGGCCGCAACTGGAAATTAACGTTTCCGGCCGTAATGATCTGCTCACCAACGCCATTCTCGTTGGTCGGAGCCGACAAAACCGAATCGTCGAACTTCCGCTGAACGGTGCGGGTATCGCGGAAGGTCAGATTACAGTTGAACGTCAGATCGTTTTTAAGGCGCTGGTACGCTCCGTTGATCTTGAAAGGAATCCGAAAGTTCGTTTTCGTAAAACCAAACCGGAACGTAATGTCCTTGTTACTCAGTTCGGCCACCTGCGCATTGGAAAGGTTCAGCGCCACGCTGCGATCCTGGTTGTATTCCAGCCCTCCGCTAATCTTACTCTGTGTCCGGAACGTAATTCCCAGCAAGGGGGCAAACCGCTCGGTCATCGTGATCGTACTCATGACAAAAATCGGAACAAACTGATTTTGTTCGGTATAACGCGACGCCAGCGGGTAACCCATAACCGCCAGATTGACATAAGCGGCTTCGTAATCGAGTGACGACGTAAAGTTACCAACGCTGTAAGTCGAGTTATAACTGTGCGAAAGCGTGAAGGCGCTGAACAGTTTCCGGAACGGTTTCAATTGCGACAATCCGTTGTAATCGACCCGCCAGTTGGGCAGAGGAAACCGTAGGAACGGATTGATTTTCACCGTATTGGGATCTTTTCCGCTGTAGGCCGCGAAGAAAGCCGGAATCAGAACATCCTGCGAAGTCAGGTCATATTTCCCGCCTTTTTCGGGATTGAGCTGCATAAGGCGGTTTAAAATGATCTTCCGGTATTCGGCAAACTTATCGAAAATCGGGGACGAATTATCCTTGTTTAACTTGGAAAAGGCGGTTTTGAACGACAAAAACGACATGCTGAACTGCCCGTTGCGGTACGGGCTCAGGCTCGTAAACGAACCACCCGTCGTATCGACCCGGTAGACTTCCTGGTAACTATCCTGCCTTGTCAACCGGGCTTCGACCGTAATCCGGAAGTCCTTGAAAGGCTCCAGCGTGGTGCGGGCGTCGAACTTTTTGCCCAGCGTCTGCGTAAAGGGCTGATTCAACACCGTACTCTTCGACAGCCAGCCCCGTTCGGCGGCTTTCCGGTTGATGTTCCGATCCTGGCTTCCCAGAACGAAGCCCAGTCCCGGAGCGTTTTCGCGCGAAAGGCCGAAGAAGCGCGGAGTGGGCAAAAAACCCGGTAACAGGGTCGACTCCTGAACGGTATAGTTGAAATTGATACCGCGAATGGTCAGCAAGGTGCGGACAAAACTCTTCAAAACCCGGCTTTCCGACCGCTGGATTTCTTCGATATCACCGGGATTTCGTGTAAAGTTTTTCCGCGGAACGGACGGTGTATTCGCAAACCGCAACGACTTGATTTTATTATACAACCGAATGAAATCCACACGCCCCTGAACGCCCCACTCCCGGCTGTTGCGAATGGTATTACCAAACGGAACATTCAGCGTATCGGTAATGCCGAACGAGTTGGCCTGAAACTGATACCCGATGTTGTAGGTCAAATCCGCGGCAATCCAGTCGAGCAGCGGCAGTTTATCGAGCGGCATCCGGTACGTGGTCCGGATGTTTTGCTCAAAGTTTTTCGTCCGGCCAAACCGCCGGGCATTGGCCCAGACGGAGTCAATTTTGGCCTGCGTGTTCAAATCACCGGCTGGCTCATCGATGATGGCGTTGGAGCGGGCGTTATAGGTTACAATCAGGTTACGGGTCAGGTTCCACTGCAAATCGTAATACCGGTTGAACCAGAAGTACTTTTCAAATTGGGGCACCATGCCTTCCGTCGTCAGCTCAGAATTGCGGAGCTGGGTTTTGATAAAACTCCGGTCCACCTCGCCCCGAACGGAGACCTGGGTGGGCAGCAACGTCAGGTTAAAATCGCGCAGCCAGCGAAGATAAGGCCGTTCCAGCGCCTGAAACCGTTTAAAGGGTTCGAAGGGTTTGGGCTGGGCACTGTATACGTAGGCAATACCGCCCCGCGTTTGTTTTTGCACAAACTGCTCGGTCAGGATATTGGTTCGCGTCGCTTCGTTGAAAGCATACGTAAACGACAGATTTTCAAAGTCATAGAAATGACTTCTGGCATTCGGATTGGTTTTGACCTTCCGGAAATTCGACAGGTTGAAACCGCGTCGAACGGACCGGTCTTCCACCAGCCGCCGGTAGCGGTCGCGTTCATTTTCGTTCAGCGTCGAAAGCGTCGTTTCCAACGGCGTGTCGGGATCCAGGGGATTGAAATGCGGCTGAATCAGCCGTTGATCGTAATTGACGTAGAGCGGAATCCGCAATCCCCATTTTTCAGGCAACAGTTTATCGACCGAAATCTGCGACTGAACGCCGTATTCGGACGTGGTTTCCCGGCTTCGTTCGGAGATCCGCTGCTGGACACCGCCAAATCCGAATGTGGTTATTTTGCCCGAAGCGGTCACGGTAGCCACATCCGCCAGCTTGGCATTGAGCACTCCGACGGCGGCACGACCAGCCGTCTGGTCAAACCCGTTCGCCCGCAATTCATCCACCCAGATGGTGAAACTCTTGGCCTGCTCGTCCGGCGATTTCGGGTTGCGCACCCCAATCATAATAATCTGCACCGCACTTAAATCCGGATTTCCAACCACCGTCAGGTTATAATGGCCGTCGGCGCTGGGCATCGAAAACGGTTGGGCGGATGACCGCGTAAACTGGCGGTTTTTCTCGGCCTTGAGGTTGATCAGCTCATCGATCGCAATATCCAGATCGTTGGCAGCCGGCCACACCACATCGTCGGGCTGGCTCCCCTCGGGTGTATTGACCAGCTTCGGAATTTCGATTTCGTAGTAGTTATCCGTAAAATCCGTACCAAACCGCACAAAAGCCGACACCTGACCACTTTCTCTTTCCTCATTGTGCATGTGAATGAACATCTTCAGACGCTCACGAAACAACAAATCGGTATTGGTATTTTTGAAAGCCGCCCGCGAGTCACCATCGCGCAGGTTGGTCACGCTCAGGCTCATCGACTGCTCGTTCAGTTCCACCTGATTGATCTGCGTAAAATCGCGGTCGCGCTGAAAACCCGGTGGCACCCGGTAAATGTATTTGTTGGTACCCGGAGCGCTGTTTTCTTCAATATTGACCGCCGTCACTTTGAATTGCGCATCATACGGTTCGGGAACTTCCTGCAAACCGCGCGCCGACAGATCACCGGTATACTTGCGGTATTGGTTGGAGGTCATCTGCAACTGCGCAAACCGCAATACCACCGGTTCCTCAAAATCCGTGAGATACATCCGCGCAAACCGCACCGATTTAAACCCGTTGATATTCCCGACCTTCCTGGGATTGTCGCGCACCGGAATCCGGAACAGATACCACGTTACGGATTTTCCCGCTTTCGTCTGCACGTCTACTTTATCGACAATGTACCCTTTACCGACCGCGAGCTGACCCGGTCTCAGATCTACTTCGTATTCGTAATAGGCTTCGTTGTCGTTGATGGTATTGTCGGTATTCAAATCTTCGATGTCGGGCAGCGTAGTCGACGCGGGCGTTACCAGCTGATTGCGGTCCTGCAATTCGGGGGAATTATTTTCCATCCCCATGTATTGCTTATACCGACTGACAATGTGCTTGACCGAGTCGGCGCGCTGTCCGTAATAGAAAATAAAGTCGTCGTTGGCGGGGTCACTCAACAGCCGTTCGCGGGCCTGGGCGTTCAGTCGGGGCGAAACCTGGTCGATGTACGTTTTGAAAAACCGGTTTTCATCCCGGTTGCTCAAGCCATCCAGTCCGACATCCTGCTGGGGCCGGGAATTATTATCGAAAGCCTGGGTGACAAACTGCGAACGCGTAACCCGCCCCCAGGCCGTGGAATCGGGCGAGAGGCCGTTGGGAATCGCCAGACCGTTTTCAAAATTATACCGCCCGTCTTTTATCACATCTTCCGACAGATCGCCCAGGTTGAACACCAACTTGCCCCCGGTGCGGTTGGCCTTGTTTTCAAAACCATCGTGAATGGTGGCATACGTCGTATCCGTAACGCCCAGAAACGGGTCCATCAACCAGAAATCGATGTTTTCGATGTTGGCATTATCAAAATCGGCATCGGACGTAATGGCCCGCATCACCGAACCAAAGTTCTTCTTCGGATCACCGGCCAGCCGTCCGTCGGGAGCAAGATTCGGGTTAAAATTGTACATCCCGCGTTCTTTCGGGAAATAAGCGACGTCCAGAATGTTCTCCGGCAAGTTGACCAGCCGCGCCGAACGGCCTTTGAACAGTTCGTTGGAAAGAAAAAACTGTTCGTAAAAATTCTTTAAATCATTGTCAGTCAGGTTACTTTGCGGAGCGCGGCTACTGCCCACCGTGTTGGCGGTGCTGAAGGTGTTATCCACGGTATAGACTGAAATGCGGGCCCGGTTATACGCATAGGCCAGCGGATCGGCAAACGTTCCCTGCGGAAAAGCCCGTTCCGGCGTCGTTGGGGTTGAGCCCAACCGCCAGCGCGTGGGTTGCCGGGTCAGGTCGTACAGCGTTCGTGCCGCTTCAAAGTCGTCGATGAACGCGTTGTTGTTCACCCGCGGGGCCACACCGGGAAACAACTGCGCCACTTCCCCCTGAAACGCAATGTTGGAAAGCTCTTTGGTCTGAATCAGCGGCAACCCATCCAGCATCCGGGTCAAAAAACGCGAATCTTTCCGAATCATGGCGTCGAACCCTAAAATGGTGTTGTTCACCGGTTCGTTGCCAATGGCGACGCGGGTTAAAAAACCGGCCGGCGTTTCGCGCATGTTCATCGCCGTCATCCCGAGGTTCACCTCCGGACTCAGTTTATAATCCAGCCGTGTTCCGATCAACCGCCGGATCTGGTTCTGAAACAGGTCGGGGCGCTCAAACCGCACTTTAATTTCCTGGCCGGAATTCATCAGACTTTCGTTCAGAAACCGAACCCGGCCAATTTGCGACTCCACGACAAAATCGATACCGGGCGACAACGGAACGCCACCCGCCGTGACCTGCACCGATTTTTCATCGACACCGTAGGGCAAGGTAACTTCGCCGGCCGTGGACGACTGGTAACTGCCTTTCAGAAAAAACTTATTCTTGCCCGCCACCTGCTGCGCATCCACGAGCGTGGTTCGGTACAATTCGTTGAAGACGTATTTGGCTTTAAGCGCATCTTCGCTTCCGGCGACAAACTTCCTTTCGAGGAAAGAACCAAACGGTTCCAAAACCGGGAATATGACCCGCCCATACCGGCTGTCTACCGTCACCCCCTCCACAAAATCGAAATTACCGTCGGGTTGCCGGTCCAGTTGGGCATTGACCTGGTCCATATTGAAAACCTGAACCAGCGGGTGGTTTTGCAGGTTGACACCTTCCTGCAGGTTCGGATTGTCGATACCGGTCAGGTCGTCTTTGTAGACAACCCGTAACTGAAAATTCTGCTTGTTGATCTGGCTGGTATTGAGCGAATAAATGTTTTTCATCATCAGATTCCACATCGGCAACTGCGTGTTGTTGCGGATCGTCGATGACTTCAACAGCTTCAGAATCAGCACTTCATTGTCCTGACGGCTTTGATAATCTTCCGTCAACTCCCCTACCTGGTATTTGCGGCCCTGATAGGTATATTCATACGAAACGGCCAGCACTTCGTCGTTACGCAGGGGCGTCACCAGCGAAATGTAGCCCAGTTCCGGCTGGAATTTGAATTCCGTTTCGGTCAGGCGTTTGGCCCCCCGGAGGAGTTCATAGTCGACTCCTTTGGCAAATCCGAAGGTTCCGTCCAGTAAAAAATTCACCTGATCCACCTGCCGGATGGCGGTATTGGCCCGCAATTTGGCAAAAAGTCCGTTTCCAGCGGTATTATCGGCCGGACCAGCCGGATTGCTGCTGAGGGGTTGCAGGTTCGGATTCGTTCGGTTAAAGGGTTGTGGTTCGGCCAGATCCGCAAAACCGACGATATTGCGGAGGGTTGTAGTGGTGTTGGTCCGGTTGGTTACGTATACCTCTAAACGCGTAATGGTTACACCCGACATGATTTGGGGTAACCGGTTCAAGGCTCTTTCGTAATTATTCCGGAAAAATTGTGACAGGAAGAAATGCCGGTTTTCATCGTAGGTATCGACCCGGATCTCGTAATTCTTTTGCAAAGCCCCGCCTTTGATGGTAATTTCTTCCTGCTTGGAACGCTGCTGCGAAGCCACCACAGTGGCGTATAATTTACCAAAACGGAGCTGGGTTTTCAACCCGAACAGGTTCTGAACACCCGGAATCAACTGGCTGCTGAGCGGCCAGCTAATGTTACCCGCTTCCAGACCCTGGATGATGCTCGGGTCCTGCGGCTGAAACTGAGGAATGGTCGAGGGCACCATACTTCCTACCCCCGGCAGGCCGTTTGTCAGTCCGTTGGCCGTGGGTAAGGCCGGCAGCCCGTTCGTCAATCCATTGGCATTCGGCAGTGTCGGAACCGGTGGACGGTAATTCAGTTTCAGTACATTTTCAAAATTGAAACTGGATTTGGTATCATAATTGGCCGTTACACCCAGCCGCTCACCAATCTTTCCATTGAAATTAATATTGATCTGTTCATTGAACAGAAAGTTTCCGTTTCGGCGCTGCAATACCGGAATAATCGGGTTGTCGATGAACTGGTAGAGATACCCAAAATCAAGCATAACAAACCCGTTTGGCTTGAAATCCACCAGATTACCACCAAACAACCGGTCGAACACCGGCGGCAATTCAAGCTTCGGTACCAGTCCCCGCCCGCTAACGGCACTTTGTCCATCGTTTCGCGCACTGTATTCCCGCCACAAACTTTTTTGAACACGCTGGTTCTGTAAACGGTTATAGTTCTCGTACGACATGGTTTCAGCCGGTCGGTAAGGCAAACCAACCGACGGTCTGGCAGGCACGGGCGCCCCAACGGTTGATCCAACCGCATTGCCGGTGGTAGCAGCCGGAGTTGTGACAGTTCCGGAAACAGGGCGGGTAGCCTCGGGCTGACCACCGATTCGTTCCCGGATCGAAATCTGGTTCGCGCCATTAAGCTGAACGTCCGTCGATACCGCCCGCGGGTCGCGCAATAAAAAAGGCGATTTGGGCATGGAAACCGAAAAAGGGCTTACATACCGATCGCGCCATCGAATGATCGGTCGCCGTTCGGCTGATCGGGTGGCCCGAATACTATCCTGCCGGGCCCGCGCAATCGAATCCGCCGGTGATACCGTACGTCGGCGCGCGGGGGTTTGGGCAGCTAACGGGCTTATCCAGGCCGATCCGATAATTAACGCACACAACACAACCAACCGGGGCCCAATCCGGCCATTCAACAACCTCAGCCGGGTTAATCGGTGGGACTCAACACATTCCAAGAGAGGCACGTATAATTTAATTCGGTGGAATAGGTAGTTAGTTTAATTCAGAGACATCTCTATCACCAAACGGCGAAAACCTTGCCAATATTTTAGTTAAAAGTTAAGACTTAAAAGTTAAGCGTTGACTGACGCATTTTTTTTACGTTTAACGCTTAATTCTTAACTCGTAACTATTTAAGGGCCAATCGAATAAGTTGTTCAACGGTGAGATCGTCGCCTTCGCGTTTCAGGATCGTATCGAGGCTTTTTTCGGCTGCGGGTTTCGGGATGCCCAGGGTGACAAGTGCGGCCAGCGCTTCATCACGAACGGGATTGATCGCCATGCGGTAGTTCGGTGTACCGGCCTGCGCCATAATGCCCGCTTTCTTCATTTTATCGCGTAGTTCCAGAATAACCCGTTGAGCGGTTTTACTACCGATGCCTTTGATTTTCTGAACGGCCCCCACATTTTCCATCAGAATGGCCTGACGGAGCTCGACGGGTGTCATCGTCGACAGCATCGTAAGGGCGGTATTGGGTCCGATTCCCGACACCCCGATCAGGTCCAGAAAAAGATTTTTTTCGTCGAGATCGCCAAATCCATACAGCGTTTGGGCGTCTTCGCGAATGTGTTGATACGTATACAGTTTTGACGGTTCGCCGAGTTTCGGTAAAACCGTTGACGTATACAGTGAAATATGTATTTCGTAGCCGACCCCATTGGCTTCCAGAATGACAAGCGTGGGATCTTTATGGGAAACTTTTCCGGAAATATAAGCAATCATAGAGCGCCTTTTCGACCGGTTTTAAGCCGGTCTTAAACAGACAAATATACGAAAGAGTTAAGAGTTATGCGGTATGAATCAAGAGTTAGCGGGTGCCTGTGTAACGCTTAATTCATACCGCTTAACGCTTAACTCTTTCTAACCCACAATCAGTCGCTGACCGGGTTTGAGTGAATTTCCTTTGATCTTGTTGAGTTTTTTCAACTGATCGACCGTCAGATCGCTATACCGTTGTGAAATATTCCAGAGGGTATCGCCATCCTGAACACGGTGGTATTTAGGTTTGTAGGTTTTGGTCCGTTTGGCAACTTCCGGTTTCTCCCGGCTCTTGGTTAGTTTGGCCAGGCGGGATGACGATTCCGGTGCCGCCGGTTCACGCAGAATGACCAGTTTTTGCCCTTTCTGGATCCGGGTAGACCGCAGGTGGTTCCATTTTTTCAGGTCATAAACATCAACGTCGTACTTCTCGGCAATGCGCAAAAGGGCTTCTCCGCGTTTCACGACGTAAACAATCTTTTTAGGCTTTCTCCGAATAACCTCCTCAACGTCACCGTCGTCCGGAGCAATGGCACTGGCGGCAACCACCGGTTTCGACTCGCGGGCCTGCTCTTCATTGGCGTCCGTAAAAGGGAAATAATCCCGTTTTCGGGCAGAATCCAGCCCGTAGTTTACACTCTCTGTCGAAGCCAGCAACATGTTAGTCGAAACCGTAGGCATACGCCCGGCGGAATCGAGAATGGCAAGACGATTGGCCTCGAAATAATCGAAATGTGCTTTCGGAACGCGAAGGACAAAACTGCGGGTTTGATCCGATAACACCCCGGTCATGATCGACGGGTTCATTTTCTGAATTTCGGCCAGTGGCACTCCGCTGTATTTACAAAACCGCTCGATCGACAGGTACCCATTCACGTGGATGGTGTCGCAGGGAATGGGATATTCGGGCTGTTCGGCGTAAATACCGTGGTCGTTGGCGTAATTCATCATGTAGGTCAATGCGATGAATTGCGGAACATACGCGCGGGTTTCTTTGGGCAGAAAGTTGTAAATAGTCCAGAATGAGTCGCCCCCGGACCGGCGCATGGCCCGCTTGACGGTGCCCGGGCCGCTGTTATAAGCCGCCAGCGCGAGGTGCCAGTCGCCAAAAATCCGGTACAAATCTTTCAGATACCGACAGGCCGCATCCGTCGACTTGACGGGGTCCATCCGCTCGTCAATATATTCGTCCTGATAAAGATGAAAATCGGCTCCCGTATACGGCATGAACTGCCATAAACCGCCCGCTCCGACCCTTGAAACCGCCTTGGGGTCCAGCGAAGATTCGACAATGGAAAGGTATTTCAGTTCATCGGGTATTTGATGCTGGGCCAGCAGCCGTTCATAGAGCGGGAAGAACATCGGCATCCGCTCCATTACCTTTTTGGTGTAGCTCGGTTTGTGGAAGGTAAAGTAGTCGATAAACCCGTGAACGGTTTTATTGTAATTCAGCGGAATCGTTTGTTCCAGTTTGGCAAGTCGGTCACGCAGAACCGGTTCCGGTATCGATAGCACTTCCGGCACATCGACCACTTCAATGGTTTCCTGCGCCGTGTCGGCCCTAACACCACTGGTGTCGGCCTGAAAATAGGCACCCCAACTCCGGGGCGCAACGCTTACAAAAATCAGTAGTGTACAAGCCAATCGGAGGCCATGAAGGGTCTTCTTCAGCTTCGACATGAGCAGGTTTGGGGTTATGTGTTGGTTAAGTATGTAGCAAGACAAGAACGGTATGGTCGATAAAAATAGGACAAAAAATAGTTTTCGTCAAACTTTTAAGCAAATTAGCCCGAAAACCTACTAAATTACCGCCGGTGCCGATCCGCTTTAGGCTCCCCGAACGGTATACGGAGCTGATTCCACTTGGGCGTCCCTGCCTGATCAAAAACGGTAAAAACCGGTCGATGCGTATGGGAACGACGGCTAATTATGGCGTGTTTTTTTAACAGCCACCGTTTAAGCTATTCGACAGCCTGAAGCCGCAAAATCTCCCTCAAGTATCCTGCCAGACTAGGTTGCTTGTGCATGAAATAAATTATTTCGCCTTTCATCAGGCTTCCCTGGTAGATACAGCTGCTGCGCAGGAAACTGAGATGGCTGTAGATGCCTGACGAAATCAGGCTGGAAAAGTATTTTTAAAGCGGTTTTGGTCAATTTCCCAACAGAACTTTCCGAAAAGCCGTCGGACTCCTCCCCTTTTGCTTTCTGAAAAACTTATTCAGGTGGCTTTCATCCGTAAACCCCAATTCCTGCGCAATTTCGGTCATGCGCATCCCGCTGTGCTGCAGCCGGGCTTCGATGAGTTTCACCCGGTAACTGGTAATGTATTGCTGCATGGTTTCGGCCGTGTGTTTTTTAAAATACCGGCCTAAATACGTCTCCGAAATGCCAAAATGCCGGCTAACGACGTCAGCCCTGATTTTTTCCGGATAGTAAATATTATTCTGAATGTAATTCAGGATGTCGAGTGCTTTTTCGTCGGTATTCTCACGCACCTGCTCGGGCATGTAGCGGACAATGTTACGGGCCACTACCACAATAAGCGTGTTCACCAGTTGCTGAATAAGTTCTTTATTGTATAAATCACGGTTTACATATTCCCGCACCATGGCTTCGATGAGGGGTTGAACCAGGCCTTTGTCCGGCTGGTTTTTCAGAATGCATCCCGGCTGGTGGTTGGCATTTTGCAGAATAAACTCCAGCCGCTGAATGCTACCGGCATTCAACGCCCCCGACTGAATGTAGATGTCATTAAACCGCAGGAAGAAAAATTGGGTGGTCGTTTCTATTTCAAACGAATGACAGTCTTCCGGAGTGATCAGAAACAGGTGCCCCGCGCGGTAGGCAAACTCGTTTTTGTTGATGCACTGCCGACCGGTGCCGCCGAGAATATAGATGAGTTCGAAGAACGAATGCTGATGTTCCGACTTCGGACATTCATCCAGCGTTTTGTAGACAATCTCGAACGGTTCGTGCAGACTTTCTCTTTTCATGCCACAAATCTACCAAAAAAGAGAAAATATATACCAGGATACCAACCGTTCAATGGTATAATTTTGCCTCATCAATTAACTACTTAGAAATATGAAAGCGATTACGTTAGACGGTTTTGGCGGAATAGAACACCTGGTTCAACGGGAAATTCCCCTGCCTGTCATCAGCGATGATGACGTTCTGATTCAGGTAAAGGCCATCAGTATTAATCCCGTCGATGTAAAAACCAGAGCGGGTAAAGGAGTGGCCGGTCGGCTGAAAGATGAACAACCGCTCATCCTGGGCTGGGATGTTTCCGGAATTGTAACGGAAATTGGCAAGGAAGTTACGGCATTTCAGGTGGGTGATGCGGTTTTTGGAATGGTGAATTTTCCCGGTCACGGCAAAGCCTATGCCGAATACGTGGCCGCTCCGGCTTCGCAGCTGGCGCTGAAACCCGCTACCATTTCTCACGAAGAAGCCGCAGCGGCTACCCTGGCCGCTCTGACGGCCTGGCAGGGGTTGATTCATCATGCCCACTTACAGGCTGGACAAAAAGTACTGATTCATTCCGCAGCCGGTGGTGTGGGGCATTTTGCCGTCCAGTTCGCCAAACAGGTGGGCGCTTACGTGATCGGAACTTCTTCGGCAAAAAACAGAGATTTTGTGATGAGCCTGGGTGCCGACGAACACATCGACTACCAGGCGCAGCGGTTTGAAGAGGCCGTATCTGACGTCGATTTCGTGCTGGATACCATCGGCGGTGATAACATTGATCGTTCGCTGAAAGTGATTAAAACCGGAGGAACCATCATCAGCATTCCCAGCGGATTAAACGAACTGGTTACCGAAAAAGCGCAGGCCAAAGGCATTAACGGGTACACATTCCGGGTGCAATCCAATGGGGAGGATATGAAAACACTCGCCGGTTTACTGGAAAATGGCACCCTCAAAGCCCGCGTTTTCAAAACGTTTTCATTCGATCAGATGGCGGAAGCCCATTTGCAGGTCGAGACGGGCAAAACAGCCGGAAAAGTAATCGTGACGGTTTAACTACGTATCCGAATCAGGCCGTAAACCGCTACGGGAACGGATCGGTGGGTGATGGAGCATCCAACCAAACATTTAAAACCGGATTCTGGGTAGACTGATAGAACCACGAAGCTTTTGAGGTTCGTTGGCGGGTCGTATCCTTGCCAATTGCACCCGCCCTAAGCCAATCGAACCGGTCATGAAACTACTTTTCTATCAGCTACTCCTGTGTTGTCTTATCGGGATCGACGCCCGGGCTACCGGGGCCCTCACGATAACCCGGCTCCGTTGCGACTCCCGCGATAATCCGCTGGGTGTTGAAAGCCGCCAGCCCCGGCTGAGCTGGCAGTTGGTATCGGACATTCGGGGGCAGAAGCAAACGGCCTACCGAATTCTGGTGTCCGACAATCCGGATGCGCTGGCCGCCCATCAGGGAACGCTCTGGGATTCGGGCAAACGGACCTCCGATCAGTCCATTCAGATAGTTTATGCGGGAAAACCGCTGCTGGCCGGTCAGTCGTATTACTGGAAAGTACAGACCTGGGACAAAGAAGGCCAGCCAGCGGGCTGGAGTGCTCCGGCGACGTGGCAAATGGGTTTGTTAACCAAAGCCGATTGGGGAAAAGCGCAGTGGATTGCGCTGGAAGAACTGCCCGCAGCGGAGCGAATTGTTCCGTTCGTCCACGCGCCCAATGCTGAAAAGCCGCTCGGTGACCGAAAATCGGCCCAGAATGCCATGCCGCAATTTCGGAAAGAATTTAAACTGGAAAAACCGCTGAAGCGGGCCATGGCGTTTATTTCCGGGCTGGGACATTACGAATTGAGTCTCAATGGGCAGCGGGTGAAAGACCACTTTATCGACCCCGGCTGGACGAGCTACGACCAATATGCCCTCTATGCCACCTACGATTTGACGAGTACACTCAAAAAAGGAGCCAACGTGTTGGGCGTGCTGCTCGGCAACGGTTTTTACAACATTCCCGTTGAGCGATACCGGAAAATTGTGGGTTCATTTGGTTATCCGAAACTGATTTGCAAACTGCAACTGGAGTATGCCGACGGAACCATCGGGGAACTTGTGACCGATCAATCATGGAAAGTTACCCAAAGTCCCATTACGTATTCCAGTATTTACGGCGGAGAAGACTGGGACGCGACCAAAGAGCGAACGGGCTGGATGCAAGCCGGTTATGACGCCGAAAGCTGGCAAACTCCGCTTCTGGTTCAGGGACCTCCCCAACTGCGATCGCAAACGGCTCCGCCGGTTAAAATCATGGAAACCTTCAGGCCCGTTGGCCTTAGGCAGCCCAAACCGGGCGTCTACGTGGTCGATCTGGGCCAGAATATGTCCGGTATTCCCCAGATTTCGGTGCGCGGAAAAGCCGGGGCCGTCATCAAAATTACACCCGGTGAATTGCTGGGCGACGACAGTCTGGTCACTCAGCAAGCCACGGGCAGTCCGCATTTTTATCGATACACGCTCAAGGGAGGTGGCACCGAAACCTGGCGTCCCCGCTTTACCTACTACGGTTTTCGGTATCTGCAAATCGAAGGCGCGGTTCCCGATCAGGGCTTGCTCAGTACGATTGCGGTCCCAACCGCCGATGTGCCGGTTTTCATTGACATAAAAGGCCTGCATACCCGGAGCTCTGCCGAAACCGTCGGGACGTTTTCGTGTTCAAACAGGCTGTTTAACCGCATTGACCGGCTGATCGACTGGGCCATTAAGAGCAACATGGTCAGCACGTTGACCGACTGTCCGCACCGTGAGAAGTTAGGCTGGCTCGAAGAAACGCATCTGATGAGCGGCTCGGCCCGGTATACGTACGATCTGGCGACGCTGCTGCCAAAAATCATTCGCGATATGCAGTCGGCGCAGTTAGAGAACGGCCTGATTCCGGACATTGCGCCCGAGTATACGGCCTTTGCCAACGGGTTTCGTGATTCGCCGGAATGGGGCAGCGCCGGGGTGATTCTGCCCTGGTATACGTATCAGTGGTACGGCGACAGGAACATTTTAGCGGAAAGTTACCCCATGATGAAAAAATACGTCGATTATTTGGGCACCAAAGCGCAGGATCACATTTTGACCCACGGTTTGGGCGACTGGTGTGATCTGGGGCCCAAACCGCCGGGAGAATCCCAACTGACGCCCAAAGGAATTACGGCCACCGCCACTTACTATTATGACCTGACGATTCTTGAAAAAACCGCCCGTTTACTGGAAAAAAAGGCCGACGCCGATCACTACAATCAGCTGGCCCGGGCGGTCAAACAAGCCTTCAATGCGAAGTACTACGACGCGGAGAAAGGGCAGTACGGATCGGGCAGTCAGACGTCCAACGCCATGCCGATTTACATGAATCTGGTGACGCCGGAGAACAAAGCGGTCGTTACTGCCAGTCTGTTGAAAAATCTGAATGACAACCAGTACAGTCTGACGGCGGGCGATATTGGCTTCCGGTATTTGCTTCTGGCGTTGGGTCAGGTGGGCGCTTCGGAAGCCATTTATGCCATGAACAACCGCTCCGACGTGCCGGGCTACGGCTACCAGCTGGCTCACGGAGCCACCGCTCTGACGGAATCCTGGCCCGCGTTGCGGTATGTGTCCAATAACCATTTCATGCTGGGACACCTGATGGAATGGCTTTATAGCGGATTGGGCGGTATTCAGCAGGACGAAAATGTGCCGGGTTTCAAGGCCATCGTGATCCGCCCCGAAGCGGTAGGCGACATTACCCATACCAGCGTCCGGTACGTTTCGCCCTATGGCCCGATTCGGAGTGAATGGAAAAAAACCGGCCTGCAACTGGAACTGACGGTCGGTATTCCGGCCAACACAACCGCGCTGGTTTATTTGCCCGCACCCGAAGGAAGCCTGATTACCGAAAGCGGCAAACCGATTGATCAACAGAACGATATGAAGCTCGTGCGAACGGAAAACAGCAAAACCGTCGTTGCCATTGGCTCCGGAACCTATCGATTCCGGGTCGATGTACGGTAACGCGTAGTTCGGGTTTACTGAGGCAATCCGGACCGAAAATACCCATACACCCACGTCCCGGCAATTGCACTTAGCAGCGTAACGACAACAACCCCGAAACCGCTGCCAATCTGGGCAAACAACGGCCCGGGACAGGCTCCCGTGATGGCCCAGCCCAGACCGAACAACAGGCCACCGTATACTTGCCCGGAACTGAATTTCCGGGGATGAAGGACAATCGCTTCACCCGCCAAGGTCCTGATTTTAAACCGTTTGATTAGCCAGATTGACACCATACCGACCAGAATGGCGGAACCGATGACACCGTACATGTGAAAACTTTGCAGCCGAAACATCTCCTGAATCCGAAACCAGGAAATGATTTCCGCTTTGACAAACACGATTCCGAACAGAATGCCGACCACACCGTATTTCCAGTTGGCGATCAGGCTTTCGGGTTTTTGCATATCGTTGGCCACCTCGCTGGTCAACGTTTCCTCTACGTCTACTTTTTGCATGAGTGAATCGGTCCGTTTTAAAACAATTTCATGAGATGAGGTAAAATCAGATGGGTCATGGCAAAACCGCCCCCCATAAAACAACACGTTGCGATCAGGGACGGCCATTGCAGATTGGAAATGCCCATGATGGAATGGCCGGACGTACAACCACCCGCCATACGCGTACCGAATCCGACCAGAAAACCGCCGAGTATGAAAAAAACGAAGCCTTTTAGTGTAAATAAGTTCGCGACGTTGAAAATATCAGCGGGCATCATTCCCGAAAAATCACGAATGCCCAGGGCTTTCAGGTCAGCGACGGTTTGGGGTGAAATCTGAACAGCCTCCGGGTTTGCCAGAAAGTGCGTTGCCAGAAAACCGCCAATCAGAATCCCGGCCACAAAAAACAGGTTCCAGATTTCCCGCTTCCAATTGTAATTGAAAAAGGAAATGTTGGCCGGCAAACAGGCGGCACAAATGTGCCGGAGTGACGACGAAATGCCGAACGATTTATTTCCGATCAACAACAACGCCGGCACGGTTAAGCCAATCAGCGGCCCGGCTACGTACCACGGCCAGGGCTTGCGGACAAACTCTAATATTTCCATAGATTTTATAGCTTTATTCAATCAGCGAAGATACAAACTATTGATGCCTATTTCAAGGTGGTGGGACACACAGAATCCGTGATATCAAAAAGGCCGGTTTTTTTGATGGCGTCAAAGCCTCCGGCTACATCCAGCAGCTTTTCGTACCCCCGCGCTCTCAGGATCGAAGCGGCCATCATAGAGCGGTAACCGCCCGCACAATGAATGAACAGGACTTTGTTTTTGGGTAACTCCGCCATGTGATCGTTGAGGTATTCCAGCGGAATGTTCCGAACGCCGGCGATGTGTTCGGCGGCATATTCACCGGGTTTCCGCACATCGATGATTGCCAACTCCTTGTCAGCCATCCGGTTCGCCAGCGATTCCGCCGATACGGAAAGAATGGTGTCACTTTCCTTGCTGCTGGTTGCCCAGGTGCTGAAACCGCCCGCCAGAAAGCCCAGCACCTGGTCGTGGCCCACCCGCGCCAGCCGCGTCAAGGCTTCCTGCTCCTGACCCGGTTCACAAACCAGCAGCAGCTTTTGTTTCACATCCGGTATCAGCGTACCGACCCAGGGAGCAAACTGACCGTTCAGCCCGATGTTGATCGAGTTTGGAATGAAGCCCTGACGGAAAAAATCCGCCGGTCGGGTGTCGAGAATCAGCGCACCGGTTTCATTGGCAATCGCTTCAAATGCATCCGGGCTCAGGGCCTGCGCCCCCCGCTTCAACACGGTATCGATGCTTTCATAACCCTGTTTATTGAGCGCCACGTTCCGCGGAAAATACTTCGGGGGAGCCAGCAAACCGTCCGTCACTTCCCGGATAAACGCTGCTTTCGACATCGAAGCCCGCAACGCGTAGTTGAACCGCTTCTGGTTACCCAGCGTGTCGGTCGTTTCTTTCCGCATGTTTTTACCACAGGCCGAACCCGCCCCATGCCCCGGATACACAATGACGTCGTCGGGCAGGGTCATGATTTTGGTGCGCAACGACTCATAGAGATACCCCGCCAGATCGTCCATTGTCAGGTCCGCTTTCTGGGCCAGATCAGGACGACCAACGTCACCGATGAACAGCGTATCGCCACTGAACAGGGCGGTTTCTTTCCCGGTTTCGTCCAGCAACAGGTAACTCGTCGATTCCATGGTGTGGCCGGGCGTGTGCAGCACCCGGATTTTTACGGAACCAAGCGGTAATTCTTCGCCATCGGTTGCCATGTGGGCTCCAAAATCGGGCCGAGCCAGGGGTCCGTAAACGATCATAGCACCGGTTTGACGGGCCAGATCGAGGTGGCCGGACACGAAGTCGGCGTGAAAGTGGGTTTCCAGCACATATTTGATGGTGGCACCTGCTTTGGCAGCTTGTTCTACATACGGTTTTACGTCCCGCAACGGGTCAACAATGGCGACTTCGCCTTCGCTTTCAATGTAATACGCACCCTGGGCCAGACAGCCCGTATAAATCTGTTCAATTTTCATAATACTTCCTTCGGTTCTAGTTTAACGAAATGCAGTTTTATAGGCTTATCAGCCACGGTTACACCCTGAAACAAAGGTAAAAAGGCGGTTGCGGGCGTTCCGTGACTTTTGTTACATGCCGAACTGTTTAGAGAAAAGTTTCTTTCACAAGAATGTAGACGCCCGTAGCGAACACGAACCAACCGAAGATTGTCTTCAGTTTTGGTCCGGAAACAAACCGGGTCAGGTAGGTTCCGAGTAAAATTCCGATGACCGACAGGGCCGTAAAGGCCAGCAAAAACCGCCAGTCGATGGTTTCGAAAGCAAGTCCGCTTAGAAAACCGATCAGCGAGTTGGCGGAAATGATCAGCAGCGAAGTCCCCACGGCCATTTTGATGGGTAAATGGGCCAGCAACACCAGCGAGGGAATGATCAGAAAACCGCCCCCCGCTCCGACGACACCCGTCAGCATACCGACCAGAACTCCTTCTGCCGCCAGCAACTGGGGACTAATCCGGCCCCGACTACCGTCCGATTCGGTTTGACGGTCGCGGATCATCGTGCCGGAAGCCGCCAGCATAACCAGCGCAAACACGACCATGATGGCGACATTTTTAGGCAGATAAAAAGCCGGAGTGGAAAAAACCGGGTCGGGAATGGCCGGAACGAGGTAGGTGCGGGTGAGGGAAACGGCAACAAAAGAAGGCAGCGAAAAGGCCAGGGCGGCCCGGTAATGAACCAGTCGTTGCCAGCTATACCGGACGGCGCCGACCAGGGAGGTGGTGCCGACCACAAACAACGAATAGGTGGTGGAGACCGTCGGCGTGATGCCAAGCAGATACACCAGCACCGGCAGGGTCAGAATGCTGCCGCCCCCGCCGATGAGTCCCAGGGTGATCCCGATCAGGATCGATGCCGCAAAGCCCAGAATTTCATGCGAACTCATGCTGTTTTTTCAACAAAGCACGTCCTGAAACCGGGGCGGTTCCGTGATATAAGTCACACGGGCGACTGTTTTCTACAAAATTTCGATTTTATTTCGTGACAATCTGAGGTAGCCCACGCGCTCCAATTGTTTCAGCAAACGGGAAATCACCTCGCGCGACGTCGCCATTTCGCGGGCAATTTCTTCGTGGGTAATCTGTAAAACCGTGCACTGGCAGCTCCGGGTTTTCTTTTTCAGGTAGGTCAGCAGCCGCTCGTCCAGTTTCTGAAAGGCAATGCTGTCGATGGTGGCAATCATATCGTCGAACCGGCGCTGGTAGGTGCGGAAAACGAACTGTTTCCAGGTTGGAAACCGGCAAATCCATTCATCGACTTTCTCAATCGGGATGAAAATCAGACGGGTTTTTTCTTCGGCAACCGCCGTAATTTCGCTGGGCTTATTATCGGGCGTGCCCGTCATTGAGATGGCACAGGAATCCAGCCCACTCAGGTAGTAGAGCAAAGCCTCATTCCCGCTCGCATCGGGCCGCATGATTTTGATGGAGCCACTCAAAATGATCGGCACCGAGCGAATGTAACTCCCGGGGCGAATCAGATACTCGCCTTCTTCCACTTCCTGATAAATACCGGTCCGGTTTATTTCTTCGATTAAGGCCGGTTCAAAACTTCCCCGAAATGCTGCGTTTATTACCTGCGTGTCGTTGATCATTCCTCTCGCTGTCTTGTATTCCACCCGGACTTCCGGCTGGTCATTGCCGTTATGACATTTTTTTTCGGTGATTCGTGCGGATCCCGAAAACCGCATAAAGCGGACAGAAATTCATAAAGCTGGTGGCAATCAGGAGTCCGGCTCCCGTCATCGCTACCACCGCCCAAACGCCATTGAGCACATCTGCAATAAACAGGGCGATTAAAATACACGCAATCAGCAAGCGAACCACCTTATCGCCAAAACCCATGTTCCTTTTCATGACCTTTCTTTTTGTGACGAAGTAACAGGAATCCGGGCGTGCGATCTGTGATATTTATCACAGATCCATGTGACTTTCGGGGCTTAAAACCGCCTGCCCTCTCGGGTACGGCAAATCGCGGCAGTCTACTGATAGGCCTTTGGATTTTTTGCTGGAACGTATTTTCACCGGCTGGCTCTTGTTTCGTAAAAAAGCCCCTTTCTTCTGCTGGTTTTGATGCGTTACGCACACATTACATCTTACTTTTTTCCTATCTTTGTCTATATTCTTCCGCATCACCATGTGTTCAAATGAGTGCCATCTACCGGAAATTTGAATTGCACTTTGTTACCATACAACCCAACGCAGTAAAATAGCCTGTCAATGCGTCTTTAACCCAATAGTATATTTCAACCGCATTCTCCGTTGAAAAAACGGCTGTGCACTCCGCGCGTTTCGGCAGCATCATTTGGGAACTCCGGTATTTATATACTAGCCGTTTACGGTTTTCAGTTTATACTGTGGATCCTGGCACGTTGAGTCGCACGTCAGCCACTGACCATTGAAAACCGTACTTTTTGACTAAACCAGACATTTAAATCTCAACAATTACCTCGTGGAAAGACGAAAAGCACTAAAAAGTTTGGCAGTGGCCCTGGGTGGCCTGGTGAGTCTGCCGGGTTGGGCCAACAACTGGAACCAGGCTACCCTGCCATCAGGAACCTCACTGCTGGCTCCCCGCGCGGATGCGCTCCTGGCCGAAGTGGTTGAAACCATCATTCCGGCCACCAACACCCCGGGCGCAAAGGCCCTGGGCGTACACACGTTCATCCAGAAAATCGTGACGGACTGTATGGAACCCTCGGCGCAGGAAACCCTCACCAAAGGACTAACGGCGGTGGAAGCCCTCGCCCGGAAAAACGACAGCCAATCGTTTGCCTCCCTCGACGCCAGCCAGCGGACCGCATTGCTGAAAACCATGAGCCAGTCGACGGAACCGGACCAGAAAGAATTCTTTTCGCTGGTGAAAGGACTGACCATCCGGGGGTATATGAGCTCGGAATACGTCATGAACAATATCGTCCATTACGAAATGGTGCCCGGCCGGTATCACGGTTGTGTGCCCGTTGTGGCCAAAAATACAACTTCGAAAAATCAACAAAACAAATAGCAGCCCCAGTAGACATGGCAAATTTTGCAATTGATGCAGTAAAAGCAACCACGTACGACGCCATCGTGATCGGATCCGGGATCAGTGGCGGATGGGCTGCGAAAGAGCTGACCGAGAAAGGGTTACGGACGCTGGTGCTGGAGCGGGGACGTGACGTCAAGCACGTAGTGGATTATCCCACCACCATGCTCAACACCTGGGAAATGGAACACCGGGGTCAACTCCCGCTGGCCGTCCGCAAGGAGAACCCGATCGTGAACAAATGCTACGCGTTCAACGAAACCTCGGCGCATTTTTTTGTCAAGGATGCCGAACATCCGTATATTCAGGAACAACCGTTCGACTGGATTCGGGGCTATCAGGTGGGGGGAAAATCCCTGCTGTGGGCGCGCCAGACGCAACGGTGGAGCGACTTTGACTTTGAAGGCCCCGCCCGCGACGGTTTTGCCGTCGACTGGCCGATTCGCTACGCAGACATTGCCCCCTGGTATAGCCACGTCGAAAAATTCGCCGGCATCACCGGAAATAAAGACGGTATTCCAACGCTGCCCGACGGGGAATTTCTGCCTCCGCACGAATGGAACTGTGTCGAAAAATATTTTAGCCAGCAGATGGCTGCGAAATACAAGGATCGGCCGGTTATCATGGGCCGGGCTGCGCACATTACCAAACCGCAACCGATTCACCTGCAACAGGGCCGGGCCCAATGCCAGAACCGCACCCTGTGCGAGCGGGGTTGTCCGTTCGGCGGGTATTTTAGCAGCAACGCTTCTACCCTACCCTGGGCGGCCAAAACCGGCAAACTGACCTTGCGCCCCCATTCAGTGGTTCACTCGATTATCTACGACGAGAAAAAAGGCAAGGCCACCGGGGTGCGTGTGATCGACGCGACGACCAAAGAGATGATCGAGTTTTACGCCCGCATTATTTTCGTCAATGCCGCAGCGTTGAACACGAATCTCGTGTTGTTGAACTCGACCTCGAACCGTTTCCCGAATGGCTTGGGCAACGACAGTGGCGTGTTGGGTAAATACGCGGCTTTCCACAATTACCGGGCGGGCATTTCGGGTGAGTACGACGGTTTTCTGGATTCGACCACCGACGGTCGGCGCCCCAATGGGCCGTATATTCCCCGTTTTCGGAATGTTTACAAGCAGGAAACGAACTTTTTGCGGGGCTACGCAGCCGGTTTTTCCGCCGGTCGGGCTTCCCGAACCAATCAGGATGGCATTGGCGTCGATCTGAAGGAAAGTCTGGCAAATCCAAGCCTGGGCGGCTGGTATGTCGGTTCCCACATGATGGGCGAAACCATTCCGAAAGAGACCAACTACGTGGCTCTGGATAAAAATCTGAAAGATCCGTTCGGGATTCCGCAACTAAAAATCTCGATTGTCTACGACGACAACGACGACAAGATGGTGAAGGATTACCAGGAACAGATGATGGAAATGTTCACGGCGGCCGGTTTCAAGAACCTCCGGGTGCGCGACGATAAACGCAATCCGGGACTGGATATTCACGAAATGGGCGGTGTCCGGATGGGGAAAGACCCGAAAACGTCGATGCTTAATAAGTGGAACCAGATGCACCACGTCAAAAACGTGTTCGTCACCGACGGCGCTTCGATGACCTCCACCTCCACCCAAAACCCCTCACTGACCTACATGGCACTCACGGCCCGGGCGGTGGATTACGCGGTGAAGGAGATGAAAAAGACGAATCTTTGAGTTTTTGAAGATTGTATCGCGGTGATTAGCGGAGAAGAGGGAGTTAAGCGGAGTTAATTAAAAGAAAAGACTCTGCTTAACTCCCTCTTCTCCGCTCAACTCCGCGACACAACTCAATTTTCTTTTACCGCCGTCTCCCCGTGGGGCGTGTGCAGAAATTTCTTCCCGGCGGCTTTGACTTTCAGCAGCGAACGAATCATCCGGAAAACCAGCATCGGGAAGGTCAGGAAGTCGCGGATTGAAATTTTCTGCCAGAGGTAACCGGGAATGGAGATCAGCAGGGTGATAAAAAGCGTCACCAGCATACCGCCAAAAGCCCGCAGCATCGGCTGGTGTCCCACTACCAAACTCACCAGCGTGCCCAAAAAAAGGACCGCCAAAAACAGCGTTCGCGGCAGAATCAGCGACCGCACAACTGCAAAAGCCGCATCGAAGTTTCCTTTTAGCAACTGTTGAATACCCGTGCGGAAATACAGTTTGACGAAGTGAACCTGGGCCGCAATCCAGCGCGCCCGCTGCCGTTCAAACACTTCCAGATTCTGCACTTTTTCGTCGTAAATCAACGCATCCTGGAGATACGCAATCCGGATTCCTTCCGTCAACAGCGCCATTTCCAGTTCTTTGTCATAACCGCCCACCGAGCGAACCTGCGCCATACCCCGTTTCATGGCCGCCGGTTCGAAGGCCATTCCCGACCCAATCAACGTAGACGACAGCCCCAGCGCGCGCTGGCCCGCCCGAAACAGATGGTTATTGACCTCTTCGTTCATGGCGTCGAAAACCGCCACACTGGTGTTCGTGTTTTTGGCAACCCGGTGACCCTGAACGGCCCGCCAGCCGCTGTCGAAAGCCAGGTTGATCCGTTGGAGAAAATCGGGGGCCATGTGGTTGTCCGCATCCGACACCAGAACGATATCGTAGCGGTTTTCCGGTACTAATTCCAGCGCCTGCGTCACCGACTTCTGCACCGTCGATTGCTCAAAACTGACCACCAGAACCTTGACCGGTTGAAGCGCCAGCTTCTGAAGGGTCGTTGGATGAAACGAATCGGCAATGACGTAAAGATCGTAGGCGTCGGCGGGATACGTCTGCTGAAGGTTTATCCGAACAGAATCCAGAATGACCGTATCTTCTTTGTAAGCAGGGATCAATACCGCAATCCGGCGGATTTTGTTGGGCTGTTTCGTCAATGGCTCGTCATCTTTCCCTCCAAACCAACCTGCTAAAGCAAAGACAAGCAGATAAAGAATATTAAAACTTAGGTAGATCCCTATCGGAAGAAAAATAACATAGTTTATTAGATCCATGATACGGTAAAATTATCACTGTACAAATCAATCCATTTTGTTAATTTGTCTGATAATTTTCGCTCCCGGCACCAAAGGGCTGATATTTTCACTCCAGTTCGCCACTTCATAACCATCAGATTCATGGTTATCTGATAGCAAATAATATACCATTTAACCACTGGACGGTTTCTTCCAAGATTACCAGTTTCTTTTAAGTGACCACTCCGTTCAATAAACCCAAGAAGTGCTTTGTCTGGTAATAAGAAGGTTCGATTAGGCCCGGATAGGCATTAATTGACCGTACCAGGGCGCGGTTCCAGCAGTCACCCGTGAAACCGGGTTGCCTGAGCGTCGAAGCATGGCCTGGATTTTAGCCCGCACTTCCAGCGGATTGAACGGTTTCGTCATGCAATCGTCAGCGCCATTTTCCAGACAGCTAATCCGGGTATTACTATCTTCAGAACCTGAAAGTACCAGAATAGGCAGGGAGTGATACCGCGTGCTTTTTCGCACCCGCTGAATCAAGTCCATACCGTCAGCTTTCGATAAACTCAAGTCGGTAATAATGAAGTCTACTACAACCCCTTTTTTAAGCAATTCCCTGGCTTCCAACGGGTTGGAAGCCAAAATAATGTTAAAGTCAGCAGCCAGTGCATTCTGAAGAATACGCACCAGAAAGGAGTTACTTTCCACAATCAACAGGTTTAACTTGGGAAATTTCATAACGGTCAATTTTTGTTTCAGTCAGAAAAAATAGTGAATTACCAAGAGCAAGAGAAAATAAAACCCAAACTCATAAGTAAAAACACCTAAAATACCATATCGTCTCAATCGATAAAAAGCTAAATATCAGTCAACGTTACATCCAATCTTTTCAAAAAAACCAGGTTCCAGAACTTTCTTAATTTAGATTAAAAATCTATTAGTCAATAAGTTATACCTACATTTGTTCTGATATCGTTCTACGAGAAAATTTAAATTAATAAACACTGGGACAAATATAAAATACCTAATGGGAAGTAAACAAAAAATAAGTAAATATTTTTGCAATTATTGAAAACTACTTATGCCTGCATGCGGACATCAGACTGTAAACCCGGCTTATGTTACCGTATTTCTACCCTTTGTATCTTATTTATTCAAATCAAATTAATTATCAGACATACTTGGCACGATATGTGATTAGTATTCAAGGCAACTTATGACATGGCATGACTGCGGATAACCGGCAGCATGCGAATTCTTTTATGCACAATGCGAGCAGTTTACTTTCCTAATTTAAATGGCTTACGATTCATCGCTGCTCTTTGGGTGATCATTCACCACATTGAACAAATCAAGTTAATTTTCAAGGTTGATAATTACTGGCACCTGCCTTTTGTGGATTTGATCGGGAAGCTGGGTGTGGTGTTATTTTTTGTACTAAGCGGTTTTCTGATTACTTATTTGCTTTTGCAGGAAAGAGCGGTTACGGGAACCATCGCAATCCGGCATTTTTATCTGAGACGGGTTCTTCGGATATGGCCTTTATATTACTTCATTGTGTGCCTGGGTCTTTTCGTTCTTCCCGCCATTTCTTTTTTTGACATTCCGATTTATTCCGATTTACTGCACAGAAGTTTCCTGATCAAAGTTGTCCTGTTTTTTGTCATCCTGCCCAATCTCGTTGCAACACCGGTTCCGCATATTAATCAAACCTGGTCGATCGGTGTGGAAGAGCAATTCTACGCATTCTGGCCATTGCTAATGAAGAAAGTGGGTCATCCCCTGCGGGTGGCTTTGGGTACGATCATCGTTTATCTGGTGATTAAGTTTGGCCTTCTTTCACTCACGTCTCTAGGTGTTACCAATCAGGCAATCAGCTTTATAGCTAAATTCTGGAATAGTTTCAACGTCGATTGTATGGCGATTGGGGGTGTGATTGCCTGGGCCCTTTTTTACCGGCGCGAAGGGCTGCTTCGGGTTTTATTCAATCGCTGGTTACAAGCTGCCGTTTACCTGTTAACCGCAGTTATGATTTTCCGCGGAATTGAAATACCGTACCTCCACCAGGAGACGTATGCCTGCTTGTTTGCGGTGATCATTCTCAATTTGGCCGCCAATAAACAGACACTAATCCGGCTTGAGCACCCGGTTTTACATTACCTTGGCAAGATTTCATTTGGTATTTACATGTACCATATGATTGCCATTGTGATCGCCTTTAAACTGCTGCAACCGCACTTTCCCGGAAATAACTGGCTGCTCTACAGCGCCAGTATTTTGTTAACGATTCTGTTGGCTGCGGCCTCGTATGAATGGTTTGAACGTCGGTTTATCAAGGCAAAAATCAAATACTCTAAAGTCGTGAGCGGTGATAACATTGCCGAACCAACGGTGAATAAATCCGACGCTTCCGATGCGGTCGTACCGACACTCACAAACTTGAAATAACCGATCGCAAGGACACCTTCGGGTGGCTCCAATCCGTAAAAATGGGTAATCAGGCTGCTTCCATATCCTACTCCATACAGAAAAACTTCTGGGTGTTTAGCCTGCTTGGTACGCTCATTGCCGTGGCATCCGGCTTTCTAATTGCCAGACTGGGAATACTGGGTTCGGCGGTCATTCTCATCCTGCCACCGGGGCTTCTGCTGGTGGGGGGTGTATTGGCCGAACCCAAGTTCGGATTTCTGGTGTATGTGCAGCTCAGTTTCCTGGTCAATGCGCTGGCCCGCTTTCTACCGATCAGCATTCCCTTCGGGATGATCATCGACGGGATTCTCGGACTAACGGTCCTGAGTCTGATCGTGAATAATCGGCGGCTGTCCTGGAAAAGTCTGCATCATCCGGCTTTTTACCTCGTGGGCCTCTGGTTTTTTTACACCGTTCTGGAAATCTTCAACCCCGAATCGCCCTACCGGGCCGCCTGGTTTTTTCACGCCCGCTCCTTTTCGCTGCACTTTTTCATTGTTACCTGTACGCTCCTGGTCATTGACCTCACCAGGGCGGATATCCTGATTATTCTGCGAACCTGGCTGATCTGGTCTTTTCTGGCTGCACTCTGGGCATTCAAACAACAGTATATCGGTCTGACTACCAACGAGATGATCTGGCTGAATTCGGGAGCAGCCTCGACACACATCCTGTTTGGCCACCTGCGCAGTTTCTCCTTTTATACCGATGCTTCGCAGTTCGGAGCCGAAATGGCGGCCGTATCGCTGCTTTGTTTTATCTGGAGTTTTGAAGCCGAAACCCTGCCCCGCAAGCTGGGCTATCTGTTCCTGCTGCTGGTTTATTTCTGGGGCTATGCGGTTTCAGGTACGCGCAGTGCCTTGTTTGTGCTGATTGCCGGGTACGGTTTTTATTTATTGATGAAACGGGATCTGATCAAAATCGCGATCGGTATCTGCGTGGCCGCTCCCCTGCTGTTTGTTCTGAAATACACCAACGTCGGAAGTGGTAACTATCAGATTCAGCGGATGCGGACCGCCCTGAATCCGCTGGAAGATCCGTCATTTTTACTCCGGCTAAAGAACCAGCAAAAACTGGCTAACTACCTGAAAGATTTGCCATTCGGTGCCGGCATCGGCACATCGCTCGACACCGGACAACGGTTTTCGCCCAATCACTGGGCGGCCCAGATTTCGCCGGATAGCTGGTATGTCGAACTCTGGATTGAAACGGGCCGCGTTGGAATGGTGCTCTACATCGCCATGCTGATTGCGCTGATTGCGATTGGCGTATACCGGGTCTGGCACCTAAAAGATCCGTGGCTTACCTCTACCATGCGGGGACTCCTGGCGGTATTTGTCGGAATTGCCGTCATGGGATACTCCAATCCGGTTCTGGGTCAATTTCCCACGAGTTCCATGCTGTTCATCAATGCACTTTTATTTACCACCTGCAACCGGTGGGATAAACCGACACCAAAAGTAAACGAATCACCTATTCCTCAACCTCTATGAAACGTCGCCAGGCCCTGTTGGGGATTACCCTTTTAAGTGCTGGCAGTGTGGCCTTCAGTAGTTATAAATGGCTTTCTTGGTACAAAAAACCCGATTTGGTTTACGTCCACAGCCAGAAAGAACTCCTGGCCGCCTTAGCCGAAACGATCATTCCGACCACCGATACGCCGGGCGCTATTGAAGCCGGCGTACCCGACTTTATCCTGAAAATGGTAGTGGAAAACACGATGACCGCTTCCCAAAACCGCTTTATCGACGGCTTGAAAGCGGTCGATCCCTACGCCATCAACCGGTTTGGAAAACCGTACGTAAAATGCACCCGGGATCAACAAAATGAAGTGATGCGACATTTTGAAAACGCAGGAAAACCGTTCGAAGGAATACCGGGAAAGGTAGAGCGAAAACTGATTGGCAATTCATTTTTCACGACATTGAAACAGTACACCTGTGTCGGTTATTTTACATCCAGGCTGGGAGCAACCCGGAGCCTGGCGTATGTGTTTACGCCGGGCGGCTACACCGGTTGCGTTCCTCTCATTACCGGACAGAAATCCTGGGCAATCCGCTAATTACGCTTTTCCCAATGATCCCCATTCATAGTATTAGTAAAGGAAAAGACGTGCGCACCTTCGACGCCATTGTGGTGGGTTCCGGCATCAGTGGAGGCTGGGCCGCCAAAGAACTCTGTGAGCAGGGACTGAAAACGCTGGTCCTGGAACGGGGTCGAAATGTCGAACACGTTATCGACTATCCGACAGCTGAAAAAAACTCCTGGGAGTTTCCATACCGGCTCAGTAGTGTGTTGCAGGACCGTCAGCAAAATCCGGTACAGAGCAGTTGTCCGGTGTATAACGAAGGCACCAAACATTTTTTCGTTAACGATCAGGAACACCCGTATATCCAGGAAAAGCCTTTTTCCTGGATTCGGGGCTACCAGGTCGGCGGAAGGTCGCTGACCTGGGCGCGGCAATGTTACCGGCTTGGCGAAATGGATTTTGAAGCCAATGCCAGGGAAGGGATCGCCGTAGACTGGCCGATCCGTTACAAAGAAATCGAACCGTGGTACGACTACGTTGAAAAATTTGTCGGCATCAGCGGGCAGGCCGAGGGACTTGCCCACTTCCCGGACGGCCAGTTTTTACCGCCAATGGAGTTGAACTGCGTGGAAAAACACCTCAAACAGCAGGTTAGCCGGCACTACAAGGACCGGATTCTTACCATTGGGCGGGTTGCCAATCTGACGCGGGGATGGAACGGTCGCGGGCCTTGTCAACACCGCAACCTTTGCAACCGGGGATGCCCGTTCGGGGGATATTTCAGCAGCAACTCAGGCACCTTACCCGTTGCCGCGGCAACGGGTAACCTGACGTTACGGCCTGATTCCATTGTGGCCGAAGTGCTGTATGACGAGCAAAGAAACCGCGCAACCGGCGTTCGGGTGATCGATGCGCATACCCAGGAAGTAACCGATTATTTTGCCCGAATCATCTTCCTCAATGCGTCGACCATTGCCACAACGTCGATTTTACTGAACTCCGTTTCGCATCGGTTTCCGAATGGATTGGGCAATTCGAGCGATCAGATTGGGCATAACCTGATGGACCACTTTATGATGGGCGGTGCACAGGGCGTATACGAAGGCTTTGAGGATCAGTATTATACCGGTCGGCGGCCCACGGGTTTTTACGTCCCCCGCTTCCGAAATATCAGTCCCGAAACGCAGCGCAAGGATTACCTGCGCGGGTTTGGTTATCAGGGGCGTGGTGAGCGGGCCGAGTGGGGCGACCTGTATCGCAACACGGCCGGTTTTGGAGAATCGCTGAAGGAAACCCTTACCAAACCCGGCCCCTGGAATGTGGTGATGGGTGCCTGGGGTGAAACCCTTCCCTACGACGATAACCGGGTAATGCTCGACGACACGGCGAAGGATCAGTGGGGTTTGCCGCTGGTGCGCATTAATTTTAAGTACCGCGAAAATGAGTTCAACATGCGGTCGGACATCAAAGACAGCGCGGCCGAAATGCTCGACCGGGCGGGTTTTAAAAAAGTGGAAAAGTTTTATTTTGATCAACCGCCGGGTTCGGCCATCCACGAAATGGGAACCGCCCGGATGGGCCGCGATCCGAAAACCTCGGTGCTCAATGCCTTTAACCAGATGCACGATGTCAAAAACGTGTATATTACCGATGGCAGTTGCATGACTTCGTCGGCCTGCCAGAATCCGTCGCTGACCTACATGGCACTGACGGCCCGGGCCTGCACCCATGCCGTTTCTGAAATGAAGAAATTAAACCTGTAGACGCCCCATGAAACTGGCCCATTTGATTCTGGCGCACGCACAACCCGATCAGCTAGACCGGCTGATTCAGGCCTTGCAGCACCCGGATGCGGACTTCTATATTCATGTTGACCGGAAAACCGATCTTGAGGCCTTTCGTAACTTGCTGAAACATCGGAATGTTTACTTCGTCAAAAAGCGGGAAAAAGTCTATTGGGGTGCCTACAGCATGGTTCAGGCCACCCTGAACGGTTTTGAGGAGATCATCGCGTCGGGAGTTCCGTACGGGTATATCAACCTCCTGAGCGGTCAGGATTATCCCCTAAAATCGCCGGATTTTATTCATGATTTTCTGGAAAAACAGGCGGGGACACAGTTTATGGACTATCTGTCGGTCATGAAAGAATGGCAGGAAGCGATTCCGAGGGTAAAAAAATACCACCTTATTCATTATTCCATTCCGGGAAAGTATGCCCTTGAAAAGCTGCTGAATACCGTCTTACCCGAACGTAAATCGCCGGAAAAGCTAACCTTTGTGGGTCGTTCTCAATGGTTTACGATCACATTTGAAGCGGTAAAGTACATCGTCCGGTATTTAAAAGAACATCCGAACGTCAGTCGTTTTTTCAAAATGACGTGGGGGGTCGATGAACTGGTTTTTCAAACCCTGCTGTACAATTCGGCTTTCAAACCCGCCATGCGGAATGATAACCTGCGCTACATCGACTGGTCGGAGGGCAAAGCCAGTCCGAAAACATTGACCGTGGCGGACGAAGCCCTTTTACGCTCTTCCGGCAAGCTCTTTGCGCGAAAATTCAACAGCACGACAGAACCCGAAATCATGGACATTCTGGATGCAAAATTCCTGACTGTCTGACACGTTCAAACGCGTACCACCGGTTTTACCCATATTTTTTCGGTAGTATCATATTGCTTCAGCAGGCGGGCCGGATTGCCACCGACCACAGAATACGGCGGAACATCCCGCGTTACGACACTCCCACCCGCCACCACCGAATGCCGTCCGATGGTGACTCCGGCTGTTATAACGACGTTGGCGCCAATCCAGCACTCGTCTTCAATCACAATGGGCCGGGTAACGACAGGCTGCTCCCGGATCGACCGGCTTACATCTTCGTAGGAATGATTCAGGCCCGACACCACCACGTGCTGGGCAATAATGACATCGGTTCCGATCGTAACCGGGCCAATCACCACCGATCCAATGCCGACTGTACACCGATCGCCGATTAAAACCGGTCCAACTCCGTTGTTGATAACACTAAAGGCTTCGATCACGCTGTGGGCTCCCAGGTTGAAAGGACTAAAAGGCAGCACATCCAGCCGCACCGACGACCGGATCATCGACGTCCGGTGCCGCTTGTGAATCAACGGGTTTACGAACCAGCTCACCCATCGCCGGGGCCGGGCTTCATGCCGGGGAATCAATAGCCAGTGGATCAGTCCTTTCAACCGGGGGTTGCGATCAATGAATTCTTTCATGCGATTGCCAGAACAAATCAGGTGGTTTGGGGCTGAGAAACAAGAAGTTGATCAATGGCATCGGTTAACGCGCCGACCGAGTTGGCCCAGGTATGTTCCCACGCAAAGGCAATCCGTTCTTCGGGTGTCGACAGGATTTTACCATTCAGTACGTCGGCAATCCGGGCGATAAACTGCTCCGCGTTTTCGGCCAGGTAAACGTGTTGATCAAACAGGGACATGGTTTCGGTTTTTCCCGCTACAACCGGTTTTCCCATCGCCAGGTATTCATCGATTTTTCGGGGATAATTGCCAATGGTTACTTCATTCAACACCTGCGGATTGATCAGGACGTCCATAGCAGCCAGATAAGCCGGTATTTGATGCGGTGATTTGGGCCCCAGAAAGGTCACATTCGGCAAGGCATTCAGCCGTTCGGTCGGAAACGAATCATCGGTGGCACCAATCAGAACGACCTGCCAGTCAGGCCGTTGTTTCGCAACCGTTTCGATCAGATTGCCATCCAGCCGTAGACCGGTGAGCGCACCGGCATAGCCGATTCGGGGTTTGGGTATGGAAGCGATATCCGCCGGGATCTCGTTGCTAGTCGCCGGATCGAACATTTTCAGATCGCACCCCTGCCCAACATACACCGACCGCGGATTATACCGGGCGGCCTGGTTGGCAAGATACAGGGAATTGCTGGCTACCAGATCGACCTTGCTCATCAGCAGCGGCTCCAGCCGTTCGCCGTGCCGTTTCCAGAAATCGACCGCCAGAAAATTGTCGCGCAGGTAGTACACATACACCTCCGGTTTGAGCAACTCCTTCAGATAAAAACCCTGCAACATATCGTTATCGTTGATCAGAACGAAGGATTTCCACCCTAACGACTTCACCGCCAGCCTGATCTCATTGGCCAGAATGGTTCCGTTGTAGCGGTTCGCCCAGTCGTAGAGGCTCGTATCAGGCAGCCAGTTGAAGGAACCCAGCAGGGATTTTGGCGATAAAACCCAGAGATTCTTTTCGGTTTCCACCAGGTGCTGACCCTTATTTTCGGCCACAAACGCATCGCGTCGCTGCGCCCGGCCCGATTTTTTCGAGAGTCGCGCCGACCAATCCAGCGGTTCATTGACAAACAACACCCGATGGTTTTCGGCCAAAGTCCGGGCCATATCCCGGATGTTACTCCCCAGCTGTTTTTCTTCCCAGGGCTGTCGGGATGTAATGACAAAATTCGTTGCGCCAGACGACTTATTCATGATTGAGTCCAATACGATTACAGCTTCTACTAAAATCTTATATTTTTACTTTAAATTTGTCTGACAAATAAGAATACACCAATGCTTTTCCATGAAGACAGAGCAAATAGTATGCTTAATTTTAAAAAGGGAAAACCATTGAACGGAGATGTTTGATAATTAAAAAGGCGTAGCGGACAAAAATCTTTCTAAAATAAATATCACCGGGCTACTCTATTCATATACGTTGTTAATTTTTATCTAAATAGTTGATTATTAGCAAATAAAATCATTGCTTCATTATTCCCCCCCGACCTTCAGATAAAGTAAGTATCCATAGAGTGGTATTATTTTTGCTATCTATAATCTGATATTTAGAACCAGTGACCGTTTACCGGCTGATCCTTTGAGATGACATCCAGATTATTGAAATTAGTATCCAGCGCATATCAGAAGGGTATTATCCTGCCTATTTGCTGTCTATTTATACCAACACTACTTTACGGACAAAACCCGGCTCTAGTTACGAAAACACCCGCTAATCAGCCGGCTTCGGTGTCCAATGATACCCTTTACCTGGACATTACCCAGGATTTGTCAACGCAGCTATTGCCCTTTGAAGAAATATACAAACTGGCCCTGACCAAATCGCCCCTGATTCGACTGGAGAATGAAGCAATTATTACCCAAAATGCGGAATACAAACTTTCTAAAATCCTGATTTTGCAGACGGCGACCGGTTTTACCAATTATTCTTTTGGGAATCAGTCCATTCTTTCGAACACGTCGTTTGGCGCGGACGCCCTGGGACAAATCGCCAATGGGTACAGAACCGGCATCGGGCTTCAGATCAGCCTCTATGATTTATTCAGTCGAAACACCAAAATCCGGCAGGCCCGCGCTAATTATCAGTCAGCTCTGATCCGAAAAGAACTGGTTGAACTCCAACTGAAAAAAGATCTGGTTACCACCTATCAGGATTTGATGACTTCACAACGGGTCTTGAAAATCCGGATTCAGGACGAACAGGCCGCGTTTGCGGTCTATCGGATTGCCGAATCCGATTCACAACAAGGCCGGCTCGATCCGAAAAGCATGGCAACGGCCAGTAATGGTTACGCACAAACGAAGTCGATTGCCGAACAGGCAAAGGGCGAATTTTTAAAAAACGTCTTCTACTTCGAAGCAACGGTGGGCGTCCCGATTCAACAGCTAAAACGTAAATAACCCAATTCCATCAATGACACCACGGGTCTTCTTGCGTCTCTTAAAACAGCATGCGCTCTGGTTTATTCTGATCCCCGTTCTGACGGCCGGTTCAGTCTATTATTTTACGAAAAATGAACCCCGGGTTTATAAATCACAGGCCACAATCTACACGGGTCTGGCTTCCGGGTATTCGCTGCTTTCAGACCAGCAGGCCGGTTTTATCGACCACTCGGCGGCTGCTTTTGAAAATTTATTGACTACGCTGAACTCAAAAGAAACGCTGCGTCAGATCGGTGTGGATCTGTTGACCCGGCATTTGCCACTCGAAAAACCGGACGGAAAAATCCTGTCGCTCCCGGCCTTTCAGGAGCTTCATCAGGCCATTCCGGAAAGTTTGCGTCTTTCGCTGGTCAAAAATGCCGATGAGGCTACCCTGCATGCCCGAATCGATAGTCTTTCGCGATCCTCTTCCGACAATCCCGTTCAGTATCTGCTCCTGAAATCATCCGCCTACTGTTCAATTGCCACCATTGGAAAGAAGCTAAAAGCCACCCGCCGAAGTCCCAGCGATATGCTGGATCTGGAGTACGAATCCAATGATCCGGCCGTGGCCCAGCAAACGCTGAGCAATGCCATTGCGATTCTCAATAAACGGTACACAACCCTGAAAACCGCCGAAACCAACTCGGTGGTCAATTATTACGAAGACAAGGCGAAGGAGTCGAAGAAGAAGCTGGATGAGGCAGAAAACAAACTTCGCTCGTTCAGCGTGGAGCATAAGCTGTTGAATTTTGAGGAAGAATCGAAAAATGTAGCGGCTTCGCGGGAGCTTTTTTCCGGTGATTACAACAAGGAGTTGATGACCAACAAAGCCGTAAAAGCCTCCATGGATGCCTTGAACAAGCGCATGGGGCAGCAAGGTGCGCTCCTGCTGGCCAACGGGGATCTGAAAGCCAAACAAAACGATCTGTCCGACGCCCAGAGTCAGTTGGTCAATGCGCAGGCCTACGGACAGCCCCAGAATGTGATCACCCGTTTGCAAACCCGGGTCGATCAGGCTTCGGAAGCCTTAAAAACGACCGCCCGGACCTACACGGCGGCCGAAAGTTCACCCGAAGCGATTCCGCAGCGCACGCTGCTGAACGAATGGCTGGAAAAGGTGATCGATTTTGAAGAATCGTCGGCACGACTCGAAGTATACAAATCCCGAATGGGGGAATACCAGACCAAAACGGAGGAATACAGTCCGCTGGAATCCGAACTTCGCCAGTTAAACCGGGACCTGACGCTGGCCGAAAAAGACTACCTGGCGTCGGTTCAATATCTGAATCAGGCTGTTACACACCGCCAGGATATTTCGGTCGATGGGGCCCTGACCATTCTGGACCCGCCCAATTTCCCCTACGATGCCCAGTCCAAACGCTGGCTGTTTATTGCGCTCGGCTTCGGCATCGGCTTGTTCATTGCCATGTTGCTCACAGCAATCCGATTCTGGATCGACCGCCGGATCAGTTCGCCGGAACAAGCCGAGACGCTCATCGGCCGACCGGTTGCCGCCGTTTTTCCGACGGTTCGCAAATTCTCGATCGACTCGAAAGCCGGCCGTACCGCCTTGAGCATGTTCGAGCAACTGTGCAATGCGATCAACTTTGAAATTGTAAAAACCACCGCAACAAAGCCGTATCCACCCGTCATCACGCTGTTCAGCGTCCGTTCGAAACAAGGAAAAACGTGGGTTGCCAACAGCCTCGGCCGGATGTATGCCGAAGCAGGGCAGCAAGTGGCATACTGTTATCCGCGCCTGACCGACGAGCAGCAGAAAGTGGAACAGGAAGGCATTACCTTTTTCCCGTATACCCGGCGCTCCGACTTGATGAACGTCACGGAAATCGACTACCTGTTCGATGAGCAGACGAAATTCGATGCTTCCCAATTCGACCGGATTATTCTGGAAATACCGGGGCTGATCAGCAACCCGATTCCGGTGTACCTGATCAACCAGAGTACGGTTTCCATACTCGTTACCGATGTCAACAGCATTTGGGCGCGGACCGAGCGGAAGCTCCTGGAGATGTATCTAAAAATAGCCACCCACACGGTCGTGACCGTACTTAACCGGGTGGATACCAGCTATCTCGACGCACCCAGCAAGGCTGATGTCCAGCAAAGACCGATTCAGCCGGAGCATTCTATAGAAGTTCAACGCACCCTTCGTTCGCTGGAAAACCAACGGACGCTTCAATACGGAAAACTAGCGTAGCCGATTTTTAAAGGAATATGAGTACGAAACAACAGGCCATCAGTGGCGGGAAATGGATCACAATTTCCACCGTAATTTCGACGGTGTTCCAGTTTCTGCAGGTTTCCATTCTGGCTCGAATTCTGGAACCGTCGATTTTTGGCGTAGTTAGTGTCAGTACGCTGATCATTAATTTCTTTTTTATTTTTAGCAATCTGGGCTTTTCCAATTCGATAATTTCGAAGCAGGAAAGCGACCCGAAAGTCCTTTCAACCCTGTACTTTATGGGCTTGATTCTGGGCGGAACGGTTTTTTTAATTGTCTACTTCAGTTCTCCGCTCGTTGTTTCTTTTTATCACGAACCCCGGCTCGACAAAGTCATTAAACTCGCGTCATTCTATTTTCTTATTAACTACCTGGGGCAGATTTTCCTGTTCATTCTGCAGAAGGAACTGCAATTTAAATCCGTTGCCATTATCGAAATCATCGGCACGTTTACGGGAACGTCAATTGCCATTGCCATGGCCTACAACGGTTTTGCCGAAACCTCATTGATCATTGGGTATCTGATTATGCACGTCGTCCGGACGGCTTTATCGATCATCCTCGGTTTGAAATATTTTGTTCCGTCGTTTTATTTCAACATCAGCATCATTAAAGAACACCTGCGGTTTGGACTCTTTAATGTTGGCGACGGTTTGATCGGTTTTATTCAGGGAAATGCCGATAACATTATCGTTGGAAGTTTACTGGGCGTCACCTCGCTGGGGTATTACACCATCGCTTATCAATTAGCGGTTTTTCCAATCAATAAACTAAATCCTATCATTTTGCAGGTGGCTTATCCGGTATTGGCGAAGATGAAAGGGAATGACCTGGAATTAAAAAACTCGTATTTAAAAATTCTGGATATTATCAGTTATCTTAATTTACCGCTGCTGGCCGGGCTCTACATCACCGCCGAAAGTGTCGTTCCCTTGTTTTATGGACCGGGTTGGGAGAACACGATCCCTCTGATCAAGATTTTTGTTTTCCAAAGCTTTTTTGGTTGCCTGGCTCACCCGCTTTTTACGCTGGCTTTCACCAAAGGGAAACCCAATCTACTATTTTATTTAAACCTGGTGACGTTAGTAATCAAGGTTCCCTTGCTGTATTTCTTCGGAAAATACTGGCACGTAACGGGTATCGCTTTCTCCTATCTGACTACAACATTTATCAGTTTAATTCTTAACTTCTACATTGCCAATTCATTGATTGGAAGCTTTATCAAAGAATTTTTTGCCAATATCATCAAACCGCTCAGTTTCTGCCTGTTGATGGTCTTAACCATATTTGCCTACAAATACTTTGTGGGTTACTTAGGCATGTTGAATACCATAGCAGAAGTAATCATTGGCGGTTTAATTTATTTAACATTGACGCTGATGTATAAAGTATCACTCCTGGAAATAAGAACATTCAGACAGTCTTTATGAAAGCCGGCCAGAATCAAATCATGAAACATCGGTTCCAGGTTCTGGATATATTCAGAGGTATTTTTGCCTCGATGGTTGTTTTATTTCATGTATCGCCATTTGCAGATACACCCTTACTCAACAATAATTTCGTTGACAACTCCGATATGTTTGTTGACTTCTTTTTTGTTTTAAGCGGTTTTGTCATCACCTATAGTTACCCTTCGATGGCTACTGGAGCCGAATTTGGTACCTTTATAAAGAAAAGGCTATTAAGAATCTATCCGCTACACGTTATCCTACTCATTTGCTTTTTACTAATCGAAAACATTAAGCTCTATTTTGCTTCCTATATTCACATCAATCAGCCTTTTAACGAGAGTAATAACGTTTTAACGTTTTTCACTTCACTCTTTCTGCTCAATTCTGTAAAAATCCCCAGTGTCCACGATGTGAGCTGGAACATCCCGAGCTGGTCAATCAGTGCCGAAATGGTATCTTATCTGCTTTTTGGTACTGTGTTGGTCACCTTATTCAAAAGCAAATTGCAGAACATTAAATACGGTTTATTTGCCCTTTTGCCCATCCTTTCTATTTTCAGTATAGCCTCAATAACGGGTCGTTATGAAATAAACTACAGTTTTGACTACGGCTTTTTAAGGGGAATCCTGGGTTTCTTTACGGGCTCCGTCTGTTATTACGTTTTTAAACATTTTTATCCATTTCTCAGCACTGTAAAAACAGGTATCTTTTCATTTTTTGAAATACTCGCGCTACTGACCCTCGCAACAATGATCTATTACGGATCGGTATTAAAAGGAATAGGGTTTGTGTATGAGTTTATTTTCTTTCTGGCCATTCTCGTCTTTTCATTTGAACGTGGTATTCTCTCCCATTTTCTAAAAAAATCTGTTCTTTTAAAAAATATCGGAACGTACAGCTATTCGATCTATATGACGCATACGCTCCTGTTGAGTCTGTTCAATGTAGTTTTTATCCGGTTGTTTAAACTCCCGCCTTCTGCGTATGTATACCTGGTTTTTCTAAATTATTACCTGATCTATCTGGTTTCAAGATGGACCTATAATAACATCGAGATGCGGTTTAATAAAGGAATAAAACCGGTTCATTTTGGAAGAAAAAAGGTGATATCAAAAATAAGTTAACGTTAATCGAGTACCTGTAAGTAGTAAAAAGTCTCCAGTCATGAAAAGAAGGTTAAATGATTTTATTTATACGGTAATTTATCTCATTGCTTTGGTATCCTTTACGATCAGTTGTCAGCCGGCGATTACCCCCCAACCCGTCGCTGATTTTTCGATTGAAAAAGTTACCGGATCACCGGGAAAAATAAAACTGACCAATAAATCTCTGAATGCCAAACGGTATCAGTGGACGTTTGGTGACGGACGGGCTTCGACGGATGAGGCCCCGGAAATAGAATATAAAACCGACGGAACGTACACCGTTGTATTAACGGCAAAAAATGATGTTGGTGAAGATCAGGTTTCCAATAGTGTGGAGATTGGCGGTCTGGTAAAATACGTGACGGCTGGTTTCGATTTTGCGCCGATTAGTGGTTCAACAAACCGAATCCAGTTTACCAATAAATCGGTCAATGCCAGCCGGTATCAATGGGAATTTGGCGACGGCCAGGCTTCGACGGAAGCCAATCCCGTGATCGAATTTAAAGCAAACGGTATCTATTTTGCGCGATTGATAGCGAAAAATGGAAACAGCACGGACGAAGTTTCCCGTAGCGTTACGATCTCCGGAATACCAACATCGGGAAGCGTTATGTTCTGGACCAACGGTCGGGGCGACGGCTCCGATATTGAAGTCTACGTAGCCAACGCCATGCAGGGCGTTATCAATACCTTTCAGGCATCCGGAACACCAGCATCCTGTGGTTTGGATGGGTACGTTACATTCCAGAATACCGACGGTAATTACAGCTTTTATGCCCAGTCCAAAACCCGTTCCTGGTCGGGTGTTATAACGGTTAAAAATGGAGAATGCCGGATGAAATTGTTACCTCAATAAGTTAGAAACTCAACACTGTAAGCCCGTGAGCAATCTACTTTTACCAGACTGGCTTTCTAAACATTCGTTTGTTTATTATCCAGAAAACGTTCCTGCGGGGCAACTCAAGGATTTACGGAGCCGGCTTGCCCAGTTCAACGTTGATAAACCGGAAATTTCCATTGTAATCCCGGCTTACAACGAAGAGGCTAATTTATTGCATACGCTATCGTCGCTGGCCGACCAGAAAGTTTCCCGACCCACGGAGCTTCTGGTGGTCAACAACAACTCGTCTGATCGTACTCAGGAGCTTCTCGACAAGTGCGGGGTCCGTTCCATTATCGAACGTCGGCCCGGTGTTGCGTTTGCCCGTCAGGCGGGTTTGGAAGCGGCCCGGGGCATTTACATGGCCAATGCCGATGCGGATTGTCTGTACCCATCGGGCTGGGCCGAAGCCATAACGGCCCCGCTGCATAACCCGGAAATTGCCTGTACGTATGGGTTGTATTCGTTTTTACCCAGCCAAAACTCGTCCCGTCTGGCCCTGTGGGGGTACGAAATGACGGCTCAACTCGTCAACCGCATTCGAAACCGGCATCAAGAATTCATGAATGTATACGGTTTCAACTTTGCCTTTCGCCGGGCCGACGCCCTGGCGGTCGGCGGTTTTGCGCTGGATAGCGGCCGCGAAGGATCGGTGGCGGAATTGGTGGCGGCCGGAATCAAGCCCCCGCCATCGGGCAAGTGTGAAGACGGCTGGATGTCGCTTTCCCTGCAACAGGAAGGCAAAGGCCGCACCGTTCGGGTCACCGATCCGAATGCCCGGGTCTGGACCAGCGACCGGCGGTTAATCGCCGATGGCAGTCTCAGCAAAGCGTTCACGACCCGGGTCAGGCAGGCGATGCCCTTTTCGGCCTCCGGTTCCACTTCGTCCTGATCCGACTGAAAACGTTATGGTCAATTATCGGACGGTGTTGTTGAAGACTATTTTAGTGGTAACGACCCTTTTTACTGGCTATGTAAAAACCAGTTACGGGCAAGCCTGTACTGGAATTTTAGGCGAAGCGATTATCAATGAAACCTTTGGCAGCAGCGTTTTAACACCCCTGGAAACAGGCAAAACAACTTATCAGTTTGTGTCGGATCGCTGCCCCGGAGATGGTGAATATATCCTGGCGAATTCGACACATTGCTACGGTTCGACCTGGCACACGGTACTGGAAGATCACACGCCTGATGACGCCAATGGGGTGATGGCCATTGTCAATGCTTCGTATGAATCCGGCGAGTTTTATAATCAGTCGGTTTCGGGCTTATGCAATGGCATAACGTACGAATTTTCGGTTTGGGTTTTGAATTTAATGAATCCCATCATGGCCAACGGATGCAATCCCATTGAGACGGTGCCATTGGACCCAAACATTACGATGAAAATTGAACGAGCCGATGGCAGCAGCATTCAGACGATCAATACCGGGTCAATCGGGCGCTCGGCAACGCCCACCTGGATTCGGTATTCCGTCTTATTTACGATGCCGGACCAGGGGAATACGGTGGTGGTGAAGCTAGTCAACAACGGACCGGGCGGTTGCGGCAATGATCTGGCCCTGGACGACATCCAGTTCCGGCCGTGCCATCCCCTGCTCCGGATTGGCTACGACGGAAACACCCGTTCTACGCTGGATGTTTGCGCGAATACGACGCAGTTGGTGACCTCAACGCTGGGGCCAGGCTATGACAAACCGGTATATCAATGGCAGGAGAGCACGGATAGTTTAACGTGGAAATCGATTCCAAACGCTACCGGTCCATCGTATTTAATTCAGGTAAGCTACCCCGGTAAGCGGTATTACCGGCTGGTCTGTACGCAAGTTCCGAATACACTGACGGATCAGAACAGTTCGTGTAAGGCCACGTCCAATTCGCTAAGCCTGACCCCCATCGAATCGGCAGAATGCTCGGGGCCTAAAATTCACGTACCGGCGTCATTTACACCCAATAATGATGGCCAAAACGACGTGTTAATGGTGTATCATAAAGCTAATGTTGCGTTTGAAATGCAAATTTTTAATCGCTGGGGAAGCGTCATTTTCAGCACCGATACGATGGGGTCCCGATGGGACGGAACGTATTTGGAAAAACCCTGTCCGGAAGGCGTTTATCCCTGGAAAATAAAGTACTGGGCTACCGACCCGAACCGGAAAACCAGCGACTATTTACAAACCGGCCAGGTTTTGTTATTGCGTTGAATTAACGTATTCAAATTTTTCTTTTTAAGTCTATGGAAAATCATTTTCCGGGAGTGACCTTACTGATTACTCATTACAACCGAAGCGGTTCTTTGGAGCGCCTGTTAAAAGCCTTTAAAGACTTGAACTGCACGTTTGACGGCATTGTGGTTTCGGATGACGGCAGCAAGCCGGAACATGTCAATGCACTTGAAGAGCTATCAAAAAGTTATGGTTTTCAGTTGGTTACAACACCAAAAAACCGGGGACTGGGCAACAACATCAACAAAGGGCAGGACGCCGTAACAACGCCGTATACGCTTTACGTCCAGGAAGATTTCGTCCCTAAAGAATCGTTTGCCACGCATTTTAGAGATGCGCTGGAAATCATGAATCGGGAAAAAGACCTCGACCTGGTCCGGTTTTACGCCTACTTTGCCTATCCGTATCTGGAACCGTATGGCAAAGGGTTTTCCAGAATGGTTTACAAACCTTCGCCGTGGTATTCCGACCACCTGAAGTTCTATTATTACAGTGATCACCCGCACTTAAGGAGGAGTAATTTTCTGCAAAAATTTGGTCGTTATGTAGAAGGAAAAGACGTAAATGTCACGGAGTTTCAAATGTGCCTTTCCGTGATTCAAAAACACGGAAAAGGGTTATTTTTTAACGAATTCACGACGGTATTCGATCAGAAAAATTCCGCTTCGGAACCCAGCACGTTTTATCGGGCCAGCTGGCGGGAAAGTACGAATCCCTTCCTGCTTTTTGCCCGCTGGTGGTATTTAAAATACCGGCTTCTTAAAAATACGTTTGAATTAGCCTTGTTGAAAGAGTAGATTGTTCCACCCTGATTTTCGTCAAGATTAGTACTGTATACTAAAATGGATTCCCACTCAACGCACTTTTCGGACGTCACGCTATTGATAACGCATTACAACCGAAGCGGTTCGCTGGAGCGGTTATTGCGTACCTTTAAAGAATTAAAGTGCTCTTTTGACGACATTGTCGTTTCGGACGATGGCAGCAAAAAGGAGCATTTAAATGCCATCCGGGAGTTAAAAAAACGCTACACGTTTCGGCTCATCACAACCCCACAAAATAAAGGGTTAGCCAATAACATCAACAAAGGTCAGGAGGCCGTCAAAACGCCGTATACGTTGTACGTTCAGGAAGATTTTATTCCCAAACCGGCTTTTCCGACGTATTTTAAGGATGCATTGGCCATGATGAATGAGGAAAAAAATCTGGACATTGTACGCTTCTATGCGTATTACCCCTATCCGTATCTGACGCCTTATAAAAACGGTTTTTCGCGAATGTCGTATAAACCGTGGTATCTGAATTATACCAAGATCTATTACTACAGCGACCATCCTCATTTACGGCGAAGTTCATTTCTGGATAAATTTGGCCGGTATGTGGAAGGAATCAAGTCGGATAAAACCGAATATCTGATGTGCCTTTCGTTCATTAAAAAGAAAGGAAAAGGTGTTTTTCTGACGGATTTTAATGCGATGTTCGAACAGAAAAATTCCGACGACGAACCCAGTACGGTTACCCGGAGTAACTGGCGACACGAAAATACCAATTTCTTCGTCGTGTGGGGACGCGCGCTCTACCGACAGATCAAGTATAATTATGATTTGATCTTTTGATCAGATTCCTTTCAACGAACCTACAGGCCGCTTCACAAGCGGCTTTTTTCGTTTCATCGAATCCCCGGTTGGGCCGCGGGTGGTTGATTCGCACCTTTGGGCCTCGAATCATCGTAAACAACAAGCTACATGAAATCAACTGCTTACCGCGTCGGCTTTGTCCTGTTCGTGGGCACGGCCCTGGCCTGCACGAAACCGAAAACCGATACGCCATCACCGGGCAACCCGTCGTCCGGCAACAAACGCAAGCCCGCCGTGACCCTCACCACCATTATCGGGGGCGACACCAAAGCCGGCAACCTGGATGGAAAAGGGACGGCGGCCCGGTTCAGCTACCCTTCCCAGATGACCATGGACAAAAATGAAAACCTGTATGTCATCGACCAGCGTTATAGCTACACGGGCGGCAGTGTGATCCGAAAAATCGACCCGACCGGTACTGTAACGACCTTTACCAAAGGGCTCTATTCCGTGACCGACATCTGCATCGATCCCCGCGACGGTGTAACGCTTTATGCCATTGAAAGTGGTGACGCGCAAGGTATTGCCAGCGGTATTTTCCGCATTAGCCCCGACGGAAAGGCAACCCGCCTGAACGGTGGACCCGGTTTGAACGGCTACGAAGACGGCCCCCTGGCTTCGGCTAAATTCTACTCACCCCGGGGAATCGCCATGGACAAAACCGGGAATCTTTACATCGCCGATGCGCTGAATTATTGCGTCCGGAAGGTCAATCTGAACACCAACACCGTGACGACCCTGGCCGGTAAGGCGCCGGTCAACACGGCACTGTGTAACTACCTGGATGCCAAGGGAAAAGAAGCTGAATTTTGCTCCTTTGAAGACCTGACCCTCGACGAGGCCGGGAATGTCTACGTTCCCGACTGGGGAAACCGGCGCGTTCGTAAGATCACACCCGACGGAACGGTTTCGACTTACATCAACTTCGGTACGGGGTACGGCAAGGATTGCCCGCGCAGTAACGCCACCGTCTTTCAGCCGTATCGGACCCATTACGACCCGGCCAGCAAGCAATTGTTTGTTGTGGACGACACGGGTGGCTCATTGCTGGTCGTAACGCCGGATGATTACCTGTATAACTTAACCTACAACACGGTATCGACCGATTATGCCGAAAACCGCCCTGGCTTCTCCCATGGCATCTTTGGGGTAGCGGTCAATAAAAAAGGCGAGGTATTTATTCTGGATAAGTTCAACCACTGCATTCGCAAAGCCACCGTTACCTGGAAATAGCCAAAAAAGAAGCGGTACCGGATGAACCCGGTACCGCTGAATCAATTCGTCTTGTCTCCTGAGGAATCAACTTCCGGAGGCACGATGGGTTTTCACCTGCGACCTGCTTATTTACTGGCCTTCAGCACTTTACGAAAAGCCCGGTCGTTGCCCTGCTTAATTTCAAGAATGTACATTCCCATCGGCAAGGCCGATACGTTGATTTTTCCCGAATAAGCCGCGGAGGTTTTTTCCAGATTAACCTGTTTGTGCAGTGTTCCCTGACTGGCATTGAACACGTTGATTTCCAGCGGTTCCGCACTTTCGTTGTCCAGATCGATGTTCACAAAATCGACCGCCGGATTCGGATAAACCCGAACGGACTGGTGCAGCGAGTTGCCCGCCAATTCCGCCGAGCCGAGTCGGGCTGTTGCCGTTGTTGAAGTCGACGAGGTAACGACCTGATCGGAGGCAATGACAAAAATCGGCGTTTCGGTAACCGTCAGCGTCAGTTTACCCGCCACGGTTGTCAGTTTCTGAACGTCGGCCGTATCGCTGGCGGCTTTGGGCGTGTAGACCCTGGCAAAAGCCGCCGTTCCCAAATCCAGTGTATACTGAGCCGTCCGGCCTACTTCATCCGGCACCACCAGCACATAGGCTGACTTGCCCTGGTACTCATACCGGTCGACCATTGGATTGGTACTGATCGTTTGCTTATACGTATACTCTCCTAAGAGCTTGTTGGCCTGATGGATAAAGTCGGCGGCCGGTTTGCGGCTAAAGTCCTGATTGATCAAACCGGATGAACCAAACTGCGTCGGGTTCAGGAAGTTATCGTCGTACATCTGGTAAAAGAAAACCCGCTCCACACCCGACCGGGCATAAAACAATGCCGTCCGTAAAATCCAGTCGGCCTGCGTCTGGTATTCATTTTTAGTACCGATTGGAATCGCTTTCAGCGGGCTCCCCTGATTGGCATCATAGCCCGTTTCAGTCACCCAAACCGGCATATCCCGCGCGTATTTGTGGGCGGTTTCCATAAATTCTTTCACGACTTTGACGGCCGAAGAAATTTCGGGAGCCGCTCCCCGCGTCGACGTTCCGCTTTGTGACGAGTTGGAGTTGTCGGGATACAAGTGGTAATTGATGACATCCCAGCACAAATTGACCGAACCGTCAGGATTATACCCCCGGTATTGTTTACACCAGTCGATCATGCCCCGCAGGTAGTCGGTTCCGGCGTAGGCCGAGGCCATGCCGGCGATAACGACTTTTACATTGGGATCGGCATTTTTAACGCCTACACCCGGCCCCATCGTGTTTTTGTGACCGTCGTAGAAAGCCGACAGGTTAGCCGCATACTCGCGGGCGGTCTGGTATCCCTTCCGTCCTTTCCACCATTTGTCCCGTTCGTTGTCGCACTCGATGTATTTAATCAATCCCAAACCAATTTTTACCGTGTTGATGGGATCGCCGGTCCAGCGCGGGGCGCTGTTCACACTGACCAGCGCCGGGTTCACGTTCGTATTGAAGCCATACCGGGCCATGTACTGAAACGCCACTCTGGCCTGATCGATGTACGAGGCCGGGTTGGTAAAATCGCTGCCGTAACGAAGCGGTACGTTTTCCGAATCCCGCTGGTCTTCCGGATAAGTCGCCAGCATCCAGCCCGGCAGTGTTTTTAAACAGGCCAGTACGTCGATTCCATCGGCTTTGCAGCGTTCGTAAATAGCATCGTAATTCCAGCCCCCACTGTGGGTCGGATTGAAGGTAAACTTACCCTCGTTGGCTTCCAGTTTTTCCCAATCGATGTAGTGCCGAATGCCCCGGAAAGTTTTAACGGCTTTCATTTTGGGTTCGCTGATGTTGTCCGGATTCTGACCATCTTCAAAATCCCACTCGAAGGCATTGGCTCCAAACATGCTTTTCAGCTGAATGGACTTTTGCGGAATCGGTGTTACCGGAACGGTTGTAGGGGTATACTTCCCGTACAATTCGATTTCGGTCGGATAGCCCCACCACGCATTCAGCACGAGATACCGGGCATTGGTAATGGGAACATCGAGTTTAAACTTAGCATCACCGGTAAGGGACCGATTCGGGTAAGGGCCGACCCAGCCGTTGTATTCCTGACCCGTAAACGTAGCGATGGGAATGGTCTGCCACTGATCGGTGATGATCGACAGCGTCATCGGACTGTCAATCATCGTACCGGAACCGTCAAAGAATTTGACGCTTTCAATGGTCATCGTTTCCCCCGGCAGCAGCGGATAATACGCGTCGAAGTTGCTGAGTACCTTGCCGTATCCCGTGTTCACGTCGACATTGGTAATCCCGTCAAATAAGCCTTCCAAGCCATTGCTGACGTTGTTGAGCTGGTACCACCGTTTGGCTTCAATCGGAATTTTAACCGCAGTCGATGAGGTGGGGGGCGTTTGGGCGGGATGAACCACCAGGGTCCTGGCCACGTTGTCGGCCACGAGAAAATGGGCATTTCCGGTTTGCGAGGCCGTTAGGGTCGCCGTCCCCGCTCCCACCACCGTCGCCTTCCAGGAGCCGGTCGAATTGGAAACGGAAACGACGGCCGGGTTAGAGGATGCAAAACTGATGGCGGTTTCGGTATTGGTGCTGCTGGCCGTCAGATTGAACGGAGCATCACCCACGGTTTTGTCCGACAAGGCAGCAAAGGTAATCACCGAGGGCAGCGCAACCGGTGCGGTTGACTGCACATCGACCCAGTTGAAATTCCAGTCTCCTTTAACGGCATAAATCCGCAAAATCTGGTTTCCGGCGGGTAAAGTAGCCGTGCCGCTCACGGTCGAAAAACTTTGCCAGCCACCGGTATAGGGTATGTCAACTGTGGTTAAGACCGCTCCCGCAGCGGTTCTAACTTCAATTTTTCCATCGCCGTATTGTTTCGCAACGCGGAAATTAAAAGCGTAGGCACCCGCCGACGCCACATTGATGTTATAATCCAGCCAGTCGTTGTCGTCGATGCGACCCACATTCAGTCCACCACCCACATCAGACGTCGTTTCGGTCTGAATACCGTTCATGCCTGAATAATTTTCCGCTTCAATTTTGCCGGGCACCGGGAGGGCGCTCTCAACCTGAAACCAGTTAAAATTCCAGTTCCCGGCGATGGCCCGCACCCGTAAAGTCTGTTCACCCGCAGTCAGATAAGCCGTTGTTAAAATGGTTTGCCAGGCCTGTAAGCCCCCGGTTTGTGGCACCTGAAGCGTTGAAAGAACCGTACCACTGAAGGTCTTCAGTTCAATTTGCCCGTTTCCCCATCCATTGGCGATCCGAAATTTAAAGGTATATACCCCGGCGGATGCCACGTTGACACGGTAGTCCATCCAGTCGTTATCATCAATCCAGCCCACATTCTGGCCACCGCCCGTATCACTTGTATTTTCGGTTTGTACACCACTCATGTTTTCATAACTCTCTGCTTCAACCCGGCCCGGCAGCGATTGTGTCAGTATCGTTTTAAGACGAAGTGGAGCAAAGTTAGGCCGCTCTGTAGCCCAGACGGGCGAGCTGGAAAACAAAAAAATCACGAAGGCCAGCAACACATTTCTTTGCTTAATACCAGACAGTAAAGTTCTCATCATGGTTGTGAATCAGCAATATTGTTATTAATAAGTGACAGAATTTTTACTAGTATCCAGACAATAATTTATCAAATTATATACCAGCAATTCGTTTTTTTTTCATTCAACCAATATCAACTATAAAAAAATTTATGAAAATATTTGTGCAAAAAAAAGTAGTGTTTCCGGGCTGTATCGGGATCGTTGTTAAAAAACCATTCTTACTCATTTCCAGAAATGGTAATTTTTTTTTGCAATACTTATTTTCTTTTTTTTCTAAATTTATTTAATGACTGTCTCCTTTTTTTTAATGCAGCTTTGGCATGAAAAATCGTGGGATTGTAGCTTCTCAACCAGATTGCTTCCTGATTCATCGACTGCTGACCGCATTAAACAGACACATTTTTTACTCTAAACGAGCAGGATATTTTACCTATGAAATCGATTTTAATTACATAGAAATCTTATTAATGTTTTAGCAAACAAATAAAATAGCCCGACTTTTAACTGAAGCGAATTGATTGGCATTTTCATCCGGTTTTATTTCATGATCGGGCCAGCAATCCATCCGTGCCGGTGGTGAGAAGTCTGGCCTGCTAACCGCTACTAACTAAAAATGATTCCACCGTAGACAGCAGAATCATTTTTAGTTGACAGATAGCGAGAAGGCAATCGGTCAGCTACGAACTTTAAGCTCTACTTCACCCGCCCGGCGAACTTTCTCCCAAGTGCCCGACTGATTCCCTTTCCAATACCGAACCAGACCGGCCAGCGCACAGACGTTCATAAACGTAAAGTAAAACGGCACAAAGAGGAGTTTCCAGCGTAAATTCTTTTTTTCCAGCCGGTAACCAACCCAGGCCGCTCCGTAGAAAAGACCTTGAAGAATAAATAAAACCGTCCAGCCATAGCCCTCTGCCGACGACGCCAGCCGTTCCCGAGCCGCCAGCCAGCCATTGGCAAGAAAAATCAACGGCAGACACAGGGGGGCCACCGCCCACCGCATCGCCCGGTGCGAAACGTATTCGAACGTTAGCCAGCCATACCGGAAGATGTTCAGCAAATAGGTTAAGCGGACAATCGACTGAAAACCGCCGGCGGCAATCCGGATTTTCCGTTTCTGTTCATCCACAATCGAAAACGACGGGCGTTCCATCGCGTACGCATCCGGCTCATAGGCCACCCGAAATCCTCGCCCGGCAATGCGCAGCGAAATGATGAAATCGTCCAGAATCGTGTCCGTCTCCACCGGCTCATACAACTCGGTCCGAACCGCAAATAACTCGCCGGCTGCGCCCACAATGGTGTGCAAATCCGAGTCGAGCCGTTTGAGGAAAGACTCGTATTTCCAGTAAAGTCCTTCTCCCGAACCGGCTGCCGACTCGCTGTCGCCGGTCAGAATGCGCTTTTCACCCGCCACCGCGCCCACCTGTGGATCACGGAAATGACGGACGAGATTCTGCACGGCCTGGTGGTTCAGAATGGTATTGGCATCCGTAAAAATGGCCAGTGGCGTCTTCACCTGCAACATGGCCCGGTTCATGGCGGCCACTTTGCCCCGGCGTTCGGTGCCTTCCATAAGGGCCACTTTACTGCCGTATTCCGAGCGTAGGAAATCCGCCGAGCCATCGTTTGAACCTTCCGTAACAAACAGAAAATGAAGTTTGTCGACGGGATAAAGCTGGGCAAACGAGTTGGCGACTTTGTCGGGCAAACACGAAAGTTCATTGTAGGCCGGCACGATCAAGGTGACATCGGGCGCAAAATCGGCATCGGTTTTCAGCGCCGGTCGACGCCCGCGAATTTTTACCAAAAGCCATACCAGAATACCGTATCCAAAGTACGTATAGACAACCAGTCCTACGCAAACTGCCAGTAAAATTTCCATACCTTATTCGTTAAGAGACCGCAACTACCTGCGGAAGTGCTTCTTTTTTCGGCCGGCGAATTTTATTTCTAAAATGCCAGAGAATAGCGTTTTTCAGCGCGATGAGATACTCTTTCTGCCGTTTGAGGGCGTAGAGAAAAGCCGCTTTGGTGAGGGCAAAACAGAAATAATAGAGGATGAAGAAATACAGCGGAAAACCGCTCACATTTCTTCGCATGAACAGCAGCCGGTTTCGGGTGTGGTAATAGACTTTGAGCGGATTGGTTTTTCCGACGCTGATCGATTCCTTGTGGTAAATCAAAGCCGAGGCCTGGTAGTAGATCTGAAAACCGGCCCGCTGAATCTGCATCGACCAGTCCAGTTCTTCGTAATACAGAAAAAACGATTCGTCCATGGCGCCCCCCTCCTCAACCGCCCGGCGACTGACCATCATGGCCGCGCCGTGGGCAAAAGCCGTTGGACCGGACTGGTCGTGTTGCCCGCGATCTGTTTCTCCCAGTCCAATCGACCAGGTCCGACCGGTATAGCGGTTTAAGGGATAATAACCGGCGTACTGAATGATGGTCGGATGGTCGTAAAACCGGATTTTGGGGCAGGTAATCCCTATTTTCGAATTGGTTTTGAAAGGGGCCAGCAACTGATCGAGAAGATCCGGCGTCACCTCCGTATCGTTGTTCAGAAAAAAGAAATAATCCCCTTTCGCGTGCCGGATACCGAGGTTGTTGCCCCCCGAAAACCCCAGGTTCTCCGGACTGACAACCACCTTTACATTCGGATAATTTCCCTGATTGATGCGCTCGGTTGGGTCTTCGACGGATGCGTTATCGACCACAATGATTTCAAAGCGGGGGTATTTCAACCGCCGGGTCGACTCCAGCATTTCGCAGGTCACAATGGCCTGGTTATAATTGATCGTAATCAGCGAAATCAGCGGTACGCTGTCGGCTACACGTTCTCCTTTTGCCATACCGCCTTAAGAGTTCGTATCACAATCATCAAATCCGTTTTGAACGAATACTTTTTGGCGTACAGCACATCGAGCTGAATGCGTTCCTGATCCGATACGGCCGCTCCGCCCCGCTTGGTCACCTGCCAGAGCCCCGTCAGGCCAGCCGGAGCCGCAAACCGGCGGGCGTATCCCGCAGCCGTCAGCTTCTCAGCTTCGTAGGGCGGCAGCGGGCGGTTGCCGACAAACGACATATCCCCCCGCAGAATGTTATAAAACTGCGGCAATTCATCGATGCTGGTATTGCGCAGGACTTTTCCGAGCCGCGTCACGCGGGGATCCTCCTTGAACTTCGAGAACATGGCTTTGGCTTTCTCGGCGCGGAAATGCACTTTTTCGCAGACCTGCTTATCGTCCAGAAAAAGTGGCTGCTGGCAACCCGTACCGGCCAGTTGGCAGCTTTCGCAGAGCTGATCGGCCGGCTCTTCCACTTTGTTCACATTGTACATGTTCTTCGACGCCATGCTGGCCAGCATTTGGTCGGCATCCGTCCGCATGGTTCGGAACTTATACATATTGAACACTTTATACCCCATACCGACCCGCTTCGATCCGTAAAAAATCGGCCCCTTTGAATCGAGTTTAACCAAAATTGCGACCACCAACAGAAGGGGCGAAATCATCAGCAGGAGCAGAAACGAAAGCACTATGTCAAAGATCCGCTTGCCGATCGGCATGCGCACCGGAGCGGGTTTGGTGTGGGCATTTCCTCCACTTTCAGCATACTGCTTCTTCCGAACCAGGTACGATAGGCGGGTTTGAAAAGCCTCCTCGGAATACCCATACTGATAGACATCGATCACGCGCCCCCGGAACGGTTCGGCAGTCAGGTCGATGGTGGCATCGTTCGTCAGCAGAATGGTCGACAGTTTGGCCGAAGGCGGATTGGATCGAATGGCGTTCAGAAAAGATGTGCTGTTCAGTCGGTCGTTAAAAACCACCAGATCGATAGTCGGCTCGGCATCTAAACAAAAAAGAGCTTGTTCCAGACTGGTTACCACCGTAATCGATGCGGTTTCGCCAAACGCCCGGCTAAAATCCGCGGCCATCTGTGGGTCATCTTCAACGTATAAAACCCGAAAAGTTGTTCCGTTCGCTAATACCGTCAGCATACGAATTGAGAGCTAAAAAGAAATCAGAAAGCCGGTCTGTTTCCGGGCGAGGGTGTTGGTTGCGCGGTACTTTTATCGGTTCGGCGCAGGATTGCATTAATCTTGGCTTTCACCTCCAGCGGATTAAAAGGCTTGATCATGTAGTCGTCAGCCCCCTGCTCCAGACAGGCAATTTTGGTGGCACTGTCGGTAAAAGTCGACAGAACAATAATGGGAACCTGGCGCAGTAATGAACTCGCCCGAATGGTCCGTATCAAGTCCTGGCCGCTCAGATAGGGCATCTGTAAGTCGGTAATGATAATGTCGACTGGATTCCCCGCTTCCAACCAGTCCATCGCTTCAATCCCATTATTCAGCGTCGTGACGTCAAAATCGGCTTTTAACGTATGGCGCAGAACTTTGCGAATGTACGTATCATCTTCTACTACAAGAACATGGTAATGGTTTTCCATAAAGTATACAGTAATCGTATTTACAAACTACGGTTAAGTTTGCAACAGGTAGTTATTCAAATTTAACAAATTAACTCATTTCAGTGGCCGCTAGCATCACCACTTACTAACAATACGAAGGAGTAACAAAAATCATACTACAAAATAGATAGTTATTAAATTTTGTCTGATAAATATGGCGGGATAGGCAAAAAATAACAGCTATTGCTAAATGAACATTTTTATTTAATCTGTATTTAATAGGTACTCAATCTGATTATTCGCAGCTGAGGGGCAAAATTAATCGTACAAAATCCATTCCTTTTACGGCCTCGTTATTTCGTCAATTCGTGCAGTTCGGATTTCAATACCGGTACCATTCTGGCCAGATCTGTATTGAAGTTATGATATGAATTCATGACCGTAGTATGATTTGGGTCTTTTTTTGCCAGTTCTTCAATTTCGCACAGTTTGCTTTCTAACCTGGTTAAACCGACCATGCCGAGCCAGGGTCTGAGCTGGTGAGTCCGGCCGGTTACCGCCGTCCAATCCTGCGACTCAATGAGACGTTCCAATTCCTGAAAAGTGGGAAGCACTTCCTCCAGAAATGTCTCAATTGAGGTGATCAGCATATCGGTATCGTCTTCGTACAATTGCAACAGCCGATCACGATCCAGTTGCTCCGTTAAGTGGTCAGGGGAATGTGGCATGTTACGCTATAATCTTACAGGTTACGATGGGTACAGATCCGGTTTTACGGAAACGGCTCAATTGAGACGATGGCAGTATTTGGCAATTTTCTGAAAAAGGTCGTTGGGATTGAACGGTTTCGTCACGTAATCGTTGATCCCGGCACTAATGGCCCGGTCGCGGTTGCTGTAGGTTGCCGAAGCGGTCAGGGCAATAACCGGGATTTTAGGATCGGTTTCTCTAATCTGCTGCGTCGACGTATACCCGTCCATCACGGGCATCTGAAGATCCATCAGGATGAGGTCGTAGGAACCCGCCAGAAATTTTTCAACCCCAACCAGCCCATTCTCCGCGACATCCACCACCACGCCCCACCGGCTCAGAAATTTCAGGGCTACTTTTACATTCACCGGATAATCTTCCACGAGCAAAATTCGCACGCCTTTCAGCGTATGGTCGTTGATGGCGTCGGGAATCGCAAAAGACTGCTTAACGGCAGAACTGATGCGTAAGTCGAGGGTAAAATAAAACTTAGCCCCTTTTCCTTCCTCACTTTCCACCTCAATTTTGCTGTCATGCAATTCCAGGAGTCGTTTGGTAATCACCAGACCAAGTCCGGTTCCGCCAAACTGCCGGGTTGTGGCCGAATTGGCCTGGGTAAACATATCAAAAATGGCTTGCTGCTTCTCGGATGCAATACCGATTCCGGTATCCTGCACCGAAACATAAATGGACGCCACTTCATCGTCTTTCTGAAGCAGCGACAGTTCGATGGTGATCGTCCCTTTTTTGGTAAATTTAATGGCATTCGAGACCAGATTAGACAACACCTGCCCAATCCGCAGCGAATCGCCCACAAGCGAGTCGGGAATGTCGTCGTCCACCATCAGTTTAATCCGGGTACCATTCTCTTCAGCTTTAAACTGATGCGCCCGTTTTATATTGGATACCAGGTGTTTAAAGTCAAAGTTGGTTTCTTCCAACTCCACTTTCCCGGCCTCTATTTTACTAAAGTCCAGAATGTCATTGATCAGGGCTTGCAGGTGTTCAATCGAAAATTGCAGCGTTTTCAGGTTCTCGGCCAGTGCTGGCGGCACTTCCTCCTGGCTCATCAGATACGTCATACCGACAATACCGTTCAGTGGCGTTCTGATTTCATGGCTCATCATCGACAGAAAATCCGATTTTGCCAGGGTGGCATTCTCCGCAATTTCTTTTGCCGATCGCAGTTCCACTTCAATTTGTTTGCGATGCTCAATCTGCTTTTGAAGAAAATCGACCAGCGAAACCAGATTTTCAGGGCCAAACTCCGGCATTTCATCGCCTTCCGGAATTTCCATTGACTTGATGGCTTCCATCAGTTTTTCTTCCGACTGCCGGCGCTGGCTGATTTCTTCTTTCAGTTTTTGGTTGATCGTCGCATATTCCCGCTCATTGAGATGCGAAGAATGCTCAAACAATTCCTTATCCCGATCAAAGTTGTGGTAGGATTCATTGACTGCTTTTACAAATTGCTGAAAACGCTCATGTTGCAGACACTCTTCCGTAAGGTGTTTGTTAACCTGGCGGGCCAGTAATTTATGGAGGGTGTTTAATTCCATGGATTCAGTTTTCTGAAAATACCGTTACGGTCATTGTTTGGTTGTGGAGTTCGCAGCGGGCATTCGACTGCAAGGGGGAGATTTCGCCGTATGAATAAAAACCCGTCAGTACCGCATCCGTTCCGAATACTTCCCGGGCCGCTTCAACTTCTTCATCGGTTCGCTGCCCCAACACCAATTTTCGGCCAACGCAACTAATCAGGATGGCGAGTTCGGGCGCAAAATTCAGCTGGTTCATGGACGTATTGGCCGCCACTGCGGAAGCATCGATGAGCCGGTCAAAATTGGCCGTCATAAATCGAACCAGGGCTTTCTCCGGCATTTCACCGGCAAAAGTCATGCTTTTGGCCTCTTCGTCGATTGACAGAATCGTCCGGACCAAAGGTTCCGACTCGGTGGTTGCCCGGATCGACAACGGAAAAAGCAGGGCGGCAGCGGGCAAGCTTTCCGCGTATTTCCCTAAATATTCCTTGTACAAATCCAGCGCATGTTTGCCATCAATCTGATACAGAACATTATAGGTAGCTTTGGTGACCTCACGCTCCGGCCCAAAAACATCCCAGCCTCCCATCGAACCGTGGCCAATTTTCAATTCAGTGCCGTAAAAACCGATACCGACGATTTTTCCCGCTGCGGGAGGCTGGTTGAGACCGACCAGCGTCCGCTCAAAACGGGCCGCATCACCGGCCAGTCCACCGGAAATAGGAATGTGGCGTTTTAAAAGCTGGTTGAGGGCTTCAGTCAGCTCACTCCCATTGACCCAGCTGCCATCAGAAATTAAAAACAGGGCCGATAAATCCGGAGCATCCAGTTCCTGAGCAATTTTCTCGCCCGCCTTAAAACTTTCCGTGTGTTTACTAATGTCGATCTGTACGGTACGAATGCCGGTTTTCTCAAATTCAATAGCGGTTACGATAACGGAATCGTCATGAACTTTATCGAGGTAAATTTCGCCTGATGTCGAATTGATGACGATATCGGCAGTTGGATACCGCGCTCTGAGTTGTTCGTACAAATTTAATTTTTCCAATAAAAACCGTTCACCAAATGCTAATACCAATTGGGCATTATCAGCCAAAAAACCCGGCGTTTCCGAAATATAATTCCAGGCCTGGTCTTTAAAAACAGATTGATTCAGTTTCATTTGAGTGTGATTGTAGAAGTTAGGTGGGTATAGGGAAGTTTATAATCTTCACTAAGTAATTTCCCCTACAAATAATGTACTAAAGGACGCAAAATGGTAATTTTTTTATAAAGAAATAAAAAATACATTCCAACTGGGTAGAATTGGCCAGGTTTTGTTTCCCGGGAGTAGGATAGAAAATGGCTGAATGAAGATTTACCGGGCAACTTAACGCGTTTACTCGGTAAAAACCCAACCTTTTTACTACGGCCACACCATTTGCACGTTAAAAACGGGACTCTTAAGTTCCCCAATCGGGTACTGAAAAAAAAGTGGGTAATGAATAAATGGGAGGCAATTATCAGACAAATATTAGCACAAATATCGTGCTAATTTTAATACAGCAGTTCAGGATTTATTTAATTAAAAACAACTTGGTAGAAAAGAATACAAAAATGAAGGGGCCAGGGTATTCCTGACAGATTAGGACTGAATTTCGAGTGGCAATTCGGTTTGGTAAATATCAGCAAAACATTCCTGAAGTTCGTGCACGTAATACAAATACCGGCGGCTGCTTACACACAGCCAGCAGTTGAGGCCCGGTACTAATTTCAAATCCTGAAAATACCAGAAGTGGCGGGCCGCATCCGGCCGAAAGCCGAAGGACAGCAACCATTGTTTGGTTAACCGAATGGGCTGCGGACGGTGATGCGGCAGGATTTCCTGCAACAGTTTTTCGGTAAACAAAGTCGGCTCATTTCCGACGTAATAGTATCGGCCAACTTGTGGCGGGCTGATTTTCATGGCATGGGATAGTTATGGTCAATAACTACACAAAAGTAGAGCGTTTCTTTCAAATACATCAAGTAGAATCAGAAAGTGGACGATAAATATTTTTAGTATTTATCTGTAACTACATGCTAGTAAACGGTTATAAAGAATAAAAGTATACAATTCTGGCTTTTTTATTCAAAATCAAGCTGTTTTTGTTCACTTTTCTGCAATTTCTTAGCAAAACACGCTCCTTTCATCGGAACCGGTCCGGATCAAATGGATTTAAGTCCAGGGCGGGAACCTGATTATGCACGACATCAGCCACGAGTTTACCGGAAGCCGGACCCAAACTTACGCCCATCATACCGTGTCCGGTGGCCAGCGTCAGGTTTTCAAAGCCCGAAACCCGGCCGATATACGGCAAACCGTCGGGCGAACAGGGCCGCAAGCCACTCCAGACTTTTGAAATTTCGGGCATTTCGGCCGGCAGATCCGGGTAGTACTTCTGAATGGAATTGACAATTCCCCGCACCCGGTTCATGTTGACCGATAAATCCGTTCCGGCCACTTCCAGCGTACCGGCAAACCGCAGATCCGGCCCCATCGGCGTTACCGTTGCGCGGGCTTCCAGCATAATGGCGGGAACACGGACCGACGGACGTTGATTCCGTAGCGTAAAACTGTATCCCTTGCCCCCCTGCAACGGCAACGAAAAACCGAGTAAGCGAGTCAACGACGGTGACCAGGCGCCCGCAGCAATCACGACTTCATCGATGGAATGGTCTCCTGAAAGGGTTCGGACGGACGTGATTCGGGAAGTAGTCCGTCCAAAATCGATAACGTTTTGTCGTTCCAGGAGCGTAACACCCCGTTTTTTCAGATAAGCCACCAACGAGCGAACGAACTGGCCGGGATTCAGATGCGCGTCGCCGGGGTAATAAACCGCCCCGCGAACCATCACACGAACCGTCGGCTCCAGATCCTGAACCTGCACCCCCGACAACTGCTGCGCTTCAATTCCGGCCCGGTTGGCCACCTCCGCTTCTTCCGCCATTTCGTGTTCGGCCGAAGCGGTTTTGTACAGCATCAGTAACCCGAGTTCCTCCCAGCCAAACGACAAATCGCCGGATTGCGCGAGTTCCTGGTACTGTTTTTTGCTGAGTAAACTCAGGTCGCGCAGGGCCGGAATCGACCGTTCAACGTGTTCGGGCGTCGAATGCCGGTAGAACAGCCAGCCCCAGCGGAGCAGATCGGCACTCAGGCGTGGTTTGATGTAAAACGGGCTGGTCGAACGCAGCAACATCCGCATTCCCCTGGCCATCATGCCCGGTTGCGCCAGCGGAATAATGTGACTGGGCACAATCATTCCCGCATTGCCGAACGAACAGCCATCGGTCAGCGTATTTTGATCGAAAACCGTAACTTTATACCCGGCCTTATCCAGGTAATACGCTGAACATAACCCGATTACTCCTCCGCCGATAATTCCAATGTGCCTCATATGACCTGAAAACCGTGTACGTATGGATCGTCTTCATCCAGTATGATGTGGTTGAAGCCATGAATAATAGCCCAGCCTTCGATGCTCGGAACAATGGCCGTCTGGCCAGCCAAGTCCGTTTCCTGCTCGATTCGTCCGGTAAAAATAGAGCCGATAATGCTTTCGTGGACAAAGTCCTGACCCGGTTTTAACCAGCCTTTAGCGTACCACTGCGCCAGTCGGGCCGAGGTGCCGGTTCCGCAGGGTGACCGGTCGATGGCCTTGTCCCCGTAAAAAACCGCATTGCGGGCCGTTGACGTCGCAGCCAGGGGTGTGCCCGTCCAGAGAATGTGGCTCAGGCCATTGATCGTCGGGTTTTCGGGATGAACAAATTGATACTGCTCATTCATCCGCTCGCGCATCACCCGCGCCCAGGCAATGAGTTGTTCGGCTTTGAAGTGCTGCAACCCGGCAAAATTGGGCTGGGTGTCAACAATGGCGTAGAAATTACCGCCATAGGCCACATCGACCGTCAAAGTCCCCAGATCCGGGCATTCGACCGTCAGGTTTTCGGCCGCCAGATACGACTTGACATTGGTTATTTTAACCGATTTCACCTTCCGGCCTTCCTGGCGGTATTCGGCCCGCACCAACCCGGCGGGCACCTCCAGATTCAACACGCCCGGCGTTTTGGGCACCACCAGGCCCTGCTCAATGGCAACCGTGACGGTGCCGATGGTCCCGTGTCCGCACATCGGCAAACAACCCGAGGTTTCGATGAACAACACGCCGACATCATTGGCGGGGTCGCTGGGCGGATACAAAATGCTGCCCGACATCATGTCGTGACCGCGTGGTTCGAACATCAGGCTTTTTCGAAGCCAGTCGTAGTCACGCAGAAAATGCTGGCGTTTTTCGCTCATCGTCGCACCCGTCAGGTGCGGAATGCTGCCTCCCGTCACCACCCGAACGGGGTTTCCGCAGGTATGGGCGTCGATACAGAAAAAATTATAATTCATGGATCAGGCCAGTTGCAGAACCGGCCGGGTTGCCAGCGCGGCTTCGATAATGCCCAGCACCCGCGCCCGTTCTTCGCCAACGAGCGTCAGTCGCGGAGCCCGAACGTATTCCGAACCAATACCGGTAGCCGCAGCGGCCAGCTTGATGTACTGCACCAGTTTCGGCTGAATATCCAATTCCAGCAAAGGCATAAACCAGCGATAAATGCGCAGTGCTTCGTCAATTCGACCGGCTTTTGCCAGTTCATAAATCGCAACCGTTTCCAGCGGGAATGCATCGACCAACCCGGCCACCCAGCCATCGGCCCCCGAAATCAGGGCTTCAAGTGCCAGCGTATCCACTCCGCCCAGCAAACTAAACCGGTCGCCAAACGCATTCCGCATCCGGGTGATGTTGGTCAGGTCGCGGGTCGATTCTTTCACGGCCCGAATGTTCGGCAAGGTAGCCAGTTCGTCAAACATCGCCACGGTCGTCATGATTTTGTAATCCACCGGATTGTTATAAATCATGATGGGCAGCGACGTTTCCTGCGCGATCGTTTTGAAAAATGCAACGGTTTCGTAGGAATCGGCAAAATACCGCATCGGTGGCAACAGCATCAGGCCATCGGCCCCGTTGGCTTCGGCCTCCCGGGCACTCCGAACGGCTTCACGCGTTGAGGCTTCGGCCACATTCATAATCACCGGAACCCGCCCGTTCGTGGTTTCCAGCGCCTTTTCCAGCAACGAAAGTTTCTCCGGCCCGGCCAGCGTACTGACCTCGCCCAAAGAACCGGCAATGATGAGTCCATGAACACCGGCCTCAAGCTGGGCCTGAATATTGGTAGCGAAGAGGGGTAAATCGAGTTCATCGTCGGCCGTAAACGGCGTGAGGAGGGCGGGATAAACCCCTTTCCAGGGTACGGAAATAGCCATAAGAGTCGGGAATTGATCGGAGTTGAATGAATACAGGACGTCAAAAGGCGTCAGGCAGAACAAATTTGGCAATTAAATGGATCGTTCACTTCATACCGGTTGATCAATTCTAATACTATTTTTGCCAGTTCTCTGCTGTTTGGGAAATTTATTCACTAATTCTGTATTAATCCGGCTACTTAGTGCTACTTTGTTTTTCCGTAGGAAGGTCAATCACCTGACCGAATTGTTGTTTTCCCGATGAAACCGCTGCTATTTAAAGTCCCCACGGTTGATGACCGCTCGTTTCGGGTGCAGGTCGACGACGGCCCGCATTTTTATGACCGGCTGCATTTTCACCCGGAATTGCAGTTGACCTTGATCAAAGAAAGTGTGGGTACGCAGGTTGTCGGCGACCGGATCGACCGTTTTCGGCCCTACGATTTATTGCTACTGGGTGCCAATTTGCCGCATGTTTTCCGAAATGACCCCGATTATTTCACCACCGCTACTACGCACCGGGCTCTTTCCTATTCCGTTTACCTGCGTCCGGAACACCTGAAGGAAACCTTTTTCGGTATGCCCGAATTAACGCATCTCACGGAGCTATTTCAGGAAGCCCGGCACGGGGTGCGGATCCGGTTCAATGAGCCGGTTTCGACCACCTCTTTTATGGAGCAACTGCACACGCTTCGTCCTTTTGAGCAGTTGATGACGCTTCTGACGGTTTTAGATCGTATGGCTTCCGATTCACGGCGGGAAATGCTGTCGATGACCGCCTATGAGCAACCCCGCCGACCCGACGATCACCAGCGGTTGGATAGTGTGTTTACGTTTATTCTGAACCACTATGCCTCGCCCATCACATTGGATGATGTAGCTGCTCAGGCCCATTTGACACCCAGCGCATTTTGCCGGTTTTTCCGGCTTCACACCCGCAAAACGTTTTCGCAACTGCTCAATGAAGTACGTATCGAACACGCCTGCCGGTTGTTGCAGGAATCGAAACTGCCGATCAGTCAGATTGCTTTTTCGTGCGGATACACTAATTTGTCAAACTTTAACCGCCAATTTAAACTCATCACCGGTTTAACACCGGGTCAATACATCAAAGCGATTTTTTAAAATATGAGACTCATTATCAGAATTTTACTATTCAACTTTCTTCTACTTGCCGGCTGCTTACCGGTGTCATTCGCGCAATTTCAGGGGATACGCTGGACGGCCGGCGGGACGGCGTATTTAACGGCAGGGAACGAGTCCATCCTTCAGACGGAAGTCCTGTCCGGAAAGGAAATAACGGTAATTTCTAAAGAGCAGCTTACCCCACCCGGCGCGTCGAAACCGCTGAATGTAGCCGGTTTTGACTTTAGTCGTGATTCATCAACGGTCCTGATTTTTACCAATACCGCCCGGGTCTGGCGATACAACACCCGGGGTGACTACTTTTTACTTAACCGGAAAACCGGTCACTTGCGACAGGTTGGCAAAGCCCAGCCCAGCCAGTCGCTGCTCTACGCCAAGCTGTCACCCAACGGAACCAAGGTAGCTTATGTGAGCAAAAATAATCTGTTTGTGGAAGAGGTTGCGAACGGAAAAACCACCCCGCTTACGTCCGATGGCACCCGCAAACGCATCAACGGCACGTTCGACTGGGCGTATGAAGAAGAGTTCGATTGCCGTGACGGTTTTCGGTGGAGTCCCGACAGCAAGCAAATCGCCTATTGGCAGGTCGACGCCAGCAACATCCGCGATTATCTGATGCTCAACACGACCGACTCCGTCTACTCCCGCGTGATTCCGGTCGAATACCCGAAGGTGGGCGAATCACCGTCGCCGGTTCGAATCGGCGTGGTTCCGGCAACGGGCGGGCCAACGCGCTGGCTGGCCATACCGGGCGATCCGCAGCAACACTACCTCGCTCGCATGGAATGGTTTCCTACGACCAACGAGTTGATTGTCCAACAGGTAAACCGGAAACAAAATCAAAGTATTTTGTTTGTGTGCCAACCCACCAATGGGTCCGCTGTGCCCATTCACCGTGAAACCAGCGAAACCTGGATTGATACCAAAGGAGTCTGGAATCGTGGTAATCCTGCGGGCTGGGAGTGGCTGGAAGGCGGCAAATCGTTTCTTTGGGTTTCCGAAAAAGACGGCTGGCGGCACATCTATCAGGTAAGTCGCGATGGTAAAAAAGAAATTTTACTCACGCCCGGCTCATACGACATGGCCAACATCAGTTACATTGACGAGCCAAACCGGTATCTGTACTTCATAGCTTCCCCCACCAACCCAACGCAACGGTATTTGTTTCGGACCAAGATGGACGGAAAGGGAAAACTGGAACGGATTTCGCCGGTCAATGAAACCGGAACCCATTCGTATGACATCGCTCCCGGAGGTCAGTATGCCCAGCACACGTTCAACAGTCATCTGATTCCCCCGATGACAAACTGGATTCGATTGTCCGATAATCAGGTCGTTCGAACGTCATCACGCTCCGCATCCAACAGCCCAACAGCCCGTCATGTTGAGTTTTTTACCGTCACCACGTCTGACGGAATAACCCTGGATGGCTGGATTCGAAAACCGCTTGATTTTGACAGCACCAAAAAATACCCGATCGTATTTTATGTGTATGGCGAACCTGCCAGCAGTACAACAAATGACGTATTTTCGGCGGGCAGCAATTCTCTTTTTGATGGTGATATGGCCAAAGCCGGTTATTGTTACGTTGCTCTGGACAACCGGGGGACGCCAACGCTCAAGGGTGCCGCCTGGCGCAAGGCAATTTACCGGAAGATCGGACGAATTAACGTCCGGGATCAGGCTATGGGGGCTAAAAAGCTATTCGAGCAACGTGCCTATCTGGATACGGGCCGAGTGGCGGTTTGGGGCTGGAGTGGTGGTGGTGCGACGACCCTTCAACTCCTTTTTCAGTATCCCCAGCTCTATAAAACCGGTATTGCCATTGCCGCCGTGGGGAATCAACTATTCTACGATAATATTTATCAGGAACGCTATATGGGCTTGCCCCAGGAAAACCGGGAGGATTTTGTGGCTGGTTCACCCATTACATATGCCAAAAATTTACGGGGTAACCTGCTCTACATTCACGGTACGGGCGACGACAATGTACATTACTCCAATGCAGAAGCCCTTATTAATGAACTCATTAAGTACAATAAACAGTTTCAGATGATGCCGTATCCAAACCGTACGCACAGCATTTCGGAAGGCGAAGGCACTACGCAACACCTCCATACGCTCTACACCCGGTATTTACTGGAGCACTGCCCACCGGGGCCGCGCTGATGGCGTATCTGTTACATGAACACGGAACTAAAAGTCTTATGAGCAATTCACTTCCAAAATCGATCTGGTTCCTGGCGGCCCTGTTTCTTTCCCTGACGGCGTCGGCCCAGAAATTCGCGTTTACGCATGATGATACCCTGCGTGGTTCCATTACACCCGAGCGAATCTGGTGGGATTTAGCCTATTACCACTTGCAAGTCAGGATCAATCCGGCCGACAGTGCAATCAGTGGCAGTACGACCATTCAATACCGGGTTTTGAAACCCGGTCAGACGTTACAGGTCGATTTACAACGCCCACTCAAGGTTGAGAAAATCACTCAGGATGGAAAACAACTCGAGTTCAGACAGGACGGAAACGCTTATTTTGTAACCCTCCAAAAAGCACAAAAAACCGGACAACGGGAGTCGGTAGTGGTCTATTATTCCGGGAAACCGCGGGTTGCCAAACGCGCGCCCTGGGACGGCGGCTTTGTCTGGAAACGGGATAAAACCGGTCAGTGGTTTATCGCTACCGCCTGTCAGGGACTAGGGGCCAGCGCCTGGTGGCCCTGTAAAGATCACATGTATGACGAACCCGACAGTATGCTTATTAGCATTACAGTACCTAAGGACTTAACCGATGTTTCGAACGGACGGCTGCGCCGGGTAACCGAACACACGGATGGCAGCCATACCTTTGACTGGTTTGTGAATAATCCGATCAATAATTACGGGGTCAATGTCAACGTCGGTAAATACATTCACTGGGCCGATACATTGCAAGGCGAAAAAGGACGATTGACGCTGGACTTTTATGCATTACCCGAACACGAGGATTCCGCTCGTCGGCAATTCCAGCAAGTCAAACCCATGTTAAAGGCATTTGAATACTGGTTTGGGCCCTATCCTTTTTACGAGGATGGGTATAAGCTCGTCGAAACACCGTATCTGGGCATGGAACATCAAAGCTCGGTGACGTATGGGAATCGCTTTCGAAATGGCTATCTGGGCAAAGACTTATCCGGCACGGGTTTTGGACTTCTCTGGGATTTTATCATTATCCACGAATCCGGCCATGAGTGGTTTGCCAATAATATTACCTACCGGGATATTGCCGATATGTGGGTCCATGAAAGTTTTACCAATTATTCGGAGAACCTGTATACCGAGTATTATTATGGAAAAGCCGCCGGAGCTGCCTACGTAATGGGTACCCGTGCGCTAATTCGCAATGACCGGCCCATTGTCGGAACTTACAATGTAAACCATTCAGGTTCAGGCGATATGTATTACAAAGGTGGAAATCTTTTGCATACAATTCGGCAGATTATCGGGGATGATGTCAAATGGCGGGGAATTCTTCGGGGGCTTAATGAAACGTTTTATCACCAGACCGTTGATGGCAACCAGATTGAGACCTACATCAGCCAACAGGCAGGCATCAATCTCCAGAAGGTATTTGACCAATATCTTCGCGATAAGCGGATTCCAACGTTAGCGTATAAATTGGTTAAAAACAAGATTCAATACCGCTGGACAAACTGCGTCGAAGGGTTTGATATGCCCGTGCGGGTTTGCCTAAACCAGTCGGGGCCTGATCAAAATCTCAAGCCAACTACACAATGGCAAACGTTGCAAAAGTCCGGTATAACGACGTTGACTAGTGATCCCAATTATTATGTGTTGGTCCAATTGCTAAAGTGAAGCAAGGATTAACCGATTTAGTAGTGGGGATCCATTTAAACTAAGCATATACTTGCGGCAGCCTTCGACGTTTCCTACCCCTCTAAACTCAGTTCAGAAGCTTCGATCTTAAATGGGGTTGCGGGATTGGGAGGATCGTTTTGGCGTTCATACTGGCGATAACCGCCGGTATTCTTTTTAGGCCGTTGGCGGCTTTATGAATTACTATTGGATCAACTTCACCATCCAACCCAACTTTTCGAATGGATTTGGACCACTCCCAGGTTTACCTGTGCTACTCATCCCACAAAAAAGGTCCTGCCTCTTGTGAAGACAGGACCCTTATTAAATCTGTGGTGGCGGCAACCTACTCTCCCACCAGTGACGGCAGTACCATCGGCGTAACGGGGCTTAACGGCTCTGTTCGGTATGGGAAGAGGTGTTCCCCCGCACCCTTGCCACCATCC
>NZ_RQJP01000016.1 GCF_003858645.1 Larkinella knui | reverse complement strand
TGGACTTGTTACATTTGACTGGAGACTTTTTTTAGGCAGATTTGGGAGACTAACTCCAATTTGACTATGGTTAAACGACGTGTTTATGACGAAGCGTTCAAGGGAATGGCAGTCGAGTTATCTTATGCAAAAGGATCCATACAAGATGCCGCCCGTGAATTGGGGATTGATCCTGGCCGAATCCGTAAATGGAGGCAACGACATCAGAAAAACGATCAGACCCAGCCTGTTAATGCTACACTTTCTGACGAGCAGCAACAAATTAGAAGGTTGCAACGGGAGCTTAGAGAAGCTCAGATGGAACGCGATATATTAAAGAAGGCAGTCAGCATCTTCTCCAGGAACGACGGAAAATATTCCGATTTATAAAGGAAAACGCTCATTTATTTCCCGTTGAGAAGATGTGCAAAGTATTGAAGGTGAGTAGTAGTGGTTACTATTACTGGCGTAAGCATCCGGTCGGCACTCGCCAACGAAACCAAGAACAGTTGGTGAGCCATATCCGGCGTGTGCATGCCCAGAGCCAAGGTCGCTACGGTAGTCCTCGGATTGCCGACGCACTTCGTGAGCAGGGCGTGAAGGTCTCGCGCAACCGTATTGCCAGACTCATGAGGAAAACAGGTATTTGTAGCATTGTTTACAAAAAGTATCGGGTGCAGACGACCGACTCAAATCATGATTATCCAGTGCCTAAAAATCTATTAAACAGGGAGTTTACGGCCGATAAGCCCGGTCAAAAGTGGGTCTCTGATATCACTTACATTGCCACCAAAGAGGGATGGCTATATCTGACTGTGGTTTTGGATCTGGCAGATCGAAAAGTGGTTGGCTGGGCCATGAGTGAAGGCTTGAAAGCGGTAGAGACCAGTGTAGCAGCTTGGCGGATGGCCTTCAAAAACAGAGTGATAGATGGCAAATTGGTCTTCCATTCGGACCGAGGTATTCAGTATGCTTGCTGCGAATTTGGAGATGAGTTGAAGGGCCTACCGGTTGCACAGAGCATGAGCCGCAAGGGCAATTGTTGGGACAACGCTGTGGCGGAGAGTTTTTTTAAGACGCTCAAAAGTGAGTTGGTGAATCACACTCATTTTGCGACACGAGCTGCAGCTCGGTTGGCTATATTCGAGTACATTGAGGGTTGGTATAATCAACGACGAAAACATTCGGCATTGGGTTACCGCACACCCTGTCAACAAGAATCTTATTTTTACACATCCTCAATGGCCGCTTGACAAAAAATCTCCAGTGAACCGTTGCAAGTCCA
>NZ_RQJP01000014.1 GCF_003858645.1 Larkinella knui | reverse complement strand
TCAATAACTTGCCATTGGGTGTCTGTAAGCTCATTAAATTGAGTAATCATACCTCTATTGTGTTGCAACATAAAGGTAAGCAGACACCCACTTTTTTCACCCAGTTATAAAATCCCCAACAACTTCTTAACTGTAACATTAAAAAAGCTACTCTCCGATTCCGAGTGGAGGTGAGAACCAAACAGGGTGATCATGGAGTGCCAACCGATAAAGTCGAATCCCACTATTATCGCTCGCTATACTTACTCATAAGGTCGCTCAGTTGACTTACCAAACCTTTTTCTTTGAAAACTCGGCCAACAAAAATCCTGAAGAGCCGTTTCAACCTTTTGCCCACTTCAAAGTCGTTAAATGGAAGGTTTTAAAAGAGCAGGTTCCAGACTGGTTTTAACGTTATTACTCGCAGAAAGTACAACCTAAACAGTAGAATACATATAGCTTCTTCTCAATAAAAACTAAGTAGAATTAAGTACCTTGATTGAATGATAAATTCAAGGAAATAAACTAACAATAAGAAACAATAGCTCTTCTTCAATCCTTAATTTAAGACCTTTTTTAGACACCTACTTTTTAGGAAGTAGGTGTCACCTAAGAAAAGTACTCATCAAAAATCTGATTTAAACCACAATTCTTGTTAGTCCGCAGACATATGACTATTTTTAGGTCGAATAGCTTTTAATTAGGTCGACCTATGTCTACAACTTTACTTATATTACTTATTACTGCTCTGGTTCTGCTCTTTGTGCAATCCAGAAAAACCCAAAAAAAAGAGCAAGAACTAGCTCAAACGCGGAGCGCTCATGAACAACAGGCCTCAGCCACATCTGCTCGTATAGCCCAGTTGCAGCAAGAAGTAGATCAACTCAGCCCCTATCGTATTATTCTGAATACAGAACAACATGTTCGTCAGATAAGTGAGATGGCAGAGAAGGAAGCCTATGAAATACGCCTATCTGCCAAGGAGGAATTAAAGCAGGCCGGTATAAAGGCCCGTGTAATTCAAACCCAGGCTGAAGGAATATTGCAGGATGCCGCCAAAGAATCGCGCGTATTATCCATTCAGCAAATCAACGAGCAGAAGAGATTGGGGGAGAGGCTTTAGCCGCAGCACGAAACGCAGCCAATTTAGAAAGAACCATCCAGGCACTTAAAAATGTCATTCATGGATACGGGGATCAATATCTAGTTCCATCTTACACATTGCTGGATGAATTAGCCGACGAGTTTGGCTATATGCAAGCTGGAATGGAGTTAAAAAAAGCGCGGGAGCGAACTCGTCTGATGATTAGTACCCGAACAGCAGCCACTTGTGATTATGTTGAAGCGGTCCGTAGCATGACAGCGATAAACTTCGTCGCTGACGCATTTAATGGGAAAGTAGATACCGTCTTAACCAACGTTAAACACGATAATTACGGTACCTTAGCTCAACAAATCAAGGATGCATATGCTTTGGTTAACCATTTGGGTAAACCTTTTAAAGACGCTCGTATTCTGCCTGAGTATTTACAAGCTAGATTGGAAGAATTGCATTGGGCAACAGTTGCTCACGAGTTAAAAATGAAAGAACGCGAGTGGACTTGTTACATTTGACTGGAGACTTTTTTTAGGCAGATTTGGGAGACTAACTCCAATTTGACTATGGTTAAACGACGTGTTTATGACGAAGCGTTCAAGGGAATGGCAGTCGAGTTATCTTATG
>NZ_RQJP01000013.1:542-2034 GCF_003858645.1 Larkinella knui | reverse complement strand
CTACAGTCCCCGTCAGACTACAGGGCACCGATGGGCAGGTGCCCACCACCACCGGGGTGGTGTTGACGGCTGTACACCCACTGCCGTTGGTGATGGTCACACTGTAAGTGCCACTGTTGATCGCCGTCGCAGTGCTCAGCGTTGGGTTCTGCATCAGGGAGGTAAACCCATTGGGCCCTTTCCACTGATACGAGGTCCCTCCCGAAGCCGTCAGTTGAATCGTGACGGCACTGCCGCTGCACACCGTTTGCGAGGAAGCTACCGTTCCCGTCAGACTGCAGGGCACCGATGGGCAGGTGCCTACCACCACCGGGGTGGTGTTGACGGCCGTGCACCCACTACCGTTGGTGATGGTCACACTGTAAGTGCCACTGTTGATCGCCGTCGCAGTGCTCAGCGTTGGGTTCTGCATCAGGGAGGTAAACCCATTGGGCCCTTTCCACTGATAGGAAGTGCCTCCCGAAGCACTTAGCTGAATGCTGACCACACTGCCGACACACACCGTCTGGGAAGAGGCCACCGTTCCCGTCAGACTGCAGGGCACCGATGGGCAGGTGCCTACCACCACCGGAGTGGTGTTGACCGCCGTGCATCCACTGCCGTTGGTGATGGTCACACTGTAAGTACCGCTGTTGATCGCTGTAGCGTTAGTGAGCGTTGGGTTCTGCATCAGGGAGGTAAACCCATTGGGCCCTTGCCACTGATAGGAAGTGCCTCCCGAAGCACTTAGCTGAATGCTGACCACACTGCCGACACACACCGTCTGGGAAGAGGCCACCGTCCCCGTCAGACTGCAGGGCACCGATGGGCAGGTGCCTACCACCACCGGGGTGGTGTTGACGGCCGTGCACCCACTACCGTTGGTGATGGTCACACTGTAAGTGCCACTGTTGATCGCCGTCGCAGTGCTGATGAGCGGACTGGCCAGCGAAGAGGTGAAGTTGTTGGGGCCCTGCCATTGATAGGAAGTGCCTCCCGAAGCACTTAGCTGAATGCTGACCACACTGCCACTGCACACCGTCTGGGAGGAAGCTACCGTTCCCGTCAGACTGCAGGGTACCGATGGGCAAGTGCCTACCACCACCGGGGTGGTGTTGACCGCCGTACACCCACTGCCGTTGGTGATGGTCACACTGTAAGTACCACTGTTGATCGCCGTAGCGTTAGTGAGCGTAGGATTCTGTTGGGTACTGCTGTAACCATTGGGGCCTTTCCATTGATAGGAGGTTCCTCCCGAAGCCGTCAGTTGGATCGTGACCGCACTGCCACTGCACACGGTTTGGGAAGAGGCTACCGTCCCCGTCAGACTACAGGGTACCGATGGGCAGGTGCCTACCACCACCGGAGTGGTGTTGACCGCCGTGCACCCACTGCCGTTGGTGATGGTCACACTGTAAGTACCACTGTTGATCGCCGTAGCGTTAGTGAGCGTAGGATTCTGTTGGGTACTGCTGTAACCATTGGGGCCTTTCCATTGATAGGAGGTTCCTCC
>NZ_RQJP01000013.1:0-536 GCF_003858645.1 Larkinella knui | reverse complement strand
GTGCACCCACTGCCGTTGGTGATGGTCACACTGTAAGTACCACTGTTGATCGCCGTAGCGTTAGTGAGCGTAGGATTCTGTTGGGTACTGCTGTAACCATTGGGGCCTTTCCATTGATAGGAGGTTCCTCCCGAAGCCGTCAGTTGGATCGTGACCGCACTGCCACTGCACACCGTCTGGGAAGAGGCCACCGTCCCCGTCAGACTGCAGGGTACCACTGGACAAGTGCCTACCACGACCGGGGTGGTGTTGACGGCCGTGCACCCACTGCCGTTGGTGATGGTCACACTGTAGGTGCCACTGTTGATCGCCGTCGCAGTGCTGATAAGCGGACTGGCCAGCGAAGAGGTGAAGTTGTTGGGGCCCTGCCATTGATAGGAAGTGCCTCCCGAGGCACTTAGCTGGATGGTGACGGCACTGCCGCTGCACACGGTTTGGGAAGAGGCCACCGTTCCCGTCAGACTGCAGGGCACCGATGGGCAGGTGCCTACCACCACCGGGGTGGTGTTGACGGCCGTGCATCCACTGCCGTTGGT
>NZ_RQJP01000012.1 GCF_003858645.1 Larkinella knui | reverse complement strand
GGCGACGTATTATCAGGATGAGCAGATTCCGGCGCTTCTGGGGAGCATCTTTGAGAACAACCGGGCGGTCAACTGTGCCGCGGGGTTGTATCTCAACAGCGGCTCGTACAACACGCTGGTGTGCCAGCTGCAACTGGAGAACACGGGTCGGGCGCTGCAGGACGACCGGCTCGAACGCGTCAACCATGCCTCCGTGGCCACTTCCTTATGCTTTTTCAATGGAGATGAACAATTGGAGGTGCCGATGAAAATTTATCCCAACCCGGTTTTTAATGAATTACATATACAATTGGCAACTGCCGGGGCTCGTTTCAAGGTGTATTCTATAGCGGGTTTATTGCTTATAAATACCCTCACGACCACCAACGAAGCTCATCTGGATGTCCAGCGTTTGCCAGTCGGAACTTACCTGCTTCAGGTTCAGCCTGATCAGGGAGAAACCGTAAATCAGGTCTTTATTAAGTTTTAAGAAGGTAGCCAAATTCATCCGTAATCTTTCGCAGTATCCGTACCGATGAGCAGTTGGGAAAAAGAACCACTCATTCAGATCGTTTCAGCTCCGCTGGGTGATCGCTGGTCTGATCAACTTTGCCATTCTTACCTCGAACAAATCCCCGTCTCATTTCACTCAAAACTTAATGCCTATCGCCATTGGGCGGATAAGCAGCGCTCCCTGATCGGGCGGTTATTACTGGCTAAAATCCTGCATCGGTACCATTTTCCTGAAAGCACCCTGGAACAGGTAAAAATCGGTCGGTACGGAAAACCGGCTATCGGCCCTGGTTTTAGCTTTAATATTGCCCATTCATTCGACCGGATTGTGTGCGTTGGTAGTCGGATCGTTGATGTAGGAATTGACATCGAATGGATACGGCCCATTGATTTTTCCGATTTTGAGTCCGTCATGTCACCCGCACAGTGGCAGCACATTACCCATTCACCGGAGCCGGTAACGGAATTTTGGCGGCATTGGACCGTTAAAGAAGCCATTGCCAAGGCTGATGGCCGCGGAATCGGGCTTCCGCTAGCTACCATTTCGATTGAATCGACAACTGCCACCCTGGATCACCAGCATTGGCATGTTGCTAAACTGGACTATTGGGCTGGTTATTGTAGCTACCTTGCTACTAACAGACAAATTGAGCCCGCCTTAATCGATGTCGAAGAATATCATTTTGGCTAAAAACGACTCAAGTTTTTTTACTAGTAATTTCTCTTTCTTCTTTTCAACCAGCACCGTGTTTAGAATTCCCCGGTCATAGCGGTTTTCTGGCTTCTGATAAGGTTTCCGCCTGCATTTGATAGCAACTCGGGCAAGATAACCCACGGTAAATTGAGTATAGATTTATCCCGCATAACTACTTATTGACCCTCCCGTATTGGCCGTCGCTGCGGCTCCTTTTTTTTAAAATCCCGTTTGGATTGGCACAGATTTAGCAGCTGAATAAACACGCATTGAAACATCTTTGGCTGGTATTAATTACTGCACATTCACGGAATAAGGCTGTATGTCAGCACGATCCGTAATCTGTACAACTTGTATATGTATGACTCACCGTTACTTGCTATTCATCCTGTTTAGTAGCTTTTTTAGTTCAAAAACCGTTACCGCCCAACTCCGCATCTTCAATTCCAGCCCCTCGGCGCAGCCCGGAGAGACGGTGAGTCTGCAAGGCCGCTTCGGCGCCACGGCCAAAGCCTATTTCCTCAAAGGCACCGCCACTACGCCCACGGCCCTGCCCATTCAGGTGCAGTCGGCCAATCATCTGATTGTGCAGATTCCCCCCCAAACGGGGCTGGACCTCTACCAGCTCTGGGTCGAGGAGCAGGGCCAGCGCAGCCCCAGTGTCTTCGTCAATCAGGCCCAGGGACATCACTTCGATTCCCCTGACGTTTATGCCGGGGGCTCCGTTCGTATTTTTGGTCGTAACCTGCAATTGCCCGGTGCCACCCCCCGGGTGCGGCTGATGGCCACCGGTTCCACTACCGTCCACGAAGCGGTGGTAGATGCCAGCAAGAGCGATGCGTATAAACTCAGTCTAAAATTGCCCGCTACCTTACAGTCGGGCCAGGTCTATAGCGTGCTGGTGAGCAACGGACTGGGCGGAACCGCCGGTGAAACCCGCATGGAACTGACCCTGACAGCTACGGCTCCGGGTCAGGATTATTTCCAGTTGGGCGTAGGGTGGGCGGCCAAGCTGGACTTTTACCGCAATGTCTACAACGTCAAAACCGATCCGCGGCTGACGCTCAAAGCCACCGGCGATGGGGTGGCCAACGACCAGCCTGCCCTCCAGCAGGCCATCGACCGGGCCACCGCCGATGGGGGCGGAATTGTCTACCTGCCCGCCGGTACCTATAAATTGATGCTTCACCCGTATTTTGAATATTTGCGGATGCGCAACCGGGTGGTAGTTCAGGGGGCCGGCAAAGACCAGACCCTCATCAAGTTTGGCTATGAGCCCCAAACCTCGCACCTGGGCCTGGACTGGCCCGTGGGCACCCGGCAGGCGGGGCTGGCCGACCTCTCGCTGCTCAACATCGACGCCACCG
>NZ_RQJP01000011.1:0-2500 GCF_003858645.1 Larkinella knui | reverse complement strand
TTTGAGAAGGGGAGCCGAAGCGAAAGCGAGTCTGAACAGGGCGCTGAGTCAGTGGGGGTAGACGCGAAACCGGGTGATCTATCCGTGGCCAGGTTGAAGTGGCAGTAACATGTCATGGAGGACCGCACCAGTAAACGTTGAAAAGTTTTTGGATGAGCTGCGGATAGGGGTGAAAGGCCAATCAAACCCGGAAATAGCTCGTACTCTCCGAAATGTTTTTAGGAACAGCCTTGCATGTAAATTTCCCGGGAGGTAGAGCTACCGATAGGACTAGGGGGAGTCACATCCTACCAACTTCTGACGAACTCCGAATGCCCGGGAAGTGGTGCGGGAGTGAGGGGTCGGGTGCTAAGGTCCGACTCCGAGAGGGGAACAACCCAGACCACCGGCTAAAGTCCCCAAGTGGTTGCTCAGTTGAACAAAGGAGGTCCGGTTGCCGAGACAGCCAGGAGGTTAGCTTGGAAGCAGCTATTCCTTTAAAGAGTGCGTAACAGCTCACTGGTCGAGCGAGGCGGGCATCGATAATAAACGGGCATGAAGCAACCCACTGAAGCCGTGGACAGCAATCTTTCGAGATTGGTTGTGGTAGGAGAGCATTCTGTAGTCGGTGAAGGTTTGGCGTGAGCCGGGCTGGAGAGTACAGAAAAGCAAATGTAGGCATAAGTAACGATAATGAAGGTGAGAACCCTTCACACCGTAAGACTAAGGATTCCACCGCGATGGCAATCAACGGTGGGTGAGTCGGCACCTAAGGGGCAGGCGAAGGCCGAACCTGAGGGCAAACGGGTTAATATTCCCGTACTAGCCAAACGAGAGACGCGGGGACGGAGTACTGAACTGGCCGCGCACTGCGGGAAATGTGCGTTGAAGGCTGAAGCTAGTGTTTCCATTGGCAAATCCGTGGAGACAGGTGGACGCCGATAGTACCTGAAGCCCTTCGGGGGTTCGGGATAGCGCCGGGGATGGGCTTCCAAGAAAAGCCGCTATCGCTAATCGTTTGGGTAACCGTACCGCAAACCGACACAGGTAGTCGAGATGAATAATCTAAGGTGCGCGAGAGAATCATGGCTAAGGAACTCGGCCAATTGACCCTGTAACTTCGGGAGAAGGGGGACCTACTAGCCTGTCAAAGGGCTGGAGGTCGCAGAGAAAAGGCCCAGGCGACTGTTTACCAAAAACACAGGACTCTGCGAAATCGAGAGATTCAGTATAGGGTCTGACACCTGCCCGGTGCTGGAAGGTTAAGGGGGGGCGTTAGGGGCGCAAGCCTCGAAGCGTTGAACTGAAGCCCCAGTAAACGGCGGCCGTAACTATAACGGTCCTAAGGTAGCGAAATTCCTTGTCGGGTAAGTTCCGACCTGCACGAATGGTGTAACGATCTGGGCACTGTCTCAGCCATGAGCTCGGTGAAATTGTAGTTCCGGTGAAGATGCCGGATACCCGCCACGGGACGGAAAGACCCCGTGCACCTTTACTACAGCTTATCATGGACGCTGGCACAGGGATGTGTAGGATAGGTGGGAGGCTGCGAAGCGGTGTCGCCAGGCATCGTGGAGCCAACGTTGAAATACCACCCTTCTCTTTGTTGGCGTCTAACCCCACTGTGTGGGGGACCGTGGTTGGCGGGTAGTTTGACTGGGGTGGTCGCCTCCGAAAGCGTAACGGAGGCTTCCAAAGGTTCGCTCAGGCCGGTTGGTAACCGGCTGTGGAGTGCAATAGCAGAAGCGAGCTTGACAGTGAGACAGACAAGTCGATCTGGTGCGAAAGCAGGGTATAGTGATCCGGTGGTTCCGCATGGGTGGGCCATCGCTCAAAGGATAAAAGGTACGCCGGGGATAACAGGCTGATCTCCCCCAAGAGCTCACATCGACGGGGAGGTTTGGCACCTCGATGTCGGCTCGTCACATCCTGGGGCTGGAGAAGGTCCCAAGGGTTCGGCTGTTCGCCGATTAAAGTGGCACGCGAGCTGGGTTCAGAACGTCGTGAGACAGTTCGGTCCCTATCTGTGGTGGGCGTAAGAAGATTGACGGGGGCTGCCCTTAGTACGAGAGGACCGGGGTGGACTCACCGCTGGTGAACCGGTTATTGTGCCCACGGTACGGCCGGGTAGCTACGTGGGGTTTGGATAAGCGCTGAAAGCATCTAAGTGCGAAGCCGGCCCGGAGATGAGTCTTCTATGAAGGACGTTAGAGACGATGACGTTGATAGGCGGCAGGTGCAGGGCGTGAGAGCGCTAGAGCCGAGCCGTACTAATGACCTGAAGGTCGCAGGGTACTAGACGACGATGAGCTTGCAGAGTGGTTGTGATTTCCATATTTCTTAAAGAGATACCCAAGACATGAGCGTTACCGGAAGGAAGCGCTTGAAGAGCTGGGATGGTGGCAAGGGTGCGGGGGAACACCTCTTCCCATACCGAACAGAGCCGTTAAGCCCCGTTACGCCGATGGTACTGCCGTCACTGGTGGGAGAGTAGGTTGCCGCCACCACAGATTTAATAAGG
>NZ_RQJP01000010.1 GCF_003858645.1 Larkinella knui | reverse complement strand
CGCCGGTGCCACCGGCCGTCTCCCCGCTGGCGGCCGTGGTCCATACCGCCTTTAGCTCGGCTCCCCTGCCGGTCTTCACCGATCCGGAGCAGAGCCCCTTGACGTATGAGTTGACGGGCTTACCCAGCCCCCTGAGCTTCAACGCCAGTAGCCGGGTGGTTTCGGGCACGCCCACCACCAGCGGCACCTTCAGCCTCACCTACACGGCCACCGATCAGGGGGGCGCTAAAACCCCGCTGGTGATTGCGCTCGTCGTCAGCCCGGCCCCGCCCGCCAACACGGCCCCGGTGGCTCCGGCCCTCTCCCCCCTGACGGCCACCGTCAATGGGGCTTTCACCACCACGCTGCCGGTCTTCACCGATGCCCAGAACGATCCGCTGACCTACACGCTGACGGGGCTGCCCGCCCCCCTGAGCTTCAACGCCACCACCCGGGTGATTTCGGGCACGCCCACCACCAGTGGTACGTTCCCCCTGACGTATTCGGCCAGTGACGGCCTGCTCTCGCAGGCGGTCAGCATTGCCCTGACGGTCAACACCGGGGGCACCACGCCACCGGCCCCGGCGGCTAACTACGATGGCTACCTGGCCAAGGACCTCAACTGCACCACGCTCTCGGGCTGGGCCTGGGAGCGGGCCAAAGGCAATGCCGTAGTCACCATCGAGTTCTTCCAGGGTGCGTCCATCGCTACTGGCCAACTGCTAGGCACCACGGCGGCCAATATCTTCCGGCAGGATCTGCTCAATGCGGGCAAAGGCAACGGCGAGCACGGCTTTGACTTTGCCATTCCCGAAGCCCTCAAGGACGGCCAGCCCCGCCAGATCTGGGCCCGGGTGCAGGGTTCCGAGTTCATCCTCAAGGATGCCCCCAAGACGCTCACCTGTGGTAGCCCGGGCACACCCCCGCCTACCAATACCGCCCCGGTAGCCCCAGCGGTGGGCCCCCTGACAGCGACGGTCAACGTAGCCTTTACGGCCAGTGCGCTGCCGGTCTTCACCGATGCCGAGAACGATCCGCTGACCTACACGCTGACGGGGTTGCCCGGTAATTTATCATTTAACGCCAGTAGCCGGGTCATTTCGGGAACCGCCACGGTGAGTGGGACCTTTACGCTGACGTATTCGGCTACCGACAACAAGCACCCGGCGGTTTCTACGACGCTGACGCTGACGGTCAACACCGGGGGCGGCACCACGCCCCCGGCTCCGGCGGCTAACTACGATGGCTACCTGGCCAAGGATCTCAACTGCACCACACTCTCGGGCTGGGCCTGGGAGCGGGCCAAAGGCAATGCCGTGGTCACCATCGAGTTCTTCCAGGGCGCGTCCATCGCCAGCGGCCAGCTGCTGGGCACCACGGCGGCCAATATCTTCCGGCAGGATCTGCTCAATGCGGGCAAAGGCAACGGCGAGCACGGCTTTGACTTTGCCATTCCCGAAGCCCTCAAGGACGGCCAGCCCCGCCAGATCTGGGCCCGGGTGCAGGGTTCCGAGTTCATCCTCAAGGATGCCCCCAAGACGCTCACCTGTGGTAGCCCGGGCACACCCCCGCCCGCCAACACCGCCCCGGTAGCCCCAGCGGTGGGCCCCCTGACAGCGACGGTCAACGTAGCCTTTACGGCCAGTGCGCTGCCGGTCTTCACCGATGCCGAGAACGATCCGCTGACCTACTCGCTGACGGGACTGCCCGCCCCCCTGAACTTCAACCCCACCACCCGGGTGATTTCGGGTACGCCCACCGCCAGTGGCACGTTCACCCTGACGTATTCGGCCAGTGACGGCCCGCTCTCGCAGGCGGTGACGCTGACGCTGACGGTCAACACCGGGGGCACCACGCCCCCGCCGACCAGTGGCGGCAGCGGACCGGGCAACTATGAGGGGTATCTGGACATTGTCAATTGCAGCAGCATCCAGGGCTGGATCTGGGATCGCAACCGCCCCAACACGCCCATCACCGTCGAATTTGTCGATGGCACCAGTGTGGTAGGCAGCACCGATGCGGGCCTCTTCCGGCCAGATCTGAAGACGGCCGGCAAGGGCGATGGCAACCACGGCTACAGTTTCGAGGTGCCCGTTTCGCTGCGCGATGGCAAGCCCCACGCCATCAGCGGGCGGGTGCCCGCCAGCGGTTACACCCTCAAGTGGTCACCCAAAACGCTCACCTGCCCAAGCGGCAGCCGGCAGGGCGTCGAGCAGGGGGGGACACAGGTACGGATGGAGCTGACGGTGAGTCCCAACCCCAGCCGGGGGCGGGTGGAAGTCAGTTACGAGGTGGCCGCCGGGCAGTGGGCGGATCTGCAGGTAGTGGATCTGCTGGGGCGGTCGCTCTGGCAGAAAGCGCTGCTGGGCAGCGGCCAGCCCGAGCGGCAAACGATCGATCTGAGTGGGGTGGCCCCGGCCGTGTACCTGCTTCAGTTGCAGACGGCCAAACAGATTGTCACCAAACGTTTGCTGATCAACCGCTAACGCAATAGCTTCTTGGGTCATAAAAAAACCGCCGGTAGCGCTACCGGCGGTTTTAGACTTTTTGCAAAAACATTCAGGTCGGGTAACGTTCTTAAATCCGAAGTAAAAACGGTTTTGCTAACTGCCATTGAACCATCCAGTATCTTATTATAATACACCAAGCCTATATCAATACACTATAGTTTGTTGGTTTTTTAATCACAAAACATAACTTTAACGGGTTATTTGTGGATAACCGGATACTAAGATAAAAATCTGGCAAGTTTTGCGGCCCAATTATTGTTAGCTATCTTTCCAAAAATTAAGATTCTTCTGTTGATTTCTTGCTCTGATCGAGGTGCTTACTGGTGTTTACTAACTCTTTTCCCTATGCTAAACTTCTTTACTTCACGTACATGTGTTGTGCTATTGTTATGGTTGCTTACCTCGTGGGCAGTCTATGGACAAGTCGGGATTAACCTGGAAGACCAGGTTTATGCAGGTCCGGTTAAAGGGGCGACCGGAATCGTTTTTGACAATAATGGCAACTTATATATCAATAATGTCTACGGATCCATCTACCGGGTCAAGCGGGGAGAATCTACCCCTACTTTATGGTTGGACATTCGTGAAGAAGTCGGCAATTACGGCGATCATGGGTTACTAGGGATGACACTGGACCGCGACTTCTTAGAAAACGGGCGGTTTTATCTCTATTACAATGTTGATATGTATTGGTACAAAAACGTTGGTAAACCGGGTTATGATAAAAACCGTTCATTAGAAAACTATCCTTCATTTGGGCGTCTTACACGATACACGGCTAATGTAAAGGGGGACTTTTCAGTAGATTTAAATAGTCGTAAAGTCCTGATTGGCGAAACACATGACACCGGAGTACCGGTTTTAACGCTTTCTCACCTCGGCGGTGGTCTGGCGGTAGGAGCCGACGGTTCCATTCTGATTGGTACAGGTGATGGTTCCAGTTTTGAACAGGTAGATGTAGGATGCAACGCGACGACGTGGGTTGATCTGGCCATGCAGGAAGGGATTATTAAATACATTCCCAACCCCGGAACGACAACGCCCGAATCATGCAGTAAGCCAGATTATTACGACAAAAACCGCGTTACGGAGAACATTGGGGCTTACCGCGCCCAGGCATTATTTTCATTATCCGGTAAAATTCTGCGGGTTAATCCGGAAAACGGCGACGGATTGCCATCCAATCCCTTCTACAATGCCAGCCTTGGTCCGCGGGCAGCTCAGAATCGCGTCTATGCCTTCGGATTACGGCAGGCCTTTCGAATATCGGTACGACCAGGTACTGGTAGTACCAATCCCCAGGACGGAAAACCCGGTATTATTTATGTAGGCGATGTAGGGTTTACCAGTTGGGAAGAGCTGAATGTGATTACGGAGCCCGGGCAAAATTTTGGCTGGCCTTATTACGAAGGTATTCTCAAAGGACGGGAAGGGTATTGGAAAACCAGGGCTTTTGAGCCAGCAAACCCTGTTAAACCAAGAATTCAATGGCGCGATAATAAGTACACCGAAATTGTGCAGGGAGAAACGGTTACAAACTTAAACAAGACCCTACTTGAAGGAGGTTGTGCAATCGGAGGAGCCTGGCAGGATGGTGGAGGCACCTATCCGGCAGAGCTAAAAAGTATCTATTATTTTGCGGATTACAATGCAGGATGGATCGCCGGTGCACGATTTGGCCATGACAATGAACTGGAAACCAACGGCCTGTTTAAAGTGACCAAGAAAATTGTCACCGATGAAGGAGGTCAACGTCTTACGGCAGTTGCTTTTAACCCTTACGATCACAATATATACTACATGACATTTGGGGAAGCGGGCGTAGTCCGGCGATTCGTTGCGGGCAATGACCAACCACCAGTCGCAGTTATCACGAAAGACAAAACCTATGGCAATAGCCCATTGACCATTAATTTTTCTGCAAAAGAATCCTTCGATCCAGAAGGTAAGCCTTTAAAATATGAATGGAGTGTCAGTGACGGGTCCAAAAGTACCGCGATGGATTATACCCGATCCTTTACCAGCACAGGCCCCAAATCATATACAGTCACGTTGAAGGTTACCGACGAGCAAAACAAAACGAACTCCACTCAGACCGTTATCTCGGTCAACAATACTCCTCCAATTATTCAGACTACCTCTGTGGATAATCTGGATCGAATCAGTTTATCATCTCCATACACCATTAATCTCAACGCTACCGCGACAGATGCCGAATCACCCACTCAATTATCGTACCGATGGACGGTTTATCTGTATCATAATGATCACCGGCATGTGGTCACAACGGTAAGTAATCAGACCGGATCGGTAACGGTATCGGAAGGCAGTTGTGATGGAACAGCAAGTTATTGGTACGGCGTTGGCTTAGATGTAACCGATGCAAGCGGTTTGACTACTAATTATATCAAATTCCTTTATCTGGATTGTCCGGGGGCCTCTCAGACGATCAATTTTGCATCTATAACCGACCGGGCACCCACAACCCCGCCGTTTAGCCCACAAGTTTCGGCCACTTCGGGTTTACCAATCACACTGTTTGCTATTGAAGGCCCCGCTTTCATAAGTAATGGTCAAGTCAATCTAACCGGCGGAGTGGGGCGGGTGACGATCCGGGCCACCCAGCACGGTAACGGGCAATACCGCTACGCCCAACCCGTCGAACGCTCCTTCAGCGTCACCAACGCCACCCCCCCGCCACCCGATACCCAACCCCCCACCC